>NZ_JAAOLX010000003.1 GCF_011601265.1 Iodobacter violaceini
GACTTGCATGTGTAAAGCATGCCGCCAGCGTTCAATCTGAGCCAGGATCAAACTCTTTAGTTTAATCGCTAAGCTAGTACTTACTGGCTTACTTTATTCAGAGCAACCATCGCTGGTTACTCCTTACTAATGCAAGCACTTGTTTCGCTTCCGAATCAAGCACTCACACTCATCGACTGTATTTTTTTAAAGATCGTTTCGCTGCTTCTGCATCACTTCGTTTCCGTGTGTGCTGCAGCGAGGAAGCGAAATATACGGGGCTTAGCTAACTTGGTCAACACCTTGCTTGCAATAAAGCCAAGGCAATGCGGTAAGTATATGATTTTAAATAGTAAGAAAATACAGTCACAAGCGCCAGCATGCTGCACTGCCAGAAAATTCCTGAAGCAGCCTTTAGAAGCACCCTGTAAATTAGCTGCCGGTTTATCAATTTCCCCTCAAACAGAGCACCCTATGCCTAAGCAGAAGCACACTCAGCGCATTTGCAATGAAATCCGCACCGCTATATTAAGACTCCAGCTGCTGGATGAGACCGAATGCACCACGCTGCTCACCAGCCTGCAACACCTTAATCTAGCCGATGACAAATCTGTATTGGAAATCACCGGCCTGACCGCCACAGCAGGATCGGCATGGGAGACGCTATATATAGGTGAATTGAAAACGCTGCTGGCTCTGGCCATTGGCGATAAATACGCCACGCAGCAAGGCTGCGACTGGGTGCATCAATTTGACGAAGCAGAAGAATCCCGCCGCCGCGTATATCGCTGCGTGGATGGCCTGCTTAATATGCACAAAACCGAGATGTTCCATCACACATTAGAACTGATGCACAGCACTGAAACGCTGCATCTGGCAATGGACTTAATCAAACGCAGGCAACGCTTTTTTGGTTTGGACGAGCTGGAGCTGGCTAAATAAACCCAATCGCCACGTTTTACTGGCCAAGGTATTTCACCAGCACGGTATCCAAATCCCCTCCCAGCACCTGGCGCAGCGCCGATACAAACGAAGGGGGCAATTGCCCTGCCTGAGTAAAATCATGGGCGAGCAAGAGGGGTAAAAAATCATCCAGGCTGCGTTTATTCTGGCTAGCCGATTGCAAAAGCCTGTCTACTTCAGCCCAAAACGTCGCACCCTGAGCATAAAACAGCGAATAAACACTACGATCGCCCTGCTGATATTGGCGCTCTAAGGCAAGCAGACCCTGTTCAGGCACTTTGCCGGGCTGGATAAAATGCCCGCGCAACCTGGCGAGCACATTCTCTGGCAGCTGGCTTTGGGCCAGTGTTTTTAAACCATAGTAATGCGCCAGACTCTCGCCAGCCCAGGTTGGCGATTTCACTTTATGCGTAAGCGACATCGCCGCCAGCTGGTGAAACTGCTCGTGAGCCAGAATCATCAAAGTGAGCGCAGTGCTGGCCTCCGTGTTTTCAGCCCCTTTTATATAATTGGCCAAAAACGAGCGATGCCCCGCAGCACCACCGGCACGGCCTTTTTGATGATCAATGCCCAGCCACAGCACAAAAAGATGGCGATCTTTTGCTGAGATGCTCTTCGCCGGGGGCAGAATTGCCGCCAGATAACGCAGCGCCTTTGCATGCAACACGGGCAGCTGCAGCCTGGCCACCCCGGCGGCATCATCGGCCACATAATCCACACTAAACGGCCCGAGCTGCTGATGGCTTAAAGCCAGATTGCCAAAGGCATAATATTCTGGCGCACCTTCAGACGGCACACGCCATTGCCCGGCAGAGGCCGCCATCGCCCCCTGCTGTAAACCCGGCCCCACAATACGGAGCGTATCTTCTGCCTGCCCATCCAAACGTAATAAAGAAGTCGGCTCGGATAACAACCACCATTTTTTATCCTGAAAATAAACGCTCTTTTGCTCGGAAGAATCCACCCCGGCACCAGGGACAGGCTGAACATCAATCCCCCAGCTCACTTTGTTACATCCCGCAGGCAACACCCACTCGCCAGGCTTTGGCGAAAGCAGCGGCTGATTTGCACACTGAGGCACCAGCAACTGCGAAACCAAGCCCCTGCCCACCCCATGCAAACGCAACACCCTATCCTGAGTGCTGGCTGGAAAATCAGTCAAAGTGGCCTGTAATTGCGTGGGAGTATCAGGAAAAACCGAGATTTGATAATGCGCGGCCAAGGCTTGAGAAGAAGCAAGGCCCCAAAAAAAGCAGAGTTTATACAAAGACATAACAGGCCAATGCACAGAAATAGAAACGTAAACCGTACAGAATATGAGCACATTACCCAAGTAATAATCACCAGCAATCCAGATCAATACTTCATCTGCCAAAACAACATACTGCAAAGCACACAGTCCAATAGCCCCTCCTCTCATCCGGTATTCACACTCTATGCGCTGTGTGTGTTACTGACTTATGAAGCTTTTCCCCTGCCAGTGCCATTTACAAACAGACCTATCAGACCACCAAGTTTGACCCCACCCCTCCCCCAATAGGACAATGCGGCCAACAGCCTTTCTTTAAATCGTGGTTTTCATTTTTTCCTGGCGCTAAACCAGCACCACAGTGCTGCGCTTTACCGCTCTTGTGTAGCAACAGCAACTGTATGCTAAGAGAAAAATGCTCCATGATTAATCAGCACACAAAAGTAGAAGTAAATTATGCAAGAACATCAAGCAGTTACAGACATAAAACCCAGCCGTCGTTACTCCATTGCACCCATGCTCGACTGGACGGACCGCCACTATAGGTACTTCGCCCGGCTGCTGAGTAAGCACACCTGGCTGTATACCGAGATGGTGACGACCGGGGCGATTATTCATGGGGATAAGCAGCGACATCTTAATTTTGATCAGATTGAAAACCCGATTGCGCTGCAGCTGGGTGGCTCTGACCCGATAGCTTTAGCCACTTGCGCCAAAATTGGCGAGAGCTGGGGCTACGACGAGATTAATCTGAATGTGGGTTGCCCTTCCGAGCGGGTGCAGAACGGCGCGTTTGGTGCTTGCCTGATGGCGGAGCCGCGTTTGGTGGCCGATTGTGTAAAGGCGATGAAAGATGTGGTGGATATTGATGTCACCATCAAACATCGTATCGGCATTGATAATGAAGAAAGCTACGACTTTGTGCGCGATTTTGTGGGCACTGTAGCTGATGCGGGCTGTAATACCTTTATTGTGCATGCACGTAATGCGATTTTAAAAGGCTTGTCGCCTAAAGAAAACCGCGAGATTCCACCGCTTAAATATCATTATGCTTATCAGCTGAAACAGGATTTCCCGAATCTGGAAATCATTGTGAATGGCGGTATTACTACGCATGAGCAGGCGGCAGAGCATTTAAAGCATCTGGATGGCGTGATGGTGGGGCGCGAGGCTTACCATAACCCGTGGATTCTGACGCAGGTGGACGAGTTGTTTTATGGTGGCGCAGCGCATACGGCCTCCCGCGTGCAGGTAATGCACGCCATGCGCCGCTTTATAGAGGCAGAAATGGCGCAGGGCTTACCGATTCGCTTAATGACCCGCCATATTCTGGGCTTATTCCAACATCAGCCGGGTGCCAGAACCTGGCGACGGATGTTGTCTGATTCCAAATTACTTAAAGATGCTGACTTCCAGCTGATTGAAAGCGCGCTGCGTGAAGTAACTAAAGGCCACCCTTAAATGAAGCGACTCGCCCTTTTACTGACATTGATGATCCCGCCTGCATTCGCCACCGAAGTGACACTGCTGGCGGCGATGGGCAATAAGGGCATTTTGCTGATTGATGGGCAAAAAAAGACTTTGGCAATTGGTGAGCAAATGGGCGAGGTGAAATTACTGGCAGTGAGCAGCGAGCAAGCGACTGTAATGATAGGCACACGCCAGCGTCAGCTTTTATTGGGCCAGGGTTATATCGCCAGCACCAGGGCAGAAAGTGACAGTGCGGGCAGCCTTACGCTAAGCCCGGATGCACAAGGCCATTATTATGCCGATATTGCCGTGCGTGGCATCAGCCAGCGCGGCATTATTGATACCGGGGCCAGCCTTTTATCTATGTCGCGTAATCTGGCCAGCAATATGGGCGTGGATTACAAGCAAGGTATCGAGGCCCGCACACAAACAGCCAATGGCATCATTAAATCCTGGCAAATTACGATTGCGCAGATTCGCATTGGCTCCCTGCTGCTGAATAATGTGCAAGCCAGTGTGCGCGATCAGGACAACGGCCCTTTATTAATTGGCAATAGTGTTTTGAATCGCTTTCAAATGAAGCGCGAACAAGAGCTGCTTATCTTACAAAAGAAGAATTACCAATGACGAAACGCATCGTTTTAGCCAGCAATAACGCTGGTAAGGTGAAAGAATTTAACCGCCTGTTTGCCGCGCTGGATATTCAGATAGTTCCGCAGGGCGAGCTGGGTGTGGCCGAGTGCGAAGAGCCGCACCACACATTCATTGAAAACGCGCTGGAAAAGGCCCGCCACGCCAGCCGGATTACCGGCCTGCCTGCGCTTGCCGATGATTCTGGCCTTTGTGTGCATGCACTGGGCGGAGCACCGGGTGTGCACTCGGCCCGCTTTGCGGGCGAGCCAAAATCGGATGCGCGTAATAATCAGAAATTGGTCGAATCTTTAGCTGGGCAAGCGGATCGTAGTGCCTATTACTACGCCGCGCTGGTGCTGGTGCGCCATGCGGATGACCCGCAGCCGCTGATTAGCGATGGGATTTGCCAGGGAGAAATCCTTGAAACCAGCCGGGGTGAGGGAGGTTTTGGCTATGATCCGCTGTTTTTGCTGGCGCAGTTTGGCAAAACCGCAGCTGAAATCAGCGCAGACGAAAAAAGCCAGATCTCGCATCGCGGTAAAGCTTTACGTGAATTGATCGCTAAACTCAAGGAAACCGGCTTATGAGCACTACGGTGAATCAGGGTGAAACCCGCTGGGCCACATGGCTGCGGGACGATGAATCGGTGGTGTCCTGCACCGAAAAAGTAAAAGTGATGAATGAGAATTTGGATGAGCTAAAACAAATGGCTCAGGATTTACTGGAAGACGGGCTGCTGATGGAAGTATCAGAAGCCCAGATCAAAGCCGTGCTGCACAGGCTGGTGGATGAGCTGCATAACCCTTATCAGAAATAACGATTGATAAATTGTTAGTACGCAAAAAACCCAAATCTTGAACCCGCGATGCCACAGAGAGCACAGAGTTACACAGAGAAAACCACTCTTCACGTTTTGATAAAGAAGCTAAACATTATTTACCTCAGTTTCCTATGCTCTCTCTGTGAAACTCTGTGCCCTCAGCACTCTCTGTGGTGCAAGGTTTAGCTTAATCAAGATATACCCCCGCCCCACATAAGAAGTGAACACCATGCAATCGATTTCCATGCCCATCGGCAAAGCTAACTGGGCGCTTTCTGCCTTACCGCCTTTGGCGCTGTATATTCACTTTCCCTGGTGCATTAAAAAATGCCCCTACTGCGATTTCAACTCGCACGCGCAAAAAGGCGCTCTGCCTGAGCAGCAGTATATTGCCGCCCTGCTGGCGGATTTAGAATCCTGTTTGCCGCTGATGTGGGGCAGGCCGATTAGCAGTATTTTTATGGGCGGCGGCACGCCAAGCCTGTTTTCTGCTGAGGCGATTAATCAATTGCTGGAAGGGATTCGGGCCCGCGTGCGCTTACACCCCGATGCCGAAATCACGCTGGAAGCCAACCCCGGCACCTTCGAGAGCGAAAAATTTGCCGGCTACCGCGCCGCAGGCGTCACGCGCTTATCCATTGGAATTCAGAGCTTTAACGCAGAGCACCTTAAAGCACTGGGCCGTGTGCACGATGATAAAGAGGCCCATCGCGCTATCGAAATTGCCCATCAGCATTTTGATAATTTTAATCTGGATATTATGTATGCCCTGCCCAAGCAAACACTGGCCGAGGCGCTGCTGGATATTCGCACCGCCATTGCCTGCAAATCCACGCATCTATCGGCCTACCACCTGACGCTGGAGCCTAATACCCTGTTCCACCGCTATCCGCCTGCACTGCCGGATGAAGATTGCAGCGCCGATATGTCCGATGCCATCGAAGCAGAGCTGGCCGCCGCAGGCTTTGAGCATTACGAAACCAGCGCCTTTGCCCAGCCTAAGCGCCAGGCTAAACACAATCTCAATTACTGGCAGTTTGGTGATTACCTGGGGATTGGCGCGGGAGCGCATGCCAAGATCAGTTTCCCGGACAAAATCATCCGCCAGATGCGCTATAAACAGCCGGCCGAATATTTGCAAAAAATGGCGGCGGGGTCGGCCATCCAAACCGAAGAGCACATTACTTTAGAGCAGTTGCCGTTTGAATTTATGCTCAACGCCCTGCGCCTCACGGGTGGTTTTGATTTAAGCCTGTTTGAAGAGCGCACCGGCTTGCCGCTGACTAAAGTCATTCACCAGATTGAACGCGCTGTTACCGATGGATTATTAGAACGCCAGCTTAATCATATCCAGCCTACCTTACGCGGCCAGCGGTTTTTAAATACGCTGCTGGAGCGGTTTTTGCCTTAATCAAGGCTATTACGCATCAAAACCCGGATCTTGAAACACTTCGCCCCAGAGAGCTTGGTGTTTCACGGAGAAAAGCCGTTTTATCAACGAAGCCATTTGTTTTTAGTTTGCCATCACAAGCCCCCTGCCTTCAGCCGCAGGGGGCTTTTTTATTTGCCATTCACTGCCGATTAACGGCAAAGCCAACCATTCAACCTCAAAAATCCCCCGCTGCTCGCATGCTTTCGCTAAATCATTAAATGCTGATTAATATTCCATAGGAATGACAAACAAATAAAGCAAATCGACTAAGGCAAACGAGGCGGATATGCGAAACCCACACGGATTTACCCTGATTGAAGTCATGGTCACCATTGCCATCGTCGGCATCCTGGCCGCAATCGCCATTCCTCAATACACCGACTATGTAACCCGCAGCCGCCTGGTAGAGGCACAAAGCAAGCTCAGTGATACCCGGGTGCGGCTGGAGCAGTTTTTTGTAAACAACAGAACTTACGTGGGCTTCACCTGCACACAGGCCGCAGTGGGGAATGAAAACTTTGGCATCACGTGTACCACGCAAACGGCCAATACCTTCACGATTACCGCAACGGGCACCAATAAAATGACCGGGTTCAGCTTCACGCTGGATGACCTTAACCAAAAGACTTCGGCAATTACGGCAGCAGGCTGGTCTAACCCTTCTCCCAATAATTGCTGGGTCAGCAGAAAACCGAATATTTGTTAGGCGAGCCTGCAAAATGAACTCCTTCCCACAAAAGCACCATGGTTTCAGCCTGATAGAAGTTATGGTTGTGCTTGTTATCTTTGGCTTACTGGCCGCGATTGCCATGCCCGGGTTTCAAGGCTGGGTACGCAGCGCTAAATTGCGCAGCTTTGCCGAATCTTTTCAAACGGCAGTTCAGACCGCCAGATCAGAAGCCATTAATCGCAATGCCTATATAGAGCTTGTTTTAACTAATAGTGCAGTTGGGGCGGATGCGGCCAGAAATGCAAATGCTGTAACGGTCAGCGCAACAGGCACGGCCTGGCTGATCCGCGAATGTACAACCTGCGCCAATATCACAACCGCAGCCACAGCAGCAGAAACCTACCCCTTTATTGGTGGAAAAGTGCTGGCAGAAGGTGGCAGCAGTAATCCCCCTGCACTCAATGCCAGCGCGGGCTTAATCCGCTTTGACGGCTTAGGCAGGGCCGATGCGGCATTTAACTTAATTGTGGCTGATACCGCAGCAGCGGCAACCCCCGCATCGTGCAGCCTTGCAGGCACCGGGCCGGTGACTGACCCCGCCAGAGTTTGTGTTGTTTTAGACCGGGGTGGTAACGCCAGAATGTGCCTGCCCGACGCACCGGCAACCCACCCCAGTTCTTGTGCCAGGAGCTAGAGGCCATGATTTATAAGCATTCCCGCATTAAGCAAGGCGGCTCTATGCTGCTGGAAGCCATGGTAGGCATCACGATCTTTTCATTTGGCGTGCTGTCTGTTCTGGCCCTGCAAGGCAACGCCATGCGCCATGTATCGAGCACCTCTTCACGCACATCCGCCATGCAATTGATGCAAAGGATAGATGGCCTGATGAGGGTGAATCCAGCCACCGCCAATTTAGACAGTTTCCGGATGACCAGCTGCACATCAGCCTCCGCAACGTCCACAGCAGGAATTTGGTCCAGAGCCGTTGCCGCGCAGCTGCCAGGCGCCACCTGCACCATAGTCATTGATAACGATAACGCAGCCGGGCGCACGATCCGGTGCTTTCGCCGGGCCACCGTAACCATTTCCTGGCCGGTACGGCGTGGCGATCTGACCGGTGCCAGCGGCATTACAGACAGCAGCGGCGGGCAAATGAATGTTGCCACCAATGTGTCGGATATCCAGACAGTGTGGAGCGACACCCCTAACGGCACTCTGTGCAATAACTAAAGAGACATGCTATGCGCCAGTCCAGCGGTTTTGGCTTAGTAGAACTCATGGTTTCAGTGGTTGTTGCACTGGTATCCATGATTTCTATCTATCAAATATTTGGTGTAAATGAGGCCTACAGGCGCAACAGCATGGGCGGCTCAGGCGCGCAAATCAATGGCGGGATTGCCGTGATGCAGATACAAAAAGATGCAGAACGATCTGGCTTGGGTATTGGAGATGCGGGCGCACTTAATTGCAATGTGGTTTCCAGGGTAGCCGCGCTGAATAATGTTCCGCTTATTCCGGTGTTAATCCAGAGCGCTGGCACATCAGACAGCCTCACGTTTCTATATGGCAGCAGCATTATTGGCGGAGGGCAGGTGGCCCAGCTGGCCGATATTGAGCATGGAAATGCCGATACTCAATTTGCCAATGTTTTAGGCGGGCAAAGCATGGCCGTTAATGATCTGGTGATTGCATGGCAATCGGGGCTGGCCAATTGCCCGGTGTTTCAGGTGACCTGCACCAATGCCACGCCGTGCGCCGGCACACCCGCTTCAACCGATGGTTTTGCCATTGGCAATGCAGCAAATGCCTGGAACTCTGCAACACTTAACTCCCCCTTCCCGGCGGCTTTAAGCAAAATCACGCGTTTATATAATTTTGGCCAGCTCACCCGGCGCACTTACTGTGTTTATCTCAGTGGCAACAGCAATGGTTGCGCGGGGGCCGGCCCCCAAATCCACGGCTCGCTGCTGAGCGCGGATGCACTGGATGCAACAGCTGCAGCCGATGGCGCATGGCAAGTAGTAACAGAAAATGTGATTCAAATGAAAGCCGAATACGGTTTAGATACCAATGCAGATGGCGATGCGATTCCAAATAACGTTGATACATGGCAAAAAGCCGCCCCGGCACAATGGGCTCAAGTATTGGCCGTCCGCTATGCCGTGCTGGTACGCGCAAGTAATCCGCAAAAACCCAACCGGGCTGGCACCTGCGTTGACGACAGTGCAAATAACTACACCGCCGCCACGCCCAGTGATGCATTTACCCTCACGACAGCAGCCTACTACTTAGGCTGGTCAGGCGCAGATGTGTTTACCCAGCCCACCAATGCCGACTGGCAATGCTACCGCTACAGCGTGCATGAAACCGTAGTACCGCTTCGCAATCAGATTTTGCTCAATCAGCCCACCACTAATCTCTAAGGAAGACGACAGCATGAGCACGCCACGTATTCCTGCCCAAAACCACCAGCAAGGTCTGGTGCTGTTTATCTCTTTAATTGTGCTGGTGATTATGACCCTGGCAGGTATCGCCATGATCAGATCCATCACCACCAGCACCCAGGTTGCCAATAATCTGTCGCTGCGCCAGGGCACCACCGCCGCTGCCGATGTGGCGCTTGAAACAGCGCGCCAATGGCTGATTGCCATCTCCGGCACATCACCCGCCACATTAAATGCAGATTCTGCAGCCAATGGCTATAGCGCCACCAATACCGTCAGCCCGATTAACCCGAATGACGGCACGCAGTGGCGGGCAGGCAGCAACTGGGTTTGGGTAGCCACCACCTGCACCCCCAAACCCTGCACGCCTGCCGCTATGCCACAAGCCACCAGTACGGCCACAGTCACAAACCCGAATGGCTTTAGTGCATCTTATTTAATACAGCGCAGCTGCAGCAACGCCGCTGCCCCCACGCTGGTGATTGATACCGTTGCGGCTACGGGCAACCCTTGCAATCTGGTGAAAGCCTGCCCCAATTGCCTGAAAGAAAAAACATCTTTTAATGTGAATTACCTGATTACGGTAAGAATTCAAGGCCCTAAAAACACCGTCAGCTTTTATCAGGCCTCTATTTATTAAGCCAACAAGTTTCACCCGGCAGCCCGGCACTCAAGCCGTTTTTATTAAGGACCAAGCATCATGAAACTCAATCTGTTTACCCTGGGATGGCTTGGCCTTAGCGTCAGCACCTTCGCCGCGCAAACGGCTGATAAACCGCTGTCAACCTTAACCACCGGCGATGTAAAGCCCAATATTATGTTTACAATTGATGATTCCGGCTCGATGGCCTGGAGCCATATGCCAGATAGCGTGAGCAACTGGCGAACAAGAGTGGGTTATCACAATTCCTATTGTAATGGGGTGTATTACAACCCGGCCACCACTTACCTCCCCCCAAAAAATGCCGACGGCACAAGTAAAGCCAATGCCAGCTACACGGCTGCATGGTATGACGGATTTAATACAGGCACCTCGGGCGGCCCAAATAACAGCAGCACATATAATTTATCCAGCAATTTTTTTGCTTATGACAATGTAACCGGCGGTGCCAACGCACCGCTACAAACGGCTTTTTATTGGACTTATTCCACCAGCACACCACCGGATACAGAATGCAATACATCGCTGCCCTCATCAACCAGCACACTCACAACCGGCTCCTGGACAAAAACAAAAATTCCCAGTGATGGCAGCGCGGCATCGGTGGCTGCACGACAAAATTTTGCCAACTGGTTTAGCTATTACCGCACCCGTATCATGATGATGAAATCCAGTGCCAGCCTTGCTTTTGCGGATATGGACAGCCGCTATCGCATTGGCTTTTCACGGATAGGCAGACTGTCTTCGAATAACTTTGCCAGCTCAGGATTTTTAAATATTTCTGATTTCGACGGCACACAGAAAAGTGCCTGGTACACCATGCTTTTTGGCGTTCCTCCCAGCGGTGGTACGCCTTTAAAAACAGCATTACAGGCTGTAGGGGAGATATACGCAGGCAATAAAAGCGCGGTAACCGATCCTATCCAGTACACCTGCCAGCAAAACTTTGAAATTTTAACCACCGACGGCTACTGGAATGCCAGTGGCGACAGCGTCTCTGTAGGCAATCAGGACACCGGTTCCGGCGTACCAAGGCCCATGTACGACGGAGCAGGCCAATCTAATAATCTGGCCGATGTGGCAATGAAATACTTTAAAACCGACTTACGCACGGGCATGGCCAATAATGCGCCAGGCATTCCTGCATTTGATACCGGCCCTGAAGGCAGGCAAATGATGCGTACCTATACCTTAGGCCTGGGGATGGATGGCACGCTCAATTATGTGGATGACTACGAAACCAATACAAACAGCAGCGTCAATGATTTTGTGGGCATTAAAAATGGCACAAAAAACTGGCCAACGGTGGTTGGGGATCAATTAACCACCATTGATGATTTATGGCATGCGGGGGTGAATGGCGGAGGTAAATATTTTAGCGCCAAAGACCCTAATGCCGTGGCAGCCAGCCTGAAAAGTGCACTGAACGATATCAGCTCCAGGCTGGGATCGGTGGGCGCGCCCGATGTATCCAACGCGTTTATGACGGCAGCAGACAATAAGGTTTACAACAGCAGCTATAAAACGCGCGACTGGACCGGCGATGTAGCGGCCCGAACAGTGGATGTAAACAGTGCAACTTTTACCACCACAGCTCTTTGGTCTGCCCAAGATTTACTCGCCACCCGCAATTTAAGCAGTAACCCTCGGGTGATTTACTCCTGCGCAGGCAGCTGCACCAGCTTCACTACTTTTGACGCCGCAACCTATGGCAGCAATGCATCCATTACGGCAGGAGTAACCAGCTTAAAAACAGCAAACTCACTGAACGCAGCCCAGCAGACAGCCATTACGGGCAGTAAACTGGTTGATTTCCTGCGGGGCGATCAAAGCAATGAGCCCACCACTTCAGCCCCTGATTTAGCAGCCACTACGGCGCTTTTTCGCCAGCGTACCAAAATCCTTGGTGCGATTATCCATGGCGGTGTGACCTATGTTAAAAAATCCGAAAAAGCTTATCCGGATTCCGGCTATGGCGCATTTTCGCGAACCAACTTAAGCCGCCGGGCTATGCTTTACGCCCCGGGCAATGATGGCATGCTGCATGCCTTTGATGCCGCAACAGGGCAGGAAGTATGGGCGTTTATTCCCCCCAGCCTGCTGCCCAGCCTGTGGAAACAAGCCGACAGAAACTACGACAGCAATTTCCAGTATTTTGTAGACGGATCGCCCACCATTGCCGATATCAATAATGGCAGCAGCTGGAAAACCATTTTGGTGGGCGGATTGCGTGGCGGTGGCGGTGAGTACTACGCCCTTGATATTACCAACCCTTCGGCCACGGTGCCTGCCGCTCCTTTATGGAGCTTTACAGACAGCCGCCTCGGTAAAACCTACGGTTTCCCGGTAGTGGGTAAAATAGCAGGCCAGTGGAAAGTTTTGCTCACAGCGGGCTATGACAATAGCGATAACAAGGGCTACCTTTTTGTCTTAAACGCTGATACCGGCGCTTTAGAGAAAACCTTTACCACCACCTGCACCGCCACCGATGGCACCTGTGGGCTATCCAAAATTGGCGCTTTATTTACTGAGCCGGATGTTGATGACACCATCAAAATGGTCTATGCGGGTGATTTAGCCGGTAATTTATGGCGCTTTGATGTGGCAGGCGCACAGGGCAATGGCGTCTTAGCCGCAACCACAGGCACCAGCGCACTGCGCCAGCCCATCAGCTCTGCTCCGCTGATTAAAGAAATGCCCGCCTATAAAAACAGCAGCGGTATTCCCGCCCATTATGTGAACTTTGGAACGGGGCGTTTTTTAAACCAAAACGATATGAGCAACAGCGATACCCAAACCATTTATGGCTTATTAATAGACCCCAGCTTAGGCGCCATTGACTCTGCCTTTAATAATTTAGGTACATCCGGCTCTTTAATTGAATTAGTAATTGATAAAACCTGCGACAAAACCATTAAAGACAATCTGGGTGGCACAGTCAGCACGCTGGATGGTATTGATGGCACCAGCTTATCTAATAACTGCCCTAATTCAGTAGCGGGTGACTTTAGTAATGGCGATGGCAATTTTGATACCATTACCCTAAAAAGAGCCGCCAACACGGCCTTGGGTACTGATTTAACAAGCTGCAAAAACAGCACAAAAGGATGGCGGGCTGATTTGCCCATTAGTAAAGAACGAATTCCTAATGACCCATTTCCTTTTGATACCTATGGCGTATTCAGCTCGATTGTTCCTGGCGCAGATTCCTGCACACCAGGCGGGATCAGCCGCGAATACAAAATGCCGCTTAATTTAAGTAAAGACTGGCTGTGCGCCAACCCTTCGACCAATGTATTTATCAGCGTAGGCAAAAATTCGGATGGCAAATTATCCGATGACCCATCACGCCGGGTTTCAATTACAACGTCTAAATTTGACAGTATTAAAGTCAATGCAGATGGCACAGGCTCTGTTGACTCGGCAAGGCTCAATACTCAGGTGAAAGGAAAACGCTCTTCATGGAGTGAAATTCTGCGCTAAGCCAAGCCCGCCGCACCGGCCCCTTACATCAGGGCCGGTACGGCGGTTTGATATTCTAAGTCATAAGGAACCCTGATTTATCAGGCCGTTAGCTGCAAGAATTCAACAACGAATTATTTTTTTATACGTGGTTTTTAAGCAACAAACATTAGAATTTAATGATATTTATCATGTAAAGCCTAATATTCCCAAAGCTGTGCCCCGCATATATTTCCCTGTTTTGCAGCCATATTCATCAAATAATCGTTTAAAACCTGCAATTCAAAACCACAACTACCGTTCGTCCATAAATATTGACCGATGATCAAAATCCATAGGCATTTTAGCCTACTGGATAAATGGTCAACTTGTAAGCATTATGCCCTCAAATACAGTAGGAGCAATAATGCGAGTTTCAGCCGGTTTTACCCTTATCGAAGTCATGATCACCGTAGCGATTATCGGCATTTTGGCGTCTATCGCCATCCCCAGCTACAACGATTACGTCACCCGCAGCCGCCTGGTAGAGCCCCAGAGCAAGCTGAGCGATATACGGGCACAGCTTGAGCAGTTTTATATGAACAATCACACATATAAAACCTTTGATTGCAAAAGAGACGCCAAACCCTCAGAAAGCTTCAGCATCAGTTGCAATCCCCAGGAAGCAGAAAGCTTTACCATTATCGCCACAGGCAGCGGAAAAACAGCGGGCTTTACCTTTACACTGGATGATCAGGGCATCAGAGCGACCACAGCAGCACCCAGCGGCTGGGCGAAATCTGATAACTGCTGGGTCAGCAAAAAGTCTGGCTGCTGATCATGGATTTACATTTTCCTCAACGTAATCAGCAGGGTTTTACGCTGGTCGAAATTCTGATCACGCTGCTTATCTTTGGCATTTTATTATCGCTGGCTGGCCCGCCTTTTCAGGGCTGGGTACGCAGCACGCAGCTTAGAACCTATGCCGAATCATTCCAGAGCGCCGTGCAGCTAGCCCGTGCAGAGGCGATTAAACGCAATGGCTATGTTGAGCTGATTCTTACAAATGACGCCGTTGCCGCCACCAATCGCAATGCCAATAATGTAAGCCCCAGCGTGGATGGCACGGCCTGGCTGATTCGTGCCTGCCCTGCCTGTGTCAACCTCACCACAGCTGCGCCTGCCGGAAGCCGCTACCCCTTTATTGAAGGCAAAACGGTCGCAGAAGGAAACTCAGCCCAATTTAAGCTCACTGCAGATCAATCCATGATCCGCTTTGATGCACTTGGCCGGGCTGATCAGTCTTTGCTGCTGATTGTCAGTGCAGATAAATCGGCCGTAGCAGACTGTAATAAAAAGCCTGCCGATGGCAGCACCGTAAAAAACCCGGCAAGAATTTGCATGCGGGTTGATGAGGGCGGCAATACGCAGCTTTGCCTGCCTGATGCCCCGAAAAAAAATCCAGCCAGCTGCTCGAGGTAAGCCCCATGACTATTCTTTATTCCCAGCGGGGATCGATGCTGCTTGAGTGTTTAATTGGCATCAGTATTTTTTCATTTGGCATTTTGGCCGTCAGCGCGCTCCAAGCCAATGCCATGCGGCACTCGGTAAGCAGCAGCTCCCGAACAACCGCCACACAGTTAATCCAGAGATTAGACGGTGAGATGCGCAGCCAGGTATCAAACCTGGACAACTTTGCCATGGCAAGAACCGAATGCAAGAGCGCAGCACCTGGCTCTGATCACGCCAAAAAATGGGCGAGCGCGGTCGACAAAAACCTGAACAATGCCATTTGCACAGTAGTTGTGCAAAAAAACGTCCCCGCCACCAGCACCCCTTGCTCACGCCAGGTAACGATCAGCATTAACTGGCCAACACCAAATGGTGCCAAAACCGGGGTAGCTGCCGGTAAAAACGAGGGCATGAATGAAGCCACCACTGTGATTGATATTCCCACCATTTTAGAAACCAGAGACCCTTTGGACACGGAGCATATACGCTGTGGATTATAAAATGCGCCCCTCTTATGGCTTTGGCCTGATCGAAATCATGGTTGCCATTGTGATTTCACTACTGGCTTCTCTTGCTATTTACCAGACCTTTAATACCAGTGAAGGTTTTCGCCGCTCCACCTTAGGCAACGGCAATGCTCAAAGCAGCGGCGGGATTGCCATTATGCAAATCCAGAAAGAACTGGAGCGTGCAGGCTACGGCATTGGCTCAAACCGCGCACTGAACTGTAATGTAGTATCGCAAAATACTAATTACACCAACTTTCCGCTTGTGCCTGTAAGCATCACGACTGTAGCCGGTGGCTCCGATCAGATTTCTATGCTGTACAGCACATCGCAAGCTGCTGGTATGCCTGCCCTGTTTGGTGATGGAACGACACACACCAATAATGATGATCAATTCGTCAATATCTTACTGGCAAGCCAGTACCGGGCCGGCGATTTAGTTGTGGTTTGGCCTGATCCGGGTAAGCAGGCACAAACCGCCTGCCCTTTATTCCAGGTGACTTGCACCAATGCCGATTGCACCGGCACAGGTACGCCCGCCTCAACCGGTAAAGATTTTTTATTGCGCCATACCGCCAATGCGCTTTGGAATGGCACTGCATTAAACAAGCCTTTCCCGGCATCGCTGCCAATGAACACCACGCGCTTATTTAACTTTGGCACGATGGTTCGCCGCACCTATTGCGTGTATTTAGCAGGCAACCCCAACCAATGCAGCCAGGCAGATAATAAAACGGATGGCAGCCTGATCAGCATGGATGTGCCTAAAGATAAAACCATCGATGAAAGCAGCTGGGGCATCACCACAGAAAATGTCATCCAGCTCAAAGCAGAATATGGCTTTGATACCAATACAGATGGCGACAATATTCCTAATAACGTCAGCAGCTGGAGTAATACAACCCCCACAACCCTTCTGGGATGGCAACAGCTGATCGCGATTCGCTATGGCGTACTGGTGCGTAGTAACTATCCCGAAAAACCCAAACGGGATGGCAGCTGCAGTACAACGGCAAGCAACGCCACATTCTCATGGGCAGGCGGAAATTTCAACCAGCCCGGTAATGCTCAGCCCAGCGATACCAACTGGCAGTGCTACCGCTACACCGTGCACGAAACCGTGGTGCCGCTGCGCAATCAGAAGTTTGCCAATCAGCCTAATTTAATCAGCACGGCAGCGCCGTAAAACAGGTGCCCAATATTGTGAAACCCATTAATAAACGAGCATATATGCCATCTCAAGCTCTGAAAAACAGACAAAAAGGGCTGGTACTGCTGATTTCACTGATCGTACTGGTGGTGATGACATTAGCAGCCATTGCCCTTGTCCGATCAATGATAGGCAGCAACCAGATTGCAAATAATCTGGCCCTGCGCCAGGGCACAACCGCAGCAGCGGATGTAGCACTGGAAAAGGCGCGCTTCTGGCTGGTAGACAGATCCCGGGTCGCGCCAACAGAGCTAAACAGTGCATCCGACACCAATGGCTACAGCCCGACCAACACCGCCAACCCCATTGCCGGCAATGCATGGGCAGGCGGCATTAATTGGGTTTGGGCTAATCCCAAAACCGGAAACGCCCCACTGGCTCAGGCAAAAAGAAATGAAGCGCTCAATGCCAATGGCTACAGAGCAGCCTATTTTATTCAGCGCAGTTGCAGCACGGCGGGGCAAAAAACCCCAAACCGAAGCGCTTGCGACTTGCAAAAAATGTCGCCGAATGAGCCCGAGGGAAATTCCGAATATCAAATGATTTACAAAATAACCGTACGAATCGAAGGCCCTAAAGACACGGTTACTTTTTATCAGGCCACGCTGTTCTAAGCGATTTGAGGTAAAACCATGAAAATTATTGCACTCAGTATTCTAAGCATCAGCCTCAATAGCTGGGCAGCCCAAACGGCAGACAAACCGCTCTCTACACTCAGCGTGGGTGATATCAAACCCAATGTTATGTTTATCATTGATGATTCTGGCTCTATGGCATGGAGCTTTATGCCCGACAGCGTTATTAATTGGCGCAATAATGTTGGCTACCACAATGCCTATTGCAATGGCGTATATTACAACCCCAAGACCACCTACCTGGCACCTAAAAACGCCAATGGTACAGACATGCCGAATGCCAGCTTTACAGCGGCCTGGTATGATGGCTTTAGCAGCGGCAGCACCAGAACTTACAACCTTAGTAACGGTTTTTTTGCCTACGATAATACAGGCAGTGCCAACAATGGTAATTCACGACAGGAAGCTGCATTTTATTGGAACTACAAGCCAGCACCTGCAACCATGCCATCAGACAGCCAATGCGCTCAATCATTAACAAGGCCCGGCTCAGACTGGGAAAAAGTCGTTATCCCCCAGGATAACAGCGCAAAATCAGCCGCAGAAAGACAAAATTTTGCCAACTGGTTCAGCTACTACCGCACACGTATTCTGATGATGAAATCCAGTGCTGGCGCGGCTTTTTCCAGCATTGGCGACCGCTATCGCGTTGGGTTTTCTTCCATCAATAATCTAACCAGTGGTTACTACAGCAACGACCGCTATCTTAATATTGATAACTATGCCTCCTCTCAAAAAGCGGCCTGGTATGCCATGCTCTATGGCACCTACCCTGGCGGTGGCACCCCGCTAAAAAGCGCGCTCAATGCAGTTGGCAGGATTTATTCCGGCCAGCTCCCTTCGGGAAATGTAACAGACCCGATGCAATATACTTGCCAGCAAAATTTCACCATCCTCACTACCGATGGTTATTGGAACAGGGGCAATAATGCGGGTATTGGAAAACAAGACAACGCCAGCAATATCCCTTACCCAATGAGGGATGACACCAATACAAGCGAAACACTGGCAGACGTGGCCATGTATTACTTTAAAAATGATAATCGTCCCAATATGGCCAATAACGTACCAGGGGTAGAGGCCTTTGCGGATGGAGCCAAAGGGCGTCAGCTTATGCGCACCTATACGCTGGGTCTGGGTATGGATGGCCAGCTGAAAAGAAGCGACTACGAGCCACTAACGAATAAACGCGTGCCCTGGCCCCAGGTAGTGGGTGACACTCTGACTACGATCGATGATTTATGGCATGCAGCCGTAAATGGCGGCGGTGAGTACTTCAGCGCCAAAGACCCCAATGCCGTAGCGGCAGGAATCTCTAAAGCGCTCAGCGATATTGAGGCTAAAACTGCCTCGGTGGGATCTTCCGATGTATCCAGCTCGTTTATGAGCGAGGGGGATAATTCTATTTACTCCAGCTCTTTTAAAACCATCAGCTGGACCGGAGATGTACAAGCACGCACCCTCAACCTGGAAACCAGTGCATTAGAAGCCGTTACCTGGTCTGCAAACTCCAAACTAGGGGTGCTGGGCCATGCGAACCGGAAAATTTATACCTGCACGCCCGGAGCCTGCACCACTCTTACAGATTTTAACGACCAAAACAGTGCGCTTCGCAGTGCCATGGCCGCAGGCGTTAATGCGCTTAAAACCAGCAATGGCACACTTAATTCCGCACAACTTAACCAAAATACGGCCAGTGCTCTGATTAATTATTTGCGTGGCGATAAAAGCAATGAGATCAAGCCGGATGCAAAAGATCCAAACTCCTTATACCGTGTACGTACAGGCTTTTTAGGCTCTGTCATTCATGGTGGCGTCAGCTATGTAAAAAAACCAAACAAAGCTTACAGCGATGCAGGCTATGCCGATTTTGTACGCAACAATACCAATAGAAAGGCCATGGTTTACGCCCCGGCCAATGATGGCATGTTGCATGCCTTTGACGCGGTAACCGGGGATGAAAAATGGGCTTTTGTTCCTCCAACCGTTATTCCACGCCTCTGGCAACAGGCAGAGCGTGCCTACACTAATGATTTCAAATACTTTGTTGATGGTGCCCCCACCATTGCCGACATCAAAGTAGGCAATGCATGGAAAACCATTCTGATTGGCGGCTTGCGTGGTGGTGGCGGTGAATACTATGCGCTGGATATCACCAACCCGACCACTCCAGTCCTTTTATGGAGCTTCAGTGACACACGTCTTGGCAATACCTATGGCTTTCCTGTTGTAGGAAAGGTTAACAACACCTGGAAAGTCTTACTCAGCAGCGGCTACGACAATGCAGATAATAAAGGCTATATTTTTGCCTTAAATGCTGCAACCGGGGTGCTGGATAACACCTTCACCAGCAGCTGCAGCAACAATACCGGCCTGTGTGGTTTATCTAAAATTGGCGTTTTATTTGAAAACAGAAACGTTGATGACACCATTTTAATGGCCTACGCAGGTGATTTAGCGGGCAATTTATGGCGCTTTAATCCCAAAGATGGCAGCGGTGCCTTAGTTGCTAAAACCGGGTTTGATCAGGCGCCACAAGCGATCACCACAGCCCCTGTGGTTAAAGCTACAGAATACAAAAACACTTCTAACGAAGCCATGCACTATGTAACCTTTGGAACCGGGCGCTATTTAAATCAGGCCGATATTGCCAACAGCGATACCCATACGTTTTATGGCCTGTTAGTTGATCCAAGTGCCAGCATTATCGACCCCGCATTTACTGCCTTACGCAGCTCTGCGGCATTGAACGAGCTGCAATTTGAAAAAAATGGGAATGACATCCAGTTAACCCGCAAAGGCGACAGCAGAGCGCTTGATACACCTGCGGCGCTGCTGGAATGCAATAAAAGAACCAGGGGCTGGCGCGCCAATATGTTCATCAACAAAGAACGCCTGGCGAATGACCCGCTGCCACGAGGAGAAAAAGCACGCTTCTTTACCTCTGTTCCGGGTGGAGATGCATGTGAAGCGGGCGGAATCAGCAGAGAGTATTTATTGCCGATGGAAATCAGCAGCAATTGGATGTGTGCTAATCCGAAATTTGACCGGTCTATCAATACAGGCAGCGATGTAAACGGCATTATGCTTGATGATCAAAAGCAAATCCCGAGTGTAATCACTGAAAAAGATGATAGCCTCGACATCAAACCAGATGGCACACCAGAACACGGGAAAGCGCTGCTCAGACCTGACTTAAGAGGCCGCCGCTCAGCTTGGACAGAGATAGTGAACTAATAATTTAAAACCTAAGGGGTGTGCATCGGATATACACACCCCTTTCAACATAAAAACAACAGAATGCTTTCATCAATATGTAATTGAGCGCTCTTTCATTAAAGATTCATTCAAATAATAAAAAACCCTTACGCGCACTTAGGGAATTTGCCAGGTCTTAGACACAATTGCATTTTTTATAGCCCCGCACGCCCCTCCCGCCCAGAATAAAATCAATAAAATCTTTCAAAAAAAATTATTCCTGCAGTTAAGTAAAGTAATTTATTTCCACGCTATAAATAAAACTTGCTGAGAAGATTGCTATATTGCAATCAATATCGTTTAATCTGCCATATTGATTTAAATATTTCAGTCTATCGGGCCAAACAGCCTTTCAAAAAAGTAAAGGAGTACGAAGTGGAAAGAATCAACTTCAACAGCAAAGCCGCGAGAAAAGTCGCCGGCGGACTACTGCTGCTGGCAACAATTATGTTGACGGCTTGCAATGGATCATCCGGTGGCGATAGTTCATCCACAACACCTACGCCAACGCCAGTACCTAACGCATCGGGTGTTGCTGCAAAAATGGAAGTGTTGGCTAGTACACCTAACCTTGCATCTGATGGCAACACCCCTGTAGTTATCACAGCCAGAGTAAAAGACGCTAATAATGTTGTACTGGAAGGGCAAACAGTCGTTTTTAGCACTCAGGACAGTGCACAAATTGCAGTACTGAATGCTGGCCTCACCGATAAGACAGGCAGTGCAACAGCCAATGTCACCACAGGTAGTGATCAATCCAGCCGAAGTATTACAGTCAAAGCAACAGCTGGTGCCATATCTGAGAAAGTAACAATTACTGTAAGCGGAACAAAAATCACGCTTAACGGCAGTAATTCTCTTGTTCTTAATAAAGAAAGCTCGCTGACAATTAGTTTGAAAGATGCTGCAGGTAAAGGCGTTGCAGGGCAAAAAGTAGCATTAGCTTCTGCCTTGGGAAATACATTCAAAGTAAATGGCGTTGCGGCAACTGAAGCAACAACTGGGGATAACGGACAAGCCACAATCACTTATCAAGCAGTTAAAGCGGGTGCTGATGTTGTTAAAACTACCGCTCTTGGTGAATCAGCAACATTAGATATTTCAATTAGCAATAATACTTTTGATTTAACACCCAGCTCTGCCTCACAAGGTGCCGTAAATTTTGGCAAAATCCCCGCGGAAGTGAATCTGGATAGTTTTGTTAAACTTGACTTGCTGTATTCAATTGCTGGCGTCCCGCAAAGCAATGTACCTGTATCGTTCACAGCAACCCGTGGCAATTTAGTGGCATCCTCAAGTAAGACAGATGCAAATGGTAAAGTATCAGTCACAATCACCAGCACTACGGCTGGTGCATCACAAATCACAGCAACGGCCAGCGGTATAAGCAATAACTATGATGTTGAGTTTGTTGCCACTGCTCCAAGTAAAGTTGTCGTTCAGCCAGATACAACAGTTGTTCGTGCAGGCGCAAGCACAGCCATCAACGCCATTGTCCGGGATGCCTCCAGTAACTTAGTAAAAAACCAAATCGTCAATTTCAACTTGGTTGACCCAACAGGCGGCAGACTTAGCATTGGTAGCGGCGTAACCAATAGCTCAGGCCAAACCAGCACCAATTACACGGCAGGCAATAGCAGCAGCGCCAAAGATGGTGTAACCATTACAGCCACACTGGCAAACAACCCTTCAGTTACTGCAAAAACTCAGGTGACCGTTGGCGGTAAGTCATTATTTATCCGTTTAGGTACTGGTAACCAAATTGAGGATAAAAACACAACTCAAAACATTACTCCTTATAGCGTAATTGTCACAGACGCAGCTGGTAACCCGGTTGCAGGCGTACAAGTGACGCTCGCGGTTATTCCGACAAAGTACTTAAAAGGGATTTACAAACCGGATGGCGATAGCGATGGCGATGGTAAACCTGATTTCTGGTTACAACACCCATCAGCAAGCTGCCTGAGTGAAGATAAGAATAATGACGGTATTCTTGACCCGGGTGAAGATGATCCTTCAGATGGCAATGGGAATGGTAATAGCACCCTGGAGCCAGGTTTTGTTGCAACAGTCTACGATGCGCTTAACCCATCCAGCAACACAGTCAAGACAGATGAAACAGGCAGCGCTTTCATCAAGGTACTCTATGGAAAAAACTACTCTACCTGGGCCGTTGTAAAACTTCAGGCCACTATCAGAGTAGAAGGAAGTGAGTATTCAAATGCAGCAGTATTTAGTTTGCCTGGCGTAGCTAAAGACTACAACGATATCAAAGTCCCACCACCGGGAGTATCAAGCCCATTTGGTATTGCTTCTGTTTGCACTAACCCAAACTAATACAGCCAATCATTACCCCCTCCTGAATCAGGTGGGGGTTTTTCATTCCCCATCCCACAAGAAAATCTTTAATTCAATCTTCCCGCCCTCTCCAAACTCCACGCCTTCGCACTGCAGTAAAAACCGCTGCTCATCATCATTTCCATCCAACCCGCGGGGGCTGACTTTGCCCTGGCCGTTGATGACGCGCTGCCAGGGAACGGATGCATCCAGGCAGCGGCCAACAAAGCGGGAATGGTTTGGATAGCCCGCCAGCCTGGCGATCTGGCCATAGGTGGCGACTTTGCCGTAGGGGATGCGGGTGACGACGCGGCGGATGGCGGTAGCAATGGCGCTCATAGTGGCCTTTCAAAATAAATAAATTGCTAAAAAATTACGCACACGGAAAAAAACCAAGCCATTGCAGCTTGGTTTTTTTCTTTCAGCGCTCTTTTCTTTAGGCGCTCAGTAAGGACTGAATCCTGAGTATTAGCCCTTGCGCTCAACCTGGCTGACATCACGCACCGCGCCAGTGTGAGCAGAGGTGGTCATGGCGGCGTAGGCCCGCAGCGCCGGGGAGATATAGCGCTGACGATCAACCGGCTTCCACGCGTTTTTGCCACGCGCTTCCATTTCTGCACGGCGGTTTTCCAGTGTTGCTTCATCGACGGCCAAGCGGATGCTGCGCTGAGGGATGTCGATCTCGATAGTGTCGCCCTCGTGCACAAGGCCAATCAAGCCGCCATCGGCCGCTTCCGGGCTGACATGGCCAATGGATAAGCCGGAAGTGCCGCCAGAAAAACGCCCGTCGGTGAGCAGCGCGCACGCTTTGCCCAGACCCTTAGATTTTAAATAGCTGGTTGGGTAAAGCATTTCCTGCATGCCGGGACCGCCTTTCGGGCCTTCGTAGCGAATCACCACGATATCACCCGCTACAATCTGGTCGGCCAGAATGCTGGCGACCGCATCGTCTTGCGATTCAAACACACGGGCGCGGCCTGTAAACTTAAGGATGGAATCATCCACGCCAGCGGTTTTCACAATACAGCCAAGCGGTGCGATATTGCCGGATAACACGGCAAGACCGCCATCCTGGCTGTAAGCATTTTCTTTATTACGGATGCAGCCATTGGCACGGTCCAGATCCAGCTCTGGCCAGCGCATGGATTGGCTGAAGGCGATGGTGGTGGCCACGCCGCCAGGCGCTGCACTGTAAAAACGATGCGCTTCACTTTCCTTATCGTTGACCACGATATCCCACTTGGCCAGCGCTTCGCCCATGGTGGCTGCATGCACGGTTTTGGCATCGCGGTGAATCAAGCCAGCGCGATCCAGCTCGGCCAACAGCGCCATCACGCCCCCTGCGCGGTGCACGTCTTCCATATGATATTTTTGCGTTGCAGGCGCAACTTTAGAGAGGCACGGCACGCCACGGGAAACGCGGTCGATATCCTGCATAGTGAAATCCACTTCCGCTTCAAACGCCGCAGCCAGCAGATGCAAGACGGTATTGGTCGAGCCTCCCATTGCCACATCCAGACTCATAGCGTTTTCAAAAGCGGCCTTGGTGGCAATGCTGCGTGGCAAGACCGAATCATCATCCTGCTCGTAATAGCGCTTGGCAATTTCAACAATAGTGCGGCCCGCTTGCAAAAATAAAGCTTTGCGATCAGCATGCGTGGCCAGCATCGAGCCATTGCCTGGCAGGGACAAACCCAATGCTTCGGTTAAGCAATTCATCGAATTTGCTGTAAACATGCCCGAGCAGGAGCCACAGGTTGGGCAGGCGGAGCGCTCAACCGCTGCCACTTCTTCATCGCTCACGCGACTGTCGGCGGCTTCCACCATGGCATCGACCAGATCCAGCTTACGCACACCGCCATTCCAATCCACCTTGCCCGCTTCCATCGGCCCGCCGGAAACAAAAATCACCGGAATATTCAGGCGCAGCGCGGCCATCAGCATACCGGGAGTGATTTTGTCGCAATTGGAGATACACACAATCGCATCGGCACAATGGGCATTGACCATATATTCAACCGAATCGGCGATCAGATCACGGCTGGGCAGGCTGTAGAGCATGCCCGAATGCCCCATGGCAATGCCATCATCCACGGCAATGGTATTGAATTCTTTAGCGATACCGCCCGCTTTTTCAATTTCTCTGGCAACCAGCTGGCCTAAATTGTGTAAGTGCACATGGCCGGGCACAAACTGGGTAAACGAATTAGCAATGGCAATGATGGGCTTATCAAAATCGCCATCTTTCATGCCAGTTGCACGCCACAGGGCGCGGGCACCGGCCATATTGCGGCCATGCGTGGTAGTGCGGGAACGATAAACAGGCATTTTTTAGATCCTTGCAGCGAAGTAATCAATCAGGAAAAAAACTTCAAATATCTGAATAGCCGCTTCTATGGTTTGGCGCATCAAAGCTTGGGTAAAAGCGGGACGGCAGTCATAAAAACGGCTGATCGACTCTGCGTAGTTAAAAGTGATTTTGTCACTCCAACATACAGGGCTGGCAAGCCTAAAGGAAATATTCAGACTAAGTGCTTAGGGTATAATCGGCCCATTTTATCGGAAGGCTGGTTTGCATGCTAATTCATCCGCAATTTAATCCCATAGCCATCCAACTTGGCCCTGTGGGTATCCACTGGTACGGGCTGATGTATCTCATTGGCTTTATGCTGTTTTTGTTTTTAGGCCGCATGCGCGCCAAAAAATCCAATAGCTGGAAACCTGAAGAGCTGGACGATCTGCTGTTTTATGGCGTGCTGGGGGTAATTCTGGGTGGGCGGCTAGGCTATGTACTGTTTTATAAACCTGACTTTTACTTCTCGCACCCGCTGGATATTCTGAAAGTTTGGGAAGGTGGCATGGCGTTTCATGGCGGCTTTCTGGGTGTATTGGTGGCGATGTGGGTATTTGGCCGCAAAACCGGCCGCAGCTTTTTTCAGGTCACCGATTTTATCGCCCCGCTGGTACCACTGGGCCTCGCCGCGGGCCGCCTGGGTAACTTTATTAATGGCGAACTATGGGGGCGGGTCACCTCGGCCGAGATGCCCTTTGCGATGATTTTCCCACAGGCACACGACGGGCTGCCCCGCCATCCTTCGCAGTTGTATCAGTTTGCTCTGGAAGGGATTAGCCTGTTTATTATTCTCTGGCTTTATTCTGGCAAACCGCGCCGCACTGGCCAGGTTTCTGCCTTATTTTTATCAGGCTATGGCATATTCCGCTTTATCGCCGAATATGCCCGCGAACCCGATGATTTCCTTGGCTATCTGGCGCTGCATTTATCGATGGGGCAATTACTCAGCCTGCCCATGATTCTGATTGGCATACATCTGTTTTGGTGGAGCAGCAAAAAGCCCCGCCATATTTAATAGAGGCTTAGCGGGGAGCCATTTCATTTGCAACAGGCTAAGGCGCAATTTTTGCGCCTTAGCCTTATAAGCAGGCAAAGCTTGCCCACGCTCATCTTTCTGCCTGGCATTATCAAACTGCGATGTTTTTTAAAGCACGCATCGGCCTGGTTGCCATGCTCAATTTTTTTATCAATCCTGAGTAAGAACCTTTCAGCCCCTTTGCACTCTGAACACTTCAGATAACTCATTCAGGAATAATATGCCCGACTTATTAAGTGCAGAAACCGCCTGGTGGGCACTGGCCTGGGTTTTAATGATTTCTGGCCTCCTTGGCACATTGCTGCCGTTTTTACCCTCTACCCCTTTTATTTTTGGCGGCATGCTGCTGGCTGCTTATTTAGATCAGTTTGCACATGTAGGCTACGGCTGGCTAACCGTGCTGGCCCTGCTGCTTATTTTGTCCATGGTGCTGGATTATATTGCCGGGGCATTGGGGGCTAAAAAAGCAGGGGCCAGCCCGGCAGCAGTCTGGGGGGCCTTAATTGGGGGCATTTTAGGGATTTTTGCCGGCCTGCCCGGCCTGCTTTTAGGGCCATTTATTGGCGCCGCAATTGGCGAATTCTGGGCAAGACAAGATGTGCTGCAAGCAGGCAAAGTGGGCGTTGCCACCCTTGTTGGCATGCTGATTGGCGCGGTTGCCAAAATTGCAATCGGCTTATCCATGTTTGCTGTCTTTGCTTTTGCATGGTGGGTTTAAATATTTGCCCAGCAGCATCATTCAACCTTGCTGCTTTCATGGCCTTCTGCAACGCTTATTGAGCAAATCACTTTAATCAGGGCGATTTCCAGCCCGATATTATCTGATTAAATCATCTCCCCCCAAATGCTTTTACCCACAATCCAGCAGCAGATGCTGGATTTTTTTTTGCGCGGATCAAATGAAACAGATCAGCTCTTACACGGTGATTAAGATTTATTAATCGGCAAAAATGCCAAATGCATAATCATTCAAAAAATAAGTTATATGATCTAACACTTTCACAAAGCCATAAAATAACGCCTTGCCCTTTTTATAAAATAAGCATATTAGCTACCGTTCGTCGGCAATACAGAAGGAGCCAGCCAGATTATTCTCTCTGAAATATTACATCTATATGATTAATGATTGTGGCATTTATTAAATATATGTATATTCAATATTTCACCAAGCTTTCTTTGTTTATATAAATAATTCTAAATATATTTATAAGACTTATCAGTAATGAAAGTATCACCTAAAGATGTAACCGGAGTTCAGTCATTGAATCGCCCCAGAGAACACGAATTTTCAGCACTTTATTTTTTTAGCATGCAAAGAAAGCAAGACAGACGCACCTTGCTTAACCACCGCTTTCCCTGCTGTACCGAAGAAGGGCTGGTGCTGGCGGAGCGCCGGGAAGGCAAAGAGCGGCGTGCTCAGCCAGCAGATTCAGAACCAGCGTTTGGCCCTGAAATATAGCGTTAAACTCAGGCCAATCACAGCCATGCCGCCCAATACGGCAAAGTACCCCCAACGCCAGTGCAGCTCTGGCATCACTTCAAAATTCATACCATAAATGCCAGCAATTAATGTGAGCGGCATGAAGATGGTCGTCAGTACAGTAAGCCGGCGCATTTCTATATTCATACGGTTAGATTGCAAAGACATATAGTTGTCTTGCAGTGAATTAACCAGATCGCGCAAGGCTTCACCGCTTTCAATCATTTGTACCACATGGTCATAGACATCGCGCAAATAGAGCTGTGTTTCATCACGGAAAAAATCTGCTTCATCGCGCTGCAAAGTATTCATCACTTCCCGCAGCGGCCAAAGGCCCCGTTTTACATATTGCATGGTGCGGCGCAGCGCCTGAATTTCTTGCAGCTGTGCAGGATTAGGGCCACTGGAAATAGCATCGTCCAGATCTTCACAACGCTCGCTTAGGGCTTCGAGCACTAAGAAATAGCGATCAACCAGCTTATCCAGCAGGGTATAAACCAGATAATCTGAGCCAAACCGGCGCAACTGAGACTGGCTGGATTTCAGGCCCTCGCGGATTTGATTAAATGTGCCGCTTGGCTGCTCCTGAAATGTCAGGACGTAATTACGGCCCAAAACAATACTGACGTGCTCGCTGCAGATCTCCCCCTGCTCGTTCACACTAACAAGACGCAGGCAAATAAACACATAGCCATTAAATACTTCAACTTTGGGTCTTTGCTCGGTATTGAGAATGTCTTCCAGCACCAAGGGATGCAAGCCAAAACGCCGGCCTACTACTTTTAGTAAATCAATATTGGCAAGGCCGTGCAGATTAAGCCAAAGCAAGGGATGGCGAGGCTGATAATCTTCGCCATCCGTCAAAGAAGTGAAGTGGGTTTCCTGAAATGCTTCAGCCCCATGGCCATATTCAATCAGGGTGGCCAGCGTTGGATCAGCATCACGCGGACCCACATAATGCAGGCTGCCTGGTGCCATTCCAACTTTACTGGCAGTGGGGACCGTTCTTAGCTTACGACGAGCTTCATGCCGATGTTTTGCCATGCGTTCACCTCCTCCGTAAGCGCATAAGCGGTCAGCGGGTTTGCTTCCAGCCATGCACTGTCCAGTTCTAACAAAAACTGCTTACTATTGGCTTCGCAACGCAGTAATGGCAGATCAATATCTGTACGTGAGCGGCAAAAAATCGTCGCCAGCCTCAGTGCTAAAATAGCCGACCATTCCACCAGATCGATCATATCGTCACCCAGCTTGCCCAAGCCCCCCCGGTGTGCCAGCACAAGCCGCGCCAGCAATGCCTGCTCGCGCTTGGAAAACCCCGGCATATCCGCATGCAGCAATATATAGGCAGAATGTTTGTGATAGCTGGCATGGGCAATAGAGCGCCCTACTTCATGCAAAGCCGCGGCCATGCTCAGCCGATGCGCCCCTACAGCATCATCAGCCACCATACGGGTAAATAATTTACCCGCCAGTATGGCGACCCGTTCTGCCTGATAAGGGTCTACATGATAGCGGCGCTGAAACTGCTCCACCGAGCGATGACGAATATCATGCTCGGACTGCCGCCCGACTAAATCGTATAAAACGCCATCACGCAGCGCACCAAAGGTCACGCCCATACGCTCGACGCGCAGCATATCGAACACGGCCATCATAATGGCAAAGCCACCAGGCAATACCGGGCGGCGATCGGCCCGCAGGCCATTGAGCTGTACTTTATCCACATGCCCTGCTGCCAGAATATGCTGGCGCAGCTTATCCATCCCCTCGCGGGTGATGCCCAGTGCAGAAAAGTCATTCAGCTCTAAAATATCGGCAATCGAGCGGGCGGTTCCGGAGGTACCCACCGCACGCTGCCACTGCTCATGATTAAAATCCGGCACCAGTGAAAGCAACATACCGCGCGCTGCAAGCTCGGCCTCAGCCAGACGTTCTGAAGTAATCACGCCATCAGGAAAAAAACGTAAGCTCCAGCTCACACAGCCCATCGGCACGCTTTCAGTACGGAAAATCCTGAAATGGCTGCCGGTAATCAGCTCTGTAGAACCTCCGCCAATATCCACAACCAGTCGTTTGTCACGAGTGGCGGGCAAGCTGTGCGCCGCTCCAATATAAATCAGCCTCGCCTCTTCCCGCCCTGCAATTACCTCAATAGGAAAGCCCAGAGCGGCTTCGGCCTGAGGCAGAAAAACGCTGGCATTTTTTGCAACGCGAAATGTATTGGTCGCCACCGCACGCACACATTCCACGGGCAAGCCGCGCAAACGTTCACCAAAACGCGACAAGGCTTCAATCGCCTGTTGCTGCGCATCTGGCGTAAGCGAGCCTGAGGCATCCAGACCAGCCCCCAGCCTTACGGTCTCTTTCAAGGAATCAAGGGGAAACAGTGCGCCTTCAACCACGCGGGCGATTTGTAAGCGAAAGCTGTTTGAACCAAGGTCGACTGCGGCAATGATAGGATAATCAGGCATATATGGCTTCAAGATGAGAGCATGGGCGTTAAGATAACGTGCGCCCGCCTTGCTGGCAAACAGGAAAATCCCCAGATGATAAAAAGGGCAAAGGCGGTTTGTGCCGCCTTTGCCCTTAAACTGCTAAAAATTTCATTTAAAAGAGTCTTAGCCTAAAGCGACGCGATCGACTTCTTCCTGGTTTTTATGACGAACATCCTGTCCTTTAACCAGATAAATCACCTGCTCGGCAATGCTCACGGCTAAATCACCAATACGCTCAATTGCTTTTGCAATCCATTGAATTTCAAGGGTAATTGTAATTGCGCGAGGGTCTTCCATCATCACTGTAATCAATTGACGCTGCAATGCGCGATATTCGTCATCAAGGCGCTCATCTGCACGTTTTACATCGGTTGCAGTTACGGCATCCATACGGGCAAATGCATCTAATGCGCGGGATAACATATCCAGAGCATGCTCTGCAATATGGTTTAATTCATTAAAACGGGGCACTTGCAAACGGCCTGCTTCATAAATGTTCTTAGCCCGCTTGCAAATACGCGTTGCCTTATCGCCAATTCTTTCCAGATCTTCAACCGCTTTAATCACGGTCATCACCATGCGTAAATCAGAAGCCGCGGGCTGACGGCGTGCAATCATATGAATACACATATCATCAAGCAATACATGCATTTCATTGACGCGATTTTCTTCTTCCAGCACATGATTAATTGTGCCCATATCGCCAGAAGCCAAAGCCTGCATAGACTGGCGTACTTGCTCCTCCACCAGACCAGCCATCCCCATCACCTGGGAGCGAATTTCTTCCAGCTCAGCATCAAATTGTTTTGAAATGTGTTCAGACATCAGAGAAATGCTCCTGCAGTATATAGATTACAAAATAGCACAAGTATATGACTATTTTATTGCAAGTATTTTGGAAATGGCTGGCAATACCGTATTTACTTCAGTGTTTGCACACCCTTGCTGGTGCCTAATAACAAAACATCTGCACGGCGGTGTGCAAATAAACCATTAGTAACCACGCCTACAATCTCATTAATCTGGCTTTCTAATTTATTGGCTTCACTAATTTGTAGCCCATGCACATCTAAAATGATATTGCCATTATCTGTAATCACCCCTTCGCGATAAGCAGGATGGCCGCCTAATTTAACCAATTGCCTTGCCACATAAGAGCGCGCCATTGGAATCACTTCCACTGGTAATGGGAATTTACCCAGCACATCCACCAGTTTGCTTTCATCGGCAATACAAATAAATTGCTCTGCTACCGCAGCCACAATTTTTTCACGCGTTAATGCGGCACCGCCGCCTTTAATCATTTGCAATTGGCGGTTAATTTCATCCGCGCCATCCACATAAACAGGTAAATGATCAACCGCATTTAACTCAAACACCGGGATGCCATGCGATTTTAATCGGGCCACACTGGCTTCCGACGAAGAAACTGCCCCTTGAATACGGCCTTTTATTGTGGCTAATGCATCGATAAAACAATTAGCAGTCGAGCCTGTGCCTACGCCCACAATGCAATTGTCCGGCACATAATCAAGTGCTGCGCGGCCGACGGCTTGTTTCAATTCATCTTGATTCATTATTGATTTCCAGTTTGGTCATAAATGATTAAATCTATTGTAGCCCGGTAAAAATACAGGCATTTGTGCCGTATCAAGGCAACGTAGCCAAATAATGACGAATTCCTGAAAGCAGCATTTCTACCGCAATCGCCGTTAAGATCAGCCCCATTAAACGCTCGAATGCCGTGGTGACACGCTCACCCAGCAATAGACTGATTTTTTCAGAAAAAGCCAGCGTCAGCCCACAAACTAACATGGTCAGCGCCAAAGCGCCTATCCACTCCCAAAGCCTGGCAGGCTCCCGCGATACCAGCAATAAAACAGTCGCCAGCGCAGAAGGCCCGGCCAGCAGGGGAATCGCCAGCGGCACAATAAAAGGCTCCCCCTCGGCCGCATCACCAAAGACACCTTCCGGGTGAGGAAAAACCATCCGCAAGGCAATCAAAAACAAGATCACCCCGCCAGCAATGCCTAAAGATGTTTCAGAAAGATGCATCAATTGCAAAAACTGCTGCCCGAACAGCATAAAAATCACCAGCACGCAAAAAGCCACCGAAACCTCGCGCAAAATCATGCGGGTACGGCGCGCTTTGGGCACTTGTTTTAGCAAAGATACAAATAAAGGGATGCCGCCAAGTGGATCAGTCACAAGGAGCAAAAGAATAAAAGCCGAAGCAAAAGAAGAAGTTTCCATAAACCCGATTCTAACGCGTACAGCATTAAAAACCCATTGGGAAAAACAGGGTGTTAAGCCGCTGAATATCCGCAAACCAGCGCATATCCATTAGTCGGCCCAGCCTGCATGACAAACAGTGACAGACCATAGTAGACAAAGCAAAGCAGCACTCAATACTCAGCTGATATAAATCATCAGTAAAACTCGCCTTTTACTTACAAAGGAGCATTAACATGCCTTTAAGCGATAAAGATATTTCACTTGTGAAAGAAACACTGGCCCTGGTTTTACCCATTGCAGACACGGCTGCAGAAATGTTTTATCAGCACTTGTTTGAAATCGCACCTGAAGTAAAACCCCTTTTTAAAGGCGATATCAAAAAACAAGGAGCCATGCTGATGACCAGTATCAAACTGGCTGTCGATAATATTAATAAACCGGAAATCTTACTGCCAGCCATACAAAAACTGGGCGAGCGCCACGCTCATTATCACGTACAGGAAGAGCACTACACCACGGTAGGGCAAGCGCTGCTCTGGACACTGGAACAAGGACTGGCCGATGCATTTACCAGCGATGTGAAAAGCGCATGGGCAGCAACCTATACCACTCTGGCCTGTGAAATGATCAAAGCACAGCGTGGCACTGCATAATAGGTAAACAGCCAATGACGCGCCCATGCCATGCAAATATATTTAAGGTGTATGTAATTATTAGCAAATAAGCTCATGTAGAATACTTTCTGAAATACAAGCTAAAACTTAAAACAATATTTCAAAAAACCATATATGAGTAGAGTGAAACCATGTTTTTAAACCCAACAACCGTTTTAAAACAAAGCCTGAAATACAGTTATCTTGTTCTGATTTGTGCATTAAGTGCCTGTGGCGGCTCTGAAGAAGACAGCAGCCCAGGCGCAGTTTTAAGCTCCGGCGCTTACAAGGATATGTGTGCCAGCCCAAGAACAGGAGCCGATCCCTATAACAATAACCGCGCCTACCCAGACCGGCAGGGTAGTTTAAAAGATGAAAAAAACTGGTTGCGGGCATGGGTGGATGAAACCTATCTCTGGTACAGAGAGGTTCCAAAAAACTTAAACCCGGATAAGTACGCCAGTGCCGCAGATTATTTTGCCGATTTAAAAACCCCTTTAATCACGGCCTCCGGTAAAGAAAAAGATCACTATCACTTTACAGAAAATACTGCTGAATACAATAAACAAAGCCAGTCCGGGCTGGAGCTTGGCTATGGTATGGCCTATTCCTTTGTTTCTACAGATGTTCCGCGCAGATTAGTGGTTGCCTATGTAGAACCCAATTCGCTGGCTGAAATTGCAGGCATCAGCCGTGGAATGGAAATCGAAAGCGTGGATAACTATGATTTAAGCACAAGTAATAATACTGATGCACTTAATTCAGGGCTGTTTCCAACGATTGCAAACCAACGCCACCAGTTTGTTTTCAAAGATTTAAATGGTAAAAAACTTAATAAATCATTAACGGCACTCGAAGTTCAGACAACACCTGTTCAAAATGTAAAAAGCTTCCTTAGCGCAAAAGGAAAAGTAGGATATTTAACATTTAACAGCCATAACGCTATTTCAGAAGCACAGTTAATCAATGCCGTTACTCAATTAAAAAACGATAATGTATCTGATTTAATTCTGGACTTACGTTATAACGGCGGCGGTGCGCTTTATATTGCAGACGAGTTAAGCTATATGATCGCCGGGCCAGCGCAAACACTGGGCAAGACTTTTTTTAAATTAAAATATAACGATAAAACGCCAGTTGATCCCAATAACACATGGCCTTTTTATTCAACCTCCGGCTCTTCCGGTGCATTATTGCCCACGCTTAATTTAAAGCAAGTCACCATCCTGGCTGGCAGCGGCACTTGCTCGGCCAGCGAAGCCATTATTAACGGCCTGCGTGGCGCGGATGTGAAAGTCAATTTAATTGGCGGGCAAACCTGCGGTAAGCCCTATGGATTTATCCCTCAGGATAACTGCGGCACCACTTACTTTACCGTGCAATTTCAAGGTGAAAATCATAAAGGCTTTGGCGATTATGCCGATGGCTTCAGCCCGACATGTAAGGTGGATGAAGATTTTAAAACCGCGCTGGGCGATAAGAACGAACGCCTTATTTCTGCCGCACTCAGCTACAACGCCACAGGCCAATGCCCGGCAAACGGGCAGACTTTGGGGCAGTCACGCAGCGAAAGCAGCACACCATTACGCCCAGCCTTGCGGGAAATTATGACACTGGAGAAAGCCAGACGATGAAGCGCCTCTCCCTCTGCCTGCTTTTAAGCGGCTGTCAGGCGTTTGCCCAAACGCCCATTGACGCTGTTTTGCAAAAACCAAGCGAAGAAATACCCCGCACCGTAGCCCGGATGCTGGGTATTTCTGAAGTGACGCTGGCAAAGAATGCCCTGATGGACGACAGCCAGCTACTGATCGAGCGCTCGAAACAGCAAGGTTTAAGCCTGGAAAAACCAGAAGTATTCAGGCTGAGCCTGCTTGGTAAAAGCTGCTGGTTAGAGAGGGCAAGCACAGGGGAGAAGCGGGAGTTGAAAGAGGCATTGTGTAAAGCTAAATAAGAGTTTTTGCGCCCATACCCATCATTCAAATAAGTTTCATTAATTAGAATGGCATTTGCAGGGCGGGTGAAACACCATACGCACTAAGCAATTTGGTTTTATCTCAGCAAACAACGAAAAAACGTAGTAACCACACTCTCAAAACAGGGCTTAAATCTCCCCCTTGAAGCGTGCCGAAGCGAGGAATAAGCGGCTCGGGGTTTCGGAAAAGGGGTAGCGGGCTTGCTCCCGAGCAGCCTTTTTCGCCGAGCCGATTATCCGCAGTGAGGGGCTTTCGTGCTGGTCGGGGCGGCCTCTTTGCGTACTATGATTTCTGGCCATTCAAGAAAGTGAGTCCCACACGGGGGACTCCCGTACCTAACTCAACGTGCCGAAGGCACTAAAAAAAGGTCTTTTTGATTTTAGTTAGCGCGTATGCGGTGCACAAGCCGCGTACTTTTCAACATTGCTCGCGGCTTGCACCCACCCTACAGAAATAGCAGCAAATCCATGCCATAAACGCGCAAAGGGGAGGGCCATGGCCCTCCCCTTTTTTCTACTCATATCAGACGCTGATTACCAAACGCCCAAAAACTCCAGCATGCCTTCCGCAGCCTGGCGGCCTTCAAATACGGCACGCACCACCAAATCTGCACCGCGCACCTGATCGCCACCGGCAAACACTTTTGGGTTGCTGGTTTGGTGTTTCAAAGCTTGTTTCTCTGGCGCAATGGTGCGGCCACGGCTATCCACCTTGATACCCTGAGCTTCAAACCATGATGCCGCTTCAGCCTGGAAACCAAAGGCCACGATCACATGATCACATTCGATGATTTGTTCAGAGCCTGCCACTTCGACTGCAGCTTGACGACCATTTGCGTCTGGCGCGCCCAGCTCAGTTGTAACTAGTTTTAAGCCCAAGCTGCCGTCGCTGTTTTGGATAATGCCCACCGGCTGACGATTCCACAGAAACTCAACGCCTTCTTCCCTGGCGTTTAATACTTCACGCTTGGAGCCAGGCATATTGGCTTCATCACGGCGATAAGCGCAGATCACTGATTTTGCCTGCTGGCGAATCGAGGTGCGGTTGCAATCCATTGCCGTATCGCCACCGCCCAAGACCACCACGCGCTTACCAGCCATGCTGATGTAATCTTCACCCGCTGGTAAAGTATCCATACTGTTTCTGACGTTATTAATCAGAAACGGCAGCGCTTCCATCACGCCAGGCAAGTCTTCACCTTCAAAGCCGCCCTTCATGTATTTGTAAGCGCCCATGCCCATAAATACGGCGTCGTAGTCACGCAGCAAATCTTCAATCGTGATGTCTTTGCCAATTTCGGTATTCAGGCAGAACTCGATGCCCATTCCTTCCATGATTTCACGGCGGGTTTGCATCACGGATTTTTCCAGCTTGAATTCCGGAATACCATAGGTCAGCAGGCCACCAATTTGCTCGTAGCGATCAAACACCACCGGCTGCACGCCATTACGCACCAGCACATCCGCGCAAGCCAAACCTGCCGGGCCAGCGCCAATCACAGCTACTTTTTTATCGGTTTTAACCACGCCGGACATATCCGGGCGCCAGCCTTGTTTAAAGGCTTCATCGGTAATGTATTTCTCTACCGAGCCGATTGATACCGCACCAAAGCCGCCCTGATTCAGGGTACAGGCCCCTTCGCACAGGCGATCTTGCGGGCAGACACGGCCACAGATTTCTGGCAGCGAATTGGTTTTATGCGACAGCTCGGCCGCTTCAAACAAACGGCCTTCATCCACTAACTGCAACCAGTTCGGGATGTAGTTATGCACGGGGCATTCCCACTCGCAATAGGGATTACCGCAACCCAGGCAGCGGGCAGCCTGCTCGCCGGCATCGGGTTTACTTAATGGGGCATAAATTTCTTTAAATACAATCTTGCGCGCGGCAGCGTCAACCTTCTCGCCCGGATTCCGGGCAACCTTCATAAACTGGAATACATCTGACATGATCTAAACCTCGGTATTTGAATCTGAGGGTAGTGAATAAGGGGCTTAGGAGTTGAGGGAGTCAGGATTCAGGGAGTCGCGAGCCGAAACCCACTCACTACTCCCTGCTCACCACTCCCCTATTCTCATCAATCTTTTAACAGATCATCCAACTTGGCCGCCTTTGGTTTCACCAGCCAGAAGTTATCCTGCGCTTCATCAAAATCGGCCAGAATATCAATGGCGCGGGTCGATCCGGTCAGCTTGGCATGATCACGCAATTTACCGCGCAAGAAGGCCCGCACTGCACCATACGATTCGCCATTAATCAGATTAATATCCACCAGCTCATTATTAATACGGTAAGCAAAACGCTCTTTTGGATCGTAAACCAGCGCAAAACCACCGGTCATCCCCGCACCAAAGTTGTAGCCTGTTTCACCCAGCACAATCACACAACCACCGGTCATGTATTCGCAGCCGTGATCGCCAATGCCTTCAACAATGGCCGTCGCACCGGAGTTACGCACAGCAAAGCGCTCACCCGCCGTACCTGCAGCAAACAGCTCACCACCCGTTGCACCGTAAAGGCAGGTATTACCCACAATCACGCCAGCGTGCGATTCAAATTCTGAAGCCTTTGGCGGATAAACCACCAAACGCCCGCCGCTCATGCCCTTACCGACGTAATCGTTAGCGTCGCCTTCCAGCTCAATCGTCAGGCCCCTGGCATTCCACACGCCCAGGGACTGCCCGGCCGAGCCATGCAATTTGATATGCAGACAATCACTTGGCAAGCCATCTGCACCGTGTGCCTTGGCGATTTCGCCCGACAAACGCGCACCGATGGAGCGATGAATATTACGCACTGCGTATTCAAACTTTTGCGGCGTTTGGCTCTTAATACCGGCAATGGCGTCTTTCACCATTTGTTCTGCCAGCTCGCCCTTATCAAAGGACGGGTTGCGCTCTTCCACGCAGAAACGCGGTTGCGATTCCGGAATCGAACCCTGGCTGAGCAACACACCCAGATTCAGACGGCCCTGACGTTCGGTTGCGCCTGCTGCCAGCTCCAGCATTTCGCTATGGCCGATCAGATCGGATAACTGACGAACCCCAAGCGCCGCCATCCATTCACGGGTTTCTTGCGCGATAAAGGTAAAGTAATTCACTACCATTTCTGGCAGGCCAATAAAGTATTTAGAACGCAGCTTAATTTCCTGCGTTGCCACGCCGGTAGCGCAGTTATTCAGGTGGCAAATTCTCAAGAATTTGCAGCCCAAAGCCACCATCGGCCCGGTACCAAAACCAAAACTTTCCGCGCCCATCATCGCGGCTTTCACCACATCCAGACCGGTTTTCAAGCCACCATCGGCCTGCATGCGCACGCGGCCACGCAAGCCATTGGCACGCAATACTTGCTGCGCTTCAGTGAGGCCCAGCTCAAACGGCGTACCGGCGTATTTCACCGAGGCCAGAGGCGAGGCACCGGTACCGCCGTCGTAACCCGAAATAGTGATCAGATCGGCATAAGCCTTGGCCACACCGGCAGCAATCGTGCCCACACCCGGCTCGGCTACCAGTTTCACCGATACCAAGGCTTCCGGATTGACCTGTTTCAAATCAAAAATCAGCTGAGCCAAATCTTCAATTGAATAAATATCGTGATGCGGTGGCGGGGAAATCAAAGAGATCCCTGGCTTAGAGCAGCGCAGCTTAGCAATCAGCGGGCTGACTTTATCCCCCGGCAACTGGCCGCCTTCACCCGGTTTTGCACCTTGCGCCACCTTAATCTGCAAGACTTCGGCATTGACCAGATAATGCGGGGTCACGCCAAAGCGGCCAGAAGCCACCTGCTTGATCTTGGACATCTTCACCGTGCCATAACGCGCAGGATCTTCACCGCCCTCGCCCGAGTTTGATCTGCCGCCCAGGCGGTTCATCCCCTCGGCCAAGGCTTCATGCGCTTCCGGGCTCAATGCGCCCAAGCTCATCCCTGCGGAATCAAAACGCTTCAGAATCGATTCAACGGATTCGACTTCATCAATCGAAATCGCCTTGGTGGCATCGAGCTTCAAGCCCATCAAATCGCGCAACATGGCAACAGGACGCTTGTTCACCAGATCGGCGTACTTGCGGTATTCCTTGTAATCGCCGTTTTGCACGGCTTTTTGCAGCTGCATCACTACATCAGGGTTGTAAGCGTGGTATTCCTCGCCAAACACATATTTCAGTAAGCCACCCTGCGCAATCGGACGCATGGTGTTGAAAGCCAGCTTATTCAGCTTGCCCTGGTCTTCCTGGAAATCCGCAAAATTAGCGCCAGAAATCCGTGAAACTGTGCCGTTTAAGCACAGATCAACCACTTCTTCATTCACGCCAACGGCTTCAAACAATTGCGAGCCGCGATAAGAAGCAACGGTTGAAATGCCCATTTTGGAGAGAATCTTCAAGAGGCCTTTATTAATCCCCTTACGGAAATTATTAGCGGCTTTCTCGAGCGGCAAATCAATCTGGCCAATTTCTACCAATTCTTTAATCGTTTGGTAAGCCAAATACGGGAACACCGCTGTTGCGCCATAGCCAATCAGGCAGGCAAAGTGATGCGGATCGCGTGTGGTGGCCGTTTCAACAATGATATTACTCAGGCAACGAAGGCCTGAATTAACCAGCTCATGGTGCACTGCGCCCACAGCAAACAGTGCTGGAATCGGCAAGCGGCCCTTTTGAATATTCTTGTCGCTTAATACCACCACCACGGTTTTTTCATCGCGCACGCTGGCCAGTACATCAGCACGCAGCGCTTCAATCGCCGCTTTTAAAGTGGTTTGAGCCGGGTCGAACGTAATATCAAAGAAAGCCGGTTTGTAATCCGGATCGGTCATGGTCGTCAGCGAATCAAATTTATCTGACGACAGTACCGGCGAGCGTACTTCCAGGCGGCTGGCGTTAAATTCTGTTTCTTTAAACAGATTACGCTCTGGCCCAAAACAGGTGTTCAGCGACATCACGATCGCTTCGCGGATTGGATCAATCGGCGGGTTGGTCACCTGTGCAAATTGCTGACGCAAATAATCATAGGGCGAGCGCACTTTCCCGGATAACACCGCCATTGGCGTGTCGTCCCCCATCGAGCCGATGGCTTCCTGGCCGTCCGCTGCAAGTACGCGCAAGATTTGATCGCGCTCTTCAAAAGTCAGCTGGAATTGCTTCTGGTAAGTCAGCAACGCTTCACGGCTCATCGCTTCCAGCGGTGAGTTGTCTTCTGCCAACTCTAAATGCTGGGCGTGCTTCTTCACCCATGCACGGTATGGCTGGGCGGTTTTCAAGCGGTTATCAATGGTTTCGGTATCGAGGAATTCGCCATTACTTAAATCGACAGCCACAATCTGGCCCGGTTTAACACGGCCTTTCTTCACCACATCTTCGGGCTTATAGCCCCACACGCCGATTTCGGAAGCAATAGTCAGGTGGCGATCTTTGGTAATGACATAACGCGCCGGGCGCAAGCCATTGCGATCGAGGGCACAGCCCGCATAGCGGCCGTTGGTCCAAACGATACCGGCCGGGCCATCCCACGGCTCCATATGCATGGAGTTGTATTCGTAAAATGCACGTAAGTCGCGGTCGTTGCTATCGACATTTTGCCATGCAGGCGGCACCAGCATGCGGAAAGCACGGAATACATCCATGCCGCCCATCAGCAGGCCTTCAAGCATATTGTCCATGGACATGGAGTCAGAGCCATTGGTTTGAACAATCGGGCGCACCGTGTTCATATCCAGATGCTCGCTGTCCATAATCGCTTCACGGGCTTTGGCCCATAAACGATTACCGTGCAAAGTATTAATTTCGCCGTTATGCGCCAGATAGCGGAAAGGCTGAGCCAGCTTCCACTGCGGCCAGGTATTGGTCGAAAAGCGCTGGTGATATACGGCAAGCGATGATTCAAAACGCGGATCTTTCAGATCCAGATAAAATTCTGGCAAATTATCCGGTGTAACCAGGCCCTTATAAGACAGCACATGCGGGCTTAAGGTTGGCATATAGAAAGCAGCATCGTCAGTACAGGCTTTTTCTGCCACACGTCGTGCCTGATAAAGCTTTCTTTCAAAAACCTGGCTTGTCATCCCTGCAGGCGCGTTCACAAACAGCTGGCCAATGGTCGGCAGTGTTTGTAAGGCGTATTCGCCACAGGCTTCGATATTAACCGGCACACTGCGTACACCAGCAACTGATAATCCCTGCTCCTCCATTGCGGCAAAGAGCTTTGTTAATGATGCTTGCGCGTTGTAGAAAATAATCCCTACAGCGTATTCATCGGCCACCGTAAATTGATTTTCTGCGGCCACGGCGCGCAAAAAACTATCCGGTTTTCGAAACAGCAGACCACAGCCATCGCCTGATTTTCCATCAGCGGCAACAGCTCCACGGTGTGTCAGACATGCAAGAGAGCTAATTGCGGTAGAAACCAGCCAATGCGATGGCTTGTCATCCATTTGAGCAATCAGGCCGAAGCCACAACTATCTTGTTCGAACGTCGGGCTATACAAAGTGCCCTTTAACCAGCCTTGTCGATCCATCACAAAACCCTTAGGGGAAGCAGAAATTTTCGGCGAAATGGCCTTGATTCTATATGCCAAACCCAAAAGGTAGCAATGTTTTCAAGCAGGAAATCCCTTATATGCACAGATTAAATAAATAAGGGTTTTTACTTACCATTGTTACTGACAAATTACAAAAGACAATAAAAAGCATAAAGAAAGAAAAACAGTAATACTGTTTTAACTTCATCAGATGCCACTGGTAAAAGGCATATCACAAACTAGAATTAAGCGATTACATTTCCCCATAACAGCGGAGGCTAAAATGAAGCCGCAATTTCCTTTACGCCCCTTAGTACTTGCAATTGCAAGCGCCTTACCGCTGCTGATGGGTGCGCCGGCCTTCGCTAATCCTGAGAATGCAAAAATCATTCATGGCTCGGCAGATATTCAGCAGGTGGGCAAAATGCTCACCATTAAGAACACGCCCAACGCAATTATCGAGTGGCAAAAATTTAATATTGCCAAAGACGAGGCAACACGATTCCAGCAGGAATCCGCCAAAAGCATCGTGCTGAATCGCGTTAGCGGCATCGATCCATCGCAAATTCTGGGCCAGCTCAGCTCAAATGGCCGCGTGTTTCTGATTAACCGCAACGGCCTACTGGTCGGCAAAGACGCCCGAATTGATACCGCTGGCTTTGTGGCATCCACGCTCGATATGAAGAATGACGACTTTATCAATGGCCGTTATCGCTTCAATGGCGAGGGTGGAAAAATCGCCGTTGAAGGCATGATACGCAGCCAGAACGGCGATGTTTTTCTGATCTCCCCCGATATTAAAAACACGGGTCTGATCGAAGCCAGCAACGGAAATGTGGTACTTGCAGCTGGCAAGTCGGTTGAGATTGTCAGCCTGAGCCTTGAAGGCCTGCGCTTTACCTTACAAGCCCCCATGGATAGTGTAATTAATCTGGGCCAAATAAAAGGCGATGCCGTTGGCCTGTTTGCGGGCACCTTAAAACACAGCGGCGATATCCGTGCTGTTCGCGCCGAGCAGGTTGGCGGCAAGGTTTTACTTCGCGCCAGCGATAAAATAGAAACCAGCTCCGCCAGCCGCATCGATGCCAGTGGCGCAGTGGCCGGGCAAGTGACACTCGATGCAGGGCCGGCAGGCACTCTGCTTGCCAGTGGCCAGATCAGTGCAACTGGGCTAAAGGGTGGAGAGGTGCAGTTGCTTGGCAGACATGTAGGCGTGTTTGACCACGCAGACATTGACGCCAGCGGACAGCAGGCAGGCGGCAGTATTTTAGTAGGCGGAGATTACCAGGGTAAAAACAATCTCATCCCCAATTCAGAAGCCAGCTACACCAGCGCAGACAGTACATTACGTGCAGACGCCCTTGCAAATGGGGATGGCGGCAAAGTCATCGTTTGGGCTGACAAAACAACCCGGGTTAACGGCAGGATCAGCGCCAAAGGCGGCGCTTTGGGCGGGGATGGCGGGCTGATTGAAACTTCAGGAAAAGACTATTTAGATTTTAAAGCCAAAGCAGATACCTCTGCGCCAGCGGGAAAAGCCGGAACACTACTGCTGGACCCCAACAATATCACCATCGCCACAACCGGCACGCCCGTTACCAGTAGTGATGCACTGGGCGTATTTGACAATAGTTCAGAGCAAAACAGCAGCTATGTTTTAACGGGCGATATTGATAATGCACTCGCTAATAATAATGTAACGGTAAAATCAAGCGGCACCATATCCCTTGCCACCTCATACACCTACAATTCAAGCCGTTCATTAACACTGGATGCAAGTAATGGTTATCCGGAAAGCAAAGGCATTACGACAACAGTTGCTTCAGAGCCTGCAATATATAACGCCATTACAAATAATGGATCAGGCGATATTATTTTAAAAACAGCGCAAAATGCAATTGAAACAGGAGCCATCACCACAAATGGCAATATAAGCCTTGAGGCATTAAGCCTTACTTTAAACGGCACCATTACCAGTGGCAGCAATAAAAAAATATCAATTAAAGCATTAGGTGAAATAGAGTTTGACGATGGAACAGATAACAGCAAAATGCAGCTGAATACTGCAGCACTTGCTAAGCTGAGTACCAGCAACCTGGAGTTTAAAACAGATAATACGGTTACTATCAAGCAAGCCATCGATCGCACAGGCAAAAATTTAAGCATCTATGGCAAAACAGGAATAAGCCAGTCTTCATCGCACTCTGGCACCAATTATATTACAGCCAGCCATTTAAGCGTATCAACACTAAGCCCTGCCCCTACTGGCTCTGCATATATTATTGATTTAGGAAAAGTAGCGAACCGGATTGATCAATTCAGCAGCAAAAGTGAAGGCCCGGTCTATTTAAAAAATGATAAGCCTTTAGAAATAGTAGCCCATCCGGACCTGACCAGCAGCAGCAAAATGGGCAACCAAAGCTGGATTGAAAACAATGGCAATATCAGCCAGTCAGCAGCCATTACTCTTTCAACAAATGCTAACTTTCCATCACTGTCTCTTTACACAAGCAGTGGCAATATCAATTTAGATAACAGCAATAACAGCATTGCCAGGCTGACTGCTAAAACGGCCTCAAGCGGAGCAGGTATTACACTTAAAAACAATACTGATTTAACGCTTATTACAGACAGCAGTACCGGCCGCAGCGGTGGCGACAGTACAAGTAATATCTCTGACTTAAAAGGTGTAAGTACAAATAATGGTGCAATTTCAATTGAAAATTCCGGGTCAGTTACTTTTTCAGGCATAGAAGTCAATGCCGGCACCGCAAATGCCAGGATCATCACCACGGCAGCCAATAAATCAATCACCATTCCTACATCCAGCTTAAGTGGTGACAAAAAAATAACTGCGGGAAATATAACCCTGCAAGCAGATCATATTAATCTTACCGACAATACAGAAGGAGCCGTCTATGGCAGCCTGGCCGCCAGCGGAGGCACAGTCACTTTGCTGCCCGTTACATCGGGCACATCAGTACAAATAGGCGGCACCAGCCGCAGTGGTTTTGGTATCACTCAGAATGAATTTCAAAATATCACGGCCAATACCATTAAGGTAGGCAGTACCTCATATCAGATGGGGGCCGTTGATATAGCAAGCCTCGATTTACTCACATCCAGCCCGAATACAGTATTAGAAATATATTCAATGAGCAGCATTAATCAGAGCGGCCGCATAAAAGCCAAAGGCTTAATGGCCAAAGGATCCGGCATCACTCTGACTAATACGGGTAATGTATTCAACGATGGTATTTCACTGAATGCAAGCAGCGATATTAATATCGATTACTCCGGCATACTTAATCTTGGGTTTGTAGGATATACGGATGGATTAGTCAGCAGTAATGATATAAATGCAAGCTCCAGCGGAAATATTGTTATCAATAAAAACATTTCAGCAAAAAATTTAACCCTGAATACAACAGGGGGCAGTATCAGCCAAAGCGGCGGCATTATTACAGCAAACAAAATAACAGCCACATCAGCAAATGCAATCAGCCTTGGGCAAGATAATAAAACAGACACCCTGAGCGCCAGTAATAATTCTGGCGATATTTCAATTAAAAATGGTAAAGCGCTGACAGTAAGCAGCCTGAAGGGCAACGGAAACATTGATTTAAATATTGCTGGTGATTTACTTATCAACGGGGAATTATCAGCAACAAATACCAGCACAATCAATCTGAAAGCGGCAAACTTAAGCGAGGGAAGCAGCGGCAGCATTACCGCAGCCAACTTAAATATCACAGCAACGGGCGCAGTTGCACTTGATAAAACAAATCAAATCAGTAAAGCCGCCATAAGTGGCAGCAGCCTTAATTTAAATAATAATCAGGCACTCACACTTGGCGTAATTAATACTGGCTCTGGTGACGTAAAAGTCAGTAATGCAGGAAGCATTTTACTGAATGACACCTTAACAGCAAACACTGCAAATATAAGCAGCGATAATAATATTGATACCAGCAATACAATTAATGTGAGCACTGCCATATTCAATACCACAAATAAGTTCAGCCAAAGTGGAAAAATAAACAGCAGCACCAGCACCATTAATGCAGGAAACTTAGAATTAAACGGCATAATAAATGCAGACACTGCAACACTTAGCGCAAATAAAAACGATATTACTTTAGGCGGATCGATCCTTAGCAAAACAAGTACCATCAGTGCCACGGCAGGCAGCATCAGCGAGCTAAGCACTGGAGTAATAAACAGCAATAAATTAAATGCAACGGCAGCAACAGGCATCACTCTGGAAAAAAACAATACGATCGACAGCGCTTCACTCAAAACAACAAAAGGCAATGTTTCACTCAACAACGGCAAAGTATTATCTTTAGAGCAATCAAGCGCTGAGCAATTTAAATTAATTAATAGCGAAGGATTAGTACTAAAAGGAAACTTAAGCGCCAGCCAAATTGATATAACAGCAAAAAGCATGAGCGATAGTGCGACAGCCACGCTGACCGGTAATGCAAAAATCAGCAGCACGGGTGACATTGTTCTTAATAATTCCACCCATACTTTGAGCACACTGGCCGCATCAACCAGTGGCGATTTAATATTAAAAAATAAAGGTGCACTGTCTCTTTTAGAAATAAAAGCTAATGGTGTAAATATTAGCAATGAAGGTAAATTAAGCACAGATGGCAGCTTTAGCAGCACGGACATCAGCCAGCTGCAATCAGGCACAGGGATTAGTATTAATAATACGGTTACGGGTAAAAATATAAATTTAAAAACCGATCAGTTTAATATGGGCTCACAGGGAAAAATTGATACTACAGATTTTATTTATACTCCTATAACGGCAGACACGGTAAAAGTGAGCCTGGGTGGCAGCACAAAAACTAATACAGGTATTGAGCTTTTGCAAAGTGATTTTGACAGAATAAAAGCCAGCAAAATCATCATTGGCGATACAAAGGGAAATAAAGTAGGCGACACTCAAATTAAAGGGTTTAACACTGGAAGTGCTGATTTATTTATTAATAGCAGCGGCGCACTCAGCCAGAGCAACGGCGGCAAACTAATCAGCAAAACACTGAATGTTCAGGCGGCAAGCATAAAACTGACTGAAGAAAATACTGTTGATCAGTTTATACCTGTCAGTAATGGGGATATTTTCTTTTCAAACAGTACCACACTTGCCCTTGGCGCAATAAAAACATCAGGATTATTAGCGATTAATTCCAAAGGAAATATTGGAGTCAATGAGCAAATTTCCGCTCAGTCTGTTGCCTTTAATGCAAGTGGTAATGTCAGCGAAATAGCAAACGGCTCCATAAATACAGAACAACTAGCGATCAATGCTGATAGTGGTATAAAACTTGAAAACAGCAACAAAATAAGCCAGACCATTTTAACCAGCCAGACTGGGGATATCTCGCTGAATAACAATAGCGCTTTATTTTTAAGTGATGTAATTGCCAACCAGCTTAAAATAAAAAACAGTGAGGTTCTGCTTATAGGAGGGACACTCAACGCTAATAAATCAGAGATCAGTGGCAGCTCTGTCAGTGACAATAGCAAGGCCCAGCTGATGGGCGATGTCGTCATAAAATCAGCAGGTGACATTATTTTAAATAACGCCACTCATACTATAAATAAAGTATCTGCTTCAGCGGCGGGCATTTTTTCATTAAAAAATAAAACAGATCTTTCTCTGCAGGAGATCAGTACAAAAAACCTGCAAATAAACAGCGATGGAAAAATAGCAGTCGATGGTGTATTAAGCAACACGGATCTGGCCAGGTTACAAGCTGCTGGCGGCATAACAATTAACAATAAAATTAACAGTAAAAATATCAGTTTTGTTTCCGACAAGCTGGCAATGGGGTCCCAGGCACAAATAGAAGGCAGTGAATTTTTTTATACCCCGCTAAGCAACAATAATGTCAAAGTATTTTTAGGCGGCAATAGTCAGTCAGATACCGGGTTTGTGTTAAACAACAGCGATTTAAGCCGTATTAAATCTGCCAGTATTATTATTGGTGACGCTAAAGGTAATAAAACGGGTGATATGCTGATTAGTGGATTTTCGATTGGGGATGGAAGTTTAACTTTAAATAGTACAGGTGATATTCGCCAGACCGCGGGAGGAGTCATTAATGCAAAAAGCCTTAATGCGCAATCTGCCAGCATCAATCTTGGGGAGGCCAATACTGTTGATATTTTTTCCCCCACCAGCAGCGGCGATATTGTTTTTGCCAACACCAAAACACTTGCTTTAGGTGCTATTAATACAGCTGGCCAGCTGCAGATCAGTACAGACGGCAATCTGGGTATAAACGATGGAATCATTGCGAAAAATATAAGCCTTAAAGCAAATAGCGGAACAATCATCAGTCTTGCAAGTGGCATACTCAGCACAGATAACTTAAGCGCCACAGCCGGAAAAGGAATTAAGCTGGATAATGAAAATACAATTAATCAAGCCAGTTTAAGCAGTGCAGCAGGCGACATTTCAATTAATAATGCCAGGGCACTCACTTTAGGAGAAACAAGCAGCAATGCTAATTTACGTATCAGCACAAAAGGCAATCTGACTGGTGCAGGAGTCATCAGCAGCAAAACGCTTAATGCAAAAGCCAGTGGCGATATCACACTTGAAAAAGAGAATGTTATAGATCAGGCAAGACTAATCAGCGACAGTGGAAATATCAGCCTGGTTAATAATAAGGCACTGGCTTTAGAAGGAAGTAGTAGTAATGGCGATATAAAAATAAACAACACAGGGGATTTAAATATAAAAGGAAACATCAGTGCCAAACAACTGCAATTTAAAATATTAAATGGCAAGCTGACTGAGGCCAGTGATGCGCAGCTTTCTGCCACCACATTCGTTGCCGATGCTGAGCTGGGAATTGATTTACAAAACAATAACACCTTTGATACAGCCGGACTAAAAAGCAAGGGAAATATCAACTTCAGCAACAGCAAGTCAATTGATCTGGCTGGTGTTGTTAGCGGTGAAAGCGTAAATATTAATTCAGCAGATACATTAAAATTAAATGATCAGCTGCAAGGCGGCACTGTTATTCTGAAAGCAAATTCGATTATAGACAGCAGCCAGGCAAAAATAAAAACAAATTCCTTGCAAAGTATTGGACTAAATCAAATTTCTTTAGACAAGGGAAATCATAGTATCTCCCAATTTTCAGCCAGCAGCAGTGGTGATATTTCATTGCTAAATAATACTGACCTTACTGTTCAGGCAATCAATGGCAAGGGTAGTGTATTAATTGATAACCAGGGTACGCTCAGCGTTATTTCGCCCTTCTCTGCTGATGATACTTCATTGCTGAGTAAAGGTGTTTTAAGGATAAACAGCGGTTCATTTAAATCAACAGGCACAATAAAACTCACCAGCCGGGATACCGGCGCGAATAATGACAATATTATTCAGAATACAGATCTGATTGCTGCAGGCGACATCAAAGTAAATGCAAATGATACATTTATTCAAAATGCTAACTTAATTGCAGGCGCCACACAGGCCCAATTAAATTCGGGCAGCAATAATGGTGCACGGGCAGGCGCTCAGCGGGGAGTAAAAGGGACAACGGGTGAGATTTCTGTCGATGCGGCAGTTATTCAGGTCGCCAAAGGTGTGAAAGCGATTTCGGCCAGCGGGGGTGCCATCAGCTATGGCAGCGCCAGAACCATCAGCAATAATATCAGCCCCGATCAAATTCAAACCACGGGCGCTGTTAATAAAATTGGCAAAAATCTGGATTCGCCTTTGCTGAATAATCTGCCCTTAACTGCAAGCCCAGAGCAAGTTGAGCAAATTGTTAAAATTATTGTGTTGCAAAACCAGGATCAGCAAAGCCATTTCCAAATTATTGGCACCGGGCAATTACCCTTTGAAGCCAAAAAACCAGAAGAGCTTGAACCTCCCAAAGAGACCATACGCGTTGCCGGAGAAGACGATGCCAACTGCCCTTAAGCTCTTTTTTCTTATCTTTTTACTGCAAGTGCCAAGCTATGCGGCCATTGTGGCCGAAGTGGCTTCGGTGCAGGGCGCAGCTTCGGCGCAGGGTAAAAGTGGCGGGCTTAAGCTGATTGGTAAAGGCTCGATTTTAAATGAAGGCGATGAAATCATTACCGCGCCCAATAGCCACGCCGTGCTGAAGTTTAATGATGGTGGCCAGATTACGGTGCGCCCGGATACCAGAATGAAAATCGACAGCTTTGCCTTTGGTCAGGCAGGGCGTGAAGACGGCATGGTTTTGGGCCTGTTTAAAGGCGGCCTGCGAGCGGTTACCGGCTTAATTTCCAAGCAATCTGCAACAGCCGCTAAGATTCAGACCTCCAGCGCCACGATCGGGATTCGCGGTACTGATTTTGATGCAAGGCTTTGTACAGGCGATTGCGCGCAAGAAGCAAAAGAGGCGCCCTCTCAGCAAAACAAGGCTATTGAAGTAGCTGCCGCTGCCCGTGTTGTCAGCTTGTCGGGTAAAGCCAATGCCAGAAACAAGGAAGGCGTATTACGCATGCTGGTGCAGGGCGGCGCAGTGTATGTGGGCGAGCGGGTTGAAACCACCGCCGATGGTGCGCTGGTACTGGCCTTCAGGGACGGGGGCAAGGTGTCTTTGCGCAGCGACACACAAATGCAGATTGATCGCTTTGAATACAAAGCCACAGCACCCGCGGAAGGCAGCTTTGGCCTCTCTTTATTTAAGGGGGGGTTACGCGCTTTAACGGGCTTAATTGGCAAAGCCAAACCCGATGCAGTGCAATACACCACCAAAAGCGCCACGATTGGTATACGCGGCACAGGGGTCGATTTTGAATGCACAGCCGCTTGTGCAGATCCCGCCTTACCCGGCATGGATGGCTTTGGCGCTTATGTATGGGAAGGCCGCATCACTGTCAGCCCTGTAAATGGCCCTGTTCAGCAGCTTAATCCTGGTGAGACGGTTTTGATCCGCATCTCCGGCATTATCCGCCCTGCCACACCACCAGCCGGACTTGGCAATATGCCTGTGCCACGGCCAGATACTATCCCTGTTGATCTGCAGCTCTTATTTGGTCAAAGCGAAGGCAGTAATGATATGCCTGGGCTCTATGTACACGTTCGTGACGGCAATGTTAGTCTTACTGACAACACAAGCCAGCAAGTGCTATTTTTAGGGAAAGACGAAACAGGGTTTTCAAATAAGAACAACCCAATTCGCTTACGCGAGCTACCTGTATTTATTGAGTTTGATAAAACACCCATCGGCATTGTAAAGATTCCACTGCGTGACATTCTTAGCAAAAACGGCATTCCCTCAAACCTTGGCTGCAAACCGGGTGCGGTCAAATAAACAAGAGCTCCTTCACCTTATGAAATTTCGCCTTTGTTTACTCGCCAGCATAATTTCAGGCTTTGTATGGGCCGAAGAGCCTCTTTTTAATGTGAGTGCCTTTAATGTAAGAGGTGAAAACCCACTTTCTAATGATGAAAGTCAGCAATTATTACAAGCTTATTTGGGCAAAAACCGCTCGCTCAGTGATTTGCAGCAAGCTGCCAGCACTTTTGAATCCGTATTAAGAGATCGGGGGCACGGCTTTTTACGCGTCACCCTGCCGCCTCAGGAAGTGAGCGGCACGATTACTCTGGAAGTACTGAGCTTTAAACTCAGTAAAGTGAGCATCAAAAACAACACTTTTTTTGATGAAGAAAACCAGAGAAACAGCCTGCCAGCCCTTAAGGAAGACAGCTCACCTAATTTTCAGGCCATGACCACACAGCTGGTTATTGCCAATGAAAACCCGGCAAAACAAACCACCCTCACCTTTAAAGAAGGCGATGCAGACAGCATTGAAGCCATTCTTGATACCCAGCAGCAAAAGCCTTGGAGCGTTTTTGTTTCTGGTAATAACTCTGGCTCGGATGATAACGGCCGCTTACGCCTCTCTTTAGGTTTACAGCACGCCAACTTATTTAATAGCGATCATGTTGCCACAGTCAGCTACTCCACCGCCCCCAGCCAGCCCGATAATGTAAGTCAGTATGGTGTTTTCTACCGCTGGCCCTTGTATCAGCTGGGCGGCAGCCTGTCTGCCTATTATGCGCAATCCAAAGTGGATTCCGGCAGTCTGGGCGAAGGCTTAACCATTACAGGGAAGGGTGAATCCGGCGGGCTGCGCTATACCCACTACCTGGCCCCGCAAGGGCAATACCGCTCGCAAATCGAAGCCGCAATCGACGATAAATTATTCAGGGGCACAGATATATCCGGTGTTGGCCAGCTCAGCCCCGATGTACGAAGCCGCCCGCTGACTCTGGCTTATAACGGCCACTGGCAAAGTGAAGACATCGAGATCAATTTTGGTCTTGATTACACACACAATCTGCCATCAGGCGTGGGTAATGATGATGAAGCCTATCAGGCCAACCGCAAAGACGCATACAGCAACTGGCAGTCATGGCACGCTAAGGCAGAAGGCCTGTATCGCTTTGCAGGCGACTGGCAAGCCAGCCTGAAGCTAAGCGGCCAGTTTTCAAATGAAGCCCTTATCGCGGGGGAGCAGTTTGCATTAGGGGGCAATAACTCTTTACGCGGCGTGAGCGACCGCAGCGCAACGGGGGACAGCGGTGTGCAAGGCACAATAGAAATCAGCACGCCAAAAATTTATGAAGGCTTACGCCTGCTCAGCTTTATCGATACAGGCGCCATCCACAGACGCTCCCCCGATGCCGGATCAAGCAGCCAGGAAGCGCTCAGCAGCGTGGGCCTTGGATTACGCTGGCAAATTCAGGACTGGGGCTTAATCAGTGCAGACTGGGGCTATATCGTGGACGGCAGCAGCTCACCCAAGATTGAGCGCGGCGAAAGCTTCGGGCATTTAGGGTTTTATTTGAAGTACTGATGGGTGATGGTCAAAAAGATCTGCAGACACAGAAATCACTGTGAAAACCAAAAAAACGAGCTAAAACCGCTTTCTGACTATCAAGATGCCAGCACTTAATCATTCACCAAAATCATGAACCACCGGGTAAAACAAAGACACGGAGAAAGCCATCAAATCATTGGTTTTCTCTGTGCTCTTTGTGGTTCAAGATTTAACTCTCTGACAAAACGGCCACGTGATATACGTATTGAGATTAACTAAAACCATAGTCTGGTTTTCTCAGAGTGCTCCGTGTTCTTCCCGATCTCTGTGCCTGCAGATCTTTTGCCTTCACTTATCCCGACTCGCTGGCCGGCGTTTGCATACCCGATATTGCAAGCGGCTTAGGTCGGCCACATGATCGCCTTCTGCCTCAACCACTAAAATCTCTGAGGCAATTGCGCCAAAGTCAGCCCGAAAATGCACGCTGCTTTTTAATACCAAAACTTCCGCCTGATCAGGCTCTACCCCCAGATGGCGAAACATGGCCTGGTCGGCCGCCTGCTGCTTGCGGCTGCTCACTAATACGGTCAGCCCTTGGTATTGCAGGCAGGCCATAGGGCCTAAATCCATTTGGCAGCCCGCATAAAAGGGCCCGGTGGCCGCAAACTGCCCAGTGCCCAAACTGATTACCCGCCATTCCCCACTGGCCTTTCTTCCCTGGCCTATCGCCCGCAATAAAACCCCGCCAACACCTGCACTATGTGCGGCCTGCGCCGTGGCTGGATCGCAAAGTATGCCAACCACCATGGCGGGCATGCCCATCTTTAAGCCATCGCTAATGATCCCTGCCGCATCGCTGCCTGCCCCGCCGCCTGCGTTATCACAGGTGTCAGCCAAAATGATGGTTTTACCCTGGCCTGTGTACTGCCTGGCGTAGCTCAGCGCCTCATCCACCTGCCACAGGCGGCCCGCAAACTCCGGCTCGGCCGCAAGCACTTTTTGCGCCAAAGCTTGGGCGGTCGTCTCTGCAAGACAGGTGTTTTTGGCATAGGCCAAAATACTAGGCCCCCCATCAGCCACATCGGCTAAAGGGAAACCAGGAAAGAAACTCACGCTCAAAATATCGCCCGTCTCAGCCTGCTCTGCCGCATACATCAGTCTGGCCACCGGCTCAATTAAAGAACATTGCCATGGCATGGAAATCAAAAAAGGGAGTTGTACAAAAGCTGAATGCAGCGGCTCTCCGGCCAGCAGCTGCTGCAACAACCCCACCGCCCTTGCCCCGGTTTCGGCCATATCCACATGTGGATAGCTGCGATAGCCGACCAAGGCACTGGCCGAATTCACCATTAATGGGCTGACATTGGCATGAAAATCAAGCGAGGCGACAATGGGGATTTGATCTCCCAGCAATGCACGAGTACGGCGTAGCCATTCGCCATCGCCATCTTCATAGCGCTCAGTCACCAAAGCACCGTGCAAATCTAAATACACCCCATCCAGAGGCCCGGCACTTAACAGCGCAGCCTCAAACATCGCCCACAGCGCTTCAAACACCGCATCCTCCACCCGCCCGCTGGGGTTGGCCGATGCCCAGAGCAGCGGTAAAACGTGTAAGCCTCCAGCCTCCAGCGCAGCAACCGCCCCCGCCAAAGGCAAATTAGCCCCCGCCACCGCAGCCAAAACCGCCTCACCCTGAGTCAGGCCCGGCCAGGCATCGGCCTCAATAAAATGAGCCATCGTGGTGGGCATGCTGGAAAAGGTATTGGTTTCATGCTGAATACCCGCTACCGCAATACGCTGCATACCTGCTCCAGTGGGGTGATGTTTAGATCTGTATATGGACGTCCGCGAACTGGCTGAGCAGAGTGCATAAAGAAAATTCTCAAGATCTTTTTAGTGCCTTCGGCACATTGATTTAGGTGCGGGCGTCCCGCTGGACCTTTCTTTCTTGTGTGGCCAAGAAACGAAGCCAAAGAAGGCCACCCCACGAAACACGAAGGCCCCTTCGCTGCGGACAATCGAGTCGGCGGCGGGCGGGATTGGCTCGCTGCCTCGCTCCCTTGCCGAAACCCCGTCCCGCTTGTTCCTCACTCCGGCGTGTTTCAAGGGGAGATTTAAGCCCCGTGCGACTAGCGGCGATACGAATCCTAATTACTGGGTTTTGAAATACTTAAAACCTAGAAAACAACATAATTCAAGGCTTGTTTTTCTCCGTGAAACTCAGTGTTTAAAGATTTGGGTTTGGCAACGCAATATCTGAATGCACACCCCAAACCTCTACAACAATCCATCTAAAGCCGCCGCGCAAATTCCGCGATATTGCTGCGGAGTAAACGGAATCGGGTTGGTGCCGTGCGAGCCATCGGCCACGGCTTCTGTACCAATGGTTTCCAGACAGGATTCGGCTATGCCTATGCTTTTAAGCGTATGCGGAATGCCCACTTCTTCTCTGAGGCGCAGCACCCAGTCTAAAAACGCAGCAAATGAAGGATTGGGCAGGCCTAAGTAGCGGGCGGCGGCGGTGATGCGCTCATCAATTGCGGCCTGATTGGCTTTTAAAACATAGGGCATCAGAATGGCGTTGAGCATGCCGTGATGGGCATCGAAACGTGCGCCCAGCGGATGGGCCAGTGCGTGCATCGCTCCCAGTCCGCGCTGAAACGCCGTTGCCCCCATGCTGGAGGCCACCAGCATTTGCATCCGCGCCTCCAGATCTGTGCCATCGGCAACGGCACGCGGCAGCCATTCGCGCACCAGTGCCATACCTTCAAGGGCTATCCCGCTGGCCATAGGGTGATAAAACGGTGAGCAGTAAGCCTCTAAACTGTGGCTAAGTGCATCCATTCCGGTAGCCGCAGTCAGTTTAGCGGGCAGGCCCGTACTGAGTACCGGGTCTAAAATCACAATCGCTGGCAGCATACGCGGGTGAAAAATAATCTTTTTAGCGTGCTCCGCCTCATGGGTAATCACCGAAGCCCGGCCCACTTCAGAGCCTGTGCCTGCCGTAGTAGGAATCGCCACCAGGGGCGCCATTCCTTCGGTTTTAATCCTCAGCCAGTTGTCGCCTTCATCCACATAATCCCAAAGCGGCCCGCTTTGGCCCACCATCATCGCCACCGCCTTGGCCGCATCCAAAGCCGATCCGCCACCGAGCGCAATCACGCCATCAAAACCACCCTCCCGATAAGCAGCCACCCCATCGGCCACATTCTGCCCGGTTGGGTTGCCCTTAATCTGGTGAAACAAGCCTGCCTGCAAATCAGCTCCATCCAGCAAAGTCAGGGTGCTGAGTACGGGCGATAAGGTGGCCAAACCCGGATCGGTAATCAGCAGCGGTTTTTTAATACCCAAAGATCGCGCCAGCTGCGGCAAATCCTGCACCCGCCCCACGCCACATTTCACATTGGTGGGGTAATTCCAATTTACGGTGTAGTGGTCGAGATTCATTTAAGTACCTATTAAGTAGGGTTGATTTCAACTTCCGCAAACAATAAAAAAACGTAAGAACCACGCTCTTTGCATAGGGCTGTAAGTGTCCCCTTGAAACACGCCGAAGCGAGGAACAAGCGGGCGGGGTTTCGGCGAGGACTGTCTGAGCGAAGCGAGTTCCGCAGCCGCCGCTCGATTGTCCGCAGATGAGGGGCCTTCGTGTTTCGTGGGGCGGCCTTCTTTTGGTTCTTTTCTTGGCCGTTCAAGAAAAGAACGCCCCCGCGGTGGCTACCGCTCCAAAATCAAGGTGCCGAAGGCACTAAAAAGATCTTTTTGATTTTGTTTAGCACGCAGAAAATTACCCCTCATCCAAGAAAAAACTTAAAACTCGCCTCTAACACACAGAAAAACTCCTACTACATTTGCTTCAAATGAAACGACTTCGGCCTTGTCAGATAGTCATACCCCAGCACCGATAAAGTCGCTCCCCGCCCTGTTTGTTTAATGCCGGTCCAGGGCAGAGCCGGGTCCAGGTAGTCGCAGCGGTTCATAAAAAAGGTGCCGCATTCCAGCTGATCACCCAGGCTAAGTGCTGCGTTTTCGTCACTGCTAAATACGGCGGAAGTCAGGCCATAAGGGCTGTCGTTCATGAGGCGGATGGCTTCTTCATCGTTTTTCACCGGCATGATGCCCACCACGGGGCCAAAGCATTCGTCGGCCATGAGATGCATCTGGTGATTCACACCGGTAAAAATCCTCGGCGCCAGATAAGCGCCTTTACCGTCATCCAGCGCAAAGCGGCGGGTATCGACAATCTGGCTTGCGCCTTTGGCCAGCGCATCGGCCTCTACCGCGCGCACCGCATTGGCAGCGGCCACCCGCACCACAGGGCCGAGGGTAGTGGCAGCATCCAGCGGATTGCCCAGCACATATTGCTCGGTCAGCGCCAGTGCCCGGTCGACAAATTCCTGATACACCGACTGGTGCACATAGATGCGCTGAGTGCCGCAGCAGCTTTGCCCGGAGTTAAAAAACGCGCCATCAACCAGCGTATCCACGGCATGGGCCAGATCGGCATCACTACGCACCAGCGCCGCATCATTACCGCCCAGCTCCAGGCCCACGCCAATAAAGCGCCCTGCAGCAGCCTGTTCCACGGCGATGCCGCCCGCTACCGAGCCGGTAAAGCAAACATGTTTGATTTCTTTAGCCTGAATCAGCTTTTGCGTGCTGGCGTGATCGGTATGCAAATACTGGAATACGCCGGCTGGCAAACCGGCAGCCACAAAAGCGGCGTGGATTTGCTCGGCGCACAGCGGGGTTTGGGCCGAGTGTTTTAAGATCACCGTATTACCCGCCATTAAGGCCGGAATAATTGCATTCACCGCAGTCAGCAGCGGGTAGTTCCACGGTGCGACCACCAGCACCACGCCCAGCGCCTCGCGGCGGATAAAACGGTTAAAACCATCAATGGGCGCCGGGCGGATATCAGCCAGCGCCTCAGGCGCAATCGCCATCATATGCCGCGCACGGGTATCAAAACCGGCCACTTCATTGGGGCTGTAGCGAACCGGCCGGCCAATCTGACGGGTAATCGCCCCGGCAATCGCCTCTTTATTGGCGGAAAAAGCATCCACCGCGCGGCTCAGCACGGCCATGCGCTCGACCAGAGAAACCTGCCGCCAATCCCGCTGTGCAATCTTGGCACGGCGCAAAGTGGCCACGATATGGTGCTCATCGGCATATGCCCGCCGCGCCACTTCGCTACCGTCGATAGGACTAATCGTAATCAGTTCAGGCATAGCTACTCCAAGTGGGTGGAATGGTTTTTAAAAAGATCTTTTCGACCTTAGATAATTTCAAAATAGCGCTTTAATTCCCAATCCGTTACGTGTTTTCGGAATTCTCTTTCTTCCCACTCCCGCGTTGCAGCAAAGTGATTTACAAAGGGCGTGCCAAATAAAGCCTGGGCGGCTTCGGATGTTTTGAGGCGTTTTGCCGCTTCCCCAAGTGAGTCAGGCAGGTGCAAGCGGTCGGGAAAGGTTTGCGTATAAGCATTGCCGGCCACCATTTCTTCCGGCTCCCACTCATGCTCAATCCCGTACAGGCCAGCGCCTAAGGCTGCGGCCAGTGCCAAGTATGGATTAGCATCGGCAGAGCCAATTCGTACTTCAATGCGTTGCGATTTAGCCGAGCCGGGGATCAGGCGCAGTGCTGTGGTGCGGTTCTCCAGGCCCCATGTAGCATCCAGCGGTGCCCAATAGCCCGGTACTAAGCGAGTATAGCTATTTACGGTTTGGGCAAACATGGCCATAAATTCGGGCAGCAAACGCTGCACACCCGCCAGAAAATGCCGCTGGGTTTTACTCATATTGTGCGGCTGAGTAGGGTCGTAAAATACCGATTTACCACTATTAATATCATTTAAAGACAGATGAATATGCCCGCTTTGCCCAGGCAATTCATGCGACCACTTGGCCATAAAGGTGGCCATTAAATTATTTTGCTGTGCCAGCACCTTACAGAATGTTTTAAACAGGAAAGCTTTATCGCCTGCGCTACTGGCTTCATCTACGCCGATCGCGGCTTCCAGCACGCCGGGGCCGGTTTCGGTATGCAGCCCTTCGATGCCCATATCCATGGTTTCGCTGAGTTTGAGCAGCTGATGATAAAAATCGGCGTTTACCGTGCTGCGCAAAATGGAATAACCAAAATAGCCAGGCGTCCAGGGGATCAGGTTTTGATAGTTCTTGGCCCGAACCGATTCGGGGGTTTCTTTAAACACAAAGAATTCGTATTCCAGTGCGGAATAAGCCAGGTAGCCCATATCCGCGGCTTTTTTAACGATGCGGCTTAAAAGCTGGCGCGGGCAAATCGCCTCGGCATCGCCAATAAACTCGCCAAGAAAAAACAACATCGGCTTGCCATCGACCATTTCCAGTGGCAGCTCGCGACAGCTCTCAGGAATAATATGCGCCTGAGCATCGGGGTAAGCGGTGTGCCAGCCGGTGTATTGCACATTGTCGTAAAGCTGATCGTTGGAATCCCAGCCCAGCACCACATTACAGAAGCTTAAGCCGCCTTTCAGAATGGAAATAAATTTCTCTTTAGAAACATACTTCCCCCGCATCACGCCATCGATATCAGACATGCCCACTTTGATATGAGAAAGCCCGCTGGCTTCGACCACGGCGATGGCATCTTCGATTGTTTTCACTTCACGAGCTTGCATATTGATCCCCTGATGCGGTGTGCGTGAGAGTGGGTATTTACCCACTGACTTAAATCTTAAGTGCCTTCGGCACAGTGTTCAGGTGCGGGAGCCCCCGCGTGCATAAGTATCTATACAACTCTTGTAAATTGAATAAGATCACCGCAGGGTGGGTTAGGCCGCTCTTGATACCCATTAGAGCGCGGATTCATTTCGGCCGTAACCCGCCATGACACTTCGCTGCGGTTACTAATAAAAAACAAAAAGACCTTTTTAGCGCCTTCGGCACGTTGATTTAAGTGCGGGCGTCCCGCTGGACCTTCCTTTCTTGTGTAGCCAAGAAACGAAGCCAAGCCACAACCTCAAAAACACGAAGTCCCCTGCTGCGGTCCAATCGAGTCGGCGGCGGGCAAGATTGGCTCGCTGCCTCGCTCTCTGGCCGAAACCCAGCCCCGCTTGTTCCTCGCTTCGGCGTGTTTCAAGGGGAGATTTAAAGCCCCAAGCCACGAGCGTTGATAAAAATACTTTTGATTGAGTGTGAAAATACATAAGCCCAAAACATATGACTCAATTCAAAACGCTTTTCTCCGTGAAACTCCGTGTCCTCTGTGGCCTCCGTAGTTCAAAATTTGGGTTTTGGCCTTCGTTTTGGCATCACTTCACCACATCCCCCATCGTTTGCAGCATTTCGTCATGGGGTGCGTCTTCTCTGGCCTGGCGGGTGGCGAGGAAGTAGGCGTAGCCGCCCGCCATAAAGCCGATAAAGATGGCGAAAATAGTTTGGTTGAAATAAATCATGGCGACTAAAGCCACCAAGGCTAAAGCCAGAGCCACACAGGGAAATAGCGGGTAAAAAGGCACAGAGTAAGGGCGGTCCAGATCAGGCTCGCTGCTGCGTAATTTAAATAGCGCGGCCATGGAGATGATGTACATCACGATGGCACCAAACACTGACATGGTGATAATCGCCGCAGTCAGCGACATGCCTTGCAGCTGGATCACCGAATCGGCATAAATAGCCGCCACGCCCACCACGCCTCCCGCCAGAATCGCCCAGTGCGGGGTTTGAAAACGCTGATTCACGCTGGCTAATACGCTGGGTAAATAGCCTGCACGGCCCAGCGCATAAATCTGCCGTGAATAGCCCATGATAATGCCGTGAAAAGACGCGATCAGCCCGAATAAGCCAATCCACACCAGCATATGCAGCCAGCCTGAATTCGCCCCCACCACCATTTGCATGGCTTTAGGCAAAGGCTCGTTGATATTGGCCAGCTGCCGCCAATCGCCAACGCCCCCTGCAAAAACCATCACACCAATAGCCAGCACCACTAGGGTTAAAATCCCGCTGATATAGGCCCTTGGAATGGTTTTTCGCGGGTCTTCTGCCTCTTCAGCCGCCATAGCCGCACCTTCAATAGCGAGGAAAAACCATATCGCAAAAGGAATCGCCGCAAACATGCCGCTATAGGAAGTGCTACTAAATTGATCTGCCCCCGACCAGCCATGCGCCGTAAAATTGGCCCAAGAAAAGCCCGGAGCCACCACGCCCATAAATACCAACAACTCCACAATCGCCAGAATGGTGACGCAAAGCTCAAACGTGGCGGCAATGGTGACGCCAATAACATTCAAAAACATAAACACCAGATACGCCCCCAGCGCCGCGTGCTTGGGATCCAGCCCCGGAAACTGCACGCCCAGATAAGCGCCAATAGCCAGTGCAATAGCAGGCGGGGCAAACACAAATTCGATCAGGGTGGCCATGCCGGCGATATAGCCCCCGGTCGGGCCAAAGGCACGCCTTGCATAGGCAAAGGGGCCTCCCGCATGGGGAATCGAGGTGGTCAGCTCGGTATAGCTAAAAATAAAAGTGGTATACATGGCCGCAATCACCAGCGAGGTGATCATAAAGCCCAGCGTGCCCGCCTTATCCCAACCATAGCTCCAGCCAAAATACTCGCCCGAAATCACCAGGCCCACCGCAATCCCCCACAGGTGTATGGTTTTGAGCGAGCGTTTTAACTCCCGTTTAACTTCTGCCATGATGTTTCCTTTATTAAAAAGTGAAAGCACACGCATACATTGAAAGGCTGGATGTCAGTTTATGACTCGGGAATTTACTGCGACAACAACTATCGTTTTAGCTTATTTATTACTATTGCTTACACTTATCTTTGCGCGATGCAGCAATAGTCTTTCAAAATCAAGTTGTTAGCAGAATAATTACTTTTCCCCATATAAACAGATATAAAAAACCCCCAAAAGTCAGAGTTCATCTCTCACTTTTGGGGTTTAGCTACAGAAAGAATTAATGGGTTAATTAACAACAGCGCTGCGCTTAAAAGCTTTATCCATTGCCCGCAATAAGACTGAGGTGCTTACCTGAGACATTAAAGCGCAAGATCACCCAGTACGATACGAGGCAATAGCCAAGGCGCAGCCTTAGCCAGCACAGGCAGATAACGCTCTTGCATCAGGGCAATACTGTCGTCGGCAAGTAAGTCGGGCAGATTACCCAGCTCCCCATTGCGGGCCAGCAGTGTTAACTCACGGGTAAATTCGCCCTCAGGTACGGGCAAACATTGCACTTCGCCCGTTTTAATTCCACCTTGCAGCAGGCAAAGCGGTGTGGTTAACGCCCAGCCCAAGCCCGCTTTTACCATCTGTAAAATAGCGTAGGAATTATCCAGCTCCATCCGTAATGGCGGATGAATGCTCCACTCCTGCAGCTTGTTTTCTATGGTGCGGCCAATCACGGTGGAGGGGTTGTAGCGGATAAAATCCAGTGCTGCGGCAAGAGTTCGCAGGCTGCTGACCGGCCCTTTGAAATCCAGCGGCAGCACTAAAATAAAGGGCTCTCGCAGCAGGCGGCGGCGGAAAAGCTCGGGGTGATTGGGTACGGCATCATCAGACAAAATAATATCCACCCGGCGGTTAAGCAGGGCATCGGCATGCTGATGAGACTGGCCGGTGACCATAGACCAGTGTGCGGTTCGGCGCTTAATCGCAGCCACCAATTCTTTACCCACGCTGATGGCCAGAGAATCGACCAAGGCAATTCGTACATGTTTCAGCGGCGTGGCTTCCTGGCGGCGGAACTCCAGGCTGACACGGCGGGCATCGCCCAATAAACGATCGGCCTGCTCGTAAAACTTACGCCCCAAAGGGGTGAGCATGGGCGGGCGTTGCGAGCGATCCAGCAGCTGCACATGCAATTGCGCTTCTAAATTGGCGATGCTTTGCGAAACCGACGATTGCGTCATGCCCAGGCGCTGCCCGGCAGCCGTCATCCCGCCAGCCTCAACAATGGCGGCAAATACTTCCAGGCTTTTCAGATCAAAACCAATCGGGCTAGCGGCCATGGGATTCCTCTTGATGGATCAAAGCAGTACTTAAAATCCGTAACGCAGGCGCGTTTAGCCGCGAATGTTTTTACAAACAGAGCTCTCGCGGCTAAAGCCGCTCCTGCGAAAAACATCATGCCCTTTGCTTAAATTGATCAGGTTTGGATGCTTACCCCCGCCAGCATCAATCAGCAACCATTACACCCAGCCAATCCCTGTCGCACAAGAAATCACTATATAAGCGCGCCTCTGGCGTACCAGCTTCGGGGTGGTAATCGTAGCGCCAGTTCACCACGGGTGGCATGGACATCAGGATGGATTCTGTACGGCCACCTGATTGCAGGCCAAACAGCGTGCCACGGTCAAATACCAGATTAAATTCTACATAACGCCCACGGCGGAAAGCTTGCCAGTCGCGCTCGCGTGCGCCGTATTCGGCGTCTTCGTGGCGTTCCACAATCGGCACATAGGCGGGTAAAAAGGCATTACCCACGCTCTGCATCAAGGCAAAGCTGGCTTCAAAACCGGCGGCGTTATAATCATCAAAGAAAATACCGCCGATACCCCGCGGCTCGTTGCGGTGCTTCAGGTGGAAATAGCGATCGCACCAGGCTTTGAATTCCGGATAAAGTGCCGCACCAAAGGGATCGAGCGCATCTTTACAGGTTTGATGGAAATGCACCGCATCTGCTTCCATGCCGTAATAGGGTGTGAGATCCATGCCGCCGCCAAACCACCAGACATCCTGCTCGCCTTCTTTATAGGCACGGAACAAGCGCACATTCATATGCACAGTAGGGATATAAGGATTACGTGGATGCAGTACCAGCGATACGCCCATTGCTTCAAAGGCGCGACCGGCTAACTCCGGGCGACCGGCGCTTGCTGACGGCGGCAGGGCATCGCCCATCACATGGGAGAAATTCACGCCGCCGCGCTCAAATAAATTACCGCCTTCAATCACCCGCGTCATGCCACCGCCACCGCCCTCTCTTTCCCACTGATCGGTATGAAAAGTAGATCCATCAAGCTGCTCTAAGGTAGCGACAATATTTTGTTGCAGGCTCAGAAGGTAATCTTTAACGGCTGTTGAATTCATTAAAAATCCTAGTCAAGAAAAAGGCTGCCGAAAAAGGCAGCCTGTATAGAGTGATTTACAGCAGGGTGTTCATTAAGCAGCTTGCACAGGGGCGTGGTGCTTAATTTCTTTGATTCGGTTATCGCCATCCACAAACACCAAAGCGGGGTGGAAAGCAGCGATTTCTGCTTCTTCAAAATTAGCGAAAGTGGCAATAATCAGCAGATCACCCACCGCAGCACGACGTGCTGCAGAGCCATTCACCGAAATAATTCCCGAACCACGCTCGGCCTTAATGGCGTAGGTAGAGAAACGCTCGCCGTTATCCACATTCCAGATATGAATCTGTTCGTGTTCAAGGATATTAGCGGCTTCAAGCAGATTTTCATCAATGGCACACGAGCCTTCGTAATGCAGCTCAGAATGTGTGGTAGTACAGCGATGAATTTTCGATTTAAGCAGAGAACGTTGCATGGTGTTTCTCCAGCCCGTTTCTGGGCAGGGCTATTTCAGAAGGGATCAGATTATAATCCCAGAAACGATGCTTGGACAGGATAAATAAGCCAAAGAGCCCCTCATTTGACGCAGCGCAGCAAATAAAAATCTGCCTGCTGCGCTATCAAAATCAAGCTTTATCAGCCCCGGTAAATAAAGCAGCCATCCAGCAAAAACTCACCCGCAGCCACCCTGGCATCAGGCGATACACGGTCAAAATTAAGCTGCTGACCATCCACCACGACCCATGCAGGGATCGGTTTTTGCTGATAGCTGCCAATAACTTCATCAGCACGCTGAATATTTGCAGGGGTTTTAACGGCCAGCGGCGGCGGGCTGGGCTGCACAGGAGCAATATCAGCCTCCTTAGGTGCGGCGGCGGCTTCAATTTCAGCGGCTTGCAGCGGCAAATTACGTAAATACAGATTAAATGCAAACTGCGGCAGGATCAGGCGGCGAACTTTTTTCTCGTCATCAATAATGCAGCAGACACCAAATTCTGCATCGCACTTAGGGCACCGGGCCTTTGCAGCAATCGCAATATGATTTTCTACCAAACGCGCAATGCCATACATATCATTGGCTTGCAGCATTTCCCCGCAGCTCACACAAGGCTTGGAGAACTGGCGCACCTGCGAGCCATTTTTAAACTTCAAAGGCAGACATTGCTTAAGGCGTTGATTAGGCAGCATTTATATCCATCATTGTTTGTTAAATAATTGAGGGATTGGGAGTCGCACAAAGGTGCAAACCCCTGTCTCCCATTCCCTGCTCCCGGCCTTTTAAATTGTCGCCATCCGTGTTTCAAGCACAAGCTCAAGCAAATCAATTTTCATCACTTGCAGACTGACCGTTGTACCGGCTGGTAGTTCCGGAATACCTGCACGCATCACCAAGGGCATGCCATCCACACGAACCAGATTTTCTTTGATCACCACCGCAGTAATTTCGCGTTTGTTTTCCTGCAGCAACCAGCGCAAGCACCAGTACCTTTCCATCTTATCTTGTAATTCAGCGTAGGCTGCGTAGGCAGTGTCGAAACTTCCGATAATCGAATACAGCTCAGCGTCATTTTTTTGAAAGCGTGGTTTGGTATTGCCAATCAGCGCCAGTAACTGCAGCTGGTTCACATAATCCACCGCACGGCGCAGTGGCGAAGAAGCCCATGAATAGCATTCCACACCCAGACCAATATGCGGGCCTGCCTGCGTGGTTAAACGCACACGGCCGCCATTCTGGCCGCGATAAATACCCGCCACCTGGCCCTGCATCAAATCCTTGCCCCATGTGCTGTTAGCCAGAATCATCAGCTCGGCCACCAGCTTATCCATCGGTGCGCCACGTTTACGCGGCACAATACGCACACGTTTTTCACCATCAACCTGATCAATATAGAAGCTGTAATCAATCTTCAGCGGTGCAGTCGGGTCAGCCTTGCCACGGCGGCCTTCTAATGCACCTGCAAAGTGCCATAAGAAAGTGATTTCTTCTTTCCATGGGAAATCAGGGGCGTCGTCCTTACCTGCCGTGTTTTCATTAAACACCGGCTCCAGCTGCTCATGACGCAAGTTGGCAGCAATCGGCACCATTTCTACGATACTGCGATGCGAAAGCACATCAAAGCCCTGCGACAGCTCTAAATACATACTTAGTGCCGGGCAGGTTTTGCCTTCTTGCAGGGTAAATACTTCAACCACATCGTTGGGCAACATGGTGATCTTGTCGCCGGGCATATACACGGTAGACAAGCGGTCCAGAATAATTTTATCGACATCAGACCCTGCCGCAATGCCCAGAGCAGGCGCGGCAATATGGATACCTACCTGCCAGTTGCCATTGGGCAGACGCTTCAGGCTGAAGGCATCGTCAATTTCTGTGGTGGTGGAATCATCAATACTAAAAGCTTGTACATCGGCCAGCGGTAAATCGCCAGGGCATGTAACAGGCTCGGTTGGCGCAAAACCACGCCCCTTAGGAAAGGATTCAGCCAGGAAACCATCGAGCAGATAATCGCCCACATCGGGAATCGCGCCGATTTTTTCCATTAAACGCAGGACAGACATCTGCATGGCGTCTGCAGCGGCAGCCAGTGTTTTCCACTCAAGGGTGTTTTTATCCGGGCGGTGCAGCAATTTACTGGCCAAGGGGATAAATGACTCGGGCAACACGCCAGCCTGCAGCTCGGCTTGCCAGATCGCCATTTGTTCGGCTTCTTTTTTCTTTTTCTCAAGCCCGGCTAAAGCGGCTTTCAGATTTTCTTCAGGCGCAGCTTTGTAATGACCGCGGCCTTTACGGTAGAAATACATCGGTGCGCCGTGCAAACGAATCAGCGCGGCAGCCTGTTGCTGTACCGAAGGATTAGCTCCGAAGTATTCGGCGGCAATCGTATTAAATGCAAATTCCTCTGCGCCACAGCATTCCCAAAGGAAATCGATATCAATTTCATCCGCCGCAGCCTGTGCCGCTTTCAGGAAATCATCCAAGCTAATCCGCTCAAAGCGCAGCAGCACATTGGCCGCTTTTACTTTAAAACGTTTACCACGCGCATCTTCAAGCATCAGGCTTGCAGCCTGCTCTTCCTTGATCGTGGCTACCTTGAAATTACCATCTTCCTCAAAAAAAACATTCATTCTCAAGCCGCCAGCATTCATTTATTGATTTAGCCGGCCATTATAACAAGGTCCGCCCTGTGTCGCTTGCTGGTGATCAGATTTGTAGGGCGGGAGAAATCCACCCTGCAGCATAAGTCTCTGTATAAGTTTGATGCACTTGCTCCCCCCTTTAAAAAAGGGGGCCAGGGGGGATTTAATATAAAATATCTTTTAAAAATGGCACAAAGCAAAGCCACTCAAAAGCCCACCTTCTGCCCCCTATTACAAAGAGTGAAGCTGCAGCACTGAAGTGCCTCCTCAAACTGAGCAGATACTTATGGCCTTACCTCATTACTCCGCACCGCCCAATTGTGCCAGCAGCTCGGTCTGATGCTCGTTGACCAGAGCTTGCGTCAGGTCGTTCATATCGCCATCCATGATGTAATCAAGCTTATAAAGCGTCAGATTAATGCGGTGATCGGTCATGCGGCCCTGCGGGAAATTGTAGGTGCGGATCCGCTCTGAACGATCGCCCGAGCCCACCAGCGATTTGCGCTGTGCTGCCTCTACAGCGTGGCGTTCGCGGTCTTGTACGTCTTTAATACGGGCGGCCAGCACTGATAAGGCGCGGGCTTTGTTTTTGTGCTGGCTGCGATCGTCCTGGCATTCCACCACAATGCCGCTTGGGATATGCGTGACCCGCACAGCCGAATCGGTTTTGTTAATGTGCTGACCACCGGCACCGCTCGCGCGGAAAGTGTCGATACGTAAGTCGGCAGGGTTGATGGTGATTTCTTCTGCCTCATCCGCTTCGGCCATTACGGCCACCGTACACGCCGAGGTGTGAATCCGGCCCTGTGTTTCGGTAGCTGGCACGCGCTGCACCCGGTGTGCGCCGGATTCAAATTTCAGCCAGGAATAAGCACCAAAGCCCACGATGCGGGCAATAATTTCCCGGTAGCCGCCCAAATCAGATTCACTGGCCGATACCACCTCTACCTGCCAGCGATTACGCTCGGCAAAGCGGCTGTACATGCGGAATAAATCCCCTGCAAACAGCGCGGCTTCATCGCCCCCCGTACCGGCACGGATTTCCAAAAAGATATTACGCTCGTCATTAGGGTCTTTTGGCAGCAGTGCTTTTTGCAGCTCGATTTCCAAAGCCTCGATGCGCACTTTGCCTTCTTTGATTTCCTCTTCAGCCATATCCTTCATATCAGGATCGCTGAGCATTTCTGCGGCGTCGCTCATATCGGCTTCAATCTGGATAAAGCGATGATAAAGAGCCACTACAGGCTCCAGCTCGGCGCGCTCTTTTGTCAGCTTGCGATAGGTGCCCATATCCCGGGTAGCTTCTTCGGTCGCCAGTAAAGCGTCGACTTCTTCAAGGCGATCAGCAAGTTGCGCCAGTTTGGCAGCAATAGAAGGTTTCATTTCAATTCCAAAGTATTTGTATTTAGGGCTTTAAAACCCAAATCTTGGACCACGGAGTAAAAGGAGAACACGGAGTCTCACGGAGAAAAACAAAACCGGGAAAAATTAAGCTGCGGTAAAAAAGTGCTTAATTCACGTCAAGGTTTTCTCCGTGCTCTCTGCGTCCTCCGTGGTGCAAGATTTGGGTTTTAGGTACTGTTTTAATAATAATGATGGCTAGCTGGCAAGGCAGCTACTCGTGCAGGCGGTAGAGGCGGCGCACGGTGGCGAGGGTGTTTTCCTGCTCTTCCGGCAATACATTATTCAGGGCGGCAAGCGGGGCGTGCATAAATTTATTGGCCATCTGACGTGAGAATTCTGCGAGTACAGCTTCTGCGTTTTCGCCTGCAGCCAGCTTTTTCCGGGCTTTTTCCAGCTCATTCCGGGCAATGCGGTCGGCATAATCTTTTAAATCGCGAATCGTAGGGACAAGTGCCCGGCTGGATACCCAGCGATGAAAATCCCCGACGCGCTCGGTAATAATCGCTTCAGCCGATTCCACCTCACCCGCTCTGGATTCCTGCCCCTGGCGCACCACTTCGGCCAGATCGTCTACGGTATACAGATAAACATCCGCAAGATCACCGACCTCTTCCTCTACATCTCGCGGCACAGCCAGATCCACCATAAAAATGGGGCGGTGTTTACGCTCTTTCAGCGCCCGCTCGGCCATGCCCTTACCCACAATCGGCAACGGGGCTGCGGTAGAGGTCACCACGATATCAAACTCGGCCAATCTGGATGGCAAATCAGACAGCAAAATCGCTTCACCACCAAATTTTTGCGCCAGAATCTCACCCCGCTCTATCGTGCGGTTGGCAACGGTAATTTGCTTAGGGCCACGGGCGTGAAAATGCGTGGCGCAGAGTTCGATCATTTCTCCTGCGCCGATAAAGAGCACCTTACAGGATGATACCGATGGGAAAAGCCGCTCGGCTAAACGCACGGATGCAGCCGCCATTGAGACGGATGCTGCGCCAATCCGTGTTTGAGTTCTGACTTCTTTTGCCACCGAAAAAGCGCGCTGAAAAACGCCATTGAGCAGCACGCCCATGGTGCCGGCGTCCCTGGCAAAACGCTCTGCGTCTTTAAGCTGGCCTAAAATCTGAGTTTCACCCAGCACCATTGAATCCAGACCACTCGCCACTCTGAAAGCATGGCTGGCCGCATCGCCACCATTGAGCAAATACAGATGCGGCTCGATATCTTCTACGCTATGCCCGCGTGTATTCGCCAGCCACGCCAGTACCTGCTGCGGCTCTCTGGCATTGCAGTACAGCTCGGTGCGGTTACAGGTAGAAACAATAGCGGCTTCTGACACACCATGCTCGGCGCTCAGCATCGCTAAAGCGGTTGGCACTTCTGCCGGAGTAAACGCGAGCCTCTCCCTGACTGCAACGGGTGCAGTGTGGTAATTAACGCCGAGGACAAGCAGATTCATAGGGATTCATCAAAGGCAGGCGGAAGAAAACCGCCCATTTTACCCTGAAACGGTAAGCGGCTCACAGAGTTGTCGCTAATACCACGTGGAATAACAGCTTAATGAAAGGATTTGAATGCAAAATCCACCAGTCACAGAGGCTGCTGCAGCCCGCACTACAACAGGGATTCCTCCGTTATCTGATACTCAAATAAGTCATAGCCCATTTGCTGCTCAACTAATTTTCCCGCCCGGATTAGTACCTCGCCCTCAGTGGTAAGCAAGGATAATTCGCGCAGGCTAATGTATGTTCCCTTGGGCGCAGCCAGCATGGGAGCCTGTTTAAGCGCAGGAATTTCGGGCATCAGTAATGCGGGCTGATACTGCTCACCTTTACGTCCTATCGTAGGCCTGAACATCACGGCAGAAGCGCGGACAGTCATAATTTGCAGACCTATTTCCAGGCATTGCTTGTCCATTTGCTGCAGCCAGCGCACAGAGGCCACCATCCAGTGATCATGCCCCTGCGCACGCAGAGCAACAATTTCCCCCGCCCTTACCCGCTCAGCCGGCATGTTTTCAGAAACCAGGGCATAGCCACCGGGGCTTTCATTAATGACTTTCCAATGTGTAACCGGTAAGGCTTCCTGGTTTTCTTCCAAATCTTCTTCAAAAATATTTTCTGGCTGTAATAAGCGATGGCCATCATTAACGCACAGCACTGCTGCCCTTAAGCCCAGGCACAAATCAACCGGCGTATTTGAGGCAATTCTTTGAAAAGTTCGCTTTGCTGCAATCGTCCACTGGCGGGATACCCGGCGCAAAATTTCTATCCACATCAGCACCTTGCTGCGGTCTTGCGCCAGCGGCGCTTTGGCTTCTAAAGCCGCTAAGGATTTGTGTAAATGCCGCACCAGCTCGGATGTATCAAGCAGCACAGCTCCGCCTGAATACCCCTCCAGCGTGCGGGTTCCAAGGTACTGGGGCGGTTTATCTTCTTCTAAATTGACCAAAAAGAAGCCTGCCGCATTGCCAAGCTGAGAAACGGGCTGAAAATGTGCGTATCCCGCATAGTTTTCAACAATCTCCAGTACTTTATCCAGCTCAGCCCCTGCAAAACGTTGCGGCTCGGCCAATGACAGCAGCAAAATATATTTGTAAGTGCGGGCCAGGCTGGGCGCTGTTTCAGTTGAACTCTGATCAATTAAATGCGCTTCAATCGCATATCTGAATAATTTATGCGCCTCCAGCCAGATGCCTTCCGGCATTGCAGAATAAACACGGCAGCTCAGCTGAAAAAGGCTGTAGAACTGGGACAATATTTTTTGAATTAAAACCGGAACAACCTTGTTATTGCCAAAAGAAAGCCTTTTATCCAAACGGTCTGTCAGCGCAATTTTGTAGCCATCCGCCAGTTCCATGCACAGACGGCGGGCCAGGTGTGCCGCGGTCTGTGCCTGCTCTTTTAAGGGTAAACCGGGTACGCGGTAAAGCACCGACAGCTCAGAAGCCAGCATTCCCTGGATTGCGCTATATTCATCCAGCAGTTTAATGCGGTCATCTGCATTAATTTTAACGCGGTTACACGCAGCCAGTGCATCGCACAGCTGCCGGCCTGCCACAAGAGGATTGGCCATGGGCAAAGCAATCAGCCATTCCCTTAAGCGCTTTGGGTTGGTTTCAACGCTTGCGGCAAGGTTAGGCTCAAAAGGCGGTAATTTAAGCGACAACGGCATCAATAAACTCCGGGATAACATTTTCCACAACATCTAAAGCAGCCAGTGTGCCTGATAATAAATGCGCAGCCTCTGCATCCGTCAGACAATAGGGCGGCATAAAATAAACGGTATTACCAATCGGTCTGAGTAAAAGTGACTGCTCCAGGGCCGCAGCAAAGAAAAGCTGAGCAAAGCCGGGCGCGGCATCAGGCACATCAAAAGCCCAGATCATTCCGCAGCGCCGGTAGTTTTTAACCCTGGGATGAGCCGCCAGCGGGGCAAAAATCGCCTCCCAGTGCTGTGCTTTTTCAGCATTTACAGTAATCACATCATCTTTTTCAAAAATATCCAGAACCGCCAGAGCCGCTGCACAGGCCAGAGGGTTGCCGGTATAAGAATGCGAATGCAAAAAAGCCCGATGAATATCATCGTGATAAAAAGCAGCGTAAATTTCATCACGGCTCAGCACCACGGCCAGCGGTAAAAAGCCGCCGGTAATCCCCTTAGAAAGGCATAAAAAATCTGGTTTTATATTTGCCTGCTTATAAGCAAACATAGACCCTGTTCGGCCAAAACCCACAGCTATCTCATCGCAAATTAAATGCACATGGTATCTGTCACAGAGCGCACGCGCTTTTTGCAGATAGCTGAAGTCATACATCGCCATCCCGGCTGCGCCCTGCACCAGAGGCTCAATAATCAGCGCGGCAATTTCCTGATGGTGCTGATCCAGCGTAGCAGCCAAAGCCTGAATCGCCCGCTCCGCCACATCTGCAGCCGTTTCGCCTGCCAGCGCCTGGCGGGCATCAGGATTCATCACGCAGAAGTTTTCTCTCACCATTGGGGCGTATGCGCTGCGAAAAATGGGCACATCGGTCACCGATAAAGCCCCTGCTGTTTCGCCGTGGTAACTATTTTCTAAATAAATAAAACGATTTTTTTCCGCTTGCCCCAAGTTTCGCCAGTAATGCACCGACATTTTCAATGAAACTTCAATTGACGAAGCACCATCGGAGCCATAAAAAGCATGGCCCAAACCTGTCAGCGTGGCCAGCCGCTCAGATAACTCCACTACGGGCTGATGTGTAAAGCCCGCCAGCATTACATGCTCCAGGCTATCCATTTGCTGACAAATCGCCGCTTTAATCCTTGGCTCGCCGTGGCCAAATAAATTGACCCACCAGCTGGAAACCGCGTCCAGATAACGTTTGCCATCTGCATCGTACAGCCACGCACCCTGTGCACGGGCAACAGGAATCAGCGGAAAACTTTCATGCCGCTTCATTTGCGTACATGGATGCCATACTGCCGCCAAGCTTCGTGCCAGTAAATTAGTGTTTTTCATATTAAAACTTAAAGCTTCGGATAAGCCATTTTAGCCCAGGCAGCTCAATCCCCCAGATAAAAGCACTGGCGGCGATAAAAATAATCTGGAAACGGGCAATAAAAAAGGCGGGCCAACTGGCCCGCCCCGATGAAATCATCCAGTTTAAGATGACGCCGGTAATCAATTCAAAAATAAAAAATCAGCTAAAACCATCTTCCATGTCAATGATCCGGCATCACTTTGCATCCTTGAATTGCTGCAGAAATGCGGTTAAGAAAATCAGAATGATTTAGAAATACTGAGCTTGTAATTGCGCCCCACCCCGGTTACGCCTTCGCTGAGGTAAGGCTGGTAATCACGGTTAAACAGATTATCAATCGTCAGCCTTGCTTCTAAGCCATTTAAGCCATCGCCCCGCCCTATCCAGCTGGCAAACAGCGTATGCAAGCCATAGCCTTTGGATGGCGGCAGGCGATACACATTACCAAGTGGCAGGACTTTATCCTGCTCGCCTACAAATTTACCCTGCCAGCCTGCGGTAATGCCCTGCTCAGGCAGCTTAAAGCCCAGCCCGGTCATCAGCTTATCCGGTGCCACACTGGATACCGGCTCATCGCTGCCCCATGGATCGCGCTGACCACCGTTTCTTCTGCCGTATTGCATCGATAAAGAGGCATTGGCAAAGAAATAGCGGGTGTTATAGAAGGTTTCGATCTCCATCCCTTCGGTTTTATAGCCGCTTAAATTTCGGTAATTAGAGAGAGCGGGCGGTAATTTATCCCGGCCGGCCGGGGTATAGCCCGGCACCAATACGCCAAGACGCGGGCCGATATTGTCTGCTACCCGGTTTTGATAGAGGGTAAAGCGCAGCTGTGCGCTGTCGTTATCCGTGAACAAGCCCTGCTGATCCCACATTGCACCTGCGCGCACGGCGGTAATGCGCTCAACATCAAGGCCACGGCTGGTGCCCGGAGTGGATGAACCTTTATCGGCTGAAACGTAATACTCGCTGGAATACAGCTCATCTGTCGTCGGGGCGCGCCATGTCTGGCTGATATCAGCAAAGAATGAAGCATGGTTAGTGGCTTTCCAGAACAGACCTAACCTGGGCGAAAAACCTTCAAATCTGGCTTCGCTGTAATCGTGGCCTGCGGCAGGCAGCGGGCTGTTATAACGGCTGGCACGGTTCGGTACGCCTTCTGCGGTGATGTGGTCATAGCGTACTGCTGCTGTCAGCGTCACATCGCCATAGCTCACGACATCCTGCAGATAAACGCCCAAGCCTCTTTGCTGGCCGGCAGGCATATAGTAAGGCTGGAAATAGCCGTAGTTATAACTTGGGTCTTTGATGGCCGTGCTGCTTGGGTAATACATCAGCGTATCGCGCTGATGATCATGCCACTGCGCACCAACACTCAGCACATGGGCAAATGGGCCATTTGTAAACTGGCTTTCATTGCGTAATTCAGCCAGCTTATCGGTGTAAGTTGCCCAGCTTTCGTTGCCTAACGATCCCAAAAATGAGCCCACAGATGCCGAGGCGGAGCGCTGGTCGTGCTGATTGGTTTTAGAGTAGCCGTAGCTTGCCAGCACATTAATCAGCGGATTATCGCTTGGGCTAAAGCGCCATTTTGCCGTATAGGTAGTGTCTTCCTGATCCCGGTACAGCACCTTGCGCTTCCATGCTTCATCCAGACCAAATTTTTTAATTTCTGCATCGGTAGGCACTGGCGCATCCTCGCCCAGCGCAGCAAAAGGCGCCCATGCACTGCTGCGGCCTTGCATCGCCGATAGCGTGAGTAACTGATCTTCTGTCAGGCGAATATTGAGTTTTGCAAGGCTGGATGGCGCATCAATGGCAGAAAAACGGAAAGGATCGCCATTGGGTTTACGCAAATCATCGGATTCGCGCTGGGTAAAATACACCAGCGCATCAAAACGGCCATCTTCAGTGCGGCCATACACCGCCGCCGTTGTATCTTGCTCATGATTATTGGTCTGGTGCGAGTACTTGAGCAAAGCGCCCAGATTAGCATCGCCCTGCAAGAGATCTTTCGCGTCTTTGGTCTCAATGGTAATCACCCCGCCAAAGCCACCATTGCCATACATAGAGGTGTGCGGGCCTTTATTGACTTCAATTTGCTTCACCAGCTCCGGCTCAATAAAAATCGACCCCTGGCGATATTTTTCAAAGCCCTTAGGTGCGCCATCCACAATCACTTTGACATCCTGTACCTTGTTAAAGCCCCAGATATTCAAAGTTTGCCCGCTGGGGCGTGATGTGCCGGTTAAATCCACCCCTGGCAGGGTATCGAGCAGGGCGGCCACATTGCCAGCCTGCTGGCGTTCAATATCTTCGTGATCTAAATAAGAGCGGCCCACGGTGGCGCTGCCTGTTTTTTCGCCAAATACAGTGATCGCAGGCAAGGTGGATTCAGCAGGCTTTTTTGCTGCGGCTTCGCTTGCTTCCTGGCCCTTGGTCTGGCTGGCAAAAGCAGAGGCGCTAAAGGCGGCAGCAAGTGCAAGCACCATTGCTGTATTTTGGATTTTCATTTTGCTCAAACTCATTTTTATAAGCACAAAGGACAAACTGATAACTCAATTTGTCCTTTATGTAAGGAAATCGACAGAAGCTGAAATATGTAACTCAGTGTCATTATTATAAATGATAATGATTCCCATTAAAATAGATTCTTACAAAATATCCTTTTCGTGCTGAAGGTTTTTGCACCCACAGCATCAGCAAAAATCCACAGTAAAAAAATATCGCATCTTCCCCACTTGAAAAGACCTTGCCTCGCCCATACCATCTAGCACTCGTTAGCAGTGAGTGCTAACAGCGTTCTGTAGGCCGTTTGGCCAAGCATTGAATGCCACTTTTTTATCTGGAGAGTGAACACCATGAAAATTCGTCCTTTGCATGACCGTGTAGTAATCAAACGCGTTGAAGCTGAAGAAAAAACTGCATCTGGCATCGTGTTGCCGGGTAACGCTGCTGAAAAGCCGGATATGGGCGAAGTGGTTGCCGTCGGTAACGGTAAGATTTTAGATAACGGCTCTGTACGCCCAATGGCAGTTAAAGCCGGCGACAAGGTTATTTTTGGTAAGTACAGCGGCCAAACCGTGAAAGTAGATGGCGACGAACTGCTTGTAATGCGTGAAGAAGACATCATGGGCGTGATCGAAGGCTAAGCCTCATCCCCTAATTGCCGGGGCTGATGCCCGGCTGGATCTCAAACTATTACGGAGTTAAACAACATGGCAGCAAAAGAAGTTAAATTCGGTGATTCCGCCCGCGCCCGCATGGTAGCTGGTGTAAATATTCTGGCTGATGCAGTTAAAGTAACACTGGGCCCTAAGGGCCGTAACGTTGTGCTGGAACGCAGCTACGGCGCGCCTACCATCACCAAAGACGGTGTATCGGTAGCCAAAGAAATCGAACTGAAAGACAAGTTCGAAAATATGGGCGCGCAAATGGTGAAAGAAGTTGCATCCAAGACTTCTGACATCGCCGGTGACGGTACAACAACAGCGACCGTACTGGCTCAAGCCATCGTACAAGAAGGCATGAAATACGTAGCCGCTGGCATGAACCCAATGGATCTGAAGCGCGGTATCGACAAAGCCGTGGTAGCACTGGTTGGCGAGCTGAAAAACATTGCTAAGCCCTGCTCTACCACTAAAGAAATCGCTCAAGTTGGCTCTATCTCTGCTAACAGCGACGAAATCATCGGCGAAAAAATCGCTGCTGCGATGGAAAAAGTAGGTAAAGAAGGCGTGATTACCGTTGAAGACGGTAGCGGCCTGGAAGACGAGCTGGATGTAGTTGAAGGTATGCAGTTTGACCGCGGCTACCTCTCACCGTACTTCATCAACAACCCTGAAAAACAAATTGCCCTGTTGGATAATCCGTTTGTTCTGCTTTTCGACAAGAAAATCAGCAACATCCGTGACCTGTTGCCAGTGCTGGAACAAGTGGCAAAAGCAGGCCGCCCACTGTTGATTATTGCTGAAGATGTAGACGGCGAAGCGCTGGCGACTCTGGTTGTAAACAACATCCGCGGCATTCTGAAAACTGTTTCAGTTAAAGCCCCTGGCTTTGGCGATCGTCGTAAAGCCATGCTGGAAGACATCGCTACCCTGACTGGCGCAACCGTGATCGCTGAAGAAGTAGGCCTGACCTTAGAAAAAGCCACACTGGCTGAACTGGGTTCTGCTAAGCGCATCGAAGTATCCAAAGAAAACACCATCATCATCGATGGCGCGGGTAATGAAGAAAGCATCAAAACACGCGTTGGCCTGATCCGTAAGCAAATCGAAGATGCAACCAGCGATTACGATCGTGAAAAACTGCAAGAGCGCGTGGCTAAACTGGCTGGCGGCGTTGCAGTGATCAAGGTGGGTGCCGCAACTGAAGTTGAAATGAAAGAAAAGAAAGCCCGCGTTGAAGACGCACTGCACGCAACACGCGCAGCTGTGGAAGAAGGCATTGTGGCTGGTGGTGGTGTGGCTCTGCTGCGCGCACGCTCTTCTATCATTGACCTGAAAGGCGCTAACGTTGATCAGGATGCAGGTATCAAGATCGTACTGAAAGCCATCGAAGCCCCACTGCGTCAGATCGTACAAAACGCGGGTGACGAGCCTAGTGTTGTTGTTTCTAAAGTACTGGAAGGCAAAGGTAACTTCGGTTACAACGCCGGTACTGGCGTATACGGCGATATGGTAGAAATGGGTGTTCTGGACCCGGCTAAAGTAACCCGCTCGGCACTGCAACACGCAGCATCGATCGCTGGCCTGATGCTGACCACAGACTGCATGATTGCTGAGCTGCCAAAAGAAGAAGGCACAGGCGGCATGCCAGATATGGGCGGCATGGGTGGTATGGGCGGCATGGGCATGTAATTAAGCCTTAGCCATCGGGCTTTACAGCCAGACGGCTCGCTTAGACAAAAACGCCACTTCTTTGGAAGTGGCGTTTTTTTATGCCTCAGCTATTTCTTAAATGCCATTTTCTCTGCCAGCATCAGCCGGATATCCCTTCTGGCCTCGGCAGCCACCCAGCGTGCTTCTTCATCCTCGCAAGAAGGCTTAAGCGGCGGTACTACAACAGATTTGCCATCATCCCCCATCGCCACCATAGTGAAATAACAACTATTGGTGTGGCGCTCAGTCTGGGTGCGGATATTCTCTGCCACCACCCGAATACCCACTTCCATTGAAGTGCGGCCAGTGTAATTAACGCTCGCCAAAAAATGCACCAGCTCCCCCACAAACACCGGCTGCTTAAACGTCACCTGATCTACCGAAAGCGTCACCGCATAAGCCCCCGCATAGCGGCTGGCACAGGCATAAGCCACCTGATCCAATTCTTTCAGCAAAGCCCCGCCATGCACCTTGCCAGAAAAATTAGCCATATCCGGCGTCATCAACACCGTCATCATCATTTGGTGCCGGGGCAAATTCAACATATCGCACTTCCTTTGTAAGATTTATTGCAGCATAGCGCGAGGAAGGAGAATCGCAAATACAGAGAAAGCTGCGGGGAGGGAATACGAGGGATGAGGAGCACTGGGATTGAGATTATTGGATCTACAATATCTGCAGAGATTTATCCATCAACCATTAGCGACATCAAAAACACAGCAGCTTTGCGCTCAAACTCGCAGGAATGGATAAATACTTAAATAGTAAGAAAAATGATATTGAATAAACATAAAACAATTCTAATATAATTTCATATATATTACACATAACTTATTTACAGCTCATGTACTGCATACATACCGTAATCCTATTGTGATATGTACTATCCGGCATACATGATTCCAAACGATTGAAAATAAACAAAAAACTGTAGAAATTGATTTTTTATACACATAAATAAACCAGATATACACCTGCGTAGGTGTATATCTCACGTTAGCCACACACTTCTATGCGCGAACCGAATTTTTCAGAATCCCAACTGCAACAGGCTGTAAATACAGCCTATATACGACACGCTCTCGAACAGCACGGGGTATGGGTCTTTGCGAATGTTCCGTCTCTAATTGACGAATTCGATCTTGGATGGGATTCCGCATTCCATTTTCCTTGGTATCCGCATGTTCCACATCCTGATCATGAAGGCTGCAATTTTTTTATCCAGTACAAACTATCTGGCGAGCTAACAAGCGCAGGGGCGAAAGAATGGCAGCACTGGAACTCTGAGTATTTTCGATTCAAGATTCCCCATAACACCAAAGACGCAGTTGGGAAATTCGTTGATGATTATCACCAGTGGGATCGCCTAAAAGATCTTGCCAATCAAAACTACCCTACGTTCTACGCAACAAATGCCACGCTAAGTAAAGATGATTTACGCAGTGCGTCAAAGGCCGGCACCCTCTTGAATAACATTCCTTTGCTAGATGTTCGCGGAGTAGCCGAGCTTCATAAGCATGTCACATTCACTTCAAGCTCAACATTCTTTCTGTTGCATAGCGAGAAAGAGGAGTCCTCCAAAGTTAGCTTCGCCACTGCCATTGAAAAGCTTTCGGAGAGCAAAACTGCATCCCTGAATGCGTCTTCAGAGGCTCTTCTACGTTCGCTCAAGGAAATTGGCGGCAACGACGAAGGATGGAACAACGATCTCCTAAAGATTAGCCAAGCGCGCGACAACCAAGCCCCTCGTCGCTTCCAAGCATGGATAACGCAAGCGCTCCTATCGTCGTTTGTTCGAAAGCACCTCGGAACAGAAATGTTATGGCTACCCAAAAAAGGCTAACAATTCATTCCACCGGACCTGCGCAAAAAGCTGCGCAGGCCGGTGAATTCAGACGTTAGCCATTTCACTCACGGAGAAATACATGGCAACCTGCAACTGGCCGCTCGGTAACGGCAGCACTCTCGAATTCACGGTCTTCGACAAAAACGAAGGCTGGAAAAAAGTCGCTGGCCTATACATTTTTAGCTTCCTTGCAGCAAACGGACGTTGGACTGCGCTATACGTTGGTCAGACAAACGACTTTTCCGCTCGTCTTCAGTCTCATGAAAGACTGAGCGAGGCTGTCCAACGTGGGGCAACCCACATTCATGCCCTTGTTGTTCCCACACAGCAAAATCGGGACACATGGGAGGCAATGCTGATTCAGCATCTTCAGCCGCCAATGAATGAGCAACTTCGGTAGCAGTGCGAGACTCTATGGCTAACCCTTCGGTCAAGAGGGACTGCGAATCGGCAGCTTTTGGTTTCGTCTTAGTCATTTTCGCCGCAGCAGCCCCTTACCTACAACGTTGGGCGTCTTAAGGAGCCGTGCAAATGCCCGTTGAGACTATCCCGATTATCGTTACGCCCGACAACGAACCATATCTCGGGCGAAAGTTACTGTTCCACTTCGATCAACTAATTAGCTCCGCTATGGAGCAAAACACTGTAACCGCGCCGACGTCACATGCTCGCAAGCTAACAGATCATCAGCCATGTAGGGCGGGTTAAGTTTATCAACCCGCGCTGAAATATTTTCACCAAACGACCACCCGATTACTGCCCAGCTTGCTGCCATGCCTGAACGCAAACTACTACTGAAAACGTACCGTCCGCCAGGGCTGGCGATCCTAAAATCCCCCAAAAAAATGGCGAAACGTTTTAAACGCTTCGCCATCCGTGTCAGCATTTCATTTACACCGCGTAAGCCGTTACCACAGGAAAATCAATGGTGGTTTGCGCGGTGGAGTTGATATAGTTAGTCAGGGTATTGAGTGCAACGTGGCTGATGATTTCAATGATTTCAGCATCGCTAAAGCCAGCTTCTTTCACCGCAGCAACGGCTTCATTACTTACATGACCACGCAGTTGCGCCACGCTAATAGCAAACTTTACCGCAGCATCGGCTTTGAGGTCATTAGATTTGCCGTGACGATTAGCCTCGATTTCGGCGGCATCCAGCTTAGCCAAATTGCTCGCCAAATAAGTATGGGCCGAAAGGCAATAATCGCAGCGGTTAAATTCGGCAATCGCCAAGGCAATTCGCTCCCCAGTTTTTGCACCCAGTGCGCCCTTGGCCAGCGCGCCACTTAAGCTCAGATACCCCTCTAACGCAGCAGGGCTATTGCCTGCCAAGCGCATTAAATTGGGCACAACACCCAGTTGTTTTTTTACTGCATCTAATAGTGGTAAAGAAGAAGCTGGCGATTGCTCGGTGGTCAAAATAGCTAAGCGGGTCATGATTGAATTCCTTTTTGCAGTTGGGCTGAGAGTTCTCGATTCGCTGCTGCTTGGCGAGTGAGTGCATCTTGCCACCGTACAAAAAATCAATGAATACTCATTATTTTGAATATATTATTTCTCTTTTTACAATAATCATTAAATGACTCCGATCACTATCCGCTAAGCCTGCATCGCTACAATTAAAGATTGTGCTGGGGCAACTCAGCAGGCTAAAACGAGCTATAGCGCCAGTATTAAAGACCTCAAGCAGCAAAATATGCCATTTAACTGGCAAAATCCCGCATAATTCGCCCTCTGATTTGCTAAGCCCTCACACCGGATTTTTACATGTCTGTTATCTATCACGCCCACGTCTATTTTTTACCCGAACAAATCAGCGCCGCAGAAAAGCTGCACGGCCAGCTGCGTGCGGCATTAAGCGCGGATTGCTGGATGGGGGATTTAATCCACCGTGAGGTAGGGCCACATACCCGGCCAATGTTTGAAATTAACTTTGATGAAAGCTTGCTGAGCGAAGTACAAAGCCTGCTTGACGCCCGCCGTGGCGAGCTGCCCGTTCTGATCCACCCGGAGCTGAGCGACGATGTGGAAGCCCATACCAATGGCGCAAGCTGGCTGGGCGAAGAACTCGCACTGAAAATCCATACGCTATCCAGAGGCTAAACCGAATATTCTGCGGCCCGAAGCAGAGGCAAAAAAAACGCCACCTGCTCAGGTGGCGTTTTGTCTGGGGCGGGGATTAAACCCCGGCGCCATGCGCTTGTTCATCTGCATGGTAGCTCGATCGCACCATGGCGCCTACGGCAGCGTGTTTAAAGCCAATCTCGTAAGCGAGTTTTTCAAAGGCTTTAAACTGATCCGGGTGCACATAACGCAGCACCGGCAGGTGGCCGGTGGCGGTAGGTTGCAGGTATTGGCCGATGGTGATCATGTCTACATCGTGGGCACGTAAATCGTGCATTACCTGGATCACTTCTTCATCGGTTTCGCCAAGGCCCACCATAATGCCGGATTTAGTCCGCACATCAGGGTACATGGCTTTAAAGCGCTTCAACAGATCCAGAGAGTGCTGGTAATCGGAACCGGGACGCGCTTGTTTATACAGGCGCGGTGCGGTTTCCAGATTGTGGTTTAAGACATCAGGCAGCGCCTGTTTGAAAAGATCCAGAGCAATATCCAGACGGCCACGGAAATCCGGCACCAGTACTTCTACTTGGGTATTCGGTGATTGAAGGCGGGATTGTGTAATGCAATCCACAAAGTGCTGTGCGCCACCATCACGTAAATCATCGCGATCTACCGAGGTAATCACCACGTATTTAAGCTTGAGTGCGGCAATGGTTTCACCCAGATGGATAGGCTCTTGCGCATCCAGCGGATTGGGGCGGCCATGGCCTACATCGCAAAACGGGCAACGACGGGTGCAGATGTCACCCATGATCATAAAGGTAGCTGTGCCCTTACCGAAGCATTCGCCAATATTAGGACAGGCGGCTTCTTCACACACGGTGTGCAGCTTCTGGCTGCGCAGGATTTGCTTGATTTCACCAAAGCGGCCATTTAAAGATGGCGCTTGTACGCGAATCCAATCCGGCTTTTTGATGCGCTCATCCAGCTGCACAATCTTAATCGGGATGCGAGCTGTTTTGGCTTCGCCTTTGAGCTTTACGCCCACTTCTTTCGATGGCTGTTTAGTGTCTTGAGTCATGGCTGATCGCTGGCTGAGTAAGGTAGAGGCATTTGAAAAAAGCGGCATCACTTCGCCACATTTTTAAAGCGCTAATACCCCTACATCGTTTAAGGATTTGATCTGGAAGGCTATTTTTTCGGCAAGTTTACCGGCAATTGCGGCCGATGTCGCATCACTGGCGAAATCACTGAGCTGAGTGACCCGCATACCGGCGTAGCCACAGGGATTAATCCAGTCAAATGGCGTTAAATCCATATTCACATTCAGAGCTAAACCGTGATAACTGCAGCCCTTGCGAATCCGTAACCCAAGAGAAGCAATTTTTGCTTCGCCCAGCTCCGGGTTTACATACACGCCGGGGGCATCCACTTTGCCGTAAGCAGTGACACCAAAATCAGCAAGGATATCAATAACAGACTGCTCTAGTTTTCTGACCAGCTCGCGCACACCCAAGCCATTGCGGCGTAAATCCAGCAGCACATAGGCCACAACCTGGCCCGGGCCGTGGTAAGTAACCTGCCCGCCCCGGTCGATTTGCACTACAGGGATACTGGTGGCGGCAATCAGATGCTCAGGCTTGCCCGCCTGACCCTGGGTGTAAACCGGAGGATGCTCCACCAGCCAGATTTCATCGGCAGTATCAGCGTCGCGGCTCTCGGTGAATGCCTGCATAGCCCGCCATGTTGGCTCGTATTCAAGCATACCCAGCTGTTTAATAATGAGTTCAGGCACTCACATCACCATCTTCACGAGCGGATGGGCGCGTAAAGCGGAATCGAGCGCATTCACTTCGTCAGCGGATTGGTAAGTAGCCGATAAGGTCACCGAAATAAAGCTGCCGCCACTGCTGGTGCGAACGGAAATCCATTCTTCTTTAAACTCAGTGATATGTAATACCGCCAGCTCTTTCACTGCGGCATGAAACTCATCATGCGGCACATCTTTATGGCTGATCGCCTTCATTGGCAACTCGGCCGGAAACTCAACTAAATCGGCCAGATTAGGCGCGTCTTGACTCATTATTGATACCTTTTTTACTCTGCACCGAGGCGCATTGCCCCGTTTTTAAATACTTGAAAATAGCCATACATGGCTTGATACAGCGGCCCCGGCTTACCCGATCCAACGATTTGACCATCCAGGCTCACCACGGCCAGCACCTCTTTGGAAGAGGAGGTCAACCAGATTTCATCGGACTGCCTGACCGTTGCCTCACTAATCGGGCGAATCTCAAGCGGCATATTATGCTGTCTGGCCAGCTCTATTACCAAGTCATAAGTAATGCCTGTCAGCATTAAATGGCTGGGAGGCGGGGCAAGTAACACGCCCTCTTTCACGACTAAGATGTTGCTGGATGCACCTTCTATCAAGAGGCCATCCCTAAAAAGAATGGTTTCGGCCACGCCAGCATCCACAGCCTGCTGCTTAAGTAAAACATTGGCCAGCAGTGAAATCGCCTTGATATTGCAGCGCTGCCAGCGAATATCGTCGCCCGACACCGCTGCCACACCATTGGCAACCGCCTCGCTGGTGGGCGGTAATAATTCATCGGCAAACATAAAGACTGTCGGCTCGGTTACAGCCGGAAAAGCATGATTGCGCGGAAACGCAGGGCCACGGGTGATTTGTATATAAACGCTTTGGTCGCCAAAGCTTTGCTGATCAATCAGCTTTTGAATCAAACTGGCCCACTCTTCTGCCCCGTAAGGGTTGGGCATATTAATCGCCGCCAAACTGCCTGCCAAGCGGCGCAGATGTTCGGTCAGCCTTAAAGGGTGCCGGTTGTAAACGGGTATCGCTTCATAGATCCCATCCCCAAACAAAAATCCGCGGTCTAAAACAGAAATCTGCAAATCGGCCAACGGCGCAAAACGGCCATTTAAAAAACCAACCAGGGCGGGGAAATCCATAAAGTATCTCCAAAAAAAACTTAAAAAGTTCTGTAAACACCGGGGGCACACAGAACACAAAGAACGGAAAGAAACCTTTTATGAGTAGGGCAGCAGATTATATTTAGCTGCGTATTCAGTTTTCTCATTCTTACACTTGGTTTACCTCTGTGCGCTTTGTGTTCTCCCCATACTCTGTGTCTGCAGATCTTTTAAATCAGCCAAAAATCGATTTAAACCACATACGGATTGAATCCCATGCGCGGCCAAAGATATTGGCTTCTGGTACTTCTTCCAAAGCCACTACCGGTAATTCCACCAGCTGCTTATCGTTTAAGCTGACCGTTAATTTACCTACATTCTGGCCCACTTTAATCGGGGCAATCAGTGGCTGGGTGCTGGTAAAAGCCATTTTCAGGTTTTTAGCGTCACCACGGCCCACGGTAATATAGCGGTCTTCCAAAAAGCCCACGTTTACCTTATCTGATTTGCCTTTCCAAACTGCTACATTGGATACCGCTTGTTTGGCCGCATAAAGGCGCGGGGTTTCCTGGAACTGAATACCCCAGTTCAGTAATTTGCTTGATTCACTTGCACGAACTTCATCGCTGGCCGTACCCACAACAACCGAAATCAAACGGCGGCCATCGCGCTTGGTTGAAGCAACCAGGTTATATCCGGCGCTGGCGGTGTGGCCGGTTTTCATACCGTCTACAAATGGATCGCGGTAAAGCAGCAGATTGCGGTTAGGCTGTTTGATATTGTTGTAAGCGAATTCTTTCATCGAGTAGATGGGATAAAACTCGGGGAAATCATGAATGATGGCAGTGGCAAGCTTGGCTAAATCGCCCACAGTCATATAGTGATCAGGATCAGGAAGGCCGGTGCTGTTTTTGAAGTTAGTGCCATTCATGCCAAGGCGCTTGGCTTCTTTGGTCATCAGCTGAGCAAATACTTCTTCGCTGCCGGCAATGGCTTCGGCCAGCGTCACGCAGGCATCGTTACCACTTTGTACAATCATGCCCTTGATGAGGTTATCTACCGTCACGGGCGTTTTAGGATCAAGAAACATGCGCGAGCCTTCGGTGCGCCAGCCTTTATCTGAAACGGTGAGCTGCTGATCCAGCTTTAACTTGCCTTCTTTCACAAATTTAAAAGTGAGATAAGCCGTCATCAGCTTGGTTAAAGAAGCGGGCTCTACACGCATCTCCGGATCACGGCCGGCAAGTTGAATGCCGCTTTGATAATCAGTGAGTAAATAAGCCTTTGCAGCAATATCCGGCACTGGCGGTACAAAAGCCTGTGCAGAGGTCGCAATTAAAAGGGAAAAAATAAGAGCGGGGGTAGCAAGACGGGTGATCATGGCAGGCAGTGTGTGAGGGCTTAGAAAAATACGATTATAAAGGCAAGCAGCGGCGGATATCGCCAAACTCACAGATAATAAGCATTATCTTTAGGGTAATAATTTGCCAATATTTGTACTGGTCATTACAGAGGCATGAAATCAGCGCGATTTCATGCCTTAATCAGGATTAAACGGGTTAAAGATTAAACTCCCCTCCGCCCAATTCCACCACCCTGCCCCCCACTTCTGCCCGGCCATCCTCTCTGATACTTAAACGCAGATGCGCAAGACGCCCCGCTTTGTGGCCCTGAATCATGGTTGCGGCAAAAGGCAGACCCACGCCTTGCCTGAGTAAATAAGCACCTAAATTAGCGCAGGCCGAGCCGGTGCCGTTGTCTTCCACAATCTGCCCGTGCTGCGACCAAAAATAGCGCGCGATAATCTCACCATCCTGCCAGGCCCATACCAGCGTGCCATCCCGCTTGCGCCCCAGCAGCACCACATCACGAAACAAATGCGGTGCAGGCTGGCAAGCCAGCACATCAGCCGCAGTTGCCAGAGGAATAATCAACTGCTCTGTGCCACTGTCCACGCATAAAGCATCCCCTGCAAAAGCACTTAAAGGCAGGCCCAGTGCCGGAGCCAGACTGGCCGCTGGCGGGCCTTCCCGGTATAAAGCCGTATTTGCCGTGAGTGTGGCAACATCACCATCAAAGCGCACCGGAATCACGCCCGCTTTAAGCTCTAAACTCACCTCATCACGATCACCCCGGATCACCGCTGCAGTGCCAAGGCTGGGGTGGCCGGCAAAAGGCATTTCGTTGACAGGCGTAAATATTCTGACCTTTGCACTGGCCACGGCGGAGGGAAAGACAAAGGTGGTTTCGGATAAATTAAGCTGAGCCGCCAATAATTGCATGGTCTGCTCATCAAGCCCTCGGGCATCGGTAAACACCGCCAGAGGATTACCTGCAAAAATATTTTCGGCAAACACATTCACAAGACGGTATGAATAAGTAGGCATGATGCACAGCTCTCAGGATGTGAAATACGCTTAGCATCACCGATTGATGAGCAAAGCAGTAGCTACAGATTGCCCTTAAATTGATATAACAGAAAAAAAATACACCGCGAAAGTGAAAACTTTTGCCAGAGTATTCATAGCGCGTCTGACATCGCTGCCAAGGTCTGTATAATGCCGTCGATACGCGTAGTAGCATGCCGTGCTCAGGCGGCTCGCAGAAAAATTACAAGACAAAGTACAGATTTTGCCGGGTTTGCAGCGCCAATAAAGAGTTATTGGTTAATAACACGATGAAATATGGGCTGGTCAGGTGATTTTACAGCCAGCTGATACTAAGCCCGACAGGCTGCCAGGAGCTCTCCGCACTTCGCACTTACTTGGTTCAAAAACTGGTTCAAAAATGATTCGCAAATTGATCGGCAAAGTTTTACGCCGCCCAGGCAAACGTGTGCTGCACGCCAAACACTACGGCATCCGCCGGGAACAACTTCATTCTGGCGCACTTAAAGTGTGTGACCGCCTGCAAGATGCGGGCTTTGAAGCCTACATCGTCGGTGGCGCTGTACGAGATTTAATGCTGGATAAATCGCCCAAAGATTTTGATGTGGCCACCAGCGCCACACCAGAACAAGTACGGCATGTGTTCCACCGCTCGCGCATTATTGGCCGCCGCTTTCGTATTGTGCATGTGCCCTTTGGTGAAGAAATCATCGAAGTCACCACCTTCCGTGGCGCCAGTGAAGCCCCGACTGACGCCAGTGGCCGCATCCTGCGCGACAATGCCTATGGCGATATTGAAGAAGATGCTTCCCGCCGTGATTTCACCGTCAACGCGCTGTACTACAACCCGCGCACTGAAGAAATCCTGGATTTCCATCATGGCGTGGCCGATCTGGAAAACAAACGCCTAACCATTATTGGCGATCCGGATGTACGCTACCGCGAAGACCCGGTGCGTATGCTGCGTGCTATTCGTCTTTCGGCCAAGCTGGGCCTCTCCATTGCGCCTGCCACCAAAACACCGATTCTGATTCACGCCAAGCTTCTGGAAAACATCCCTTCAGCGCGTTTATTTGATGAAATGATGAAGCTGCTTTTATCAGGCAGTGCATGGGCGTGTTTGATGTCCCTGCGCGAAAATGGCCTGCATAAGCTGCTGTTTCCGCTTTTGGAAAAACAACTCTCCAAGCCCGATACCACGGCCTTTTTGCGCAAAGCGCTGGAAAGCACCGATCTGCGGATTAACGAAGATAAACCTGTTTCTGCCGGTTATATTTTTGCAGCCCTGCTCTGGCATGAAGTAGAAGCCGACTGGATTAAGCGCCAGGCTGCAGGTGAATACCCTGTGCCCGCTCTGGTTGAAGCCATGAATACGGTAGAGAGCAAGGTGCAAAAGCGCATGGCGATTCCAAATCGCTATGGCGCGGCCATGAAAGAAATCTGGTTATTGCAGCCCCGCTTTGAACAGCGTGTGGGCACCCGCCCATGGCGCTTAATGGAGCAGCAACGCTTTCGCGCCGCTTATGACTTTTTAATCCTGCGTGCGGAATGCGGCATGGTTGAAAAATCGCTGGGTGATTGGTGGACACGTTTTCAGAATGCCGACGAAGACGCTCGTATGGCCCTGATGGCTGCCGCTGCAGACAATGGCAAGCCTAACCCGCAAGCTAAAAAACGCCGCCGCCGCAAACCCGGCCCGAAGGGCGAATAAGTTAAGTAAAACCCAAACCTTGAGCAGCACTTTAAGCACACAGACAGCAACGCCAGTAAAAAACGCGCTTTTTGTTGTCTTATCAAGCGCAGCGTCTTACAGACAAGCCATCGTGCAGGGTATTGAATTTAGCCTTGATAATGGCCATGTATTCTGCTTTTAGACGCAGTGTTTTGTGGCTGCCGGTCTCAAGTTTTGGGTTTCTGTTTTTTTAGCGGTATGCAATGGATTCCCCAATGAGTACGGTCGCTTTTATTGCGCTGGGTGCCAATTTGGGCCAGCCTGTTTTGCAATTGCAACACGCTTTAAATTTGCTCGCTAAACTGCCAAACAGCCAGTTACTGCAGCAATCGGGCTTTTACAGCAGCAGTGCCATCGGCTACACCGATCAGCCCGATTTTATCAATGCCGTTGCCAGGCTGGAAACCTCGCTCAGCGCAGCAGCCTTGCTGCAAGCCATGCTGGCCATCGAGGCCGAATGCGGAAGGCAGCGTACTTTTCAGGATGCGCCCCGCACCCTGGATTTAGATCTGCTGCTGTATGGCGATGAGCAGATCCGGCAAGATCATTTGATTGTGCCGCACCCGCGTATGCATCAAAGGGCGTTTGTACTCCGGCCCCTTACCGAAATTGCCCCCGAAGTGATTATTCCAGGCCTTGGTGCCGCCAAAGATTTTCTGCCATCCGTAGCAGATCAGGCCTTAAGTGTTCTTGCCGCAGAGTAAAAACCTGAGCGCCAGCAGATTTAAGCGCGCACTGCCGTCGCATGCTTGCCTGAAGAAAAACGCTGTTTTTTGAAAGAAAATGCATGGAATTTGACCCAATACTGCTTTTACGCAGCAGAACAGTCTTAAATCCGGCAGTCTCCTGATGTAGACTTGCTGCATTGCGTCACCAACGCCAAACTTCCATGGATTACCCATTACCATGAAAACCACTGTTAGTACCTTGCAGAACATGAAGCAAGCCGGGCAAAAAATCACGATGCTCACTTGCTATGACGCCAGCTTTGCCAGCCTGCTGGATGATGCAGGAGTAGAAATCCTGCTCGTTGGCGATTCCTTAGGCAACGTCATTCAAGGTCACACCTCCACCCTTCCCGTCAACCTTGCCGATATGGTTTACCACACGCGCTGTGTGGCCCGCGGCAGCAAAGATGCGCTTGTGCTGGCCGATCTTCCTTTTGGCAGCTATCAGGTTTCCCCGCAGCAAGCCTACGCCAGTGCCGCCGAGCTGATGGCAGCAGGCGCTGAAATGGTAAAGCTGGAAGGCGGCATGATTATGGCCGAGACAGTTGATTTCTTAGCTAACCGCGGCATTCCGGTCTGTACTCATATTGGCTTGCAACCGCAATCAGTGAATGTATATGGCGGCTATAAAGTTCAGGGAAAAAGCGAATTTGACGCCGAAGTGCTCAAACGCGACGCCCTTGCCCACCAGGCTGCAGGCGCGGCCCTTGTGCTGATGGAAATGGTGCCGGCTCATGTTGCAAAAGCCGTTACAGAAGCCCTTACCGTACCAACAATCGGTATTGGCGCAGGCGTAGATGTTGATGGCCAGGTCTTGGTTCTGCACGATATGCTGGCCGTTTACCCTGGCAAAAAAGCCCGCTTTGTTAAAAACTTTATGGCAGGCAGCCACAGCATTCAAGCCGCCGTTGAAGCCTATGTAAAAGCGGTGAAAGGCATGACTTTCCCCGCTGATGAACATAGCTTTTAAGCCACTGTCTCTGCCGCCCGGGGCCGGTTTTACCCGCCTTGGGCGCTGTACTTTTAACTACGGTTATTTATGAAAATCATCCATAGCATTGAAGAGCTGCGCGCATGGCGTGCCACAGTTGGCACAGTTGCCTTTGTCCCCACCATGGGCAATTTACACGCCGGCCACATGACCTTAATTGATGCTGCACGCAAAGAAGCTGAGCATATTGTGGTCAGTATTTTTGTGAACCGCCTGCAATTTGGCCAGGGCGAAGATTTTGAAATCTATCCGCGTACCTTAGAGCAGGATGCCGCGCTGATTGCAGCACAGGGTGGCGTGGATGTGATTTTTGCACCAGACGAAAAAGTCCTCTACCCCAAAGTGATCCAGCAATATCAGGTAGAACCGCCAGCAATACAAGATGAGCTGTGCGGCGCATTCCGCCCGGGCCATTTCCGCGGCGTAGCGACGGTAGTTACCAAGCTGTTTAATATTGTGCAGCCTAATGTAGCCTGTTTCGGCAAAAAAGATTACCAGCAGCTTTTTGTTATTAAAAGCATGGTGGAAGACTTAAACCAGCCGGTCAGGATTGTGCCCGTAGACACAGGCCGTGCAGCAGATGGCTTGGCGCTTTCTTCCCGCAACGGCTATCTCAGCGCGGCACATAAGCTTGAAGCCACCCGCATTTATCATCATCTGAGCCGCATGAAAGCCGCCATTGAAGCAGGGGAGCGTGATTACGAGCGCCTCAGCGCAGAAACTACCGGCGACTTACTGGCTCACGGCTGGGTCAGCGTGGATTATGTAGAAATGCGTAATGCACTGACGCTCAAACCTGCAGCGGTAAACGATCACCAGCTTGTGATCCTGATCGCCGCGCGCCTGGGCCACACCCGCCTGATTGATAATATCGAAATCAGCTTGTAATCAAATGAGCGGGCAAATTGCCCGCTCATTGATGCTCAGGAACAACATCCCAACAAGCGCATAAGCACGCTGCAACACATCGGCCTGCCCGCATTAATCGCCGCATCCAGCCTGCCACCCCTTGCTTTTTCCGCATCCCAAATGCGGTTCTCCCTTGTTCATCCCCGCTATCCCAAGCCTTTTTTCAAAACCAAACCTGATAAAACCGGGCAAAGGTAAGCCATTACGCCTGCCTGCTTGCAAAAAACTTATTGGCAAGACAAGGCAATAAATAGCTTCTTCTACTAAATTGAGGAAATGCCGACAGATTAAACAGATGCCCAGCATGCAACACCTTTCTATATCGACCACGCCATGAAAGCAGCCTTCTTAAAAAAAGACGGGGTAATCGGTGTCGCCGTGCTGCTGGTATATCTGGCTACTTTGCTGTTTACCTCTTTGATATCCAACCTTGAGCAGCGCGCTTACGATGCCGGGGTAAAGCTGACTTCCCGCAATATTGATGCACGGATTGCCGTTATCGCCATTGATCAGACCAGTATCGACAATATCGGGCGCTGGCCATGGTCACGTGAAATTCATGCCCAGCTGATTGATAAGCTGGCAGGTGCAGGGGCCAAAGTCATTGCCACAAGCGTGTTCTTTACCGAGCCGCAGCAAGACCGGGGCCTTGTATATATCGAAAAACTGTATCGCCTGTATAAAGAAGACGCCTCAGCGCCCAACAGCGTGACATGGGCGGCCATGGGGTCGGTTTTTAACGAAGCAGTTGTTAAGCTCAATGTGGATCAGCAGCTGGCTGGCAGCGTAGCTAAGGCAGGTAATGTCATTCTGCCGATGCTGTTTGAATTAGGCGAGGCGCAGGGCGAGCCAGATAAACCGCTCCAGCCTGCCGTCAGAAAATGGGAGCTGGAGGCCACAGGCAACCCCTCCAATGGCTGGCCCACTTCGGCCAGAGGTGCAACTCAGCCTTTAAGCATGATTGCCGCCAGTGCAGCAGGGATTGGCAGCGAAAGCATTGTGCCGGATGACGACGGCGTCGTGCGCAGCATTCCGCTGGCAGTGCGCTATTTCGATCAGATTTATCCAACCTTCCCGCTTGTCGCTGCGGCCAGAAGCCTGAACCTTGGCCCTAAGCAAATTAAACTCAGCCTTGGCGAATCAATCAGCCTTGCAAAGGTAAAACTGCCTGTCAGTGCCGATGCTGCTTTTCGCCCTTATTTCTACCCCAACCAAAATGGCAAGGCCGCCTTTCCTGTTGATTCTTTTTACGATGTGCAGGCAGGGAAAATCCCGCTGGATAAATACAAAGGCAAAATTGTATTAATAGGTGCAACCGCACTGGGCATCGGCTCATCTTTAGTCACGCCCATTTCCCCTAATGAAGCCCCCGTGATCATTGCGGCCCACACCTTATCCAGCCTGCTGCAACAGCATTATTTTGTATCCCCATCCTGGAGCCCGCTGTTTTCACTGGCGCTGGCGCTTCTGATTACCCTCTATCTTTCCTTGTTGTTGCCCAGGCTCAAAGCCGGCCCGGCAGCCATGCTGACCAGTGCCCTCTTTCTGCTGCTTTTAATCAGCCACTTTGTGCTGATGAGCCAATCCATGCTGTGGATTCATTTAATGGGGCCAGCCAGCTTATTACTGCTCGGCCATGGTTTACTCACCACCAAACGTTATTTAGTCAGCGAGCAAAAAGAAGAAAAATCGACAGCAGAATCTGCCGAATCCAACCGGATGCTGGGCATGGCTTTTCAGGGGCAGGGCCAGCTGGATATGGCGTTTGAAAAACTGTCCAAAGTGCCTTTAGACGATGGAATGATGGGGGTTTTATATAACCTGGCACTGGATTTTGAAAGAAAGCGTCAGTTTAATAAGGCCGAAGCGGTTTACCAGTATATGGCGGGCCACAACCCCAAATACCGTGATCTGGAAGCCAAATTAAAACGTGCCCATCAGATGTCAGAAACCGTGATGCTGGGTGGTGGCTCAGGCGGCGGCGTTAATGGCAGCATGCTGCTGGAAGACGGCAGCGTAGAAAAGCCCATGCTGGGGCGCTATCAGGTCGAAAAAGAGCTGGGCAAAGGGGCGATGGGCATCGTTTACCTTGGCAAAGACCCCAAAATTGGCCGTGATGTGGCAATCAAAACCATGTCGCTCTCGCAAGAATTTGAAGCAGATCAGCTGGATGAAGCCCGGCAGCGTTTTTTCAGAGAGGCCGAAACGGCAGGGCGGCTCAATCATCCCAATATCGTCACAATTTTTGATGCGGGTGAAGAGCACGACCTCTGTTATATCGCCATGGAATTCCTTAAAGGTAAGGACTTACTGGCCTATACCAAGGTGGACCATTTATTGCCATTGGTTGATTGTGCAAGTATTGTCCGGCAAGTTGCAGAAGCCCTGCAGTATGCCCATGTGCAACATGTAGTCCACCGCGATATCAAGCCCGCCAATATTATGTATGAGCCCACCGAAAAAATCGTAAAAGTAACCGATTTTGGTATCGCCAGAATTACTGATTCAAGCAAAACCCGCACCGGCATGGTTTTGGGAACGCCGTCTTATATGTCGCCCGAGCAGCTTTCAGGCAAAAAAATAGATGGCCGCTCTGATTTATTTTCCCTGGGGGTCATGCTTTACCAGCTCAGTACCGGCAGTCTGCCTTTCACCGGTGAATCGATGGCCGAACTTATGTACAAAATAGCCAATGATGCACCGCAGGACCCCCGGCTGATTAACCCTCAATTACCGCCCATGCTGGCCGCCATTATTATGAAAGCCTTACAAAAAGACGAAACCACCCGCTTCCAGACTGGCGCACACTTTGCGGCCGCGATGGCTAAACTTGAAGCCGGATTACGCACAAGAGAAGCTAATGCTTAACCTCTCACAAGCGCTGGAAATGGCGGGCTTAACCGATTCCGGCCTGCATCGCGATCATAATGAAGACACCATTCACTTTAATGCTGAAAAAGGCCTTGTGGTGCTGGCCGATGGTATGGGCGGCTATAACGCCGGAGAAGTAGCCAGCGGAATCGCCGTAGAAATGGTGTGCCATGTGGTGCATGACGCAATGCAATCCAACTTTCCCCTGCACTTGCAAAGGCCGGACAGCCTTTGGCCCGCAGCACATGATGTACTGATGGCAGCGGTGCATTATGCTAATCAGTCTATTTACGGCACTGCACAAAGCCAGCCACAGTGTGCAGGAATGGGCACCACACTGGTTTGCGCGCTGTTTTATGATTCACGCCTGGCCGTTGCCCATGTGGGCGATTCCAGGCTCTATCGCCTGCGGGGAGAAGAATTCATCCAGCTCACAAGAGATCACTCTTTTTTACAAGAACAAATAGACAGCGGCATCATTACGGCTGAAGACGCACGGCACTCCACATATAAAAATTTAGTCACCCGCGCAGTAGGAATAGAGAGTGGCGTACAGGCCGAATTACACGAACACGCGGTATTGCCCGGCGATATTTATTTATTTTGCTCAGATGGCCTCAGCGATATGGCGGATGATTGCGATATTGCAGACACAATTACGGCTTTTAGCAGCAATATAGAGCTTGGCAGCAGGCAATTGATCCAGCTGGCCAACGATATGGGGGGAAAAGACAATATCTCTGCCATATTAGTAAGAGTAAAAGAAGCTTTCCCGGCCAATACTGGTTTGTGGTCAAAAATGAGTGCCTGGTTTACTTAGTCAGATTCTGTTTTAAGAGCGCTGCATTTATAAAAACGGCTCACTAAACAGGTCTTTTATCCAAGAAGAGAAACAATTATGGCCAAAATCGTTCTTAGTCTGGACGGCGTTTTAATTAAAGAAATCAAGCTCAATAAAGAGCGGTTCACCATTGGCCGCCGTCCGGGTAATGATTTACAAATAGATAATCTTGCCGTATCCGGAGAGCACGCCGTATTAATCATGCAAGGCTCAAATGTACTGATTGAAGATTTAAACAGCACCAATGGCACTAAAGTGAATCATCACGATATTCAAAAAGAGCGGTTGAAAGAAGGTGATGAGATTTTAGTAGGCAAACATATTCTGCGTTATTACAGCGAAAAGCCAACTGACAACACAGACTTTGAAAAAACCATGATGATGGGCCGCCCGCCTGTGATGGCCAAACCTGCGCCGCCCTCCCCGGCCGCTGCTGCAGATATCCCGCCACCTGCTCCGGCAGCGCCTCCTGTACAGCCTTTGGCGGCCCAGCCGCAGGCAGCCCCCGCGGCCCCAGCCCAGCCCGATGTACTTCCTCAGCAACTTGGCGTCATCAAAGTGCTCTCTGGAGCCAATACCGGAAAAGAGCTGGAGCTCAATAAAAAACTCACAACACTTGGCAAAACAGGCGTGCAAGTGGCCGTTATTACAAAGCGGCCACAAGGCTATTTCCTGACCCATGTAGAAGGCGAACACCATCCCACGGTTAATAAAAAAGAGATTGGTGTCCACGCTCATTTACTGCAAGAAAAAGACATCATCGAGCTATTGGGGATCGAGATGACTTTCTTTTATCGCAGCTGAAAATGAAAGCCAGCTTCCGCAAACACTGGCCACAAGTATTACTCGGTGCACTGCTGCTGCTGCTGGCCCTGATGCACGTCCTTGGCACTCCCCGCCTTCCCACCCTCAGCCAGATAGATGTTTATCTTTACGATGTACGGTTAAGGCTGGGAATGCCGGGTGGCGTTGATTCAAGGATTGTGATTGTTGATATTGATGAAAAAAGTCTGGGCGAGCTTGGCCGCTGGCCATGGCGGCGTGATCATCTGGCAAAACTGATCGATCAGCTATTCGATCACTATCAGATTAAAACCATCGGTTTTGACGTGGTTTTTGCCGAGCCCGATGAAAGCTCCGGCCTTCCTGTCTTACGCAGAATGGCGGCCAATGAATTAAGCACAAACACCGCCTTTAAAAACGAATTAAACAGGCTGACCCCAGAGCTGGACACCGATGCACGCTTTGCCAAAGCCCTGAGTAACCGCTCTGTGATTACCGGCTTTTATTTTAGTAATGAAGCCAAAGCAGTTTCCAGCGGAACCCTCCCCCCTGCCATTCTTAAAGCAAGCGATTTAGCCCCTGTCTCTAAGCAGATTGTGGGAGGGAAAAACTATGGGGGCAATTTGCCCGGCTTGCAGCAGGCCGCCGGGCATGGCGGCCATTTTGTGCCCATTCTGGATAGTGATGGCATTGCCAGGCGTGTGTCATTAGTCGTAAAAATTGGCGAAGATTATTATCCTGCCCTCGGTTTAGCACTCGCCAGAATGGCATTAGGCCAGGAAGTGTTTTCCCCTGTGCTTGAAGAAAGCACAGAAGGTGTTTACGCGCTGGAAGCATTTCGCTTAGGCAACCGGCGCTTGCCTGTTAATGAAAACGGCTGGGCACTGATCCCCTTTAAAGGCCCGCAGGGAAGTTTTCCCTATGTTTCAGCTGCAGATGTTATTTCAGGCAAAGTAAGCCCTGAAATACTTAAAGATAAAATTGTTTTACTCGGCACCACCGCGCCAGGCTTAAAAGACTTACGCGCAACCCCGGTAGGCGAATCTTATGCAGGGGTTGAGATTCATGCCAATTTAATTGCCGCGATTCTGGATCAGTCTCTGCCCCAGCACCCCGGCTATTTATTTGGCGCAGAATTTTTGCTGCTGCTGATTCTGGGCCCGTTGCTGATTTGGGTGCTGATCCGCTTCTCACCGCTTTTTGCCAGTGTATTTTGCCTGTTGCTGATGCTTTTTCTGACTGCGGGCAATATAGCACTCTGGCACTACGCCCATCTTGATATGCCACTGGCCGCATCTTTAATGATCATTGTGGGCCTCTACACCCTGAATATGGCCTATGGCTATTTCTTTGAAAGCCGCCGTAAGCGCCAGCTCACCCAATTATTCGGCCAGTACGTTGTGCCAGAGCTGGTTGAACGCATGAGCGAAGATCCGGAAAAATACACCATGGAAGGCCAGAACCGCCCTCTTACCGTGCTATTTACCGATGTAAGAAGCTTTACCAAAATATCCGAAGGCATGCCGGCCGATGAGTTAAGCCGTTTTATGAATGAGTTTCTGACCGAAATCTCAACCGTCATCAGACATCAGCACCTGGGAACCATTGATAAATACATCGGCGATTGCGTAATGGCTTTTTGGGGAGCCCCGGTTTTTGACCCGGATCACGCCCAGAATGCAGTACTGGCCTCTTTAGAGATTCAGGAAGCGATTCATCAGCTCAACCCCAGGCTGGCCGCACGCAACTGGCCCGCCATTTCTGTTGGCGTGGGTGTCAATACAGGTAATGTCACGGTTGGTGATATGGGATCGCAATTCAGAATGAATTACACCGTCATGGGCGATGCCGTGAATCTGGCATCCAGGGTGGAGAGCTTAACCAAATATTACGGAGTGAGTATTTTGGTCAGCGAAAACACCCGCAACGCCGCCCCCAACCTGGTTTACCGCGAAATAGACCGGGTACGCGTGATGGGGAAAACAGAGGCCGTCACCCTTTACGAGCCTCTGCCACTCACCCGCCACGATGAGGCCGCACTCATCCTCTTTCATGAAAGCCTCAAACTCTATCGTAAGCAAGAGTGGGATCTGGCCGAAATGCAGCTCCTTAATCTGCAGAAAATAACCGCAGAAAACGAGCATCATCTTTACAGTGTTTACTTAGAAAGAATCCAGAATTTCAGGCGTAATCCACCCGGCAGTAACTGGGATGGCGTACATCAATTTGACAGCAAATAGCAGGCCTCTCGATGCACTTACGAATACTGGGGTGTAGTGGTGGAATAGGAGGTGCCAACCGCACCACTTCATTTCTGCTCAATGATTCGATTCTGATCGATGCCGGCACAGGCGTGGGTGACCTGAGCTTTACGGCGCTCACCCGTATTGAGCATATTTTTCTGACCCACGCCCATCTTGACCACATCGCCTGCCTGCCCATGCTGGCCGATACTATTTTAGGCAGCCGCAGCGCCCCGCTTACCGTGTACGCCAGCGAAGCCACTTTAGGAGTATTAAAAAAGCATATTTTTAATTGGGCGGTCTGGCCCGACTTTAATCAGATTCCCAGCCGTGAAGCGCCTTTTCTGCGCTATGTCACCCTTGATACAGGGCAATCCTGCCGCATAGAAGAATGCACCATTACTGCTATTCCTGCAGTACACACCGTGCCTGCTGTGGGCTATCTGCTGGACAGCGGTAAAAACTCGCTTATTTTCAGCGGTGATTCAGTCTGCAGCCCTGCTTTCTGGGACATTGTGAATGCCACTGAAAATCTCAGCCATTTAATTATCGAAACGGCATTCAGTAACCGGGAGTACGAGCTGGCCAATGCAGCCAAGCATTTTTGCCCGTTCACACTACTGGAGCAGCTCAAGCACCTCAGCCGCCCATGCCAGGTATTAGTCACCCACCTGAAGCCCGCTGATTCAGAGCTGACCATGCAAGAAATACTGCGGGACAATATGAGCTTAAGCATCAGCAGATTAGAACAAAACCAGCTGATCCATTTTTAATCAGCACCCAGAGCATGCCCTATAACACTTTAAACCCCTGAACCTTATCGCCCCAAGCCATCCGTGAGTCATCATCATGAGTCAAAAAGACAGCGCCTTACGCTTTATGCATGAGCTTCAAAGTCTGACGAACCGCATTCATGCAACACGGCATATTGATGAGATTTTGCTGGAGATCAGCGGCGAAGCGTGCGCTGTTTTTGGCGCAGAACGCCTGACTATTTATGTGGCCAATGATACGGGCAACGAAATTATTTCCAGGGTTAAAACAGGCTTGGAAGGCTTTAAAGAACTGCGCATTCCGGTAAATGACCGCAGCGTGGCCGGCTTTGTGGCCAACCATAAGCAGCTGGTTAATATCCGCGATGTCTACAACACCGAAGAGCTCACCAAATACAGCCCCACCCTGCAGTTTTTACAAGCCGTGGATAAACAAACCGGCTTTCATGCCAGAGAAATGCTGGCTGCACCTTTATTATCCGAAAACGATGGCACACTGATTGGCGTAGTGCAGCTCATCAATAATAAGCAGCAGCACCCCTTTGAGAACCAGACCGAAGACGGCATTCGCTTACTGGCAAAAACCCTCGCCATTGCTTTGCAACAGAGGCAGCAACAGCCTTTTCCATTTTCACCCCAGCATAAGTATGGCGGGCTGGTTGCCGCAAATGTGATTACCCAGGCTGCACTTCAGGTAGCCCTGCGTGAAAGCCACCGCGATAAAACCGATTTAGAAACATTGCTCAGCGAAAAATATCAGGTACCACTTGCTGCCCTTGGGCAATCGCTGGCAGGCTATTTTGGCGTGGCCTATGAAGCCTTTAAACCCGAAAGAGTAAAACCCTTAGATTTACTCAAACATATCAAACGGGAATACGCGGCAGAAAACGGATGGCTGCCTGTTGATGAGGAAAAAGAAGGCATTATTATCCTCACCACCGATCCTGAACGTATTCGTGCCAGCCACACCGTTGCCCATGTTTTCCCCAATAAAAAAGCCATTTACCGGGTAAGCACCCGGACTGAATTCCAAAAAACCCTTGATCTGTTTTTTGGTGAACAAAGCTTTGATAATAATATCGACGCCCTTCTTTCTACGATGGATGATGAAGACGCCGCCGAGCCTGTTTCACCTGAAGAAATCTCTGCGGCGCAAGACAATGAGCTGGTCAAACTCGTCAATCAGATTATTGTTGAAGCCTATAAAACCGGCGTTTCCGATATCCATATCGAGCCCTCCCCCGGCAACGAAAAGACCCGTATCCGCTTTCGCCGCGATGGCTCTTTAGTGGCTTATAAAGAAGTGCCCGCCTCTTACCGTAACCCGCTGGTCACGCGCATTAAAATCATGTGCGATCTGGATATCTCAGAAAAACGCAAACCACAAGACGGCAAAATCAAATTTAAAAAATATGTACCCGGCTACGATATCGAGCTGCGCGTTGCTACCATTCCTACCCAGGGCGGCGTTGAAGATGTGGTGATGCGGATTCTGGCCTCGGGCGAGCCCTTGCCGCTGGATAAACTGGCGCTGTCAGAGCGCACCATCACCAACCTGAAATCGGTGATCGCCAAACCCTATGGCCTGTTTTTTGTTTGCGGGCCAACCGGCTCAGGTAAAACCACCACCCTTCACTCAATACTTAAGCACCTCAACACCCCCGATACCAAGATATGGACCGCCGAAGATCCGGTTGAAATCACCCAAAAAGGACTGCGGCAGGTTCAGGTTAATAATAAAGCGGGCCTGACTTTTGCCTCCATTATGAAAGCCTTTTTACGCGCCGATCCCGACATCATTATGGTAGGTGAAATGCGCGATAAAGAGACCACCAGCACAGGGATTGAAGCCTCGCTCACCGGGCATCTGGTACTGGCCACACTGCACACCAACAGTGCACCAGAATCGATTATCCGCCTCTTAGATATGGGTATGGATCCCTTTAACTTTGCCGATGCCCTGCTCGGCATTCTGGCGCAGCGCCTTGCTAAAAGACTGTGTAAATGCAAAGAGGCATACCAGCCTGAAGCCGCAGAAATCAAGGCCATGCTGAAAGAATACAGCGAAGAGTTAAAGCAAACGACCGACTGGCAGAAGAACCCCGATCAGGCCTCAGAGACCGTATATAAAGATTGGGTAACATCGTTTGCTAATAAAGAAGGGCAATTTACGCTTTACCGCGCCAAGGGTTGTGATGCTTGTAATAACACCGGCTATAAAGGCCGTTTAGGCCTGCATGAACTCTTAGTTGGCAGCGATAAAGTAAAAAAACAAATTCAGGAACATGCACGCGTAGCCGAATTGCTCGCCACCGCGCTGGAAGAAGGAATGCGTACTTTAAAGCAGGACGGCATCGAAAAAGTACTGCAGGGCCTGACCGATATGGCCCAGATTCGCAGCGTTTGTATCAAGTAAACCATCAATATATTCCGAGCAGCGGCAAAGCTAAAAAAGACCAAAAACGCAAACCCCGCCATCAGAATGGATGTGAATAATTAAAACGCAGCAGTTTGCGTTCAATTTGCTTTGCACGGACCCAACAGAGAAGCAATATGCTTAGCCACGATATCCTTCATGATCGTTTAGAGCAGCTCAATGCCATCGGGATTTCCCTCTCCTGCGAAAACCATATCGACAAACTGATGGAAACCATCCTGATTGCTGCCAAACATCTGGTTAACGCCGATGCTGGCACGCTTTATCTGGTGAAAGAAGGGGCCTTGTACTTTGAAATTGTCATTACCGAATCACTGGGCATCGCCATGGGCGGCACCACCGGCCACCCCACTAACCTGCCCCCCGTGATGCTGCGCCACACCGATGGCACGCCCAACCTGAACAATGTGGTGGCCTGCGCGGTAAATAAAGACATCACTATTAATATTGAAGACGCTTATACCGCCGAAGGCTACGATTTTTCTGGCACCAAGCGTTTTGACGCCAGCGTGGGCTATCGCTCCAAATCTTTTCTCACCGTGCCGATGAAAAACCACGAACGTGAAATCATTGGTGTATTGCAGCTGATTAACGCCAAAGACGAGCACGGCGAGCTGAGTTATTTTGACCAAGACAGCCAGAGCATGGCCGAATCGCTGGCATCACAAGCTGCCATTGCACTCACTAACCGGCGCTTAATACATCAATTAGAAGAATTGTTTGAATCGTTTATTAATTTAATCAACTTGGCCATTGACGATAAATCGCCCTATACCGGAGGCCATTGCCAGCGCGTTCCCGCTTTAACCATAATGATTGCTGAAGCCGTTAATAACGCTAATTACGGCAGCATGGCCGGTTTTACAATGGATAACCGGGATCGCTACGAATTAAAAATAGCGGGTCTGCTTCACGATTGCGGCAAAATCACGACTCCGGTGCATGTGGTAGACAAGGCCACTAAATTACAAACTATTTTTGATCGTATTCATTTAATAGATGCACGCTTTGAAGTACTCAAACGCGATGCAGAAATTGATTTTTTGCGCGGAAAATGCACAGAAACCGAATGGAAAACCCGCCTGGCGCAAATCGAATCAGACAGAACTTTTTTAAGGCATGCCAATACGGGCGGTGAATTTATGCCAGATAGCGCCTGTGATAGGGTAAAAGCCATTGCCCAGCAAAGCTGGCTTAGCCCGGATGGTGTCATCAGCCCGTTTTTATCGGCGGAAGAAATAGAAAACCTGTCTATTGCCAAAGGCACCCTCACCACAGCCGAGCGCCAGATTATTAATCACCACATTGAAGTTACCATCGAAATGCTGGAATCCCTGCCCTGGCCCAAGCATTTAAAAAACGTCGCCGAATTTGCCGGTGGCCACCACGAAAGAATGGACGGCAAAGGCTATCCGCGCGGCCTGACTAAAAACCAAATGAGCATTCAGGCCCGCATCATGGGCATCGCCGACGTATTTGAAGCCCTCACCGCGCGCGATCGGCCCTATAAAGACGGCATGAAGATATCCCAATCCCTCACCATCCTCGCCCGCATGGCCAAAGATCAGCATATTGATGGCGATTTATTTGAGATTTTTGTCAAAGAAAAAGTCTGGAAAAACTACGCAGAATTATTCCTGGGGCCATCGCAAATTGATGAAGTGGATGAAGAGAAATTATTGAGGATTGCAAGGGGGCTGGATTAAGCCCCCAAACTATTAAATAACAAAAGCTAAATACCCTCCATAGAGGAAAGCTTTACAGGCTCCACTTTCTGTATAAAAAACAGACTATCAACAATAGGTTGGGAATTTGTTCCTTCAGGTAGAATCACATTGTGAACACTCAAAGGCTCGTCACAATAACGAAAACGCCGGAAAGTTAAATTGTTGTATAAATCATGCTGCAGAACAGCATCTTTAATCAAAGATCTGAACGTAATGTATCCATTCTCATTTTTGGCTTTTTCCCATTCAGCCTCCCAACTACCTTCACTTAAATGAGGCAAAGCAATCGTATTCTGGCTTGCCTCATAATCAGTGATACACCCACCTAATGCTGTAAAATGTGCAATATAAACGCCATTCATTCCGTAATAGTCACGAAGTAAATCACCTAAAGAATTTCCACCAGAAGGAAGCCCCCTCATACTATGAACCCAGATAATAAACTTTTTGCCTGAATAGACCGACTCAGCAAGCCATTTTATATTTGAAAACATTTGCCAGTCACGTTTTTCCCCCACTTGTAACTCGACTAGCTGAGCCTGCAATCCTTCCAGTGATAAATAAAGCAGCCGACTTTCATCATTACTTAATTGGTGTAATTCATTATTACCAAGTATAGGAAATAACAATTTCAACATTTTTTGAAAATCATGAACATCACTAATGCTGTCAATTAATGGCTTCGATCTTGAAATAATTCGTTCTGCTGCACGAACAAAGCCGCTCCAGCAAACTTTCTCTTTTAGCTCAATAAAACCATATTGCTCCAAAAAATGGCTTAAATGCGCCAACAAATCCTCGGTTGACTTTCTACCTCCTTGCGGGCCATCACAACCAGCCAAAATCAAAGGGTAATCCGAATATCTGCACTGAGTGATATACTCAAATAAAAACCTGAGCTGAGGGCAACGAGAATACATATAAAACAAATTATTTAATACCGCTGTTGCCGCATGCTGTCCAAGTTTAATATCCTCCCAAACCTGTAACAAATCATACATGCCACTGCCCATAGCGAGCACTTCAAAACCACAGTGTTGATGCAAATATTGTACTAAGCGCCCCTGCAGACCAAATACATTTCCCTCCCCATGTGATTGCGCACAAAGCACAACAAACCTGGCCTCTCCCACATCTTCAGCAAATGCAGCTAATTCAGAATCAGCACATGACTCATTCAATGAAGTCAGTACATGGCTATGCTTTTGAAACCACGCCCCACTATTATCATCTTTTCTCTCATTTGCTAGAAAGGACTTCTCTGCAGCAGCTAAAATCATCCTAAACTCCGGAATTTTAAATATAAATTTCGCTATTTCTTTTTGCTGAGTGCAATGGATAATATTCAGACTTTATCTGCCCCCGCTCTAATTCAAGGACCCGATCAGCACTCGCAATAGTCTCTGGTCTGTGAGCTATTACCAATGCACTTATACCCAGATCACGTAATGTTTTGTTAATTTTAAATTCATTATTTATATCTAAATGACTGGTCGCTTCATCAAGAACAAGCAATTCAGGCTTTTTATATAATGCACGAGCTAATAGAATACGCTGCTTTTGTCCTCCTGATAAAGTGGAGCCCATTTCCCCGACCAAAGTATAATATCCCATTGGCATTTCTAAAATATCTTGATGCACTTCTGCAAATTGAGCCGATTGCTCTACCTGCAGCATATTAACTTCATGAGAAAATAATGTAATATTTTCTATAATAGACCCGCTGAATAACTGGTCATCTTGCAATACCGTCCCAACGCAACTGCGAATTTTAGCAAAATCATCATGATTAGTATTAGCCCCTAATATAATTACTGAACCACGCTGAGGCTGATAAATGCCAAGAACTAATTTAAGCAAAGTAGTTTTACCGCACCCGGACCGGCCTGTTAGGGCAACAATTTCTCCCCGTTCGACACTAAAAGTTAAATTATTCAGAATAGAAGGCTCATTATTACCATAAGAAAAATCTAAACCCTCAACAACCAATACCGCAGTCCCTTTATATGGAGCCTTTAATGGTCCAAATGTTTTTAACTTAAATTTTTCCCGCCTATCAGGAAGGCTTTGCACAATATCAGCAAGCCGCTCGGTATAAACACTGAGCATTTTAAATTCAAAAAAACGGTCAATAAGCTGATTTGCACTTGAAGTAAAACGATCCTGCCATGCCAAAAAAGCGACCAACATTCCCACAGTAAAGTGTCCATCAAGGACTGCTCTCGCTCCAAGAGAAAGTACAATAATCTGTACACTCCTGCTTAAGAGCAACATGCACACGTGATAAGCAATTCCTAATTTATGTTGTAATAATTTTGCGTTTCGCGATTCAACTTCCAAATTACGCCAGGCAACCTCTCGATGAGGCATGGCACCATTTATGCGTAAGCTCAAAATTCCCCGCATCGTTTCCAAGAAGTGACTAGCCTCTTTAGTATTGGCAACCCAGGCATCAACACCAGCATCCCTCATTGGGATAAACCAAGCCAAACGCAAGATGGCATACATCAGAGCAGCTACAACCGCAACTGTAGCCAAACTGGCATCATAAGCCATCATCATCGCCAAAGTTCCAATTAACAAAATGGCATTCAATAATGTTTCTAAGGTGCTATTCGTTAATGTTCTCTGTATATCTTCAATAGAGCGAAATTTCGCAGTAACATCACCAATATGGCGCTTTTCAAACCAGTCAACAGGCAAGCGAACAAGATGCCGGAAAACATTAACCGTCCATTGCAATCCAAAAGCCATTGTCAGTGACACGACGGCCCATTCACGTGCAACGCTAATAATCGCCTGACTCAGCGTTAATAATCCTAAGCCTATTGCGACCATTACTAACAAATGAGTATCACGAGTTACCAATACTTCATCAATAATCAGCTGATTAAATAAAGGAACTGCTAAAGCTAAAGTTTCTAGTACACCGGCAAAAACTAAAATTCTAAGTAATGCAGGAACTAATCCCCGGGTACGGCCAATCAGATCTCTGATTCGAACAGTTTTATGCATATCTTTCTGTTCAAACTCATCAGACGGGCTAAGTTCCAAAGCAACGCCTGTAAAGTGCAAACTCACTTCATGCAAAGAAAGCTGCACCTGACCTCTCGCAGGATCAAGAATTTCTGCCCGATTGCGGAAAACTTTTTTTAATACAACAAAGTGGTTTAAATCCCAGTGCAAAATACAAGGAGTAGCCAGTTGCTTTAATTCTTCCAAATCTAAGCGTAATGGACGCCCCATTAATCCAATCATTTCAGCACAATGAATTAATTGCTGAAGATTCATTCCATGCTGAGTAACCCCTAAACGCTGACGCAATGTCATTAAGTCAATACGAAAACCATGCCAGGCGGCAACCATAACTAAACAAGCTACGCCACATTCAGCAGACTCTGTTTGCCTTACTAAGCGCAAACGTTTATGCCATCCCCAATTCAATTTTTTTAACAAATGCATATAACTTAATGCCCTCGGAAACTTGCAATTGGCTCAAAGAGCCATTCATAAATTCGACGAGTATCTAAGGAAACATCACCTTCAGTACTCATTCCAACCTTTAAGGGCTCTTCCTTCCCATTGACCGATACACTTGTTCTCAATAATTCAACTAAAACACGGTAATAAACCTCTTTACTATCTTGCACACTAAATAAAGTACGCTGAATTAATTCTGATTGCACCTGAGCGACCCTGGCAACTTCTTTAACCCTGCCCTTTTGAATTCCATATTTTTCATATGGAAATGCATTGAAACGAATCCCAACCGGCTGCCCTGGTTTAATAAACCCAACAGACTGACTCGTTGCATATAGCTCAACCAAAAGCTCTGCATCGCGCGGCACTAAAGCCAGCATTAATTCATTCTGCCGCAGTGTCTGCCCGGGTTTAGCTAATATGCCCGTAACGATTCCATTTGCCGGAGCGCGAATCATGCTGGCATCCTGGCTTCCCAATTCAAGTAACTGCTGCTCTAATTTTTTAATGCTACGCTCAAGCTCTGCCAGCTCATTTTGCCCCTGCAAGCTGGATTGCTTTTGATCATTCACCACTTCTTGTAAAGATTGTTGCAAGCCAATCAAGTTTTGTTGCTGTTGTTCAACATCACCTTGTGCCATTGCAACCTCTATTTCGTGCTGCTGTAACGCCGAAGCAGAAATAAAACCCTTAGCTAATAACTGCATATTCCGACTCAAAATCCCCTTCTGCAAATTTGCTCGTTGTTCTGTGATTGCAAGTGCACGACGAGCAGCAGACTGCTGTGCAAACAACGTTTGTTGATGCTGCAGCAACGCGCGGCTTGCAAGCTGATTTTGCTCCTTGCGACGCATGCGTTCACGGCTTAGCAAATTAATTTCTTCCTTAATTGAACCACGCAAACTTGACACGGTCCCTTGCCCTTCACGGTTATAACGCTCACCACTTACAATAAACAAAGGAGTCCCTTCTTGAACCTCTTGTCCTTCCTTAACAAGCAAGGTTAAAACACTGGCATCACGCGGCGAAACAATCTTAAGCAGCCCTGCTGCAGGCATTACGACACCAACAAGTTTTGCTTTTCGGGTGTATTCTCCCCAATAGCTATAAGCCATCAAACCGATCAGCAAAAATACTCCTGCAGTAGCCAGCCATGTCAGATTTGCCTGACTCGGCAAAATAATCCGCCCTTCCAGAGAAACTTGTTGTGACAAAACAACTTCAGAACGGAATAAAGGTGAAGAGGACATGAGCACGCAATTCTAAATAACTATATTTAAAAACCTGTTAATAATGATTAAGAGCCGGTAGCAACCAACTCCCGTAACCTTATTAAGGGATGGTGAGTTTTCTGATATTGAGCACAATCTATATCATTTAAATTCCCAAGATTAACGCATGGTTCCCGCAAATATGGGTGTTTTAGTACTTTCAAAAAAGAATGATAACGAGCGTGCGTGGGCAAGTGAACTTGACGCATTTCCAGCTCAGTTACTGAAAATGTCCCCCAGTCTGATAAATAGCTGAAATATACTTCATCCGCAGAAAGACGCCGGCCAAGGGCAACAAAATCAGGCATTTCATGATAATTATTTTCCTGAACAACCATATGAATTTTCAAATAAAGAAGTTTTCTTTCCCTTTTTAATCCAGCAATAAACTCAAGATTATTTAACAACCGATTAAAGTCCCCGCCTCGCCGGTTTAATTCATACGTAGCAGCACTAGTGCCATCAATTGAAATTTCGCAAGTTTTACAACGCTCACGCACAGACTCCGGCAATTTATTCCACATTGCCTCATCCCAAAGCTGAGCATTTGTATGTAAGTGAATAAACGCATCATCAGAAAAATGACTCACACTCATTTTTCTGAGCCAGCGGTTAAAATATGGACTACCAAATGGATCTCCCGACCCTGTGATATATAAACTCTTCAATCCTGGAAAAAGCTGCTGTTCTACTTTATTTTGCATAACCAGAATATTTTCTTGATGCTCTGTTTCCACTTGTCGCTCATTACGACAACTTGGGCAGGATAAATTGCAAGAATTATCAAAACCACATTCAACAAATGCAGGGAGATCAGGCATGATGCACAAGTTATCCCTGATAATCTGAAGCATTCCGGTGTCTTTTAATTGATCACGGCCCTGAACAGGATTTGAAATCGCGCTCAAGAAGCCATGTATTACTGAATCTTGTTTTTCTTGCACCGCAGGAGGGGCAGCAGCCCCATGTAAAAATGGACAATCCTTGCTGCAATAGCTGAACGAACCATCAAGAATTGATTTCCTTATTTTTTGTGCATTATCTGAATTCCAGGCCGAATCTATTGAAAAATCAGCGCTCTCACCTTGCCAAATAGGTAACTTTACCCAGCAACAAACCCCTGCCTTATTACGTTTAATATCAATAAAATTAAAAGGTTTACTGCAAAACAAATGAGAGTACATAGCTTAATTCACCATTATCAGAACAGATTAATATTCAGTCATCATGGACAAAACAACCGGTCTTTTTCCTCATTAACAACCATTTCGTCCAAATCACAAAGGCGGCGTAAACAAACTTGATAATTATTAAAAACTATCTCGACCTCAGGCCCTAAAACTTTACAAAAACTGTCTACTGCTTTTTTCGGATAAAATGTATTCGCATATTTTTTTTCCGGCATATTTAATAACTCAGCAGGGAATAATCTTTCAATATACCAATGGTTTTTCCAATGATAATCGTCAATTAACATGATTCCACCAACCCTCAATTTACGCCAGCCAACAACTAAATCCTGTAAAACATGCTTTCCAATATGACTGCCATCAAGGTAAATAAAATCGAAAAAGTAATCAGGCCTGCTAATCAAATAGTCGAATGACTTCATTTGACTAAAAGAAATATGACCACTGGCCCGGCGCTCGGCTGTATTTTCCCAAAATACATCTTTTGGGTGAGGATCAACCGCATGAAGTACTTGACCTGAACCGTTTAAATATAATGAAGAAAAATGCAAGGAAGTGCGGCCTTCAAAAGAGCCAATTTCAAGGGCATTATTTAGCGGCCCTAAAACATTTTCAAATGCAGCTTTAAAATTTGCGGCATGCATGCTGGTCCAGTCTTCGCTGTAATTTGATGATTGCATGGCAAAATCATTAACAGAACATGTTATTTCTAGATTCGAATTTTTTTTCATCGTGTTAACCAGTGTTTTTTCACATTAAATAGCTCATCCATAAAGCCGAAAATACTGGCAGGCATAATTGCTATTTCGAAAACAGGAAAATATACTGCTTGTAATATGACATCCCGGATATTTACAGCTTTTGAATCTAAGTGCTTATAATGCAATAAAACATTAATCCAAAGCTGCATAACGCCAATTAGTCCAACAATGGCAAACACCCACCATTGTTGAAAAAAGAGGGCAAGGACGACGGCAAGCAAAGAAGGCATGATTGCCCCTTGAATCCAAAGCAAAAGCCATGGAAGCAGTAAAAGAGTCCGGGGTTTTGATATTGCCCATGCAGCTTTTAATGCTTCAAGCCGCCCCCTTGCCCAGCGTCGCCGCTGTTGAAATAACCCCCGGACTGACTGAGGCACTTCTGTATAAGCAATGGCTTCGGGACAATAGCCAATTCTATAATCACTGGCAATAGCCTTCCATGTCCATGAAATATCTTCGACCAGCCAATTACTCCACCCCCCCAATTCCCGAATTGCCGCCATTCGATGAATTGAAAATGCTCCGGATAAAACATCCACCAAACCCAGCCATGATTGTGCAAATCGAATCGCAGCAAAGCTGCCAATATGTTCGTAGTACTGAATATATGACAGCAGTGAATTACTCTTACCTGAAGCAATTACGCATCCGGACACAGCAGCATATCGTTCATCACTCATTAACTGCTTTACACTCAATCGCATAGCATCGGGTTCAAGCCGGGTATCACTGTCCACAATAGCAAGAACTTCAGCATCTTCAGGAACTAAATGCAGAACCTGATCCATAGCCTTACCCTTGGCGCCTGAGTTCTTATCCAAGTTAATCAATTCATAATGATGGCGACGCCCATGCTCTTGTATCCAAATTGAAATTTCTTGTAATGTAGTATTAGTGGAACCATCATTTAACAACATTACATACAGAGGATTAGGATAATCCTGAGCTTCAATAGACTGAAGTGCACGCACCATGGTTGATGGGTTTTCATTATAATAGGGGACTAAGATAACGCTCTTAGGATATTGAACAGGGGTATTCAGTACTTTTTGACGCAGGCTAAGCCTGATATTTAAAGTCGCAGTGAGAAAAAAGAGTGTCACCGAAGACAATATTAAAGGGAAAAATATAATTCCAAAGATTATCGAAAACATTGGCTTATCTCATTATTTTGTTTCAGTTTAAATTAGCTAAATATGCAATTTTATGCTGCAATAGTGGATTTTTTAATATTTCCAGATATTCTTTATGAAGAGGATGATCTGGCAAATGTACAGCACGTTGCAAGTAATCATCCGATTCAAATGTCCCCCAATTATCCAGCTTTGTAAATTTAGCCATATCAAAACCAAGATCATTTACTAAAGAAATGAAATCTGGAATCTCATGGAAATTATTTTTCTGAACAACAAAATTACAGCAAACATCAGCGACAATCCCTTGCTTACGCAGGCTTGCCAGTATATTTAATCTGTTTATTAATTTATCCCAATTGCCCGGCGGCCGGTTAATCCCATAGGTTTTTTCACTTGCTCCATCCATAGAAACATCAAAAGTTATTTTCATTTTTTTAACAGCATCAGGGATTTTTTCCCAAACTTTCTCTGAAAATAATTGTAAATTAGTATGAAAATGAATATGGCGTAATAAAGGAAATTCAGCAGGATTAAATTTATACAGCCAATTACGTAATACTGGTGAAGCAAACACATCTCCTGCCCCCCCCAGATTGATATACTCAACCTCCTTAGCTGCATCAGCCCGCACCATATTAAATATGTCACTCACCTTAGTCTGATCACTGGCAATAATTTCGTTTCTGCAAGAAGGACAACGTAAATTGCACGTTTCATCAAAAGCAAGGTGCAAGTTTTTCGGTAATGGGGCCTGGTCAAAACGATTATCTAAGATAATATTCCGAATAATCTCCGGAGCGTCCTGTAGCAGAATCACCGGGCCATCATGATTTTTTAAATGTGGGCACGCATTGGCATGACAGTATTTAAAGCTGCCATCGCTCACACTTTGTCTGAATATCTGTGCGCGCTCTGATTGCCATATTTTTTCAATCGTAGTCTCCATAGCTGAGCCTATCGGGCCGAAACTGTGCCAGGCGGAGCAGCATACAGATACATCCTGATTTGGTAACACAGCATAATCTACATAGGGTTTTATACATACATACATTAAATTCCCCCCTTTGCAGGTTTATTGTCACTACCGCTTTTTAATTCAAACCAGGTAACAACCTTTCGTAACTCACCAGATTTTTCCCTTCTGATGGCACGTATCGACTTTACTCCCGGCCATAAAAGACCTCCGGTAAATTGCTGCTTTAATAAACGCAACATTGCACGAAAATGTCCATTATTTGTACATGCATCCATTACAATAAGATGATCGCCTTCTATCCATTCTGAAGGATGAAGTATATATTTATGGTCGTTAATTAATTTCTGCTCAGTGTGTGCATTAACAAGTGCCCAGGTAATAAAGCCTGTTGGGCGGCCTGTCGCATCAAAGAAACATTTAACTTGCCCATGTAATGCTGCAGGAATGAGCCAAAACTCTAGTGCAGCAAATTGAAATTTACGATATTCAGAATTATATGCTATGACCTCTGCTGCACTCCCAATTTGGACAGCAAGATCCACTCGCCCGGCAAATGGCAATTCATGTAAACTCATCACGATAACCTTTATATCATCAGAAAATAGATTCAGCAGCAAGCCTTGTTTCTGTTTTTTTATGTAATCCAACACTAAAAAATTGAATTAAAACATCCTTAATTTTATTATTTATATTCAGCTTAACTGACCATTTCCGGCTAACAGAATCACATATTACTTTAATTTCTTTTTCACAATCTGAAATGCAAACAGGAAAATATGAAACGCCGTTCAGACTTTGCATATGCGATTCACTATCTGAAATAAATAGCCGCCATTTATCAGAGTTACTTTGCTCAGAAGGAACCAGTCGTATAAATAAGTCAGAATCAGTGATTCGATAAACCAATTGAATTCGTACGGTGGATTTATTCAGGCTGTGCTGCGAAAGAACCATTTCATCCAATGGCAAGAGGTGATCAGCCCTGGCGTGCAAATCAATTAAATCACGTAAATAAACACCAATCTCATCAATCACCATCCCGGGTTGTTGCAAATAGTTCTTCCGCATTAATTGAGTTTTAAGCACAACAGTCCAGTTATAAAGTGGTGTCAAATCCACATCAAACTTTGCTGATTGCAATTCAAATACATTGATAAAACTATTCCATGTCAACCCGGCCATATTTACTGCGTCTTCTAATTTTGGTAAAAACAGAAGAAAGCTATTAATATAGCAAGTGCCAAGTGTAAATTTTGGAACTAATATTTGAATATCTTTGTAATTTAAATTCTTTCCTGCATATAACGCTATTTGTAATAACTGTCTCAACAATCCCGGCTGAGTTATATCTGTAACTGGGGGTATTTCATTTTCAGGCGCAGACAATACAGGCTGCAATGCCTGAAAAAAACTAACACACACCTGAGTATCTAAATTGGCCAGCACAAGCCGTGGAATGCCAGCTACCTGCAAAAAGGTTCTTGCCTGTTCATTAACTAAGGTATCTTTAAAGAATTGCTGTACTTGCTCACGCTCATTTGTGCCAACATCGGGCCGGTACTTACTTAAGTAAAAATATAATTCGCGGAGCATGACAAGTATTTGAATATGGTCATTCCAGAAAGGGGGAAATCCGCGTGCGATAATACGATTACCATAATCAGGCAACGTTGTAATTGTCCCAAAATCAATATAGCGCCCATCTATAGAAACATTTGAGCTTGTAAGTGCACCATGAACAATACGCATTGCCCTGGCTGCAGCCAGTTGCCGGGCTAATCTCTCAGCTAATGTTTTAACACCTGCTCCGACCGGCTCCTCAAGTGATTGTGGCAATGACAGTTCAATACGCTGGATTGCATCTTCTACCCGCATAAAGTCCGGGACTAAAAGTGCTTTTGTAGCCTCATGTGGCTTGTAATAAATTGAACGCTCATAATGAGCAGGCCGGATGTTTGGCTCGCGAATCATTAAGGCGCTTGCTGCAGGCTCCGCAATCCCATCAGCACGACCATAATTAGATTCCACCACTTTGCCTGTTGCGATCAGGGCCAGAATTCTGACACCACCGAAGGGAAGCTCTTGGTGAGTTATCTCCCCCCACAATGCTTCAAGGACCCCCTCGTCCAACGTTGCCCCACCATATGTGTGCCAGTGATCAACGTTGGTTGCTGCAAGTGGGTTTTTTCCTATGCCTTTTATCTGAAAGCGCCCATTTAAACCACAACGCACCCCCCCTCCATTCGCTGTCTCTGTTTGTGCCCCGTATCGCTCACCAACAAATTCTTTTTCTTCATCACAATAAAGAGCTGGATCATCACCTTCTGCTGGTATCGCATAAGCAAATGCCTCCAGCATAATCGGCTCTAACTCACTCAACTCAATTGATGAAGTATCTACCCCGTAGTCTCGCAACAATGCGTGATTTACCCACAACAATCTGGCATTACGAAGCCGCTTTGCTTTAAATGGAACAAAACTACTCACAGGTAACTCTTTGCCATAGTAGACAGTGTTCTCAGTAGTAACTTCTTTGTAAGTTTTTACAAGATCATCTAAAGTACTACGCTGAATGGCAGATAGCATACAAAATTCCAAAATAAGGCGACTTAACCAATAAATAAGTTGCAGGTAAGGAACAGCCCCTACCTGCAACCGGTCTAAGACCGGAAACTAGCTTACGGCTGACCTGTAGAGTTGCTTACCCAAACTGGCTCGCCATACTGGTTATGAGTCCAGTAGCCTGACTCATTACCACCTTCACCACTCCCACCGCCTACTAAATTCAATTCTTCATCAGATAGAAAACGCATTATTTTCAACCTCAAAGTTTATGATTAATAACGAGTCAGACAGAAACCTGACAAATTATTCTAATAAAAAATTGCATATAAGTAAAAATACCTAGTAAGACTTGTTGTATTTTCAAACAAAGCAGAAAGATAAAAACTTAAAAATTGAAAGAAAAAAACACAACATTAAAAGTTTTTTGTAAGTGCTTAGAACAAGCAAACAAGATCAATTCAGCTTGTATAGAACTCACTGTTTGTTCTTGAAAAGTACTTTGCTAACGCGATTAGTAATTTTTACGTAAGTAAAATAAGATTTAATATGAGCAAAATGGGGGATATCTATAATGCGTAGTAAGCAGATCAAACGACTTTTTCTGTAAGCAGCGATCTAAATTTGGATGTTTTCAGGGTGATACCGATGAAAAAAACTTGACGATGAAAACCGGTATCAAAGAATCTTCATCAGGGCACTGGGGCAAGTCAAAATTATTTAGTAAGATCAGAAATTTTCTAAGAATCAGTGCCAGATTGGCAGTCCTGCAGTTAAAGTTAATTTTTTTGTCTGCTCCCTCGACTTACCCTAGCTTTGTAATTAATGCAAATTCCAATAGCTACATGCACGTTGCTTACAGTAAACAGAATAATTGAATAACCGCTGCATTAGCTCATGCAGATTAAAAGCAGGTTTTATTCTTTACCATCTTCATTATCAAAAACAAATTTAATTAAAATGTAAAAAATGCGCTTATTGCAGGTTTATGATCAAATCAGCGAGTTAGTTATTAATATTCAACCAATAACACCTTAAGAAGTTTAAAAAGCAAACCATTGATTTTATTAAGAAAATAACCTCAGAAACCCCAAGCCCACACCAGATAAAAAATGAAATCATATAATTTTTTTCAATCAAAAATCCTCATACTGAATATATATTAATCCTTATTTCGTTTTTTATTGAATATTTAAATAAATTAAATAAAAAACAACAAGAGAAATAAATAAAATTTACGCCATTTATTTATCACGCAGCCGATTAAAAAATAATTATCAACGAACCATTGAAAATTAATGAAGCAGATCATGAGGAATAATTGAGGATTGCCACTGGAGGGGATTAATCAACAGATAAAAAAATGGCCAGCAATTTGCTGGCCGTTTTTTTATCTGATTTTCACAGCTTTTGCTCTGCAAAATGCACGCGTTCAAAATTGCTGCCGTATTCCAGAATACTAATAAATTTTACTTTGATGATTCGCTCGCCATTCCATAGCTCGCACTGGCGGCCTGCTCGGAACCAGCCATTGGGCAGAAGCAGTGTTTGCGGCGCTTTCAGGGCGGGCATGGCGGGCAGCCAGACAATATTTGTATATTCAGGCGTTGCCCGTGCTGGCTCGCAAGGCCGGATGGCGGCGGCTTTCGGCAGGCCGGGCAACAAGACCAGGCCCAGATGCAAATTGCCTTCGCTTTCTTCCAGCCAGCGCACCACGCCTGCCAAATAGCGGGCAGAAGACTTCACCACCATCAGCTGATTCAGGCTGATACGCTCACCCTGAGATGCCACACGACTTAAACGCAAGCCTTGAGCCGTTTCATTCACCACATCCCATAGCTCAATCGGTGGCAAAGCCTGCGGCTCATTATTTTGCCGTGAAGGCGATAAATCACCAAAGAGGTGAATATTGATTAAATCACGGCTGCCTACTTTTACAGATTCTTCTGGCGGCGGGGTGTAATTGCCGTCAACCACATAAAGATGCTGCGCGGGCAAAGCCAGGATCAGCGGCACGGTGCGCGGCTTAAGCTCGCGTGGAGCCCGCTCTGTGCCATGCTCGCACCAAAGCCGGTAAAGATCAGACAAAATATCCAGCGTTGCCTGCAAGCCAAGCTCGTTCCCCAAACCCAGCTTTTCTGGTAATTCGCCCTGACGCAGCAACTTAATACGTTTGGATAAAACCTGCGCCAATGCAAGGGTATCAATCTCACGGATGTCCGGCCCTTCTTTGGGCTGACCAAAACGCTGCGGGCTGCCAGGCTCTGCCAGATCAATCTGCAAAGGGGTTTTACCCGGAAGTGCTGGCGCTTTAGGCGCAATATGGCTGCGCGTTGCAAACAGCTCCAGCATTTGGTCTATCCACAACAAACGCCGCAAAGTGTGCTGATTTGAATTGGCGGCAGAAAGGAGCAGAGTATGGATAAAAACCGCTTGCACTGTGGTTGAATCACCTACGCTGAGCAGGCTGTCTTTAACTTTTTTATCTGTAATCGCCAATTGCTCGGCATGCTGATAAAAGCTGAATATTTTTACCCAGATTGCATCAGATACTTTTCGCCCAACCATATAGTGGCAACGCACCACAAATCCCATGCAACGCACAGCACGCTCGGCAAGCAGGGGCAAAAATTCAACAATGGGCGAATCATCAGCCTGGGCATCTTTCCAGCAGCGTGCGTAAGCATCGGCCATGCCCTCCCACAGCTTGCTGGCAGCCTGCCACTGCGCCTGCTCGGAGGAGCTCAAAGGCAGCGGCTTTGCGGCATATTCATGCGTTAAAGCAAACTGCACATCATGTACAGAGCTGCGCAAAATCTCTAATGATTTTAGTGCCTCCAGCGGTAGCATATTGCCTTCAGCCAGCGTTTCCATTGCACTGCATAATTCTGCATGCGCCACGCGGGTATTCATCAGCGGCAATAAAATCAGCCAGTCTTTGGTGCTTCGGGCATCGGTAAAAGGAACCTGGCTCATCGTTGTATGGCCTGCAAAGCGATTCGGAGCGCTAATAATTGTTTAGCAGATACTCTTGTTTCTGCATCCGGCTTAACTGCCTCAGCCCATATTGGGGCGGGAAAATGACGATCATCTTTAAAGCGTGGAATAACATGCCAGTGTAAATGCGGCACCATATTGCCAAGGCTGGCTAAATTGACTTTATCAGGCTGCAATGTGCTGCGCATGGCCGATTCCACAGCAAAAACCAGCTGCATTAATCTTTGCCTGTCTTCGGTATTTAGATCACTGAATTCCGCCGTATGCTGCTTTAGGATAACGCGGCAAAAACCCGGGTATCCTGCCTCATCAGCCAACACAACACGACAAAAATCATCCTGCCAGAGAATTTCTCCGCCGCTGTCAGAGCACAACACACAATCTGAATTCATTACATTATTCCTGTTGATTTGCATCATTATAGGCTGAGCATTCGCCCAAATAAGCTGATGCTATTCTAACGCCGCCCCCCGGCTGCCGCTATCGGTAGCAACCATAACCTTACACCGTAAAAAATACATTTTATTTGGCACAGAATGTAACAAACCGCGCCGGCTAAGGCCGCCCAAAGCCTGCAGAATCTCAGTACAATCGTTTTTTTAACCAAATTAATAGCCAATCCAATATGCAACTCTATTTATATGACAACTGGGAACGCCAATTAAGGCCATTTCAAGCCATCCGCTCCGATTGGGTTGGCTTGTACTGTTGCGGCCCCACTGTCTATGACTACGCGCATATCGGTAATTTACGCACTTATTTATTTGAAGATATTCTGCGCCGCACCCTGCAATTTAATGGCTATACCGTACGCCATATCGTCAACATTACCGACGTAGGGCATCTGGTTTCTGATGCCGATGAGGGTGAAGACAAAATGGAGCGCGGCAGCCGCAAATCGGGTAAATCCGCATGGGAAATCGCCGATTATTTCAGCGCCGTATTTAAAAATGATTTATCCACGCTGAATATGCTGGAGCCCACGCTCTGGTGCAAAGCCACCGAGCATATTGCAGAGCAAATTGCCTTTATCCAGGTACTGGAAGAAAAAGGCTATACCTACGCCAACAGCGACGGTATTTATTTTGATACCGCAAAACAAGACGATTACGGCTATCTGGCCCGCTTAAACCGCGAAGGCCTGAATGCCGGCAGCCGCGTGGCACTTGGCGAAAAGAAAAGTATCACCGATTTTGCGCTGTGGAAATTCAGCCCTGCAGGCAGCACCCGCCAAATGGAATGGGAAAGCCCATGGGGACGTGGTTTTCCAGGCTGGCATATTGAATGCTCGGCGATGTCGGCCAAATATCTGGAGCCTTGGTTTGATATTCATTGCGGCGGCGAAGACCATATTTCCATCCATCACAGCAATGAAATTGCCCAAAACCAGGCTTGCCACGGCACGCGCTTAGCTAATTTCTGGATGCACGGTTATTTCTTGCAGCTGGACGCCAGCAAAATGAGTAAATCCAGCGGCGATTTCCTGCGCCTGCAAACGCTGATCGACCAGGGCATTGATCCGATCGCCTACCGTTATCTTTGCCTGACGGCACACTATCGCAGCCAGCTTAATTTTAACTGGGATGCGCTAAGCGGTGCTCAAACCGCCCTTGCCCGGCTGCGTGACAGCTACTTCGCCCTGCCCGATGGTGGCGAATGCGATAGTGATTATCTGGCGAGATTCACCGAAGAAATAAACCAGGACCTGAATATCCCCCGTGCCATTGCACTGGTGTGGGAGCTGCTCAAATCCAAGCTCAGCCCAAGCCATAAAAAAGCCACACTGAGAAAATTTGACGAAGTATTAGGCCTGGGTTTAGCCACCTGGCAACCTACCATCGCAGCAGCTGTTCCGGCTGAGATTGAGGCTTTAGCAGCCCGGCGCCAGCAATATCGCAAAGAAAAAAACTGGGCGGCAGCTGATCAGATGCGTGGCGAGTTAAAAGCGTTGGGTTATGAGGTGGAAGATACAGCCGATGGCTGGATTGTGAAGAACATTTAAGCCGCATGCCTGAGCAGGTGGCCACAATGGCCGCCTGCAATTTCTCACTACTCTATAAATGACTTTGAAAAATAAACACCTGATTGTGGTTTTAGCTTGGTCTGTTTAAATACAGCTTCGCCGCCTTAGTGAAAATCCGTGATCAACATGAGAAAGAAAAAATGAACTTACTATTTGTTTGGATGATAATTGTAATGCCGGGCTTAGCAATTAACTTTGTAATTCACAAATGGTGTGTAAAGAAGCAAACAAAAAAATCTTCCGAAATTTGGCTGCTTATTATAAACGGTGTTTTCTTATCACCATTAATGGGTATCGCTATATTTTCAAACTCAGATGGCGGCTATGGCGCAGGGCTGGGCGCCGTGCTTATTCCCATGGCCAATACAGGCCTGAGTGTATTGTTTATTATTTATGCAGCATTAAGTGATCGCCCTGAGCCAGCAACACTCCCCCCGGGCACAAGCAATCCAGAATCAGATCAAATATAGTTTTTACACATAGGAATAAGAATGTAATGTTTTACAACTGTAATATCACTTGCATCGTGCCAATGATATTTACGGTGTTTGGGCCAATAACAAGTATTACCCTCATTGGAATGCTGATTATCAGCGCATTTCATATCAAAAAAGATTCAGGGAAAATATTGCTAACCAGCACTATCGTTCTTATCTTTTGGTGGGCCAGTATTCTTATTTAAACGTTAACAAATGCAATAAGTATTCCTTGGGTGCAGTTCTGAAGGCCGCTTGATCATGCTTTCATTTGCAGCTCCATTGCCTTAGCAAGGCGCTGAATTCCCTGCTTAATTTCCTCCGGCTCCAGGCTGCCATAACCTAAGCGTAATGCATGAATGGCCTGGCCTTCTGCTGCGAAATCACTGCCAGGCAAGACTTTCACCCCCAGCCTGCCTGCATCGCTCTGCAAACGCTGCATATCCAGCGGAATATTTATTTTTAACCACAAAGCCAAACCGCCGTTGGGCAAATCAAAACTCACCTTATCCCCTATCAGGGTTTTAATTTCCTCAGCCATGATATTGCGCCGGCTTTCATAAATGCGCAGCGCACGGCGAATGTGGCGTTTTAATTCTCCGCTTTGCATCAAATCTGTCACGGCCAGCTCGGTCACTGCATTACCCTGCCTGTCGATCAGCATCACTTCAGCAGTGCAGCGATCAATAAAATTCTGAGGCCCAAAGACATAGCCCAGCCGTAAACCAGGCGCTAATACTTTGGAAAGCGAAGAAATATAAATCACATTATCTGCAGTGCTAATGCTCGCCATGGGGAAAACAGGGCGATGAGCAAAATGAAACTCATGATCGTAGTCATCCTCAATCATCACAAAACCATAGCGGTCCGCCAGTGCTAACAGCTGCATACGGCGCTCTGGCGGCATCATTGTGGTGGTGGGAAACTGGTGATGGGGCGTCAGATAAATCGCTTTCAGGCGGCGCTGCTGGCAAAGCTGCTCCAGTTCATCCGGCCGCATGCCTGATTCATCCTGGCCTATCGCAAAGGTCTGTGCGCCCGCAGCCTGAAATGCCGCCCTCGCCGGCGGGTAGCTTAGCGCATCCAAAGCCACCGCATCGCCGGGCTTTAACAAAACACGCGCAGCAAGATAAATACCCATCTGGCTGCCCCGCACCACGCACAATTGATCGACGCCAGCATTCAGGCCACGCTCCTGGCTGAGCATAGTGCAAAGCGCCTGGCGCAAGGGCAACTCGCCACGCGGATCGCCATAAGCCAAACGATTTGCCCTCGCCGTCGCGATTAAGGCCCTTCGGTAAGCCCGCCCCAGCACATCAAAAGGAATCAGCCTGGAATCCGGCACGCCATCGGTAAAATCAATAAGATACGACTCAAGCTCCTGCACGGCTTCCCTGATGATTTTTGCCTTAGCCACAGGCCGCTCTGCAGCAATAAGCGCGGGCAACACAAAAGTGCCGCGCCTGCCCTGAGTACAAAGCCAGCCTTGGGCAATCAGCTCATCAAACGCCTGGATCACCGTCTTGCGGTTTACCCCCAACTGACGTGCGACCTCCCGCGAGCCAGGCAGTGCGCTGCCGCCAGTTAAGCGCCCCCTTTGAATTTCATCCACGATGTATTGGGCAATTTGCAGATGCACAGCAAGCCCCGCTTGCCGGTCAATCTGCAGTAATAAGGACCAGGGGCGCAGCATGGCTTGCTCACAGAAAAAACTGGACCATCCATATTATCAAATCTGGAGGTTTTTAATGGTCCAATAGCGGGCTAGAGTTTGGTTCTTGAAGTGGGCAAACCACAGCGGTCTAAAAAGGACGCCATGCAAAACAATCCAGCATTGAGCCACTCGCTAAAATTCTATATCCACAAGCGCAAACCCAGGCTGAAATTAGCGCCAATCTGGCGGTGGTGAAAGATAAAATAACGGCCGCCTGCCTTAGAAATGGCCGCAGCCCTGATGCGGTTCAATTGCTTCCGGCCAGCAAAACCATAGCAAGCTCGCGGATTCAAATGGCCTGCGCTGCGGGATGCCGTGCAATGGGTGAAAATAAAGTGCAGGAAAATACACCGCAACTCTGCAAGCTTTCCATGGGCATGTCTGGCGATTTTGAGCTGGCCATTGAAGAAGGCGCCACCATTATTCGGGTCAGCCAGGCCATTTTTGGAATAAGAGCCACAAGCGACCAATATTATTGGCCAGAAAAAACAGCACAGGAGCCTGGAAGCATGAAAACCGCTATCGTTATCCGCCATGTTTTATTTGAAGACCTAGGCTTACTTGCGCCCCTGTTGCAGGAGCAAAATTTTGCTGTTCGCTATTTGGAAGCAGGGCTGGATGATCTGTCCCCAGCCAGGCAAGCCGATTTATTGATCGTTTTGGGCGGCCCAATAGGTGCATTCGACGAGGATAAATACCCCTTTATTCTGGATGAGCTGGCGGTGATAAAGCACAGGCTAAGCCTGAAACAAGCAACGCTGGGAATTTGCCTGGGCGCTCAGCTGATGGCGCGTGCCTTAGGGGCAGCAGTTGCACCGATGCAGCAACAGGAGATCGGCTTCGCCCCACTCACACTGACGGCAGCCGGAGAGAAGTCGCCTCTGCACGCCTTGCAAAATCAGCCGGTTTTACACTGGCATGGCGATCAATTTGCTATTCCTCAGGGGGCAACCCTGCTGGCCGCCTCAGCGCAATGCCCTCATCAGGCTTTCTCGCTGGATAATTATGCCCTGGCGCTGCAATTTCACGCCGAAGCCGATTGCCAGCGAATCGAGCAATGGCTGATCGGCCATGCTGCGGAGCTGGCGATGGCTGGCGCAGAGCCCGGCCTATTGCGCAAGCAAGCGGCAGAGAATAGAGCAGCACTTAGCTCCGCCTGCAGGTTGCTGTTTACTCAATGGCTCAATCTTTTACCCCAAAACAGGTTCCACAATGAATAAATACCGCCTGCAAATCTGGCAATACGATCGCCTGTGGGGCAGCTTTGAAAGCGAAGGCCCACAGGCCAAATTTGCCATACAAGATATGCACCATCGCCTGCCTGCAGAGCAGGGCTTTCAATTTAAGCTGTTTATTGCCCGTGATGAAAAGCGAATCATTGAAAGCGGCCCTGCAGGAATTCGCTTACTCGCCGCAGAAGTGCTCTATGAAGAGATGGCCTGGCCGCTGCTGATTCATCAGCCAGCATAAAAAAATGGGCACGATATGTGCCCATTTTCATAGTGCTGGCGAATCTGCTTAAGCATCCAGCGACTTACAGCAGTACCCGCTCAATCCCGCCGTTACGCGCTTTTTCTACATACTCCGGCATCCAGTTTGCGCCTAATACCGTTTTGGCTATTTCTACCACGATGTAATCAGCGGTCGTGCCTGAATCGTCGTTGTAGCGGCTCAAACCTTGCAGGCAAGACGGGCAGGAGGTGAGGATTTTGACTGGCGTTGCAGTACCAGATTCAGCACGCAGCTTATCTGCCCCCTTTTTCATTTCCTCTTCTTTTCTGAAACGAACCTGCGTGGCGATTTGTGGCTTGGATACGCCAAAAGTGCCAGATTCGCCGCAGCACCGGTCATTCAGCTCTACTTTCTGCCCCATAAGTTCATTGGCCACGTCGATGCCTTTATAGGTCTTCATCGGGGTGTGGCATGGCTCGTGGTACATATAGCGATCACCGCTTACGCCTTCCAGCTTCACGCCTTTTTCCAGCAGATATTCGTGAATATCTAAAAGACGGCAGCCAGGGAAAATCAGCTCAAACTGATACTTTTGCAGCTGATCCATACAGGTGCCGCAAGACACAATCACCGTTTTGATATCGAGGTAATTGAGCGTGGTAGCCAGGCGGTGGAATAACACTCGGTTATCCATGGTGATCTTATCGCCCTTGTCTTTCTCGCCGCCCGATGTTTGCGGGTAGCCGCAGCAGAGATAGCCCGGCGGCAGCACGGTGGTCGCGCCCACATGCCAGAGCATAGCTTGCGTGGCTAAACCCACCTGACTGAATAAACGCTCTGAACCACAACCGGGGAAGTAGAACACCGACTCTTGCTCTTCTGGCCGGTTAAGGCGTTGCGGATCCCGAATTACCGGTACGACAGTTGAATCTTCCACATCCAGCAAGGCGCGGGCGGTTTTCTTTGGCAAGCCACCTGGCATAGGCTTATTAATAAAGTGAATCACCTGCGTTTTGACAGTCGCCTTGCCCACGGTGGCGGGCGGCGTTTTCAGGGCGGGTTTGAGTAAGCCCATACGTTTAGCCACGGCATGCGCCAAACGCTGGCCTTTATAGCCCCACTCGATCGTTACTTTACGAATCAGCTTGATAGTCGCCGGGTCTTTAATGGTTAAGAAACCCATACCAATCGCGGTAACAGGGTTAAATTTCTTTTTGCCTTCTTTGCGCAGGAAATTACGCATGGCGATCGATACATCGCCAAAATCGATATTCACCGGGCAAGGATTCACGCAACGGTGGCATACCGTGCAATGGTCGGCCACATCCCCCAGCTCGTCAAAATGCTTGAGCGATACGCCACGGCGGGTTTGCTCTTCGTATAAAAATGCTTCGGTGAGTAAACCCGTAGCCAAAATTTTATTTCGCGGGCTGTACAGCAAATTAGCGCGCGGCACATGGGTGGTGCAAACCGGCTTGCATTTACCGCAGCGCAGGCAGTCTTTTACGCTATTGCTGATCTCGCCGATATCAGATGCCTCCAGGATCAGCGATTCGGCCCCCAGCAGGCTGAATGATGGCGTGTAGGCATTGGCCAGATCTGCGCCCGGCATCAGTTTGCCTTTATTAAAGTGGCCGTTCGGATCAACCCGCTGTTTATACGCCTCAAACGGGGCCAGCTCTGCGCTTGTCAAAAACTCATACTTGGTGATGCCAATGCCATGCTCACCGGAAATCACGCCATTCAGATTCCGGGCCACGCCCATAATCCGCGCCACGGCGTGGTGAGCGCGTTGCAGCATTTCATAATCATCCGAGTTCACCGGGATATTGGTGTGCACATTGCCGTCCCCCGCATGCATATGCAGCGCCACCCAAGTGCGGCCTTTCAGCACTTTTTGCTGAATAGCGAAGACCAGCTCCATAATGGATTTATCGGTGCGGCCAGAAAACAGTGTTTCCAGCTCGCCCAATAACTCACGCTTCCAGCTCACCCGCAGCACAAAATCACGCAGGGCTAAAAAGACGCTTTGCGGAATATCATCGCCGATCAGCTCTTTTTCTAAGGGCATGGTTGGGAAGGCAGCGCGATACAGCTCAAATGAATCATCGAGATGATCAAAAATCCACTGCCAGTGCAGGCGTGATTTTTCAATCAAATCAAGAGCAGTTTCACGCCTGTCGCCGATAAACTCTTCCGCGCTGACCGGCGCATCCCCTGCATCCACCGGCAAGCGGCCATGAGCAAAAAAGTCTTGCAGCTTATCCAGCAGCTCCAGCTTGCTGGTCAGCGACAGCTCAATATTAATGCGCTCGATCGCGTCGGAATATTCACCAAGGCGTGGCAGCGGAATCACCACGTCTTCGTTTACTTTAAAGGCATTGGTATGGCGGGCAATGGCTGCAGTGCGTGCGCGATCCAGCCAGAATTTTTTACGCGCTTCCGGTGTAACGGCCACAAAGCCTTCGCCGCCGCGCATATTGGCAAGCTGCACCACATGGCTGGATGCCAGGCCCACTGCGTCTTCATCATCAGACACCAAATCTGCGATCAGCACCATTTTGGGCCGGCCACGGCTTTTAGCCTTGGTGGCATACCCTACGGCGCGTACATAACGCCAGTCCAGATGCTCTAAACCGGCCAGCTGCACGCTGGCATGGGCATCCAGATAATCTTTGATTTCCACAATCGACGGCACGGCACGGCTGACTTCGCCGAAGAACTCCAGACACACCGTGCGCACATGGGCTGGCATGCGGTGCAGCACAAAGCGGGCGCTGGTAATCAGCCCGTCGGTGCCTTCTTTCTGAATACCCGGCAGACCAGAAAGGAATTTATCAGTAACGTCTTTTCCCAAGCCTTCCTTACGGAATTTGCTGCCCGGGATGACCAGGTTTTCATCGCTAAGCAGCGTTTTGCCATCAGGCTTAAATTTGCGAATCCGGAATGTGGCTTGTTTGGCATCATGGATCTTGCCCATATTGTGATCCATGCGCTCGATGAACATCCAGTTGCCGTCCGGATCGACCATCTTCCAGCTCACCAGATTATCCAGCGCCGTGCCCCACAGCACGGCTTTTTTACCGCCGGCATTCATCGCCACGTTGCCGCCAATACAGGAAGCATCGGCCGAGGTTGGGTCTACCGCAAATGCTAAACCTGCCGCTTCGGCTGTTTCCATCACCCGGCGGGTGACCACGCCTGCGCCGCACTGAATCGTCGCCACTTTGCCAGCCACGCCTGGGATTTCACGGTATTCCACGCCATTATGCTGATCCAGCTTTTCGGTATTGATTACGGCTGAAAGTGCCGTTAATGGCACTGCGCCACCGGTGTAACCTGTGCCACCGCCACGCGGGATAATCGTCAGGCCAAGCTCGATACAGGCCGCCACCAGCGGGGCCATTTCTTCTTCGGTATCAGGGGCCAGCACCACAAAGGGGTATTCAACGCGCCAGTCGGTGGCGTCAGTCACATGGCTGACCCGTGCCAGGCCATCGAAACAAATATTGTCATTACGGGTAATGCGGCCCATTTTTTTGAGCACTTTACGGCGCAACAGGGCCACATCGATAAATTCTCGCTCAAAGCGCTCCACCGCCTCGCGGGTGCGGTCAATTAATAGCGCAACCTGCGTGTTTTCCTGACGGCGTTTCTCGATCTCGTGCACACGATGATGCATGGCTTCGGCCAGCATATTCAGGCGTTTAGGATTATCGAGTAAATCGTCCTGCAAATAGGGATTACGTTTCACAACCCAGATATCGCCCAATACTTCAAACAACATCCGTGCCGACCGGCCGGTTTTACGCTGCTGCCGTAAATCATCAAGCACCTGCCAGGCGTCTTCTCCCAGCAAGCGAATCACAATCTCACGATCAGAGAACGAAGTGTAGTTGTAAGGAATTTCGCGCACACGATCATGCACAAGCTGCGGTGGGAGGGGAGTAGTAATAGGCTCGGCCATGGGGGACTCTTAGGGCTTGCGGGGTCATGGGAGCGTTGATTTTAACGGAAAACCCCCATGCTTATAGCCCCATTTTTTTTGGGGGCATACGCTCCCAGCCCTTAAACACCCATTTTCACTGGCTTAGCCTTGTTTAAAAAGCATAAAGCCTGCACATGAATGCAACAGAATGGCGTACTTTTACTACCTTTTTTCCCCAAAAAATCGTGTAGGGAACATTCATTTTCCCTACACCACCACACGATTTCTGCCCTGCTGCTTAGCCTGATATAAACACTGATCAGAGCGGCTGAGCAGGGCTTCAAGCGAAGGATCATCCACAATGCTGGCAATTCCCACGCTGATCGTAATATTGAGCTCCGGGTGAATTCTCGACCAAATCCATGCATCTACCAGGCTGCGAAGCCGCTCGCCCACCTCTGTTGCAGCAACCCCTTCGTGATTAGGCAGGAGCACCACAAACTCCTCGCCTCCATAGCGCCCTACCAAATCATCCTGCCGGCAGCCCGATTTAAGCAGCGCGGCAATTTGCCTTAACACTTTATCCCCTACCGGATGGCCACAGCCATCATTCACCTTTTTAAAGTGATCCACATCGATCATTAACACAGATAAAGATTGTTGATTCTGCCGCTGCCTTTGAAACAGCTCACTGCCCTGCTCTTCCAAACCACGACGATTTAAAATGCCGGTAAGGCCATCGTAGCTGGCCAGCCGCTCCACCCGCTGTATTTCCTTATGCTGGCTGGCACGCTGGCGGCGCAGATCGGCGTTTTCCAGGCGTGCACTTTCAATCTCTAACTGCATTTTCATGGCTTGCAATTTATGCGGAGAAAGCTGACTTTTTACTGCCTGCTGCCCATGATGAAAACGCTTGAAATAAGCGAGGGCAAGCTTAAAATCACCTTTTAATTCGGCTAAATCTGCCATCAGCAATTCAAATTGAAAAATTAAATTAGCAGCACTTCTTAAAGTGGCATGCAATAAGCCCTGAGCCAAATAAGCTTCAGCAGATTGAACATCACGCCTTGCAAGGCTGATTTTTCCTAAAGCTAAATAATTGGCAGCCATGCCCCATTGGTTTTCAAGCTGCAAATTCAGCTTTAATGCGGCCAGCAAATTACGCCGGGCAATTTGATATTTACCCAGCCCCCACTGCACTTGCCCTATTAAGCACAGCGCTTCGGAAACGTATTCCAGATGACTGGCCTTTTTTGCATAAAACAAACCCTGCTGCAAAAAAGTTAAGGCCTCGTCATACTCCAGCAGGCTTAGATAATCTCCACCCAAATTGATATAAAGCAGTGCGCACAATTGATCATTATTTATTTTAGAAACAAATTCCGCAGCCTGTTTGTGGTGTTCTAATGCAGCAGCAAAATCATCATGTGCATAGTAAATCTGGCCCAGCCCTATTTGAGCCTGAATATAAGCATGATCATCTGATAAATTAAGGGATAAATCCAGACAATATGACCAATACTGCAGGGCCAAATCATATTCGCACTGGCAATAATATGCCGCGGCTATTTCAAGTAAAGAATCAACAATATGTGCATGTAAAGCATGCTCTTCACCCAGCATTAAGCTGTGGCGCATTAAAGCAATGCTTTCTTCAAAAAAAGGATCTCTGGCTAATGCCCGCGCGTGATTTAATAAACCCTGAGCGTAACCCAAATGATACTCAATTTGCACAGCCAGTTTACATGCCTGCTCTGCCAGCCCGAGTGCGCTTTCTTTATTATGCAAACACATCTGTCGGGCGCGAAGATTGATATTATCAATCACATCGTAACTAAGCATGAGAGGCATCAAACTCTTTTTTTGGCTTACCATCAAATTAGAACACTCTAATCGATAATATCAAGAAAAATAAAAATATACGGGCCAAATATAAAATCTTACAAATCTGTATGAAAGATATTTAAATAAATATATTCACTGAATAAGGATTAACCAGGTACAAGCAAGTTCATTTCCATTGATCTTAACTGCGCCGATGCTGATTGCTCTAAAAGTACTGCGCGTAAATTTTTATGCGTGATGTCATGTTTTTCATGCAAGTCCGGCTGATTCATTTTTTGATAGGCTGCCGCAAAGGCTTCATGAATTTCAGCCAATAAATACTGCGATTCCATCGCCTCTGCCAGGATAAATGCACGCTGCAGCTCATCCAGCGCTGCTTCATATTCTGCATTAGCTAAAGAGCAGCGGCCCAGCGCTAATAAATTAGCCGCCTCATTCCAGGTATTAATATGTAAACGGTTAATTTTAAGTGCAACCAGAAAATTCATTCTGGCTCTTTCTATATCGCCACGCGCTAACCGGATCAAACCAAATACACTATAGACTTCTGCCTCCAGCTCATAATTGCCTTCCGCTCTGACCAGAGGCAGCGCTTGCCTGGCAATTGACATTGCATCATCCAGGCGATTTAAACGAAATAAATCAACAGCGATATTGATCAGGCAAATACTTTGGTAATTAGCATCATGTTCGGTTTTAGCTAAATCCTGCGCTATTTTATGATGAATCAGCGCAACTTCAAATTGCTCATGAGCATAATATAGCTGCCCCAATCCTATATGCGCGCACAGCCGCTGAGTTGTTTCGATTGCCTGAGCAGAAAGCTCAAGGCAACGGCACCAGTATCTTGCCGCGCTTTCGTATTCACCCAGAGTATAAGCGTGCCTGCCCATCAATTGCAGCGCCTCGCCACGCCACACTCCCAGCTCATCGGTTTCAGCAATATCCAGAACTTTATCCAGGATATCGATCGCCTCCCGGTGCCGGCCAAAAAGTTGTAAAACGCTGGAATATACAGTCAGTGCTGCGGCCTCACTAAAACGGCAACCCATTTCAACGGCCAAATCTCTGGCCTGCGTCGCAAAAGCAAGTGAATCAACGCTGCGCGAAGAGATTAACTTTTTAGCTTGCTGAATGAGCTGATCAACCGAGGACACAAGCATTGTTTACACCAAGTTGACGAATTTATTACGAGCGTATTTTAACACTTATAAAATACTGAATCTATGCGCAGTGCAGCATGACGCGATCAGCCAAAGGCTTCCCATGAGCATGCGGTTTTACATCGCTGTGATGCACGAAAGCAGGTGCTTTTAGCCGGATACAGGCCGTTTGATAGCAGCCGTATTCATACTCTGCCAGTGTTTTATTTCCGATACGCTGATAGGCCATAGAAAGTAATTGATGAGCGTCCATAACCTGGCTGGCAAAACCCATTTCTGCCGCCAGCTCTTTTGCATTTTTAAAGCAGGAAATCGCTTCATCCATTTGCCCGCAGACTAAGAAAATCCTGCCCTGCAGCAACAATTGCACAACATCCCCCCAGCACCATTCTTTGCAGCTTGCTTTTGCCTGTGCCAGCCTGAGCCTGGCAGCATCCAGGTTATTTGTTTCCAGCGCAATTTTTGCCATATAGATATAAATTTCACCAGTCAATTCCGGCGCACAGGCCTGCTGAGCATAGGGATACGCCATCACTAAGGCGTGCTGGCTTTCATGCCATTGGTTTAATTTAAAAAATGCGGACGCAAGGTTAATCCATGCTCTTGCATGTAAAAGAGGCGGCATTTGCTGGTTTAATAAAGCGATTGCTTGCTGATGCTGTGCCAGAGACAGCTCTATTTCACCATGAGCAAACTGAATCATACCCATACCAATATGAGCATTGATTTTGGCAATTTCAGAAAACGATGCCTGTTTTAAGCAATCAGACCAATATTCAGCCGCTTGAGGATAATCACCCAAAGAGTAATAAATGAGTGCAATTTCTTGCAGCAGAGATTCCATGACTAAGTTTTGACCGCTTATCTCAGACTGCGTTAAGGCCTGAAATAAAAGAGACAGAGACTCGTCAATACGACCAAAAGAAAATAGCAGGCGGGAATAACTGAGCGTAAGGCGAGCCAGCAATTCAACATCCGAAAGCTTACATGCACAAAATAAAATCCAGGCCTCTTCCGCATAAGCCAGTGCAGCGGCTGGATCAAGAGATGCTAAGCGGTCAGATTCGCTTAATAATCTTAATATTTCAGCATGTTGAGGCATATGGAAGTCAGCAGGAAGAGAAGCCTGTGAGAGTATTCTGTTTGATTCTCTGACTCAACAATCTTTAGCAAAAACTGACAAAATCATTAAAAATTAATACACTATTTGCTTGCTAAACAATCAGATCAAGGAATATCTGCGTAAGGCATACGTCGTAATACAATACTTGTTTTACGCATTAACTTACGATCTGATCTATTTTTATCAAAGTAGCGCGGGTTAGTCACCATCGAGGCCAGCTTGGCCGATTGGCTGGCTCCTAAGCGGGCAGCAGATGTTTTGTAGTAATAGCGAGCAGCGGCTTCGGCTCCAAACACGCCATTTCCCCACTCGATTACATTCAGATAAATCTCAAAAATTCGCTGCTTATCTAAAATTGCTTCGAGCATCACCGTGATAATGGCTTCTTCTGCTTTTCGAAACGGGCTGCGGGCGCTGGATAAAAACAAATTTTTAGCCAGCTGCTGGCTGATTGTCGAACCACCAGCCACGATGCGGCCCTTCTTAATATTTTTTTCCCATGCAATCTGCATACCTTCCCAGTCAAACCCTTCATGATCCAGAAATTTAGCGTCTTCACTGGCCACCAGAGCACGCTTCAGATTGGGCGAGATTTGTGCGTAATCCACCCACTGATGGCGTAATACAGCCTCCGGGTTTTCTTTTTGAATTTGGCTGAGTTGCTCCCGCATAAAAGAGGTCGCCGATGGATTAATCCACTTCCATGCTAAAACATGCGCAAAAATCCACAGATTCCACAATAAAAATAAAGCAAAAATGCCGAGCAAAATTCGGCCTGCCCAGCCAGCAATTGAGCGTTGTGCCATTACAATTCCGCCCTCATGCTATTTAATACAGGCAGCACATCAGGACGCAGCCCGGTCCACAAGTAAAAGGCCTCTGCCGCCTGCCCCACCAGCATGCCTAAGCCATCCACGCATTGCGCGGCGCCGGCCAGACGGGCATCGGCCAGAAATGGGGTCTCTCCCTTGCCATACATCATGTCATAAGCCAAAGCACCATCAGCAAACATGCCTGCAGGCAAGGCCAGAGCCTGCCCGGATAAGCTGGCCGAAGTTGCGTTGATAAGCACATCAAATACGCCCTCAATTGCAGCAAATGCAGAGGCATGAATTTGCAGCGCCCCGCCCGTAAAACGCTGCGCCAGGGCATTTGCCCGCTCAGGCGTGCGATTAGCAATACTCAGGCTGGCAGGCTGCTCAGCCAATAATGGCTGCAATACCCCCGCGGCGGCTCCGCCTGCGCCCAGCACCAAAATCCGCTTTCCCTTTAAGGGCCCGTATCTGAGTAAATCACTGACTAAACCTGCACCATCCGTGTTATCACCCAGCCAGCTGCCATCGGGATTAACTTTCAGCGTATTCACAGCGCCCGCTGCGGCTGCGCGCTCAGTCAGCGCGGTGCACATGTGAAATGCTTCTTCTTTAAATGGCACCGTAATATTTGCGCCGTGCACGCCGGACGCAGCGAAATCGGCTACAGCCGCAACAAAACCATCAAGTGGCACGAGGCAGCGCTCGTAAGTAAAATTTTCTAAACCAAACTGAGCGGCAAAAGCGAGATGAATCTGCGGCGATTTGCTGTGTGCAATTGGATTACCCAACACAAGATATTTCATAAAGCGTCCATATAAAGCCAGTTGGCATCAATCCGGATAACGGATGCAAAAAGGCTCTGATCTATTCAAATATTCACTTTTACACGCAGAAAGAAACAGCACTCAGGTAAGCGGCCGTTTAATTTGCTTGAAACAGAGCTTCATCTGCATAACTGTTTAGCCCTGAGTCCAGGCCAATCCGGCCGCTTTCCAGCCATTCACCTGGCCACGCTGCCCCGCAGCATTTTTATCCCCTTCAAAACCTTCCAGAATATTGAACGCATTGCTATAGCCGTTCGCCGCAGCAAGCGCAGCAGCATCGTGCGAGCGTGCACCAGTGCGGCAAAGAAACATCACCACCGCCTGCGGATCAACCGTTGCTTGCAAAGCAGTCAGAAAACCAGGGTTAAGCTCCATTTTTGGGTATTGCTTCCACTCATTCATTTCAGAATCAGGCACAAAGCCTACAAACTGCCACTCTGCGTGGGTACGAACATCCACAAGTTTTGCAGCAGGATGCGCAGCCAATAAGGCAGCAGCTTCAGCAGGAGTCAGCGCACCCTGGTAAGGTAAATTTGATGCGACGGCACGTTCATGGGCTTGTTGCAAAATAGTATCGACAGCGCTCATTACACTTTCTCCTGTTGAAAAGACACAAGCCGCATATTTTACCCTCAGCCGCGACCTCTGTTAGATAAGTTTGTTTTAGCTGAAAGGAAACTAAGCCAATAAGCGTTAGTCGGATTACAATCTATGCGGTTTTAAAAAAAACTTCATATCAGCATATAGATTTCTGCAGGCATCAAAACCTAAGATAAGATCGGCACGAAACAGTGCTGGCATCGCACCAAAAAAGCACGCAAGATACGTTTTACTCACCATAATGGTGCATAAGTAGTTCCCCTGGGTCGCCGCTTAGCATTTATGGCACAATGGATTCAAACGTTTTAAAAATTGGCATAGTTATTGCTAAATGAACTTCGTATACCGGCAACACCGGCGCCCGATCACTTTTACCCTCGCAACAATTTTGGAGAATCCCAAGATGGCAGTAGCCGACGTTCTCAACCTTATTCAGGAAAACGGCATCAAGTTTGTTGACCTGCGTTTCACCGACACCATGGGCAAAGAGCAGCACGTTACTGTTCCTTCGCACGTTGTTGACGAAGAATGGTTCACAACTGGCCATGCTTTTGACGGCTCTTCGATTGCGGGCTGGAAAGGCATTCAGGCATCTGACATGCTGCTGATGCCAGATGCATCCACTGCCAATGTGGATCCTTTCTACGACGAACCTACCGTATTTATGACTTGTGATGTGGTAGAGCCAGATACAGGTAAGGGCTACGATCGTGACCCACGCTCGGTTGCTAAGCGTGCAGAGCAGTACCTGAAAGCCACAGGCTTGGGTGACACTGCTTACTTTGGTCCGGAACCAGAATTCTTTATTTTTGACGGCATCCGTTTTGGCTCCGATTTATCCGGCTGCTTCTACAAAATTGAATCCGACGAAGGCGCCTGGGCAACAGCAAATAAAGTAGAAGGCGGTAATAAAGGCCACCGTCCACGTCTGAAGGGCGGCTACTTCCCAGTGCCTCCTGTTGACAGCCACCAGGATATCCGCGCCACCATGGTACTGATTCTGGAAGAGCTGGGTGTACCGGTTGAAGTGTTCCACCACGAAGTGGCCAATGCGGGCCAGAACGAAATTGGTACTAAATTCAGCACACTGGTACAACGCGCAGACTGGACTCAGATCCTGAAATACGTGGTGCACAACGTTGCTGACCAATACGGCAAGACTGCAACGTTTATGCCTAAGCCTATCGTTGGCGATAACGGCAGCGGTATGCACGTTCACCAATCAGTTTGGAAAGACGGCAAAAACCTGTTTGCAGGTAATGCCTACGCTGGCCTCTCCGAATTCGCCCTGTTCTACATCGGCGGTATCATCAAGCACGCTAAAGCTTTGAATGCGATTACCAACCCAGGTACTAACAGCTACAAGCGTCTGGTTCCGCATTATGAAGCGCCGGTTAAACTGGCTTACTCCGCACGCAACCGCTCTGCTTCGATCCGTATTCCACACGTATCGTCAGATAAAGGCCGTCGTATTGAAGCGCGCTTCCCGGATCCATTGGCTAACCCATACCTGTGCTTCTCTGCACTGTTGATGGCGGGCCTCGATGGCGTGCAAAACAAGATTCACCCAGGCGATCCTGCAGACAAAAATCTGTATGACCTGCCACCAGAAGAAGACAAGCTGATCCCTACAGTTTGTGCATCTCTGGATGAAGCACTGGACGCGCTGGATAAAGACCGTGAGTTCCTGACTCGTGGCGGCGTATTCAGCAATGAATGGATCGACAGCTATATCGAACTGAAGATGCAGGAAGTAAACCGCATCCGCATGAGCACTCACCCCGTTGAGTTCGATATGTACTACAGCCTGTAATCATTTGATTCGCTGTAAAAAGCCCGCACGGATTGACTCGTGCGGGCTTTTTTTTAGACGCCATGGCTAAACTGAGACTTCTTACCCTCCAATCACCTTATTCCGCCCGCTGGCCTTCGCCAGATACAAACGCTCATCTGCTAATTTTAAAATATCCTCAGGGCAAGCAAGCTGCTCGCCACTCACCGTTGCAACACCGATACTGACGGTAATCACTCCTGCCACAGAGGATTTTTCGTGAGGAAAAGCGAGCAGCTCGATATCGTGCCGCAGCTTCTCTGCCACAGCCACTGCACCAATATGATCGGTGTCGGGCATGATCACTACAAACTCTTCACCGCCATAGCGGGCCCCCATATCCCCGCCTCTGCCTAATCCATAGCGTAATACTGAAGCTACCCCTTGCAGCGCTTTGTCCCCCATTGCATGGCCGTAGTGATCGTTGTATTGCTTAAAAAAATCAACATCAAGCAAAGCAATGGATAAAGAACAAGCAGCACGGGCGCAGCGGCGGCATTCATAAATAAAGGTTTGATCAAACTGCCGGCGATTGGGAATTTCTGTCAGCGCATCAATATTTGCCAGCGACTCCAGCAGGCGATGCTGACGTGCTAATCGTAAATGCAACGCCACTCTGGCACGCACCACAGTGGCGTGAAAAGGCTTGGTAATATAATCCGAAGCCCCCATTTCCAGCCCGCGTGCCTCGTCTTCAGGCCGGTCCAGGCCGGTAATAAAAATGACGGCGATGCCCATCGTGGCGGGATTTGCTTTTAAACGCTGCAATACTTCATAGCCGTCCATATCCGGCATCATCACATCCAGCAAGATCAGATCAGGAATATGTTGAATTGCTTTTTCCAGCCCCTGCTCACCGCTTTTTGCCATAATCACCATATGCTCGTTTTTGAGCAGCTCACCAAGCACCTTGCGATTAATGGGCGCATCATCAACGATTAATATTTTTTGCGGTGCGGTTTCACTCATAAATCCTCACTCAATTTATTATTTTCAAGATTTCCGGTCGTTGCAAAACGAATTGATTTAGTTCATTCAGTGCGTCCGCGTATTCCAAATCAACAATAGCCTGATAAATCACGTCTAACATAGCTTTAATCTCCAGATCACTATTATGAGCAAGCAAACCCTGCTGCAAGCGATGAAACGCATCTTCGGCATTCACATCATCAGCCTGCAGGTAAGCACGCAATTGATTGATTAAATCCGGAATTTGCACGGTGCAGAGCGAAGCATCCAAATCATCATACTCAGCATGCAGAGATAAGCCGTCCAGTAAATGATGCAAGGCCGTAATTAAATGAGGAAGCTGCGCCAGTGCGGCTTCCGAACTCCCCATCCGAAATGCATCTTCAATCAGGGCGGCTGTGGCACTGATGTTTTCTGCCCCCAGATAAGCGGAAGTAGATTTCACGCCATGAGCCAGCTGTTGCAGCTGATCCGGATTTACAGCAGAAAATGCGGCCTCCAGGCTGATGAGTAATTGGGCAGCATCCTTACGAAATAACTCAATTATTTTAGACAGGCGTAATACATCGCCAGCCGATCTTGCCAGCGCCACCTGCCAGTCCACGCCTGCAATCACAGGCAAAGCAGCTACATAATCATTCTTATTTTTTATGGATTGCAAAGATGCACTGCCCCCTTGATCCGGTAATAATCCGGCCGGTGATGCCCGGCCAGCCAGGCTTGCCGGCTTAATCCAGCGCAGCAATATATCGATTAAACCATCAGGATCAATGGGCTTGGTGATGTGATCATTCATCCCCGCTTGCAGGCTAAGCTGGCGATCACCGCTCATGGCATGCGCCGTCATAGCAATAATGGGCAACTCCTTTACCCCCAGAGCACGAATTTGCTGTGCCGCATTTAGCCCGTCTAATTCAGGCATCTGGATATCCATCAGCACTAAATCATAATGACCTGTGCTCACTTTACGAATCGCCTCATAGCCATTCACGGCAATATCAATCGTAACGGGCACATCGGCCAGAATACCCAGCGCTACTTCCCGGTTAATCTCATTGTCTTCGACTAATAAAATTCGGGCCCCCTTTAATTGCAATACCGCATTCGCCATCTCAAGTGCAAAAACGTGCTCTGGCGGGATCTGAGCAGGTAATCCGCCATAAAGTGCCTCGTTTATACAATTAAAAAGTTGTGATGCATTAATCGGCTTAGTTAAAAAACCATCAATATTTAAGCCGTCTGATTGTTGTTTTAAATCGTCTTTAGAGTAGGCCGTTACCATCAGAATAGCGGGTATTTTGGGCTGATCCGATTGCTGACGGATTCGCCGTGCCGTTTCAATTCCATCCATATCGGCCATATGCCAATCCATCAGCACCAGATCAAATGGCCGGCCATTTTTTTTACCCTGCTCCAGCACTGAGAGCGCAGCGGCTCCCGAATCAACCGCCTGAAATTGCACCCCAAACGATAACAACATATCCCCCAGTAATTCGCGGGAGGCCGCATTATCATCCACCACCAATAAATTTAATTTTTCTAAGTTATCTGCCGAATACGTCATTTTGTCCGGGAAATCATCACAAATACCCAGCTCAATACAAAAATCAAAACAGCTGCCTTTCCCCGCTTCACTGCGAACCGAAATATGCCCGCCCATTAATTCAAGCAACTGCCGCACAATCGACAACCCAAGACCTGTACCTCCATATTTACGGGTAATCGATCCATCTGCCTGCGTAAAGGCCTGGAATAATCCATCCAGCTGCTCAGGGCTCATGCCAATACCTGTGTCGCTTACAGAAAAATGCAGCAGCACGCGATCCGGCTTCATTTCTTTCACCATCACAGCAATCATAATTTCACCCTGAGCGGTGAATTTCGCTGCATTACCAGCCAGATTAATCAGAACCTGCCCCAGCCGCAGCGGATCACCCATTAAATAACGGGGCACATCTGCGCCAACGCGCAAAATCACTTCAATGCCTTTATTTTCTGTTTTATGGGCAATCAGACTGGATGCGTTTTCTAAAACGGTTTCAAGGCTAAATGGCACCGTTTCCAGGCTTAATTTACCCGCTTCAATTTTTGAAAAATCGAGAATATCGTTGATTAACCCGAGTAAGTTCTCACCTGCAGTGAGTGCTTTTTCAACGTAATTACGTTGCTGGGCATTCAGCACCGTACGCAGTGCCAGCCGGCTCATCCCGATAATGGCATTCAGAGGGGTACGAATTTCATGGCTCATTCTGGCTAAAAAATCACCTTTGGCACGGCTTGCTTCTTCTGCCTGCTCCACGGCTCTTTTTTGTGCCGCAGCCAGCTCGCGCCGCGCCGTGATATCAGTCAGCACCACAACATCACCGCCGCCGGGTATACAGTTTCTGCCCAGCTGCAACCAGCGGTCACCCAGACGAATTTCAATACTTCCCAGCCCGCCCCCCAGCCAGTCTACTTTTCTGATCGTCCAATCCGGGCTGCAATGATGCACTTCAGAAATCTTTTGCATCATGCCCTCCAGATCAAGCCCCAAAAGCTCATCCTGAGGAATCTCAACCAGCCGGGCAAATGCTTCATTCACCATAATCAGCTGCTGCCGGGCATCAAAGCCCACAAAACCACTGGACATCGACTGCACCGCCGCATTAAGCCTGGCCTGAGCATCACGTAAATCTTGTTGTGTGGCATTAAGCTGAATTGCATTACGGCGAAAAACCGCCAGAGCAGCGGCCATGGCTCCTACTTCATCCTTGCGCTCAAGACCAATCACCTCCAGAGAGGAGCTGCCTTCTGCCAGTTGCTTCATGACTTGCGTCATATCCAAAATAGGGCGGGCAATCAGGCGGGCTAATAATACAGAAATAATGATGGATCCAAGGCTCACAAGAACAACAATGGACCATGCCAGTGCACGGGCATGCTCCGCCTCTGCCAGCACCTGCGAGATATGATGATTGGCCAGCAGCTCTGCATTCTTTACATGGCGATTTAACTTTTCGCGGATCAAAGCATAATGGCCGGTCACATCTTCTGCCGCGAGGCCCCCTGCTGCGATATCAATACTGACTAAACTGGCACTGCGCTCAGCATCATCTAAAAAATGCTCAATACTTGTAATCAATTGAGCATCCAGCTTGTATTGCTTCAGATGCTGGGTATCTTTTTTTAAGTTTTCAATCTGAGTCAGTAAATTCGACCTTAACCGGGCAACAGACGTTTTATCAAAAAAATTGGTTTCCCAAACCACCAGTCTTTGTAAATCAATTTGAATATGGGATAACTCCAGCGCAAAGCGATTGATCGCCGCAATACTTGGCAATGTTTCCTGGCCAAGCCAGCGCGCAGCCTGGCGCGCACTTTCACCCTGGCCAAGCCCCACCACGGTCACAATGAGCAGAGCCACAGTAAAAATAAAAGGCAGCAGCATAAATTTCATGGTTAAGGGGAAATTAACCAATGCCTGCATCAATTTACGCAGCAAAACCTTCATCGTGCGACACCTCTGAAGCGATAACAACGCACATGGGCCTTGCCCCAACAGAGCCTCTAGCGGGGTAAGTTGCCGATTATTCCCTCAGCCAGCCAATACATTTTTTCCAGCTCCTGTGCTGTGCTTGCAAATTTCTGTCCGGCGGTAATCTGCAGTTTGCCGGTGTTATCTTTTACCGGCCCGGAAAAAACAAACATTTTTCCGCTTTTAATCATTTCACGCACCCGGTCAGCCTCCGTCCGGACAGCCACAGGAACAAGCGGGCCATAGGGGGTGTTGCGCAGCAAACCACCGGCAAAGCCCGCCCTTACAGCACGTGGCCAGTCTTTTCTAGACCTGATTCTTTTTACGTAATCCGGGTAAAGATGAGTCCAGTCAAACTCTGCACCCGTCAGCAAAAATTTCGGGGCCATGGAGCTCTGATCAAAATGGTAGCCACAAAAATGAATGCCCTGCGCTTCGCACAGCGCAGCCAGTTTCATTGGCGAATCAATATGGCAGGAAATAACATCCACTTTTTTGTCAGCTAATACCTTAAATGCCGTCATTTCTTTTTGGGGATTACTCCAGTCACCCGTAAACTGCAAAACCATTTCTGCCTGCGGATTAGCCCGCCGCGCGCCCAGCATAAAAGCATTAATATTGCGTAATACCTGCGGGATAGGCTTGGCGGCAATAAAACCCATGCGGCCACTTGCACTCATCAGCCCGGCCACAAGGCCACTGATAAATTGAGCCTCGTCGGTATACGCAAAATAGGTACCCACATTTTCTGGATAGATGCCTTGCCGGTATACGGCGCCCGCATGTAAAAACACGACATCAGGATATTGCCGGGCGGCCTCCAGTACATAGGGATTGAAATAACCATACGAGGTGGCAAAAATAATGCGGCAATTTTTTTGCCCGGCCAGTATCTTAATCGCCGCCGATGTCTCTTTACCTTCGGGAACAGAATAAAGCTCGTGGATTTCCACATCACTCAGTGCTGCCACAGCGTGAGCGCCCGCGGCATGAGCCTGGTTGTAGCCCAAATCATTTGCTGCGCCCAGATAAATAAAGCCCACTGCAAATTTGCCTTCGCCTCCCGCAGCCCATGCAGCAGGCCCCAGCCCGCTTAAAACACCCAAACCAGCCAAAGCCGCCAGAACTTTGCGCCTGCTGGCCTGATCGACACGATTCATGCAGCCTCTCCAGGCAAAAGAAACATCGTTACAAAGATGCTGCCCACTTCAGCTTAGTTTTTTAAGCTGCACTCTGCCGCAGCAATCATCAAACTGAGCCAGTGACTGGGCTAATTAAGCCTGCCCTTCATTATTCCGCTGAAAATATGGCGCATGAATCAGGCTGGAAACGGCCGTGCGCAACATTCGCTCACAATCGGGCAAAGCCGCCTGAGGGCGGTCCGGGTAAAAATCCTGCAGCATGTCGTAAGTGCCGTCGAAAACCGTATGCAAATACAGATTACTCAAACGTAAATCGAGGGTATCAGGCAGCTCTTTATTTTGCACCGCGCGGCGCAAAAGACGCAGGCTGTAATGCATCGCTAATTTTGTAATCAAATCCCTGTGCCTGATCAGCGCAATATTTTCCGGGCTGCGCTCGCATTTAAAATACAAAATAGCAATCACAGACTGAGCCGTTCCCGGCTGGCAAAAAAGGTTTAAATAATAAAGCCCGGTTTGTACCAGTGCTTCCATTGCGCTGCTGCCGGTAGGGATAAAGTGCATCGCTTCAAGCGCAAACATACGCTCGCTCATGGCCTTGCATACATCGATTTTATTAGGGTAATGGCCATAAACCGCCCCACGGGATACACCCGCAGCATCGGCAATATCGGCCATCGTGGCTTGTGCCACGCCTTTATCTAAAAATACCTGCTCCGCCCCATTCAGGATGGCATCACGCGTTTTTTGCGCGTCTTCTTTGGTTTTTCTTGCCATGACGATCCTTTTTAGTTCCCGGAATTATTACATAGCATTAATTAATCGTGCGTGACTGATTAAATGTTAATCTAGCCAGCTCTTTAATCCTGTGGCCACGGTGCTGCAAGTGAGCTTTTATGAATCAACAAAACGTACAGGACCTGAATACTCTTCCAGTTAAAACCCTCTTCTGGCGTTATGTCATTCCCTCTATTGCAGGCATGCTGGTAATCGGTCTCTATACCGTAGTCGATGGCATCTTCGTGGGGCGCTATGTAGGTGCTCATGCGCTGGCAGCGATTAATCTGGCCTATCCGCTTATTTTGCTGCAAGTGGGTTTGGGGGCGATGATCAGCATGGGGGCCGCTACACGAATCTCTATCTTGCAAGGCGCGGGCCGCAATCAGGAAGCAAAGCAGGCGCTCGCCAACACCGTGCTGATTATCGCTGCTCTGGGTATTCTTTTGCCCATTATTGGCATCAGCCAGCTGGATCATTTACTGGCATTACTCAATGCAGACAATGACCCGGCCGTGCTGCAGGAGGCACGCTCGTATTTGTCTTTAATGCTGTGGGGCGGGCTGGTGACCATCGGCCAGATGGCAGTCATCTATTTAGTCAGAAATGATGGTCGGCCGCAGTTTATTACCTGGCTGGTGGTGATTGGCGGCTTTAGTAATATGGCGCTGAATTACTTATTTGTGGTGGTTCTGGGATGGGGGCTGGCAGGCTCGGCAGGGGCCACCTTATTGGTTGAAACAATCATCACTCTGGCAGGGCTGATCTATTTCTTCAGCCCCTTTGCACGATTACGCATGACACTAAAAGAGCTGCGCCCGCACTGGCAAAGCATGCCTTCGATGCTGGGCCTCGGGATATCCAGCCTGCTGATGGAGGCTAATTTAGCTTTTCTGCTCTTTGCCCATAATTACCAGCTGCTGGAATATGGCCAGGGCGGTGATGTCGCCGCATATGCAGTTGCAGGTTATACCGAAGCCGTGTTTATCCTGCTGATACACGGGCTGGCGCTGGGCATGCAGCCACTCTTAAGCCACGCAACAGGCGCAAAACATGCACAAAGACTGGCGCAAACTTTATCTTATGGTTTACAAGTCAGCCTGGCCATCAGCCTTACATTACTGGCCATCGTGCAGTTTTTTCCGCAAACCATTGCTACGCTTTACGCAGGCCAGGATCAGGCACTCATCGAGTCAGCAACGCGCGCCCTGCAATTGCACTTATTTGCGCTGCCCTTTGATGGCGCAATTATTGTGGGGGTAATCGCTTTACAAGCCATGGCACTCACCCGCTTATCCATGCTGGGAACCTTAGGCAAAACGCTGCTCCTGATACCGGCACTCTGGCTTATGCCGCAATGGTGGGGCGTTAATGGCGTGTATATTGCACTACCATTAGTCAATATGCTGATTGGCATGGTGATTGCTAGCGTATTATGGCGCGAATTAAGCCGCCTTAAGCACGGCCATCAATCAACCGTATACTCCGTTATCTGAGCGGCAGAGCAGCAACCCTTGCAATAAGCAGTTGATATTGCAAGGGTTGCTGCCGTTTTTCGTTTAAAATACAGGCAGATGGCACCTGGCCCCGGCAAGGTGCAGCGATTACCTGCCCCTATCTGCGCTTTAGGAAAGAAAGCCCACATGTCTGTTATTCAAGATCATTATGCAAAATTAGGCGTTTCACCCACAGCCAGTATCGATTTAATTAAATCCGCATACCGCAAAAATGCAGCCCGCTACCACCCGGATAAAAACCCGGACCCCGCTGCGGTTGCACAATTCAGAGCCATTCAACAAGCATATGAAGTGCTGGCCGATGCAACACGCCGCCAGGCTTACGACGATTACCGGCAGCGCAGCCTGATTGACAATCCGCTGGAGATTGCCCAAGAGATTGCCGAAAAATATATTAAAGGAATTACCCAGTGAGCATTTCCCCATACTTTGCTGATCTTTACGCCAATTACGAAGCCGAGTTAGAAGATTTATCCAGCGATTCCGAAGGAAAATCCGCCCTTAAAAAACGGCTCAATGAAAAACGTCAGGAAATTGAACATATCCTGCCGATGATTGAATTTGCACCAGAAATGGTTGCAGTAATTTTTCATAATGCTTTCAGCTTTAATAACCCCAAAGCCATGCAAAGTATTATTTTCAGTGAACCCGAAGGCTATGGCGATGACTTTATTTCATGGGATGAGCTAAGCAGCCACTTAAGCATTGCCAGTTGGGCAAATCAATTAATTGATGCCACTTTAAATACAGAGGGTGGTGATCAGTTTATGGTCATAGCCGCTGCATTAGAGTTTATGCGCAGCATTGGCACGCACACTCATTATGTACAGGAAGAAGTAAGCGGGCACGAAGAAGAAGATGATGACGAAGACGGAGCGCTGCAATTAGATGAATCAGGTTCAGACTGGCTGAGTGAGCAAGGCTTTGAATCAACAGAAGCTGAAAACAATTAAGTAAATACACCGGCTTGTTCTAAGCTCAATAAGGCTTAGTCATTTACCCGATTAAAGATAAAGGATTTCGCATGCATCCAGCAATTATTAATGCATCAAAATTAATTCTGACCGGAGATATCAGCGGTGCAGAAAAAGCGCTGTCGGATATTGCCGATCAGCAGGGCGATTATGCGCTGGCTGAAATTTTAGAAGATGTACCTGCCAAAGATTTATTAGCCATTATGCGTGAATACGATTCATCTAAAGAATCGGTACTCAGCCTGCTGGTCACGCCTGAGCAATTTGCCCGGGCCATTGTTTTAGATTCGCAATATGGCGACCGCACAAAAGATAAACTGCGCGCCATGGTTAATGTGGTTATTTATAAGCATTCAGATTCTGCAGAAGAATATTTAGAAGCCATTTATGAAAACAAACCAGCCGGGATAGAAACCCTTGCTGATTACTTTCATGATTTTCACGAAGATGTCTTTAATTTTGTACTGCACGCCAGCAATACCAGCGCGACACTTCCTTTTATGAGTGATGATGGCAGCAGCAGCACGGATGAAATCAAAGAATTTTTTGAAGTCTTTCATTCGGCAGAACACATCATTGATAAATTAAAATGGAATGTCTCCCGCGCAGAAATTGCAGACAGCGACTGGAAAGAAACCATTTGGGTGCTGTTTCACGAGCTGCCCGATGCATTTGATCACCTGATTCTTGAGCTGCAAGGCCGGGTACTGGCCAAATATCTGAAAGCTGAAAACAAAGCACCAAGCAACGCCATGATTGAAGATCTGCTCAAAATGATTGATCTTGAAAGCGATGCTGAAGAATCTGCAATTTAAAGGGAAAGTATGAGTACAGCCTCTACCGCATTATCCACCATTGACAGCCGCAGATTTTTTGATAAGGCCCTCAGCTATGGCATTACTGAGGGCCTTATTTCAGCAGAAAAATTAATACAGATTCAAACTGATTTAGCCAAAGGTATGGTGCAGATTGCCAATTATTTTGGTACAGCCTATCTGCGCCCGGATATTGAATTATCACTGATCCGGATGGTGAATTTAATCAGCCTCTATCTTGAAGAAATATCCAAAGGTGATCTGCGGCTTGCCGCGCTGTCTTTAAGCAAAAACACCCTGCTGTCACATTCTAAAGCGGGTGCGGATATGCTCAGAAAACTGCACGCCATGCCGCAGGATACTTTACTGGTAAGCAAATCAGGCGAAGAGGCAATCAGCTATCTGAATCAGCAAACGGCACAAGAGCGTATTTCATTTGCTAAATATCTGGAAGAATTAAAACAAAAACAGCAGTACCAGCAAAAAATTGATCTTGGGTTTTGGCTGGCAAAAAAATTATCGCTGGCCGCTAATGAGTTTTGCGATGCAGAATCGCTGATTCAAACAACCATGCTGATCTTATTTAATAAAGATGCAAAATTAAAACTTCCCAGCCGGGCAGAGCTGGATAAGCTGATTAAAACAGCCAAAAAATCAGGGCTGGATACAGAACGATTTAATCAGTTTTTTTCTGCCGCGCCTGCCCAAATACAAAACACAGCGCAGTCAGAAATGGCCGGATTTATTGCCTTTGAGCTTCCTAAAATCAAGGCGGCTCAATTTATGCCGGAAACCTGCTATTTCCTTGATGCCGATATCAGCGAAATCAGCAATCACGATCATCAGCTGGCCCAAAACTGGCGCAAGTTAAGCCATGATAATGATGAACAATCCATGGCAACGCTATTTTTATTAGCCGCAACAGAGCTGCCTTTAAAATCTTCCCTGCTTAAAAGAGAAGCAAAAGAGCTGATTAGCAAATACAGAGAATCCGGTTTTAATGCTGAAGCCATCAGGCAATTTATTGAACATATTATCCCTGTGGCTTATCAGGAAGAGCTCACCAGATATTGGAATAGCGAGTTGAAAAACACAGCAAGTTACGAGCTGGCTAATGATGATCCCGAACGCCCGGATTTTTATATGGAAAGAGCGCTCAAATACTTGCAATCAATTTGTAATGCAAGCTGGAAAGGAAGGAATTAACGCTGATTCGCCCGGCAGTGTGTCCTTGCAGGCAGCCCTGTTATTTTCTTGCCAAATATAGTGATATGACGTCAGAATAAACACTATGATTGCTTAAGGAAAATGACATGAATGCCCTGCAAGCCCTCCTCTCCGCAGAAATTATTATTCCTGTTGTCTCTGTTTTAATGCCGGTGTTTATTGTGGCCATCGTGTTTTACTTTCGCCACCAAAAGCTTCAGTTACAGCATGAAACCATTCAAAAAATGCTGGCGAAAGACTTACCCATTCCCCCCGAGCTGTTTAATACGCCATCTAAAGCAGGGGCAGAAAATTTATTTTCTGCCAAAGCAGACAAAGGTGCCAAAGACCATCCAGGCCGTCGATTACACGAGGCATGCACCCTCATCGGGATAGGAGCAGGTTTAATGGTGTTTTTCCACTTCAGTGGTTTTTCACCTGTTTTATGCTGGGCTGGCGCTATTCCGCTTGCACTGGGTATGGCCCGATTACTTGCAGTATTACTTGAACCACTTGTATCTAAAAAGGTAAGTATTGATGACTAAACCGTGTTTTATCCGCTATGCCAATTTAGATGATTTAAACCAATTAGCCCCTTTATTTAATGCTTATCGCATTTTTTATCAGCAAGAGAGCAATCTGCAAATTGCTCATGATTTCTTGCAGCAGAGGCTGGCATTAAATGAAAGCGTTATTTTATTAGCCAGCGATCAGGAAGGTATTGGGCTTGGTTTTATCCAGCTCTACCCTTCTTTTTGCTCTATTGCTGCAGCCAGAGTCTGGGTTTTATATGATTTATTTATTGATGAAGCAGCCAGAGGCCAGGGAATCTCGCGCCTGCTGATGGAAAAAGCCCGCCTTCACGCCATACAAACCGGCGCAGTGCGCCTTGATTTATCTACTGCTCATAGTAATCAGCGCGCCCAAGCTTTATATGAATCCCTGGGCTACCAGCCTGACCAGACTTATCGCTATTACAGCTTAGAAATTTAAACTGATCTGTGGAATATTGATCGCATCAGTTTGTTTATTAAAATATAAGTTGCTGAATATTAAATAAGTATGACTGTCATTTAATAAGTAAAGCTCAGGGGGTACAATGGCTCGTCTGTCATTCCCTGAGCCTGTTCACCATGACTATTCGCGCCGTTGTCTTTGATTTTGGTGGTGTTTTATTTGATTGGAATCCTGAATATCTTTATCGTAAATTAATTAGCGATGAAAAAGAGCGAGCCTTTTTCTTAAGCCATGTGTGTAATGGCGAATGGAATATCGAACAAGACCGTGGCCGCAGCATTAGCGATGCCATCCGGATCAAACAAGCCGAATTTCCTGAATATGCCGATTGGATTGCCGCATTTTATGCCCGCTGGCCGGAAACATTAAATGGCACCTTGCCAGATGGTGTTGCGCTGATGGAACAATTGGAAGCGGCCAATGTTCCGCTCTATGGCTTAACTAATTGGTCGAATGAAACCTTTCCCTATGCATGGGAAAACTATCCTTTGCTTCACCGTTTTAAAGACATTGTGGTTTCTGGCCGCCTCGGCTTAATTAAACCTGATCCGGCCATTTATCAGGCCATGTTTGAAAGAATTGCGCTTTCTATCCAAAATTTACAACCGGATGAGCTGGTTTTTATCGACGATGTGGCAAAGAATGTGAATGCGGCTACAGAATCAGGCTGGCATGGTATTCACCATACCAGTGCCAAGGAAACCGCATTACAGCTCCATCAATTAGGCGTGCAATTTTAATGACGATCCACCACACTCCCCGTGTAAGCATTTTGTACTGCACACAGTGCAACTGGTTACTTCGCTCGGCATGGCTTGCGCAAGAGCTGCTTTCCACTTTTGCACAAGAGCTGGGAGAAGTCGCTTTACAACCTGGTACGGGGGGTGTTTTTGTTGTGCACTGTATGGATACGCTGATCTGGGATAGAAAAATCGAAGGGCGATTCCCTGAAGCAAAAGAGCTGAAACAAAGAGTCAGAGATTTAATCGCTCCGGAAAAACCTTTGGGCCATAGCGAAAAGCAAGCAGACTAAACGCCAGATCCAATCATCAAAACACTGAAAAATACAGCTGCAGCTGAATAAGCGCTTAGCGAACACTAGCAAACTTGCTTATGTTGATTTAAACCCGTCCTGTGTTAAGTTACGCCCATGCTTAAGTATCTTTTTATTTCTATCCTGTGTATTGCCCCGCTAGCCCACGCTGATATCTACAAATATGTGGACGAGCACGGCAATGTTACATTTTCAAATATCCCCATGCGTAATGCACAGCGTATTCTGGCAGAGCCGGGTGCGCTGATTCCTGCCCCGCGCTCACGTGGTAATTCCTCCCCTAAGGAGCGCAGCCCGCAAACCGCTACGCCAGGCAATTTCCCGCGTGTTGACGCTGCAACGCAAAAAAGCCGGGACAGTAACCGCCAGCTGATCCTGAACGAAGAGCTGGCCAGCGAGCAAAAAAATCTGGCCGAAGCTCGCCGTTTACTCGCAGAAGCGGAAAGCAGCAGAAGCGCAGAAGAAAAAGCCAGCCCACAAAAGTATGTCGAAAAAATGGGCCGCATTCGTAATAATATGACGCTGCATGAAAAAAACATCACTGCACTGCAATCCGAAATCAGCCGCCTGCGCTAAGCAATTTCCCATCGCTTACTCTTCTTTCTGACGCACCATCAACTTAAAGCAATGCACCACCATGGTGCATTGCTCGTGTATGCTTCAGTCTGAAGCAGCAAAACAGGCCATTCTTCTGCTGGCCCACAAATTGCTAGAACCCCATAGATAAACGATCTTACAGGGCAAGCCGCCATGAGCCATTCTGCCTTTTCCGGTCTTGAGTTTCTGGACGATGCCGTAATTGCCGTTGCTGCAGACGGTACACTGGTTTACGTTAATCCGGCAGCAACCGATCTGCTTGGCCTGCGCCAGGATGATGTGGGAATGACGCTCTCCGCCAGTCTGGAGCCCCACAGCCCCATTGTGAGCGCCGTCATCACCGCCTGCACAGAAAATATCAGCATCACCGAGCACGAGCTGCTGCTGTCCACCAACCATGGTGATGTTTACGTTACGCTCACAGCCAGCCCCATCGAAACCAGCGCTGCTGCAGCCCTTGTTGAAATCCGTCAGATGGATCAGCAACGTAAAATAGTGAATGAAGCCAGGCTGCAAGCGCAGCAGCAAGCCAACCGCGAGCTAATCCGTAATCTGGCACACGAGATTAAAAATCCACTTGGCGGCATACGCGGCGCAGCGCAATTATTATCGAGTGAGCTGCACAGCCGCGAGCTGCAAGAATATACCCAAGTGATTATTGATGAATCGCAGCGCCTGCAAAGGCTGCTCGACCGCCTGCTTACGCCTCACCGCCTGCCTAAGCTTACCGAATTAAATATTCATGAAGTATTAGAGCGCGTACGCAGCCTTGCATTGGCAGAAACCCCCAATGGCTTATCTGTAAAGCGGGATTACGACACCAGCCTGCCCAGCCTGATTGCCGATCAGGAGCAACTGATACAGGCCGTACTCAATATTGTGCGCAACGCCGTGCAAGCCATGGCGGGGGTAGGAGAGATTTTCCTGCGTACCCGAATCGCACGGCAGGTTACGCTGAACCGGCGTCGTTTTCCGCTTGCGCTGCAAATTCAAATTATTGATAACGGCCCGGGGATACCTGATTCGCTCAAGGAAACACTGTTCTATCCCTTAGTTTCCGGCCGTCCCGGCGGTACAGGTATCGGCCTGCATCTGGCCCATACTTTTGTAGTACAGCACCACGGTACGATTGAATTTGAAAGCCGTCCCGGCCAAACCTGCTTTAGCCTGCTGCTTCCACTCAATGGCTGGCAATATAAACCGAATCAGGAGACCGTATGAGCGCAGTCTGGATTATTGATGACGACCGTTCTATTCGTTGGGTTTTTGAAAAAGCCCTTGCCCGAGAAAACATCTCGCATTCCAGTTTTGCCTCTGCCACCGAAGCACTGGCAAAACTATCGCAGGAACAACCTCAGGCAATCGTTTGCGATATCCGTATGCCAGGCGAATCCGGCCTGCAGTTTTTAGAAATTGTGAAGCAAGACTGGCCGGACCTGCCCGTGATTATCATGACGGCTCATTCTGATTTAGACAGTGCCGTATCTGCTTTTCAAGGGGGTGCTTTTGAATATTTACCCAAGCCTTTTGATGTAGACCAGGCCACCGCTTTAGTCAGACGTGCCATAGAAGAAAACGAGCGTTTTACCCGGCAGGAAGGCGGCCCCGTACCAGCAAACTCGTCCGTACCAGAAATCCTGGGCCAGGCTCCTGCCATGCAGGATGTATTCAGGGCCATTGGCCGCCTGAGCCAATCTGCGGCCACCGTACTGATCACAGGCGAATCAGGCAGCGGTAAAGAGCTGGTCGCCCGTGCACTGCACCGGCACAGCCCGCGCTCTGCCCGCCCCTTTGTTGCCATCAACACTGCAGCAATCCCAAAAGATTTACTTGAGTCTGAATTATTCGGCCACGAAAGAGGCGCTTTTACCGGCGCGGATGCCAAACGGCAGGGCCGCTTTGAGCAGGCCGAAAGCGGCACGCTGTTTTTAGATGAAATCGGCGATATGCCATCCGAGCTGCAAACCCGCCTGCTGCGCGTTTTATCTGATGGCTTTTATTATCGGGTGGGCGGGCACCAGCCCATTAAAGCCAATGTGCGCGTGATTGCGGCAACCCATCAGCATTTAGAAGATCGCGTTAAGCAAGGGCAATTCCGGGAGGACCTGTTTCACCGCCTGAATGTCATTCGCCTGCGCTTACCCGCACTGCGGGAGCGATCTGAAGATATCCCGCTGCTGGCGCGGTTTTTTCTGAGTAAATCTGCAGCAGAGCTGGGTATCGAAGCAAAACGCCTGAGCGATGATGCCATGGCAAAGCTGGCCGCTTTTAGTTTTCCCGGCAATGTGCGCCAGCTGGAAAACCTTTGCCACTGGATTACCGTAATGGCCCCCGGCGCCTTAGTACAGGCAGGCGATTTACCACCGGAGCTTAATAACGGAGAAATACTCAGCAAGAGCGGAGACTGGCTGAGCCACCTTGGCGTTGAGATCAGCCAGCGTCTCAGCCGTGGCGACAGCCGTATTCTGGACGAGCTGACCCCCGCTTTCGAGCGTATTGTGATCGGGCGTGCTCTTGCCTTTACAGGGGGCAAACGCATTGAAGCGGCAGAATTACTGGGCTGGGGCAGAAATACTCTCACCCGAAAAATTCAGGAACTCGGCATGGAGAATAATTAGATTTAAGCTTCACAGATAAAACAATCAGCCATTAAAAAGCCGCATTGCTGCGGCTTTTTAATGAAACCCGGGGTTAATTAATTACCTGATTGCACGATGCTGTCACCACTCGTACGTACACGATCGCCCTGATTAAACGGTGGACGCTCCTGGAAGCTGTAAGTGCGTTCGCTTTCATCTTCAAACGACACACGTACTTCATAAACCGTCACACTGCGATATTGTTTTTCTACCTGGTGGCCGGCAACTGCACCGCCAATCGCCCCCAGTACTTCTGCCACAGTACGTCCATTACCGCCACCAATCTGATGGCCAATTACTCCCCCCAAAACGCCGCCAGCAACAGCGCCACCGCCAGAAGCCTCGCCTTTTTTCTCAACGGAGCGGATCGAAATCACGCGGCCGCAGCTTCGGCAAATTTCTTTAGGAGGCAAAGGGCGCAGTGTTGGATCGGGTTGAGCCACTTCAGCAGGTTTAGCCACAGGCTTGGTCACAACCGGCTTAGGTTTGGGGGTTGGATGCGGCTTTGCTGCAGGCGCAGGGACGGGCGCAGGTGCCGCAGTTGGCACAGCAGTGGGTAATGCAGTGGGCGCTGGCGTAGCAACCAGCGCCAGCACAGGGGCACTGGCAACGGCTGGGGCCGATGCAACAACAGCCTGTGGCTCTGCAGCAGGTTTACCAATAAAGCCCAGCCAATTGGCCATACCTACTCCTGAAGCCAAAATCACCGAAGCGGCCGCAGCTAAAAATAGCGGATGAGTTTTAGGCTCTGACATCGTGCATCTCCAAAAGAATATAGTGGGCAGGCTGATCACGCACATTGCGTAAAAACTGAGGTATCTGTCAGAACTGCCCTATGCCGCTATCCTGCCGTTTTTTTATAAAAAATGCAGTGAAAATCGACACTAACACGGAGGTATTTTTCACCTGATGATTACTGTAAGTACTTGTTACTGATTGTTTTTTACCGCACACAAAAAAGGCCGTGCTCAACACGGCCTTTGCTGAAAAAAAACAAGCTTACAATCTGAATTGTTTAATTAAAACTTCCAGCTGATCTGAAACCTGTTTAATAGATTGAGCAACCGCTACGGTGCTTTGCGCTGCATCTAAAGTACCAGACGAAAAATTAGCGACTTCATCAACATCATTACGGATCGCCTGGCTGGACTGCACCTGCGCCGCTAATGCATCGCCAATCAAACCAACAACCAATGCCGTAGCCGCCGATTCTGCCCGGATCGCTTTGACTGCTTCGCCCCCTTCCTTGGTCTGCCTTATCCCTTCTTTAAGCTGAACAACCATTCCATCCATACGTGATTTGGCTGTCTGGCCACTATCCTGCACCGCGTTAATGGTATCGCCAATTTCACGTGTAGCGGTACTGGTACGCTCTGCCAGCTTACGTACTTCATCGGCAACCACAGCAAACCCGCGCCCCTGCTCACCCGCTCTTGCCGCTTCAATCGCAGCATTCAGGGCCAGCAGATTAGTCTGATCAGCCACCTCACGGATCACTGCAATAACCGCAGAAATACTGCCTACCCGCTGTGCCAAATCATCAATACTGCTTTGAGTTTCACCCACGGAATGTTCAATTTCCGAGAAGCGGTCAACTGCCGCAGAAATAACGGAAAGCCCCTGTGCAGAAATCTCTGTTGCGGCCTCACTTTGTCCTTTGGCTGTTTTTGCCTGTTGCTCAGCCTGCTGGGTCTGATGAGTAAACTCCTCAGCTGTCTGAGCAATTCTCGATGCCGCCTTACTTTGTGCGCCAACGTACTGATTGCTGCTTTCCGCCTTAGCCACAATTTCATCACCGGATGCATGCAGGGTATGCACAACAGATGACAGCTGCGAAATTACATCGCGCAAAGATTTACGCATCCGCAGCACCGAGCCGTAGATACTTTGTGAAGATACATTGGCCGGGCGATCGTCGGCTTGCAAATTACCATCCGCCACAATCTGCACCAAAGCCATTACATCATTGGGCTCGCCGCCCAGATCACGCAATAAATTACGCACGGCAGCCAGCATAATCGCAGCCACTATCGCTGCAACGCCCAGACAGATCAAAACCTGCCAGCGGGCATTGCCCCAAAAACGCGCATCTGCCTCTGCAAAGCTGATTCCATTACCTACAATCCAGCCCCAGCGTGGTGTTTTTTGAGCAACAGAAAGTAAATCAACGACTTTGCCATCGCGCTTGGATGTCCACCAGTATTCAGTGAGTGCACCGCCTGATTTATCCAGTGCCGCCTGAGCAATCGCCCCCACGCTATTGCCTGCCGCATCTTTAAAATCATTAAAGCTGGTGCCGTGCAATTGCGGATCGAGCGGCGTGGCAACAAAGTTTAATTTATCGTCCACCACATAAACGTATTCAGACTTATGGTATTTATTTTCCCGCAACAATTGAGTGGCAATCTCTTTAGCCTGAGCCTCGGGAAGTTTGCCTGCAGCAGCTAAGTTTTCCAGCTGCACAATGCCGTTATAGGTGCTGCCCATTAATTGTTTGATACGGGCACTATTATCGTCATTACTGGCCTGGCGCATCGTCCATAGCCCAACCAGCATGATGCCGATTAAAGCCAGCAATATACTAAACGCCAGCAGATATACTTTTTTACGTAATGACATCAATCATTCTCCCCAAAGCTTTCTGAATTTTTTCTTTACCATCGTCTGCTTATATACGGTGAGTCCGTAAGGAATGCAAGAAGAAAGCGACTTTAGCCCTTATTCTGGCGAGAAAATTACAATTCACTTTTTTTAAAAGATTTAATAACTTTTAAACCAGCGCATCGTTTACATTATGAAAATCTTTGAGAAAGAGCAAGTTGCTGTACATCAGACAACCTGTCCCCGGCCAGATGAATTGTCGCCAGCCCCAGGCTTTGATAGCAATGCCGGATATTGATATCGTTCAAAACGCTCAGGTGTTTATCTACTGTGCCCTGATCACCACGCACAATCGGGCCTGTTAATGCCGCAGCAGGCCCTAATTTTTTTATATTGCCTAAAGTTTGCTGCATTAAATTATGAATCAATAACTGAGCAATCTCTTCGCTGATTCCTGCCTGCCCGGCCGTTTTAACAGATAAATCAGCGAGGGTAACCAAATAATTAGCCGCCATGGTTAATGAGGCGTGATAAGCCGCTTTACCTCCTTCTGCTAAATAAAAAGGCTTTCCGCCTAAAGCCCGCGCAAAATCATACAAAACATCACACGCTTTTGCATCGCCCTCCAGGGCACAAAGTGTATCCGCAAAAGTGCTCACTGCTATGGCCGGATCAGCAAAAGAAAAAGCCGGATGCAAACTGGCAATAGATGCGCCCGCAGCTTTTAAAGGAAGAAGTAAAGAGGCTTCAGAAGCACCGCTGGCATGGAACACCACATTACCAGCCTGCACTACACCACATGCAGCCAGTCCGATCGCTTTCTCCGCAATCAGGCCATCCGGCACGGACAACAGAAATAAATCAGCACGAGGTAAATCAGCTAACTCAGCGCAGGCCTGCCCTGCCCCTATAAAGGCCACCGCCTCTCTGCTGCTGGCCAGTGAGCTGGCGCAAACCCCGGCGATTTGATAATGCTGCGCTGCCAATCGGGCAATTGATTTGCCCAAACGGCCAGGGCCGATAATATTAAGAGTGAGCATAAAGACACCTTTGCAAGCTGGCGGATGCTGGCTGACTTAGCTTTGCGCTCAAACCCTTTTATGAATTTGCAGAGCGGATGAAACCCGCCGTTTTCCGTCACATTTCATGCCAAAATCTGGCGGGCTTCACCCCAATCCTGTCAACTTAAGCAACACCCGCAGGACATGATGCTTTTGTAGCTTGAGTTATGCGATAAAACTTGCTAACCCAAGCTACAATTGGCAGCGATTAACCGCGCAAACGCAGGGTTAAGCCTTTTAAAAAGTTTCTCAGCAATTGATCGCCACAGCTGCGATAGTGCTTATGATCTTTTTTACGGAATAAAGCGCTTAATTCTGGCTTAGATACATCAAAGCCTGCCGCAGCCAGAATGCTGTGCATATCTTCTTCTTTTAATTCAAAAGCCACGCGCAGTTTTTTAAGCGCCATATTATTGCTCATTGGCAATTCAATCGGCTGCGCCGGGCGGCTTTCATCTTTACCGCGCTTATGAAATACCAAGCCATCGAGGAAATAAGCCATTGCTTCATCGCCGAGTTCCAAATAGCCTTCTTCATCTTCTTTTTTTAAACAGGCCGCAACATCTTCTTTCGCTAAATCATAATCAGCCAGTTTAGCAATCGCCACAATATGAGCATCGCTTAAATCAAGCATATAGCGCACGCTGCGTAAAATATCGTTATTAATCATTTTATTTCCTTAAACCTTACGAATGAACACAACGTCCACTATCTCTTAAATAAAAACAGGCTGCACAAGGCAGCCTGTGAGTTAATGCTACTGCAATTTAGCCAGCTGGCTTTGCAATTTAGCCAGTTTCTCGGCAAATTCAACCATCAGGCCCTGATCTTTTTCTACCAGATGAGCCGGGGCTTTATCCAGATAACCCGGCTTTTCAAACTTCGCTTTGATTCTTTCCAGATTTTCAGTGAGCTTGCCGATTTCTTTCGTTAAGCGCGCTGATTCTGCTGCTTTATCAATTTCTACTTTCAGCATTAAGCGCGTGCTGCCTGCAACGGCCACCGGCGCATCATCTTCAGGCAATTGCGCCACGATGGTCACGCTGGCAAGCTTGGCTAATGGCACCAAGTAAGCGGCGTACTGTTGCAGCTCTTCTCCGCCTTCCAGCAGCAGCGGTGTTTTTTGCGATGGCGGCAAGCCCATTTCGCCGCGCAGATTACGTACAGCAAAGGCCAGCGCTTTTAAGCTTTCCACTTGTGCGTTTGCGGCTTCGTTAATCTTGCTTAAATCCGCTACCGGCCAGTCGGCCACCATGATGGACTCGGTCTTTTTAGCATTAGCCAAGGGAGCCACAACCTGCCACAGCTCTTCGGTAATAAACGGAATAATCGGGTGAGCCATACGCAGCGTGGTTTCTAAAACGCGAACCAGGATACGGCGGGTAGCACGTTGCTGCGCTTCGTTGCCGGTTTGCAATTGCACCTTCGCCAGCTCGATATACCAGTCGCAGTAATCGTTCCAGACAAATTCGTAAATGCCTTGTGCTGCCAAATCGAAGCGGAAGGTATCCAGCGCAGTGCTGACATCGTGCTCTGCCTGCTGCAAACGGCCAATCATCCACTGATCAGCAAAGCTGTATTCCAGTGGCAGGGATTCATCCTGACCTACATCTTTACCTTCTACATTCATCAATACATAGCGGGTGGCATTCCACAGCTTATTGCAGAAGTTGCGATAGCCTTCGCAGCGGTGCTGATCAAAATTAATACTGCGGCCCAAGGTCGCCAGCGATGCAAAGGTGAAACGCAGCGCATCGGTACCAAAAGCCGGAATGCCTTCCGGGAATTCTTTCTTGGTTTTAGCCGCCACTTTAGGCGCTGTTTCCGGGCGACGCAGGCCGGAAGTGCGTTTTTCCAGCAGCGCATCCAGTGCAATCCCGTCGATCAGATCAACCGGATCCAGTACATTGCCTTCCGATTTAGACATCTTCTGGCCTTCACCATCCCGCACCAGGCCGTGGATATACACATGCTTAAACGGCACTTTGCCGGTGAAGTGCTTGGTCATCATAATCATCCGGGCTACCCAGAAGAAAATAATGTCAAAACCGGTCACCAGTACCGATGAAGGCAAGAAGGCATCCAGCTCTGGCGTACTCTGGCCGGGCTTCCAGCCCAGCGTAGAGAAAGGCACCAGTGCCGAGCTGAACCAGGTATCGAGCACATCCACATCGCGGCGCAGTGTTTTGCCCGGCGCTTGTGCCTCTGCCTCGGCCTGATTGCGTGCTACATAAACTTTTCCATCTTCATCGTACCAGGCCGGAATCTGATGCCCCCACCAGAGCTGACGGCTAATACACCAGTCCTGAATATTATTCAGCCACTGGTTGTATGTGTTGACCCAGTTTTCCGGCACAAACTTAACTTCGCCATCCGCCACGGCTTGCAGTGCTTTTTCGGTGATGCTCTGGCCGGTTTCATCGGCTTTGCTCATGGCCATAAACCACTGGTCGGTCAACAAAGGCTCAATCACCGAGCCCGTACGATCGCCGCGTGGCACCATCAGTTTGTGTTTTTTGGTTTCGAGCAATAAACCCTGCGCATCCAGATCGGCCAGCATGGCTTTACGCGCTTCAGGCGCGGTTAAACCTGCGTAAGCCGCTGGTAAATCAATACTGCCCAGTGCATCGCCGTCAAAGCTAAATACCTGCGCCTTAGCCAGAATAGTGGCTTCCAGGCTCATCACATTGATCAGCTGGGTGTTATGACGCTTACCTACCTGGTAATCGTTAAAGTCATGCGCCGGAGTGATTTTTACAAAACCGGTACCAAAAGCTGCATCCACATAATCATCGGCGATCACAGGGATTTCACGGTTGGTCAATGGCAGAGACAGTGTTTTGCCAATCAAATGGGTGAAACGCTCGTCTTCCGGATTAACCGCTACGGCCACATCGCCGAGCAGGGTTTCAGGACGGGTGGTAGCCACCACGATAAATTCATCGCTGCCCACAACCGGATATTTGATATGCCACATATGGCCGTCTTCTTCCTCAGAAACCACTTCGAGGTCAGAGATGGCGGTGCCCAATTTTGGATCCCAGTTAGACAAACGCTTGCCACGGTAAATCAGGCCCTGCTCAAACAGACTGACAAATACTTCGGTCACCGAGCCCGAGCATTGCTCGTCCATGGTGAAATATTCGCGCTGCCAGTCTACCGATGCACCCATGCGGCGCATTTGTTGGGTGATGGTGGCTCCCGATTCTTTTTTCCATTCCCAGATTTTTTCTACGAATTTTTCGCGGCCTAATTCATGGCGGCTGATGCCTTGCGCATCCAGCTGGCGCTCCACCACGATTTGCGTGGCAATACCGGCGTGATCGGTGCCAGGCTGCCAGAGAGTATTTTCACCCTTCATGCGGTGGTAGCGTGTTAAGCCATCCATAATCGTTTGATTGAAGGCGTGGCCCATATGCAAGGTGCCTGTCACATTCGGTGGCGGCAGCTGAATACAGAAAGAATCTGCAGCTTGCATATTTGGCTGAAAGTATCCGGCTTTCTCCCACTCTGGGTAGTAGCGGCTTTCGATCTCAGCGGGTTCGAAACTTTTAGCGAGTTCTTTAGGCGTTGTGCTCATGGGAAAAAGGCTCAGTCGTTCATAGATTAACCCGCGATTATATCCTTAACCGGCCAGCTTCATGTAGCACTAGCGCCATTAAACAGCGGGAATAAAACACCCTGCGGCTAATTCACCTGCCAATATGCCCGACATCCACGCTACAAATACCTGCACGCGCTGCGAGCTGTGCCGCTGATAGGGATAAAGCACCGATACCGGCAGTGCAGCAGCCTGATATTGTGGCAGGACTTCAACCAGCTCTCCGCTGGCAAGATAGTGCGCCGCATCATAAGCGGGCACCTGAATCAAGCCCAGCCCCGCCAGACCGCAAGCAAGATAGCTTTCGGCATTGTTTACCGTGATTTGGCTAAGCATCACAAGGCTGCGGTCTTCCCCGTTTTCCGTGTATTCCCAACAGGCTGATTGCCCGGATAAAGACCGGCAGTAGCCCACCATATGGTGCTTGTCCAGTTCATCCAGGGACTCTGGCATGCCCCATTGCCGGATATAAGCAGGGCTGGCGTAATTGCCCTGCGGCAATAAACCCAAACGCTTAGAAACCAAGCGCTCCTCCTGCAATGCCCCTACCCTCAGTACGCAATCCACCCCTTCACGCAACAAATCAATCACATGATCACTCATGCCCATTTCGATATGGATATCAGGGTAACGCTGAAAAAACGCGGGCAAATGGGGCGCAATCAGGCTGCGGGCCATGCGGGTTGGCACATCGATCCGCAATACGCCCTGCAGGCCGGATTCACGAAACAATTGTGCCGTTTTATCCAGATCAGCAAGCAGGCGCTGGCAATGCGCATAGTAGCTGCGCCCGTCACCGGTCAGCTCTAAATGGCGGGTGGTTCTGCTGAGTAATCGTGTACCTAAATGGCTTTCCAGCTGCTGCAAAGTGGTTGAAGCCACCGGACGGGACAACTGCATCAGCTCTGCGGCGCGGGTAAAACTGCCGCTGTCACTGATTTGCACAAAAAGACGCATGGCCTGAATTAAATCCACAAGCTCTCCCATTGTTTTGCCAGACAAAATAGTGTTTTCATTTTAGCCGTATTTATCCCCATAAGGCCGCGCAGCATACTGCATTCACTTCTTCTGAGCGCTGATTTCAGCCCGCTCTCTTTATTCAAAGGAATGCAGAAATGTCCAAACACACACTGGCAGGAAAAGTCGTTGTTATCGGCGGTGGCGCAAAAAATCTGGGCGGGCTGATCAGCCGTACCCTGGCCGCGGAAGGTGCATCGATTGTAGTTCACTACAACAGCGATGCCACCGCAGCGGCGGCAGCAGAAACCGTGGCGGCAATTGAAGCCATGGGCGGTAAAGCGTTTGCCATTCAGGGCGACTTAAGCAAGGCGGCCAACTGCGTGGCTCTGTTTGATGAAGCCGTAAAACGCTTTGGCGGCGTGGATATTGCCATCAATACCGTCGGCAAAGTGCTCAAAAAGGCGATTGTGGATGTCAGCGAAGAAGAATTCGACGAGATGAGTCATATCAACAGCAAAGCCGCGTTTTTCTTTATCCGCGAAGCAGGCAGGCATTTAAACGATAACGGCAAAATCTGCACCATTGTCACTTCACTGCTGGCCGCCTATACCGGTTATTACTCAACCTATGCGGGCACCAAGGCCGCCGTTGAGCACTTTACCCGCGCTGCTGCCAAAGAATTTGGCGCTCGTGGAATTTCTGTCACCGCAGTCGGCCCTGGCCCCATGGATACGCCTTTCTTTTATGCCCAGGAAACACCCGAAGCCGTGGCTTACTTAAAAGCATCAGCTGATTTAAGCGCCTTTAATCAATCAGGCTTAACTGAAATCGAAGACATCGTGCCTTTGATTAAATTTCTCGTCACCGAAGGCTGGTGGGTAAACGGGCAGACCATTTTTGCAAATGGCGGCTTTACTACCCGCTAAACCATCACATCACCAAAGGGATACTCATATGCAACTCATTACACTTTTGCTTATCAGCACTCTGGGTATCCCTGTGGTGCAGGCACAGACCGAAGGGCTGGATAAGCTCAGCAACCCACTGGTCAAAACAGCGGTAAAAGCCATGCAGGATAACGACCGGGACACATGGATGAAGGTCTTTTCAGCCAAGGCAGTAATCAGCGACGATGGTAAAGAAAGAGATTTTATTCAATGGTCAGACAGTGAAATCTTTGGCCGCCTGCGTGCTTATATTGTGCTGGGAAAATCCCGCGGCTACTTTAAGCGCATTGATAAAGAAGAAAATAAAGGCACGAGTGTTTACGGCTATTTCCACACCGATCGCTGGGGGGAATTCAATACCTATATGCACTTTAAAATTGAAAATAACCAGATTATCAGGCTGGATGTGGGGCAAATTAAACAGCGCGGCGGCTGATTAAATGGCGGAATACACCCGCCATTTAATTCTAACCATGCTTACGCAGCTCTTCTTTCACCAGCTCTTCCACACGCGGCAAAAGTTTTTGCTCAATTTCGATGGTCATATCGCTCATTAAGCGGCGCAGCGTATCTTCGTAAAATGTACTCATCAGGCTGGCAAAATGCTGGCGGGTAAGCTGCTCTACCTCAGTGGCAATTTCAACGCCCAGCTGCGCTGCAACCGTTGCACTTAATTCGGCAATGACCTTATCACTGAGCCCAAGTGCTTCAGGCTCTGCTGGCGCCAGCTCTGACTCAATCTCATCAAAAAGTGGCTCGTCTTCCCACTCCGCCTCATCAGCAACACTCACCAGCCGGATAGAAGACAAGCTCTCTGCCTCAGGGATTTCTTCTGCAACCGGCAGATCCACAGGCGATACTTCCCAGCCACTGCCCCATGGGTTGGCCTGCGATAAGGCATTTAAATCAAGCAGCGGCAGATCTAAAAACTCCACTACAGGAGCTGCCACAGGCTCGGGCTCAAAAATCTGCACTTCTTCGTCTTCAACGATCTCCTCTGCCGCAAAAAATTCTTCGGGGGGAAACATTAAAATATCGTCAAAAACAGCCACTTCGTTCACGGCCTCGGTCAGCACCGGGATATCGTCAGCCTCGTCCAGCAATACAGGAATAGCCTCAGCCGCCGCAGCGCCACCACGATGACGCGCCAGTAAGGCATCCATTTTATCAAATAAGGGGCTTGATTCAGACACGCGGCTCATCCTGCCCTATCCATCATATCGAAAGAAGTAGGTTTAAAGCCCTGAGCCACATAGGCCTTCCAGCGCCCGCGCGCCAGGTTGCGCGCCTCTTCATCAATCGGCACCACTTCAACAACCCGCTGATAGCGCTCAAAACCTGGAGGCAGGCCATTGGTCCAGTTAAAAAGCAGCTGCCGGGCAGGCAAAAGCTCGGGGCGGTAATCCAGCACAATCGGGGTGTCTGCCACAATGGCATCATCTGCAGCACAATGAGGTAAAAACCCCGTCTGCGGTACTTCCCACAGCAAGCCATCCAGCGCAGCAGCAGCAGCCTGGCTGTCTGCGAGGATATTGATACTTAAACGCTTGGCCAGTGCTTTGCTTACCAGCTGGCAAAGTGCGTGCTCACGATTAGGTACATTGAAGTAGAAAGAAATTTCAGTCATTAAGCTTAAGTAAACCGTGTTTTGTATTTAATCCCGGAGGATTAATTTAAATGCTAAGAAATATCGTTGCGATCAGCCATTACAAGTAAGTATAACAACTCATTTTTAACTTATTTTAAAGAGACCAGCCGCCTGCCTGTGCAAGAGCACCTTTTCTTTTGTCAAAGTACCAGCAATTTGAAGTAAGTAAAGGCCCAAAGTAACAAAGAATGCCGCTGCCTTTAGGAAACTTAAAAGCAGCCGAAATGCCTTCGGATGTCATCGCAGTCTTTTTTATTTCCTGCGCTTTTTTGGGCCCATAGCAATTAAGCTCAAAACGCGTCACATCAAACTCATCGCGATTATAAAAATCTTTTGCCTGCATGGTTTCTAATAGCTGAATTTTATCCTTCCCATCCAGCCAGATAACACGAATCAATCTGGCTTTCTTATCACGAATAGCAAAAGCCGATTCACCCCTGATGCCCATATCATCGCCAGAACATTTTCCAATCAGCGCATAAGTGGGAAACTGAGCGGCTATTGCAGCAGCAGGCTCTGCCCGGGCAGAAAAAGACATCACGCAGAAGGCCAATACAGCGCTCCACTTAAGCGGCATATTCATCGGTGAATTCCCGGAAGACAATCATCATTGGACAGAACAAAAGATAGATTCGATAAATCAACAGCCCGCTCAGAAGTAAATCCTTCTGAGCGGGCTGTTAAACAACAAACTGAATTATTTCTTTTTTGCTGCAGCACGCTGAGTTAAAAACTCAACCAGCAATGGCACAGGACGGCCTGTTGCGCCTTTTGCCGCGCCAGACTTATGCGCCACACCGGCGATATCCAGGTGAGCCCATGTATATTCCTTAGTAAAGCGGCTAAGGAAAGCAGCGGCGGTGATCGAGCCAGCAGCACGGCCACCGATATTGGCCATATCCGCAAAGTTAGATTTCAGCTGCTCCTGGTAATCATCCCACAGCGGCATGCGCCATGTTTTGTCACCCGTTTCACGGGAAGCTTTAATCAAATCATCGGCCAGCTGATCATTAGTGGTGAATAAACCACTGGCCACATGGCCCAGACCAATAATAATGGCGCCGGTCAGTGTGGCGATATCAATCACCAGCTCTGGCTCGTAGCGTGCGACGTAAGTCAGCGCATCGCACAGAATCAAGCGGCCTTCGGCATCAGTATTCAGAATTTCAATCGTCTGCCCGCTCATCGAAGTCACGATGTCGCCCGGCTTAACTGCATTGCTGGAAGGCATGTTTTCGCAAGTCGGGATCACGCCAACCACATTGATCGGCAGGCCTTGCTCGGCGATGGCGCGAATCACGCCCATTACCGTAGCAGCACCGCACATATCAAACTTCATTTCGTCCATTTCTGGGCCGGGCTTGAGCGAGATACCACCCGAATCAAAGGTAATCCCTTTACCCACCAGCACCACTGGCTTCTCTGATTTTTTACCGCCTTGGTATTCCAGGCAAATCAGCTTAGGCGGCTCGATGCTGCCCTGGGCCACAGAAAGGAATGAGCCCATGCCGAGCGCTTCCATTTCTGGTTTTTCCAGCACGGTGCATTTCATTTTGTAGCTGGCAGCCAACAGGTGCGCGGCATTAGCCAAGTAGGTAGGCGTACAAATATTGCCTGGCAGATTGCCTAAATCACGGGTTAAATTCATACCGTGGCCCAGAGCAACACCGGCTTGCAGGCCATTCCCGGCTTTTTCTACTTCGGATTTTTTGCTTACGGCAATATTTACAGCAGTTAAAACCGGAGCCGCTTCAGGCTCAGATTTAAACTGCACAAAACGGTAGCTTTCAAAAACCAGCGCTTGAGCGATAATAGCGGCCGCATCTTTCAGACCCAGTGCTTTGGCAGCGGCAATTGCCAGGAAAATATCTGCAGAAGTGGATTTACCAGCCACTAAAGCTTTAGCAGCAGCAAGCGCTGCCTTGCGGAACGCATCCGCATCAAGCTTTTGCTCGTCGCCAAGTTGTACTAATAAAACACGGCGGCCTGGCAAGGGAATATATAAAGTGGAGCCAACGCTATCGCCCAATTCATTGCAGGTTTCTGCCAACCAACCGTCTTTGTCCAGACCTGCTGCAAGTGCAGAAAGTTGTGTACCAAATACCGGCAGCACCAGACAATCCGCTGCTGTTTTTTCGGGGACAGATAGATTTATGCTAAATTCCATTATTGCTTCCTATTGCTAAGTTTAAAGGCCGCGAAAATTTCGCTCGATTATTTCCTAGTACCCCCGCAAAGTCAAAAACGCCCATGTTGTTTCGTAAAAGCCTAATTCAAGAAATGTCCTGGGTCGCCCTTGGGGCCTTCTTCGTGTTGCTCATGTTAATCATGACAACGCAAATTGTACGCCTGCTCGGCCAGGCCGCCATTGGTGCTCTCGCCAGTTCTGCGGTCTGGGCCATGATGGGCTTTGCTGCCGTGCGCTATCTGCCCATCCTTTTATCACTGATGTTGTTCTTTGCCATTCTGGCCGTGCTGACCCGGCTTTGGAAAGACCATGAAATGGTGATTTGGTTTGTCAGCGGCCGCTCTATCCTCAGCTTTATCCGGCCTGTCCTCGAATTTACCATACCTGTAGTGATTCTTATTGCGCTGTTATCTACCGTGCTCTCTCCCTGGGCCTTAGAAAAAGGCCAGGAGTACAAAGAAAAATCACTTTCCCGCCAGGAAGTCACTCAGGTAGCGCCCGGCGTATTCAGAGAATCGCCCGCAGCAGACCGCGTTTATTTTGTTGAAAACTTCACCGGCGGCAATGGCAATAATGTCTTTGTGCAATTGCGCCGCGACGAAAAATTAACCGTGATTCTGGCAGAAAAAGGCGGCCTCTATCTGGATAGTGATGGCTCCCGCTGGCTGTGGCTCGCCAAAGGCAAATCCTATGAAGGCCTGCCCGGCACTGCGGCTTATGAAACACTGGAATTTGAAAATGCACGGCTGCGTATCGAAGCAGGTGAAAGCCCGCGTTCCAGCCCGTCTACTCAGGCCACCAGCACGATGGCGCTCTGGAACAGCAAGCTGCCAGAGCACCAGGCAGAATTAGCCTGGCGGCTGGCGATCCCCGTATCGGCCTTAATTCTTAGCCTCGCGGCGATTCCGCTGGCGTTTTTTAACCCACGGGGCGGGCGCGCATCTAATTTATTGGTCGCCGTTTTTGCCTATTTCTTTTATTACAACTGCATCAATATTGCACAGGCCTGGCTTAGCGATGGAAAAATCCCGCTTATGCTGGGGATGTGGCCGCTGCATGCGGCAGCGCTGTTGATTACGCTGGGGCTGTTTGCCTGGCGCGGCAAGTTGCGGGGAAGTTGAAATGAGTCTCTTATCTCGCTATTTAATGCGCGAACTCTCGCTGTTTATTTTATTTGCCCTGATTGGCCTTCTGGGTCTTTATACCTTTTTTGATTTGATTGCCGAGCTGACCGATCTGGGCGTTGGCGGCTATCGCCTCAGTGATGCACTGATTTTTGTGGCACTGCGCGCACCCGCTAATGCTTATGAGCTGTTGCCCATTGCCGTACTGATAGGTGGCATTTTTGGCCTTTCGCATTTATCCGGCTCATCCGAGCTGACTGTGATCCGCGCATCCGGCGTATCGCTCAAACGGCTTTTACTCTGGCTTTGCCTGATTGGCGCATTTTACGGCGCAATCACCCTGCTGCTGGGCGAGTACATTGCACCTGCGGGTAAACGCATGGCCAATCAGCACCGGCTGGCCGCTACGCAATCGATGCTTGTGGGTGACTTTCGATCCGGCGTCTGGATTAAAGACGGTAAGCAAATTGTAAATATCGCCGAAATGCTGCCCGACTTAACCGTTGTGCATGCGCGCATTTACGAGTTTGGCAAAACACTGACACTGGAAAGAGTGATCGAAGGACATAACGGCCGCTTTCAAAGCAAGGGCAACTGGACACTGCAAAAAGCCACGGTGACGCAGTTTTTGCCCGAACACGCTGGTATTGCACTGAGTAAACCCGCTGTATTTAACTGGCAGACCTCCATTTCCCCCGCCATGCTGGCCGTGCTGCTGGTAGAGCCTGCGCAGATGTCTGCTACTTCTTTGCTCAGCTATATCGATCACTTAAAACGCAATAAACAAAAAACATCACGCTACGAGCTTGCACTGTGGGGCAAATTATTTTACCCGCTGGCCTGTTTATCCATGGTATTGATCGCCCTGCCCTTTGCCCAAAGCCAGCGCCGCAGCGGCAATGCGGGTGTACGTGTTTTTATCGGCATCGCCTGTGGTCTGATCTTTCACTTTGCCAATCAGATTGTGGTGTATTTAGGCGATCTGTATAACTGGCCGCCGCCGATTGTTGTTTCTATCCCTACCCTGCTTTTCCTGTCTGCAGCGGCTTTTATGCTGTGGCGGCAGGAACGGCGCTAAGAAATAGTCAATTTGTAAGGGTGCTTGCCCATGATTCATAGCAAGCACCAGCACATCAACAGGAGTTTTCCATGCATGTTTTACTGACTGGCGGAGCGGGCTATATTGGCTCGCACACCTATATCGAATTGCTTGCAGCTGGCTTTAAACCGGTTATTTTTGATAATTTTTACAATGCCAAGCCAGAAGTCCTGAACCGCATCGCCACCATTACCGGGCAAGCTGCCGAATATGTGGAAGGCGATGTGCGTGATGCTGCTGCATTAAAAGCCCTGTTTCAACGCTATGACTTTAGCGCCGTCATCCACTTTGCAGGCCTGAAAGCGGTGGGCGAATCGGTTGAAAAACCACTGATGTATTACGACAACAATGTGGTTGGCACCCAGCGCCTGCTTGAAGCCATGCAGGATGCAGGCGTTAAAAACCTGGTATTCTCTTCCAGCGCCACCGTTTATGGCGACCCGCATGCTGTGCCGATTACCGAAGATTTCCCGCTGTCAGCCACCAATCCTTATGGCCGCTCCAAGCTGATGGTTGAAGATATCGTCCGTGATATTTTCAGGGCGGACACCAGCTGGAATTTTGCCCTGCTGCGTTATTTCAACCCGGTTGGCGCGCATATTTCTGGCCTGATCGGTGAAGACCCGCAGGGTATTCCAAACAACCTCATGCCTTTTGTAGCCCAGGTCGCCGTAGGTAAACGCGAAAAACTATCCGTGTTTGGCAACGACTACCCAACGCCCGATGGCACTGGCGTGCGCGATTATATCCACGTAGTTGACCTGGCCCGGGGCCATGTCAAAGCCCTGCAAAAGCTGGCAACAGCGCCAGGTTTAGTCACCGTAAACCTGGGCACAGGCGCAGGTTATTCTGTACTGGATATGGTTAAAGCCTTTGAAAAAGCCTCAGGCAAAGCCGTGCCCTATCAAATTGTGCCGCGCCGGGCCGGGGATATCGCCGCCTGCTACGCCAACCCTGCTTCGGCACTGGCCGTACTGGGCTGGAAAGCGGAAAAAACCCTGGATGATATGTGCCAGGACAGCTGGAAATGGCAGAGCCAAAACCCGAATGGATTTAATTAAACAGCCGGGCCAGAAAATTACGGCAGGAAAATTTTCTGCAAAATAAAACAAAGGCGCATTTTTATGCGCCTTTGTTTTATTCAAACCAAGAGGCCGCCAGCAACTGCGACAGCCATGCCCCAGCAAACGCTTAAAACTTGTGTAATTTAATGCGTGTGTTAAATTAAGCATAAAATGATACAAATTGCATCGTTACCTGCCTGTAGCCGGTAAAACACGATGGCCCAAAAACGCTTTTAAAGCCTGCATCCATGCAAATTAACGATCCTGCCGTATTGCAACGAACCACAGCACTTAGCTACCGCAATGCTCACAGCGGGCAAATTATCGGCATGATTGCGGCCTGCATATTATTTATTGCACACCGGAACGACCACTCTCTTTTTATTTTATCGGGCTGGCTGGTACTAAGCTGCAGCCTTGCGCTTTATCGCCTCACTATTTTTAAAAAATATCAGCAAACCCCAGCAGCTCACCATTTTACTTATTGGCGCAAAGTGCACTTGCTGGGCGTTGCTGCAACAGGCGTAATTTGGTGTTCTGGTGGCATTTATTTCATGCTCACCAGCAGTATCTTACTGAATATGTTTACCGCCTTTGTTTTCTCAGGCTTAGTCGTGGGCTCCCTGCCCATCTTAGGCCCTATGATTCCTGCGATGCGTATTTATGCAGGCCTGATGATGCTGCCCATTATCATTAACGCCTGTGTGCAACCTACGCAAATGGATTTAACCTTGGGTGGAATGAGCTTATTCTTTTTATTCACGCTGATGAAAAGCGCACGCTCTTATCACGATACGATTGTTGAAAGCCTTATTTTAGAATTAGATCAGACACGCCTGGCCGAAGACTTAGCCAAAGCCAGAAATGATGCCGAGCTTGCCAATCGGGCAAAAAGCGAATTTATTGCCAATGTAAGCCACGAAATTCGCACCCCCATGAATGGCATTTTAGGTATGGCGCACTTATTAGAACAAAGCCCGCTGTCCCCCCTGCAAAAAGAAACCGTAGGCGTCATTTGTAATTCAGCCGATTTACTATTAGAGCTGGTGAATGACGTGCTCGACTTATCCAAAATGGAGGCCAATTGCCTCACCATTCATAAAAGGCCAATTGATTTATCTGTGCTGCTTCAAGAAACGCAGCAAATGTTCAAACTGGCTGCCAGCAATAAAGGTTTAAAACTAACACTGGATTACCAGGGAGACCCCGATATTGTGATCTTGGGGGATGGCTTACGCCTGCGGCAGGTATTAGTCAATTTACTTGGGAATGCCATTAAATTTACCAACCACGGGCAAGTGGTTTTACATGTAAAAGCACAATTACAGCAATCTGATTACCATATAGATTTCACCGTTATTGACAGCGGAATCGGTATTTCAGCAGACCGCTTACCCCATATATTTGAAGCTTTTGTGCAAGCCGATGGCTCTTCTACACGGGAATACACGGGCACAGGGCTGGGCCTGACTATTGCACGCCGTTTAGTGAAGGCCATGGGCGGGGAATTAATCGCCCATAGTGAACAACGTATTGGCTCACAATTTAAGTTTTCACTGACGCTTCCTCAAGGCATTATGCCTGACGCTAATACACAAGCTACTGATACACAAACACAGCCACGTAAATTGCGTGTATTACTGGCAGAAGATAATCCGACCAATCGGCTGGTGGCAACACGCTTATTAGAAAATGACGGACATACCGTATTTAGTGCAGAAAATGGCCAGTTGGCTTTAGACTTTCTTGCCAAAGAGCAAGTAGATCTGGTTTTAATGGATATGCAAATGCCGGAAATGGATGGCTTAGAAGCCACCCGCTTTATCCGCGCCCAGGAACAGGCCAACCCTGCAGGCAAACGCCTGCCTATTATGGCACTCACCGCAAATGCTTTAGAAGAAGACAAACAATTGTGTATTAATGCAGGGATGGATTTATTTTTAACGAAACCATTGCGGCCTGCTTTATTAAAACAAGCATTAGCGGAGTTAATAGAGGCCATGTAGGCTTTTATAGGGTGTACAACGACCAGTTTTGGAACACAGAGAGCGGTGCGCAAGAAAAACGACTTGCACACCCTATACAAAACCAGGCCTTGGCTATTTTTAATCTTAAGCTGATAAAATTAGGTTTTCCCCGCCCTGTATAAATTTATAAAATACTTTATTTAATAGCCGTTTGATCCGGATATTGAACTTCAAATAAAGTATCGTCTGGAAATCTTTCCTCATCAAAAGGAATTCTAAAACTTAGTTTTCCATCTGTTTCATATAGCTCCACCTTTTCACGTTTTCCAGAATAGATGGCGATAATTTCATTAGCCTTAGGTGGTAAGTCGCGGGTAAAATTAACTACACTGGAATGACAAGGATTAATCGCCAGCAAAGCAGCCCGCTGATAAAATGGTAATCCATCTTTATTAATCGCTATCATTACCTCACATTGCAAGCGCATATCGCCTAAACGCCATGAATTAGCCGGCAAATTAGAACTAAAAATGCGTGCAGTCCATTGATAACCTTTAGGCTTATTCAGTACCATTTCTGCTTTTTTATCGGCTAATTCCTGGTCTCTAGGTAAGACAAAAGTACCATCTTCAGCAATAGGCACGGCGATTGAATTACCCTCATCCTCAATCCGCAAAGCCAGCCCGGGAATAAGGGCCCTGCCGTTTTCTGGCCTGATAATAAATTTTAACGGCGCAGTGGGCGCATGATATTTAAATTTTTCATAAGCATCCATTCCCTTCAGCATGCTGGCATAGGGCTTCCAATCGGCGTCTTTTATTCCACTTGTCGTCACCGCATCCAGCTTAATGGCTTCCGTCTCAGAGGCAGTTTCTGAGGCAGAAAGAGCCGAAGATAATAATAGTGTCGATATAGCGATTATTATTTTTAAAAATATATTCATTGATATTTCCCATATAAAATCCGCATAAAGGCCATGGCACATAAAAAGCCATAATTTAAAAATGAGATCTGTTACTAAATCATGAAGATATGTAGAGAATTAAATTATAAAAAACAATCACCCTTAGCAATCCTTGCTAAGTTATTACGCTAACAAACACCGGTCAATATTAATTTGTCATCAATTTGTAAATAAATGTATAAAAATTGGGAAAACTCAAAATCCAACTGTTTTCAAGACGATTGCCAATATAAAAAAAGTAATCCGCGGCTTTGGCACAATCCAAATATTTTTTCCGCACCTCTGCCATTCCCTGTTTCAAAACTTAGGTTTAAAAACCAAACCTCCACTAAGCCTTATTCGCTATAGCTCGCCAACTGCTGCAAAGTATCAAACATTTGCTGCAGCTCTTGCGGGATGGCTTCTGCCCCAGCAATTTCCGCTGCTTCAGCAATTTCCAGTGCCATACCTGGCTTGGAATGAAAGCGCAGCGCACGCTGAATAATTTCTTCATCCGGGCGCGGCGGTGCGGCGTCCATTGCAGCCTGGTGCCAGTGATTCAGCGGGCCGCGGGGTTTGGCGGCGTTGCGGTAAGTATCGGCAAAGCCGTTATCCCATAAATAATGCTCAATATCACGGCTGGCCAGTGCGGTGATATGCAGGGCATCGGGCCGGTCATTCAGCAGGCTTCTGGCCTTGGCAATATAACGCTGCCCTGCCTCATCCCCATCTGCAATCAAATGCCAGACTATCCCTAAGCGATCGGCAAATTTAATCAGCGGGGTTAAACCCGCTTGGGCAAATTCCACACAACGTATGCCTTCAACCGGGAAATTAACGCCGTAAATCCGCGCCAGCTCCGGCATCAGCCAGAATTCGGTTTCCCCTTCCACCAACAACCAGACCCGGGCAAACATGCTGCTGGCGCGATTGGCACGGATATGAAACGCCACCTTACGCGCGTCGCTGGCCGATAAAGCCTGCTCCCCCACCTGATATACGTGCACATGCTGATGCCGGCGCACCAGACGGCGTAAGGCCTGATGGGGAAAACTGGCCAGCAAATCGCCATGATTGGTGGTAATCAGTTTTTGCAGCGGCAATTGCTCGATCAGCCCCCACATCATTGCCAGCTGAATCGGGTGTAAATGCGTTTCCGGGTCTTCCATCAATAAAATCGGATGCGCCCCCTGCTGTAAGGGCAAATCACCACGGGCATTAATCAAGGCCCCCAACAGCATCAATAATGCTACCCGCCGCTGGCTTGATCCGGCCCGCCCGGCAATATCCAGCAGGCTGTCGTCATCACGTAAATTAAATGGCGTGCTGGCAATTTGCTTGGCGAGGCGCTGCAGGGGCACGGGCGCTTGCAGCAGCTCGGCATGCTCTGACAAAAACTGCTCTACGGCATCCAGGCCTTGAGTCAGCTCCTGCGGGTGCAGCTGATGTGGCAGAGTAAGGATGCGCTCGAATACGGCGCGCACTGCGGCGGAAGCAGGCTGAGGCGGATCTTCACTGCGGTTTTTTTGCGCGAGGCGCGGATGCTCTAACCAATCGGTGAGCTGCATATCGCGAAAACGCAGCACGGGATGATGGCGAATCAGCAATACCGCCAGCTCATCGCTGGCCGCGTGTTGCCGCTCTGCGCCCTGTGCATCAATAAAGCTGCGATGGCTGCGCACCTCGCCATGGCCATAACGCTCTGCAGAGAAACGCAAAGCCAGCCACGGCCTGCCTTCGTCATCCTGCCAGCTTAAATCCTGCAAAGCAGGGTCGGGCAGCGGCTCATCGCTTGCACCACAGAAAAAAAGCGTGATATTTAAACGCCGCGCAATCGTCGCCCGCGTATTGGCCACGCGGTGAAAATCTTCATGGGTAAACAGCGCATCCAGCGGCACCGCCTCGCTTAAGCAGCGGGTGAGCGCGCTAATCAGGCTGGTCTTGCCCCAGTTGTTTTCGCCAAACAGCGCGGTGCGTTCCCGCTCCAGGCTTAAATCAATCTGGCTGATGCCCCGGAAATTGGTGATTTGTAAGCGTAATAAATGCATTACCTGCTTCCACTCGATGCTTTTATGAAAGCCTACACCAAGTTCTACCCTGCTGATTTTAAATATTGTGAGTGTCGTATTGCCAAGCATGAACACCATAAAGCCCACACGTCTGCGGTACAATCTCTGCCCCCGCATCCAGAAACGCATCATGTCGCCAGACTCCCGCCTTAAATCCAATATCTTTGCCCTGTATTTGGTGCAGGGGCTGAATTATTTTGTTTCCTTCTTTACCTTTCCCTTCCTCACCTTGCAGCTGGGGCTAGAGGGGTTTGGGATCATGAATCTGGCTTTTTCCTTTATTCAGTTTGGTGTTTTGCTAACTGATTTTGGCTTTAATCTGTCCGCTGTAAGGGATTTGGCGCAGGTACGAGATAATCCACAAGCAGCGGCCCACATCTTTTGGCGGGTGACGTGGGCTAAAACGCTGCTGATGATCGCATCCAGCCTGATCCTGCTGGTACTGACTTACACGCTGGGTAACTGGAAAGAGCATGCCAATGTTTTTCTATGTAGCCAGCTCTATATCGTTAGCTCGGTGCTGTTTCCCTATTGGTATTTCCAAGGGCTGGAAAAACTGCGTGCCTGTGCGGCACTATCGGTGTTTACACGGGTAGTGATGCTGGGCTTTTTACTGCACTGGATAAGCGGGCCACAAGACGTTGCGCTGGCGGTTATTTTGCAAGCAGCACCACAAATTTTAGCAGGGTTAATCTGGTGGTTTAGCGGCTGGGGAGCGCCCAAGCCGATGTGGGTAAGGGTGGAGCTACACGAATTAAAAGATGCCTTACGCTCCAGCTGGCCATTCTTTATCTCAGCCATTTCCACAAGTCTGTACACCTATTCCACCACCGTGTTGCTAGGACTGTTTACAGCCCCAGCAACTTTACAGGTGGGCTTATTTACCGCAGCCAGCAAATTGGTTTATATCGCCCAAGGTTTGCTTGGTCCGCTGCTTCAAGCCACTTACCCACGCATTGCCCAGCTAGCAAAGCACGACAAGCCTGCCGCCCTGCAGCTAATCCGTAAAACTTTGTATATCCAAGGTGGTGCAGGGCTGGTTATGACGCTGGCGCTGATGCTGTTTTTACCGCTATTTAGTCAGCTTAGCGTCATGTTTTTAAAGCCCGACTCGAATATCACAGCTACTTTTGCCCTGCTCATGCAATCGCAAGACGTGATGGTCTGGCTGTCCCCCGTGATTTTACTCGGCGCTTTATCCCTGGTTTATGGCCAGCAAACCCTGCTGGTATTTGGCTTTGAGCGCTATTTCAGCCGTGTACTGGTGGCAGCTGGCTTACTAAATGTGGCTTTATTGTGCTTGTGGGTGCCAGGCTCTGCCCATGGCGGCTTGCGTGCAGCACAAAGCGTGCTAACCGTAGAGGGCTTCATCGTGCTGGCGTTTTGGTGGCGGGCACGAAAAATCCATGCTGAGCATGGTTTAAATCTTGGTAAAAATGAATAAAAACGAGTACTGCGTGAGCAAAACCCAAACCTTTAAGCATGAAGGAAAAGGAGAACACAGAGGGTCACGGAGAAAAGCATAAAGGTTTTCTCCGTGAAACTCCGTGTTCTTTGTGCCCCTCAGTGTTTCAAGATTTGAGTTTTATGCTGATGATGGATCTTCCACAGCCAGAGCTTAGGCCACCAATGTACACATCAAATGTATTGAGATAAAAATGAGTTCTTCCCCAAAAGTCAGCTTTGTTTTGCCCTGCTACAACTCTGCTGCATATTTACAAGAAACGCTGGATTCAATCAGCGCCCAGAGTTTTACTGATTTTGAATGTATCGCTACAGACGATGGCTCCATTGATGCCACGCTGGCGATTTTGCAGGCGCACGCGGCAAAAGATGCCCGCTTCTCTATTATCACGAGAGAAAATCGTGGTCTGATTGCTACGCTTAACGAAGCAATAGCCCAGGCGCAGGGCGAATGGATTGCCCGCATGGATGCGGATGATATTTGCGATCCGCAGCGAATTGAAAAACAACTCCAGCGCCTGAACGACACCCAAGCCGATATATGCGGCAGCTGGATTCGTTTTTTTGGCGATAAAAGTGGCGAGTGGATGACGCCATCTGCCGATGGTGCAATCAAGGCCATGCTGCTGTTTAACCCGGCCTTTGCCCACCCCAGCGTGATTGCCCGTACGGCGCTGCTCAAAGCGCATCCTTATTCACCACACGCGGTGCATGCCGAAGATTACGCGCTGTGGTGCGAGCTGGCGCAGGCAGGGGCAACCTTTACTACGGTACCGGAAGTGCTGCTGAGCTACCGCTGCCACGCCGGGCAAATCACCCAAAGTAAGAAGGATCAGCTGCGTGCCACCGCACAAATTATCCGCAGCAAATACGCCCGCTTCGCCCTGCCTGCTGCCATGCAAAAACATGCAGGCCGCTTTGTAGAGCTGGCCGAACCCGCCCGCCAGCTCAGCCGTGCTGAATTTGACTGGATGTGTGATTTTTATCTGCAACTGGCAGAGGCTTGGCCAGCAAGCCGCAGCCCGCTGGGTGAAGTATGGGTCGATACCCTGCAACGCACTTCTGGGGTTAATCTGTTTCTGCTGGGCAAGGTACAGGCCTTAAATAAAGCCCTGCCGCCACCCGCCAGCGAACTGGGCAAATTAAAACGCCAGAAAATCCGCTGCTTGATCGGCGATACGGCTTGGCAACTGATTAAGAAACTAAAAACCTAGGATTAAGAACCTAAGGTCTGTAGACACAGAGATAAATGAGAACACAAAGCATGCAGAGAAAACCTAAAAATTAAATCGCAGCCTGGTTTTATGTTTTCTCTGTGTGCTGCTTTTTATCTCTGTGTGCTCTGTGTCTGCAGACCTTTTTTGAGGCCGTCATGAAAATTGTATTTTTTGTCCGTGATCTGGGCCTGGGTGGCGTGGAGCGTTGTGTGGCGCTGGTGTCTGAAGGGCTGATTGCGCGCGGCATGGACGTTAGCATTGTGATGCTGGGCGGCAATCGCAATCTGTGGGCTGCACGTACCGGCCAGGCCAGGGTGATCGATTTATCCGGCACCTGGCAGGGCAAAAAACCATGGACCTGGCTGGCTGGCTGGCGCGCGGCAAGGCAGCAGATTAAAGACGCCGATATCCTCATTCCCGCCACTTTTTTAATGCCGCTGTATATGGCCTACGCCGTTACACGTGGTTTAAAAACGCGGGTCATTGGCTGGGTGCACGGGCCGCTGTTTGAGCTGGACCAATTCGCCACCATGAACCCGATTCATCGCAGGGCTTGCCAATATATCTACCGGCGCTTAAATGAACTGGTGTTTGTATCCGAACACGCAAGGGATTCGCTGGCACGCTGGTTAAAGCAGCCGATTACTGAGGGCTGGCAAGTTCTGCCTAATTTTGTGGATGAAGAACAGCCCAAAGTTTATCCGGAGAAAATGGCCAGCCGCACGCTGCAACTCCTTTTCATAGGCCGCATTGCCGAAGAAAAACAACCCCATTTATGGCTGGAAACTTTAGAGTACCTGAATAAAAAAGGCATCCCTGCCAGACTTACCGTAGTGGGCGACGGCCCGCTGGAAGACTGGCTGAAAAACACCAGTAAAACGATGCAGCTGGATCAGCAAATCAGCTTCGCAGGGCACCAAAGCAATGTGGGTGATTACCTCGCCGCCGCCGATGTGCTGCTGCTGACCTCCAGCTTTGAAGGCTGCCCGCTGGTGGTACTGGAGGCCATGCCGCTGGGTGTGGTCGTGGCATCCACCAATGCTGGTGGCGTGTATGAGCTGTTTGGCAAAAGACGCAGCGAGTTTGTAGTTGAAACCGCAAGCGGGGAAGCACTGGCAGAACTCATTTCCACACAACGCCGCCCTGAGTTGTCCATATGGCTGAAACAGCGGGCAAAACATTATTCATCCGGGCAGATCCTGCAACAATGGATAAACCTCTGCTTGGACAGAAAAACCCCAAAAAACGACCTGTAGGGTGGGTTTCACCCTCCCTTTTACTGATTTGTTAATAAAGAGATTGTTATGCTTAGCTACCGCCACGCTTTTCACGCAGGCAACCATGCCGATGTGCTGAAGCACTATATTCAAACGCAGATTTTGTCTTACTTTAATCAGAAAGATAAATCCTACTGGTATATCGACACGCATTCTGGCGCAGGGGTTTACTCGCTCACGGAAGGCTACGCCACTAAAAACGCCGAGTTCGAAAGCGGCATCGCCCGCCTGTGGGAGAGGGACGATTTGCCTGAATCCATTGCCGAATATGTGGATGTAGTAAAAGCCCTGAATCCTGATGGCAAGCTGACGCTTTATCCTGGCTCGCCCTATGTGGCCGACCAGCTGCTGCGCCCGACCGATCGCCTGCGCCTGTTTGAATTGCACAGCTCAGACAGCAAAATCCTGAAAGAGAATTTCGCCGAGGCTGGCCGCCGTGTGGCAGTGATTGCAGGTGATGGCTTTGCAGGGATTAAAGCCGTGCTGCCACCGCCACCACGCCGTGGTGTCACGCTGATTGATCCGCCTTATGAAGACAAAAACGATTACGATTATGTGATCGATATGCTGCACGAAGCGCTCAGCCGCTTTGCCACTGGCACCTATGCCGTTTGGTATCCGCAGCTGCAACGTGCAGAATCCAAACAGCTGCCGGAAGAATTAAAAAAACTGGGTGTCAACAGCTGGCTGCATGTGGCCCTGAGCGTACAAAGCCCTTCTGCAGATGGCTTTGGTATGCACGGCAGTGGAATGTTTATCTTAAACCCGCCTTGGACTCTGGCTAAAACACTCAGAGAAACCATGCCCTATCTGGTCAAAATCCTCGGACAAGGCAAAGGCGCGAAGTATATTTTGGAAGAGAAAACCGCCTGATTGGGCCGCTTGAAACAAGCAGGCAGATAAGCATCCGGGGCTTAGCTGCCTGCAGAAACCAGCACCATGCGAGGCCATCATGCGCCAAAAAATCAGCGATCTGGCGAACCTTGGCCCTCAGTCTCAAGCCATGCTTGAAGCTGCGGGCATTTGCTCGGTACAAGCCATTTATGACTTGGGATCAGTCCGTGCCTATCTGCAAGTTAAGCAAATAAATCCACATGCAAGCCTGAACTTACTCTACGCACTGGAAGGCGCTGTTTCTGGCCAGCCTTGGCAAACAGTGGCAAGGCAGCATAAAACCAGTCTGCTGCTGGCTTTAGAAAGCATGGAAAAACAAACCAAATAAGAATCATTATCATAACAAAAGATTAAGAAGCAATATATAATCAAACCCACAAACCTGCAGAGCAATCTTTATGGCTATTCGCATTGAAGACCTGGAGCCACTCAGAGATTATCTCTACCGTTTTGCGCTCTTCCAATTGCAGCACAGCAGCAGCGCCGAAGATGCCGTACAGGAAACACTACTGGCCGCACTGGAAAAGCCCGATTCCTTTAATGGACAATCGTCTTTAAAAACCTGGCTGACGGGTATTTTAAAATTCAAAATTATCGATACCCAACGCCGCATCTACCGCGATCCGCTGCTGTTATCCACTATTGAAGGTGAAGAAGACAGCAGCGATTTTGATGTGCTGTTTAATAAAACCGGCCATTGGGGCTCTGATGCGCCAAGGCGCTGGGAAAAACCCGAGGCCAGTCTGGAAGACAAGCAATTTTGGGCGGTGTATACACGCTGTAGTCAGCTGATGCCAAAGCGCACCGCCATGGTGTTCGCCATGCGTGAAGAATTAGGCCTGGAGATTGAACATATCTGTCAGCAATTAGAGATTACCGCGACTAATTGTTCAGCCATGCTCTATCGCGCCCGTATGAGCTTGCGAATTTGCCTGGATAAAAACTGGTTTGGAAATACGCCATGATGAATAAGCACAAAGCCGCTATTTTATAACCAGCACTACCTGAGCCGCTCATGCTCAGCCTGAATGATTACGCACGTATAAGTATGAAAATTTACTTTAAAAATGGGGTTGGAAACGCGCCATGATGAACTGCCGCCAGGCATCCATTTTATTATCCGCCCAACAGGATGGCCCACTGACGCTCAACCAGCGCTATCGCTTACGGCTACACCTTTTGTTATGCAACAACTGTCGAAATTTTAATCGTCAGCTACACTTTATGCGGGAAGCGGCACGTGCGCCTTCTCACTGGGAATAGCCATCAGCCTGTCTTTTTTTTGTTTGCCCGGCTGAGGCTAAAAATATTTTGTCAGATTTCAAACGCTGCCCCGACTCAGTAAGCAGGTGAAAAACACCGCGAACGAGTTTTCCTATCTCACAAGGAGCAATACCCATGAAAACGTCTCTGATGCTGTCTTCCGCCTTGGCTGCCGTAATCGGCTGTGCCGCTATGAGTGCAAATGCTTCGCCTAGCGCCGAAGAAATGAAAAAAATGGAAAAATGCTATGGCGTAGCCAAAGCAGGCCAAAACGACTGTGCTGCCAACGGACATGCTTGTGCAGGCCAGGGTACTAAAGACATGGATAAAGCCGAGTGGAAAGCCGTCAAAAAAGGCACTTGTGAAAAAATGCAAGGCTCCCTGATGGCCCCTAAGGCTTAAGGAAAGCATCATGACAACACTTCCCATCCAGGCCGGCCTTGGGCTTCGGTCTCCACATCTGGCCGAAGTGCTTGCCACGCGGCCCAATGTGGCCTGGTGGGAAGTGCATAGTGAAAACTACTTTGGCGGCGGTGCAGCGCCTGCCGCCTTAGAAAAAATACGCCGTGATTATCCCGTCAGCCTGCACGGCGTAGGCTTGGGCCTTGGCAATGCCGAGCCGCCCGAAGCGCGGCATTTAACACAGCTGGCAGAATTAGCCGAGCGCATCCAGCCCGCCGCCATTTCGGAGCATCTGGCATGGAACCGTTATGGCGATGTATGGTTTAACGATCTCTTGCCCGTGCCACGTTATGCCGGTGCGATTGATCACCTTTGCGCCCATATCGATCTGGTGCAAAGCCGCTTAAAACGCAGTATCTTGCTGGAAAACGTTTCCAGTTATATTGCTTTTAGCGATGAAATGCTCAGCGAGGCAGAGCTGCTGGCCGAATTAGTGGCCCGAACCGGCTGCGGTCTCCTGCTTGATGTAAATAATATGCATGTGAATCAGCTTAATCATGGCATTGATGCAAGGGCCGAGCTGGCAAGGCTGCCCTTGCACCGCGTGGCCGAGATCCATGTGGCTGGTTTTGAGTATTGCGATGGCCTCGTGATCGACACCCACGGCGCGCCCGTTTGTGATGCGGTTTGGAAGCTGCTGGAAGACGCCCTTAAACTCACCGGCCCCAAACCTGTGCTGCTGGAGCGGGATACAAATCTGCCGCCGCTCTCCGGCCTGCTGGATGAATATGGCAAACTAAAAGCGCAAATTACTCACCATCCGCACAGCATGGGGGCAATCGTATGAATTACCTTGCTGCATTACAAGACTTCAGCCAGATATATAAAAACACAGATTATCAGCCACAATCAGTATTGACCCGCAGCCTGCCTTTTTTAGATGTGTATCGCAATAATACATGGGCCAATCGCAGCAATAATCTTGCGAATACCTACCCTACGGTAGTGGAATTAGTCGGTACAGAATTCTTTAGCGCCATGGCAAGGGTGTTCGTTGAAAACAGCGAATCGCATGCAGGTAATTTGCATCTGGATGGTGAAAGCTTCCCCGAATTTTTAAGCGATTTTCCACATGTCAGCGATCTGCCCTATTTAAGCGATGTGGCCAGGCTGGATTGGGCGATTCATCAGGCTCATTACAGTGAAGATTGCAATTTTATTGCCATTGAAACGCTCGCCTTATATACGCCGGAGCAATTTGGCCAATTACGCCTTACTCTGCATCCAGCCGTCGCTATTATTAAATCGGCAGCATGGCCTATTTACCAAATATTAATGATGCACCACGGCGAAAAACCAGCCGATTTAAATGCAGGCGGCGAGCAGGTATGGGTATGGCGTGATCAGTGGCAATTAATCACAGCCAGCGATACGCTGTTTTTAGAATGCCTGTTAAAAAACCAGAATATAGAAAGTGCCATGCTTGCAACTGAAGATGGTGAATATGATGCCGGACCAGTTTTAATTCAGCTATTCAGCCGTGGTTTGGTGTGCCAGATTCATTAATTTATTAGTCCACCTGTGTCTGTATTTCATTCCCGCAGGTACGAAGCATACTGTTATTTCTGCCCAAAAACAGGACCTGCCTTTAATAAAAAAGCAGATATATAATTTTTAATTTGATTTCAGGCATTAAAACGGTACTTATATTTCAAGTCTATTTGACAGGTGATCGCCATGAAAAAACAACTCTGCAAACTCTACAGTGGCTATCGCTGTGCCGAATCATTATGCATACAATATTTAAGCCCGGTATTTAATCTTGGATTACGAATTTATCTGGCTCAGGTATTCTTTCTGTCTGGCCTGACTAAAATACGGAATTGGGATGGTACTTTATTTTTATTTAATTTTGAATATCAAGTACCATTTATCCCTCCAGAAATTGCCGCCATGATGGCCGCTGGGGGCGAGCTTATTCTGCCCGTATTACTGATTAGCGGCTGCTTAGGACGATTTGCAGCGGCGGGTTTATTTATACTTAATCTAATGGCGGTGATATCTTACCCAGCCCTGCTGCCCATCGCCCTTAAAGATCATTATCTCTGGGGCGCATTGCTCGCCGTATTAGCCATTTATGGTGCGGGGAAATGGTCGGCAGATGAATGGCTGAACCGGCGTTGCCAGGCTGGTCAAATAAAACCTTTAAATTCCGGCCTCTGATACGCCTTAACACAGCCCGCTTTATGGCGGGCTGATGTGATGCCCGGCAACATGTAAAACAATGCCAAGCTTACACCCGCCAATCAATACTAACCCGCTTAAAATTTAATGCAGATACTCTAAAAAATAAATAACTACAGCATGCACCAAAAAATAAAAACTTTTAATTTCCTTTTGTACACTTTGCAGATAAATATTTGGTGATATGTAACTCGCCCTCTTCTTTAGTTCTTATATCAGCTTCAACAGAACGCCTGTTTTTTGAAAATGTAAAATACACAGGAACACTGATTCTTCCAGCATCAACAATACACAACAGCTCATTATCCGTTAAGCCCCGGCAATCATAGAATTTGCTTTCAAAACGAGCATCTTTAATCACGCCTTCAAGCTCGTGCCCTCCCTCTGCCATTGCCAAACTTAAAAGCAACTGCTCATTATTGGCACCATTAATATAATGCCCTTTGCATTCCAGCCCGGCAAAGCTCGCAAAATACTCATCCGCAGACTTAAAAATACTTTTAGCACTTTGCTTATTATCTGCTGAATCACCGGCGTAAATAACCTGACAATTAAATAAAACAGCGGCCGCCAATAAAAACTTTTTCATCTTTTTCTCTTTAATTAACAGCAGATTGCAATGATTAAGCAGCACAGTAAAAATTCCAGCGGGGATACGGCTTTAATCGTTAAATGGCTTCACTGACTAAACGCATACCGTCATACCCCACCACCATACCCGCTGGTAATTCTTGCGAGAGTGCCTGGTATTCCAGCTCATGGGTCATGTGGATCATCACGGTTTGCCTGGCACCAATTTGCCTGGCGGCGGCAATGGCCTGATCAACAGAAAAATGCGTAGGGTGAGGCACGCGGCGCAGGCAATCTAAGAATACGATGTCTAAGCCTTGCAGCCTGGTAATGCTGGACTCGGGGATCTCTGACACATCAGTTAAGTACGCCACATTGCCGATGCGATAGCCCAAAATCGGCCATTTACCATGCATCAGGGGAATCGGCTCGATAGCAATGCCCGCAAATTCAAAGGTACTGTCGTTTACCGGATGCAAGGTGAGTACTGGCTTATCCCAAAAATTATTTGGCGGAAACAGGGTATAGGGGAAGCGCTGGCGGATATGGTCGAGCATAAACTCGTTACCAAACACCGGAATGGCGGCTTTTTGCAACCAGCAAAACGCGCGAATATCGTCGATACCATTTAAATGATCGGCGTGTGGATGGGTGTAAAGCACCGCATCCACATGCAAAAGCTGCTCGCGCAGAGCCTGATGGCGCAGATCGGGCCCCGTATCGATTAAAAATGTTTTACCCCCGGCACGCAGCACGGCAGAGGCTCGGGTACGGCTGTTTTTAGGATTAGCCGAGGCGCAGGTCGGGCAAGAGCAGCCCAGCGCTGGCGAGCCACCGCTGGAACCTGTGCCCAGTAAAAGCGCCTCTACTTTCATACAGTGGCCCGGTGAAAGAGTTTAAAGAAATTAGCTGTACTCGCGTCCGCAATTTGATTCACGCTTACGCCGCGCAAATCGGCAATCGATTCGGCAACATGGCGCACCCAGGCGGGCTGGTTTTGCTTGCCACGGAATGGTACTGGCGCTAAATAAGGCGAATCGGTTTCAATCAGCATTCTGTCTAATGGCACTAAACGCGCCACTTCGTGCAGTTCAACGGCTTTTTTGAATGAAACGATGCCGGAGAAAGATATATAAAACCCCAGTTCCATCGCCGCCTGCGCCACTTCCCAGCTCTCGGTAAAGCAGTGTAATACACCGCCTGCTTCAGCCGCGCCTTCTTCTTTAAGGATACGAATCGTATCCTCACTTGAGGACCGGGTATGGATAATCAGCGGCAGGCCCGCTATTTTTGCGGCGCGGATATGCACTCTGAAACGCTCACGCTGCCATTCTAAATCGCCTTGCAAGCGGTAGTAATCCAGCCCAGTCTCACCAATCGCCACTACTTTTTTGTGCAAAGCCAGCTCCACAAGCTGCTCAACCGTTGGCTCTGGCGTGTCTTCATAATCCGGGTGCACTCCCACCGAAGCAAAGATATTTGCATGTGCATCAGCAAGAGCCAATACAGAAGGCAGCTCTGGCAAATTTACAGCCACGCACAAAGCGTGTGTTACTTTATTCTCAGCCATCTTAGCCAAGTGCTGATCGATATTGGCGGCAAGATCCGGGAAATTAATATGGCAATGCGAATCAATAAACATAAGAACTTCAAAGAAATGAACAGGGGTTTAAATCAGGACACAGGTACAAAAGCCAACTCTAAAATCACAGCGAACACAGAACAACATAAGAAAAAACAACTGCAACATTAATCTGTTCAAGTATTTCATAACTTTTACAGACAAATGCTTTTAACCTTGATGTTTTTTCCCGGTGTTCTGCTTTCAGACTCAGTGCGCTCTGTATCTGCAGACCTCAGGTCTTTTTACAAGCACCCGAATTACATCGTGTGCGTAGTACGGGCAGATTGCAAATAGCCGCCCAGCAAGCCTTCAATCTTGGTTTTGGCCTGATTGCCTGCTTCATTGCCAGAGAATTTCACGCCGATACCCTGCTGGTGATTATTATTCGCACCCTGAGGGGTAATCCAGACCACATTACCCGACACCGCAATTTTGGCCGGATCATCCAGCAGCGACAGCAGCATAAATACTTCATCGCCCAGTACATAGGCTTTATTGGTCGGAATGAAAATCCCGCCGCCTTTTACAAAAGGCATATAAGAAGCATATAAAGCGGCTTTTTCTTTAATATTCAGCGATAACACACCAGGACGGGAAACCGGTGCTTTGATAGGTTCACTCATTTTCTTCCTCTGCTGCTTTTGCCACGCAATGCATCTAAGTAAGCAAACAATAAAGATTCAAATACTAAGCGCTGATTCAAGGGGTGATGCGCCAGGCGCATCGCCTCGTTTAAGCGGTCAGTGTAATGAAAAAAGGCGGGCGATTGAGTTGCAATACGGCGTAAATCGCTATCCCAATCTGGATAATAGCGAAGTTTGCCAGTCATTTTTATATTGATTAAATCGTGACCCCATTTTTGCAGCCAGCTCACGACTAAAGACATCTCCAGCTTCGCTTTTTCAAGCTCTGCGGCCACCGCCAGTACATCTAAAACAGCCGGGTTAGCAATATGGGCTAAAAAAGTTTTCCGGTTAGGCAGCCATTCAGCACTGGCATCTTCTAAAGCGGCTAAGGGCGCACCGCCAGTATGCGCCAGATGCAGAGCGGGGTTAACTACCTGCTGCTGCGCCAGCCATGCCGTCGCCACCGTTTGATCAGGCGTTGCCATAGGAAACACACGGCAACGGCTGCGTATGGTGGGCAATAATCGCCGCCAGTGATTTGAAACCAGAATAAACACCGCACCAGAAGGGGGTTCTTCAAGTGTTTTTAAAAGCGCATTTGCGGCTGCAATATTTAATGCCTCTGCCGGATACACCAGGGTGACACGAATTCCGCGCCGATGCGCCGTCAGATTGACAAAATCAGCAAGATCACGAATATCATCGACACCAATCACCTGAGATTTACGCTTGGGTTTAGCATCTTCCCCCGCCTCTGCATCAGTATCTGCGGGGGAAACCAGGCGAAAATCCGGATGATTCCCTGCCAGATACCAACGGCAGCCATCACATACGCCACATGGTGTTGTCGTTTTTGCGCTGTCTTCACACAATAATAACTGAGCCAGATATTCGGCAAAACGCCTCTTCCCTATTCCTTCCTCACCTGTGATCAGCAAGGCATGAGGCAAGCGGTCAATTTCGCGCATCAATTGTGACCAGGGTGCGGCTTGCCATGGGTAAAGTGTTTTCATCGTGGCACTCGCGTTAAAGGATGGCGCTCAGTATCTCTGCCAGCTCGGCTTGAATCTGCTCCAGGGTGCGATTGGCATCAATCACACGAATCCGCTCAGGCTCACTGGCCGCCCGTTCTAAATATGCGGCACGTACCCGTGCGTGAAAATCAGCCGCTTCGCGCTCAAACCGATCCAGTGCACGTCCGGCAGACATACGCTCCTGACTGACCGACAAGGGTACATCAAAAATTAAGGTTAAATCAGGTTGGATTTTATGTAGGCCGCTGCCCTGCACCCATTCTTCCAGAGCCAGAAATTTCTCACGCGGCAAACCTCGCCCGCCGCCCTGATAGGCGTAGCTTGCATCGCTGAAACGATCGCAAAGCACCCATTCGCCGCGCTCTAATGCAGGCAAAATCACCTGAGCCAGGTGTTCACGCCGCCCGGCAAACATCAGCAGGGTTTCAGTCTCCAGATGCATGGGCTCAGTCAGGAGTAATTCACGCAGTTTTTCGCCCAAAGAAGTACCACCAGGCTCACGCGTCTGAACAAACGCCACACCCTTTTGCGATAACCACTGCGCAATCCAGGCTAATTGAGTGCTTTTACCCGCGCCATCAATACCTTCTACCGAAAGAAAACGACCCAACGCTGCCATATTGATTGTGTTCCTGAAAAAGGAGAGCTTCCCGCCAGAATCTTACACGGGAAACCTTAAAGCTGAATTTTACAGACGAAAAAAAACCTGCCACATGGGCAGGTTTTTTAGATGGCGTTCCCACGGGGAATCGAACCCCGGCCGCCGCCGTGAAAGGGCAGTGTTCTAACCGCTAAACTATGGGAACATAAACTATTGGTGCGGCTGAAGAGATTCGAACTCCTGACCCTCTGGTTCGTAGCCAGATACTCTATCCAACTGAGCTACAGCCGCACGATAAAACTTTTAAATCATGGCGTTCCCACGGGGATTCGAACCCCGGTCGCCGCCGTGAAAGGGCAGTGTCCTAGGCCTCTAGACGATGGGAACATACTTCTTTAATCGTAAGCCATGCTGCTTTATGACTTACTTCAATCTGGTGGAGGTAAGCGGAATCGAACCGCTGACCTCTTGCATGCCATGCAAGCGCTCTACCAACTGAGCTATACCCCCCGAAAGAGATCCGAATATTACAGAGCAAATTTCAGTCTGTAAACCCCCGGATCGAAAATAAATTAAATATTTCTTACCAGGGTTTCCACCAGTCAGCATCGGAGAACAAAATACTCTCGTCCAGCACGGTGGTTTGCGGATAATTTTTAAACAACACTTTTTTTGCATCATCACGCAGCTCGACCAAACCAAGCTTGTCGTAAGCCAGCGCCATAATGCCTAAAGCGGGCTCAACCTGCTTAGTGCCCGAATATGTTTCCAGTAAATATTTACCACGATTTGCTGCCGCCAAAAATGCACCGCGGTTGTAGTAGTACTTGGCTACATGTAATTCATGGCTGGCCAGAGCCCCAACCAGATAGCCCATACGCACGGTTGAATCGGCCGCATATTTGCTATCAGGGAAACGTGTCACAAGCTGGCGGAAGGTATCGAATGATTCGCGGGCAGCCTTAGGATCGCGCTCTGACATATCCTGCTTGATCAGGCTGGACAAAAAGCCCTGCGCCTCATTAAAGTTAACCAAACCCTTTAAATAGTAAGCGTAATCAATGTTTGGATGCGCCGGATATTGCTTAATAAAACGGTCAATCGCCGCAAAAGCCAAGAGGGGTTCCTGGTTTTTATAATGGTTATAAGCTGTCTCTATTTGTGCCTGCTGAGCATGCCGCCCATAGGGAAAACGCGCTTCTAACTTTTCAAACAGCTTGTTTGAACGATCAAAATTGCGGCTTTCCTGCTCTGCTTTTGCCTCTGTAAAAATCTTCTCGGCTGTCCAGCCACGGGTTTCATCCTGTTCATCAGGAGTGGATGCGCAAGCTGCCAATAATCCGGCAAGTACTGCAGAGACGATGAATCGCGGTAGAATCTTATTCATGATGCATTCCGAAAACGAATTAAACGATTATAACGACTTCGAGCAGGCGCGTGTCCTGACCGTGCCATCCGATTTGGCAGGGGAGCGCTTGGACGCTGCTTTAGCCAAGATGCTGCCCGAGTTTTCCCGTAACCGACTCTCAACATGGATCAAAGACGGCTTAGTCTTTCTTAACGGCAACCCTGCCGTCCCCAAAACAAAATTATGGGGTGGTGAAACGATTAGCGTCTTACCCCAACCCGAAGCAGATGAAAGTGCCTTTCAGCCTGAAGATATCGAATTAGATATTATTTATGAAGATGCTACCTTACTTGTGCTGAACAAAGCACCGGGACTGGTTGTGCATCCTGGCACAGGCAATTGGACAGGCACTGTACTTAACGGCTTACTCCACCGCTACCCGGAGCTTAAAACTATTCCCCGCGCAGGCATCGTACACCGACTGGACAAGGATACCAGTGGGCTCATGGTAATTGCACGCACCTTAATGGCACAAAACAGCCTTGTACAGCAATTACAAGCACGTACCGTTAAGCGCCACTATATGGCAATCGCCCAGGGTTTGCTTTCTAACGACGGAAAAGTAGACGCTCCAATTGGCCGCCATCCTAAAGAAAGAATCAAAATGGCAGTTGTCTACTCAGGCAAACATGCTGTAACGCATTACAAGATTCGTGAGCACTTTACAGCGCACACCCTGGTTGAATGCCAGCTTGAAACTGGCCGCACGCATCAGATTCGCGTACACATGGCCCACATCAACCACCCGCTTGCTGCCGACCCGATTTACGGCGGGAAACCCAGAATACACTCGCCAGAAGTCAGTATTGCGCTGAGTGAATTTGCACGTCAGGCATTACATGCCCGCAAACTGTCGCTTATTCACCCTGAAACGGGCAAAACCATGACCTGGAAAGCACCATTGCCAGAAGATATGGATATTCTGGTGAATGTACTGCGCTTAGACGCGGGCATGCTGGAAGAAGACTGGGACGACGATTGGGATGTTGACGACAGTGATTGCGAAGTCATGTATGTCCGTGAATAAAACTCTGCCCTCAATGTGGATCAGGCCGGACTGGCCTGCACCTGCCACGGTGCAGGCTATTTCGACCAGCCGCCAGGGAGGTGTCAGCAGCGCGCCCTGGGCGAGCCTCAACCTGGGAAACCATGTTGACGACTCGCCTGAGGCCGTTACCCGCAACCGGGCCATCGTGCGCCAGTATTTGCCTGCCAGCCCGGTTTGGCTGACGCAGGTACACGGTGTGCAGGTGGCAAATGCCGCTACTGCCTATCAAAACACCGAAGCAGACGCCATCACAGCACATACGGCCAATGCAGTATGTGCTGTGATGACTGCAGACTGTCTGCCCGTCTTACTGTGTAATCAGGCAGGCACGGTAGTTGGCGCGGCTCATGCAGGCTGGCGCGGCCTTTGTAACGGGGTTATCGAAGCCACGATCCGGCAAATGCAAACGCCTGCTGAAACACTGATGGCATGGCTGGGCCCGGCCATTGGGCCAGATGCGTTTGAAGTGGGAGATGAAGTCCGTACGGCATTTATAGCGCACGATCATCGCTCAACCGACGCATTTAAACCCAGCCAAAACACAGGAAAATGGCTGGCCGATATTTATCTGCTCGCCAGACAAAGACTACAGGCCAGCGGTGTAAATGCAATTTATGGTGGCAATTTTTGCACGGTCACAGATTCTGAGCGCTTTTTTTCTTACCGCCGTGATCAGCGCACAGGCCGTATGGCCAGCTTAATTTGGCTGACCGATGAATGCTGAAATGATACACTGTTGCATCTACAGATATTCTGAAAGCATTTAAATGAGTGTTCTTGCCTGGATTATGACCGCCAGCGTGGCGGGCAGCCTGCTGAGTGTGCTGGCTGCTGCGTGCATTGCCTACGCTGCGCGGCCCAGCTGGATTCCTAAATTAGTCAGCTTTGCGGTCGGGTCCCTCCTGGCCGCATCTTTTCTGGAAATCCTTCCCCATGCCTTTGGTGAACATGATCACCGGCCCGCAGTTGTCCAAACGACAAACAACGGCGGCCCGATCATTGCAGAGCTCAGCCATGAAGAACACGGGCATGCAGCAAGCCCAGCCCACGAAGAACATGCACACAGCCCCTCGGCCTCAAGCATTTCTTTAACGCTGCTCGCAGGAATTCTGGCGTTTTTTATTATGGAAAAACTCGTGATCTGGCGGCACTGCCATCACGAAGAATGTGAAGAATTAGAGCCGCACGAACACTCACACGGGCATGGCCACGGCCGCGCCGGGCTGATGATAATCATTGGCGATACCTTCCATAATTTTCTGGATGGCGCGCTGATTGCCGCGGCCTTTATGACCGATATTAACGTGGGGATAGCTACATCGCTGGCGATTATTGCGCACGAAGTGCCACAAGAAGTCGGCGATTTTATTGTGCTTTTGCATTCTGGCTATAGCAAAACCAAGGCTTTGCTGCTCAATGCCATGTCCTCATTTGCCGCGCTGATCGGTGCACTCCTGGCTTACTGGTCGCTGCAAACGGTGACTCACTGGCAGCCTTACCTGCTGGCGCTGGGCGCATCCAGCATGATTTATGTCGCCATTGCCGACCTCATCCCTGGCCTGCATAAACGCCCTCAGCTAAAAGATACCGCTCAGCAAGTAACACTGATTCTTGCAGGGGTAGGATTTATTGCTGTGCCGCACTTTTTATTTCCGCACTAATCCGCCGTATTGCGTGGCTGGGGCATAAATATACTTCAGCCACGCCCATCAGCAATACCCAACTTCAACACCCTCCAAAATCACAACAGCCCCGTTCAAGTCATGGCATCGCGTTTGAGTACTCCATTCACAGCTGTTTGAAACAAAATTCTGGCATATTCCTGCAAAGTCCCCATTTTTAACTGACAACCAGGGAAAGCACCTATGGGACGATCACTTGCATCGTTCCATCATGGGCCACGCCGTAAGTTATTCAAAAAGAACAGTAATCAAGGGACGATGATGAATCATTTTAAAAAATGGGGGGTCTGGCTGCTGGTTGCACTGGGCGGTGCATTCTCCTTTGCCATGCTGGCGCTTAGCCGTGGAGAGCATGTTAACGCAGTCTGGCTGGTCTTAGCCGCCATCTCCTGCTACAGCATTGCTTACCGCTTTTACTCCAAATTTATCGCCGAAAAAATCTTCGAGCTGGATGACAGCCGCCCTACTCCGGCCCAGCGCCGCAATGATGGTCTGGATTATGTGCCCACCAATAAATGGGTGCTATTTGGCCATCACTTTGCCGCCATTGCCGGTGCGGGCCCTTTAGTTGGGCCCATTCTGGCTGCTCAAATGGGCTTTTTGCCTGGCACCATCTGGATTTTGGTCGGCGTAATGCTGGCAGGCGCAGTGCAGGATTTCTTAGTTTTATTTATTTCTACCCGCCGTGACGGACGCTCCTTAGGCGAAATGGCCAAGCAGGAATTAGGTGCATTTGCTGGTGTGATTGTGATGCTGGGTGCTCTGGGCGTGATGATTATTATTCTGTCTGCCTTGGCTCTGGTCGTTGTAAAAGCCCTTGCTGAAAGCCCTTGGGGCGTATTCTCGATTGCCGCAACCATTCCTATTGCGCTGTTTATGGGCGTCTATATGCGCTATCTGCGCCCGGGCCATATTGGCGAAATTTCGCTGATTGGCTTTGTACTGATGATGGCGGCGATTGTATTTGGTGGCGATATTGCAGCCAATCCGGAATGGGCACCGCACTTTACCATGCGTGGCACGGAGCTGACCTGGGCACTGATTATTTACGGCTTTATTGCCTCGGTATTGCCGGTGTGGCTGCTCTTAGCGCCTCGTGATTACCTGTCTACTTTTTTAAAAATTGGTGTGATTGCGGGCCTTGCAGTGGGGATTGTCTTTGCTGCTCCAGAATTAAAAATGCCTGCTGTCAGCCGTTTTATTGATGGCAGCGGCCCGGTTTTTGCCGGCAGCCTGTTCCCATTTCTGTTTATCACCATCGCTTGCGGTGCAATCTCGGGCTTTCACGCCTTAGTGGCATCAGGGACCACGCCTAAGCTGATCGAGAAAGAAAGCCATATCCGCATGATTGGCTATGGCTCGATGCTGATGGAATCGTTTGTGGCTCTGATGGCGCTGATTTGTGCCTCGGTGCTGGAGCCTGGCGTGTATTTCGCCATGAACTCCCCTGCAGCACTGATTGGCACCACGGCAGCAAGCGCATCGCAAGTGATTAATGGCTGGGGTTTTGTCATTACGCCGGAGTATCTGGCACAAATTGCCAAAGATGTGGGTGAGCACTCGATTTTATCCCGCGCCGGTGGCGCTCCAACCTTTGCCGTAGGTATGGCGCATATCATCAGTACCATTACCGGCAGCACGGCCATGATGGGCTTTTGGTATCACTTTGCAATCTTGTTTGAAGCGCTCTTTATTCTGACTGCCGTCGATGCCGGCACGCGGGCTTGCCGCTTTATGGTGCAGGATACCGTGGGTGTATTTATTCCTGCCATGGCAAAAAGCCAATCCTGGGTTGGTAATTTAATCGGCACCGCTGTAGCTGTTTCAGGCTGGGGATTCTTTGTTTATCAGGGTGTGACTGATCCGCTGGGTGGGATCAACACGCTGTGGCCGCTGTTTGGGATTGGTAACCAGATGCTCGCTACGATGGCGCTGCTGCTTGGTACGGTGGTTATCTTTAAGATGAAAAAACAGCGCTATGCCTGGGTCACCATTTTGCCAACCATCTGGCTGTTTATCACCTCGATGACGGCTGGCTGGCAAAAGATCTTTCATGAGAACCCTAAAATCGGCTTTTTGGCACAGGCAAAACGCTTTAATACCGCCATTAGCGACGGCACACTGCTTGCTCCGGCCAAGAGCATTGCAGACATGGAAAGGATTGTGTTTAACAATCAGATCAACACGGCCCTTTGCGCCTTCTTTATGCTGGTTGCCATGACCATGCTGGTGGCGGCCATTATTCAAATCCGCAAAGCACTGAGTAATAAAAATATCTCGGTGCATGAAACTGGCGGGCCATTAGTCAGCGAGGCAAGCCATGCTTAAGTTTCTAAAACCCGGCTCCGCTTTCAGAAGCAATGCTTATAAGGTGGTGCAAACCTGCCGTTTGATGGTGGGCGTGCATGATTATGAAAATTATCTGGCACATATGCAGGCCCACCACCCGGAATTACCCGCTAAAACGCGCAAAGAGTTTTATCAATACTGTCTTGAAGCGCGCTTTCCGGGAGCTGGGAAAATCAGTAAATGCCCTTGCTAGTTTTTTGAGCGGGCAAACAAAAAAAACCAGAGTCTGATGACTCTGGTTTTTTTACATTCAGATCGAGGCCTGTGCAGGCCACAGGCAAAAAAATGGCGAATTTTGTACGCCCTACAGGCCTTCCTCTTCTTCCCGCTTACGCTCCTTCACAATCTGCTTACCACGTTTAAGCCAGATAAGAATCACGGCAGGCATGAAGCCAAAGATAAAGAAAACAACCAAACCTTTGGCGATGCTGCCCATCACGATAGAAAACATCATCACCACGTATAAATAGCCAATCAAAATAATATACATAGTGCATCCAATCAAAAAAAGCCCCGTTTCCGAGGCTTGGCTTATATCCTGCCTGCTAATCAGGCTTCGCGTTTATCGTGCTCAATCAGCGCATAGGCGGAGTGATTATGGATAGACTCAAAGTTTTCTGATTCAACCACGTAGGCGCTTACACGAGGGTCTGCATGCACACGGGCCGCCACATCACGCACCATATCTTCTACAAACTTCGGATTATCATAAGCACGCTCGGTCACAAATTTCTCATCCGGACGCTTGAGTAAACCCCATAACTCTGAAGAAGCCTCCTGCTCGATCAGCGTCACGATTTCTTCAATCCAGACGCTCTGAGCCAGCGTTGCGGTTACAGTAACGTGTGAGCGCTGGTTATGCGCACCATAGGCAGAGATTTTCTTTGAACATGGGCAAAGACTGGTCACTGGCGCGAGTACTTTAAGCTTTTGCTCAAACACGCCATTTTTTAACTCGCCAACCAGAGTGATATCGTAATCCATCAGGCTTTGCACGCCCGAAACTGGTGCTGTTTTATTAATAAAATACGGGAAACGCATTTCCAGATAGCCGGATTCTGCTTCTAAACGATCGCACATTTCGCGCAGAATCGTTTCAAAAGAATCCACCGAGATTTCTTTCTCGTGGCTGTTCAGAATCTCCACAAAGCGCGACATATGCGTGCCTTTGAATTGCTTAGGCAAAAACACATACATATCAAACATGGCGATAGTGTGCTGCACGCCATCGGTACGATCCGCTACTTTAACTGGGTGACGAATGGACTTAATGCCCACTTTATTGATCGCAATATTGCGGGTATCCACCGTGTTTTGCACGTCGGCAATCGCCATGGTCATGGGGTATAGCTCCAAAGAAAATAGATTCTGATGAGTCAGATTATAACACTGAGAATACCCGAGTAAAGTGCTCGGGAATTATTGTAAAAATCTACGCTGCTGATAGGCAAAAACTTCAGCCCTCTGACAGCCCTTACTTCCCGGCAAAAGCGGCCATCATTCTGGCAGCAAATTTTGAACCGTCGCTCAGCATCATCTCAATATGAGCAGGCATATAGGGCATAGATAAGTACATCGCAAGAAGACCAATCCCCATCATCAGCGGAAAGCCCACCGCAAACACATTCAGTTGCGGCGCGGCGCGGGTCATGATCCCAACCGCCAGATTGGTCACCAGCAAAGAACCAATCACCGGCAAGGAAAGCAAAACCCCTGCACGAAAAATCAGCGCGCCATAATCAACCAGCAATTTAAAACCCAGACCTGAGATGGGTTCTGCCCGGACAGGCAGGCTGGTAAAACTATCGAGCAAAGTATGTAAAACCATTAAATGACCATTTAAAGCCAGAAATACCAGAATGGTCATTAAACTCAAAAACTGAGCAACAATTGGTACACTGGTAGCATGCAGCGGATCATAAAACGAAGCAAAACCTAAACCCATTTGCAAACCCGCTAAATGCCCGGCCATTTCCATAGCAGAAAAAATAATCCGCACGATATAGCCAATTGCAATACCAATCAGCAGCTGATTAATCACAATCAGAATACCAGCCGGCGACACCACAGGCACCTGGGGCATTGCAGGTAAAACAGGAGCAATAATCAAAGAAATAAAGATAGCAACGCAGACACGTACTTTAACACTGATTGCTTTACTGGAATAAAACGGATCGGCTAATAAAAAGCCAAAGATACGGCAAAATGGCCACCAGAAAATAGCAAGCCACAGATCAATCTGAGCCTGGCTGACTGTCCAGATATCGTTCATCAGCCAATCAACTGCGGAATACTTTGAAATAAACGGATCGTGTAATCCATAGCAGTTTCAATCATCCAGGGCCCGATTAAAATAAACACTAAAAAGGTAATCAGCAGCTTGGGAATAAAAGAAAGGGATGCTTCATTGATCTGTGTTGCTGCCTGAAAAATACTCACCACAAGGCCCACCACCAGTGCAGTCAGCAGCAGTGGCCCACCCAGCAGCACCATCACTTCCATGGCTCTTTGAATCACCGTTACAACGGTTTCAGGCGTCATTTGCTACCCTGCAATATAAAAGCTTTGTACTAAGGATCCCATCAGTAAAGCCCAGCCATCCACTAATACAAATAACATTAATTTAAAGGGTAAAGAAATAATGACCGGCGAAACCATCATCATCCCCATGGCCATTAAAATACTGGCCACCACAAAATCGATAATAATAAAAGGGATAAAAACAATAAAGCCGATTTGAAATGCTGTTTTAAGCTCACTGGTTACAAAAGCAGGGACTAAGGTTCTCAGGCTCACATCTTCCGGGCCATTGGGCTTTTGCGCTCCGGAAATATCAATAAAAAACGCCAAATCTTTTTGCCGTGTTTGTTTCAGCATAAAATCTTTTAACGGCACCACCCCTTTTTCAACCGCCTGATTAAAACCTATTTTCTGCTCGGCATAAGGCTGATAAGCCACCTGATAAATTTTATCAAAAACAGGCGACATCACAAAAAAGGTAAGGAATAAAGACATTCCCACAATGACCTGGTTAGGCGGTGCCTGCATGGTGCCTAAAGCCTGGCGCAATAAAGACAATACAATCACAATGCGGGTAAATGCCGTCATCATTAATAACAGCGCAGGTAAAAAACCCAGAGCAGTTAAAAATAATAAGGTTTGAATCGGTAAACTATATTGAGTGCCACCCGTTTGCGCATTTGCCGTCATAAAGGGAATACCGGGATCTGCAGCAAAAACAGCTCCGGCAAGCAATATGCCCGGCACCACGATCATCAAGCGCTTCAAGGCGTTTTCCTTTGTAATATTGTGGCCAGTCTGGCTGCGAACGGCGAGGCATGAGGCGCAGGCTCTGTTTGCTCAGGTGCATCCAGTGTATGCAGCAGGTTCACCGCACTGGATGTTACCCCCAGCACCAGCCAGCGGCCTTCCACTTCAACCACCACAACCCGCTCCTTGCTGCCCACCATAACGCCACTCACCACTCTCAGCGTTTGTGCATTACTCATGGGCAGCAAAGACAAGCGCCGCACCAGCCAGGCACTAAACACAATCAGGCCAATGACAAAAGCCAGTGCCAGCGTAACCTGAGCAATGGACATCAGGCTTGAAGAGGGGGCAGCAGCGGGGGAAGATGCATTGGCACTGGCCCATAGAGGCAGGCAAGCCAAGGCGAAAAAGCGCAGAAAAAACGACACTCTCAAACTACTTATGTAAGCGGCGGATGCGTTCAGCCGGCGTAATAATATCGGTGAGACGAATACCAAATTTATCATTCACCACCACCACTTCACCCTGAGCAATTAAACAGCCATTGACCAGCACATCCATCGGCTCGCCTGCCATACCATCGAGCTCAACAACCGAACCCTGTGCCAATTGCAAAAGGCTGCGAATTGCAATTTTAGTACGCCCCAGTTCCACCGTTAAGGAAACAGGGATGTCCAGAATCATATCGATATTGCTTGGTGCATTGCTCAGCGGCGTGCTGGCATCAAAGCGCTGAAAAATATCAGCGGCTTGTATATCTGGTTTTTCTGCGGCAGCAGCATCAGCTACTTCCTGCTCGGCTAAGGCAGCGGCCCAATCGTCCATTGCCATTTCATCTTCATCAGCCATTGTCAGTCTCTCCTTCACTTTCTGTCTCGGCGCCGGTTAATGCTTCGGCAGAGCCAAGTACTTTGCTGACTCTTAAGGCATACTGCCCGTTCAGGGTGCCATACTTGCACTCAAGTACGGGCACGTTATCCACAGCCGCAATAATGGCCTCGGGGATTTCTAAAGAAATAATATCGCCCAGCTGCAATTCCAGAATTTCACCTAAAGTGACCTTGGCGTTCCCTAAAGTAGCAACCAAATCAACCTCAGCGTGCTGAATTTGCTTTTGCATCAGCGTGGTCCAGCGGTTATCGACTTCAATCCGGTCGGCCTGCATGGTGCTGTAAAGCACATCCCGAATCGGCTCGATCATCGAATAGGGGAAGCAGATATGAAAATCACCGCCCCCGGCACCCAATTCAATTTTAAAGGTGTAGGCCACCACCACTTCAGTTGGGGTAGCGATATTAGCAAACTGCGTATTCATTTCCGAGCGAACATAAACAAATTCACAGGGGAAAACGGGCTGCCATGCTTTTTCGTATTCTTCAAAAACAACTTCTAAGAGCCGCTGAATAATTCGTTGTTCAGTCGCAGTAAAATCCCGCCCTTCAACCCGCACATGGTAACGGCCATCTGAACCAAATAAATTATCCACCACCAGAAAAACGAAATCGGGGTCAAAAATGAACAAACCCGTTCCGCGCAGCGGCTTCATTTGAATTAAATTTAAATTGGTAGGAACCACCAGATTACGAATGAATTCGCTGTACTTTTGCACCCGGACGGGGCCAACGGAGATTTCAGCATTGCGGCGCATAAAGTTAAATAAGGCCACCCGCAAATTACGTGCAAAACGCTCATTCAGAATTTCAAGCGTGGGCATCCGCCCGCGAACGATACGTTCCTGACGGCCAATATCATAATCACGGACAGCAGAAGCATCGACCTCTTCGTCGGAAGAATCTTCTTCTCCGGTCACACCGCGCAGTAGCGCGTCGACCTCTTCCTGAGAAAGGATATCGTCTGCCATAATCCTTAGTCCGGATAAACTGAATTACCGGTTAATTAAATATAATCTTAAAAAAAACCACAGCGCCTGTCCCTGCAATAAACAGAGACAGGCGCAGTATTTGTGCTTACTGCACGATAAATGAAGTGAAATTAACTGAAATAACGCCTTCATCTTCGCTTTCAGCGCCAAGAATTTTATTTACAATTTCACGAATTTCTTTTGCCAGCTTATCCGTGCCATCCGGCGCTTTCACTTCAGCAATCGTTTTACTGCGTAACAGCTTATTAATTTGCCCCTGAATCTTAGGTGACATTGCTTTTATTTTTTCGGCCAAATGCGCATCGCCCAACTCTAAAGAAATATCGGTCTGTAAAATGCCATCGCCATCTTCTGAGTGCAAATTAACCGTAAATTGCGGCAGCTTTTCAAAAACAGCAGCATGCTCTTCTTTCTTTTTGTGATCTTTCTTTTTCTTTTTAACTTCATCTTTTGCGGTGGCTTCTGCAGCAACTTCATCCGCAGCAGGATCACTGCTTTTAGTAAGCAAAAAGGCAGCAACACCGCCCACAATGATTAATAACACAACTAATAAGCCGATTACGGCGAACAAAAGAATATTTTTCTTCGCTTTAGGCGCAGCTTCCACTTTGGCATCGGACATCACATCACCTTGAATGGATTGAAATATTTTATAAAAAAAGAAGTATTCAGACCAGAACAAAGCGCCCCAATTAAAAGCGAGGGGCGCGGGCTTTGGAATTAAGTGAGCTGATTATAGCTTAAAAAGCATTAACAAACAGGTAGTAAGCGGCGAGTCTTGTCGTAACACAACAAGACCCGCTCCAAATTAAACATAGAGATTTAAACCACTGCGTGCCACAGGCAGAGCAACATCCGTCATTACCCGCGCTTGCCCATCGGCATAGACTCCCGGCAAATCTTTGGCAAACTGCTGCGACCCGGGCTGGCGTTGCTGCCCCATATACTGACTGTTGGCCTGCTGCTGAGCTTGCTGTTGTGCCTGTTGCTGCTGTGTATGCTGATTTAAGGAATCAGAAGCAACTTGTACATTGCTCAGCTGAATACCCTGGTCAGCGAGCAGCATGGTTAATCTTGGCGTTGCGGCAGCTAAAGCCTCCCGCACTGATGCGTGTTGCGAGCTAAAAACCACGCTCGCCTGCTCGCCTGACATTGTAAGCCGTACTTCCATCGGCCCCAAATGCGGCGGATTAAGTTGCATATCAATTTGCTGATGCTGATCCTGCAGCATCATGGATACCCTTTGCGCAACCGCATCACCCCAGCGCGAGCTGCCCACAGGCTCCGCTACTGTGTGTTGCGGCACGGCAGGTTTTGCTTCAGCCACTGGCGTGCGGAATGCAATATGAGGAGCAGCATCTATTTTTGGAAGTGCGGTATTGTCTTTAGCACTGTTAAGTAAAGCTGAAAACTCTTCCGCAGGCGAAGCCAATTCAGAGCCTGCTCCGGCGTTTTTTTGCCGTAAAGAGGCAAATTTTGCCGCCTCTGCCCCTGTGCTTAAGGAAGTAAGCGGATTTAACCCCGTTTCAGCCGTATCTGCGGCCCCTTCCTTCGTATCACCTTTAACCAGCAAGCCTTTGCCCAGAGCCGTTAAATCCAGCTCTGGCCCATCCGGTTTTACATCCGCCTCCGGCAGTTCAGGCACGGGAGCATTTTGCGCTACAGCCTGAGCCTGCAGCATGGCTAACCAGGGAGGGAGCAGCTGGGCATTCGCAGCCGCCTGTTGCTCTTCGACCGGGGAATGGCTTTCTTCCTGTACTGTTTTTTTCTCGCCCGAATCTGCTGACTGGCCTTCCTGGCGGGTATTCACTTCACGCTCCAGCACTTTAGCAAACGGTTGAGCAGCGGTATCTGCCCCCATAGAAACGGAGGAACGTGATTCTGTTGAACGACTCGTTTGCGCACTGGCTGTAACAGTGAGATTGCTCGCCATGACCTGGCTCCCCGATAAAGTTAATCAAGACTTAAGCAATTGCAGTGCCAGCCCAATTAAACCGCTATGCTAAACTCAGGCCCAGCGGGATTCAGATCTGCTTTTATCAGCATATAAAGCAGGTATTTATCGCGCTTTAAGGAGAAAGAATGGCTGAAGATTCAGACGCAGAACGCACGGAGCCCGCCTCTGGTAAGCGCCTTGAAGAGGCGCGAAATAAAGGGCAAGTACCCAGATCACAAGAATTGTCCACTTTTTCCATTCTAATGGTTGGCATTATTGCGCTCATCAAGCTGGGACCTGAGCTGCTGCAAACTTTAAAAATGATTTTTATTACTGAGCTGACTTTTAACCGCGCCACCATTGCGGATCCCAATCAGATGCTCCTGCATTTTATGAGCTCCAGCCATAAAGCGCTGATGGCCTGCCTGCCCATCATTTTGCCCTGTGCACTCATTGCCATCATTACACCTGTTTTAGTTGGTGGCTGGTTATTCACTCTTGATGCTTTAGCCCCAAATTTTGCCAGAATGGATCCTATTGGTGGCTTAGGACGAATGTTCACACTGAAAAGCATTGTGAATATGGTTAAAACCATTCTTAAATCCAGCCTCATTGGCGGTGTAGCCGCCTGGGTACTATGGGACGAGAGGGCAGAATTTCTGCAACTGATCACCATGCCACTCGATGCTGGCCTGCCTTATATGTGGGACATGGTGCAGCACACACTTTTACTGGTCGTCAGCTCGCTTGCTATTGTGGCCGCAATTGACGCCCCCTATCAGCTTTGGGATTATTACAAAGGCCTGCGCATGACCAAGGAAGAGGTCAAGCAGGAAGGTAAAGACGCCGAAGGCTCGGCGGAAGTAAAAGGCAAGATTCGTCAGTTGCAACACGAAGCGGCCAGAAAGCGGATGATGAGCGAGATTCCAAAAGCCAATGTAATTGTCACCAATCCAACCCACTACGCCGTTGCCCTGCAATATACCGAAGCCATGCGTGCACCCAAGGTGGTCGCTAAAGGGGCATTTTTACTTGCTGAACGGATTATCGAGCTGGGCAAAGAACATAAAGTGGCCGTGATCCGCACTCCGCCTTTTGCCCGTGCGCTTTATCATCACGCTGAACTCGGGGCCGAGATCCCCGCTGCACTGTATACTGCGGCAGCCGAGGTGCTGGCTTATATCTACCAGCTGAAACATTGGCAAAATTATGGTGGCGATGAGCCCAATCTGGCTGATGAACTCCCTGTACCCAGCGAATTAGACCCCGGTGGTGAAGCATAAAACGCCGCGCTCAAACAGCAGCACAAAAACGCAAAACATGAGTCTACTTAATTTACCCAGAGCTTAATGCCCCATGTGGCGTACTTTTAATTACAGCAAATTAGCCGGCCCTGCGCTGGTGCTTATGGTGCTCGGCATGATGGTTCTGCCGCTGCCCGCGCTTGTGCTCGATTTTTTCTTTACCTTCAATATTGCGATTTCCATCATTGTGCTGATGGTGGCGCTTTACACCCGTAAGCCTCTCGAGTTTTCCAGTTTCCCAACCATTTTGTTATTTACCACCCTGCTGAGGCTGTCTTTAAATGTTGCCTCAACCAAGCTGGTACTGACTGAAGGGCACAATGGCGCAGATGCCGCCGGTAAGGTGATTGAAGCTTTCGGCCACGTACTGATTGGCGATAACTTAACCGTGGGTGTTGTTGGTTTTATTATTCTGACCATTATTAACTTTGTGGTCATTACCAAAGGTGCCGGGCGAATTGCCGAGGTATCCGCACGCTTTACCCTGGATGCCATGCCCGGTAAGCAAATGGCAATCGATGCCGATTTAAACGCTGGCATGATTGGCGAAGAAGAAGCCAGACGCCGCCGCTCAGAAATCTCGCAGGAAGCTAATTTTTTCGGCTCCATGGATGGTGCGTCCAAGTTTGTCAGGGGTGATGCCGTCGCCGGGATTATGGTGATGGTCATCAATATCATCGGCGGCTTGATCGTCGGGATGGCGCAGCACGGTCTGCCTTTTGCAGAAGCGGGCAAAACCTACACCCTGCTGACTATTGGTGATGGCTTAGTCGCACAAATCCCCTCACTGATTATCTCTGTAGCTGCCGGTATTGTGGTTTCACGCGTAGGCGACGGCGAAGATTTATCAGAACAAATCCTGGGGCAGATGTTTTCTCAGCCACAGGTCATGTATGTTACTTCGGGTGTTTTAGGCGTCCTGGGCATTATCCCTGGCATGCCCCATACGGCTTTTTTACTGATGGCATCCATCTTAGGCGGCATTGCATGGCAGCTGGATCAGCGCAATAAAACCAGCGCACTGCAAACTGCAGCAGCAGAAAGGGGGGCAGCAGGAGGGCCAGCCGCTGCGGGGGGAGCTCCGGCCGCCGCAGCACCACTGCAGGAAGTCAGCTGGAACGATGTGCAGCCTGTTGATCCGGTTGGGCTGGAAGTAGGCTACCGGCTGATTCCTCTGGTCGACCGGAATCAGGATGGCGAGTTACTGCGGCGTATTCGTGGCATCCGCAAGAAAATCGCGCAAGAGCTGGGCTTTTTGGTGCCCTCTGTGCATATTCGCGATAATTTGGAGCTCAAACCCAATCAATACCGCATCCAGCTCAAGGGTGTGGATGTGGGTACGGGTGAAGCCTTTGCCACCCAGTGGCTGGCGATCAATCCTGGCAACGCCATTGGCCAGCTGCCTGGCACGCCCACCCAGGATCCTACTTTTGGTTTACCAGCCGTCTGGATTGATGCCAATTTGCGCGATCAGGCTCAGGCCTTTGGCTATACCGTGGTGGACGCCTCTACCGTAGTGGCCACCCATATTTCGAATATTCTACAAAGCCATTCAGCCGAACTTTTAGGCCGAGAAGAAGTCCAGCAATTGCTTGAGCATTTTGGCAAAGAAGCACCCAAGCTGCTGGAAGACCTGGTTCCTAAAATTATTCCTGTAGGTACTTTGCAAAAAGTTCTGCAAAACTTACTTGAAGAAGGCATGCATATCCGTGATTTGCGCAGCATTCTGGAAACACTGGCTGAGCATATTACCCGCACCCAAAATATTGACGAACTGACTGCGGCAGTACGTGTCGCGCTTGGCCGGGCTATTGTGCATCAGCTTTTCCCTGGCGAGAACGAGCTGCAAGTTGTGACGCTGGAGCCACAGCTCGAAAACATTCTGCTCTCGGCAGTCTCTGGTAATTCGCAGGGAGGCTTAGAGCCGGGCTTAGCAGAGCGGGTACTCAAGCAAGCCTCTGAATTATCTGAGCAATTAGAGCAGCAGGGCCTGAGCACCGTGCTGATTGCGCCCGCACAGCTACGCCCCATGCTAAGCCGCTTTTTGCGCCGCTCTATTCCCGGATTACGCGTTATTGCGCATACCGAGATTCCGGACAGCAAAACCATTCGTATTGTGGGTATGTTAGGTGCAAATTAAATACAAAAAACAAAGCGCAAAACAGATTTAAGAATAAATACCTCATTGAGCCAAGTATGCTTAAGAGTAAACTGACAAAACATACTAAAATACACATCGCTAAACTGCACTTTTATGCACAATAGCTTGCATGAGGATAATCTTTTGTTTTCAGACGGCAACTGGATATGGTCGTAAAAAAGTTCTACGGAGCGACTACGCGTGACGCGCTGCGTCAGGTTCGTGATGAGCTTGGCCCGGATGCGCTGATCCTTTCCAACCGCCAGGTGTCTGGCGGTGGCATAGAGATCATGGCCGTCGCAGATGCCGATGTGGCCGCCCTGACGAATAACGTTGCCGTACAGCCACGCCCTGCGTCACAGCAAAACAGCCGTGGCGCACAAAATGGGGCCAAGCTATTACAAAGCGCTCAGGCCGCAGCCCCCATCAGCAAGGCCCTCGCGCGCTCCTACGCCATCCCCGACGATGACGATGAAGAGCCCGGCACTGATCATATAATGCACGACGAGCCCATGGTTTTACGCAGCAACCGCCCTGCTGCTGCGCCACGCCAGCCAGAGCCTGCCGCCGCACCGATACCGCTCGACAGCAATCCGGAGTACCAGCAGCCCAGACCAAGCCGTCCTGCGCCAAGGCCAAGTGCGCCACCACCACGTCGTCCTGCGCCAGAGCGTGCTTTACCTACTTTCAGCTTTGAAGACGATGAAGCACCGCCTGCACAAAGCCCGGCAGATAAAGAAGCAATGGATGGCATTGCCCGGGAAATCCGCCTCTTGCGTGGCTTATTGGAGAGCCAGCTGGCAGGGATGGCCTGGGGCGAATTATCACGCCACGCCCCTGAAAAACTCGAAGCCTTGCGTCAGCTTTTATCCGCCGGATTTTGCCCTGCACTTTCACGCCAGCTTGTCGAAAAAATGCCAGCGCAAATGAGCCTTGATCAAGGCATGCGCTGGGTTAAAGCGGCGCTTACGCATAATCTGGCCGCAGCCACAACGGATGACGATCTGATCAACCGGGGCGGAATCTACGCCCTGATCGGCCCGACAGGTGTGGGAAAAACCACCACCGTAGCCAAACTGGCTGCACGCTGCGCGCTCCTGCACGGGCCAGATTCGGTAGCCCTGCTCACCACCGACAGCTACCGGATTGGTGCGCACGATCAGCTGCGCATTTACGGCCGCATCATCGGTGTGCCGGTGCACGAAGTTAAAGACGAAACCGATTTGCAATTTACCCTGGCAGATCTGAGCGAAAAGCATTTAGTGCTGATCGATACTGTCGGTATGGGGCAGCGTGATCAGCGCATCAGCGAGCAACTGGCTTTATTTGATGAAGACAATGTATCCACCCTGCTGCTGCTCGCCGCCAATGCCCAAACAGGCACACTGGACGATGTGGCACGGCGCTACCGCAATACTCATTTAGCCGGCTGCATTCTGACTAAACTCGATGAAACCATGAATCTGGGCGGCTGCCTGGATGTGGCCATCCGGCATAAATTGCGCCTGCACTTTTTAACCAATGGCCAGCGCGTGCCTGAAGATCTGCACCGCGCCAATGTCTCCTACCTGGTTGATCGCGCTTTTAGGGGGGAATCACAAAACAGCGCTTTTACCCTGAAACCTGATGAGTTCCCGCTCTTTATGGGCGCACAGGGCGGCACCATGGATGGCCCGCTCGATTTCAGCATGAACTATGCGAGTCATTCCCGTGGCTAGTCTTTGGTCTGATCAGGCCGCAGGCCTGCGGGCCATGATTGCCCCAACGCCTTGCCGCAGCATCAGCCTCAATGGCGGTCGCGGCGGCAGCGGCACCACCACACTTGCCATAAATCTGGCTGCAGCACTGGCCGAGCGCAATCGGGAAGTTATTTTATTAGATGAATTCACCGGCTCGGGTAATGCCGCCCACCGCATGCGGCTGGAACAAAAACACGAGCTGGATCATGTACTGCGCCGTGAAGTGACACTGGCAGATACGCTACTGACCACGGAAGCAGGTTTTTCTATCCTGCCCATCAGTGCGCGGGCAAGCGTTTTAAGCAGCCTGAATGAGCGCGAGCTGACCTGGCTGTCCGCAGAATTTGAACAGCTCACCCAGTATGCCGAATTTTTGCTGCTCGATACCCGCCCGTCCGCCAGCCATGGCGTGCCCTGCCTCAGCCTTGCCGCCGACGATGTAATGGTGATTGTATCCAATAGCGCAGAATCGCTAACCGATGCCTATGCCACCATCAAACTACTCGGCACTGAATACGCAAGACGGGACTTTCGGATTCTGGTTAATCGTGTCGATACCATTACGGAAGCCGGGCTGATTTTTAATCGCCTGAAAAGCGTAGCCAGGCAGTACTTAGGCGATGCCGTACAAATGAAGCTGATCGGCTATGTGCCTGAAGACGAAAAACTAAAACGTGCATCCCGCCTGGGCCGCACCGTGCTGGATGCTTTTCCGGATGCCGATTCCAGCCATGCTTTCCGTCAGCTTGCCGATGTCATGCTGCGCTGGCGAAAACCGCTGAATACCACAGACAGCACAGGCTTTCTGTACCGCTTAGTTGAATCCAGCCGGCTACTGGCTGAGCAACTTCAGCATTAAGCCATTACAGCGTAATGCAACGGTATAGCTGTGCCCCTGCCGCTTATGCCTGAATACCCCAAACTTAGTGACGCTTAAACGGATGCATCAGCTGGCCTGATACATCCGCTTCCATCGCCTCATCAATACCATAGCGCTTGGGCAGGGTATATGGCAGATGCAAGGTAGAAAATACACGATCAATCAAAGGAAACATGGCGGCGTAATTATGATCGCGCTGACCCTCTGCTTCATTTGCATGATGCCAATGGTGAAAAGCCGGTGTTGCAATCAGCCATTCCAGCGGCCCAAAACGCCAGCGCACATTGGCATGCACAAAAAACCCCCATACGATGCCAGCAGCAAAAATCAGCAGGGTTGATAAATCAGCCATCCCGCTCTCTTGCGGGCGGGCAAGGCCCAGCACATAAAGCACAACAAAGCTGATCCAGCGCGTAAAAACAATTTCAAAAGGATGGGCGCGGGCGCTCACCAGCCAATCCAGCACCACGGCACTATGATGCACCGCATGAAAGCGCCACAAGCCCGGCACCTGGTGCATGGCCCGGTGCACAAAATAATAGGCAATATCGCCCACAAACAGTCCCAAGAGTGCGCGCATGCTCACAGGCAAGCTAATCGCCCAGTTTTGCAGACTACCCGGCACCAGAAATGACAAAGCCAAAGCGCTGATACTCAACAGAGGCACAACAGCCAGCTTGAACAGCAAGCCATTGCCAAAGAAATAGCCAATATCCTGCCAGTATGCAGGCCTGAGCCCTTTACTTTTATGGGCGGCAAACAGCATTTCTGCCCCTCCCAGCAGCAGCAAAAGCAGCAAAAACCACACACTCAGGCGAAGTAACTCCAAAGCCACGTTTTGCAAGGACATGATCATTTTCAGTTCCTTTTGCAGACAAAAATTAAAGCAAAAAACGAAAACAACAAGCAAATCCACACTTCAGCACCACAAAGAACAAAAAAGGGCCTGAAAAACAGGCCCTTTCTAAAAACAACACCCTGATTTTAAAGCTTAGCCTGAAACAGCCAGCTTGCGGCGGGCTAAGAGGCCGCCAGCTCCGGCTATCATTAACATAAGCGTAGCAGGCTCTGGCACAGGTGATGTCGGAACCAGATTTACGCCGTCCAATAATGAATATGGAGGTTGCCCGACCGGGCCGCCTGTAACCAAAAACGACAGCGTCTGATTAGCACTGCCCGCAATAAAGTGCATATTGACCGCGCTCCAGCCCGAGAACACACCAGGGGCCGTAGTCAGTGTCTGCGAGTCTTGCGACTGGCTGCCAAAGCTGACATGCCAGCCATGCGTGGTGCTTGAGCTCCAGTTTTGCTGCTGTGCACCTGCCTGATAAAAGCTCAGATCATAGCCCGCCCCAACAGTCAGGCCAGAGAAAGTCTGGCTAAGAACAGAAGCACCCCATATCGGATTAGCAATATAAAAATTACCACCATCCGGGCTGGATGAAACAACTGAATTAAGCCCGCCGCCATTCCAGGCAGACATGGTATGGTTATTTGAAGCGGCAGCATTGGTGACAAAAGACCATGTGAACCCTTCCGGATTACCACCAGCAGGCATGTTCACCGACCATGCCCCGTAACCCGGAGCTCCCACTCGGCTACCTACTTCAACGCCCGTGGCTGAGCTGGCACAAGGATTACATCCAGGCAGATCATTAAACGAACCACCGGAAATCAAATTAGCCTGAGCCTGACCTGCGCACAAACCAATGCAGATAAAAGTAAGGAAACCCAAGGTTTTTTTCTTACTAAAAGATAAAGTTACCATATAAAACCCCATACCCAAGCGTGAAAAGCAAAGCCCCCTCACGCATAGTCCCCAGCCTTTGTGCTGTTGGCTTTTTGCGCTTTATTCAGTGTTGCCAATTAAGATATAAGTGTCAATTGGTGGCCGCAAACTGTAAGCCGAACGGTCATTTTTACAGCAATAATGAGAAAAACCCGAACACTTTGTAAGCTAAAAACAGGCACTGTTTGCAACAATTAAACTTTTCATTAGCTGCCAGCCCATGTAAATTCTATTTAAACGTACTTAAGCTGCGATAGCCTGCCCGCCCTTCCCCGCAGAAAACTCAAAAAGACCATTCAATGGCTCAGCTGGAAATTCGAACATCCCCCCAAGGCAAGATGCTGCAACTGTCCGGGCGCTTAGATGCGCAGACGGTGGCACCGCTGTGGCCACAAATCCATCAGCCGGGCATCAATGAGGTGGATGCAAGTGGAGTGACTTATTGTGATGGCGCGGGCGTTGCCCTTTTTTATGCCCTGATTCAGGGAGGCGCCAAAATTCATCATCTGGCCCAACCCTTTACCGAGTTGCTCGATGTTTTCCAAGTTGAAAAACCACTGTACAAAGCCGGGCCTCGGCCAGAAACAGGCTGGCTCACAGCCTTGGGAAAAGCCACCGCAGAACACAAAACGGCATTAAAGAATGCCATCAGCTATTCAGGTGAGCTCAGTGCCACCCTGATGCAAATACTGCGCTCACCCTCAAAGCTGAGAATCACAGAAGTGCTGGCCACCGCCAGCAAAAATGGCGCGGATGCACTGCCGATTGTCTCCCTGATCGCCATTTTATTGGGCATGATTCTGGCGTTTCAGTCGGCCATTCCCATGCGTCAGTTTGGCGCGGAAGTCTTTGTGGCCGATTTGGTCGGCCTGTCGCTCGTGCGTGAACTGGCGCCGCTCATGATGGCCATTTTATTAGCAGGCCGCACAGGCGCCGCTTTTGCTGCGGAGCTTGCCAGTATGAAAGTCAACGAAGAACTCAATGCCCTGATCACTTTAGGGCTCAACCCCGTACGCTATCTGGTGCTGCCCAGAATGATTGCCACCACGCTGATGGCGCCACTGCTTTCTGCCTGTGCCGTCTTCATCGGCCTTGTGGGCGCTGCGGTCGTGATGCTCAGTTTTAATATCCCCATCCAGACTTATATCAGCCGGGTTTCAACCATTGTGCATTTAGGTGATTTTATTGGCGGGTTGTGTAAAGCCGCTGTGTTCGGCATGGAAATCGCGCTGATTGGTTGCTATCGCGGCTTACAGGCAGGCAGCGGTGCCAGTGCTGTAGGTGCGGCCACCACACAAGCCGTTGTCAGCAGTATTGTGGCGATTGTGGTCAGCGATGGTTTATTTGCTTTTGTTTTTTACCTGGTGGGCTGGTAATGAGCGAAGCCATTATTCAGGTAAAACAACTGCAATGCGGTTATGGAGACCGGATTATTTTACGTGACGTAAGCTTTGACGTTGCCAAGGGAGAAATCATCACTATCTTGGGCGGATCAGGCTGCGGCAAATCAACGCTGCTGAAACATATGATTGGTTTACTGCCCGCCCCGCATGGCCAGGTACTGATCGGCGGCGAGGATCTGATCCACGCCAGCGGAGAAACAAGGCAGCGTATTCTGGCCCGCATTGGGGTGATGTTCCAGTCGGGAGCGCTGTTTGGCTCGCTCACAGTGCTGGAGAACGTCATGCTGCCGCTGGCAGAATATACAGCCCTCAATGCAGATGCCCGGGAAACGATCGCCCGCTTAAAACTTCGATTAGTCGGGCTTGAAACATTTGCCGATTTTTTGCCCAGTGCCCTGTCGGGCGGGATGCAAAAACGTGCGGCCATAGCCCGAGCCCTGGCGCTCGACCCTCAGGTGTTATTTTTAGACGAGCCCTCGGCGGGCCTCGACCCGTTTACATCAGGTGAACTGGACGCTTTAATTTTGCAATTAGCGCACAGCCTGCACACCACCTTTATTGTGGTAAGCCATGAGCTGGCGAGTATTTTCAGCATTGCGGACAGAGCCATCATGCTTGATAAGCAAACTCAGGGCGTATTAGCAATCGGCCCGCCCCTAACACTTGCCAGCCACTCAGATCCACGTATCAGTCATTTTTTTAACCGGCATATTCATTCATGAGCGCTCAAAAACAACATTTCCGACTGGGCGTCTTTGTCCTTGCCGCGCTAAGTATCTGCATTATTCTGGCCATTGCCTTTGGTGCAGGACGCTGGACCCGCACAACCATTACATTGGAAAGCTATTTTAATGAATCGGTGCAAGGCATTGATATTGGCTCCAAAGTCAAATACCGGGGCGTAATTGTCGGGGAGGTCAGTCATATTGGGTTTACTTATTCCCGCTATCAGCAAGAGCTGCCCCCTGGCGAGCGCCAGCAATATGTGCTGCTTGAAGCAAAGCTGCGCCCGGAATTATTTGGCGGCAAAAATATGCCTTTCCCGGATCAAACCTATTTAAACAAGGAAATCGAAAAAGGCTTGCGCGTCAGGCTCAATCCACAAGGCTTAACAGGCACCAGCTATCTGGAAATTGATTATCAGCCTGCCGGCACACCCCCGGCGCCCATCACCTGGAAGCCGGATAATCTCTATATCCCCTCTGCGCGCGGCACCGTTTCCCAGCTTGTCAGCGCAACTCAAAATCTGGCGCTTAAGCTGCAAAAGCTGGACATTGAAGGCTTAATCAATAATTTGAACCACGTTCTGGATAGTGCCAATCAAAAAATGAATGATGTGCCTGTTCAGGCACTCACCCAGAAAATGCTCATCATTTTAGAAAAGCTGGAAAAAGTACCCTTTGCAGAGCTCAGCGCTGAGGCCAGCGGTTTAATGCAAGAGGCGCGGGTCAGCAACCAGTCCATTCAAAAACTACTGGCCGATCCGGCATGGGCCAGTATGCCGGCTGATTTAGCCGCCAGCACCAGGCAGGCAAGAACCCTGCTGGAAAACCCCAGCCTGTCGGGCAGTTTGCAAAAAATGGAAAGCAGCTTAAACCGGCTTGATCAGCTTTTGGCTCAGCACGAAGGCGGCCTTGATATCACCATGAATAATCTGCAGCAAATCAGCGAAGATCTGCGGGTGATCAGCGAATCTGCCCGCACGAATCCTGCCGGCCTGTTGCTGGGAAAACCACCCGCCCCGTATCAGCTTCCCGTTCAGAAAAACAAATAACAGCCCATCCTGAGCGAATTGATGTCTCCTACATTTAAAAGAGCAGAAAAAATGAAACGATTGATCACTCTGATCTGCTGCGCACTGTTAAGTGCTTGTGCCAGCAGCATCCCCCCCAAAGAAAACTACCTGCCACAGACAGAGCGCAGCGGGCCAGCACAGCAGCTTCGTTTTCAGGGCAGCCTGAAAATACTGCCCTGGACAGCCCAGGCACCTTTTGGCGAACGTCAGTTTTTTTACAGAGAAAGCGCCCAGCGTTTTGCAAAAGATCCTTACCGCGAATGGCTGGCAAGCCCGGCTGAGCTGATCACCGCACGCAGCCAGAGCTGGCTTACAAGTAGTGGGCTATTTGGCCAGGTCTTACCGCTTTCCTCAAAACAAACAGCAGATTATCAGTTAAACGGCGAAATAATTGCGCTCTACACCGATCTGCAGGCCCAGCCTTATTCATTAGCAAAACTGCATATTCGCTTAAGTTCAGCGAATTCCCCTGTTATACTCGATACTATTCTTACGGCAAATGTAGCCATAAATGGCACAAATGCAAATGATATTGCCGAAGGATTAGACCGAGCTCTTGCAAGTGCTTTTAAGCAATTAGAAAGCAAACTGATTTTACTCCCAAGTCGCCAGGCTCTCAGCTAAACTGATTTTGCCACTTCAAAGTAGAAACAGATGCCAGCGCCACGCGCACTTTCTCTATATCGTCAGACACAGGCCAGCAGCGAAGATGATTATGTCGCTCGCCATGCCTCACTGGTCAAACGGATCGCCTATCACATGGTGAGCCGCCTGCCTGCCAGCGTGGAAGTGGACGATTTGATACAGGTTGGCATGATGGGCCTGATGGAAGCGGCCAAAAACTTTGACGCCAGTGCAGGCGTATTGTTTGAAACTTTTGCCTCTCAGCGTATTCGCGGCGCCATGCTGGATGAACTGAGAAGCGCAGACTGGATGCCCCGCCAGGCCAGAAAACATATGCGGGATATTGAAGCCGCACTGGTTAAGCTGGGCCACACCCTGGGCAGAGCGCCCCTGGAAAGTGAAGTGGCCAGCTATCTTCAGCTAAGCCTTGAAGAATACCAGGATATGCTCACCGAGGCGCGGGGCCATCAGCTTGTCCACTTAGATGATTTTGAAGATGATGAAGAAAATCATCATAGCGAACATAATGTAGCCGATCTGGCGCACAATCCGCTCAATCAGCTCTCTGAAACACATTTCAAACAAAAATTAATAGAAGCCATTGATGCTTTGCCCGAGCGGGAAAAGCTGGTGATGGCGCTTTACTACGACGAAGAACTCAATCTCAAAGAAATTGGTGCTGTACTCAGCGTCACCGAATCCCGGGTTTGCCAGCTGCACAGCCAGGCCATTGCCCGGCTGCGGGCGCGCTTAGGCGATTGGACAGGTCAATAAGGCGATATGGATAAAATCAGTATATTTGGCATTTTACTTGGCTTAACGGCGATAGTACTCGGGCAAATTTTAGAGGGCGGGCATGTGGCCTCCCTGATGCAAGCCACTGCTTTTATGATTGTCACTGGCGGCACGCTGGGTGCGGTGATGCTGCAAACCAGGCAGGATCACTTTATTGCTGGCTTAAAAATGGTGCGCTGGGTTTTTCTTCCCCCTCAGCACGATTTCAAAAAACAACTGGGCGTATTGGTCAACTGGGGCCAGCAAGCCCGCCGTGGCGGCCTTTTAGCACTTGAAGCCTATGTTCAGAGCGAAAAAGATCCTTTTGTAAAACGCGGGCTGCAAATGGTGGTTGATGGCGCAGAGCCTGAAGTTATTCGCCGCGCCTTAGAGCTGGATATCGATGTATTTGAAGACCGCGCCCGCTCTGCCGCCAAAATTTGGGAAGCCGCAGGCGGCTACTCACCTACGATCGGGATTATCGGCGCGGTGATGGGGCTGATCCATGTTATGGAAAACCTTACCGACCCATCCAAACTGGGTGCAGGGATTGCCGTGGCTTTTGTCGCCACCATTTACGGCGTAGCCATGGCCAACCTGATTTTTCTGCCTGTTTCGCATAAGCTAAAACAACATATCCAGACCGAAGTCAGGCGCCGCGAAATGCTGGTCGAAGGTTTGGTGACCATTGCCAATGGTGAAAACCCGCGGGTACTGGAAAACAAACTGGCCGGTTTTTTGTCTTAGCCACAAACAACAACTTTACAGCATCACTTAAATCAACAGGATTGGACTTCAGCTACACAAGAAAAACCTTATTCGCAATTGCCCTGCGGAGACATCACCATGCTTTGGTTTGCCAAATGGCTGCGCCTTACCCTTGCCTGGCTTGATCTCTGTGTCTTTACCCTGCTGATGCTCTTACTGGCACGCCTGCCTATGGCGCTTTTGTCAGCCTGGTACCCCTCATTATTTCAGGCATGGTGCCGCTGTTTTGTCCGGGCTCTGGGTGTAGAGCTTCGTTTACACCAGCACCATAAAAAACCGCTTCCACCCCAGTATATTTTAATTGCCAATCATCCTTCCGCCCTGGAAGACGTTGGCATTCCAGGCTTTTTTCCAGTCAGAAACCTCGCAAAAGAAGAGGTGCGTCACTGGTGGTTTGTCGGCAGAATCGCCGAAGCAGCCGGTACATTATTTGTTAAACGCGAAGAAAAAGATGCCCGGCAGGCCGCCCTGCTCAATATGATTGCCGCCGTAAGAGCTGGGCATTCAATTGCGCTTTATCCTGAAGGCGGTTGCAAAGGCCGTCGTCTCTGGGATAAGTTTTTATATGGCGCATTTATCGTTTCTATCGAAACCAAGATCCCCATCCTGCCGGTATTTTTATATTACGAAGCGCAGGAAGCCTTTGAATGGGGCCCCAATACCACACTCATTCAAAAAATATGGCAAATCATGCGCTCACCCAATCATGTGGCGCATTACCACGTATTTGACCCGCTGGAAGCCAGCCAGTTTAAAGATAAAGACGATTACTCCAGCCAGACCTATGCGCTCTATTCAGGCTGGCAAAAACGTTTTCTTGAGTGATCCTTCGCAGCAATTGAATGGCTTATTACCCAAATTAAACTGTCAACTGCTGTTTGCAGGATGTTGCCGCTATAATTAGTGGCATATTCATTGCAACCAAGCCAAACATGGCCATATTTCGTAAAAAAAACGTCGCGAATGTATCCAGCCGCGCCGCCTTGCCACCGCAGATCGCCATTCTTTTACGCGAATCATGGTGGTTTATTCTGGTCGTCTTGGTTATTTACCTCGTCCTTGTCCTTTCTACCTACAGCCCTGGTGACCCTGGCTGGTCTCATAGCGCCACCCGGCCCGAAATCCATAATCGCGGCGGAGCAGTAGGTGCGTGGATTGCCGATATCCTGCTCTACTTATTTGGCTTTTCAGCATGGTGGTGGGTAGGCTTTTGCTTTGCCGCCATTTTATGGGGCTATCGCCGCATTGATCATGTAAGTGATGGTGCCCGCCCTACGGTGCTCTTTGCCTGTATCGGCTTTCTGCTGATTATTCTGGCCAGCTCAAGCTTTGAAGCGCTGCGCTTACACAGTATCCATGCGGTATTGCCACAGGCCCCTGGTGGAATATTAGGTGTAACGCTGGGCAGCTGGCTTTACCTCAGCTTTGGCTTTTCTGGTGCAACGTTGTTTTTACTGGCCACTATCTGCATCGGCATTTCGCTATTCACCGGCTTATCCTGGCTGTATTTGATGGAAAATCTGGGAACCCTGATCGAGCTGAGCGCGCTGAAAGCAAAAGATGCCATTCAGGCATCACGCGATCGGAAAATTGGCCGTGAAGCCAAAGTACAGCGCAGCGAAAAGGTCACTTCAGAGAAAAAACGCTTTGATGATAAGCCACCGGTCCGCATAGAAGCAGCCCATACCGAAGCACCTGCTATCGCCGCCAAACTCAGCAAAAAAGCGCAGGAAGAGCAGCAAAAGGCCGCGCAAGTGCCGCTGTTTAATGCTGAAGACTTACCAGTAATAGCCAGCAACCAGGCACTGCCACCGATCAAGCTGTTGACGGTAGCGCCACCCGCTAAAGAAACAATCAGCAAAGACACGCTGGAATTCACATCAAGGCTGATTGAGAAAAAACTGGCCGACTTCAATGTAGAAGTCAAAGTCGTGGCGGCCTACCCTGGCCCTGTAATTACGCGTTACGAAATTGAGCCTGCGGTGGGCGTAAAAGGCTCGCAGATTGTTAATCTGATGAAGGATTTATCACGCGCGCTGGGCCTTGTTTCGATTCGTGTGGTTGAAACCATTCCGGATAAAACCTGCATGGGGCTGGAGCTGCCCAACCCTACACGGCAAATCATTCGCCTGTCAGAGATTTTATCGTCCGAGCCCTATCACGCCATGAGCAGCAAGCTGACCATTGCGCTGGGTAAGGATATTACCGGCAAGCCAATTGTCACCGACCTGGGCAAGGCACCGCATATGCTGGTGGCAGGGACCACCGGCTCGGGTAAATCCGTGGGGGTCAATGCCATGATTCTCAGCCTGGTTTACAAGGCCACGGCAGACGAAGTGCGCTTTATTATGATCGACCCGAAAATGCTCGAGCTATCGGTTTACGAAGGCATTCCGCACCTCCTGGCCCCTGTTGTGACTGACATGAAGCTGGCGGCCAATGCGCTGAACTGGTGTGTGGCCGAAATGGAAAAACGTTATCGCCTGATGAGTACCTTTGGCGTACGTAATTTAGCAGGCTTCAATCAAAAAGTGCGCGAAGCCGAGAAAGCCGGTAAACCGCTCACCAATCCCTTTACGCTAACACCGGAAGATCCTGAACGCCTTGAGCACCTGCCCTTTATTGTGGTGGTAGTCGATGAATTTGCCGATCTGATTATGGTGGCAGGCAAAAAGATTGAAGAGCTGATCGCAAGGCTTGCGCAAAAAGCCCGTGCTGCGGGTATTCATTTGATTCTGGCCACCCAGCGCCCATCGGTGGATGTGATTACCGGCCTGATCAAGGCCAATATCCCTACCCGGCTTGCGTTTCAGGTATCGAGCAAGATCGACAGCCGCACCATTCTCGATCAAATGGGCGCAGAGGCCCTGCTGGGCCAGGGGGATATGTTGTTCCTGCCACCAGGCAGCGGCTATCCACTGCGCGTGCACGGTGCCTTTGTGGACGATAACGAAGTGCATCAGGTGGTTGAAAACCTCAAGCAGCAGGGCGAACCCAACTACATTGATGGCATTTTAAATGGTGGCTTTGAAGCCGAGGCTGCAGCAAGCGGCGGCAATAGCGATGCGAACAACGAAAGCGATCCGCTTTACGACGAAGCTGTAGCCTTTGTGCTCAAAAGCCGCCGTGCATCCATCTCATCCGTGCAACGCCAGCTACGCATCGGTTACAACCGCGCTGCAAGGCTGATTGAGCAGATGGAAGCCGCAGGGCTGGTCAGTGGTATGGAAACCAATGGCAATCGCACTGTGCTGGCTCCTGCAAGCGAATAAGGCCATCACCGCCCCCGCCCTCAGTGCGGCGCAATAATGCCCGCCACAACAAGAGCCGCTTCTCCCTGGATAAGCGGCTTTTTTTGCCCCCGCCAACAGGCATTTTTCTCAGTAAATAGAACAAGATGAAGCCAAAACCAGTGACATGGGAAAAAGCACGATTTTCAATGCCAAAATGCAAATTCAGGCCCCCTGATTTACGCGATTATTTTTGCATATTTACAAATAGCCCTCAAACCTGCCGCCAAGCCGCGCAAAGCCTAGCTGTAAGCGATAAAACAGCAGCAAAAAAAATACAATTCCCTAAGGGTAAAGTGACATAGCTCTTGAAACGAAGCGGGGATCTATGCTATAAATCCGGTTTTTCTCAGAAGTCAGGGAATTACCCGCCATGGCACGAGTATGTGAAGTCACCGGCAAGCGCCCAGTGACAGGGAACAATGTTTCCCACGCCAATAACAAGACTAAGCGTCGTTTTCTTCCAAATCTGCACAGCCGTCGTTTCTGGGTAGAAAGCGAAAACCGCTTCGTTCGTCTGCGTGTATCTAACGCAGCACTCCGTACTATCGATAAACTAGGCATCGAAGTCGTCCTCGCGGATCTCCGCGCTCGTGGCGAAGTTTGAGGCTGAGGTAAGAAATCATGCGTGAAAAAATCAAGCTGGAATCCAGCGCAGGTACTGGTCACTTTTACACAACGACCAAGAACAAGCGCACAATGCCAACAAAGCTGGAAATCAAGAAGTACGATCCCGTGGTTCGTAAACACGTGATCTACAAGGAAACCAAGCTGAAGTAATTCAGTTTTTGTACGGTGGCCTTCATACTCGAACCCTGCCCTTGGTGGGGTTTTTGTATTTCCAGAGCATCAAAAAAAGCCAAACTCAGTTTGGCTTTTTTATTTTAAAAATTTAAAAGTTATCAGGGCAAATCCCACTCTGTTTTGAGTGAGCCCTTCAGCATCGCAATTAAGGGATCCTGCTCTCTGTCAGCCGAGTAAATAAACTGCAAGGGCACCCGTACTGCAATCTCCCCTCCCCGCCACAAGGCAATCGAGCCATCTGCGGCAAAGCGCTTTGCGGTGCGCTCAGCCAGAATCGCCACGCCCATTCCTGCTTTAACCAACTCGACAAGAGTTGCTTCTTCATCAAACTCGCCCACAATTTTTGGTGCGATATTCTGACTGCGCCACAGCTCCAGAGTGATTTCAGCCAGACTGGTAAATTGAGACAAGCCCAGCCAGGGTGCTTTACCCAGGGTTTTCCAATCCGCATTAGCCAGATCACCAGCCATGCCGGGGGGCAGCGCAACACAGAAACCTATTTCGGTCAGCTGCAAAGTTGTGACATTCTGATAGGGATTGCGCCCCAGATAAAAACCACCGTCCAGCACCTTTTTGCGCACATCATTTAATACACTCACAGAAATACCATGCGTGGTTTGCGCCGAAATCAGCGGATATTTCTCGCGCAAATGAGCCAGCCAGGATCCTAAGCGCAGCCTCGCCGGTACGCCTATCGTACCAATTTTAACTTTTCCTTTAGGCTCTCCTGCCAGTGCTTTGGCGCGGTTTTGCATGCCTCTTGCCAGGGCAAGAATGTGCTCGGCATCGGGCTGCAGCAACTTACCCGCTTCGGTTAATTGCACGCCACCTGGGAAGCGCTCAAATAAAGGAAGACCAAACTCCTCTTCTAAAGCCTTGATTTGCGCCGTTACGGCAGGCTGAGAGAGATGAAGTAATTCTGCGGCCTGGGTTAAATGCCCCTGCTGTGCAACGGCAATAAAAGTGCGGAGTTGGTAGATTTCCATGCGGAAAGTATGCTTAAAAACGCCTGACCTGTCAGCTTATTCCGGTAAAAATACCGTAGTCTGCCTGTATAAAATCCACAAAACAAAGTAAGCCCCAAGCAATACCAGTGCAATGCAACATCAGTTTTGCTGATTTTGTACATCAAAAATTGCAATTAGCATCAAAGGGTTGCTGTCGTTACATTATGTATCGGTTGTCCCTTCCGGGATCCACCTTGTTCAAGGAGGAGTCTAAGCATGAGTGAAACTATCATCGACCGCATTCAGCAAAATTCTAAATTTGCAGAATTAGTCCAGAAGAAAACCAGCCTCTCGTGGCTTTTATCATCAGTCATGCTGGTGATTTACTACGGCTTTATTCTGGTGATCGCATTTTCCCCCAAGACACTTGGGATCCCGCTTTCTGCAGGCAGTGTCACCACCATCGGTATTCCGATTGGTATCCTGGTGATTTTATCGGCCTTTGTACTTACCGGCATTTATGTACGCCGCGCCACTGAATTTGATCAGTTGACCCGTGAAATTATCGAGGAAGCAAAGCAATGATGCATAAACTGCAAAAGCAGCTGGGCTGCGGAGTATTGCTGGCCTTTGCCAGCTTGCCGGCATGGGCGTCTGGCAGTATTGACGGGCCGGTTACCAAGCAAGCAATGAACTGGCACGCCATCATTATGTTTTTTCTGTTTGTGGCGTTTACGCTGGGTGTCACTTACTGGGCAGCCAGCCGCACCCGCTCTGCTAAAGACTTTTACTCTGCAGGCGGTGGCATTACCGGGTTTCAAAATGGCTTAGCCATTGCGGGCGACTATATGTCGGCCGCATCATTTTTAGGGATTTCCGCTTTAGTATTTGATACTGGTTACGACGGGCTGATTTACTCGCTGGGCTTTTTGGTAGGCTGGCCTGTGATTACCTTCCTCGTAGCAGAGCGCCTGCGTAACTTAGGCAAATACACTTTTGCCGATGTGGCCTCTTATCGCCTGCAGCAAGGCCCGGTACGCACCTTTGCGGCCACCGGCACCCTGGTTGTGGTGGCGCTCTATCTGATTGCCCAGATGGTTGGTGCAGGTAAGCTGATTCAGCTGCTGTTTGGCATGAATTACAACACCGCCGTCATTATGGTTGGCATTCTGATGGTGATTTACGTCATTTTTGGCGGCATGCTGGCCACCACATGGGTACAAATTATTAAAGCCGTGCTGCTCTTATCCGGCGCCAGCTTTATGGCCTTTATGGTGCTTAAACATGTGAACTTCAGTGTTGAAGGCATGTTTGCCCAGGCTGTCCACGTAAAAGAAGCCGGCGCGCAGCTTCTTGCCGTGAAAGCCACGGCAGCATCTGATGTAGCCGCACAAGCGGTAGCCAATCACTCACCCGATGCGGCTTCTTTACTTGAAAAAGCATCTGACGCAGCAAAAGCAGCAGCAAAAGCCGCCAAAAACATCATGGCACCCGGCGGCCTGGTTTCTAACCCGATTGATGCGATCTCTCTTGGCCTTGCCCTGATGTTTGGTACAGCAGGCTTGCCGCACATTCTGATGCGCTTCTTTACCGTAAAAGATGCTCAGGCTGCGCGTAAATCCGTGTTTGTAGCCACAGGCTTTATTGGCTACTTCTATATCCTGACCTTCATTATCGGCTTTGGCGCGATTATGCTGGTGTCTACCGATCCATCGTATAAAGACGCAGCAGGCAAGCTGCTGGGTGGCTCTAATATGGCAGCGGTGCACCTTGCGCATGCTGTAGGCGGTGATTTATTCCTCGGATTTATTTCAGCCGTAGCCTTTGCCACCATCCTGGCCGTTGTATCCGGCCTTACCCTTTCTGGCGCATCGGCGGTTTCACACGATCTTTATGCCAGTGTATGGCGTCATGGACGCGTGGATGAAGCCACAGAAATCCGTGTTTCTAAATATGCAACCGTGGCTTTGGGTGTGGTGGCCATCTTGCTGGGTATTATGTTCGAGAAGCAAAACATCGCCTTTATGGTGGGTCTGGCGTTCTCTATTGCCGCTTCGGCCAACTTCCCGGTTTTATTCTTGTCGATGTTCTGGAAAGGCTTAAGCACCCGCGGGGCAGTGATCGGCGGCTATTCCGGCCTGATCTGCGCCGTGGTATTGATTATTCTCGGGCCAGCCGTTTGGGTTGATACTCTGGGCCACGCTAAGGGCAGCGAATTATTCCCTTATAAAAACCCGGCTATTTTCTCAATGACTTTAGCGTTTCTCATGACATGGATTTTCTCTGTGACCGATAAGAGCGCACAGGCAGATTCTGAACGTGCACAATTCCTGCCACAATTTATCCGCTCTATGACAGGGGTAGGTGCAGAAGGCGCATCTAAACATTAAGCATTAAGCAATCCGCCAAAACGCCCTGTATTTATGCAGGGCGTTTTTTATTGAAAATCACCACATATATAAGTAATCCAGAATGTATTAAAAAATATAAAGCACATTCATTTTTCATTTAGAATCAATTCAAATATCACAACTAAAACAATTAACTTTAACCCCTTTGTCATAATCAAATGGCACTATCCATTTAATTTTAATAAAAGGGTTATTCAATGAAACGCAGCACAATCGCGCTGAGTATTGCGCTTAGCTCACTATTAGCCGCATGCAATAGCGACAGTACCGATACCACCACCAGCACAAACAACAAACCCTTTATAATCAGTGGCGTATTTCAAGACTCAGCAGTAGAAGGCCTGGAATACAGCACCACCAGCAACCCAGGCACGCAATACACCAAGGCCGATGGCTTTTATTTATATCAGGTGGGTGACGAAATAACCTTTAAAATTGGCGGCGTGGTATTAGGTAAAGCCATTGCCACCGCTAAATTATCCCCGGCTGATTTAAGCGGTAGCTTTAACGATAAAGCCATTAATATCGCCCAATTATTGCAAACACTGGATAGCGATGGCGATCCGGCTAATGGCATTAAGCTTGAAGCAACCCAGCGCGATTTATTAAAATCATTAACAGAATCCAGCATCAAATTAGCCGCAAATGGCAATGAATTTGGCACAGAGCTGGCCAAGCTCGGCCTGAAGGTGCGGGACCGCAATTTGGCCAGCGAGCATTTTGAATCCACACTCGCCAGTCAGTTTGGCAAAGACAATACCAGCAAGGTAGGCGACATCAGCGTAACCAAGCATCAAATTGTGGTCGATCCTAAATTTAATGTGGCCTATCCGGGCACATTAGCGGGCCTGAAAGCCACTTTCCCAAATGGTTTTCCATTTAGCATGGGCTCGGCGCTGGCTTTTAAAGAAAAAACCAAAGATGGCGCAATTGAATTTTATGTATTGAGCGATCGTGGCCCCAATGCCGATTCGCCAAACCTGGCTGATGGCAATATCACAAAAGTATTCCCCGCCCCAGATTTCACGCCTAAATTTGGCGTAATGCGCTTAAAAGACGGCGTAGCCAGCCTTGTTTCAGTCACTGATATTTTAAATACCGACGGCAGCAAAACCACAGGTCGCCCAACGGCTGCCAATGAAATCGGCTCCAGTAAAGAAGTGCCTCTGTCTGATACCCTGCAAACGCTCGCCACCGATAAAAACGGCATCGATCCTGAAGGCATCGTGGTCGATAAAAATGGCGACTTGTGGATTTGCGATGAATACGGCCCCTTCCTGATCCGCATTGATCCTAAAACCGGCAAGATTTTAGAAAAGCTTTATCCTGGTGCGGGTGGCCTGCCTGCAGTGCTGGCCAATCGCCAGGCAAACCGTGGCTTTGAAGGCATCGCCATTGCCCCTGCCAGCGGCAAAATCTACGCCGCAGTGCAAAGCAATTTAGAAATCAGCGACAGCAAAAATAATAAATCGACCAAGGCACTGTTTACGCGGATTGCCGAATACGACCCGGCCACCAAAGCCACCCGCATGTTTGCCTACCCGATTGACGCCAGCTATGGCAAAAGCAAAGAGCTGAAAATTGGCGACCTGCTGGCGATTTCTGACACGCGCTTCCTGCTGATCGAACAAGGCATTCAAAAAGACGGCCTGATGCACCGCAGTGTTTATCTGATCGATATCAGCAACGCCACCGATCTGAGCGGCAAAACCTTGGGCGATAAGCGGGATCTGGAGTTTGGCGTGGCAGCCGATCTGGCTGGTATCCAGATGGTGAAACGCACCAAGCTGTTTGACTACGACGCCCTTGCTGGCGGCTTTGGTTATCTGGCAGAGAAATCAGAAGGCTTAACCATGATCGACGGCAAAACCATCGCCATCGTGAATGACAATGACTTTGATATCAAAGCCAGCCTGCAAGACGCCAAAGGCAAAACCGCCACCGATTGCGTGATCAGCAACGGCAAGCTAACTGGCTGCAAAATTGATAGCGCAGCGGCTGCAGCCGACGCGGTGAAATTTAATATCAGCCGCGGCGACCCAACTCAAGCGCCTTCACGCCTGTGGCTGTTTAAACTGCCGAAGGATATTAAGGAATACAGCGTGAATTAAACATCATACGGCGCATTCTCAATGCGCCGTATCTACAGCCGGTGCGTATTGCGCCCTTCCCGGGCCCAATACGCCTTATTCATTTGCAAGACGCAATTGCTTCAGGCATTGGGCCGCCCCGCCTCCCTAACTTGCCTGTTTTCATTTTTAAATTCCCCTCGCCCAATAAATCACTATAATTCAAAACCTCAGCCCCTCTGTAATTCCCGTAAAAACAAACCCGCTAATTGCTGATTTATGGGGTCTGTATCGCCCTGCTGGCGATACACCGCGATAGTTACATCAGGCAATGGAGGGAGTTCCGTGATCAGCTGGCTATGCTGTGGCGGGGTATCTGCCAATAGGGCGGTCACCCCCAAGCCTGCTTCTGCTGCCGCCTGCAATGCCGCCAGGCTGCTGCTTTCAAAAACAATATGCCATGGCTGATTGGCCCGATTCAGCGTTTCTAAAATGCGATCACGCCAAGTACAGGGCTGGCTAAAAATCACCAGCGGTATCGAGGCCGCCTGCAGATCAAACCCAGGCGCCGCAAACCAGTTCAGGGGCATGCTTAGCGCCTGATCGGGCGTTGCGGCTGCGGCAAGCGGCATGCTTACCAATACATCCAGCTCTTTGCGCTCAAAAGCCGCAAACAGTGTTTGTTTGTCGGCCACATCCACCCGCAGCCGCAAACGAGGGTGGACACAGGCAAAATCGGCCAGTACCCGATTCAGGTGGCCGCTGACAAAATCCTCTGCCAGACCAATACTGCGCTGCTGCTCGCCTTGCAATACCGGCTTGAGGCTAAGCTGGTCGGTTAAACTTAAAATACGCTCGGCATAGGGCAATAAAGCCTCACCTTCCGGGCTTAAACGTATGCCTCTGGGCGAGCGCAGCAATAAAGTCTGGCCAAGCTGCTGCTCTAGCCGCTGAATTTGCTGGCTGAGCGCAGGCTGTGTTTTGCCTTGCAAAATAGCGGCCCGGTTGATGCTGCCACTACGTACCACGCTCACAAATGCACGCAGCAATGCGGTATCCAGATCATTAGTCATAATAATATTTTATAGCCACTATGGTTTATTACAGTCTACCTATCAACTAATGCTTCAGCTAGTCTAAGCAAATCCAATATCGCTGGAGTAAAAAAATGTATGTTTTAGCCATTTTGCTGGCCATTGCCGGATCGGTGATTTATCACCTCTCAATTAAATTTGTGCCGAATGAAATCAACCCTTTTTTATCTTTATCGATCAGCTACGGCATTGCGCTTTTATTATGCCTGCCCGGTATTTACTACTATGGCGGCAGCCGCAGTGTGCAGGTATTGAACTGGAGCGTCGGTGGCGTGGCGCTGGGTATTCTGGGTATTGAGCTGGGATTTTTATTGCTCTACCGGGCTGGCGGTCATTTAGGCATGTCCTCCCTGATGACCAATGCCGCCAGCACGCTGTTACTGCTGCCCATAGGCCTGTGGTTTTTCCGCGAGTCGTTTTCAATCACCCGCGTGCTGGGCATGGGTTTGAGCCTCTGTGGACTATGGCTGATGATGCCGCGTAAATAAGCCACTCAAGGTTTGGCAAGCAGGTCAACAAAGCCCTTCACAACGGGGTCTTCCCGCCCGGCTTGCCAGGCTAAACCCACTTGCCAGTGTGCCGCAGGCTCATTAAAGGGTAAAAGCTGCACATTCTGCGGCAGCAACAGTCCGGCCCGATAAGGCAATAAAGCCACACCTAAACCGGCAGCTACAATCGCCAGAATGGTTTGTATATCTTCGCTGTATTGGGTGATGCGTGGATTAAATTGATGCGCATTGCACCACTGCTGAATGTGCGCCGCAAGGCCTGGCCCGCGAGTGGCAGTGAGTGCAATAAAACCCAGCGTGTTTAAATCAGCCAGCTGATCCGGCACCGCTTGCCATGTGCCCATAGCAGGGACCGCCAGGGCTAATTGCTCTGCAAAGAGCGGGAGCGTGGCTAAAGCGGCATCGCAGGGCAAGCGAATAAAACCCAGCTCCAGTTCGCCAGCCAGAATGCGCTGCGTCTGCTCTGCTGAGGAGTAATCATTAAGCGTAATCGCCACATCAGGGTAGCGCTGGCTAAACGCAGCAATCGCTTGCGGGGCAAATTCGAGCGCAGACAAACCAAAACCAATGCGCAGCCGCCCGCGCTCTCCCCGGCTGGCTTCTCTGGCACGCAGCAACACTTGATCAGCATCCTGAATTAAGCGCTGAGCATCAGGCAAAAACAGCGCTCCAAACGCAGTTAACTCTGCGCCATGGCGGCCGCGTTCAAATAATCTGGCACCCAGCTCGGCTTCTAAATTCGCAATTTGCTTACTCAGGGTTGGCTGCGTTACACAGAGCACATCCGCCGCCCGGCCAAAATGCCCCAGCCCAGCAAGGGTAATAAAGGAGCGCAGTAATTTGATATCCATTCTATTTTTCTATCAATGATGGGCATAAATTTCATTTTACGCATGAAACAGACCGCGGTTAAATCGCTTTATTCATTCACACCAAGGCGCAGCCCACCATGCCCAATACCACTTTAAATGTTGCCTCTGTTCAATTTCAGCATCGTGCGGGTGATAAGGCTTATAACCTGAGCCGCATTGCCGATTTTGCCGCCCAAGCCGCCAGCCAGGGTGTGCAGCTGCTCGCTTTTCCTGAAATGTGCATTACGGGCTACTGGCATGTCACAAAGCTGAGCCGTGAAGGCGTGGCGGGCTTAGCCGAGCCGCTGCATGGGCCTTCGATCACATCGGTCACAAAGCTGGCGCAACAGTATCAAATGGCGATTGGCGCGGGGCTGACAGAGCTGGGGGAGGATGGGCATTTTTATAATAGCTATGTGCTGTGCATGCCCGATGGCACACAACATTGCCACCGCAAGCTGCATGCTTTTGAGCACGAATCTATTCACCGCGGCAATCAATACACCGTATTTAATACGCCATGGGGAATACGCATCGCCATCCTGATTTGCTGGGATAACAACTTAGTTGAGAACGTGCGGGCCTGCGCGCTGCTTGGGGCCAGCCTGCTGCTTGCCCCGCATCAAACCGGTGGCACAAACTCGCGCAGCCCGCATGGCATGAAACCCATAGCCCTGGAAAAATGGCAGCAACGCCACATTAATCCTGCCGCCATTGAAGCCGAATTCAAAGGCCCTAATGGCCGGGAATGGTTGCTGCGCTGGCTGCCCGCCAGAGCGCACGATAACGGCCTGTTTATTATTTTCAGCAATGGTGTAGGCCAGGATGAGGAGGAAATCCGCACCGGCAACGCCATGATTATTGATCCCTATGGCCGCATCATTCATGAAACCTGGTTGGCCCAGGACGCCATGGTGGCCGCAGTGCTGGATTTAAACCTCGTCAATATGAGCACAGGCCAGCGCTGGATACGTGGCCGCAGGCCGGAGCTATATGGCCTGCTGACTCAGCCAACCGGCAAAGAGCTGGATGCACGCGAGGCGAGGTTTTCTACCGCCGCCACGCATCCTGTGGATTAAACGCCTGCAGCTTCATCCATAATGTCCTGCGCCATCTCGCCCAGCCGGACTAAAGCCTGGATATAGCTTTCATCCAAAGGCTGGCAACATGGGCAAATAGCTGCAAAATTGATGGCGCAGTGTAATTTAATATCAGCCGCGGCGACCCAACGCAAGCCCATTCCCAGCATTGGCTATTTAAACTGCCAAAATAAATTAAGGAATACAGCGTGAATTAAACATCGGCACACAACCGCTTCCTGTCCGTTTACGCAGGAAGCGTGAGTGTTAACCATCCTGTAAACTTAAGTAAAAGCCAATATATCTACATAACAAAAAATCAAGAAACAAACTAAATGCAAAGTATGTGATTTTCCCTGGCACTTGGTTCGCAAAGATTTTGTTCTTTATACTCCAAGAAAATTAAATCATTCATACAATAATTACAATCAATACTAAATAAATTATTTATTTATCAAAAAAATCTATTTTTACCAATTAATTCCAAAGAAAACAATAATTCACAACTGACAGCAGCTCTATTAAACAAAAGTGCAAAAACAAAAATATATGTTATTGTAAAGTAAGCAATTATATGATGATTTTATCTTCATGATCATTCGATAGATATCCATACAGACTCGCTGCCTTTGCACTCAATAGCAACGCTATCTAAAGGGGAATAAAATGACCTTCACCCTCATCGCCTTATTGACAACGGTTTGCATCTTTGCAGGCATCCTCATTTTCTCTGAAATTGGCCGACGACTGGGTTTAGCCAAATTAAAACGGGACCCAAACGGACTAGCCAACGGAGTCGGTGCTGCTGAAAGTGCTGTATTTGGCTTGCTTGGCCTGGTCATTGCATTTACTTTTTCAGGCGCAGCATCGCGATTTGAAGAGCGCCGTCATTTAATAACCCAAGAAGCCAACGCCATCGGCACGGCCTATTTGCGTATAGACCTGTTGCCTGCCGATGTTCAGCCCGAAATACGTGCACTATTCCGACGCTATCTTGAATTACGCTCAAACAGCTACCAAAATGCGGAAAACAAGGCCGAAACCCAGCAAAAAATGGATGAAACAGCCGCATTACAGGCAAAAATATGGCAAAAAGTTTTAACTGCCAGCCGCAAACCCAACGAACCTGTTTCCAGTGCCACACTGCTTTTACCAGCACTCAATGACATGATCGATATCACCACCACACGTGCAATGGCTACAAAAAACCACCCTCCTTTTATCGTGTTCCTACTGCTTGCGGGGCTAAGCTTTGCCGGTGCACTTTTGGTGGGCTACGATATGTCGGATAACAAGGAACGCAGCCTGCTACACACCTTTTCCTTTGCCTTTATTATGTCTTTGGCCCTATATGTCATCATCGATCTGGAATTCCCACGGCTGGGCCTTATCAATGTTGATGCAGCAGATCAGGTTTTTATAGAACTTCAAAAATCTATGAATTAATCCTGATTTACTCACAGAAGCATCTGATTTTAAGCGCCAGCCGCTTCATCCATGATGTCCTGCGCCATTTCGCCCAGCCGCACTAAAGCCCGGATATAGCTTTCATCCAAAGGCTGGCAACAGGATAAACGCAGTGCCGAGGTATGGCGGCCGCCGGGGGAATACAGCGGGCCGGGCGAGATGCTGATCTTCTCGGCAATGGCGCGATGAAACAATTTCACGCTGTCGCAGCTGGCAGGCAGCTCTACCCAGAATAAAAACCCGCCAGCAGGCTGGGTGGCGCTGGTGCCCTGCGGAAAATGCCCGGCAATCAGCGCGCGTACTTTATCCACCTGAATCGCGTAGCGGCGTTTGAGCTGGCGTAAATGATGATCGTAACCACCTGATTCTAAAAAGAGGCCCAGCGTTTCGCTCAGCACCAAAGATTCGGCAACAGAATAAGAGAATTTAAGTTTACGAATCTGCTCGGTAAAACGCCCGCCTTCTACCCAGCCTATCCTGAAATCAGGGGCCAGCGTTTTGGTGTAACTGGCGCAAATGACCACCCAGCCCTCTTCGTCAAACGCTTTTACAGCGGGCGCAAAGGCTTCACCAAATTGCAGTTCAGCATAGAGCGCGTCTTCGATCAAGGGGATTTGATAACGCTTTAACAGGCCAGCCAAGCGCCGTTTGTTTTCCAGCGGCATGCTACAGCCCAAAGGGTTATGCACATTAGGCATGGCCACAATGGCCTGCAGCTGGCCATCAATCAGTAATTGCTCCAAGGCATCAAGCGACAGACCCGTTTGCGGATCAGTCGGTATTTCAACCGCCTTTAAACCCAGGCTGCTGAACAGCGGCAACAAATTAAAGTAGGTCGGCGATTCAATCCCAACAGCGTCTCCACGCACGCAGATGGCGCGCAAAGACAATTGCAAGGCCTCCATACAGCCATGGGTAAGCACGATGTTTTCGGCTTGCAAAGACATGCCCAGCTCCACACTGCGGCGGGCAATCTGGGTGCGTAATCGCTCCGACCCCGGCGGCAAAGCATAGCTGCTGACCATGCCCGGGTTTTGCCTGAGCACCTGCCCCATAATCCGCGCCAGCTTATTGCTGGGGTAAAAATCGCCCCCCTTAGGGCAGGCTAAAGCCAGATTGATATAACCCGGCGTTTGCTGGGCCAATAAAGCGGCACCGATTAAATCCAGCACCTCACCGGCCGGGCCTTGAGCCGGGCTGGGTGTTGCTGCAACTTTTGCAGCCGGAAGCATAGGAAGATGGCTGCGCACGTAATAACCAGATTGCGGCCTGACCACTACAAGGCCACGGTCTTCCAGCATCCGGTAAGCGGTGAGGACGGTATTTAAAGACAGCCTGCGGCTTTGTGCTGTTTTACGTACCGATGGCAATCGGGAGCCTGGCGGTAAAGAACCGTGGCTGATCGCCAGCGCAAAATCATCGGCCAGCTGTTGGTAAAGCGTATCCACTTGCATCATCAGTACCAGATAAGACCGTCATGTCTAAATTGTACCCATAAAAATAAGCAAGTAATGCCACTGTAACCTTTATAACGATGCTTTTATGATGAATTGCCTTTTACCTATAACGAGCCAAGCCTATGTTTAACCCTGCCTTACTGAGCTATGTCTCGCTGATGTCCGTCACCCCCGGCCCCAATAATCTGATGCTGGCGGCTTCTGGCGGCAATTTTGGTTTTCGCCGCAGCATTCCGCATTTATTAGGTATTAGCATTGGCCACGGCATTCAAGTGTTTATCGTTGGCGTACTCCTTGCGTGGGTAATGGCCAGCATTAATACAGTACGCCCAATTTTAGGCGTCTTTGGCTGCGCTTATTTATTGTGGCTGTCGTGGAAAATATGGAAAGCCGGATCGCCTGAAGGCAAAGAAGCCGCCAAACCTATGAGCTTTTTAGCTGCAGCACTATTTCAGTGGATTAACCCCAAAGCATGGGTGATGGTGATCAATACCGTGATTCTGTTTTTGCCTGCTGAGCAAAATAGCATGCTCGCCGCAGCGGGCTTAGCCGTTTTATGTGCGCTGATTAATTTACCCTGCATCTGTATCTGGGCATGGTTGGGCGATGCTTTACGCCAGCATTTGCTGATCCCCAAAATATTAAAATTATTTAACGGCATTATGGCCAGCCTGATGGCGATCACGGCATTCTTTTTATTGCATGGTGAATTGGCTTTGTTGGCTTAAAGGTGAAATATGAAAACCATCGGCATGATAGGCGGCATGAGCTGGGAATCCAGCCAGATTTACTATCAAAGAGCGAATCAGCTCATTAAAGAAAAAATGGGCGGCCTGCATTCTGCCAAAGTCATTCTGCTGAGTGTGGATTTTGCAGAAATAGCAGCGCTGCAAAGCACAGGGCAATGGGATAAAGCTGGCGAAATCATGGCTAAAGCTGCTTATTCCCTGCAATTAGCCGGAGCAGATTTGATGATCTTATGCACCAATACCATGCATAAATTAACTGCTGAAATTGAAGCGAAAATCCAGATTCCATTTTTGCATATTGCAGATGCCACTGCAGCGGCAATTAAAACTGCAGGCATTAAAAAAATTGCTCTATTGGGTACAAAATTCACCATGGAGCAAGATTTTTACCGTGGCAGATTAGCCAGCCTGCATCAGCTGGAAGTGATCACCCCAAATGAAGCGGGCCGTAACAGAGTGCACGAGATTATTTATCAGGAGCTGTGCCATGGTCTTGTTAAAGAATCATCCAGACAAGAATATATTGCCATCATCCAGCAATTAATTGAGCAAGGTGCAGAAGGAGTCATACTGGGCTGCACAGAAATTACCATGCTGATTCAGCAGCAGGATGTGGATATCCCGATATTTGATACCACCGGGCTGCATATACGCAATGCCATTCATGCAGCCTGCGCCGAACACGCAATGACATTGGAATCATAATGAATATAAAACTAAATACACTTACTTTAAGAACATTCAGACCCGATGATTTAGCCTTTGTTTTTTCTGGCCTGTCCAACCCGGTAGTGATTAAACACTATGGTATTTCATATTCAACAGAAAGCGCTTGCCTGGAACAAATGAGCTGGTATCAATCCATTGCCGAGCAAGGCACAGGCTGTTGGCTGGCCATTGAATCGGCAGGTACGCCGCTTGGCGCATTAGGGCTGAATAATATCTGCCAGGAACACAAAAACGCCGAACTAGGCTACTGGTTATTACCCCAACACTGGGGCAAAGGCATTATGCAGGAAGCATTGCAGGGTTTACTCAGCTATGCCTTTAATGAATTAAAGCTACACCGCATCAGCGCCGAAGTAGAAACAGAAAATTTAAAATCGCAGCAGCTATTGCAAGCCTTTCATTTTACTTTAGAGGGCATCAGCCGAGATTGTGAAATCAAAGAAGGTAAATATATATCACTGATGAATTATTCATTACTCAGCCATGAATTAAAAAATAACAGGCCATAAAATGAGCATCTGTTTAGAAACAGCAAGATTAATCCTTAAACCTCTTACCGAAGCAGACAGAGGCTTTTTTAACCAGCTCCAACAACACCCGGATGTCATGCGATATGTAAGTGATCCTTTATCTGCCGATGCAATCAATGAAAAATTTAACAGCCGTCTGCCCGCATGGACCAAACACAGCTCGCACTGGCTGTGCCTGGTAATGATTGATAAACACCGCAATACACCCATTGGGATAACTGGCTTTATGCCCGAGTGGGAGCCATATCAGCAGGCTGAAGTTGGTTTTTTATTGCACCCCAATGAGCAGGGCAAAGGCTATGGCAAAGAATCTTTACAAGCCATATTGCAATTTGCTTTTAATGATTGCTTATTTCACAAAATAAAAGCCACAGTAACAGAAGGAAATATCGCCTCAGCCAGCTTATTAGAGCGGGTTGGATTTATACAAGAAGGCAGAATCAGAAATAACTTTAAATTAAATCAACAATGGCACAATGATTTAATTTATGGATTATTAAATTCTGAATTTTCACCCGCATTCACTAAGAATTAATCATATGAAATCCGCAATCTGCCTTTTTACATTCGCCTTATCAGCTTGTGGCGGCGGTGGCAGCGATCCGGCAACACCCGTCCCCCTTAGCAGCAGCGAATATCTGGCCTGGCACTATGCAGCCAGCGATACGCAGGCGATCTATGCAAAGCTTGGCGATGCGGGTGCAGGCATCAGCAGCCCTATTATTCCCAAAGGCAGCTTTAGCTATGATGCTAACGGCCAATACAGCTGGGGTAATGGCTTAAGCGGCGGCAGTGCGGTGTATCACCTGCCGGAAAACCCACACCTGCCCTTTGCCGCCATGCTTTGCGAGCCTGGGCTGGGAGGCGTTAAAGATAAAAAAGGCAGCTATGTTTTAATCGCCGCCAATGCCACCAAAGTGAGCTCGGCTATCGAGCTGGCCGGGCAACGCTTTGAAACCAGCGTGAGCGATTGCCAGGATGACAGCCAAATTGAGCATTTAAGCTTTGATGCCCAAGGGAATATGACGCGCACAACATTTAATTCCCCCAATAGCCCGGGTGTAAGCCTGGTGTATTCCCCTGCTGATTTTCAACAAATGCAAACAGGTTTGGTAATCCTTGGCCATAGCACCCGCTTGCAAGCCTTTAAGCTGATTGCCGAAGGTAAAACCCGCTATATCATGGTTGAACAAGATAAATCACTCAATGGCGATGGCAAAGATTCTATTTACTTATGGAAACAATAACGATGCAAATAACCACAGCCATCCCTAATGAATACCCAGAACTATTAAAAATTTGGGAGTCCTCAGTCAGAGCTACGCATGATTTTTTATCTGAAGACGATATTCAATTTTATAAATCTAAAATGCTGAGCGATTTCTTTCCCGCAGTCTCATTGCAATGCGCGAAAGATAATCAGGAAAAAATAACCGGTTTTATTGGCTTGAGCGAGGGCAATATAGAAATGTTATTTATCGCCCCCGAGCACAGAGGCCTGGGAATTGGCAGTATGCTTTTAAATGATGCCATCACTCATCATCAAGCGAGCAAAGTGGATGTGAATGAGCAAAACACCCAGGCAATTATTTTTTATGAGCATATGGGTTTTAAAACAATCAATCGATCTGCTCTTGATAGTATGAGCAACCCTTTTCCTATTTTGCATATGCAGCTTTCCGCATAAAATGTCCGGTTAATAAAACAGCTAAACTCCCCTCCAGAGGGGGTATCTATCTTTTGTGCTTAAACATCTTCAATCTCGGGGCCCGCTTTACCCCCCACTGAAGTTGAAGATACCCGCAGCGTAAAACCCTCATATCAGCCTTTCTGATTCACCCCATCAAAAAACACAATTAGCTTTACAGCAGCCCCCGCTGATACATTGGTGCTGATCCGATTTATCTGACTATCTCTGCAAGAAGGAAGCCTAAATGAGCAGCATTGATTCCGTACTTAAGGAAACCCGTCTGTTTCCACCTTCTGACGATTTCCGTACTAAAGCAAATGTATCCGGCATGGAGGGCTATCACACCCTTTGCGAGAAAGCTAATAGCGATTATCAAGGCTTTTGGGGCGATTTGGGCCGCGAGTTAGTCAGCTGGCGCAAGCCTTTTACCAAGGTATTGGACGAATCCAATGCGCCGTTTTTCAAGTGGTTTGAAGACGGTGAAATGAATGTGTCCTACAACTGCCTCGACCGTCATCTTGAAAGCAAAGCGAATAAAGTAGCGATTATTTTTGAAGCAGACGATGGCTCAGTCTCCCGCGTAACTTACCGCGAGCTGTATCACCGCGTTTGCCAGTTTGCCAATGGGCTGAAGAGCCTTGGCGTGGTCAAGGGTGACCGCGTGGTGATCTACATGCCGCACACCGTTGAAGCAATTATCGCCATGCAAGCCTGCGCCCGTATCGGTGCAATTCACTCGGTGGTATTCGGCGGCTTCTCTGCGGGCGCGCTGCGTGATCGCATCCAGGATGCTGCGGCCAAGATTGTGATTACCGCCAATGAATCGGTACGCGGCGGCAAAGCCACGCCACTGAAAGCCATGACAGACGAAGCGCTGGGCATTGGCAACTGCGAATCTGTCGAAAAAGTGATTGTGTTCCAGCGCACCGGCACCAAGCCGGATCACTGGAGCGAAAGCAATAATGTCTGGTGGCATCAGCTGGTTAAAGGCCTGCCTGATGTATGCGAGCCAGAATGGATGAACGCCGAAGATCCGCTGTTTGTGCTCTATACCTCCGGCTCAACAGGTAAGCCTAAGGGCATTCAGCATTCCAGCGCGGGCTACTTCCTTGGCACGCAAGTATCCATGAAATGGGTGTTCGATTACAAAGAAGACGATGTGTACTGGTGCACGGCCGATGTGGGCTGGATTACCGGCCACAGCTATATTGCCTACGGCCCGCTGGGCATTGGTGCCACGCAAGTGGTGTTTGAAGGCGTGCCCACCTATCCGGATGCTGGCCGCTTCTGGGCGATGATTGAAAAACACCAGGTCACCACCTTTTACACCGCACCAACCGCAATCCGCTCGCTGATTAAACTGGGTGGCGAGTTGCCTAAGCAATATGATCTATCCAGCCTGCGCCTCTTGGGCACAGTGGGTGAGCCGATTAATCCTGATGCATGGATGTGGTATCACGAGGTCATCGGTGGCGGCCGTTGCCCGATTGTAGATACCTGGTGGCAGACCGAAACCGGCTCCAATATGGTGGCTCCACTGCCAGGCGCAGTGGCAACCAAACCGGGTTCTTGCACCCTGCCGCTGCCAGGCATTATGACGGCGATTGTGGATGAATCCGGCGCGCCGGTAGAGCCGGGCAAAGGTGGGTCCTTGGTAATTACCCGCCCGTTCCCATCTTTGGTACGCACCATTTATAACGATGCCGCACGCTTTAAGAGCACCTACTTCCCGGAAGAATTTAACGGCAAGTTTTACCTGGCTGGTGATTCGGCGCATTACGACGAGCACGGCTATATCTGGATTATGGGCCGCATCGACGACGTGCTGAATGTATCCGGCCACCGCCTTGGCACCATGGAAATTGAATCGGCTCTGGCTGCCAACCCGCTGGTTGCAGAAGCCGCAGTGGTAGGTAAGCCGCACGATATCAAGGGCGAATCAGTCGTTGCCTTTGTGGTGCTCAAGGGTGATCGCCCTGAAGGCGAGGCAGGTAAAGCGGTAGCCAAACAGCTGCGCGAATGGGTAGCTCACGAGATCGGCAAAATTGCTCAGCCGGATGAAATCCGCTTTGGCGACAATCTGCCTAAAACACGCTCCGGCAAAATCATGCGCCGCCTGCTCAGAAATATCGCCAAGGGTGAAGAAATTACCCAGGATATTTCCACACTGGAAAACCCTGCAATCCTGGAACAACTGCGCCACAGCGCACTGTAACAGCCATAAAAAATACTGCGTCACGGCAGCTTTTGATGCCCCGGCTATAGCCGGGGCTTTTTTTTAACAATGAAATACGCAGATTACTGAGAATATGGCTCAGAATAAATCCAAAAATAAAATAGCTTGCACTCAATCTATTCACTAAAAACTAAGCATTCGTTTTGTGCACACCGCTCACTTCAATGTGGCTGTTTAATTGCTAATACGCAATTACAGTAAGATTGGACCAATTGGATTTAAAAAATAAAAAGCCACCATATCAGCTATGGCGGCTTTTTTATTAAAGATACCGAGTGTTTCTAAAAATTAAAATCTGCAACTAGCAAGATTTATCCCTTTAATTTCGATCACACCCGCCATTGCCCATCGATATAAACGTTTTCATCGCCGAAATACACACCGGTAGTGGCGACAAATACGTCGATATGAAAACGCGTGTCTTTGCGTTTAAATTGCGGTTTGTTATAGCTGCCGTGCTTGGCGCCCAGCGATAAATGAACGCCGCACAGCCGCTCAAAAGTACCGATATCGCTTACGGTGCGCTCGCGGCTGAATGCACGATTCAGGCCCAGGCCCAGCTCACGCACCCACACCTCGCCTTCCACTGCACGGATTTTAGCCAGCACTTCATCAAAATACGGCGTGCTGTTTTCTACCCCAACCACACAGCCCTGCTCAACAATCAGAGTGATCGGCAGAGCCGGAAAATTGCAATGAAAGCTGGTATCGCCAAACACAAAAATATCGGCGCGGCCGCTCAGCTGCGTTAAATCACGCGCTTCAGTAAACACTTCGCCAATCGGAAACTGCCCGCCAATATGCTTCATCTGGCGGTAATCGCCCACATTCAGCTTTGCGCCCTCCAGCGGGCCGGCATAGGTCAGCACCTGGCCCTCGCCGCTGGTGATGCGCGCGTGCGGCGCCGCATTGATCCGCGCCTGCAAGGCCGCGCCCGTGCCGCGATAATATTCAGCATCGTAAGCCAACGCTTCAATATACAAAGGCGCTTCATCCGCCACCATGCGCGCCAGATGCACATGCTCGATCACTTTTAACTCTTGATTAAACAACTGCACCCGCAAACGATAGGCATCGAGGCGAAAATGCGTCGACTGAATCAACACCACCAAAGCCCCGGCAGGCTGAGCATGAAACGCCGCCATCACCGCATCATTATCCACGCTGCTGATTTCAATCACCTGCGCGCTTGGCAAAGCCAGCTGATAGCTATCCGCCAACACCTGCGCCAAAGGGCATTCAACATCGTAAACAATCAAAGCCGCTTCATCGCTGCGATGACCAATCGCCACGCTGACAATATCGCGCACATGGGCAGCCGCCGCAGCGCGGTGCTGGGCATTCAGTTCGCAGTAATGGGGGGTATTTATCATTGGGTGTACTTCTGTGCGTGATTCAACAATGGCGACACCTTAACGCAATGATTCAGCCATGTAAAAAAAGCTGGGCCTTGAAGTACAAAGGGAGCGGGGAACAGGGGGTTTCACGGAAGAATGCCAGGGCATAAGGGGAATGGTTTTGAGGGGTGGGCGCAAGCAGCGTATTTTTCAGTATCGCTCGTGAGTAAGCACCCCACAGGCGCTAAACAAAATCAAAAAGACCTTTTTAGTGCCTTCGGCACGTTGATTTTGGAGCGGTCGCCACCGCGGGGGCCTTCCTTTCTTGAACGGCCAAGAAACGAAGCCAAAGAAGGCCGCCCCACGAAACACGAAAACCCCTCATCTGCGGACAATCGAGCGGCGGCTGCGGGACTCACTCGCTTCGCTCGCTCAAACATCCTCGCCGAAACCCCGCCCGCTTGTTCCTCGCTTCGGCGTGTTTCAAGGGGACTTTAAGCCCTATACGAAGAGCGTGGTTAGTATGTTTTTCGCTGTTTGCTAATAAAAAAACGATGTAGTTAGCAAGTAGCTTGGACATGATTTATCTGCTCAACGCATATCTCTAAATAAACTGTTGGGCTGATAAAGCTTTAGCCCAATCTACCGTGCAGCCCCATTAAGCACCTTGTTATGAGAATGCCCTTTATCCTTGAGGGGAACCTTGTTTTTTGGGAAGTTGAGGATCCATAAAATCCCAGGTTGCGGCTCCTGCCACATAGAAATCTAACTTGGGCACGTAGTGCGATGCATCGTTTAAGGTGCCAGCTTTTATGCCCAGCATACCGGGAAGATTGCTGAACTTTGCGAACAATTGAGCGCCACAATTCGGGCAGAAACCTCTTTTATGCGTACCTCCGCTATCCGCCATTGACTCAAAATATTTTGCCTCGCCAGAAACAAACACATTTTTTTCGGGGAAAAGCATTGCTGGGATATAAGCACTACCCGAGCTTCTTTGGCAGTCTTTGCAGTGACAGTTACCAGCAAATAATGGTTCAACATCAGCTGAATAGTGGATTTCGCCACAAAGACACTGCCCTGCGTATTTTGAATTCATATTTAACTCTCTGCGGATTCTGATCATAAAGTGAAGCTAAGGAGTAAGCACGATAGCAAGTTACTTGTGCATGTTTTATCTGCCCGGCGCATCTCCGTAAATACAAAGATTAGACAATACGCCTTAGCCCAAGCTACTTTAGCAAGCTAAAATTCAGGCTTCATTATCACTATGCAGCAAGTTTTCCCAAGATGGCAGCTTGTACTTCATACGGCCATAAGCATAGTAAGCAGCCATTGCAACACCAAAAAACATGCCCGCCAACATAGCTCTAGTGACTACATCCCCCCAATAAATACCCTGACTGGACCAAACGAGCAGCCACATTGATAGCCCCCACACCGCACTGAAATATGCCGCACAAGAAATAGCCGTATTTGCAAAACTTACGAAATGCGGTGGCCGAACACTAAAACCAATACGCCGAAGTAACCTAGTAGCTGGCGGCAGGTAGTTAGACTTCCATATTCCAGTGGAATCCAGAACTTCAGTTGCTCTTCTGAACTTAGCTTCATAAACAAGATCCGTAGTCTTCATGGGGACTTCCTCATAAAAAATTGCCATACTTGCCCCACAATATGAAGAGCCCGTTTATGGAACAAATAAGCACAAAGCCTGGTAACAAAATTCAGCAGCTATAATTTACGCAAAACATTACATTAACTTGACATAAGTTACACATTAAATAAAAGTTACTAAAAGAAACAACTGCATTTACATCACAACCTGAATACCAAATTACATACATCCAGGCACGGCCCCTATTCGCCTCCATTACTTGCACGGCCAACAAACCACTCCCCCCCAAAAACCATTAAAGCGGACGAGCGTTCTATTGGGTAGAATAAGCCTACTTCGCCTCGTCAACACAGGATCTTGCCCATGTTTGTCGATTACCCCGGCAGCCCCTATCGCCTGTTTCAGCCATTTCCGCCTGCTGGCGATCAGCCAACGGCCATTGCTCAGTTGCTTGAAGGGCTGGATGATGGTTTGCAGTATCAGACCCTGCTTGGGGTAACAGGCTCGGGTAAGACTTATACGATGGCCAATGTGATTGCCCAGTCAGGGCGGCCAGCTATTTTGATGGCACCGAATAAGACACTGGCGGCGCAGCTTTACTCGGAGATGCGTGAATTCTTTCCGCAAAATGCGGTTGAATACTTTGTGTCTTACTACGATTACTACCAGCCCGAAGCCTATGTGCCCAGCCGCGATTTATTTATCGAGAAAGACTCGGCGATTAATGAGCATATCGAGCAGATGCGGCTCTCTGCCACCAAGGCAATTTTAGAGCGGCCCGATTGTATTATTGTGGCCACTGTCAGCGCGATTTACGGGATTGGCGATCCCAGCTCTTACCACCAGATGATTTTGCACCTGAAAGAAGGCGAGCGCGTTGCCCAGCGCGATATGATCAAACGCCTCACCGCCATGCAATACGATAGAAACGACACCGATTTCAGCCGTGGTTGTTTCAGGGTGCGCGGCGATGTGATCGATATCTTCCCCGCCGAATCCGCCGAATTAGCACTGCGGGTGAATTTATTTGATGATGAATTAGAAACGCTGCAATTATTCGACCCGCTTACAGGCCATATCAAACAGCGCGTGGGCCGCTTTACGGTTTTCCCCAGCAGCCATTACGTTACCCCGCGTGAAAAAGTGCTGGAAGCCATCGAAACCATTAAGGCCGAGCTGACTGACCGGCTGGCGTTTTATTACAAAGAACACAAATTAGTCGAAGCGCAACGGCTGGAGCAGCGCACCCGTTTTGATTTAGAAATGCTGATCGAAATGGGCTTTTGTAAGGGCATTGAAAACTACTCGCGGCATTTCTCCGGCAAGCCGGCAGGCTCGGCCCCGCCGACGCTGATCAACTATATGCCGCCTAATTCGATCATGATTATCGACGAAAGCCACGTCACCATTCCGCAAATTGGCGCGATGTATAAGGGCGACCGATCACGCAAAGAAAATTTGGTCGATTATGGTTTCCGCATGCCCTCCGCGCTGGACAACCGGCCGCTGAAATTTGAAGAATTTGAGCAGCTGATGCCGCAAACGGTGTTTGTCTCCGCCACGCCTGCAGATTACGAGGCCAGGCATCAGGGGCAGATTGTGGAGCAAGTGGTGCGCCCGACGGGCCTGGTAGACCCGATTATTGAAGTGCGGCCTGTGGGCACGCAGGTGGATGATTTGCTCTCTGAAATCAAACTGCGCACCGAGCAGGGCGAGCGGGTGCTGGTAACCACGCTGACCAAACGCATGAGCGAGCAGCTGACAGATTATCTGAACGAGCACGGGGTAAAAGTGCGCTATTTGCACTCGGATATTGATACCGTAGAGCGCGTCGAAATCCTGCGCGATTTGCGCCTTGGCGTATTTGATGTGCTGATCGGGATTAACTTATTGCGCGAAGGCCTGGATATCCCGGAGGTTTCCCTGGTGGCGATTTTAGACGCAGATAAAGAAGGCTTTTTAAGATCAGAGCGCAGCTTAATCCAGACTATTGGCCGCGCCGCGCGTAATTTAAATGGTAAAGCGATTCTCTACGCCGATCGAATCACCAATTCGATGAAAAAGGCCATCGATGAAACCGAACGCCGCCGCGCCAAACAAACCGCATTTAATCAGGCCAATGGCATTACGCCGCGCAGCGTAGTCAAACGCATCAAGGATATTATCGACGGCGTATATAACGAAGAAGCCGCCGTAGCCGCCAGGTTAGAAATGAAGCGGCAAAAAATGCTCAATGAGTTTGACGAAAAATCCCTGGCCAAAGAATTAAAACGCCTCGAAAAAGAAATGATCGAAGCCGCTAAAAACCTGGAATTTGAAAAAGCAGCCCAATTACGCGATCAACTGAAAATGCTGAAAGATCAGGTATTTGGGAATTGATGCCGGTTAATCACTCAATGAATTCAAAGTTCTGCAGGCATGCGCATCTTTATACTCGCGCGTGGAAAAAAATGCCTTCGCAGGTTGGGTTCGCTGATTTTTAGCGGAAAAATCAGTGTAACCCAACGTTTATGCGGAAAAAAATATTGGGTTACCCGATATATCGCTAAGCGGGGCCCCCCCGCACACAGACTGCTAACCCAAGCTACAAATTCCCCTTAAGCTGACAGGCACCGCCACCATCACACTTATTGCTTAATCCCCTCCTGCCTCAGGCAAATATGCTATATTTTCCGACCCATATGGCATATGTGCAAATGTTCGCCTGCCCATCTGTTTAATCATTGATTTCAGCAAGGAAGAATATGCAAAAAGTATTACTTTCAATGGCACTGGCCAGCGCCAGCCTGCTGGCCCATGCCGCCAGCGATCAATTTGAATGGCTTGAAGATGTAGCGGGTAAAAAATCATTAGATTGGGTAAAGGCGCAAAATGCCATTAGCCATGGAATGTTAGAAAAAGAAGCCGGTTTTGCCCCGCTAAAAAATGATGTTTTGGATATCCTTAATTCAAAAGAGCGCATCGCCTATGTGAATAAAATGGGCGGCTATTTTTATAATTTCTGGCGCGATGGCGATCATCAGCGTGGTATTTGGCGGCGCACTACCCTGGCCAGCTATAAAACAGCGAATCCAGATTGGGAAACCGTATTAGATTTAGATGCATTGGCCAAAGCTGAAAACGCCAATTGGGTTTATAAAGGCGCAGACTGCCGCTATCCACAATACGACAGATGCTTAATCAGCCTTTCCCGTGGCGGTGCCGATGCGGTGGAAGTGCGTGAATTCGATTTAAATAAAAAATCCTTTGTAAAAGATGGCTTTAGCCTGCCTGAAGCTAAATCAGATGTCAGCTGGCAAGGTAAGGATAGCGTGTTTGTGGCCAGCGATTTTGGCAAAGACAGCCAGACTGATTCGGGCTATCCGCGCATTGTTAAGCTTTGGCAGCGCGGCACGCCGCTCAGCGCCGCTAAAACTATTTTTGAAGGGCAAAAAACAGATATTTCTGTTTCTGCCATGGTGGCCGAAGATGCAGGCTACCGCCGCGAGATTATCCGCCGTGGCGTTACCTTTTATACCAATGAAACCTATTTGCGCAGCGGTGAAAAACTCAGCCGCATTGCCGTGCCGGATGATGCCAATATCAGCTTCTTTGGTCCGCAAATCCTGATCACACTTAAATCCGCATGGACTATCGGCGGCAAAACCTGGCCCAGCGGCAGCCTGATCGCCAGCGATTTTGAGAAATTCCAGGCAGGTGAGCGCCAATTTACTCAGCTCTTTAACCCCAGCCCAACCACCGCACTGAATGGCACCACCGCCACCAAAAACTTCCTGATTGTTGAAGCGCTCGATAATGTAAAAGGCCGCCTGACAGAATGGCGCTTTAAAGAAGGAAAATGGTCGCAACGCGCCATTAATGCCCCTGCTTTTGGCACGATCGGAGCGACGGCGATTGATCCGGATGCCTTGGATGATTACTTCTTCACCCACGCCGATTTCCTTACCCCGGATTCGCTCTATCTGGCCCATGCAGGCACAGATGAGCGGGAGCTGCTTAAACAACGCCCTGCCTTCTTTGACGCCAGCAGCATGGAAATCGCGCAAAACGAAGCCGTTTCTAAAGATGGCACGCGCATTCCCTACTTTATCGTTAAGCCTAAAAACTTAAAAACCGATGCCAATACCCCCACGCTGCTCTATGGCTATGGCGGCTTTGAAGTCAGCCTCACGCCGTATTATTCGGCTGGTGCAGGTAAAGCCTGGCTGGAAAAAGGCGGCGTGTATGTGCTGGCCAATATCCGTGGTGGCGGTGAATTTGGCCCGCGCTGGCATCAGGCTGCGCTGAAAGAAAACCGCCAGAAAGCCTATGATGATTTTATCGCTGTGGCGACAGACCTGATTGCTAAGAAAATCACCCAGCCGAAAAAGCTCGGCATTATGGGCGGCAGCAATGGCGGGCTGCTGATGGGGGTAATGATGACCCAACGCCCGGATTTATTTGGCGCCGTGGTTTGCCAGGTGCCGCTCCTGGATATGCGCCGCTTTAATCAGCTGCTGGCAGGGGCTTCATGGATGGGCGAATATGGCAATCCGGATGTGCCCGCTGAGTGGGATTACATCAGCAAATACTCACCGTATCACAATATCAGGGCCAAAACGCAATACCCGAACATCCTCTTTACCACCTCCACCCGCGACGACCGTGTCCACCCAGGGCACGCACGTAAAATGATGGCAAAGATGCAAAGCGAGGGCGTTAAATCGGTTTGGTACTATGAAAACATGGAAGGCGGCCATGCAGGCGCGGCAGACAACAGCCAGAAAGCCGATATGACTGCGCTGGAATACAGCTTTTTGTGGAAAATGTTGAAGTAAGCCTCTAAAACCCAGGTCTTGAACCACAAAGTTAAGGAGGACACGGAGATACACGGAAAAAAACAATAACCATTTGAATTCTCTGTTTCTTTTCTCCGTAAAACTCCGTGTTCTCTGTGTCCTCCGTGTTTTAAAATTTGGGTTTAAATAAAAAAAGCCACCTTCTGCAAGGTGGCTTTTTTTGATTCTAAACGGCGATTAAGCGCGTTTTTTGAATTCGTTGAAGCGTGTATCGATTTCGATTTTGTCACCGATTTCAATAAATGCAGCAACTGGCAATTCGTAACCATTGGAGAGGCGGGCTGGCTTCATTACCTTGCCTGAAGTATCGCCACGAACTGCTGGCTCGGTGTAAACCACTTCACGTACGATGGTGGTAGGCATTTCAACAGAAATCGCTTTACCTTCGTAGAAAGTCACTTCGCACTGATCTTCCATGCCGTCTTCGATAAAGTTCAGGGAATCACCCAGATTGTCTTTTTCGATTTCGTACTGGTTAAACTCAGCATCCATAAATACATACATAGGATCAGCAAAGTAAGAATAAGTACATTCTTTGCGATCTAATGTAACTACTTCAAATTTTTCGTCAGCTTTGTAAACGTTTTCTGAAGAAGATGTACCCAGCAAGCTTTTTGCTTTCATCTTTACAACAGAAGAGTTACGGCCAGATTTGCTGTATTCGGTTTTTTGAACGACCCAAGGTTGAGCATCAACCATGATTACGTTACCAACGCGAACTTCTTGTGCGGTTTTGATTGCCATTGCGGTGTTTACCTAGAGCTTAAGTGATGGTTAAAATTTAACTCGCCATTTTACCTTGCTATTTACGAATCTGACCAGATTAGTGGCGAGATCCCCGCGTTTAATCAAATTTTTCTGCCATGCCACAGCATGGCGCTTTAAGGCAGATATCTCGGGAAAAAGCTTATGCCATGCGGCTTTGAGATCTCCTCCGTGGTTCCATGCCTGCCAAAAATCATTGAATGCCTGTGCAGATTTACCGGGACAAGCGGCCAGATAAAGTGCCAAAAATGCATCCAGTTTGGCACGATGCGCATCATCATCCTGAGGATAAATATGCCAGATCAGGGGTAAAGCGGCCCACTGCGCACGCACAAATGAATCTTCACCCCGTACAAAATTAAGATCGCAGCTCCAAAGCAGCCGGTCGTAATCATCCTGTGATTGCATCGGCAGCACAGACAGGCTGAGCGCACCAAGGCAAATCGTGGTGCCCACCGGCAACGCCTGCCCTAAGGCGGCTTCGGCCACAGGCAGCAACAGGCCCTCAGGCATAAACACCTGCACAGGGCGGTCTGATTGCTGCCAGCAGCTTAATAAATCAGCCAGCCCCTGATTGGCATAGGCAAAGAGAGACACCTTAATACTATGGGCCTGTACAGCCTGCCATTGCCCCAAATACGCATCGCTGTCCGCCTGCGACCATGCTGCTTTGGCACTAAGCTGAGCCTGCTCACCCAGTAAGCCGCCTGTGCCATCCACAAAACCGGGAAAGAAAAAGAATTTAGGCAGGCCCTGAGCAGGAGAAGGCAGGCCGTGACAGCCCGTCACCCAATCCTCTGCAGAGAGATATTCCAGATTCAGCCAAACCCGCTCACGCCGATCAGCTTTCATGGCGGCAATATAGCTTGCAGGCAAATCACAGGCAAAAGCCTCAATCACCACATCGGCAGGCTCCACACAGGGTAAAGGCTCACACCAGTGCCGTACCTCCACGTCAGCACACACCTGCACAGGCAAATCAGTACAAATATCTGCCTGAATTCGCTGAAAGCTGATTAAATCGTCTGCCCACAGCCTTACTGTTAAACCATATTCACGCGACAATTGCCGTGCCAGGCGCCAGCACACACCAATATCGCCGTAATTATCAACCACACGGCAAAAGATATCCCAGCGAATTATTTTATTCATTAATCAATCACTTTCTTTTCTTCTGCGGCATAGACATTTCTGTCTGCCACAAATAAATCACTCATTTGCTGGCGGTTTTCTTTAGCCAGGGCAATTAATGCTTCCATATCATCTTTATGCTCTAATTGCTCTAATAATGATGCTTCATCGTGGCGCTGAAAAATATCAATCATTCGCTCTGCATGGGCAGGTGAATATCCAAGCGCCAATAAAGTATGCTCAGCAGCCGTTAAGCTGCTTTCCCATACTTCACGAATCACCACATCCACATCTAAATCCATTAAAGATAAAGCATGGGTACGATTATGTGCCCGCGCAATAATACGCAGATGCGGAAACTTGCGCTTTGCCATTTGCGCCAAATGCAGGGAATCGCTGATATTATCAATGGCAATTAATAATACAGAGGCCTGCTTTGCCCCCGCCTTTCTGAGTAAATCATGGCGGGTTGCATCGCCAAAATAAATTTTATGCCCTACTTTCTTTAAAAACTCGATATGCTCAGGGTCTTTATCCAGCGCGGTAAATTGCATTCCTTTTGCCGACAGCAAACGCCCGGTTGCCTGGCCAAACCTGCCGAACCCGGCAATGATGACTTTATTGCTGTCAAATTTAACATTACTGTAATCAACCGTTTTTTCTTTGCCTTTGCGCTGAATTAAACGCTCAAATATCATAAGCAGGGGCGCATTTAAGGCCATTGATAAACCCACCACAATGGTGATTTCTTCTGTGATCTGCTTATCCAGAATATGCAAAGATAAAGCCTGTGCCATCACCACAAAAGCAAATTCACCCCCCTGTGCCAGCATCAGCCCCAGCCTGAAACTATTTAATTTTGACTGCCCTGTAGTACCCGCAATTAAAGCCGCAATGACCGAGCTTTTTACCAGAAGCAGCAATAATGCGCCTGCCAATAAAAACCACGGATCTGCCAGCAGCATTTTTAAATTGATGCTGGTGCCGATAGTAATAAAAAACAAACCTAATAATAAGCCTTTAAATGGCTCAATATCCGCCTCAAGCTGATGCCTGAAGCTGGAATTAGCCAGCATAATCCCGGCAATAAACGCCCCCATGGCCATGGATAAGCCGGCATAATCAAAACCTAAAGCAGCGCCTAATACAATCAGTAATGCTGCCGCAGTCATTACTTCTGAATTACCATACTTCGCCACAATTTTAAGCAGCGGGCTGAGCAAATAAGTACCAATAAACAGTGTAATCACTACGGCAAGCAAACCCAGCCACCATGGCACAATATGGCCGCCTGGATCGGGAGCCATCGCTTGTAAACTCAGTAATACGGGAATAACCGCCAAATCCTGCATCAGCAAAATGGCAAAACCAATCCGGCCAATTGGCTGATTAAGCATGCTGCGCTCTTTTAACAGCTGAACAGCAAATGCCGTAGAAGATAAAGCCAGCGTTACGCCAACCATCAGCGATGCTTTAAACTCAAGGCTTAAAGAAACGACGGATAAACCAGCAAGCGCCAGACCGCAAAGCAATAATTGAGCGCCGCCCAGGCCAATGATTTTTTTACGCATCTGCCAGAGTGATTTTGGATTTAATTCTAATCCCAAAACAAATAGCAAAAGCACCACGCCTATTTCTGCAAAGTCCAGCACAGCAACAGGGTCTTCAATAAACCCCAAAAAATATGGCCCCACAATCACCCCGGCCACTAAATAGCCGAGGATTGACCCCAGATTAAAACGCTTAAATACCGGAACTGCAATCACCGCTGCTGCCAGTAAAACAACAGAAGTGTGTAATAGCTGATTATTCTCCAACGCTTTCTCCTAAGCTATTTTTGCATTACGACGTAATCTGTAAATCACTCACAGCATCGCCACTTATTTTTTGACCTTACTCATGCCAGCCATCATTTTATTACATCATCATTTTCTGAATTAGTGATGAAAACATCGACGCTGTTTATAGCACTCTGCTGCAATATTCAATTTGAAAAATTTTCAAATTATTCACAAATACCGGGTTTGGGGCTGATTTTCAATCATAGCAGTGGCATGAGTCACGCCATCTTCACCTCAAACACGTTCAGATTAATACCACGCTTTTTCAGTAAAATATGACAATTTTCTTAAAATACGTTTTTAACTGAGCAATGATTAAATAAAAATTTAGCATTAAATGTTTAGTATTGGTTTCACCAATAGCCAGCACTATGCCAATGCAATAAAATAAACATTCTAAAGTCTCAGGCGTCAATCATGCACACAGAGCACAATCCTTTATTGCAAGAATGGCAAAGCCCTTTTGGCCTGCCACCATTTGATCAAATTCTGCCCGGGCATTTTCCCCCTGCTTTTGCTTTTGCGATGGCGCAACATCGCGCCGAATTAAATGCAATTGCCGAACAAACCAGCCTGCCTGATTTTGCTAATAGTGCAGAGTGCTTTGCCCTTGCCGGCTCATTACTTGCGCGCATCAATGCCCTGTTTGAAAACCTGACGGCTTCAGAAACAAGCCCGGAGCTGGAAGCAATCCAGCTCACACTCGCACCGCAACTTGCTGCCCACCATAATATGGTTTATCAGCAGGAAGGCGTTTTTACACGTATTAATGCCCTTTATCAGCAACGCAAAGATTTGGGCTTAAGCACAGAAAAGCTGCGGCTCTTAGAACGTATTCACTTAAATTTTGTAAGAAATGGCGCTGAGCTGACAGGTGAATCAAAGCAGCGATTTTCAGATATCGTGGCCGCTCTGGCCACACTCTGCACACAATTTTCGCAAAATGTACGCAGCGATGAGGCGGAATATCGCCTGCAGCTTCATGATGAAAATGATTTGGCCGGCCTGCCGGACTCCATCAGAGAATCCGCAAAACAGGCAGCGGCAGACCGTGGCACAGAAGGTTGCGTTATAACACTCAGCCGCTCTTCCGTTGTGCCATTTCTGACTTATTCCAGCCGCAGGGATTTACGCGAAATCGCGCACAAAGCATGGAAAAGCCGCGGTGCACACGCAGGTAAAACAGATAACCGCCTCATCGTCCCGCAAATTCTGGCGCTGCGGCAAGAGCAGGCCCAATTGCTGGGTTATGCCAATTTTGCAGATTACGCCTTAAATGACCGCATGGCAGGCACGCCACAAGCGGCAATGGATTTACTGCAAAAAGTGTGGGCACCTGCACTGGAACGCGTGCACGAAGAGCAAGCTGACTTGCAAACCCTGGCCGCAGAGCTGGGCGAGCCGCTGGATATCGAGCCATGGGATTGGTTTTATCTGGCCGAGCAGCAACGCCTGGCGCGATTTGATTTAGATGACGCCGAAATCAAACCTTACTTTGCTCTGGAAAATATGATTGCCGCCGCTTTTGATTGCGCGCATCGCCTGTTTGGCCTGAGCTTTAAAGAGCGCTGTGATCTGCCGCTATATCACCCCGATGCACGGCTTTGGGAAGTCTGCCGCGAGGGCGAGGTGATCGGCCTCTTTATTGGCGACAATTTCTCTCGCACCAGCAAGCAAGGCGGGGCGTGGATGCATGAGTTTCGCAGCCAGAGCCGCAGTGAAGGCAAGCGCATTGTGCCCATTGTGATCAACAATAATAATTTCTCTAAAGCCCCGGCAGGGCAGGCTACGCTGTTGTCTTTTGACGATGTGCGCACTTTATTCCACGAATTTGGCCATGGTTTGCACGGGCTGCTGTCAGATGTTGAATACAGCCTGCTGGCAGGACCGGCTGTGGCACGGGATTATGTAGAGCTGCCTTCTCAACTCTTTGAAAACTGGGCCGAACAGGACGAAGTGCTCAAAAAGCATGCCTTGCATATTAAAACCGGCGAAGCGATTCCAGATACCCTGCTTGCCAAAATCAAAAATGCACGCTTTTTTAATCAGGGTTTTGAAACTGTGCGCTATCTGGGCTCTGCCCTGCTTGATTTACAAATCCATTTAGATTTAACTGAAAAAGTGCAGGATATCAGTGCTTTTGAAGCAGCCACGCTGGAAAAAATCGGCCTGCCCATAGCTGCAGGAATTAACCACCGCCTGCCCCATTTCGGGCATCTGTTTTCGAGCGATGGTTATGCGGCAGGCTATTACGTATATATGTGGGCCGAAGTCTTAGAAGCAGATGCTTTTAATGCTTTTGCAGAAACGGGCAACCCTTTCGATCCGGCAACGGCAGAGCGCCTGTACCGCACGATTTACAGCGTGGGCAATTCTATCGATCCGGCCAGTGCATGGCTGGCATTTCGTGGCCGTCCGGCAGAGGTAGCTCCCCTGCTTGCCAAACGTGGCTTAAATTAAGTAAACACAAGCCACATTTCTCTGATGACGGCTTGTATATGGAGCAAGCCGTCATCCGGAGCATAAAACCAGAACGCAAGCGAACTGTTATTGTCAGCAAACACACATCAAGAGCCCGGCCATGAGTAAACCTACTGCCAGACCTAAGCCGATCGTGTTAATCGTCGATGATATGCCAGACAGTATTGCCATCCTCTCTTCTTGTCTTGAGGATGAGTACCAGCTGCTCACCGCCAGCAATGGCCACACTGCATTAAAACTGGCAAAAGAATATCTGCCGGATTTAATCCTGCTTGATGTCATTATGCCGGAGCTGGATGGCTACTCCGTATGTGCACAACTCAAATCCAACCCGGATACAGCGAAAATTCCCCTGATATTTGTTACTGCTTTATTAAGCACAGCAGATGAAGAGCGGGGCTTTGCAGCGGGTGCGGTGGATTATGTTAATAAGCCCATCAGCCGTGCCATTTTGCGCGCAAGGGTGCGTGCCCATATTGCTCAGAATAAAATGCATCATGAGCTCTTGGCCTTTACTGAAGAATTAGAACAAAAAGAACAGGATGCGGAGAAATCCCAGCGCTTGCTGAATGCGGTGCTCGATGCCATCCCCATCCGTGTTTTCTGGAAAGACCCCGATTCCCGCTATATTGGCTGTAACAGGCATTTTGCCAATGACAATGGAGTCAGCTCATCAGAGGAGATCATCGGCAGAACAGACTTTGACCTGATGCCCGAGCGCGCCAATGCCCTGCAAGCCTTCGCCCAGACGGTGATCCGTACCGGGCAAAGCCTGCTTAATCAGGAAGGAGCCATTACCACTCACGATGGCAAGCTCACCCATATCAGCCTGAACCATGTACCGCTGCTGGAAAGCGATGGCTCTGTCATTGGGATTGTGGGGGCTTATGAAGACATCACCCAGAGAAAACACACTTTTGATGCCTTGCAAGAAGCCAAACTAAAGCTGGAAAACAAGCTGGAAGAAATCGTTTCTTTGCAGGAAAAACTACTGGAAGCCGCTTTAAGAGATCCGCTGACCGGCTTATACAACCGCCGTTATCTGGCAGAAACTTTAGATATTATGCTGGCCCAGGCCACACGGAATCAGATGCCGCTCAGCGCGGTGATGATTGATATCGATCACTTTAAAACAGTTAATGATACTTATGGCCACCCGGCTGGGGATGAAGCACTGAAATGCCTGGCCCGCTTTTTAAGCGCTCAGGCCCGAACCAGCGATATTGTTTGCCGCCTTGGGGGAGAGGAGTTTTTAATTCTGATGATGGGCGCTTCAGCCGAAAACGCCCAAATTAAAATTGATAAATACCGTGAAGATTTTTCTAAAATCACCATCCGCCATCAAAACAGTGCTTTAAAAATCACTTTTTCTGCAGGTATCGCGGTTTACCCGAATCACACTGAAAGCTCTAAAAAACTGCTTGAATACGCCGATTTGGCACTCTATGCCTCAAAGCATAATGGCAGAAACCGGGTTTCAATTTTTAGCTGAGCGCAGCCTCTTATTGGGCCAGCTCAATCAGGCCCCGGCCATTGCGTTTAGCGATATACAGCGCTTCATCGGCGCGCAGCACGAGTGCGCGGCCATTTTCATCACCGCGCAACATGGCAATCCCGGTTGAAAACGTCACATCCAGGCGCTGCTGTTTATACATAAATGGATTGCGGCGGGCCACCTGCTGCAAACGCTCAAGCACATAGCGCGCACCATGAATATCGGTTTCGGCCAGCAAAATCAAAAATTCTTCACCACCATAACGCACAAGAATATCTGACTCTCTTAAAACTGATTTTGCGAGACCGGCAATATGAACCAGCACGTTGTCGCCCACGGCATGGCCAAAACGATCATTCACTAATTTGAAATCATCCAGATCAAACAGCACCACCGATAATTTATGGCCGTGCCGCTGGGCAAGCTTGGCTTCACGTACTAAACGATTATCAAACCCCTGGCGATTCATTGCCCCTGTCAGCGCATCTTGCTCTAAAATCTGCCGGTTAATGGCCAGGTTTTCTTCGATACTGCGCACAGAATCACGGATAGCCAGCAAATCGGTTTTCGATGCGGTTACGGATGAATGCATTTCAGACGTAGAATTAATGATGGTATTGAGCAGGGTTTCCAGCTTGCTGTGCGTATCATCAGGGCTGACACTCTGTTCTAAATGTGCACGTCTTGTATCTTGCAGCTGGTCTAAACTGGCGGTCATGGCCTCGTTACCACCAGCTAAAGCGCTTAATAACTGCCCCGTGGTTTCGCCCATATCGCCAAGGATATCTTCCACCTTGTAAAGCAACTGCCATGCTTGTAAGGTTTCGTTCGATGTTTTGGCATCGGGCGATTTAATCGTGGCAATGGCGTTGTAAAATTTGGTGTAATTTTCAGGTGTTGGCGCTAATCCACGTTCCGAAAGCTTTTTAAGTGCAATCCGGGCAATTTCCACCGGATTGACAGACGCTGATACAGTTACATTAGACATAAGTGACACAAAGCCATTACACAATAGTTTAGAAGAACGATTGTACGCAAACACGAGCGATGAATCTATGACAATACCCTTATTACCCTAGGAATTTAAACCGATATGCATATTCATATTCTCGGAATTTGCGGCACATTTATGGGTGGCATTGCTGCACTTGCCCGTACAGCAGGCCATACAGTAACCGGCTGCGACGCCAATGTTTACCCCCCAATGTCTACTCAGCTGAAAGCACTTGGAATTGAGCTGATCGAAGGCTGGGATTCAGACCAGCTGTCTTTAGGTGCAGATCTGTATGTGATCGGCAATGTGGTTACGCGCGGCAATCCTTTAATGGAAGAAATCCTGAACCGCGGCCTGCCATATACATCAGGCCCGCAATGGCTGGGCGACAATCTGCTGCGCGATAAATGGGTGCTCTGCGTTGCAGGAACTCACGGCAAAACCAGTACCAGCTCGATGCTGGCGTGGATTTTAGAATACGCAGGTTTAGCGCCAGGCTTTTTAATTGGCGGCATTCCGGAAAACTTTGGCATCTCCGCCCGTGCTCCAGGCATACCACGCCAGGACAGCGCGTCCACCTCTCCTTTTTTTGTACTTGAAGCCGACGAATACGATACCGCTTTCTTTGATAAGCGCAGCAAATTTGTGCATTACCGCCCGCGCACTGCCGTGCTGAATAATCTTGAATTTGATCACGCCGATATTTTTGCGGATCTGGCCGCCATTGAAACCCAGTTTCACCATTTGGTACGCACCGTGCCGGGCCTTGGGCGGCTGCTGGTGAATGGCAAGGAAGACAGCTTAAAACGAGTCCTCGATAAAGGCTGCTGGAGTGAGGTGGAATACTTTGGCGGTGCATCCGGCTGGCGTGCGGGCCGTTGCTTTGACGATGGCTTTGAAGTACTGCTTGGTGATCAGCCTCAGGGTGAATTGCACTGGGATCTGATAGGTGAGCACAATCAAATGAATGCGCTGGCCGCGATAGCAGCAGCCCGCCATGTGGGCGTAAGCCCTGCCGTGGCTATTGCAGCACTTGCGGAATTTAAAAACGTGAAGCGCCGCATGGAGATCAAAGGCCATTGCAAGGGCATTACGGTTTACGACGACTTTGCTCACCACCCTACTGCCATTGCCACAACTGTGGCGGGCTTACGCAAAAAAGTCGGCAATGCCCGCATTCTGGCTGTACTGGAGCCACGATCCAACACCATGAAGCTGGGCAGCATGAAAGAAGCACTGCCGGGCAGCCTGCAAGGTGCTGACCTGATTTTCTGCTATGGCGCCAATCTTGGCTGGAGCAGCAGCGAAGCCCTTGCATCTCTGGGCACTAAAGCGCAAAGCTTTGATGATCTCAGTCTCTTAATTGAAGCAGTGCGTCTGGCCGCGCAAGCAGGTGACCATATTCTGATTATGAGTAACGGCGGTTTTGGCGGTGTGCACGGCAAATTATTAGCTGCTTTATAAAAAATATGAGCAAGCGGAGAGAGGCAGCGCGGATATCTGCGCTAAAAGCCCGCCTGATCACGATCCAGATCAAGGCAGGCCCCTCCCCTCGCTTAACGCAAAAGCATATACTGCGTAAGTAATTTCACTTAACGAAAAGACTTGGAGAAGACGCCAATGAGCAATCCGTATATCGAGCTGGTTAAGGCCCACGACGCCCTGTTACAAAAACAAGATGCACCATTGTTTACGACCTTAGATGGCCTGACGATTGCGGCAAAGCAAGCGCAAACCTCCTCTCCCGTGGCCATGGTTTTTGCGCCCCACCCCGATGATGAATGCATTATTGGTGCTTTACCCCTGCGCCTGGCGCGCGAAGATGGCTACCGCGTAATCAATGTGGCCGTCACACTGGGCTCTAATTTGCCACGCCAGCCAGAACGTCTGGCCGAGCTGGATCGTGCCTGTCAGGTACTTGGTTTTGAATTACAGGAAACAATTCCCGGCGGCCTGATGGCGGTCAACCCGAAGACCCGCGAAAGCGATCCTGCCGCATGGGCAGAAAAAGTAGATGTCATCGCCGCACTAATCAAACAATACCAGCCCACAGTATGCGTTGTGCCTAACGACAACGACGGCCACGCCGCGCATATCGGCACGCATTTCCTCTTGCTGGATGCTCTGGCCAGGCTGGGCCATGCCTGCTTTGTGGTGCAATCTGAATTCTGGCGTGCAATGGCCACACCGAATGCGCTGATTGAAACGAATATTGCTGACACCGCTGATCTGATCGCTGCGCTGGCTTGCCACGTGGGCGAAGTGCAACGTAATCCTTACCACCTGCGTTTAACCTCATGGATGGCCGACAATGTACGCCGCGGGGCAGAAGTAGTGGGTGGAGCCGGTGTTGCCGCACCTACTTTCTCTTTTGGCACGATCTACCGCATTGATCACTTTGACGGCAAAGCCCTGCAAGACAATGGCCAAAAGTACATTTTGTCCGCAGAACAGCGGATAGGCAGTTTGTTTAAGTAATAACTCAGGGGGGCGCGAACTTGTGCCCCCTGAAAAATACCGGTTAATGCCGTGGCTTAAGTTGATGAATCCGGCCACGGCCTTGTGACCGCCCTACTCATACTGCAAACCTTCCCACAGCGCATCCATCAGCACGCCATCTCTGTCTTCTGAGTACTCCCAAAAGAAAGCGCCTGCCAGGCCGTGTTGCTTCACAAAAGCCATTTTGTGAGCAACAGAGGTTTCGTCTTCATAGCTGACAAAGCGCTCCCCAGCCATCAGCCAGGGTGCTTTAGCATCATCATCCCAGTGTTTTACCGCACCCGCCGGAATCAGCTCGTGCACAATCTGGCTATAGCTGGCGCTGCCATTACTCTTTGCAAGCCCCGCCTCACCCAAAGCAGGGGCAATCAGGCTGCGGCCATAAAATGCACAGCCTAAAACCAGCTTATGGGCTGGCAGACCATTGGCCGTCAGTAAGGCCACTGATTTAGCGCAGCTATCGCCTTCCGGGTCTGCCGGGGTATTAAACAAATTGCTGTGATGGCCAGCGCGAGTCGCCCAGCCATTATAAAAATCGTAAGTCATTAAATTAACAAAATCGCAAAGCTCAGCCACTGCGGGCATCTCTACACCATCAAGATAATACTGGCCCGCACCGGCAGCGATAGTCAGCAAATAAGAATCGCCATGCGCTTTGGATTCTGCATTCAGCTGGCGGCGCAGCTCGGCCAGCAGCAGCGTAAAATTGTGCTTATCTTCCGGCCTTGCCTTAATCCCCGCCATATCACTGGCCGGATATTCCCAATCCAGATCAATGCCATCAAAACCATGCAGATGCATAAAGCGAATTGCAGAGGCCACAAACTGCTCGCGCGAGCTGGCCGTTAAAGCCGCGTCCGAGAAGCCTTCTGCCCCCCAGCCACCAATTGAAATCAGTAATTTAAGATGAGGATGCCTGGAGCGCAGACCGCGTAAATGAGCAATCCCCTCCACCGCACGTGGCTGGCTTTGATCTTTACTTTGCTCCGTAAACAGCACTACTTCGCCATCCTGAATATTGGCAAAGGCATAGCAAATATGCGTCAGCCTTGCGGCATCGCGCTCCAGCGGCAAGCCAGACCAATCCGTCCAGCCCGCGATATAGCCCAATAAAATATGTTTCATAGCGTCCTCATCTGCACTCAACCCTGCCCATCGCCAGGCGGCATAGACCGCCCTGCTTACAAAGCAGCAATCACCGACATTTCTACTTTATAACGCGGATCAGCCAGACGAGCCTCTACCGTTGCGCGGCAAGGGGTATGACCGGCAGGCACCCATTCAGACCATGCGATATTCATTGCATCGTAATCGGCCATATCCGCCAGATAAATTGTGACTGAAAGAATCTTTTGTTTATCAGAGCCAATTTCACCTAATAATTTATCAATAAAGCCCAATACTTCAACGGTTTGGCTTTTTGCGTCAGCTTCCAGATTTTCCGCAATTTGCCCGGCCAGATAAACCGTATTATTGTGCACCACAATTTCAGATAAACGCGGGCCGACGTGATAACGCTGAATTGAAGACATTTAGAACTCCCTTTAAATTTAAAAAAAGCTTAAAAAAATATGCAGGCACAGAGATCAATCAGAACACAAAGCACCCGGAGAAAAAAAGAATGAATATAGAAATTTTTTTGAAAAATTTGCAGGGTTTATAATTATGTAAGCAGCATTCTGTGGCAATGAATTTCTTTATTTTCTTTCTGCGTGCGCTGTGTTCTTTGCACTTTCTCTGAGTCTGTAAATCTTTTTTCAAGTATATAGAAAACACAAAAAAGGCGAACCCTCGTTCGCCTTTTTATATGATTAAACCACGGTGCGCAGCCGGAAAGAGAAGTCTTGCAATGCGGCAATACCGCTGGCTTCGGCTCGGTTACACCAGTCCTGCAGCAGTTTCACCAGCTCCGGACGGGATAAGGCAGAGCGCTCCCACAAACGTGTTAACTCCTGGCGCATCTGATAAATTTGCTCCAGCACAGTGCTTTCTGCCAGCACCTTCGCCAGGATTTTCTGATCCTGCTCAGGCGTGTCTTTGGCATCCTGCTTAAGCCAGATTTTCATTTGCCGTACCGGATCAAAATCAATCTGCGGCAATCTGGCGCTATGGCGCATGCGTTCTACTTCTTCGCCTACCGTGCCTTTTAAGGTTCGCGCATAATTGGCAGCAATCGCATAGCGGTTTGCAATAATCGCTTGTAAAGAGGCTTCGTCTAATTCACGTTTTGCCGCTGCAGATAAAGTCATTTTAGGCGCAATTTTACGCACCTTTGCCAGGCCAAAAATCTGCAGGCTGCGGATATACATCCAGCCAATATCAAATTCAAACCATTTATAAGACAGCTTGGCCGATGTGCCAAAGGTATGGTGATTATTATGCAATTCTTCACCGCCAATAATAATTCCCCATGGAACAATATTGGTTGATGCATCTTCGCATTCAAAATTGCGATAGCCCCAGTAGTGACCAATACCATTAATAATGCCGGCAGCAGTCAGGGGAATCCAGATCATTTGCATGGCCCAAATCCAGATGCCATTAACGCCAAACAGGCAAAGATCGATCAGCAGCATCAGCACAGGGCCAAGCGTATTGTGTTTGCCATACAGATGGCGCTCTAAAAAATCATCGGGCGTGCCATGGCCATACTTTTGCATGGTTTCTTTATTTGCAGCTTCGGCACGGTACAGCTCGTAGCCTTCCCAAAATACTTTTTTAATGCCGTAAATTTGCGGGCTGTGCGGGTCTTCTGCCGTCTCACATTTGGCATGGTGTTTACGGTGAATTGACGCCCATTCCTTGGTGATCTGCCCTGTGGTTAACCAAAGCCAGAAGCGAAAAAAATGACTGGCAATCGGGTGTAAATCCAGCGCACGGTGCGCCTGATGCCGGTGCAAAAAAATGGTTACTGATGCAATCGTAATATGCGTCAATACCAAAGCCACCAATATATAAGCCCACCAAGGCAGGTCGATCAGCCCATTAAGCCAGTTCATTTTCTTATCTCCACACAGGCCAGCAGCCTGTTTTATTTTTTGTAAGCACGGATTCTACGCAAGACTTGCCGGTCAGGCAGCATCAAGTGGCGGCTTTAATGCCGTCGAATTCAGCACGGTAACTTCACGCCGGGGGTAAGGGATCTCAATATTGTGCTCTTGAAACAAGCGCCATATCTTTAGATTTAGTCCAGATCGCAAAGAAAGCTGACCATTTTCAGGATCGGCCAGCCAAAAGCCCAATACCAGATTAATACCACTATCCGCAAAGGCCGAGACAAAGGCGCCGGGCGCTGGCGTGCTTAAGATTCGCGCCTCGCCTTCGGTCACGGAGCGGAGTAAATCCAATACAAAATCTAAATCTGTACCATATGCCACTTGAACAGGCAGTGAAGTCCAGATCGATTTATCGTTATACGATTGATTGACCACCGTGGAGGTAATCAGCGTGTCATTAGGCACCAGGGCTTCTGTGCCATCCGCAGATTTTAAAACCACATAACGTGCCGTAATGCTGCTAATGGTGCCAAGGCGATTATCAATCTGTACCAAATCGCCAATTTTGATTGAGCGATCGAGCAAAATAATAAAGCCCGATAAATAATTAGATGCAATTTTCTGCAAGCCAAAACCCAGGCCCACACCCACCGCACCACCAAAAACAGACAGCACCGTTAAATCAATCCCCACGAGTGGCAGGGCAATCACAATGGCAAAAATCAGCAACAGCACGCTGGATATCTTTGACAGCACCACACGGACATTCATATCCATCATCTGGCTGGACATCAGTCGCCGCTCTAACTCCCGGCCCATCCACATCGCAATCAGCAGGGTTGCGGCAACAGACAACAGGCCCTGCCCGATGGTTAATACCGAGATATGTGCTTTGCCCACCGGCAGGCTGATGCTGTCGAGCATTTCAGCGACTTCTGGCGAAATACCCAATACATGCAGGGCATAAATAAACCAGATCGATCCGGAGATATATTTCTCCCAGCGCATCACCCATGATGCGCCATCAAAAACACGGCGGATCACATAAACAAGGATACGAATATTGGCCATGGCCAGCAGGAGCACGCTCGCCAGAGCTATCAGCTTAAAGGGCGGCACAAACCAGACTTTAAGAATAACGCCCGATAAAATCACTAATAAATATGCATTTAAAGGAAAAAACGCCCGCAGTAATCCCTCTCCTCCCATACGCCAGTGCCAGCTGTTCTGATCTGGATTCACTCTGCGCTTTACGGTGCGATTCACCCACCATGCAAATGCCAGCGCAAATAACAACATACCCAGCTGGGCAAAAAACTGCGGATGCAAATAGCCCTGATCACCCAGCTCATTCACAAAATCAATTAATAAATTATTGCGTGTGCTCATAGGCTTTGACGAATCCGCTTAATTGTTTCGGTGGTGGAGGTCGCAAATAAGAAAGGAATAGAATGCACGCTGCCGCCCCATTCCAGAACCTGCTTGCTGCCCACAATATGCTCAGGCGCCCAATCACCGCCTTTCACCAGCACATCAGGACGTATGGCCAGAATGACATCCAGCGGGGTATCGGCATCAAACCATGTTACAAGACTCACGCATTCCAGCGCAGCCAGCACCGCGGCACGCTGCTCAGTATGATTCACCGGCCTGTCTTCCCCCTTGCCAAGGCGCTTGACCGAAGCATCGGTATTAATCGCCACCACCAAACCCGCTCCCAAAGCACGCGCCTGCGCCAGGCAAGTCACATGGCCACGGTGCAAAATATCAAAACAGCCATTAGTAAAAACCAAAGGGCGCGGCAGGCTGGCCAGCCTTGCGGTTAATTCTTCGGGCGGGCAAATTTTTTGTTCAAATGAAGGGCTGGGATAGATGGACATTTTGAATTAGGAAGGCAGAAAAGATTGATCATAAACAAGGGATCTGAGCGGATCAAAGTATTAATTTGTCCAGTACCCATTTGGGCAGATAAAACCTGCACAAGTTCAATATGCCGTAAGGATATAAAACCAATGATTGTGATGATAAAATTCAAAAAACATACCGGACAATCGCAGTTCGGATACATACTCTGCTGATGCACCTGAATCAAAAAGCCTGAATCAATTCAGCCCTGCATTAAAGCTCACAAAGAGAGGCGCGTTATGGCTGCATTTCATCTGTTTATTATTGGTGACGAAATTCTTTCCGGGCGTCGCCAGGATAAGCATTTTGCCCATATTTTAGAAACGCTGAAGAAAAGAGGCCATAAAGTCGCCGCAGCCTCCTACTTACCCGACGATAGTGCCGTGCTCACCGAAGCCTTTAAACGCAGCCTCAGTGCAGGCCAGCATGTCATTTCTTGTGGTGGCATAGGCGCAACGCCAGATGATCACACCCGCCAGGCATTTGCCAAGGCACTCGGGTTGCCGCTGAGCTTGCACCCGGAGGCCGCTGAGCTCATTACGACCCGCTTTGCCGAAGCGGCTTACCCGCACCGCATTCAAATGGCGTATTTGCCAACGGGCAGCGGGCTGATCCCCAATCCGGTTAATCAAGTGGCTGGCTGCTTTTTGCAGCATCATTACCTGGTGCCAGGTTTTCCCAGCATGGCGTGGCCTATGCTCGACTGGATACTCGATCAGCACTATAGCGACGAGGCACCTGAGGCCACGCTATCTATCGTATTGCTGAATGCCCGCGAAGGCGAGCTGATTGGCGTGATGCAGGCATTTACCACGCGTTACCCGCAAGTTGGCTTCAGCAGCCTGCCCTCTTATGGCAACGAGCTTCACCCTGAGCCGCATATTGAATTCAGCATTACCGCAGAGCCGGAATTAGCCGCTGAGGCGATGAGCTATTTTCAGGCTAGTTTAGATGCTGTGCTGAATTCTCAGGCCGCCAAGTGAATTTGATTCACCCCAAGAAAAACGCCTCATCTGAGGCGTTTTTCTGATTCAAATGCATCTTTATGCGTCTAACAGCTGCAAAATCGCCTCAGTATGCTTTTGCATTAAAGCCATATCCGCACGCGATTCTACATTTAAGCGCACTACCGGCTCGGTATTGCTTGAACGCAGATTAAAACGCCAATCAGCATATTCCATGCTGATGCCATCGGTAAGATCAACGATTAAAGCATCGCCTTCATAGACAGCACGAACACGAGCAATCGCAGCTTTAGCGTCCGTCAGCTTGCGGTTAATCTCGCCTGAAGACGGGTAAGCCGCAATGCGCTGCTCAACCATGGCGGACAATTTTTGCTCGCGGCGGCTCATCAGCTCGATCACCAGCAGCCACGGAATCATACCGCTGTCGCAATAGGCAAAATCACGGAAGTAATGATGGGCGCTCATTTCGCCGCCATACACCGCGTCTTCCAGGCGCATGCGCTCTTTAATAAAAGCGTGGCCAGTTTTGCTTTGAATCGCCACCCCGCCCGCAGCTTGCACCACATCCACGGTATTCCAGGTTAAACGCGGATCATGGATGATTTTCTGGCCCGGATTCTTTTGCAAGAAAGCTTCCGCCAGCAGGCCAACAATGTAATAACCCTCGATAAAATCACCACGCTCGTCAAACAGGAAACAACGATCAAAATCGCCATCCCATGCAATCCCTAAATCAGCGCCGTTCGCAATCACCGCATTGGCGGTATCGGCGCGGTTTTCTGGCAGCAGCGGGTTAGGAATACCGTGTGGGAAAGTACCATCAGGCTGGTTATGCACTTTAATCAATTCAACCGGCACTGCTGCCGCTTTAAATTTAGCCTCCAGCGCATCCACCACATGGCCAGCCGCACCATTGCCCGCGTTTAAAACAATTTTTAAAGGGCGCAGGGCGGATAAATCCACATATCCCAAGAGATGCTCAATATAAGCATCCAGGATAGAAAGCGAGCTGATACTGCCGCGCTGACCAACCGGGGCAAAGTCGGCTGATTCGGCCAAGCTTTGAATATCACGCAGGCCAGTGTCACCGCTAATCGGCACTGCACCGCGTTTCACCAGCTTCATGCCGTTGTAATCCAGCGGATTATGGCTGGCGGTGACTTCGATACCACCATCCACATCTAAATGAAACGCCGCGAAGTAAACTTCCTCGGTGCCGGTCATACCCAGATCGATCACATCGCAGCCTGCGTCCATCAGACCATTAGCCAGTGCCAGCTTTAATTCTTCGCTGGTCAGGCGCACATCCCCCCCAAGCGCCATGCGCTGAGGTTTAAGCAACTGGCCATAGGCACGGCCAATGCGATAAGCGATATCGGCATTCAGCTCGGTGCCCAACTGGCCACGGATATCGTAGGCTTTAAAACAGCTTAATTTTGTCATTGTTTTACTCGAAATATGCGCGGGAATGCAGATGCACAGTGGGGTCATGGATAATTTCATCCTGAGTAGCCCAGCGGTAGCGGGCATGCTGCTCACCCAGCGGCAGAGCCATATCGGATTCGCTCAGCTGCAGCTTATAAGCAAGCACAACGTAGTGCGTGCCAAAGCCCTCTGCCCGACCGGCGTTGCTGTCATAAAAATGCTCATAAACACCCAGCCACTCGCCAGCAGAGCGGGCCAGCGCCACGCCCAGCTCGGCCTGTGTCAGGCGCAAAAAAGCCGCATCCAGCGTTTCATTTTTTTGCACCCGCCCACCCGGCACAAACCAGTGATCACAGGCGGGCTGATTATTACGCCAGCCCAGCAGCGCTTGCCCGGTGGCGTTATACACCACCAGATCAATCGAAATCAGCGGCGCACGCTCCACCACCTGCAAAAAATCAGCAAACGGCAGCAGGCTGGCCGCTTCAGGCTTATTTGCTGCGGCCATATACATCTTCAAAACGCACGATATCGTCTTCACCCAAATAGGAGCCAGACTGCACTTCGATCAGCTCCAGCGGCATCTTGCCCGGGTTTTCCAGGCGGTGAGTTGTGCCTAAAGGGATATACGTTGATTGGTTTTCTGACAAGAGAATCTCCTGATCCCCATTCACCACCCTGGCCGTACCCTTCACCACGATCCAGTGCTCGGCACGGTGGTAATGCATTTGCAGGCTAAGCGATGCGCCCGGATTCACCACAATCCGCTTCACCTGGAAGCGCGAGCCGGCATCGATGCCTTCGTAGCTGCCCCATGGGCGGTACACGCGGCGATGCGTAACTGATTCGCTGCGGCCTGCTTTATTTAAACGCTCCACAATTTTCTTCACATCCTGAACCTGGTCTTTATGCGCCACCAGCACCGCATCGGCGGTTTCCACAATCACCAGATCCTGCACCCCGATCGCCGCAACCATGCGGGTTTCGCTGCGGATATAGCAGCCGCTTACACGGTCCAGCATTACATCGCCAAGCACGCTGTTACCCGCTTCATCTTGCGGCGTCACATCACGCAATGCCGACCAGGAGCCAATATCGCTCCAACCCAGGCCTGCTGCGGCAATGACTGCCGCATGGGCGGTTTTTTCCATTACCGCGTAATCGATGGAATCTGACTCACACGCCGCAAAGGCATCGCTATCTAAGCGCAAGAAGTCTAAATCGCGTACGCCTTTAGTGACAGCTGACTGCACCGCAGCCAGCATTGCAGGCTGATAAGCCGCCATTTCACGCACATAGGCATCGGCGCGAAACATAAACATGCCGCTGTTCCAGTAGTAATCACCCGAAGCTAAAAACTGCGCAGCACGCTCAAGATTTGGTTTTTCTACAAAGGCAGCAACGGCAAAGGCATCCCCAGATAAGCGATCACCACGGCGGATATAACCGTAACCGGTTTGCGGCTCAGTGGGCGTAATCCCGAAAGTAACCAGTTTGCCCGTAGCCGCCACTGTTGCGGCCTGCGCCACCAGGGCCTGAAACACATCGCCAAACTGAATCACATGATCCGATGGCAAAACCAGCAGCATGGCATCCAGATCGTCTTCCAGCGCAATCAATGCAGCTGCGGCGACTGCAGGCGCCGTATTACGGCCCATAGGCTCTAAAACCACGCGCGAATCGCCCATGCCCACGGCACGCAATTGCTCGGCCACCAGAAAGCGATGCTCCTGATTACTGATCAGCAGAGGTGCCACAACATCCGGCATTCCTTGCAAGCGTGTTGCAGTTTGCTGCAACAGGCTTTGATCACCGTGCAATTTTAAAAACTGCTTAGGATAACCGCCACGGGACAGCGGCCACATACGACTACCCGACCCACCACAAAGAATTACCGGAGTTATTGACATGAACGATCCATAAAATTTAATTGAGCTGTCTGAAAAACATGTGATATTACGAAAAATACATATCTGTTTTTATTAAACAATGAATAGAAAAATTATATTGAACAGTATTCTCTAATAAAGAGTATTCTAAATAACAGCGGGGATTATTTTCGCAGATCCAAAGAATGATGACAAATAAAAGCCCAATAAAACTGTACTCAATCTTTATTGGGCTTCACTAAGGCCAGTTTAAATTGTTACTTGCTGACGGCCAATCGGGTAATACTCAAAGCCTTCTTTTTGCATACGCTTTGGATCAAATAAATTCCGGCCATCAAAAACCAATGAGTTTTTTAGCTGGGCCTTAACTTCAGTAAAATCAGGGCTGCGGAACGCTTTCCATTCTGTCACAATCACTAAGGCATCAGCACCAGGTAATACTGCCATTGGGCTGTCCCCGTAGCTTAATCCTTTCCAGTCAGGCATCACACGCTGCGCTTCATGAATAGACACAGGATCATGCGCTGCCACTGTTGCACCATGATTCAGCAAATACTCAATAATCACCCGGCTTGGCGCATCGCGCATATCATCGGTATTTGGCTTAAAAGCAAGGCCCCATAAAGCAAAATGCTTGCCTTGAAGATCATTGCCAAAACGCTTCACAATTTTATCAACCAGCACCGATTTTTGCGCCAGATTGGCTTTCTCTACCGCATCCAATACTTTCAGGCTGATGCCGTGCTCTTCTGCCGTGCGCTGCAAAGCCTGCACATCTTTAGGAAAACAAGAACCGCCGTAACCTACACCGGGGTATAAAAAGTGGTAACCAATGCGCGGATCAGAACCGATCCCTTTACGCACCAGCTCGATATCAGCTCCCATCACCTCGGATAAATTAGCTAATTCATTCATAAATGAAATACGCGTGGCCAGCATGGCATTGGCTGCATATTTGGTCATTTCAGCCGAGCGCACATCCATAAATAAAATACGATCATGATTACGCACAAATGGCGCGTATAAAGAGCTCATTAAATCTTTAGCAGTATCATCATCAGTACCAATCACAATACGATCTGGGCGCATAAAGTCTTCAATCGCAGCGCCTTCTTTCAAAAACTCCGGATTAGATACAATCGCAAAACTGGTCTGCTCACCGCGCTGCTGCAGCTCATCATAAATGGCCGCACGCACTTTATCTCCCGTCCCAACCGGCACGGTAGATTTATCCACAATCACCTTATAGCCATTCATATAACGGCCAATGCTCCGCGCTGCGGCCACTACATATTTTAAATCTGCCGAGCCATCTTCATCCGGCGGCGTACCAACAGCAATAAACTGAATCGTACCGTGGTCTACCGATTCTTTAATATCGGTGGTAAAACGCAAACGCCCTGCTGACACATTGCGCTTAATCATTTCCTCAAGGCCCGGCTCAAAAATCGGCACCCCGCCTTCCTGCAAAATCCGAATCTTATTTGCATCCACATCCAAACACACTACGTCGTTGCCATACTCAGCCAGACATGTTCCTGTAACCAAACCCACATAACCCGAACCAATAACGGTAATTTTCATTATAAAAACACTCCCACAATTAATAATCTTTATGAATCAGCTGCCCAATCGCTTTAACAATAAAAAGGGTATTTGTTACTAAATAACGTTTCCACAAGCGCCGCGGCTCTGTGCACAGGCGATGCAGCCATTCTAAACCTGAATTTTGCATCCACAGGGGCGCACGAACAACCGTCCCCGCGTGGTAATCAAAAGCGGCCCCCACGCCAATCATCACGCCCATCACTTTTCCACGCTGCGCGGCCATCCACTTCTCTTGCTTGGGGCAACCTAAACTAACCCAGACAACACCCGCTCCGGAATCATTAATCTCTTTGATTATATTGACTTCTTCCTGAGGAAATAACGCACGAAAAGGAGGAGAATAAGTCCCTGCAATTTTTAAATGAGGAAATTGCTCTGTCAATCGCAGCTGCAAAGCGCTTAAAGTCTCTTCACGCGAACCATACAAATAAACAGAAGGCCAGTCAGCAGACTTATTGGCCTCGGCACAATATTTCCACATTAAATCAGGACCGTTAATCCTTTGCTGCTGAGTGTAACCTAATTTTCTCATTAACCAGGCAACCGGTGCTCCGTCCGATGTTGCCATATCCGCATTTTTAATAACATTACAAAAATCAATATCGCTGCTTGCCGTCACCACAGAATGCGCATTGCATATGCAAATATACCTGGAGTCACGCTTATTGCCCCAAACTTTAATTTTATGTAATGCAAGATCCCAATCAATCACATCAATAAATGCACCAAGCACAGACACCGTTTTTCTGGCAAACGTAAAATTTATTTCTACTTCTGACATGAAAGTAACGCCTCGTCATAGATATTCATCAATATTTCATAATTTTTTTCAGGCGTATATTCAGCTAAATACCTTGCGCGTGCATTACGTCCCATTTTAGCCATAGCATCAGGGTGAGCTTTTGCCCAGCTCATCTTTTCTGCCAGATCACTGGCATCACCCGCATTAAACAACAACCCAGTTACCCCATCCTCAACTAAATGACAAAGAGATCCAAGGCGGCTGGCAATAACAGGCAGGCCGCTTGAATAGGCCTCAACAAGAGTCATAGGCATATTTTCATAACAAATACTGGGCAAAACCAAGGCCAGGCACGATTGCATCAGCAGCCTGACATCCTGCTGAGATAATGCGCCCAATAAAGAAAGATGATTTATATTTTCTAAATAAATCCGCTCGTCGCCATCGCCCACAATATTTAAAAAACCATGCTGGTCAGGATTAAAAGCACTGGCAAAAATCCTGGCTCCTTTCTCAACAGAAAGCCTGCCAACATATAAAAAACCATCGCGAGGCTTAGCCGTTAATCCCCAGTCTTCTGCAAAATTAGGCTTAATAAAAATATTATCCGCACGCATACCACCCTGAATATATTTAGTTTTACTAAAATGATTCAAAGCAATAAATGCATCCACTTTTTTCCGATAGGTGCCCAGCGCACGATGAGCAAGCAGTACACCAGTCAGCGCAGCCGTCTGAGTGAATGATTGCCTGTAACAGCGATGCAAAATGCCACGCCATGGGATTTTTCCTAAACAATCTTCACAAATTTTGCCCTTACGTAAAAAAGTAGCCTGAGGACAAAACAAACGGAAATTATGCAAAGTCTGAACGACCGCAACTTTTGAATGATGCGCCGCCCAAAAAACAGAAGGAGAAACCAGAGGAAGAGTATTATGAACATGAACAATATCAGGCTTAAATTCTTTAATCTTAGCGCTAATATCCGAATAAGATTTTTTGGAATAAACAGCCTGAGAAAGAAGGCTCATTTTTGATTGCCCAACAATATCATCATTATGGCGTAAATAGACTTCAACCTGGTTGCCAAATTTTCTGAGCAATGCAGCTTCATTGGCAACGACCGAGTCTTCACCTCCTTTTTGCTGATAAATATTATGCACAATCAAAATCTTTCTCATTCGTTCTCGCAAAAAAAATCAAACATAACATCAGAGCATTTCATTAATATAAATATCATTTAATACACAATATTTTAGCTGAAAAAACCTATTTTCTTAGAAAATATCAGACAGGAAGCAGTAAATGCCTGGATTTCATGTCTGCAATGGCTTCTTTGTATATGCCAAGAAGCAAATTAATATTTACTTCAGCACTATAAGAACTCAGGTATTTCTTTCTGGCGTTGTTTCCCATTTCCAGCATCAAATCAGGGTGATCAGCTGCCCACTGCATTTTTTTTGCTAAATCAGCAGAATCACCAACATTAAATAACAGCCCCGTCACCCCCTCTTCGACCAGCTCTGCCAAAGCACCAATTCTGCTTGCAATCACAGGCAGGCCATTCATATAAGCCTCAATCAGAGTCATGGGCATATTCTCGTACCAAATGCTTGGCAAAATCAGAGCAATGCTTCTTTGCATTTCAGAGCGAACAGCCCCGGCGGATAAAATGCCAAGCTGCTTAATCGCCGGATACTTTGCCAGCAGATACGAATCTTCCCCTCCGCCAGCTACACTTAACTGGCCATGCAACTGATGATAAAAAGCGCCGGCTAAAACATGCAGCCCTTTTTCAGGCGAAAGACGACCAACAAATAAAAATCCATTACGCTTAACAGCAGCAGGGTTTATGTCCGGTATAAAATTCGGTTTAACACGTATTTTTTCAGCAGGTAAACCACCTTCAATAAATTTATTTTTGCAAAATGAATTCAAAGCAATATAACGGCTTACATTTTTCTTATATGTTCCAATGCCACGATGCAAATGAAGCATTCCTGAAACAACAGCAGACTGAGAAAAAGAAGAACGATAACAACGGTGAATAACACTACGCCAGGTATTACGTCCAATACAGCGCTCACAGATATTTCCCTTACGTAAAAACATAGCCTGCGGGCATAATAAACGGAAGTTATGCAGAGTTTGCACTACGGGAATTTTGAATTTAGCGGCAACCCAATACAATGAAGGCGAAATTAAAGACAAAGTGTTATGAACATGAATCACATCAGGCTTAAAACGCTGCAGTAAAATATTTAATTCGCAGTAGGTTTTACCGGACCAAACAGCCTGTTGAAAAATAGAAAGCCGGCTTAACCCGGATAATTCATCATTATGCCGGGAATAAAGCTCTGCCTGATGCCCATATGACCTCAGCAAAGCAAGCTCATTTTCAACAACTGAATCCTCCCCTCCTCTTTGCTGATAAGAATTATGAACAAGCAAAATACGCAACATTAATCCAATTTCCTGTAAACCGGTTTGTGCAGACAATTCATGATTCCATCAGCAAAGTTTTTTGCCATATTCTCTACACTAAATTCTCTGGAGCTTTGCACACAAGCAGCTTTCATTGCCGTTAATTTATTACTGTCGCGCAACAAATCAACCACAGCCCCCACGTAGTCTGGCAGTGAATTAATGGCAACAATGCCATTTACCCCATGATTAAGATAAACAAATTCAGGGCTATGCAGACCACAATCGGTGGTTAATACCGGAGCAGCACCTACAAACGAATCTAAAATACTTAAACCAATTAAACCAGGATTCAGCATTACATCGGCCACAGCCAAAATTTCAGCTTTTGCCTCCTCTTTCATCAAACCCACATATTTTGCCCATGGATATTGGACACAAAAGGCTTCAACTAAATGCCGCTGAACACCATCGCCAGCAATAATCATTTCAAAATCTTCAATTTCTTTTTTAATTAAAACCAGGGCGTCCAATAGAAAATCAATGCGCTTTTCATGGTAAAAAGACCCCATAAAAACACCTGTCCTGCTGCCATACAGCCCTAATCTTTTTTTTATGGATTGAATATCATCAATCGCATTAATATGCTGAGTAAGCTTATGGGTATCAATCGAGTTATTGATAATGGTAATTCTATCTTCAGGAAAGCCAAACCCGGTAATAAGCGGCCGGCTCATCGATGTATATGCAAACCACCAGTCTGCTTTTTTTGCCGCACGGCGTTTAAATTTTTCCCGCAAGCTATTTGCATTTCCTTGCAAATTAGCGCCATGGCCCAGCAAAGCAAACTTTATTTTCGTATAAAAATACTGAAATAAAAGATTAAAAACCAGCTTGTTTTCATGGCTGCAAATAACTAAATCAGCCCCATTTAACTGGTGATGAAATGGCTGCCAGCATATTTTTCCACCCAAAAAATAGTGATTAGGTAAAGACTCTGCCCAGGCCAAAACACCTGAATCATTCTTAAGCAGCTCTTCCTGATTCGGCAAACCATGCAGTACACGTAAATTGCAGCCCCTGCTTAATAGCTCAAGCCTTAATGCTTCAAAAAATGGGACGCGATAGTGTGGCAAGCGCCTCTGTACAAAGAGGACCGTTGGAAAATCATTATTAAAATTTTTATTTGTCATGATTTTATGGTGAAAAAGCAAAGATGAATAATGCTGATTAAACACTAACTTTTTAGCTGATGAGCTTCAAATAAAGTTAAAGCCTGAATAGGATAATGCTCTGTCAGCTTAAAAAAAGACTCAAGTTTGCCCCATAAATCATACTCATCCAGCTCCCAGCTATGCCCCCACAGATGAAAAACAGAAGAATGATGATGAGCGGCAGCAAGCTGTGCATCCATAAAACGCATAAACTCTTTCTCTCTCCAGCGCATCCTGACAATATTTAATTTTGATATACGCGGATATTTTATTGCGTTTTTAGCCAATACAAATGCACTGTGCGGATAAAACTGGAAACTAGTCGGCATAAGCCAGGCTGATTTGCCTAAATCAAAACACAAATTTTCAACCGTTCTGGCATAGTCAAAACCAGCAGCCTTCACAGCATGAATCGTACGCGAATCAAAAACGCCACCCGGATAGCAAAAACCATTAATGGCATGCCCCAGATCATCTTCAATCGCTGCTTTACCGGCACAAATTTCATGTTTTAAAACATCAGCAGCCAAACCATTTAAATAGCAATGCGTAAGCGTATGGCCGCCAATTTCAAAATTCTGATTCAGCCGCCTTAGCTGCTCTTTTGCTAAAACTTCACGGCCTTCTTTATTGGAAGCCGGTACAAAAAATGTACCCTTTAAATTATATTTACACAGCATATCCGCAAGGCGCAGGTCTGAGGGATGACCATCATCCCAGGATGTTAAAAACAACATAAAGCCCCCCGCACAAAGCAAAGAATCAAAAAAGAAACATCCAGGATTGAATGGACCTGTTAACAAAAGAATAAATAGTTAAAGGAAACCCCAGGTCAGAGGATGAAATTCTGTAATTAGTATAAAAACCGCCCAGTAATAAAATAAAAACAGAAAGGGCATTAAAATAAATAAACGACACCATACGGCTTAACACAACGACAATAAAAAAAGCACGAAACCACTCAACATAAAAATACATTCGCAGCAAAGGCAAAGGCTCAGGAGAAACCCCCAGCAAAAACCCCATATAAGATGCAACAAAAATATAAAAAATACTTTTTACAACTGACTGCAGTTTAATCGAGTATACAGAAAATAAGAATGAGAATAATAAAATTGCATCATAGAGATAAACCAGCGGGTTAACCGTACCATCGCCCTTACCCGCATTATCCTCGCTGATAAAATAGCCGGACTTTACATAAAACAAGCCCATTAAGAGAGAAACAACAAATGCAAAAAGCCAGCTGCTCCTGAATGGAACCCTGGATAATAAATAAGACAATGAGAAAATGCCCAATACAATAGCAGCTGACTGATGCGTGAATACGGAAAGAACTAAAAAAAATATTGCAGAACGTTTATTGCTGGTCAGTAATAAAACCATGCCACAAAACAATAATACTGAAGCCATTTCCTGGCGAACAAGGTGCAAAACCAGACTGGGCGTAACACTCAGCAGAACAGCGGCAATCACTACAATATTTTGCTGCCAGGAAATAACAGAGAAGTATTTGCTTAATTTAAATAATGAAAAAGTAAACACACTATAAAAAATTGTTGATATCACCAGGGCCAATGCAGTGACATTAGCCCCGCTGGCTCTCGATAAAACAAATGACAAAAAATAGTATACAGGCTCAGTATATTTAATAGTAAAAGGCCCGTAAGCATGGCCATAATAAGATAAAAAATCGATCGACAGCAGGGCACGGTAATGTTGCGTATACCAATTCCAGTCACCTGAAACAGGTTTAAAAAAGATGATCATTGAATAAAAAGAAAGAAAAATAAATATCAGAATAGAAATTCTGACCTTATCACTTTCAAACACCAGCGATAAAAAAAACAACGCCGCTAAAACAGACAAGAAAGGGGAAAAATAATAGAAAAACAAAACTGAAAAAAACATCACAGTTACATTTAATATTTCAGTTGTTTTTAAATGTTTCCATTTATTTATAAGAAATTCCATTAACCGCCTTCCAAACCCTGCACAGATTAATCACAAGCACTCAGTTTATTTAGGTGAAGATTTAAAAATCTGCCCCCAGAATTTGATATACGGCCATATAAAATAAAGAGGAGCTAATATACCGCCATGCTTAAATGTAAAATGAAGCCATGATTTTGGAGGCAGCTCTTTCCGGCTTAACATCTTATCCCAGCGTGTCAGCAGCCCCAGTGATGCGTCTTTAGATGTGCCCTTATCCGAATTTTGGCCGCATATCCCTACAATTTCAGGGGCAGTAAAAATCTTTATTCCCAGCTTTTTAGCCGTTAAAGCATAATCAATATCGCCCATTGCATGCTCATATTTAATATCTAAATTACCAATTTTTTGCACATCTGCTCTGGCAATTAAAACGGCATTGCCATTCATTGCATCGCATTCTATTGATGCGTGCTCCTGGTAGACTCTCTGATATGAAAATTTTCTGAATGAGCTGATACTTTTCAAACCGCCATATGAAACATCACTTCCATCTGAAGTTGTACAGCCGACGATGATTCCACTGTTACCATATTTATTTTTTAATTCAATACCTGCACTACACATTACTTTTAAAGCATTTTCATTTAAATCAGTATCATCATTTAGCCACAAAATATGCTCAAATTCTTCTTTTACCGCCTCTGTGACGGCTAAAGCCATACCACGGCACCAGTATAAATTTCCACTGCCCCGAATAACTCTGACCCAGCTATAGGATTGCTCAATCGCCTGAGCCGTGCCATCGGTACTTGCATCATCCACCAAAACTGCACTGTATGTCAGCCCTGCCGCTTTTGCTGCGCGCTCAAAAAATGCTAAAGAATTAATTGTTTTTTCTTTTCTGTTAAAAGAGGTAAGCACTGCAATAACATCAACACTCATTATTTATCTCAATAAATTCAACGTAAAGAGTCAGTATGTGCCTGGAATTAAAGTGAGGTCGCCCTGATAAAAACCCTTCTTAATAGCAGGAGATACAGGAGACAAAATATAATCCAGCGGATTGTTGTTTTGAAGAATACTGTTATTTAAAAAAACAACATCGCTCTCTCTGTAAAATTCACTCATAACAATACCTGAGCGTGCATCAGGGGAAATATCTGCATTAGCAAAACCAAGCACAATATTTCTATTAGCAACATTATACTTTGGCTTGCCAAACTCATCTTGCAATATATTTTTTAAATTAACATATCGCTCAGTATAAGGGGACTGATTATAAGGGACTGCAGTCAGTGTCCTTAATTGCTCAGCCGTAGGCTTACTGCCCAGCCCCCTTGCATCCAGATGAATTGGAGGGGCACTATTGATAAATAAATTATCCTCTACGATATTGTCGCGGCCACCGCCAATAAAAACAGCTTGTGGAACATTTAAAAAAGTATTTTTTACAACAAATATTCCACTGACAAGATCATCTAAATATACCCCTTTTACCTCAAACTGCTTATTCACCGGGCCAATACGGGTGAAAAAATTATTGCTGATGATTGTCCCTCTGGAAGTTAAATCCTGCCCGGTATAAATAGCACCAGCATCACTGGTATCCAGAACTACATCAGAAATATAGTTATTCTCGATCAGATGATCATTACCAAGAAAGAAAATTGCAGAATGCGATCCTTCAGAAATAGAGTTGGCAGATACAATTTGCCCAACCCCCCCCAGAGATACCGCATAACGATAAGATTGCCCAAAACGGTTAAAATTTTTGATCTGCGAGCTTTTAACAAAATTACCACCTGCCTCTAAAGTCTGACGATTCCCCCCCCCCAAAGACACAGCACCTTCTCCTGTGTCATTAATTTTGGAATTAATCAAACCCGATTTAACAGAATTTCTGAAAACAAAAGCCGTATTACCCGTTAATTTGGTTGTTGTCCGGTCAAAAATAACTTGCGAGCAAGCTTCGCACACCACCGCATCGCCCCTTGATTTTTCAAAATTAATACCTGTTACACTGACAAAACCAGAATTAGTAATTGTAAATAAATTTTCTGCAACTGAAACTTCAACATTTTCCAGATTGGCATTTTCAGGAGGAATAAAATAAATAACACCAGTATCTGCGGTTAAATACCATTCGCTGTAATTATCCAGTTCATAAATTGCATTTTCTACAAAAACTCTTTGCCCGCCAATAATTCCATACAGAGCCCCTTTTCCGCCAAGCTCTATCATGCCGTTTACAATATCAATTTTTTTGACAGGTAAAGTTTCAGACGCCCAGTCATATTGCCAGTATGCAAAAACATTCATAAGCGGCTCTTTTAGCCATCTTGAAAGTCTTTGCCCCTCAATTGAAAAATGAGTTTTATCCGCTGCAGGAATAAGACGCGAGCGGATAGTTTTTGAAAACCCCTTATCAGGCCAGCGGGCAAGTGTCATTGGCTTATTATCAATAAACAGCTCAGTTGTTACAGGCCGGGTTGGCCAACCAAAACCTTTCTCCCGGACAGGGGCTGTATTTGGCAATATATTTTTAACCACAGCCGCAAAAACTTTTTTATCCATCCCGGCTTGGAAGCGTGAATCAGCACGGGTATCAACAGGGTAAAATTTTGATATTTTTTGTGCGCCAGAAATAACTACATTTCCAGAGGCAGTAATCGATAAAGAATTAGCCTCAGATTTTGCCGGCCAGACAATATTTAATGCTTTATTTAAACGGTAAATACCTTCACTGAACTCAATATTAACCGAAGCATTTTCTTTAATAATCATTTCAAAAAAATATGGATTTGAAATTAATTTATCTAAATCATTAAAATAAACAGAGCACTCCTGGTGATACTCAAAATTACAAGCCGGAATGCTCATATTTTTGCTTTCGGCATCCTGAACAAGCAACATTTTCATCTCAGCACCAGCGAAACTGGCTGACTGAAAAAAATATAAACAGATAGCAAATAAAATATACTTCATCAGACCACCTGCATTTATGTAAGATACACTTCAATAAAACAGACGATTACACGGCTTTATAGAGAGCCGAGTAAGCTGAAACCCCTTTTTCTACAGAAAAGTGCTTTGCAGCTATATCATGATAAGCAGCTGCACTTAATTTATACATATCTCTGTTATTAATAAATTTATCAATCACAATATGTAAGTTTTCAGCATAGGCGTCTGTATATAACAAATCAGGAAAAAATGATTTAAAATCCGACAAGCCAGGGCAATCACTAAAAACTGACGGCAAATTAGTTGAAAGCGCTTCTAATGCAGCGATTCCAAACCCTTCAAACCTGGAGGGCATCACATAAAAATCAGCAGCGTGCAATGCGGTTAAAGGGTCCTGCCTGCCTGCAAATATCACTTTTTTATTAATTCCCAGTTTTTCTGTCAGAAATTTTTCATTTCCGTCTTCAGCTTCATGACCAATATGAAGATATTTTAATTTATCAAACGATAATCTGGCGATTGCATGTAAAACTGCTTCATGATTTTTTGCATATGCACAATTACCGACACTGACCATTACAATATCATCATCATCCAGGCCAAATGCTGCACGGGCAAGGTTTTTTTCCTGTACCGAGGGTACTTTAAAATAATCTAAAGCGGCCCAATTATAAATCAGCTTCGTTTCAATTCCGAATCGCTGAAACTCATTTTTAGCAACGCTGTCAGAAATTGACACAAACTGAACGCCTAGCTGGCTTAAGTGCTTCCGCTGAAATTTTCTTTTAAGAAGTAATAATCCATCAAATATAAAATTACTGTGCACTGTTCTTATTATTTTCTTTTTCAGCGTCAATAGCGAAAGTATTGTCCAATAACTTGCGCCTTCTGCATGCTGATGAATCACATCATACTTTCCATCACGAACAAATTGATTCAGTTTTAAAAAAAAGCCGGGCCGCTTATTATTATGGATATGAAAAACACCGTAGCCTGCATTTTTTAATTGTGGAGCATAGCTGCCAATATTTTCACCTGTGGCCAGAATGTCGCATTCAATGCCCAAATCAGCCCAATAGGGGGCGGCATGCAAGAGCATTGTTTCTGCGCCAGAAGGCTTTAGCTCATTGAGAATATGCAGAACACGTTTATTTTTCATTTAAAGGCCACTATCTTTTTATATTGCTCTATATACTGTTTTGTTACTGCCTGCACTGAAAAATAATTCTTTGCCCTTCTCAGCCCTGCATCAGCACAATACTGGTATTTTTCTTTATCACTTAATAAATAGTTAAGTGCCTTTAATATTTCATCCACACTTTGCACATCCGCTAATATGCCGGCCTCTTCAACAACCCAAGGCACTGCCCCGCTATTTTTTCCGGCAACAACAGGCACGCCAACGGCCATTGCTTCAGCTAAAGTCATACCAAAAGATTCTTCTAGTGATGGGTGCAGTAAAATCGTAAAGTTTTTAATTGCATCTTTAATGGCCTGATATGGCTGGGCACCAAAAAAGTGAAATGAATCAAGGCAATCATGTTGCTCAGCCCATTGCCAGGCGGCTTCTCCCTGCCCCATTCCAGGCCCGTATAAATGCATAGCGATATCTGGCCGTATTTTTTTAAGCGCTGATAATGCAGCCATTCCTGCGGCCGCATTTTTTAGCCTGGACCAGTTATTAATAATCATGCCGATGACTATTTCTGTTTTTTCTGCGGCAGCCGCCGTAAACAAATCTGCAGGCAATGGGTTTGGAATAACAGCAATGCTTGCACGATGCATCCAGCTGATTTTTTCCACAATATATGGAGAAACAGCTGAAAGATATTTTGCCCGCATTAAAACACGGTGGGCCATCAGCAATCGTCCAAGCCGGTACAGATCAGGCATTAATCTTAAAATTTGCCATGGCGCATCATGGCAAGTAATCAGCACCGGAATATTTGAATTTTGTGCCGCCCATGCAAATTCATATGTCCAGTGAGCATGCAAAATATCCACACCGCTGGCCTGAATAGCTTTAAGCAGGCAACGGCGCTCCAGCGCAAATAAATCCAGCATTCGCCCATGTAATCCGCGATCTGATCTGAATCCTTTACGGCGTAAAGGAACCTGGTATAAAGAAAATTGCCCATGCTTTGTCAGTACAAACTCTGCAGCATTTGGATCTAAACCTGGCTCCGTTGTAAAGGCAGAAACCTGATATCCCAGATTAAGCAGCTCATCAATCAGGCTGATCAGCAGGGAAGAGCCCTGCATTTCTTTTGCTGCCTGCTCACTTGCATCAGGCAGCAAATAAGCAATATCTGCAAAAGATATAGGACCCACAATGCCTATATGCATAGCCATTTCCTATATAAACCGGTTTAAGAATTTGACTTTGCTCCTGGCAAGCAGGATACATGGCATATTTTTTATCAATGATATAAAGATGAACAATGAAAGAAGATACACCAGCACAAACCCCGAACCAGCAATCAGCACCCTGATTAATGGCGTAAAGCCTTCTGAAAGAAGCGATTTTATAAAGAATGAAAAAGCGCCACAAAATAATGAAACTGCAGCAATATAGCAGGTTAAGCGCAGGTTTAATGATGCTTTAATCTTTAATCTGGGCTGCAGAACGCGCGTAAAAATAAAAAACCTGATTGCTTCTGTGGTAAAAAATGAAGCGATTAAACCCTGCAGACCAAACTGAGGATACAGCAGCAGAAACATAAGCAGTAAAAACACAAACATCGACATTTGTATTTTCATCTTTACATTTATTTCACTTAATGAATCCAGAGTCATGCCGCAAATCTGATTTAAATATACAAAGCCGACAATGCAACTAAACCATGCCGTCACCATTCCGGCATATTGCCAGTTTTTCCCAAGCAGAATAAATACAATATCACTGGAAAAAACAGATATAAAGAAACCTACAGGAAACGCATAAATTCCGACGGCCAGAATACTTAATAAAAAATAATCAGCAATATCTGCCCCGGCATTTCTGGCCCTTGACATAATTGGAAACATTATTTTTGAATAAATATTGACGACATTCTGCACCGGCAGATGTGCAATAAGCTGGCCACGGTTATATTGTCCGGCAATAGAGTCGCCCAGCAATTTACCCACTAAAAGTGAATCTGAATTCAAAGAAAAAAACTCTACAAAACCAATCAGAGAATACTTTGAACCAAAAAGTAAAAAACTTTTGCAACGCTCAAAATCGATCGCTCGGATAACTGGGTGCCGGGTCAGCACATAAGATAAAATGGCACTCATCCAAATTTGTGTGCTGACTGCAGCAACTAAAGACCACACGCCCATACCCAGACAGGCCATTGATAAGCCAACCACACCATACGATACAATATAAGACACCGCATCGATAATCGATATCGCTTTAAACCGGGTTTCTCTTCGCAGCAAACTTTGCGCAACGACAGAAAAACCAGCCACAATAAAATTTAAAGCAAGGCATTGCAATACCAGAGTTAATTTTGGCATGGCAAAGAATGATGAAAATAATGGCGCCAGAAGCATGGCCAATAAAGAAAAAAACAAAGCTACACTCAATGAAACATAAAGCGCTGCAGCAATATCTTTATCGTCAATTTCCTGGCGCTGAATAATAGCCGGGCCAATACCCAGCTGAGCAAAATAGCTTAAAAACCTCAAGCCTATATTTGCAAGAGCAACTAATCCAAATGCGGCAGGATCAATTAATCTGGCTAAAACAGCCATAAATATAATTTGAAAGCCTGCCACTGCAACGGTCGAAGCGGTCCCCCAGCTCATTCCCAGCTTTACTTTATTTAAATCAGACATTAAATCTACCTTTAAAGTACTAAATGCCTGATCTGTTCATAAACTCTTGGTAAGCAATGGCTAAGCCTTGCTTAAATTTCATTTTATCTTTCCAGCCCATGCCATTTAAGCGGCTTACATCCTGCAATTTACGCATCGTGCCATCAGGCTTACTTGCATCAAATACCAACTCGCCCTTAAAGCCCACCACATCACAAATCGTGGTGGCTAATTCACGAATGGTCATATCTTCACCCGTGCCAATATTTATCAGGGGCGGGTGCTGATCATTTAATTGATTTTTATATTCAGCATCGGGCAAATTCAGTAAATATACACAGGCTTCAGCCATGTCTTCGCAATATAAAAATTCCCGGCGCGGTGTACCGCTGCCCCATACCATCATTTCTTTTGCGCCACTTTCTTTCGCTTCGTGTGCTTTACGAATAAGGGCAGGAATCACATGGCTGTTTTCCGGGTGGTAATTGTCCCCCGGGCCATAAAGATTGGTCGGCATAACGGCCAGATATTGGGTGCCATACTGGCGGTTGTAGCTCCAGCACATTTCAATACCAGCAATTTTAGCCAAGGCATAGGGTTGATTTGTTTGCTCTAAAGGCCCCGTCAAGAGATATTCTTCTTTAATCGGTTGCGGGCAATCTTTAGGGTAAATGCAGCTGGAGCCCAAAAACATCAGGCGGTTAACGCCATGCTGATAAGCAGCATGGATCACATTATTTTGTATCATTAAATTTTGATAAATAAAATCGCCACGATAAACATTATTAGCGTGAATACCGCCTACTTTTGCTGCAGCTAAAAATACAAAATCAGGTTTTTCTGCTGCAAAAAATGCGTCAACTGCAGCCTGATTGGTGAGGTCTAATTCTGCATGCGTGCGTGTAACAATATTGCTCAGCCCCTGCTTATTTAATTCACGCACAATAGCAGAGCCCACCATGCCACGATGGCCGGCAATATAGATTTTATGTTCAGGTGAAATATATGACATTTTATTTATTCAATTTATCAGGGTGAAAGGCCGGACATAATCGCCCGGATTAATTTTACTGCTCTGTAGAAACTGCTACAGAATAGCCATGTGTTTTAAGCAGAGCGTGCTGGCGTGCCTGCACTAAATCATGAGCGACCATTTCTTTAACCAATTCCGGCAAGGTTGTTTCTGGCGTCCAGCCTAATTTTTCTTTGGCTTTTGTCGGATCACCCAAGAGTGTTTCAACCTCTGCCGGGCGGAAATAGCGCGGGTCTACTTGCATAATGATATCGCCCACTTTTAAAGCCGGTGCTTTATCGCCTTCAATACTGGCAATAATGGCTTTTTCATCAACGCCATTTCCCTCAAAAGAAAGCGTCATTCCCAGCTCAGCTGCCGCCATGCGAATAAAATCGCGTACGCTGTATTGCACACCTGTGGCAATCACAAAATCATCCGGCGTGTCCTGCTGCAACATCATCCACTGCATTTTGACGTAATCACGGGCATGGCCCCAATCACGCAGAGAATCAATATTGCCCATAAACAGGCATTTTTCTAATCCCTGGGCGATATTAGCGAGACCACGGGTAATTTTGCGTGTTACGAATGTTTCGCCACGGCGCGGGCTTTCATGATTAAACAAAATACCATTACATGCATACATACCGTAGGCTTCGCGATAATTCACCACAATCCAATAGGCATACATCTTTGCCACGGCATAGGGGCTGCGCGGATGAAATGGCGTCGTTTCTTTTTGCGGAGTCTCTTGCACTAATCCATACAGCTCTGAAGTAGATGCCTGATAAAAACGGGTTTTCTTTTCCAGGCCTAAAAAGCGAATAGCTTCTAACAGGCGCAATGTACCCATTGCATCCACGTCAGCCGTATATTCAGGCGATTCAAAGCTCACTGCCACATGCGATTGCGCGCCAAGGTTATAAACCTCATCCGGCTGCACTTCCTGCAGAATGCGGGTTAAATTAGATGAATCGCTTAAATCACCGTAGTGCAATTTAAAGCTGTTATTGCCATGGTGCGGATCCTGGTAAATATGATCAACGCGCTGGGTATTAAACGACGAAGCGCGGCGTTTAATACCATGTACTTCATAGCCTTTTTCTAAAAGAAACTCAGCAAGATAAGAACCATCCTGGCCGGTAACGCCTGTAATCAGTGCAACTTTTTTTTGAGCCATCAAGAAAATCCCAGTCAGTATATTTCAATTAAATCCAAAATTTTTTCTATTCTTTTCAGAGATTGCTGCACCAAAACTCTTCAAGAAGACTTCCTGCTTTTTATATGCATCATCGACGTTTTCATCAATACTTGAAACACGAATGAGCATACCATCAGGGATATAGCCCTTAACCCCATAGGATAATTGATTCAATTTAAAGCTGGTTGTATTGTTTACCGCTTTTAATCCAACTGTCAGCCAGTAGGTGATGGGCTCTACCCTCTGGTTCTGCCTGGCAATTAAATGCCGGACAGGAATATCACCATATTGCGAGCTAAAAACAGCCTCTTTATTTTGTGAAATATTAAAACCCTGAGCGGGATAACAAACTTCAGGCCTGTGGACCTGTCTGCCGCCGTTATCTCTCTGATCCGGGCCATAGGCAATTGAGAGCATCATCCGCTCGCCCTTGCTGTTTACATAGGTGCGCATTAATAAATTTGAATACAGTTTACTTAAAGCCGCTTCAACATCAGGTGCCTGCACCAGTGCAACGGCTGCATCTTCTTTTTTCCATCCATCAAAGCTGAGCGGAATCATTTTCTCTAAATCAATATGATGAATATCCGCCATCACAATTCTGGGGGTAACTATATACGTAAAGAGTGCAGTTAAACCCATCAGGATAAAAAGGATAATTCTTTTGTTTACCATTATTTTGCGGCCTTTTTAACGAAGATCAGCCCTAGTAAAAAATCTGTTATAAAAAAAGCAATCAGAGCAACCGCAAAAACCACCATACCTGCAAAGCTATGTATAAAGCCCTGGCCTGCCGCATCGCCAAAATGATACGTCACCAATATTAAAATCATCACACGAATTACATTGGCTATAAATGCAATCGGCACAACACATAAAAACAGCACAATACCGCGCCAGCTAAAACCATATCCGCCAATGTGGATATATAACAAGCCCAGTGCAAACAGGCTGAATAAAGAATTCATGCCCGAGCATGCATCTGCAACTAACAGCTGGTATTGCCCTACCACCAGCATGACCCCTGAGCGGGCAACCGGATAATTGGCCGCATAAAGCAAAACCTCTGCCCAGTGCGATACCTGGCTTTTGAGCCCGCTGGTTAATGCATCAACCACTACGCCTGGTAGTGGAATTAAAAAAACAATAAATGAAATAGCAAAAAAATATTTTTTTAAAGCGGCACTTCCGGATATAAGTAAAATCAGCCCGCAGAGCATGGGAATAAAGGCCCCAACCTCAAACAACCAGATTTCCTGTGACCGGCCGAGAATATAAGACAAAGCCCCCGCAAAAAATATAATGGCACCCGCAATATTATTGCTTCGCACCTCTGCTGGCTGGCCTTCTGTATTGGTCTTATAGAAAAGCCACAGAATAATCGCCAGAATAAATGGGCCATGCCCCTGCTCGGGGGTTTGCCATAAATCCTGACTTAAATCTGCGATAGTAGGTATGCAAAGAATAGAAAAACCTAAGATAAGCAAATAATTCAGCCGGATAAATTGCACAATTGATTCCGGAATATAGCGGGCAAGCAAAGAACTCATCTTTTATGATCCTAATAAAACGCAGCCTAACACCTCGGCACCCGCCATTTCACACTGATCACGCAACTGAGCTAAATCTTTAAGTGATGTTTTATGACGTACTGCCACTAAAATAACGCCTTTTGTTCTTGCGGCCAGCAATTGCACATCGGCAGCTTTTGCGCTGGGTGGCGCATCATATAAAATCACATCATAAATAGATTCTAATTCGGCCGTAAACTCCCCCATATCCCCTTTTGATAATAACTCCTGGGGATTAGGTGCTTTAGTTCCTGCAGTTAATACGCTTAAATCCAATAAGCCCTCAACATGCTGAATAGCCGTTTGAATAGGCACGCGCCCTGCCAAAACTTCACTAAAGCCCTGACGGTTTTGCAGACCAAATAAATCATGCTGATGCGGCTGACGTAAATTTGCATCAACCAGTAATGTCTTTTCACCTAATTGCGAAAAAACAATGGCTAAATTTGCAATTAATTCGCCAGCGACTTCATCGCATGATGCAATTAAAACACTTTTATGCCCAAGGCTGATCCAGCGTAATAAAATCTGGCTGCGCAAACAGCGTACTTCTTCAACAATTTTATCAAAAGGATCATATGCGGCAACAAGGCTGGGGCTCAGCTTTGATTGCCCTTTTTGCAAATATGGATATGAAAATTGTAAGGCCAAAACCTGCTGAATATCGGCTTCGCTGATATAACCTAAACGAATTGCGGCCTCCCCAAAACGTATTCCTTCTTCTTTTTGCAAAAGAAGAACTTTCTCAGCCTGGGCGCTATCCAGCTTGCCGTTATCTAATAGTAGTTTTCCAATATTACTGCTTGAATTTGTTTTTTCAACCTGAGCAGCTATCATGCGGCATCTCCTGCAGTTGCTCTTCTTTTACCCTGGTATTGATTACCGAATAATTTTTTTGCATCTTCCTTGCCCAGCTCTGCCAATACATGCAGGCCTAAATAGCTTTCAATATCAACTTTAGTGCGTATTCTTCTGTTTAAAAATTCAAGCACTAATATTGATGCCACAGCAAGTAATGCACCTACAAAAACTGCCAGCAGCATATTCAATGAAGTTCGTGGCTTTGAATGAGTGAGTGGGGCAATTGCCGATTTCAAAATGGTGATATTACTTTGATCCGCGCGGCTTTCCAGCATGGTCTGGCTAAAGCGCTGCAGTGCCTGGTCGTAGCTGCGCTGAGCGTTATCCACATTGCGTTGCAATACATCGATATTGGCGCGGCCTGATTTAAGCTCCAGCACCCGCTCTTTTTGCGCTTTCATCGCCTGATTTAAAGCAGCTTGCCGTGATTGAGAATTCCCCGCCACACCGCTTAATCCGCCTGAATATTGCAGCATTAATTCATTCAGCTGATTCTGCGTTGCGGTGACTTCTGCTAAAGCCTGCCGGTAATGCGGATGATTAGGGCCATTCTTAACAGCCAGTTCTTTTAACTTTGCTTCCTGTGCAGAAAGCTGGCCTTTTAATTGCAAAATCAGAGGGTTATTTAATACATCAGGGGCCGTCTGCCCGCCACGGGCGCGTGCTTGTGCATCAAAAGTTTGTGCTTGCGCACCAACCAGCTGGCTGGATATTTCATTTAAGCGCTGCATTTCAATATCGAGCCGCTCATCCGTCGCTACAATGCCTTTTTCTTGCTGATACTCAGATAATTTTTGCTGCGTTTTTTCTAAATTAGCCTGCAATGTTTTTAACTGCTCTTGAAAGAAAATATTATTTTGCTGAGCAGATGCCATTTTAATATCGACCGTAGTCCTGATATAGGCCTGAGTAAAAGCATTAGCCAAAGCGGCTGCAAATTGGGGATCAGTTGCTGTGTAAGATAAATTAATCACATTACTTTCACGGCTGGGCTTTACTTCTAAACCTTTTAATAAAGACTCGGCAAACCAATTACGAATATCCCCCCTGCCTTTGGTGGCCTCCATAAATTGAGCCTGTGCTTCTGGCAATTTGGCCAGTCCCAAAGCATCCACAACTTTAAGCGCACCATTCTGACTGGCAATCATTTCAACTTGCGTTGCCATAAAACTAGGCGCTAAAAAGCCTGCAACCTGCTGGCCAGTAACAGGGTCTGTTGCTTTAACATCCACGGCCAGCGCGGCATCTGAAGTATATTGCTTCGGTAATAGAAAACTAATGACCAGAGTGGCCAAAATAATAGCGAAGAATATGCTGATACCTGTTATTTTTCTGGCTCGCAAAATATTGATAAATTGTTCAAGTGTCATATTAAATTAAGCTCTTTAATAATAAGTACATATTTGCTTTTGAATTCACGCCATTTACCCTGGCCAGTAATCGGTGGCGATTTTAAAATTGCGAAGAGCTGTTTCATTAAAAAAGACTTTCCTGAACGAAAATTGTGTCATTTTCCTGCAAAAAATCTGTCAGTTTTGCTTCTATCGTAGTCATTGCACCAAATTGATCCACCCGGTGAATTTCTAAATTACGCTGTGATGCACGGGGATTAAATCCGCCAGCCAGAGCCAGCCCCTGCATGACTGTCATTTTAGGCTCCATGCGAAATGCACCAGGGCGATTAACCTCACCATAGATATAAAATTGCTGAGCGCGCGGCACATAAATAACATCGCCATTAGCCACCGCCATATTGCGCTTTGTTTCATCAGATGATTTCATCGACTGGCTTAAGCTATATTCAATCCGGTCTGATCCGCGCAAAATCACGATGGTATCGCCGGCATTTGAATTCAGCCCCCCTGCAATCGCAATTAAATCAACGAGGCCAGTCGCACCTTCAAGTGCATAGCGGCCGGCCCGATTCACCTCACCAATCACCGCTATTCGCTGGCTGCGGTATTGAGAAATCATTACGCTAACATTAGGGTTATTTACAAATCCGCCTTTTTTTAAATTACCCGCAATAAGAGCCTCTGCCTCTGTGTACTGCAAGCCTAAAAGCTTGATATCGCCTAATAAAGGAAATGAAACAGCTCCCTTATCATTAAGCTGCAATTCAGTACTTAAATCGGGGTGATCATAGATACTTATTTTTACAATATCACCCGGCCCAAGGCGGTACTCTGCATTAGGCGCGGCCATTGCAAAAAAACTGATGAATAAACCCCAGACAAAGACAATTACTCGGGTAACTTTCATTATTTAAGTCCTTTCAATCCCGCTTTGATGCCATCATCAGCTGCTGCGGCAGGGCTGCTCGCGCCGGGTGCCTGCTCTGCAAATTTTTGTGTGTATTCAATTTTTGCAGCATCGCGCAATGCTTTAATTTTAATTTTAGCGTCGGTTTGCACTTTATCATTTTGCAAATAGCGCTGAATCAAAGGTGATGCGTTCTCTTTAGGCACCGGAGCTAAAATGCTTTCTTTTAATAAGAGCAAAACAACTTTATCGCCTTCCGGCATTGTGATGATATCGCCTGTTTTCATCGCTGAAAATTTTGGCAATAAAGTAAGAGGCAATTGCTCTGCGGTCCGTTTTACTTCGTTTTCACTGAACTTAATCTGTGCAGAGGTAAAAATACTTTTAACCTGCTGTGCATTACCCGCCTTATCCAGCTGCCTGGTTAAATCTTCGTTATATGATTTTTTATCTACGCTGAATACAATAAATTCGTAGTTTTTGCGCTCTGCAAAAAGGGCAGGATTATCATTATAAAATTTATCAATATCAGCCGGTTTTAAAGCCTCTGGCTTACCCAATACACGCTCTGCCGCGGCCTGAGCAAGAATCTGGCGTTTTGCTGATTCTATAGATTGCAAAACATTAGGCTCTCTGTCTAATTTAAGCTCGGTGGCTTTTTGCACCAGTAATTCCTGATCAATCAGCTGATCAAGCATCTGCTGTTTCATTGCCGGTGTTGCTGCCTGCACACGCCCCAGCAATGTATTTAACTGATGCACTGTAATTTCTGTTTTATTAACGGTTGCCAAGACCTGGCTTGGGGATTTCTTTTCCTCTTTATCACCACATCCTGCCAATAATGCTACAGCCGCAATCGTTAAAGCCAGTGGTTTCATTTTTGTTTTAAACACGGTGAATCCCCTAAGAATTATTGTGAGATGAATTTTAATATGCGTTTCTGTCACGGAAAATAACAGCAACCGTTAATATAATGATTTTTAAATCCAGCCAGACAGACCAATTACGCAGGTAGTCTAAATCATATTTAATTCTGTTTTGCATTTTTTCCAGGGTATCTGTCTCCCCTCTGAAACCATTCACCTGTGCCCAGCCAGTAATGCCAGGCTTTACTTTATGGCGGATCATATAACCTTTGATCAGTTTTCTGTATTGCTCATTATGAGCATTAGCATGCGGCCGCGGGCCAACGATGCTCATTTTTCCCTGCAATACATTAATAAACTGCGGCAACTCGTCTAATGACGATTTACGTAGAAAACTGCCAATTGGCGTTAAGCGCTGGTCGTTTTTGGTGGCCTGAACAACCTGATCGCCATCTTCCATTACAGTCATGGACCGGAATTTATAAACAAGCACGCTGTCGCCATTCTCACCATAACGGCGCTGCTTAAAAAATACAGGACCAGCTGAAGTTAGTTTTACAGCGATAGCAATCATAAACAAAACAGGCCAGATCACGGATAAAATAAGCAGTGACAATATAATATCGCTGATTCTTTTTATTACCCCATTCAGCCCCATAAACGGGCTCTCGCAAATGGCAACAATAGGCATTCCTGCCACGTTATCAAACCTGGCATTAATTAAATCGAAAACAAATAAATCCGGAATAAAATATATTGATGCAGTACTGTCTTTTAATTCATCAATTAACTCAAGTACTCTGGGCTGAGAGCTCATCGGCAAAGAAATAAATATTTTTTTTATTCCATGCTCTTTAATATACCTTGGAAGCATATCAAGGCAGCCTTTTAAGTGCTGAGCAGCACTTTTTGGTAAACGGCTGGTTGCCCTGTCATCAAAATATCCCATGAAATCCATTTTTAAAAATGGCTCATCATAAATATTTTTAACCAGAATCTGGCTGGGCTGATTAATTCCAACTACAACTACTTTGCTGCGTTCTGCATTTTCGCCCGAATCTACCCTTAATACATAAACCCGTATCGCCACATGAACCAGTATTAACACAAGTGGCGAAACAATAAACCAGGTAATAATAAATGGCGGATAATAATAATCTATAAACCCCGAAATCCTTCCGATAAGAACCAAAGCGACAACAACGGCCAGCCACTCGGTAATAAACCGCCCGAGACCCAGCCAGGATCTTGAATACCCCGGCATAAATAAAAACATACCATCCAGTAATAAGGCCGTGAGTAAAAAAGACAGTGTTGCAAGAACAAACTCATAACCATCCATCGCCACATTAAAAGGGACAGACAGTATGTATAGTGATGCTACAACAATAATTGGGTCAATAAAAAGCTTAAAAAAACTAATAAAAGGCGCTGCATTAGAAAATTCACGAAAACGATCCGCAAGCAAACTGGGCGCAGAAACAAGACTTGCTTCTAAAGTATTTTTATCCATATATTGATCGATATTTTTTACTGAATCATTCAAAATATTCAAAGCCTCTGGAGGCAAATAGTTTCAAATACATGCCAGTTTTAAAGCATAAATGATGCGCAAAAAAACGCTTCTTTTCACAAAAAAATTGTATTTTTCAGTGAAGCGCTACTTATTTTTTATCGCTGTTCAATAATCAAACCTCACATTCAGGCCTAACTGGTAGTCTTTATAATTACTATTGATCACTTCACTGTTTCTTTGCTCTGCCTGAGCATAGCCCGAAATGCTTAAAGGTTGCAGCGCTTTATAATTTAATCCAAGACGTAAGCTGTTGGTATTTTCATTTTTCTGTACATTGCCACTGGCCACTTCAAAACTGCGCTCACGCCGGTTGGCTTCAATATTCCAGTCCACCTTATCTGTCATCAGCCATTTTGCATTGGCATTAAAATGCTGATCTAAATTACGTCCGGCACCGCTGGTAAATTCTGAAAAACTTTGCCCATAGCCCAGTTTTAAAGTTGTTTTATCTGTAGCTTGCCATGTCAGCCCAAGATCCCATTGCGGCGTATTCTGGCTTTGATCGTTAAACGCAGAGACCCAGCGGCTCAGCCCCACTGAGGTGCTGAGCATCAGCTTATAACCTGGGGAATAACCCAGATCAATTGAGCTGGTTTGCTCGGTAAAACCAGCCCTGAAAGGTAAATCAATATCATAGGTGTATTTTCGCCAGCCATGCCGGATCGAAATATAATTACCCTTCGCTGTCTGATAACGCAGACCTAAACTTGCCGTATTATTTTTGGCATCTATATATTTTTTTAAATCATGCTCTTCGGTACTGATCCCCGCAGATGCAATAATTGCAATTGTGCTTTTTAATTGCAACACGCCTTGCCATGCAAGGCTATTCTGGCGCTGCATATCCAGCGCACTATTTCCTTCGCCCGCAAAAAGATTATCTTCAAAAGAGGACATTTTGCTTGCTGTTGTTGCACTAAGCTGTCCGCTGAAACGACTGCCTATAAACCAATCCCATGCCAGGCCGGCATTCCACTCCTGGTGATTAAGCTCGCTGAAATGATGATAATTAATCTGGCTAACGTCAGCATTTACATGCAATAACTGACGCGAAAGCTTTAAATCCAAACGGCCGCTTACTTTTGTTTCTACATTCAGGTCTGCTTTATGCCCATTTTTTCTGGTTTGTGTGTTTTCTGAATTTTCATCCAGCTTAAACAAATTACTATCAAACTGAGAGGCCAAATTGGCATTTAATTTTAATGTGTCTTCTGGCCCATAAGCAGCTTGTGCATAATCCAAAGAACACAAACCCAGCAGGCAAACGCGAAACCACATCACAAAATCCTTACTTATTGAGCTTTTACGGCTAAGAAGATACCTGATTTGTATTTCAAACTTCCTACTGCAAGCTTATATGACAAATTTTCTACATGTCATGAGGAGGAGTTTACCTTTATTTTGAACTTACTGCATTGTTGCTTAATATTACAAAATTCTTATATATTAATACTGCTCAGGCGTGTTTTTGTTGCGTAAACCCACAGGATGCAGCTTAAAAATATCCGGGCTGGCAATCAATGAATAACTGCCGGATATAAGCCAGCTGCAGTCTCACAAGACGCTTGCAAAACAAGCTTCAGATAAGCTCTGCACAGCAAGGAGCAGTGCAGCAGAATGGCGCACAAACAGCCTGCTGCTGACCATCTGTGCTTGTCTGTAATCTGCTGAGTGGTTACAGGGCCCCAGATCCTTGTCTGTGCCGCCAGAGCAGACGTAGCAAGGATGAGTACAAGCTTAAAGGCGGAAGGTAAGAAACAAGCGTGCCAGCTGGCATAAGCACACAGCGCTGATGATGCTGCAGGTCATTTCAAGCGGGCAGCCAAAGCATGAAAGAGCGCCACCATAACGCTGGCTTATTCAGCCTTCAGTTTGGTTTTATCGTTGGGTTAAGCGGGAGAAATTTGCGTGAAACTAAGGCAGGCTATTTGCGCGAAACAACACTTCTGGCTGCGGCAAGGAGATGTGCAAGGGCTGTAATACGGGTTTTGTGGATTGTTACTGCGCTTAAAATGTATTTTTTGTAATCCGCAAAACCAAACGGCCTACGCATAAATGCGTAAGCCGTTGATTTTTTTGGTGGGCCTGCTCGGACTTGAACCGAGGACCAAAGGATTATGAGTCCTCTGCTCTAACCAACTGAGCTACAGGCCCATAAGAGGCGCTATATTAACCTTCACTGGCCTGACTTTCAACAAAACTTTTCAGTCTTTCTGAACGAGTCGGGTGGCGAAGCTTACGTAAAGCCTTGGCTTCAATCTGACGAATACGCTCACGTGTCACATCAAACTGCTTACCCACTTCTTCCAGCGTGTGATCGGTATTCATATCAATACCAAAGCGCATACGCAGTACTTTGGCTTCACGTGGTGTCAGGGTATCCAGCACTTCCTTAGTCGCTTCACGCAAGCCTGCGTAGATAGCGGCTTCAGCAGGAGCCAGATTGTTTGAGTCTTCGATGAAATCACCCAAATGAGAATCGTCGTCGTCACCAATCGGCGTTTCCATCGAGATCGGTTCTTTGGCGATCTTGAGGATTTTGCGGATTTTGTCTTCCGGCATTTCCATTTTATCAGCGAGCTCGTCAGGAGTCGGCTCAATACCGGTTTCCTGCAAGATTTGCCGTTGAATACGGTTCATCTTGTTGATTGTTTCGATCATGTGTACCGGAATACGAATGGTACGGGCCTGATCGGCAATCGAACGGGTAATCGCTTGGCGAATCCACCATGTGGCGTAAGTCGAAAACTTGTAACCACGGCGATATTCAAACTTATCTACCGCTTTCATCAGGCCGATATTACCTTCCTGAATCAGGTCAAGGAACTGCAAACCACGATTGGTGTATTTCTTAGCAATTGAAATAACCAGACGCAAGTTAGCTTCGATCATTTCGCGCTTGGCGCGGCGGGCCTTGGCTTCGCCCGTCGACATCTGACGGTTGATTTCCTTAAGGTCCTTAATCTGAATCATTGCGTTAACTTGCAACTGAGCCAGAGTTTGTTGCTTTTCCATAATGGCGTGCTGGTAGCGCGCCAAAATAGCGGAGTATTTATGACCGTAGTTGATCTCATCCACTACCCATGCCGTATCTGTTTCACGGCCCGGGAAAGTTTTGATAAAGTGGTCGCGCGGCATTTTTACCCGGACAGTACAAATGTCCATGATTTCACGCTCGCAGCTGCGGATTTCATCCACCATGCCACGCAGCTGATCGCATAGCGATTCAACCTGACGGGCCGAGAAACGGGTAATCAGGAAAATGCCAGCAATAGCTTGCTGATGTTCCAGATAACCTTTGCCATGCGCGCCTTCTTTAGCCAGCGCCTTGATCATTTTGTCAAAGTGCTCACGCACGATGTCGAAATGCTCACGCACCTGAACTTTTAACAGCTCAAGGTTGGCTTTAGCGGCTGCACTGCCGTCATCTTCTTCGCCATCTTCCTCGTCTACCGCATCGTCTGCATCCTCTGCTTCCGCTTCAATCACTTCGATTGGCGGTGGGGTGTTTTCGTCAGCGTTAGGATCGATAAAGCCATCAATCACATCATCAATACGAATCTCATCAGCGAGGCCTTTTTCTACCAGGCCCAGAATATAGGCTACGGTAGTCGGGCAGGCAGAGATCGCCTGGATCATGTGCTTAAGACCGTCCTCAATCCGTTTGGCGATTTCAATTTCGCCTTCACGGGTTAAGAGCTCTACCGTACCCATTTCACGCATATACATGCGCACTGGATCGGTAGTACGACCAAATTCAGCATCAACGGAAGACAGCGCAGCTTCAGCTTCTTCAGCAGCATCTTCATCTGGCACAGACGGCGCTGCATCGGACATAAGCAGATCTTCTGCGTCCGGCGCTTCGTCGTACACCTGGATGCCCATATTGCTGATCATGCTGATGATGCCTTCGATTTGCTCGGCATCCAGCATGTCATCTGGCAGGTGGTCGTTGATCTCGGCGTAGGTTAGATAGCCGCGCTCTTTACCGAGCACGATCAGCGTTTTAAACTTCGCTTTACGTTGTTCGGGGTCGGCCTTCTGCTCAGCAGATGGCCGATTGACCTCACGGAAATCAGTCCGCGCTTGGTCGTCGTTGTCGATTTCTTGATCTGCCGCCATGACTCTCGAGTTCAGGTATGTTCGGGAAAACCGTAGATTGTATCACAAATTTGTGACAATTCTTCGGCATAAGTAAATCCACCGCATCTCACCAGCCAACAACAATGCCGATTCTGCTGTGACAATAAGCCACCATAGTCCTCGTTTACGTTGTAAACGCAGGTTATTTAAGACAGCAATCGCTACATTTTGTTGCCAATAATGATTACCGGCGGGATACGAGTGCTGCAAATTCCAGTTTTTCTGCCTCCGTTAGTCCACCATTTGCTTGCTTATAGGTCAGAGCATAAAACCGCTCTTGCATCATAGGGCGAATCACACTGACTTCCACTGCTTTTAAAGTAGCAGCCAGTTGCTCATCCAGCTCAGCCTCTGAGGCTTTATCAAAATACTCCCCGCCAGAAATAAGCAAACGATGTAATACATCGTAGTCAAACATGCCCTGCCATGATTCAACGACTTGCAAACTGGATAAATCCGGATATTTGCAAATCTTTTGAAGCAATTCTTGCGCCAGACCCATTGCATCGGTCTCTGGCCACGATAACCATACTGGCTCAGTGCGGCGTACCAGATCCGGGTGCGCTAAGACCAGTTGAATTAATTTATGCACAGGCCCGGTCGGTGCGGCTCTGGGTGCAGGTCTTGGCATCAGATGAGCGGGCATCCGTTCGTCGCCGCGCCCCTTCCATTTACCTTTTGGCTGCCAGTTTGGCTTCCATGCCGGGCGGCTCTCTTGCCGGGCATACTGCTTGCTTTGCTGCGGACCAGGCTGCCACTCATTCGACCATGCCTGGTTTTCCTGCCAGGATTCGGGGACAATATCTGCCTGATAATTTTCACTTGGCACATATTCGGGCACAGATCTTACAGGGCTGCCATCCAAAACGGTGCTTAATTCGCTCATTTCCAGGCGGGACAGCTCCGCAAGGCGCTTTCTGATCATCATGCCAAAAGCCGGCGCCTTTACCTGGCTAAGCATAGGGGCAGCTAAGGAAATTAATTTAGCCCTGCCTTCTTCACTTTCCAACTCAACCTGCGCTGATAACTCTTTCAGCAAAAACTGCGCAAGCGGCACTGAATCTTGCAAGAGAGCATTTTCAAACTGCGCCTGACCAAATTCCTGTACGTATGAATCCGGATCATGCTCGGCGGGCAAAAATAAGAATGCTAATTTTTTACCATCGACCAGCTGCTCCAAACTATTTTCCAGCGCCCGCCATGCGGCTTTTTTACCCGCTTTATCGCCATCAAAACAAAAATAAACTTCGTCAGCCAGCTTCAGTAATTTACGGATATGCTCTGGTGTACAGGCGGTTCCCAAGGAGGCAACGGCGTATTCCACACCATGCTGATTCAGCATCACCACATCCATATAGCCCTCAACCACCAGCACACGGCCGCGATCACGTATCGCGGCTCTGGCCTGTGGTAAACCATATAGCTCTTTACCCTTCTCAAATACGGGCGTTTCTGGTGAATTCAAGTACTTGGGCGCACCATTGCCCATAATCCGGCCGCCAAAACCAATCACCTGGCTGCGCTGATTCAAAATGGGAAATAACACCCGTGAGCGAAACCGATCGTAGCGCCTGAGGGTATTCTCTTCTTCTGCCACGAGGCCAGCTTCTTTAATCACCGGGTTTTTATCATAATCGGCAAACACGGTTTTCAGTGACTGCCCTGCACTTGGTGCAAAACCCAGACCAAAACGAGCGGCAGTTCTGCCTTCAACGCCCCGGCTTTTCAAATATTCGATGGCCGCAGGCGCTGTTTTAAGCTGCGCCCGGTAATAATTCATGGCCGTTTTCAGAACGTCATAAATACCCGGTGCTGCCTTGGCTTTTTCGCTCATTGGCGCATCGCTGACGGGCACCTGCATGCCCACCGATTCGGCCAGCATCCGCACTGCATCGGGAAAACTCATTCCCTGATGCTCCATCACAAACCCCACCGCCGAACCGTGCGCGCCACAGCCAAAACAGTGATAAAACTGCTTGGTCTGGCTTACCGTAAACGAGGGTGATTTTTCTTTATGAAAAGGACAACAAGCACTGTAATTCTGACCCGCTTTTTTAAGCGGCAGATAGCGCTCAACAACGTCGACAATATCGACGCGATTAAGGAGATCTTGAATAAAATCGTCAGGTATTTTTGCCATCTTGTGCTGTTTTCTGCCTTAAAAGATGGTCTGAATAAATCGATACAAGCAGGTGTAAAAAATTACACCTGCCCGTTAATGCAATGGATTAAGCCGCCATTCCTGCTTTCACCAATTTAGAAACTTCGCTCATATCTGCACGGCCAGACAAAGCAGCTTTTAACTCAGCCATAATCTTGCCCATTGCCGCAGGCGTTTTGCCATGGGCAGTAATTGCAGCGTTTACGGCTGCAGCCACTTCTTCAGGAGAGCACTGCTGAGGCATGTATGCCGCCAGCACAGCCACTTCCAGCTTTTCTTTATCCGCGAGATCCTGGCGATTTGCTGCTTCAAACTGCTGAATACTGTCTTTGCGCTGCTTGAGCATTTTTTCAATCACAGCAGTGACCGCAGCATCATCCAGCTCAATTCGCTCATCCACTTCGCGCTGTTTAATTGCAGCCAGCAAAAGACGAATCGTACCAAGGCGATCAGCCTCTTTTGCCTTCATTGCGGTTTTCATATCGTTCTGGATTTGCAGTCTGAGAGTCATGGTCATTCCCTGTGATTGAAGCAGATCACCGCACGATAATACTCCGGGCGCACCATCCAAAAATAATTTCAGCCGCAGTTTAAAAACGGCTCAACTACTTTCAGAAACTGGCGGAATGAGTATTAACTCTGCAACGATCAATTGAGTAGAAATGCTAAAAGGCCGCTCTAGGCGACCTTCCGGCATGCGCTGCTACAAAAACTCTTAGTAGAGTTTTGGTGGCAGTGTTTGGCTACGCAGACGCTTGTGCTGACGCTTTACAGCAGCAGCTTGTTTGCGTTTACGTTCAGCCGTTGGCTTTTCGTAGAATTCGCGTGAGCGAAGGTCTGTCAGCAGGCCAGTTTTTTCAACAGCACGCTTGAAGCGACGCATCGCAACTTCAAACGGTTCATTTTCTTTTACGCGTACGTTAGGCATCGAGCAATCCTGTTTTACGATGATCTGAAAGACCGAATCGTTTACATCAATCAAGGCGTAGCATTATCCATAAACTATTGTCACCTGTCAAAGGGTGATCGAGTATCAGTGCTTTATAGATCTGCAACAGCCCGCTAATATAGCGCATTACCTCCCTTTTTTATAGAGTATCGGCATGCTGGTATTAGGCATTGAATCTTCTTGTGACGAAACCGGCATTGCGTTATACGACACAGATGCGGGTTTGCTTGCGCATCAAATCCACTCGCAAATTGCCATGCACACCGAATATGGCGGCGTTGTACCCGAGCTGGCCTCACGTGATCATATCCGCCGGGCCCTTCCTCTTACCTCGGCCTGCCTGACTGAAGCAGGCAAAACACTGGCAGATATTGACGCAGTAGCCTACACAGCAGGCCCGGGGCTGGCGGGTGCGCTGCTGGTGGGCGCTTCGGTCGCCAATGCCCTTGCTTTTTCACTGGGCAAACCTGTGGTTGCTGTACACCACCTGGAAGGGCATTTGCTTTCTCCGCTCCTGGCCGATCCTGCTCCTCAGTTTCCGTTTATCGCCTTGCTGGTTTCCGGAGGACACACGCAGCTTATGGCTGTGCGTGGCATTGGTCAGTACGAAATCTTGGGGGAAACGGTTGATGATGCAGCTGGCGAAGCATTTGATAAATCTGCCAAATTATTAGGCCTGGGCTACCCCGGTGGCCCGGCCCTCTCCAAACTGGCTGAGCAGGGTGACGCGAAGCGTTTTAATCTTCCACGCCCTATGCTGCATTCTGGCAACCTAGACTTTAGCTTCAGCGGCTTAAAAACGGCGGTACTGCAACTGGCAAGCAAGCAGGACGAGCTTGATCCGCAAACGCAAGCTGATATTTGCGCTGCATTTCAAGAGGCCGTGGTAGAAGTGCTCAGTAAAAAGTGCCTTGCAGCACTGAAGCAAACCGGAATGAACCGCTTGGTGATTGCCGGCGGCGTGGGTGCAAATAAACAGCTGCGTGCCGGCCTTGATGCTGCAGCCAAAAAACGCCGCTTTGAAGTCTTTTACCCGCCACTTGAATTATGTACCGACAATGGCGCGATGATTGCCTTTGCCGGTGCGCAGCGGCTGAAATTTGCCACACCGGCAGGCAGCTATGCCGTGCAGCCCCGCTGGGATTTATCCAGCTTACCCGCAGTTTAAATTGAAAGCGGTGTGCAAAAGGTTTTTTTGCACACCGCTTGTCTTGCTTACAATACCATCAGGCCACTACAAACTTCTCTTCGATCAAATCACCCAGCGTCAGCTTGAGCTGATCACCCGAATGAAGCTGCCCCACCCCTTCTGGCGTACCGGTATAAATTAAATCTCCGGCCTGCAGCGTAAACCGGCTGGAAATCCATGAGATCAGGGTCGCCACATCAAACGCCATTAATCGCGTATCAGCCTGCTGCTTGCTCTTGCCATTAATTTCTAAAGTGAACTCTAATTCAAATGGATTGCGAATGACGCTGGCCGGCACAAACTGCGTCAGCACTGCGGCTCCGTCAAAGCCTTTAGATAAAGTCCATGGCATACCTGCCCGTTTGGCTTCTGCCTGCACATCCCTTGCGGTTAAATCCAAGCCCAGCGCATAACCTGCCACATGCTCCAGCGCGTTATCCTTGCTGATATTTTTGCCACCCCTGCCAATGGCCACCACCAGCTCTGCTTCGTGATGCACATCTTTAGACCATGAAGGCAATTGCATCGCCTGCCCAGATTGTAAAATAGCCGAGTTAGGCTTAATAAAGACCACAGGCTCGCTGCCGATGCTTGCGCCCATTTCTGCAGCATGAGCAAGATAATTGCGGGCAACACAGAAGATATTATTTACGCGAAGATCGGTTTGATCGATTCGGATACTGGGCACAGGAAAATTCCTCAGTTTGCGGACGAATTTCCGCTTTTAAATGAGTCAAATAAAAAAATCAAACACAACGTATTAAACACGCCCCAGCCACGAGCCAAGACTAAAGAGTAATACCAGTGCAATCCATAAAATTGCCGTACGCCAGATCAAACCTACAGCGCTCGCAAGATAATCAGGGGTTGCAGCCTCGCCCACACCCAGCTCCGGGCGAAATTTCACTGTGTGGTCCTGATGCAGGGTATCGCCAAGGCGCACGCCTATGGCACCTGCGCCACTCGATAACAAAATGCCATCGATATAATCTGTCCAGCTTTGTGCCTGAGTGCGCCAGCAATACACCGCATCTTCAAAATTGCCCATAATTGCAAAGCTGGCAGCCGTAAGGCGCACAGGCAGATAATCAAGCAGCTCTAAAATCAGCACCGAGAAACGCCCGAATGCACCCGAACTGCGGCCCCATTTTTGCGCAAGCAAACTGGCTGAACGATAAAGCAGCGCACCAGCCGGGCCAGCAAACCAGGCCAGCACCACAAACCAGAATAAAGTGCCGAATACATAGCGATAAGAATCCGCAAGGCCTTGCTCGATAGCCATTCTTGAGACTTCATCTGCGCTCATTTCAGACGTATGCTGCCCGCTCCAGTCTGCCAGCAATGCACGGGCAGTCTCCAAATCCTCTGCCTGCAAGGCTTTTGAAATCCCCGAAAAAGCATGACTAAACTGACGAAAGCCCATGGTCAGATACAGGATGGCCACATCCCAAAGCAGAGCAAAGCCGACATTAACGCGGCATAGCAACAGATAAACCACAAACGATACAACCAGGAGTGGCAATACCAGTAGCAGCCAGGCCCCCATACCATTACGAAACTCACCTGCGTTTAAACCACGCTCCAGTTGATTAGCAAGGCGTACAAAAGCCAGCGTAAACAGATTGCGGTTTGATAATGGCCGGAACTGCTCCAGTGCCAATGCAATAATAAGTGCGAGGATAGTCATTTTTATATTCCCGAAGCCGGTCTTGCCGACAACTTTTGCAGACGGCGAAAGATACCACAGGCAGCCGCCAGCCCCAAAACGTGGATCGTCTCGCGCTAATATTTTCATTATTGCAAACATAACGTAAGCAGCACGACTTAGCGACAATTTGGAACAGATTAACGACTTAATTTGCCAGAAAGCTGGCAAAATACCGGCACTATTTAACATCCTGCGCAGTGCTTGAAAAAAGACGGCATAGTCCCAATATTTTACTGAGCTGTTTCGCGCCTAAAAACATACCCAACCGGAGATCACGATGGAACATAAGCTGCCAGAATTACCTTACGCTCAAGATGCATTAGCACCATTTATGTCTGCTGAAACATTGTCATATCACTATGGCAAGCATCACCAGACCTACATTACTAATTTAAACAATTTAATCAAAGGCACAGATAACGAATCTTTGTCGCTTGAAGAAATCGTTAAAAAAGCCCCTGCTGGCGGCCTGTTTAATAACGCGGCCCAAGTTTGGAACCACACTTTCTTCTGGCTGGGCTTTAAGCCTAATGCAGAAGCTGCAGACCGCGCCCCTGCTGGTGCGCTTGCTGCTGCAATTGATGCAAAATGGGGCTCGTTTGCTAAGTTCCAGGAAGCATTCAATGCATCCGCTGCCGGCAACTTTGGCTCTGGCTGGACATGGCTGGTTAAGAAAGCAGATGGCTCGCTCGATATCGTAAACACATCAGCAGCGGCAACACCACTGACAACAGCTGACACTGCGCTGCTGACCTGTGATGTTTGGGAGCACGCTTACTACATCGACTACCGTAACAGCCGCCCTAACTACCTGACAGGCTTCTGGAAGCTGGTTGACTGGGATGTAGTTGCAGCACGCTTAGCAGCTTAATTACCACATTCAGTATGCTGATGCTGACTGGTACTCAAGGTCTGCATCAGCATACTGATACATAAAAACGTCTGGCGCTTACATACAACAGTATGCAGGCTCAGACGTTTTTTTATGCCTGCTGTAAAACACATCGGCTTATGCTTTCGCACTTAATACTCCAGCAACCTAACGGAAAATATCTATATGACATTAAAAGCGGTCTGCCTCTGCCTTAGTCTGATTTTTAGTGCATCCAGTTTTGCAGCCAGTGTGGAAGAAAACCGATCTGAGGCTGCCAAAGCCGCAATGCCACATTTACTGGCCCCTTTTGACACACAAATCAGCAAATTAAGCACAAGCTTAGTTGCGGCAAAAAATAGTACGGAAGTGGAAGCCTTATTAATCAGCACCGGGCAGACGCTATGGAATACTGCCCGCCAGCAAGCACGACAAACCACGGATGACCGGCCGCTCTACTGGGCACGCCTTGCTATTACCCAACAAATCCGCGATAGCAAATTAGGCTTTGATGCCGATGCCGCCCTAAGAAACAGCTGGCTGGCCCTGTTTGAGCAAAACAGCCGGGGCATTCAGGATATCCGCTACACCCAAGGGGTAAAACGCATCCTGCTTACAGGCTTTGATCCTTTTCTGCTGGACAGAAACATTAATCAAAGTAACCCATCCGGGCTGGCAGCACTGCTGCTGGATGGCAAATTTATTGAAGTAAATGGCCAGCGGGCACAAATCGAAACGGCCATTGCCCCCGTTCGTTTTGCCGATTTTGATGCGGGCTTTGTTGAAGACCTGCTTACGCCCTACATTAAAAACCCTGTCGATTTAATCGTCACCGTCAGCATGGGGCGCAAAGATTTTGATTTAGAGCGCTATCCGGGCAAACGCCGCTCGGCTGATTTTCCGGATAATCTAAATATTAAAACAGGTGGAACGCTGACAAATCCTGTGCAGCCTCTGCTAAAGGGCAAGATTTTGCCTGGTGCAGAATTTGTAGAATTCAGCCTGCCCATTAAAAATATGCTTACCGTACAAGCCCCGTTTATTGTGCACGATAACTGCACCATCAGCACTCTGCGGCAAAAAGAGTATTGCCCGAAAAATCTGGCCGCATTAGCCAATGAAGTATCGGTAGAAGGCTCTGGCGGTGGTTATTTATCCAATGAGATTTCCTACCGCAGCCTGCGCCTGCGCGATCAGTTGGGGGCAAAAATCCCTGTTGGCCATATCCATACGCCTGCGATTAAGCAATATGATGCAGAGAAGGAAGCGGCAATTGTTCAGCAAATTGAAGAATTGCTGAAGGCGGCGCTGGCGAAATAAGCACATAGCTTCGCAGGGCATGCGGGATCGTTGCACGCCCTGCGAAAAAACACTTTAAGCCACTACGGTCTTGCTCTTACGCCCTGTACGGCTGAAGCTGGCGGCTTTGACGATACCTTCAGCTGCAAACGGGCCGGTATAAAGTGCCGATTGCGCATTGGGCTCACTGCCATCCAGGGTATAGCGCAGCGCCAAACCCGGCGCGGATACATTCAGCGCAACCTGGCCATCCACACGCTGCACGCCCGGCAAAGGAATCCGGTAGCCGTAGCCACCGGCAAAACCATCCAGACGCGGCATATCGCGCTGCCCCAGGCGGTTTGCAAACTGATTCCAGTCTGCATCCATTTTTGCTGCCCGTTCAGCTTTATCGCTGATCTTAGTCCAGCCCGGATCGGCCGCCCAGGCACGCTCGGCCAGTGCAATCACCCGTGGCATGGCAAGGTATTCAACCCGCTCCTGGCTGCGTGCATTTTCGCCCCAAAGCTGGCCCTGCATACCCAGCACATTTTTAGTGCCCTCTGCCGTTAAACGCTGCATTTTGGCAAGGCTGTCTGCATCCAGTGGCTGGCCAAATAAATTCACCGTAGCAGTGGTGTAAATATCCAGCGGGCAGAATTCATAAGCGCCGCGCGTTTCAATAAAGCCACCCCAGTAATAGCCCGGCTCTTGCGGATCTTTTGCGTAGGACAAATCGAAATACAGATTGGTTACGTTTGAGAGCACCACCTGATAGCCTGCATTAGCCAGCTGATAGGCAAAATCCTCCTGCCCCCAGCCCCAGACATTATTCCAGACATAGGGCTGGAATTTGGCGTCTACAAATTCCGGGTTTGGTCCATGCTTGCCATCTTGCTTAGACAGAGCGATTTCTTCCCAGCCGCCAAACACCAGATTGTGCTTTTGCAGCAGGGTGCGATAACGCGCAAGGAAATAATTTTGTAAACCCTGAATCGAAGTAATGCCCTGCTCTTGCATAAAGGCCTGACAAATGGGCGAGCCTTCCCATGCACCATGCGGCACTTCATCACCACCGGTATGCATAGTGGTCAGGGGTGCGCCTGCTTCGGCAAACATCGCCTTCATATCCACCAAAACTGTTTCAATAAAGCGATAGCAAGATTCCTGGCCAATACACATCACATTGTCGTGCCACAGCTGCACCGATTCATATTTGGACTGGTCATTAAAATCGCTCAGCAGATATTCCTCTGCCCCAGCCAGATTGCCGGCCGCTTTTAAACGCTCATAGCGTAATTCCATCGCCTTGATCGCGGCGCGGGCGTGGCCTGGCACGTCGATTTCAGGGATCACCTCAACATGGCGGGCTGTAGCAAATTGCAAGATTTCAATAAAATCTGCACGGCTATAAAAACCAGTTCCGGCCGAGCCCTGCACCACCGCGCCCGAACCAAAACTTGGCAAGAGGCTGTGTTTTTCATTTTCACTAAAACCACGCAAAGCACCGATCTCAGTCAGCTCTGGCAAAGAGGGAATCTCTAAACGCCAGCCTTCATCGTCGGTTAAATGGAAGTGAAATTTATTCAGCTTGTATAAAGCCATGCAATCCAAAAGCCGTAAGACCGTTTCCTTGCTGGAAAAATTTCGACCTACATCCAGATGCATACCGCGATAGGCAAAACGCGGTGCATCAATCACATAACCGAAAGGCACGGCCAGGCCAGGCTGCGGATTAAGGTAGCTATCTACTGGTAAAAGCTGACGCAGCGATTGAATCCCATTCATTACCCCTGCCGCACTTGCACCCGTAATCACAACTCCAGCAGCACTTATTTCCAGGCTGTAAGCCTCCAGCGGTGCACCGCTGCCGGCCATATCCACCTTGCCAAGTTGCAAAGTGATGCCAGCACCACGGCTGGCTCTCTGTAATTCCACACCCGATACATCGCGCAAAGCAGCACGCAAAAAGGCAGCCTCTTTAGCCAGCGCTTCACCATGCACAATCAAGGTGGCAGACGTAATCAGATACTGGCCCGCATCCCAGCGCGCCTCTGTTGGTGTTGGCGTGATTTTGCCTACTGCATCGGCAGGCAATAGCGTGAGAGCCTGGTTTTCAGTAAAACGCAATGCTGGCGTCATCAAAGGCACGGCATCAGCTAAATTACGATTACATTGCTCCGGACGGCTGAATGGCACGATCTGTGGATCACCAATGGCGTCGGCCACCGCATTGCCGTAAACGATATAAAAGCCCAGCGGCGCATCGGTTTCGTTAATCACCCAGAAGATTCCCTGGTAACGAACCACCATCGAAGCACCCGCAGGCAGGCCCGCAAAATCCGCTGCAGGAATAAAGCGTGAAACGTCGCCGTTTACATGCTCCATGACCACGCCACCTTGCACTGTTTCAGGCTTAATCTTGCGGCAGGTATTGAAATAAATAGCCCAGTCCTGCCCGCTTAAAGCAACATCCGACAGATTAGTAATTGTCAGCTCGGCTAAAAAGTGATCGCCCTCGTAATGGTTAGTCAGGCATTCCCACTTCAACTGTAATTGTGCACCCGCTGGCTGCGTCATCTTGTCTTCCCTTCTCGTTTTTATATGAAAACACCACGCTCTAAAGAGCAACCCGAGTGTAGAAGCAATCAATCATGTAAACCAGCCGGGGGCTTTGCTTGTATTGCGGAGTTTGAGAAAGCCTCATCGCCCCGGCAGCTCTCAAAGACAAAACAGAGGCCACCTCCGCACCCAGTGAAAGGTGATTCATTGCAGCAAGTGTCATAAGCACGCAACAAATAAGATGACTTACTGTTTTAAACGGGAATATTTACGAGGTAATTGTTACGATCGGGCTACACGCTTACTTACAGCGGCAAGAAATCAAAAATCAAAGCTCTACCCGAGGATACACAGAGATGAAATTCCCTTTAAAAGCACTAACCTTAGCGATTGCCAGTATCAGCTATGTATCAATTGCGGCGGCTGAAGACACCCCCAACAAAGTTCAGCGTGTTGAAGTAACAGGCTCAAGCATCAAGCGCGTTCAAAAAGAAGGTGCAGCTGCAGTTGAAACAGTAAACAAAAAAGCGCTGGAAAAAACGGCAGCCACTACAGTTCAAGAAGTCGTGAAGAACGTAGCCAGTCTCGATTTTGATGACTCTTATGAGCAAAAATCAAACTACCCCTCTGCATCAGGCAGTGCTTTTATCAGCATGCGTGGTTTAGACAGTGGCGATACCTTAATTCTTCTGGATGGGCGCCGCTTACCAAAGCACGCGATGTCTGGCGGACAGTCTTTCGATATTAATGCCTTGCCAATGTCAGCCATTGAGCGTGTAGACATCCTGAAAGATGGTGGCTCAGCTATTTATGGTGCTGATGCAGTGGCTGGTGTGGTGAACTTTATCACCAAGAAAAATTATCAGGGCGGTGAGATTCGCAGCTCGATTGGCCAATCCAGCCGTGGTGACGGCACCGAGAAAACTGCAGGTATTACAGGCGGTTTTGGTGATCTGGAAGAAGATGGCTTTAATTTCTTTGGCTCATTTGACGTACTAACTCGCGATCCAATTTTCACTAAAGACCGGGATATTTCAAAGACTGCTGACTACAGACGTTTTGGCGGCTCTGATTTGCGCAGCAGCTACTCTCCATATGGCAACGTTCAAATCAATAAGAAATGGACACAGGTCGCTCCTGGCTGTCCTGCTGACCTAATTAAGAGCAACGGCCAGTGCTCTTATGACTTTAACCAGGACGTACTGACATTAAGCACAGGTGCAGACCGTAAAAACCTGATGATGCTTGGGCGGGTTAAAGTAAACGAAAAAACCCAAGTCTATGCTCAGTACTTATATGCAGAGAGCAATGATCATTTTGAAGCGCATCCTGCTCCAGGTGGTATGCCTTACTACAAAAATGGTCAGATGATTGATAAAGAAGGCAATGTAACAACCGACCCGGCAAAACAGGTTTATTTTAACGGTCGCTTTATGCAGCCGGGGCTGCGCATTTCCGAAAAAGAAAACAAACTCAGCAATATCGTGTTGGGTGCAGATGGCCAAATCTTTGATTTTGACTGGAGCATCGCAGGCGGTTACGGCGTAAGCACCAACAACAATAGAGACAGCGGTGTACACAAAGGCAAATTCTTTGATGCGCTGGCTAATCAACTCATTGATCCGACTTCAAGCAACAATAATCAAGCGGTTATTGATAGCCTGAAGATTGTTTCACAGCGCGAAGCAAAGCTTGAACAAGCGTATTTTGATGCCAAAGTAAGTGGTGAAACAGGTCTGACTCTGGGTGGCGGCGCGGTTGTGTTTGCGCTTGGCACAAGCTTCACACATGAAAAACTAACTGATATTCCTGATTATTTGCAGCAAAATGACCAGGTTTATGGTTCGATCAAGCAGGTGGTAACTGAAGGATCACGCAGTGGTAAAGCCGTGTTCGGTGAGGTGATTGTCCCTGTTCTGAAGTCATTAGAACTGCAAGCGGCCTTACGTTATGACAGCTATCAAGGTGGTAATTCCAAGTTTTCACCGCGCTTTGCTGCACGTTTCCAGCCAATTTCAAACCTGATGGTTCGCGCTTCCTATTCAGAAAGCTTCCGCATGCCAACCCTGCAGGACCTGTATCAAGGCCCATCGCAAGGCGCACATACCTTCTCAGGTTCAGAATGTGACTACCTGCCAAATCTGAGCGCTACAGATTTGGCTGACTGCAAGAAAAACGGCGTTAATGGTCAACGCACTACCAGCAGCAACCCTGATTTAAAACCAGAAAAAGGCCAATCTATCAATCTGGGCGTGGTTGGTGAAGCAGGTCCATTCAGCGGCTCAGTTGACTGGTGGATGATCAAGAAAGACGATGTTATTTCTGATCAAACTTACCTCGAGGCACTTCAGGCAGGTCAAATTGCACCAAGTGCTGAGTATGGCTGGATGATGACCCAGAAGAAGAAAAACCGTAATAAACAAGAAAATATCGGTATTGATACCGATATGAAGCTGCGGTTCCCAACTTCACTGGCTACATTCACCTTTAGCAATAACAATAGTTATTACTTGTCGCTCAAAAAATCGAACGATACAGGTTCAATGGAAGACTGGGTTGATACCTATGGCGAACCACAATGGCGTAACACTTTCCGCTTCGATGTAGAAAAAGGCGGTTGGAGCGGTGGTGTGGGTGTACGTACTACAGCCAGCTTCCAGGATGTTAATGCAAGCCCGGATGATAAAGAAAACTACGATCCGGAAGCTAACCGTATTGCCAGTCATACTGAAGTGGATCTGACTCTGGCTTACACCGGCATCAAAAACTTGAGAATCGATGCTGCGGTGAAAAACGTATTTGACCGTATGCCTCCATACTCAAATGTTGCCTCTGGAACCTATTCGGCACCAGGCTTTGCACCACTGTATACAGCGCGTGGCAGCTTCTACCAATTAGGCGTTAAATACTCATTCTAATTAAAAACCAGATGAGCCCATCCCCTGCAGAGTCAGCCTGACTCTGCAGGGGATTTTTATTTATACAGACACATCAACTGATTCATTCTTACTCCCACGGCTGCATTGGCTGCCGTTTGGGGCGAAGCAAGGCAGCGCCACATACCCAGCACCATGAACTTTTCAGCACAAAGCCACTAAGAACAGCCAGTCAAGATCAGTGACTAAAGTTGGGACTGGATCATTACTAGAAATATATTCCGCAATAAAGCATTAACCAAAAATTAAGCATATAAAAATATTCAACCAAACAAACAGTAAGCAAAACCAAGAAAACACCTTTCGCAAGTCAGTCTAGCCTGCTAAAAATCCCATATAGTTAGATCACTTTGCCGATATTCGAGGCGAAATGAGTCGTTTTTGGGTATCATTGCGACTTCCCGAGGCTTTCCTATCAAAGATCAAAGACATGGCTGACGTTCTCCAATTGCGCGGCGGTACCGCGCTTTCATCTTTCCGGGTCGAAAAACTGACCGCCGCTCTGGCTGTGAAAGGTATTTCTGCGCAAATTTACGCTGAGTATTGGCACTTTGCCGAAACGAGCGCCGGGCTTACGCAGGACGAAAACACGATCCTCAGCAAGATTCTGCACTATGGCGAACCTGCTCAGCCTGAGCTGGCCACCGGCAGCCTGATGATGGTCTTGCCGCGCCTGGGGACCATTTCTCCATGGTCATCTAAAGCCACCGATATTGCCCAACACTGTGGCCTTGGCAAAATCGCCCGTATCGAGCGCGGCGTTGTAATTTACGCCAGCAAGGAAGACGGCAGCCCATTGTCTGCAGCAGAACAAAATATTCTGTTGCCATTAATCCACGACAGAATGACTGAAGAAGTTTTCAGCAGCTTAGAAGCTGGCCGTGAGTTATTCCGCCACTTTGAGCCTCAGCCTTTGCTGACTGTGGATATTCTCGGTGGTGGCAAAGCCGCTCTGCTTAAAGCCAATAGCGAATTTGGCCTGGCGCTCAGCGACGATGAAATTGATTACCTGGTAGAAAACTTCAACAAGCTGGGCCGCAACCCAAGCGATGTTGAGCTCACCATGTTTGCCCAGGCTAACTCTGAGCACTGCCGCCACAAGATTTTTAACGCCGATTTTATTATCAATGGCGAAAAACAAGATTACAGCCTGTTTGGCATGATCCGCGAAACACATAAAGCCGCACCAGCGGGCACGGTCGTGGCTTATTCAGATAACTCCTCGGTGATTGAAGGCGCAGAAATTGGCCGCTTTTATCCGCAGGCAGGCAGCGCAGAATACTCATTCAGCGCAGAGCAAACCCATATTCTGATGAAAGTGGAAACGCACAACCACCCAACCGCGATTTCCCCGTTTGCCGGTGCCGCAACCGGCTCGGGTGGTGAGATTCGCGATGAAGGCGCAACCGGCCGTGGCTCCAAGCCTAAAGCGGGCCTGGCTGGCTTTACTGTATCTAACTTAAATATCCCGGGAGCCGAACAGCCTTGGGAAGCGCAGCCTTACGGCAAGCCGGATCGCATTGCCAGCGCGCTGGATATCATGATCGAAGGCCCGATTGGCGCTGCTGCATTTAATAATGAATTTGGCCGCCCGAATATCTGTGGTTACTTCCGTACCTTTGAAGAAGACCTGAACGGCGAGCGCCGTGGCTACCATAAGCCCATTATGATTGCCGGTGGTTTGGGCAATATCAGCGCCCTGCACGTAAAGAAAAGTGGCCTGCCGGATGGCTCGCTCCTCATCCAGATCGGCGGCCCCGGCATGCTGATTGGTATGGGCGGCAGCGCGGCCAGCTCGATGGCGACTGGCGACAATGCAGCCAATCTGGATTTCGATTCCGTACAACGCGGCAACCCGGAAATCCAGCGCCGTGCGCAGGAAGTGATCGACCGCTGCTGGCAGCTGGGTGCAAATAACCCGGTCCTGTCGATTCACGATGTGGGCGCGGGTGGTATTTCCAATGCCTTCCCTGAGCTGGTGAACGATGCAGGCCAGGGCGCGGTGTTTAATCTGCGCAAAGTGAATATCGAAGAAAAAGGCATGGCGCCTAAGGAAATCTGGTCTAACGAGAGCCAGGAGCGCTATGTACTGGCGATCGATCCTAAAGACTTGCTGGCCTTTGAAGCGATTTGCGAACGTGAGCGCTGCCCGTTTGCCGTGGTTGGCCGTGTTACCGATGAAAAACAACTGGTGCTGGCTGACGATCATTTCGATAACAAGCCTGTCGATATGCCGATGAATGTCTTACTCGGCAAACCACCAAAAATGACACGCGATGTGAGCCGCATTACACCAGAGCTGACTGCTTTTGACGCTTCTGACATAGAGCTGAAAGAAGCCGCTTACCGTGTATTACGTTTGCCATCGGTTGCAGATAAATCTTTCCTGATTAATATTGGCGATCGCACCGTGGGCGGCTTTACCGCACGCGATCAGATGGTTGGCCCGTGGCAAGTACCGGTGGCCGATGTAGCCGTTACCGCGATGGCTTACGATAGCTATTTAGGCGAAGCCATGGCAATGGGTGAGCGCACACCGCTGGCGCTGATTTCCGGCCCGGCTTCCGGCCGCATGGCCGTCGGTGAGGCTCTGACCAATATTGCCGCTGCACCGATTCGTCAGCTGTCTGATGTAAAACTGTCTGCAAACTGGATGGCCCCCGCTGGCCATGCTGGCGAAGATGCTAATCTGTATGACACCGTGCAAGCTGTCGGCTTAGAGCTGTGCCGCGAGCTGGGCGTATCGATTCCGGTGGGTAAAGATTCATTATCAATGAAGACCGTCTGGGATGAGGCAGGCAAAGCGAAACAAGTAGTCGCACCGCTTTCCTTAGTGATTTCTGCCTTTGCTCCGGTGACCGATGTACGCAAAACACTGACGCCAGAGCTGCAGACCAATGTTGATTCTGATCTGATCCTGATCGACTTGGGCGATGGCAAGTGCCGCCTCGGTGGCTCTGCCCTGGCGCAAGTTTATAAGCAGGTTGGTAATAGCGCACCGGATATCGTGAATGTGCCGCACCTGAAGTCATTCTTCAGCACCGTGCAACAGCTGAATGCCGAAGGCAAATTGCTGGCCTACCACGACAGATCAGATGGCGGTTTGTTTGCCACGATTGCTGAAATGATGTTTGCCAGCCACGTTGGTGTAACGCTGGAAGTAGACGAGCTGTGTATTGAGCGCCGTCGCCGTCAGCGCCAGCAAAATGAATTCACCGCCGAAGATGTTGTTCGTGAAGCCAATGCCCGCGTAATGGGCGTGCTGTTTAACGAAGAGCTGGGCGCAGTATTGCAAGTGAAGCGCTCTGATACTGCTGCTGTGATTGCCGCATTTGCTAATGTGGATATTCGCTCTGAGCTGCACGTGATCGGCAGTACCAACCACGACGACAAGCTCAAAATCAAGGCGCGAAACCGCCTGGTTCTGGAAGAATCGCGTGTTGATCTGCATAAAGCATGGTCGGAAACCAGCTGGCGTATTCAGCGCCTGCGGGATAATCCTGCCGGTGCCGATGCAGAATACGCACGCCTCAGCGATAAGCAGGAAAAAGGCTTATTCGCCAAGCTGAGCTTTGATCAGAACGAAGATATTGCAGCGCCATTTATCGGCAGCGGCATTCGTCCAAAGATCGCCGTGCTGCGTGAGCAAGGCGTTAACGGTCATGTAGAAATGGCTGCCGCATTTACCCGTGCAGGCTTTACGGCCGTAGACGTACACATGAGCGATGTGATTTCTGGCCGTGTGCAACTGGCAGGCTTCCAGGGCTTAGCCGCTTGCGGTGGCTTCAGCTACGGCGATGTACTGGGTGCGGGCGAAGGCTGGGCAAAATCGATTCTGTTTAATGCTGCAGCCCGCGCACAATTTGAAGCCTTCTTTGGCCGCTCAGATACCTTTGGTTTGGGTGTGTGTAACGGCTGCCAGATGATGGCGAATCTCTCCGGTATTATCCCTGGCGCTGCGCACTGGCCTAAATTCACCCGTAATCAGAGCGAGCAGTTTGAAGCACGCCTGGTGATGGCTGAGCTGACAAAATCCCCATCGCTGTTCTTCAGCGAAATGGCCGGCAGCCGTATGCCTGTGGTGGTATCGCATGGCGAAGGCTTTGCCAACTTCAGCCAGCAGGGCGATATCAGCAAGGCGCTGGTGGCCATGCGTTATGTAGACAGCCATGGTAAAACCACCGAAGCCTACCCGGCTAATCCAAACGGCAGCCCGCAGGGGATTGCTGGTGTCACCACCGCTGATGGCCGCTTCAGCATCATGATGCCGCACCCGGAACGCGTATTCCGCACCTTGCAAAACTCATGGCACCCAAGCGATTGGGCGGAAGATGGCGCATGGATGCGCATGTTCCGTAATGCTCGTAAATTTGTTGGCTGATCGCTGCACAGCCCAAGTAAAAACCGGCCTGTGAAGGCCGGTTTTTTTATGGAAAAATAACGGCTGACAAAACGCTGTGCAACGCTTACTGTATTTCACGCCCTGCAAAACTCATTTCAAAAAGTGCCCATGCCCAAAATCATTGAACTCACCACCAAGCGCCTGCGCTTACGCCAATGGCAGGCGTCAGATACTGAAACTTTTGCTCAAATGAGCAGCGACCCGAGGGTGATGGAATATCTGCTCGGCCCTGTCGATGCAGCGGCCAGCCTGGCGCTTCAAGAGCGGATTGCAGATCTCATTACGGAAAGAGGATGGGGGTTTTGGGCGCTGGAGCTGAAGGAAACGCAGCAATTTATTGGCTTTACCGGCCTGCATATTCCGATTCCCGGGCTGCCGTTTTCACCCTGTGTAGAAATAGGCTGGCGGCTGGCTTTTGATTATTGGGGCCAAGGTTATGCTGGCGAGGCGGCAAGGGCCGCTTTAGATTTTGGCTTTAATGCCCTGCAACTGGATGAGATTGTGTCCTTCACCGCCCTGCCTAATCTGCGCTCACAGAGCCTGATGCAAAAGCTGGGTATGCAGCGTGATCCCCAAACCTTTATGCACCCCCAAGTGGCAGAGGGCCATCCCCTGCAAGAACACTGCCTTTATCGCCTGAGTAAGCCTCAGAATGCAAAATAAATGGCTGGCACGATTACAAATACTTACTGGCAGTATCTTGCTCATTGATGCGCTGGCATTGTTTAGCGTGGCTAAATTTAATGCAGGTACTGTTTTCCCTGCCATTCTGGGTTTGGGTTTATTGAGCTACAGCCTGCAGCACGCCGGGTGGCAGCGCTGGCTGACCACAAAGCGCTACCGGCAGCGGTTATGGCCCTGGTTTAAATTATTAGCGGCGCTATGGCTGATCTCTTTGCTGGCTTTTTTCTGCACACTGGCCATACCAGATCGCATCCAAAACCTGCCCTCAACACTGATTGTGCTGGGCTCAGGCCTCGATGGAACCCAACCCAGCCCCATGCTGCGTGCCCGCCTGGATACTGCCCTGATTTATGCGGCGCAATATCCCAAGGCTCAGATTGTGGTTTCTGGCGGCCAGGGTTTCAGCGAGGAAATCAGTGAAGCCGATGCCATGCAGCGCTATCTGCTGGCACGCGGCATTGCCCGGCAGCGCATCATGCAAGAAAACCAGAGCACCAGCACAGAAGAAAACCTGTTGTTCAGCTATCGCCTGCTGAAAGAAAAAGCAGCCGGGCCCGTGCTCATTATCACCAATGATTTTCACACTTTACGCGCATCCAAAATTGCCAGAAAACAAGGGTTTCCCATTGTAGATTTTGCATCGGCCCCCACCCCGCTGGCCATTCGCTATAACGCATGGCTGCGCGAATACTTTGCTTTTGCAAGCTCCTGGTTATTGGGTGAGCTTTAACATTAATTACAAACAACCCATTAAAGATTGACAGCAACGTTAATATTTAAAGCGCAAGCTCGCTATCTATAGCTTAATTTAGTCTAAAGAAAATAATAAAAATTGGTTTTTGGTCTAAATAAAAATGCTAAAGTTTCCAACGAACTTTCCATCCCCCGGAGGCTTTGTATGAAGTTTGATACGCTTGCTCTGCACGCTGGTTATGAAATTGATCCCACTACCAAATCAGTTGCGGTGCCGATTTACCAGACCACCAGCTACGCTTTTGACGACACACAGCATGGTGCGGATTTATTTGATTTAAAAGTGAAAGGCAATATCTATACGCGGATTATGAACCCCACTTCCGACGTATTAGAGCAACGTATTGCAGCGCTGGAAGGCGGCATTGGCGCGCTGGCACTGGCTTCAGGGCAAGCCGCCATTACCTACGCCATTCTGACCATTGCCGAAGCAGGCGATAATATTATTGCTACCTCAGCGCTTTATGGCGGCACTTATAATCTCTTTGCCCATACCCTGCCGCAATATGGCATCACCGTGCAGTTTGTTGATGCAAATGATCCGCAATCTGCTGCTGCGCTGATTAATGAGCGTACCAAGGCTATTTATTGCGAATCCATCGGTAACCCGCTGGGCAATGTGGTCGATTTTGCCGCCTTTGCCGCAGTGGCCCATGCAGGCGGCGTGCCGCTAATTGTGGACAATACCGTTCCTACGCCATATCTCACCCGCCCCTTTGAGCATGGCGCAGATATTGTGGTGCATTCGCTGACCAAATATATCGGCGGCCACGGCAACAGCATTGGCGGCATTATTGTCGACAGCGGAAAATTCCCGTGGGCAGATCACAAGCAACGCTTTAATCGCCTGAACGAGCCGGAAATCAGCTATCACGGCGTGGTTTACACCGAGGCCTTGGGGCTTGCTGCCTTTATCGGCCGTGCCCGCACCGTGCCGCTCAGGAATATGGGCGCGGCGATTTCCCCGTTTAATAGCTTTTTGATTCTGCAAGGCCTGGAAACTCTGGCGCTGCGCATGGACAGGCACGTAGAAAACGCCCTGAAAGTGGCGCAATTCCTGCAGGGCCATAGCAAAGTAGAGTGGGTGAATTACGCAGGCCTGCCCAATCATCCATCGCATGCTTTGGTGCAAAAATACTTTGGCGGTAAGGCTTCCGGCCTGTTGACCTTTGGTGTAAAAGGCGGCGCTGCAGCGGGAGCGCGTTTCCAGGATGCACTGCAACTGATTACCCGCCTCGTGAATATCGGCGACGCCAAATCACTGGCTTGCCACCCAGCCAGCACCACTCACCGCCAGCTTACACCTGAGGAATTGGCCAAAGCCGGGGTGAGCGAAGATATGGTGAGATTGTCGATTGGTATCGAGCATATCGACGATATTCTGGATGACCTGGAGCAGGCGCTGGCGGCGGCTTAGCAGGAACGGGCCTCAGCCTATCTGCAGAAGCGAGTGAAACCCTGGAATAGGGTTAAATAAATTAAAGGGTTTCACCCGCTTTTAAAAATCCTGTTTATAAGACAAAGAAATCATTTTCTTTTGCCATGAAAACAGCGGCAATCTGTCGTTTTGCTCCTGATACTGGTATTCCAGCCGCCATTTTCCCAGCCACAGACTCTGCCACTGATAGGCAAAAGCCGCCTGACTTTGCACACTTTGCCTTGCCTGGTTGTATTCCAGCAGCGGGCTGTAGCCATCCTGATCATGGGCGATTCTGGCGCGCAACTGCAGCTCTAAGCTATGCAGCCCAAAGGGATAAACCAGCCTGCTGCTCAGCTCGCCGCTGTATTGATTCCCCCCCGGGCGCTGCGGAGAAAACTCAAACCCCAGCTGGGCACGATTATCCAGCCAAAGCCCCCGCCACTGGCTGATATGCTGACCGCGCCATTCACTATGCAGGCTTTGATAGCGCGGATCGATATCCACAAATTGCGCTCGCAAACGCAGTAAAGATTCAATGCGGGCAACCGATGGCAGGCCACGGTATTCAAGCAAAATACTGCTCTGATAAGGCTCGCTCTGCAGCCAGAATTGCTGCACGCCCACTCCCCAGTCACTGCGGGCCTGCGGCTGCCAGAATCCGCCAAACCAGCGCATGCTCTGGCCACTTTGCGGCCAGCTTTGCACGGCTCCGGCATGCAATGCCCATTGGCTCCCTCCGGGCGGAGTAGCCATTGCCTGCACTTCAAGCCCGGCCAGCCAGCCAGATCTGGGCAGGCTGCTTTGATCCACTTCCAGATTAAATACCCCATCTGGCAATGTCACTTCCAGCCAACGCTTGGAGCTGCCCTGATCTAAATTGCTGTCACTGGCGATCCAGCTTTGCACCTGCCACTGCCACTGTGTTTTTTCAGTGCAGCCTTGCTCTGTTTTTTGTCTGATCAGATCACTGATAGCCTGCGGCAATACCGGCAAAGCACGTAATTGCTGCTGTAAAGCACCTGCCCGGCTAAAGTCTTCCAGCTGACAATAGGCCAGCATTAAATCAACTTTCGCCCCCTGATGATTGGGGTTGAGCTGCAGCACTTCTTCTAACAGCCAGCTCGCCTCCTGCCACTGCAGCTGTGCAATATCATCAATAGCCTGCTGGTACAGCTCATCACCCGCCTGGGCATGGGCCACAGGCAGATAAGCCACTTGCAACAAGGCAATCAATACAAAGGGAAAGAGTCGCATACCTTGATTGTATATGCTCAGAATCACAAATCTAGAAATTTGCTTGCTTGATTTCGCTTATAGCAACAAGATTACGTGTAAGAAAATGATTGCATATATGAAACAGCAAGTTAGTCTGCTGCAGGCTGCATGAAAAACTAAGGCAGGCGATAAACCTGCTGCACACCCCGGCGCCCTTTTAGCGATACCGAGCCATAGAGCTGCAAGGGTGAATACAGCAGCTGCCGCTCAGTATCCTCCCCTACCAGTATTTTTTCATTGTGCAAACTAGCCAGATTTTGCAAACGGGCACTCACATTCACCGCGTCGCCAATCGCGGTATAAGTGCTGCGAAACGGTGTGCCCATATCGCCCACCACCACAAGACCTGTCTGAATCCCAATATGCACTTTAATCTGCTTATCCGGTGCAGCACTTTGATTATGCTTATCCACCGCCTGCTGCATTGCCATAGCGGCATTCAGCGCCCGGTTAGCATGGTCTTCCTGCACAACAGGGGCGCCCCAGAATGCAAACAAGGCGTCCCCCATATATTTATCCAAAGTGCCCTGCTGATCTAATACGGCCTGAGTCAGCAGCATCAGGGCATGACGGGTGTAATCTGCCAGCTCTTCAGGCGGCAGCCTTTCAGCAATCCCCGTGTAGCCCTGCAGATCAGCAAAGAGACAGGTGATTTCAGCCCGGTGGGGCAACATAATCGCCTGACTGTTATTGCCAATCAGCTGATCAATAATTGCGGGGGGCACATACTGATGAAAAGCCAGATAAAGCTGGCGCCTGCCCAGCTGAGCATACCACCACTCCAGCCCTCCCTCCAGAATAAGAAGCACCACGCCCCCCAGCAGCGGGGCCAGAGTGTTAGCCCCCACCTCCTGCCGGGTATTCCCCAGCCACAATAGCCAAACCATCAGTACAAAAAATCCCCATGCAAGGCGTAAAGCATTATTTCGCCTGTGCAGTAAAACAACGCCCAGTAATAACACAGCCCAAACCAACATAATGGCCGCAAAACCAATCGCCACGACGGGCTTATTCTGCTCCAGCTGATCCAGCGCCTTAGATAACCATTGCGCATGCAGCAACATGCCCGGAGTGCGGCCTCCCAGGATTGTCGCCACATAATCCCCCAGGCCCAAAGCGCTTGAGCCCACAATTACCAGCCGGTTGCGCAGCAGCGCCACATCGGCCCTGCCTGCCAGAATATCGCTGGCAGGTATCGCAATATAAGCCTCTGTACGGCGCAGAAAAGGAATCGCCGCCATCCCATCCTCAGCCACTATCTGCTGGCCCGATAAGCCTTCCAGCCATTCAATTTTGCCCTTGCTGGCCTGCAAAGGCCCCTGTTGCCCCAGCCAGCAACGCAATAGAACCGGTGCAAATGCGGGATAAAGCTTTGCCTGATACTTCACCAGCATGCTTTGATGCCGCACCACGCCATCAGGATCGGCAGTAATCGCAATATGCCCGACACAGGGCGCTTGCGCGGCAAGCTTAGGATGATTCGCCAAAAAACCAAAAGCCTGAGAGGCAGGAATATCAGCCCATGGCATAGCCGCGCTCAGCTGCCCAACCTGCATACTCTGGCTGCGGTCAAAACCAAAAGTCTGCGCTAAAGTCAGCTGCCCGGAAGCCGCTAATTGTGCGATCTGCTGATCGCCTGATAAATCACTGCTTTCAGGGAAAATCATATCAAGGCCAATATGCGCCACCTTGTAATGCTGATTTAATTGCTGCAGTAATTGCGCCATTTGCTGCCTGGACCATGGCCAGCGACCATATTGAGCAAGCGAAGCCTCATCAATATCCACCAGCACAATTCGCTTTTCCGGATAAGCAATTAATCTTTGTTTAATTAACTGGTCGTGCAGGCGGTCTAAAAGATCAAAGGGAAAAGGATAGGCATGGCCGCGCGGCATAGCCACCCAAATAACCAGCAAAGTGCTGAGCACAAAAAATAAAACCCGGCCCAGCCAGATTAAATGAAGCTTTTGCCAAATAGATTTGAGATTGATCATGCAGCGCCGATAAAACAGTCGTTAAAATACGGACGGGGCAATGTATAAAAGGAGTAAAACAAGAAACCACGTTTAAGCGGCTAATACCCAATTTTTATTATTAATTTAAAAAACAACATGAACACAATGAAATACGTACGGACAGGCTGAAAAAAACAGCCTGTCATTTCATAAAGAACAAATCAAATTTGAGTCATTTACTTTTTACGCAGCCAATAAGTCCCGCCGCTCAATACTTCATTATTGCCAGTGGGAAGATAATAAACATAAGCAGCCTCGCCCGCATCTTTACCAGAAACAATACCACGCAATTGCGCCTCGCTCACCGCACCATTAAGAAAAAGACCATTAGACTCGATGGCTCCTTTTACATTAAGCGGTATATCTCTGCCGGCAGCACTTAGCAATAAATGAGTATTAAAACTTTGTGCTGCAAAATTGATTTGTAATGAAGACTCTTTCGCCGTAGTAGCAGAAACAGCATTGCTGAGCGTATTCACAATAATGCCATCATGTTTTGCCATTTGAAAATTAACCGCTCCCAGCTCAGGCCCATAACGGACATCACTTTTATCACGGGACATCACATAGTAAATCCCCGCGCTGACAACTTCCTGCCCTTCTTTATAAACATCACTAAAATTAGCCGTGGCCGGAAGGCTGGCCAGTGTCTGCCAGCGCCCCCAGTGGATAGTGGGCTCAATTACGGCTGGCGGCAAAGGCTCTGTGGGCACCACAACCACAGGTGGAACAGGTACTTCGGGCAAAGGGGCAGGCGTGGGCGAAGGCGGGGTTTCAACAGGCTTGATCACCCCAGGTTTGGTGGCTAAAGAGCCATCAATAACACTATTACTATTTGCAACCACCCTGGCATTACTTAAATCGGCCGTATTTATCTGAGTTTGCTCGGCACCCAGCCCGGCCACTTTAGGCGCATCTTTGGGTGCTTCTTTTGATACGTCCTTAGGTAATTCATTCCGTAACTCTTTTTGCAGCACGGGGGATGAGTCCTTTTGCACCGGCACCGCCTGGCCACGAATCACTTCCAGCATATGGGCCGTTGAGGCAAATAACTCACGAGAATTCGCCCCCTGACAAGGCCCGCCCATTTCTACACTGCAAACTTTAGAAAAAGGCTCAATCACCACTCCACCTTTTTGCACCGCCACCTGCGTGGCATGGTCATCCGTAAACACCACAAAATCTGTACCACGTAAGCCAATGGCCGCAACAGGTGTATTTAAGCGATATTTATCTTTATCTTTTTGTACTTCCTGCCCGGTAACAGAGCGCATCAGCCCTGATTTAAGCTGCAGCTTAAACTGCGATCCCTGGCTGCCCGCATGGTATTTCTCGATAAACAAAACACTATTGGGCCGCACAGCAATAAAACCTTTATCAAAGGTGCGTAAATACAAGCTGGTTTGCTCCGCGGTATGCAGCTCGTCACCTTCGCGCAGCGCATCGCCCTTAGCAATTACGCTCACCTGGCCATCACGGTGCAGAATCGGTTGTCCAATAATTGCAACAACAGTCCCCATATTTGCCGATTCTTGTGCTAGAACACTATGCGGTGCCAGCAAAAAAACAGCTAAAACAAAAATATATTGATCGATTCGCTTCAGCATGATTTTCCCTCCTCAGGCCAATCATCATCGGGAAATGCTTATGACACGTCATCCCATTTATTCTTTAGAGTTTTTCTCTGGAATTCCGGAAAGTATTTTAGCGTCCATCGCATCCGACTCTCAGCTTAGGACAGCAGTACGCAACCAGCAAGTGATAACCAAAGGCTCTCTGGGTGATGAACTGTTCTTTTTGATCAAAGGCCGGCTGCAAGTTATTGATGTAACCGAAGATGGCAGAGAGCTGTGCATCTATATCATTAACGAAGGCGAATACTTTGGTGAGCTTGCCGTGATAGATGGTGGTTCACGCTCTACCAGCGTGGTCTCTATTGGCGATGCCGAGCTGATGGTAATGAGCCGGCATACTGCGCTGCAGCTGATCTATTCTCACCCCATTCTGGCCGAGCGTTTAATGAAAAAACTGGCCTATCTTGTCCGGCTTTCATCGCAAAACCGCGCCATGCTCAGTATTCAAAACCCCTATCAGCGGATTTGCACGGTGCTCACCACACTGATACGCACACTGCCGGGTAATTTAAAAATTATTGAGCTTCCGCCTCAGCAATCACTTGCCGGCATGACCAATTGCAGCAGGGAAACCGTTTCCCGGGCAATTGGCCAGCTGCTGAATACCGGTATTGCAGAAAAAGACAGAAAAACGCTGATTGTGCGTGAGCCAGAGCGCTTACAACACATTGTGCAGGGCAAAATCACCACAGAATAATCCAGTAAGCCCGGCCAATAAGCGCCAAATGCTGATTATTAACTATCCGCCATAAAAACCTTATAAAACAAATACTAAGCAAAATCAGAATTTAAGAAAAATAAACAAAGACGCAGAAAAAAACAGAAAACGCAGAAAACAGCTGCGGAAATTTTCTTGTAATTATTAAATTCAATTACTAGTATAAAAAAACAAAATATTCTGCCACGCCATCAACAGGCCAATACAACAAGACCCAGCCATGAGCCATCATTTGTAAGAAACCACCCTTCTGCATGCCCATTCAAATACAGAATACAAATAGCAGCTTTAATAAAATAACAACCTTATAAGAGCTATATTTATGAAAATAATTCATCTTGGAAAATTCTACCCCCCGGAGTACGGCGGAATAGAAACTGTGACCTTTGACTTAGTCGAAGGTTTGAACAACCAAGGTGTTAAAACAGATGTACTGTGTAGCAATAAGGGAACAGAAACAAAAGTTGATTTAATTAACTCTGGCTATCAGGTGATCAGAGCAGGTACATTGGCGGTTATTAATTCAACATCCATCTCGCTAAAGCTGATCAGTGAGTTAAATAAATGCATCCATCAATACGATGCAATACATATCCATTTACCCAATCCAATGGCCAACCTGGCTATTTGGCTGATCAGGCCGGATTGTAAGGTTTACCTGCACTGGCACAGCGATATTGTTAAACAAAAACATATGCTGAAGCTTTATGCACCATGGCTGCGCTGGCTGATAAAACGCGCAGATGGCATTGTTGCAACATCACAACAATATGCTGATTCATCTAAATGGCTTTCCCCAAATATGGAAAAGGTATCAATTATCCCTATTGGTGTAGCAGACAGAATTAAAAATGTATCCTCCGATTTAGTGAATAAAATACGTACAGAGCATAAAAACAAAAAAATTGTTTTATCTATTGGCCGGTCAGCAGCATATAAGGGAATCAGCTATCTGATAGAAGCGTGTAAATATACCAACAATGATATTGTGGTTCTGATTGGCGGGCCGGGGGTAGAGACATTCAGTAATCTGATTAAAAAACTGGGCTTGGAATATAAAATAAAAATATTAGGCACAATCGCCGATCAGCAATTAGCATCATATTATGCAGCTTGCGATATATTCTGCCTGCCCTCTGTTTACCGCTCCGAAGCCTATGGCATCGTGCAGGTTGAAGCAATGAGCTTTTCTAAGCCTGTTGTTTCCTGCGACATTTCAGGTTCAGGTGTTTCATGGGTCAATGAGCACGAAAAATCAGGCCTGCTTGTCCCCCCATCAGACCCGGTGGCACTAGCAAATGCAATTAATAAATTATGTGGAGACGATGTACTGAGAAACAAAATGGCACTTTACGCACGGCATCGGTTTGAACAAGAGCTTACGGCTGAAAAAATGGTAAAAAAAACAATCAGTATGTACACAGAGAAAATTCCTGCACTCGAAAAAAACAAAGCGGCTATATATGGAGCAGAACGGATTGATGCCCTTTTTAATAATGAACCCGCACTGAGCGCAAGACAAATACAGCAAAAAGAAAGTGCAAATTAAATCATTATCCATCTGAATCGAACATCATCTATATATAAAGATAAAAATGGACAAGATGAATATACTGTTTTCCGCACAAGGAATGATCCCCCCATTAACGGGAATAGGCCGCTATGCAACCAGCTTGTCCAGAGCAATGCAGCAGTTTGAAACAGATATTGATCTTGATTACTACCAGTTTGGCCGTGTAAGTAAGAAAACAAACAATGAATTTTTGCTTTCCAAAATAAGGAATATGGTTAATCGCTTCCCCGCGCTTAAATCGTATCTCAGGAAAAAATATCACGCCAATCGCGGCGCTCACACCATTAAAGCAAAAAACTATATTTATCATGAGCCCAATTATATTCCTACCGTACTGCAATACCCCTACTTGGTAACAGTACATGATTTATCCCATATTATTAACCCGGAATGGCATCCCATTGAAAGAGTCCGCTTTTTAAGTGAACATTTACCGCTCACTTTAGAAAAAGCAGATGCAATTTTTGTTGTCTCAAAATCAGTAAAAAAAGAACTGATACACTGGATGCCGGAAGTAAGTCATAAATTGCATATTACCTATAACGGCGTAGACCACAGCAAATTTTCTACTGAATCATATAATATAAACATTCTGGATAAATATCATTTACCCAGTAAAGAATATTTTTTATTTTTGGGCACAATCGAGCCAAGAAAAAAAATAGAAGATTTACTTACTGCATATCAAATGCTGGTGCAAAATAAAAAAACATCGCTCCCCCTCATTATTGTCGGAGGTGTTGGATGGAAATGCGAAGAAATTTTAGACCGGATAAAGCACAGCAAAAATGTGCGCTGGCTGCAATATGTACCAGAAAAAGATCTGCCTGCGATATTAGCCGGGGCACGGTGTATGGTTTATCCATCTGCTTATGAAGGGTTTGGTTTGCCCGTATTAGAAGCCATGAGCACAGGCACACCTGTCATTACAACGGCAGGAGGTGCGATTGGTGAAATTGGCGGCTTAGCCCCTTTCTATTTTAATAATGGTGATATAGAGGGTCTCGCCGAGCATATGACCAACCTTGCCTTATCACCCGAATGCGCCTGTGATCATATTACCGAGGGTTTAATCAGATCGAGTTATTTTACATGGGACAGATGTGCATCCAGAACATTAAGCACTTATAGGGATGTATGGACCAATCATTATTAATCTGCCTGCTGATTGCAAGTACTGTTCTGCTTATTATTGCAGGGTCTTTTTATAATCTGCAGAAATATATCCCCATACAAAATGATAAAGTTATCCACTTTTTTGCCTATTTTATTCTGAGCTCTTTATTAACTCCTTATATCAGCAGCATAAATATTTTTATATTGCTGTTCATTATGGGAGGAAGCATCGAAGTCATTCAGCCATTAGCAGGCAGAAAATGTTGTGTCTATGATCAATTAGCCAATACCTCAGGGATTATTTCTTCTATCCTGTTAATCCATCTTTGGGGATTCTTTTTTGGAAATCATTAAAAGAATATTTGCAGGGCGCTGGCTTTTGCATGCCATGGTCAGCCGTGAGATTAAATCAAGATACAGTGGATCTGTGCTTGGTATATTCTGGCTTTTTTTTGCCCCCATTTTAATGATCCTCACCTACAGTTTGGTATTTGCAGACTTAATGAAATCAAGATTACCAGGAGTGAACAGCCATTATGCCTATACCATGTACCTGACCAGCGGCATGCTGGTGTGGCAATACTTTGCAGAAATCGTGGGCAGAGGAAAATTATTTCTTGTAGAAAATGCTGGCTTGCTCAGAAAAAACAATATATCAAAAATTATCCCACTTATTTCAGTCGTCACGATAGCCTTAGTCAACAGTCTGGTTTTAGCGGGTTTTTATTTTATATTTTTAATCACTTTAAACTTATTTAGCTTTCAAATATTGGCCGTATATTTATTACAAATATTGGTTATTAGCCTTTTTTCATTCAGTATTGCTGGCTTACTGGCGCTTGCCCATGCTTATTTCAGAGATGTTGGGCAATTTGTAGATGCCTTTATGCAGATTTTATTTTGGGCCACACCCATTGTTTACGCGCCACAGATATTGCCCCAGTGGGCGGCTCAATATATTTACCTAAACCCCGTTTATTGGGTATCCCAGCTGGGCCAGCAAGTTGTGCTGGATTGGCCGCTTGCCTGGAATTGGTTACTCAATGCCCTGCTTTTATCTATTGCGCTATTTTTAATTTTTTATATTTTTTATGCTAAAAATATTCAAAAAATAATGGATGACCTGTAATTATGGCGCTGATTAAAGTAGAAAATCTGTCCAAGTGTTTTCGAATGTACTCCTCCCGCCTTCAAAAACTGGCTGCATTATTTGGTATGGATAGCCATTGCCTGCAGAAATGGGCGCTGAATAACATCTCTTTTTCAATTGAACCCGGCGAGTCTGTCGCCATTGTTGGCCGAAATGGCTCAGGAAAAAGTACGTTATTAAAGCTGATCTGCCAGACATTACGCCCTACCGAAGGTGAGATAACAGTTAATGGCCGGATTGGTGCACTTTTAGAGCTTGGCATTGGCTTTCATGAAGAATTAAGCGGCAGAGAAAATGTATATATTTCGGGCCAATTACTTGGCATGAGCCGGCATGAAATAGATGACAGAATTGAAGAAATTATTAATTTCTCTGAGCTGAGAGAATATATCGACGTGCAATTAAAAAAGTATTCCAGCGGAATGCAAATGCGGCTGGCCTTTAGCGTGGCAACGGCCATCAGGCCAGAAATATTGATTGTAGATGAAGCCCTGTCAGTAGGAGACGCCTATTTTCAGCATAAATGCTTTGACAGAATAAAAGACTTTCAAGCACAGGGCACATCATTACTTTTTGTTTCTCATGATCCGCTAGCCGTTAAAACATTATGCGACAGAGCTATCTTAATTGATCAGGGCATCATGCTTTCGGATGATCATCCCGCCGCAATTCTGGATTACTATAATGCACTGATTGCTAATACCGCTAATAATAAAATAAGCCTTAATGAAGGCGTACGCTCTGGCAGTGGCGAAGCAAAATTAATAGCTGTTGAAGTGTTTCATCACAATGAAGCCGCCCAAGTTGTGCTATCTGGCAGCCCGGTAAAAATCATTGTCAGCTATAAAGTATTAGAAAAAATAAGCGATCTGACTATTGGATTTTTAATTAAAGACCGGGTCGGTAATGAAGTATTTGGATCAAACACCTATTTATTACAAAAAACCCCGCCATTTGTACAGGGCGGCCAATATCAGGTAGTCTTTGAATTGCCAGATTTCAGGCTTGCTGCGGGCAGCTATAATATTAGTGTGGCATTGCACTCCTCTTACCATCATTTATCTGATAACTATGATTGGTGGGATCATGCTGCCACAATTACAGTCATTTCTGAGCATGTATTTGCAGGTGTTGTTCGGCTTGATACCCAATACTGTGAGTTAATATGAAAACATTAGACGATATTATTGCCTGTGTTCAATCTTATGCTCTGAATCAGGCCGCAGCACCTGTTGTTTATAAAATAGAACCCACAGCAGCATCCAGTCAGCTGCTCTGGCTTCCCCAGTCATTCAGAGAGCTTATCTCTATTCGTAATCCCAATTTATTTATTTTTTTCTCGTATCAGGCTATTTTAGGCCGGGCCCCTGATCAGGATGGCGCAGGCCATTATTATGAATTACTTTCATCAGGCCGCTTAAGCCTTAGAAAATTTGCTTTGCAATTGTTATCCAGTACCGAATCAATACATTCAAATTATTCTATTAAAATAAATAAAATAGACCGCTACTTTATTGCATTAGAGAATAAAATACTATCCATATGGAGTGGTAAGCGCGGCGCAGGATTAATTGGGCGAATCCATGATACGTTTATTAGATTAAGCAGTATAAATTCAAATAAAATTCAACAAAACGCATTTCTTGCAAAACACAGCTATGATTTTGAAATGCGGCAAGCAGTTATTTTATCCACACTAAAAACCCAACAGATTAACCTGAGCCAGCAGCTGGCAATAAGCAGCGATGATATCAGGGCCCATAGCAGCCAACAGCTTGAGCAGCGATTTGCTCATTATTCAGATTTTATTAATCAGCAGCTTTTCACAATCAGCCATGAACTGACTGAAAAAATTGATTATATTCATCAGCAGCAGGAAAAAAATACCCATCTCATACAAGAAGCATTAGACCGAAATACTGAACTTGCTCAAAAATCATTGGCTAATAGTGCTGAAAAAATTGCAATCATGGCCAATACAAACAGCAGCAACAGCCAGGCCATGCTTTATATACAAGAGCAGATGCTGCAGCATTTAAAAAGCAGTAATGCAGCAGATAAACCTGCCACAGCTCAAATAATTACCCCACTCACACTGGCTGCAGACCCCGCTATTGATGCATATTACCTGGCATTTGAATCAAAATTCAGAGGGCCAGAAGATGAAATTAAAGCAAAGCTGGAAAAATATATTCCCTATGTAGAACCATTTCTTAAAACCAGCCAGGCTCCCCTGTTGGATATTGGGATGGGCAGAGGGGAGTGGATTAATCTGATTAGCCATAAAGGCTTAAAAGCGCAGGGAGTAGATCAGAGCGAAGAAATGATACGCCATTGCCGGGATATGGGGCTGAGCGTAGTTCATGCTGATGCACTGGATTATTTATGCAGCCTGCCGGAGCAATCACTAGGGGCAATCAGTTCATTTCACGTGGTTGAACATCTGCCTTTTGATATTTTATTTAAGCTGATAAAAGAATCATATCGTGCACTGCTGCCCGGTGGTCTTTTGATTTTAGAAACACCCAATCCAGAAAACGCACTGGTAGGCAGCCACACCTTCTACCATGACTTCAGCCACAAAAACCCTGTTACCCCAAGCAGCCTGCAATTTCTGGCTGAATATCATGGTTTTAAAGATTGTGAGATTTTAAGATTAAACCCTTATCCTGAATCAGCCAAAGTACCTGGCCATGATTTATTAACAGAACGTGTTAACGGGCATCTTTGTGGCCCCCAGGATTACGCACTGATCGCAAAACGATAAGCAAATGGAATACAGAGTGAAATCAAATTAAATCAGCTGCAAGGAGTATTCAATGCGTGTAATGCTTGCTGCAAATATAACCCCGTTTTTGCATGGCGGTGCTGATTACCATATCCAGGGCACAGCAAATGCATTAGTTGCAGCAGGCTGCCATGTAGAAATACTCAGGCTGCCTTTTACCTTTACTCCAGAACAATCCATTCTGGATTTAATGCAGTGGTGCAAAAAATTAGATTTAAATCAGCCCAATGGCTACCGGATTGACCGGCTGATCAGCCTGCAATTTCCATGTTATGGCATACAGCATAATAAGCACACCGCCTGGATTATGCATCAGCACAGGGCCGTATATGAGTTATATGAAGAAAACAAAACCGCTTCAGCGCCTTTTAAATATGCAATCGGGCAGTTTGATCAGGAATCGTTAAAACAATGCCACCAGCTTTTTGCTAATTCCAAACGCGTGGCAGAGCGGCTTTATCAATATAATGATTTAAATGCCAGCGCTCTTTACCATCCTCCGCCCGCATATCAGGCTTTTCATCCGGCTGAAAATCTGGGCTATATTTTTTGCCCTAGCCGGATTGAAACACTAAAGCGCCAGGATTTATTAATCAAAGCACTTGCACTGGCTCCCAAATCTTTACCTGTTGTGATTGCAGGTGCTGGCGGGCAATCAGAATCGTTAAAACAATTAATTAATCAGCTGGGTTTAAATGAAAGAGTAAGAATGCTGGGAGCAATCAGTGAAGCACAAAAAATAGCCTATTACGCCCACTGTAGTGCTGTTTTCTTTGCTCCATTTGATGAAGACTATGGCTATATCACCCACGAAGCCATGCTCTCCGGCAAGCCGGTTATCAGTTGTACAGATTCAGGCGGCCCTTTAGAATTTATTGAGCATGAGCATACAGGTTGGATTATTCCGCCCTCACCCGAAAGCATTGCCACAGTATTAAACTGGATCAGCCAATATCCCAATAAAGCAGAAGAAATGGGCAAGGCAGCAAAAGCAGCATGGCCCAAATTTGGAATAAGCTGGGATAAGGTAGTCAGCCAATTATTGGAGACCTAATTGAAAGTTGTGATTATTGCACCCAGCGGAGTACCCTTTATTTGGGGCGGCGCAGAAAACATCTGGAAAGGCCTGTGGCTGACATTAAACCAGCAGGAAAACATAACGGCAGAGCTGATTAAATTGCCCAGCCCGGAGCATGACTTTTGGGCCATTATTCAAAGCTATCAGAACTTTGCTGAGCTGGATCTGAATCATTTTGATTTAGTCATCAGCACTAAATACCCGGCATGGATGGTTTCCCACCCCCGGCATATTCTATTTATGCAGCATACACTGCGCGGTTTATACGATACTTATCCCGCACATTTAACAAAAAATATTGACCATTTAGCACAAAAATTACCTGCTCTATGCCAACTGCTAAGTATAAATAAACCAAGCAGAACCCATCTTGCCGAATGCTTTGCAGAATTAAAACGCATCAAAGAATTACAAATACTAAGCCTGCAAGATATTGCTCTGCCCGGCCCGCTGTTACGTGCGATTATTCATTTTTTTGATGCTGTCGCCTTGGCTCCCGGACAAATTCTTCGCTATACAGCGATTGCCAATGAAGTTGCTAATCGCAAAGAATATTTTCCTGAAGGTATTAAACCTGATGTGCTTTACCATCCAAGCTCATTGCCCCAGGCTGGTGTCATAGCCGATGCGCACATCCCACCAGCCATTTTTACCGCCAGCCGCCTTGATGCACCCAAGCGAATTGATCTGCTGATTAAAGCCTATTGCAAATCAGGAGTTAAAACGCCTTTAAGAATTGCAGGCACAGGCCCACAAAGCAATGAATTACAAAAACTGATCCCCCCCGATGCTGCAATTACCCTGCTTGGGCATATATCCGAGCAGCAATTAGCACAAGAATATGCCAATGCACTTTTTGTGCCTTTTATTCCCGAGCACGAAGACTTTGGCCTGATCAGCTATGAGGCCATGATTGCAGGCAAAGCGGTATTAAGCTGCACAGATAGCGGAGGTGCCACAGAATTAATCAGGCACATGGAAAATGGCTTTATTATAAAACCAGACTGTGATGAGATAGCAAAAGCAATTAAACAACTCTGCGATAATCCTTCACTTAGCTATCAGCTTGGCCAGCAAGCATATAACACTGTAAAAGATATAAACTGGCCTGCATTAGTAAAAGAGCTTTTAAATAAAAACACACAATATCAGCCCAGAATATTGGTACTGAATACCTACCCCATCTATCCCGTTGTCAGTGGCGGGCAGGCAAGGCTTTATCATCTGTATTCAGAGCTATCAATGCTTGGCTATTCGGTAGAAATACTTAATTTAGACTTCAATACCAAAGTCATTAAAAGCAGAAACTTAAATGAGCACTTTGTTGAAGTCTTAATACCGGTAGGTGATGAGTTTAGAAAGAAATTAAGCACTGAAGAAAAAAGATTAAATATATCCTGCGTTGATTGGCTGGCCGCCGCACATCCTGAGTTATTACCAGAATGGCAAGCCGAGATTAAACGCCGTGCCCCATGGGCTAGCCTTGTGATCTGCAGCCATCCTTATGCATATCCGGCAATGATACAGGCTGGCGTGAAGCAATGGCTCTATGAAGCACATAATGTAGAAGCCGACCTTAAAGCGCAAATATATCAGCAGCACCCTAATGAAGCGCAAAAAATCAAAGAATTAGAATCCCAATGCGCCATAGGCGCACAGCATATAATTTGCTGCAGCAATGAAGACAGCCTGCGTATGCAAGCCCTGTATCAAATCCCTGATCATCAGTTCAGCATCATTGCCAATGGCGCTGACACCCAAAATATTAAGTACCTGGACCAGGCTGGCCGCAAAGAAATACGCATACAAATGGGGCTGGAGCCCAAAAATAATATATCGCTTTTTATGGGCAGCAATCACGGCCCTAATATAGAAGCAGCAGAGCAAATACTGATCGCCGCAGAGCAGGATTTATCGCTGCAATATATTATTCTGGGCAGCGTAGCAGATGCTTTTAAGAAAAAAAACATCCCGGAAAATGTAAGATTTTTAGGAGTGGTAAGCCAGGCAGAAAAACAACTCTGGCTTAAAATTGCCTCGACTGCATTAAACCCAATGCTAAATGGATCCGGATCCAATTTAAAACTAATTGAATATGCAGCAGCCGGCCTGCCAATTATCAGTACAGAATTTGGCGTGAGGGGAACGAGATTTGAGGCGGGGGTGCATTATATAAAAACAACAAATTTGACTGAAACAATAAAAAATACACTAAATATAGAAGATATAAAATTAGATCAAATAACAAGAAAGACTGCTGAATATATAAAAAACGAACTATGCTGGCAAAGCTTGGCTAAAAACTACAAAAAAGAAATTACAAAAGGTATGCACGTAATAAAAACCAAAGAGGAAAGCATCTTGCCTTCCCCTCCCCTTCCAATATCAAGCTTGCTATACTAGCTGTCTTTGTTAATGACCATCCATTGTGGGATTTTAAAATTAACAATCATTTTATACAGCAAAATATAACTGGCAATAAACAACAAAACAAAACCTAATAATATATATGGACTTTCCCAAAAAACAACGGCTGGAATAGCTGCAAAAGATGATAGAGCCCATAAATAAGGTGCCGTTAAAGCATTGCGTTGCACCTTATACCGCGCCACATCCTCACCCAATTGCAAACGCACTACACGTTTATAAATCAGCGTATGCAAATGAATACCATCCGGCAGGCCAGGTGAAACACCCTTCACAAATTTACGACGATAAATAGTGAACAGCGTTTCAAATACCGGATAAATACAGAGCAAAAATGGAAACCAGATAGAAACATTAGGATGCCGTGCCATTAACAACACTGACAACTCAGCAATCATAAAGCCAACAAAATACGCCCCGCCATCCCCCAAAAAGATTAAACCCCGTGGGTAATTCCAGAGCAAAAACCCAAGACAGGCGCCAATCATGCCCATATTGGCAATCACTAAAAACCAGTCATTTAAAGCAAAAGAAACATAGCCCAGACCAGCAAAAATCATCATCGCCACAACGGCAGACAGGCCATTAAAACCATCAATAATATTAAAAGCATTTGCCACGCCCGCCACTGCAAACATGGTAAAAAACAATGAAACAACAGTAAACTGCATAATCAGATCAATATAAGGCACATCTAAACGAACAATTCCCGCGCCCAATAGAAAATACCCTAATAATGCCGCCAGCATGGTTAAGCCCAGCCGCATTAACACCCCTACCTTTTTAGTCAAATCCTCAATTAATCCACCTAAAAAAGCAGGTAAACTAGCCACAATCAGCAAAGCAAATTGCGTAAACCACTGTGTTTCCTTAACCGCCCCAGCCAATAAAACCGCCAGCATCCCCATCATGATAGAAAGCCCACCAATCCGCGGCACAGAATGCGCATGAAACTTCTGCACCCCACCTAAATCATGGTCACCTGAGATATGGCTATGCAAGTGATCAAAACGGATCACGAGCATGGTGACGATGACAGAGGTGAGGAATGCGAGGATGAGATAGAGCATGGGGGACCTAGTGAGAACGATTTAAAAATTTCAAACTCTAAAGAGCAATAACATATACTAAAAAAGCTAATTGATCACGAAATCGTCGTCTACATGATGAGGTACTTTTTAATAATTTAATTTTATTCATAAAAGTTGGATTACGAATCCAACAAGCGGGTTGGGAATCAGCCATATCAATAACAGATGCAATTAATAAAATTTGCTTTGAATACCAACCATTTAACATTTTTGCAAGCCTTACTTTTGCAGCTGCAACCCCGTTATTTACACCAACAACATTATTAGAGTGCTGCCTATAATTCATACTCGGCACAGGGTCAATAAACCATTTCAAGTTATGACTACGTATCCAAGCATAGATAAGCCAATCATGAAGTTCAATTCTTTTTACTGCCGCTAAGTTTTTATTGATTGCTTGAGCTAACATCTTAACTACATTAGATTGGAGAACATATGTACATCCAGGCCCTGCTGCCTCAAAGAAATAATCCCATTTCTTTAGAGGCTGGGCTTTATTAATTAATACTTCATTTCCATCAGGCCAAAAAGCCGTTACATTACTAGAATATGCATTGCAGCTATACTCTTCAATTGCATTTACTGCACGTATCAACTTGTCTTCAAACCAAATATCATCCTGATCACAAAAAGCTACATAATCGAATTTTTCTAATGAAACATCATTAATCAATCTAAAAAAATTAGCACCAGCACTTCCAAACTTTGTAGTTCGTGACAGCAATTTTATATTTTGTGACCGGTTATTTTGTAACCACTCCCAAGTTCCATCTATCGAAAAATCATCACTAACAAAAATTGTTACATCGACACATACCTGCTTAACAATTGAATCAATTTGATTTTCAATGTACTTCATCCCATTAAAGGAAGCCAACAAAACAGCAAAACGAGGAAGATTATTAGTGAAACCATGTGTTTTTTTATGCAATTTATTAATCCTACTATATAAATCAAGCTCTTAAATATAAATCACTATATTTTTTCGACATTTCAGCAGCTGAGAACACACAAGAATTAAGAACAACATGGTTATCTAAAAAAAGGTTGCTAACATTTAATTTAATAAGCACATCATTTGAAAATATAGCAACGGAACCTTTTGATGCCATCTCTAAAATTTCCTTATGTGGCGGTATATCACTTAATATCAATTTGGCACCACAAGAATAAGCCTCCATTACAGCCAAAGGAAGTCCCTCAGAGAAGGATGCTGAGGCAAAATAATCAGCAACTTTATATAAATCCAAACATGAATCAAGTTGACCCAAAAAAACATATCTCGCATCATTTAATACAATTTTTTTGCACTCATTTAATAAAGGGCCATCCCCAACAAAGATAAAAACATCATTTTCGTTCAACTGAACACTTCTTAATAAAAAGTCAACATTTTTCCGTCTAATAAAGCTACCACAATACAAATAAACTAAGCCACTATTCTTAATATGATACTTACTCTTGATTAAAATTTTTTCTTCAGGGCTAGCAGAAGTATAGACTTTCTGATTAACGCCATTTGAGATAACAGTATTTTTAATATGCCAACTATCAAGAACATTTCCAACGGACTTTGAGCAAGCAACTCTATTTTTAATAAAAGCAAACGCAATCATTTGTAATATAAAAACCAACCCGCCTTTAAGAGGCCCAAACAAAGGTATAAAATCTGCCAGCAAACAGTTATGTACGGTAGTAAATTTTTTAACTTTACTAAAGCTAAATGCCGAGCATAAATCAGCTGGAGTGCCGTGAGAGTGAATTATATTAACTCCCATTTTATTAATATACTGCCTCAATGAATAAGCCTTAGTTATTAAACTCTCACCATCGAGAATAATAACCTTAACCCCAAACTCCAAAAATTCATCAACAATATTTTTATCAATTTTATTCGACAAACAAAAAACAAAAAAAGACACATCGCTGTGCTTACAAGAGAATTGAGCGCGAATAACATTCACGGGACCTCTGTTCTCCAGCGCAGAAACAACCACCCCGACTTTTATCACAGATCATCCTTTCAACAAAATAAGCTGATAGCCCTGATGAGACTCATTAACATACAAATTTAAAGTTAACTGCATTAATGACAGCAATACAACTAACAAAACTGCTGAAAATTTTCTATTTTTATACAGGAACGCCCAGGAAATCAACATAATTTCCCCAAAAAATAGAAATGTTGAAATTCTTCCTGCAATAATGGCAAAATCACTAAATAGCAACATAAAAATGAGGCCACTAGCATAGATATTACGAATCACATACAAAGAATCACCAAGCTGGGTTCGATCAAAATTCCTCAAAAAATATAAAACAATAACCGCTTTCCATACCACAGGATTTGTAAATGTAGACAAATGATAATTATACAAATCCCATTCAACATAATTTGCAACAGCTTGTGGTAATAAACCAACATTTGTCAAAAGGTGAATCAGAGGTTTAGCTACTCCAACATTACTTGCAAGTAAAGAGACACCAAAGATTAATAAAAATACATCCCATTTAAACACCGTCTTTCTTAACAAGAGATAAAATGGAATAATAATAATAGCCCCGCTATGAAACAAAGTTGAAAATAAAATAAATACAACCCTTTTCCACACGGAAATTGATATTGAAAAAGAAAATAAAACAATAGCAACCGCCAAAGCAGCTCTAATCTGAATCATTTCCCTTAATAAGAAAACGTGGCTAAAGTAAAAAAGCAGAGAAAGCACAGGGTTATAACTTAATTTTTTAGCAGATAAAACAACTAAAGAAACAGAAACTAAAGCACATAGAAAGACAAATGACTCAAACCCTAGGCCTAAGCTTTTAACAATAGAGCCAAAAAATAAAAAGCCAATCTCTCCATGAATATCTGTTGTGGTAGATAACGAAAAAGTATTTATATAAGGTATTTCATTAAAAATATCTGCGTACACAGCATAATCTGCGTCTACGCTCCTTAAACCTGCAAAAAAAGATAGTAGCAGAAAAATAAGGGCAAGGTAAAAATTCGTATACTTCTTATCTAAATTTACGAGGCAAGCTAATACACATAAATATATAAATGGCACAAAAAAAAGCCAAAGCATTTATTGGACCTCATGCATGTATTGTTTAGATATACATGCATATAAAACTTTTGCAAATTGCTCCGGTGTATTATCGTCTGCAACAAAGCAATTCTCAGAAAAAATGCCTTTAGAAGACATTTTGGTCGCCACCACAGGTATACCCCTTTGTGTAGCCTCAAGAATTTTAATTTTAATCCCAGTTCCTGAAATGATTGGCGATAAAACACATAGGCAGCTTGCGTAAAGTTGGTCTAACTCATCCCTACTAATTTCATTTGAAAATGAAATATTCTGATATCCAGAAAAAAACTGCTCGTTCTTAGAACTAACTTTTCCAGTAACAATAACCTTTAATGGGCTGGTTCCTGCCTCGCATAATAAAGGAAGTACTTGCTCAACATACCACGTTAATGCCTGCTTATTTTGCGAAAACTCGACGCTACCAGGGAACAATAAAAATGGCACCTCAAAGTTAACATTACGAATTACTGGATTAACAAAAAGATGATTCGATGTAACATTCACTTTATCTAATTCGAATCTTCCTCTATACCAATTCATATCCTCTATTGTCAAAAATAAGTACCCTTTAATTCTTTGATTAAAGATCTTTTTTTCATAAAATGGTAATTTACACCTATCCAACCAAAATAAAAACTTACGCTTCCAATCTTTGGTTGTCCCCTGCATCTCAGATAAAAATTCACTTACGACATCATGCGAAACTAACGTTGTTTTACTTAACGAAGCACTAGGAACAGCTTCAATAGCCCAAAGTGATTCAGCAATAATTTCTTCAGGATTGAACTCATCAATGATTGCACTTACCTTCTGCTTAAACTGTTTCACTCCAAACAATGAAGCATATCTTGGCTTTAATGAAATTAAATTAGATAATTCAAAAAACCATGATCTAGCATAGGTATTTCTTAAATCGACGACACTATCATTTTCAATAAAATATGGCAGACTATTTTGCTCATCAACAGCTGACTCATTACTCAATCCGATCACAAATACTTCATGCCCTTCTAATTTTGCTTCGTAAATACGACCAAGCACAGACTGTTTATAACCAGAATTAGTAGGAAACAATGGCGCGCATGAAATGAATAATTTTCTCAAAATAAAACCTATTTATTAAAATTGTTAATTTATTATGGCGCTTGCCAAAAATCATATTTTAATTTGTAAACCAAACAATCTTCGGATCTGTACTTAATAACTCTGGCTGGATTACCTGCCGCAACACCTAAGCGAGGAATATCCCTACTAACAACAGCTCCAGCATAAATAACAGCCCCCTCACCAATAGTTACACCAGGCATAATTAATACGTTAGAAAATATAACCGCATAATTATTAATTCTCACAGGTGCACCTATAGCAGCAAAAGAGCTTGAATTAATATCATGCCCCATTGTGTATATTTTTACGTCATGGGCAATAGAGACGTTATCACCAATATGTATTCCAGACCGATTATCTAAATAACATCCATTATTAACAACACTTCCTGATCCAATATGTAACCTACCTCTAGAGAATACTCTAACATTTCGATGTATGCTCGCTGAAGTAGTTACTTGTGCTCCAAAGAAAATCAACAACCATCGCCTTAGGATAAACGTTGGAATATATTTTAATAAAACATTTACAACCCATATAATTATATATATGAAATTCAATTTTATATAACTTCTCATACGTCAGCCCGTTCAATTAAATCAAATTTTTAATTTTTCTTTTCAGACTTACCAAACCAGATACACGATATATATTCTTAACCGTAATAAGTAACTTATTAAGTGTCAATTCAGATTCTTTAATAAAGCCATGCCGGACTAAGCAAGATAAATATTGCAAACTTGCCTCCTTCCACTTTCTGTCACTTACTCCACCTAACTCCATGTAATTTTCTGTATTAACCTTCATAAAGTTTACTTTTAATTTTAACGCTCTCAATAACCAATCTGTATCAACGGCAATTGATATATTTTGATCAAAGCAGCCGACTAAATCATATACTGCTTTCGTTGTAAAACAGCTAGTATGCATAAAATGAAAACCATTTACTATGTCACTTTCATTAAAAACATCATCAACAATATAAGATACTTTATTATTTGCTGTTAAGTATGTTTTTCCATATAAAATATCGAGCTGGTCACGACGTAAATTACTTACGTTCTTTTCAATAAATGCACTCTCATAGAGATCGCCACAATTTAAAATGCAAATGTAGTCTCCTGAAGCTTTGGCAACCCCCTTATTCCAAGCATCTCCAATTCCATTGTCCGGCTCAGAAACCCAATAACTAACTAATGCTTCATTTTTTCTTATTAACTCGACCGTCCTATCTTTAGATCCACCATCAATAACAATATATTCAATATTTTTATACGTCTGGTTTTTAATACACTTCATTGTTTTTTCAATATTGGCTTCGTCATTATAAACAACGGTAATTACCGAAACCAAAGGCTGCTCTTTATTATTGACCATCTAACAATTAACCTTATTTACATGAATGGGTATAAAAACACTAAAATGCTGAATTATATGCGTTTAACAACCCACGTCTAAAATCAGTGGTTGAACGCCATCCCATATTACTTAATTTTGACACGTCCAGAAGTTTCTTCATCGTACCATCTGGCTTACTCGCATCAAAAACTAACTCACCTTTAAACCCAACAACGTCACATATAATTATAGCTAATTCTCTAATCGTCATATCCTCACCCGTGCCAATATTTACCAGCGGCGGATGTTGATCATTTAATTGCTTTCTATATTCAGCATCAGGTAAGTTTAATAAATGAACACAAGCCTCAGCCATATCCTCGCAATAAAGAAATTCACGCTGAGGAGTACCACTTCCCCAAACAACCATCTCTTTAACACCACTTATCTTTGCATCATGGGCTTTACGAATAAGCGCTGGAATGACATGGCTATTTTCAGGGTGGTAATTGTCCCCCGGGCCATAAAGATTGGTTGGCATCACAGCAATATATTGAGTGCCATACTGGCGGTTATAGCTCCAACACATTTCAATACCGGCAATTTTAGCTAAGGCGTAAGGCTGATTAGTCTGCTCTAAAGGGCCTGTTAATAAATACTCCTCTTTAATTGGCTGCGGACAATCTTTAGGATAAATACAGCTAGAGCCTAAAAACATCAGCCGATTAACGCCATGCTGATAAGCAGCATGGATTACGTTATTTTGTATCATTAAATTTTGATAAATAAAATCACCGCGATAGACATTGTTTGCATGAATACCGCCGACTTTTGCAGCGGCCAAAAATACAAAATCTGGCTTTTCTTCTGCAAAGAATGCATTCACTGCAGCCTGATTAGTTAGATCTAATTCAGCATGAGTACGGGTTACAATATTTGTCAGCCCCTGCTTATTTAGTTCACGAAGAATTGCAGAACCAACCATTCCTCGGTGACCCGCAATATAGATTTTATGTTCAAGCAGAATATAGGACATTTTATTTATTCAATTTAATAGAGAAAAAAACCGGGCACACTGTGCCCGGTTTTATTTTTATTGTTCAGTTGAAACAGCAACCGAGTAACCATGTGTTTTTAGTAATGCATGCTGACGGGCTTGTACCAAATCATACTCAACCATTTCTTGAACCATTTCTTGCAATGTGGTTTCTGGCACCCAGCCTAATTTCTCTTTAGCTTTGTTTGGATCGCCCAATAATGTTTCAACTTCTGCTGGGCGGAAATAGCGTGGGTCGACTTGCATAATAATATCACCCACTTTTAATGCCGGAGCCTTATCGCCTTCAATTTTAACAACTACGGCTTTTTCCTCTGCACCTTTACCTTCAAATGCTAAAGTTAGGCCAAGCTCAGCAGCTGCAAGAGTAATAAACTCTCGAACACTGTATTGCACACCAGTTGCAATTACAAAATCATCAGCCACATCATTTTGCAACATCATCCATTGCATTTTAACGTAGTCACGGGCATGGCCCCAATCACGTAAAGAATCGATATTGCCCATAAACAAGCACTTCTCAAGCCCTTGAGCAATATTCGCTAAGCCACGAGTAATTTTACGTGTAACAAAAGTTTCACCACGACGCGGGCTTTCATGATTAAACAAGATGCCGTTACAAGCATACATGCCATAAGCTTCGCGATAATTCACCACAATCCAATATGCATACATTTTTGCTACAGCATAAGGGCTACGGGGGTGAAATGGCGTTGTTTCTTTCTGTGGAATTTCTTGCACTAAACCAAACAACTCAGATGTAGATGCTTGATAAAAACGCGTTTTCTTTTCCATACCCAGAAAACGAATCGCTTCCAGTAGACGCAAAGTTCCCATTGCAACAACGTCAGCAGTATATTCGGGAGCCTCAAAACTTACGGCCACGTGGGATTGAGCGGCTAGGTTGTAAACCTCATCCGGCTGCACTTCTTTTAAAATGCGGGTTAAATTAGATGAATCTGTTAAATCGCCATAATGTAGTTTGAAATTGCTATTCTCAATATGTGGATCTTGATAAATATGATCAACACGTTGAGTATTAAAAGACGATGCACGGCGCTTAATGCCATGGACTTCATAGCCTTTTTCTAATAAAAATTCAGCGAGGTAGGAACCGTCTTGGCCAGTAATACCTGTAATGAGAGCTTTCTTAACCATATATAACCAACTCCAACATTCATTTCAATAAATTAAAACGTTTAAAAATGAATTTACTTGAAATAATACAAATAGACTGATACGCCATTAATACCAACTCTAAAATAGATCCATTCCCTTCGTATTCTTTTAAAAATGCCACGGGGTTTAACCACTTTTTCCTTTGTCTAATCCGTAACAACCAACTATATGTTAAGTATTTGCTCCAGACGTTTTGGCTGCATTTTTTCTTTAAGAAAAAACTGATTGCAGATAAATACCCCTCCATTACCTGCAGCTTTAAATGTCCAATTGAAAAAGAGCCTGAATGAGCCCTGAAATAAACCAAAGGCTTTCCTATGTACGCAACAGCCTTATATTTTTCTGCCGTTAGCAGCGAAATCATGACATCAGGCCCTGCCCCATGCCGATCGAATGGTCGAGGTGTAGCCGTAGGAAAATTCGTATGCAAGTTATTTATTAAATCAACCGCGCGTATTAATATTGCTCCAGGGCTGACGGGGGCTTTAAATTGCAATAATAAATTTAAATATTGAGAAAAAGAAAGTAGAGTTGATTTTCCACTATTATACTCAACACATGCTGACTCCTTACTTTCCCCAACAAGTGCAGAACAGTAAACAAAAGCAACGTCCCTGTTTTCTAACGCAGGGAGCATTTCACTAATGCATTCTGGCGCCAAACAATCATCACTAAATAATATTTTACTATATTCGCCTGTTGCCTCTTCGACACAGCGTATCCAGTTTCGTACAGGGCCGACATTTTCTTCATTACGAAATATTCTTACCCGATGATCCCTTTCGGCAAACTTTTGACATATTGCCCATGTCTGATCTGTACTTGCATTATCAACAATAACCACTTCAAAATCTGTGTAAGTTTGAAATAGTGCAGACTGAATACACTCTGCTATATAAGTCTCCCGGTTAAAAACTGGAATTAGTATACTAACTTTATCCTTTTTTCTCAGAGAATTCATCCATTAACCTTTTTCATTTTCCCACGAAGAATTCCCAACACCTGAATAGGAAGAACTACGCTTGCGATTGATAAACTAATACAAGTACCGATCACAACTCCACTTAAGCCGAATCCAAAATACTTCACGAGAATTAAAGCAATTGGTATATTTAAGAACATAGCAAGAACTGCAGTATAAAGTTGAACCTGGATAGCCTCAATGCCATTTAAAAACATAGCAAATATATTATTCCAGGTTGATATCAGAATAAAGCCCCCCATTGTAATGACCAATGGCAACGAAACAACAAATTCACCGCCGATCCACACTTTAATTATAGACTGAGCCAATATAACAGCAACAATCACTGCAGCGACAATCGCAAGATATACATAGACTTGTTTTTTCAACATATTTTTCACCCATTTCATGTCACCGCGATGATAAGCGTCGGTATATGCAGACCATAGCGGAGCTGAAATTAAAGTATGAAAAAATGTAATAATACTAAAAAGCTTGAAGACTACTTCATACTGAGTAACATATTGAGGGCCGAATAATTGAGTAATCAGCATTTTATCTGTAGTAAAGATAACAAGAACTGCAAGCTGAATTAAAAAAAACTTCATCCCAATTGAAAGTAAAGGATGAACATGTTCGCGCTTCAACAAAAAAGAGGGGCGGAAATCAGCATTATCTTTAAAAAAGATAACACTCAAAATTAAGTTTGCAGAAACAAGTGATAATCCATAAGATAATGCGAGATAACTGATATTGCCTTCAGCTTTATACAAAAGAATACCAATAAATAAAAGTGCCAATAAACTTGAAATCAACTGGCCAAAAGAAACCAGCGATGTTCTTTGCACTGCGCTAAGTAACGCGGCTATCAAACCCAGCCAAAAGTTAAAGACAACAAATAAGGCTGCAATTTGTATTGTGGCTCGTAAGATATGCTCCGAAACAGACGTTACATTAAATACTGACTGCCAAGAAATAAAAAATGATGCAAAAAAGATAAGCAAATAGATAAAAAAAGCAATTATACCAATAAGTGTATATCCAGAGGATATATAGCCTGCAGCAAGTACTCGATCGCTTTTTGCTAATGCCTCAGTGACTTTATTTCTTAATCCGTTCCCAACCCCTAGATCAAAGAAAACAATCCATGACATGACAGTAAGTAATGTTGACCAAACGCCAAATTGTACTTGCCCCAAATAACGTATCATTAAAGGAATAGCAAAAAACGACGACAACATCGCTACCCCCTTAAATATAACCGTCCCCTTAATTTGAACAAAGTAATTCCTTGTTCGTTCTTGGGATACATCGTTTACCATTATGCTTCACGTACCCACTGAACCATCCGTTTAACACCTTCTTGAGCAGAAACCATTGGCCGCCACTGAAGTAATTGTTCTGCTTTTTTTATTTCAGCCACAAATACCCGCTGATCACTTTCTCTTACAGGTAGTTGTTTATACTTCAATTCCACTGCACATTCTTTTTCAAGTATTGAAAATAACTCTAATAAAGAAAGACTATTTGCAATCCCTCCCCCAATATTAAATGCCTGTCCTTTTGCCTTATCAATATGGGTTACGGCTGCCATATAAAGACGCTTCATATCATCAGCATGTAAAACATCGCGAACTTGTTTACCTGAACCTGAAATAGTAAATGGCTCTTTAGCAATTCCCTTACTTGTTTCAACAGCTTTTTGACAAAACCAACCAATCCAGCCCTGATCATAAGTAGCAAACTGCCTGCCACCATACATTGATGAATGGCGGAATACGACCGTTTTCAGACCAAAAATCCGTGCGTAATCAAGCATATATTGGTCAGCGGCACCTTTTGAGCATCCATATGGAGAATGGAATTCAAGTGGCGTTTTTTCATCAAAACCATTTGGTTTTTCAATACATTCAAATCGAGTCTCAGATTCTTTATAAGTAAACTGCTCTAAATCACCATAAACTTTATTAGTTGAAGAATAAACGACAATAGCATCTGCCGAGAAACTTCTGACTGCTTCGAGTAAGTTATATGAACCAAGAACATTAATCTCAAAATCCATCCGTGAATTAGCAATCGAAGTGGTCATTGCCACTTGCCCTGCCAAATGAAAAATCACATCGGGTTTAAAATTTTGAATAATGCGACTAATATCGTTGTAATTACGTATATCTCCATGTTCAAAGACAAAATCACCCTGCCCCTGCAGCCAAAGCAAATTATCACGAGAGCCATTGCGGTAAAGATTATCAAAGATAACCAGCTCATCACCACGGGCAAGCGCATCAGAAGCTAAATTGCTACCCAGAAAACCACATCCACCTGTAATCAATAACTTCATTTGGTACTTTCCTTGATCTTTTTTAATCCTGTGATTAAATTCGTTGTGCAATTCCAGCCCAGCTGGTTAAAAAATGCCAGTTCAGGGCAGGCAGGCTGTACCTCATTTACACGATCCGCTTTTTTACCAAACATTAAGCGAGAAGATGACCCGGTAATGGCATGAATCATTTCTACCAGATCCCTGATGCGGATCATTTCACCACTGCCAAGAGCTGCTTCGTACCAGCCAGAATCAAGATCCATGCACTTATTAACTAACTGCTGATAGGCTGAAACCACATCATCGATATAAATAAAATTACGCTGCTGCAAACCAGAAGTCAGCTCGATCTCCGGTGTATTTTGATTACATTGCTTAAATAACCAGGATACAAATTTGCTGTCATCGTCTGCTGGGCCATAAAAATGCTCTAGGCGAATATTATAAAAATCAATTAGGCCGCTATTAGCAAATTTCTTACCCCAAGCAGAAAACTGGCTCTTAGATAATGCATAAGCATTAACATCTGCATTTAGTGCGCTGTCTGTATTAATAAATGCTCTGACTTTAAAATCTGCCGCAGCCTGCAATAGTTGCAGTGGAAACAGGGTATTGGCCTGAAAGATATCAGTATCACTTTCACCGTTTCTTCCATAACAAGTTGCCACATGAATAACAACATCTGCCCCTTCCATTTCCAGAAAGGGGGCAGACATATTATCCGGCTCAATATCAAACATAGTGATTTGATCAGCAATATCCTGTAAGCGATCCAGGCGTGATGCAGGTCTTTTCAAGACGGCCACCTGATGGCCATCTTGCAGGAATGCATGAACCAGTTTGCTGCCAAGATAGCCAGTGGCACCTGTCAATAAAATTTTCATAGTGGACTTAGAAATTCACACCAACAAATGTCTCAATTTTCTCAACTACAAAATCAAGCATTTCTGTAGTTAGGCCGGGGTAAACACCGATCCAGAAAGTATTGTGCATGACACGATCGGTATTGGTTAATTCGCCACTAATACGGAAATTTCGGCCAATCATATATGGCTGGCGGGTTAAATTACCGGCAAATAATAAGCGTGTGCCAATTTTGTTTTGGTCCAGGTAATTCAGTAAATCGACACGATTGATGCCGGCCTCTTCACGAATAGTAATTGGGAAACCAAACCATGATGGCGTGCTGTTTGCTGTAGCTTCTGGCAGAATAAGAAACTCTGCACATGTTGCTAATTTTTCTTTCAGGTATTCAAAATTAGCCTGGCGTGCAGCAATAAAGCCTTCTAATTTATCCATTTGTGCGAGGGCACACGCGGCTTGCATATCGCTGATTTTTAAGTTGTAGCCCAGATGTGAATAGGTGTATTTATGATCGTAGCCTTCTGGCAAATTGCCCAGTTTCTGGCAAAAACGTTTATTACAGGTATTGTCTTTACCTGGCCCGCAATAGCAATCACGTCCCCAATCACGGAATGATTCAATAATTTGTTTTAATTCATAATTATTGGTAAATACCGCGCCGCCTTCACCCATGGTGATATGGTGGGCAGGGTAAAAGCTCAGTGTGCTAATATCACCAAAAGTGCCTACTAATTGACCATTGTAAGTGGTGCCAAGCGCATCACAACAATCTTCAATTAACCACAGTTTATGGCGGGTACAAATCTCACGAATCACTTCCAAATTGTATGGGTTACCCAAAGTATGGGCTAACATAATGGCTTTAGTTTTTGGGCTAATTGCCGCTTCAATTTTAGCCGGGTCAATATTGTAGGTTGGGATATCCACATCTACAAATACGGGCACAGCCCCAAATTGTAAAATTGGGTTCACTGAAGTCGGAAAGCCTGCGGCTACGCCGATTACTTCATCACCGGGCTGAATAGCACGCGCGCCTAATTTGTGCGAAGTAAGCGCCGAAAAAGCCAGCAAATTAGCAGATGATCCGGAGTTAGTGGTTAATACATATTTAACCCCCAGATATTCGCTAAGGCGCTGTTCAAAAGCATCGTTAAAACGACCTGTAGTCAGCCAGCCATCCAGAGATGCTTCGACCATATTTTTAAGCTCAGCCGCATCCAATACTTTGCCCGATGGTGGAACAACCGAAGTACCTGCGGTAAATTCACGCGGGGCTAGTGTAATAGCAGCAAATTCTTCTACCAACTTAGCAATTTGCAAACGAATTTCTTGAGATTTTTCCACGATTTATTCCAATACTTAATGGTGTTAGTTTTTATTAAACAGAAAATAAACTGTTTTCATATTCTTTAATTTGTTGCAAGGTCATCTGCTGCATATCAGCTCCTTGCAATTGCGTCTTGTGCCACTCGCAGATTTTTTGCAAGGTGTGGCTTAAAGACCATCTGGGCTGCCAATTCAACTGCATATGCGCCTTAGAGCAGTCCAGCTTTAAATAATGTGCTTCATGCAAGGTTGCCGCAGAGGTATCAATGCGATAAGCCGCACCATCCCCCCAGATGCCAGTTAGCTGCTCGATAATCCAGCCTACCGGCTTGGCATCATGATCGTGAGGGCCAAAATTCCAACCGCCTGCAACTGCCTGGCCTTGGGTATAGAGCTGCTCGGCCAAAGTTAAATAACCGCTCAAAGGCTCTAAAACATGCTGCCACGGACGAATTGAATGCGGGCTGCGGATCACAACCTCGGTGTTGTTTTCAATGGCGCGAATCATATCAGGGATTAACCTATCCCCCGCCCAATCCCCACCACCAATCACATTACCTGCGCGGCCAGATGCTAATGCCACCCCTTGCTGTGAGCCAAAATAGGAATCACGATAGGCGCGAGTAACTAACTCAGAGCAGCCTTTGCTGTTGCTATATGGGTCATGCCCGCCCATGGGCTCATTTTCCCGGTAGCCCCATACCCATTCCTGATTTTCATAGCATTTATCGCTGGTCACATTGACCACCGCTTTAATACCCTCAGTCTGGCGAATTGCCTCCAGTAAATGTACTGTGCCCATTACATTGGTGGCATAAGTTTCAATAGGATTGGCATAGGAATATCTCACCAGGGGCTGGGCTGCCATATGAATCACAATTTCAGCAGCGGATTTCTTGAGTGCGGCTTGCACCGCAGCAAAATCCCGAATATCGCCAATAATTGATTTCATGCCTGCAGCAACATTAGCCTCTTCAAACAGGCTTGGGGAAGTAGTTGGCGCAAGCGCAAAGCCCGTCACCTCTGCACCCAGCTGCTGCAGCCATAAAGATAGCCAGCTGCCTTTAAAACCGGTGTGCCCAGTGAGGAAAACCTTTTTTCCCTGCCAAAATGCTTTATTCATCACGTGGCCTTTACCAAACTTTCCAAGGAGCCTTACCCGATTCCCACAGCTCTTCCAGATAAACTTTATCTCTGAGGGTATCCATAGGCTGCCAGAAACCATCGTGCGGGAATGCTGCTAGCTGACCTTTTTCTGCCAAAATTTCTAATGGCTCGCGCTCCCAAGTACATTGATCACCGCTAATTAAATCGATGACTTTTGGAGACAACACAAAAAAGCCGCCATTAATCATGCCACCATCACCTTTAGGCTTTTCTTTAAAATTAAGCACTTTATTGGATTGAATATCCAGGGCCCCAAAGCGGCCTGGCGGATAAGTTGCTGTTAATGTAGCATCCACCCCCTGCTCTTTATGAAAATCAATCAGCCGGGCAATATCAACATTGCTTACTCCATCACCATAGGTAAAGCAAAATGCTTCTTCATCTTTCACATAGTCTTTAACCCGCGCCAAACGGCCACCAGTAAGGGTGCTTTCACCTGTGTCTACCAAGGTTACCTTCCATGGTTCTGCATAGCGATGATGCACTTCCATGGTGTTGTTGCTCATATCAAAAGTAACATCAGAGGTATGCAAAAAATAATTCGCAAAATATTCTTTAATGACATAGCCTTTGTAGCCACAGCAAATCACGAAATCATTAATCCCATAATGAGAATAAATTTTCATGATATGCCATAGAATTGGCTTACCACCAATTTCAACCATTGGTTTGGGGCGTGTTGATGTTTCTTCGCTAATTCGAGTACCTAAACCACCCGCTAAAATAACTGCTTTCATTCCATCACCACACTATGATTATTAAAATATTCTGCTTCAGCCAATACCTTAGCTGATTTATCTTTGGCAGATAATTGCACTTGATCTGAATAAGGCCAATCAATATTAAGCTCCGGATCATTCCATAACATTGATCGCTCAAATTCCGGAAACCAATAATCTGTCGTTTTATACAAGAACTCTGCCACATCAGAAACGACAACAAAACCATGGGCAAAGCCTTCTGGAATCCACATTTGGCGTTTATTTTCAGCGCTTAGCGTAGCCCCTATCCACTGCCCAAAAGTTGGTGAGGATTTGCGAATATCTACCGCCACATCGTAGACCTCGCCCACCGTACAGCGCACAAGTTTGCCCTGCGGGTGTTGAATTTGATAATGCAAACCACGCAATACCCCTTTTACGGAGCGGGAGTGGTTGTCTTGCACAAATTCCACTTTGCGGCCGATTGCTGCTTCAAATTTGGCGTGGTTAAAGCTTTCATAAAAGAAGCCGCGCTCGTCTCCGAAGACTTTCGGCTCGATAATCTTTACGTCGCTAATTTCGGTATCAATGATTTTCATATTGCACTTTTCGAGCCAAAGGTGGGCGTAGCCCCTTTCGGCTTTTATTCCTATGTAAGAATGATTTTCTTTATCGATAAAAAAGCGATCAGTACAAGCGGCTGGCAAGTAAAGCACGCTTGCTAAAAAAAATCATCAGAATGTTTTGTCTTTTAGCATGTTCAATAAGTACTGGCCATAAGCGTTTTTCTTTAAAGGCTGGGCCAGTTTTTCTATTTGAGAGGCATCAATCCAGCCAGAGCGATAGGCGATTTCTTCAGGGCAGCATACTTTTAAGCCCTGGCGCGATTCAATGGTCTGGATAAACTGGCTGGCTTCCAGCAATGACTCATGGGTGCCGGTATCCAGCCAGGCGTAGCCACGGCCCATGGTTTGTACGTCCAGCTCGCCCAAGGCTAAGTAAGCGGCATTCACATCTGTGATTTCCAGCTCCCCCCGAGGGGACGGTTTAATGGCTTTGGCAATTTCTACTACGCGGTTGTCGTAGAAATAAAGACCTGTTACGGCATAGTTTGATTTGGGTCTTACTGGTTTTTCTTCAAGGCTGACGGCATTTCCCTGCTCATCAAACTCTACTACACCGTAGCGCTCAGGATCTGTAACACGATAGGCGAATACGCTGGCACCGCTGGTTTTAGCTGAAGCAGCTTGCAGTAAGCCGGCAAAATCGTGTCCGTAATAGATATTGTCACCCAGCACCAGGGCGCAATTATCTTTGCCAATAAATTCTTCACCAATGATAAAGGCTTGAGCAAGGCCATCTGGTGAAGCTTGCACGGCATATTGCAACTGAATGCCCCACTGGCTGCCATCGCCAAGCAATTGCTCAAAGCGCGGGGTGTCCTGCGGGGTGGAGATAATCAGAATCTCTTTAATCCCCGCCAGCAGCAAGGTACAGAGTGGGTAATAGATCATTGGCTTATCGTAGATAGGCAACAACTGCTTACTGACTGCCAGTGTGGCAGGATAAAGGCGTGTACCGCTGCCACCTGCCAGGATAATGCCTTTGCGGCTTGATGCGGAGGGATTAGAAGCTGTCATCTTGATCTCGCTTGTCTTTATCTGGCGGTTGCACCGCTAAACAATCTGTTATTTCACACTTTAGTGGCCTGCATTTTGCAGGCGCTAAGGCTGTACTATTTGTTGCTCAGCAGAGCCATGACCTGCATAACTCCAGTCTGCCAATCCGGCAGACAAAGCCCAAATGCGGCTTGTAGCTTTTCTGTACTTAGCTGCGAATTTGCAGGCCTTGCTGCGGGCAAGGGGTAGGCTTTAGTCGGGATAGGCAGAATTTGTGCGGCTTTAACCGCTACGCCCGCAGATTTTGCCTGCTCAACAACGCTTTGCGCATAACCATGCCACGTGGTGCTTCCACCTGCGACCAAATGGTAGGTGCCATATAGATCGCAGGATTTTGATTTGGCAACTGATTCGGTCTGTAAAACCTGACGAATCGCATGTGCGGTTACATCGGCTAATAAGCTGGCCGCAGTTGGTGCACCGTGTTGGTCTGCGATGATTTTTAGCTCTTCACGCTCGCCAGCAAGGCGCAAGATAGTTTTTAAAAAATTGCCTCCATGCGCACCAAACACCCAGCTGGTTCTGAATATCAGATGCCGTGGGTTCGCTGCCGCTATTGCCAATTCCCCTGCCAGCTTCGTCTTGCCATAGACAGACTGCGGATTCGGCGTGTCGCTCTCGCTATACCAGCCCTCTTTTGTGCCATCAAATACATAATCAGTAGAGTAATGCACCAGTAGCGCGCCAATTTTGGCAGCTTCCTCTGCCAATACTTGCGGAGCGATAGTATTGATGGCTTGCGCCAGCTCAGCCTCGCTTTCAGCCTTATCTACCGCAGTATGCGCTGCTGGGTTCACAATCACATGCGGCTGTGTTCTGGCAACCAGTTCACGGATCGCATCAGGATCGCTTAAATCACAGTCTTCACGATCAACCGCAATCACAGAGCCAAGCACGGCAAGGCTGCGCTGCAGCTCGAACCCCAGCTGGCCATTTTTGCCGGTGACGAGAAGACGCAAAGGTAAAGAATTAGTTTTTGTCATATTTTGGCGCTGCTTACTATGCATAATGCTGGAATTTTGGAAGCGCGGATCAGACCGTCATCCCCGGGCACTTTTGCCCGGGCCCGATACGTGCCCCTCCAACTTAAGAATACTGCTGTTCAATCCAGTTTTGATAAGCGCCGGATGTGACATTCTGCACCCAATCCTGATGAGTCAGATACCAATCAACCGTTTTAGCAATACCGGTTTCAAAAGTCTCTGCAGGCTTCCAGCCCAGCTCTCGCTCCAGCTTACCTGCATCAATGGCATAGCGCTTATCGTGGCCAGGGCGGTCTGTTACATAGGTGATTTGCTCAGCATAAGCCTTGCCATCGCTGCGCGGCTGACGATCGTCCAGCATCTGGCAAATAGTGTGTACTACATCCAGATTTGGCTTTTCATTCCAGCCGCCCACATTATAAGTTTCACCAACCACCCCGGCTTCCAATACGCGGCGGATGGCGCTGCAATGATCTTTTACATACAGCCAGTCACGGATTTGCTGACCATCGCCATAAATGGGCAGAGCTTTGCCAGCGAGGGCATTCAGAATTACCAGCGGTATCAGTTTTTCCGGGAAATGGTACGGGCCATAATTATTCGAGCAATTGGTGGTTAATACCGGCAGGCCATAGGTATGGTGCCATGCACGAACCAGATGATCAGATGCGGCTTTCGATGCGGAATAGGGGCTGTTAGGCTCGTAAGTCTTGGTCTCGGTAAAGGCAGGATCATCGCTGGCTAAAGAACCATAAACTTCATCAGTCGAAACATGCAAAAAGCGAAATGCTGCTTTAGCTTCTGCTGCTAAATCAGACCAATAGCCGCGCACGCTTTCCAGCAAATTAAACGTGCCCACCACATTGGTCTGGATAAATTCACCAGGCCCGCTGATTGAGCGGTCCACATGCGATTCAGCCGCAAAGTTAATCACTGCGCGTGGCTGGTATTTAGCCAGCAACTCGCTGATTAGCGCTTTATCGCCAATATCTGCACGCACAAAGATATGCCGGGCATCATCTTTTAGTGAGGCCAGCGTATCCAAATTACCCGCGTAGGTTAGTTTATCCACATTAATGACGGGCTCATCAGACTGGGCCAACCAATCCAGTACAAAATTACCGCCAATAAAGCCAGCACCACCCGTAACTAAAATCATGCTACGCCCTTCCATGTATTCTTTAATAAATCCAGACGTTGTTTTTGCTCCGGATTTGTACCCATTTTATTAAATGCTTCTACAATAAAGCTAGCCAGAATAGCCAGGAAGAATCCTGCAAATAAGGCCAATAAAATCAAGATGGCACGCTTAGGCTTAGCTTTTCTTTCTGGCGCAATAGCACTGTCTAATACCTGAATATTGGCACCATCTTTAGCTTCGTCTAATTTAGCAATTTCATATTGCTTAGACATCAGCTCAAAAAGAGTTTCCTGATATTTCACGTCGCGCATTTTGCGGATGTAATCGAGACCAATTCCCGGCGCTTTGCTCCTGGCAATGAGTACATCTTCGTTTTCTTCCCCGCCCTTACTCATATCAGTCAGCTGGGTTTGCAAACTATCCAGTTCTGCCTTGGCTCTTTGTAATTCCGGATTATTTTCAGTGGCAAAATTGCGCATAGCATTTAGCTGCACCTGCTTAGCCGATACCTTGGCACGCAAACTGGCTAAGGCCTCAATCGCAACCTTGCCCTGCTCATTCAGCTGCAGCACGCCGGTTTTTTCTTGTAGCTGTCTTAAAGCGACTTCGGCTTCAGCCAGATCTTTTTTAGCCGTTACAATCTGCCCTTCAAAAAACTGACGGCGCTGCGCCGCTTCTGTTACCGCCAAAACCTTACTTAAATTGCGCAGCTCTTCCACATAAGCATTCGCAATTGCAGCAGCCAGCTTAGGGTCTTTATCTTCTACCGTAATCGAAATCAGGCCATCTTTACCCGTGACAATCTTGCTGCTCCCCTCAAGGGCAAGTAAGGTTTCACCTGCCGTTTTAGTTTCGTATATCGGCTGCAACTTAAAACGCTCTACCAGCTTTTCTTCCAGACGGCGGCTTTGCATCATGGCGATATAGATATCATTCGGGCTTTTCATTCCCAAAGCAGCACCTGCGCCCCCCGCCAGTCCACCTAATTGTGCCAGCATGGCAGATGCAGAAGATTGCTGCTGCTGCGGCGGCAAAATAGTGGTTTTTGCTTCATAGATGGGCGTGGCGACTAAGCCATACACTAAAGCCAAAATACCAAATACAAGGGGCAGGCCAAAAATCAGCTTTTTGTGCCTGGCCAGTACTATTAATAAATCAACCAGGCTGATTTCATCATCCTGATCGTTTTCCTGTGTCATTACTTTGTTTTCCATTGCGCTCAATTATCTTGTTGTTTAATCAAAGTTTAAAAACGCACAGGGCCTGTGCCCCATGCGCTCTTCATTAATTACCCAATACTTTAATCCCAGCTAAACCAGTACCAAAGTTAGCCAGAATTTGCGTCCAATCCAGCGCATTCTTTACAAAACCAGTACGGTCAAACTTCTCAGGCACAACAATCACATCGCCAGGCAAAGATGCCACGCTGTTAAATGAGCGGGACATCCAGCCAAACTGCTTGGCACTGACAACCGATCCATCAGCACGCACTACAAAAATACTATCGCTGTCTGCACTTTCTGTAGGCCCGCCCGCCAGCGCAAGGTAATCGCCCACGCTGCGGTTTTTGCTGAATATAAACGCATTATTACGGCTGAATACCGAGCCCATCACCGCAACGGTAGCTGAGCGGGCAGGAATAAAGACGCGATCACCATCTTCCAGCGCCACTTCAGGAATATCTGCTACCTTACTGCTTTCCGGGCTTAAACCCAGCACCACACGGCCATCTGCCTTGGTGGTACGAATTTTCTGCGCCAGCAGTTTTTGCTGCTCGGCCTGAATATTTGCAGCCTGCACGCCCTGGCCACTCAAAGCATTTTGCGCCTGCTGCCCAGCCGATGTCTGAGCGTTGCGCTCTACATAGTCTGCCAGGCGTTCTAACTCGTCCTGCTGCTTTTTACGCACTTCATCACGCGAGAACTCTGCACCATACAGATAGGCGCTGGAGGTTAAACCACCGATACGATCAATCAGGGTAGTCAGCGTTTCACCTTCGCTCACCTGGTAAATACCCGGGGTAGCAACCTCACCTTCGATATGCACAAAGCGTGATTTTTGCTGGGTAGACACGCGGATATCGGTTTTAGAGAACACATGAATCACATCGCCCTTAGCCAGAAGCTTATCCTGCGATGCATCCCGTTTTAAAATAACCGCGCCCAAATTAAACGGTACAAGCGTGGTTGTGCTGTCCAGCTCATTGGTGCGCTCAATCGCTGCGTAATTCCAGTTAATTTCCTGCTGATTGCTGTGTAAAGCCCCCAAGAGGGTGCGATCAACCTTACGTTGTGGCTTTTGCTGATTAACTGAGCTTTGCTGGCTGAGCAGGGACTGCTGATCTTCCTCTTCCTGCAAATCCTTACTGCTTGCGGTTTTATCCTGATATTTGTTTTCCCAGAAGCGCGGTGCAATCAGCATCTCTTTGCTGGTGATTAAATCACTCACCTTCATGCCTTCAAACCAGGGCATACGCACCGACTGCGCTACATTGCCGCGCAGGGAAACCATATTGTCAATTTTCTGGCTGAGGCCATAGAGCTGCACCACATCGCCGCCGCGCACAGCAAACCCAGTTGCCCTGGCCAGCTCAACTGATTCTACCTTGCGGGATTTTTGCGCAACCACACGCTCGACCGATACCTTGCCATCTTGCGCAAAATTACCAGCGCCCCCGGCCCAGTTAATTAAATCTTGCAGGTTTTCACCCGGCTTCACTTCATAAATAGCCGGTACTTTTACGCTGCCAGAAATAGCCGCCTGCCCGCCCACTGGTGGCACATACACCACATCACCGCCTTGCAACATCAGATCATGGCTTTTATCGCCTTTCAGCAGCAAATCGTATAAATCGAATTCGTTCACCACTTTGCCAGCGCGCTTCACCTGAATCTTACGTAAAGACCCGTTAGCAGAAGGGCCACCCGCAGCAAACAGGGCATTCACCACGGTAGAAAGCGATCCCAGGCTATAGCTGCCAGGATTTTGCGCAAAACCCACCACAAAAACCTGCACGCTTTTCAGCTGGCCCATCGTAACAGCCAGATCAAAATTTCGATAAACCTTGCCCACTTCACGGCTTAAATGCTGCTTAAGTGCGCCAAAAGGAATGCCTACCACGCTGACATTGCCCACACGGGGAATAAACACCGCGCCAGAGCGATCTACTTTGAGCTGCAAATCTGCATCCAGCTGCCCCCACAGGCGTACAGAGAAATTATCCCCCACGCCAATCAGGTAATCAGCCGACACCGGTGCGGCTTCAAAAGGCGAGTAAGCAGCCTGCTGCATCTGAAAAATTTGCTGACCAAAAATCGGCAGCGGCAAATTGGCACTGCTGCAGAGGTATTTCTGGAAATCATTCAGCGGCAGTGCGGGTGTTTTATATTTACTATTTTTATCCAATGTGAGCTTGCCACTCACATCATCACAGCTCACCGGCGCCATTGGCATTTGTGGGGTGAAATTTCTGCTCTGTTGGTTTTGCTGCCCCTGCTGATTCTGCGGCATACCCTGCTGAGGGTAGCCCAGGGTAGTACCCTGCCCTTGCAATGCACTTTGATTCATTAATGCAGACGGGTCATCCGGCATTGTTTGGCAATCACCAGAACCAGATAAACAGGCAGCAGACCACGCAGGACCGGCTAAAAGCAGCGAAAGTGAAATAACAGCGGAGCTTCTGGATAATTTCATGGTTAGTAATGTCTTATGAAAGGCAAGGGGTGCGGGCAAACAAGCGGGGAGACTATAACAACTCAACGTACTCTATGGAAGCCATTGAGACTTAAAAACAATTCATATGACATATATAAAATTGTTTTTACGCCTTTATTCTCATTCTGTTTCAGTTAACGCGTATTAATATTTTGCCATTGCTAAATCAACTTCCTCTGCCCAGCGCGCAATTCCGCCATTTAAATTAATGACATTCGCAAAGCCCTGGCGCTCCAGAAAGGAAGCCACCTGATAACTGCGCATGCCATGATGGCAAATCACCACAATCGTTGCGTCTTCATCTAATTCAGCAAAACGGTGGGGAATAGTATTCATAGGAATAAGCTGGCTATTTGCAATATTGCAAATCTCATACTCACCCGTTTCACGCACATCAAGCAAAATGGGGCTCTCACGCTCTGCGTCGTTCAGCCATTGAGATAATTCAATCGGATTAATCTGTTGCATTAGAAGCCCTGGTAGCAAAATAACAAAATCATTATCCCAAGCACACAGAGCCGCAGCCCGGCTTAAATCACAGAGAAAAGCATTTAATCAATGCTTTTCTCTGCGCTTTTAGTATGTAAGCAAAGGTTTTTTAACGCCCTCATTCAGGGCAGCAAAAAACAGGCTGGGCTTGTTGCGGTTATGGCGTTTTTAAAATGCAAACGTGGTTTTTTCAACTGCATTTTTTAAGCGTGGCAAATTGTATTCAAACAATTTTGTGGTTCCAAAACTGCCCTTATCCACACAGCTTACCAGCGTAGCCGACATAATCGGCAACTCGCCCACCACCGCAATCAAACGCCCGCCCACAGCCAGCTGATCTTTCAGGCTGGCTGGCACTTCAGCCAAAGAGCCGGTCACAATAATGGCATTAAACGGGCCTTGAGCCTGGGCTGCAGCAAGTGCATCGCCTTGCGTCACCGTTACGTTTTTAATCCCGGCCGCCGCAAGATTAGCGCGGGCAGTCTCCGTCAGCGCAGCATCAATTTCTACGCCATAAACGTGTGAAACCAGGCCCGCGGCCAAGGCCATCAGGTAGCCTGTACCCGCGCCAACCACCAGCACTTTATCGCTCGGCTGAGGATCAATATCCTGCAGCAGCTTGGCTTCCATTTTTGGCGCCAGCATTTGTGCGCCATTGGCCAGTGGCAGCTCGATGTCTACAAAAGCCAGCTCTTTTTTATCTGCGGGCACAAACTCTTCGCGCTTAACCGCCAACACACGGTTAAGCACCTTTTGATCCAGCACATCCCATGGGCGGATTTGCTGTTCTACTAATAAATAACGCGCGTTTTCCCAATCCATTTTTATTACCTCAAAGCGAGCTGGGAGTAAGCCCAGCGTTTGAAAATTTTGGCAATTATCCCACAGACCAAGCCCAGTGTGCTTATAGCGTAAAGAACAGCGCCATTCCCCCGCAGCTTTAGTCGGAGTAAGGCGAGGGAAGCCAGCCTCCCCGCCAGCGCCTCCACAGAACCCGACAACCTTGATACAAATCAGCCCGCTATCATCTTAAATTTGCTGTTTCCGCCGTTTTTCGATACCGTCTAGGCTGATTTTTTATCGCTAGGGGTTCTGCGCCAATCGCGCGGATGAGAGATACCCTCTGAACCTGATTCGGTTAATACCGGCGTAGGGAAGCGAGCTAGATACTTCGTTTAGCTCACCCGCGCCTTTGTGGAGTAGAGCATGAACGCAAAAGCCCAATTTTTAGCATCCACCGCCGTCGTTGACGACGCAGCCATCCAGCCGCTCCCCAATTCACGCAAAATTTATGTCACCGGCTCCCGCGATGATATTCGCGTTCCTATGCGTGAAATCAGCCAGGCCGATACGCCTCTGCAAATGAGTATCAGTGGCGCAACAGAAAAAAACCCACCCATCTTTGTTTACGACTGCTCCGGCCCTTATTCCGACCCGGAAGCAAAAATCGATGTGCGTAAAGGCCTGCAAGCCATTCGTAGCGCATGGATTGAAGAGCGGGATGACACCGAGCTGCTCAGCGAGCTCACCAGCGAATATGGCCGCATGCGTGAAGCCGATACCAAGCTGGATGAACTGCGCTTCGAACTAAAACGTCAGCCGCGTAAAGCCAAGCCAGGCAGCAACGTCAGCCAGATGCATTACGCCCGTAAAGGCATCATCACGCCAGAAATGGAATACGTGGCCATCCGCGAAAACATGAACCGCGCCGCATATCTGCAAAGCCTGCGTGACAGCAGCCCAACTGGTGAAAAAATGCTGGCCATGATGAATCGTCAGCACCAAGGCCAGAACTACGGCGCAGTGATGCCAGACGAAATTACGCCCGAATTTGTACGCAGCGAAATCGCCTGTGGCCGCGCCATTATTCCGAACAACATCAACCACCCTGAATCCGAGCCCATGATTATTGGCCGGAACTTTCTGGTTAAGATCAACGGCAATATCGGCAACTCCGCCGTCAGCTCCAGCATCAGCGAAGAAGTAGAAAAAATGACCTGGGGTATTCGCTGGGGTGCAGACACCATCATGGATCTGTCCACCGGCAAGAATATCCACGAAACCCGCGAGTGGATTTTACGCAACAGCCCGGTGCCAATTGGCACCGTACCTATCTATCAGGCACTGGAAAAAGTAAACGGCAAGGCCGAAGACCTGACTTGGGAAATCTTCAAAGACACGCTGATCGAGCAAGCCGAGCAAGGCGTGGATTACTTCACCATCCATGCCGGCGTATTGCTGCGCTACGTACCAATGACAGCCGGCCGCATGACCGGCATTGTCAGCCGTGGCGGCTCGATTATGGCCAAATGGTGTCTGGCACATCATAAAGAAAACTTCCTTTACACCCACTTTGCCGACATCTGCGAAATCATGAAAGCCTACGATGTGGCCTTCAGCCTGGGCGATGGCCTGCGCCCTGGCTCGATCTGGGATGCCAATGATGAAGCGCAGCTGGGCGAGCTGAAAACACTGGGTGAGCTCACCCAGATTGCCTGGCAGCACGATGTACAAGTGATGATCGAAGGCCCGGGCCATGTGCCTATGCAATTGATTAAAGAAAATATGGATAAGGAGCTGGAATGGTGCCATGAAGCGCCGTTCTACACCCTCGGGCCACTGACCACCGATATCGCCCCTGGCTATGATCACATCACCTCAGCCATTGGCGCGGCACAAATTGGCTGGTACGGCACCGCCATGCTTTGCTATGTGACGCCTAAAGAGCACCTGGGCCTGCCCAATAAAGACGATGTGAAAGAAGGCATCATTACTTATAAGCTGGCAGCCCACGCAGCGGATCTGGCCAAGGGCCACCCGGGCGCGCAGATTCGCGACAACGCGCTATCCAAAGCACGCTTTGAGTTCCGCTGGGAAGACCAGTTTAATCTGGGTCTGGACCCAGACCGCGCCCGCTCTTTCCACGACGAAACCATGCCTAAAGACAGCGGTAAAGTGGCGCACTTCTGCTCCATGTGCGGCCCGCACTTCTGCTCGATGAAAATCACCCAGGATGTGCGCGAGTTCGCAGCCCAGCAGGGCGTGGCCGAATCAGAAGCAAATCAGATCGGCATGCAAACCAAGTCAATTGAATTTATCAAGAAGGGAGCCGAGGTTTATCACAAGGCTTAATTAAATACGCAGGAGGAGTGGGGAGTAAGGGAGCCGGAAAATCAAACCAACCGCGCGCTCCAAATCCTCACTCTTTACGCCCGCCCTTACTCAGAAAATATGCTAGTCTCATCCGCCTTACTCCTTACTCACAATTCCCATGCAGCTTCCTTACTTCATCCTCGCCCTCATCATTGGCCTGATCGTGCCACTGCAGTCTGCCGTTAATAATCAGCTCAAGGGAGTGATTGGTGGCAGCACACTGCTGGCGGCTTTGTTGTCTTTTTCGATTGGCACACTGACCCTGGCTTTGATTGCTTTACTCAGCGGGCAAAAATGGGCGGGGCTGGCTAATTTGGGGAATGCATCGTGGTGGATGCTGACTGGCGGGCTGATGGGGGCGCTGTTTGTTTTTGGTACCACCTTGCTTGCGCCCAAAATTGGCGTAGCGGCGATGGTATCTTTAATTATCAGCGGCCAAATTATTGCTTCGCTCTTATTCGATCGCTTTGGCATTTTGGGCTTGCCTGTGCGGGAGATTGGCGGCCTGCGGATTTTGGGTGCGGTCCTGATTGCAGCAGGGGTTTTACTGGTTAATTTTGGGCCGATGCTCACAAAGCGCATGTAAAAATTACGCCTTAACGACATCGTCATACGAGATTCTTGCTCTTATCTTATAAAGCCACCTAGAATGGGCATCCCCTTTAAGCGAGAGAACCAAGATGGATGAAAGCCAATTCCCTGTAAAAACCAGCAATTCGGATTCCAACACCATTGCGATCCTCACCTGGATTGGCACCATTTTCTTTGGTTTTATCCCCGCGCTGGTGGTTTACCTGATTAAAAAAGAAGACCCTTATGTGCAGGATCACGCCAAGGAAGCGCTCAACTGGTCGATTACCGTTATGATTGGCTATGCCATTTCATGGGTACTGATGCTGATTCTGGTTGGCTTTCTGACTGCTTTTGCACTGGGTATTGCCAATTTGGTGTTTTGCATTATTGCCGCCGTCAGTGCCAGCAGGGGCGACACTTACCGCCTGCCTTTTGCGATTCGTCTGATTAAATAAATAAGCCTGAATCCTGAACCACGGACGCGCTGAGCACACCCGGAGCAATAATCCGTTTTTCCTCAGTCTTTGATGTGTTTTGCGGGGCGCTGTTTAATACTGCAGATAAAAAAAGAGCGATGGCTTAGCCATCGCTATTTTTTTGCCGATACAAGCAAGCGCTTACTCCTGATCAGAGCAAGGCTTGCTTAGGCTTATGAAGCGAAAAAGTCTTTTACTTTATCCATAAACGATTTAGCACGTGGGTTGTGCTTGTCTGAATCGCCCTGGCTGATTTCTTCAAATTCTTTCAACAGCTCTTTCTGACGCGAAGTCAGCTTAACTGGCGTTTCCAGAATCACGTGGCACATTAAATCGCCGGTGATCGCACTGCGTACGCCTTTAATCCCCTTGCTGCGCAGGCGGAATTGCTGGCCGCTTTGCGTTTCTGGCGGAATAGTAATACGTGCTTTGCCATCCAGAGTAGGGATTTCAATCTCGCCGCCCAGTGCCGCTACGGTAAAGCTGATTGGCATTTCGCAGTGCAGATCATTGCCATCGCGCTGGAATACCGAGTGCGCTTTAACATGAATCACCACATACAGATCACCTGAAGGGCCACCATTCACACCGGCTTCGCCCTCGCCACTTAAGCGGATACGATCGCCTTCGTCCACACCGGAAGGAATCTTCACTGCCAGCGTTTTATGCGTGTTCACGCGGCCCGTGCCGTTACAAGGGCGGCATGGATCAGGGATATATTTGCCGCTGCCGTGGCAGGTTGGGCAAGTTTGTTGCAGGCTGAAAAAGCCTTGTGAAACGCGAACCTGGCCGTGACCGCCGCAGGTGTGGCAAGTCTTAGCCTGCGTGCCTGCTTTGGCACCGCTGCCATGGCAGCTGCTGCATTCTTCATGCGATGGAATCTTGATCTGGCGCTCTACACCGCGCGCGGCTTCTTCAAGGCTGATTTCCAGGTTGTAACGTAAATCAGCGCCACGGTAGACGTTTGAACGCCCGCCACGGCCACCGCCACCTGCCGCGCCAAAGATATCGCCAAAAATGTCAGAAAAGGCATCACCAAAGCCTGCACCGCCACCACCGCCCATACCTGACTGCTGATCAAGGCCAGCATGGCCGTATTGATCATAAGCAGCGCGTTTTTGCGCATCAGATAAGACTTCGTAAGCTTCTTTGCCTTCCTTGAATTTTTCTTCCGCATCTTTGCTGTCCGGATTACGGTCCGGATGATATTTCATTGCCAGTTTGCGATACGCTTTTTTAATTTCGTCATCACCCGCATCGCGGTTCACACCCAGCGTATCGTAAAAATCTTTTTTAGCCATCTTTTTAATCCTGCACAGGAGGCCGCGCCCCACGAATTCATCAACGGATTGCACATTGGGGCGAAGTATTCAATCTACAAGCCCCCCGCTCTTCTTTATGAGATTTCACTTGTACATAGGTCCTTATCACCCTATGAATAAGTCAGTACTCTTACATCCGCTTTAAAAAGGCATGTCATGAATATCCTGAATCAATTTTCAATAGGCGGCAGGTTACTTGCTGGTTTCTTGTCCTGTGCGCTTATTACCTTAATTTTAGGCGTACTTGGCTTTCAGAGTGCGGCATCCATGCAAGCACTTACTGCGGATATGCACGACAATCAGCTTGTACCCGTTATGGATTTAGCGAATGCCAATATGCAGGCGATTTATCATCACCGGGGCTTATATGCATTTGTAGGAGAGCCAGATGATAATAAAATGGCCAAAATCGCAGAAGATATGAAAGCCCATGAAAGCAAGCTAAAAGAATTGCTGGATAAATACAGAGCCACCTCTTTAACCCCGCCTGAAGCTGAGCTTCTCAAAAAAGTTGACGATCTGTGGCCACGCTATTTAGAAGCCACCAAACCCGCAATGGCCGCAGGAAAAGCCAATGATTTCAAGCTTGGCGCAGAGCTGATGTCCACCTCAGTAGCAGCCGCATTTCAACCTTATGACGATGCACTCAGTGCGCTGGTCGACCTGAATAAAAAAATATCAGATGAGTCCATGGTCATCAGCAATCAGGAGCTGGCGGCAACCAAAACCAAATCCACACTTCTTACCCTGATTGCCGTTGTACTGGCGATCGCCCTGGGTATTATCCTGACAAGAAGCATCACCACGCCCATCAGCCATGTACGCCTGTCTTTAGAAAGAATCCGTGAAGGCAATTTAAGCGAGCACATTGATGTAGAAGGCAAAGACGAGCTGGCGGCCATGCAGGCCGATCTGTTAAAAATGCAAGCCGATCTGAAAGCTACCATTCAGAGCATTAATAACAACTGTACCGAGCTGGTCAGTATGTCTGATCTGCTGGCCAGTGCCTCGCAGCAAGTGGCCATCAGCTCGCAAACCCAATCAGAATCTGCATCCTCATCGGCTGCCGGAGTGGAAGAGCTGACGGTCAGCATAGACAGCGTTTCGGCCAGCGCCAGCGAAGCCAATCAGCAGGCCCATGATGCCGGGATGCTGGCTAATTCCGGCAGCGAAGAAGTCAAAAAATCGAATTCACTGATTGATAATGTTTTAGAAAACGTCAACAGCACCGGCACGCAGATTGCCAGCCTGGAGCAAAGCTCTACCCATATTGGCAATATCGCCACAGTAATTAAAGACGTGGCCGATCAAACCAATCTGCTGGCCTTAAACGCCGCTATCGAGGCCGCCCGGGCAGGGGAACAAGGCCGCGGCTTTGCCGTAGTAGCCGATGAAGTTCGTAAACTGGCTGAGCGCACCACCAGCTCGGCGCAAGAAATCACCGGCATGATCCAGACCATCCAGCAAGGCACGCGTGCTGCAGTCAGCGGCATGCAATCCAGCCAGCAAAGCGTAAGCCAGGTTTCTACTGCATCAGAGCAAACCAATGCAGTCATGGAGCAGATCAAAGCGGGCTCTTTTAAAGTGCAAACTTCAATTAATGATATTGCTTCAGCGCTTTCGCAACAACGCTCAGTCAGCACCGAGCTGGCACAAAATGTAGAGCGGATTGCACAAATGGCCGAAGAAAACCGTGCCGCAGTAGAAGAAGTCGCCAATTCTTCGAATAACTTAGTTCAGGTTGCCAACGCCCTGAAACTATCCATCAGCCGGTTTAAGCTGGCATGAATCCTCGTTAGAGAAAAGATCTGCGGCGTTTTACGTTCACAGACGCAAAAAAACAGGCCCGCATCAGCGGGCCTGTTTTTTATTTAAATAAGCCTGGCTTATTTATCTTTTACTTCTGTGAATTCAGCATCAACGACATTGCCGTCATCTTTCTTAGCATCCGCTTCCGCACCTGCGGCCGCGCCTGCTGCTGCACCTTCAGGTTGCTGAGCGTACATTTGCTCAGCTAATTTGTGCGATGCTTCAGTCAGCGTTGCTGTTGCAGCTTCAATTTTTTCTTTATCGTCTGCGTGATCTTTCAGCACCAGCTCAACTTCGGCCATAGCGGCTTCGATCTTCGCTTTTTCGTCTGCGCCAATCTTGTCGCCAAATTCAGCCAGGGATTTTTTCACTGAGTGAACCATGCCGTCAGCCTGGTTGCGTGCGCCTACCAGTTCAGACAATTTCTTGTCTTCTTCAGCATTCATTTCTGCATCGCGCACCATTGCTTCGATTTCAGCTTCAGACAAACCGCTGGAAGCCTGGATGGTAATGCGTGCTTCTTTACCGCTGGCCTTGTCTTTAGCGCCTACGTGCAGAATACCGTTCGCATCGATATCAAATGTTACTTCAACTTGTGGCACGCCACGCGGAGCAGCCGGGATATCACCCAGGTTAAACTGGCCCAGGCTCTTATTTGCCGAAGCGCGTTCACGCTCACCTTGCAGTACATGGATGGTTACGGCTGTCTGGTTATCTTCTGCGGTAGAGAACACTTGCGATGCCTTGGTAGGAATCGTGGTGTTTTTCTTGATCAGCTTAGTCAGAATGCCGCCCATGGTTTCAATACCCAGGGACAACGGTGTTACGTCCAGCAGCAATACGTCAGTACGATCACCCGACAATACCGAACCTTGCAATGCAGCACCTACAGCAACCGCTTCATCCGGATTCACATCACGGCGAGCTTCTTTACCGAAGAAGTCTTTAACTTTATCTTGCACCATTGGCATCCGGGTCTGACCGCCAACCAGGATGATGTCATCGATATCAGTAATTTTCAGGCCAGCGTCTTGCAGGGCAATACGGCAAGGCTCAATAGTGCGTGCAACTAAGTCCTCTACCAGGCTTTCGTACTTAGCGCGGGTAATTTTTTGCGTTAAGTGCTTAGGACCTGTTGCATCCATAGTCACGTATGGCAGGTTGATTTCAGTTTGTGTGGTGGAAGACAACTCGATCTTCGCTTTTTCTGCCGCTTCTTTCAGGCGTTGCAGAGCCATCACATCCTGCTTCAGATTGATACCAGTGTCTTTTTTGAATTCGTCGATGATGTAATCGATGATGCGCTGGTCGAAGTCTTCACCGCCGAGGAATGTATCGCCGTTGGTTGCCAGTACTTCAAATTGCTTGTCGCCATCTACATCAGCAATTTCAATGATAGAAACGTCGAATGTACCGCCACCCAAGTCGTATACAACGATCTTGCTGTCGCCTTTTTCTTTCTTATCCATACCAAAGGCCAGCGCAGCAGCAGTTGGCTCATTGATAATGCGTTTTACGTCCAGACCAGCAATACGGCCAGCGTCTTTAGTAGCCTGACGTTGTGCGTCGTTAAAGTAAGCCGGAACAGTCACAACGGCTTCGGTTACTTCTTCGCCGAGGTAATCTTCAGCGGTTTTTTTCATTTTGCGCAGTACTTCTGCGGAGATTTGCGGTGGCGCCATTTTTTTGTCGCGAACCGAGATCCATGCGTCGCCATTGTCGGCTTTAACGATGGAGAAAGGCATCAGGTCGATGTCTTTTTGTACTTCTTTATCTTCAAACTTGCGGCCGATCAGGCGTTTTACCGCGTACAAAGTGTTTTTTGGGTTTGTTACAGCCTGGCGCTTAGCCGGCGCACCAACCAGAATCTCACCATCTTCCTGGTAAGCAATAATGGAAGGCGTTGTACGTGTACCTTCTGCGTTTTCGATCACCTTAGGCTGACCGTTTTCAAATACGGCCACACAAGAATTTGTTGTACCTAAGTCAATACCAATCATCTTTGCCATTTTTAGTTTTTCCTTGTCTTCGCTTGCCCTCAGGCAGCGGTAAATTAACAACCATGTTCACAAAGTGGGGATGCGCTAAGCATTTTCAAGAGGACATTTTTTAAATCCTCCCCCACCTCAAAACGTATTTCTTACTTTGCTGCTGCAACCATCACCATTGCCGGGCGAATCACATGGCCAGCCAGCTCGCAGCCTTTTTGCATCACTTGCACGACTGTATTGGCCTCTGCGATTGCCAGTTGCACCATTACTTCGCTGCTGCAACCATCACCATTGCCGGGCGAATCACACGGCCAGCCAGCTCGTAGCCTTTTTGCATCACTTGCACGACTGTATTGGCCTCTGCGATTGCCAGTTGCACCATTACTTCGCTGCTGCAACCATCACCATTGCCGGGCGAATCACACGGCCAGCCAGCTCGCAGCCTTTTTGCATCACTTGCACGACTGTATTGGCCTCTGCGATTGCCAGTTGCACCATTACTTCGCTGCTGCAACCATCACCATTGCCGGGCGAATCACACGACCAGCCAGCTCGTAGCCTTTTTGCATCACTTGCACGACTGTATTGGCCTCTGCATCACTTGGCACCATTGAAATAGCCTGGTGCTTATGCGGATCCAGCTTATCGCCCATCGGGTTGATTTCTGTAAGCTGCGATTTTTCAAATGCCGCAGTCAGCTGTCTTAAAGTGAGCTCAACACCGTTTTTCAGTGCTTCAACTTCACCAGTCTGATCAGCCAGCGCCATTTCCAGTGAATCTTTTACTGCCAACAGCTCAATCGCAAATTTCTCAACCGCAAATTTGCGGGCTTTGTCGACTTCTTCAAGAGAGCGGCGGCGATTATTTTCTGCTTCTGCCTTGGCATAGAGCACGTCTTGACGGGCTTTTTCAATATCTGCAGTTGCAGCGGCCAATTGCGCTTCCAGCGAATTTTCAGTGCTTTCGACAACAGCTTCAGCAGCCTCGGCGGCGGCATCTAAATTGGTCTGCTCTTGTACGTTTTCGTTACTCATCAGGAACTCCAGTCAAAACTTATTTCAAACATGCAAGGGCAGATGGGGTTATCGCCGTGCATTTCAAGTGCATCGCAACAAGCCGGAGCCAAACTTCTGCAGGCGAAACCCAGCTCAAGCCAGTGCCGGCTGTTTTTTTAGTTAAAAACAAAGCAACTTAATCCGCATCCAAGCGCCTGCCCTTAGCAGATGTATCAATAAATACAATTTTTTTTATAGATTTTTTCTTAAAGCAAGCCGCATAACTGGCCATGTAGCTGACAGAAAAAATTTTATAAAAAACTACATTTTTTGATCGAAATGATACTTTATGCCATTAAAACAGTTGTTTAAAGCAACAAAAGCACAGCAAGCATTTATCTTGGTTTTCAAATACTTAATTACCATCGGTTGACTAAATACTTACTGAAAAAAAAGTACATGAAAGCCCCAATATGTAGTCAATTATTACTGACTACAATCGAATGGTGCACTGCAAAATAACTCTGCAACACGGCCATAAAATGCTTTACTTAAACATGCAGCCCATCACCCTTCAGGGAGTATTGTTATGAGTACAAAGGAACAAAAGATCGCCGCCATCCAGCAAGACTGGGACACCAATCCACGCTGGAAAGGCATCACCCGCCCTTATACAGCCGCAGACGTTGAACGCCTGCGTGGCAATGTGCAGGTTGAGCACACACTGGCCCGCCGTGGCGCAGAAAAACTTTGGTCTTTGGTGAACGAAACCCCTTATGTGCATGCGCTGGGCGCCTTAACCGGCAACCAGGCAATGCAGCAAATTAAAGCAGGCCTGAAAGCCATCTACCTTTCTGGCTGGCAAGTTGCCGCAGATGCAAACATCGCAGGTGAAATGTACCCGGACCAATCGCTTTACCCAGCGAACTCGGTTCCACTGGTGGTGCGCCGCATCAATAACGCGCTGACCCGCGCCGACCAGATCAATCACGCCGAGGGGGACGACAGCATCGATTTCTTTGCTCCGATCGTAGCTGATGCAGAAGCAGGCTTTGGCGGCGTATTGAACGCCCACGAGCTGATGAAATCCATGATCGAAGCCGGTGCCGCCGGTGTTCACTTTGAAGACCAGCTGGCCTCGGTTAAAAAATGCGGCCATATGGGCGGCAAAGTATTAGTGCCAACACGTGAAGCGGTAGAAAAACTGGTTGCAGCGCGTTTTGCTGCCGACATCATGGGCGTGCCAACACTGATCGTAGCGCGTACCGATGCCGAAGCCGCTGATTTGCTGACTTCCGATGTGGATGCCAACGACAAGCCATTCTGCACTGGTGAGCGCACACCAGAAGGCTTCTACAAAACCACACCGGGCCTTGAGCAAGCGATCAGCCGTGGCCTTGCCTACGCGCCTTATGCTGATTTGGTATGGTGTGAAACCGGCAAACCAGATTTAGAATACGCCCGCAAATTTGCAGCTGCAATTCATGCCCAGTTCCCGGGTAAATTGCTGGCTTATAACTGCTCGCCATCGTTTAACTGGAAGAAAAACCTGGATGACGCAACCATCGCTACCTTCCAGGCTGAGCTGGGCAAGATGGGTTACAAATTCCAGTTTATTACCCTGGCTGGTTTCCACGCGCTGAACTACGGCATGTTTAACCTGGCCCACGGCTACGCCCGCCGCGGCATGAGCGCCTTTGTTGAGCTGCAGGAAGCTGAATTTGCAGCTGCAGAACGTGGCTTTACAGCAGTGAAACATCAGCGTGAAGTGGGTACAGGCTACTTTGATTCGGTTACGCAGGTAATCCAGCAAGGCCAGTCTTCCACCACCGCGCTGAAAGGCTCGACCGAAGAAGAACAGTTCCACTAAGACTCAAAACCCAAGTCTTAAAACACGGAGATCAATCCTCAGGGTGGTTAGGCCAGAAAATGCACTCAAGTAGAAGTGGGGCTGTATCCTGGCCGTCACCCACCTCAGAGCCATGGTGGGTGACGGCCGAAACAGATCAGCGCCCTGAACATCAAAGAGCGGCCTGACCCACCCTGCGAAAATTCTGTGTTTCAAGGTTTGGGTTTCCCCCTAATGCTAAGGGATAAACCATGACAACCACGCTTGCAGGTATTCGGGTTCTCGGCCATATCAGCCCTGCTTTTGCCCCTATTCTTACCCCCGATGCACTGGCTTTTTTAGCCGAGCTGCATCGCAGCTTCGAGCCGCGCCGCCGCGAGCTGATGGCTGCCCGCATTGAGCGCCAGGCACGGCTGGATGCCGGTGAAGTGCCTGATTTTCTGCCCGAAACCCAGCATATCCGCGATGGCAACTGGAGCATTGCGCCCCTGCCCGCAGATTTACTCGACCGCCGCACCGAAATCACCGGCCCGGTAGAGCGCAAGATGATGATTAATGCGCTTAATTCCGGCGCTAAATCGTTTATGGCCGATTTTGAAGATTCCAATACGCCAACATGGGAAAACCAGATCGAAGGCCAGATCAATGTAAAAGACGCCTATCGCAAAGAGCTGTCATTTACTTCGCCTGAAGGCAAGCAATACACATTAAATAATGAAATATCCACGCTGATTCTGCGCCCGCGTGGCTGGCATCTGATGGAAAAACACGTTGAAGTCGACGGCGAAATCATCGCTGGTTCCTTATTTGATTTTGGCCTTGCCGTTTTTCACAACCTGAAATACCGCCTAAGCCAGGGCACATCGTGTTATTTCTATCTGCCCAAAATGGAATCGCATCTAGAAGCCCGCCTCTGGAACGATGTCTTTACCTGGGCAGAGGCTGAGCTGGCCGCACCGCATGGCTGCATCAAGGGCACGGTACTGATCGAAACCATCCTCGCCGCTTTTGAAATGGACGAAATCCTTTACGAGCTAAAGGAACACTCCGCAGGCCTGAATGCCGGGCGCTGGGATTACATCTTCAGTTGTATTAAGAAATTTCGCGTTAACACCGATTTTTGCCTGGCCAATCGCAGCTTAATCACCATGACCGTGCCGTTTATGCGCGCTTATTCACTGCTGCTGATTAAAACCTGCCATCACCGCAATGCTCCGGCAATGGGCGGCATGAGCGCGGTGATTCCCATCAAGAACGACGAAGCGGCCAATGAAAAAGCCATGCAGCAAGTTCGCGCGGATAAAGAGCGCGATGCGACGGATGGCTACGATGGTGGCTGGGTGGCTCACCCTGGCCTCGTGGCCATTGCACAGGCCGCTTGGGATGCGGTTCTGGGCGAGAAGCCCAATCAAATCAGCAAGCAACGCCCGGATGTCAGCGTGGCAAGCAGTGATTTACTGAACTTCCAGCCTGAAGCGCCAATTACCGAAGCCGGTTTACGCGGCAATATCAGCGTAGGCGTGCAATATCTGGCCGCATGGATTTCCGGCCTTGGCTGCGTGCCGATTCATAATCTGATGGAAGACGCGGCCACGGCCGAAATCAGCCGCTCGCAAATCTGGCAATGGATCAGATCCCCCAAGGGCGTGCTGGACGATGGCCGCAAAGTCAGTAAAGAGCTGTTCCGCCAGTGGCTGCCAGAAGAAGTGGCCAAAATCCACACTACCGGCCGCTTTAGCAGCACGCTGGACGAGGCTGCACTGATGTTTGACGAGCTGACCACCAGCGGGGATTTTGTCGAATTCCTGACTTTACCAGGCTACGACAGGCTGAAATAAGAGTCAGTATTTTATAAAGAGCCCGCTTCAAAGGGTGTGCAAGCAGCGGCACACCCTGACTCCCCCTGTTTAATCAAACATATTCTTCTTTTATTGCTTATTCGCAAAGATCAAAAAATAATTTAAGCATTAAATAGATAATTGCCTTTTTTACAGCATTAATTTATTGCTGCCAATTTATATATACCATTAAGCAACGCCCCAATTTAAAAAAATGCAAGCGCCCTAACACCTTATTCATTTATTCTTTTATTGCAGCCTATAATTTGGCATTACACTCATAAAAGATGATAAAGATGAAAACCAAACTACTTGCACTCTGTCTGCTTGCCATCGGGACTGGCCACGCAAAAGATATTAATAATAACTACACACAAACCAGGCAGTACTATACGCAATTAATCAGCGCCCCCACACCCAATACGGCAGAACTGGGGCTATTGATGAATATGCTGCCTAAAGGTGCAGATTTACATCACCATTATTCCGGCGCTATTTATGCTGAAACTTATCTGGAATGGGTGGGCAGGCAAAAATTTTGCATTTACAGCGAAGACAACGCCGCACTGAATGCACAGAAATTTCATATCAATACCAGCCCTGCTGAAGCAAGCAGTAAAATTTGTCTGAGTGCCGATGCAACGCGGCAGAACAATGCTTTCTACCGTGAATTACTGCAAAAATGGTCTGATAAAGATTTCAGTAATCACAGCCATGATCAGCCAGCGCCTGATCAGAATTTTTTTAATACCTTCTTTTATTTTATGCCGGTTGCCAGCTACGCCATGCATGAAGGCTTTCAATCTTTAAAAGAGCGTGCCCTGGCAGAAAACGTGCAATATCTGGAAACCATGGTCGATCTGGCCCCTGGCATCAGCAATAAAGAATTAGACGAAAAAATGAATCAGCTGGTGCAAAACCCTAAAGATGCTGAAGCCATTTTTGCCAGCTATGCCGATTTTATGGCTCAAGACACCGCCAGCCAGCAGCAAATCAGCGCCTATATCAAAACCATGGAAGATGCAGCCAAAGGCATAGACAGCAGCGATTTTAAATTACGCGTGCAAGCCTATGTATTGCGCAATCTGTCGCCTTCTCTGGTCTTTAGCCAAATGTATTCCGCCTTTGCCGCAGATAAAGCCAGCGATTTAATTGTGGCCGTTAATATTGTAGGGCCAGAAAATGAACACGTTGCGATGCGTGATTATGATCTGCATATGCAAATGTTTAAATTTTTTAAGAAACGCTACCCGGACAGCAAGCTCGCCCTGCACGCGGGTGAATTAGCACTTGGTATGGTTCCGCCGGAAGGGTTAAAAAATCATATTAATGATGCGGTACAAATCGCTGGCGCAAATCGTATTGGCCACGGCATTGATATTACCCACGAAAAAAATGCTGATGTACTTTTAAAGAAGCTGAAAGAAAAAGATATTGCGGTAGAAGTTAACCTCACCAGCAATGAATTTATTCTTGGGGTAAAAAACGAAGCACACCCTGTTCAGGTTTACCGCCGTCACGGTGTGCCCTTTGTAATATCCAGCGATGATCCGGGTGTATCACGCAATAATCTCAGCGGCGAATACCTGCTCTACGCCAGCCGCTATAAACCATCCTACGACGAGCTGAAAAACACCGCCATGAACAGCATTCGTTATTCATTCCTGGGCAAAGCGGAAAAAGCCACAGAAATACAGGCTCTGAAACAACGCTTTGATGAGTTTGAAGCGAAAGTTGCAAAAATGATTAAATAATCATCATCGCAAGCTAAAAAAACGGATGAGCCTGTGGCTCATCCGTTTATTAATGCTGATTAATGCATGCCAAGCAGTTCAGGCAATTCAACTATTTTTCCGTTCAGTACGATTTTTCCGTCTTTTAACTGAATTTTTGTTTTAAGTAATTTGCCATCATTTTCCAGCTTTCCATCTTCAACCCCAAGCTGAACCGAGGATTGAAACATTTCCAGCGTGGGTTCAATTGCTTCTTCTTCAGCTGATTCACGAATCATTCTTTCAGCAAAAGCATTAGGCAATTGCAGGGCAAGCATGGCGTTTACTTTATTAATCAGCTGATCCGGGTTTTCCAAATCTTCCTGTTTAATATCTTTGCTGCTTAAATCCAGCGCAATCATGCTTTCGCCTTCAGGCGTATGCAGTTTAATATTCTGCTTCATAGAAGGGTTTTTCTTCAGAATATCCATCAGCAAGGCTTGCATTGCTTTAGCTTGTGATTTCCCATCGAAATTACACTGCAATATGCCTTTTTTCCAGCTTAACTCATTAATCCCTTTAAGTGCCTTTGGATCAATCTGGCTTACCGCTAAATTCATTTCAAATTTGCCAATATCTTTTGAGTTGAATTTAATTTTATCTGCCGTTCCCTTTCCGGAAAAATCCAGCAAGCCATTATTAAGTTTAGATTCACTATTTAACAGCAGCTGGCCCATAGAAACCTGGATATCTTTCTCTTGCTTTTTGCTGGAAACATCAAAGCCTTCAACAGTTAAAGACTCAGCCCCCGCATAAACTCCATCTGCAGCATTTTTATAGTTTCCCTTATAGCTAATAGCACCCAGCTTGAACTGGGTGACATTATTGCTTTCCTTGCCCTCTGCACCATTCACTGCAAAATCAAAATCGATGTAGCTGGCATTTTTATCGTACTTAATCAGCGAGTTAAATCCTTTCCAGTTTACATTGCCTTTTTCATCGTCAACGGTAAATGCAGGGCTGGAAATGCGGGTTTGTAAATCACCAGATAAACTGACTTTGGTATTAATTTCCAAAGGCTCTTTACCTTTAAATACTTTAGCCAGCTCTTCCCTTGTTTTATCGCTATAAACAACTTTGGTGTTAATTTCCAAACCAAAGGGATTATGCTGAATTGTATTAATTAAAGTGATCTGCCCTGTTGCGCCATGTAATGGTGATGCTTCACCCCCATCTTCACAACCCAGCTGGTAAGTCACTTCCTCTGTTGAAGTCCAGAACCCTTTTTTGAAATCACGTTTTACAACTTTTACAATTTTGTAGTCTTTCAGCGCATCACCTGCCTCGCTGACTTTATGATCCAGGGTGCTCCCTGCGTACCAGGTTGCTCCTGCAAAACCTGCGCCAGCCAAAACAGCAAGCGCAAGGGCTAATTTAGTTTTATTCATCTGAATACTCGCTCTGTATCAATAAAAACGGGTCAATAATAAACGGGGTAAAAACTGATTAGCCTGCCTGCTGCAGCCTGTACTCCACCAGCTCGGCAATGCTTAATACCTGCAAACCATGCTCTGATGCATATTCACTGATTTCTTCGCCACGCGCCATTGTGCCATCAGGATTCATCAATTCGCACAACACTGCCGCGGGCTGCAGCCCTGCTAAAACGGCCAGATCAACCGAGCCTTCCGTGTGCCCGCGCCGCGCCAGAACGCCGCCGGCCGTGGCACGCAGCGGAAACACATGGCCGGGGCTGGCCAGATCACCCGCTTGTGCACCGCTGGCAATCGCAGCCTTAATGGTGGTGACCCGATCGGCGGCAGATACTCCGGTTGTGACCCCATGCCGCGCTTCAATTGATACGGTAAAAGCTGTGCTGAAACGGCTTTGATTGTCAGTCACCATAGGCGGCAGCTGCAGGTGCTGCAAGGCTTCGTCGGTGAGGCAAAGGCAAACAATACCGCTGCCATCGCGAATCATTTGCGCCATGCTCCGGTCGGTGATTTTTTCTGCAGCCACAATTAAATCGGCTTCGTTTTCGCGATCGAAATCGTCCATTAATAAAACCGGGCGTCCCTGGCGCATATCAGCCAGTGCTTGTTTAAAGCGAACAGAAAAAGGAGCAAGTACAGGATTCAGAATTTCAGTAAACATAGAGAAACGCTCTCGCAAAATAGGTAGGCGAAAAACGGTTCAGGGAGTGGGACAGCCGCAGGTAAGCAGCAGCCTGATGAGCAAGACTCTTCAGCCAGTATTGAGAGGCGCTCAGCCTGAAGCACAGAATAAAACGAGCACAGCCGGGCCACAGAAAAAGCCATTGAATCTGTCGCTTCTTCTGTAAAACGCGGTGTTCTCAGTATTTTCTGCTGTGCAGGATTTTGCTCACTCAGTACTTAAGCCGAAGCAGCCTGAACATCAGTTGCAGCCATGACCAGTTTATAGCGACGCATCTTCTTTCATCCGGACTATCACCGTCGGCTCTGGAATTTAACCAGATCTGCTGACCCTGAGCTTATCAATACAGCGCAGGCGCTCGCGGGCTTGTGTGATCATCTTTTGAGAAAACAGCACACTTACCGCCGGTGGGGAGTTGCACCCCGCCCTGAAGACGTACGACATAGGAAAAATATTCCAAGCCACATTGTCAGCTTTTAAACGCCCATTTGTCTATAATCCACGGGAAAACACTTACACTATTTCTTAATAAAATATACATATCATGCAAGCGTAATAGAATAAATCTTCAAAAACATATGCAGCCATGTACCCCATGGCTCATCCTGATGCGGCATAAATTCGGGCAACGCCGGGGACAAGTGCCACAGATTGTAAATTTTATACAAACCTTTCCACCCGCCTTGCCTGCATAAGAAGCTTCATAGCAAGCTGGCGAGCTGCTAAGCTAGCGGCAGGAGATTTAATATTATGATGAATGGCTTACTTATTATTTTTATTCTTATTTTAATTAGTGCATTTTTCTCTGTTTCAGAAATTGCGCTAGCCGCAGCACGTAAACACAAGCTGCAACAAATGAGTGAAGACGGCGATAAGCGTGCCGATCTGGTACTGGCCCTGCAGGAGCGGCCAGGAGACTTTTTTACCGTGGTGCAAGTTGGCGTAAATGCCGTTGCAATTCTGGGCGGTATATTGGGAGAGCCTGCTTTTTCCCCCGTTTTTAAAGCGCTGTTTATTCAATTGGCTGTACAGGCAGAAACAGCCGAAACGCTGGGTTTTCTGCTGTCGTTTACCGTAGTTACAGGATTGTTTATTCAGTTTGCCGATTTAATTCCCAAACGAATTGGCATGGCCGTACCCGAAGCCACCGCTGTAAATGTTGTGTCACCTATTTTATTTTGTATTTTTCTGCTGCGCCCTCTGGTTTTTATTTTTGATGGCATTGCCAATATGATTTTTAATGCCTTCAATTTACCTGCAGTGCGCCGGGATGAAATTACCACTGATGATATTGTGGCCATGGCAGATGCTGGCGCAATGGCAGGCACGGTACGCCGCAAAGAGCACAATCTGATTGAAAACGTGTTTGAATTAGAAACTCGTACCGTTACATCCGTAATGACCGCACGTGAAAGTGTGATTTTCTTTTCTCTGAATGAAAAAGAAGAAACAATCAGGGCCAGAATGCTGGCTGATCCGCATTCAAAATTTCTGCTTTGTGAAAACAGCATCGACAGCGTATTTGCCTATATCGATGCCAAAGATATTTTGCAATTGGTACTTAAAGGCGGCGAAATTAATTTGCTGGAAGGCTTAAAGCAATGCGGAAATCGCAAATTGCTGACGATTCCGGATACGCTTTCTTTATCTGAAGTACTGGAGCAATTTAAAGAAGCTCGCGAAGACTTTGCCGTTATTCTGAATGAATACGCCTTAGTGGTTGGCATTATTACGCTGAACGATGTCACGATTCAGCTGATGGGCAGTATGGTAGACCCTGGCGCCGATCAGATTGTGCAGCGGGATGAAAGCTCATGGCTGGTTGATGGCGTAACGCCGATTGAAGACGTAAAAAAAGCACTGGATATCGACGAATTAAAAGATGAAGAGAATTACGAAACCATTGCCGGTTTTATGATGTATATGCTTAAACGCATACCTAAAAAAGCCGAGCTGCTGATTTTTGGTGATTACAAATTTGAAGTGGTCGATATTGATAATTATCGTATTGATCAGCTGCTGGTCACCCGAATCAATCCGCAGAAAAAAGCGGACGAAGAGTAATTAAAAAACGGGCAAGGTTCTACCTTGCCCATGCATTGAATACTACCAGCGTTTATTGCAATGCAAGAAGCGGGCACAGTGATATGCCCGCCTTGCAAATTAACGCTTGGATGTTTTGCGAATTTCTTTTTCATCCTGCCATTCATCCACACCCTCTTCGATATTCTTTAAGATCAGTGTGAATTTATAATAAACGTCTTTAGTGCTGTCGTTCTTTTTAACAATCGATGTAATTTCGCCTGTTAATAAATATTTAGCGCCCTTCATCTGCCCGACTTTTACTTTATTTTTATATAAGCCACTTTCTGTCTGGCGGCGGATTTCTTCAACCTGCGCATCTAATGTGCTGCTGTCGGTTACAAATTTAGCACCGCTTTTCATCAGCTGCGTTTTCATGCTATTGGTGATATTGCGGGTATCAATATATTCAGTGGTTTTGTTTTTAACTTCGGCCACCACAATTAAAGGGCGGCCAGCCATGGATGGGTGCTGCATTAAAGAGCGCGCCATTGATTCTGAAATCATTTGCAAATCGGTAGAGCCAAATTCATTGGTGACCGTTTCAACCGCCTTGCTGTCGCCATAAACCACATCGCCACCGCCTACGGTAGGTGATGAGCTGGAAGCGCAGCCTGTGGCCAGCAATACTGCTGCCAATACCGCGCTCAGCTTTAATGCTTGTTTCATTGTTTTCATTGATCTGATCCTTTAGAAATTACTTAGCAGCAGGGACTGCACCTGTGTTGTCCGGGCTATTGACTTCCATTTTGAAATCCACGGCAGATGGCACGGGGGCAATGGTGTCGATAACTTGTTTTTGCAAACCAATAAATTTAAGCGGCTTCCATACTTCTTCGCCGCCCACCACAAAGCCGGCATCATCAAACCAGCGGAAGCGATAATAAAGCTGCTGATCGCCCTTATCCTGATTCTGCATTTCAAGCTGCACTGCCAGCAGGCCATTACGCTGAGCGGTGCGCCCGCCGGTGAGTTTGATGTATTTCATTTCACCCAGCTGCTCGATGCGATCAGAAAGTGAAATCGGGGCGGCCTGGGCGATGGCTGAAAACCCAAGAACAGCGGCCAGTAAAACGCCACGGGCAAGATACTTTTTCATGGTTATTCCTTTATTCAAAGTAGAAAACACGATGATTATTTCTTCACCTTTTTAGGCTTAGCTGGCTGAATCATAGCGTCTGCGCTCTCAGTCACCACTGTGTCTAATACCACAGATGACAAATCTGTCTTTCCTAAATACACCTGATTACCCATCACCCTGACCGGCACAATCTGGTAAGGGCTGCTTACTTTAATATCAAACGCCTCCTGCCCCTGCAGTGTTGGCACTAATACTTTATGCATACCCTGTGGCAGGGTTGCCCGCACGATGGCAATCTGCGCGGGCAGGGTACTCCAGGTACGCTCATCGGCCTGCTCGGTAATCACGCTGACCAGCCCAAGCACTAAGCTGGCAATTGCACTGGCGTTATTGTCCCGGTCATTCAGCTGCTTTTGCGCCACGCCTTTTGTCACGGCCCGGATAGTGGAGCGCAAAATAATGCCCGGCATATCGTCCCGCAATGCGCGGCGGCTCATGGCATCTACGCTGGCGATGGTGCTGACCGGCAGAAAACGCCCGTCTAATTTAAGCTGCGACGGCGCAAAATCGTTGCCAGAGCGAATCACAGGAAAAGACATCGCCGTTAAGCCAACCCGATAAATGGGCAGGGGCACCGTCACAGATTTGCGTGCCGGGGCAAGGCCCGAGCTCACCACAAACAACACCTCGCTCATTCCGCGTTTACTGGTTTTGCTGTCGAGCTGAGACAAGCCATCTTCTAAAATCCTGGTATTGGGCTGCAGCTCGATAGCCTTGCGATAGCCCGGCGCTGCCAGGCTTTTTTCACCCAGCGCTTCATAAACAAAAGCCGCAAGGTAATGACTAAACGCATTCTGATAGCTGTTTTTTAAAGCTAAAACGTCCGGATCATCCAGCGTTTCGGTTGGATAGCCTTTTAAATCTTTAAACGTCGTTTTTACACCTCTGCTTTTAGCCTCTGCTTCGTCTTTTTCATATGCACGCGAGCGATACTCCGCAATAATTGCTTCGCGTTCATGCGTTTTTTTGACTTCAACCCGTGCATTAGCCCAATCCCCTGCTGCGGCATGATTCATAGCCAGCAGAGTAGACAGCAATACTTTTTCGTAATCGTAGCCATCGTAACGACGGGTTTTATCGTTGATTAAAAAGCTGCCCACCTCACCCATTAATTTATCAGGTGAGTTTTTAGCGGCGTCTTCCCAATCCTGAATTTTGGCATCCGCCTTCAGCCAGGCGCCGGTACTGCCAGACCAGTCACTTTTTAGCTGTAATAACTGACCCTTTTCCAAATAATACAAAAGGTCTTTATCGCTATTATTCGATTCCAATACAGCCAGGGCGCTATCGGGCTTGCCTGCGCGGGCAAAATCAATCGCCCCCTGCGATTCGGCCTGATACTGGCGCATTGATCCGCAGGCACTTAAAGCCAGGACCAGGATCAAGCTGGCGCATCGTTTTAATTTCATTCCACAACCTTGGTTGATAGCGGCACAATTCATTATGCCAACTGACCCTAAATAAATTTACTTTAAAAATCACAGCATAAATGCAACGCATTGTTTCTAGTTTGCTACCAACTGCAGAACCAGTCCTGTCATCACTTTGTGCGAATGCTACTTAATGTAAGCAAATACTGCATTGTAAACAAGACAATCATCAGATTCTTAACGCTATAATGAAAGCACATTCGAGGGGCGCTGCAACCCTTAGCAGCCTGTCGAACTTAGCATCAGTCGGCGACAGAATCACCTGATCGGCCCATATTGCACCGATTTTCTGACCAATAACTCGTTATTGGCACTACAAATCCGGCAAAAACTGGTCCCGGCCATGCGATTTTTCGCTACGACCGCCTAAGTCCGACAGACTGCCAGGGGCCAGGCTCGAATTTCTTAACTGCGCTCTCCTGTAAACCCGCGCCGGGTACGGCATGCGTGTTGGAGATGCCATCCCGGCCACAGATAGGAATCACCACTGTGGCAAATCTTGATTTTAAAGTCGCTGATCTATCTTTGGCAGATTGGGGCCGTAAAGAAATTCGCATTGCAGAAACAGAAATGCCCGGCCTGATGTCTGTGCGGAGCGAGTATGCCAAAGCACAGCCACTTAAAGGAGCCCGTATCGCGGGCTCTATCCATATGACCATCCAGACTGCTGTGCTGATTGAAGCGTTGCAAGCACTGGGGGCCGAGGTGCGCTGGGTATCTTGCAATATTTTCTCTACCCAGGACCACGCCGCAGCGGCCATTGCTGCTGCAGGTACATCGGTATTTGCCCACAAGGGCGAAACACTCGAAGAATACTGGGACTTCACCCACCGCATTTTTGATTTCCCCAACGGCCAGTACGCCAATATGATTCTGGATGATGGCGGTGATGCCACCATTTTGCTGCACCTTGGCGCACGTGCTGAAACCGATCCCTCGGTGATTTCTGCCCCCGGCAACGAAGAAGAAATCGTGCTGTTTGCCTCAATCAAAGCCACACTGGCCAAAGATCCTAAGTGGTACTCCACCCGCCTTGCTTATATTAAAGGCGTCACCGAAGAAACAACTACCGGTGTACACCGCCTGTATAAAATGCACAGTGAAGGCCGTCTCTCCTTCCCTGCCATTAATGTTAACGATGCCGTTACAAAATCTAAATTCGACAACCTTTACGGCTGCCGTGAATCACTGGTTGATGGCATTAAACGCGCTACCGATGTAATGATCGCAGGTAAAGCCGCCGTGATTCTTGGCTATGGCGATGTGGGCAAGGGCTGCGCCCAAAGCCTGCGCGGCCTGGGCGCCACCGTTTACGTCACCGAAATCGATCCGATTTGCGCGCTGCAAGCCGCCATGGAAGGCTTTCGTGTGGTGACAATGGACAGCATCTGCGATCAGGGCGATATTTTTGTTACCACCACCGGCAATGTGGGCGTGATTACGCACGAACACATGCTCAAGATGCGCAATAACGCCATCGTCTGCAATATCGGCCACTTTGACAGCGAAATTCAGGTTGCGTCCTTACGCCAGTACGAATGGGAAAACGTCAAACCGCAAGTCGATCATATTATTTTCCCTGATGGCAAACGTATTATCCTGCTGGCCGAAGGGCGTCTGGTAAATCTGGGCTGCGCCACCGGCCACCCCAGCTTTGTGATGTCCAATTCCTTTACCAATCAGGTACTGGCGCAAATCGAGCTGTTTACCAAAACCGAGCAATATCCGGTTGGCGTTTATGTTTTACCCAAACACCTCGACGAAATGGTGGCCCGCCTGCACCTGAAAAAAATCGGCGCAACACTCACCGAGCTGACCGACGAGCAAGCGGCTTATATCGACGTACCCAAGCAAGGGCCTTATAAACCGGCGCATTACCGCTATTAATGGTTTACAGGTGTTAATCGTCTGAAATAAAAAACGGGAAGCCAGGGCTTCCCGTTTTTTAAATGTGCCATGCAATCATTATTTGATTTTTAATTCAACCGGGCTCTGGCTGGCAATCATTCTTTGATAGCTGCCGTCTTTTTTCATCGCGGATAAAATTTCATCGAATTTATCCCTTATCGCTCTCAGATTTCTTTTTTTGGAAAAAGCCATATAGCTGGGAATAGCCTGCACTTCGGGGGCAAGCTCTTTCACTTTATGCTCAGCACCTTTGCGCCTTAAAATATCTAAGGCGCCATACTTATTACTGACCAGAATATCAAAACGTTTTGCTAATAATTTTTCCACATTCTGTTCACCGGTATACGTCACATCCGGGGCTTTAATCATTTTATTTTTAACTGCATTATCAAAAACATCCCCATAACTGACTTTATTTACCGCACCAAAACTGTAATTAGCCAGCTTTTGCAAATCACCATCAAACTTAATATTTGATTCTTTTAAAACAAATAATGACACTGCCTGCGGCATCAGCACTTCTTTAGAATAATCCGCAAATACTTCTCTTTCTGGCGTTTTATATGCAGTAAAAACAGCATCAGCAGTGCCATCTTCAATCATTTTAATTGAGCGGGTCCAGGGCATTAAAGTGATGTTTACGGGCTGCTGCATCCGGCGAAACACTTCTTTTACGATCTCCACCACAAAACCTTTAGTCTGCCCATTTTCTTCATACTGATAAGGGGGATACTGCAGCGTCACCAGCTCCAGTGGTGCACTTATTGCGGATGCAGCATAAATCATCAGCCCCAAACAGGAGAATCTGATTATATTTTTTTTCATAGACCTCCCTTTATGATTTAAATGGCAATGCACACTTATTTAAGCCCGTTTATTTCACAAGCATAGCGGTTTTCTATGCGCGAAATAAACACCTTACGAATTTAAGCAATATACACTGCCATCCTGTTTTCTAAGATATGCAGCTGACAAGTTGTTGCCTGCATGGCACTCACCGGCAAGTATTCATATATAGCTACCCGGAAAGAGGCGTGCCCAGTACTGCTCTTGCCGCATCCACAATCTGTTTTGACAGCGCTTCCATACGCGGCGATTGTACTTTCCATGAGTGCCAGTAAAGCTTTACATCGCACGGGTAATCCGGTGCAAGATCAATCAGATCACCAGTGGATTCAGCCAGCAGCAGCTCGGGCACCATGCCATAGCCTAAGCCGTGGCAAATAGCTGCCAGATGGGGCTCGGTGCCGGGCACATAATGGCAGGGATAGGCATCGGGCAGCAGCCCAAAGTGGTTTTCCAGAAAGCCTGCCTGCAGCGTATCTTTGTGAGAATACGCCACCACCGGAGCACGCCGCGCATCGCTGCGGTTAATACCCTGAGGAAACCAGCGCTGGCAGAAGCTTTTGCTCGCCACCAGGCGATAGCGCATCACGCCTAAGACATCGGCAAAGCAGCCTTTCATGGGTTTTTCTTCGCTGCCAATGCAGCCTATGGCCATCCCTGATTCGAGCAGGGTGTAGGTGTGATCCTGATCTTCAACAATTAAATCAATCAGCACTTCTTCATTGACCAGTGCCTGCGCCAGCGCAGGGAAAAACCATGTGCCCAGCGTATCTGCATTCAGTGCAATAGTCAGGAGCAGGGGCGAATAACGCTCCACGGCTAAATCTGAAGCCAGATCGGCCTCCAGCTGCATCACACGGCGCAAATATTGCAGCAATCGCTGGCCTACCGGCGTGGCCCGGGCCGGACGGCTGCGCACGACCAGTGGATTACCCAGATTACTTTCCAGCGCCCGCACCCGCTGCGAGACAGCAGAAGCCGTTAAATGTAAGCGCAATGCCGCCTGTTCAAAGCTGCCGGTTTCAATCACGGCACGCAGCGCTTCGGTTTGTCTGGGGTCTAAATTCACCAGCGTATCTTTCACATATTAAGAATTTTTAAGCATACCTTATTTTTATTAAATTATATTCAATATATCCAAACACTTATGGATAATGTCATTTAATTAATTATTTCGCATAAGCACTTATGCCCCACTCTGATAAAAGAAGTTTGAAATGCTGCTTTACACTATCTATTTGATTGCCATCACTGCCGAAGCCATGTCCGGAGCGCTGATGGGCATGCGCCGCAATATGGATTTATTTGGTATTTGTTTTATAGGCACGGTCACCGCACTGGGTGGTGGTACAGCACGCGATATGCTGCTGGGCCACTATCCGCTGGGCTGGGTGGCGCACCCGCAATATCTGCTGTTTACCATTGGGGCAGCCGCTTTAACTGCTTTAATCGCCAGCCATTTGCATCATCTGCGCCGCTTATTTTTGCTTGTTGATGCACTGGGTTTGGTAGCCTTCACCATTATTGGCTGCAATATCGGTATGGAAGCTGGCGTGCATCCCGGCATAGCCATTATGGCGGGAGTTGTAACCGGCGTATTTGGCGGGCTGCTGCGCGATGTGCTTTGCAATCAGCAACCAATGGTACTGAGCCGCGAGTTTTACGCCAGTGTGTCTCTGGCTACCGGCGCTTTGTATATTTTGCTGCATTATTTAAAAGTAGAAACCGGCCCCGCCTCAATGATTGCCTTAGTTGCGGGCTTTAGTTTCAGATTATTAGCAATGCGTTTACGCTGGCAATTACCTGTTTTGCGCGGCGAGCACATTAAAGGTTTTGATTAATGACTCCCCAGCGGAAAAGATAAAACATTTTTTCCGCTGGGATTATAAATAATAAACAGCCCCGGCTAATTCCCAGAAAAACGCATTTACCCTTCCTGCCTCAGCCTTCTCCCTTTTCGCCCGAAAACTGCCTTTTAAAACCAAAGTAAGAAAAATCAGCATTTAAATAAAATTAAAAAAGCAGAAAAACTCAAATAAGCGCGATGATCATCAGGATGGAGTGCTGATTACAATTTAACGACAATTCTAATGGGATATTTAGATATAGTTTTTGGTACACAGATCAGCCAGGGATATGCAATGAAACACCTTTTTGCCGCCGGAACCGCCGGCCTTATGCTTGCTTTATCGGGTACTGCAATTGCAGATGAAGTGATCACGCCTAAGATTCCTATGCGCGATTTTTTTAAAAATCCGCCCAGCAGCAATTACCAGCTATCCCCCAGTGGTCAGTTTATTTCCTTCACTCAGCCTGTGGCCGACCGGCTGAATATTCATATCATGCCGCATGGTGGCAAGGCCAAAGCCATTACCGCCATTACAGACCGTGATATCCGCCAATATTTTTGGAAGGGCGACGATCATATTTTGTTTTTAAAAGACAATGGCGGCGATGAAAATTTCCACTTATTTGCGGTAGATAAAGAAGGCAAGGCCACCAAAGATTTAACCCCATTTGAAAAAGTACGCGTCGAGCTGATCGATGAGCTGGAAGACCATCCGAACGATGTACTGATTGGCTTAAACAAGCGAAATCCGGAAATTTTTGATGCCTACCGCCTGAATATCAAAACCGGTGAGCTGACCCTTGTGGCAGAAAACCCAGGCAATATCGATGGCTGGATCACCGATCACACAGGGCAGATTCGCGCCGCTAAAACCACCGATGGTGTAAGCAGCAGCCTGCTCTACCGCAGCGATGAAAAATCCCCATTTAAAGTGGTACTCACCACCAGCTACAAAGACACGGTACAGCCGCTCTTCTTTACCTTTGATAATAAACGCCTCTACGCCACGTCTAACCTTGGCCGCGATAAGCTGGCGATTGTGGAGCTGGACCCGGCCACCGGCAAAGAGCTCAAAGTGGTATATGAGCGCAATGATGTTGATGTGGGTGGCTTGCTGTTCTCCAAAAAGCGCAAAGTGCTGACGGCCGCTACCTTTGAAACCTGGAAAGAAGAGCGCCATGTACTGGATAAAGACACCGCAGCCCTGCTAAAAGACTTACAGGCCAGGCTGCCCGGCTACGAATTACGCCTGCAAAGCAATAAAAACGAAAACGCCTGGATTGTTTCCACATGGAACGACCGCAGCCGGGGCAGCCGTTATTACTACGCCAACGGCAAGCTGGAAAAACTTGCCGATATTTCGCCAGAGCTGCCAGAACAGCAAATGGCAAAGATGAAACCGATCAGTTATCAAAGCCGCGACGGGCTTACCATCAATGGCTATCTGACGCTGCCTTTAGGCAAAGAAGCTAAAAACCTGCCTGTAATTGTCAACCCGCATGGCGGCCCATGGGCCCGGGACAGCTGGGGTTTTAATCCGGAAGTGCAATTTTTAGCCAACCGTGGCTACGCTGTTTTGCAAATGAATTTCCGTGGCTCCACCGGCTACGGCAAGTCCTTCTGGCAAGCGTCGTTTAAGCAGTGGGGCAAAACCATGCAAAACGATATCAGCGATGGTGTACAAGAGCTGATTAAACAAGGCGTGGCAGACCCGAAAAAAGTATGCATCTATGGCGCAAGCTACGGCGGCTACGCCACCTTATCAGGGATGACTTTCTCACCCGATCTGTATGCCTGCGGCGTGGATTATGTAGGGGTAAGTAATCTGTTCACATTTATGAATACCATCCCGCCTTACTGGAAGCCTTATCTGGAAATGATGTATGAAATGGTGGGCAATCCGGAAAAAGATAAGGCGCTGATGCAATCGGCCTCGCCGGTTTTCCATGTGGACAAAATCAAAGCGCCACTGCTGGTATTACAGGGGGCGAAAGATCCGCGGGTGAATATCGCCGAATCAGATCAGATTGTTGAAGCGCTTAAAAAACGCAAAATCGAAGTGGAATACATCGTTAAGCAAAACGAAGGCCATGGTTTTCATAATCAGGAAAACCGCTTTGATGCTTATGAGGCTATGGAGCGCTTCTTTGCCAAACACTTAGGCAGTTAAACGCAGCAGCCTGCTCATTCAGGGCAGGCTGTCTGCAGCAAATCATCAACTTGGGCATCATCATGGCGATCTGTGTCTAAAATACCTGAACAGCCAAGAGAACAAATTCAATGCCCAAGTTAGCAATCATGCTTTTCATCTGGAGCGCACTTACTCTGGCCGAGCCCGTGAAGCTGGTTACAGGGCCGGATTACGCTCCCTATACAGACCCTTCCTTACCAGATGGCGGGCTGGCTGCTGCCTTAGTTAAAAAAGTAATGAAACAAGCCCGCTTACCCTATGAGCTGGAATGGCGGCCATGGTCAAATGGCTATAGCTCAACGCTGAAAGGCGCGTATACCGGCACCTTTCCCTATATCAGCACGCCTGAGCGGCGTAAATTATTCGATTATTCCGATCCGTTATTCGTGCTTGAAATGCGTGTATTTGCCTTAGAAGGCAGCCATCTGGACGGCACGCAGCCCGAAACTTTAGCCGGCAAGCGTTACTGTCACCCCCTGGGCTGGGCCTACTTAAAGCAAATCGAAATCATGATTCAAAATGGATTGCTCCTTCCAATCCGCCCCTACGATATGAGCGCTTGCATACGCTTAATGGCCGAGGACAAAGCCGACTTTATTATTACCGATCAAAAACAAGGCAAGGAAACCATCGCGCATCTGGCTAAAAAATTACACCAAACCCCAGTGCCTGTTGGCGGCATCATTGAAAAAATCACCCTGCACCTGATTACTCCCATCAATCAACCCAAGGCCCGTGAATTTTTAATGCAATTCAATCAGGCATTGCAGGAAGTGCATCAGCAACAATAAAGCCCTCAAACAAGCGCTGCTGATTTCACCATTCAAATACGATACCGGGGGAGCTGTCTTTACCCCCCCGGCTTGCTGGCATTCGTAAATCAAAGCCAGAAATATCCGCCACTTGCACACACGGGACTTAAGGCTTCAGGTTTTTATCCAGAAATTTTTCCACCCTGCTCCAGAAATCGACCTGATTCTCTTCCTGAGACCAGCCATGGCCTTCATCACGGTAAAAAATCCACTCTGTATTGGGATTATGCGGCTCCAGCGCCCGGCGCAATAATGTGCCGTGATCAAACGGTACGCGGCGGTCTTCCCCGCCATAGGCCAGCAGCAGCGGCTGAGTCAGCCTCTTTGCCTGCTTAAGAGGTGAAGTCTGCTCTAATTGAGCGGCATCTTTTACAGGATCGCCCACCAGCACAGGCATACCATAGGTTTTCCATACTTCATCCGAATCGCTCCAATTAATGGAATACATCAGATTAATATCTGTCACCCCCACCCAGTTCACGCCGCAGCGATAAAGCTCCGGATAACGAATCAAACCCATTAATGTGGCATAGCCGCCATAACTGGCCCCTGCAATGCAGACGCGCTTAGCATCTGCAAAACCCTGTTTAATAGCCCAGAGTGTGGCGTCAGCAATATCATCCTGCATTTTCAAGCCCCACTGTTTCCAGCCCGCTTTAAAATGCTTCGTACCAAAGCCAGTACTCCCGCGATATTCGGGCTCAATCACCACATAGCCGCGCGATGCTAAGAATTGTGACTGGCTGTCCCAGCCCCACTCACCACCCCGCACATAAGGCCCTCCGTGCACCAGCACCACCATAGGCGCCGGGCCTTTTTGCTCTGCAGGCCGGGTAATATGCACCGGGATATCAAGGCCATCCCGGGCCGGGAAATGTTCCAGATCACGGGAAGCCATTTGCTCAGCACTAACCCATTTTCTGGAAGGCGCCAGCAGGGTTAACTCGCCCGATTGTGGATTAAATAAACGATAAACAGGCGGTTGCCGGTCTGAATAAGATGTAAGCAGTAATTGTTTTGCTTGCCGGCAATTTCTGCACGCAAATAGGTTGAGTGTAGCGGGAAGGAGCTCATTCACCTTATCCTGCCAGGCTTTCATTTGCGGATCAAACCAGTGTGAGCCCCTGGCGTCGGTCAGATAATTTACCCCCAGCAGCCCCTGGCGCTGCTCGTCCAGAATCAAACCACCGCTGAAATCGTACCCCTTAAGCGATAAAACAGGCTCTGGTTTTAAAGGCTTGTTATTTAAATCGATACTGACTAAAGACAGGGTATCAGCCTTAGCGTCTGCATAAGCCTTGGCGTAAAGCACATTATTACTGCTTAAAAATAAGGGATCAAAACTCAGGGCATTGTTGCCAAACAACTCTCCCTCCTGCACCAGCCCCCATTCATCCTGTGGTTTTGGCTTCCAGTACAGACGCGCTTTTGCCCCGACACTCGCCACAACCACACGCGGATTGCCCTGGGCATCCACCACCCAATGCCTCGCTCCCTGCGGAGCCCCCTGGGTCAGCGTTTTGCTCAGGCCTGTACGTGTATTCAATCTGAGTAAGGTCAGTGATCTTAATTCGTGCAAATTATCTAAATTATAACGAGCCACAATGATGTCATCGCTGCCATCATTTAAGGGTGCAAAAAAACCATGCAGGGCAGATAACTCGTGATCAATCACGCCCGCCTCAGAAATTTTCGACCAGCTGCGCTTAATTAAGCGGCGGACGGTGCTTCTGCCTTCTCGATCCACCGCATACAAACCCGCCCCCTGATGGGAGGCATAGGGTGACTGGCCATCATCGGCACTAAAAATGAGGCGATCATCATTCACCCAATGCACATCTGAGATATTCGCATCAGCAAACCCGGCAACCACGCGGGGTTTAGATAAATCATCCATATTGAGCACAACCAGCCTTAAACGCTTTTCTGCCCCCACCGACATGAGCGCCGCAATATACTGACCCGAAGGCGACATCACAGGCTGAACCATATCCGGCTTACGAAAGAAATCCTCAATCGCTGGCACTGTGGCCGCAAAAATATTTCCTGCATAAAAAACAGAGAAACCCGCCAGCCCTGTAAGGTATAAACGCTTTAAAAATTGCAGCAACCTGACCCCCGAATATGCCAATTAATTATTGTGCAGCAACATTATCATCACATAAGCTATATGTAAAATTTAACAATAATTTTTAATCTTTATTACAAATACGAATAAAGCCCTGCTGTTTTTGAGCCTCAGCAGCAGTACAGCCCCCTCACTTCTCAGCAGATCAGCCAGCTATCTTTAGCAGGCAAACTAAGCAGCAAAGCGCCAGGTTTCATTTAGTAAAAGAAAAAGATCAGCCATTCAGGGGGTATCAGCACGATTAAATGCCACTTCCACCCATTTACAAACGGCGCTCTTTCAACAAAGATACGCCCCACACATTCAATGGAAAAACGCCATGTTTCAGCCCGAAATCTATCGTCAACGCCGTGCCACTCTTTCTGCCAGCTTGCCGGATAGCCTGATTTTGCTGCTAGGCAACGTCGATTCGCCCATGAATTACTCGGATAATATTTTCCCGTTTATTCAGGACAGCAGCTTTCGCTACTACTTTGGCCTGAACGAGCCCGGCCTTGCCGGCCTGATCGATACCGCCAATGATGTGGTAACCCTGTTTGGTAATGAGCCGGAAGTGGCTGATATCGTTTGGACCGGCCCTCAGCCCAGCTTAAGCGAGCGCGCGGCTACTGCAGGTGTAAATCAGAGCCAGGCTTACTCAAAACTCGGCGAAGCCTTAGCCACCGCCCAGGCGGCAGGCATTACCGTGCAATATTTGGCCCCCTATCGTGGCGAAACAATTCTGGAGCTGGCAAAGCTATTAAGCACCGACAGCTCAAAAGTAAAAGCAGGCTTTTCAAGCGCCCTAACCCACGCCGTGATTGCACAACGTGAAATTAAATCGGCGGAAGAAATCGCCGAAATGGAAAAAGTGCTGGCGATTACCCGCGATGTGCACCATGCCGCGATGCGTGCATCACACGCTACCGTGCTGGAGCATCAGGTTGTAGGCTTAATGGAAGGCATTGTCCGAAGCCATGATTTACAGCTGGCCTACCCAAGCATTTTCTCCAGAAACGGCGAAGTGCTGCATAACCACCATCATCATCAGGTACTGCAAACTGGCGATTTGGTACTAAACGATACCGGTGCCACCTCATCCGGCGGCTATGCCAGCGATATCACGCGCACTATTCCGGTAGGTGGCAAATTCAGCCTGCGCCAGCGCGAATTATATGATGCCGTACTGGCCATGCAGACCGAGGCCATTGCCGCATTAAAACCCGGCCTGCCTTACCTGACGGCCCATAAATTAGCCGCCAGAGTCATGGTCAGAGCTATGAGCAAGCTGGGCTTCTTTACTGGCGACGCTGACGCGATTGTTGAATCCGGCGCGTACGCCATCGCCTTCCCGCACGGCCTTGGGCACCAGATTGGTCTGGATGTGCACGATATGGAAAGCCTGGGCGAAAACTTAGTCGGCTATGGTGAAGGGGTAGAACGCAGCAACTTATTTGGCATGGGTTATTTACGTCTGGGTAAGCCGTTAAAAGCAGGCATGGTGATTACAGTAGAGCCTGGCATCTACTTTATCCCTGCCCTGATCGACAGCTGGCAGGCAGAAGGACGCCACAGCGATCTGATTAATTACGCCAAATTTAATGAATACAAAGACTTTGGCGGTATCCGTATCGAAGACAATGTGCTGATCACCGAAACGGGCAGCCGCATTCTTGGCCCGCATATTGCGCGCACTGCAGAAGAAGTTGAGGCAGTGATGGCGGCGGTGTAAGGCGTTAAGAAGCGAGGTGCATTACGCCAGCCACAAAAAAATGGTGATTGGTAAGGACGGGTGAAGCCTAATCCTGACTATTTAATCATCAGCAGCGCAGGAGCGGCTTTAGCCGCGATAATTTTAAAAGCAGTGCCATCGCGGCGAAAGCCGCTCCTGCGATTTGTGTTTTGCTTAAGCTGACAGGATTGGGGTGAAACCCGCCCCATCCCCATTATCTGCGTTGTTTTCAAACCACAAATCTGGTTTCCCCCCTGACAAACGGCTAAGATGAAATCCCAAACCCAACCTATGCAGATGGCATGAAGCTGATTACCTCGTATACCAGCCCTTTTGGCCGCAAAGTACGCATCGTTCTTGCCGAAAAACGCATTGAATGTCAGCTGATTGAAGACAATCCATGGGCAGCTGAAAGCAGTGTCAGCGCACTGAATCCGCTGGGTAAGGTGCCGATTCTTCTGCTGGACGATGGCAGAACCTTGTATGACTCCAGAGTGATTGTAGATTTTCTGGATCACAGCTCGCCGGTTGGCAAACTCATCCCCAGTGATCATCGCCAGGCCATCAGCATTAAGCGCCGCGAAGCACTCGCCGACGGAATAAGCGATGCTGCGGTATTAATCAGGCAAGAGCGCATCCGCCCGCCGCATTTGCAATCCACAGAATGGATTGAGCATCAGCAAGCCAAAATAGAGCGCGGCCTTGAGCAGATTGCAAGTGAGCTGGATGAGAAGAAATGGTGGGGAAGTGATTTATTTTCTTTGGCCGATGTGGCGCTGGGATGCACCTTGGCCTATATCGATTTTCGCCTGCCTGAGCTTGGCTGGCAGAGCCGCTATCCGAATTTGCAGAAATTTTACAGCAAGCTTGAAGAGCGCCCGTCTTTTACTGAAACCGCCCCACCCATGATATGAAGCAGTTTTTAAGACTATATTGCAGGGTGTATACACAGCAGCGGTGGGCAAGGAAAACCACTAACACGCCTTATTCTGTATAAAACCAGGCACTGCCCCACGCTTAAGCTGGCAGGCCTGGATTGCTTTACTGATCTTCGCCTTACTCTTCGCCAATTCCTTCCAGCATTTTTTGCAGCTCGCCCGTGGCAAACAGCTCTTTCATAATATCGGAGCCACCGACAAACTCGCCCTTGATATAGAGCTGAGGAATAGTTGGCCAGTTTGCGTATTCTTTAATGCCCTGACGAATATCGGCATCAGCCAGCACATTTACCGCAGCAAAAGAGACGCCACAGTTTTTGAGCAACTGTACTGCGCCTGCAGAGAAACCGCACTGTGGAAAGGTAGGCGTGCCTTTCATATAAAGAACCACTGCGTTTTCAGTTACTTGCTGGCGAATCAGATCTTGCGTGTTCATTTTAAGTTTCCTTTGTGATACCTGATGTATTTACTCGGGTATTGTACTTTTATGAAAAAATCGCGGCAAGTAAATCCCATAAGGCAGGTTCAATCCGACCATTTTGGGGTATTTCACAGCCAAATCCGGCAGATTTCGTGTACTGCATGTTTTATCACGCCAGAGTGTAACGTCCGCCGGTAACACGCTCTATGCCTGATAAATCACGCCAGCTTTGCACTTCATGAAAGCCAGCATCTTCCAGCAGGGAACGGCAAGCCGCTGACTGATCCCAGCCATGCTCACACAAAAGCCAGCCACTCTCTTTTAAGTGATGGCACGCACCGCTGATAATACGGCGAAGATGCACGAGGCCATCGCCCTCATCACTTAAGGCGCTGCGTGGCTCAAAGCGTAAATCGCCTTCGCTTAAATGATGATCATTTTTCTCAATATAGGGAGGGTTGGATACAATGATCTCAAAACGTGCATCTCCCAGTGCCTGATACCAATCCGACTGATAAAAACGCACCGCCGCATCCAGCCGGCTGGCATTGGTCTGGGCCACAATCAAGGCAGATGGGGATAAATCGACGGCGCTCACATCCAGATCCAGCCGCTCCAGCTTCAGCGTAATCGGAATACAGCCTGAGCCTGTACCCAGATCAAGCACCCTTGCCCCGTCCGCCGCCCGCTCTAAAGCCAGCTCTACTAATAACTCGGTATCCGGCCTTGGGATCAGCACACTGGGGTTTACAACAAAATCACGCCCATAGAACTCACGCGAACCAATAATATACGCCACCGGCTCGCCCGCTCTGCGGCGGGCAGCCAGTGGATTAAAAACACTGACATGGGCCGGATCAACCTCATCCTGGCCGTGGCCAATTAACCATGCGCGGTTTTTACCCGTGCAATGGCTAAACAAAACTTGTGCATCAATCTTATCCAAACCACTTTGCAGCAATAAAGCTGAATAATTCATAAAGGCTTCCGTAAAACGGTTGGCTAAACCATGCTCATTCATACACGGCAGCTAAAATTCCACCCAAGGATGAAACTCAAATATTAAACCTTGGAACAAAGGAAAAACACGGAAGGCTACGAAGAAAAGCACAACAAGACTATCGCCATAAAACGCCGTGCTTTCCGTGGTAAACGTATTTCAAAATTTAGGTTTTCGCAGTAACGCATCAGCTGTTTAATTTGATTACTTTTTTGAAGCACGATAAGCCGCTATTTCACTCAGTTTAATGCCCTCAGGCGCCGCCCGGTATTTGCCGTGCACGATGCGCTGCGCGCGGTAAATACCAGTGTGCCCGGAGAATAAATAGCTCACTACGCAGGCTAATGCTGCATACACGCCCACTTCTGCCCCAAACATTTCCATCGCCATCAGCGTAGAAGCAATGGGCGTATTGGCCGCACCGGCAAATACAGCCACAAAGCCCAGACCAGCAAGAAAAGCAAAATGCAGATTTAAAAATGGCGCCAGTACATTGCCCAGGGTCGCGCCAATATAAAATAGAGGCGTGACTTCGCCGCCTTTAAAGCCACTGCCAAGCGACGCCACAGTAAATGCAAATTTCGCGGCAAAATCGTAATTTGCCATCGGGTGCTGAAAAGATTCGATAATTGTTGGGATGCCCAGCCCCAAGTAACGCTCAGCACCTGAAAACCAGGCCACCAAAGCAATCAGCAGCCCGCCAATAAAGGGGCGGAGCGGCGGGTAGTGAATGAGCTTTTTCATTCCAGCTGCAAGCTGGTGTGTGACATTGGCAAAGCTGCGCGCAACCAGACCAAAAATCGCCCCGGCCAGCAAAACAGCGGCCAAAACCCAAAGGCTAACCGGGGGGATGGCCCCAATCAGATAATGCGTATGATGCACGCCCCACAAGAGGCCCACCTGATCGGCCACCACGGCAGCAACAAGGCAGGGCCAGATGGCATCAACCCGCATACGGCCAATCGCCAGCACTTCAAAACCAAACACAGCGCCTGCCAGCGGCGTGCCAAATACAGAGGCAAAGCCCGCGCTGATCCCCGCCATCAGCAATAAGCGCCGGTCGCCATTTTGTAAGCGAAACAGCCGGGTCAGCTGATCAGCCAGCGCCGCGCCCATTTGCACTGCCGTGCCTTCACGCCCTACCGAGGCGCCAAAAATATGGGAAACCACGGTGCCGCCCAAAACCAAAGGCGCCATCCTGAGCGGGATAATTTTTTGCGGATCATTAATCTCATCAATCAGCAGATTATTGCCTGCCTCAACCTGCTTACCAAAGCGCCAGTAAATCCAGCCAACGATCCCCCCCGCCATGGGCAAGCCCGCCAGCAGCCAGGGATAATCCAGCCTTGTCGTAGTCGCCCAGTCTAAAGCAAACAGAAAAAACGCCGAGGCCGTGCCAGCGAGAATACCAACCAAAACAGCCAGCAACAGCCATTTGGCTAAAGCCAGCAGTACAAACCATTGTTCCTGTGCTTTTGAAAAACGCATACTCTGCCCATTACATCAGGAAGACCGAAGCCAGCCCAAGGAAAATAAAAAAGCCCATCGAATCGGTGGTGGCGGTCAGCAGGACTGATGAGCCATATGCCGGATCACGTCCCAATTTTTGCATGGTGAGCGGCACTAAAATCCCCACAAGAGCCGCAACTAACAGATTCAGCATCATGGCCGCCATCATCACCACGCCCAACGAAACCTGGCGGTAAAGCAGCCATGCAATTACGCCCAGTACGCTGCCCCAAACCAGGCCATTTAAAAGCGCAATACCCACTTCCTTGCCAATCAGGCGGCTTGAATTACTCGGTGTAATTTGCCCTAAAGCCAGGCCGCGAATAATCAGGGTAATGGTTTGCGTACCGGTATTACCGCCAATGCCCGAAACAATCGGCATCAGAGCGGCCAGCGCCACTAAATGGGTAATGGTTTCTTCAAAAGCGCCAATCACGCGGCTGGCCACAAAAGCGGTACAGATATTCACCGCCAGCCATGGCCAGCGGTTTTTAGCGGATTTCCACACGCTGGAAAACAGATCTTCTTCTTTCAAACCGGCCAGAGACAAGACTTCGGCGTCAGATTCTTCACGAATCACGTCCACCATCATATCCACCGTCAGGCGGCCAATCACTTTATGGTTGGAATCCACCACCGGTGCAGACACTAAGTCATAACGCTCGAACGCCTGCGCGGCATCCCCGGCATCATCGTGGCCGCGAAAAGTCACTACATCAGTGGCCATGGCATCGTGCACGGTTAAATCGGGATCGGAAACCAGCAGGTGATTAATCGCCAGCACGCCTTTAAGCACCTGCTCGTGATCAACCACAAATAATTTATCGGTGTGATTAGGCAGCTCGTCAAAGCGGCGCAGATAGCGCAGCACCACTTCCAGGGTAACGTCATCCCGGATAGTGACCATCTCAAAATCCATTAAGGAGCCAACTTCATCCTCAGGATATGAAAGCGCCGATTGCAGCTGCGCCCGCTCCTCCTCATCCAGCCCGCCTAATAATTCAGAACGTACCTCATTGGATAAATCCGGCACAAGGTCAGCCAGCTCGTCAGCATCCAGATGCTCGGCCGCGGCGATAATCTCGTAGTTTTCCATATCGGCCAGCAGCGATTCACGCACTGCATCGGATACTTCCAGCAAGATTTCGCCATCATGCTCGGATTTCACCAGCTCCCAAACCAGCAAGCGATCAAATAAAGGCAAGGCCTCTAAGATGTGCGCTACGTCTGCGGGGTGCAAACTCGCCAGCTTTTTTTGTAACTCGACCAAATTCTGCTTATGCACCAGCTGCTCAACCAGCTCGTGCTTAGCCATATCCTGACGATGCACCATATCTTCAACAACGCGATGCCTGTCCAACAGGCGAACAACCTGTTGCAAGCTTTCCTGAAGGCTTTCTTGCTGTTTGCGGGTGACTATCGTCATGCCGGGAATTCCAAAAAGAAGGGTGTTAAAAGACGTGCGCGAGTTTATCACGTCATCGCACCATGACGTTTATGCAAAGTTTGGGTTTAGCCCATTCTGTGCCATGAAATAAAGCCCATCATGCAAAGAATAAAATGCAAATTGCATACAAGATAATATCTTTATTTTTTTGCAAAAAACTCCGCATGAACATCAGAGATTTTCAGCGTTCTGCAGCTTATATTTAAAGGATAAATATGCAGATAAAAAGGAGTATCCCCAAAACACAAATCCGGGCAAAAAGATCACTTTCTTCCGGGAAGAATACTTGTATTTATTTCGTTTTCGCCAAAGCCTGTTTTCAAGCGTGCTGCTTATCTGTTACCAAAAACAAGTTTTTCCCCGTTTTTACTATTCTACCTTCTTAACAGGAGGAGCTTTAGCGCTCTGAAGAACAAAACAGCAGTATGATGTTTACATCATCCGGCATTTCGCTTTATCTGACTCTGATGAACGACTTATGATGATTACCTCTTTGCAGCGACTCTCTATCCGCATCCAGCTTTTTCTGCTGACGCTCGCCATTACACTGCCATTTGTTGTCATGCTGGGCCTCTTTTTGAATCATGAGCTGAAGCAGTTACATAAAGAGGCCTATGCAAAAGTACAAATCATTGCCAATAACTCGGCCTCTGACATTGCCAGTCGCTTACATCGCTACCAGCAGACACTGCTTAGAATCGCCAGCAGGCCGCAGGTAAAAGCACTTGATCCACAACACTGCGATCCGCTTCTCAAAGAGTTTGTTCAGCTCTCTCCCGAATTCACCACCCTGTCTCTGCGGGACAAAAATGCACAGCCCATCTGCAGCTATTTAAGCCAGCCACCAAGCACCCGCCAGCTGGAGCAATTCCCATGGTTTACCGAAGCAATACAAACGCAGCATTTCACCCTGGGTGACGCCGATGTGGGCAGCTCTTCCGGGCGCTGGGTTGCGGTACTGGCTCAGCCTGTTTTTAATCCCGCGCTGGGCGGGCTGCTCATTTTGCCTCTGGATTTACTCAAATTCAGCAAAGATGTTTTTCATAGCACGCCCGCACAAACCATTATCACGGTAATCGATCAGCGCAATATCATTGCGCTTCACTCCGGGGATGCCGCAACATGGATCGGCCAAAAAACAAAATACACAACATCGGCCCGCCCCAATGAGCTAAGCATTATTAAAAATGAAGACGGCATCAGCCGGCTTAACTCATTTGCCACAGTACCGGGAACAAAATGGCGCGTATTTGCAGGGATTCCTGAGGCAGAAGTTTTTGCCGAATACACTCAATACTTATGGTACAGCCTTACTCTCAGCATCATTTTTCTTATACTGGCGCTGCTGCTGGCCTGGCGCATCAGTATATTTATTATTCAGCCCATCAGCAGGCTGGTCCGCACAGCCAGACAGGTTGCAGAAGGCGATACCCATACCCGCGCCAGTGTGGATGGCCCTTTGGAAATCAAAGCCGTTGCAAAGCAATTTAACGGAATGCTCGATGCATGGCAGCACAGTGAGGCCGTTCGCTATGACTCAGCCTTACACACGCAAACGATCTTAGATAACATGGCCGATGCGGTCATTACGATAAATCAACGCGGCATCATTGAATCTTTTAATCAGGCTGCCAGCGCCATTTTTGGCTATTCCCACGCAGAAATAACAGGGAAGAATATTTCCCTGCTGATGCCAGAGCCGCATCGCAGCCACCATGACAGCTATCTGCAAAACTATCAGTCCAGTGAAGCGCGCATTATTGGTGTTCCACGAGAGGTAGAAGGCCTGCGCAAAAATGGCCAGCTGTTTCCAATGAGCCTGTCGGTATCAAAAATCAATCTGACAGGAAGAATCACCTTTATTGGTTTGATCAGGGATATCACGCAAAACCGCGAAAACGAGCAGGAAATTCGCAGGCTTGCCTTTTATGACCCGCTGACAGGCCTTGCCAACCGGCGTTTACTGGCAGACAGGCTAAGGCAAGCCATGATTACCTCGGCTCGTAACGGCCAGCACGGGGCGCTGATGTTTTTAGACCTGGATCACTTCAAGCAGCTGAATGATAATTTAGGCCATGACCTGGGAGATCTCTTACTGCAGCAGGTGGCCGAAAGATTACAAAATTGTGTGCGGGAAGGAGACAGCGTGGCCCGTCTGGGCGGGGATGAGTTTGTTGTCCTGCTCGAAGAACTCAGCACCAATCCCCACGAGGCGGTTACGCAAACCGAGCTTATCGCCAGCAAAATACTGGAAGAACTTGGCCTGCCTTATGCGCTTAACGAGCATGTTTACTCCAGCACCCCCAGCATTGGTATTGTCTTATTTCTGGAAGACCTGGAAAGCATGGAGGAGCTGCTCAAAAAAGCCGATGTGGCGATGTATCAGGCCAAAAGTGCGGGGCGGAATACGGCCCGTTTCTTTGACCCCGTGATGCAGGCCGCTGCTGCTGCACATGATGAATCAGTCAGGGATTTGCGCCGGGGTTTTGCAGGGCAGGAATTTGTACTGCAGTATCAGGTACAAGTGGATAACAACGGCGAGATAACCGGAGCCGAAGCCCTTGTTCGCTGGAATCACCCTGAGCGGGGTTTAGTTGCGCCACTTGAGTTTATTCCGCTTGCCGAAGAAACCGGCATCATTTTACCGCTGGGGCAATGGGTACTCGAAACGGCCTGCAATCAGCTGCATCAATGGTCATTGCAGCCTTTAACCGCAAATTGGAGCATGGCCGTCAATGTAAGCGCCCTGCAGTTTACGCAGGCTAATTTTGTTGAACACGTCAGCTATGCCCTGAAAAAAACCGGAGTAAACCCCAGAAAGCTGAAATTAGAACTCACAGAAAGCATGCTGATCGACGATATAGAAGACATCATCGACAAAATGAATCATCTGAAAAAACAAGGAGTCAGCTTCTCTCTGGATGACTTTGGCACGGGATATTCATCCTTGTCCAATCTGAAACAACTGCCGCTGGATCAGCTTAAAATCGACCAGTCTTTTGTACAGGATATTATGTCCGATCCAAGCGACGCCATTATTGCACGCGCAATTATTGTGCTTGGGCACAGCCTTGGCCTGAAAGTGATTGCGGAAGGAGTGGAAACACAGGAGCAGCGCGATTTTCTAATGGTGATTGGCTGCGTGGCTTTTCAAGGCAACTACTTTGGCAAGCCCCTGTTTGCGCATGAATTGAATATGCAAACTGATCCAGGCGATGCTGCAGCCAGCAGCATATAAATCAGTAAAAGTGAGCGTTTCCGCCCACTTTTACTTAAAACAACAGCACCGTCTTAAGCTTTGCCCGACAAGCGCTGTAAACGCTGCAACGCCGTTTCACCGCTGGCAGAGGCCGCCACAGATTGCCTGATTGCCGCAATTTCAGCCGCCTGATCCAATGGCTTTTGCGCGATATCTGTAATAATTTTCATCCCGGCCGCTTCATTCGATACCTTTTCTGCCCGGCGGGTTAAAGCACTTAAAGCGTTAGAATTATTCGATACGCCTTTAAAACCGGCCAATTGTTCCTGCCTTGCCTGACGGGCTGCCTGCAAATCTTTTTGTGCTTCAGCGGCAGCAAGCGCTTGCAACGCTTTTTTCGCCGCAGCATCAAAATCAGCCAATTGCTGGGAAAGCTGCTTCACGATTTCTTCAAACTCACCCATAAATTCACGGGCATCCGCAGCTTCTTGTTCTTCCTGCGCCACGCGGCCTTTATTGGCCTCCAGCTCATCGCAAAACACTGTCACGGTGGCTTCAGAAATTGTGCCCGCAGATAAACGTGCAGCCAGGGTTTCTAAGGCTTTTTCATCGTTAGCAATCAGGGCCTTTAAATCATCAACATCTTTTTGCTCTTTGGCAAAATCAGCTCTGGCCTTGGCTAATTTTTGTGCCGAATCCTGCAACACGCTGCGCAGCTGATCACGATCTGCTTCGGTTGCCGTTTCAGGATCAAAATTTGCAATCACGCCAGAGATTTTGTCCCCGAGCGCACTGAAGTGTTTTGCAACTAAACGTGCCGTTAAATTCCAACCTGAAGACATAGGATTTCCTTTATTAAAGAAAGTGACTTTCGCATAAATATTGGGCTTCGCAAGCTCAGCACCAGGCTACATCCAGCAATTACTGCACGGTGATTCGTTCCAGCTCTAAAGGTAAACCAATCATAAAATCAACGTGAATGGCGCGTTTTGAGTAATCGCCATCTTCGCTTGTCACGACTTCTGTACTAATTAATAAGTATTCCGGGCCACTGGCCAATTGGCGCACATAGGGCATAAAGCAGATATTCTGACTTAAGCCCTGCGCGCCCATTGCATCATCAATCCGCACTTCTGAGCCGGTAAAAGGAGGAATAAACTCCACTTCGGCACTGCCTGCATCACGCTGATATTCCAGCTGCTCTTCCCCGCCAAAGATCTCCGCAATTCTGCTGTCACTAAAACCCAGCTCCACAAACTGCTCGCGCGCTAAAGCGTAGCTCTGGCACCCCAAACCATAGCCCGCCTCACCGGTAAAGGCTTCCTGATCCTCCGCACTGGCTGGAAAAACACGCGTTAAGCGTGTGCAATACATGACTTCTTCCACCACGCCTGCCTGGTTTTGAAAGACCTGGATAAATTTTTCAGGCGTTTCATCGTTGCCGGTTTCAATATACAGGCGATATAAATGCCCCGATAAATTGATTTTTACCCGGCTTACCGCCTGAATCAGCATGCTTAAATTAGCAGGCGCTTCAATCACCGATCCACTGGTACTGGCGCGTATAAAAGGCGACATTTGCAAGGTAATCAGGCTGCCAATTCTGGCCCCCAAAGGCAAACCTGCATCCTGACGCTCTTCTTCTTTTGCAAATAATTTAGAACCGTAATTAAACGCGTCTTTCCAGCCCATTTTTACAATCCCTTATCCGTTACAAGGCGCGCTCGCCCGCTGCAAAAGCAACGATGTTTAAACCATAAGTGAATTAAGTTGATCTTAACGATCCCCTAAGGAGTAACGCTGCGGCGCCGCTTTTTTTCTTAAGAAAAAAGCCAGAATTAAAAAAGCGATGATAAATACAATCAAACCAAAGAAAAACACCCCCAGCCAGCCAGAAGACTGCTCCGGCTTTTGCGCCTGATTCTGTTGATTCTGTGCTGTGCCCTGCTGATGGCTGGAGCGGCTGATTGCATTGCCCAGCATATTGCCCAGCACCGATCCCGCCAAAGACTGGCCAAACGAGCCATTACGGTTAGGATTGCGCTCTGAATCCGCCTGCCGGTAGGGATCAGGAGCCTGCTGATTTTGATCAGGTTTGGGATTAGGAATATAAATATTTGAAGCCGGTTGCCGCGATCTGGCTTCCCGCTCATTCAGTGTCTTTAAAGCTTTATCTTTTTCTGCCGCACGGCTCATGCTTTTATTCGATGCAGACTGGCTGGGTGTGGTTTGAGTGTCGGTTTTCTTTGCGCTGCCAAAAACACCAAACGATGTTTTTTTAGATTCACTGCTGCCGGTATTTTGCGGAGCAGAAGGCTTGCCCGATGATGATTTACTGCTGCGGGAAGAAGAAAACCCGCCGCTATAACTTTTGGACGACGATTTCGCCAAAGTGTTTCCCACCAGCAGCGTACAAAACACAATCACGATCCACTTCATGGTCATTTCTGATTCACCCTTGTACGATGCCAGTAAATATAACTGTTTTTACACTTGTATAAAAACATAAGTAAGCAACAAGCATGGATATGCTTAAGAATACGCAATATGGCGTGAAGGCCTCTGCACTTGTTTCTATACCACGAGCACTTATTAATGAAAAAAATTCGTATTCTGGCGCTATCAGGTAGCCTTAGAAAATCATCCTATGCACGGCTTGGCAACATGCTACCCATTCTTAATTTTGACGAGTTGAAATGCTTATGTGGCAAAGAGTATAGCGGTAATGCTTTGTACGATCAGATTATCAAAGATGCTGCGGATGCAACACGCCGACGTGGTCCGATGTTTGATCCGGAAGGTTGCTTTGTGGCTGGCACCTTGGTGCACACCAAAGACGGATTGCGAGCGATCGAAGAAATCCAGGTTGGTGATTGGGTACTGGCGAAGGACGAGTCTGGTCAGGGCGAAACGGCGTACAAGCGGGTGCGCAAAACTCATCGTTTTGAAGATAAGGAGATCTGGTATCTCGAATTTGCGTGGCTGGGGTCTCAGTCTGAACGACCGTCCCAAGATCAAGGCTTCCTGATCTGTACTCGCAATCATCCGTTCTGGATAAAAGGGATGAGGAAATATTCGCAGGAAATTGGGCACGCAGTTCTTACTAAGGATTCAAATTATCCATCTGACGTCTGGCTGCGTGCCGACTTGATCGATCCTGGTATGGTGCTGGAGCTGGCTGATGGCCATATGGTTTCGGTGACTAAGTCCTTGTATTTGGCGCAGACTGAAAATGCACACATCGGCTTTATTCAAGGCGATGGTGCGGCGGGAGCCTGGCAGGATGAACTGGATGGCCGATCCGTCGAGTTTACTGCTAATGGGCCGATGACCAATCTTAGTTTTAACCCCGATCGGGTTTATAACGACGAAATGGAGGGGAAGGGAGAGGAGTTTTTATTCCCAGTATATCGCACGACTGTGTACAACTTTGAAGTCGAGGACTTTCATACATACTTTGTCGGCGAAATGGGCGTGTGGGTACACAATACCAATTGCCAGGGAACGAGAAAAGAAGCGGAAGCACTGACACCAGATCAATTGGAAGCGAAGAAACTGCTTAAGGAAAAAAACCTGACACCGGTCGATAACTGGCATATTTATCCGTCATCTAACGCTTTTCATTCACAGATTAAGCAAAAAATCGCAACCACCGCGTTTGCAGCCCCTTACGAAACTATGGCAGCTAAAGTGCAGTCGTTTTCAAAGCAAACTGCCGCCGCAGCCAGCGTATAGGCATGCCAATCACCGGCAGTTTTTGGAATAACTCTTCGGCTGCATCCCAATAATCGCGGTGATAACACACCTGGCCCTGTGCATTTAATTTAAGGTGAGATGCGCCGTGCACGCTGTACGCCTTGCCTTGCAGCTCAAAGATAAAATCCCATGTAATAAACGCCATTTCACCCTGCATTACGCGATCTTTCATCACAAAGCGTGGCTTTTGCGTGGTTTCAAACATATGAGCAAAAATACGGCGGATATCTGCCACACCGCTTACCTCATTAAACGGGTCTTTAAACCAAGCGTCTGCACTATAAAAGCGCTCGATCTCATCCAGATTTTGCGGACTGATTGCCTCGTACCATTGCAACATTTCATCAAGCAGCATGGTTTACCTTAAATCCTTAAATGGGCTGATAACTTGAAATCACGCCAATCGCTGCAGCAAGGAAAAACGCCAGCGGTAGGGCAATCTTTGCAGGCACTTCATCGCCAGCGTAAAGCGGCGGGGAAAGTGGATTTCAAAACTGCCTTGCTCCATGCCCTGCAAAATAGCGCTGGCGGCTTGTTCCGGCGTTTGCAGAGCGGGCATGCTGAAGTTATTTTTTGCTGTTAGCTCCGTTTTTACAAAGCCCGGATTAATCAGATACACGCCAAGGCCGTGCGGGTGCAGATCGGCATAGAGCAGCTCAGCCAGGTTAATGAGCGCGGCCTTGCTCGGGCCGTAAACAGAAGCATTGGGCAGGCCCATATAGCCCGCCACACTGGCAATCACTGCCACGCTGCCCGCTTGCCGGGCGAGTAAATCAGGCAGGATGGTTTCAAGCCCAAAGTAAACGCTGGCTAAATTCACCGCCAGCGTGCGCTCCACCTGTGCGGCCTTTATCTCCCAACTGCGCTCAGGCCGGTAATCCGCTGCACAAAACACCACCAGATCTACCCCGCCCCATGCGCTTTGTATCTGCTGAAAAGCGCCAGGCCAGGCGGCTGCATCGGCCACATCAAAGGGGATAATCTGCACCTGCTCACTCGCCGCAGCCACTTGCAGCAGCCGGCTTTCGCTGCGCGAGCTTAAAGCCACGCGTGCGCCTTTGCCGATTAAATCACGGGCCAGCGCAGCGCCAATGCCGCTGGAAGCGCCAATCAGCCATACACGCTGCGCGCGCCACTGCCTGATTTGAGGATTAAGGCTGGCAAACATGGCTAATCCTTTTTGCGGAAAAACAGCGTAACTTCACCCAGCTGCCAGCCAAATTTGCTCATGCTGGCACGGTTTATCATGGTTTTTTGATCGATTAAAAACATCCAGTCATCAAACTGCACTTCATACACCGAGCCATCTACCGGCAGCAGCATGGTGTATTTCCAGTTGAGCGCATTGCCAGCAATCTGCCCTTGCGCCTCGCCTTTAATATCGTCCGCTGTGCCTGTCCACTGCCCACCCGCTTGCTGGCGTAAAGTCCAAACGCGTTTTTGCTTGCTGCCGTCGCTATAGCTAAAGTCTTCATCCAGCACAAAGTGATCCCCCTGCTGAGTGCCGGTCAGCAGCACATGAAAACGCTTGACCACTGCGCCATCACGCTTTTGAAACGTGCCCCATGCTTCTGTCTGGCCGCTAAAAAACTGCACTAAATCCAAGGCAGGCTGTTGCTGCTGGTAATGGCGCACATCCGGCCCGGCACAAGCGCCAAGCAGCATGCAAAACATAATTAACAAGGCTTTCATGGTGTGAATCCTTTTAAAGTGGCTTGCTGCCGGATGACTAAATTTAAACGCCACATTGCCAGCAATTTAATCGCGCAGGGCAAGGCGGCATAAGTCAGCGCAAGGCTTAATCCGCCCTGCCCTGCGACGCCCGGCTGATAGCCGCCCAAAGCCAAAAGCGGCAAGGCGAGCCCAGAGAGGGCGAGGGCCAGCTTGCCCAGCAGTGTCCAGATTCCGTAATAGCTGGCGGGTGAATGCCGGGGTGAAATCAGTCCGGCCAGTAACACGGGCGGCAGGGCTAAATCGGCCCCCAGCGCCAGCCCTGCCAGAATGCACACCACGGCATAGGCAGCCACATCACCAGTACTGAGCAAAGCCGCGCCTGCAAAAGCCAGCACAGCCAAAATCATGCCCAAGCGCCACGCTTTTGCCGTGCCGGTTTTCTTAGCCAGCCTTACCCACAGCGGCAAACCCAGAGCCGCAGCCACAAAATAAGCAGCTAAAAATGCACCGGATAATTGCGGGGCGGCGATGCGATCGCGGATATAAAACAGCGCCAGCGTGGCCGGAACCGCCACCGAAACCGCGTTTAAAAAGTAAGGCAGTAATAAGCGCCTGAATGCCGGATTTGCCAGCGGCTCGCGCCAGGATTGCTTTTCTCCCCCGCCCAGCCAGGGCAGGGCCCGACAAAGCAGCGCTGCGATGCCCAAAGCTAATAACAGTGCAAACGCCAGGGCATACCAGGCCATACCTTGCTCCACCTGCTGGCCCGCCATTAAATAGCCCGGCACGATGCTTGCCAGCACCACACCAATCAGCCCCGCGCCTTCGCGCCAGGCGGCGGCATGAAGTAAAGCGGCCTGATCCCCCAGCCTTGCCCCCCATGCCAGGTAGGCAATATTGAGCATGCTGTGCGCGGTGTAAATGCCGGTCAGCATCACCGCCAGCCACAGAATTAAGGCGCTGCCTTGCACCGGCACCAGCCACAAACCAGTAAATGAGGCGGCCAGCAGCAGCCCGGCACAGAGCATCCAGCCACGTAAGCGCCCTGCCCTCCGGTCAATTAAATAACCCAGCCACGGGTCTTGTACGGTATCAATCAGCCTGGCCCCAAACAGCACCCAGCCCGTGGTGGATAAGGCCATGCCTAATTGCCCTGCGTAATAAGCCGGGGCGTGCACATAAACCGGCAGAGCGGCCATGGCCAGCGGCAAGCCCAGCATGCCATAAGCCAGCGCGGGCTTCACTTTTGCCCCAAAAGCTGCGCGCGCAGATTGCTGTCTTTACTGCGCTCATCCAGCCAGATGGCAAAAAAGGCTTTGGCAAATTCGGTATCGGCCACTTCGGCATTCAGGCCCTTCTTGCCATAAAAACGGCAGCCCACACCGGGCAGATACACGCCAATCAGCTGATCGCCGCTTTCTACATCACTAAACGCGCGCTCCATTTCAGCCTGCCAGCGGGCCAGCTGCGCCTTGCTGTATTCTTTGCCGGATAAACGCTTGATTTCATCAAGGCTGGTGCTGACAAAACGCTCACGGCTGATGCTGCGGTGGTAAGTCAGCTCCAGCGCAAACGGCGCGCTGGCTGTAAAGGGGCGCTGCTCGCTCCATAAACGGGCGGTATATACCCTAAAACCAAACCAGCGGAATTCTCCCGATCCAAGCGGCGCAGCAGCAGGCAGCTCTTCCCGCCAGCTGGCGGCAAATGCCCCATTCACCATCGTCAGCAGCAGAATCAGTAACAGCGCACTAGCGGTTTTTTTGTAATAAGAACTGCACCACATCGGTTCGCCCCTCATCAAAGCCTGCTTCGCAATAGGCGTAATAAAGCCGCCAGATACGCCGGAATTCATCATCAAAACCTTGCGCCGCAATGGTGGCTTCACACGCGCTAAAAGCCTGGCTCCAGCGGCGCAGCGTTTCGGCATAATCTGCGCCAAAATGGTATTGATCGAGTGTTTTAAGGCCAACTTCGGCCGCCTTGGCCACAAAGCGCTCCGGGCTGGGCAGCATGCCGCCGGGGAAAATATACTGCTGAATAAAATCGGTATTGGCGCGATAGTTTTCAAACCGCGCATCATCAATGGTAATGCTTTGCACCAGCGCTTTTGCCCCCGGCTTTAAGCATTGCTGCAGCTGATTAAAATAGCCGGGCCAGAAGCGCTCGCCCACGGCTTCAAACATTTCTATCGACACAATGGCATCGTATTGCTCGTTTAAATCGCGGTAATCACAGAGCCACAGCCTGGCGCTATTACCCTGATTGCGCGCTTGAGCCACGGCCAGCTGCGCTTCTGAAATGGTAATGCCGTGCACTTCAACGCCGCAGCGTGCGGCATGCTCGGCAAAGCCTCCCCAGCCGCAGCCAATTTCCAATACTTTATCGCCTGCTTTTAAAGCCAGCGTATCGATAATTCTCTGGTATTTGGCGGCTTGGGCACTTTCTAAGCTCTGGCTGAAATCACCTGCAAAAATAGCGCTGGAATAGGTCCAGCTTTTATCCAGCCACAGCTGGTAAAAATCATTACCGATATCATAATGCGCGTGGATATTGCGTTTACTGCCCTCACGCGTGTTGGGGCGCAGCCAGTGTTTCAGCCGATACCAAAGCGTGGCCAGCTTGCCGCCAAAGACAAAGCGCTCCAGCGCCGCTTCGTTTTTTAAAGCCAGCCGCAGCAAGGCGGTTAAATCTGGCGTATCCAGCCAGCCAGCTGCAAAGCTTTCTGCAAAACCAATATCGCCTGCCTTAATAATACGGCCACAAGCGCGCCAGTCATGAATATGCAGCACGGCGCTGGGCGGCGTATGTAAATTGCCAAATGTAAGATGGCTGCCGCCGGGAGTAATCAGCTGCAAATGCCCATGCCGCAAGCGTTGCAAGACTTGAATAAATAACCGGGCCGCAGCAGGCGCGGCAGAGGGCAAAGCAGACAGGCTGCGCGCTTGGCTCATGATTGGCTTTCCTTTGAACTTCGCAAATGAAGTGGATGGCTGACAGGATGTAACGGAGGCTGAGGCTTGCGGTAAAACGGCACGCGTTTCAGCCACAGACGCAGCGCCTGCCAATGAATTTTGGCAACCACGCCCAGCGTTAAAAATGGCTGAGCCAGCAAAGCACGCCGTAAATGTGCGGGGGTAAACGAGACGCGCCGGCCTGCAATCGCCGTTTTAATCAGCAGGCCTTCCTGATCAAAATAATCAATCCCCACAAAAGCACTGTCTGGCGAATTTTTAAAAGAAAACTGGTAATGGCCCGCCACAGGACAAAAAGGCGAAACATGCAGCGCTTTCATACTGTGTAAATCGCTGTCAGGCAGAATGTCCCCACCGCCAGCTGCTTGTAGTAAATAGCGATGATGCTCGCCAAAGGTATTGTTCACTTCGGCCAGCACGGCCTTTAAGCCGCCCTTTTTATCGTGGCAAAACCAGAAATTAACCGGGTTAAAGGCATAGCCAAAGATTCTGGGAAAGGTTTGCAACCAGATTTCGCCATCGGCCTCTATCGCCGCATCTTTAAGCAGGCCGCGCATCCAGCCCTGCAAATCAGAGCCATCTCTGGCGCCATAATCCCGCGTGGCAATCGATAAAGGCCGCCAGCGGTTAACGCCAAACCAGCGGTTATTCAGCTCACCCAGCCGGGCCAGATTCAGCCGCAGGCAGAACACCGGATACACGAAGCGGTTTTGCACCGGCCTGAGCCGCTCGTGCATCACCTGCCCGCTTAATAAATAAGCGGCACGCATCAGAGCTGCGCCCATGCAGGTAAAACATCAAAATCAGCAGCAATGCGCAGCGCGGATTTCAAGCCGTCTTCATGAAAACCATAGCCAGTCCATGCGCCGGCAAACCATGTGCGGTTGCACCCCTGCAGCTGCGGCAAACGCTGCTGGGCATCTATGGCGGGCTGATCCATGATTGGATGCTGGTATTCGAACTGCGCAATCACTAAATCTGGCTTTTTAAATGGGTTAAGCGTCACCACTACCGGGTATTCAAACGGCAGGTTTTGTAACTGATTCAGCAAATAGCTCACGCATACAGGCCGCTGCCCATCCACCGCCGCGCCGCCCAGGTAGTTCCAGGCCGACCATACTTTTTTGTTTTGGGGCAATTGCTGCTCATCCAGGTGTAAATAAGCGGTATTGGGCTGGTAGCGCACAGCCCCCAGCAGCTTTTGCTCGCAGGGGCTGGCGTCCTCCAGAATACTTAAGGTATCGGGGGCGTGCCCGGCAAAAACCACGATATCGAAATGTGATTCGCCACTGGCGGTTAAAACACGCACACCATTAGCATCCCGGCGCACGCCCAGCACCGGCGTATTAAGACGGATATCCGGCAAAGTGGCGGCGATACGCTGCACATAGCTGCGGGAGCCACCTTGCACGGTTTGCCATTGCGGCCGCCCATTCACTTGTAATAAAGAGTGATTAATACAAAAACGCAAAAAGGTCAGCGCGGGAAAACCCAGAATATCTTGAGGTGAGCTCGACCAGATTGCTGCAGCCATGGGCAGCAAATATGCGTCCCTGAACAGCTGGCCGTAGCCACCTGCATCCAGCAGCTGCCCTAATGTTTCCCCGCTATTGCCAGCCCTTAGTAAATTTGCCTCTGCAGCTTTATTAAATCGCAAAATATCTTTGAGCATGCCCCAGAAGCGGGGGGAGTAAAGATTGCGCCGCTGAGCAAATACGGCATCCAGATCTGTGCCTGCCCACTCCAGCTGGCCCTTATCCATAGACACGCCAAACGACATATCCGTGCTGTACGTTGCCACATCCAGCTCGGCCAGCAGAGCCACTAAATTGGGGTAGGTTTTATCATTCAGCACCAAAAAGCCGGTATCAACAGGATGACTGACCCCGTTAACTGACACATCCACCGTGTTGCTATGCCCGCCCAGATAGCTTCCCGCCTCAAACAGACAAACATCGTGCTTGCGATTGAGCAAATATGCGCTGGCAAGGCCCGATATGCCTGCGCCAATCACGGCGATTTTTTGTCTGAAACCAGAAGAGACTTGCAGCGCCACGGGGGGTTTCCTTTGAATGGTTTAAAAAACAAGCACCTGAATAAGGGCTGAAGCTAAGGCTGAATATTCAAGCTATCCATTCCTCTCATCAGCGGCTAATATGGCATCTAAACCACCATGCAATTAAATCTACCACAGAGTAACTTTAATTACCAATGAGTATTTTAAGCAAATTAAGCTTCAAAGATCAGGCCTTTAAGCTGCGCGAAACGGCGATCCTCGATGCAACCACCGCCATACTGGCCAGCAAGGGCTTTGACCTGATGACCATGGACGATGTTGCCCAGGAAGTAGGCATTTCAAAACCCAGCCTCTATAAGCACTTTAAATCCAAGGAAGATCTGGTGGGGGCAGCGATGATTCGCCTGATAGATGGTGCGCTTGATTATCTGGATGCCATGCCCTCAGGGCTAAACCCGATACAGCAGCTAAAAGATTTGCTGGCTTGGGCTTTAAGAATCAGGCTGGAGGGGGGTATGCCCTTTTTGCCTTCAACCAGCGCGCATGTTCGTGAAATGCTGACACGCAACCTGAAATACGTCATGAGAGTGTTGAAATTAAATGGCAAGATAGAGGCCATCGTTCAGCAAGCTCAAAAACAAGGCCAGCTCAACCCTGCCCTGCCTGTTGATGTGATTTTGTTTGCCTATTACGCAAGAACCTGCGATCCGGCCGTAGAATACTTGCAGCTTTACAGCAAGCTGGATCACGAAACCATTATCGAATCCATGCTTGAAGTCTGTTTTTCCGGGCTGAAAAACCAAGCATAAACAGCAGGCAAGCGAATTAGCGGCCCTCCGGAGTTGAATCCCAGGCCCGGCGCCCGCATATGCCCTGCATGAAACCACTAAGGAATACCCCAAAATGAGCGTTCCTCATCTGACCACCGCACTTACAGGCCCGCTGCTGGATCTGGAACGTAAAATTTTGGCTGCCCAGCCTGAAATCGAGCATTGGTTCCGCAACCAGTGGCAGGAACACACGCCACCGTTTTATGGCTCGGTCGATTTGCGTAATGCAGGCTATAAGCTGGCACCGGTGGATATGAATTTATTCCCGGGCGGCTTTAATAATCTGAATCCGGAATTCCACCCGCTGGCCGTGCAGGCCACCATGATTGCACTGGAAGGCTATTGCCCGGATGCGCGCCGTGTTTTACTGATTCCGGAAAACCACACCCGTAATACTTTCTACCTGCAAAACGTCGCTGCACTGGCCAAAATCTTGCGCCAGGCAGGCCTCGTGGTACGTTTAGGCAGCATGAATCCAGAAATCACGACCAGCACCACGCTTGATTTGCCTGATGGCGGCCAGGTGACGCTGGAGCCGATTGTTCGCAGCGGCAAACGGGTTGGCATTGCGGGCTTTGATCCCTGTGTGGTGCTGCTCAATAACGATTTATCAGCTGGCATTCCGGCCATCTTGCAAGATATCGAGCAAACGCTGCTGCCGCCACTCAATGCAGGCTGGGCCGTGCGCCGTAAAACCCAGCATTTCACCGCCTACGATAAAGTGGTTGAGGAATTTGCTGCGCTGATCGATATCGACCCCTGGGTGATTAACCCTTACTTTGAACACGTAGACGGGCTGGATTTCCACTCCCGCGCAGGCGAAGACGAGCTGGCCGCTACCGTAGATGCAATGATTGAAAAAATCCGCATTAAATACCAGCAGCACGGCATTGATCAGGTGCCTTATGTCATTGTAAAAGCCAATGCCGGCACTTACGGCATGGGCATTATGAGTGTGAAATCCGGTGAAGAATTACTCGGCTTAAACCGCAAGCAGCGCAATAAAATGAGCGTGATTAAAGAAGGCATGGAAGTACACGATGTGATCGTGCAGGAAGGCGTACCCACCTTCGAGCAAATCAACGCCGCTGTGGCAGAACCGGTGGTTTATATGCTGGACCGCTTTGTGATTGGTGGCTTTTACCGCGTGCATACAGGCCGTGGCATTGATGAAAATCTGAATGCACCCGGCGCGCACTTTGTACCACTTGCCTTTGCTTCCCCGCTCTCCACCCCCGATTGCGATGGCTCGCCAGACTGTGAAGCAAACCGCTTCTACTCCTACGGCGTAGTGGCAAGACTGGCCTTACTGGCCGGGTCTTTAGAGCTGGAATAAGTTTCTAAAGGTGGGGAGCCGGGATTTGGGAGTGGGGAGTAAACCCAACACCCGATTCTCTTCTCCCGACTCACCCAACAACTGGGGAGTGGGGAGTCAACCTGGGCCCGACTCACCAATCCCGACTCACGACTCCCAATATGAAGGCCGCTATGAAAATCCTTGTCGTGCTTGATCCGCTTGCCAGCTTAAAAATTTATAAAGACAGCAGCTATGCCATGATGCGCGAGGCGAATTCGCGCGGACATTTGCTGTTTACCTGCGGCGCTGAAAACCTGAGAGTCAAAGACGGCATCGTTGAAGCGCTGGCAGCGCAGTTGCACTTTACCGGCACGCAAAGCGGCCACGATTGGTATACCCAGAGTGAAACCGCCATTACGGCACTGAAAGACTTCGACGCCGTAATCATGCGTAAAGACCCCCCTTTTGATCAGCAATATTTCTATGCCACGCAATTGTTTACACTCGCCGAAGCACAGGGGGCAAAAGTATTTAACCGTGGTCAGGCACTGCGCGACTTTAATGAAAAGCTGGCCATTTTAAAGTTTCCGCAATTTACTGCACCTACGCTGGTTACCCAGTCTGAAAGCGATGTGCGGGCGTTTTTGGCAGAGCACGGCGACATTATTCTCAAGCCGCTTGATGGTATGGGCGGCACCGGGATTTTCCGTCTTACACAGGCGGATCCTAATGTAGGCTCGATTATCGAAACGCTGACGGCCAATGGCACACAGACCATCATGGCGCAGCGCTATATTGCAGCGATTAAAGAAGGCGATAAACGCATCCTGCTGATCGATGGCAAGCCGGTGGACTGGTGCCTGGCGCGCATTCCCAAGGCAGGTGAAACACGCGGTAATCTGGCTGCGGGCGGCAGCGGCGTAGCAAGACCATTAACAGCCAGAGACCGGGAAATCGCCGAAGCACTTGGGCCGCAGCTTGCAGCTCAGGGCCTGCTGCTGGTGGGGCTGGATGTGATTGGCGAAAACCTCACCGAGGTGAATGTTACCAGCCCGACCTGCTTTGCCGAAATCACCGCGCAATCTGGCATCAACGTTGCTGCCCTGTTTATTGACGCTTTAGAAAAGCATGCGAACTGATGCGTATTAAACGGCCAGCAGGCAATATCCCTGCCGAAATCACCGCGCAATCAGACATCAATATTGCAGGTCTTTTTATTAATAACCTAAAAAAGTACACAGCAGCATGAAGCGCTTTTTCTTGCTTATCGCGGCCCTGCTGCTCAGCGCTTGCAGCAGAGCGCCGCTTTATCAGCAAGAAAGCTATGTATTTGGAACGCGGGTACAGATCTCTGTATGGGGCTTACCCGAAGATGTAGCGCAAAAACATGTGGCGGCCGTATTTGCTGATTTAGATCGTATTCATACCCGCCTGCACCCCTGGCAGCCCTCCGAAATCACCCGGATAAATGCCAGTTTTGCCAGGGGCGAGCCTGCTCTGATCGATACTGAAACCGCGGCACTGCTCAAGCAAGCAAGCCAATATGCTGATCAGTCTGAGCAGCTGTTTAACCCTGCCATGGGTGGCCTCGTTGAAGCGTGGGGCTTTCATAAAGATAACTACACCGCCACTCTGCCCAAGAGCGAAACTATCGCTGGTCTACTGGCTGCCCAGCCCAGAATGAGCGACCTGACTTTTGACGCAACCACGGTGAGCAGCAGTAATCCGGCAGTAAAAATTGATACCGGCGGCTTTGCCAAGGGCTGGGCGCTTGATCGTGCAGCAGCCTATTTGCGTAAACACCGGGTAAATAATGCGCTGATTAATATCGGCGGCAATGTGCTGGCACTTGGCAAAAAAGATCAGACGCCATGGATTGTGGGCATACAACACCCTCGCGAGCCGCAAGCTATGGCAACGATTGCTTTAAGGGATGGCGAAGCAATTGGCACTTCGGGTGATTACCAGCGTTTTTTTGAAGTAGCCGGCAAGCGTTATTCGCATTTAATTGACCCGCGAACCGGTCAGCCCGCCACCACCATGGAAGCAGCTACCGTGATTGCCCCGCCCAGCTTAGAAGCAGGAGCGATCTCTGACGCAGCCACTAAGCCTATTTTTATTGATGGGATAGGAAATACATTACGCCATGCCAAACGTTTTGGATTGCAAGATGTACTCATCGCAGGTAATGATGGCAGTGTCTATGTGACAGCAGATTTACAACGCCGGCTGACGTGGATCAAGCCCCCGGTACATATTTACCGCTTACGGTAGCAAGCAAAAGCGGTATATTTAGAGCATCTTGCTTTCTTGTATTTAATAACATCAAACTTACACCCGTTAAGGTAGGAAGGTATGGTTGGTATTATCATTGTGACGCATGTGTCTTTAGGCGAAGCCTTAGTCTCGTGTGCCCAACATATTATGGCGCGGGATCTGCCAAACTTACTGCAATTATCAGTAAGCAAAGCGGATGAGCCCGATGATGTAGTAAGACGCGCCAACGAAATGATCAGCCAATTAGACGATGGCTCAGGTGTACTGCTGCTCACCGATATCTATGGCGGCACGCCATCCAATGTTGCTCAGCGTTTAGTCAGGGCAGGCAAAGTAGAAGCAATTGCCGGTGTCAATCTGCCCATGCTGGTCAGAACACTGAGCTACAGCCACCAGGCGCTTGAAGTTGTTGTGAGTAAGGCCATTACCGGGGGGCTGGAAGGTGTGCTCTATATGCTGCCCGGCAGTGCTCAGGAATAAATGAAAACATGAAGGTAAAACGCGTTTTTTGCGTACTGCGCGGCAGCATGCAGAAATCAGCGGGATAGCAAAGTGATGTACAGATTGCCGTCAGCAAAGCAATTTCAGACGGTTTGGAAGGTGTTCTCTATAAGCTGCCCAGCAGCGCTCAGGAATAAGTGATATGCCAACAAGTGAAGTAGAAATCATAAACAAATTGGGTTTACATGCCCGTGCATCCAGCAAGCTCACCCAACTGGCCAGCCAGTTTCAGTGTGAAGTCTGGCTTAGCCGCAATCAAAAAAGGGTGAATGCCAAGTCAATTATGGGCGTCATGATGTTAGCTGCAGGCAAAGGCAGCAAAATTCTGCTAGAAACCGACAACGGTCCGGATGCAGAAAGCGCAATGACGGCAATCTCTGCCTTAATCGCTGATAAGTTTGGCGAAGGCGAATAAGGCTTTGTCTCATCCGCTCTGTATCATCATTTAGTCATAAAATATTTATTTAAAACTGCAAGACAACAGGCATTATCAGGGATAGTTCAGATCAGTTTTGTACTCAAAATAACGACCGCGATCACCGGCACGGTGGCAAAAGAGGAAGGTTTATGAGCATTACGCTGCAAGGGATTGGCATTGGGGGTGGGATTGCAATTGGGCAGGCCCACCTTATATCGCATGCCGATATCGAAATTGCTCACTATCAACTGACTGATGCAGACATTCCCGCCGAGCTGGCCCGCTTTGATAATGCCATCCGGGTAACCCGAAAATCCTTAGAAATGCTCTGGGGCAGTATCCCTGAAAATGCCCCCGCCGAGCTGGGCGCATTTTTGTCACTGCATATTATGCTGCTGAATGATCATATGCTCTCCAAAGAGCCGCGCAATCTGATCGAACAGCAGCATTGCAATGCGGAATGGGCGCTTAAGCTGCAGCTGGAAGTGCTGCTCGCTCAGTTTGATGAGATCGAAGACGAATACTTGCGCGAGCGCCGCAGCGATGTGATTCAGGTAGTAGAGCGGGTCTTTAAAACGCTGGCTGGCCACGAAAACCATTCACACGCCCTTGCTGAAATTGCCCCCGACTGCATTCTGGTTGCGCACGATCTCAGCCCGGCCGATATGGTGCTGTTTAAAGATACGGCCTATCTTGCCTTTATTACCGATGTGGGTGGCCCGACTTCTCACACCGCCATTCTGGCCCGCAGCTTAGATTTACCATCGGTGCTGGCGCTGCGCCACGCCCGCGAGCTGATCCGCGAAGATGAGCTGATTATTGTCGACGGCATTAACGGGGTGGTGATTATCGACCCCGATGAAATCATCCTCAAAGAATACCGCCATCTGCAGGCAGACTGGCTGAAAAAACAACAAGCACTGCAAGATATCCGCACCAGCCGCCCTGTTACCAAAGATGGCGAAGAAATCGAGCTGTTTGCCAATATTGAAGTGCCCGACGATTGCATTTTGTCCATAGAAAACGGGGCAACAGGTGTCGGTCTGTTCCGCTCCGAATTTTTATTCCTGTCCGAATCTGATTTACCCACAGAAGAAGAACAGTTCCTCGCCTACAAACAAGTCGCTGAAGCCATGAAAGGCCAGCCGGTGATTATTCGTACCGTAGACCTGGGCAAAGACAAAATACCTAAATGGCAGCAGGAGCGTGAAACGCCTAACCCGGCACTGGGGCTGACTGGTATTCGTCTTTGCATGGCCGAGCCACAGATGTTCCGCACCCAGCTGCGCGCTCTGCTGCGGGCCTCTGCCTATGGCAAGATTAAACTGCTGTTGCCCATGCTCTCTTATGTGGGCGAAGTAAGGCAGACCCGTAAGCATCTGGAAGAAGCCAAAGCACAATTACGCGAAGATAATATCGCTTTTGATGAAAATATCGAGCTGGGCGGCATGATCGAAGTGCCTGCAGCAGCCGTGCAGGTTGCCCAGTTTTTAGCGCATCTTGATTTTATCTCGATCGGCACCAACGACTTAATTCAGTACACGCTGGCCGTTGACCGAAACGACGATTCGGTTTCTCACCTTTATGATCCGCTGCACCCGGCCGTTATTCAGCTGCTGCACCATGTGATCAGCACAGCCAACCGCCTTGGCAAGCCAGTTTCAATGTGCGGGGAAATGGCGGGTGACCCGGCGCTCACACGTCTATTGCTGGGCCTTGGTTTAAGACGCTTTTCTATGCTGCCGATTCAGCTGCTGAAGGTAAAACAAGAAATTCTGACCGGCGAAATGCAAAAAATTAAGCCTTTGGTAGAAAAAATGCTGATTGCGGAAGACAGCCAGTGCCTGCGTGAGCTTTTGCAGCAGCTGCATCAGGATGAATGATTAAACAGCCGCTTTGGCTGATTGCTAAAAACCTCAAAACCACAGGCTTTACGCAGCTCAGGCCTTTACCAGGCAAAACATGGTAAGGGCCTTTGGCCTGCTTTACCCTCACCCCCAAACGGTGAGGGCAGTAACAGGCCATTCAAAGCTTTAATATAAGCTTGCCTCACCCTCAGGGCGGGTTTTAAAGCGGCGGTGCAGCCAGTAGTACTGCGAAGGGTGCTCACGAATCCGCTCTTCAATAAAAGCATTCATACGGGCAGTATCAGCCAGCGCATCATCGCTGGGAAAGTTTTCCCATGCGGGGTAGTACCGGCTGACAAAACCATCTTTTTCCAGCGTGGTAATCATCGGCAACACTTTTGCTTTACCCATTAAAGCAAGGCGCGACAGGCCCGGCACCGTGGCCGTCTGAATCCCAAAAAATGGAACAAACACAGATTCTTTAGGCCCCAGATCCTGATCAGGCAGATAGTAAAAACAGATACCCTGCTTAATGGCCCGCAAAATACCGCGAATGCCTTCGCTGCGCTTAATCAGCAGCGGATCATTAAAACGGCTGCGCCCGCGCAGCAGCATTAAATCAAAAGCATTGTCGTGGGAAGAGGAATACATGCTGGCACCACGGTGATCCACCATATGGCGGATGCCGCCAAAATCCAGCCCAAGAAAATGCGGGGCAAGCAAGATCAAATGATGCTCTTCAACGGCATTAAAATGCTCATAGCCTTCGCGGCGTACCAGCTTTTCCACAGTATCCTGCGAGCCAAACCAAAGCTTACTGTAGAAAAAAATGCAGGTGCACAGCTCCTGGTAGTGTTGTTTTAATATCCGCTCATGCTGCCCCGCGGGCCACTCCGGAAAACAGAGTTGTAAATTAGTCAGCCCGATTTTACGCCGGCTCTTTACTGCAAAATAAAGTACCCGGCCCAGCACATATCCCAGGCCGCGTAAGAGTGATAAAGGCAGCCAGCTTAAACACCAGAACAAAACAATCAACAAACGGTAACTCATACATCCTCGGGCAAGGGTGCGCCTGCGGGGCGCTTATATCGGTTATAACTCCACAAATACTGGCTGGGAGCACGACGTATCATCGCTTCTACATTGCGATTCAAAATAAGGGCATCAGCCTGTGCATCACCCGCAAAGGCTTCATCCAGCGGGGCAAAATGCATTTTAAATCCACGCCCCCAAGGCAGACGCTCGGCAAAGCACATCAGGATCACAGGCTGGGTTGATTTGCTTAAACGAGGCAATAAAGTCATGGTGTAAGCAAGCTTACCAAAGAACGGGGCCCATGCCCCCTCCCCGGCACCGGGAGCCTGATCAGGGAGTATATAAATTGCTTGCTTCTCTTTTAAGGTGCGCAGTAAGATCTTTACGCCACTGGCATTCGCAGGAGCTGCACGCCCATTGGCACGGTTTCGCCCTGTCACCATCAGAGGCTCTAACCATTTAAGCTTGGGAGGCCGGTATAAAGCGGCCAGCACGCAGGGAATCTGTGTGCTTATATACACACCACAGACTTCGATTCCACCAAGATGCGGAGAAACAAACATCATGGGCCGACCACTTTGCATTGCCGCTTCAACATGCTCCCAGCCGTCGCGTTCCTTCACCCAACGGCCAACCTGCTCTGGCGTTCTAAGCCAGGCTGGTAAAAGTTCTAACGCCCCCATGCCGTGGGCACTCACACTTAAGCGGTGCAATCGCTTATAATCTCCGCCATTTTGCGCAATACCCGACTGCTGCAAGTTGGCAGCCAAACGCTGTCTGTAGCGTGGCGATAACAGCCAAGCCAGCCAGCCAAGCAAGGCTCCAAGGCCATGAAATAGCCATAGGGGCAAGTAAGCAATAGGTTTAAGCAGCAGCATCAGGTTTTTACGCATCCAAGGGCAGGCTCCGGATTCTACCGGCAAAACAGGCTGTTACTAAGCGTTTAGGACAATAAGTCATTTGTGCAAGCATGTAACAAATCACTTTATGAAGAAAACCCTTAGTAAGCCCCTCATTGACAGGGAAACAATAATGCAAGAATTCCTCTTTACCTCTGAATCGGTTTCTGAAGGCCATCCAGATAAGGTGGCAGACCAAATCTCGGATTCCATCCTTGACGCTATTCTGACGCAAGACAAACACGCCCGCGTTGCAGCCGAAACACTGGTAAATACCGGTCTTGTGGTCCTGGCTGGTGAAATTACCACGCATGCCAATGTGGATTATATTCAAATTGCCCGCGATACCATCAAGCGTATCGGTTACGACCACAGCGATATTGGCTTTGATTACAAAACCTGCGCCGTGCTGGTGGCTTACGACAAGCAAAGCCCGGATATCGCCCAGGGCGTAAACGAAGGCCAGGGCCTGGATTTAGACCAGGGCGCTGGCGATCAGGGCCTGATGTTTGGTTATGCCTGCGATGAAACACCGCAGCTGATGCCTATGCCGATTTACTACTCGCACCGCCTGATGCAGCGCCAGTCTGAAGTACGCAAAGACGGCCGCCTGCCATGGCTGCGCCCGGATGCTAAATCGCAGGTCACCGTTCGCTACGATAAAGACACTGGCATTGCAACCGGCATCGACACCATTGTGCTGTCTACCCAGCACCACCCGGATGTCAGCCACGCCCAGCTTTCTGAAGCCGTGATTGAAGAAATCATCAAGCCAGTGATCCCGCCAGAATTATTAGTGGGCACTAAATACCTGATTAACCCGACAGGCCGTTTTGTGATCGGCGGCCCGATGGGCGATTGCGGTTTAACCGGCCGTAAAATCATTGTAGATACCTACGGCGGTGCAGCCCCTCACGGCGGCGGTGCTTTCTCAGGTAAAGACCCATCCAAAGTAGACCGCTCAGCCGCTTACGCTGGCCGTTACGTAGCAAAGAACATCGTAGCAGCCGGGATTGCCAAGCAATGCCTGGTACAAGTGTCTTACGCAATTGGTGTGGCGCAGCCGGTATCGATCATGGTGGATACCTGGGGCACAGGTAAATTACCTGAGCACGAAATTGTTGAGCTGATCAAACAGCACTTCGATTTACGCCCGAAAGGCATTATCCAGATGCTTGATCTGCTGCGTCCGGTATACACACGCACTGCAGCCTACGGCCACTTTGGCCGTGAAGAACCAGACTTCTCGTGGGAGCGCACCGACAAAGTCGAAGTCCTGCGCGCTGCTGCGGGGCTGTAAGCGATTCATCATGGCTGAAGTGATTCAGCCATATAAAAAAACGGGGAAGCCAAAGCTTCCCCGTTTTTTTATTCATCACGCGGCTTATTTGCGGCGACGCATTACTAAGCCAACCAATCCTAAACCCATCAGGGCGTAGGTTTCAGGCTCTGGCACAGGCAATGCGCTGCCTTTATAAGGCTCGTAGCCTAATTCAAGTTTGCCATTTGCTCCGGCACTTAATGAATTAGCAATCAGCGTGCCTTCAAGATGGCCAGAGCCAACAACATCCGCATTAACGGCAAGTACGCTGCCATTTAAGAAGGTCGAAACGTTTACACTCTTAGCATTGCTTAAATTGTAAATAATCCGGTCACGATGCAGGGCCAGCGGGTCTTTGGATCCGGCTAAATTGCCGCCAAAATCACCCGAAAACACGACATCGGATAAAGTGCTGTTAATGATGATATTGGCACCGGCTTTCACGTTTTTCAGTGATATATTTTGCAGTGCCGTATTGCCCAGATTAAAAACCTGCACATCTGATTTACCATCGCCCGTCAAAACCAAGCCACCACCACTGCTTGTCCAGCTCCCCAGCTGAGCCTGCCCGGATAAAAAGGAAGATAAACCACTCAACTGCGTCTTAGCTGCAGCAAAATCAAGAAAGCTGGCGTTTTTTACCGCCTGCCCATACTGCCACTCAACCGCGGCTAATGAGCCACCATAAACAAGATTGCCCTTATTCAGCGTGCTGAGATCAATCGAGCTGGGGCCAATCGATGTATTGGTGTCAATATTGGTTTTTGGACCATTGTAAACAGAGCCGACTTTGCCCCACGGCCCCGTTAAAGATACATTTCCTTGTACAACCAAAGAAGGTGCTGTGGTGCCATAGGGATTACGATAGCCTATGTCAAATCCTGAAGTCAGATTGCCACCCACAGCCAAACGGCCTTCCACGTCAGAAGCGGCATTTACATTACCAAAGAAAAAGCCGCTATAACCATTGGCAACGCCAAAATCAACAATGCCAGCCTGAGCGCAGGCGCTGAGCGTAATACCCAGCGCTGCAATAATATGTGTCACTCGCATGATGTTTATATCTCCCCGGCTTAATGTCAGCGCATCAAACCATTTAATTTTCAAACTTAAGTCATGCCGCATAACTAAACACAGCCCCCCACCAGGCTAAGGCATTGTTTTTAAAAAAACAACTCAAAAACAATCCGCCAATAGCAAGTGAAATAAGTATTTAATTATTCTAAAACATTAATCTGCCCGTATCATTCTGTGGATTACGATCGCAGAAACCCCAAACACTATAGCAAGCCGCTATTTAATTACGATTAATTTTTACTAAATTTAATTAATCAGTTAATTACCATTATATAAATTAGAAGAAACTAATACTGTTTAAATCCCAATACGCAGCCTGACTAAAATACATCGCTCAGGCTTCACGTTTATATCAAAAACCGAATTATGCCAAAAACATCAACACCCAGGGTTTTAACTTACACCGCGATGCGATGATACTCACACAGCCAGGCACAAAATCCATGCTATACAAGTACCGGTAATCATCTGCAGCAAGGTCTTATGGCTCAGCAAATACAAGCTTTCGTGGCAAAAAAACCCGGCTGAGTCACAAAGAAAAACGCACTTTCCTCTTTTGCAATCAAAAGAATAAAGTGCGTTTTTGTGAATAAAACCCAACACGTTTTATTTCATTATTTTGTAATCAACAGAAACCGCCATGATTTAATTTGTGCCAAAACAACCCCGGACAGCACCAGACCACCACCTAATAAATGATAGCCCTGAATTTTTTCCCCAAGACTGAACATCGCAATCAAAGCCGTAAATAAAGGCAGCAAATTCATAAATACCGCCGTACGATCAGCCCCAAGGCGATGCACACCCTGCATCCAGCAATAGGCAGCAATCAAAGACGAAGCAATCCCTGCAAACAACACCAAGCCTGTGCCCTGCTCCGGAATCGCCATTGTTTGCGCGCTGAACGCCACCGGAATCAAAATCACTACCGCCAGCACAATTTGGATGTACAGATTGTGCCAGTGGCTGAACGGCAAGGCCCAGCGGCGCAAAAGAATGCCATACAGGGCATAGGCCACGGTGCCAATCAGCATCAGGGCATCGCCATGATTAACCCCGCTCAGTAACAAGCTGGCAGGATGCCCTTCACCCAGCAGATACAACACACCGCAAAACGAGCAAAAAATCCCCATAGCGGCAGCAGCACCAGGTTTGGTTTTAGTGATAAAAGCATTCAGCAGCAATGATGAGAGCGGCACCAAAGAAGTAATCACCCCCATATTAGTGGCGGTCGTGCTATGTGCTGCGTAATAGGCAATGCACTGAAACAACACCATGCCCAGTAATGCCAGCACTAAAAATTTACCCAAATATGGGCGAATAGCGAGTCGTTGCTGCCAGACTGCTTTCAGGCAAAAAGGCGTGAGCACTAAAGCCGCTAAAAACCAGCGATAAAAAGAAATGGCGGCAGGATCAAGTACGCCTGCCGCAGCTTTGGAGACCACGGTATTAGTGGCCCAGATCATGACCGCCAGCAGGGGAAAAAGGATGGGCATCACGCTTATCTTTCTGAATGAATAAATTGTCACTAGTATAAGCTTGTCTTTTTTAATGCAAGTACGCTAAAACAGACATTTCATATTCAGAAACAGACAAGTTGAAACAAACATAAAATGACCAACGCCTATTTTGCCGCCGATTTAGCCCTGTCAGCGCCCAATCCGCTGTATTTGCGCTATCAGCAGATGCAGGCAGACACCCAATACAGCATCCATCGGCACCCATGGGGCCAGTTAAGCTGGATTAGCCTTGGAATTATGGATCTTGAGCTGGAACAGCAGCATCTGATTGCACCCGCTAACTGCTTAATCTGGGTACCTGCCGACATCCCGCATTCTGCCTATGTACGCGAGGCGCTCAATTACACATCCATCTATGTTTCAGACGATTTAGCCAGCCTGCTGCCAAAGGAAGCCTGCCTGCTTACCAGTACCCCGCTCATCAGCGCTTTAATCAGCGACTTTGCTCAGCGGCAGCTGGGACATATGCAGGATCAAAGTGATCAGAATCAGGCGGAGCTGCTGATTACCCGCTTAAGCCAGTGTAAAAGTGCACCAAACTTCTTACCCGGCAGCAGCGATACGCTGATCTCCCCCATTTTAAAAGCGCTGCAAGCCAGGCCAGACGATGCCCGCAGCTTAGGCAGCTGGGCCAGCGAAGTGCACAGTACCGAACGCACGCTGGCCCGGCGTTTTCAAAGCGAGCTGGGAATGAGTTTTGGCCAGTGCCGCAATCGCATTCGTGTATTACATGCACTGGCATGGTTAAAAGAGGGGAAAACCATTCAGGATATTGCATGGCAGCTGGGCTACAGCACACCATCGGCGTTTATTGCCATGTTTAAACAATTAATTGGTTTTTCTCCGGAACGCTACCGGCAACAGCAATCCCCTGTTACTAAATCTTAAAAGAGGATGATTTGTAATAAAAAATGACTATCCGGCCAATTACCCCATTAGGATTATTACAAGAAAACGAAAGCCGGATGAATATATGCAATCAACATCAATAAAAAATGACGATTGCCATTTGTAATTAATGCAGAAATAGGATAAAAACGAGGCTCAAGCGCTCATCGCCTGAAAAATAAAAAGAAGGGATGCTCACAAATGACGATGATTCACCTCACCGCAAGCCTTGCCTTGCTGTGGCTGCATCTGGCTGGCCTCACCCTTGTGCTGGGCCGCTGGCTGCCCTATGCAATAGCCAGAGCATCGGGTGTGCTGTTGATTACACTAATGCTGTTTTTTATTGAGCATTTTATTGGCTTAGGTAATCTCAATGGCATCTGGCCCATCACAGCGATTTTAGCCGCAGCGTCTCTTTATCTGTTTAAACAAGAAGCACAAAGCAGCCGCTTTAAAGCCGCCGAAATCGCCTTTCTATTGGCTCTCGCCTATGGGCTGATTTGGAAATTTATATTCCCTGCGATTTATCCAACTTCCGAGCGGGTCACTGATCTGTATTTTATGGCCAATTATTATTCAGGCAGCGTATTACCGCCGCCCGATCATTGGTTTGCCGGCCATCGCTTTGATTTCTACTATGCGTTTCAGCACTACGGTGCGGCCCTGATGGGGCGGCTGTTTGGCTGGGAGATTGGTTTCGCCTATAACATCTCTTTTGCACTATTAATGGCCCTGGGCCTCAGCCTTGCATGGGAATTCACCACCCGCTTTGTTGCAGGGCGCATACATCGTCTGGTACTGATTATTGCCCTTGCTCTGGGCGGTACCGGTGTTTCACCTTTTTTAAATTTATTTGTTACCCCGGCCAGCGATACCCCAATCAGCTGGCAGGCCAACGACCAAATGTGGGCCAGTGCGCGTTTTATTGGCAGCTATGATGCGCGGGTCAATACTGATTTGGGCCGGCAGCTTTTCCCCTTGCCTGCCCCGGAAACCAAACCCACAGCAGATTTTGAAGCACGTGATTTGCCGCTGGAAAACTTTGGCTATCAGTTTTTCCTGGGTGACTACCATCCGCCACTTGGTGGTTTTTTCCTGCTGTTTTTAGCACTGGCACTAATCGCATGGCTGGAACAAAAACGCAGCGATCAGCCTGCAGAAATCCTGTACGGGCGCTTTGCCCAAGGCCTGCTGGCACTCACGTTGCCAGTCATGCTGATCACCAATACATGGATCACCCCCATGCTGGCTGTGCTGCTGTTTACCTGGGCAGGCTGGCGGCATTACTGCAAAAATCCACCAGCCTGGGGTGCCATTTTTGCAGGCGGCACACTTGGATTTCTGCTGATTTATCCTTTCCTTGCCGGCTTTGCCAGCCAGGCCATCGGCACGCCTATCCGCTTGGTTCATTCCATTGACCACACGCCGCTGGCCCAGTTTATTCTGCTGCTCTGGCCGTTGTTTGCACTGTTTGCACTGGCACTGACCGAAAAACGCCAGCGCCCGCTGGCCATTGCCCTGGTCGCTGCCTTTGCGATTATGTTGCTGTTAGGTGAGTTTATTTTTGTAGACGACCCAAGCGTGGGTAAATTTGAGCGCACCAATACCACCATGAAATGGTGGGGCTGGATGTGGAGCGGAGCACTTTTGGCCTCAGGTGCGATGGCATTAGGATCGGGCAAACGCTGGGTACGCAACACCGCGACTGGCGTTTTGCTGCTCACTTGCAGCTATGCCCTCAATACCGCGCAATATATCTGGCATACCCCCAAGGGTGACATGGGCAAACTGGCGGGCACGCAATGGTTTAGTAATGATGCCCCGGTTAAAGACACCATCCGCTATCTAAACCAAGCGCCACAAGGCATCGTGCTGGAAAACTGGCTGGGTGATGCTTACACCAATCAAACACTCTACTCACTTTATTCCCAACAACCTTCATTGCTTGGATGGCCTAATCACGTCAGCCTGTGGCACGGTGCGCCTCAGGAAGTGTGGCTGCTTAATCAGCAAATCAAAGATTTCTACGCTGGCGCGCAAAATACCCCTCTCGCCTGGCTGCAACAAAACAAAGTTAAATATATCGTTTGGGGCAGGCCTGAAAGCACATCGCCCGCATGGCAAACAATCAATGCTGCAATTAGCCCCGGATACGACTGGCACCCTTTCCTGGATACGCCCGATACCCGCATGGGGCTTTGGATTAAACGATAATAATGAGCCGGCATAAGCACGGCCCATATCACCGAGGATGACGAGATGATGCTGCTGTCGATTGTCGTGCCCTGTTATAACGAGGAAGCCGTTATTGCTGAAACACTCAAACGCCTGAGCGCCTTCAGCAAAGAAGTACACAACCTGGATACAGAGTTTATTTTTGTTGATGACGGCAGCAAAGATGCCACACGCAGCATATTAAAACAGCACGCCACCCACGATCATCGTATTCGCCTGATTGGCTTTTCACGCAATTTTGGTCACCAGATCGCAGTTACAGCCGGCATCGACGCCGCGCGGGGTGATGCAGTTGTACTGATCGATGCCGATCTGCAAGACCCGCCCGAAGCCATCCACGGCATGATAGAAAAATGGCGGGCTGGCTACGATGTAGTTTACGGCACGCGCACCGACAGGCCCGGCGAATCGGCCTTTAAACGCGCCACAGCCAAAGGCTTTTATCGCCTGCTTAATCGCCTGTCTGATGTGCCTATCCCCTTGGATACGGGTGATTTCAGGCTGATGAGCCGTGCTGTTGTCAGCACGCTCAAAGCCATGCCCGAGCGTGATCGTTTTGTGCGGGGCATGGTGAGCTGGGCGGGTTTTAAACAGGTTGCGCTGCCTTATCAGCGTGCCAAACGCTTTGCCGGGGAGAGCAAATATCCCCTGTCTAAAATGATCCGCTTTGCCAGCGATGGCATTATGTCTTTCTCTGCCAAACCTTTACAGCTGGCCATGGCGATGGGCATGGGGGCCTCTTTTCTGGCCTTGATCGGTATTTTTTATGCCCTCTTTTTACGTATCTTTACCAATATCTGGGTAGAAGGCTGGACGGCCCTGATGATTGCAGTGCTGTTCCTGGGAGGGGTTCAACTGATTTGCGTCGGCATTTTAGGCGAGTACATTGGCCGCATCTATACAGAATCCAAGCAAAGACCACTCTATGTTGTGCAGGAATATTGTGGCTTTAGCGATGAGATCACTTTTTCACGCAGCCCCGTGGCCGACAGAAAATAATCCATTGAACAGCCATAAGCAGCACATGGCGGATTGCAGCCGCCTCTTTTAAAGAATCTTTATGAAACGCCATATCCGCACCATTATTGGGCTTATCGTTGCCATTGTATTAATTGGGCTTATTTTTCAGAAAACCGATGGCATTCAGCTGATTGCAGCCATGAAAAGCAGCAACCCGCTCGGGCTGCTTGCAGGCCTGATCGTATTTTCGCTCGGGCTGGTTGGCCGTGCAGCCCGCTGGAGCAGCATGCTGCGGGCCAACAGCCCCAAAGCCACACCACGCGCCTGCCTGCAGCCCTTTTTAAGCAGCCTTGCACTCAATAATATTTTGCCTTTTCGTGCCGGGGATCTGGCGCGCACTTTTGCATTTAACAAGGAGCTGGGCACAGGCCCGGGCCAGGTGCTCGCTTCTATCTTTGTAGAAAGACTGCTCGATTTAGCCAGCCTGCTGCTGTTTCTGGCGCTTGGCTTATGGGCTTTTGATATACACAGCCTGCCCACTTTTGGAAAAATTGGCGCGGGCGGGGCAGCGCTCATCGCCCTGCTCATTTTTGTATTACTGGCGTTTCCCCGCTTCTTACAGATTCTTATTGATGCCTGCCTGCGCCTTATTCATAAATTAGCGCCCAGTAGTGGCAATCATCTGGCCGATGAAGCAGCAGACGCCATCAAACTGCTGGCTACCCTTGGCGGGAAACGCATTTTGCCGCTGATCGCCGTCAGCCTGATGGTATGGGGCTTAGAAGGGCTTACTTTGTGGTGTGTAGCGCAAAGTGTTCCAGGAATAATCAATAGTGCCGGCGCATGGTTTGCCCTGCCGCTGGCCACACTGGCCACGCTAATTCCCAGCACCCCCGGCTATGTGGGCACTTTTGATTACTTTGCCATTCTTGCAATGAAACTCACGAACAATGACGGCATATCCGCCGCGGCCTTTGCCCTTATCGCCCACTTACTGATATGGCTCCCGCCTACCCTGGCAGGCGGGATATGGCTCTTAATTTCGCGGAAGAAACCATGAAGGAACACGCCATTACTGATGAATTTACTCAATCAGAAATGATCCCCCTCTCTTTTCTTTCAGTGATAAAAAACAATCTGCCTTCCCGGAGAAAAAAATGACAACCCAGCACACCCAAGTTGCCATCATCGGCGCAGGTTTTACCGGGCTCGCTGCCGCTTATGAGCTCAGTAAAGCAGGCGTGAGCGTGCTTGTTCTGGAAGCAGAAGCAGATATTGGCGGCCTGGCCGCAGCATTTGATATTGGTGATCAGTCAGAAAAACTGGATCGTTTTTACCACCACTGGTTCACCAATGATCTGGAAGTCATGCAGCTAATTAAAGAGCTGAATCTTTGCGATAAAGTAAAAACAAATCCCAGTAATACCGGCATGTATTTTGCCAATCAATTTTTCAAGCTTTCCACGCCATGGGATTTACTTAAATTTAAACCCCTCGCTTTTCCAGACCGGATCCGCCTCGGCTTACTCGCCTTAAAAGCACGCAAGGTAGAGAACTGGCAGGTGCTTGAGCATAAAACGGCAGCAGAATGGCTGCGGGAATTAGGCGGGGAAAACGTTTATAAAATCGTTTGGGAGCCATTATTGCGCGGTAAATTTGGCGCAGTAGCCGATCAGATTTCAGCGGTCTGGTTCTGGAACAAGCTCAAGCTGCGCGGCAGCAGCCGGGGTAAAGGGGGCGAAGAGCGGCTTGCCTACTTTAAGGGCGGCTTTGTTGCTCTGGTTGAAGCCCTGGCCGCAAAAATCATGCAGCTAGGCGGCAAAATCCAAACCAGCAGCCCGGTTATTTCAGTTGCACCGGACAACGGCGGCTGGCTGATTAAAACCGCGAATGGCGATGTTCATGCAGACAGGGTGATCTCCACCCCGGCCTTGCCACTGCTCGCAAATATGATTGAAAGCTGGGCCAGCCCGGAGTATTTAGCCAAACTGGGCCGCATTAACTATCTGGCCAATGTTTGCCTTGTGCTCGAGCTGGATCATTCCTTATCGGATACCTACTGGCTGAATGTAAACGACCCAAGCTTCCCCTTTGTAGGTGTAATTGAGCACACCAATTTTCAGAGCACTAAAAATTACGACGGCAAGCATATTGTTTATTTATCTAAATACCTGCCTCATACCGACGCACTGTATTTAATGAGCGATGACGAGCTGCTCGCTTTTGCCCTGCCCCACTTAAAACGCATGTTTCCAAAGTTTCAAGACGCTTGGATCAAAAAACACCATGTCTGGCATGCCCGCTGGGCGCAACCCGTGGTTGAAAAGCATTACAGCCAGCTCATTCCCGCTTGCGAAAGCCCTAAGCGCGGGCTGTTTTTAGCCTCGATGGCACAAATCTACCCGGAAGACCGGGGCACCAATTACGCAATTCGCGAAGGCCGCAGAATGGGCAGGCATTTAAGCGATTTAATTCAGCCTTAATGCAATCGCCATGCATAAAAAAAGCCCCAAGCGGGGCTTTTTCTGATGGCGAATCCTTTCTTAACCAAACAACTTGCCCTTCAGCAGATCAAGGCCAGCGGCCAGAACATTATTGCCTTCGGGTACTTCACCATTGGGCGTGAGCTTATCCACCAGCTGAGGCAGATATTCAGAAATTTTCCCCGCCGCTTCAGACGGATCAATCCCCAGTTTTTCTGCTACAGAAGCCACCGCATCTTTGCCCAGCACAGATTGAATTTGTTCGCTGCTCACAGGTAAGTTTTCACCCGTGCCCACCCATGACTGCACTAACTCAGATAAACCACCGCTCTGAAACTTCTCTAACAAACCAGAAATACCTCCCTGCTGCTCCAAAAGGCCAGACAAAGATTGTGCAAAGCCTTCCGGTAATTCTTTTCCACCCAAAAACTGTCCGGCCAACTGATCGATAAGTCCCATACGGTTTACTCCAGTGAGATGAGCGAGCAGCCATTCTGCCCTAAAAAAGAGGTAAAAAGTCAGACTTTTCCGGATGAGTTAACACCATCCATTCCGGGGGGAATATTCGCCTCTGAAACCCGCTTCCCCCGTCAAAACGGCCTCAATCCGGATAAAACCCCACTCACAATAAAGCAGCTCCAGGTCAAAGAAGATGTAAATATCCATGTTTTTGCCCTTTTATCGGTTCAGCATTTTTACGGCATCGTTGTCGTGGCATGGCAGAACATGGGACAATTTGCATATCTATTTTTTATTGCATTGCCAAGGATTTAGCATCATGGCCCTAATCATTACCGATGAATGTATTAATTGCGACGTTTGCGAGCCAGAGTGCCCGAACAGCGCCATCAGCCAAGGCGATGAAATTTATGTCATCGATCCTAATCTGTGCACAGAATGCGTGGGTCACTATGACGAACCACAGTGCCAGCAGGTATGCCCTGTAGACTGTATCCCGCTGGATCCTGAACATCAGGAAACCAAAGAAGAATTACATAAAAAATATCTGATTATCAGCGCCTGAGGCGTATACACAGCGTATCGCCAGCCACTGTCGCCAGCGATACGCAATCAATATCTTGCTTGCTTCACCCTGCTCAAGCCTGCCAGACAGCTTGAGATCATTTAGCCCACTATCCCATTCCAGAGAATATTCAAATGAATCACCGCATTCTTTTTGTTGAAGATGATGCTGAACTGGCAGAACTGGTTGGTAGTTATTTACGCTCGTTTGAATTTAATATTGAAGTCCTGCCCGACGGCAGCGGCTTGATCGAAGCAGTGCGCAATAATCCGCCCTCGCTCGTGTTGCTTGATATTATGCTGCCCGGTAAAGACGGGCTTACCCTTTGCCGGGAATTACGCGAATTCTGGACAGGGCCAGTTATTTTGCTCACCTCGCTCAATAGCGATATGAACCAGATTCTGGGCTTTGAAATTGGTGCAACTGATTATGTGGTTAAAACCACCCCCCCTTCAGTATTGCTCGCCCGAATTCGTGCTCACCTGCGTAAAACAGCAGGCGGCACGCCTATCGTATCGAGTGCCGCACCTGCGCCAGACCGCTCCACGCTTAATTTTGGCCAGCTTTTAGTTGATCTGCGTAACCGCACCGCCAGTTATCGCGGCGAAGCGCTGGGCTTATCAACGGGTGATTTTGACTTGCTCTGGGCTTTGGCCAGCCAGGCAGGTGATATTTTGTCGCGCGATCACTTATTAAAAGTATTACGCGGGATTGAATACGATGGCATGGACAGAAGTATCGATGTTGCCATTTCCCGTTTGCGTAAAAAACTGGACGACGATCCTAACGAGCCGCGCAAAATTAAAACCATCCGCCACAAAGGCTATTTATTTGCTACCGATATCTGGTGGCAGGAATAAATCAGGGCGCACGAAAGCGTAGCTGAGTATCCGCAGAGCACTGGCAGTAAAGGCCGGATTCCAGCATCTTCTCCTTCGCATTGGCTTATGCCGGTTTATTCCCCTCAAGCCGTAATAAACCGCTAAGCCATGCGCTACCCTTATCCCTGACGACTGACTATGCGCCAACTCTTTTTACGTTTTTATCTTACCGTGGTGGTTTGCTTTTTAGCCTCGTCCCTTGTGATTGGTGCGCTCTATAAAAACTTACTTGAGCGCAGCAATGAACATTATCTTTCTGATATTTTTAAAACAACGATCAGTGTTGTTGAATCCACCCTGGGCGATTTACCGCCCTCCATCTGGCACGATGAAGTAAAACGCCTGAAAAATAAGCTGCCCCTGCCTGTAGAAATTGAAACGCTCAATACCTATACGCTCAGCCCTGGCAATCAGGACGCGCTGATCAATGGTGATATTATTTTTTTACAAAACCAGGATGTTTACCTGCACCGTATTCCAGACACCGGCCTGATGGTGGTCCTTGGCCCTGTTCCCTATCTGCAACGATTAGATAACTTTGCATGGGCCGATTTAGTGGCCCTGCTGCTGATGTGTGCAGCCTTAGGTGTGCCCACCTGGCTGTGGCTGCGCCCTTTGTGGCGCGATTTACAACATATGGCCAGACAAAGCCGCCAGCTGGGTGAAGGCGATTTCAGCACCCGAGTAACCCTGCATGAAGGCTCCACACTGAATTCGCTGGGCGTCACTTTTAACCGGATGGCGCACGACGTAGAAGAACTCACAGCCAGCCGCAAAGCTCTGATCGATGCGGTATCGCATGATTTACGCACCCCGCTGGCAAGGCTGCGCTATCGCTTAGAAGCCATCAAAGGCGGAGCAGAAAGCAGCCAGCAAATTGTGGCCATTGAACGGGATCTGGGGCAAATCGATGAATTGATCGAAGAATGGCTCACCATGTCTACCCTGGATAAGCCACAGCTGAAGCTTGAAACCCAGGCGATTGAAATTCTGCCATGGCTCAGACGGCAAATCAGTGAGTTCAGCAGCCAGGGCAATATCACCCCCGAGCTCGTCAATCTATTGCCCGGAAAAACGCCTTTTCTGGAAGCAGACAGCCACTATCTCACCCGCGCACTGGCAAATTTAATGGGCAATGCCAGACGCTATGGCGGTACAGCCATCATGCTCACGATTGAATGGGAAAACGGGCTGGCTAAACTTCATGTCGATGATAATGGCCAGGGGATTCCAGAATCCGAACGGCAGCGCCTCCTGCAACCCTTCGAGCGCTTAGAAGTCAGCCGCAATCGCCAAACTGGCGGCTTTGGCCTGGGGCTGGCGATTGTTTCGATGATTATGCGCGGGCACAACGGGGCCGCAGTTATCAGCGATGCTCCGCTGGGTGGCGCGCGCGTCACACTATGCTGGCCCAGCCCGCTTAAAAATGCACTTTAATTCCATTCCCAGGCGAGGCACGTACATAGCGTTACAGACTGCTACCAAGGGCTTATCGAGTTTTAAAGAAGAAGTGTTGATAATCCATTTCATAGCAACACCAATCACATACTTCCTCCAGGGACAAACAAATGAACAAGCTTCTTGCCGTATTGCTCGCTACAGTTTTCGCTTCAGCTACTTCATTCGCTGCTGACACTACAGCTTCTACAGCTTCTACTGTTAAGACAGTTAAAGTTGAAAAGCACGCTAAAAAAGCAAAAGTAGCTCCAGCATCTGCTGCATCAACAGTTCAAAAAGCTCAAGCTAAGAAAGCCGCTGCTTCTGCTGCTTCTACAGTACAAAAAGCTCAAGCTAAGAAAGCTGCTGCTTCTGCTGCTTCTACAGTACAAAAAGCTCAAGCTAAGAAAGCCGCTGCTTCTGCTGCTTCTACAGTACAAAAAGCTCAAGCTAAGAAAGCTGCTGCTTCTGCTGCTTCTACAGTACAAAAAGCTCAAGCTAAGAAAGCCGCTGCTTCTGCTGCTTCTACAGTACAAAAAGCTCAAGCTAAGAAAGCTGCTGCTTCTGCTGCTTCTACAGTACAAAAAGCTCAAGCTAAGAAAGCTGCTGCTTCTGCTGCTTCTGCTGTACAAAAAGTTCAAGCCAAGAAAGTTGCTGCTTCTGCCGCTTCTGCTGCTAAGTAATAACACTTGCTGTACCAAAAACGGGGACTTCGGTCCCCGTTTTTGTTTTTCTGTAAAAGATTGATTTCAACAGGGAACAGATCGCTCCGTTTCTTATCTAAATCAACCTTACCCCTTCAGAACACAGATTAATGAAACGCAGATACCTGATCGCCTTAGTGATTGCTTTATCAAGCAATGCTTTCGCACTAAGCAATAAAGAAAAAAAAGCGCTTTTTTTTGGCACTGATAACCGTGTTTTTATTGAAGCTCCCTATGCTGCGCCTTTTTCGGCCATAGGCCAGCTTGAAACAGCCGCCGCCAGCACTTGCACAGCAACCCTGGTTGCACCAGATTTAGCGATTACTGCAGCGCATTGCTTTTTAATGGACGCAAAAAAACTGGATGCTGGCCGGTGGTTTAAAGCGGGTTTTCATAAAGGTGAATACCAGGCCCGCTATCAGGTACTCTCCCAAACGTTCCATCCGCGCTTTAAAAAAGGCTTAGTTTATAAAGGCGATGATGTTTATATTCAGGATTCTGCTGCCGCCTATGATATTGCCTGGCTAAAGCTGAAATTAGTTGACGGCAATGCCCCCGCCCCCCTCGCCTTATTCAGCGGCAATAAAACAGAATTAAAAGCGGGGATTGCACACAGCAAATCACTGATCACTCAGGCAGGCTTTGCTGAAGATCACGACACCGAGCTGACTGCGCACAAAGATTGCAAGATCACCCGCTTACGCACAAATAACACGATTTATCATCGCTGCGATACTTTAGCTGGCGATTCAGGCTCGCCAATTTGGATCAACACCGCAAGCGGCCCGCAAATTATTGCAGTGCAAAGCTCTGCTCCAGACTGGTTTAATCGTAAAAAAGCCGATAACGTGGGTGTAACAGTCTTGCAACTACCGCCTAAACCCTGATAATTGCAGTTCAAAGGCGAAAAGGTAGAGACATGGATATCAAAGCTTATATGCAGCAAGTGGGGCGCCAGGCTCGTGCAGCCAGCCGCCAGATGGCAAAAGCCGACACGCAGACTAAAAATCGGGCATTAAATGCAATTGCCGATGCACTGCTGCGCGATGCAGAAGCTTTGCTCGCTGCTAATAATCGCGATATGGAGCAAGCCAGGCAAGATGGTTTAGAGCCAGCCATGCTTGATCGCCTGCTAATCACACCCAAGACCATTGAAAGCATGGCAGAAGGTTTGCATCAGATTGCCAGCCTGCCCGACCCGGTTGGCGAGATGGGCGATTTCAAATTTCGCCCCTCCGGCATCCAGTTAGGCAAAATGCGTGTGCCTTTAGGTGTGATTGGCATTATTTACGAGGCCCGCCCCAATGTAACTGCGGATGCTGCCGGTCTCTGTATTAAATCGGGTAATGCCACTATTTTACGCGGTGGACGGGAAGCCTTTCATTGTAATCAAGCCATCGCACGCTGCGTAAGCGAAGGGCTGCAAATGGCCGGTTTGCCTGCAACTGCGGTGCAAATTATTGAAACACCAGATCGGGCAGCCGTGGGTGAGCTGATTACCATGAACGAGTTTGTCGATGTGATCGTGCCGCGTGGTGGTAAAGGCCTGATTGCCCGCATTGCTGCCGATGCCCGCGTGCCCGTTATCAAGCATTTAGATGGCATTTGCCATGTGTATATCGATGAAGAAGCCGACCCGGTAAAAGCCATTGCCATCAGCGATAACGCCAAAACGCATCGTTATGGCACATGCAACACCATGGAAACGCTGCTGGTGCACGAAAACGTTGCCGGGCTGATTTTGCCACCGCTGGCAGAAATCTATGCCAGCAAAGGCGTAGAGCTGCGTGGCTGTGCTAAAACACTGACCCTGCTGCCACAAATCAACGTTGCAACGGAAGAAGACTGGGCCACAGAATACCTCGCGCCTATTTTAGCGATTAAAATCGTCAGCGATCTGGACGAGGCGATTGAGCATATCAACACATGGGGCAGCCATCACACCGATGCGATTGTTACCGAAAACTACACTAAATCACGGCAGTTTTTGCGTGAAGTGGATTCATCCAGCGTCATGATTAATGCCTCTACCCGCTTTGCCGATGGTTTTGAATATGGCTTAGGTGCTGAAATTGGCATCTCAACCGATAAAATTCATGCCCGCGGCCCGGTTGGGCTCAATGGCTTAACCAGCGAAAAGTGGATTGTTTTTGGTAACGGCGAAATCCGCAGCTGATGCAACAGGCACTGGGCATTTATGGCGGCACTTTTAACCCGGTGCACTTTGGGCATATAGCTTTAGCCCGTGCCCTGAGGGATAACTTTGCTTTAAGCGAAGTCCGGCTCATCCCAACGGGCGTACCACCACACCGCACACCAGACATCAGCGCCGCACAACGTCTGGAATGGCTGAAGCTTTCTTTAATCGGTGAACAAAACCTGGTTGCCGATGACCGGGAAGTCAGAAAAGGGAATGTCAGTTTTACTTTTGACACCCTGACAGAATTACAACAAGAACAACCGCATAGCCTGTTAGTCTGGCTGATAGGTGGCGATTCTTTCGCCCATCTGCCAAGCTGGTATCGATGGCAAGAGCTATTAGAAATGGGGCATCTGGTGGTTGCCAATCGCCCCGGCTTTAGCAAACTTCCGGCAGAAATTGCCGGTGAATTTGCCAAACGCCATGCAGAAGCTTCGCCGCAGACCCTGGCTCGGGGTAAAATCAGCGTTTTGCCTCTGCCACCGATGCCCGCGTCATCCACACTGATTCGTGAGAAGCTTGCGCGCGGCGAAGATGTAAGCGATCTGAGCCCAATTGCCGCGATATTGCAGCAATCAGGCCTTTACTCTAAAAACACTTAATGTGTTTTTATATTTTGAAATACTGCTTTGTTGACTCAACTTTCAGGCAGCACAGCTATTGCGGCCCCTTTGCAATAGCCACTTTTTACTTTGGAAACACATAAATTATGGCAATGAACGAATACACCCAAGCAATGCGCGCACTTGCAATCACGGCTCTTGAAGATATCAAGGGCAAAGACATTGTGGATATGGACACCACAGAGCTCACCGATCTGTTTGATTGCATGATTGTTTGCACGGGTGACTCAAACCGCCAGGTTCGCGCACTGGCAAACAATGTCGTTGTTGATCTGAAAGCCAAAGGCTATGAAATCATGAGTACCGAAGGCCACGAATCTGGCGAATGGGTACTGGTTGATGCAGGCTCACTGGTTGTTCACGTTATGCTGCCGCCGGTACGTGATTACTACGATCTGGAACAACTCTGGGGAGGCCAAAAACCTACATTCAGCCCGCTTGGCAAGCCTTGGAGCGCCGTATAAGGATATTTGCAGCCCTGGGAGGCACTGAGTTTCAGGCCTTCTAAAAAGAGCAATGTAAGCAGAGACCCGCTTAAATGAATATTTTCTCGCTTTTTCGCCGCTATCCCGTGGCGCTGCGAACTTTTCTAGTGGGGCTTCTGCTCACAGCCGGCTTACAGCTTTGGCTTAATTTTCAGCACCAGGCCCATGTACAAGCCCAGCTAAATCAGCTTGCCCACCTCTATGCAGAACGGATTGAATCCAGATTAGATGCAGAAATCAATATTTTGCGCGGCATACAAAATGCCTTTATTGCCAATCCTGATCTTGATAAAAAAACATTCTCTGCCATTTTAAAACAACAAAATATTCAAGGACGCTTTCCCGATTTTGTATCCGTCCAATTTATCCGGGAAATCATTTCCTCTGACCTTGAACGTTTTATAAAAAACCGCCAGCTTGATGACCCCGCCTTTAACGTTCAGCAAGACAGCCCCCGCCCAGTTTACCAAATCATTGACTACATCTTCCCTGAGCATGCTGTATTACATGAATCTGAAGGATTAGAAATCAGCGGGCAAACGGCCAATTTAACAGCAATAGAATATGCCCGGGATCAGGGGCGTGGCGTAGCATCCCCCACTTATCAATTAAAGGGATATAAAAACTCCCCTCTTGGTTTTGTTATTCGTTTTCCTGTATATACCCCAAATAAATCACTGAACAATCAAAAAGAAAGGCGTGCTGCATTTATAGGCTCATTAGGTGCCACATTTACAATCGATAAAATGATTTTGTGGATTGGGCATGATGCAGAAAAAAACATTCGTATTCAGCTGCAAGATACAGGCACTACTTCTGGTTTAAATGATGCAGAAAAAAGCAAAATCATTTATGCAACCAAATCCATTGCCAGCAATTTTAATGAATTAAGTGCCAGCTCATTAATACAGTTTCCTGGCAGACAATGGCGGCTAAGCTTATTTGCCACATCAGGCAGCTTTCCAAGACCTTATTCATTAGATTACTTTATCTGGATACTGGGCGTTTCTCTCTCCGCTTTTATTGCCTTTCTTTTGCAAAGACAACGCAATAATCGGGAATCTGCCCTTGATCTGGCTGAACAAATCACTCAGGACTTACGCAAAAACGAGCTTCATTACCAGCAGGTTGCCCAGCTGACAGAAGATGCACATGATTTAATTATCAGCCGTGATTTAAATGGAAAAATCACTTATGCAAATCGTGCGGCCCGGATTTATTTCGCCGACAACACCCCCATTTTGCTTGGAAAGAATAAACCTCTTTTACTTTCTGCAGAATTGGCCATCAACGAAACCCCCATACAGCAAGAATGCCAGCACCGGCATTCCGATGGTGAATTGCATTATTTTGAACTCACGCTTTTCCCGCTTTTTAATCAGGAAAATGAGCGTTCAGGTTTTGCCATGTTTGCACACAATATCACCCAGCACAAAGAGCTGATTATTGAGTTACAAAAAAGCCGCGAACGTTTTTCGGCTTTAGTTGAGCTTGCTGCTGACTGGTACTGGGAGCAGGATAAAGACTTCCGTTTTACTCAGGTATCACCCGGTTTTTTTAATTCATACGCGCTTAGCCGCAAGTCTGTCATTGGCCATTACCGCTGGGAATTAAGCGATGGCCGTTTATCAACAGAAGAATGGCGGATACATAAAGCATTGCTGGAAGCCCACCGCAGCTTTCATGATTTTATTTACACGCTCAAAGTGGGAACAGACAGCCTTATTGTCCGTATTTCAGGGCAACCCTTTTATAATGAGCGCGGAGAGTTTCTGGGTTACCGCGGAGTGGGCTATGACATTACGGCCAGCAGAAGTAATGAGCAGGCTATTCATCTTGAGCAGCAAAGAATTGCTTCTATATTAAATTCGATGGCCGATGGCGTCATTACTATTGCATTAAACGGCGATGTGGAATTCATTAATCCTGCGGCGGTGCGATTACTTAATTGCCGTACAGCAGCAAGCATAGGGAAACATATTGATCATATATATCAGGTTGTTTCTTCAGAAGACCACAGCCCTTTAACTTCCTTATTTTCAATTGCACTGGATTTTATAGAAAAGAATCCCGCTTCAAGAACCGTACTGCTCAATACCCATCAACAATCGTTACTCATTCAGGAATCAGTAATTCATTTAAAAAACAGCAAGGGGACGCTCACGGGACTCGCACTGATTTTCCGGCCTGTCTGAACAGACCGGTTCAGGGCAACGTAATGGAGACCCACAGCCCCCCCTGTGGATGATTGCTCAGCACAAGCGTTCCGCCATGAGCCTGAATAATATTTTGTGCAATGCCTAATCCCAGCCCCATGCCCTGCTGATTGCTGTTTCTGCCATGCTCTAAACGGGTATAGGGCTGAAACAGCGTAGATAAAGCTTCGGGCGGAACGCCTGGCCCATCATCATGAATGGTGATATTTGTTCCTGCATCCACCTTGCTGACTGCAATCCTTGCAGCCTTACCATACAGCAGGGCGTTATCCAGCAAATTAACCAAGGCGCGGCGCAGGGCCAGCGGCTTTGCTTTTACTTTCAGCCCAGAGGGCTGATAAACCACATTATGACCTGCCAGCAAGGCATCTCTGACCATACGGCCAATCAGCTGATCCAGAGCCAGCTCGGTATGGTTTTCATGGATATCCGTGTCTTTTACGCTTTGCAAAGCGCCCTTCACCATCATATCCAGCTCGTCTAAATCTTCATGAAACGCCTGGCCTGCCTCTTCATCATCCAGCAGCTCGGCACGTAATTTCAGCCGGGTAATCGGCGTGCGTAAATCATGTGAGATTGAAGCAAACAGGCGCTCTCTGTCTTCTAAATACTGCTGAATACGCTCGCGCATCGCAGTAAATGCCCTTGCTGTGCGCACAAACTCCTGGCTGCCTGTTTCTGGCAGCGCAGGCGATTCGCCCTTACCAAAAGCAACCGCCGCTTCTGATAAGGCCGCCAGCGGCTGAGTAATCCAGCTCACCACCAAAATTGAAAGCAACAAGACAGTGGCAAGGGTTAAGCCCTGCAAGAGCAGGCGATCAAACGGTAATGGATTGCCATTGTCTAAAAAGTAGGGATCCGGCATCAGGGTGGCGAGATACAGCCAGCCCCCCGGCTCGATCTCTGCCTGAATAACCAAAACCGGAGCGGGCCGGGGCTTAATCAGCAAGGTGTGCTGCACCCATTCTTCGGGCAGATCGGCAACGGTTACGCCTTCATCAGACACCACCAGCCCATCCGGCATGGCAAAACCAATGCGGGCCTCTGCTAATCTTGGTAAATCATGAATAAGCGTACGCCTTACTGTATCCAGCACAGCTTTAGAAAGCACAGATTCAGGGATATCTTTAATTTCTACCGGGGCGCGGTTCACGCTGACAAAAAAACGCGTACCGCCCATATCGCGCAGTTGTTCAATCAGAATAGGCCGGTAATTGGGTGGCAGGCTCTGAAAAAAACGTAAGGCGCTCGCAGCGCCAGCACCAATATGCTGAGCTGCAGCACCTGCCTCCAGTGCGGCTTTACTCTTAAGCTGATTAGCCCAAAGCAAATTACCAATCAGCATGGTGGTCAGCACCCCAAGCACCATCACTAAAGATAATCGTCCCAGCAGAGAAGGCGGCATCAAACGCCGGGCCAGGCGGCTAAGGCGCATGGCTGGTACTTACCTGAGCAGAAAAAACATAACCCGCGCCCCTTACTGTTTTAATCAGCTCTGGCTGTTTGCCATCATCGTGCAGGCGCTGGCGCAAGCGGCTGATTTGCACATCTAATGATCGGTCCAGTGGTCCTACATCCCGGCCACGGGTTTGCTCGGCCAGGATGTTTCTGTCCAGGATTTGCCCTGAATGCTCGGCAAAGTATTTAAGCAGCTGAAAATCCAGGCCAGTCAGCACCACATTCACACCCGCCGGATCAACCAGGCTGCGCTCTACGGTATCTAAGCAAAAACCAAGAAAATGATAGTAGCGCGGTGCAATGGCATTATCTAAACCACTGCGTCTGTGAATCGCCTTGATACGGGCCAGTAATTCGCGCGGATTATAGGGCTTGGCAATATAGTCATCCGCACCCAGCTCCAACCCCACAATCCGGTCCGTTTCATCCGAATTGGCAGTCAGCATAATAATAGCCACATTCGATTGCCGTCTTACCGCCTGGCAAAGCGCAAAGCCATCGGTGTCCGGCAGCATCACATCCAGAATCACAAGGCTCAGTTCTTCGTGATAGCGGGTAAATTCCGCCAGAAAGCTGGCACCATCGTGGGCTAGGTAAACCTCATACTGGTTTTTTTCCAGATAGGTCTTAAGCAGGGTGCGCGTTTTTTGATCGTCATCGACCACTAAAATTTTACGACTCATGGGTGGCCTTTTAACTTGGTGAGTGTTTTATATGCGTTGCAAATACAAGCTTCAGCTAAAAACTAAGGAATCAAAATCCCGAACCACAGAGTTTCACAGAGAAAATCATCAAATCTGCTGTTTCCTCTGCGAAACGCTGTGCTCTCTGTGGTTCAAGGTTTAGCCCTCTGCCAATGCCAGCTGAAGTATCTTATTAATCAAATGTCTTTTTCCCCTGCCCCTAATGCACGGACGATGCCTGCCATGCGGCGCTGTGCCTCGCTGGTGGGCATTTGGGTATCCATAAAATAGCGGTGAACCTGCGCCACGATGGCGTCTTTTACTGTTTCATCCGATGCCATTCTGTGCGTCAGGCTTGGCGCTTGCACCATGCCGCCTTTTACAAAGGTCAGCCATGACGAGCGCGAGCAGCTGTCCATCTGGCGGATATCGGCATCACGCCGCACAGGTACAGAGCCTTTAATCCGATTGTATCCTGCCTGGACAGCAGGCGAGACAATCAGCTGAGCCAGCTTTTCCTGGGCATCCTGCCGCGAATAATTACCAGCAAACATCACCAGCGTATCAATGCTGTAAAGATGCATATCTGCCGTTCCCGGCACCGCCACACAGCCAAAAGCAATATCAGTAGCCAGGCCCCATGTATTAAGTTCACCCTTAACCCAATCGCCCATAATCATCATGGCGGCCTCGTCTTTGGCCAGCATTTTAGCCATTTGCGCCCATGGTTTTTCTGCTACGGGATCGGGCATATAGCGGCGCAACGCACGCAGCCGCTCTAAAGCTCTTGCTAAACGCGGATCAAAAAATGCATTGGCCCGGCGGCGCACAAACAGATCGCGGTAGTAAGCCGGCCCGCCTTCACTCAATACCAATGTTTCAAACAGAGTAGCCAGCTGCCAGGGCTCGCCGCTTTGCGCAAGCGGAATCCATCCTGCACGCTTGATTTTATCTGCGGCCCGCTCAAATTCAGACCAGTTCTGCGGAGGCAGCAAGCCCAGTTTTTTGAATATCTTCTGATTATAAAAAAGAGTATTGATACGGTGCACACCCAGAGGCGCAGCAATGACATGGCCACGCAGCCGCACCGATGCATAGGGCGCAGGCAAAACGGAGGCGCCCCATTTAGCTTGCTTCGCCACGTTGTCGAGCTCTAATAACAGGCCTAATTCCCCCCACTCTGCAATGGCAGGGCCAATCAGTTGTGCAGCTTGTGGTGCTTTATCAGACAGCACGCGGCTTTTAAGCACCTTCATCGCCCCCAGCCCGGAGCCACCAGGAATAGCGGCATCTTTCCACTCCAGGCCTTCTTTATCGAGGCGCTCCACCAGAAAATCTGCCGCACGACGCTCCGATGCCGAAGTCCACCAGTGCAATACCTCTAAGCTTTCAGCAGATGCAGGCAGAGCCATAAGCATAAAAAGTGCACACAAAAGCGCGTTGTACAATGCGATCAGCAAAATTTCAAACCTATCTGGAAGGTGCTGCGGACTATAACGTAAGCTATCTTGCTTATTTGTAAAAAAATGTTTCTGAGCTCAATATTTTTGCGGCTATACAAAACAAACAACAACTCAGACTGCATTGAGATAAAACAAAAAAAGGCAATATTTACGCGTAAAGAAATGTAACATACCGCAGCGCAACAAAAAACACATTGTCATTAAAAATCAACAACTTAACAAAAACACAACACAAACAAAAGTACTTAAATGTCACCTCCTCAGTAATGCTATTGTGATTTCGCCGCGAATAAAGCGTACAAAAAAATAACGCTGAGTACGGCTAACCCTGAGGAGAGTCACCACAATGAGTACACTTGCACGAAGCGCCGTCCTGGCCGCTTTACTCGCAGCGGGCATAGCACAGGCTGGCACACTGACCATCGAATCATGGCGCGTTGATGATAAAGCGCTGTGGGAAGAAGTGCTGTTACCTGCGTTCAATAAAAAGAACCCAGGCATTCAGGTTAAATTTGCCCCCACTACCCCAACAGAATATGACTCCAGCCTGACTGCACGTCTGGCTGGTGGCACCGCGGGCGATCTGATTACCTGCCGTCCGTTTGATGTCTCTCTGGCTAACTACAAAAAAGGCAGCCTGGATAAATTAGATGGCAAAGCGGGTATGGAAAACTTCCCTGCATCGGCCAAAGTAGCATGGCAAACAGATGATGGCAAAGATGCTTTCTGTATGCCGATGGCTTCTGTCATTCACGGCTTCTTCTACAACAAAAAAATCTTTAAAGAATTAGGCCTGAATCCACCGAAAACCACAGATGAGTTTCTGAAAGTAAGTGAAGCCATCAAAAAAGGCGGTAAATACACCCCTATCGCGCTGGGTACGGCAGATCAGTGGGAAGCGAATCAAATTGTCTTTACCAGCGTTGGCGCACCATACTGGAAAGGCGAAGCTGGCCGCAAAGCGCTGATCTCCGGCAAAGCCAAATTCACCGATCCGCAATTTGTAGCGGCCTGGGATGCCATAAGCAAATGGGCACCATATTTATCTAAAGGTGCTTCTGCTCAAACCTATGCAGACAGCCAGAATCTGTTTGCCATGGGTAAAGCCGCCATCTACCCAACTGGCTCTTGGGATATCGGCTATTTCAATAAAGAAGCCAGTTTTGAATTTGGCGCATTTCCACCTCCTGTTGCAAAAGCAGGGGACAAGTGCGAGATTTCTGATCACACCGATATTGGCATGGGCGTGAACAGCAAATCAAAAAATAAAGAAGACGCTTATAAATTCCTTGCATGGCTTTCTTCCCAGGAATTTGCTGACCTTTACACCAATAAAGTAACCGGCTTCTTCAGCTTGTCTAACCACCTGATCACCGTTAAAGACCCTGTGGCAAAACAAATGCTGGAATGGCGTAAGAGCTGCGGCTCGACCATCCGTCTGAACGCGCAAATCTTAAACCGTGGTGAGCCTTCGATGGAAAACCAGCTGTGGAATGTAAACAGCCAGGTATTGAACGGCAAACTCGCACCAAAAGAAGCAGCAGCTCAGGTACAAGCCGGCTTTGCTAAATGGTACAAACCGCAGCAAAAATAATTTGTTAGCGCCCGGGCGGCTACCCCGCCCGGCCAGAGTTCATCTGAGTCTTTTTCCTATTTCACACTCGACTGTGGATCTTGGTCGGCGGCGAATCGCTGCCGACATTTTTTTGCGGAGGCGCGCAATGCAGCGCAAAGTCCCCTGGCATATTCTGGTGTTTCTTGCCCCAGCCCTGCTGATCTATTCCGTATTCAGCGCCCTGCCCCTGCTGGATACTTTACGACTGAGTTTTTTCACCACCAGTGAAAACGGTCATCAAACTTTTGCCGGCCTTGCCAATTACCACACCATTTTATTTGATCCTGAATGGTCACATTCGTTTTGGAATGCGATGTGGAATAACTGTAAGTTTTTTGTTCTGCATTTACTGATTCAAAACCCAATCGGCTTATTACTGGCCACCCTGCTTAGCCTGAAAAGCTTAAAAGGCGCAAAAACCTACCGCACGCTGATCTTTTTGCCCACCCTGCTATCGGTAGTCATTATTGGCTTTATCTGGCAGCTGATCCTTTCGCCACTCTGGGGCGTGGGTGAAAAGCTCATGGGCTTTGCAGGCCTGGCTGATTACTTTGCGCCTTTTTTAGGCGATGAAGGCTCGGCGCTCATTACGCTTGCGCTGATCTCGGTATGGCAGTTTGTTGGTATTCCAATGATGCTGATTTACGCCGCTCTTTTGGCCGTGCCAGAAGATATCGTTGAAGCCGCCCATGTGGAAGGCGCAAGCAGCCTTCGTATTTTCTGGGAAATCAAACTGCCGCTGATTCTGCCCACGCTGGGTTTGGTCACCATCCTGACTTTTGTTGGCAACTTCAACGCGTTTGACTTGATTTACTCGGTGAAAGGCGCGATTGCCGGGCCAAATTACAGCACGGATATCCTGGGCACCCTGTTTTACCGCACCTTCTTTGGCTACCAGAGCCAGATCGGCAGCCCCACCATGGGCGCAGCGGTAGCGACAATGATGTTCCTCGTGATTTTAAGCGGCGTAGGGGCGTATTTCTTCTTTATCCAGCGCAAATTGCAGCGGTTTGAGCTGTAAATATTGTTGCTACAAAAGCTTCAGCTTCACCTTGCAATGGCGCCAAGTCTTAAACCACCAATGAGAGCGCTGAGAACACAAGCATACGTGTATGCCTTCCTCTGTGAAACGCTGTGCCCTTGGCTCTCTGAGGTTCAAGGCATAACACACTTGACCTGATTGAGTGCTTTTCCAGGTTTTGTGAACGAATTGAATAAAAGTGAGAACACCATGAAAAAAATCAAAGCGGGTGGCCTGGTCGTGCAGCTCACGCTGCTCTGCTACACCCTGCTGGCCTTGTTTCCGATTGTGCTGATTTTAATTAACTCAGTCAAAACCCGTGCTGGGATATTTGATGATCCGCTGGCGCTGCCCACCGCCGAAACCTTCTCCCTGATTGGTTTTCACAAGGTTTTGGCTAAGTCAGATTTCCTGCTTTATTTTGGCAACAGCCTGAGCGTAACGCTGATCTCGCTGGCGCTGATTTTACTGTTTGGTGCGATGGCAGCATGGGCTTTGTCTGAATACAAATTTCGCGGCAACCGCCTGCTGGCACTTTTTTTAGCCATCGGCATTATGGTGCCGATCCGCTTGGGTACGGTATCGATTCTGGAACTGATCGTTAAGCTGGATTTAATCAACACCCTCACCGCTCTGGTGCTGGTTTACACCGCCCAGGGCCTGCCGCTGGCAGTGATGATTCTCAGTGAATTTATTGCCCAGGTGCCCAAAGAGCTAAAAGAAGCAGCGCGCTGTGATGGCGTGGGTGAATACAAGATTTTCTTCCAAATTATCCTGCCGCTCATTCGCCCAGCGGTAGCTACCGTTGCGGTGTTTACCATGATTCCGGTGTGGAACGATCTGTGGTTTCCGCTGATTTTAGCGCCTGGCGATACCACAAAAACAGTCACCTTAGGTGTACAGCAGTTTATTGGTCAGTACGTTACCGACTGGAACGCCGTACTGGCATCCCTCAGCCTGGCAGTGATTCCGGTGCTGATTATGTATGTGATTTTCTCAAGGCAATTAATACGCGGCCTGACCTCCGGCGCGGTGAAATAAGCTTTTGAACCCCAAACCCTGAAATCTGCAGACACAAAGTACTCAGAGAAAACCAAGAAAAAAATTAATTTTTTTCTCTGTGTGCTCTGTGTTCTCACCGCTCGCTGTATCTGCAGATCTTTTACCCGATTGGAAAACACCATGGCAACTGTAAAACTCAATCATTTAAGCAAGTCTTACGACAATAAAACTCAGATTCTGACCGATATTAATCTGGATATAAAACACGGTGAATTTGTAGTTTTGGTGGGCCCTTCAGGCTGTGGCAAATCGACCCTGCTGCGCATGCTTTCTGGACTGGAAAGCATCAGCGGCGGTGAGATGCTGATCGATGAAAAAGTAGTCAATGATTTGCCGCCTGCAGAGCGCGGCATTGCCATGGTGTTTCAGAGCTACGCACTTTATCCGCATATGAATGTATATAAAAACATGGCGTTTGGCCTGCGTGTAGCAGGAGAAAATAAGGCCGCAATTGAAAAACGTATTCTGCACGCCGCTGGTATTTTAAAAATCGACCATCTGCTTGATCGCCTGCCGCGTGAATTATCTGGCGGCCAGCGCCAGCGTGTTGCAATTGGCCGCGCCATTGTGCGTGAGCCTAAGCTGTTTTTATTTGATGAGCCACTGTCAAACCTGGATGCATCGCTGCGGGTACAAACCCGGCTGGAAATCGCTAAACTGCACCGCAGCCTGAATGCCACCATCGTTTATGTAACCCACGATCAGGTCGAAGCCATGACGCTGGGGGATAAAATTGTGGTGATGAATAATTGTAAAATTCAGCAAGCCGGCACGCCGCTGGAGCTTTACCAGCAGCCTGCCAATCTGTTTGTGGCAACCTTTATTGGCTCGCCAAAAATGAATTTAATCGAAGGTGCCGTGCTCAATGCCAGCGCCACCGCTGTAAACATTAAACTCAGCACCGGCGACACGATTCAGGCCGAAGTGGATGGCAGCACTGTCAAAACAGGTGATTTAGTTAAAGTAGGTATTCGCGCCGAACACCTTGCCGAAGATCAGCGCTTTAACGAGCGCTTTAGCGGCACGGTGAGCATCGTCGAGCATTTAGGCGAAGCGAATTATGTGTATCTCACCCTGAACAACGGCCAGGATATTGTGGTGCGCGGCGATGGTGACCGTGAGGTTCATATTGGCACTCAATTAGAGGTCTCAGCGCCTGCTGCGGCTTTTCATGTTTTCAATCAGGATGGCCTCGCGCTAAGACGCCTCAAGCCAGGCAATATGAGCACATCCAAAACCAGATAATTAAACCTCACCGTAAAAAAGCCGTTCACTTCGGAGAAGATGAACGGCTTATTTATATTCTGAAGAAAAATCAAACAGCGGCCTGCTAAGCATCAGGGTCTTTCAATAAATCCAAAGGCAGCAGGCCTTCGGCAACCACCTCATCCAGCGCAGCCACAATCAGCGGATCAAATTGTGTGCCAGAGCGCTCTCTGACATAAGCCATGGTTTCATCCAGCGTCCATGGTTCTTTATAAGGGCGCTTATGCAGCAGGGCATCAAACACATCCACCAAAGCCACAATCCTTGCTGAAAGCGGAATTTCCTCGCCCTTAATCCCCAAGGGGTAGCCATTACCATCAAAATGCTCATGGTGGCCGCCCGCTATTTCGGCTCCCAGCGATAAATAAGTTGTCCCCTCAACCAGCGCCACCGTTCTGGCTAAAATGGCCGCCCCCATAGGTGAATGCTGATTCATAATCTCCCGCTCTTCTGCTGTGAGCTTGCCCGGCTTAAATAAAATATGATCCGGCGTGCCCACCTTGCCCACATCATGCAAGATACTGGCCATGCCAACCATTTCCATAAATGCATTATCCATATGCTCCGGAAAAGCATTTTTGGCTTTGAGCCGGCCCGCAATTGCGTCAGTCAGTTTTTGCACGCGTAAGACATGATCGCCCGTCGTCTGATCGCGGAACTCTCCTAAATCAGCCAAGGCCATTACCGTGGCCTCTTGCGAACGGCGTAATTGCTGATAAAGATATAAATTATCCATAGCAGCAGAAATACGCTCACAGAATATATCCAGCAGGTTTCTGTCTACCGCCTCTAAAGGCCATGGCGGTGAGAAATGCACCACAAAGTCGTAGCTGTTACGCCCGGCGATATATAGCACTTCGTAAGGATAATCAGACTGGCTGCATTTTTTTTGCAATGCCGTATTCAGAGCAGTCAACAAACGGCTGTCTTCTGCAAGGGATTGACCATCTAAAAGAGGCGTAAACGGGCCTGTTGCCGCAAGTACCTCAAAATGCTGCTGATTATTTTTGGACTGAGCACAGAGCATGCCGTATTCGCCCAAATTTAAAATCGCACCGACCTGCTTCAAAACACCGGAGGCAAATTCTTTTAAGGAATGCAATTGATAAAGATTGGTTGCACCTTCCAATATTTTGGCTAAGCCCTGGCTGCTTTTTTCTAAAGCATGCAGGCTCTCAAAACTGCGTAATGAAGCAATAACCGTGGTAAATATTTTATTCGCGACCAGCTCGGTTTTAGTTTTGTAATCATTAATATCGTATTCAAGTACCACCTGCTGCTCCGGAGCATGTCCCGGCTGCCCGGTACGCAGCACAATACGTACCAGCTGATTGCCTAATTCATCACGAATACGCCGCACGAGGCGTAAGCCTGCGTCATCGGTTTCCATGACCACATCTAAAATCGCTAAAGCAATATCATGATGCTCCGCGAGCTTCTCAAACCCTTCCTGCCCGGAATAAGCATGGAGAATTTCTAAACCACGCCCTTTAAAAACGATATTTTTTAAGGCCAGAATCGTAGCCCGATGAACATCAGGCTCATCATCCACAATGAGCAGCTTCCAAGGCTGACGAACAAGCGCAGCAGAGGCTGACGCATCATTCTCATCATCCTCCAGCATCCAGTCTTCATCATGATCAAGTGCCATTAATTTTTTTCCTGAGTTCAAACTCATGCTTCGAGGCGGCCCCGGCTGGTTTGCCTGAATCAATATATTTTTCATTTAAGAATAGAGTGATTAACAAGCAATGCCAAGCCTTGATCACCGCACTTAATCCATTATTTTTGAACAAGCACACTCTGCGATAAATCATCTTTGCATAAAAAAAGCATCCGGGAACTAAGGCAATACGGGCAGTTTGATAAAACAGATTCTGTATTCAGTTAATCAGCGCCACCCAATAAGGTTAAAACAACGGCAATCATGACATCTACGTCCGCTTGCCTTTCGAATGCGATTACAATAGAGGCTAAATTCATACCGAGTCCCCATTATGGCTATTCACCAACTACTCACCTCCCGCTTTGCTGCTGCACTGTCCCAGGTTGGCGCTCCTGATGCGTCACCAAATATTCAAGTAGCATCCAAACCAGAATTTGGCGACTACCAGGCAAATGGGATTATGGGCGCTGCAAAAGCCCTGAAAACCAATCCTCGCGCCTTGGCTGAACAAGTGCTGGCCTGTGTTGATCTGGCAGGCATTGCTGATAAGCTGGAAATCGCGGGCCCGGGCTTTATAAATATCACACTGAGTAATGCGTTTCTGTCGCAAACCCTTAGCACCCAGCAGGCCGACGCCCGGCTTGGCACCGCGGTGGCCAAAGCAGAAACAGTGGTAATTGATTATTCCTCGCCGAATCTCGCTAAAGAAATGCATGTGGGCCATTTGCGCTCCAGCATTATTGGCGATTCGCTGACACGTATTTACAGCTACCTGGGCCACAATGTAATTCGTCAGAATCACGTTGGCGATTGGGGCACGCAATTTGGCATGCTGACTGCCTATATGCTGGAAAACGAAAACCAAAATTCAGAATTAGCGCTGGGCGATTTGGAAGGCTTCTACCGCGCCGCCAAAGTGCGCTTTGATGCCGACCCTGCTTTTGCTGATTTATCCCGCGAATACGTCGTGAAGCTGCAATCGGGCGACGCTGAAGTGCGCGCGCTGTGGCAGCGTTTCCTGAATATCTCGATGAAGCATTGCGAAGATGTTTATCAAAAACTGGGCCTGCTGCTGACCCGCGATGATGTAAAAGGCGAATCTTCTTATAATGATGATTTACCCGTCGTGATCGATGATCTGCGTGCCCAAGGTTTGCTCACCGAAAGCCAGGGCGCACAGGTTGTATTCCTTGAAGAGTTTCGCAATAAAGATGGCGATGCAGCCGCTTTTATCGTGCAAAAACAAGGCGGTGGCTTTCTTTACTCCACATCCGATTTAGCCACAGCCCGCTACCGTACCGGCGTGCTGGGCGCAAACCGCATTCTGTATGTGGTTGATGCCCGTCAGGGCCTGCACTTTCAGCAGCTGTTTACCGTGGCCCGTAAAGCAGGCTTTGTGCCTGCCGACACCCATATGGAACACGTCGCCTTTGGTACGATGATGGGCGACGATGGCAAGCCATTCAAAACCCGCAGTGGCGAACTGATTAAGCTGGTGGATTTACTCTCCGAAGCGGAAAGCCGCGCCTTTGATCTGGTCAGCAGCAAAAATCCAAATATGGATGAAGCCACCCGCCACCATATCGCCCACGCGGTAGGTATTGCTGCGGTGAAATACTCGGATCTGTCCAAGCACCGCACCAGCGATTATGTATTCGACTGGAACAGCATGCTCAGCTTTGAAGGCAATACCGCGCCGTATCTGCAATACGCCTACACCCGTATCGCCAGCATCTTCCGTCAGGCGGGTGATGTAGACGCCAATGCAAAAATCGAGTTAATCGAGCCAGCCGAGCACGCGCTTGCACTCACCCTGGTTCAATTTCCGGATATCTTGCAACAAGCCGCAAACGACACCTGCCCGCACGTTTTATGCAGCTATCTCTATACCCTGGCCACCCGCTTCTCACGCTTTTACGATGCTTGCCCTGTGCTTAAAGCCGAAGGCGAGATTCGCAGCAGCCGCTTAGCCCTTTGCCAGGCAGCAGCTAAAACCCTGCAAACGGGTCTGGATTTATTAGGAATTGAAGTGCTGCAAGAGATGTAATATTAAACATCCGTTCTTTAAAATGAATAAACGCCACTTTATAAAAAATAGAGTGGCGTTTTTTTATTTTAGATAAGTCTTTGAAAAATATAGCTTTACAAAAAAAACATAATTAGCAAATACAACATTCAACTACTCCCCCAATATGGCACGGGAATATTCACAATAGATAAACCAAAAGAGAGTGCTAATATTTTCCGCCGATTTACAGGCAGCGTCAGAAAAATAAGGGGTTTTACCTATACATTCTGACGCAACTCTCTAATACTTCTTTGTAGAAAAAAAATGAAAAAGAATATTCTTGCTTCCTTAGTTTTATCCGCTTTGATTGCTTCACCCGTATTTGCTGAAGGTTTTTACATTGGTGCTGATGTAGGTAGCAGCAAGGCAAAAGCTGATTCTAATGGCTATTCTATTGAAAAAAGTGACACCGCATGGGGAATTCATGGTGGTTATAAGTTTTCTCCTTATTTAGCTGCAGAACTGGGCTATCGCAGCTTTGGCAAGTTTGAAGAAAACTACTCCTTTATGAAAGGCTCTGTTGAAGCCAGCGCAGTTCAAGCTTCGGTAATCGGTTCATACCCATTTTCTGAAGCATTTAATATTTATGGTCGCTTAGGTGTTGCAAGTATCAAAACAACATCAAAAATTAGCAGCGATTTCTACAATGCTCAAAATGATCAAACAGACACTAAAGCACTGTTTGGTATCGGCGCTCAATACTCATTCAATAAGAACTTGAGCATGCGTACCGAATACACGCAATATGCTGAAATCGAAGATGTAAAACTGTCTGCGATCACTATTGGCGCAAACTACAGCTTCTAAAAATGAATTAAATCATTTTTAGCTTTGAAAAGCGCAATTTCATTTTATGAGATTGCGCTTTTTTTTTGCATGATGTCTCTGAATATTAAATCCCCCATTTTCTCGCTGCCTTAGCTGTTCTGCTTAAAACCTACCTGCATTTGTTAATTACCGAATACCGCAACGTCCAAAATTTATAATCATTCACAACCAAAATCATGACTCACATGAAATGATTATTAAAGTAAAAATGGCAATATTCACATGACAAATGAATCAAAAAAACCTACCCTTGCCATGCATTACAGATCATGAAAGATAATAAAAATACATTCTGCACATACAAAAAGAAAGGATATCCTTTGAAAAAGTTGTTTTTAGCTCCATTAATTCTTGTTTCTATCCTGACTACCCCTGCCTTTGCAGAAGGATTCTATTTAGGCACTGAAATTAATGCCCGTGGAGCCAGCCTGGAAATAAACAACCGCTCAGTAGAAGATAAAACAGGAGTGGGCTGGGGCATTCATGCCGGCTATCAATTTTCGCCTTATTTCGCCACTGAAGTTGCTTACCGCGATTTGGGTGATATTGATTTTACAGTTGCACAGACCCAATCCAAAGCCAGTGCCATTCAGGCATCCCTTATTGGCACCTATCCATTTACCAGCAGATTTAGTGTATTTGGCCGCCTTGGCGTGGCTCAACTTAAAAGCACGTTAAAAGATAACCGCTATACCTACCAGGACCATAACGACACAAAAGCATTACTCGGGCTGGGCGTTGAATTTGCCATTACAAAACAAATCAGTTTGCGTACGGAATTAAGCGAATATACCGGCGACCACAATATAAGCTCACTTTCCCTGGGTGCTAACTTCAAATTCTAAGCAAAAAAAGAGCGCACCCATCCGGAGTGCGCTTTTTTTAAAACTGGCCGTTTATTAACCGCGGCTGGTTACGATCAAGAGGTGATAACCAAATTGCGTTTTTACCGGGCCTTGAACTTCGTTCAATGGCGCGCTGAAAACAACTTTATCAAATTCCGGCACCATCATGCCCGGGCCGAACGAGCCCAGATCACCACCTTGAGCAGATGAAGGGCAGCTGGAGTGCTTTTTAGCTACGGCAGCAAAATCAGCACCGGCCAGAATTTCTTGTTTTAATTCTTCGCACTTGGCTTCGCTGCTTACTAAAAGGTGGCTTGCTGTCGCTTGTACCATTTCAAAACTCCAAAAAAGATGACGCCACTCTGTGGCATCATTAAAAAGCGCTGAGCGCATAGGTTAAAAGGCAATATGATGCCTTTATGATCAATTTCAAGTAAAAACATGAAAAAACACCACAGTCATACCATCACAGCAGATTAATGGCCGCACTTTTTCGATACAAAAAAGCAAAGTGCCATAAAATAGCCCGTCCTCCCTTTTAATGCACCGTGGCCAAACGATGAATAGTCAAAAAATCCGTTTTTTCCGACAGCGAATTCCCTCATTTGAATGCATTCCAGGCTGTCACGATTGCTGCGGCCCCGTCACCACATCCAGTGAAGAAATGGCCCGCCTGCCCCGCAAAAGCGCCGCAGAACAAGCCGATGCACTGGAAAACCTGAGCTGCCCCCACCTCGCGGGGAAAGGCTGTACCGTCTATTCAGAGCGCCCGCTGATTTGCAGACTATTTGGCACCACTCCCGCCCTGGCCTGCCCACATGGCAAACGCCCGGAAATGATGATAGACGAGGTTATTGAGCAACAGATTTATCAATTTTTTAAAGAAACGCGCCAGGTTCTGGTTTAGTAAAAACAGCAACGGCCCACAAGCAAAATAATCATTCAAGAACTATGCTGACATAGACCCTGCACTAGGATTTATCTCTTGATCAGCAAATTACGAATCAGAGTATTACGCCTGCTCGGCATCACACTATTGGTGACCGTTAGCTTTGGCTCGTATTTTTCTTACCAGATACTCTCTGAAAAATTCACCCAATTTGAAAAAAGAAGCATCCAAAGTGATTTAGATGCTGCTAATTTACTGATTAACGAACAACTCCTCTCTCATAAAAAGTTTGCAACCGATTATTCTGTCTGGGATGACACATGCACTTTTATGAAAGATGGTAATAAAAAATATATTGCTTCAAATTACACTTATGAAGCCATTAGCAATATGGGAAATGATTTCATATTTTTAATTCATCCAAATGGTGAAATAGCGCTGTCTGTGATTCTCAGCGACTTTCTTGGAGAGGAATCAGGAAAATCCATCATTAATTCAAACAGCAGAGAAACTGACACGCTTTTAAAAAAACTAAATATTAAAAAAGAAATGGCCATCACCAGCTCAAGGTCAGCTTTATATTTTTTAAATGATCAGGCCTATATTTTAGCATTTTCACCTATCGTAAAAAGCAATGGCAGTGGCCCGGCAATGGGAATGACGATTATGGGCAGGCATATTAGTGCCAGCCGGCTGCAGCATATGCAAAAACTAAGCCAGACACCATTTAAACTCTTACCCCCTGATGTTCAGGCAGAAAATATCAGCTTTAGTGATCAGAAATACCATGCAATACGGCAAATCAAAGATGCCCACCCATTTATCATCAGCATTGATGGTGTACGCCCGCTCTATAAAGAAGGGCAATTTGCTTATATTTTACTGCTTATTAATTTAATTTCTGTCTGGGCTATTTCTCTGATATTAGTCATGCTGGGGCTGGGCCACCTGGTCATTAAACGGATTACCTTTTACAGCCAGAAACTGCACAGAATTCGCTTAGGAGAACAATCAGACGGGCGCCTGCAACATTCTGGCATTGATGAAATAGATTTTCTTGCCCTTTCCGTCAATGAATTACTCGATGAAATAGAAAATCAGCATCAAAAACTAATCAGAGATGCACTTTATGATCCGCTAACATCGCTTGGCAACCGCAGCCGTTTAAATGAGCAGTTAAAGTTATCGCTTAGTTTATTGCGCAGAAAATCAATGCAGGCACTGTGCTTGTTATTAATTGATTTAGACGGTTTTAAAATGATTAATGATGTGCACGGACACCCGGCCGGCGATCAGCTGCTTATTGTGCTTTCTAAACGAATTTTAGAAACCATACGTGAAAGTGATTGTGCAGTACGGCTGGGAGGGGATGAATTTGCCATTATGCTGACAAACCCGCTTAGCATGCCTATTGCGGAGCAAATCACAGAACGAATTCGCGTACAACTTTCATTACCTGTAGATTTTGCGAATAAAACATTACGCGTTTCAGCCAGTATTGGCCTAGTGTATTTAAATAATAATATTAGTAAAACATTACTTCCCGAAGATATTATCAAGCAGGCAGATATTGCCATGTATCAGGCCAAACAGGCCGGGCGGGACAGGACTGTTATTTTTGATAAGGCCATGGAATCTCTGCTCGATGAATATGAAAAATTAGAAAACGATTTAAGATCAAGCGTTGATGGGGAATTAATTGATATTTCTTTTCAGCCTATTTTATCTACAGATGGAAAAAAGCTGGAATCACTGGAAGTATTAGGGCGCTGGTTTCATCCCCGGCTTGGTTTAATCAGCCCGGATCGTTTTATTCCTATTGCAGAAAACGCCAGGCTTATCCGCCGCTATACTTTGGGCGTACTAAAAAAAGCCTGCATGGTGGCTAAAATGGAATTTGGAGTTTATCCGGATTTACGCCTCTCTGTTAATATCAGTGTTCAGGAAATGCTGGAAAATGACTTTTTTGATGATTTGCACGCCATCCTATTAGAAACTGATTTCCCTCCTCATTTATTAAATCTGGAAGTAACCGAGTCTTTATTTGCAAAAAATGAATCTGAGCTAACCGAAACCATGCTGAAATGCTGCGAATTGGGAATAAAATTTCATATTGACGATTTTGGTACTGGCTATTCTTCTTTAGCACGCCTGCATGCGCTGCCTATCAGCATATTAAAAGTTGATCGTGCTTTTGTTAACAGAATTGGCGAGGGAGGAGAAACACTGATTAAGGCTGTCATCGAAATGGCTCATGGTTTAAATATGAAAGTCATTTGCGAAGGAGTAGAAACCACCGGGCAAGCCAGCTGTATTACTCAACTTGGTGGCGACTACATTCAGGGCTATCTTTATGCAAAGCCGATGGCTACGGCTGAATTATCCATGTGGCTGTTTAACTTTACTCATCAGGAAACCAGCCCAAAACTTATACATTAGGCAAATCGCGGTAGAATTGAATTCTACCCATTTCGCAGATACTGCCATGCCTCACATCTCAACCGCCCGCCTTTGTCTCAGTACAATCAGCATTCATGATGCTGCATTTTATCTGCAGCTTCTGAACGAGCCGTCGTGGCATCAATTTATTGGTGACCGGGGAATTCGCACTTTAGAAGATGCACAAACTGCAATTATAAATGGCCCTGTTGATATGCAAAACCGGCTTGGTTTTAGCTTATATATTGTAAAACTAAAAGATTCAGCAACACCCATTGGCCTCTGTGGCCTGTTAAAACGAGATTATCTGGAAGATGCAGACTTAGGCTATGCCTTTTTGCCGCAATACTGGGGCCAGGGATTTGCATTTGAGGCGGCCACGGGTGTTGTTAAATACGCTAAAGAAGTATTAAATATGCCCCGCCTGCTGGCAACAACAGATTTAAATAATCAAACATCAATGCAATTGCTGAATAAATTAAACTTTAAACTGATTAAAACGCTGTCTCTGCATAAAGAACTAAAATTATTCGCCCTTGAGCTTTAAATTATTTTTATCATAAAAAAACGGGCATAAATGCCCGTTTTTTTATTCAGGGGGCTTTGTTAGCACCCCCTCTTCAGCCCAAAGCAATTAAGCAATAATTGCTTTAGCCTTAGCCACTACATTTTCTACAGTAAAGCCAAAGTGTTTAAACAGTTGGCCAGCCGGTGCGGATTCACCAAAGGTATCCATACCAATCACATCACCTTCCAGACCTACATATTTGCGCCAGAAATCTGAAGTTGCAGCTTCAATGGCCAAACGTGCTACGCCACGCGGCAATACTGCGGCCTTGTAAGCGGCATCTTGCACATCAAATACATTGGTCGATGGCATAGAAACCACACGGGCAGCAATGCCTTCGCTTGCCAGTGCTTCAGCCGCTTTCACAGCCAGCTCTACTTCAGAACCGGTTGCAATCAGGATAACAGCCGGATTTGCCACTTCTTTTAATACATAACCGCCTTTCTTAATATTGGCGATAGTGGCTTCATCACGCGCCATAAACATCAGATTCTGACGGCTGAAGATCAAGGATGATGGCGTTGCTTTTTGCTCAATGGCATGCGCCCAGGCCACCATGGATTCTACGGTATCGCATGGACGCCATACATGGTGATTAGGGATGCAACGCAGCGTTTGCAGCTGCTCTACCGGCTGATGCGTCGGGCCATCTTCACCCAGACCAATCGAATCATGGGTATAAACGAAGAGGTTATTGGTCTTCATTAGGGAGGCCATACGCAGGGCATTGAGTGCGTATTCGCAGAACATCAGGAAGGTTGCGCCGTAAGGACGGAAACCACCGTGCAGCACCACGCCATTCATAATGGCGCTCATGCCAAATTCACGCACGCCGTAGCTGATATGGTTACCAATCAGCTCATTGCCTTCACGCTTCAGTGAAACGCAGCCTTTCCAATTGGTCAGGTTAGAGCCGGTCAGATCCGCCGAACCACCAAGAAGTTCTGGCACTTGCGGCGCATAGGCATTCAGTGCGTTTTGTGATGCCTTACGTGAGGCGATTGTTTCTGCCTTGGTATTGGCATCACTTACCGCCGCTTTCACCACATCTTGCCAGTTGGCTGGCAATTCATTGCTCATACGGCGTTTGAATTCTGCAGCTTCTACAGGATATGCGGCTTCATATTTAGCAAACAGCGCATTCCAATCTGATTCTAAACGCGCACCGGATTCTTTTTTATCCCAGCCTGCGTATACATCAGCAGGGATTTCGAACGGGCCGTGGTTCCAGCCAATGGCTGCGCGAGTCGCGGCAATTTCTGCATCGCCCAGTGGCGCGCCGTGGCAATCGTGGCTGGCCGCTTTATTGGGCGAGCCTTTACCGATAATGGTTTTGCAGCAGATCAGTGTTGGTTTGTCTGTAACCGCTTTAGCAGCAACGATGGCAGCATCCAGCGCATCTACATCGTGGCCATCCACGGATAAAACGTGCCAGCCATAGGCATCAAAACGTTTAGGGGTATCGTCAGTAAACCAGCCTTCTACATGACCGTCGATAGAAATACCGTTGTCATCCCAGAATGCAATCAGCTTACCGAGACCCCATGTACCCGCCAAAGCGCAAGCTTCATGGCTGATACCTTCCATCAGGCAGCCATCGCCAAGGAATACATAGGTGTGGTGATCAACGATATCCAGACCTGGCTTGTTGAAATCGCGTGCCAGCAGTTTTTCAGCCAGAGCAAAACCTACCGCATTCGTGATCCCTTGTCCCAGCGGGCCGGTCGTGGTTTCTACACCCGGGGTGTAATGCACTTCAGGATGGCCTGGCGTTTTGGAGTGGAACTGACGGAAGTTTTTCAGATCGTCCAGCGTTACATCATAGCCAGTCAGATGCAGCAAAGCGTATTGCAACATGGAGCCGTGGCCGTTAGACAAGATAAAACGGTCGCGATCAGCCCACTGTGGATTAGTCGGATTGAAACGCATGTGGTTGCCCCACAGCGACAAGCCGATTTCCGCCATGCCCATAGGCATGCCAGGGTGGCCGGAATTCGCTTTTTGAACAGCATCCATTGCTAAAGCGCGGATTGCATTTGCCAGATCATTACGCGTTGCCATATCTTTTCCTTGTGTGCATTAAGGTGAAACTGCGCCCGCCTCTCTTGCATAGAGAAGCTAAGGGGGAGGGAGGCCAGGGCGACTTGCCCTATCTGTCAGGAAGCCCCGTTGCCTTGGCCGGAAGGCCAATCATCATCAAGTCTTTTTATGACTCTAAATGCCGTAAAAAGGCATAAGAGCGAATCGCTGCCCCCATTATCACTGAGGGACTGTGTCTGCAACAATATCAAATTACCATATCATTTTTAACACGAGATAACGCGCATAGCGTTGAGCTGGCTCAAAGTGTTAAGGCGGGCTTTCGCCCGCCTTAGAATAAATTAAAACCCGTAGATGTTTTTACTTAAAAACGGAGATTACGCTGTGGTGAACTCACATTAATAAACACGTGCATAACTTCCCGAATAACGCGATTTTATAGCTTTGAGATAGCGGTCTGCATGCAAGGTTTACCTCGCTCAGCGATATTTCATGTAATCCAATATTTTTTTCACCAGAGCCCCTTGGGTTACGCAGGTTTATCCGCAAGAAAACCGCTAATAAACCTGCTAACCCAAGCTGCGCCAGCGGTCCGTAATCAGGAAAGTTATATTGACCACATTTCAAGCAACTTTTTCTCCGTGAACCTTGGTGGTCTTCATATTAAAGAATTTGAATTTTAGCCACTACTCCAAAACATAAGTCCCAGGTGCCGCCCCTTGTTGTGGATGGGCACGGCTGGATAATTTTGGTTTGACCTGCTTGCCACACTGCGGTTTAAGCCACTCTACCCAGTTAGGCCACCATGAACCGGCTACCTTTTTTTGCCGTGCTAAAAAGTCTTCGGCGCTTTCGCCTGCCTCAGGCACGCCTTGCCAGTAGCTGCGTTTGGATGATGGCCCGGGTGGATTGACGATGCCGATAATATGGCCTGATGTGGAGAGGGTAAAGGTGACATCGCCCCCGCTGCGATCTGCCAGGGTGTACGTTTGCCGCCAGGGCGCAATATGGTCTTCTTCAGCACTCACCATAAACAGCGGCTGCTTAATTTGGCCTAAATCGATTTTTTGCCCGGCAATTTCTAAGGCATCAGGCTGAATAAGTTTATTTTTCCAATACAATTCGCGCAAATAGGTGCGGTGCATTTTCATTGGCATACGGGTGGAATCCATATTCCAATATAAAACATCAAATTCGCTTGGTGTCTGGCCCAGCAAATAATTATCTACCCAGTAATTCCAGATCAGGCTGTTGGAGCGCAGCATTCTGAAAGAGGCGGCCATATCTTTGCCGTCCAGATAGCCTTTTTTCTCCATCACACTATCAATAAAATCGAGGCCTTCTTCATCCAGAAAAACTTCGATATCACCAGGATATTCAAAATCAGTCAGCGTAGTGAGTAAGGTTGCTGACACCACCGGCACCTTGCCCGGCATTTTTCTATTGGCCCACGCAAGGTACGTGGTAGCAAGCGTGCCGCCAAGGCAGTAGCCCAATAAATGGACTTGTTCGCTGCCGCTGATTTCCTGTGCCACTTTAATAATTTGTGCCACACCATCATTCAGATAATCATCAAACGATACATCGCGCATGCTGCCATCAGGGTTTTTCCAGCTGGTGATAAACACCGAAAAGCCCTGGTCAACCAGATACTTCACGAGGCTTTTTTTCTCGTTCATATCGAGGATGTAATACTTATTAATCCATGGGGACACCAGGACCAGCGGCACGCTGTGCACAGTGGGTGTAGTCGCCTCGTAATGCAGCACTTCAAGCAAACGCCCGCGATACACCACCGATCCTGCAGTCGTCGCCAGATTTTCCCCTACTTTAAACGCGTTCATATCAGTCATGCTGATATCGCCACGCGCTTTGTCTTCTTTAAAGTTCTTATAACCTGCAACAAGGCTTTCGCCATTGGTACTTAATGCTCTGGCAATTGCCACCGGATTCGTCAGCAAAAAATTTGTCGGGGCCGCTGCGTTCAGCACCTGCCGAAGCCAGAATGCGCTGCGGTTACGCTCGTGCTCGCCCATGTCCGGTGTGGCATAAAGCGCATCCTGCAGCCAATGAGTATTGAGTAAATACCATTCTTTAATGCCATCCCAATAGGGACTGTCGCTCCAGATCGGGTCGGAAAAACGCACGTCTTCCGGATGAGGCGGAAAAACATCACTATCAGCTTCGCCCCAGAAACGCCGCGTAGTAAAGTTTTGCCACTTACTTACATCATTCAGATAGCGAAACAGCTCATTGGATAAGGCCATGGGATTTTGCAGCCATGCCTGCTGAGCCTTAATCGAGCTGGCAAGCAAGCCAAAGGGATCGGTCGATTGCCTTAATTTGTGCTGTAAATCGGCGTAGCGCTGAGATTGTTCTGAAAAAAAAGTAAACTCTGACATGGCCGTCCCCCCTTGAGATCGTTGTTCCAGCTTAGGTTGCAGTGCAGCAGAACTCAATGTGTAAGATCAAAGAGCCCGCTGATTATTAAGCCAAAATATGTCAAATTGCTACCCTCTGCGTCAGGCCCACACAAAAAACAACAATACCCAGGCCCAGCCATATAAAGCCAAACCTAAACTTGCCAATGTCAGCGCGCCCAAACGCGGCCCCCATTGCATCGTGCGCTGGCCCGCCAGGCGCCAAAACAAGCGCAGAGACCACAAGAGCGCCAGGCTCAGCAGCAAGGCTCTGGTGGCAGGTGCCCATGCCGTTGCAACACCTTCATGCTTCAGTAAATTCACCGTCAGTGCCGACAGGCCTAAAAACACACCACATGCCGCTGCGGGGATAAACGATTGCGCCAGCTTATGCACGCTTAAAGTATCGCGCTTGGGCAAGATCCAATCGGCCAGTTTTAAGCACAAATAGAGGCTGCCGCCCAGAAACAGCATGCTGCAGCCGATATAGGCCACGATCAGGCCGCCATCGAGCCAGGAGAAGCTATCGTTCACCTCGGGGTAATGCGTCAGAATCCACCATGGCGCGTTGTCTTGCAGCGGCCAGAAGATATCGCGGTTCACCAGCCACTCGGCCATCATCTGCTTGGCATCCACCAGCCATGGGCTGGCCGTCCACTGGAATGCGCCAACGGCAAGCCCCATCAGGCCAAATAAGATCAGTACGGTTTCCCAGCCACTGCCCTTCGCTACCTGGGTGATTTCAGCTTCCGGCGAGCGCACGCTCAGGGCAATTGCGCCGCGATAATCACTGCAACGCCCGCACATATGGCATTCGGTTGCGCCCTGCATATTGCGCATCGGCACCAGCGGAGCACAGTTAATCGGAATCACTTTGGCTTGCGGTGTTTTCCATGCCTCCACGTCTACCTTGTAATGCCAGGGTGCCAGCTTGGCTAGTAAATTAAACACGCCATTCACAGGGCACAGATAACGGCACCACACCCGCTTACTGCGGCCATACCAATAGCCAACACCCACCGCCGCCAGGGTGGAACCGCCCAGCACCAGCATGGCGGCCAAAGGATATTGGTACACGCTCAGCAGCTGCCCGTACACGGTGGTACAGGCGAAGGCCACAAAGGGCCAGCCCTGCCAGCGTATCCAGCGCGGAATCGTATGATTCCGCCCGCGCTCACTCGCCCATTCTGTCAGCATGCCTTCCGGGCAAAACCAGCCACACCAGACACGGCCCATCAGCAGCATGGAGATCAGCACAAACGGCCACCAGATCCCCCAAAAGGCAAACTGCGCAAAAATCACCAGATGATTAAAAACCCGCGCGCTTTCATCAGGCAGGCTGACTAAAGTGGGAATAATCAACAGAAATAAATAAAAGAAAACCACCACCCATTGCAGCTTGCGCAGCCAATGAGCGTGGTCCCGTAAAAAATTGCCGAACTGAGCGGTGCGAGAATTCAAAATAGTCATTGCCCTTTACGACTCACACGGCGCAGCAAATATGTGGTGGCAATCCAATAGCCACTCCAAATCACCAGCAAAGATAAAGCCGGGTGCGAGCGGTAACCGGCAAAATCGGCCAGCAATTTACCCACACTCGCGCTTTCATCCAGCCAGGCAGAGCTATCCCACAGCGGATCAATAATCGCAGGCAAAACACCCATGCCAATCAAATGTTCAACGCCGGAGTTCAACATCGCACCCGCCAGCAGCAGCAACAAAATTTCGGTCACCTTAAAAAACCAGCGCCAGGAAATATATTTACCGCCCAATTGCAAGAGCATAAATGTCGCCAACGCAGCCACAAAACCGCCCAAACCTGCCAGCGCTAATGATCCGCCATTGCTGCTGCCTGCCACGCTGCCGTATAAAAACACCACGGTTTCACTGCCTTCACGTGCCACCGCGAGCGCCACTAAAAACAGCAAACCCCACCAGTTTTTCTCCGCTGCATTACTGGCAAGGCCCCCCTCTAATTCACGCTTGAGGCTGCGGCCATTCTTACGCATCCACACCACCATCTGCACAATCAGCGCGGCGGCCACGAGTGGCATAGCGGCCTGGAAATACTCCTGCGCCGTATCATCCAGCCAGCTGGAAACACCCAATAGCGTCAGCGCCAGCAAGCCCGACAACACTAAACCTAAGCCCACACCGCCCCAGAGATAAGCCATACCACGCTGGCCCGCCACCGGATTGGCACGCAACCACGCATATAAAATTCCGACTACAAGCAGCGCTTCCACACTTTCGCGCCAGACAATAAATGCGACTTGTTCCATAGCCTTTAACCTTTAAAATTTGCAACAACACAAGAGAACAAAAACCTAAATACTGAACCACGGAGGACACAGAGAACGCGGAGAAAAACAGGTTTTAAATTAAGATGTTTGTTTTAAGGTTTTGGGTACTTTCAAACTCTTCGTGACCCAAAACTTTCCCTTTATCGTGGCACGGGGCTTACATCACCCCCCTTGAAGCCGCGACACGAGGAACAAGCGGGCGGGATTTCTTTGATGCCTGTCTGAGCGAAGCGAGTTCCGCAGCCGCCGCTGTCCGCAGTGAGGGGTTTCGTGCGTTTGGGATTGCGGCTTTGGTTCTTTTCCTGGCCGTTCAAGAAAAGAACGCCCCAGCGGGGGCACCCGCTCCAAAATCAACGTGCCGAAGGCACTAAAAAGATGATCGCTGAACAACACCCTTACTTCACCACAATCACACCCCGCGCCTGCGGGTGGAAATCGTCAAAGTAGATATATTCACCAGCCGAAACGCCCTGAATCACCACAAAGGATTCCACGCCGGGGGCGAGGACTTTTTCTTTGCGCAGCGGCAGGCTTTCAAATTCAGCAGGCGACTTGCCCTTATTCACCAGAATCAGCTTAAATTTGGTTTTTGCCGGGGCTTCGATACGCGTTGGCGTGACCTTGCCATCGTTAAGCTCTACCCTGAAAGTCAGCAAATCATCCGCACCCGCCATCAGGCTGCATGTGCTTAACAAAGCCACCACAATACGTCGCATAAAAATTCCATCCCATAAACCAACAACAATTTAAGCCATAAGAAAGCACAAACCCCTCTGCGTACGAGGGGTTTTACTCACTCAGCGCTAAGGCTGAAGCCGTTGAGTCAGGCGATATTAGTAACCGCCCTTCTTGCCTGTTCCGGCGTAGGTAAATTCATAGTTCAGATCAAAAGGCTTGAACCAGGGTGCAACACCAGTTTCTTTATCCACATGGCGGCCAAAGTGGGCGTGCGGGTTTTCGGATGGCGGCAAAATGGTGTATTTCAGCTTGTACTTACCCGGGCCTTCCAGCTTGATATTGTCGCCATAATGCGGGCCATCACTGGCTACCATGGCCATAAAATCGCCTTTAATCACATTTTTGCTGCCCACTTTTTGCAGCTCGTACTTAATCAGTAAGTAAGGCACCCATTCACCTTCGCCAAAGCCATTCGGGTTGCCTTTGGCCGCATGAATATCGGCTTCAAGGTGAATATCCGAAGCTTCCGCCTTACGCATCATGCCATCCGGATCCATCTTAACCGGCTGCAAATAAACTGCCGCCAGCTCCATGCCATTTTTAATCGTTGGCTTACCAATCGGATACTCTGCAGCGTAGGCTTGAGCAGACAGCGCGAGCGCAATCGCGGGGACCAGATATTTCATAAACATACCTTTAAGCGAAGAAAAACAGCGATATATGTCGTACTCATTATTGAATACGAACTACTATCAATATTATTCCTATCGCTGTAACTTAAAAAGGTTCTATTTACGATGAAAGCAGGTAAATGCGTTTTATTGATCTAAATCAATAAACGCGCAGCGATTACTGGATGGTAAAACCCCGCCAGCCATAGTTAATAAATACGCAGGGCGGGAGTATCCGGTATTTATTCAGGCCAAACCCGCCTTGAGCATGGCATCGGCCTGATTGAGCCTTTCCACCGTCCCCACATCCAGCCACAGCCCGGAAAATGACTCTGCCTGCAGCTGAGATTTTTCCATGCCACGCATAAATGAAGGAAGAAGCGCTGCGGCTTGCCCTGTTGCGAGATCTGCAAAAAACGCAGGACGATAAACCGCCACACCTGCAAACGTCATGGCCTGATCGCCCTCTTCGCACAGCTTTGCCTTGCCATGGGCATTAATCGCTAAATCACGGCCAGTAGGGTAATCCGCTTTTTTTACCATGACTAAATGCCCCAGGTTTTCACCCAAATCCCGGGCAATCGCTGGCAACCTGGCAAAATCATAGTCAGTAAAAATATCACCATTAATCACGGCAAATGGCTCGTCCCCCAATAGCGGCAAGGCCTTAGCAATCCCCCCTGCTGTTTCCAGCGCGGCTTCTTCGGCTGAATACCGGATATTTACGCCGTAGCTGCTGCCGTCCCCCAGGCGCTCTTCTATCATGGCGCCCAGCCAGGCGTGGTTGATCACTATATCGGTAACCCCCGCAGCAGCAAGACGGCGTAAATGCCAGCCTATGAGCGGCGTACCGCCCACTTCCAGCAAGGGCTTAGGGCAAGCATCAGTCAGGGGGCGCATGCGCTCGCCGCGCCCCGCGGCAAGAATCATGGCTTTCATCAGAAGGTGAATCCTGTTGCCACAGGCTCGCCATGCAGATTAAGCAGCAAGCGGCCCAACGGCGTTAATTCGCTGTAACGCAGGCAAACTTTGCGTACATATTCAAATACACGCGGAATATCAGCCTGATATTGCTCTTTACCATCGCGGTGCTTCAGCCGGGCAAACAGGCCCAGAATTTTAAGATGGCGTTGCAGGCCCTGCCATTCGAATGCGCGATAAAAATCGCCAAAGTCTTCGTGCACCGGCAAGCCGGCAGCACGGGCTTGCTCCCAGTAACGAATCGCCAAATCAAGCACAAAGGCTTCATCCCATGCGAGGTAAGCATCTTTAAGCAAAGACACCAGATCGTAAGTAATGGGGCCAAGCACCGCATCCTGAAAATCAATCAGACGCAGTTCATTACCTTGCACCATGATATTGCGGGAGTGAAAATCACGATGCATATAGAGGGTTGGTTGAGCCAGATTATGTGCAACGATCAGCGCACAGCTGCGCTCCCATACGCCTAAATCTTTGCCTTCCAGCGTCACGCCATAGGCTTTGCCAAAATACCATTCGCGGCAAATATCCATTTCGCGTTGCATAAATGCACCATCAAAAGGCGCTAAGCCATCGATGGGCGCGCTCACCTGCATTTTCACCAACAAAGAAATGGCCTGACGGTAATAATTGGCGGCGTTGTCCGCGTCAATCAGGCTGGCAAGCGTTTGGGTGCCCAGATCTTCAAGCACAACCCAGCCCTGCTCAAGGTTTTGTGCCAGTACAGCAGGCACCGGTAAGCCCGCAGTGGCAAGGCGTTGCTGCTGTTGTAAGAAAGGCTGACAATCAAAATCAGCCGGATTTGCATCCATAATAATCAGGCTTCGGTCACTAAAAACAGCGCGCCAATACGAACGAACGCTGGCGTCAGCAGCCGCAATTTCCAGTGTTTTTGGGGCTTGACCCAGTGTTTCGGTCAGCCAGGAATTCAGTGAATCTGTTCTAGTCATGGTCTTAGGTGCCAGCAATGCAGTAGAATCTGCAAATTCTATCAGCTCCTGATGGCCGCATGTCCGCGACCCACACACCATTTCATTTCCGTCTCACCGCAATTGCCGCTGCACTCCTCTGTGCGATGGCGCATTCGGCCGAGCCTCTTCCCATCAATGTGGAAGCCGACAACGTTGTTGGCACCACAACCGGGACCACTGAGGCCAGAGGCGATGTTCAACTCCACAGAGGCGATCTTGACGTCAATGCCGAGTGGGCCACCTTCGATCAGAAGTCGAATAAGGTGACCGCCGGTGATCAGGTCGAGATGACACGCCAGGGGGATGTCTTAAAAGGCAATCAGCTCGATTATTTGCTCGATACCAAATATGGCACGCTCACCAACCCGGACTATGCCATTGCCCAGGGTTTAGGCCGCGGTGATGCGGTAAAGCTGCTCTTTGAAGGGGATGATAAATATCGTCTGGAAGATGGCCGCTTTACCACCTGCAAGCTTGGCGACAATGCATGGTTTTTGCACGCCAATGAGCTGGAGCTGGATTACGTCACCAATAAAGGCGTAGCCCACAATGCCTGGCTGGAGTTCAAAGGCGCGCCGATTATGTATATGCCGTGGATGAATTTCCCGCTCAACAGCAATCGGCAAACCGGCTTTTTAGCGCCCTCTTTCAGCACCAACAACCGTAATGGTTTTGAATTCAGCACGCCTTTCTATTGGAATATCGCGCCCAATTATGATTTCACCTTAACACCGCGCTATATGTCGCGCCGGGGTGTGATGCTGGGCGGTGAGTTTCGCTATATGCAGCCTGATTACGCGGGCACGCTGAAAGTTGAAGGCTTAAGCAACGATACGGTTTCAGACAACAGCCGCAGCAGTATTGTATTTCAGCACCAGCAAGCGCTGACCGATCGCCTGTCACTCAGCCTGAATGTGCAAAAAGTTTCAGATGACGATTACTTTAACGACTTTGGCGATCGCTTAAGTGTGGCCTCGCAAACCAATTTGCCACGTGAAGCCGTGCTGAGTTATCGCGGTGATAACTGGCAGACTTTTGGCCGCTGGCAGCGCTTTCAAACCATTCAAAGCACAACCAGCCCGGTTGACGAGCCCTATGCCCGTGTACCGCAAGTTGGTTTTTCTGCCACGCCAGACTGGATTAAAGGCGTACAACTGAGCGTTTCAGCAGAAGCCACCGAGTTTGATCACTCGACCAAAATCAACGGCACGCGCGTCTGGGTAAAGCCTGAGATCAGTATGCCTTTTATTGGCTCTTATGGTTTTATTAAACCCAAAATCAGCGTACACGCCTCCAGCTATCAGCTGCGCGCCAATGGCCCTGATCAAATCAGTAGCTCCGAAAATCGTGTTTTGCCTATTTTCAGCCTTGATAGTGGCCTGTATTTTGAAAAAGAAACCACACTGGGTGGAATGGAATACACGCAAACTTTAGAGCCTAGGGCTTATTACGCCTATGTGCCCTACAGCGATCAATCCAAGCTGCCCAATTTTGATTCAGCCATTACTGATTTCTCTTTTGCTCAAATGTTTTCTGAAAACCAGTTTTCAGGAAACGACCGTATTAACGATGCCAATCAGCTGACCCTGGCACTCTCTTCCCGTCTGTACGAATCATCAACCGGAATTGAGCGTGTCCGTGCCACGATAGGCCAGCGCTTTTACTTTACCGATCAAAAAGTCACCCTGGATGCTCCGGGCAGGCCCGAAGAAGCAACGTCATCCGATTTATTACTATCAGTAAGCGGGCAGGTCTGGCGTGATTTTATGGTAGGTTACAGCCTGCAATACAATGCACGGGACGACAGCACCATCCGCTCCGATATTAATCTGGGCTGGAGCCCGGGTGCTTACCGTGCGCTGAATATGCGTTATGTACAAAGCCGCAACAATAATATCGAACAGCTTGATTTCTCTGGCCAGTGGCCACTTGGCGGAGGCTGGTACGCAATTGGGCGCGCCAACTATTCGCTGCGTGACAATAAAGCTTTAGAAACGCTGAGTGGCGTTGAATATAATGCCGGCTGCTGGGCACTGCGCTTTGCCGCCCAACGCTACATTACCAATGACGGCACATTCAACACCAACTTCTTCGCCCTTCTTGAACTGGGCGGTTTAGGCGGTTTAGGCAGCAATCCAATCGATGTGCTGCGCCAAACTATTCCTGGTTATACCGATACCTACAGCAAGGTCCACTGATTATATGAAGCTGCGCCACATTTCCCGCGCCTTAGCGCTCGTTGCCCTGATCGGCACATCCCAATTTGCAAGCGCATCGGTTGAAACGATTGATCGCATTGTTGCCGTAGTGAATAAAAGTGTTGTCACCCAGCAAGAGCTTGATGCACGGATCAGCAGCGTCCAGAAAAACATGGAAAGCCAGCGCATCACCCTGCCACCCGCTGCCGTGCTTAAGCAGCAGGTGCTGGACCGGATGATTCTGGAGCTGGTACAGGTGCAGTACGCCGATCAGATAGGGATCCGGGTTGATGACAGCCAGCTGGAGCGCGCGATTGGCCGTATGGCAGAGCAAAATAAAATGTCCTTGCCACAGTTTCGTGAAACCCTTGCCAAACAAGGTATGAGCTGGAAGTCATTTCGCGAAGATATCCGCCGCGAAATTACCCTTACCCGTCTGAAAGAGCGTGAAATCGACAACCGTATTGTGATCAGCGACAGCGAAATCGACGAATACATCAAGCTGAACACCGGTAAAGAACAGCAAGAATTCCGCCTTGCGCATATTTTGATTCCACTGCCGGAAAACGCCAGCCCGGAACAAATCACCGCCAAACGCACCCGTGCACTTGCAGCCATTGAAGAAATTAAATCCGGTAAAGACTTTGCTTCGATTGCTGCGGTGTATTCCAGCGCACCGGATGCCACCAGCGGCGGCAGCTTAGGCTGGCGTGCAGCAGGCTCACTTCCCCCTGCGTTTACCCAGCTGCTGGAAAAACTAAACCCCGGTGAAATCACCGATTTAGTGCGCAGCCCTGGTGGTTTTCATATTGTGAAGCTGCTTGAAAAACGCAGCCAGGAACAAAAAACCGTCGTTGAACAAACCCATGCCCGCCATATTCTGATCCGCACGAACGAGCTGGTTTCAGAAGGTGATGCACGCCAGCGCCTGAATCAGCTGGCCGACCGGCTGAAAAATGGCAGCAAATTTGAAGAGCTGGCCCGCCTCTATTCCGACGATGGCAGCGCCAGCAAAGGCGGTGATTTAGGCTGGCTCACCCCCGGCGAAACCGTGCCAGAGTTTGAGACCGCGATGAACGCACTCAAGCCTGGCGAAACCAGCCAGGTCATTCAATCGCCGTTTGGCCTGCATATTATTCAGGTACTGGAACGCCGTTCAAAAGATATGACCAAAGAGCGTGAGCGCTTCCGCGTAAGAAATGAACTAAAACAACGTAAGAGCGAAGAGCAGTTTGAAGACTGGCTGCGCCAGCAAAGAGACCGCGCTTTTGTTGAATTACGTTTAAAAGACGAGTAAAGCAATTCTGACAGCGCGGGCACCATGCCCGCGCTGTCACTTTGCAGACCTGCAGCCATAACCTCTCAAGCCGTGTGAAAATCAATGAACAAACCCACACTGCCCCGCATCGCCCTCACCAGCGGCGAGCCTGCAGGCATAGGCCCTGAAATCAGCGCCATGCTGGCAGCCACCGGCCCGCAAGATTGCCAGCTGGTTATTCTCTGCGATAAAACCCTGCTTGCAGAACGGGCAAACGCCTGCCAGATTGATGCCAGCTGGCCCGATTACTCGCCAGAGCAAACGGCCCCGGTTTCCATTTTGCATATCCCGCTCACCTCATCCTGCACCGCCGGCCAGCTTAATACCGGCAATGCACGCTATGTGCTGGATTTGCTGGACAGAGCCACAGACGGCTGCCAGAGTGGCGAGTTTGCTGCCATCGTAACTGCACCGATTCATAAGGGCGTGATTAACGAAGGCGCAGATTTAGGACGGTTTTTCTACGGGCATACCGAGTATTTAGCTGAACGAACGCAGACCCGGCAAGTTGTCATGATGCTGGCTTGCAGCGAAATGCGCGTGGCGCTGGCGACCACTCATCTGCCGCTAAAAGACGTGGCAGCCGCCATTACGGCCGAATCACTCACCACCACTCTCAATATTTTGCACCATGATTTGCAAACTAAATTCGGCATTGCCAAACCCCGAATTATTGTGGCGGGGCTAAACCCTCACGCGGGGGAATCAGGCCATTTGGGACGTGAAGAAATAGAAATTATCAGCCCCGTGCTGGATACATTACGCCAAACAGGCATGACGCTGATCGGGCCATTGCCTGCAGATACCCTGTTTAATCGTAATATCCTCGCCTCTGGCGATGCGGTACTTGCCATGTATCATGATCAGGGACTGCCCGTACTCAAATATGCCAGCTTTGGCCACGGCATCAATATCACGCTGGGCCTGCCGATTATTCGCACCTCGGTTGATCATGGCACGGCACTTGATCTGGCAGGTACGGGCACAGCAGACGCTGGCAGCCTGCTTGCAGCCACACAACTTGCAATCGAGTTGGCTAACAATACGATTTGAACCGGTAAATCGTCGGTTAATAAAACATCGGTAGTGATGAGTATTGGGTTACGCAATGATCACTGAGCGAGGTACTCCTCGCACGCAGACTGCTAACCCAAGCTGCATGAAAACCATTTTAAAGCGCTGTGCCGGGCATCCCGGCACAGCGCACACATAATGACCGTGGCACACGCCGCGACAGAACTCGTTGGAAAAAAAATGACTTCGCATATCCCTCGTAAACGCTTCGGGCAAAACTTTTTACAAGACCAAAGTGTGATTTCCGACATTATCAACTCCGTCAGCCCGCGCAAAGGCGATGTACTGGTTGAGATTGGGCCGGGCCTTGCTGCCCTGACCATGCCACTGATGGATCGCACAGAAACGCTGCACGTCGTAGAGATCGACCGCGATATCGTGGCGCATTTATCCGAAAAGTTTTCTCCGGAAAAACTGGTTATCCACAATGTGGACGCGCTGAATTTTGATTTTGGCGCCTTAGCTGCAGAGATTGCACCAGGCAGCAAAATTCGCCTGATCGGCAATTTGCCATACAATATTTCCACGCCGCTGTTATTCCACCTGGCAAGCTTTGGCGACTCGATTTTTGATATGCATTTTATGCTGCAAAAAGAAGTGGTTGACCGCATGGTGGCCGAGCCATCGACATCGGATTACGGCCGCCTCAGCATCATGCTGCAATATCGCTTCAATATGGAACGCGTGTTTGACGTACCGCCAGAGGCCTTTTTCCCACCGCCCAAAGTTGATTCATCCATCGTACGTATGGTGCCGTGGCCAGAGCTGCCCGCACCTGCCAGCGATTACAATCACCTGCAAAAGCTAGTCGCCCAAAGCTTTGGCCAGCGCCGCAAAACCCTGCGTAACAATGTAAAAAGCCTGGTAAGCGATGCCGAGCTGGAAGCCCTGGCCATTTCCCCAGGCTGCCGCCCGGAAAACGTAGCGCTGGAGCAATATGTAGCGCTCAGCAACTACCTTGTTGCAGCCGGACGATAAACACCTTATAAGGCGGCCCGCGGCCCGGTATCCCGGACATTCACTCAGGCAGGCGGAGCACTTGCTCCTGCCCGCAGCCTGGCATTTGCCCCAGGGTTTCCCCGCCTTGCCAACATTGCACAATATTTAACAGAATCAGGTCTCCTGTCATGCCCCAATCCAAGCCAATGATCAAATTTAATCACGTCAATAAATGGTATGGCCCAGACCATCATGTACTGAAAGACATTTGTCTTGAAGTAAAACAAGGTGAAGTGGTCGTGGTTTGCGGGCCTTCTGGCTCGGGTAAATCCACCATGATCCGCACCATCAATCAGCTGGAACCCGTCAACGATGGTGAAATCTGGATTGGTGATGTGCAGGTCAACAGCCCCAAAACAGACATCAACAAACTGCGTGCTGAAGTAGGCTTTGTTTTCCAGCACTTCAACCTTTACCCGCATTTATCGGTACTGGAAAACATCACGCTCGCCCCGATCCGTGTAAAAGGCATGAAACAGGAAGAAGCGGATGCGCTTGGCTTAAAACTGCTCGAGCGCGTTGGCCTTGCTGACAAAAAAAATGCTTATCCGTCAAACTTATCCGGTGGCCAGCAGCAGCGCGTGGCCATCGCCCGCGGCCTTGCCATGAACCCGGGCGTAATGCTGTTTGACGAGCCGACTTCCGCACTCGATCCGGAAATGATTGGTGAAGTATTGCAAGTGATGAAAACACTGGCTGAATCAGGCATGACCATGATGGTCGTCACCCACGAAATGGGCTTTGCCCGCGAAGTGGCAGACCGGGTGTTATTTCTGGATCAGGGCGTTATTTTAGAAGATGCCCATCCGGAAGACTTCTTTACCAATCCACAGCACGATAGGGCTAAGCAATTCTTACGTCAGATTCTAGCCCCCATGCAGCAGTAATATTTGTAAGCTAACATCAAAAACGGCCCTTATGGGCCGTTTTTGTTTGAAACACTAAGGATTATCCCCAAAGTCTTATTTTTTCAGTCAGTCTATACTGAAACAAATACAGATCCCCCGATTTTTTAGGAGAACACCCGTGAAGAAATTGTTACTTGTTTTGGCTGTATCCTCTCTTTTTGCCGCAAACGTGCAAGCTGAAGAATTAAGCGGCACGCTCAAAAAGATTCAAGAAACAAAAACCCTGGTATTAGGCCACCGGGATTCTTCTATTCCCTTCTCCTATTTAGACAATGGTCAGCGGCCAATTGGTTACTCTGTAGAAGTGGCTAATCACATTGCTGAAGCCATTAAGAAAAAACTGAATATGCCATTTATTCAGGTTCGCTATAACCTGGTTACATCGCAAACACGTATTCCGCTGGTACAAAACGGCACCGTAGATTTGGAATGTGGCTCTACTACCAATAATGTTGAACGCCAGAAACAAGTTGCTTTTTCTAACGGTATTTTTGAAATTGGCACACGACTTCTTGCCAATAAAAAATCCGGCATTAAAGACTTTGCTGATTTAGCGGGCAAAAACGTCGTGACAACGGCTGGCACCACTTCGGAACGTCTGATTAAAAAGATGAACGAAGAAAAGAAAATGAATATGAACATCATCAGTGCCAAGGATCACGGTGAATCCTTCCTGATGCTGGAATCAAATCGTGCCGCTGCATTTATGATGGACGATGCTTTATTAGCCGGTGAAATTGCAAAAGCCAAATCACCAGCAGACTGGGCCATTGTTGGCACACCACAATCGAATGAAATTTACGGCTGTATGCTGCGTAAAGATGACGCCCAGTTTAAAAAACTGGTTGATGATTCCATTGTTGATCTTTACAAGAGCGGCCGCATCAAGGCCGTATATGCACGCTGGTTTACTCAGCCTATTCCACCAAAAGGCTTAAACCTGAATTTCCCTATGAGCGATGATCTGAAAAAGCTGATTGCCAGCCCGACAGATAAATCTGCAGAACAGATGTAAAAAACCTTTTCAGGTTTACACATCATCAGGGAGGCCAGGTAGTCTGTTGGACTTAAGCAAGGCCCGTAACAAGAAAAGCCGGTTTATATAGATTCCCCCAATTAAAAAAGGGGAAATCCATGCTAATCCGGCACTTCTGAAAATGGCCCGTCTTAAATCCAGCAGGCTATCAGGCCTCCCTTTTACCTTCGGGGAGAAAATATGAATTACAACTGGGATTGGGGCGTTTTTTTTAAGTCCACCGGTATTGGCAGTGAAGTATATTTAGACTGGTTTATTTCCGGACTGGGCTGGACACTTGCACTGGCTTTATCTGCATGGATTATTGCGCTTATTTTAGGCACCATTATGGGTGTGGCGCGTACTTTGCCAAATCGTTTTGTTTCCGGTTTTGCCAGCGCTTATGTAGAATTATTTCGCAATATTCCACTCTTGGTGCAATTGTTTATCTGGTATTTCCTGGTACCCGATTTTTTACCCGAGCCTTTAGAAATCTGGTTTAAACAAGATATTAAACCTTCAACCTCTGCCTTTATCAGTGTGGTGGTTTGCTTAGGCTTATTTACCTCTGCCCGTGTTTGTGAACAGGTACGCACTGGTATTCAGGCATTACCCAAAGGGCAAATCAATGCAGGCTATGCTTTAGGCCTTAATATCGCCCAAACTTACCGCCACGTATTATTGCCACAAGCTTTCCGTATTATTATTCCGCCACTCACCTCTGAATTTTTAAATGTATTTAAAAATTCATCCGTCGCATCCTTAATTGGTCTGATGGAGCTGTTAGCACAAACCAAACAAACAGCAGAATTCACCGCTAATTTGTTTGAGGCGTTTACCCTGGCTACCCTTATTTATTTCACGCTGAATATGAGCCTGATGATGATTATGCGCTGGGTAGAAAAGAAAACCAGTGTGCCTGGCCTGATGTCGCTGGGAGGAAAATAAGATGGATTTATCAAATATTGGCCCGGCCCTGCCCGGACTTCTGGAAGGCATGATTCTTACGCTTGAACTGCTTTTTTTTGCAGTCATTGGCGGCGTAGCATTAGGCACTTTACTGGCACTGGCACGGATGTCCAGTAATCCGGTGTTATCCAAATTAGCCGGTTTTTATGTTAATTACTTCCGCTCCATTCCATTACTACTGGTCATCACATGGTTTTACTTTATGGTGCCCTTTATTATTGGCTGGGTAACGGGACGCCCCACACCCATTGGCGCATTTACCTCCTGCTTAATCGCTTTTATGATGTTTGAAGCGGCTTATTACTGTGAAATTGTGCGTGCCGGTATTCAGGCGATTTCTAAAGGCCAGGTGAATGCCGCCTATGCATTGGGCATGAATTACAGCCAAGCCATGCGCTTAATTATTTTGCCGCAAGCCTTTCGCAAAATGATGCCTCTGCTCTTAATGCAAAGCATTATCTTGTTTCAGGATACATCTTTGGTTTATGCCGTTGGCCTGATGGATTTTCTGAATACAGCCCGCTCAAAAGGCGATATTGTTGGCCAGCCTCATGAGTTCCTGCTGCTGGCAGGTGCTGTATATTTCCTGATTAGCTTTAGTGCTTCCATGCTGGTGAAGCGCTTACAAAAAAAACTGGCTGTGTAAAGAACGCTTACACGGTAGCTTTAACCAAACAATATCGCGCAGAAGCACTGCTTCAACGCTGTTTGCAAAAGAGGTTAGCAGTATGATTTCAATACAGAATGTCAATAAATGGTATGGCAGCTTTCAAGTTTTGACCGACTGCAGCACCGAAGTAAAAAAAGGCGAAGTAATCGTGGTGTGCGGGCCATCAGGCTCGGGTAAATCCACCTTAATCAAATGCGTAAATGGCCTGGAGCCTTTTCAGAAAGGCACCATTCTGATTGGCGACACTTCGGTGGGCGACCCAAAAACTGATTTACCAAAATTACGCTCTAAAGTCGGCATGGTTTTCCAGAATTTTGAACTGTTTCCGCACCTGTCTATCACAGATAATCTGTGCCTCGCCCAGCAGCGTGTGCTTGGCCGCAGCACTGATGAAGCGATGGAAAAAGGCCTGAAACTGCTGGACCGTGTTGGCCTGAAAGCCCATGCCAATAAATACCCCGGCCAGCTGTCAGGCGGCCAGCAGCAGCGCGTAGCCATCGCCCGTGCGCTGGCGATGGACCCGATCGCCATGCTGTTTGACGAGCCCACCTCCGCTCTCGACCCTGAAATGGTCAATGAAGTACTGGATGTAATGGTTGAGCTGGCTCAGGAAGGCATGACCATGATGTGCGTTACCCACGAAATGGGCTTTGCCCGTAAAGTGGCCACGCGCGTGATCTTTATGGATCAGGGCCATATCGTAGAAGACGCAAGCAAGGACGAGTTCTTTAACCAAACCCGCTCCGAGCGTGCGCAACTATTCTTATCCAAGATTTTGCAGCACTAAGCGCAATATGCTCCCAAAAACGCCACGCTCTTTGCGTGGCGTTTTTTTTGCCTGGCACGCAGCTATATTCCAAATACTTACTTAAATACAAATAAATATGTCTTAAACCCGAAAGGCAAGAAATACCAAGGCAGTATACAATCCGCCCCTTATAAGGTGCTCAACACGAGTGAAACGGGAAGCAGGTTCAAATCCTGCGCTGCCCCTGCAACGGTAAACAAGCGTAAATACACCCACAGCCACTGTCTGACAAAGATGGGAAGGCGGTGTATTGATCTGTCGGGTTTTCCAAACCGATAGCGACTCTTGCAAGCCCGGAGACCGGCCTTAGACCTTTGCTGACACTCAGCCAAGGCAACCAACGCGCGGCAGGGTGCACGAAGCGGGTGAGATTCATCGCGCTTTGGCCGTGCATCATCTCCTGCTCCCCCTGCTGCTATCATCGCCACACAGCGGGTGTGGCACTCAGGAGAGAGTAATGCTATTTCGTATCGCCCCATTAAGCCTTTTAATCGCCAGTATCTGTGCACAGGCTGAAGTTGTTCAGCTGCCCGCCGTCGTCACCACGGCCGCCCGCCTGCCGCAAGCCGCCAAAGAAGTCATCGGTGATGTCACCGTACTGGATCAAAAAACCATTCAGGCTGCTGGCACAATCAATCTGCCAGAATTACTGGCCCGCCAGCCAGGCGTACAAATCTCCAGCACGGGCGGGGCTGGCAAAAGCAGCAGCATATTTATCCGCGGCAATAGCGCACAGCATACTTTGGTGCTGATCGATGGCGTTCGCTTTGGCTCAGCCACACTAGGCACGGCAGCGCTGCAGCACTTACCACTGGCACAAGTTGATCGCATTGAAATTCTGCGCGGCCCGGCGGCCAGCCTGTATGGCTCGGATGCGATTGGCGGTGTAATTCAGATTTTCACGAAGCAAGGCCATAAAGGCTTCCACCCAAGCGTTGAAATTGGCTATGGCAACAATAATACAGTAGATGCCAATGCCGGGATTTCTGGCGGGAACGAGGCAACCAGCTATAACTTGAGCGTGGCGCGCTTCAAAACAGACGGCATTAATCTTTCAAGTAATCCTAAAAGCGCCGGTTTTTACGCGGATAAAGATGGCTACGAAAACAATAGCGTGGCTTTATCTGTAAGACACAAAATCAATGAAGAGAATGAATTGGGCGCCAGCCTGCTGCAGGCATGGGGCAAAAATCAGTACGACAGCTCAGTCAGCGATGCCAATTACAGGCCTTTGGCGCAAAGCTATGACTACCGGGAAGAAAGCAAAAATGGCAGCGCCAATATCTGGACCCAAAATCAACTGACGCCCAACTGGAACAGTACGCTGAAATTGGGCTATAGCGTGGACGAAAGCAAAAACATCACGCCTAAAGCTTTTAACGATTACACAGATAACACATCCAAAATTCAGACCACTCAAACTCAATGGTCATGGATGAATGATTTTGATACCCGTGCGGGTACCCTTCAAATTGGCGCAGAAACTTTAGAGCAAAAAGTAAGTGGCGATCAGAAGTACGATCAGGATCAGCGCCGGATCAACAGCGTACAAGCAGGCTATTTAGGCCACTTTGATATTTTCTCTGTGCAGTTTAATGCTCGCAGTGATGATAACTCTCTGCTGGGGCGTAAAAACACCGGCAGCGCCGCATTTTCTTTAGAGCTGAGTGATACATGGCAAGCAGGTACAACATTTGGCACGGCATTCAAAGCACCCACCTTTAATGACCTGTATTGGCCAAACTCGGGCAACCCAAATCTATTGCCTGAAGAGTCTATCAATAAGGAAATGTTTGTCCGATTTAATGGTAAAGAAATCACCTCTTCTTTAACTGTTTATAAAAACCGCGTATCCAATTTAATTCAATGGGCCCCAACACCTTCAGGCGCATGGATTCCCAGCAATGTAGCTCAGGCCGAAATGCAAGGCGTAACACTGGCTGCAGATTGGAAAGCAAATGGCATGCTGGCAGGCCTGAGCTACGATTACCTCAATGGCAGCGATGAATCTAATGGTGCAAACAAAGGGAATGAATTAGCACGCCGGGCCAAATACTCAGGCCAGGTCTATGCAGGCATCACCCTGAACACCTGGACCCTGCGCGCCGAAGTACAAGCCCAAAGCAAGCGCTTTGACGATGCCGCCAATAAGAAAGAATTAGCAGGCTACGCCCTGACGAATCTCTCTGCTAACTGGCAAATCAATCCGCAATGGTCGATGCAAGCCCGTGTTAACAATGTATTCGATACCGAATACGAGCTGGCAAAAGATTACGGCACGCTGGGCCGTAATGCCATGCTGAACCTGCGCTGGCAACATTAAGATCATATGAACAAATAAAAGCCTCACATGCATCAGATGATCGATGTGGGGCTTTTATGATTAACGACTCAATATGCGATTAACTTACAGAGCTGCGCCTTGCTAAAGGTGCGCGCCGGGCCAGAGCTGCAGACGGCAGCTCACCAAATAGTTTTTTAAAATCCTGAGAAAACTGGCTCATATGCCAAAACCCCATAGCCGCTGCAGCTTGCTGTACCGAGTCATATTGCGAATAAGGGGCCAGCAACTCTCGGCGAACTGCATTTAAGCGAATCGCTTTCAAATAGGCCAAGGGACAAATATCTAAAGTTTGATGAAAGATATTTTGTAGAGTGCGGCGGCTAATACCCAAATACTCGCAAAGCTCAACAATGCTTATCGGCTCCCCAGCACGATCCAATACAAACTCGCGGGTTTTGGCGACCGCCTGCCAGGCACTATCGACCCGGCGTATGGTTTGCCGATTGGGTTTGGCGTCATCAATCAAGCCGATAAAGCCATCGAGCAGCTCATGCCGTAATTGTTTTCGGCAAACCTGCTCAAGCAGTTGCCCCGATCCATTTCCCGCCACCTGCAGCATGGCCCGCATAAAATGCGTAAATTTACGCATCCGCTCAGAGCCCACGTGCAGCACCATCGTATTATCTAAAGGCAAAGACTCACCTTGTAAAATGGTGGTATAGCTTTCCAGCTCGCTTTGGGCGAGCACCAAACCCATGATTTGGAAATCATCAGGCGTACCCAGCTCAAACTCTAGCCCCCCTCTGCGGATTGCAACCGTATCCGCCTCAATGCTTGTAGTGCCAATTCGCGCAAAATGCTCGCTTGAAGTAGGAATGCCTACCCATACAGAGCCGGGCCATACCATGCAGGATTGACGTAAAGCATGGCTGGTATGCTCCTCAAAGCATTGCACGCCATCCAGCCAGGTTTCAGCCAAATATCCCTGAAACTGCCCCGGTTTAAGCTGATCATAAAGCTGCTGCCACGCCGTAATACTGCGGGCCTGCTGGCAGACATCGCTGCTTCTCTCTATGTGTAACTGTCCATCCCGCCCCAGTGAATCACGCTGAGGACCTTGAGCTAAACGCACTAAATGATGCATGCCCGCTGGCTCTGCAACAGACCACCCCAAGCCTGGCAAAACCCCTGTCATTGTAAAATACTCAGTACAAAGTACGGGAAATTACGTGCTGCCATTGCCTGCGAGAACGTCCTCCTGCCATTTATGTAAACGGCGCTAAAACCACTTTTTCCTTTTCTCATTATCTCTTCTCATGCATCCGCTTTGCCGTTGATTTACTCGCCACACACATGACATCCAAACTCAACAATAGCGGCTATCAGAGATAAATTATTGATACAAATCAATCGGATATTTAAATCTTACAAGCACAAGAATTATTATTACCAAATTATTCCACAGGCATTTTCACGACATTAAATAAGGGATAGGTCGTGCAAATTTCATCACTATGACTTGCAGTCAAATGCTGAAAAACAAAAAACCGGCACAGCGTTAGCCTCTGTGCCGGTTAGGGTAAAACAAAAAGAGCAGTTCATTTCAGACAAGCTTGCAATAGCGCCCCATAACTTTGGCAAGCCGTTTTGCTTTGCACATATTTTCAAGTGCGCGGCGAGTTACCCCCGCTTCGGGTAATGCAACAATCAACTCTGCAAGCGTGAGGCCACTCTCAGAAGCGGCCACTGCCGCTAAAATAGCAAGCTCATCACACCCCATCCCCACGGTTTTTTCCTCATCAGCAGAAGCCAGCACCACAGGTGCTTCCACCTCAGCCTCTGCCTTGGCAACGGCCACCACTTCAGCCGGAATCCCGGCGGGAGCGGGCTTGGCAACGCGCTGCTTTTTAGGTTTAGGTGCGAGCATTTTGAGTATCATGCGCTCAACATCAGGATCGGGGCGGCCAATTTCTTGTCGGCTCACCACTTCACCCAACCTTGCCGCCGCAGCAACACCCGCATCAACCGCCGCCCGGCAAGAAGCAATATCGCCTTCCACCACGAGCGAGATCCAACCTGGGTTTGTCTCATATTGGCGAATCAAACGCACACTCGCCGATTTCAGCATGGCATCCGCCGCCTCAAGAGCGGTTACAAATCCACGGACCTCAAGTAAACCCAAGGAATTAATCATCACGACCTCTGTTAAATCCGGCCCACAGGCTGGCGTGCAACTTCTAATACCGCAGCGGTAAATGCCTGGCAGGCCGCATCACACGCAGCTTGGCTACCTGTGAGAAACGCGCCGGAATAGTTAGTTTCTGATGGCGGAGCCACATAACTCACCAGCTCCACATCAGCCGCCTTCAGCGCCGCATCAATGCCATAAGTGGCTTCCAGCGGCGGAGCAATCAGATACGCCAGTGGGTCACCTAAGCGAATACCGGTTTGTGCGGATAAATACGAGCCGGTACGAGACACCACATGTGCTAAAAATGCGATGGTTTCATCGTCATTCGCCCAGCGAAAGGCAGGCCCGGCTTCAATGGTTGCCACCATCGAATCCAAACCCGCACGCACTTCGGCAGGCGAGCTGCCGCCCAGCATAATCATGACTTCACCGGCAGTTGGAGAAGAGCTATGCGCCGCACCCGCATACAGCGAGCGGCCAAATACCACTTCAACCTGCGCCTGTTTGGTCGCTTCATCTGCAGCGATATACGCCACATCATCTGAATCAGCGGTGAGCAGCCCCAGGCAATTAATATGCTCAGGCAACTTGAGTGTTTTTTTAAAATCACTCTGAACCGACGCAATCAAACGCATCGCTTTCACACTGGGTTTAATAAGATCAAGCATTGCCATGATGTACTCCTTATGCAGAACGGCTGAGGGACATGCCAGACGCTTTTTTTGCCAGCATCTGCTTCGCTAAATCAACGATAACAGCGGCAGCCTCAACGGGCGGAGTGCCCCCCCGGTGGATATTAGAAAAACAAGTTCTATCTGCTTCAACCGTTTCTGCCGTCGGGCTGTAGATCATATAACAAGACATGCTTTCAGATTGCCCAAGACCCGGGCGCTCTCCGACTAATAAAATCACTACTTTTGCGCCTAAAATTTCCCCCACCTGGTCTTGTACTTTAACGCGGCCATAGCGTACAAAGAGCGGCGTCCCCACATTCAGGTTTGCGCTTTCCAAGCCCTTTAACAGCGGCGGCAAAATTTCATCCAGGTTGACGGTAATGGCATCGGTCGATAAACCATCCGAAATCACCACCTGTACATCAGGCTGCTGCTTACAGCTGCTTTTCAAAAGAGCCAGCGATTCAGCGCAAAGGCGGCGGCCTAAATCTGGGCGTGTTAAATACTGATCTTTGCTGCTAATTTCGCTTTGCAGCGCCAATAAACCTTGTTTTTCCACCCATTCTTGCGGCACTTCTTTTAATACCGTGTCTTTTGAGCGCGAGTGATCCGCCAGAAAACGCAGCAAAGCGGTAGTGCGAGGCCGTGGCCCGGCACGGCCTGTATTCACCCGGGCAGCAGTGCAATTACGAAACTCTTGCAGCACTTCAGGGCGATGCGCATTTTCTACGCCCATATAGGTACGAAATGCTTCGCCACCCAAATCAGGCAAGCTGGCCTGATCCATATTGCTCTGACACACTTCAGCCTCTGTGCCAGCAGGCTCTGCAGCAAGCTGGCTCATTACGGCACGTACAATCTCATCAATTTGCATCTTGTCCATTTTTACACCCTGAAATTAAAAGAAGATTGACGAGTCACCAGCACGCGGCGTCAATATGCCGTTTTCCATCAGGCCCATTTTCTCCATCCATGCTTCAAACTCTGGCGCTGGGCGTAAATTAAGCAACTGACGAATTGTGGCGGTATCGTGGAATGCCATGGTTTGATAATTCAGCATAATGTCGTCGCCCATCGACATCCCCATAATGAAATTGCAGCCTGCAGTGGCCAGCAAAATAGCCAAAGATTCATTCGCGCTCTGATTAGAATCGGCATGGTTGGTGTAACAACAATCCACCCCCATCGAGATACCGCTCAGTTTGCCCATAAAATGGTCTTCTAAGCCGGCACGCATAATTTGGCGATCGTTATAGAGATACTCAGGCCCAATAAAGCCCACCACCGTATTCACCAAAAATGGATCGTAATGACGGGCAAGACCGTAATTACGAGCTTCCATCGTGACCTGATCTGCGCCGTTATGTGCATTGGCTGATAGTGCCGAGCCCTGCCCTGTTTCAAAATACAGGCAGTTTGGCCCAGCCAGCCGGTTGTATTGGCGGCCCACTTCCAGCGCCTCATCCATCAGCTCCAGAGTTACGCCAAATTCTTTTAGGCCTTTTTCGCTACCGCAAATACTTTGGAAAATCAGCCCACCCGGCGCGCCCTTACGAATCGCCTCGATCTGGGTCGACATATGCGCCAGCACGCAGCCTTGGGTAGGAATGGCAAACTTATCAATCGCCTCGTATACGGTATTGAGCATCCGTGTGACGTTTTCGACATTATCGGTTACAGGGTTAATCCCGATCACGGCATCGCCTAAGCCATAAGACAAACCTTCATACATCTGCGCCGCAATACTGCGCACATCGTCACGCGTATCGTTTGGCTGCAAACGCGCACTAAAATGGCCAGGCAAACCTATCGTGGTATTGGCATGTTTAATCACCGGCATTTTCTTTGCGCCGTAGATCAAATCTGCGTTTGAGCAGAGCTTGGCAACCGCAGCCACCGTTTCAGAGCTCAGGCCCTTACGCATAAAATCAATGTCTGCCACGCTGGTGGTGTCCGACAAAATATATTCGCGCAATTCAGCAATAGTTTTACTGCGAATGCTGTTGTAAGCGGCGACATTAATATCGTCCTGAATAATCCGCGTCACACAGTCTTCTTCATAAGGAATCACGGGATTGTTGCGCAGATCCGCCACCGACATTTCAGAAAGCACATGCTTAGCCGCTACACGCTCTTGTGAGCTGGCCGCGCTTACGCCCGCTAAAATATCGCCAGAGCGAGGATCATTGGCTTTCGCCAGCACATCTTTGACATCCCGAAACTGGTATGTCTTACCAAACAACTGGGTCTTCAATTTCATATCTATCACCTGAACTAAGAAGGAAATGCCAGAGATTTAATGGTGACCGGCACGATATCGCCGCCAAATAAAGGCTCACCGATATCGATGTAATCACCATCACGAGTTTCCACTTCATCAATCACGGCCAATTCGCGGCCAACTAAATGCGGCTGTAACAACATGCCTAAAACCTTGCCCAAATCCTGACGGGCAGTCACCAGCAGGGGGTGGTTTGCATTAGGATAACGCTGGCCAAATAAAGCTAACTCATCCACACATGCCTCAATTTGCAAGTAGCTCACCGGCAAATCCCGCGGCAGGGATAAAGCAAAAAAATCGTGTTGCAGATCGATATCCATCAGCATGGCGACGTGTGCCCACTCGGTAGCCAAGGCCCCCGGCGTGACTTCGCTCCATGCAATCAAAGGATGAACAACAGGAATATTGCGCACCGGCAAATGCCGGTGATTCAGCCAAATGGTGCTGCCCGATAAAGACAAAGTATGAGCGCCAGCACCAATCACCGTTGCCCGGAGCGTTTGTGCAGGCATCTGCACCGGCTGTTTGGATAAAGCCAAATGCCCATGCATCGCAAGCGCCAATAAGGGGCCAGCATCGCCAAAAGCAAGTACGTCAGCAGCAGGGTGGTAATAGCACTCGCCTACGCCGCCCGAAAACATCACGCTGTCGTAAGCTTTGCCTGGGTGCAGGCAATCAGTCATTAAAAGCGCACGGGCTAAGGGCGAAGGCTCGCCAATCAGCACTTCAAATAAAAGCTCGCTCATGCGATGAACCACGCGCTCTATGCCCGCCCGATCCAATTGAAGAGGATCAAAGCCCGCACCAAATAGCTCGCTGCAAATCAAGCGTGCGGGTGCGTGCACTTGCCGCACACGCCCCTGCTTATCCAGCTCGATAAGACGGCCACCCACATTAAGGCAGGCGCTATCAACCACCCTGCCCGCTTCAAACACCACATAGTTCGATGTACCACCGCCAATATCAATATTGACGACACGGCTGGTTTCCCGGCGGGACAACTCACCCGCACCTGAGCCGTGGCCTGCAATCACCGATTCAAGATGCGGCCCGGCACTCGCCACCACAAAATTACCCAGCTCTTCGGCCAAAGCCAGTACCGCAGGGCGGGCATTTTTGGCCTTTGAAGTTTCACCGGTAATGATGATCGCGCCGGACTCAACACGCTGCTGATCCATTCCCGCCGCAGCGTACTGCTCACGAATAAAGGCTGCGAGCTCATCCTCCCGAAGCCGCCCTTCAAAATCGATGGGCGTAAACACGACGGGGCTGACATACACGATGTCACGTTTAGAAAATTCATATAACGGAACCTGCGAGACCCCCGCCCGATTAATCAGCTCGAGTCTCGAGAAAATCACTTGGGTGGTGGTGGTCCCGATATCGATACCCACACTTTGAATTTGCCGGCGTGACATCTGCGGCTCCTTAAGCGTGTGACAACTGACTCACTGGCTTAGCCGCTGGAGTCACATCATCTTTAGGAGCCAGTTTCATTGCCAGGGCGACGGCAGTAAAACCACCAAATAATTTACCCACGATCACCGGCAAAATCATTGCCGACATATTGCCTGCGGTAAAGCCCAGATGGTCGCCAAGCGTAAAGGCGGCAGACACTGCAAAGGCCACGTTAATCACCTTGCCGCGGTTATCCATCCTGGCCAGCATGCCAAACATCGGGATTGAATTTGCCAGCGTCGCCACCAAACCTGCCGCAGCGGTATCGTTCATACCCAGCAAGCTACCCACGCGCATTAAAGGCTTATCAAACCAGCGCGTAAGCATAAAGACCATGGGATATGCACCCAGTAATACGCAGGCAATAAAGCCGATATTCTCAATACCCAGCATCTCGCCACCCTGGCCAGAGCTGGAGAAAATAGGCGACATTCCTGGGATAATCGTCCACTCCACAGTCACTTCCAGCACGGCTAAAACCAAGCCAAAAGTAATCACCACCACAAGGCACTTAGCGAAAATTTGAAAACCAGCAACCATTTTCTCTTGCATAAACTTCAGGCCCAGCGCCAGCAATGCCGCCACAATAATCACTGGAATCATATTTTTCAGCAGCATTACCACATTGAAATCAGCGACCTGACCATTCACAGCAACGCCCATTCCCATGGCCACCAAACCGCCCGCAATACAGCCAAGGGGAATCGTGATAATGCCGGCCATAATGCCCAGCGCCAGAAAACGACGATCTTCTTTTTCGATAATGCCCAGTGCTACCGGGATGTGGAACACCACGGTTGCTCCCATCATTCCCCCCAGCAATAAGCCGGAGTACAGATAAGCCGCAGTATCGCCACTGGCTAATTCTTTAGCTAAGAAATAGCCACCCATATCGTTAGCCAGCAAAGTTCCGGCAAACATGGCGGGATTTGCGCCCACCGCTTCATAAAGCGGAATCACCACGGGGCCAAGCAAAGTAGCCAGCACCGGCGCTAAAGCAATCACCCCGATCATGGCCAGGCCCAAAGCGCCCATTGCCATAAAGCCTTCATCAAATTGAGCACCCGAGCCGCCTATCTGTCGCCCCACAGAGCCAAGACCAATCTTGCCCAAGACGGCCTCCGAGCCACCAAACTGCGCCAGCATTCGGTCAAACGCGGCAATGATCATAAAGATCATCATGAACCACATGATTATGTCGTTGATACCCATGCTTACTTCCCCTCCTGATCAAAGCCCTAACAGCCACCATGGCTGCGATGCCCTTTTATCGATGCCTTAGCGCGGCCAAACATCCATATAAATTTCAATATCTATTGACGCCTTAGTGCTGCAAGGCATGCATATTAATCTCAATATTTATCAATGTCTTAACGCTGCCAGGCATGCATATAAATCTCAATAATCTGCGCGCGTGTTGCGCTCCTTGGATTGCTGGCAGCGCACACATCAACTAACGCTGCATCGGCCATTTCTGCAAAGTCCCCGGGGTTTACGCTGGCAATTTGTAAACTGCCCGGCAAGCCGACTTCAATAATCAGCGCCTGAACCGCAGCAATCAGCTCTCGGTCTGAAAGCGCATGCCCAAGCAAGGCCAAGCCCAATTCGCCATAGGATTTTTTACAAACTAAGCGGTTAAAGTGCATAACCGAAGGCAGCAGTAAGGCATTAGCCACGCCATGAGGAATGCCATAACGAGCGCCAATTTGATGCGCCATCGCATGGGTTAAACCAAGGCCCGCATTGGAAAACGCCATCCCCGCAAGATAAGAGCCCAGCATCATGGCTTCACGCGCGGCGGCGTTATTCCCCTGCCCAACCGCAACCGGCAAAGCATCACCAATCAGGCCGATCGCCCGATAGGCCAGCGCCTGTGTTAGCGGATTAGCGCCAAGCGCCACATACGCTTCGATGGCATGCGTCAGCGCATCTACACCAGTTGCTGCCGTTAGCGATGCAGGCACGGCCAGCGTTAAGCTGGCATCAATAATGGCCAAATCAGGCAACATGGTTTCATGCAGGATCAGCTGCTTGATGTGGGTAACAGAATCCGTAACCACCGAAACATTGCTGGCTTCTGACCCTGTACCTGCGGTCGTTGGTATCGCAACAAGCGGCAAACGACCACGGCTGATATTGGCCGGATCAACCAACTGAGCCACCGCCAGCCCGGGATGCAAAGCCAGCACCGCAATCGCCTTGGCGGTATCCAATACCGAGCCGCCGCCAAATGCAATCACCGCATCACAAACACTGGCGCGCAGCTGTGCGCATGCGACTTCCACTTTTGCGCTATCTGGCTCGCCCTGTGGATAAGGCATTGCTTCCCAGGCAATGCCTTGCCGCTCCAGCGAGCGGAATAAGCCATCGGCCAGGCCATTTTTTAATAAGAACTCATCAATCAAAACGAAGGCGCGCACGATGCCTCGCTGGCGTAAAGCGGCCCCCGCTTTGGCAACGGCTCCTGCCCCCATTAAGGTGGCCGGCGGAACATTAAAAGCACTCACCGTTTGCGCATTGAGCAAATCTATCGTTTGATAGATTGCACTATTCATCTCATTTTGATTAAACATGGGCATTTCCATCTTCTGCAACGATGCTTAGGGCGTAAGCAGCGATCGCCAGTGGCGTCAAATAAATAGGGTGCCGGGGCAGATGAACCCGGTGATTGGGAAACTCATGAGCAAAGAGCGCTTGCACGCCCGGCATGGTGCAAGAGCCACCAGACAGATACAGATCTGCAACCTCATGCCCCACCAGATGATCTCGCACGATGTCGCTCATTTTTTCAAATACCGGCTTTACCACCGGCCAGATATCTTTACCCTGCGTTTTTTTAATCACATCGACGTCTTCTAAGGCCATACGCAAACTGCCTGCGAGCGTCAGCGAAATATGATGGCCGCCAGTTGGCTCGTCGCCCGAGTAAATCACCCGCCCGCCTTCCACCACCGCAATCCCCGTGGTGCCGCCGCCAATGTCCACCACCGCAGCACGATCGAGCTGCAGCAGATGCGCCACCGCTGAGGGTTCATCACAAACTCCGGTCACATTCAGCCCCGCCGCTTCCAGCACATTGACCGAAATTCGCGGATCCGTACCCGGTGGAAACGAGGTAGCTGCATGGCTGAAACGCTGGCCAAAGATGCTTTCCAAGGTATCCAGATGACGGCGCAAGATTGTCACTGCGCCAAAGAAATCCCAAACAATGCCATCCCGAACCACGTCCGCCCAATCAAGGCACACGGCCAAAGGCTGGGCGTTTTGATCGACCACCATCGACACCACATCGCTGGTGCCTAAATCAATGCCCAGGGCCATAACGGGCTCTGCCCCGGCAGGTGTGGCATCATTCAACAAGGCATGCGCAAGATCTAATCGAGGCTGCAACCAGCTTTGAATATCACGAGGAGTCATAGTGGTCATCTCATCACACGATGCGGAAGTTGCCGGCCATCACACATCGACGCAGACGAACAAAGCTACGTGCAGAGGTGACACCCTCACCGGTTGGGGTGGAAATCGTCATCGTGGTCCAGCCTTCTCCTCCAAATCCTAAGCCGGCCAGATGAGGGCCATTTTTAACAAAGATGCTGGTATTCACGGCATTGGCCATGCGATCCAGATTGTCGATATTGCGTGAATGCATCCCTGCGGTATGTCGGCAGCCGCCTTCTAATTTCACCGCCAGATCAATTGCAGCATTTACATTTGGCGCGCGAATCACCGGCAGCACGGGCATCATCAGCTCGGTCACGGCAAAGGGATGACTGGCGGGTGTTTCTACAAAGAGTAAGCGCGTATCGGCGGGTACATCGAGGCCAATCGCCGCAGCAATCCTGGTGGCATCACGGCCAACCCAATCACGGCTCACTGTGCCATGGCCGCTTTCATCGACCTTGGTCAGTAATACTTTTTCCAAGCGTTCTGCTTGCTCAGCCGTTAATTCAACGGCCTTGTGTTTCTTCATCTCGCTTTTTAGGGCGTCGCACACGCTGTCCACCACGATGACTTCTTTTTCCAGCACGCAGATCATGTTGTTATCAAACGAAGCGCCCCAAACAATGCTTTCGCCTGCACGGGCAAGATCGGCCGTTTCATCCACCACCACGGGTGGATTACCAGCACCTGCCGCAATCAAGCGTTTATCGGTAATCGAGCGTGCGGCATCAACCACCGCCTCTCCACCTGTCACCACCAATAAATGAATGCCCGGATATTTAAATAAGCGCTGAGCGGCTTCGAGGGTTGGCTTGGCGATCGTCACCAGCGTATTGGCCGGGCCGCCCGCAGCCACAATGGCTTCATTCAAAACGGTAATGGCACGTTGCGATGTTTTCTTAGCTGCTGGATGAGGTGCGAACACCACGGTATTGCCCGCAGAAATCATGCTGATCGCGTTGTTAATCACGGTGGCAGCGGGGTTGGTCGATGGCGTTACAGAAGCAATCACCCCCCATGCGGCGTTTTCGATAATGGTGAGGCCGTCATCACCAGTCAGCACTTTGGCTTCTAAACATTCCACGCCTGGAGTGAGGCGGGCTTGAGAAATATTCTTAGTAATCTTGTCATCGACACGGCCCATGCCGGTTTCAGCCACAGCCATTTCGGCCAGCTCTTTTGCACAGGCTTCACCAGCGCTGCGAATCGCAGCCACAACTAAGCGGCGCATCGAAACGGAAGATAATGCTTTTTGGGCTTCGATTGCGGCGGCAACAGCGTCGTCAAGTTCAGCAAACACGCCAGCTGGCAGCTTTGCTACAGGGGCCGCCGCTACGGCAGAGGCTGGCTGCATCGAGGCAATCACCGCCCGAACAACCTGTTCTATTTCCTTCGCTTTCAAATCCACAATCTGTCTCCTGTTCTGTACTCAAACACGGGCTTACTTGTGATAAGCCACAGCACCATCGAGTACGACTTCATCAATAATGCCCACGACACACAGATCGACCGGAGCACCTTCGCTGGTCGATTCACGAGCCGAGCTACCAGAAACCAGCAGCACCCATTCGCCATTGCCTCCGCCGATACTGTCTGCCGCAACATGCAACTCGCCACTGGGCACACCACTGGCATCAATCATCTTTACTAACAACAAACGTTCACGCGTTAAAGCCGCATGTTTAACGGTTGAAACAACCTGTCCAACAACCACACCCAGCCTCATAACGAGCTCCAATTCATAAAATTCAGGCAAAGCAATTCCCTGCCTGCTATTTCGGCATTTCCAGAATTCAGAGGGAAATCAACAGCAAGGTGAGCCGACGCGCCTCAGCGCACCGGCAGGGGTACTACCAGATCAGTCGAAATCCTTGCTATCCATCTTGATTGGAAAAACATCTTCCAAATCAGAATGCGGACGTGGAATAACGTGTACAGAAACTAACTCACCAATACGCTGAGCCGCTGCTGCACCTGCATCTGTAGCCGCTTTACATGCCGCAACATCACCACGAACCATGGCCGTCACTAAGCCGCCACCGATGCTTTTCACACCGACCAGCTTTACACGGGCCGCCTTTACCATCGCATCGGAAGCTTCAATCAGAGCGACCATACCGCGTGTTTCAATCATGCCAAGTGCTTCCATTTTCAAACTCCTTAAGGGTGGTTAAATCTAAAACAAATTAACTTCGGGTCAGCCCGGCCACGGCCAAATCTGGCTGTGATCGTGCGTCACCCGATGGGGCCATCTTCATTGCCAGCAGGCTGACTTGCACCATATCTTCAGCGGTACAGCCACGCGACAAATCGTGGTAAGGCAGGCACAGCCCCTGAATCATTGGGCCTAGTGCCGTATATGCGCCCATACGCTGGGCAATTTTGTAGCCAATATTGCCTGCTTCTAAGCTTGGAAAAACCAGCACATTGGCACGCCCGGCCACCGGGCTGTCTTTGGCTTTTTGCGCAGCGACTTCCGGCACCATGGCGGCATCAAATTGCAGCTCACCATCGACGCTTAAATCAGGCCGGCGCTCACGCACCAAACGGGTGGCTTCCCGCACCGCATCCACCGAGGCATGGCGCGCACTGCCCAAAGTCGAAAATGACAGCATGGCAATATGCGGCTCTAAGCCCGTCACACGCCGATAGCTATCAGCGGCGCTAATGGCAATATCAGAGAGCTGTGCTGGCGTTGGATGCGGCACCACACCACAATCGGTAAAGACCAAAGGCTGGCCATCATCTGGCGGCAACATAAAAAAGATCGACGACACCGTTTTATTGCCTTCAGCCAAACCCACTACACGTAAAGCCGCACGCAATACATTGCTGGTTGGGGAGGAGTTCCCGCCCACCACGCAATCCACATCCCCCGCCATGAGCATCGCTCCGGCAAACCACAAAGGGTCTTTCAATAATGCTGCTAACTCTTCTTCGCTCTTGCCTGGCATACGCTCCGCAAGGGCTGCGATATACGCGGGTAATCTGGCCGATGTTTGCGGATCAATCATTGGCACCCGCCCAAGCGGCAGATGCTCCTGATGGCAAAACGCCCGCATTTCAAAGGGGTTACCCAGTAATACCGGCTGCGCATAACCCGCTTCGGCTAAATAAAACGCTGCACGCACACTTCTGGCGTCAAGGCTGTCTGGAAATACCAAACGCGCAGGACAAGCTAAGGCTGCGGTGCGGCATTGGTCTAACAAAGTCATCAATGGCCTCCCAAATTAGGCAAAGGTTTGCCTGCTTCTTGCAGCAGCACCAAAATCATCAGCACATAAACTGCACTGGAAAGCCGGTTAAGGGCTTGCAAAATATCAGGCCGGGACAGCTCAAAATCACGATCAATATAAAGATCTGCGGCCTGAACTTCGCATTCACGAATCCGCGCACGCAGTAAATTAAGCCTGGCGATGCTTGCCCCATGCTCAAGCGCAGGAACGATATGATCGTGGCCCAGCTCTTTTAATGGCTGGTGCGACAGGGAGTGAATGCGCGCTTCATCTAAATCACCCATCGAAATAGCCGGCATTGGCTCACCACTTACCTCGGCACGTAAAACATTGCCCAGCCATGAACGGATATCGGCCAGCATATGCGCCAGCGCCTTGCGCCTGCCCTGTGGATCAAACTCTGTTTGTGCCCAAATCGCCAGAGCGATGGTGCTATCGAGTAAGCCACGTAAACGGATACGCTCATCATTTTTGGCCACCATCGTGCTGGCATTCAAATGCGTCATCGCGGCAGATTTACGTGCAACAACTTGCTGGCAAAGGGCGCAATGCGCGGCGTGGTGCTCTGCATCGCCCGTCAATACATGCACCGGCGCGAGGACAACTTTTCCATCTGCACCGGCCTGCTCTACAAACACACTGCCGTCCGCATTGATAAACTTCACGACTAAATGGCGGTCTTCAATTAAAGAGCGCGCCGCAGGCGTCAGCCGCGCATGTGCGGGAAGTTGAATCTCGGTGCCTGTAGTGCGGCCAAAGTGCTCACGCAGCCAGTCTTCAGTAATGAAGGTCATCATGCGTCAAACTCCTTAGCAATCTTGCCAATTCGCCGGATAAGCCACGTATAAAAAGGACACTTTGCCAGGCGTGCCAAATTCGATGCTGGAATTTTTAGGAATAAAAATCACGTCGCCAGCCTTGGCGATGGCGGTTTCGCCATCGCAGCGAATATGCAGCTCGCCATCCAGCACGATATCAATCTCGTCGTAACGCAGCGTCCATGGGAAAAAGCTGTTTTCCCATTGCATAAAACCAGCCGCCATCGTGCTGCCGTCGGCACCGGTAATCACATCGGCAATCCCGATCTGATTCGCTCCAGCCCCTTCAAGTAAGCCCATTTTTACCGAGCTGCCTGTTACACGCTTAATGCCGCTTTTTAAGGTAATTGATTCATAGCCAGCCACTGCCGAAGCAGTCGGTGCCGTGGCCGCAGTGGCCTGCTCTGCCGCCACTTTACGTACCAATTGATCAATCACGTTTTCCGGCACGCTGCCTGCGGGCAACTGCGCCAATACAGCCTGGCGAATCGCCGCGAGTGAGGCTTCATGCTCAGTTGCAGGCGTGGCGGCTGAAGTCACCGGTGCAGAGCCAGCCATCGAAGCAGGTGTTTTACCCGCAAGCACTTCAATAATCTCAACCCCTAAGCGCTCAGCAACCATGCGCGCCTCTGCCGTCAAAATGCAATCGGGCAGGGTAATTTCGATTCGGGTTTTACCTTCGGCGTGTGCTGCACGAAGGGCGTCGGCAGTGATCAATTGCTTCATACTCTAATAACTCCTTGCGGTAGGCAGTCTTTATCCGTACTACCCATGAGAGAGGATTTCAGTACGGCCACCGTTTCAGGCCAATAACTGGAAACCTGGAAAATTTCGCCCACAAACCCGTGTTCACGCAGCATGGCTTCAACGGCATCAGGATCAGCATCTTCTAAATCAACTTGGCTAATCACACCCAGCACCCGCTTACCGCCATATACACTCAGCAAACCCGGCGGCATCCGATACTGCATATCATTAGCGGCATGCACGTAGACCAGTACATCCACATCATTCACGGTATTGATCAAGGCGCTATAGAGACGAGGATGATTAAAAAATTCGCCCGGCGTATCCACCCCGCCCTTGCCATCGAATTCCAATGCCTGGGTTTTTTGTGCCACCAGCCCATCGCCCTGCAAGGCGTGAAATAAGGTTGATTTACCTGCGGCAACGGAGCCCACCATGGCGTAATGAATCGTCTTCTGCATTAGCTGCGCGTCTGTACGCAAATGGTGTAGCCAAGCACACGTTGCAGGCCAAGAATGGTTTGATTTAAGGCTTCTTCTACCGATCCGGTTGATCCGTAAATCACCAGAGCCCCAGAAAACCGGTCTAAAAAACCGATATGAATATTGGCAGCCTTGCTGGCAAAATCACCGGCGATCATGGCGGTTTCACCCGGTGTGAGCGTCATGATTCCAATCGCCTCAGCCGTCGGCACGCCAATCTTTTTGGCCAGCTCTTCAGTTGGATGTGAAATCAAATGTGCCAGCGTCACTTGCTTGCCGGGTACAAACTCCTGAATGATCCTTTCCTTGTCCATGCCAGCCTGCCGTATAAATTGCTGATTCAGACCGCATACTAATTCGCCACTCAAATAAGCCACTATCAAAAATCGGCAACAATTTACGTGCAAATTTACACAACAGAAAAGGAAGCATTTTTTGCTGAAGCGGGGAACAATAAGGCCATAAGGCAATGGATTAGCCAGCAGAATGTGTAAAGCAGAAGGGAGGAGGAACGGTGATGAGCTAAGAATTAAGCGGCTAAAAAGTGAGCAAGTTAAAACACAACGCCGACAAAAATCCTTGCCTCATGTCAATCATTTTTTAAGAATGCAGTCTGAACTTACAAGGAACGAGCCGCATGACATCGCCGTTATCTTTTATGTTCAAAAACCATAAGCAGAACAGAAGCCCTTCAGCCAGCCATGTATTGAGTACATAGGCAATTTGTGCTGAGGAGGTATACAATCCGCCCATTCTAAGGTGCTCGAAAGAGTAAAACGGGAAACAGGTTTAAATCCTGTGCTGCCCCTGCAACGGTAAGCAAGTAAAAATACATCGGGTAAACCACTGTCTGAGCAAGATGGGAAGGTGATGTATTGGATCTGTAAATTGAGCGCGCTCACATTGACAGATCTGCTTGTAAGCCCGGAGACCGGCCTTACAACCTTCGCCCTCCGGGCAAAGGTCAACCACGCGCGGCAGGGTAGCCGAAGCGAGCTTGATTCATCGTGCTTTTGCGCCTTGTTTCCTCTCTGCCTCCTCCTTGTCATCATTACCCCTCTTGGGTGATGGCGCTCAGGAGATCAATCATGTTGTTCCGCAGTACATCCTTCTTTATGCTGACCACGCTTGCCGCCAGCCTTTGTGCTCAAGCCGAAACAATCCTGCTTCCCCCTGTGATCACGACGGCCGCACGCCAACCCCAATCACCTCGTGAAGTAATTGGTGACGTAACCCTGATTGATCAGGCCAGCATTCAAGAATCAGCGGCCATCAGCCTGCCCGATTTGCTGGCCCGCCAACCTGGCCTGCAAATCTCCAGCAACGGCGGAGCAGGCAAACCAAGCAGCGTGTTTTTGCGCGGCAATAATAGCCAGCACACTTTGGTCTTAATCGACGGGATTCGTGTTGGCTCGGCCACACTGGGTGCGGCGGCATTTCAGCATTTCCCGCTGAGTCAGATTGATCGTATTGAAATACTGCGCGGGCCAGCCGCCAGCCTGTATGGCTCTGATGCCATCGGTGGCGTGATTCAAATCTTTAGCAAAACAGGGAAAAAAGGCTTTCACCCTTCGGCCGAGATCGGCTACGGCAGCCAAAACAGCGTAGAAGCTAAAGCGGGAATTGCAGGCGGCAATGACAACACCCGCTACGCGCTGAATTTGGCCCACTCAAAAACAGATGGCATCAGCGCCATTAAAAACAGCAGCAATCCCGGCTTTTATCCTGATGATGATGGCTACGAAAACAACAGCCTGTCTTTTTCTCTTACTCATAAAATCAACGAGGGCAATGAGCTGGGCGCCAGCCTGATTTCTGCCTGGGGGAAAAACCAGCTGGATGGTTATGTATTTGATGACAACTACGCAGCGGTCGCACAAAGCTATGACTATCGGGATGAAACACGCAATAGCAGCGCCAATATCTGGAGCAAAAACCGCCTGACGAGCAACTGGAGCAGCCTGATCAAACTAGGCCACAGCAGCGATAAAAACACCTCATTCACCCCTCAGTCGGCCACCGATTACAGCGATAAAACGAGTCGTATCCAAACCGAACAAACGCAACTATCCTGGCTAAATGATATAAAAACTGGCTTGGGCACCTTTCAATTGGGGGCAGAAACCTTAGAGCAAAAGGTGAGTGGTGATGTGGCTTATGCCACAAATCAACGCCGGATAAACAGCCTGCAAGCAGGGTATTTAGCGCATTTTGGCGACGTTTCGCTACAAATAAATGCACGTAGCGACGATAACTCCCAATTAGGCAGGCACAACACCGGCAGTGCTGGTTTGACTTGGCAACTCAATGATGATTGGCAGTTAGGCGGCACTGCAGGCACCGCCTTCAAAGCGCCCACTTTCAATGATTTATATTGGCCGGAAGATCCATACAGCAGTGGCAACGCCAATTTGCGCCCTGAAGAATCCAATAATAAAGAGCTCTTTATTCGCTATAGCGCGGGCGCGATCAATGCCTCTTTAACCGCCTACAACAATAAAGTCACCAACTTGATTCAATGGGCAGAAAGCCGCCCTTATTTTTCTCAGCCGATGAATGTGGGAGAAGCGCAGCTTCGCGGCATCACGCTCACCAGTGATTGGCAACAAGGCGATTACTTAGCAGGCTTTAGCTACGATTATTTAGATGCAAGTGATGAATCAGCAGGAGCCAACCACGGCAACCGACTGGCCCGCCGCGCCAGGCACTCAGGCCTGATCTATGCAGGCATGGCCTTAGATACCTGGACGCTGCGCACTGAAATTCAAGCCCAAGGGCATCGCTTTGATGACCCTGCTAATCAAAAAGAGCTGGCGGGATATGCCCTGACTAACCTCTCTGCCAGCTGGAAAATCAATAAAGACTGGTCTTTGCAAGCGCGTGTTAATAACCTCTTTGATCAGGAATACGAGCAAGTTAAGGATTACGGTACGCTGGGCCGTAATGCCATGCTGAACCTGCGCTGGCAACAATGAGCACCGAGCTCATTTTAGGCGGAGCGCGTAGCGGCAAAAGCAGCTACGCGCTGGCCAAAGCGCTGACCCATGACGGGCCGGTGTTTTGGCTGGCCACCGCTCAGGCTTTTGACGAGGAAATGCAGGAGCGCATTATCCGGCACAAGGCTGAACGCCCCGCGCACTGGCAAACGCTGGAAGCCCCCTTGCAGCTGGCCGCGGCACTCACCCAAAGCCAGGATCAATTTTGTGTGATTGACTGCCTGACGCTCTGGGTTTCCAACTGGCTGTGCAAGGATGATCTGGCAGGCTGGGCGCAAGAAAAGCAGGCCTTTATCGCTGCAGCAGCGGCACATCGCGGCACGCTGTTATTGGTGAGCAATGAAGTGGGCTTTGGCATCGTGCCGGATAATGCCCTGGCCAGACTATTCCGCGACGAGGCTGGCCGTCTGCATCAGGATATCGCCAAACAGGCCGCAAATGTCACGCTGGTAGTCGCCGGAATCCCTATGCCGGTGAAGCGCAGCTGATGCTCATCCTTAGCCCAACCCACTGGCTGCCCGCCTTCGCCCTTGGCCTGCTGCTGGAGATTTGCTTAGGCGAGCCTAAGCGCTTTCATCCGCTGGTGGGCTTTGGCTGGCTGGCGTCCTGGCTGGAGCGGCGCTTTAATCTGGCTCATCTTTCGCAAATAGCAAGCCAATCCAATGAGCACAATATCTTGCGCGGTGCGCTGGCGTGGCTCTTACTCACAGGCTCATCGCTAGCCGCCTTTACCCTGCTAAAACATTTGACAGGCTGGTGGGCCGACGCTTTGGCGCTGTGGTTTGCCCTTGGCGCACGCAGCCTGTTTGAGCATGTGCGGGCCATCGCCAGGCCATTAAGCGCTGGCGACTTAAACACTGCCCGGCTTGCAGTAAGCCGCATTGTCAGCCGCAATTGCACAGACCTGGACGACACCGGCATTGCCAAAGCGGGCCTTGAATCCACCTTAGAAAACGGCGCAGATGCCATTTTTGCCAGCCTGTTTTTCTTTGCACTGTTTGGTGGCTATGGCGCTTTACTGCACCGCCTTGCCAATACGCTGGACGCCATGTGGGGCTATAAAACCGCACGTTTATTTCACTTTGGCCGCATCGCCGCAAGGGCCGACGATGTACTCAACTTTATCCCCGCCCGCCTTACCGCACTCAGCTACGCTCTGCTTGGCCATAGCCGCAGCGCGTTTTCCTGCTGGCAAAGCCAGGCACCACTCTGGGACAGCCCCAATGCCGGCCCGGTAATGGCAAGCGGCGCGGGCGCTTTGCACGTTTCTTTGGGCGGCAAGGCAACGTATCACGGCGAAATCCACACCCGTCCGCAACTGGGCTGCGGCCCCTTACCAAGCGCCCATGATTTGCAGCGCGGGATAGTGCTGGTGCAAAAAACGCTTGCCCTGTGGATCATTCTTTTATCAGGAGGTGCGCTGTGGATACTGTAAATCAGCCCCAGCACGGCGGCGATCTCCAGCGTGCAATGGCGGCCTTTGGAGGGGATTTAGCCGACTGGATCGACTGCTCCAGCGGCATTGCCCCTTGGGCCTATCCCTTGCCTGCCGTGCCCGATCACATCTGGCAACGTCTGCCTGACCAAGATCACGCCCTGCTGGTTGCGGCGCAAAAGTATTACGGCTGCGAGCACCTGCTGCCCCTGGCGGGCAGCCAGATTGGCATCGCCCTGCTACCCAAACTACGCCCTGCTTGCCGCGTTGCCATCATCAGCCCCACCTATGCTGAGCATCATTGGCAATGGCAACAGGCTGGGCATGAGGTTATCGCAATCAGCAGCGAGCAAGTGGATGAATACTTAGAAAGCAGCTCCATTGATGTGCTGATCGTGGTCAATCCAAACAACCCCAGCGGCCAGCAACACAGCGCCGCCACCCTGCTCGCCTGGCATCAGAAACTGACTGCTCCCGGCGGCTGGTTGCTTGTAGACGAAGCCTTTGCCGATTGCGCCCCGGCAAAGAGCCTGCTGCCACACGCAGGCAAAACAGGGCTGATTATTCTGCGCTCCATAGGTAAATTCTTTGGCCTTGCGGGCATTCGTCTGGGCTTTATCGCCTGCGAAAAGCGGCTTTTAGAAGAAATAAAACAAGCGCTCGGCCCCTGGCATATCAGCGGCCCGGCACTATGGGCAGGACAAATCGCCTTAAACGATACAGCCTGGCAAGCTGCGCAACAACAGCGTTTGCTGGCCAATCAGGCGTGGATGATCGCTACGCTGAGCGAGGCAGGTTTAACGCCTGGCGGCAGCCTGCCGCTGCTGCTCTGGTGCCCCGCGCCCGATGCCAAAGCATTGCATCGCCAACTCGCTAAACAAAAAATATGGTGCCGCCTGTTCGATCAATACAATCACCAGGGCCTGCGCTTTGGGCCGGTGGCAGAGCATCAGCAAGCACAATTTAAAACCCGATTAATGACGGCATTGTGCAACAAGGATTAAACATGAACACCCCCACAAAAATCGCCTGTCTTTCCAGCGAAACCGTTGATGTTTTATACGCCCTCGGCCAGCAGCATCGCATCGCGGGCATCAGCGCTTTTTCGCGTCACCCGGAAGGCGTAACCAAACAGCACCCTATTATTTGTGGCTTTTCCAGCGCCAAAGTCGAGAAAATCCTCGCGGTAGAGCCTGATCTGGTGCTGGCGTATTCCAGCCTGCAAGGCGAGATGGTCAAAGAATGCGTTTTGGCCGGTTTGGAAGTGCACTTTTTTAACCAAAAAAGCCTGGCTGGCATTTTCAATATGATAGACACGCTGGGCCGCCTGCTCGATTGCCAGCCCGCCGCCACGGCGCTGATTGCGGATCTGCAAGCCCAGATCGACACCGCCCGCACCCAAGCCGCCTGCTATAAATCGCGGCCTAAAGTCTATTTTGAAGAATGGCACGACCCGCTCTACACCGGCATCCGCTGGGTTTCTGAGCTCATCGAGATTGCCGGTGGCGACGATATTTTTAGCGCGCTATCTCACGCAACACGCGCCAAAGATCGCACCGTTAGCCCTGAGCAAATCATTGCAGCACAGCCGGATATCATCATCGGCAGCTGGTGCGGCCAAGCTTTCGATGCCGATGCTGTGCGGGCCAGACCAAACTGGCAGTCCATCCCCGCTGTTGCCAATAAGCAGCTATTCGAAATAGCCAGCCACGACCTCCTCGTCCCCGGCATCGCCGCGATTCGGGATGGCTTAGGGCAAATTCAGAAAATGATTGCGGATTGGCAGTTGCATATAAAACCCACTTCTTGAAACACGGAGAACACGGAGTTTCACGGAAAGAACCGATATTAAGTAATCCTTTAAGACTTCAGCGGTACTAAGTAATTTGCTTTTTGCGTAGCACACCAAGAGAAGATGTAAGTTCTGCGCTCTTAGCACGGGGCTTTTACCCCTCCTGAAAACACGCCGAGCGAGGAACAAGCGGGGTGGGGCCGTCGTCAATTCGTGTTTGAGCGAAGCGAGTTGAATTGACGCCACCTCGATTGTCCACAGCGAGGGGATTTCGTGTTTTAGGGGGCGCCTTCTTTGGCTTCGTTTCTTGGCGAAGCAAGAAAGGAAGGCCCACGCGGGGGATCCCGCACCAAAACACCGTGCCGCAGGCACATAAATAAACATAACAAGCCCCAAAACTGGAGCCTCACATGACTATCAACACCGAACGCAATGCCCGCCACGCCGCCCGTATGGCACGCAAAAAAGCCGTCATCGACGCGCATATCGCCGAAGCCAATATCGACACCGGCATCATGATTTTGCTCACCGGCAATGGCAAAGGTAAATCATCTTCTGCCTTTGGCATGGTGGCGCGCGCCGTCGGCCACGGGCTAAAAGTGGGCGTGGTGCAATTTATTAAAAACCGTACCGATACCGGCGAAGAAGCCCTGCTTGGCAAGCATTGCGAATGGCATGTGATGGGCGATGGCTTTACTTGGGAAACGCAAAATTTTGAAGCCGATAAACTTAAATCCGAACAAGCCTGGGCCATCGCCGCGCGCATGCTGAACGACGCCAGCTACGACGTGGTAGTCCTGGATGAGCTGACCTACTGCCTCAGCTACAACTATCTGGATAAAGACATCATCATTAAAGACATCGAATCCCGCCCGGAAATGCAGCACGTAGTGGTCACCGGCCGCGCCGCTGTCAAAGAATTACACGAGATCGCCGATACCGTAACGGTACTGGCCGACGAAAAACACGCATATAAAGCAGGCATCAGGGCGCAAAAGGGTTTGGAATGGTAAGCGCCGCCACCCTGCTGATTGCAGCGCCTTCTTCGGGCAGCGGCAAAACCACTATCACGGCAGCCCTTGCCTGGCATCATCGCCGCCTGGGCCGAAAGGTGCGGGTGTTTAAATGTGGGCCGGATTTTCTCGACCCGCTCATACTCAGCTACGCCAGCGGCGCTCCAGTAGATAATCTGGATTTATGGATGGTAGGCGAGGATTTATGCCGTCAGATGCTGGCCGATGCGGCACAAGACGCCGATGTCATCCTGATCGAAGCGGTGATGGGCCTCTTTGATGGTGAGCCTTCCGCTGCCGGGCTGGCCACCCGCTTAGGTCTGCCGGTACTGGCCATTATCGACGCCAGCGCTATGGCGCAAACCTTTGGCGCACTGGCTTTCGGGCTGGCGCACTATAAAAGCGATCTGCCATTTTATGGCGTGCTGGCGAATAAAGTAGCAGGCGATCGCCACGCACAAATGTTGCAAGAATCGGCTAAAACTGAGCATTGGCAAGGCTGGCTGGGTAAACATGGAGCCCTGCCAGAGCGACATTTGGGCCTGGTGCTGCCCAATGAAATCCCCGATCTGGCGCAAAAACTCGACGCACTGGCCGATGCCTTAGCCAGCCAGCCCGTTGCAGCTTTGCCGCCAGTCATCGATTACAGCAGCTCTGCACGCCCTGCATTAGCACCGCTGCTTGCAGGCAAACGCATCGCCATCGCCCGCGATTCGGCATTTTGTTTTATTTACCCGGCCAATTTAACTTGCCTGAGCGAAATGGGCGCGGAGCTGGTGTTTTTCTCACCGCTCGCCCATGAAGCCCTGCCGGATGCCGACGCACTCTACTTACCCGGCGGGTATCCGGAACTACACGCGGCCACACTCGCGGCTCATCCCAGCATCACCGCCGATTTACGCCACTGGCTCGCCACAGATAAACCGGTTTTTGCAGAATGCGGCGGCATGCTGGCGCTTTGCTCATCGTTAAAACTCAGCGATGGCACCTCGCATAAAATGTGGGGGATTTTAGACGCCACAGCGACCATGCAAAAACGCCTTTCGGCCCTTGGCATGCAAGCCTTCGACTTAGGCGCGGGCGAATTACGCGGCCATACTTTTCACTTCTCAACATTAGAAAGCACGCAGCAGCCGCTGGCCCATGCCACGCCTTGTCGCCTTGGCAGTCAGGGTGAAGCAATCTATCGCCAGGGCAGCCTCACCGCCAGCTATGTGCATGCCTGGATGATGAGTAACCCCGCTGCCAGCGCGGCTCTTTTTGGAACTACAGCATGAAACACATCCGCTATGCAGCCTTTGCAAGCTTACTACTGGCCCATGCCGCCATCGCCAGCGTCAGTGTAAAAGACGATCGAGGCCAGGAAATTACCTTAGCCAAACCCGCGCAACGCATCATCAGCCTTGCCCCGCACGCCACCGAAGACTTGTTTGCCATCGGCGCAGGCAAGCTGATTGTTGGCGCGGTGAGTTACAGCGACTACCCGCCAGAAGCCAATAAAATCGAGCGTATCGGCGGCTATAACGGCTTTGATCTGGAACGCATCCGCGCCTTAAAGCCGGATCTGATCGTGGCATGGCAAAGTGGCAACCCCGCCAAGCAGCTGACACAAATCGAAACGCTGGGTTTGCCGGTTTTTTATACCTTTTCTAAAAAACTGGAAGACGTACCCACGGTGATGGAACGTTTAGGCGTATTAACCGCCAAAGAGGGCGAAGCTCAGGCAGCCGCCAGCAAATACCGCAACAGCCTTGCCGCACTTGAGAAAAAATACGCGGGCAGAAAGCCAGTGCGAGTTTTTTATCAGGTATGGGACAGGCCCTTGATGACAATTAACCGCGAGCAAATTACTACTGATGCCATGCGCCTTTGTGGCGGCGTCAATGTCTTTGCCGGCCTGCCTGCACTGGTGCCCACCATCGATGATGAAGCGGTACTCGCCGCCAATCCGGATGTGATCATCACCAGCGGCGAGCCGGGCAAAAAAGACAGCGGGCTGAATCGCTGGAAACGCTGGCCCAATCTGAAAGCCAATAAACACCTCTACATACTGCCCAAAGACCTGCTCAGCCGCATGGGACCAAGACTAGTAGAAGGCACAGAGAAACTCTGCGAAGCGATCGATAAAGCGCGTTAAAACATTGAAACAAAGCCTGCAGACACAGAAAACAGAAAGAACACAGAGCACACAGGGAAGAAGCTAAGAGACATAACAAATGACTTCCCGAATTACGCGTTTTTGCAGATTGGGTTAGCCGGTCTGCGTGCGAGATTTATCTCGCTCAGCGATATCGCGTAACCCAACGTTTTTTGCACCAGTGCACGTTGGATTACACCGCTTAATATTGGAAATATTCCTAAATGTAAACTCGCGAATATTGCACTGATCTACAGGGAACTCGCGGCTAACGCCGTTCCTAATTTATTTCCCTGGTTTATGCTCTGTGATCTCAATTCATCTCTGTGTCTGCAAACCTTTTTTAAAGGGCTAACCCCCTGCCAGAGTTACTTATAATGAAGCATTCCCGCCTTACCCCGGCCAGACTCATCCTTACGCTGCTTGTGCTAAGCGGCCTGTTATTGACCACCGTTATCCTTAGCCTCTGCTTTGGCAGTACCAGCTATCGCCCTTGGCAATTACTGGGCAACGGGCCAGATGCTGCGCTGGCTCGCGATGTGGTGCTTGAGCTGCGCCTGCCACGCACTTTGGCGGCCATCGCCGTGGGTGGTTTACTTGCGCTGGCCGGTGCATTGCAGCAGGTTTTACTCAGAAACCCGCTTGCTGATCCTTATATCCTCGGCACCTCAGGTGGGGCCAGCGTCGGGGCCTTGCTGGCGCTGCTCTTGGGCGCGGGAGCCGGCACCGTCAACTTCTCAGCCTGCTGCGGAGCCCTGCTCAGTATTACGCTGGTGTTTATCTTAGCGCGCAAAGATCAATCCAGCAGCCAGGCACGATTGCTCTTAACCGGGGTGGCGATTGCTTCTTTCTGTGGGGCTCTTTCCAGCTTATTACTCAGCCTTGCTCCCGATGGCCTCTTGCGCGGCATGGTGTTCTGGATGTTGGGTGATTTGGCCGGAGCACGCTGGCAGCTCGCTTTGCCGCTGCTGGTAGTGCTGCTTTTACTCGTCTGGCCACTGGCACGGCAGCTGAATGTGCTTAGCCAGGGCGCACAAACCGCCCATGCACTGGGGGCCAATACACGTAAATTGCAATGGCTGCTTTACTTTGTTGCTGCCGCTGCAACCGCCATTGCGGTGACCACAGCAGGGATGATCGGTTTTATCGGCCTGATCGTTCCGCACGCCTTGCGGCTGGTTTTAGGCCACGATCAACGCCTGCTCTTGCCCGCCGTGGCGCTCACTGGAGGCACAGTCTTGCTCGCCGCCGATATCGCTTCGCGCATTATCCTTGCCCCACAACAACTCCCCATCGGGGTAATTACCGCGCTGGCCGGTGTGCCGGTATTTTTATGGCTGTTGCAACACCGGGGAGCCGCACGATGAGCCATTTATCTCTTCGCTCCATAGCTGTTCAACAGGGTGAGCGCCTGCTCTGCAAAGACTTAAATCTTGAAATCAGCAAGGGTGAGAGCTGGCTTATTCTGGGAGAAAACGGCTGCGGCAAAAGCACTTTACTCGCCACATTAGCCTCATGGCTCAAGCCTGCGGCAGGCAAGATCCTGCTCAATCAGCGGCCATTAAAAGAATGGGCGGGCCATGAGCGGGCCAAAGAGATCGCTTGGCTTAGCCAGCAGGATGACTGCCCTTTTCCACTCTCCGTTATTGAAAAAGTACTCAGCGGCCGCCATCCGCACCAAGGGCCATGGGATTGGGAAAGCCAGGATGATCTGCGCCTTGCCGATGAGCAATTAGCCAGGCTTGATCTGAGTCATCTGAAACACCGGGATCTTGCCACGCTATCAGGCGGCGAGCGCCGCCGGGCCAGCCTTGCAGCAACGCTGGCCCAGCAAGCGCCGCTTATTTTACTCGATGAGCCGCTCTCCCAGCTCGACCTGCGCCACCAGCAACAAGCCCTTTCGGTACTGCGCGAAGAAAACCAAATGGGCCGAACCTTGCTGATGATCAGCCACGACCCAAACCACGCCCGGCAATGGGCCAGCCATGTGCTGCTAATGTTTGGTGATGGGCTATGGCTGGCAGGGCCAACTGCAGAGATCATGAATAGCCATAACCTCAGCTCGCTCTACCGCACCGAAATACGCAGCGCCAGCATCGAAGGGCAAGAGTGGTTTATCCCTCTGCCCCGTTAAACCCCAATATTGAACCACTGAAAACACGGAGTTTCACGGAGAAAAACAATTGGCCTCCAAGGTTTTCTCCGTATTCAGCTTTTAATCTCCCTGTTCTCTGTGTCTACAGATCTTTGGTTTGAGCATTTCTAACTCCCAATCTTGCACAAGGCAAAACCATGCCCACTCTTATGATTCAAGGCTGCACCTCTGATGCAGGCAAGACCACCATCGTTGCCGCGCTCTGCCGCATTCTCTTGCGCCGGGGCATTAAAGTTGCACCGTTTAAACCACAAAATATGGCGCTCAATAGCGCAGTCACCAGCGATGCAGGCGAAATTGGCCGTGCTCAAGCCATGCAAGCCGTTGCCGCAGGCATCGCCCCGCATACCGATTTCAACCCCGTACTCCTCAAGCCTTCCAGCGATTGCCGTGCCCAAGTCATTATTCAAGGTAAAAGCATCGGCAACTTAGATGCGGTGGATTACCACGCCTATAAGCAAACAGCCAAAAAAGCCGTGTTTGAATCATGGGGGCGCTTAAAAGAGCAGTACGAATGGGTGATTGTTGAAGGTGCGGGCAGCCCTGCCGAGGTCAATTTACGCGCAGGCGATATTGCCAATATGGGCTTTGCCGAAGAAGCCGATTGCCCGGTATGGCTGGTTGCCGATATCGACCGGGGCGGTGTATTTGCTCACTTTGTTGGCACACTTGCTTGTCTGTCAGCATCAGAGCAAGCCAGAATTACCGGCTTTATCATCAACCGTTTTCGCGGAGACTTAAGTCTGTTACAAGGCGGAATCGACTGGCTGGAAGAAAAAACCGGCAAGCCTGTTATCGCAGTCGTACCCTATTTGCATAGCCTCGATATCGCAGCTGAAGATGCAGTGCCCCGCAGCCCAGGCAATGGCGGCGAATTCAAAATCGTCATCGCCACCCTGCCGCATATTTCCAATCACACCGATTTCGACCCGCTGCGCCGTATTTCGGGCGTTGATTGCAGCTACGCCACGCCCAATCGGCCCTTGCCCGCGGCCGATCTGCTCATCATCCCCGGCAGCAAAAACACTCGTGGCGATCTGGCATGGCTGCGCCAGCAAGGTTGGGATAAGCAAATCGAAAAACACCTGCGCTTTGGCGGCAAAGTCATCGGTATTTGTGGTGGCTATCAAATGCTAGGCCAAACCATCGCCGATCCACTCGGGCTGGAAGGCGAGGCAGGAGATTCTAAAGGACTAGGCTGGCTGCCTATTGCCACATCACTGGAACAAGACAAACAGCTGTGCAATTTATCCGGGCAACTCATTGCGAGCAGTGAAGCCGTAACAGGCTACGAAATCCATCATGGCGAAACCCAAATCCTCGATTCAGCCGCCATTCCGCTGATTAAATACGCCCATAAACACGACGGGATCATCACAGATCAAGTACTTGGCTGCTACCTGCACGGCTTATTTGATTCCAGCGCAGCATTAAAATCATTACTTGCGTGGGCAGGCCACCAGGTCGCAGAAGTCGTCAACCACCAACAGCTGCTGGAGCAAGAAATAGACCGCCTGAGCGATGCCCTGGAGCAAGCTATAGACTGGGAAAAAGCCAAACAAGCCGGCTTAAGATAAACGCAGGTTGGGTTAGCTGCTTTATCGCGTAACCCAACAAGCAACCCCACTGCCAGTTGCTGCTCCATTTCTTCCGCGCAAAGCAAAACCCCCGCCTCTTTCGAGTACGGGGGTCTTGTTTACTGCTTTAGGGTGTCTGGCAATGACCTACTTTCACACAGGTAATCTGCACTATCATCGGCGCTAAGGTGTTTCACTGTCCTGTTCGGGATGGGAAGGAGTGGGACCACCTCGCTATGGTCGCCAGACTTTAA
>NZ_JAAOLX010000040.1 GCF_011601265.1 Iodobacter violaceini
GCATCGAAGTCGGCAATCCGGGTGTGGCGGATGACAATGTGGTGGAAGGCAATAACCTTGTCTTCAATGTTTCGCTCAGCACCGCCACCACCAAAGCAGAAACCTATGCCTTTAACCTGGGTGGCGGCTCAGCGAGTGCAGCCGATTACGGCACCGCCACCTTTAGCAATGGCGTGACCTACAACCCAACCACGGGTCTGATCACCGTGCCTGCAGGCGTGACCAACTTCGCCGTTACTCTGCCAACCGTGGATGACGCGCTGGTTGAAATCACTCCGGAAACCGTTCCTCTGACTATTGGTGGCGTGAGCGCCACCGGCGGAATTCTGGATAACGACAGCCCGGCCATTACCGGCATCGAAGTTGGCAATCCGGGTGTGGCGGATGACAATGTGGTGGAAGGTAATAACCTTGTCTTCAATGTTTCGCTCAGCACCGCCACCACCAAA
>NZ_JAAOLX010000041.1 GCF_011601265.1 Iodobacter violaceini
ATCTGGCCGTGATCAGCACGCTGGCGATTGCTGCACTTTCCAGCGCTCAGATCAGAGTGCTGACCACCGATCAAGTGGCGCATCTGACCACGGATCAGGTTGTCAATATCACGACCAGCTCGCTGGCAGGCTTAACCACCGATCAGGCAGTGGCGCTGACCACGGCACAGGCTGTCGAGCTGACCTCGCGTCAGGTTGCTGCACTGAGTACTACTAATATTGCCGCACTGGAAACCCGCGATCTGGCTGTACTGACCACCACTGCGGTGGCTGCGATGACGACTAACCAGGTGCGTGCACTGACCACGGATCAAACTGTTGCGCTGACCACGGATCAGGCCGCGACGCTGTCTTCATCACAAATTGCCGCGCTCTCCACTGGCAGTGTGGCGGCTCTTGAAACCCGTGATTTAGTGGT
>NZ_JAAOLX010000042.1 GCF_011601265.1 Iodobacter violaceini
CCGTGGTCAGCGTGGCCACTTGTGCGGTGGTCAGGGCTTTAATCTGATTGCTCGACAGCACGGCAATCCCTGCTGTGCTGACAACGGCCAGATCGCGGGTTTCCAGCGCAGCCATGCTGTTGGTAGAAAGCGCAGCCACCTGGCGGGTGGTCAGAACAGCGGCTTGTGCCGTAGTCAGTGCCACCACCTGATCGGTCGTGAAGCCACTGGCCACTGCTGCCGTGTTCAGTGCCACCACCTGATCGGTTGTCAGATTCGCAACCTGAGCCGTGGTCAGCACATTCACTTGTGCGGTATTCAGTGCGGCAATACCACTGGTACTGAGCACCACTAAATCACGGGTTTCAAGAGCCGCCACACTGCCAGTGGAGAGCGCGGCAATTTGTGATGAAG
>NZ_JAAOLX010000043.1 GCF_011601265.1 Iodobacter violaceini
CCGTGGTCAGCGTGGCCACTTGTGCGGTGGTCAGGGCTTTAATCTGATTGCTCGACAGCACGGCAATCCCTGCTGTGCTGACAACGGCCAGATCGCGGGTTTCCAGCGCAGCCATGCTGTTGGTAGAGAGCGCAGCCACCTGGCGGGTGGTCAGAACAGCGGCTTGTGCCGTAGTCAGTGCCACCACCTGATCGGTCGTGAAGCCACTGGCCACTGCTGCCGTGCTCAGTGCCATCACCTGATCGGTCGTCAGATTCGCCACCTGGGCGGTGGTCAGTACATTCACTTGTGCAGTATTCAGTGCTGCGATGCCGCTGGTTTTAAGAACCACTAAATCACGGGTTTCAAGAGCCGCCACACTGCCAGTGGAGAGCGCGGCAATTTGTGATGAAG
>NZ_JAAOLX010000044.1 GCF_011601265.1 Iodobacter violaceini
TTTCACCAGAAGTAGGTAGGCTAACCGTAAGGAGGCCGCTTACCACGGTGGGATTCATGACTGGGGTGAAGTCGTAACAAGGTAGCCGTAGGGGAACCTGCGGCTGGATCACCTCCTTTCAAGAGAAGACTTTTGGATTGAGTACTCACACTCATCGACTGTAGGTTTAAGGATTGTTGGTTAGGATTCAGAATTGATGTGATTAAAAAGTCACATTTATTCTGGTTTCTAAAATCAGCAAGACAGTAAATTGATCTTTAAAAAAATAGAAGAAGTAATACTCAAATTTAGAAATAAATAAGGGTAGATTGTATCAAAACTTAAATCTCGAAGTCAGAACTGAGGTTTAAGTGTCGCAAACAAAGCGAAATCAGATA
>NZ_JAAOLX010000045.1 GCF_011601265.1 Iodobacter violaceini
CGGGTCGTAATCCCGGAAGTAGTTGTAGTGCTTGCCGGTTTCTTTATCAAAATACTGGCCGGGGAAGCGTAGGCTGTAGCTGAATTTCTTACCCGTATTGCTTGGGTCTTCATCTGCTAGGCTGTTATCAAAGGCTTCACCATCCCAGCGCCAGAGGATTTGTTTGCTGGCTGGGTCAGTAATCTGGCGAGGCGTGCCAAGGTGATCAGCCCAAATATAGCTGATGTTAGCGCTTGCGCCCGTTGTACTGACCACGGCTACCGGTGTATCGCCCAGCCAAATGATTTCCTGCACCGGCTTGTTATCTGCCTGATATTCACCCA
>NZ_JAAOLX010000046.1 GCF_011601265.1 Iodobacter violaceini
TGGTGGCGGTGCTGAGCGAAACATTGAAGACAAGGTTATTACCTTCCACCACATTGTCATCCGCCACACCCGGATTGCCGACTTCGATGCCGGTAATGGCCGGGCTGTCGTTGTCCAGAATCCCGCCGGTAGCTGAAACGCCGCCAATGGTCAGAGGAACGGTTTCCGGGGTGATTTCAACCAGTGCATCATCCACCGTTGGCAGGGTAACGGCGAAGTTGGTCACGCCAGCAGGCACGGTGATCAGGCCGGTGGTTGCGTTGTAAGTGACGCCATTGCTGAAGGTGGC
>NZ_JAAOLX010000047.1 GCF_011601265.1 Iodobacter violaceini
CTTTGGTGGTGGCGGTGCTGAGCGAAACATTGAAGACAAGGTTATTACCTTCCACCACATTGTCATCCGCCACACCCGGATTGCCGACTTCGATGCCGGTAATGGCCGGGCTGTCGTTATCCAGAATTCCGCCGGTGGCGCTCACGCCGCCAATAGTCAGAGGAACGGTTTCCGGGGTGATTTCAACCAGTGCGTCATCCACCGTTGGCAGAGTGACGGCGAAGTTGGTCACGCCTGCAGGCACGGTGATCAGGCCGGTGGTTGCGTTGTAAGTGACGCCAT
>NZ_JAAOLX010000048.1 GCF_011601265.1 Iodobacter violaceini
CATCGGCGGATTTAACGGTGAAGGTTTCGGTCTTCACATCGCCGTCTTTTAAGGCCTGAACAACTGGATCGTTATTGTTCAGCGTGTAAGTCCACTTACCATCCGTGCCAATGCTGAACTTACCGTAAGTACCGTTGGTTTCAGTCTGGGCCTGGAAGCTGGATTGACCGGCGTCTTTGTCGTTAACCAGTAAGGTGCCGCTGGTAGTCAGCGTTGTATCTTCTTTGACCTGCCCTGCGTCATCGCCTGGCTTATTCGGTGTGATCACTGCCGCAT
>NZ_JAAOLX010000049.1 GCF_011601265.1 Iodobacter violaceini
GCTGCTTCTGCTGCTTCTACAGTACAAAAAGCTCAAGCTAAAAAAGTAGCTGCTTCTGCTGCTTCTACAGTACAAAAAGCTCAAGCTAAGAAAGCTGCTGCTTCTGCTGCTTCTACAGTACAAAAAGCTCAAGCTAAGAAAGTAGCTGCTTCTGCTGCTTCTACAGTACAAAAAGCTCAAGCTAAGAAAGCTGCTGCTTCTGCTGCTTCTACAGTACAAAAAGCTCAAGCTAAAAAAGTAGCTGCTTCTGCTGCTTCTACAGTACAAAAAG
>NZ_JAAOLX010000004.1 GCF_011601265.1 Iodobacter violaceini
ACCATGCAGCCGCAAGGCTTTGAGTTCTGCAGTAATATCACGCATGATGAGCTCCTTCATGTGTCACTGTGTCAGTGCTGGTTGAGGTTGACTCATCCGTCTCGCGCAGTTGGTCATAACGCTCGGTATTGGCTTGTGGTGCTTCGTGTAGCTGCAGCTGGGTTTGTGCCGATTCAGCGGTGGGCGGATCATTCAAGCGCGCGACGATATTCAGAATGTGTTCAATACTGAGCACGCCAGACTCCAACACCAGTTCAACTGCGACCAGCACCGCAACGGGGACTGTCGCTAGCACCTGTGCCATCACTCTGTCACCGCCATCGCGTTTGAGCAGGCCTCGCTTGAGTCGCAACAAGGGGGCGGGCATATCGGCAAAGGGCGCGCCGTTGCGTAATGCCCCAGGTTTACGCGCAATCAACGGAATGTAATGCTGCCAATCAAAGCTCACCTGCTGCTTGCTCGTTAGACGAGCGTGGCTGGCAACGATGTCATCGTTGGCCACAATCACAACCTGTGTTGGATACAGTCGCACACTGACACGATGGCGTGCCCATTCGCATGGCACCGAGTAACGGTTACGGGCAATCGAGACCAAGCAAGTACTGGAAACACGTGCCAGTTGCTCTACGTAGCCATCAAACGGAGTTGGCATCGGCATCATCTCCAACCGTTCTTGCTCCAGCATTTCTGCGATGCTGAGCCCCTTGAACTCTGGATGCGGCAGTTCCGCCCACAACGCTCGGCAACGTTCGCCAAGCCACGCATTCAATGCGTCAAAGGTGCTGAATTTAATGCTTTGGGCTTCAATCCAGATTCGCCGCCGACTGTCCTGAACATTCTTCTCGACGACGCCTTTTTCCCACCCTGAAGCCACATTGCAGAAATCGGGATCGAACAGATAGTGCGCGCACATCACCGCAAAGCGGGCATTGACGAGCCGGCCCTTGCCCTTCAATACCTTGTCGACTGCGGTTTTCATATTGTCGTAAATGCCGCGTCGCGGCACACCACCCAATGCAGCAAATGACCTGGCATGCGCATCGAACAACATTTCATGCCCTTGGCTGGGGTAGGCTACCAACCAGAAGGCACGACTAGCGCAGAGTTTAAGGTGAGCAACCTGAATCTTGCGATAGAGACCGCCAATCACCAGATTCTCTTCGCTCCAATCAAATTGAAACGCCTCACCCAAAGCAAATTGCAATGGCACAAACCCCTGTGGCGTTTTACCGGCTTTGCCTCGCCATTCGCGAATGAAATCCGTCACGCGACTATAGCTACCGGAATAGCCTTCGGCCTGAATCTGCTCGAACAAGGCTTTGCCAGTCCGACGATTGTGCTTGGCACGAAAGGAATCAGCTTTAAGGGCTTGTTCTAAAGTAGCGCAATACGGAGTGAGTTTACCGGGCTTGTGCTGCCGGATGTAACGAGGCTCTGCCTTTGAAGCTGGCTTGCGAACCCAGGTGCGGATGGTGTTGCGTGCCAGACCGGTACGCTTAGAAATTTCGTGCAGCGATAACTTATCGCGAAAATACATCCTGCGGATTTTGCCAATCATTTCCATGGTGATCACCTTTTATCCTCTGCCTAAGAATTAAGCAGAACAAGTAGAACACCTGGGTCAATTTTGGATCGGCACAACTAGCTAAAGTGGGTCAATTTTCGGTCGGCGACAACACATTTTTAATTGCTGTGTTTTTATCCTGGTCGCAAGTTAATTAAACGGACTTAGTTTTACTAACTGTGGTGGCAGTGAATGCCGTTTTTAGTTATTGTGTTGTGCGGTTTTATTTATTCTTTTAGCGGGCTTTCTGTTTTAGTTTTACCGCATATTGATATACGCCTTTTTTAGCCTTAGTGGTTAAGGCCTCTAACCCGTCAGTCAAGCGGGACTGGCCTATATATGGCAGTTGTTTTTGAATCATCACTGGGGGCCAGCCCCTTACTTTTACGTTAGAGGGCAAACCCAGTGGTCTCCACAAGTGACTTTGAGAATATCCAATGGCACGACAACGCCATTCATGGTTTCCGAATACTTGAAGGTGAATCCGGTGCCGAGCTTGTCCTCGATATCGACTTCATCACCGAGTGGCTACCGCCAACCAAAGGCGCATTTGGTTTCAAGGTTTCGCCGTCCGATCTTGTGTTTCACGACGTTTCAGATCTCGTCGTTTCGATCAACTATGCAGCCGCTAGCGCAGCCGTGCAGCCAATGACCATTCACGAAATTCATCGCGAGGTAGTCACTTATCCAAACGGTTACTCCTCGTTCGCATGGAGAATTGAGCTTAATTGGCCGCCTAATAGTTTCCTTACCTTTTGCTCCTGTGGCTTTACTCAATATCAGCGAATGGAACCCGTTACCACTGATGCCCAATATCTATCCCCTGCGGAGAGACATATTGCCCTCTAACCCGGCGCTCAACCGCGCTCCTTTCAGTCGCTGGACGCTGCGCGATAAAGCCGCGCAGCGCCGGTTAGCTCTACGTTAGGTGTAATCATGTGCTACATGACCATTATTAGTACTACGTCAGATCTCGATTTGACAAAATTCAATTCAAGCGACGTTATATTTGACAGTGAATTGCCGGGCGTTCCCGAAGAAAAATTATTAAAATATAGTCACAAATGGTACGTAGGCTCATATCAAGGTTGTAGTTGTGGGTTTAGGCATTTAATGGCCGTAAATTTCCCTGATTTAGGTTTTGCAGCTCCAGAAGAATGGTTTCAAGAGAATAAAGAAGACATAGATGCAACATTAAAACTAATTAAAATCTTTAAAGAAATTATTATTTCTGGTAAGAAGCTAGAGTGTATAGACGCTTGGGCACATAATCCATCTGCGGAGCCATATATTGAAGGAAATGTAGTTGTAAATTTGAATGAAATTCCTGAGCCTTCATTTAGGTTCATTGAAAATTATCACCACGAGTTTATTTGCAACACCTAACAAGTCGCTCAAGCATCGCCACTTCGTGGCTGGACAGTTTTTAAGTCGCAGCTTTGTGGTTTTGCTGCGCAAAAGTATTCCACAAAACTACAACTTTAAAACTGCCGCTTAGCTCGGCGTTAGAGGTAAAGCCTAGGCCTATCAGGTTTTTAGCTTTGGTGTTCTGAGTTGGTTTTTTAGCTGCTTGCTGTAGTTTGTTATTGCTTTTCTCTTTTTAATAGTTTTTTTATTACCGGCTTGGCATTTTTAATTGCTGTGTTTTTATTCAGGTCGCAAGTTAATTAAACGGGCTTGGTTTTACTAACTGCGGTGGCAGTGAATGCCGTTTTTAGTTATTGTGTTGTGCGGTTTTATTTATTTTTTAGCGGGCTTTCTGTTTTAGTTTTACCGCACATTGATATGCGCCCTTTTTAGCCTCAGTGGTTAAGGCCTCTAACCCGTCAGTCAAGCGCTGGCCTATATACGGCAGCTGTTTTTGAACCATCACAGGGGGCCAGCCCCTTACTTTTACGTTAGGGGTCCGATGCTGCCAACCGTCACTCAGCTAACCAGTCTCGATATATATCGAGATGGTGGCTCACTCAGTGTTTCATTCAAGGGTAAAGACCCCGGGATTGAATACACTTTGCTCTTTCCAATTGACCTCAGCCCGGCCTTTGATTCCAACTTGAAGAACCCCTCGTTCAAATCGCCCGTACTTGAGCTTTACAGGGCTGGCCAATATGTCAGCCCCGTAACAGGAATCAGCACTCCGAACACAACGAAAGAAACTACATCTACTGGTTGGGCAGAGGCATGCAAATTACTCGAAGCCATTAGGCCGCACCTATCTGCTTTCCACTCTGAGTATCTTTGGGTGTTTGAAGCAATGGTTTCGGCCTCCTCGTCAGAAGGGAACCTATGCTGACCCCTAACATTCCTGTCAAGGCCGCTCCCTCCGGTCGCTGGACGCTGCGCGATAAAGCGCCGCGCAGCGCCCCTTACCTATAATGTTAGGCCTTTCAGCACATGAAGAAATTCATCGCATCATTAATGGCAACCATAGGCATGTCGTCGGCCTCTCATGCAGCAGAGAAAATTGAAACTGTCGATATAAACAAGATTCGGTACACGATGCCGACAGTGGCGGCGGACGCAATTGACTATGTCATGCCAACAAAAGAGACTTTCGAAGGTGCTCCGCAATTCCATGAGGATGAATGGGCACAGCTAGAGTTCTTCTCCAAAAATAGACTTCCCGAAATTCAGAAAATACTCAAAGAGTACAAAGCCTTTGAGAAGGCCAATAGAACTCAACATGGTTGGCTAAAAATTTATGCTAGAAAAGTCGCTAGGACTCAGTCTGTCTTGGCAGGTATTTCACCAAAGAAACTCAGCTCAGACACTGCGTACAAGTTGCTTCCTGCTCCAATATTAGTCACATCATCAAGACCACTTGGCCAAGTGAAAAATGGCTTCGCTCTTCAACTTGGAGAAAATGCGGAAATCTATGGTCTTACCAGCGACGATGGGATTCCCGTACTAGGTGCACACTTGGCTGGTGCAGACGACATGCTGCTTTCGCGTGCATTTGCATTGCTCAATTCAAAATATGGTCTCATATTGGTAGATTGGCGGCAGCAGTTCGTTATTGTCTCTATCGCCCCTGATGGAAACTTCGATGTTTGGCACCCATGATCTGCCTAACCTTTCGGTCAACGTGACAGCCCAAAGCTGCGCTTTGGGTTCCCTCCGCTGCTTCGCAGCTCCGGCTGCACGTTACCTCCAACGTTAGGACTCCACATGCTCTTCCATCGAAATTCCAAGCCACGCGCCAAGGCGATCCCACTGAGTGAGTGGCAAGACCCAGTCGAAGATGTCGCCATTCTTCTGTCGGAGCGTCGCTGCACCGTCTACTTCACAGTTGGCGAGTCCGAGAAGATCGGAAGGTTGTCGTTTGAGGGAGTCTGGGCCACTCGTTCGGTGAGAACGGAGGTCGCGCCATACGACGACACAGCCTCGGGCTTCTCCTCCTACATCGTCGAAGTCTTCGATTCACCCTGGCCCAATGAAGTCGAGCAGGGCTTCTATACAGAGTCCGCTCGGGCGCGTCTTCACACTGAAAGTCGCCACTTCTTGGTAAAGGGCCACGATGTCTATCATGAGGTTCTCTGCCGAGCCTATGTCGAGGCCTATCTGAGTCCCGGTGAGCCGAGCTTCTCCTATGCAAAGCAATGCCTTGCCAGCGCTGAGCCCTCCGTCAAGGGGACGTCTTGCGGCAAGCCGCAAGCCGCCCCTTACGTCGAACGTTAGGCCTCGCAAAAGGAGCATCCGTGCCCGTACGCTTTCAAGTCGCATCCGATGTGGTCAGAGACGGTCTCGGTCTCGAACTGTTGGCTGAAGACAATCGAGTTCTCGCCGAGGTATTTCGCCACGATGCCAGCCACAGATTGACAGTGACCTGCTTCGAACCAGACATCGAATTTGCTTCGCTCGAGCTTCTGCTTCTGCGAGCGCGTGACGAACTCACCCCCTTCGAAGATGGAACAACCTTTGACCCGCCTAAGCTTGGAGGCCGAAAGCCTTGAACGTCGTACCTACAGCCACTGTCGCTGAGTCAGGAACCAACGCAAAAGTGAATTCCAGCCAGTTTCCGAAAAAGCAAAGCCGCAGTTTTGAAGCAGGCCACGCCATGCAATCTGGTGCCACTGCGAAGGGGCTAAACGCATGTACTGCGCAGCGAGCGAGGCCTAACCCCTCGCCCAAGCGGAGCGCCAACGGCAGGCCACTATGACCTTTTCAATTCGATTATTAGATGAGTCCGAATTGACCCCAACAGGAGAGATATTGGGGGAAATCAGGATTGGTGAGTTTTTAGAGAACTTCCTTGTCACGCCGATACATGGTGAAATCGCAGAGGTTGAAAGCTCTTGGAAAAAAGAGCTTGAGTCGTTGATTAACGGCACTTCTGTAATAGCGCTGCGCACTGACCCAAAAATTGCTTGGCTGGTTTATCGCCACGGTGAAACCTGTACTTTTCAGGAACAACTCCTTCTTCCCGAATTTGGTTATACATCGGCCGATGGCTCAATAATCAAATTGCCCGAATATAATAATCTTACTGAAAATGGAGACAAAATAAGTGAGTGGCATGCGCCTTTATCCGATGTGGTAAGCTTTATTGGCCTAACCCATCATTCAAGCGGGACGCCTAACGGCGCCCCTTAACTCAAACGTCAGGCTCAACGAGCAATGATCAATGTTCCAGAAGAAGTAGAAGCTAAATTCCGTGCGGCCGGCTGGAAGCCAGGAAGGCTCAATCCTGGCTATTTCAGTAATCAAGCGACTAGCAACTCCCATGCTAATGCCGTTCTACAGAAGTTCGGTGGCCTTAATGTCGGCACATGCGGCCCCGGCCATGAAATGGCGACGAGCAACATTCACTTCTTAGCCAGTCCAACTCCAGCCAAATCAATTGCTGTGTCTAAATGGCAAGACCAACTTGGTCCGCTCACTCCAGTAGCGGATGCCCATAATGATCACATGGTCGTTTATGTATCAGAGGCAGGTGAGTATTACTTCTTCACAGACCCAGATGAGAAGCTTTATTTCGCTGGGCTCAACTTCGGTGAGGCTACGTGTAGGCTACTGCTTGGCCGTAGCTTTGGCCCAGAGGTTGAGCCTAACAGATCGTTCAAGACCGACACGCTTTGCGTGCGAACTTAATTTCCACGTTAGGCTGCTTAAGTCGTCACTTTTTATCAATAGAAACGAGGAAGTCATGCGCACACGACTGGAAAAAGGTTTAGGTCTTCAGGTAACAGAAACTTCAGCCGGTATAAATGCACTGATGCGGCTGGCCTTGAAGGGAAAAATCGCCGGAGATACATACTATTTAAAAATGGACAAATTGGCTTTCGACCAGGCTATGAAAGGTGACGAAGGCGAAGATTATTACCAAATGTATGTACAGCAGCGCGCGCTCGGACTTGAAGCTTTTCAGAATGAAGTAATCACCGAACTTGGAGCTTGCTTAGGAACGGGTCTTCACCAAATCGTTCGGTGTCATAACTATGACAGTGGACAGTGGCTGCTCATGCAAGTTGTGAATCATCCAAAATGTGAATTCGCAACCGCGCTGACCATTTATTGGGCTAATCAGCCTAACTACCACTATTTGAAGTACGAAAATCTTGAGCAAGCAAGCCAAGACACCAAAAATCTTTCACGGGAAACCGCCCTGCTGCTCAACCAAATTGAGGTAAAGGCGAAGTTGGGTAAATTTATGCGCAGCATTACTGTTCCTGATCGAAACGATTTAAGTGATTTTCTCGATAGAAAAAATTTTGATTATGCAAATAAACCCTTTATCGAAATCCCAGTTGAGCTGCGAATCTAAAAGGCTATGTCGCCATGCAAGCGTCAACTTTCTGACATAAACTGTCAGCAACCTAGCCCGTCGATCAAGGGGGCTCGCCGCAAGCGGCGAGTCCCTCACCCCAAAGGTCAGGCAGCACACGAAGCTACCGTTTCATATCCACCAGCCAACTGCCCGTCATTCTGAGGTATTAAATCAGCCCCATTTATTGGGGCTGATTTGATTTACCCTGTCGTAACTGAATACGTCTTAAACCGGATCACCCCCCCCCAGCCAGTCGTTCAGTTCCTTCATCCGCTCCTGCAAGGGTTCAATCTCGTTATAGGCAAACACAGTCGCGGCCTTTTCTACATCGCCCAAGCCGCCGGTGCCCCCCCACCAAATAATCGTCGTTTCAAGTAGAATTTTCTCGTAATGAATTTGAGGAAGTTTTACATGAAATCATCTCGTTTTACCGATAGCCAAATCATTCCCATCCTTAAGCAAGCCGAAGGCGGCAGTCCTGTCGCTGAGCTCTGTCGCGAACATAGCTTTAGCTCGGCTACTTTTTACAAATGGCGCGCGAAATTTGGAGCGCTTGATCCGCACCAAGCCTGAGCTACTGGCCGTACCGGAGCATATCAACGAATGCTGGTCGATGGATTTTATGCATGGCCAGTTGGCGGATGGGCGCAGCTACCGTTTATTGAACGTCATCAACGACTTTAATCGTGAGGGTTTGGCAATGGAAATTGATCTGTCCCTACCTGCAGAGCGCGTGGTCCGTGAGTTAGAGCAAATCATTGAATGGCGAGGTAAATCGAAAGCCATTCGTAGCGATAATGCCCCGGAGTACATCAGCGCAACCTTGCTCAATTGGGCGGCCAGGCAAGAAATTCGGCTGGAGCACATCCAACCTGGCAACCCCCAACAGAATGCATATGTTGAACACTACAACCGGACTGTGCGATATGACTGGCTGAATCAATACTAATTTGATTCAATCGCCGAAGTGCAAGAGTTTGGTACGAGTTGGCTGTGGACTTACAACAATGAAAGACCGAATATGGCTTTGGGTGGCATGACGCCGAAACAAAAATTAGCACTTGCGGCAGAGATCTGCTTTTAACCCCGATTAAAAATGGGGGGTACCACTTCATATATATACAATACACTAGATAAAAAAACCTCACCTGAATTGGCGCCTTCTGCCCGTCATTACCTTTAGCATTTCAATTCACGAATGCATTTTTATAAAAAATAAATACCCCATAAATTCCATAAGCACAAAGTGCGTGTCGATGACTTTTTTACAACATATCATTTAAGTATTAGCACGATATTTAAATAACAGTTATTATAAATAATTGTCTTTATAGCTTAATAATTTCACATTCATCTTCACGCATTCTCATTTTATTTTTTCACTCAATATGATTTTTCACGACGTAAAAACCTCTATTCTTACAAACAACAGGAATAAATAATCATGAAAAAATTTGAAGATAAAAATTTAGCCCCCAAGGCTATTCAGGCTAAAGAAAAACCTACAGAATCTAAATACAATGTTGAGAATCAAGCAGGTGTATATTATTTTACTGGGAGCGATTTTAGTGGCTTACAAGAATCCTGGATATCTAACGATACAAGCACTGATCACCTGGATGGCAGGTATAGCGGAGGAAACTCTGATTTTAACCATACCATCTCTTCAATGGTAGTAATGAAAGGAGAATGTCAAACCACTACTGATGCCGGAGGTACAATGACGGGACCTGAAGAGTCTATGTGCTATTACCAAGCAAATAAAGGAGAAAATAATCAAGGCGTATACCCTTCTTTGGGAAATTATAATAACAAATTTACTGCTTTGAGAGTGCAACACCCAGAGATATTACGTCAAACATCTGTACCTTACCTAATTCTTAGAGACGCTACCGGTATGAGTAGTGCTAATGCCAAGATTCTGACTGATAACACGCCGGGCATGGCTCCATTTAAATTACGATTTGCTTTGGTAGTAGGTTCTTCAAGCGGATATTGGGATCTTTTTGAATATGAAAATTATGTAGGCCGCTATATTCGAGTATATGTCAACGGTGGCTCATATAGCCTGGGGGATTACGGCTTTAAAGATGATCAGTTTGATATTCTTTCTGCCAGATATGCTGATATGTTACCACCAGAGGCATGGGTACAATTTAATCCGAAAGATACAGCAACCTACTTTATTGAAAATCAATTAGGCGTAGACACCGACATACAAATAACGACAGAACATGGCACGAGCCATGTGAACATAAAAAACGGTGGCTTACAGGATTTCTCTATAAACAATGACATGCCTGGACAAGGGGCATTTCTTTCATGGGGTGGCTATAAGGTTTCAAAGATTAGCTTGAGCAATGGTGGCAATGGGAACGTAATAAAAATAAATTCAAGCATCAATACGCTGGAATATATATCTTTTGACAATACCCATACCAACATTATAGATTTTGAAAAAAGTGTATTTCTAAATGGCCTCTATGATAAAAATGGTTTAAGTAATCATACGGAAATAGGCGATATTAATCTGGCGCAAGTATTATCCAGCAAATACAACCTCAAGTTGGTCATAAAACCGGCAGAGTAGGAAGCTGAGGCAGGTTGCTGAATATGGGCACCAAAGCCTGAAACAAAACGCATCAAAAAATATTTAAAAATCTACGGAACTTGCCATCCGGCACCAGCGGCGGGGCCAGTACAATCAGGCCCGCGCTGTCCCCGGATAAAGCCGGGTCGTAGCCAAGTCATACAGGCCGGAGGCCAAATGGGCGCGGGGCGATGGCTTTGAAGTCGTCCCATTTCTCCCAGCTATCGACCATGCACTTTTGTAATTCAGATAAGGGAAAGATGCTGGCGCTAGTGCAGCGTTGTGCAATTCGGCAAGACGATTGGATCGCCTTTAACTCTAAATCAACGGCGTCTTTAGCTGAGCGCCCCCTTGCGGCAACTCCCCACTACGCCACTCATCGCGGCTTGTGTAGCATGAGCAACTCCTAAAGCCGGAGTTGATTCAATGAATAAACCATTCATCGCTACACTCATCGTCTTAATGATTGCACCTGCGTGGGCCAGGCAGCCCGTTGCCACGGGTTATGGTGGCGCAGTGGCGACGATTTCCGACCCTGCCAGCCAGGCCGCGATGCGCATCTTAAATGCAGGCGGCAATGCCATTGACGCCGCCGTTGCAGCCGCGGCCACGCTGGGTGTGACCGATCCATTCAGCTGCGGCATTGGCGGCGGTGGCTTTATGCTGATTTATTCTGCCAAAGATAAAAAAATCATCAGCATTGATTCCCGCGAAACGGCACCCGCCTACTTCAATCCACGGGTGTACCAAAAAAATGGCAAAGAAATGGAATGGGATGATGTGGTGCCCACTGGCATTTCTGTGGGTGTACCCGGCACGGTGCGCGGCTGGCATGAGGCGCTGGCGCGTTATGGCACGCTGGATATGGCGAGGGTCTTACAACCCGCCATTCAGGTGGCTGAAACCGGCTTTAAAATCAGCCCTAATTTCTATCGCATTAATCAAATCAATGAAGCCAAATTTGCCCGCTTTAGCTCAACATCGGCACTGTATTTAAAAGACGGTAAAGCCCTGCCTGTCGGCACAAGCTTTCGCAACCCAGATTTAGCCGCCACTTATCGCGCAATCAGCAAAGGCGGCGTAAAAGCTTTTTACGAGGGGCCACTGGCCAGACAAATTGTGCAAGCCGCGAATACGCCGCCCGTGAATTCAGGCGTTTCTGTGATGACGGGGCAAATGACGCTGGCTGATTTAAAAGACTATGAAGTACGGCTGCGCCAACCCATTCATTCCACCTACCGGGGGCTGGATTTATACGGCATGGCCATGCCTTCATCCGGCGGCATAGCTATTGCCGAAGCGCTGAATATCTTAGAAGGCTTTGATCTTAAAACCATACCCAAGGCGCAAGTTGAGCATCTGTATATGGAGGCCGCTAAGCTCGCCTTTGCTGATCGCAACGCCTATGTGGCCGACGGGGAATATACCGATGTGCCTAAGACCGGTCTGCTATCCAAAGCCTATGCGGCAGAACGCGCTAAACTGATCGATCTGAAACAAAGTCACGGCAAAGCCAGTGCAGGCGATCCGTTTTTATTCCAGGACGATCAATCCCGCCCGCTGCGCCCTAAAGCCAGCCTCAGCACCGAGCCAGCCCACACTACACACCTGACAGTCAGCGATAAGGAAGGCAATATCGTTGCCTATACCTTTACCATCGAAGACTGGGGTGGCAGCGGCATTGTGGTGCCAGGCAAAGGATTCTTGCTGAACAATGAAATGACCGACTTTGAGTTCAGCGGCCCGCATCCTAATGTGCCCGAAGCAGGCAAACGCCCGCGCTCCAGCATGTCGCCTACCCTTGCCTTTAAAAATGGCAAGCCAGTATTTAGCATAGGCTCGCCAGGCGGCTCCACCATTATCACCACCGTTTTGCAAACCATCGTCAATCATATCGACCTTGGCATGCCACTGGGTGATGCGCTGGCCGCACCCCGCCTCAGCCAAAGAAATGGCGATAAAACCGAAGTAGAAACGCTGTTGAAATTTACAAGCAGCCCACAAGCCAAGGCGCTGGAGCAATATGGACATCAATGGAGTGAAACCGATGAAATTGGTGCCGCCAACGGCCTGCAGTTTAATAACGACGGCAGCACTACGGCAGTAAGCGAGCCATTGCGTCATGGCGGCGGCAGCGCCATGGTGCAAAAGCCGCAGTGATTTAAATAAACACTTCAGCGTAAAACTAAGGGGGCAAAATCCCGAACCCTTAATCCCCCAAAGAGCACAGAGTTTCACAGAGGAAACAAGAGATTTGCTGCTTTTCTCTGTGATCTCTGTGCTCTCGTTTTACTCTGTGGTTCAGGGGGTCGCTCTCTGGCAAGGCAGATTTTAAGGATGGGCAGAGCCGTTAGGTGATACCCGTCCTGCTGGCCTATAAAAGCTTTACCCTCTTACAGGGGCTGAATATTTAACTTAGCAAATAAATTACGATCACGGCTTACATCAGGATTACCTGTGGTCAGCAATTTATCTCCGTAAAAAATCGAATTAGCCCCGGCCATAAAACACAAAGCCTGCATGGCTTCCGGCATTTGCTGACGGCCTGCTGAAAGGCGCACAAAGGATTTGGGCATGGTAATACGTGCCACGGCGATCATACGCACGAACTCTGTCCAATCAATCGCCTCGCCTTCTTCCAGCGGCGTGCCTTCGATCTTCACCAAATTATTAATCGGCACCGAATCAGGCTGTGGCTCCAGATTAGCCAGCTGAGCGATCAGGCCAACGCGATCCAGCCTTGTTTCACCCAAACCGACAATCCCGCCACTACAGACATTCAAGCCTGCTTTACGCACCTTACCCAGGGTATCCAGGCGATCCTGATAGCTATGGCTGGTCACGATATTGGCGTAATTTTCTGGTGAGGTATCCAGATTGTGGTTGTAATAATCCAAGCCTGAATCACGTAACTCTTCGGCCTGGCCATCTTTCAGCATGCCAAATGTTGCACAGGTTTCTAAGCCCAGTGCTTTCACACCTGCAATCATTTTTTTGACTTCAACTAAATCTTTGGTCTTTGGGCCGCGCCATGCTGCGCCCATACAGAAGCGCGATGCGCCGTTTTCTTTTGCAACCCGCGCCACATCGATCACTTCATCGGCGTTCATCAGCACTTCTTTTTCCAGACCCGTATCGTATCTGGCCGATTGCGAGCAATAACCACAGTCTTCTGAGCAACCACCGGTTTTTACTGAAAGCAAGGTAGAAAGCTGTACCTTATTGGCATCAAAGTGCTGACGATGCACTGTCTGCGCCTGAAAAACCAGATCATTAAAGGGCAAGTCAAAAAGCGCGGCAACCGCCTCTAAAGAGTAAGCACCACTTTCCGGATGCGGCGTTAAGCGTTTAAATTCAATGGGGCGGGCTTGATTTTCTTGAGGCATCGTCATGGGCATAGACATCCAAATGTGGCCCTGGATCCGCACAGGAAGCTGGCAATTTCCAAGGTAAAACGCATAATCAAGCTGTGATTGTCTGAATCGGGCGCCAAGTTGTCAAATTTTATCTTTAATTTTTTGAACAACTGCGCGCCACCCTGCCGCTGCGTGCTTTGTGCGGCCAGCTGTAAAAACAACGCACTTTGCCCTGACTGTCTGCGCCACTTACCCTATTTAACTCAGGCGCTATGCCCTCAGTGTGCCCTGCCTGCCCATGATGGCGGCCTGTGCGCAGCTTGCTTAAATCATCCGCCTGCATTTGATTTTAGCTTTGCAGCTTTTACCTACACAGCCCCGATCACCCAGCTGATTATTGCCGCAAAGTTTTCCGGCCATTGGTCGCTTCTGCCTGCGCTGGGGCAACTGCTGCTGGACCAAGTCTCTGCCGCACCGCGCCCCCATTTTATAATTCCACTCCCTTTGCACCCAAAGCGGCTGTCAGAGCGGGGCTATAACCAGGCATTTGAGCTGGCAAAGCCCATTGCCCGGCAATTACAGCTGGATCTGCGGCCTGAGCTGCTGGAGCGCCGTATCAATACGGAGCATCAGGCCCGTTTGTCACAAGCAGAACGCCATAAAAACATGCAAAAAGCGTTTTATACCCGTCACAATCTGGAGGGAAAACATGTGGTGCTTATTGATGATGTGATGACCTCGGGCTCCAGCCTGCATGCGGCTGCGGCATGTTTAAAAAAGGCAGGCGCTGCCCGCGTGGATAATTGGGTCTTAGCCAGAGCCATCTAAACACCGCCCTGACGCTGATAGCTGCGAATAATTTGGCTCATTTCACCCAAGGCAGAAAGTGTTGCTATGCCTTTATTTATATCCTTGATTAATTTCCGTCCATCATGGTGTGCCTTACTGGCGGCAAAATACAGCAAGTATTTTTCTGTACCTGGCAAAGGCTTAATTTGGTAATCACTCTTTTTTAAATCAAACAAAACCAAATTGGCCAGCCCCTGGAAAACTTCCTGCATATCCACCACCACATCGCAGTGTTTTCTGTCTATTTTCTCCCGATAAATTCTATTCTCTGGCAAATGAATATAAAGTATTGCACCACCATGGATCGCACATGTTTGTAAATGAGCCAGGTCAGCGAATCTATTTACCTGCGGTGTTTTATAACGGCTGCGGGCATACAAACATAAAGGTGTCAGGCGGTGATAATTTTTTGAAAAAATGAATTTTTCCTCACGCTCCGCCGTTTTAAAACCGACATCACCATATCAAAGCGATGATGTGATTTAACCTCATACAATACAACGCGCCCACAGAATCAAAGCAATGGCAGGTGGATTCATCATATTGAAAAATATGATGAATTACGGCGGCAGGAATCCCCCCCCACCTCGGCATGGCTATTTAGCGGATAAGACATGGATGGCCAGTGGCTGCCCCGCCACAAGCCTGAACAGGCATTGCGGCTGCAGAAAAAGAAAAGCCTAAGAAATGTAAAAGCACTAAGAACTTCATACGTCACCACCCATATCAATGAAGCACAGCCTCGCCAGGGCTATTTGCGCATTACTTTACAAAAACAGAGCTGATCTGACACTAATAATAATTGCTTTATATTTAATCCAGCGCATTAAAAACCACCAAAAAAAATTTCAATAAGCAAGACTACTTACGCCACCTGAATTAAGCCGGTTATTAAAATATAAATAATTTTCATTTCAGCATTTTATTCAAAATGAACACTTACTTAGCTATTGCTCTTTAAATAGACAACAATAAGTTCCCTTGCATTTGCGTAAATTGTTACGGGCTTAATCGTGTAATAGTGACATGTTCATTATGGATTTGATCGTTAAAATGACGTCAACATTCAGATGACATGAGGCTGCAGGTGCGCCCTGCCAGCACATGCGCCACAAAGAGGAAAAACTATGCAAAACCAGATCATTAATCCACGTGAAGTTCGTCAGCAGCTCGGCATGAACCAGCAAGAGTTCTGGAGCAAAATCGGCGTAACGCAAAGTGGCGGCTCACGCTACGAAAGCGGCCGCAATATGCCACGTCCGGTTCGTGAGCTGCTGCGCGTTGTTCATGTTGAGCAAATCGATTTAGAACGAATCAACCGCGAAGACTATCAAATCATTCAACACCTGCGCGAAGAACGCGTAGAGCTGTACAACACACTGCGTGCGGCTGCACAAGCTCACAACGAAGAAAAGCCCCGTCAGCACTCTGCCTCAAGCCACCTACAGGCTTAATTTCACTTCCAGCCCAAGCCCAGTGATCCGCTGGGCTAATTCCTGCATCCATACTGCAGGTGCTGCGGCCAGGCGGCCTGCTTCTGCCTGCATTGAAGGCCGCGCCAATCCATAGAGCAACACACCTTCTATTTTTACGCCTGCCGCGATGCTTTCCTGCAAGAAATCCAGATAGCCTTGTAATTGCGCCTCATCCGGCAGAGCGCCATCCATTTCAAACATACAGGTTTGAATCCATGTCGGGCAATGCCTGGCTGCCAGCATTAAACGCCGCGCAACTTGCGTGCGCTTATGCGAAATCTGGTTTACCACCGAAAACCCGTCTTCCGGTGCACGATCCAGCTTAAACCACACCTCCCCACCCGACGCACTCATCAGGCTCAGCGCTTCCTGCACTTGCTTGCGGTCCAGCTGGCTGCCATTGGTAATCAGTACCAGCTTAATTTTGCCGGTCAGATCAAAATCACGAAGAATCGCCATCACCCGCTCTGCGCAGGCTAAAAATTGCAAGCTGCTCGTGGGCTCGCCATTTCCTGAAAACGCCACATCATTCAAGCGCCTGGCCTCAGGCGGGACACGGGTTTGCATAAAATCACCCCGCACAATATCGTGCAGCAGATGGCGCAGCTCGGTCTCCATTAATTCCAAATCCAGCTCAGGCGCGCCACCCCGCTTTAAATCCGGCACCTGGCAGTACACGCAGCGCCAGTTGCAGGCGTTATTCGGGTTGAGATTAATCCCAACAGAAACGCCGCCTGCACGCCGTGAAACCACGGGATACACATAAACACAGCCGGCGCTGTCCCGGCTGTGGTCAATCACTTGTAAAACGGTCTTACTTGTCATTCGCCTTCGCTCTCACTAATAACACAGGCACAGGTGTGGCATGCACAACACCTTCGGCCACGCTGCCCATTAATAAATGAGTCAGCCCGCCATAACCATGTGTACCCATCACAATTAAATCTGCCGGCCAGCTGCTTGCTTCATTCACAATCGCCAGCGCCAAATTGCCGCCCCATGATTCCAGCAGGCTGGTTTCCACATCCAGACCATCCGCCCTTAAGCCTTCAGCCAGCTCGGCCAGTAATTTCTCGCCCGATTGACGCAGGGCATTTTGCAATTGCGGCACATCCAGAAATTCATTTGCACTCCATGCAAATTGAGCCAAATCAACAACATGGATCAATTTGACTTTTGCTCTCTGGTCCCCTGCAAAACGCCGCCCTTCAACAATCGCTGCCGCACTGGTATCACTATTATCGACGGGCACTAAAATACGTTGGTACATGATCAGTCTCCTTATTTAAAAGATACAGATATACATGATTAGTTTAACAGCAAGCCACGGTTGCCTTGCATAAAGCTTCAGCATACACTCGTCCGCATATGTTTAACCGCCCATTTAATAATGCCCAGACTTAAACTCACTTTGCCAGAAGGCACAGATTTTGAAACTCAACTGAATGTACGGGTGACAGATCTTAATTATGGCAATCATCTTGCAAATCAGGCATTACTTGGTATGCTTCACGAAGCAAGGGTTCGTTTTCTCGCATATTTAAACTATACAGAATTAGGCAATGCAACAACGCCTGGTATTATATTGGCGGATGTTGAAATTCAATTTCGGCATGAGGCCTTTTTAGCTGATCAGCTCAATATTGCACTTCGGGTGGATCAACTCAACCGTGTTGGTTTTGATTTGTATTACCGGGTCAGCAATGTGGCTGATCAGACTGAAATTGCGCTTGCCAAAACATCGATTGTTTTTTTTGACTATCACACAACACATAAACGAGCATCCATGCCTGCATCATTTGAACAGGCAATCAATGCAATAAGGGAAAAACATGAAAAAATACGCAAACAACAGCCCTGAAGCAATGGCTCGGGTTTTAGTAATGCAAATGGTCTGTGATGGTAATTTCAATCCGGAAGAGCTGGAAGAATTAGAGCACTTACATGTTTATGAAGCCATTGGCATCAGCCGCAAAGGTTTTATTCAGGTTTTACAAGATTACTGTAATGACATATCCGATGAAGCAGATGAAGATGGCCGAATCAGCCTGATTAATCGTGAGCGAATTGATCTTATTTTAGATAATGTGAGCGATCCCAAAAAACGTTTACATGTTGCAGCTATGGCGCTTGATTTATCTAAATCGGATCAGATTATCAATGATGCTGAGCTTGCTGTATTTGGCCATATGCTCAATCACTGGCACCTTACACTTGATGCATTGCAATCTGCCTTTGAATCATAGGCTGCAAGGTTAGCAATATAATCAACCCCTATTAAGTACAGGCCTGAAAGAAGCCCTTTTCTTTCAGGCATATTTTGCTTTTTATGCATTAAATATTTTTTTGTGAACACAGAGTAATTTCAGCCCGTACGCCGGGATGACAAAAGAATAATAAAAACAAGAAAATGCCCTTTGTTTCTGATGAAACATGGAGAAAAAAAGATGGAATGGATCAATCAAATCCACATATCGCTGGAAAAAGCATTACTTCCTACGCTGGCCAGAAAATTTGCCTTTATTCTGCTCTTTCTCGCCTTCCCCCTCATCATCCTGATCGCCAGCTACTCGGCCGAAGACAGCCTGCGCCAGCTGAGCCAGACGCTACACCTTGCTGCAGCAGACAGCGAAAAGCTGCTCAGCATTATTATCAAGATTCAATTCTGGTGCTGGTTCAGCCTGCTTGCAGCCACCATACTGGCCCTTGTCCAAATCACCTATCTGAAATACTGGATTACACGGCCAATTAATTTAATTGCCAGTGTATTTCGTGATGCCGCCAGTGGAGAAGGCGATTTATCCAAAGATATTCCAGCCATTACTCATGATGAAGTCAGCCAATTGGCACGAAGCTGCAATTTATTTCTGGCTAAACAACGTGACATCATCGCTAATGTACAGGCCATGACCGTAGGCATTGCGCTGGAAGCGGCAAAGTCTATGAAAAACATTAAAGAGTCATCCGTTGCAACCCAACAACAAGACCAGTTGGCTCAAATGGTTTGCGAAGCAAGTAATTCAACCACCACCGGCATTAACCAAATCACCGACCGAACCCAGCATATATCAAAAACCACCTCTGATAATTTGCAATCCGCACGCTTATCCTTTGCTGAATTACAAGACGTCAGCGAAAAAATCAGTACCATTACCCAACGTCTGGCGCTTTTCAGCCAGACTGTCGATAATTTAAATCAGCGCTCTGCCAGTATTAAATCAATTGTTGGCCTGATCAAAGAAATTGCAAACCAGACTAATTTACTGGCACTGAATGCCGCGATTGAAGCTGCCAGAGCAGGCGAACAAGGGCGTGGATTTGCAGTAGTTGCGGATGAAGTGCGTAAACTCTCAGAAAAAGTACGCATTGCCACTGAAGATATTTCGCACAATATCGACAATATGCTGGATCAGGTAGCTGAAACACTGAATGAAACAGAAATGATTAATCAGGACGCAAACAGCACTAAAGACGTCGTGATCAATGCATCTTTGCAATTCTCAAATATGATGGCGGATTTCGAACAAACTTCAGTCACACTCGTTGATATTGCAAGCACACTGGAGCTGTTTACCTCAGCAAATGAGCTGGTCAATTCAAATGTAACCGAAATTCATAAGCTATCCCTTTCTGTGAATGAGCGTATGGGCCATTCTGCCAGCTCATCACAAGATCTGGCGCAGGCAGCAGAGCGTGTTCAATCATTAATTGGCAGCTTTACGGTTGGCAAAGGTGAGCTGGATGCCACAATTCAGCGCGCGGCTCAATTCAGAGATCAAATAGCAAAACATATTGCAGCATTAAAAGAGCGCGGCATAGATGTTTTTGATCAGCGATATCAGGCAATACCCAACACCAACCCTGCTAAATTTAAAACCAGTTATAGCGCATTGTTTAATAATGAGATTCAGGCGCTCTATGATCAGCTGGTCAAAAGCACGCCTGGCGGAAAATTTTCAGTGGCTGTAGATCAAAATGGCTATGCACCTGCGCATAACAGCTGGTGCTCTAAAGCAATGAGTGGTGATTTAGAAACCGACTTAATCAACAGCCGTGATCAGCGAATATTTAACGATGCAGTGAGTTTGCGTGCCGCACGAAACTTGCAGCGCTTCTTTTTACAGACCTATGTGCGTGACACGGGTGAAATTTTAACGGAATTAGATCTACCCATTCATATTAATGGCCAGCACTGGGGCGGACTGCGTCTTGGCTTTGATGCCAGCACAATGCCCAAGGGCTAAAATCACATAAAAAAGCACTGCTGGTTTGTCTTCCCGCCTGGCAAACCAGCCCCTGAAAACGCTTTTCTGCTGATTGAAGACCACTGGATTAACCGGCCATATACAGCAATATGCGCTTACCCGGCCTTGGAAGGCCTCCCTGTTTTAAGCTTTTCCAGCGAATCAAATTGCTTTACCAGGTACTCATCAGGCATCGACACCAAGGCCTGCAAACCCGCCCGCAGCAGCTCACTTTTTTTAACTGCAAGACCTGCATCAAGGCAACGCTGCTTCAGCACCGCCAGCTGAATATATTCAGCCTCTGGAATCGTAAAACTATCACGCACTAACTTAGGTTTTTTCACCTTAGTAAGCTTTGTTTTTTTATGTTCCTGCGACACAGGCTCTGCAGGCAACGCTTCCACAAGCACCACTTGCGCCAGCTCTGGCAAAACTTGTTTTGTTCTTCTGCGGCTTGCCGGTGTATTTCTTACTGCAAGCTTCTCTTGCCCTGCAATAACTTCTTCAGTTATTTCTTTAACTTTACTTGAAGCCATAGTGCGCACTCCCATACAAGGTAAAATCAGTATAAACTATATAAACAATATAAACCGTTGAATTCACACTCAGGTCATTATGCGCAGCATACTTATTGCAAATCCCAAAGGTGGCAGCGGCAAATCCACCCTCTCAACTCATTTGGCAGCATGGTTTGCATGGCAGGAAGAAACAGTCATGCTGGGTGACATTGACAGCCAGCAATCCAGCCGCCACTGGCTGTCGCTGCGACCTCTTGAGTCTCCGCAGATTCTGGGCTGGGATTTGGATGAAGACCAAAAAGCAAGACCGCCCAAAGGCACGGGTATTGCAGTACTGGATTCTCCGGCGGGCTTACACGGCAAGCGTCTGAAACAGGCGCTGATGCGGGTAGATCATGTGGTGATCCCTGTTTTACCTTCTGCTTTTGATCTGTGGGCCAGCGCTGCCTTTTTTGAAGTGCTTGCAGAAATAAAAGCCATACGCCGCGAAGAAATCTCTGTTGCAGTGGTGGGAATGAGAGTGAACCCGCGAACCCAATCTGCCCGGCAGCTTACCGATTTTTTAAAACAATATGATCTGCCCCTGCTCACTTGCATCCGGGAAACACAGCTCTATGTGCAAAGCATTCAGCGCGGGCTGACTCTTTTTGATCTTCCCGCATCCCGCACAAAACAAGACCGCATGCAATGGCAGCCCCTGCTTGATTGGCTGGTCAGCAATAAGCGTCAGCAGCGGCATGCTATCTGATGATCCGCTCTTTCCAGGCAAAAAAATGCCGGCCTTTTCAGGCCGGCATTTTTATCTGCTAAAACTCAGCAATTATTCCGCTGCGGTTTCAACCGGTGCAACAGCAGCTTCAGCAGCCACTGGTGTTTCTTCGTTTGTTACTGCTTTAATCGACAAGCGGATACGGCCACGCTCGTCTTGCTCGATCACTTTAACGCGCACAACCTGGCCTTCTTTCAGGTAGTCGCCCACGTTTTTGATGCGCTCATTGGCGATCTGGCTAATGTGTACCAAGCCATCTTTACCCGGCATGATCGACACAATCGCGCCTACGTTGTTGTCCAGAATCTTAACAACCGGACCTTCGTAGATCTTGCCGATTTCAACTTCAGCAGTGATATCAGCAATACGGCGTTTGGCTTCATCCGCGCCTTCAGCAGAGATAGAGGCGATGGTGATGGTGCCATCTTCCTGGATATCAATCTGAGTGCCGGTTTCTTCTGTCAGCGCACGAATCACCGAACCACCCTTACCGATCACATCACGGATTTTTTCCGGATTGATTTTCATGGTGTAAAGGCGTGGAGCATGCTCACTTACTTCTGTGCGCGCGCCTTCCATTGTGCCTTTCATAATACCAAGGATATGCACACGGCCTTCTTGCGCCTGATCCAGAGCCACTTTCATGATCTCTTTAGTGATACCGTTGATCTTGATGTCCATTTGCAGCGCAGTGATACCGTTTTCAGTACCTGCCACTTTAAAGTCCATATCGCCAAGATGATCTTCATCACCCAGGATATCGGACAATACAGCAAAGCGATTGCCTTCCTTGATCAGACCCATGGCGATACCAGCCACGTGATTTTTCATCGGAACGCCCGCATCCATCAGCGCCAGGCAACCACCACAAACAGAAGCCATTGAGCTTGAGCCGTTTGATTCGGTGATTTCCGAAACAACACGCATCGAGTAGCCAAAGTCTTCAACAGATGGCAGCATCGCAGCCAGTGCACGCTTAGCCAGACGACCGTGACCAATTTCACGGCGCTTTGGTGTACCTACACGACCTGTTTCACCAGTCGAGTACGGTGGGAAGTTGTAATGCAGCATAAAGCGATCCGTGTAAGCACCGGCCAATGCATCAATTTTTTGCTCGTCCAGCTTAGTACCCAGCGTAGCTACTGCAATCGCTTGTGTTTCACCACGGGTAAACAGCACCGAGCCGTGTGTACGTGGTAATACGCCAGTACGAATCGTAATAGGGCGAACTGTACGTGTATCACGGCCATCAATACGTGGGTAGCCATCCAGAATCTGACCGCGAACGATTTCAGCTTCCAGACCCTTGAAAATGCCTTTGATTTCATTTGCAGCCAAAGTACCGGTTTCTTCGGTAATCAGTGCCGCTTTAACCAATGCCCATGTTTCATTGATTTTGATAGTACGCAATTGCTTCTGACGCAATTTGAATGCTTCTGACAGGCCCGCAGCTGCAACAGCGCGAACTTGTGCAATCAGTGCTTCATTGGCAACAGGCTCATCCCATACAAACAATTCCGGATTCGCTTCATCTGCCAGCTCATTAATGGCATTGATCGCCACTTGCATTTGCTCGTGACCAAATACTACCGCGCCCAGCATGATGGATTCAGACAATTCATCAGCTTCAGATTCAACCATCAGCACAGCTTGTGAAGTACCTGCAACCACCAGATCCATCTGGCTGGTTTTCAGCTCAGATAAGGTTGGGCAAAGTACGTATTCACCGTTGATATAAGCCACGCGTGCAGCGCCGATCGGGCCATCAAATGGCACACCAGAGACCGACAAGGCAGCAGAAGCACCCAGCATCGCAACGATGTCTGGATCAACTTCAGGATTAACCGACATCACAGTCGCAATGATCTGGATGTCGTTATAAAAACCTTCAGGGAACAGGGGACGAATCGGACGGTCAATCAGACGACAAGTTAAAATTTCTTTTTCGGAAGGACGGCCTTCGCGTTTAAAGAAACCACCTGGGATGCGACCAGCAGCGTAAGTACGCTCCTGATAATCAACGGTCAGCGGAAAGAAATCCTGACCCGGCTTAACGTCACGTGCGGCTACAACCGTCACGAGAACAACGGTATCGTCCATATTAATCAGAACGGCACCACTAGCCTGACGGGCAATTTCACCGATTTCCATGGTGACATTATGCTTACCGTACTGGAATGATTTCACAATTTTATTGAACACTGACTTTCCTTTTTTCACACTAACGCCTCCAGTCCAAGGCGTGATCGGTTTCCGCTGCAGCTTGACTGACTTGCTGCCGGCTTCGGCACAACCAATAGGCTCAGTAAAAAACACTGGGACTTCTTCAACCCGCCGCCGAAACCGCTGTTTGACAGGTTTGAAGGTTCTTATTTAAAAAAGTGCCACGGTTTCTTGCGTAATAATGACAAGGAAAGTCCGTGGCGCTTCTCTAAAGAATACAAAAACAAAAAAGTCGCAGTCTTGCGACTACGACTTTCTTTATTACTTACGCAGACCGAGTTCAGCGATCAGAGCACGGTAACCTTCAGAGTTAACGCGCTTGAAGTAATCCAGCAGGCGACGACGTGTGCTAACCATCTTGAGCAAACCACGACGTGAGTGGTGATCTTTCTTGTTGGCTTTAAAGTGAGGTGTCAAGTCATTGATACGTGCTGTCAACAATGCAACCTGAACTTCAGGACTACCAGTATCGCCTTCAGTGCGTTGAAACTTCTTAACGATATCTGCTTTTTGAGTAACTGTTACGGACATGCTTACTGCTCCAGTGAGATAAGGCTTCTTTACACATTATAAAGAGCCGTCGAGGAAAACCGAGCCAAAACCCAATCATCCTCCCTTTAATCTGCCTGGTTTTTACAAACCGGACAGAAGTCGTTTAGGCCGCAGCCATGCATGCGGATTCTCAGCCGCAGCGGCCACTTCGCCCAAACCGATGAACCGTGCATTATCCCTGCTTTCGCCTTCGGCGTAAAGACGATACTCACCGGGCAGCAAACCACCCCGCTCTACCGTCATGCCGTGACGAATTTTTTCAAACTCTGCTGCATCGAAAAACAAAGCTGGCAAATCAAGCAGCAGGCAATCGGCAGGCAATAAATATCCATCACGCGCCTCAACCGGCACATGATTATAATCGTCCAGATTAACTGAATTTTCCAATAAAAAACCTGCAGTTCTGGTACGGCGCAAGCCGGTTAAGTAAGCTCCGCACCCCAAAGCCTTACCAATATCTTCCGCCAGAACACGAATATACGTACCCTTGGAGCAGCTCACATCAATCACCAGCACATCACCTTCAATCGAAATAATATCGATGTTGTAAATGGTGATTTGCCGTGATTGCCGCTCAATTTCCACACCATCCCGCGCGTATTCATAGAGGGCCTTGCCCTGGAATTTAAGCGCAGAATACATAGGGGGGGTTTGAGTAACCGGCCCGATAAATGCGTTTACCACCGCACGAATTAAGGCTTCATCGTCTGGTGCATCACCACTTTTGGTGATCTCACCCTCGCCATCCAGCGTGGTTGAAACTTCACCCAGCTTAATCGTGGCGCGGTAACCTTTATCTGCGTCCAGCATACGCTGGGCAAATTTAGTGGCCTCACCAAAACACAAAGGCAATAAACCCGTTGCAAAGGGATCCAGCACGCCGGTGTGGCCGCCTTTTTCTGCCTGCAGCAGCCAGCGTGCTTTTTGTAAGGCGTTATTACTGGAAATCCCAAACGGTTTATCCAGCAATAAAACGCCATCAATCTTTCGTTTAGCCATTATTCCTTGCCAGCAGTTTTTTCATTATCCGCATCAAAGCCATCTTCTTCAGGTGCTTTTGGCAAACTTGAAGCCTGATCGATCAAACGGGATAAATTCATGCCATGCTCAACCGAGTGATCATACTCAAAATGCAGCTCAGGCATTTTGTATAAAGAGATGCCACGGGCCAGCTGGCTGCGCAAAAAGCCTTTTGCGCGCTCAATCAAAGATGCAATGTCTTTACCCTGCTCTTCTGTTCCAAGAAAAGTATAAAAAACATTGGCATGCGAGTAATCACGTGTGACTTCCACATCCGTAATCGTAATTAAGGATGCCTGCGGATGATCCAGCTCCGCGCGGATAATAGTGGCTAAATCACGTTGAATTTGTTGTGCCACGCGATCGGCACGAGTAAATTGTTTGGCCATACATGCCTCAGCAAAGAGTCCAGCCAAAGCTTTGCGCGGGGCTTCAATGGCGCAAACACTTATAGCTACTTAAAAATGGCGAAAGGCGGTTGCCCGCCTTTGCCGTATTCAACCCGTTTTCTATTTATACCGCCACTTCTTCCAATCAGAAAAAGTGGCGTGTATTTTTAGAGTGAGCGGGCGACTTCGATAATTTCGAAGATTTCCAGCTGGTCACCCAGTTGCAGATCATTGTAGTTTTTCAGACTTAAACCACATTCAAAGCCGGCCTTCACTTCCTTAGCATCGTCTTTGTAGCGTTTCAGGCTATCGAGCGTACCCTGATGAACAACCACGTTATTACGCAGCAAGCGAACACCCGCATGGCTGCGGATCAGACCTTCCATCACCAGACAACCCGCAATCGTGCCCACCTTGGAAACAGTAAAGACCTGACGGATCTCAACCATACCAATGATTTGTTCACGTTTTTCCGGAGCCAACATACCTGACAGAGCCAGTTTCACGTCATCAACCACATCGTAAATGATGTTGTAGTAACGGATATCCACGCCTTCTGCTTCGGCAAGCTTACGCGCCGCTGCGTCTGCACGGGAATTGAAACCAACCACCACCGCTTTAGAAGCCAGTGCCAGGTTAATGTCAGATTCACTGATACCACCCACAGCACTGTGCAGAATCTGTACGCGCACTTCGTCTGTAGACAGTTTTTGCAAGCTTTGTGACAACGCTTCGGCAGAACCTTGTACGTCGGCCTTGATGATGACAGGCAGATTGCGAACTTCGCCTTCTGTCATTTGCGCCATCATGTTTTCCAGCTTGGATGCCTGCTGACGAGCCAGCTTCACATCGCGGAACTTACCCTGACGGAACAGCGCAATTTCACGCGCTTTCTTCTCATCAGTCAGCACCATCGCGTCTTCACCTGCTGCTGGCACATCCGACAGACCCAGAATTTCAACCGGAATCGAAGGACCCGCTTCAGTAATAGACTTACCATGCTCATCGATAATCGCACGAACGCGACCTGATACCTGACCAGCAAGAATCACATCACCCTTACGCAAGGTACCAGATTGGATCAGCATAGACGCAACCGGACCACGCCCCTTATCCAGACGCGCTTCGATGATAATCCCTTTCGCAGGAGCATCTTCGGCAGCAGTCAGCTCCAGCACCTCAGCCTGCAGCAAGATAGAGGAAAGCAACTCATCAATGCCCAGACCTTTTTTGGCCGAAACATCAACAAACATTGCATCACCACCCCAGTCTTCCGGCACAACTTCGTGCGTCACCAGCTCCTGGCGGATACGTTCCGGATTAGCTTCAGGCTTATCAATCTTGTTCACTGCAACCACAATCGGCACACCGGCGGCTTTCGCGTGAGCGATCGCTTCAATGGTCTGTGGCATCACGCCATCATCAGCAGCAACGACCAGCACAACGATATCCGTCAGCTTGGCACCACGTGCACGCATCGCGGTAAACGCTTCGTGACCCGGGGTATCAAGGAAGGTGATCATGCCTTTCTCGGTTTGTACATGGTACGCGCCGATATGCTGGGTAATACCACCGGCCTCACCCGACGCCACTTTGGCGGTTCGGATGTAATCCAGCAAGGATGTTTTACCGTGGTCAACGTGACCCATTACTGTTACAACCGGAGCGCGTGGCAAGAGCACGTGCTCTACAACAGCGCCATCACCCAGATAAATTTCCGGGTCATCCAGCTTGGCGGCCATTGGCGTGTGACCCATGTCCTCGACGATAATCATCGCGGTTTCCTGGTCCAGCACCTGGTTAATGGTCACCATCATGCCCATCTTCATCAGGGCCTTAACCACTTCAACCCCCTTCACAGCCATTTTGTGCGCCAGATCGGTCACGGAAATCGTTTCCGGAACCATCACTTCATGCACTACTTTGTCAGTCGGGGCCTGGAAGCCGTGGGCATTATCCGGATTAGCGGCAACCTGACGGCCTTTGCCACCCTTCTTGCTCTTCCAGTCATTACCTGTATCGCCACCACGGCTGCGAATACCTTTCTTACCACGGCCATCACTCCATGGCTCTTTCTTGCCTGGCGCAGCAGCAGGCTTTTTATCGCCTGGTTTTGCTGCAGGAGAAGCACTGCTTGGGCTTGCGGCCGGTTTTGCTTTCGCTGCCGGAGCAGGTGCTGGCGCGGCAACCGGTGCCGGAGCAGGTACTGGGGCAGGAGCCGGTGCAACTGGCTCTGGCGCCTTCATTGGCTCATTGCGCGGCTTACGCAGCTCAACACGCATACCCACACGCGGACGATCCGGATGGCTGGCTTGTGAAGCGCCCGGCGAAGGACGTGTCACTGCTGGCGCAGGTGCAGCAGGCTTAGCAGCGACCGGAGCCGGAGCAGGTTTTGGCGCTGGAGCAGGTGCAGGCTGGGCAGGCTTAGCAGCCGGAGCCGGAGCAGGCTTCGCGACCGGAGCTGGCGCCGGAGCAGGTGCTGCAACAGGAGCCGGAGCCGCAACCGGCGTTTCAGCAGGCGCTTTTCCACCTTGCTTGGCGCGCATTTCTGCAGCCTGGCGGGCAAACAACTCATTCTGACGACGGGCCTGTGCTTCGCGGGATGAGCGCTCAGCATCATCGATCACTTGCCCTGCAGCAGCAGGAGCCGCAACCGGCTCAGCAGCCCGCGGCGCGGCAGCAATCACATCAGCAGCAGCCGATGCTTCAACAACACGCTTTTTACGCACTTCAACAGGAATCGACTTTGCTTTGCCTGTTGAGTCAGTTTTACGAATTTCAGTATTTTGCTTACGGATTACAGTGATTTTTTTATCACCATCACCGCCATGCTTCTTTTTCAGGTGATCGAGCAGACACGCTTTGTCGCTTGCAGTAACCACATCTACTTCACTCGATTTATTCACACCTGCTGCACGGAATTGCTCCAGCAGCTCTTGCGGTGCCATTTTAAGCTCTACCGCAAATTGGTTGACATTGAGTTCACTCATGCATTTCTCTCCCGAGCGTTAGGCGAACCAGTGCTCGCGCGCCTTCATGATCAGTTGCTTAGCAGCTTCTTCATCAATTCCGGTCATTTCTATCAGCTCGTCGACGGCTAGTTCGGCGAGTTCGTCTCGGGTATGAACCTCTTTATCAGCCAGTAAGGCAGCAAGTTCTGGTGTCATTCCCTGAAGGCTTTTAAGGTCTTCTGCCTGATGCTCAAGCTTTTCTTCGCGGGCAATGGCTTGCGTCAGCAAGGCATCACGGGCACGAGTACGCAGCTCATTGACGGCGTCTTCATCGAAGGCCTCAATTTCCAGCATTTCAGCAATCGGCACATAAGCCACTTCTTCTAACGTGGTGAAACCTTCTTCTACAAGAACGTCCGCCACTTCTTCGTCAACACCCAGCACATCAATAAAGAGCTGACGCACATTGGCGAACTCTTCCTGATGTTTTTGCTGTGCCTGGTCAACGGTCATGATATTGATTTTCCAGCCAGTCAGCTCGGCTGCCAATTTCACGTTCTGGCCACCGCGGCCAATGGCCATGGCCAGGTTATCTTCATCCACCACCACATCCATGCTGTGTGTTTCTTCATCAAGCATGATGGAGTTCACTTCAGCCGGAGACAGGGCGTTAATTACAAATTGCGCCGGATCCTGCGACCACAACACAATATCGACGCGCTCACCTGCCAGCTCATTCGTTACTGCATTGACGCGCGTACCACGCACACCAATACAAGTACCCTGAGGATCAACACGTGCATCGTTCGATTTTACCGCTACCTTGGCACGCGCACCCGGATCCCGCGCTACCGCCTTGATTTCAATCAGCTGATTTTCAATCTCAGGCACTTCCATTTCGAAGAGCTTGGTCATGAATTCGCTGGAAATACGCGACAACACCAGTTGCGGGCCACGACCCAGACGATCCACACGCAGCAGGAACGCTTTAACACGATCGCCTACGCGTAAGTTTTCCTTAGGAATCATCTGGTCACGCGGCAACACCGCTTCGAGCTTACCCAGCTCAAGAATGGCACTGCCACGCTCAATCCGTTTGATATTGCCTGAAACAATGAATTCGCTGCGCTGCAGAAAATCATTCAGATTTTGTTCGCGCTCTGCATCACGGATTTTTTGCAAAATCACTTGCTTGGCGGTTTGCGCACCGATGCGACCAAATTCAATCGCCTCAAGCTCTACCATCCATGTTTCGCCCACTTTCAGCTCCGGATCATATTCCGGAACATCAGTAATCGCGATCTGACGGGAAGGCTCTTCGTGATCATTGTCTTCAACCACTGTCCAGCAGCGGAAGCTACGATAATCACCGCTATCACGATCGATATCCACTTGGATATCCACGTCTTCCTCGTAGCGTTTTTTGGTCGCCGAAGCCAGTGCCATTTCCAGGGCACCAAACACGACATCTTTTTCTACGTTCTTTTCACGCGCCAGCGCGTCGACCAGCAACAGAATTTCCCGGCTCATCTCACTACCCCTCCGGCAAACAACCCGAACATTCTAGGCTGATTAGTTCTTAAAACTGCGGCTCCAGCCGCACCTTGTCGATTTGTGATTGCGGCAGGGATAGCTCTTGTCCATCGACTTCTACGCGCACCACATCATTTTCCAGCCCAAGCAAAACACCAACGAGCTTTTTACGTTTATCCGGTAACGGCAAACGCAGCTTCACTTTCACGACCTGCCCGGCAAAGCGAACAAAATCAGCTGCTTTTACAATTGGACGGTCCAGCCCGGGGGACGAAACCTCCAGCCGCTCGTAATTCACGCCTTCAACAATAAAAAGCCGCTCAAGGTGGTGGCTGACTGTAACGCAGTCAGTCACATTGATACCGCCTTCCTTATCTATAAAGACCCGAACCAACCCGTTTCGCGCAAGCTCCAGATCTACGAGTTCGTACCCGAGACCTGGCAGGGTGGTTTCCAGCACGTCCTGCATATTTGCTGCCATACATTCCTTTGCCACTTATCTGGCTAATTCAAAGGCAATATCCGCTTCATCCAGCCAAACATCGCTGTATATCCAATTGCATTTTCGCTGCAAATATCCACAATGACTTAGCCAGCGAATGCCGCCGCATTTTTCTGCAAAGCAGCACCCGGAACACGATACAGGATCGCCACAAACAAAAAATGGGCTGCAAAACTGCGCCCATTTCCTTACCACTTCTCCGGCCTTTTAACCGAAGAAGGCGGGATTGTAACAGAAACAATCATTTAACGAAACAGGGAACATAGATACTTGTTAGCTTGACGCTTGCACACTAGAGTAGTGAAATTTACGTGTAATACAAACCGAGGAAAGATAGATGGATCAAGCATGGTGGGCAAGCTATCAACCGGGTGTCCCCCGGGAAATTGACATGACTGAATTTGCCGCAATTCCCGCGGTGCTTGCTCGCTCAGTTGAGCGGTTTGGAGATCGCCCTGCATTTTTAAACATGGGCAAATCAATCACTTACACTGAGCTGGATCAACAATCCTCGGCATTTGCTGCCTATTTGCAGCACGATTTAAAACTCCCGCGCGGCTCCCGCGTAGCGGTTATGCTGCCTAATCTGCTGCAGTATCCTATCGCGATTTTCGGCATTTTGCGCGCAGGTATGGTGGTGGTGAATGTCAACCCGCTCTATACACCGCGAGAGCTTCAGCATCAGCTGAAAGACTCCGGCGCTGCCGCTATCGTGATCCTGGCTAATTTTGCCCACACGCTGGAAGAAATCCTTGGCAGCACCGATGTAAAACATGTATTGCTGACTGAAATTGGCGACAGGCTCAGCCTGCCCAAACGCCTGCTGGTGAATGCAGTCGTTAAACATATCAAAAAAATGGTACCGGCCTTCAACCTGCCGGGCCACACGCGTTTTAACGATGCAATCAGCGCAGGCAGCAAGAAAAAAGTACAGCCAGTTGATCTGAACCATAGTGACATTGCCTTCTTACAATACACGGGTGGTACAACAGGGGTCGCCAAAGGCGCCATCCTCACCCACGGCAATATTGTCGCAAACATGCAACAAGCCCACGCGTGGATTGCACCTTTAGTGAACGAAGGCACAGAAATGATCGTGACTGCGCTGCCGCTCTATCACATCTTTTCACTCACCGCCAACTGTATGGTGTTCTCTAAAATTGGCGCTACCAACCTGCTGATCACCAATCCCCGTGACATTCCTGGCTTCGTCAAGGAAATCGGCAAATACCCGGTCACCTGCATGACCGGTGTAAATACACTGTTCAATGCACTGCTTAACCACGCCGATTTTGCCAAACTGGATTTTAGCAAATGGAAACTGGCACTCGGCGGCGGCATGGCTGTACAACATGCGGTAGCAGATCGCTGGGTAAAAACCACAGGCGTTCGCCTGATTGAAGCTTATGGCCTGACCGAAACATCCCCCGCAGCCATGATGAATCCGATGAATCTGCCCGAATTTAACGGCATGATCGGCCTGCCGATTCCATCAACCATTGGCGAAGTGCGTAATGAAGAAGGCAAAGCATTACCCCCTGGCGAAGCGGGCGAATTATTTATTCACGGCCCGCAGGTGATGGCCGGCTACTGGCAGCGTCCCGACGAAACAGCCAAAGTGTTAGGCAAAGACGGCTTTGTCAGTACAGGCGATGTGGCCATCATGTCTTCAACCGGTTTTTTCCGCCTGGTTGACCGCAAAAAAGACATGATCCTGGTGTCTGGCTTTAATGTTTACCCCAATGAAATTGAAGATGTGGTTGCCAGCCATCCGGGCGTATTAGAAGTAGCCTGCATCGGCGTGGACGATGAGCGCTCTGGTGAGGCCGTAAAAATCTTTGTAGTAAAGAAAGACCCTAATCTCAGCAAAGACGACATTATTGCCCACTGCAGAAAGAACCTCACCAACTATAAAATACCGCGACAAGTGGAGTTTCGGGACAGCCTGCCCAAGTCAAATGTGGGTAAAATACTGAGACGCGAATTGCGCCCAACTTAAATGAGCTTTTCATGAATCTTTTGCCGTTTTTTAAACTGATGGCGGAGCGTAATGCTTCAGACCTTTTTCTTGCTGCTCAGTCGCCGATTGTGATCAAAATTGATGGCCAGTGTTACCCGGTCAACAATCAGGTTTTAGCCCCTGAGCATGTAAAGCAATTAGCCTATCAGTTAATGACGCCAGAGCGGATTGCCGAGTTTGAAAACACGCTGGAAATGAACTTTGCCTACCCTGTTGCCGGGGTAGGCAGTTTTCGGATTAACATCTTCAGAGCGCGCGGCTCAGTTTCCATGGTGGCGCGTTTTATTCGCAGCAACATCCCCTCTTTTGAAGAATTGCGTGTTCCTCCCATTCTGAAAGATCTGATCATGGAGAAGCACGGCATTATTTTGGTGGTTGGGGCAACCGGCTCGGGCAAGTCATCCACCATGGCCGCCATGCTGAATCATCGCAATGAAAACCATGCAGGCCATATTTTAACGATGGAAGACCCCATCGAGTTTCTGCATAAACACAAAAAATCGCTGGTGAATCAGCGCGAAATTGGGATCGACACCAAGAGTTATCATGAGGCACTGAAAAACGCGATGCGCGAAGCCCCCAATGTGCTGATGATTGGTGAAATCCGTGACCAGGAAACCATGACGCATGCAATGCAATACGCGCAAGCAGGCCATTTGTGCATTTCCACTTTGCACGCTAATAACAGCTACCACTCACTTTCCCGCATCGTCAATTTTTACCCGCAAGAATCACGCGAAGCCCTGCTCTATGATTTATCGTCTTCGCTCAAAGCCATTGTTTCGCAGCGGCTGGTAAAAAACAAAGAAGGCAAGCTGGTTGCTGCGGTTGAGGTGTTGCTCAACACCCCGCGTATTGCAGAACTCATCCGCGCCGGTGAGCTGAGCGATATCAAACAGGCTATGGAACAAAGCCTTTCGGAAGGCTCGCAAACCTTTGAACAAGCCCTTTATAAGCTCTATCGTAATGGCGAAGTTGAGCTGGATGAAGCACTGAAAAGTGCCGATTCGGCCACCAATCTCTCCTGGCTGGTGAACAACGCTCAGCCACTTACCGAGCACCAGAACAGCAAGCCAGACGACAAACCCGATGCCGCACCGGATATGTCTTTTGATATTTCACTGCATTAATCCGAGCCTGCCGCCGGGCATCTGATCCGCGCTGCCGGCACGATCCCTTCCGCTGTATTTCATCCTGCGGGCGATATCACATCGCCCGCACCGCCCCATTGTTGTAAAATCCCCCATCCCATAAGGAAGACAGCAGCAATGAAGCTCTATGGCATCCCCAATTGCGACACCGTTAAAAAAGCAAAAACATGGCTCAGCGGGCAGGGCTATGATTTTGAATGGCATGACTATAAAAAATCAGGCATCAGCGCCCCGCTTTTGGAAACATGGATTGCGCAAGTGGGCTGGGAAACCCTGCTCAACCGCCAGGGTGCCACATGGCGCAAATTAGACGACGCCACCAAGGCTTCAATCGACAATAAAGAGGCCGCAATCGCCTTAATGATAATGCAAACCTCAATCATTAAGCGCCCGGTACTCGACAACAATGGTACGATCACGGTCGGCTTCAAACCCGAAGTCTACGCATCACTTTTTAGAGACTGAACCACAGCAATGAACGACCCCACTCTTGCACTGACCCAACAATTATTACGCCAGGCATCTGTCACTCCAGACGATGCTAACTGCCAGAATATGCTGGCCGCCCGCCTCTCGGCCATCGGCTTTCGTATTGAGCATATGCGTTTTGAAGATGTAGATAATCTGTGGGCGCGCTTTGGCGACAGCGGCCCTGTGCTGGTCTTTGCAGGCCATACCGACGTTGTGCCTACCGGCCCGCTGGAGCGCTGGCACTCCGATCCATTCGCCCCCACCATCCGGGATGGCCATCTGTTTGGCCGTGGCTCAGCCGATATGAAAGCATCGCTTGCTGCTTTTGTAACAGCAAGCGAGCAATTTCTGGCAAAAAACCCCAATCCCAAAGGCTCGATCGCCTTTTTGATTACTTCCGATGAAGAAGGCCCTGCGCATCACGGCACGGTTAAAGTCATCGAGGCGCTGAAAGCACGCGGCGAGAAAATTGATTACTGCATCGTAGGCGAGCCCACGTCTGCCGAAGAATTTGGCGACACCATCAAAAATGGCCGCCGTGGCTCACTCTCCGGCCACCTGATTGTGCACGGCGTACAAGGCCATATTGCCTATCCGCATCTGGCAAAAAACCCAATCCATCTGCTCGCTCCGGCTTTAGCAGAGCTGGCCAGCACGGTTTGGGATACAGGCAATGAATACTTCCCGCCCACCACATGGCAGGTATCCAATATTCATAGTGGCACCGGTGCGACCAATATCATCCCCGGCACTATTGATGCTTTGTTTAACTTCAGATTCAGCACCGCCAGCACGGCCGACTCGCTCAAAGCCACAGTGCATGCCATTTTGGATAAACATCAGCTTGAATATGAAATTGACTGGGCACTCTCCGGCGAGCCATTCCTGACCGACCACGGCCAGCTGATCGACGCCATGCGCGATGCAGTAAGCGAAGTCTGCGGTAAAACCCCCGCCCTTAACACCGTAGGCGGCACATCAGACGGGCGCTTTATTGCTAAATACTGCCCGGAAGTGGTTGAATTTGGGCCGATCAACAAAACCATTCATAAACTGAATGAATGCGTGGCGATTGAAGATTTACCCAAGCTTTCCGCGATTTATGAGAAAGCGTTAGAAAAATTAATTGCTTAATTAAATACGCAATAAGGGCAAGCCCAAAGGCTTGCCCTATTTTCACATCATTGATTTTCAAACAAGGCATCAGCCTTTCAGCTTAATAAAATAGGCCATCACCCGCCAGCTATCATTCTTTTCCCGAAATGGCACAACCGTTTCAATGGCTTTTATTTTATTCTCAAACTGACTTTCATATTGCAAAACAAGGTAATCACCTTCGGGCAAACTGGGCACAGTGCGGGTGAATTCTGCAGACTTAAACCGGCGCGAAACCACCTTACCCAAACGGGCACGCACCGATACAGCCCCCTCCTCCCATTTACGTTTACTCATTGTTTCATGCAAATGATCAGAAAGCTGCTCCCAGCTGCGCGCGTAATCACCTTCATCCTGCAACCCCAGCCAGGACTTAGCCGCCTCATGCGCCTTTGCCACGCTCTCCGCCCGTACGCTGCCTGCAAAACCCAAAGAAATGCCGAACACCAATAAGATTGAAAAAATATACCGCACTGCTCACCTCCACTTCACATCTTTATTTAATATCCGGCCAAGATCAGCGGCTCACCCGCCGCAACATGCCTTCTAATGGCCCCTGCGAAAAAGACTTACGCCAGTAACTTGCAAACACCACTGCCAGCATACAAAACAACAGAGCACTCGATACTGAAAATGCTAAAGATTGATTTTCCAGCATACCCAGAGACTCCAGCAGCCCCATTCCCAAAATGACATGCGCCAGATAAAAAGTCAGCCCCAGCTGGCCCGTATATACAAAGGGCATCAGCCACGATTTTTGCCCAAACTTTTCCCCCATGGCCACGCAAAGCGTAATGATCACAATGGCACTGCCCGATGCACCGATAAAATACACCGGCAAAGGAGGCATAGGCACCGTACTGAAAAAAACCTCATAAGCCGAAGGCATACCCATCAGCAAGGCATAAGGCAGAAACAATACAATCAACTCAGCCAGCACTGCAGCAAATAAACCTAATAAAAACAAACGCTCACGCACAGCAACATGGCCTAAATTTTGCCGGCCGATCACCATACCCAACAATAAAAACCCCAGCCATGGCAAAACAGGATGAAAACCATTAAAAAGCAAATGGCGAATAAAACCGGGGACAGTCCACAAATCAGCATACGACAAGGTTTTCCAATCCCACGCCGTGCTGTAATTCAGCATAACAAACAATGTTGTCGAAATAATTAACAGCAAAACAATCAAAGCCAGGATAGAGCGGCTGGACAGCACCAGGCATAAAGTCCCCGCCAGGATATACATGCCATAATAATGCAAGATATCAGCAGGCCAGATTTCTATATATAAAAGCCCGAGCACAAATAAAAACCCTGCGCGCTTTAACAGCACTTTACGTATACCCGCCAATGCTACTGAATCACCCAAAAACTGCCGGGCAAGCAAAGACAAGCCCACCCCGGCCAAAATAACAAACAAGGCAGAAGCCCGGCCATCAATTACGTTGACGATATTAAGCCAGGCCGCGTTTTCACTGGCATGGGCATGCATGACTATTTTAAAATTAACAATCACCATCCCAAAAATAGCTAAAGCACGGGCCAAATCGAAACCCAGAATTCGTTGTTTCATTTCAACACTCCCGCATCAAAACCATTTGACTCAGAATGAATAACCCACAGCAAGAGAAGCAGAAGGATTCGTTTTTGATTCTGTCAAAGGGCTATTCTCAGCATTCTTCAATAAACGTTTCACACCCACTGATGAAGAAATTCCCCAATTTTTATCGAATTGATGGTTCCATGTCAGAGTTAAGCTGCCTGTATCAAAACCAGCCTCAGGCGAATACATTTTGTAACCAGAGGCCAGGCTTTGCGCTGCGGTTACGCCATAATAGGTTTGCGCATATTTAGCGTCGGCATAATGAGCAAAGGTGCTTATTGAAACTTGATTTGCTTCGGTCGTATAAACAGGCACAGCCAGCGTCACATGATAAGCGTTGCCATTTTCTCTGTGATTAAGCTTTAATTCTGCCCCCAGCGATAAATGCGCCACATCCCATAAATTAACACCCCCCTCTAAATTTAATAGCGCCGAGTTTTTAATATCGCCCATCCCCTTAAATTTACTTTTTGTATCGGAGATATTAGTAATATCATCCCCACGGCTGCCGCCATAAGCCAATGCAATACTGCCATCGAAAATGCCTTTTTCAGCCTGAAAGCCAATACCGCGCATGCCCGCAAAAAAACCATTTGCGGCCTGATAATCCGCATATAAGAGAGGGAATACCTTATTATTTTCTCCCCCCACAAACTCCGGCCCGTATGCCACCCCCACCGCAAGCGTAATTTTGGATTCATCTTTTGGCTGATCTGCCGCATAGAGGGGCGCAACCATGAACAGAGAAACTAAGGTAATAATATGACGCATCATGCCTTCCCGCTTTTTGAAAGTAAGCCATATTAAAGCCTGACTCTGTAAAGTTCCCCTATTAGCTGTCTATAAATTGTCGGTAAATTGTAAATAAGCAAAAGATAAATAAAGATGTATAGAAAGTGTAGATCTTTGCAATGAAGTGTCTTTCCCCAAGCCATCACTGGCAAGCGCTTGTACAATACCGTTGCATAACAAACCAAGGGTAAATAATGTTCAGGTTAATGCTGGTAGAAGATGATACTAAGCTGGCGGCGCTCATTCAGGAGTACCTCAGCAGCTATGAATTTTGTGTAGAGATCATTGGCCGAGGGGATACTGCCCTCGCACACTTCAAAGCAACAGAGCCCGATATTATTGTGCTCGATCTGATGCTGCCAGGCTTAGATGGCATGGTGGTATGCCGACAGATTCGTGAAATCAGCAGCGTGCCTATCTTAATACTGACCGCACGCGAAGACATGTTTGATGAAGTCTCTGGCCTTGAGCAAGGTGCAGATGATTATGTAAACAAGCCGATCCAGCCCCGCATTCTTTTGGCCCGCTTACGCGCACTATTGAGACGCGGCACAGGAAAGCAAAGCAGCTCCAATACCCCGCTCAGCTTTGGTGATCTGGAAATATCCAAGACCGACCGCAGCGTACGCTGGAAAAATGAAAACGCTACTTTAAGTAATTCTGAATTCAAACTATTGCTCTTACTGGCCGAATCCGCTGGCCGTGTTTTATCACGCGATGATATTTTAAAATCCATGCGCGGCATTGAATTTGATGGCATGGACAGAAGTATCGACAATAGTATTTCGCGTTTACGCCGCAAGTTTAATGATCACGATTCAGAAAAAATCAAAACGGTCTGGGGCGAAGGCTATTTATTCAGTCCTTCAGCCTGGGAGTAAGCCTCAATGTGGAGAATTTATTTACGCATCTTTGTATTGATTGCCGTCGTGACCATTTCATTAACGCAAGTGCTCAGCTATTTAACCAATCAGTTTTATGCAGAGCAGCTTGAGCAATATGCGCTTAAAGATGCGGTTGCACAGATTTTTTTGGTTGAGCAATATTTGGACAACAGCCAGGGGCCCCTCTGGTTTACGCGTTTTAAAACGCTGCAGGAAAAAACCAATAATAGCTATGCTCTTCTCCCTCTTGAACGCGCATTGGCCATCATTGCCCCCCACAACAGACAAAGGTTGCTGGAAAAAAAAGTGGTGGTTGACTTTCAAAGTGAAGCTTATTTTCGCCGGGTAGATACAGATAATTCAAAATTTCCTGGCAGCGCCAATCAGGTTATTTACGCCTCAGAAACAAAAGATCAAGACCCGTTAATTGCCAAAATCAAACGATTTCAATACACACTTATTTTTCTTTTATTACTCATCCCTTGTGGAATTTGGTCTTATTTTCACTGGAGAGAATTGCAATCGCTTTCTAAAACGGCTGATGATTTTGGCTCTGGCCTCTTATCCAGCCGCGCAAAGGTCAGAAAAAGCGCCAGCGTTTATCCGCTTGCCCAATGCATGAATTTAATGGCAGAAAGAATTCAGCGCCTGATTGATTCACAGCGTGAATTACTCCACTCCGTTTCCCATGAATTACGAACCCCAATTGCACGGCTGGAGTTTGGCCTTGAGCTGCTTAAAAACGATGCCAATAGCAAGCAGCTGGAGCCACGCTTTGCCTCAATGGAAAATGATTTGCATGAATTAAATGATTTAGTCAGTGAATTATTAAGCCTGGCAAAGATTGAGCAGCAACAGGCCTTGCCCATGCAAAGTGTAAATACAGCGGAAGCCCTGCATCAGGTCATCAATTCATTGAGCCATCTGTTGCAAGAAAAGGAAATGAGCCATTCACTGCATTCAGAAACCAGCACCATATCCGGCGACCCCAAATTGCTGATGCGTGCACTGAGCAATCTGTTACGTAACGCGGCTAAATATGCCCATCAGAAAATCAGAATATCCACGCTCAGCAATGCCAGCGGCGGGGTTGATATTACGATTGAAGACGATGGGCCTGGCGTACCGGAAAATGAGCGCGAACATATATTCGAGCCATTTTATCGTCTGGACAGAAGCCGTGACCGGGCAAGCGGAGGCTTTGGACTGGGATTAGCCATTGCAAAAAAAGCAGTGACTTTACATAAAGGAAGGATTTGGGTTGATCAATCTGATCTGGGCGGCGCACGCTTTACGATCAGCCTGACCAGCCCGGCTTAAACCAAGGCTTAAGCAGCGGCCAGCTGAGGCACCCAGCGGATGGCCTGAGGCACAGGCTGGGTACTGAGTGCATCGGCCATCACCTGTTTGGCGCAGCTGGTGCACTTGCCACAGCAGGTAGCCACCGCAGTTTGTGCCTGTAATTGGGCAAATGTGCGTACACCACCAGCCACTGCTTTGTGGATGGCTTTGTCAGTAACACTATTACAGATGCAGACGTACATGGCAGCTCTCAGACTGATAACTGTTCTCATTATAATTGAAAACCAGCCCTTGCCAAGTGTTAAATAACACCCATTCTCAAAAAAACCGTGCCGTATTCCAGCCCATTGCAAACAACTCACCAGGCAAAGATCTGTGAAAGCAAAACAGCATCTTTACCTTTATATTTCTTTCCTCAATTTTCCTGGTAATAATCCCAAAAAATGTAAGCAAAGAATGCTCACGGAGTATGATTCCGTTCTAACTTATACGCAGCATGTCCGATCACGATGCCAACGCTTGCTTCTTCCCCATTTGCAGCCCATCAAGACGCTTTAAATTTTCCACCCCCTTCCCCGGAACACTCGGCCCGGCGCCTGCATGAAACCCTGTTTACACTTCGCCAGGAAAACGATCCAAACCGGCTAAGCCCAGTGCTGCTGCAATGCTTTGAAGCAGCCCTGCTGCTTTTGCCCAAGCTGGAAAAGCCTGCCTATTCTGATCCGCAAACCCACGCAGCATTACAACTTAGCCAATGCCTGCTGCAGGAGCTGATGCAGGGGTTTATCCGCACGGCCTTACTCAGAAGCAATGAAACCGGCCTTTTCACCAGCAGCCGCCCCAGGCTGGAAGCCTTTGGTCATGCTTTAGACAGTGCATGGCAACTGGCCTGCCTGTACTCGCGCAGCAGAACGCCTTTACCGCCAGGATTTTGGCAAAGATGCCATCAGCTTTTTAGCGATATTCATGCACTGGGCTGGGCAAAACGCAGCCTGAAAAATGGCAGCACGCCGGGCACGCTCTACCGCAAAATCATGCTGCTGGGCATCAGCGCAAGCAATCGTCTGGAGCCCCAAAAAATGGCGATTCTGTTTAAAATTATTGAAGAAGAAGCGCGCTTTCTTGACCTGGTGCAGCGGGATCAGGCCCTCACAGAACAAGGCGCGTTTATTTATCAGACAGACCGTGATGAAGCCCCCCACTTCGCCCAACCCCTGGCAGGCGAAGAACAGCAAGTTTGGTGGACCATCGAAACCCAGGGCATTTTGAAGCAGCTGAGCAGCAGATTGCAGCGGCTGCTGAATCTGAACGAAGACCGCCACCATGAAATCCAGCTGATTGGCCGTTTATTGCAAGAATGGACCGCGCCGCCAAGGCGGCAGCACTTTCGTATCCGCAGGCAAAATGGCGAACAAATTCAGCTGATCAGCCTTTGGGACCGTTGCTGGAATCTTGCCGCAGGCCATATTGATGAAACCGCCCCTGAGCCTGCCCGGCTGAATATTTGCAATATCAGCGCAACAGGCTTGTTGCTGCAGGGCGAATCCACGGATCACCCCTTGCAGGCGGGCGAAATACTGATGCTGCGCCGTGGCGGCCAGCACTGGCAAATTGGGCTGGTGCGCTGGTTAAGCCTGCGTGGCGACGGCTTATCCAGCGAATGCGGTATTGAATTGATTGGCCGATCACCTGAAGCCGTGCAGATTGCCCCCGTCACCAGCCTTGGCACAGATATCCTGACACCGGCGCTCAGCCTTGCCGCAGACCGCCGCCGCGGCCACAGCGGCATGCTGATCCTGGCAGGCAAGCAATACCAGGCCATGCGCATGTTTACCGTGCACGATTCTCGCGGCATATGCAAAGTACGCGCCACCCGCCTTGTGATGCAAACGGCTTATTACCAGTTTATTGAAACCCGGCTGGAGGAAATCAGCCAGAAAGCCGGGCTGGACTGATGAACCGCTTTTAGCCCTAGATGCACCATCGTGCTTTTAAACTTAAAATTGGCTTTGTTACTGTACTTACAGATCAGTAGTAAACCATCAACACTGAATAAATTCACTCGGCCATACGGCACCTGTTGAGAACAACAGCGATAAGAGCAGCAAAACGCCGGTACATCATTGTCTTGTACCGGCTTTTGAGCCAGGCACTCTGAGGTATATCAAGCTCTGCCCTTCATCAAAATGAAATAAAATACAATCACACTCTTACAAAAAACTTTCCCACATTCTTGGTTTGTATTATTATTTCTTACCCATAAATGTTATTCCAATGGGTTTGTTGCCATTTTATGCTTACGACCTCAAGATAAAACGCTGTTTAACTTATCAACTGTATTGTTGATTAAGGCTCCAGAGCGGAAAACTTTGCCATGTGTAATGGTTTTGAAGATCATTTAAAGATCTCATTAGCAATGACTTGCCTTGGTAAATAAAAAAAACATTCCAGCATGCCCGATAAGATTTTCCTGCTTGAATTCTATTCAACAAAAAAACCAATGCGCAGCCACAAACCACATAAATCTATACCCAAGTTGTTAACAATATAATTAAAAAATAACTTAGCCTTCACCAGTTTTGCTGCGGGATTAAAACAACTTAAAGCGTGGCATTTATTTAATTTGGCTGGATAGATATAAGCAGCCTTAACAATCTTTAAAAACACGGGATCAGTATGAAAATAAGTAATTCTTGGTTTTTGGCCCTGCTCAGTGGCATGGTTTTAAGCGCATGTGGCGATGGAGGGAGCGAGCAAGTACCCTCGGCGGCTTCATTGCAGAAATTAGAGATTTCAGGTCAGGCCATAGACCAGCCTCTAGCCAATGCACAAATTATGGCGGAAGTGGGTGGTAATACATTTAAAACACTGGCCGATAACAACGGTAACTTTACTTTGGCAATTCAAACGAGCAATCCACAAGATATGATTGTACTGAGTGCGCAAGGTGTAGGGGCGCAGGCACAAGTAAAATTGGATTCTCTCGTAGGCAGTTTTGCCGATGCGCAAAAAAATGCGGGCAGTGACGGCAAGCTGGAAATCAAGGAGGCCGAGCATGTTCGTATCAGCCATATCAGTACAGCAAAAAATGCTTTGCTACGCCAGCTATTCGCTGGGAAATTACCTGAAACACAAGAAAAATTAAATGAAGGGCTGGCACAATTAGATCCCGAAGCCATTATTCAACAGGCAAGCGCTATTAAACTAATCGCTGATTATGGTGTAAAACTGCCAGAGGGCATTAGTAATACCTTCGAATTACTTAAGAATCCTGAGGCTCTCCTTTCTCTAAAAATGAGTACTAAATGGGAGGAAGCTCAGAAAAATGTAAATGCGGAACAAAACCAATGGCAGACCTTAAATAAAAGCGCTCCCCCCAGCCATCTGCGCCTGGCAAAAGGGAGCCCAACCAATTTGCTCGTATCCGAATTATGGGACTTTAATTTTGAAACAAATGGCAAAGCGCTGGTGCGTGGATTTTATGGTGAGTTTTCCGGAAAATGGTCTCAGCAGGACAATGGTTTAATCAAAATCACCTTTGATCAAGGCTTTGTCGAAGAGAAATCCTTCACTGACTATAAAGATGAAAGCCTTGATATTGAGTGCCGTGCTTTAACAATGACCCTTGCCCTGCCAGCGACTAATTCAAGCTGGGGCAAAATAGAGCGCAAGGGGGATTGCATTTATACATCCAACCCTCATCAATCGAATGAAAAGCTAATTGGCACCGTGGTGAGTGATCATCCAGCGCTGAGCGCGTATTCCGTGGTGCGCCGCTTGCCCGCACAAAGCATTGCCGTGTCTATGGCTGATTTTAAAATTGGCCAGCGCATTGCGGGCATTCCTACGGAATACCCTAATTCACCCCTTAATAGTCTGACGGGTATGGCAACAATCACTTCAGCGCAAAGCCTGAATTTAGATGGCAAGCAACGTGGCATACAGTGGCAGACCGATGGTTCCTGGCTATTAGATACAGAAGATGACAAGCTAAAGCTTAGCTTGCTGGAGCAAGACACAACATTAGGCTGGCAGCGGTGGGCTGTAGAACAGGTAGGCAACAAGGGGCAATTTGTATTAACCACAGTGAAGGCAGATGAGCGTTTTAGCTTCAAAGGAATGGATTTAGCACGCAATTGGGTCTGGCAATTTAATGCAAGCGACTCAACAAACGATAAAATCTATTATCAAATGGCCGCGGATGGCAGCGCGGATTTATATTTAAGAAAGATACTGGATGATGGTAAATCGGGTGATTATCAATTCTGGAACGAAAAGGCCAAATGGAATTATTCAGCAGAGCAAGATCTGATTAGCTGGCAATACAATGATTTTAATTCGTCTTTAAGCGCCAAGCAGCGTACTTTTGCGCCTGTAGCCAAATGGGGAGATTCGATCATCGTATTTTATCGCTTAAATTACCAATTTAAAGGGGATAATATGTATTCCACAATGATAGGCCGATTAATTCGCATGCAAGATACAGGCCCTGCTATTGCTAAGAAAAAACCGGCAGGCGCGCCTTAATCGTTTTACTAAGCAAAGGGGCAGCTCAGGCAATGAGCTGCCCCTTTGCTTTTATAAGGAAGCGAGCAACAGCCTGGTGATGATAGCGCTATGCCTGCCTCACGGGCTTTTTGCACAGGCTGAAAAATTAATCACTTTATGCAAGTCACATCAAAAAAACAACGGGAACGGTCACTTATATGACAACAAAAACGGGCTAACTTACCTGTATAGCTGAACCCTGCAATACTTAACTACAAGGCAAGTTGTCAGACTTGGGCCTACTTCAACAGCACGGACACGGTGGAAATCCCCGCTCAATCGGGTGTAGTATTTTGGCATAAAATAATTCAGGCTGTGCCCGGCAAGGGTTTTACAAGGGGTTCAGCGTTTTTACACACCCAAGGTGGTGGTTTTCCTGCCATTTTAGGGTGTCTTCATCTTGTTAGGCATAAAACATGACTGCTCAGCGCAGAACGGTAGGCGCAGTACACGTGATTCCTCTCGAAGATGGGACCACGGTCCATGCTATTGCTTTACCAGAGGCAGACTTCGCGTTTTTCGACACGCGTGCTGAGCAGCTTGAGAACATTAAGAAAATCTTTGAGTGCCCAATTCTTTTTCGGGTTGCTGTGCATAAGTCAGCATGGTCTCAAGGCCGCTGGCTCAAGGTCGGAAAAGTAGAGGTTCCAGCACAGCTCATGGAACCTGTAGCAACATTCATTCAAGACCCAATCAAACCTGAGAACTTTCAAATCTACCTCAGTGGAAATTTTCGTCCAGCAACAAAGACTGAATGCGTAGGGTTGTCTCGGTGTGCAGTTTGGGAACCCAGCCATGTTGAAGACCGTCTGCGCGATCACTACCAAGGGAGGCCGAACATATGGATCGAACAAATGAGGTTGAAGTAATGCCTAACCTTTCGGTCAAGCGGGACTGCGGAATCGGTGTGGCTGCTTTCCTCAATCGCCTGCGCGCAGCAGCCCCTTACCTCCAACGTTATGTTCCATATTGAGGCCAGCACATGCCCACAGTAACAACAAAAAAATGAAATCGAAGAAAATTTAAAATTATTTGAAGATTACATGTGCGAGGGTACGGATAATGAGCAATTATTCTGCTCGGAACCAATACGAAAGGGAAGTTGCTTTATTGCATATAAAATTGGCGAGGAACTGCGCTTCGCTCCTAGCCGTTATATTGGCTATTCCAAAAACACAATGCAGCTACATAAGCAATGTGAGAAAGATGGAAAAGAAACCAATCCTGCAATTACCAAATTGTTTGGCAAGCTAGCTAAAAACGAAAATCTAGATACAATATATATTGATTACTGCAACAGTTTAGGAACCACACCACACAACAAAAAAAGAAAGTTCTGGCTCTTATCTATTGAAGGCTTTGATTTCAAAAACAACGAGAGAACTGATGAAGGCTTTCCCAAGGGAAAGATAGTCGAAAGAAAACACACCGTCAGGGAGCGCAACTCTGCACTAATTGCACAAGCAAAAGAACAATTTAAAACCAAGAACAGTCGCCTTTTTTGTGAGGCTTGCAATTTTGATTTTGAGAAGACTTATCGTGCTAGAGGGCTTAACTTTATCGAGGCTCACCATATATCCCTGTTAGCGAGATGCTGCCATCTCAAAAAACTAAAATCCCAGATATAGCATATGGTGTGCTCCAACTGCCACAAAACACTACATCGCTCAAGGCCATGGCTCACTATTTCTCAGCTCAAAAAACTCATCAGCAATGAAACATAACAAGTCGCTCAAATCGCTCACTTCGTTCGCTGGGACGGGCTAAAGCCCGCCCCTTAGCTTAATCGTTAAACTCTAAAATCATACAAGGAAATACATATGTTAATTCGTTTAGGAATGATGTTTTTAATTAGCAAGTTGTTACCGATAGGGTCAATGGTTGCATTGATTTTTAGCTCTTTCTTTACTAGCCATTCATATAATTCTGCAAGCGGAAAATATATAGGAACACTAACTCCAATACTTTCTTATCTTCCTGCCTTCCTTATTGCTCATTTCTTTATAAAGCATTTGAAAGCTAACGACAGAATAACAAATGAAATTTCGGGCAATAAATTTATAACAACTGGTCTTGCTATATTATTATTTTTTTATGTGGTGTATTTTTTAGCAACAACAATTCCTGGCGGTGGTCCGGCATTTGCGGTCATACAATTGGGTGGTTTTTTGGTTTATATCTCTCAAGTGTTAATAGTAATTGGTGTTGTTGCCTTTTTATTAGCAGTAGAACCAAAAAAAGTTTAACAAGTCGCTCAAGCATCAGTCGCTACGCTACTTGGACAGTTTTTAAGTCGCAGCTTTGTGGTTTTGCTGCGCAAAAGTATTCCACAAAGCTACAACTTAAAAACTGCCGCTTAGCTCGGCGTTAGGCGCTTACCCAATTTGCCACCGCGCGCGAGAAACAAAAATATGAAATTCAAAAATCGAAACCTTCGTGCAATTGCGGACATGGTTATTGGCGATGCAAAGCACTTTCCTTATCGGTCTAGCTCCTACATCACACAATTCTTCGAAGAGTGCGACTTGGACTTTGCCCATGATGGATCAACCCGCTGGGCATGGACTTCGGACCGTTTGGCTGAACTACGTGACGAGCCACTAGCTGCGCCGAACACCTTGCCTGATCGGTTCATGAACCTCCTGCGTGTGCTCATGCAAAAGTCTGATGCTGAAGACGACGATCCAGGCAGAAAACTCGCGCTTGAATCGCTAAACAAACCTCTCGAAAGAGAAGGGTTTGAAGCGTTTTATGGCGAAGACAACCATCTATATGTAAGACACATCGGCACCAAAACGATTTCAATTGCTAGCAACCCTCATCGGCCCTACACGCCAAATGAGATCAAGCGCAAAGATCAACTAATTGCTTATCTAGATTTGTGTTCGGAAGATGAGCTGATCGAGGAAATTCTGCTCCCACTGTTTAGGCAACTTGGCTATCACCGAATCACGTCAGCTGGACATAAAGATAAGGCACTGGAGTATGGCAAGGATGTCTGGATGCGTTACATTCTTCCGACTCAGCATATTTTGTATTTCGGCCTTCAAGTCAAAAAGGGAAAACTTGACTCTTCGGGAGTGAGCAAAGGATCGAATGCAAACGTAGCAGAAATCCACAATCAAGCGCTAATGATGCTGGGTCACGAGATTTTCGATCCGGAGACAAGCAGAAAAGTCTTGGTTGATCATGCGTTCATCATTGCAGGCGGTGAAATCACAAAGCAAGCAAGAAATTGGCTGGGCGGCAAGCTGGACGCATCTAAGCGTAGCCAAATTCTTTTTATGGATCGCGAGGACATCCTAAACCTGTACGTGGTTAGCAGTCTCCCGCTTCCCAACGGTGCAACGCCAAATGAAGTTAGCTCAAAATTCGATGATGAAGTGCCTTTCTAAAGTGCTCTCATTTTACCAAAGCGCGCCTAACTGGTCGTTCAACACGGGCGCCAACATGGGCCATGCCTTCAGCATTTTCATGGCCCATGTCGGTACCCTTCGCACTTCGTGCTCCGGCGCCGGTTAACTTTGACGTTCGACCTTTACTCCCTCTGGTACGCCAATGACTCCTGAAGAATTTGTCCGGAATTTCAAAGTCGAGAAAGATAGGCTCCTCAACAGCTACATGAGCACCCCACCAACGACCGCCGTCGGTGTGCATATTCAATCCCTGACACTAAGTTCTGAGCACACAAACGTCATGAGGTCACTGCTGGACCAAGCATTGACAGATGCTTTTTACACCATCTTGCTTGGTCTAGATGGCTGCTGTGGAATTGGCGAAGCTATGCAACAAACCTATCAAATTCAATCCGAAGACGGTTCGTCTATTTCCTGTAGTGGAGGTGAAATTGAATCTATGGCTTATGAGTATTTCCAAAAATCGGTCTAACCCGGTAGTCAACCGGGCCGCGTATAAAGCGTGCGCAAGGCCCGGTACTTTTACGTTAGGGATTAGCTAATGAAATCCAAGTGAAGGAACCATGGTGGAAAGTTTGCCAAAAATTGATCGCTCAAAGTGGCATAAACCAACATACCCTGGCCACTATGACGAAAACGCAACTCACTACGAAGGGATTCGGTGCCGTTGCAAAAAATGTGGTATATCGTTTGTATTTTCAGCCGAGTCGCAGAAAAACACCTTTGAGGCCAAGCAGCGATACCCAGGCTGGCTGCCAACACTTTGCCAAACCTGTGGTGAGCAATGGGGATTTCTAAAACAGAACATTCTTACATTTGAGTGCCAGTGGGATTCGCACCGTGCTGATCTGGCATCCGATCAAGAATTTCTAAACAACTGGCTGGCTTCACTTAAAGAAGCACAGGGATACGGAAAAAATGATTTCAATTCCAGAATTCGTATGCTTATCAAGCCATTGTAAATACCTGACTATTCCTTCACCACTGCGGCGGCCCCTCACAGGCCCAGAGCTTGATTTTAACGTTAGCCATATAGATTTACTTTTTCAACCAAGAAAATAAAAATGAAAAAAACACTTTTCGCTCTAATGCTTTGCTTTTCTGGCGCTGTATTTGCAAACTCAGCATGTGATGCGCCAAAAAATGATTTTGATGGCTTATATTGCCTTAACAAGGTTTACCAAGAAGCGGATAAAGAGCTGAACGAAAACTACAAAAAATTGAGTGCCAAACTTGATAGCGCGGGAAAAAAGACACTTAAAACAGGTCAACTTTCTTGGATTGAGGAACGAAACAGCAAATGCTCTAAGAGGGAAGCAACAGGTTTTTTTGTAAACTTAGATTGTGCAACAAGCACAACGATCAGCAGGTCCCAGTTTCTCCAGGACAGAATAAGAGAGTGTTCCAGCTCCGGCTGCCAAAACAGTAAGCTTTAATGAAAATCAGGTTGTACTTTAAATCGTAGACCTAAGCCAGCGCTCGGTCCCATGGCCGGAATGTGCAGCCTTTTTCCAATAGCAGCGCAAGCCAGCTGCTGCGTATACTGTCAGGCATTTAAACTATGACTATTCACCCGTTCCGCACTCCTGCAGATACAGACATTGCGGAGGCAGAACAAAAGCTAAAATTCAAGTTTCCTTCTGCATACATTGAGTTTCTCAAAGGTGGCAGCAACGTTGCGAACGCGAGCTTCGAGCCCGCCGTAATCCTGCCGGGATGCAGTTATCTGGATATATTCGAGATCGCCGAAACTGCCTGGGGACAAATGGGGGTGGCTAAAAAATGGCTACCCTTCATTGAAGATAACAGTGACTATTTCCTTATTTCTCAAACCGGCGAAGTGAAATATTGGTCGCACAACGGAAGCACAAACGAGAAGTGGCCAAATTTCGCCGAGTGGTTTCAACAAGTTTGCGTCGAGCGCCGGTAATACAAACACCCAATCTGGCGCCCCCCAAACTTTATTTGAAACACCAAACGCCTGCCACATCCCCTTTTTCACCAGGCTTACATAAGAGCAAGCACATGAATCTCATTGTTGAGCGTACAGATTCGGCTCCCTGGTTTACCAATATGAACTCTATATTCCGGGCACTGGGATTTGCTGCATCCAACTATGATTGGTTTATCAGTGATATCGAAACCAACTATTACGGCACCGAGTTTACAAGCGAAGACCAGTGGATTTCAGGGGATACGCTGGAATGTTTCATCACCGAAAATAATGTTCAATTCATCTGGGCCGTCTTCAGCGCATTCCCCAAAGAAACGCGGTTTCCTGTTGAAAACCCGCCAAATGCTCTAGACCCAGGCTACTGGAGCGGCACAGAAGTAACGCCGCAGCTTAAAAACGCATTGTTTGAAATTGTTGCATGGGATAGTTCTGCTACGATTTTGATTGGTCTGCCTGACGCGGCAATTGAGAAATTCAGGGCCGCGTTCCCTGATACAAAATCGCTTATTTCTGCAGCAAACCAGGAAAACAGCTAGCGTAGAGACAATGCAGCAGAATTAATCAATATCCCCGCTTATTATTATCTTTAAACCAGACATTTAGTTTGCCCTATGCCCCACCCTTCAGGCGGCGCCCCTTAAGCAGACCTCAGGACTAATTTTAATTATCATGATCAAAGCCATTGCCATTCTCGTTGCCCTCCTCATCTCGCCCTTTTGTGCCGCAGGCAAGCCGGTTGCAGGGCAAGCAACACCCAAGCTTGCGGCAGAGTGGTGGCAGTGGGCAATGTCCACGCCCCGCGACGAAAGCCCGGTTGCAGATCTAAGCGGTGCGAACTGCTCAAAAAATCAAAGTGGAAGCACCTGGTTTCTGGCGGGTGGATTTGGCTCATCAAAGATTCGCAGAACCTGCACCATCCCTGCAGGCAAGACCTTGTTCTTTCCCCTGATCAATATGGTGTACATGCCAGCAAGAGGAGTTAAATCGATTACATGCGAAGATACAAAGGCAGCGGCCGCGCTGAATAATGACACAGCGCTTGATCTGTTTGCTGAACTCGACGGCAAGCCCATCAGCAACCCCAGGCAGTATCGTATCTCATCCCAAACCTGCTTTGATGCATTCGCCCGGCAACCTGCCTCAATGCAGCCCTATAAGGCATTTCCATCGGCGACGGATGGATTCTGGCTATTGTTAAAGCCCTTACCCCCCGGCACACATACTCTGAAATTTGGCGGCAAGTACAACCGCGAATCCGCAGGCTATGGGCGTATGGTGCAAGACATCGAATACGTTCTGCTTGTGCAGTAACTAAACCTTTACCACATCGCCAGCCAGTGACGCCTCTTATCGTCTGCGCCAGGAAAAATAATGAATATCGACTCACTTCCGCTACACGATGCAGTGCTATCTGGCATCAACATCAGCTGGGAAACGGATAAATGCGACTTCCTGGTTTCGCCGGTTGGCGGCGAGGCACACTTGCTTGTTTTTGAGCGTTTTACCAACCTGACGCTCCCCAATAAAAAACACTGGGGCAGATCATGCTCAATCAACACTATTCTAGAAACCAAGCCGGGGACATTCGAGATCGAACTGCAGTCTGGTGACGTGTTGCATATAAAAGCCCGCCACTGGTCATATCGGGCGGAGGCAGGGACGTGATGCCCTGCCCCATCAGCAAAAGCTCGATTTACGGCTTACATAAACTCATAAGTAAGTGAATACATGAACCTGGTCCGAACCAGAAACCTAATTCATAAAGGAATTAACCGTGATGCCCCAATGGAAAGCCTTATTCATGTTCTAGAGTCTGCTATTGAGTTAATTTCCATCCCTGATAATGACTTTCTCTGGTCATCCTGGAGTAATGAACATGAGGCAAAGCAAGACATAATTGATTTAATCTCCATTATTAAAAATGGCGCTTTGCCTGAAAGAGTAAAAATTGCAGTTCTATTTGCCCCAACCGGGCCACTTCAGGAGGTCAGTCTCTGCAGCGGCTGGTCAGAGGCCTTTCTGAATGTTGCGGATAAATATGATGAAGTTGAAGCATTACTCTGGCGAGACTGTTAACAATACAATCCGTATTTGTATACATGCAATAAGAAATACTGAAATAAAATTAAGTTTAATAAGAAAATAAAACATTACACGAGTTTATTTGGTAATAAAAAAGCCCCGGCCAACTTTCTGCCGGGGCTTTATTTAAACGATCATCTGGCTGATTAATCAGCCAAAGCTTCTTCTAATACCTCAATAAAGCGGGCATTTTCTGCTGGCAGGCCAATCGAAACACGCAGGGTGTTGGTCAGGCCGTATGGGGCTAATGGGCGGATGATTACACCGCGTTGGAGCATAAATAAATTAAGCGCTGCGGCATCGCCACAGTGAAAGGCAATAAAATTGGCCTGGCTTGGAATATAGCTAATGCCCAAACGCACAAAGGCTGCCGTTAATTGCGCCATGCCTTCGCTATTTACGCGCAGTGTTTCTTTTAGGAATTCTTCATCATCCAGCGCTGCCGTTGCTGCAGCTTGTGCGAGGCTGTTTACATTAAAAGGCTGGCGCACGCGGTTGATGATGTCTGCAACTTCCGGCGAAGTGAGTGCCATACCCACGCGCAAACCGGCCAAACCAAAGGCTTTAGAGAAAGTACGCACCACGATCAGATTCGGGAAGTCTTTCAGCCAGGCGATTGAATCCGGGCGTTTCTCCGGGGTAAAGAATTCGGTGTAGGCCTCATCCAATACCACCAGCACATTCTTCGGGCAGTTTTGTAAAAACTCAAGCAAATCGCCTGGCCTTGCCATGGTGCCGGTTGGATTATTTGGGTTGGCAATCCAGACCACCTTGGTGCCTGGCTCAATTGCGGCCAGCATGGCGTTTAAATCGTGACCATAATCCAGCGCATTCACCTGAATGCCTTTAGCCCCAACAGCTTGCGTAGCCAGCGGGTAAACAGCAAACGCATATTGCGAATAAACCGCTGAATCGCCCGACGCTAAAAAAGCATGGGCAATCAGTTCCAACACATCATTCGAGCCATTACCTAAAACAATTTGCTCTGCTTTTACATTGTATTTTTTTGCGACTTTACTTTTTAAATCAAAGCCATTGCCATCAGGATAACGGGCTAATTCTGCCAATTCTTTTTCAATTGCGGCCCTGGCCTTGCTGCCCATTCCCAGTGGATTTTCATTGGAGGCCAATTTCACGATATGGTCAGGATTTAATCCCATTTCACGCGCCAATTCAGACACAGGCTTACCTGGCTGATAAGGTGCAATTGAGCGAACATATTCAGGGGCCAGATCTTGCAAACTCATTTGAACATCCTTTTTCAATCCGATTGATCGGGTATAGAGAAAACATCCTGCAAGGCCACTATAAGCGCTTGCAGAGTCATAAAGTGAAGGCAGCCGTCAGGGCGACCACAAGATACTTTCAAAAAATGTAATATGCTAAGCTTTCCACCACTGACCTTCTATTGCCCCTGGTGAATTCATCAGAATATCCAATAAATTGCGTGGATCGGCTGCACATTGCAATTTACTGTATTCTGCCTCTGCTAAAAAGCCCGCTGCCACCGTTTCTTCAAGGAATTTTGTGAGTGAATTGTAATAATTACCGGTATTAAGCAAACCAACAGGCTTGCCATGCAGGCCAATTTGCGACCATGTAAGGATTTCAAACAGCTCATCCAGCGTGCCAAAGCCCCCCGGCATGGCAATAAAGCCTGCCGCCAGCCCGGCCATTTTGGCCTTACGGCTGTGCATGGAATCCACAATATGCAGCTCAGTGCACGACTCCAAAGCCAGCTCGCGCACCGCCATAAACTCCGGAATAACCCCAATCACCTTACCGCCTGCACCCAAACACGCTGTGGCAACCTCGCCCATCAGGCCAACATGCCCCCCACCGTAGACCAGCGTGACCTCGCGCTCGGCCAATACTACGCCCAGCTCCCGTGCCGCAGCCGTAAACTCAGGCTGAATACCGTGCTTTGCACCACAAAAAACGGCAACTGATTTCATTTTTTATCCTTTCAATATTCAACTTCACCACAAAAACAAACCCCATAGAAAAATAAGGAACGCAGTACAACTTTGGATTTTCTCTGTGAAACTCTGGGGCCGAAGTGCTTCTCTGTGGCTCAAGATTTGTGTTTTATCCGTAAAACATGTCTGTGCCAGACAAAACAATGCCGCTCCCCAGAGAGCGGCATTTCGTTTGGCGATAAGCGTTTTAAATCACCGCCACCGGGTAAGACCCCAGCACCTTCACAAAAGCGGCCACATCGGCCAGCTCATTCAGGGCGGCTTGCAGTGGTGCGCCGCTGACATGCCCTTCTACATCCACAAAAAACACATACTCCCAAAGGCCTGCACGGCTTGGGCGGGATTCGAATTTATCCATGGATACGCCGTTTCTGGCTAAAGGCTCAACCAGGGTATGCAATGCGCCGGGACGATTAGGCGCAGAGATCACCAGGGAGGTTTTATCCCGCCCACTTGGTCCCACTTCCTGCATACCCAGCACCAGGAATCGCGTGGTGTTGTTTGGCTCGTCTTCGATATTTTGCGCAAGGCTCAGCAGTGCGTAGTTTTCTGCAGCGGCATCCCCTGCAATGGCCGCTGACGATTCATCCAGGCTGGCTAGACGTGCGGCTTCTGCATTGCTGGATACAGACACCCGCTGCACTTCGGCCGGCAGGTTTTTATTCAGCCATTCATGGCATTGCGACAAGCTTTGCGCGTGGGAGTAGACGCGTTGCAGGCCAGCCTTGCCTTCCACCTTGCGCAGCAAATGGTGGTGAATACGCAGCACTACTTCGCCACAAATTTTTAATGGAGTATTGACCATTAAATCCAGCGTACGGCCCACGGCGCCTTCGGTGGAATTTTCCACCGGAGCAACCACATAATCTGCCGTTTTAGCCTCTACCACGCGGAACGCTTCATCAATCGAGCAGCAAGCCATGGTGTGTGCGGCATGCCCAAACTGCTTGATGGCCGCCGCCTGGCTGAATGTACCCTCAGGCCCCAGGTAGGCAATGGTCAGCGGGCGCTCCAGCGCAAGGCAAGCCGACATAATTTCACGAAACAGCTTGGCCATGGTTTCGCCGCTTAAAGGCCCGCGATTTAAAGCTTTTACCCGCGATAAAACCTGCGCTTCACGCTCGGGGCGATAGACAATCCCGCTGCCTTTAATCTCACCAATGGTGCGGGCATGGCTGGCACGCTGATTTAATAACTGAATAATCTGTTCATCGATGGCATCAATGGCATCACGATGTTGGCTTAGTTGTTCTTCACTCATTGACTTCTCGAATTTGGATAGGTGGTGGGCTGCTTTGCACTCGATACGCTTAAGCACAAACACGGCCACCAAACAGACACTTGATGCGGACAGATCAGGCCATCGCAAAACGGGGTGTTCAACCCGCCCTGCGAAGGCCGTTCTTTCAGGCTATCTAGCCGTGGCTTTTTGCAAAGGTGCGCATGTATTCACACAGCACGCGCACGCCTTCGATCGGCATGGCGTTGTAAATAGAGGCGCGCATGCCGCCTACAGAGCGGTGGCCTTTTAATTGCAACAGGCCAGCGGCCTTAGCACCTGCCAGGAAATCATCGTCTAATTTTTCATTCTTTAAATTAAACGGCACATTCATGCGCGAGCGAAATGGTTTATCAACCGGGCAGTGATAAAAACCATTTGAAGCTTCGATGGTTTCATACAGCAAAGAGGCTTTTTCGATGTTTTTTTGCTCAATCGCAGCAAGGCCGCCCTGATTAAGCAGCCATTTAAACACCAGACCTGCCACGTAAATACCAAATGTAGGCGGCGTGTTGTACATCGATTCGGCATCGGCATGCACGCTGTAATCCATCATAGTGGGGGTATTGCTGCGCGATTTACCCAGCAAATCTTCACGCACAATGGCAATACAGAGGCCGGATGGGCCAATGTTTTTTTGGGCACCTGCGTAAATCAAACCAAATTTAGACACATCAACCGGGCGGGATAAAATATTGGACGACATATCGCAAATCAGCGGCACTTCGCTTTTTGGAATATCGGCAAATTCAACGCCACCGATGGTTTCATTGGCGCAGTAGTGCAAAAGAGATGCTTCTTTGGAACGCTGCCATGTGGATTCGGCAGGCACATAGCTGAAATTGCGATCTTCACTGCTGGCAATCACATTCACTTTGGCAAAGCGCTTCATTTCTTTAATGGCAATTTTGGACCAGTGGCCGGTATTCACCACATCGATCGTGCCATTTTCAGAGAGTAAATTCAGCGGAATCATCGAAAAATGAACATGTGCGCCGCCTTGCAAAAACAGCACTTTATAATTTTTCGGGATATCTAAGAGCTTACGCAGATCTGCCTCTGCCTCATGAATAATCTGCGTAAATTCTTTACCGCGATGGCTCATTTCCATTACACACATGCCCGAGCCGTGCCAGTCGGTCAGCTCTTGCTGTACGGTCAGCAATACTTCACGCGGCAACACCGCGGGGCCGGCAGAAAAATTATAAATCTGAGTCATGGCTAACTTATCCCTTAGGCAAGTAGAAAATGGGCGCGGGCAACCGCCACCGGCTTACTGCGATCTTCCTGCCAGGCTGTCATCAGCACATTAGCAACGCGCTTGCCCTGGCGGATAATTTCACACTGAGCGTATAGCTCTGCCGGACGGCCAGTGCGTAAGTAATCAATCGAAAAATCAACAATCTTAGGCACGCTTTGCGCCTCCGATGCCCACATCACATGCAAAATGGCGGCGGTTTCTAAAAAGCCACCGATCACGCCACCGTGCAGAGCGGGCAAAATGGTATTGCCGATGTTGTGCGTCTGAAATGGCAGAAAGAACAAAGGCTGGCCGTTATCTTCACGGCTTTGAATCCCTAATAATTTGGCATAGGGCACTGCATCAACAGCCATAGCAAGCGAATCAAAACTGGTAATAGGCGGGCTCATACTGCCACCTCGCGCGCGGAATTACGCATAAATGTACCTACGCTATAGGCAATAGGATCGTTGATATCTTCCTGATACGCCGTGGCACGGGTAAAGGCAATCTGCTTAGTGAGTTTATAGCATTCTGCAGTGCAATAAATGGGGAAATCCGGCTTGGCAGGGCGAAGATAATCAAGACGTAAATCTAAGGTGGCGATGGCTTCCAGCTCGGTCAGCATGGTGTAGATAGCGCCAGCGCTGGTGGAATCCACCAGTGAGGTCACCACGCCGCCATGAATGACCCGCGTAGCAGGATTACCAATCAGCTCGTCTTTAAAGGGCAGGCAAACGGTCATGCTGCCGTAATGCGCTTCGCCAAATTTAAAACCCAGCACCTGGCAGTGCGGCAGGGTCATAAACCATTCTGAAATTTGATTAAATAATGCAGGTGATGCAACAGGCGCTTCGCTCATAGACCATCCCTTATTTGAGCAGGGCGGGTGTTTAAAACAAGCACCCGCCCATGCAAACTCCACACACAACACTGGCCTGTCTTGCAGGCCAGTGTTGTTATTGCGATGAGAAAAGCTTACTCAGCCGCTGGCTCGCCGCCTTCTGCAGCACCACCCTCTGCGGCGGGCGCATCGCCCTCAGCAGGAGTTGTATCTGCTGCAGCAACTTCACCTTCAGCAAGTAACTCATCATCTTCCAGCAAATCATCATCTGAATCAGTTTCACACACTTTTTCCAGACCTGACAAATGCTCGCCTTCATCCAGATTAATCAGGCGCACACCCTGAGCCGCGCGGCCTGTTTCACGAATTTCAGCTACTTTGGTACGAATCAGCACGCCACCAGTGGTAATCAGCATCACGTCATCGCTATCTTCAACCAGGGTCGCCGCAACAAGCTTACCGTTACGATCGCCAGTATCAATTGCAATCACGCCCTGTGTACCACGGCTGGTGAGGCGGTAATCGCCGACCGGTGTGCGCTTGCCATAACCGTTTTCGGTTGCAGCCAGCACCTGCTGATCGTCGCGCTCGGCCACCAGCAGGGAGATCACTTTCTGACCTTCCTGCAGCATCATGCCGCGCACGCCGGTAGCTGTACGGCCCATGGCGCGTACGTCACCTTCGTGGAAGCGAACTGATTTACCTGCGTCAGAGAACATCATGATCTGATCGCCACCATGCGTCAGCTCTACGCCAACCAGGTAGTCATCCATATCCAGACCACAAGCAATAATGCCCTTCTTCATCGGACGCGAGAAATGAACCAGTGAAGTCTTTTTCACCGTACCCATCGCTGTGGCCATAAAGACAAACTGATCTTCGGTAAATTCTTTAACCGGCAGAATCGCGCTGATTTTCTCGCCTTCCTGCAGTGGCAAGAGATTTACAATCGGCTTACCACGGCTATTACGGCCACCCTGTGGCACGTTGTAAACTTTCAGCCAGTACACACGGCCATGCGATGAGAAGCACAAGACGTAATCATGGGTGTTAGCCACAAACAGCTTGTCGATGAAATCGTCTTCTTTGGTCGCAGCGGCCTGTTTACCACGGCCACCACGGCGTTGTGAGCGGTATTCATCGGCAGGTGTGGCTTTCATATAACCACTGTGCGTCAGTGTGACCACCATATCTTGCGGCGTGATCAGGTCTTCCAAGCTGAGATCTTCACCGTAAGCAATGATTTCAGACTTACGCACGTCGCCAAATACAGTTTTAACTTCGTTCAGCTCAGTCACGATGATTTCGGAAACGCGCTCTTCACGCGCCAGAATATCGAGTAAATCGAGAATCTTTTCCATTACATCGCGGTATTCGGCAACGATTTTGTCCTGCTCAAGGCCCGTCAGGCGCTGCAGACGCAGCTCCAGAATCGCCTGAGTTTGTACTTCAGACAAGCGATAGCCATTTTGCGGATCAAAGCCAAATTCAGCAGCCAGACCATCCGGGCGCGATGCGCTGACATCGGTGCGGCTGAGCATATCTTCCACCAGCGCTGAGCGCCATGTGCGGCTCATCAGGCTGATTTTGGCTTCTGCAGGCGTTGGCGCGGCTTTAATCAGGGCGATGATTTCATCGACATTGGATAAAGCAACGGCCAGGCCTTCAAGAATATGCCCGCGTTCGCGTGCTTTACGCAGCTCAAACACGGTACGGCGGGTCACCACTTCACGGCGGTGGCGCAGGAAGCATTCCAGCACCTGCTTGATATTCAACAGGCGCGGCTGGCCATCGACCAGTGCCACCATATTGATACCAAAGCTGTCCTGCAGCTGAGTGTGCTTATAGAGATTATTAAGAATAACCTCGGCCACTTCGCTGCGTTTGAGCTCAATCACCACGCGCATACCGGATTTATCCGATTCATCACGGATTTCGGTAATGCCTTCAATGGTTTTTTCCCGCACCAGCTCGGCAATGCGCTCCAGAAGGCGCGCTTTATTAACCTGGTAAGGCAGCTCATCGACGATGATGGCCTGCTTATCGCGGCTGACATCTTCGAAGTGCGTGCGCGCCCGCATAATCACCCGGCCACGGCCGGTACGATAGCCTTCACGCACGCCGTGAATACCATAAATGATACCGGCGGTAGGGAAATCGGGCGCGGGAATGATGTCGATAATCTCGTCAATCGTCAGCTCTGAATTGGCCAGCAAGGCCAGACAGGCATCGATCACTTCGGTGAGATTATGCGGCGGAATATTCGTCGCCATCCCGACGGCAATCCCCGACGAGCCATTAATCAAAAGATTTGGCACGCGGGTAGGCAGAACAGTGGGTTCGAGTTCTTTTTCGTCGTAGTTAGGCGTGAAATCGACGGTTTCTTTATCGATATCAGCCAGCAGCTCGGATGAAATTTTTTCTAAACGACATTCTGTATAACGATAGGCAGCAGCAGAATCCCCATCGATAGAACCAAAGTTACCTTGGCCATCAATGAGTGGGTATCTGAGGGAGAAATCCTGCGCCATCCGCACCAGGGCCTCGTAGGCAGCGGTGTCGCCGTGCGGATGATACTTACCGAGCACGTCACCAATCACGCGGGCACACTTCACATAGGAGCGATTCCAGACGTTATTGCTTTCATGCATTGCAAACAGAATGCGGCGGTGTACCGGCTTTAAGCCATCACGAACATCGGGCAAAGCGCGCCCTACAATTACACTCATCGCGTAATCGAGGTAGGAGCGTCGCATTTCCTCTTCGAGACTTACCGGGATTGTTTCTTTGGCAAAGTTTTCGAGCATCTTAGATAGGGGCCGGGGCGTCATATAATACGCACCACGCGTAAACACTTACGGTGGTGCCGTTGCAATGCCACAACACTTTTGTTGCAGCACGCGCGTTCGATCACTAAGTGTACCACGGGGGCGGAGATGCTCCAATTGAGCTACCCTTAACAGGGCCTCTCCACAACAGAATCAGCCCTTGCGGCAAAAATTACAGCCTTACTATTTGCCGCAAGCATTGTGAAACCATTAGAATGCAGCACGTGTATGGAAAAAAAGCCTTGACGGGTTATCGGGCAGGGCTTATCCAGAACCTACAAGCAATATAAATATCAGCTTGCTAAATGATTCTCTAGGAGATTAAAACTATGCTGTCGATCAAGCAATCCCTGACACGCCTTGCCGTTGTAACTGCTTTAGGTGCCATGAGCACTGCAGCTTTTGCTGGCGTTGAAGCTTACACACAAAATGCAAATACCAATGGTGGCGTTGTTAAAAATGGTATCGGCGAATGCTGGCGCACAGGCACCTGGTCTAAAGAAGCCGCAACTGTTGAAGGTTGTGATGGCTACGTTAAACCAGTTGCTAAAGTAGCTCCAGTTGTTGTTGCTCCAGCAGTTGTGGCTCCTGTAGTTGCTGCTCCAGTGATCAACACTAAGCACTTCACACTGAAATCAGACGTTCTGTTTGACTTCAACAAAGCATCTCTGAAGCCAGCTGGTAAAGACGCTTTGGACAAGCTGTACGAAGAAGTTAAAATGATGGACCCTAAAGACGGTGAAGCACACGTTATTGGTTACACTGACCGTATCGGTTCAGACAAATACAACCAGCCTCTGTCAGAAAAACGTGCTAAATCTGTAGCGGATTACCTTGTATCTAAAGGCGCTCCAGAAGGCAAAGTTAAGTTTGAAGGCCGTGGTAAGGCTGAGCCAGTTACAGGCGACACTTGCGGTAAAATCAAAAAACGCGCTAAGTTGATCGAATGCCTGTCACCTGATCGTCGCGTTGAAATCGACATCAAAGGCACAAAAGAAGTTGTAACTCCAGCTAAGTAATCACTTAGACGGCACAAAAAGCCCCGCCAGTGCGGGGCTTTTTTACTATTTACCTGAGAAAACCAATGCGCAAACTTGCTCTCATTATTTTAGTTGCAGTGACAAGCCAGACTGCCTGGGCTGATGCGGCAGGTGATTTAAAAAACTACCTGAGCAATACCCAGTCCTTACAAGCCAGCTTTAAGCAAACAGTCACCAGCCAGCAGGGCAAAGTGCAGCAAAGCAGCGGAATACTGGCGATTCAAAGGCCGGGTTTATTTCGCTGGGTTTATCAAAAACCCTTTGAACAACTGATTATTGCCGATGGCAAACAGGTCTGGCTGTACGATCCTGACTTAAAACAAGCCACCGTAAAAGACATTGGCAAAGCCTTAGAAAGCAGTCCCGCCGCCCTGCTTGCAGGCAACAATCAATTTGAGCGCAATTATAAATTGCGTACTCTGGCCAGCAGCGAAGGCGTTGATTGGCTGGAAGCCATCCCCAAACAGCCCGATCAATCCTTTGACACCGTAAAACTAGGCTTTACCCAGGGCCAGCTGACACAAATGGAGTTACACGATCACTTTGGGCAAACCACACGTATTTACTTTAGCGCACTTAAAATCAACCCCAAGATTGATGCCGGGCAGTTCCGCTTTAGCCCCCCAAAAGATGCAGATGTAATACGTGAATAAGCACTAAAAACCCCAAGCACCCCAAACCCGCAACACGGACATTCTCTTTTGAGTGATTTATTTGCAAAGCCCGGCCATATTCCGCTTGCCGAGCAATTACGCCCCAAAAATATAGCCGAAGTGGTTGGCCAGAGGCATCTGCTCGCCCCAGGCAAGCCACTCGCTGCGGCCATCTCGGGTGGCAAGCTGCATTCCATGATCTTATGGGGCCCGCCCGGCGTGGGTAAAACCACCCTAGCCCGCCTGCTTTCCAGCGCTTTTGACGTAGAATTCATTGCGCTTTCTGCGGTATTTTCCGGTGTAAAAGACATCCGTGCCGCAATGGAAGAAGCGGAAAACCACCGCAGCATGGGGCGACACACCTTACTGTTCGTCGACGAAGTACACCGCTTTAACAAGGCACAGCAGGACGCTTTCTTACCCTTTGTTGAATCAGGGCTTGTGACTTTTATCGGCGCAACCACTGAAAACCCTTCTTTTGAAGTGAATTCAGCCTTGCTTTCCCGCGCCCAGGTGTACGTTTTAAATGCACTGTCAGAAACCGAGCTGACAGAATTACTGCAACGCGCCTGCCATGAGTGTCTGCCCGAGCTGACATTTGAGCCTTCTGCCATTGACACACTCACTGGCCTTGCCGATGGCGATGCCAGACGCCTGCTTAATCTGACCGAGCAAACAGCCACCGCAGCTCTCGCAGCCAAACGCACGCACATTGACAGTGCATTTTTAAGTGAAACGCTGACACTGAACGCCCGCCGCTTTGATAAGGGCGGCGATTCATTTTATGACCAGATTTCTGCCTTACATAAATCAGTACGCGGATCCAACCCCGATGGCGCGCTTTACTGGCTGACCCGCATGCTCGATGGTGGCGCAGATGCGCGCTATTTATCACGGCGCATTGTGCGCATGGCATGGGAAGACATCGGCCTTGCTGACCCGCGCGCCATGCAAATTTGTAATGATGCAGCAAGCACTTTTGAGCGTTTAGGCAGCCCGGAAGGCGAGCTGGCACTGGCCCAGGCGGTGATTTACCTCGCCATTGCACCTAAATCCAATGCGGGTTATATGGCTTATAAAACGGCCAAAGCCTTTATTGCCAGCGACAAAAGCCGTGAAGTCCCCATACATCTGCGTAACGCCCCCACTAAGCTCATGAAAGAGCTGGGCTATGGCAAACGCTACCGTTACGCTCACGATGAGCCTGAAGCCTATGCAGCTGGCGAAAGCTATTTACCAGAGGGGCTGGAAGATTTGCACTTTTACGAGCCGACCCCACGCGGACTGGAAGGGAAAATTACCGAAAAATTACGCCACCTTGCCGAGCTGGATGCAGCATGGCTAAAGCAAAATCAGTAAACCAAGGTCAAAAAGATCCTGGATCACGGAGAGCACAGAGAAAAATCAAGGCAAGAACACCGGAAAAACCTGGAGAAACGTTTAGTAAGCACTGGAAAAACGGAGTTTCCTGCTTAAACTCACGCTTGATATGCGCGTCTTTCTCCGCAAAATCTATAAAAAATACTGATTCAAGCGTCATCTCCGAATGTTTTTATCGGGGATCCGGCCGCGCAGCCGGATTCCCGCCAAAGGCTTGCGGGAATGACTGCGTTCATAGCAAGAAATCAAGTAAAATTAAACTCTTAAATCGAATAGATTTACACCAGCCTTCGCTCTCTTCTTTCCTCGTTTTTGCCTTTCTCCGAGCTCTCCGTGTCTGCATACCTTAGGTTTGCTCAAGGTTTGCAGATTTTAGGTTTTTAAGAGCTTGCCAGCCGTGTAAACTATCAACCATTCACCTGAAACAAAAAGACGACGATTATGCTCGATATCAACTTACTCCGTACCGACTTAGAAAACGTGGCAGCACGCCTTGCCAGCCGCAAGTTTATTCTTGATGTAAACGCTTTTTCTGCACTGGAAAACGAGCGCAAATCGCTGCAAACCCGCACTCAGGACTTACAAGCCAAGCGTAATGCCAGCTCCAAACTGATTGGCCAGGCCAAAGCAAAAGGCGAAGACGTTTCTGCCATCATGGCCGATGTTGCGCTGCTGGGTGACGAGCTGAAAGCGGCCGAAGCCGCGCTGGCTGTGCTGCAAGACAAAATCAATGACATGCTGCTGTCCATGCCTAATCTGCCGCACGAATCCGTGCCGGTTGGTAAAGACGAAACCGAAAACGAAGAAGTACTGCGCTGGGGCACGCCGCGCGTATTTGATTTTGAAATCAAAGATCACGTCGATCTGGGCGGCCCGCTGGGCCTTGATTTTGAAACCGGCGCAAAATTATCCGGCGCGCGCTTTACCGCTCTAAAAGGTGGCATCGCCCGCCTGCACCGCGCTCTGGCTCAATTTATGCTCAACACCCATACACTGGAGCATGGTTACGAAGAGGTTTACACCCCCTACCTGGTAAACGCCGCCAGCATGATGGGCACTGGGCAATTGCCTAAGTTTGAAGAAGATTTATTCAAAGTAAACCGCCCCGATGCCGAGCCGCTGTACCTGATCCCTACTGCCGAAGTACCGGTCACCAATTTTGTTCGTGACAGCATTGTGAAGCTTGAAGACTTACCAATGAAATTCACCGCTCACACACCCTGCTTTCGCTCCGAAGCCGGTGCCTATGGCCGTGATGTGCGTGGTTTAATTCGCCAGCATCAGTTTGAAAAAGTAGAGCTGGTACAAATTGTTCACCCGGATGAATCGCTCAAAACTCTGGAGATTCTGACTGGCCATGCAGAAGCCATCCTGCAAAAGCTTGAATTACCTTACCGCAAAGTAAACCTCTGTACCGGCGATATGGGCTTTGGCTCGCAAAAAACCTACGACCTGGAAGTATGGCTGCCCGCGCAAAACACTTACCGCGAAATTTCCAGCTGCTCCAGCATGGGCGCCTTCCAGGCCCGCCGTATGCAAGCCCGCTTTAAGAATGAACAAGGCAAAAACGAACTGGTTCACACCTTAAACGGCTCTGGCCTTGCCGTAGGCCGCACACTGGTTGCAGTGCTGGAAAACTACCAGAATGCAGATGGCAGCATCACCATCCCTGCCGTATTACGCCCTTATATGGGTGGACTGGAAGTATTAAAGTAAGCTGTTGCTGTTGTAAATTAAAAAACCTGCCCCTTACAAGGCAGGTTTTTTTATGCACAATGACTTGAAATCCGCTATAGCACGCTCCAGAGCCCCGATATCATTAGCGGTCAAAAGTGGCTTTATTCTTTCAAAATCTGCTTCAGCTAATTCATATATTTTTAAAGCAAGTAAGCGCTGAATAGTATCATCACTAAATCGCTTTTTAATTTCGCATGCAGGATTGCCACCCACAATCGTATAGGGTGCAACATCACGGGTAACGATACTGCCTGCAGCAATAATTGCGCCTTCACCAATTGTTAATCCGGGCATAATCATGGCTCTCATCCCTACCCAGCAACCGTCTTTTAAATGGGTATCTCCCTTACCCTGATAAGACTCAGCAATCGTTTCTATAAAAGGATAAAGACTGAACCAATCCGCACGATGGGTATGATTCCCCCCATTAGAATCACCGCTTCGGCACCAATGCAAACATAATCACCAATAAACAGGCGATCAATTTTCCATAATGGTGTCCATTGCTGGCTAATTTCATCGCCATATAAATAACGCACCACCGACATCTCAAAACTTTTATCCCAGCAATCACTGTAATAGCTGTGCTGTCCTTTAATCAAAATATTAGGATTACTTACACTTTCATGCAGCAGCTCCACTTTTGACCAATGCTTCATTGACTACCTTCTCATTTCATCCTAAGAAAACCGGACACAATAGCCATTCCCAATGTACAGATCAGGGCGAAATAGCAATACCGACCCCTAAGACATTTTGCCGCCTATTGTAATCAAGCAGATTATCGCCATAGCCACTAAAAACTTGCAGATATGCTTTTAAATTACCAGTCAGCGGATATGTCCAGTCCAGCTGTACTGCGCCTTTTCCCGAACGGAAATTCTGGCGCATCAGTGCGCTTAATTCCTGGCCTGAAGCAAATCGATAACGTGCAGTGATATCCCCGTAGCCCATGAAATCCAGCAGATCAGGGTTATCATCGGTTTCTTCCTTCTCTTTAAACCGATACCAAGGGCGAACTTCCAGCGAGAAATTGTCTTTTTCAAAACCAAAGTCAGCGTATGCCCGATTCCAGCTGCGCGATAATGGATTACTGCGGCCATTTGACTGATGTGCCAGCCCCAGATTCAAAAAGCGCCACTTCATTATTCCCAGATCCAGATCTGTGCGAACAGATAAAATACCTTCTGGCTCATAATTTGTTTCACGAAATGGTGCAGAATAATCACTGTTATAAACTTGCCAGTAGCTTTTTTGCGTATATGCAAGCCAGAAATCTGCCCGGTCAGAAAAAATATTTTCCAATGCTTTTACTTTAAAACTTAACTGAAATTTAGCTTCGGCATCATTAACTGCATCCACTCCCGGCGCTAATGGAATTTGCTGCCCGGTTGATGCGGATGAGCTGGGATGCTGATTACGGTTGTCGCTATAACTTATCGGCAGGAAATAATTTGTTCTATATGTACGCAAGGCAAAAGTGCCTTTTTTCTGATCCAATTCCCATTGATCTCCTAAAGCAGAAGACGCTGATTGATTAATATCCGCGAGAGGTAAAAGGCGCGGCTCCGTATTTAATTTTTCAATCGTTTCAGCCCTTTCCCCGGGCGGCTTTGCCGATACACCTGTCTGATCAAGGTTATCGTAACAAGCCAGCCTGGCTTTGGCATCCGCTATAAATTTGCACTGCTGCAACAGGCCAACATCTGCCGTTGCATGAGCCGCCACAACAGCACCAAGAAGCAATATTTTTGAGTACTGCATAAAATGACTTTCCCATGCCAAAAATTCAATCTGTTACATTAAAAAAACAGCTAATTAAAAAAGATAAACGCTGAACAGGATCGATCAGTATTGAAAATGCATAATGCTGCCATTACAGCAGCATTTGCAAAACAATCAAAAAGGGAAATTAATCTTTACCTGAGTGATTTACCGTCAATGCACGTGCTAATAAACCGGCACTTTCACGGCACCATTTATCCATCAGCTTTTCTATTGTTTTAAGCTGCATCGGTTCATCTTTATGTACTGTTTTCGTGCTTTTTCGCAAGTTCACACTACCAGCAAGCAGACTGCCGCTTTGTGAATCTTCTAATTGAGCAATATTGCCAATTTTCATTAGATATGGCTCTTTGCCTGCCGCCAGCCGGGCAAGATTAATCACTGCTTTAGCGGGCAAAACATCAACAACGTCAATGCCGGGGCGCTCCTGAGCCAGGCCTGTTACGGCCACCCGCATTTTAGCCACACCCGGGCCAGCCTCACTGGCCACAGTAATACCAGCCTTACGGAGTTCTTCGGTCATTTTTTTATGAAAATATTCAGCTATTTTATTTTCTTCACTCCCCTGCAACAGCTGCCAGTTACCATCTTCAGAATGCCTCATGAAATACAAAGGCTCAATCAAAACAGCATTGTAATCGGTGAGACTGATCCCAGGCTGCACATACAAACGGCGGGAGGCATCTTTATCTGAGGGTTTAAAAGCAGAAAGCGGAACAGTGAACAGATTATCAGGCTGAATTTCTTCAACAGCAAAAGCAGGCATTGTCAGTGTCACCGCCAATACCAGAGTACTGATTAAATGGTTTTTCATTCATCATCCTTTTTTTTTACAAACATGGCATTACGTATTATGCACAATATTTTCTAAAAAAATAGATAGGATTTACACATTTCATTCGTATATAACTTTCAGCCTGTGATCCGGCACTGAATATCTGATCGTCATCCTCCTTTTCTATGCCTCATTGCAACATCTTTCTGATTTGGCCCATTAAAACAGCAGCCGGCAATTTAAACTATTCTGATAATAATGACCGTCTGAGTTACTCTGTTCAGTCGTAAGATTTTAAGCCAGCCTGAATTAAAAGCTCAAATTCTTCAGGGGGTACAGGTTTAGAGAATAAATAGCCCTGTGCAAAATCACAGCCTGCCCCGATAAGCAGATCACGCTGCTCAATGGTTTCCACCCCTTCTGCAATCACTTTTAATCCCAGCTTATGCGCCATCACAATAATCGCCTCTGTTAATGCCATATCACTTGAGCCGGGAGCTAAATTGCGAATAAAAGACTGATCAATTTTCAAATAATCAATACTGAATTTTTTAAGATACGATAAAGAAGAATAACCCGTACCAAAATCATCAATAGCAATCTGCACCCCCTGACCCCGGAATTTAAGCAGGCTTGCTTTTACCTCTGCATCAGAATCCAGAAGCAGGCTTTCTGTAATTTCAATCACTATCGCCTCACCAGGCAAGCCCTGATCATGTAAATAAGCCAGCCATTGATCGTTGCTATTATTTTTTGCAAATTGAACGGGCGATTGATTAACACTGACTTGAAGGTGGGCCATAAAATGGGTTCGCCAGCGCTTGACCCAAGCTGCTGACTCATTAAATACCCAATCGCCTATTTCGATAATCAGACGGGTTTCTTCTGCAAGCGGAATAAACTCCGCAGGGCTGACCATGCCACGCAGCGGGTGCAACCAGCGAAGCAGCGCTTCTGCTTTGTAAATCTGGCCATTGCTAAGATCAACAATCGCCTGAAAATAAACACGCATTTGCCCGCCAGCTAATGCGCCGCGTAAATCATTAATCAGCCTGATACGCTTTTGCACCTGCTCCTGCAAAGCAGGGGTGAAATAGCTGAAGCGGTTTCGCCCCTCATTTTTAGCCACATACATGGCCTGATCCGCATTTCTGAGCAGCTCATCCACATCCTGAGCATCCCTTGGGTAGAACGTAATGCCAATGCTGCCTGAAATCAGCACCACCTCATTACTCAGGCAAAATGGTTTTGCCAGCTGGCTGAGAATATCCTGCACAATCCGCTCAATGCAGTTGATATCATTCAGCCCGGAAATCAGCACAGTAAACTCATCCCCTCCCAAACGGGCCACTGTATCCACTTCGCGCACACAGCCTGCGATGCGGGCTGCGGCCTCAGTCAGCAGTAAATCGCCGGCGGCATGGCCAAAGGCATCATTCACTTCTTTAAAGTGATCCAGATCGATAAACAGCAGCACTAAGTGATTTCCGCCGCGATTTACTTTTTTTATTTCTTGCAGCAAACGATCATGAAACATACGGCGATTGGGTAAATCGGTAAGCGGATCAAAATTTGCTTGTCGCCAGATCAGTGCTTCTGCCTGTTTACTCTGGGTAATATCAGTCCCCACACCTCGATACCCGGTGAATTGCCCTGACTCATCAAATACCGGCTCCCCACTTACAATCACCGTGCGTACTTCACCGTCTATCCCTAAACGGCGCAGCTCCAGCCCACGGTAAGGCTCATGCCGCTCAAGCATTTGGCGGTGGGTTTCCCAAAAATCTTCTGCCGGCCCCCAGTAGCCCATTTCCCACCTGGTTTTACCAATGGGGTCAGATGGAGAAAAGTACTCAAAATAACGCCCGCCGCCTGTTTGATTGGTAAATCGAAATTCAGCATCCTGCTCCCAATACCAATCAGCCCCCATCTGAGTCAGGCTGCGAAAACGTGATTCACTGTCACGCAAATCAGCATCAGCCTTTTTACGCTCGGTAACGTCCCGCGCCACAACGGCCACCAACACTAAACCATCGGCCATTTGCTGGCTCAGTGAGCCTTCAAGAATTAATCGCTGACCATCTTTGTGCCTGAAAGCAACCTCTGCATCCTGCCCCAGCGTATTCAGATTTGCGAAGCCCAGATTCTTGGCCTGCGTATATTCAGACCACAACATATCGAGCGTCATAGACAGCAGCTCTTCCCGGGTATAAGCCAGCGCCCTGCATGCCCCACCGTTGGCATCTACAATCCGGCCATCATCCTTACGGGCAATCAGAATCAGCTCTTCACAACAATCGAGTAATTCTCTGAAGCGCTCCAGCTCGTAAACATGATCACGCAGCAGGGCATAGTGGTTTTTGCGCAGCGACAGCTTACCCAGACCAATGACCTGATCGCGCATTTTGTCCCAGTCTGGCTCGGTATCAGAGTGCCTGCTCATAGATTACTTCCAGATCACGCACGACAGGTTGTCGCGGATTGGTAACAATACAGGGGTCAGCAAAGGCCTTGCGGGCCAGCTCGCCCAGATCAGACAAGCGCACTTGTTTTTCAGAAAGCGTATGTAAAATGCCCGCAGCAGCCTTAAAGCGCCTTACCTCATCCAGCAAGGCCTGTTTGCGGTTTTTTTCCACCATACCCCGCAGATCCAGCCCCATTACATCACTGACTTTTAAGAAGCGATTGCTCGCCTGCGGGTAGTTATACTCAATCACATGATCCAGCAGCATGGCATTGCACTCACCATGCGCCAGATCAAGAAATCCCCCCATGCTATGCGCCATGGCATGCACCGCCCCAAGGCTGGCATTAGAAAACGCCAGCCCGGCATGCATACTGCCCAGCATCATATTCGAGCGTTTTGCCATATCGGCCGGATCACTTAATACGCCCAGTAAATTGCCGTGAATTAATCGTATCGCTTCAAGCGCGTGCAGATCAGAAACAGGGCCATGCGCCTGTGAAACAAAGGCTTCAACCGCATGCACCAAAGCATCAATTCCGGTACAGGCGGTGAGATATAAATCCATCGTTACCACCGTTTCGGGATCAATCAGAGACACATCAGGTACAGCAGCCTTACTGATAATGGCGATTTTCACTCTTTCTTCTGCATTGGTGATAATCGCAAATTGGGAAACATCCGCCGACGTGCCCGATGTTGTAGGAATACAGATAAGCGGGGGCGGAGGTAAGGCAATCTGATCGATGCCTTCAAACTCCAGAATATGCCGGCGATTCGCCACCACAATGCCAATGCCTTTTGCACAATCGATCACGCTGCCACCGCCCACGCATACAATCACATCACAGCGGTTTTCTATATACACCGCAGCGCCATGCATCACCTCTGCGGCCTTAGGGTTGGGTGTCAGTGCAGAAAAATGCGTAATATGCAAACCGCTTTCCAGCAAAGACTGCTCAACTTCCCCCGCCCAGCCCGCTGCAATCACGCCAGGGTCTGACACCAGCAGCACGTGCCTTGCACCCAGGTTTTGCGCATAGCTGCCTGCCAGCTTGCGGCTGCCCATGCCAAAGACAAATTCTGGCGAGACAAACTTTCTTAAAGATGCAAAGACCCCGGCCATTTTCCCACCCTCCAGACATCCTTGCTTTGCACGGAGACTAACAACAAATCGTCGCAAACCCATGCCGCTGAGGTATGGATGCAGTCTAGCAACACCCACCCTGCTTTGCACTTGTAAGCCGACCGCTTACATTAGCCCAAGACTCGGCTGGCTGGTCAACGAGGCAAATAACAAGGGATATTTCAATGCAGAGACAGATCAAATGCAGGAGAGTTAGGAAGAAATCTGCTTGCTGCTTATGCTGCAGATTTTTATTGCACCAGCCATTAGAAACAGACAATAAATTACTACAGCCTTGCAGTTTATAACACAAAACATGCCATATGTTTTAAAGTACTGCCCATTCTAATAAACACGAGCTGTAAAATGATGATGATTAAGTACGCCACACCCATCCTTGCTCTATTACTCACTGCATGCGGAGGAGATGAAGGCAATACTGATGCAGTGGTGGCAACACCCTCAACAAGTTCGTCCATTGCACAAGTTCTCCTTAATCAATATTCCAGTAATGAGGTAAATTTAAATACCGTATTACAAAGTGAAACACTATACAGCGATTCAGTTCAAATAAGCAGCAATGCAAATGGCAAACAAGAAGCCAGCATTGACCGCTATAACACTATTTCTATTAAAGATAAAACAGTCCAAGAAGAGCAGTTTTATTTCGATTCAAAAACCCAACAATGGTTAAACGCCCCCGTAAAATATAGTGAAGCACTTTACTTAACTGATGGCAAATGGGAAAAACCAGGGAAAGCAAAGGCTATCGCTAAAGGCAATGACATTATTCTTGATTATGGGAACGATATTCAATTTCTAATTAGCGGCACCAGCAAAGATATTAGTAATATTGCAGTTATGGATGTTAATTTGAACAAGAGCAATACTCAAACCGGCTCTGATTATTCATTATTCAAAACACCGGCACCCGCGTTTCCTGCAGGGTCAAAAGCTTACTATGTTGGCTACAGCCCGCTCAAAACGACATATCGCAGCCAATATAGTAATGCCGTCAGCTTTAAATCTATTGATGAATGGGCAGCTTTTTATTCAACAACAAGCAAAAATACACTGGACAGCAATAGCTTGTGCTCTTTCCAGTTTGATCTTACCCGAAAAACTGTAATTTTCAGCAATAATCCTAATGCATCTCAAAAATGCACAGCCAAAGAACAGCCGTATGAAATTCGCACAATCAAGCAACAGCAGCTATTAGTCATGACGCCCGCTCAGACAGACAACAGCAGTCTTCTTCGTAAAGAATTCTATGCCATTTCTAATGGCAATTTATTAGAAGGCGAGGTACTAGAGCCTTTTGAACCAGCAAATGGGACTGTATCCGCCTCTGGCGATTTTAGCCTTGAAGTTAGATTTAATAAAACAGCGATTAACCACCTATTAAAGTATGGTGGTCTTTCTGCCCCGGCACAATTAAAATAAATATTGCATGCTCGGCATGATTTAAAATCATGCTTTGTTTTAGCCCCCCCATCTGCCCGCCATAAAACAGCATTAAGTGTAAGGCAGATGGGGCTCACACTGATTTAAGAAATCAACACAAAAAAACTTCATTACGAATGAAGGTGCAACTCTAGTAACACGTCCTGTTTATCCTGCCAGCCTCAAGGCAGCACCCCCAGCAATGACCAGAGCCTTCTTGCTTCTGCATCGCTGGAGATCAGCTCGGCCAGTAAATCTCTGAGGGGTTTATTGCCCCATTCCACGCTGCGGTAAATCAGATAGGGCACGGGGCTGTGGGGCTCGGTGCGGGCGAGGTAATCGGCGATCAGCTGCAATTGCCGGTAGGCTTCTTCGCGGCTGTTGGGTTGCAAAAAGGGCAGCGGGTCGGGTTTTCTTTCGGCGGCAGGTGCGGGCAAAACCAGATCAGGCGTTGCGGGCAAAGGTTGTGGGTGCATGGTCAGCCACTCTTTCAAAATCATTTCATGCTCTTGCATCAGCAAAAACAAGGGCTGAAAAGTAGGCGCGTCGTGGCCCATTTTTTGATCGCATTCCTGCACCAGCCCGGTGATTTGCGTTAGCCCGTGCAGCACAAAGCCGTGTGCGCTGCGCAGCAGGTTCACATCGGCGGCACGAATAGTGTCGTTGATTTTTTGCTCCAGCTTTTTAGCCGCTTCCACAAGGGGCACAGCTGTTTTGCTGGTGTTTTTCCCCTGATCGAGGCCCAGATGTTTTTGCCATGTGCGCCAGTCGGCCAGGGTAAAGCTGTCTAAATCGCTGCGCTGATCCAGCACAGGCAGCGGCATACGCGATAAGAGCAGGGTGCTGTAAGCATGCACACCCCATGCCAGCGGGCCGGTGCGGTAGCTCATATCGCCATCCTGGGGCAATGGATGCACCGTATCCCAATAGCGCTGACACAGGCCCAGTAATAAACTCAGAGCGGCGCTCAGGCCCTCAATACCCCGCCGGTGTATCCAGGCTTCGCCCAGCCAGACAGCCACGGTCAGGTCTTTGCTGCGGCTTTGCAAAATCTGCCTGCCCAGTTTTTCAACCGTAGCCCAGTCGCCCCGCTTTACTTCTGCCTGCCAGATCCCGGTTGGCAGACTGGTATCGTCTTCCCTTTTGGCTTCGCGCAGTAAATCGTATTCGGCTTCATAGCGAATCGACATACCACAGGGCGCATCCTTCGAAATAGGCTGGAGCAGCGATTCCAGGCTACCCTGCAAACCGCCAGGTTTGATTTCTACACTCATGGTGCCACCAATGATTTATCTGAATCCGGCAGGGTAATTTGTCTGAAAGGCGAAGCCGGTGCTTTAAGGGGCAAGGCCTGAATCAGCTGTGTTGGCAGCAATGACTTGGCCCCCACTGCGCTGATCCCAAAACGTGCAAACATTTGTGCCCGTGGCTTAGCCGGGCCACCCAGCGGCAGGCTGAAAAGCATTGCGGGATAGCTGAACTCTTCCTGCAAAACCATGCCGGAAGGGGCCTGATGGTGGCGCAGAAAATGCAGCAAAGACCATGCGCCGGTATAGCGCCACTCGGCACTTTGATTAAGCACTACTAAAGATGGCTGAGTGTTTTCTTCGATAGGCAATTGCGGGGAATCGGCCGCCCAGCGCAGTGAAAACACGATGGGCTGGCCAAGCAGCCAGCGCTGTTTGGCCCTTTCCCCCAGCGGGAAACGCATGCGCTGCGTACCTACAGTGAGGCCCCATTCGATCACCTGATCGGCGCCCTGCTCTTTATCTTTATCACTGCGCCATTGCACATCAATATCCAAGCCCAGTGGCTGAGGCTGCTCGGCGCTGCCCCGTAATAAAACAGGGCCAAGCAGATCGCGGCTGTGTTGCAGCCCAAGTAAAAATAATCGGGCCGCATCCCGGTTGGGCGATTCATTATCTTCAAGCCCGGCCTGGGCGGCAGGCAGATACAGATCAATTAAACGCAGCAGCGTGCCAACCCGCTCGACATCTGCATCCGGCGCATTGCCATTGGCAGCAAAGGGGAAACGCCCCGCAAGATATTGATTAAAAAACCCTGATAACTGTTGCCAGGCATAGGCGCTGTTTTGTGCCCTTAACCCCATGCAACGCTCATTAGCCATATTGACCAGCTTTTGCGCCCGCTCAAAAAAGTAACCAGGGCCTGCGGGCAGCTCGACCTGACGCAGCACGCCGTAGCAGGTGCTGGCATCCATTTCATTTAAATCTTTGCTGATCAGCTGCGCCAGTAAAGCCGGGCCGCTGTCTGGCGCTTTTTCTTTCATTTTTTTCAGATCAGCCGCCAGCCCTTTCCAGCGCAAAAGAGTCTGCATATCTTTTACGGGCAGGCCCTTTGGATGCGCCGCCAGCCAGTCCAGCACTACGCCCTGATTAATGGCAACGGTGGCCAGCTGCTCCAGCTGCCGGTTGAGATACTGCTGTAATTCCAGTGGGTTATTTGCTTTAAAACCTTTGAAACTGGCATTTTTCTTGCCATCCCACCATGAAAAAGTGGCTTGCTTAGGCTGATAAAGCGCTAACTCCGCCAGCATGCCATCGGCCTGGCGCAAAGAAGTCAGCGCACGCTCGTTCATTTCTTTAATCAATTCAGCCGATAAATCAGCACGGCCCAAATCCAGCAGTGCCGCATTGACTTCAGGGGCGATCCGGATCAGCCCTTCCATGCTGTCCGCCACATTTCTTTGCCCCTGATCATCTGCCCCCCGCCCGCCCATGGTATGCCACATGGCATGGGCCGCACTGCTGCTGGCCAAACCGCCAAGGCCGGCACGATAAGCATCAGGCACTTTGCTCAGGTTTTGGGTCTGGTAATGCTGGCGCTCCTGATAAATCTGTAAAGCCGCAGCCAGCCTTGCCTCGCTCATTTCCCGCAGGCCACCACTCACTAGCAAATGCCCCGCCGTATGCCCCTCCATCACAAAGTTTTGCTGCAGCAAATAGCTGATGGCCGATTGCAATTGCAGTACATCTTCTTTTAAACCCACTTCCCCGCGTGAAGTCAGCGAGGAATCACGATTTGACCAGCGCTCTTTAAATGCTTTTCTCAGCTTAGCCGCGTGCTCTTCAATGGCAGAAACAGCGTCTTTACCAATAAAAGCACTCCCCTTTGCATGATTCAGCATTGCCGAATAGCCCGGCACCAAATCCTGCCCTGATGCACTGCTCCATGCACTGTTTGTGGCGGCAATCAGCTGCTTAAGCAGGGTAATTTGCTGGTTTAACTTGCTTAAATCGGCATAGCTATTGTGCTGGGCACTTTGCAGCTCGGTGAGCTGGGTTTGCACACTGTCGGCAGTTTCAATAAAAGTGGCATCTGCATACAGGCGATTCAGCCAGTGCTGCATTAAGGCATCAAAATTTTGCTTTGTATCTTTCGCCGCAGCTTGCAGCTGTACCGGCTTACCCATCCATTGGGCGTAATGGGCAAGAATGACTTCTGCTTTATGGCGCAGCGGCAGGCGTTCAGGGCGAAAATCGCCGTCCCACAAGCGGTTAGACAGCTCACTCAGCTGGCTGAGCGCATCTGGCCCGCCACGCAGGGCGCGGTTATACGAAATTACATTTTGTTCCACCAGCCTGGCCTGCTGGACTAAATGCTGCGCCGCCACATAGCGGGGCCATGTTTCCGGGCTGGCAGTATCGTCGCCCATTTTTTTGCTATCTGCACCCTCAACTTGTAAAGCCTGTAAATCCGCATGAATTCGCCGCTGTGCAGCAAAAAACCATTCAGTCTGCAATAAGCTGGCCATTTTTTCAGCCAAGGCATGGTCAAAGTTTGAAAACAAAGAGCCTGGAAAAACAATGCTTTCATAATCAAGACGCGGCGCAGCGAGGAGTGCCCGCCATAAAGTCAGTGCTGACTGGCTGTTTGGATCGGATTCGGTTTGCGCCGATCCACTGCTCATTGAGCTTAAAGCCCGGCTCAAGGCCATGGCATCCTGCCGTTCTGACTGCCATACCCAAGCCATCGCCAAAAACCACAGCACACAAAAAGCCAGAGTGGCCAGCCTGGCAAAACGGTGCCAGCGCTGACGCAGCGACATAATCCGCACAATGGGCTGCGCCAAACCGCGCTCAGCGGCCATCCGCTGCCGCAGCAGGCCGGAGCTGAATACGGGGATATCCGGCACTGCGGGCTCAGGCGCAAAAACATCGGCGTCTTCCTGCTGAACTGAATAGCTTGCCGCGCAATACAGCCCGCGCAAAACAGGGGCATCGCCCATGGCATTGCTCTGAAAAGCAGCGTCGGCCAGCGCATGTAAAGCAGCGCGCAGCGCATCAAATTGCCTTGGCAACAAATAGAGCGCATCACTTACGCCACCATTTAAGGTGGCGATCTCACAGATACAATCCCTCAGCTGCCTTTGCACTTGCGTCAGCGCAGCATCTAAATGCTCGCGCTGATAGGCCGCCGTCAGTGGTAATACGGAAGACCAGCCCAAAATGCTGTCTTGCGCCTCATCAGGCAAAGATTCGATCAGCTCGCTCATCCCCGCCACATCCTGCAAGCCGGTAATCAGCCAGTACACGGGCAGTGTTTGCCCCAGCTTTTGCTGTGCATCCTGAAATTGCTTACAGAGCGTCACATCCAGCGGGGTGTCTTTATTCATCAGTTGTTTGGCCGATACGGCCCAAATCACCGCATCCAGCGGCCTTTGCCCGCGCACCCTGAGCAGGGCGCCCAGTAAACGCCGCCATGCAGATAAAGCCGCCAGCGCACCATCGGCCTGCTGATAAATATCGTGCGGCGGCAATAAAACCACCGCATCGCTACTGGAATAAATGCGCCCGAACCAGGCTGATTTCTCAGCACTTTTCAGCTGCCATGCACGGCAAAGCTGCTCGCTGCTGGCCTGATCATCCCCCAGCAGCAGCAGCCACGGCACCTGATAGCGCCCCTCAATGCCTGCCTCTTTTTCCATCAGCCGCACGGCATCAATAAAACCGCGCCCAAGGCGATCGGCCTTATTCCGCCACAGCCACCACAGCAGCAAAACAGCTGCAATAATCAGCAAAATAATCAGCAACTTCACGGCTTGGCCTCGCTGAGCGGCGGGTGTGTTACATCAATTTGCGAATAAATATCCCGCCAAAATAAATGGCTCACCCCAAACATCAGCAGCAATAAAAAAGCCAGCATCAGCGCCAGGCGATAGCCGTCGGGCAGCATTTTTCGCTCGGTCAGCTGCAAAGGCTGCGTCACACTATGCCCGCTTAAAACCTTGCCCAGCAGCGCCACATCGGGCTCTCTCTGGTAAATCTGTGCAAACAGCGAAGTACACCAAGCCTCAAACAGCGCTGGCTCCCGCCGCAAGCGCCCGCGAAACCCCAGCACCAGCGTCATCAGATACACCGCAGCCAGATCACGCTCGCTTGAATCCTGGCGCTCAATTAAATGTTCAATTTCATCGGGCAAGGTTTCACCCGAAGTACGGGTATTAAACAGACGAAACTCTAAAGGAGTGGTTTGCCATGCGGCCTGGCCACTCCATTCGGTAAACAACAGCACTTCGTCGATCAGGGCAACAAAAGCATATTGCACCGCCTGAGCATGCATTTTGTTGGCCGCCCCCGCCTGCGTCATCACCATGCGATAAACCCGCCGCGCTAATACGCTGGTTTCCTCCGCCACACGCAGCAAGAGTTTGTCCACGGGCTCGGCGCTGCTCAATAAGCCGGGGGACAAAAGCAACCATTCCTCCCAAACCTGGCAAAAAGCCTGCTTCAAAGGTAAAGCGGCCTGCTGGCGTGCAAAATCAGTCATGATCCGCCTCATTCAGCACCGGAATATCGTCGCTTGCTTCAGGGACAAACAAGACAATACTTAAAGGCTCAGCTGCCGCATTTTGCGCTGGCACAGCAATGCAAAGCGGCTCGTCAGGATTAAACCACTCGCCAAATTCATACAGGCGGAACAAGCGGGTATCGTCCCCCACGCTGTAGCTCACCTGCTCCTGCCTGTCGAGCGGGCGATAAAGCACGCCGCGCATTCTTTGCCTTTGTAAGGTCTCCAGCTGCGACAAGGATGCAATCACTGCCCTGTCCAGCCATAACCTTGCCGCATCATCGCCTGCGCCACCCGGCATTTGCACGCCAATCACCCACTGGCCGCCCTGGCGTAAAACCGCTGGCGGCCGGATCACAAAGCCTTCTTTTTCTAAGGTAAATTCGCTGCGGCGGTAGCCTGCTTTAATCCGCGTCACCGATTTCATAATGAAACCAATCACATCATCAAAACAGGCCAGCAATTCTTCGTAATTAAAGGCCCGGAAAGCCGGAACACCCGCCTGCGGGTTCAGCGCACAGACTGATCCGGCCACGCCATTTAATATCAGATAGAGAGAAAGCGGATGCGCCACGCGGCTATCGAGGGCGCTTTGCAGCTCGGGCAATCTGGCCCAGAGCGCGGCCAGCTGCCGGTCAATTCTGGCACTGTCGCCCTCGTTATTATCCTGCAGTGCCTGCCTGAGCCTGCCCGCCAAAAAAGCGCACTTACCGCGAATCTCGGTACACAGCGCGGCAATACGTTTACCCAGCAAGGATTCAGGCAAGATCCTGGGCTGGGGTGCAAAATACTCCTTACGGGCAAAGCCGCCCGCGCCTTCTTCTACCCTGAGCAGTGGCAGGCACACGCCATCGGCACGATGCTGCTCATCTAAAATTGCCAGATCGGGCCGCCAGAAAGTCAGCACGGCCGGGGACTCTTTGCTGACTAAATCGGGGATATCCTTGCCATCTTGTGACACATAGCGCCGCCCGCTGGCATCTAGTTCGCCCGCGCGATAAAGCGGTGGCACCACCAGATAAAGTGTGAGCTGATGCTGAGGTGAGGCGGTGACAAGGTCTTGAAAATTGAGCTCCAGCGGCGGATGCACGCCGGGCCGGATACAAAGCCACAGCCCGTCCGGCAGGATGGCTTCCAGCGCCAGCACGCGTAAAGTGCCGCTGATTAAAGCCGCTTCGTCGATCTCCACATTCAACACACCCCAGTAATAAGGCTGCGCCGCGGCAACAAGCTGAGCCGCCAGTATTTCGGCCCGCAAAGACTGCTGTTGAAAATGCTGTGGCAAAAGCTGCATGCCCTCAGACCAGCAAATGGCTTCCGGAATTTGCCCCACGTTATCCCCTGAATGGTGATTTGTTTTTTTCTGGCTAAAACGTCTTCTTACTCAGCTTTGTCGGGCGGATACCCCCCCGCTTCTGGCCACAATCGAAAGATAAATCTGGTTTTACTTAGGGTGCGCAAGTTGTTTTTCTTGCGTAATTCACTTCGAAGTAGTTGTATTTCCTCTCAGCAAACCAGTAAGAAACGTCGTAACAATACTCTTGGCACAGGGCTTAAATATCCCCTTGAAGCACGCCAAAGCGAGGAACAAGCGGGCGGGGTTTCTTTGATGCCTGTTTGAGCGAAGCGAGTTCCGCAGCCGCCGCTCGATTGTCCGCAGATGAGGGGCCTTCGTGCTGATGGGGTCGCCTTCTTTGCTTACTTTCTTGGCGAAGCAAGAAAGTGAGTCCCCGCGGGGATTCCGCACCAAAACACAACGTGCCAAAGGCACTAAAAAGATCTTTTTGTCTTTGCTCAGCACTCAAGGGAGCTCTCCCGCACTTCATCATTTCACTCGAATTTTCTTAAACTTAGTGCCAATTTTTCAGAAATTAGACCTCACTCCCCGCTCACCCAACGCACATCCTGGCTGTCTAAATACAAAATTACATTTTTCTGCTGATCCAGCCTCAGCCGGTGCATGCCGGGGGAGCTGTAGCCTGCATACACCAGCACCACCGATCCGCGCTGGCCTTTTACCGGTGCGTCGCTCACATCCAGCCTCTGGCCTGGCACCAGCTCTTTACTCCACACATACAACGCCAGCGGAAAATCACGCTGTAGCTGGGCGCGCTGCTCAAACCATTGCGCGGCAGGCAGGGCGAGCAATTTTTTAAGCAGCTCTTCGTCATCCACCACCACCAGATCAACCGGGATGGGCGTGTCGTCATTAGCCTGCGAAGCCACAGAAAATGACACGCTGCTCAATTTGATCGTGGGCTTAAACATAGAAAACACAGAGCAAGCCGGCAGGCAAAGACAAAGAAGCAGTCCAAGCACTATACGAAAGAGTGTCAGTAAACTCCGCACAAACACCTCTATGTAACTTACCTAAAATAATTTTTCACGAATGTTTATTATAGAAATAACTTTCTCAAAACTTCCAACTAAATATTTGCAATTACAAGTTTCGTCTTCTAGATTCAACAAACCAACCCATACATTGAGCAGCGCATCTGGCTTAAGCACGCCTCACGGGGAATGCGGGTAAGCCGCCTTCAAAGTGTATAAGTCAAAGCGCCAACCATGAGGTCATCATGTCAGAAAGCACCCAACACAAACTGGATCGCGTTCGCCCTCCACGCGTACAGATTACTTACGACGTTGAAATTGGTAACGCAATTGAGAAAAAAGAACTTCCGCTGGTGGTCGGCATTCTGTCTGACCTCTCCGGTCACCCCAAAGAGGCGCTGCCCAAGCTGAGCGAGCGGCGCTTTATCAATATCGACAGAGATAACTTTATTGAGGTGCTCGAATCCATCAGCCCAAGGCTGGCTATTCAGGTGGACAACACCATTGCCGGGGACGGCAGCAAGCTCAATATCGAGCTGAATTTTTATGAGCCTAAAAGCCTGGACGATAAAAATGCAGCAGTAAAATCGACCGACTTCAATCATTTCGACCCGATCAGCATCGTGAATAAAGTAGCACCGCTGAAAAAGTTGTATGAAGCACGCCAGCGCCTGCGTGATTTATTAGGCAAGCTCGATGGCAATGATGATCTGGATAAATTATTGCAAGACGTGGTTGCCAACACCGAGGGGCTGAAAGAAATTCAATCTGCCCTGCCTGCTACCCCAGAGCCTGCCCCGGCAGCCGCTTGATTGACGGAGAATGACCATGCCAGAAACACAGCCAGCAGCAGCGGCAGGCGGAGCAACTGCCACTTTAGGTTTACTCGATAAAATCATTCAGGATGGCCGGATGGCGCTGGATGAAAGCCAGAAAAGCCATGCCACCGATTTGCTGGGCGAATTTGCCACGCAAGTACTCGATGGTGTGATGAAAATCGATAAAGATACGGTGGCCATGATTAACCAGCGTATCAAAGACATCGACCAGCTGATCAGCACCCAGCTCAACCAGATCATGCATCACGAAGAAGTACAAAAGCTGGAAGCCTCCTGGCGCGGCCTGCACTACCTTGTGATGAACACCGAAACCGGCACACGTCTTAAGCTGCGCCTGATGAATGTATCGCGCAAAGACTTGCAAACCGATTTAGAAAAAGCGGTGGAATTTGATCAAAGCGCCCTGTTTAAACAGATTTACGAAGAAGAATACGGCACCTTTGGCGGCCACCCCTTCAGCGTACTGGTAGGCGACTATAAATTTGGCCGTCATCCGCAGGATATTGCGCTTTTAGAAAAACTATCCAATGTAGCAGCTGCAGCGCATGCCCCCTTTATTGCCGCTGCCGACCCCAAGCTATTTGATATGAGCAGCTTTGCCGATCTGGGCCTGCCACGTGATCTGGCTAAATTATTTGAAAGCAGCGAGCTGATCAAATGGCAAAGCTTCCGGGCCAGCGAAGATTCACGCTATGTATCGCTGGTGCTGCCGCACTTCCTGCTGCGTCTGCCCTACGGCCCCGACACATTGCCCACTGAAGGCATGAATTATGTGGAAGACGTAGACGGCACCAATGCCAAAAAATACCTCTGGGGCAATGCCTCATGGGCGCTGGCACAACGCATTACCAACGCATTTTCGCTGTATGGCTGGTGTGCCGCGATTCGCGGTGTAGAAGGCGGCGGCGCAGTAGCTGGCCTGCCATCGCATACTTTTGCCACGGCATCAGGTGATAAAACACTGAAATGCCCGACCGAAGTGCCGATTACAGACCGGCGCGAAAAAGAGCTGAATGATCTGGGCTTTATTGCGCTCTGCCATAAAAAGAACACTGATCTGGCGGTATTTTTTGGCGGGCAGACCACCAACAAACCCAAGACCTACAACACCCCGCAGGCCAACGCCAATGCCAGCATTTCCGGCATGTTGCCCTATGTGCTGGCCGCATCCCGCTTTGCTCACTACATCAAAGTGATCATGCGGGACAAAATCGGCAGCTTTATGACGCGTGACAATGTTCAAAGCTATCTGAACAACTGGATCGCCGATTACGTGCTGATCAACGACAACGCCCCGCAGGAAATCAAAGCGCAATACCCGCTGCGGGAAGCCCGTGTAGACGTCACTGAAGTCGCAGGCAAACCCGGCTCCTACCGTGCCACTGTCTTTTTGCGCCCGCACTTTCAGCTGGAAGAACTCACCGCATCGATCCGCCTGGTAGCAGAGCTGCCACCGCCTGCGGCTTAAGGTGTTCAGCACCCGGAGCGGGCATATGCCCCTCTGGGAATGGCCTCTCATTTGCAGCTGTTCTGATACTCGCAGGGTGGGCGAAGCCCGCCGGATTCCGGGATAAAAAGCGAGGAACCCGGCAGGGTTCACCCGCCTTGCGATGATTCAACACTTGCAAACGTGTGGCCACATCATGGCAGACACCACATTTAATACGCATAGGCCACTGTGCCCGCGGCAAGCTAAACCACGGCTTGTTCCACCCAAGCCGTCAATCAACACCATCATCACAGGGAGCTTTAAACAATGGATGCCATTATTCTCGACTTGGGTGCTGACATTAAGGGCGAATGTATGCTCGAGGGCTATGTCGACAAAATTGAAGTGATGTCGTACAGCCACAATGTAGCCATGCAAGTCACCAATGACGTCAGCAACTCTGAACGCACCTCTGGCAAACCGCATATCGGCGAGTTTACCGCCACCAAATTTGTCGATGCCTCCACCCCGCTGCTCAATCAATACTGCTGCGCCGGTAAAGACATCCCCGAAGTCAAAATCACCATTGGCCGCAATGCCTCAGATGACAGCGGCAAAATTGTGGCCTTTATTGTTTACACCCTGACCAATGCACTGATTTCCAATGTCAGCGTCAGCGGTGGATCTGGTGGTAAGCCGGTTGAAACGCTTTCTTTGAATTTCACCAAAATCAAGTGGGAGCTCACCACACAAAAAGACAGCGGCGACAAAGAAGGCACTGCTGCCAGCACATGGGACTTAACCTCTAATAAGCTGATTAAGGGTTAATCATTGACTTCCCGCCAGGAAATATCGTCATTGCCGCGTGTATTTGGCGGGAATCCAGCAGCATAGCTGGATCCCCGATAAAAACGCCCGGGGATGACGATTTACCATCCCGGAGAATTATTTCTTTAAGCGCGATTGCACGCTGCATTTGCGCTTAAAGCGATCAAGACCGTTGGCCAGCCATGCAAACCGAAAAATTCAGAGTGCCCTTATTTGAGCGCCTGCAGGATGACGCGCCGCAAAGCGCGGAAATCTCCCCGCACCGCCAGTATGGTAAAGCCGCGGTGATCGCATCGGTGTGCCATGAGCTTTCCCGGATACTCAATACCCGTCGCGAAAGCATGCCAAGGTTGGACGGGCACAGCATTATCGACTACGGCATTGCCGACTGGAGTGGCTTTAAAACGGGCTTTGATGCAGACCGCCGCCAGTTTATCCGCGATATCAAACAAGCCATCGGCGTGTTTGAACCGCGGCTGAAAAACATACAGATCGAGCTATTCAGCACAGATGGCAGAAATACCGCCCTGAGCATCTGCGCCGAATTACGCGGCACACAAAATGAGCGGGCAGTGCTGTGTATAAAGCAAACTGAAGATGGGATCAGTGTTGAGGAAGTAGATGTTTAAACAACTCCGATGCATACAAAAACCCAAATCTTGAACCACAGAGAACACGGAGGACACAGAGTTTCACGGAGAAAAACAACTTCAGAGTTAAATCGTTTGCTTTGAATTCAAACCCTTTGCAAACCCATACATCTGCATTGTTATCTCAACACATAGCACTGGGCTTAAATCTCCCCTTGAAGCACGCCGAAGTGAGGAACAAGCGGGGCGGGGTTTCGGCAAGGGAGCGAGGAACGAGCCAATCCCGCCCGCCGCCGACTCGATTGTCCGCAGCTGAGGGGACTTCGTGCTTCGTGGGGTCGCCTTCTTTGGCTTCGTTTCTTGGCGAAGCAAGAAAGGAAGGCCCCGCGGTGGCTACCGCTCCAAAACGCTGTGCCGAAGGCACTAAAAAAGATCTTTTGTATTTGGTGGTTAAATCGACGGCATACCAACAAGGCCACAATGAGCGATTCAATAGACGATGTTTTGCTTGATTACTACCAGCGTGAGCTGACCTGGCTGCGCCACGCCGGGGCGGATTTTGCTGAGCGGTTTCCTAAGATTGCCCATCGCCTGGAGCTATCCGAATACGAATGCCCGGATCCGCATATTGAGCGCCTGCTCGAAGGATTCGCTTTTTTAAATGCCCGCTTGCAACGCCAGCTGGATGATGATTTTTCCCAGTTAAGCAGTGCATTACTGGAAGAGCTCTACCCCTACGCCATCCGTCCCATGCCGTCCTGCGCCATCGCCTGTTTTCAGGCCGATGCCAGCAAAGGCAATGCGAATGCAGGTTTAGAAGTTAAACGCGGCACTTCGCTGTTTGTAAACCACCAGCGAAGCGAGCAGGAAACCGACAGTATTTACTTCAGAACCACAGCCCCGCTCACCGTTTGGCCTTTGCAAATAGATGACGCGCTGTTGCTGGATGCCGAAGAAGCACAAAAACTCACCGGCCTTGCCAGGGCGCAATCGGCGCTGAAGATCCGTATTCATTGCAATGCTGCGGAAGGCTGGCCAGCGCTCACACTCAGCACGCTAAAAGTGCATTTGGCCGGATCGCCCCTGACGGCTGCTGCGCTTTACGATTTACTCGGCGCACACAGCATCGCCATGTTCAGCTTACTTAAAAATAGAATCGCCCCCATCAAAGGCTTACCTGAAGCCTGTGGTTTTACTGATGATGAGGCACTTTTGCCCAGCGAAAGCGGCGCACTTGCCAGCCACCGCATGCTGCTTGAATATTTTAGTTGCCCAGCCAAGTTTGCTTTTTTTGAGCTGCCGGTCAGCGTACCTGCCGCCACCGGGCAAGATTTAGAAATCATCATCGCCTTTAACACCGCCCCCGCCAGCCGCCTTAGCCTGCAAGCCAGTGATTTGGCCTTGGGCTGCGTGCCAGTGATTAATCTCTTCCCCCGCACCTCTGAGCCTTTACGCCCCAGCGGCAAAACGCGTGAATATCGCATCGTGGCCGACAGCCACCGGGAACACGCCACCGAGATCTATGCCATCGGCCAGGTGCGTGCCAGCAAAGCCTATGGCGCGCAAATTGTGCCGCGCTATTTTGGCCTGAACCATGGCGACGCAAACGGCTGCTTCTGGCACGCCAGACGAGTAGACGGCATAGGCCAGCGGCGCGGCAGCGATATGCTGCTCACTTGGGTGAACGCCCATTTTCTCGCTACTGATCCGCCCGCCCCCACGCTGAGCGCCGAGCTGCTTTGCACGAATCGTTTCCTCGCTGAATCACTGGCAGCAGGCACAGTGCTGGCTTTTGAGCACCCCGGCCCGGTTGCAAAAGTGCGCCTCATGGCCTCGCCCACGCCGCAGCTGCCCCACAGTAGCGCGGCGCAATGGCGTTTGGTTTCACAGCTTTCCTTAAATCATTTGTCACTTATCGAAGGCCCGCAAGCCCTTGCCGCGCTGCGCGAAATATTAAACCTCTACAGCCACAGCGCCGCCACCCGGCAACAAATTGCCGGAATTCGCAACATCCATACCCAGCGCACGGTAGACCGGGTCGGCAAAGAAGCATGGCGCGGCTGGCGCAACGGATTAGAAGTCAGGCTGGAGCTGGACGCCAGCCAGTTTGCCGGCAGCAGCCGGGTCTTATTCTCCGGCGTACTCGCCCAATTCTTCGCCCAATACGCCAGCGTAAACCGCTTTATCCGCACCGTATTAGTAGAAAAAGACCGGGAAATAAAAACATGGCAACCGCTGGTGGGTGATCCCTTAGTTCTGTGAATTTATATGGAAACCCAAATCTTGAACCACGGATTTTCAAGGCAAAACCCAAGTCTTGAACCACAGAGGACACAGAGAACACGGAGTTTCATAGAGAAAAACAAGGAGTTTGAAGCAAACCTTGTTTAAACCTTGTTTCAGTTTGAATGTACACAACGCAATCAAAAAAAAAACGCAAAAACCACGCTCTCAGCACGGGGCTTTTACCCTCCCCCTTGAAGCACGCCGAAGCGAGGAACAAGCGGGGCGGGGTAGTCGTCAATTCGTGTTTGAGCGAAGCGAGTTGAATTGACGCCGCCTCGATTGTCCACAGCGAGGGGATTTCGTGCTTCGTGGGGTCGCCTTCTTTGCGTACTATGATTTCTGGCGAAGCAAGAAAGTGAGTCCCCGCGGGGATGCCGCACCTAAATCAACGTGCCGAAGGCACTAACAACTGAGTTATGTAGCATGCAAAGCAGAAACCAACATGCCCGCTGACACCCTCATCAACGAGCTTTTCGCCGCACCCTATCGCTTTGAGTTTGCTCAGGCGCTGGCGCTGCTGGAAAAATGCTACCCGCGCAAAACGCCGCTGGGTAAGGGGCTGGATCCTCGTCAGGAAACGGTGCGTTTAAGCGGGCCGCTCTACCCGCTGTTTTACCCCAGCGCACTGGCGTCGCTCAGCAAAACAAGCCCTCGCCTTTACTTCAGGGCCAGCACTAAAACTTTCAAACTCAGCCTCAGAAGCAAGCCGGTAAAGCGGCGCTCACACGCCAGCCAGCTGGAATTGCAAGCCTGCCACTTTGGCTTGGGCGGCCCCGATGGCCCGCTGCCTTATGTGTATCAGGAATGGCTGCAAGGGCGGCGCTTACAAAAAGATCATGCACCGGCGGCGTTTTTAGATTTATTTCATCAGCGCATCCTTGGCCAGCTGTATCGGGTGCAGGGCAAGCACCATATTGCCGCGCCTTTTACCGCGCCGGATCGTAGTGCCGTGCAGCCGCTGCTGCGCGCACTGGCAGGCATTCTGCCCAAGCCCTTACATCATCGCCAGGAAATCAGCGATCAGGCCTTACTGGCCCGCGCCCCCATTCTTGCTAATCGCCGCCGCTCGGTAGAGGGCTTTAAAGCGCTGATCGCCAGCTACTGGGGCGACACGCTGACAATCAGGCAATTTGACGGTGCATGGAGCAATCTGCCCGCATCGCACCTTAGCCTGCTGGGGGCAAAGAACAATACGCTGGGGCAAAACGCCGTGGCGGGTAAGCGGATTTGGGACGAGCATGCAGGCATTACGCTCACCCTTGGCCCGCTGTCTTTAGACAAATATCTGGCCTATCTGCCCACCGGCACGCTCTATGGCAAGCTAATGGCACTGGCTGCGTTTTATTTTGGGCCAGAGATGCGTTGCAGGCTGGTATTAAAGCTATCCCCCGATGCCAAAACAGCCAGCGATGGCAGCAAAGAATCCCCCGCCCGCCCGCTGTCCAAAACCGCCACGCCCTTTTTACTCGGCCAGACCACATGGCTGGGCGGCGCAAACAATATCCCCCGGCAATGCCAAATTGCCCCTAAAACGGCAGCCACACTATGAGCCTGGATCTAAGCGCGCTGATTGCCCTGCTGAACACGCCCTGCCGCGAAGCACTGGAGCGCGCCGCTCAGCGCTGCCTGGTGCAAACGCATTTTTATATCGAGATAGAACACTTGCTGCTGGAGCTGATCGACATCGAAGCGGGCGATCTGGCCGCCATCCTGCCGCGCTGCGGCATCAGCCGCGATGCGCTCAGCACCGAGATCAACACTGCGCTGGAGCGCTTTAAACGCGGCAATACCCGCACCCCGGCCTTTGCCACGCATACCGTCAAGCTATTAGAAAGCGCCGTGGTCTACGCCACCGTCAGCCACAATCAGCGGGTGCGATCCGGCATGCTGCTGCTGGCTATTTTAGAAAACGAAGAACTGCGCAGCCTGCTGCTTAATGGCGTTTCATCCTTACTCAGCATTAACCGCGATACCCTGAAGAGCGAGCTGAGCAACTGGAGCGCCACCTCCTGCGAAGCGCCGCCTGCACCCGTCAAAGAAGCCGGGCAGCAACCCGCCACTGCCAACCCGGGCATCAGCCCCAATGCGCCAGAAAACAGTGTGCTCAGCCAGTACACGCAAGATCTGTGCGCCGATGCACGCGCTGGCAAGATTGATCCAATTGTGGGGCGCGATGGTGAAATCCGCCAGGCCATCGATATCCTGCTGCGGCGCAGGCAAAACAACCCCATTTTGGTGGGCGCACCAGGCGTGGGCAAAACCGCCGTGGTAGAAGGCCTGGCGCTCAGAATCGCCGCAGGTGAAGTGCCACCCGCACTAAAAAACGTGGCGCTGCGTGTATTAGATTTAGGCCTGCTGCAAGCCGGGGCCAGCCTGAAAGGCGAATTTGAGCAGCGCTTAAAAAGTGTGATTGAAGCGGTTAAAAATTCTGACATTCCAATCATTTTATTTATTGATGAAGCCCATACGCTGGTCGGGGCAGGCGCAGCCGAAGGGCAAAACGACGCTGCCAATCTGCTCAAACCCGCACTGGCCCGTGGCGAGCTGCGCACCATCGCCGCCACCACATGGCTGGAATACAAAAAATACTTTGAAAAAGACCCCGCACTGGCAAGGCGCTTTCAGCTGGTGCAAGTTGAGGAGCCAGACGAGGCCACCGCCATCGAAATGCTGCGCGGCGTGGCGGCCGAGCTGGAGCAGCACCACGGCGTGTATGTGCTGGACGCCGCCATTTGCGATGCCGTCAAACTATCGCACCGCTATATCACCGGCCGTCAGTTGCCCGACAAAGCCATCAGCGTGCTCGACACCGCCTGCGCCCGCGTGGCGCTGGCCCAGCACGATGTGCCACCGCAGCTGGAAAGCGCCCGCCACCGGCAAAATGCCATTAATGACGAATTGAGCCGCTTGGAGCGAGAGCAACTCACCGGCGCGCCGCACCAAACACGTATCGCCGATTTACAAGCAGAGCATGGGCAGCTCAAAGCGCAGATTCAGGAATTAGAAAACCGCTGGCAGGAAGAAAAAGCCGCCGTGGTAGAGCTGCTCAGCGCCCATGCCGCCTTAATCAAATTATCCAAACAGCAGCCGCGCAGCAGTGATGAAGAAGAGCTATTTGCCGACCTGCCCGCCACCATCAAACGCCTTGAAAGCGGGCTGGACACCATACGCCAGGACGACACTATGGTGCCCGCCCATGTCGATTCGCGCACCGTCGCCGCCGTGATAGCAGGCTGGACCGGCATTCCGGTTGGCAAAATGCTGGCCGACGAAGCTTACGCCATCCGCACCCTGGCCAAGCGTATGGGGCAAAGAATTATCGGCCAGCAAAGTGCGCTCGATACCATCGCCAGCCGCATACAGGCTTACCGCGCGGGCCTGACCGAGCCGAATAAACCGGTAGGCGTATTTCTGCTGCCCGGCCCCACTGGTGTGGGCAAAACCGAAACCGCCTACGCGCTGGCCGATGCGCTTTACGGCGGCGAGCGCAATCTGGTCACCATTAATTTGTCGGAATACCAGGAAGCGCACACCGTCAGCCAGCTAAAAGGCGCACCGCCCGGCTATGTGGGCTATGGCAGCGGCGGCGTGCTCACCGAAGCGGTGCGGCGCAAACCTTACTGCGTGGTCTTGCTGGACGAAATCGAAAAAGCCCACCCCGACGTGCTGGAAGCGTTTTACAACGTATTTGACAAAGGCATGATGGAAGACGGCAGCGGGCTGGTCGTCGATTTCAAAAACACCGTCATCCTGGCCACCAGCAATGTCGGTGCCGAGCTGATTATCGACACCCCCCCGCAAACCTTTGCCACCACCCAATTCGCCGACGATCTGCGCCACACCCTGCTGCAATCTTTCCGCCCCGCCTTTTTAGCCCGCATGACCGTCGTGCCCTACCGCGCACTGGATGACGCAATTCTGGCCCAGATTATAAAAACCAAATTAGAAAAATTAAAACAGCGCTATACGGATGCGACGGGGAAAACATTTGAATTTGAAAGCGGGATTGTGGCGGCGGTATTGGCCAGGTGCAGAGGGGCTGGGGCTAGGGATGTTGATAATGTATTGATGGGGGAAGTGGTAGGTAAATTGGCGGAGTGGGTGCTGGAATAAATTAAAATTGAACAGCACCACCTATTAAAACCTCAATAAAATATAAATGACGACTGTAAGAAGGAAATAAAATGTGCAATGAAAAAGGATGGTCTGTTTCATCAATCCATACAAACATAAAACGTTATGTTTGGTTTACCCCTGATTTATGGGGAAGCTACAAGCAAGGCTTTATGAACCCAAATATCATTACCATACAAGGCTTAAAACATTTAAATTCGGAATTTTTTCCAGGGTTTAGAAATATGTTTTATGCAGGGGTAGGCTATGCTACCCATGGAAAATCCTCGCTAGTACAACAGGGCTGGGGAAATTATTTATCTAAAGTACCATTAATTGGAAGCACCGCAGTAAACAGAATGGGTAATGAGGCAAATAGTCAGGTTTTTTACACTCTAGGGGGAATGTCATCTGCAATCGCTACAAAATTCATTGCCATGAATTTTTTAGGGACCCTGACACGAATTACACTTCAAAGCCGCTCGCCACAGGCTTGTGCAATAATATTACCAACACTAAAAATAATTAATTATTTAAACACAGCAGGTGGCATTGTCGACATGACCCATCAATACTCTGCAATTCGTGAACAAAGAATGGTAAAAAATTTAATTAAAAGCTGCGAAGGTGTAGGAAAAGAAGAACTAGAAAAAATGCTAATAAACGCTGCAAATGGGCTGACAAAACAAGGCCCTGACGAATAAGATATAAACAATAGCACAATTCAATTTAAAGCAACACTCCCTGCGAACGAATAACGATATTTAATAAATTATAGATCTATATACAGGCCCATCTTGTTAATTTAAAAAAATGAGGACAATATGCCATTCTGGGATAATTTACCTTTTTTCTACGGCCCTGCAACACATACCAGCGTAGTACTGGCAGGCGATCTTTTACAACAAAACAATGTGGGGACGTCATATATTGGCCCAAAATATATCTGCGATTACACCAATGGCCATTCCTTTTTTTTAGACAGCAATTTATTTCCCGGATGGCCCGTTGCTCTTGTCTATTGGTTGCCCTGGCAAAATAACACAATTACCGCAGTTAGCTGGTTACAACTGAATACATCAGGATGTAATGCTTTTTTAACTTCAGAATTCTCTGGTTGCCGTTTTGTGATCAATGACTTCGGTTTATCTCATATCGCTCACTGGCAGGCAATAGGCCCATTTGTAGATAATTCAAGTGCAGCAAGAGATTACAAAGAAGCCACCTTACTCGGTCCACCATCAACTCTGCGTCGAAAATTATCATTCACGGGCAGCACTGCACCTGTGGGAGCCACAATGTCTGTATCAAACACCTATGGATGGCATGGACCAAATAGCCGGGCAATTGTTTGTGGATACAAACACTTATTTACAGGAATATGGCACTTCAAAGTACTACGTTACCAAGCGGGAAACCCTGCAGGCGGATTTTGGTCAGATTTATAACAAATTCTCCCATAAAAGGATTGCCATGCCAAAATTAAAACACTACCAAATACAACAGATAATAAATAAAAAATCACAAAGCGATAAAATAGCAGAAACTAAAAACAGGCTAAGGAGCAAACTAGAAACCACACGATTTCCTCGCGCCAATTGCTATGGCTATGCCTTGCATTTAGATTATGTGCTCACCCCCGGGGCAGTCAATAATAATGAAATTGACTGGGATAATATGCATGTTATTGATGCTACTCGTATAAAAGAACTAATGGATGCATGTATTGCGGATGGACTCAGCTCATTAAACATAGGCACATACAAAATAGCCGTATTCATCAATCAATACCAAGCAGGGGGGCTTGATTACCATTTTTATCGTCAAGATCCCGATAGCAGCTGGAGCCATAAACTGGGCAACACAGGCAAAATAATGATGCAATTACCCTGCCCTAAAATCACCAATGCTTGCCTTGTTGGTGTAACGGATCATCTTGGCCACACCATTACTCAGCAAGCATTTTGTGGGTATTTATATATGAACCCAGCAATCAATGCAGAGACATTTGATCTTTAAATCAAAAACCATAGCGACGTGGCACCCCACAAACGACAATTGCAGCCTAATTTAAATAAAACAAATAAAAACGCTTTAAAGACACAAAAAAAATCACACCTCCCTTGATGAGGCTTTACTCATGACCCGCCCCACCGACACCGCCGCTTCCATCTCCCTCTCTGCCTCGGCCCTGGCGGATCTTTACCCCGATGGCGTGTCAGGGGATGAGGGTTTGAATCAGTTAGGGGCCATCACGCTGGCGGGCTATAGCGGCACCACGCTGACGATGGATGCGGCGATTGCTACGCATCTGACGGTTACCCTCAGGCACGATACTAAAACGCGGCCGCTGGATTTATTGTGTGCGGAGATTCGCCAGTTGCCGGGGGACGCAACGGTGGATAAATACAGCCTGACGCTGCGCCCCTGGTTGTGGTGGCTGACGCTGGCGAGTAATAACCGCGTGTTTCAGGCCAAAAGCGTGCCGGATATTGTGAAGGCGGTGTTTGCTGTACATGGCTTTAGTGATTATTCGCTCAAACTCGATGCCACTTATGATCCGCGCGAATACTGCGTGCAATACGGCGAGAGCGATTTTGATTTTGTTTCCCGCCTGATGGAAGACGAAGGGATTTTCTGGTTTTTTACCCATGCAGACGGCAAGCACACGCTGGTGCTGGCCGACAGCAACGACGCCTTCCCCGCCTGCCCCAATGCCAGCACCATTGCCTGGCTGGGGCAGGATATGGGTGGGCGGGAGCTGCACGGCATCCGCAGTGGCGAGCTGTGCCAGCAGGCGGTTTCCACCGCTTACAACACCAGTGATTACGAATTCACCACCGCCAGCACCTCGCTCTATTCGCAAACCAAGGCGGTGGATGGCGCACGCTCGGTGTACGAGCATCCGGGCGGCTATACCGCCAAGGCGAGGGGCGACGCGCTGGGCAAAATTCGCGTGGCCGGTTTACGCAGCCAGGAGACGCGTTTTATTGGCGAGAGCGATTGCCGCTGGCTGATTCCCGGCCACACTTTTACCCTGAGCGGCCACGATAACGCCGCCGCCAATATTGAATGGGTGGTCACCGCCGTTACGCACGAAGCCAATCACCAGCATTATCGCAACCGCTTTAGCGCCATCCCCAAGGCGACCCCATACCATCCGCCAAGGCTCACCCCCAAGCCACGCATGCATACGCAAACCGCGCTGGTGGTGGGCAAATCAGGGGAAGAAATCTGGACCGACGAATATGGCCGCATCAAAATCCAGTTTCCCTGGGATCAGGACGGCAAAAAAGACGAAACCAGCTCCTGCTGGGTGCGGGTGATGCAGGCGTGGAGCGGCAAGGCCTTTGGCGCGCAATTTATTCCGCGCATAGGCCAGGAAGTGGTGGTGACTTTTATTGATGGCGATCCGGACAAGCCGCTGGTCACCGGCTGCGTCTATAACGGCGATAACAGCCTGCCCTACACCCTGCCCGCCAATCAGACGCAATCGGGCATCAAAACCAATTCATCCAAGGGCGGCGGCGGCTTTAACGAGCTGCGTTTTGAAGATAAAAAAGACGCCGAAGAAGTGTTTTTGCAAGCGCAAAAAGACCTTAAAACCAATATTCTGAACGACGCCACCCACACCATCGGCCACGATGAAATCCGCACAGTAAAAAACGACCGAACCCGCACCGTAGAGGAAGGCAACGACAGCACCACCATCAGCAAAGGCAACCGTACGCTCACCGTGAGCAAAGGCGACGAAACCACAGATATCAAAGGCAAACGCAGTGTAAAAGCAGGCGGCGATGAAGCGCGGGAAGTGGGCGGGGATCTCACGCAAAAAGTCACAGGCAATTATTCCATCACTGTAGATGGCAATCTCAGCATCAAAGTCAGCGGCACCATCAGCATAGAAAGCAGCGGCGCCTACACCGCCAAAAGCGACGCGGCCCTCACTAATCAGGCAGGAACCAGCCTCACCAATAAAGCGGGCACAGCACTGACCAATCAGGCAGGCACATCGCTGGATAACAAAGCCGGCACCACCCTGACCAACGACGGCGGCGTCAGCCTGATGAACAAAGGCGGTGCAGAGCAAACGGTGGACGGCGGCGGCATGCTGACGATTAAGGGCGGGCTGGTGAAGATTAATTGATGCTTACTGTGCAACCCTATACGTAACAACCAAGTCGAAAAGATCTTTTTAGTGCCTTCGGCTCGTTAATTTTGGTGCGGCATCCCCGCGGGGGACTCACTTTCTTGGACGGCCAGAAATCCTGGTACGCAAAGAATGCCGCCCCGGCCAGCACGAAAGCCCCACAGCTGCGGACAGTCGGCGGCAGGCGGGATTGGCTCGTGCCTCGCTCCCAAGCGATCCCCCGCCCCGCTTGTTCCTCGCTTCGGCGCGCTTCAAGGGGTCTTTTAAGCCCTATGCCAAGACCGTGCTTATTCCGTTTTTTCGTTGTTTGTTGATGCAAAATCAAATTGTTAGCGCACATGGGAACACCCCGCCGCTTTTAACATTTCACTACACTCAAACCGAGGCCATCATGAGTCAGCCTTTTGAACTGGAACGCGGCAGCAGCACGCTGAGCGGCACGATAAATGAAGGCGCGCTGGACGGGCCTTTTAAGGTGCTGGATGCCAAAAAACCCCTCGCCAGTATGCAATACAAAAATGGCGATCTGCACGGACCGATGCTGATGATGCATCCCAATGGCAAGCCATCTGCACAGCTTCATTATCAAGCAGGCCTCTTACACGGCCCGGCCAAATTCTTCTCGCCGCAAGGCGCATTGCAGCGGGAATGCATCTACCAGCAGGGGCAATTACAGGGTGTGGCTAAGAATTATTTTAATAACGGCAAAGTGGCCCAGCTGGAGCACTACCAGGCAGGGCTGCAACATGGCGAACAGCTGCGTTATCACCCCAATGGGCAAGTAGCCGAGCGCCAGCATTTTAAAAATGGGCTAAGCGATGAAGACGTTCAGCAGTTTGCAAGCGATGGCAAATTACTTGGAGAAGATGGCAAGCCCATCTCTAAAATAAAAACGTGGCTAAAAACATAAGCCTCTTTTATTTAAACAGAGGCCCGGCTAAAACAGCTTTTTAAGCAGCCGGTAATAGCCCACAGGCGCGGCCGATTGGCGGCCTGTGCTGCGCGTTGCGCTGCATTGAATCAGCCACTGGCTTTTTGCGGCAGTCAGTTGCTGATTAATGCCATCAATCACCGCACTGGGATTGGTGACTTTGGCCTTGCTGATCAGCTCAACACTGGTGCACTGGCGCTGCTTTTGCAGCAGCGCACATACGCGTTGCTCGTCTGGGTTGAGATTAAGCAGGCTGAATGGGTTGCTTGTAGACATGGATAAACTGCAGTTTTATAAGCCCGCTATTGTGGCATGGCCGTGCATACTAGGCGATTAAATCCTGCATCTGCCCAGGCATCACAATCTTAATCACCCCGCCCCAGTTACACATCAGCATGCCGCCCGAGTTAAGCGCAGGCATGCTGCCAATCAGCACCGTAGGCGCGCCGCCAGGTATCCACGGCGCGGCAGTCATTGGAATACACGGCATAGGGGTAAGCACCCCCAGCGCGGCCGCTGTTGCCGCTGCCACCATAGGATTGGCCGGGCTCATGCACGTGCCAAATGGCGCAACATTCACAATGGGAATGTAATCCATAATATTGGCAGCAGGCATGCCACCGGCCATGCAGCGGTTCAGCGGCAAAACATTTAAAGTGCCGGGCGCAGCACCAAAGCTGCATTGCAAAGAGGCACCACTGCAAACCTGTGGGCTTCCCATGGTTTCTCCTTATAAGCCAATATCTGCGATGTCCCCGGCAAGGTACTCATCCTGCATAACCTTATTATCGACAAATGAAAGCACAAAGTCAGCTTAAAATATAAAACCCGCCACAAGCAATCGCGTATGGCGGGTTTTATGGGCGCAAAGAGATATAGCTTAATCTGCGCTTAATACACCACGGCGAACCTGATCGTCTTCGATCGATTCAAACAGGGCCTTAAAGTTGCCTTCGCCAAAACCTTCATTACCTTTACGCTGAATAATTTCAAAGAAAATCGGCCCGATCACGGTTTCGGTAAAGATTTGCAGCAGGATACCGCCGCCTTCGGTTGGTGCGCCATCAATCAGGATACGATTTTTACGCAGGCGCTCTAAATCTTCACCATGGCCTGGCAGGCGCGCATCAGTGCGGTCGTAGTAGCTGTCCGGGGTATCAAGGAAACGTGTACCACTGGCTTTTAATGATTCTACTGTGGCAAAAATATCATTGGTGGCAAGCGCAATATGCTGAATGCCTTCGCCCTGATATTGGCGCAAAAATTCTTCAATCTGGCTTTTATCATCAGATGATTCATTAATTGGAATACGAATCTTGCCGCAAGGGCTGGTCATGGCGCGGGAAACCAGGCCAGTCAGTTTGCCTTCAATATCGAAATAACGAATTTCACGGAAATTAGCGATGTTTTCATAAAAGCCTGACCAAACATCCATATTGCCGCGCATCACATTATGGGTAAGGTGATCCACTTCGTATAAACCGACCCCCACCGGATGCTGATCCACACCTTCAAGCGGCACGAAATCAACGTCATAGATATTCTGATCCTGGCCATAGCGATCCACAAAATAAAGAGCCGAACCGCCAATCCCTTCCACCGCCGGGATATTAAGCTCCATAAAACCAATTGGGCGGTTATAAGGTTTAGCACCGTGCTCAATCGCATATTTATAAGCGCGATCAGCATCGGCCACGCGCCAGGCCATAGCACAAGCGGACGGGCCGTGAATGGCGGCAAACTGGCTGGCTGGCTGTGTAGGCTCGCCGTTAACAATGAAATTAATTTCACCCTGGCGGAACAAGCTGGCATTTTTGCTTCTGTGCCGTGCGATTTCCACAAAACCCAGTGAAATAAACAGGGCTTTCAGGTTATCTAACGCTTCCTGAGTATTACCTGTGTATTCCACAAACTCAAAACCATTGGTTTCAAGTGGGTTAATGCTTGGTTTTTCCATTTTCATCTATCTCTCCAGTAGGTGAAACCCAGACATAAAAATGCCGTGATTCAATTTATTAAAAATATCACCACGGCATTGCCATATCGGGTTAATTTAGACCGTGCTTAGCGGTCCATTTTGAAAAATCGTCTTCCAATGCATCAAAGCTTTTAATCACAAACAAATCTTCCTGCATATGCCATATGTCATATGCCGTTTCTGCCACTTTTTCGATATCAAATTCGTGTTTACGGGTTTGATCAGACAAACTGAACATCACTTCTTTGGGAGAGGACGCAATACCCGCACCAAAAATACGCAGCCCGTCTGCTTCTTCGATCAGGCCAAACTCTACGGTGTACCAGTAAAGACGCGGCAACCACATTTTAGCGGGGTGATCCAGCTCAAAAGCACGCACTCCCGCACGGCCAAAGGCTTCAAAAAATGCAGCAAAACGGGGATGAGTCAGCAGCGGCGCGTGCCCCAATAAATCATGGAACATATCCGGTGCAGGGGTATAGCCAATTTCATCCGGCTTACGAATAAAATCGGTAGAAGGAAAAATGCGCTGAGCTAATAACTTAAAAAAATCTTCATCCGGCACAATCCCGGACACACGAGTCAGCTTCCAGCCAGAGAGGGCTTCAATCTTGTCGCTGATTTCCACCAGACTTGGAATACGATCACAGGGAAAGCCAACTTGTTCGATACCATCCAGAAAAGCGTGGCAAAGACGGCCCGGCAATACCGCTTTTTGGTTGGCAATCAGCGTGGCCCAGGTCTGATGCTCAACATCGGTGTATTGCGGTACTGGATAAGAACGAATATCAAGTACAGCGTCTGGCACAGACATTTGCATATCAGATCTGAGGGTTGCTGCTTCATCGGTATACACAAGACTTCTCCTAAATGGTATTTTTCACAGCAACTGTTCTACACTAGCTTTTCATTTTACAAAAAGTGTCGAGCAATTTTGCTTCTAAAATGCCAATAAAATAAATATTTATGCAATTTATCACTAATTAAACATAAAACAAGGGGAGAAAACACCATGGAACTAGATAGGACTGATATTAAAATTCTGAATGAGCTTCAGTTGCATGGCCGTTTAAGCAATGTAGAGCTGGCAGAAATCATCGCTTTGTCTCCTTCACCATGCTTGCGCAGGCTCAAACAACTCGAAGATAGTGGTGTTATTCGCAAATATGTTGCACTTTTGGATCCGCTTTTAATCGGGCTGGGATTGCAGGCATTTATCCGTGTTTCTTTAGAAAAACGCGGGCACAGTCATCTGCAGGAATTCGTGACCGCCATCCAAGAATGGCCGGAAGTGGTGAACTGCTATGCCATGACCGGGGAAATGGATTATCTGCTGCAGGTGTATTTTGAAGACATGACCCACTTTTCAAAATTTGTTATGGGGCAACTGCTGCAGCACCCGGGCATTGCCGATATCAAATCAAGCTTTGTATTAAAAGAATTTAAAAACACCACACACCTGCCTTTAAGTCATCTCAATCCATAAAGGCCAGGGGTGAGGCCACTGCTGCCTCACCCCTTACTCCCCTTCTTTACCCAAATCACTTTAATCACAATGACTGCCGAACTTTCGCTGGCAGAGCCACTCCTAACAAAGCCCCCCCCGAAAATCGCACCTGCCTACACAGGTCTTACAGAAAAAACAAAAATATCCATATTCTAAAACTTACATACTGTCTATTTTCCATCAACAAGCTGATGGAAGTCTTCCTTACCGCTTGCCAGAGCCTGGGTATTTCAGCTATACCAAAGCAGATATTCATATCAAAAGACACAGCGTAATGAGTTCAACAACTCTCTGGCTCATCATGGCAGCGATTCTTGCCGGATTAGAAATGCTGACAGGCACCTTTTACTTACTGGCAGTAGCCACAGGGCTGATCAGCGCGGCCTTAGCCGCATGGCTGGGTTTTGGTTTTGCGGCGCAGGCCAGCAGTGCCGCCCTGATTGGTCTTTTGGCTGTGGCCACACTCAGGCAATGGCACAGCACACGCAAAGCCAGCCCGGAGCAAATCAGCAGTGATATCGGCCAGCTGGTCGAGATTGTGGAATGGCAGGGCGAACGGCGCGCGCGGGTGCGTTACCGCGGCACATTATGGGATGCGGAGCTGGCAGCAGATGCAGACACAGGCTTAAACAATTACACGATTATTGCCACACAGGGCAGCTCTCTTATTCTTAACCACTTACCACTAAGGCACTCCTGATGGAATTCGGATTTCCCTTTTTCTTTTTAATTATTGCAGTCATTTTCATCGCAAAAACATTTAAGGTTGTGCCTCAGCAGCACGCCCTTATTATTGAACGCCTTGGTAAATTTCATTCCGTATTACAACCGGGTTTAAGCTTTATCGTGCCCTTTATCGACAGGGTGGCTTACAACCTTTCCCTGAAAGAAATCCCGCTGGATGTACCCTCCCAGATTTGCATTACACGGGACAATACCCAGCTGCAAGTAGATGGCCTTTTGTATTATCAGGTTACCGACCCCAAGCTGGCTTCCTACGGCACATCAGATTACGTGATGGCCATTATGCAGCTGGCACAAACCACGTTGCGCTCGGTGATCGGCAAGCTGGAGCTGGACAAAACATTTGAAGAGCGGGACGACATCAATGCGGCCGTAGTCAATGCGCTGGATGAGGCCGCACGCAGCTGGGGCGTTAAGGTCTTACGCTATGAGATCAAAGACTTAACACCGCCCAAAGAAATCTTGCACTCCATGCAGCAGCAAATTACCGCCGAGCGCGAAAAGCGCGGCCGGATTGCGCAATCCGAAGGGGTAAAGCAAGAACAAATTAACTTAGCCACCGGCCAGCGCGAGGCATCCATCCAGCGCTCAGAAGGTGAGCGGCAAGCCGCCATTAATGCGTCCGAAGGCGAAAAACAAGCCGCAATCAACAAAGCCGAAGGCGAGGCAGAAGCCTTACGCCTTGTTGCGCGCGCCACAGCCGAAGCAATTCATATGGTGGCTCAAACCATTAAGCAACCGGGCGGACTGGAAGCGGTGAATTTAAAAGTAGCCGAGCAATATGTCGCAGCCTTTGCCAATATTGCAAAAGAAGGCAATACCATGCTGCTGCCCGCCAACGCCAGCGATGTGGCGGGCATGGTGGCCACTGCAATGTCTGTGATTAAACCCCCACAGTCTTAATCCACGTAAGGAAATAGCGCCATGTCAGAACCCAAATACCGCCTCGTTACCCGCAGTGATTTCGATGGTTTAGTCTGCGCGGTGCTATTAACTGAGCTGGATATGATCGACGATATTTTGTTTGTCCACCCCAAAGATATGCAGGACGGCAAGATCGCCATTACCGCCAATGACATCACCACCAATCTGCCCTATGTGGCGGGTGCATATTTATCCTTTGATCACCACCTTTCCGAAACCATTCGTACTGTCGGTGAAAAAAGTAATCATATTATTGATCCCAAAGCCCCCTCTGCCGCCCGTGTGGTTTATGACTATTACGGCGGCAAAGCCGCTTTTCCTAAAATCAGCGACGATATGATGATTGCAGTGGATAAAGCAGATTCAGCCGAATTTACCCGCGAAGAAATCCTGAGTCCCAGAGATTGGGTACTGCTTAATTACCTGATGGATGCGCGCACCGGGCTGGGGCGCTTTAAGAATTTCAGAATATCCAATTATCAGCTGATGATGGATTTAATTAAATACTGCGGCAGCCACGGTATCGAAGATATTCTGGCCCTGCCTGATGTGCAGGAACGCATTGAAGTCTATTTTGAGCACGCACCGCAAGCCAAAGAACAACTCATTAATTGCAGCCGTATTTACGATAATTTAGTGGTGCTTGATTTGCGCAATGAAGAAACAATTTACGCCACCAATCGTTTTATGATTTATGCGCTTTATCCGCAATGCAATATTTCAATTCATATGCTGTGGGGCCTTCACCAGCAAAATACAGTTTATGCCACGGGCAAATCCATTATTAACCGCAGCTCACAAACCAATATTGGCGAGCTGATGCTGGAATACGGTGGTGGCGGACATGAAAATGCCGGCACCTGCCAGGTGGCCAATGAAGATGCCAATAAAGTATTACGTGAATTAGTACTCAAAATTACGGCAGATGGTTGATTGCAGGTAAAATCCATGCCTGCCGGCATGGCAATGACGCTTGAACTTTAAAGATCATTGACGGCTAAGCGCTGCTCAATAGCCCCGCCTAAGGAGCGATACCACTGCCTGCACCTTTTTTTTCAGGCCTTTTGATTGCTGACTAAGCGAAGGTGGTTTTTCACCTTAAACAGAACAAACGCTTCCAGCCAGACCCTTGGAGTAAGTGTGGACATTCCCGGCTACAGTCTGAAAAACACACTGTATCAAGATGTGACAGGAAGCATGGTTCGCGCCGTCCGCGCTGACGGCACGGCCTGCATCCTGCGTATTGCATCACTCCCCAGGGCCAGCATCACCTTAAACAGCGAACGGGAAATACTCGACCAGCTCCAGACCAAACATACGCCGCAGGTGCTTGATTTATTCAAGCATGGTGCATCAATGGTGCTGGTTTTAAGCGATTGCCCGGGCCGCACCCTAGAAGACCTGATCAGCGAATCAGGGCACAGCGCCAGCACCACCCTCCAGCTGGCCATCACCTTAGCCAGAAAACTTCAGCGCACCACCGCCATTGCCCAGGCGCTGGCCGTTTTACACGCCAGCGGCAAACCACACGGCAGGCTCTGGCCGGATCACATCATTATCGCCCCGGATCACAGCATTCGCTTTGTGGGCATGGCCGATGGCGGTGAGACAGACCCGCAAAAACACCGTGCTGCGTATTTTTCTCCTGAGCAAACCGGCCGCCTGCGCTCGGATGTGAATCCGCGCAGCGATTTATACACGCTGGGGGTGATTTGCTACCGGATGTTTACGGGGCAACTGCCGTTTAACAGCAATGACACGCTGTCTTTAATTCACGCTCATCTGGCCAAAATACCCACCGCGCCGAGCGAGATCTCTGATACACCGCAAGCGCTTTCCGCCATCATCATGAAGCTGCTGGAAAAAATCCCCGAAAAGCGCTACCACACCGCTGCGGGCCTTGCGCATGATTTACAGCGCTGTACAGACCGGCTGTCTAACGGGCTGACCGCTGCGTTCCCTCTGGGCGAAGACGATGAGCCAGGCGTACTTCATTCATCCAACACGCTTTATGGCCGGGATTACCAAAGGCTGGGTCTGCTTGATGCCTTTGCCCGCAGCCAGAGCCAGGCCGCTGAAGTGGTACTCATTTCCGGCTATTCCGGCATTGGCAAAAGCTCGCTGGTGCAATCGCTCAGGCCCGACATCATTATGGCGGGCGGCTTTTTTATTGAAGGAAAGTTCGACCAGTATCAGCGCAGCATTCCCTACGCCGCACTATCAAGTGCGTTTGACAAGCTGATCCGCCAGTGGCTGGCCGAGCCCAATACAGATCACTGGAAAAAACGTGTTCTTGCCGCTGTAGGCAGTAACGCACAAATTTTAATTGATGCCATTCCTGCCCTGCAGTGGCTGATCGGGCCACAGCCGCCTGTTGCCGAGCTGGGTCCGGCAGAGCTGCGCCACCGCTACAACAAAACGCTGATCGATTTTATTCAGGGGATATGCCACCGCCAATCACCCCTGGTGTTGTTTTTAGACGATTTACAATGGGCAGACCCGGCCAGTCTGGATTTAATGGGCCAGCTGCTCACCAATATCCACAATAAACACCTGCTGCTGATCGGTGCTTATCGCAATACCGATGTGGTTTCCGGCCACCCTCTGTTGCTGGCGCAGGCCGAGTGGCAAACACAAAATGTACGCAGCACCCTGCTTGAGCTGGCCCCGCTCACGCCAGCACAGGTGAACGATTTTTTAATTGATATCCTGCACACCACCGAGCCTACTTTCTCGCTTGCCAACCTGATCCATAAAAAAACCGGCGGCAATCCTTTTTTTATGGGTAAGCTGCTGCGCACACTGGTTGATGAAGCGTTTATCTACTGGGACAGAGAAACACGGATGTGGGTATGGGATATCAGCCGCCTTGCCACCCACAATGTCGCCGAAAACGTAGTCGATCTTGTGATTGAGCAGCTGCACCGGCTGCCTCACCATGTGCAGGCACTGGCCAGCGCGGCCGCCTGCTTTGGTAATTTATGCAGCCTCAGTGATCTGGCCGCCATTACCGGGCTGACTCAGGCCAAAGCCAATGAAAGCCTGCATGTATTACGCCAGGCCGAGCTGATGACAGAAATCCCGACCGATTCGGGCAAGCCCAGGCAAATCCGTTTTATGCACGACAGAGTGCAACAAGCCGCCTATTCGTTACTCAGCGATACAGAGCAGCAGGAAACCCATTTACGCATTGCCCGCCACCTGGCCAGCAACCGTGTTGGCACACAGTTTCAGGAACAGCTTTTTATTATTGCCCAGCAATTCAGCGCAGGATTAGATCTCTTTTTACAAGCAGGCGATCCGGAGCAAAACCGCTATTTAGCTGATTTATTTTTACAAACGGCCACCAAAGCCATTACTTCTGCCGCCTACGCCAGCGCCAGGCAGTTTACAAATAATGCACAGCGCCTGTTGAATGAAGACGAACATGCAGACTGCGACTACCCGCTGCGGCTGCGCATGCACTACACACAGGCACAAGCGACATTTCTTTCCGGGGATTTAGCTGGCTCAGAAGCCATTATTCTGAAAACCATGCCGCAGCTTCATACAGCCAGAGAAAAAGCAGAGTTTCAGAATCTGTTAATCATCGGCAAAACACTCAGTGCCGATTACCAGGGCGCCATTGAAGCGGGCAAAGAGGCACTGGAATTACTGGGCTTAGTCTGGCCCAATGACCCTGAAGCTGCCTTTCAGGAAATCCTCGCCCAAATCGAAGAAAAAATGAAAGACCGCAGCCCGGCCGATCTGCTGCAATTACCGGTACTCAGTGACCCGACCCAACAGCTTATCCAAAAAACGCTGCTTAATCTGGATACCTCCACCTCTTTTGGCCATCCGCGCTACTACCCCTTTATTATTTCCCGCATGGTGCTTACCGCGCTGGAATATGGCAACTCGATAGAGATTTGCAAGGGCTATGGCACATTTGGTGTATTACTGGGCAGCTTATTTGGCCAGCATCAGCGCGGCTTTGAGTTTGCCAGCCTGGGTTATCAACTGATTAACCCGCTGGATGCGCAGGCGCTTAAATGCAAAACAGGCTGGCCCTATGCCGTAGGCTGCTTACCCTGGGTAAAACCACTACATGATTCACTGCCGCTGATTCAGGACAGCATTAATGCAGGCCTGATGACAGGGGATCAGCAGTTCACCGGTTATCTTTACTGCGCCGATGTGCTGCATCGCTATATCAGCGGTTTGCCTTTGTCTAAATTAAGCGAGCGTATCGGGCAAACATTGCAATCTTCGATCGCCAGTAAAAACCAGTGGGCAATCGACACCCTCAATGCCTTACATTTTTCTGTACTGGCTTTCACTGCCGATACATGGGATGGCAACACACCCAACGAGGCTATTTTTGTACAAGAATGCGAACAAAGAGACAGCCGCTCTTCGCTGTGCTTTTATCATATCTACCGCGCCCAGCGCATGCTGTTTGCCGGGCGTTACGAAGAAGTCATTCAGCATGCCCGCCAGGGGCTGATGCTCAGCCGTTACATCATGGGCTTTATTGCCAATTTTGATGTGCTCTGGTGTCTGGCGATGGGGCTTGCCAATCGCTCGCCCTCTGAAAAAGAGCGGGAAGAAATAGAATTCTGCCGCGAACAGCTGGCGGCATGGAGCCATGATTGCCCTGCCAATTTCTCGCACAAACTGCTTTTGCTTAATGCTCAGATTGCCCAGCTCAATGGCCAGCATGAAGTCGCCCTTGCCTGCTGCCATCAATCGGTGACTGCCGCGCGCAGCCAGGGGTTTACTCAGGATATGGCGCTGGCGGAAATACATGCCTGTAAACTATGGGTTGAGCACGGCTACCCCATTTATGCCACCCACCACCTTAAAAACGCAATTTCCAGCTTGCAGCACTGGGGTGCGCAGGGGCTGGCCAAATCTTTAAGCCACGAATACAGCGCAGTCTGGCAATTTATCCCACCCGAAGAAGACGTATTTCATGGCCGGGCGCTCTCTTCTGCCGGTGTATTAAAAGCATCGCAGGCCATTGCCAGCGAGCTGGCGCTCGACCCGCTGCTGGTGCGCTTAACCGAGCTGATGATCGAAAGCGCCGGTGCCACCATGGGCGCGCTGATTCTGGCAGAAGACGGCCAGCCCCGGCTTAAGACGGTTGGAATTATCGAAAACAACACCATCACCGTACGCCCCAGAAACAGCCACAGTCTGCCGGTTGCGGCCTCTATCCTGCAGTATGTCTGGCGCACCTTAGAAACCGTCGCACTGGATGATGCCGGCCTTGACGAGCGCTTTCAGCGTGATTCCTATGTACATAACACCCGCGTTAAGTCTGTTTTGTGCGGGCCGATTATCAAGCAAGGCGTGCTGCTTGGCGTTTACTACCTTGAAAACCCTCTGGCGGCAGGGACTTTCACCCTGGCGAGGCAGGAAGTCATTCATGCCCTGTCAACGCAAGCCGCTATTTCAATGGAAAATGCGCGCTTGTACGATGAGCTGGAAAGCCGTGTTGAAATTCGCACCCAGGAACTCAGCGCCGTTAACCAGCACTTAGAAAATGAACTAGCAGAAAGAAACCGCATCGAAAAAGCACTCAGAGAGAGCGAATCACGCTTTCGTGCCATTGTTGAAAGCATGCTGACGGGGTATATGAAAACCGAGCTGGCCAGCGGCAAAATTCTCGCCATTAACTCCGCCATGCTGGATATCCTGGGGGTTGGCAGCGCAGAAGCCCTGCTTGGGCAAAGTGCGCTTTGCTTTTTTGAAAACCCTCAGGAACAAAAACAATTACAAGAAATGATACTGAAGCACGAAAGAGTCAGCCGCTACGCCATTAAGATTCGCAATAGCAACGGCCATGTGCTGGATGTGCTGACAACGAGCCGCCTTCTGTACAACACCGAAGGCGAGCCCAGCCATATTGAAGCCACCATGATGGATATCACCGAGCTTAATCACGCCAAAGAAGCGGCCGAAGCGGCCACCAAGGCTAAAAGCGCTTTCCTCGCTAATATGAGCCATGAAATCCGCACGCCGCTCAATGCGATTCATGGCATTGCCCACTTGATGAAGCATACGGATCTGGATGAAAAACAAAGCGATTACCTGACTAAACTGACGCAATCGACCAACACCTTAATTGCGCTCATTGACGATATTCTGGATTTTTCAAAAATAGAGGCAGAGCGCCTTAATTTAGAAAACGAAACTTTTTCCTGCCGCAATATTGTGACTCAGGTCATTTCGCTACTGCGCTTTAGGGCCGAAGAAAAAGGCCTCACTTTACAGCTGATTTTGCCCGGGCAATTTGCCGAGTGGCGCAAGGGCGACGCCTTACGCTTAACCCAAATCCTGATTAATTTACTGGGCAATGCCATTAAATTCACCCAGCAAGGACGCGTACAACTGGAGCTGAGCAGCCTGAGCGAAACACGGCTGCTGTTTACTATCAGCGACCAGGGAATCGGAATGACTGCAGAGCAGATCAGCCGCCTTTTTCAGCCCTTTATTCAGGCAGACAACTCAACAACCCGGCAATTTGGCGGCACGGGGCTGGGATTATCCATCAGCAAAAAATTAGCCAATTTAATGGGCGGGGACATCACGGTAAGCAGCCAGCCTGGCGTTGGCAGCCAGTTCAGCTTTAGCCTGGATCTGGCTGTTGCTGCTGAAACGCCAGAAGCACAAGCCCCGGAAACGCCGGAAAAAGCCTTAAGCTTTGAAGGCAAACATATTCTGGTGGTAGACGATGTGGCCATTAACCGGCTGGTGGCAAGAGAGCTGCTGTCGCTGTTAAAAATCAGCTGCGACGAAGCAAACAACGGGGCAGAGGCGCTGAGTAAACTCAGCAGCCATCACTATGACTTGGTGTTTATGGATTTACAAATGCCTATCATGGACGGGCTGGAAGCCACACGGCAAATGCGTGCAAGGGGCGATTTAACCCCTGTTATTGCACTCACCGCAGATGCACTGGAATCGCATAAAAAAACCTGCGCCGAAGTCGGCATGAACGATCATCTTGCCAAGCCTATCATTCCACTGCAGCTGAACATCCTGCTCAAAAAATGGCTGAGCAATAAGTCCTAGTTTATTAAAAATCACAGCGCACACAAAGTACCCCTTGAGTACTTTAGGTTTTCTATGTGTGCTTTGTGTCTGCAGGCTTAATAGGTAAAGAGACGAACTTAGTGCGCGCAACGCTCCGGCAGGCTGCGGATAGCATCGGCATTCGATGGCGAAAACACCATTTCGGCGGCTTGCGACCAATTCACCCATTTAAAGCGGCGATGTTCGCCTTCAGCCAGCGTCACCGCCATCACAGCAGGTACTTCCAGGCTAAACACATGCTCAGTATTGTGTGTGATACCGGGTGCATAACGGTGACGCCAGATTTCAAAAATCTCGAAATCGTGACTTTGCTGCCAATTACGTAATTTGTATAAAGCCGTATCGATGCCGGTTTCTTCAAAGACTTCACGGCGCGCCGTTTGCTCAAGCGATTCATCCCCCTCGCGGCTGCCTGTAACCGACTGCCATGCCTCATTAAAATCAGTCCGCTCCATAAGCAGCACCTGCAAATCAGGCGTGTGAATCACAATCAGCGCAGACACTGCCTGCTTGTAAGGCCTTACTGAAGTTGGAGTTGTCATAAAAAAATAAAGAGGCCATCAAAGAACAAAGCTTAAACCATGCGGCCGCCCGCTCACAACTTCATTGCATAAAAAACGCAGGCCGCACAGCAAATCGTAAAGACCTGCGGCAGCACCCTTTACTCCTTATTTATTCTTAACTCCCTGCTCATCATCTTTTAAGATATTTTATTTGGAGTTTTCAAAATACCCGGCACAGCATGCAAACCGCATTTGCAGGTATGCCCCAGCATTCTTTCCCATGAGAAAAAACCCTAGTCGCGCTACAATCGCGGCCTGTACAGATTGTTGAGCCACTATGTTTGATGCCCACGCCCTTCGCGCCCAGTTTCCTTTACTGATGCGCGCTCCTGGCTTAATTTACCTCGACAACGCCGCCACCACGCAAAAGCCTCTGGCGGTGCTGGATGCTGAGCGTCATTTTTACGAAACAGCCAATGCGAATGTGCATCGTGGCTCGCACCGCCTCGCCGTAGCCGCCACCGATGCATTTGAAGGCGCACGAGCCAGCGTGGCTCGTTTTATTCATGCGGCTTCCAGCGATGAAATTGTCTTTACCCGCGGTACAACCGAAGCCATCAATTTAGTGGCGCAAAGCTGGGGTGCGGCCAATTTGCACGCTGGTGACGAAATCATCCTTACCACGCTGGAGCACCACGCCAATATTGTGCCATGGCAGATGCTGGCTGCACGGTGTGGTGCCATCATCAGACCCGTGCGTTTACTCAGTGATGGCAGCCTGGATATTGAACACTTTCATACACTGCTTTCAGATAAAACCAGGCTGGTTGGCCTTACTCATATCTCCAACGCCATCGGCAGCGAGCTGCCCGTCGCAGATTTAATTGCCGCAGCGCACCGTTTTGGCGCCAGAGTATTAATCGACGGCGCTCAGGCCGTGGCGCACAAAACCATCGACGTACAAGCACTTGATGCCGATTTTTATGTGTTTTCCAGCCATAAAGTGTACGGCCCCACCGGCATAGGCGCGCTATGGGCCAGAGCCGAAATTTTGGCAGCCATGCCACCATGGCAGGGAGGGGGCGAAATGATAGAGCGCGTTTCTTTTGAAACCACCAGCTATGCCCCGGCCCCCGCCCGTTTTGAAGCCGGCACCCCCGCCATCGCCCAGACCGTTGGCTTTGCCGCCGCGCTGGACTGGCTGCAAGCCCAGGACCGCCCGGCGATCGCCCGGCATGAAGATGCTTTACGCCAGCAGCTGGAGCAAGGACTCGGGCAGATCGGTGGCCTGCGTGTAATTGGCACAGCCACACACAAAGGCCCGGTTGTTTCTGTCGCTTTCAGCGAAGCTCATCCCTATGATGTTGCCCAGTTTCTGGATGCCAGAGAGATTGCGGTACGCGTTGGCAATCACTGCGCCCAGCCCTTACTCAGCAGCCTTGGGCTGCAGGGAACCCTGCGAGCCTCTTTTGCCGCCTATAACACCGCAGACGATGTGACCTCTCTGCTGACAGGCTTAAGCGAAACACTGGCCTTACTGGCTTAAAACAGGACTTTCATGAATAAAGCAGAAATAGAAAGTAAGCTGGCCAGCGCCCATGGCTGGGAAGGAAAAAACCGCCTGCTGGTGCAGCTGGCCCGTGATTTGGCCCCGCTGCCCGCCACAGAATTAAATGATGAAAACCGCATTGTGGGTTGCGAGAGCACCGCATGGCTCAAAATCAGCTGGCAAGGTGAATATATCCAATTGGCAGCAGACAGTGAATCCCGCATTGTAAAAGGCTTACTTGTCTTACTCATGGCGGCTTATCAGGGCAAAACACGTCAGGAAATCAGCGATTTTGACTGTGAAGCCTGGCTGATTGCGCTGGGATTAACCCGTTTTCTCTCTGCATCCCGTGGCAATGGGGTAAAAGCCATAATTGGTAAAATTCACAATGCAATTATTACTGGCCCGCATTGACGCCATTTGTCAGCAAAGTATCCTGTTATCCCTCGTACACAAGGAAGATTTAATGAAAAACTTACGTCAGTTAGTTGCAGCTTTAATCGCCAGCAGTGTAATGGTTATGCCCGCTGTTGCCGCCGAACGTGTACTGACCGTTGGCTCCGATGCTACTTTTGCCCCATTCGAAACCCTGAATAAAAAGCAAGAAGTAGAAGGGTTCGATGCCGATCTGATTCAGGCAGTGGCCAGCAAAGCAGGTGTGCAGATCAAACTGATCAACACCCCATGGGAAGGCTTGTTTGCAGGCCTGAATAATGGCGAACGCGATATCGTGATTGCGGCCGTGACCATTACCCCAGAGCGCCAGAGATCAATGGATTTCACTGCGCCTTACTTTGAAGCCAAGCAACTGATCGTGGTTTCTGCCAAAAGCCCGATTGCAAAATTAGCTGACCTGAAAACCAAGAAAATGGCCGTACAAAACGGCACCACAGGCGATATCGTGGCACAAAAGCATTTTGGTAAAGGCAACACCAATATCCGCCGCTATGAATCCATTGTGCTGGCCTTGCAAGAATTAAAATCCGGCGGTGTAGACGCAGTGATTGGTGATAACAGCGTGGTTAAAAACTACCTGATCAACAACCCTAACTCTGGCTTCAAGCTGATTGACGACGCCAGCTTTGACAAAGAGTTTTACGGCATCGCAGTTAAAAAAGGCAATGCAGCCCTGCTGGCCAAGCTCAATAAAGGCCTGGCAGATGTAAAAGCTGATGGCTCTTACCAAAAGATTTACGCCAAGTATTTCGGCAAGTAATCTGCCTTGCTGCCCATAAAAAAATCGCCTCACGGGGCGATTTTTTTATGGCTGGATGAACACAGATATCACAGAGCAAGCGCCATTTTATAAAAAAATAGCAATGACGCCACAACCATTAAATTTCTTCTTTACCCGATATCCAAATCGACAGCACCAGCCAGATTGTATTTAATACGGCCAGCACAAAGCCGATAAAACCCAATAAAGGTAATCCAAAGATCGTTGGCCCCGCCTGCACCGTCATAACAATCGAAGAGCCAATAATCAAAGCTCCCGTCACAATTCCCATCGTCAGGCGATTGGCGCTGCGGGTAATTTGCTGGCCAAACTGATCCAGCCGCTTTAAATCCAGATCAATACGTAAATTACCCCGCCTTGCCTGCTTAATCAGCTTACCAATATCCCGGGGCAGGCCGCTTAATAATTGCACCGCTTCAAATACGCCCTCTTTACTGCGTTTCATTAGTGATCGCGGGCTGTAGCGCGCCAGAATCACTTCTTTTACAAACGGTGTTAAGTGAGTAACCATTTGAAAATTCGGATCAAGCTGCCTGCCCAACCCTTCAAGGGTAATCAGGGCTTTAAATAAAAGGGTTAAATCTGAAGGCAGGGTAATCTGATGCTCGCGCATCATTTGCACCACATCATTTAATAAATTACCAAAGCGAATATCTTTTAAAGCCAGATTTTCATAATCAAACATAAAGCCGGCAATATCAGCGATGAGTTTTTCTTCATCCACCACCGTATCGCCTGTCCACTCCAGCAGCACATTTAAAATGCCATTCTCATCACGCTGCGCTAATGCCGCCAGTAAATCTACAATCTGATCCCGGCGCGGATGGGGAAGACGCCCCACCATGCCAAAATCTAAAAAGGCGATTTGATTATCCGGCAAATACTTTACATTGCCCGGATGCGGATCCGCATGAAAATAGCCATCAATCAGCACCATTTTAAGCACCGCATCAGCCCCGCGGGATGCCAGAATGCAGCGATCCAGCCCGGCTGCATCCACGCCGGATAAATCATTACCGGCCACGCCACCGATATAACTCTGCACATTCAGGCTTTCTGATGTCCATTCCCAATACACTTTAGGAATGACAATATCCAAATGGGTTTTAAAATTTTGTGCAAAGCGTTCAGAGTTTCTGGCCTCAGTTGAAAAATTTAATTCGCGGCGTAAAGATTTAGAAAACTCTTCAGCAATTTTAACCGGCTGATAGCGGCGCGATTCAGGAAATTCAAATTCCATTAATGAGGCGATATGCCGCAATATGCGTAAATCTGCCTCAATTTTAGGAATAATGCCGGGGCGGCGAATCTTTAACACTACCTCGGTGCCATCAAATAATTTTGCCCTGTGCACTTGCGCAATAGAAGCCGCGCCTGCCGGGAGCGGATCAAGCTCCAGGAAAATACCGGCCGGATCCTGGCCCAGCAAAGTGGTTAATTCAGGCAGAATCAGCGCAAAATCAACCGGCGGCACATTGCTTTGCAATTTTTCAAATTCAGCAATCCATTCCGGCGGAAACATATCCACCCGCGTGGCCAGCACCTGGCCCAGCTTGACAAAAGCAGGCCCAAGCTCTTCAAGCGCACGGCGCACCCGCACAGGAGATTCAAGCAGCTCGGCCTCATGATTACCCGGCAAATGCAGTAAATCGCTGGCACGCTCAAGGCCTTTGGATAAGCCCAGCCTTTGCACCAGATTGCCCAAACCATGCCGCACCAGAACAGCCACAATTTCACGCACCCGAGGCAAATCGCGCATCACGGTAAAGGTTTCTTTCAGCATTTATTTATCCGTAAAAATCATAAAAACAGCCGGGGGCCAAGGAGAGAAACAGCGGAGTATTTCTATCATAAATGCGCATTCAAGTGGGCTTATCTTGCAAATAATATAAGCCAATTAAATACAAACAGAAGAATAATGACAGCCAGGTTAATCTGCATTGCGCATCTAAAACAGAGCCTGGCTAAATTCGCACACAAGTATTCCAATTTTCCTGCCTGAATGAACATGTTAATATTGGCAACTGCTTACAGTTCCTTAAAATTTAATGCTCCAATATGCAATCAGGCAGGGTATTTACCCCTTTGAAATGCCCTCATACGGCACCTGATCCATTGAGCTTAAATAGCGGACTCCCCAACAACCCAAAGCAGGCTAGCCCCTGCACAATCAGAGCCATCATTCCCACATGAAATGGATTAGATTAATCAGCACATTATTCGTGGGCATTTGTGCACTTCCGGCCTATGCCGATGAACTGCCCACCATCGAGGTCGATCCCGCCGTTGAGCAAGCTGCTCCGGCAACGACCACCCCTAACACCCCCCGCTCCCGCAAAGCTAAGTCTGATGTAAAACCCGATTACGCCCCTGCGCAAGACATGCTCTTGCAAGCCATGAGCTTAATTGGCGTGAAATACAAATGGGGAGGCGCCACACCCGAAGCGGGCCTCGATTGCAGTGGCTTTGTGCGCTATGTGTTTCAAAACTCGATGAATATTGCCCTGCCCCACAATGCACTTGGAATGGCGCAATCCGGCTCAAACATCGATAAGGAAGAGCTGAAACCCGGCGATCTCGTGTTTTTTAACACACTGGGCCGCACGTTTTCGCATGTGGGCATTTATATGGGTGACAACCGTTTTATCCACTCACCACGAGCGGGTAAAAGCGTTGAAATCACCAATCTGAATCAAAGCTACTGGAGCTCACGCTTTACCGGAGCCCGCCGCTATGATGGCACAGGCGGCACGCCGGTTAATATGGCGGCGCTGTTAGCCAGTGTCCCTAAAAATACCGGCTCGTCCAAAGTAAGCGCTGCAGCCAGCAGCAAACCGGTATGTAAAACCATTAAGCGCAAAGGCAAAAAACACCAGGTTTGCGAAGCCCCTAAAACAGCCAGGGAAAGCGCAAGCAGCCGCAGCAAAACCAGCAAAGCGGCCACTTATAAAAAGACCAGCAAAACAGTATCTAAGGTCAGCAAAGCAAGCAGAAACACGGCGGCTAAATCAGGCAAAGCTGCACCTAAAGCAAAACACAGCAGCACCAGCAAGAAAAAGCACAAGTAAACCACCCCCTCCCAGCCACACCGCCTGCCGCGGTGTGGCTTTTTGCGCCTGTAGCTGGCTGAACCCAAGCAAGCCTCCCTCTCTTTGCCTTAACGCCACCGCTCTTCTACACTGAATGCTGTCTGCAATTGACAGCATTCACCATGACCACTTCAAAACAAATCCATTGTTTTTTTGACTATTGCACAGGAAACAGCAATGTACTTGCAAGATAAGCAGTCCTATACAGGCTACCCTGCGGCCGAAGTACGCCTGAGCATCAGCACGCCAGCCAGCATGAGATGGACAATTAAACTCCATGTATCCGGCCAGCTCGCTGAAAATCAAAACATTCCGCTCATGATGTTCCACAGAAAAGTCACCCCTCGTGCCCCGCTCCCGAAAATTGAATATACGTCTTCTTATTCATTTCCAAACAATCCCAAAGAAACAGGATCCAGAACATACGAGCTCCCCCACGGGTTTTGGTGTGTAGAAAACAATAGCGGGGTTCCTGTACATATTGAATACAAGCCCCTGTCTGGCACAACTTTTATTGAAGCTTAATCGTCCTGCTCTGGCACCACGACTTACTGAAAATTAAAAACAATGCGAATTTCATTTATTTTGCTGATGGCGCTCACGCTGATCTCCTGCAATAAGAGCCCGGCCCCTTTTGCCAAACCCCATATCAGCAGCCAGAGCACGCCTGCTGCATCGCCCGCCACCGGCAAGAAAACAAAAAAAATCATCCGCCGCGCCGAAGATTGCCTGCATTTTTCAGGCGAATTTGGAGGTAATCAGTCTGAGCGGGATAAAGAGGTAAGCCAGGAAATGGATAAACTCAGATGCGACACAATTGCTGCCGACTTAAATAAACTGAATCAGCGCTTACCCAAAGACTCCCCGCTTGCCCCCAAAGTGAAAGCTCTATTGCGGGAATATCAAAACTAAACAGTTCAATTCAAAAACCCGCTACGGCAGATAAAGTAATTCGCCCATGCAATCCGAATGCATCATGACTAAACTACCTATAAAACAGCACACAACCTTACAAAAAAACAACACAAACAAAAAGGTAAGACCGGATCGATTCGCAGCTTAAGCGGTAAACCGGCAAAACCCTTAGTCTGCTGATGGTGATTTACTCAGAGGTGAACAAAATGAATACGCAATTTTCCACGCCCTTCAGCCCGTCCAGTTGCAAAGACTGCAGAGACGCCAAAAATCTGAGCTTTAAATTCACCATGGCTTTTCAGCCGATTATTGATATACAAACTGGCGCATCTTACGCCTGCGAAACCTTAGTCAGAGGAATCGAAGGCCAGAGTGCTCCATTTATCCTTGAGCAGGTAAACGCAGAAAACATGCCGCTCTTCTTTTAAGAAACTGATTGCTTATGTTGGAAGAAACCATGCCTGAAGCCGCTCGCCGTATTTTTCTTAAAACCAGTTTAGCCGCAGGCTTTGCCCTGGCAGTCAGGCCGGTCGCCGCATCCACTATTCAAACAGACAGCCAGGGTTTACTGGCAGGGCCAGTAAATATCGGGGAGATGCCTGCCTATCGCGCACAGCCAGAGCAGGCCACTCAGGCGCTGCCCACCGTGATTGTGATCCAGGAAATCTTTGGCGTACACGAGCATATTCAGGATCTTTGCAGGCGTTTAGCCAGGCTGGGTTATTTAGCCATTGCACCTGAGCTGTATTACCGCCAGGGCGACCCGCGCCAGTTTACGGATACACAATTACTGGTCAAAGAATTAGTCAGCAAAGTGCCGGATGAGCAGGTATTGGCGGATTTAGACCGCACAGCGGCATGGGCAGTCACGCATGGCGGAGACCCACAACGCCTTGCCGTCACAGGCTTTTGCTGGGGAGGCCGTATTACCTGGCTGTATGCTGCGCACAATCCAAAAATCAAAGCCAGCGTAGCCTGGTATGGGCGGCTGACAGGGCAAACCAGCAGCAGTAATCCGCAGCACCCCATCGATATTGCACAAAAAATAAAGTCCCCGGTTTTAGGCTTATACGCGGGCAAAGATCAGGGCATTTCGCTTGAATCGGTAGAGCAAATGCGCAAGGCGCTGCGCCCGCAGGCCCAGCCTTTTAATATCGTGGTTTACGACAATGCCAGCCATGGCTTTAACGCAGATTACCGCCCCAGCTACCACCCTGCCGCAGCTCAGGATGGCTGGAAAATGATGCTGGATTGGTTTAAACGCTTTGGCGTTTGATGTTTTATCAAAGCCTGCCATTTAAGGGAAGGCGCCCTGCTGCGGCGTGGATTCTTACGTCTGCTTGTCACCCCCTTAAGCCTCATCCCGACTGGATTCATTACCATCCTGTCATTTATTTGTAACACACTGCACGCATATTCTTCTCCATACTCACCACAAATACCTGCAACTACTGAAAGCCAATACGGCTTCAGCTTTAATTTACGGCGGCGTACCGCTCGTCAACAACCGCTGACGGCCTGTCAGGCTTAAGCCATGCACAGTACATCAATTTGCTAAAGGAGCAGTCTTGCGCAAGATTATTGGCCCCCTGTTGGCTGGCATTCTGGGAATAGCCGTTTTACTCGGGCTGTTTTTTTCTGCTCACGATAAGCAAAAAACAGATGGCGCAGCGGCGCAGGCTGGCAAGCTAAGCCTGGCCCGTGGCTTAATTGGCTCTGAAAAAGAGCCGTTCTACCGCGATCCACGGGTGATCCAGGCCTTTGCCCGCTTGGGTTTACAAGTAGAAGTGCAAAAAGCCGGCTCGCGCGAGATGGCCGTGCACCCTGATTTAAAAAGCTTTGATTTTGGCCACCCCGCGGGCAGTCCTGCAGCATTACGCTTAAAGCAAGTGATGAAGGCGCAAAAACTCTACACGCCTTTTTTCACCCCCATGGCCGTAGCCTCATGGCAAAAACTGATTCCCATGCTGGAAAGCAACGGCCTTGTCCAGCGCCGGGATGGGGCTTACTACATTAGTGATATGAAGCGCTTACTGGAGTTTATCAGCGAGGGTAAACGCTGGCGCGAGCTAAAAAACAACACCGCTTACGATAGTGGCCGCTCAATTTTAATTTCTTGCACCGATGTACGTAAGTCTAACTCTGGAGCGATGTATCTGGCGCTGGCAAGCTACTTACTCAATGATAATAATGTGGTGCAATCCGATGCAGAAGTGCAAAAAGTTTTACCCTTAGTCAGCCCGCTGTTTCTTAAGCAAGGGTTTCAGGAATCCAGCTCCGCAGGGCCATTTGATGATTACACCAGTATGGGCATCGGCAAAGCGCCGCTGGTGATGGTGTATGAATCGCAGTTTTTAGAATTCCAATCTAAGCTCCCCCAAGCCAACCCGGACATGCTGCTGCTCTACCCGCAACCCACCGCATTTACCAAGCATGTGCTGGTGCCGTTTACCGAAGCGGGCAATCGGGTGGGTGAGGCGCTGGAGCACGATCCTGAGCTGCAAAAGCTCGCTGCGGAGTATGGCTATCGGGGCAGCGCAATTGCGCATTTTTCCGAGTTTTTAAAGCAGAAAAAGCTCTCCGCACCAACCACGCTTGTCGACGTGATCGACCCGCCCAGCTTTGGAATGCTGGAGCGCATGATTGAAGGCATTGCTCAGCAGTTGAAGTAATCCCAAGCCCAAACACCCAACAGGAGTAAACCATGAGCGATACCCTGCAGCCCCCGGAAGCCCTCGTTCTAACCCCACCAGAAGTAGTGATTGCGGTGCCTGCAGAGCGTGCGCCAGAAATGGCCCCGCTCAGCAGCGAGCTAAAAAGCAAGGTCGAAGAACAAGTCAGCCGCTTTGTCAGTGCACTGGTGGCTGAAGACGTCAGCAGCGATAGCTTTAAGCAAAAGCTCGATGCTGCGTTTCATCTGGGCAGGGAAGAAATATCACAAGCAGCGGGCCTGATGACGGGCCGGTTTATGGATCGCAATCTGGCTGGGGTGGAAGATAGCGCGGCCTTTAAAGCCATTGGTGCATTACGCAGCCAACTGGATGAGCTAAACCCGGGCAAGCAAGGCGATTTATTATCCGAAAATAAAATCCTCGGACTGATCCCCTTTGGTAACAAGCTCAAAGCTTATTTTCGCAAGTTTCAATCCGCAGGCACACAGCTCAATACGGCATTACAGCAGGTGCACGCCGCCCGCGACGATATGCTGAAAGACGCCACAGAGATTGAAACCATCAAGCAAAAGCTGTGGGATGCGATGCAAAAACTAGGCGCAGCGATTCACTTTGCCCGCGAGCTGGATCAACGTCTTGCTGGTGAAGTGGAAAGGCTAAAAACCAGCGATGCCGAGCGCGCCCGTGCGCTTGAGCAAGAAGTGCTGTTTTATGCAAGGCAAAATGTCAGCGATATGCAAACGCAGATGGCCGTTACCGTTAACGGCTATATGGCAATGGAAATCTTAAAAAAGACCGGCCGCGAAATGGCCAATGGCTGCAGCCGCGTGGCCACCACCGGGATGTCGGCACTGGCAGTTGCCACCACGGTGGCCCGCGCGACGGGTAATCAAATTGAAGTGATGAATATGCTGCAAGGCGTATCCGGCACCATTGGCGATTTGATCGAGCAAAGCGGCAAGGCACTCAACACCCATGTGCAAAAAACCGGTGAATTTGCCAGCTCGCCGCTAATAGGCATTGAGCGGATTCAATCTATGTTTGATCAATCCTTTGCCGCGATGGATGCAATGGATAAATTCCGCTCCGAAGCCATCGGCGTGATGGGCAAAAATAATGAGTTAATCCGCCAGCAAATCGAGCGCGCCCAAACCTATGTAGACCGGGCACAGGGTGAAAGCGTGCGCCCATCGCTAAGCAGCAGCACCAGCGATGGGCCGGTAAAGCTTTAACCCATTTGATCGCCAGCTAATGAGCCCCACTATGCGCAAAACATTTGCCCTGCTGCTTGCCTCGCTACTTTTGCTGACTGCTTGCGAAAAAACACCGCAAATGGCCGCCCTTCTCAACGACGATGCACTCACCGTGTTGGCGGGTTCTGAGCTTAAAGATATCGAGCCGCTTTTACCGCAAATTACGGCAGCAACCGGCATCAAACTTAAGTTGAAATACGCGGGTACTTTAGATGCTGTAGAGCAAATCCAATCGGGGGCGGAGTACGATTTTGCCTGGCTGGCCAGCAATAAATATGCATTGCTCACCCCAGCCGCCAAAGCCAGAATTAAGGCCAGCGAGCGCACCATGATTTCGCCGGTGGTGCTTGGACTAAAAACCTATAAAGCCAAAGCGCTTGGCTGGGCCGATCCAGACAAAGCGCCAAGCTGGCGTGATATTGCCGATGCGGCCGGCGCTGGCAAGCTGCATTTTGCGATGAGCAGCCCCGCCAGCTCAAACACCGGTTTTGCTGCTATTTTAGGCTTAGCCTCGGCCGTGGCAGGCAAAGGCGACGCACTAGAGCTAAAAGACATCGATTTTAAAACACTCACCGCCTTTGCTAAGGCACAATCCCTTACCGCCGGATCGTCAGGCTGGCTAGCCGAAGTATATGAAAAAGAAGCTGCCAATCTGGATGGCATCGTAAATTACGCATCGGTATTGCATGGCATGAATAGCCGCTTAAAAGAGCCGCTGACGCTGATTTACCCTAAGGATGGCGTGATCACTGCTGACTATCCTTTTATGCTACTTAAAGAATCACAGCGCGCTGCTTACGATAAACTCGTGGCCTACCTGAAAGGCGCAGAATTTCAGCAGGCCATGAATAAAGCCAGCTATCGTCAGCCGGTGAATGCATCCGTCAAACCTATTATCGCCAGCCAGGATTATTTTGAGCTGGCCTTCCCTGCCAAACTGGAAGTAGTGGATGGCCTGCTCGATGCCTACCTCAACACCCTGCGCCGCCCCGCCGATTCCACCTTTGTGGTGGATGTCAGCGGATCAATGCAAGGCCAGCGAATTGAGCAACTTCGCTACTCGCTGACGGGTTTGGCTGGCAGCGACAGCAGCCTGTCTGGCCGCTATACCAAGCTGCGTGACAGAGAACGCATCGCGCTGCTGCGCTTTTCAGATCATGTAGAAGACCAGCAGCTTTGGTCATTAAGCAGCGATAAAGCCAGCAATGCCAAGCTGCTGCAAGCCTTTAGTGATTACGCCAGCCAGCTGCAAACCACCGGTGGCACCGCTATTTATACCGCTGCTAAAGCCGCGTATGAGGCCGCACTGCTACGCCAGAGCAAAGACCCGGACCGCGTTTATTCCTTACTATTAATGACCGATGGCATCAATAATGACGGCATGACGCTGGAAGAATTCAAACAATGGTTCAGCACGCTGCAGCCCCGGCAACAGCATATTCGCATTTTTGCCGTGCTCTTTGGCGAGGCAAAAAGTGAGGAGCTGGAAGTGCTGACCCAAGCCAGCGGCGGCCGCGTTTTTGACGCCAACAAAGCTGGCCTGCAAGCCGCGTTTAAAGATATTCGGGGCTACCAGTAATGCCGACCCGCCTGATGCTCTTTATTTACAGCAATCGCAATATCACTGGCAGCGTCTGCGCACTCCTGGTGCTGGCGCTGTTTTTTGGCGGGATTATCCACGCGTGGTGGCTGCCGCTCACAATCGGTGCCTATCTGTTTGGCTGGCTGATTCTGCCCCCAAGCCGCCCGCCCATTTTAGAACAGCTTCCCCAAATGCCGGTTGATCAGGCCATAGACGCCATCTGTGCCGATTTTGGCCCACGCCTGCCCGCCGGGCCACGCGACCGCCTTGGCCAGATTCAAGCACTGATACATGAACTGGCACCGCGCTTTGCCAACCCTGCTTTTCCTGCCACCGCCCGTATTGAGCTGGCCAATACCGTGAGCCGTGATTTGCCCGCCACCATCGGCAATTATCTGGCGCTGCCCGCCAGCTTTGCCAAAATGCATACCCTGCGCGATGGCAAAACCGCCCAAACTCTGCTCACCGAGCAATTGGTGTTGCTGCACAATGAGCTGACAGAAATGGCCGCCGATCTATACAGCGAAGACGCCGATAAACTCATCAGCCACGGCGAATACCTGAAACAAAAATTTCTGCCCTATCAGTTTATTGATCACTAAAGCAATATTTCATTTATATTTCTGTAAAATTACAATTTTATGAACTTATCTCTTTAAGCCCTACCGCTTCTTATGATGAAATAAAGGCACAACAACCGCACACGGCCTTTTTCAGGACAACATCATGAGCAAGAAACCAAAATCATCCGCACCCAATGACCCAAGCCGCCGCCGCTTATTGGGCGGGCTGGCCGCAATGGGTGCTGCATATACCCTGCCTGCGATGAGCGATGCCAAATCGCCTCCCGCTCAAAAAACCAGCCTGGCAGGCAAGCAACATTTAAAAGATAAAGTAAAAAATATCGTAGTGATTTATTTAGAAAACCGCAGTTTTAATAATCTTTACGGTAATTTCCCCGGCGTGGCCGCACCTTTAGCCAGCGCACAATACGCGCCCCAGCTGGACAGGGATGGCAAGCCGTTAACGACCCTGCCTAAAATTTGGGGTGGGCTGGTGCAACGCGGGCAGATGGTGGCAGGCAAGCGTTATTTTATAGATGAGCAGCAAATCAGCGGCCTGCCTAATGCACCATTTGCACTCAAAGACGAGGCCGGTGCACTGCTGCCGGAATCGGTGATTACCCGCGATCTGTGCCATTTGTTTTATCACAACCAGATGCAAATCAACGGAGGCAAGAATGATCAGTTTGTCGCTTGGGGCGATTCAGGGGCGCTGGTCATGGGGCATTACAGCGAAGGGGCCAAAAACCTGAATCTATGGCAAATCGCCCGTCAATACACACTATGCGATAACTTTTTTATGGCGGCATTTGGTGGCTCCTACCTGAACCATCAGTTTTTGATTTCTGGCCGCACCCCGGAATTCTTCAATGCAGCACAGAGCCCAGCCAAAGAAAAAATTGCCGTATTAAGCGATGGGCCACAGGGCTTTCAACTGGCGATCAGCCCCAAATCCCCCGCATCTGCCATGGATGGCAAGCCCAAATTTATCAATAGCGGCGCTATTACACCTGATGGCTACGCCGTAAATACCATGGCCCCGCCTTATCAGCCCAGCTATGTGCCCCCTGCGCCTGGCGGTGATCCGCTTCTGGCCGATCCGGCAGACCCAGGCACACTGCCACCGCAAGATTACAACACCATCGGCGATTTACTTTCAGCTAAAAAAGTTAGCTGGGCATGGTATGGCGGCGCATGGCAGGCAACGCTGGATGGTAAAGGCGGCGCAGATGCACCTAATTTCCAATATCACCATCAGCCGTTTAATTACTTCAAGCAATTTGCACCAGGCACCCAAGCACGCAAAACGCATTTATTAGATGCAGGCATGGGCGACAGCCCGATTTCCAACCACTTTATCGCCGCAGCCGTGGCAGGCACACTGCCGCAAGTGGCTTTTTATAAGCCACAGGGTAATTTAAATATGCATGCGGGCTATTCCGATGTGCAATCGGGCGATCAGCACACGGCCAATGTGCTGCAACACTTAATGAGCGGGCCACAGTGGAAAAACATGGTGGTGATCATTACCCATGATGAAAACGGCGGCTGGTGGGATCACGTTGCTCCGCCTGAAGGCGATCGCTGGGGGCCAGGCTCCCGCATCCCCGCCATCATTGTTTCGCCTTTTGCCAAAAAAGGCACGGTGGATCACACCCTCTATGACACCACTTCCATCATCCGCTTTATCAGTAAAGTGCATAATTTGCCCGAATTAGAAGGCATTCAATTGCGTAACGCCGCTTTTAAGGCTCGCGGCGCGCAGCCTCCGGGCGATTTAACCTCCGCACTGGATTTATAAATACCGCAAAATAAAAGAGGCTCCACCCGGAGCCTCTTTTTATGCACTGCTTATCAAAATCAAACGATAGCCACACTGACCAGATTACAAAGCATTTTCTGCCTGCAGCTTCGCAAAAGTGCTGATATTTCCTGTTTTAAATTCCTGAAGTGCAGCATCAATTTCTTTACGCTTTTTTGCTTCCATATCAAGCTTATCTTTGTCTGAAGCATGAGTAGGCTTTAATTTTTTTTGCCACTCCTGAATTCGCGGGTCAGTATTTTGTGCCACTCCAAGTGCAACTCGCCCATAAAGTACGCCAGGGAATAGATTTGCTTTAATAAAATAGTGTTTACCCGCTATTAAATTACCCGATACATAAGACCAGTTTTCTGAATTTGCTAAAAATAAATGCTCGCCAGGCTCAACTTCATGCTGAATTAACTTTCCAGCACCAAGAGACCCGACAAAATGTTCTCCATCCCACACATCAATATCAAGCCCGTCACCAAAAAACACAGCGGGGCGGACAAAAGTAACCAGCGCAAAATCAGGCTTTACCGTATTAACTAACTTTGTATTTTGCATTTTCACCGAAGCACAGCCAGACATCAGAACAATCGCCAGCAGTGCGAGTAAGTAATTCATTTTTCTCATGAAGCATCCAAGGATCAAAATAGTTTTAAAAGACCATACATTAATCTATTTTGCCTGTATTTTATTTTAATGACCACAGCATTTCACAATCATGTATTCGGAAAACCCATCAAAACACAATATTAAATTTATTAAATTAAACGCCCGTAAAAATAAAAATGCCCCACCCGTTTATTCCGGGTGGGGCATTAGCCAATTAAATTGCATTTAATTGCAAATACTTCAAACACTTAGCAGCAAAGCAATCAAACCTTATACTGCAGATGCCGCTGAAGCATGTTTTTTCGCAGGGGCTTTTTGTACTGCAGATGCAGCTGATGCTGCATGCTTCTTAGCCTGTGCTTTTTGCACTGCGGATGCGGCTGATGCTGCATGCTTCTTAGCCTGGGCTTTTTGCACTGCGGATGCGGCTGATGCTGCGTGCTTCTTAGCCTGGGCTTTTTGCACTGCGGATGCAGCTGATGCTGCGTGCTTCTTAGCCTGAGCTTTTTGCACTGCGGATGCAGCTGAAGCTGCAGTGTGCTTTTTAGCGGGTGTTTTTTTGGTTACATGCTTGCTTGCAGGAGCACTCGCCTTAGCGGAGTGGGTTTCTGCCTTTACAGGGGCAGAGGCTGTTTCTGCTGCCATACCCAAAGCGGTAGTCGCAACAAATACAGTAGCAGCAAGCGTTGTCAGCAGTTTGTTCATGATATAGCTTCCTAAAATCGCCCGGTAGTGAGCGTGTAAATCCAGTATCTACCCCTTATGTTGATAATTCGATGTGGGTTTGGTAGCGATCTGTAACGAACTGTCCATAAAATGCCGAAAGCATAAACCAAGGTCATAAACAGACTTCCCCTCAGCTTACTGACCATTTCCCATATCAAAACACCATCACCACGAAGGCATAATGTAAGATGCAAATCAGATCACAGATAAAAAGGACAGGTTATGCAGCCACTGCAATGTGCATGTCTGGTTGATGTGCAAGACCAGAAGCTGCTGCTGGTTAAAGTTCGCCAGAATCAGCACTGGTATCTGCCAGGGGGCAAGATTGAGCAGGGAGAATCCCCCGATCAGGCCCTTGGCCGGGAATTAGCTGAGGAATTAGGCATTGCCATACAGGATGCCCGCTATCTGTATACCGTGATTGCGCCAGCCTACGGGCAGGCAGGCGATGTTGAGCTGATTTGCTATCGTGCAAAATGGCAAGGCCAGCCACGCGCCATGAGCGAGATCAGCGAAGTGGCATGGCTGCCTTTGCAAAACCTCAACCAGTTTGCCCCCGCGGTACAGGTACTTTGCCGTGATTTTATCGGCGGCGTACCTGCGTAGTCACACCCACCGTAAACCGCCATGCAACTTGAGCTGATGCAAAGGCCGCAAACGATGACACAAGCCCATCTGCCAGAACGATTCTATTCGCTTGATGCCCTCAGGGGCATCGCCGCACTCTGCGTGGTGTTCTGGCACTGGCAGCATTTTTTTTACACAGGCACCACAGCAGGTCAGTTTAATCCGGATCGGCTGCCTTTTTCTGATGGCTTATCGCTTCTATATACCAAGGGATGGCTGGCCGTAGATTTGTTTTTTTGTCTTTCCGGCTTTATTTTTTACTGGCTGTATTCCAAAAAAATTGCCTGCCGGAGCATCACATCTGGCCAGTTTGCCCTGTTGAGATTTTCCAGACTTTATCCGCTGCATTTTGCCAGCTTGCTGATTGTGGCAATTGGCCAGCTGTGGGTCAGCCACACACGGGGGAATTACTTTGTTTATCCCTGTAATGATGCCAAACATTTTTTGCTTAATCTTTTGTTTACATCTTCATGGGGATTTGAGCAGGGCTACTCATTTAATGCCCCGATATGGTCTGTTTCTGTAGAAGTTCTTTTGTATATTGTATTCTTCAGCTGCTGCCGCCTCTTGCCTGTCCGGGCCGTTATTTTAGCGGCAATATCCATTACCGGCTTTCAGCTGATCCAGGATTATTATTTGCCCACAGGCCGGGGTATTGGCTCGTTTTTTCTGGGCGGCCTTGTGTTTATCGCTTACCAGGCCGTGCTTAAATCAAAACACGCTGCAGCACTGAGGCAATTCGTACTGGTGATCACGTTTTGTGCATGGCTCCTTTGCATCGCCGCCCTGCATCAAAAAACCGATTTTAATTCGCTCACTATTTTTAATTACCCCTTAGCACACAGAATGCTGGAGCTGATCTGGTCATGGCCGGTTGTGGTACTTTTTCCGCTCAGTATTTTATCGCTGGCACTGATTGAAACGCGGCATGGCCCATTCGCCAGACGTATCGCTTTTTTAGGTGATATTTCGTATTCATCTTATTTGCTGCATTTTCCGCTGCAAATTTTATTTTCAATCCTGCTGGCTTATTTCTCATTCGATCAGGCTATTTATTACTCCCCATGGCTGATGCTGTTATTCTTTGCTCTGCTGCTGCTGATTAGTTTTATTAGCTTCCGATATTTTGAAATGCCTGCCCAAAAGCGATTACGACAAATCAATCTGTTGGGGCAAAAAACGGTACAAAGCACCATATAGCTCTGGATTAAACCACTTAGCCCCAAAAAAACCACCAGCAAAATATTGAAAGCCCCCTTTTAAGGCGGGTTCAATCATTTTTCACCAACTTATTACTTTGATTTAGCTGCGCTTAGCCCGCAGGATTCATCCCTTATATAAACAAACGCCCCACATCCGGCCACCATGCTGCGCTACTTTTCCTTTCGTACCCTCCTGATTATTGGCTTTGCTTTAGTGGCACTCACTCCTTCGGCAGCGCTGGTGCAGCTTCGCTATGGCCTGGCGGGGCTGACCATTAAGGCGCAACAACAGCAGGATCAGGCCAGTGACTGGTCTAATGCTTCGCAACAATCTCAGGAGCAAGCGCTGCATCTGGAGCGGGCCAGCAGGCAATTATTAATTTTGCCTGAAGCCACTTTTCTAAACGCCGCCCTCAGTGCCAAAGCCCGTCTGGAAGCCGCTCAACAAACATTTAGTACCCACCCGCTTCTTCGCCACAGCAGCCAGAGTGTTTTACAACTGCTGCAGAAGGCAGATCCTAAGCGGCGACTTAAGAAAGCACAGGTGAATGCCTTATTCAGCCTGTTGAATGAGCAGCTTAAAAATCAGGATCAGCTCATTGAGCAACAGCTGGCCCAGCAACGCCAGCAATGGCTGGCAGAAGTCAGCCAGAAACAAAAGCAGGTGGATCAGCTGGCCATTCTGTCGCCCGTTGCAGCCCTGAGCCTGGCTATTTTAATGGCGGTGATGTTCAGCTGGCCGATAGGGCAACTCAAACGCAAGATTACCCGGCTGGCTCAGGGGCAGCGCGGGCAAAGCTGGCGCCTTGCCGGCCCTGCCGATTTGCAGGGTTTAGCCAAGTCGCTGGCCGAGCTTGATTTACGGCTGGTGGCACTGGAAGCCCAGAAAGCACAGTTTTTTCGCCATGTTTCTCACGAGCTAAAAACCCCGCTGGCCGTGATTCACGAGGCGTCATCCCTGTTGCAAGAAGAAGTGCTGGGCAATTTAAACCAGCAGCAAAAAGAAATCAGCGCCATGGTACAAAGCAATGTGCATACCTTAAGGCAGCGTGTGGACGCGCTTTTGGCGCATGATGCAGGGCGCTGGCTGTCTGCCGGGCTGGAAATCACGCCCCTGGTGATTGAACAATTTTTAGCTCAGCGCCTGCAGCAATGGCGCATTTTACTGACCAAAAAATCCCTGCGTATCCGGCAATCCGGCGCGGCCATTCAGACAAGCGCAGATCATGCCAAGCTGGGGATTATCCTGGATAATTTGCTGCTGAATGCTATTCGCTTTAGCCCTCCTGAGGGCGAAATTGCCATCTCTTACGGACAAACCGGCCAGCAAAGCTGGGTAGAAATCCAGGACCAGGGCCCCGGCGTTGCAAGCGAAGAGACAGAATCCATTTTTGAACCATTTCACTGCGGCCCCGCCCCCGAGGGCGAATCTGCAGGCTCCGGCATTGGGCTGACCATGGCCAGAAGTTTTGCCCAGCTCATGCACGGTGATGTAGAACTCATCCCCAGCCAGCAAGGCGCATGTTTTCGCCTTCACTGGCAGCTACAAGGTCAACCATGAAAGACGCAATTCCTTTATGTATTCCCATCAGCATTTTTTTGGGCTGCATGGCGCTTGGCGCCTGCACCACCACCGGCCCTGTCAGCGCGCCGCCTGTGACTGCATCCGCTGTTGCGTGCAAGCCTGAAATTGCATCTGCACCGGCCAGCGCCATGCCCGCCGATAAACTGCAGGCACTGGCTCAGCAGCTTATGAGTAATCATGCTGATCTGAACCGCATCCAAACTCAGCTGGATGCCATTCAGATCACAGATCCTGTGAGCCAGAGCTTTGCCCAGCTGATGGCCAGCCAGCTGGCCGAGCGCAAAAGACTGAGCAGCCTGCTTGATAAGCAAACAGCGGCCACCAAAGAGCAGCAAAAACGTGCGAATGATCTGGCGGCCAAGCTGGATGCCTTAAAAGAAATGGAAAAAGACATGCTGGAAAGGAATAAAAAACCATGAGCAATAAAATTTTGCTGGTTGATGATGATCCCGATCTCTTACGTCTGGTTTCCATACGCCTGATTGCCGCAGGCTATGAAGTAGAAGCCGCCGCCAGCGCCGAAGCGGCGCTTAATGCACTTGCCGTGCAGCGGGCAGATCTGCTGCTCTGCGACTGGAAGCTGCCCGGCATGGATGGCATGGCGCTGTTTGAAGAAGTGCGCCGCCGCTACCCCGCCCTGCCCGTGATTATGCTGACCGCCCATGGCACCGTGCCGGATGCGATCGATGCGATCAGCCACGGCATGTTTGCCTACTTAATTAAACCCTTTGATGGTAAAGCACTGCTGGATAAAGTCAGCCAGGCCCTGGTATTAGCCAGCCCGCCCAGCCAGGACCATGCAGAGGCCGACGCGTGGCGGGCCGGTTTTATCAGCTGCAGCCCGGTGATGGACGAGCTGCTGGCCGAAGCACGGCTGGTGGCGGTGACTGATGCCAGCGTGCTGATCCGGGGTGAAAGCGGCACAGGCAAAGAAGTACTGGCCCAGGCCATCCATCGCGCCAGCCTGCGCGCCAGGCGCCCTTTTATTGCCGTGAATTGCGGTGCAATCCCGGAAAACCTGCTGGAAAGCGAGCTATTTGGCCATGAAAAAGGCGCTTTCACCGGCGCAAGCCAAAAACAAAATGGCTTGTTTTTAGAAGCCGATGGCGGAACGATTTTTCTGGATGAAATTGGCGATATGCCGCAGCCGCTGCAAGTAAAATTACTGCGTGTTCTGCAGGAGCGTGAAGTGCGCCCGGTTGGCGCGGGCCGTGCCGTGCCGGTGAATGTGCGCGTTTTATCCGCCACCCACCGGGATTTACAATCGCTGCTGCTGGATGGCACTTTTCGGGAAGATTTGTTTTACCGCCTGAATGTGGTGTCTTTGGCGCTGCCATCACTGACCGGGCGGCGGGAAGATATCCCCCTGCTGGCAAGGCATTTTTTAGAACAAGTGGTGGTGCGCTATGCCAAAACCGACTGCCACTTTGCCGCCGACGCGCTCAGCTTTTTAAGCACGGCCAGCTGGCCGGGCAATATCCGGCAGCTTTCTAATTTAGTTGAGCAATGCTGCGTGCTGGCCACCGGCCCGATTATCACCCTGGCCCAGGTACAAAAAGCCATGGCCAGCGAATCAGCCGATATCCTGCCGCTGGCCGAAGCCAAACGCATTTTCGAACGGGATTACCTCGAGCGCCTGCTGCGCCTTACCGGCGGCAATGTCAGCGACGCGGCCCGCCTTGCCGATCGCAACCGCACAGAGTTTTACCGCCTGCTTCAAAAACACGATTTAGCCCCTGCGGCTTTTAAAGCAGATATCAGCTCATAAGCACGGCCATCTGCAGCAGCACTCAGGGCCATAAATATTTGCACAAGCTGATATGCCCTCCCACTTTAAAAAGCGGGAGGTGTACCACTGAATGAATTGCAAAAAGTTGTACAGATGCTTATTGGCTCACAGCAAGCATGATGCCTGCCCCGCCTGAATCTTCGCAAAACCCCGCCCAAGGCCTATTTCACCCGACGCTGAAGCATCGCTGTCTGTGCGTCGGGCTTTAGCAACAACAATTTCCCATACAAATCAATCACTTAAGAAAACAACTCTTTATGCTGTCGTGAAATGGCGACATACATACCCCCCCTCAGTCTTTGGCGAAAAAACATAACTAATTGAATATAAAGAGATTTTTTATATGGCATGGTGTTTGCTATATGTAGTACATCGGACGAGTAATCGTTCCTCCATTTACCACACAAGGAAACACCCATGAAAAAGAATCTACTGATCGCTACCCTGTTTGCCGCTTGCGCCGCTACTGCAGCATGGGCAAGCTCTACAGATGCTTCTGCTCCTGCCGGCCTGCGTGCAGATGCAAATGATGCATCCGATGCTTCCACGCCAGCAAGCCTGCGTGCAGATGCTAACGATGCTTCCGTATCAACCAGCATTATTGCTGATGCAGCAGACGCATCCACCCCAGCAAGCCTGCGCGCCGATGCTAATGATGCTTCAGTGCCGGCCAGCATTATTGCTGAAGCAAGCGATGCCTCAACCCCTGCAAGCCTGCGCGCCGATGCCAATGATGCTTCAGTGCCGGCCAGCATTGTTGCCGATGCAACAGACGCTTCTGCCCCGGCCAGCGTACGCATTTCTTAAGCACAACAGTTTGTGCAATAAAAAAACCACGACCGGCTCGTGGTTTTTTCGTTTTTAATTCAACACCTTAAATGGCCGGCTTAGTCAGAGTACCCAGCGTAAACAGTAATCCGCTCATTGCCCGCTTAAAGGGCACCTCGCTATTTTCGGCTCTGGCCACTACATACGCGCCTTGCAGTACTGAAACGATCATTGCCGCAAGATCTGCGGTTTCAAATACATACAAAAACTCATGATTAGCCTGCCCACTGTCCAGCACATCGATAAGACGCTGCTGCAAGCCGGAAAAGATCTCATCCACTGGCTGGCGCAGCTCTTCAAGTGCAATAATCTCCGGGTCCTGGGCCAGCCGCCCCATTCTGCATCCCCGTAATACATCCCGCTCTCTTTGCAAAAAAGCCGTGATCTGGGCCAGTGCTGTGCCTTGAAAATTCAGCTCTGCATCAATCTGAGCCTGCATTTCAGCCGCGCTGCGCTGAATCGCCGCCAATGCCAGCGCCGCTTTGCCGCTGAAATGGTGGTACATACTGCCCTGGCCCGCGCCTGCCCTTTGCTGAATCGCTTTGGGGCTCATGCCCACATAGCCCCGCTCCCAAAGCAGCGCCTGGGCACTTGTAATTAAGTTTTCTTTTGCATCCATGGCTTGATTGTACAAATCAGTAGGTACAAAAGCAAATAACCCATTTTTAACACACCACAAACATCGCTTGTTTCTGTACCTACTAGTATGTAAACTATTTTTGCACATCGATCAGGAGCAAACAATGAACCACCATTTTGCAAACAAACCCGCATTGGGGCCCAATCATCGCTGGCTGGTACTCGCCACAGGAGCAGGCGCTCAAGCCAGCTTTGCCGCCACCTTTGCCGGTATTCCGGTGCTGGGGATTTTAATCAGGGCTGAATACGGCTTTTCTACTATTGAGCTTGGCTTTGTTTTGTCCTGCATGGCACTGGGTGTGGGGCTTTCTGAAATCTTATGGGGTTTACTCACCGACAAACTGGGTGACCGGCTGATTTTATTAAGCGGGTTGCTTTCGATGGGGCTGATGCTTGCACTGATGTCGCTTACGCTGACCCCGGATCACCCCATCCCGGCACAAGCTCTGGGCTTAAGCCTGATTCTGCTTGGCGCTCTGGGAGCCAGCGTGAATGCATCATCCGGCAGAGCGGTCATGACATGGTTCAGCGACGGCAAAAGAGGCTTTGCCATGAGCCTGCGTCAGACCGCTGTTCCCGCAGGCGGAGCACTGGGCGCGGCACTGCTTCCCTGGCTGGCCAATCAGTCCGGCTTTAGTGCCGTATTTCAGACCCTTGCACTCTTTTGTTTTATCAGCGCTTTTGCCACATGGCGTTACCTGCATGAAGCGCCGGCCAGCACGCACCCCACCTTGCAAAAATCAAGCCATAAATCCCCTCTGCTCCGCTTTGATATCTGGCGTCTGGCCCTTGCAAGCGGCCTGCTCACGGTGCCCCAAATGGCCGTACTGACCTTTGCCGGTGTTTTTTTGCACGATGAAAAACAACTGAGCCTGAGCAGTATTTCTGTCTTATTAGTCAGCATTCAGCTGTGTGGCGCAGCAATGCGGGTATGGAGTGGCCACTATACCGATCAGCACCGAAATCGGAACAAACTGATTCGTGTCATTGGCCTGCTTACAGGAATAAGCGCCCTGCTGCTTGCCCTGCTCAGCCACGCTCCTGCGCTCTGGGCCATGATTCTGCTTTGTATCAGCGGTGTACTTGCTCATGCCTGGCACGGCGTTGCCTACACAGAAATTGCCACCATGGCAGGCGCCTCTCATTCGGGTACGGCCCTGGGCATAACAGGTACAACCATTTTTACCTCTGCATTTCTCACGCCTTTTCTGATTCCCTACCTGCTCACCGCCAGCTCATGGGGCGGCGTATGGCTGATGGCGGGTCTGTCTGCCCTGGCTGCGGCACTTCTTCTGCCCTCAGAGCCGCGCATTCTGCCAAAACCCGTTTTAAATCAGCCCTGATCTTTCCTATGCAAACAGCCCTGCATCACTGCAGGGCTGTGGTGGCATTTTTCACATCCGTTATCGCTTACACACAGCGATACCCGGATCAGGCAAATTTAAAAAAAGCCACCGATCTTTGCAGCGATTCGGCCAGCCCCTTAAGCTGCTGAGCCGCTCTGGAGGTTTCCGCAATGGCACGGTTATTTTCTTCTGACATCAGCGCTATTTTTTCTACATTTCCCGCCACATTATTGCTGGCAACAGATTGTTCCTGCAAAGAGGACGAAATATCGCTCACCATATCCACAACCCGCACAGATGAATTACGAATTTGCACAATCGCCTCCCCTGCCTGATTAGCCGTATTTACGCCATTTTCAACCTTATCCACACTTTGCTGCATCGTGCCCAATGTCTCCTGACTGCCAATCTGAATATGACTGATCATCTCAGAAATTTCTCTTGTGGACTGGCTGGTGCGCTCAGCCAATTTACGCACTTCATCCGCCACCACGGCAAAACCACGGCCCTGCTCCCCTGCGCGGGCCGCTTCAATGGCTGCATTCAGCGCTAATAAATTAGTCTGATCAGCAATCTCTTTAATCACATTAACAATGGATGAAATTTTATCCGCATGGCCACCCAGCTCGTTCATCCGTGCTGCAGCAAGACGAACTGTTTCAGCAATACCAATAATATCGGCCACCGTGCTGCGAATAACATCGCTGCCATGATCAGATAAAGAACCCGATTCACGCGTAAGCACCTGAGCATCTCTGGCATGATCTGAAACATGATTAATGCTGACCGTCAGCTCTTCAATAATCGCCGCCATCGACGTTGCAGCATGGCTTTGCTCACTGGAAGCATGGGCCAGCTGGCCCGAGCTGGCCGCAATCTGCTCTGCAGAGGCAGCCACATCCTGCGAGTTATTCTGAATACAGCGGATAATCTCAACCAATTTGGCCTGCATACCCGCCAAAGCACGCATCAGGGCGCTGATTTCATCGCTTCCTGAAGTTTCTATTTTTTGATGTAAATCACCACCTGCCACCGCATTTGCGCTGCTTACCGCATGATGCAGACGATGAGCAATGCCCCGCCCAATCGCCACGGATGAAATCACCGAAATCACCACAGCAATCAGCGTACCCAGCCATAAAGACAAGATTGTATTTTTACGTATCGATTCATTTGCCAACTGATTAGCATCATTGGCTACCGTTGCATCTTTGGTGATTTCATCGAGCAAGTCGGCAAAAGGGGCAATTTTCGCTTTATTACCCAAGGTCATTGCAAGCGCCGCCAAATCATCCATGCTCGCTTTTTTATTATTAATTTCAGTGCGCTTTTTAATAAAGGGGTCTGCATAATCCTGTAACCACGCATTAATCATCAATTGCACTTTATCGAGGCGGGCCAGTTGTGCAGCTTCCCCTTCTGCTTCCTTACGGATTCTGGGCAACGATTTCTCATACAGGCTTTTTATTGAAGCGCGATAGGTGCTAAGGACTTTGGCCTCGCCAGTGTAGCCATACTGACGCACGGCTCCGGCGGCGCGGGCCACATCACCATAGACATTGTTACTTTCAGCAATCAGCCGCTGGCTCTTCAGGCGCGCCTCGCTGGATTCATTCAGCCGATTCAAATTAAATGCGGTCATCAGCGTTAAAACCAGCATCACCCCCACAATCAAACCAAAGCCAATGTAAAGCTTTTGAACCATGCTAAGGGCATTCATTCTGCAATCCTCGGTTAACAGGTGGTCTGATCTTTATAGCGGATCCATATGCCAAACCTGTCAACAAAAGAAATATTCTCGACGAACTGCATTAAATATCTGTAAACAACCAGCGCATTACACGAAAGCGTTTTGCATAAAAACACATCTGCTGCCCCGCTGATTAAGCAGCAGATGTAAAAGGCGCACCCTATTGTTCAGCGGATATCAAGCTCTCAAGATCAGACACTGAGCTTTGCACTGTTTTTTACATAAACAGAAAAAACCCATCCGCAAAATAAAATACGCCGATCAGACCCATTGGCCATGCCGCATACCAAATTCCCTTACGCTTAAAAAGACCTGCTACAGAGCTTAATAAAATGGCAATTTGCAAAAAAATCACTGCCAGACCAAATGGCTTGGAATGGCGCTGCGCCTGGTTGCGCTCTTCTTCTAAGGCCTTGGCTTTTTGCTGAATTTGCGCCTTTTCTTGTTCGTACTTCGTTACTTTTTCAGTGTAATCAGCCAGTACATGCTCATAGCGCTGCCTTACTTCTGGCGCAGCCTGCTCAGGCAGAGCCAGCAAATCCAGCGCCAGCTTTTCTTTTTGCAACTGATATAAATTGGCCTTCACACTTTTAGCCTGAAAAAATGCCCATTGATCAGATGCCTGAGTCTGGCTAATAATGCTGCGGGTTGAAAAACCACCGCCTTTAAAAGTAGATAAGGTTGCACATACCGCCAGAATAACGGTACTCAGCGCCAGGTAATTGAGCCAAGGGTCTTTTTTTTCTTCTGACATAGTTTACTCACATATTTTCATGGCATAGCTGCCAAACGGGGCGTCATTGAACTTGAAACAGACCCGTTTTTCAAGCCCTGCCAGACATAATCTAATCTGCAGTAAACGCCCCGCAAGTTAATTCATCTTTATTGCGACATATAGATACTGGATTCGCCGCATAGTTAGCACAGCTACTTTCTATTCACCCCTTTTTATAAAGGCGATCATATTGAAGCGCTCTGTTTATTACCTGATTGCACTGCTGATTTTTTTGCTGGAAATCGTCATTGCCCGTGGTGTTTTTGGCTATGGATTTATACGCGGCAGCCTTGGGGATATTCTGGTAATTGCACTGCTCTATGCCGTTTTTCGCGCATGGCGCAATCCGCCATTACGCAGCGCAATCATGGCCATTGCCGCTGGCTTTATCGTTGAAGGGCTGCAATATATACATCTGGTTGATTTATTAGGGCTAAAAAAAGGCAGCGTACTTTATATTGTGATTGGCAATACCTTCAGCCCTTATGATTTATTTATGTATTTAATTGGCGGCGGATTGGCATGGCTGGCGGATCAGTTTTTTTTACGGCGTACCGCCGCCCGGCATTCATCGTAAACAAGGCCATCAGGCCAGCGCCAGTTGCTGCACATGGCTGGCTGGCTCTGGCTGCCCGCCATGGCTTAAATCACAGGCAAGGCAAATTTCAATCAGATTAGGCGCAATGGCGCGGGAATACACTTTTTGCCCTTCGCTGCATTGTGGAAAATCGATGCGCTTATAACGCAAATCAGGATCACTTCTGTCCATACGCTGATCGGTACGGGCGCGGGGGGAATGGGTATAGGCCAGATTAAATACTCCATCCATAGGCCGCCCCACCTCGTGCCACTGGCCATAGGCACCGTGCGCTGGCAAGCATGGGTCAAACTCGCCATTCAGCAACTTGCCTACCGAAAATAAAAACGGTGCATCGTCTTTCAGCCGCGAGCGGTGAATCACTTTCAGTGTTTCCCCCGGGCAAAGCCGCAGCAGCCCAAGCGCCACGCCGGTTTTGGCCGTAGGCCGCCATGGGTTACCGGGATCGGCCAAGAGCGGCGGATGCACCGAGATTTCCAGCTGCTCAAACGCCATAATCGCGCCAATAGGCGAGCCATGTAAGCCAAACAGCTCCATCACCCACGGGGATCTGCAAGCATTGCCCGCCAGCAGCACATCCACCGTCTGCGGCATACCGCCGTGGCTGTTAAACGCTGCCTGCATGGCAGCAAAAAAAGCGATGGCCCCGCGCTCTATCCGTGCCCGCAGATAATCGCGCAGCTCGTTTTGCGGAATCTGAAACGCCACTTCCACCTTTTGCCCGTCACGGTTTAACAGCGGCATTTTACAAATATCGCCCTCAATCAGCCCTTCCAAATTGCCGGTTTCGCAAAAAGAGCGCAAACGCCCCATCATCACAATGCTATTGGTTTGTGCCGGCCGGGTTTTCTCCAGAAACATATCCGATCCGGCAAAATCTTCTGCGTCTTGTGGCAGGATAAACGCAATTTTATGCAAACGGCATTGTGGCAGATTGTGGCGAAAGGTAATGTAAGCCAAGTTTTCAAGCAATTGCTCGCCGCCCAGCATTCTGTCGCCTGATGCACCAAAGTGCTCGATCACCTCTTCCCAGCCCGCCTCTGCCTCGGCCGCATCGGGCAGGCGGTAATAGCCAAAATCAAAATCAGTGGTGCCGCCACCAAAATCAAATACCGCGAATGCCCGCCCTTCACCGGCAGCGCCGGGGGAAAGCTGCAGGGCTTTAAGCGCGCATGCGGCATAGGCGGCAGGCTCTGAGCCACGTTCTTCAACCCTGAATTGTGCAATATGCGGGCCATAAACAAGGCTTTCGGGCAGGCTGCGCTGCAAGCCATGATGAAAAGCACTGAGGATTTTTTCCTTGATATCGTGCGGAAAGCTCACGGGAAAAGTCATGTAATAACGCAGGAAAATGCCGCGCTGGCGCCAGTTTATAAACATCCCCAAAAACCAGGCGTAAAGCTCAATCGGGTTGAAATCGGCATAAACATCTTCCACTTGCTTGGATGGATACTGCTTAAATGGCGGCAAAATGCGCTCTTCCTGATGGATCTGATCGCTGATGCGCGTTGGAAACTCATCCTGCGTCCATTGCTTCATGCGGCTGAAAATACTGGAGATACGCTTAGGATCGGTATGGTTATCGCGCAAATGATCGCGCGCCTCGTGGGCACAATGGATATCACGCCAATCCACCAGCGGGCGGTACACCTCAGAGGTCCACGCCGCCATCAGCGCCTGCCAGTCCATCACTTCCAGCACGGTGGGGTTTTCATAATCGCTGGCCTGCGGCTGCTCCCATAAATTACTTTCGCCGATGCGCAGCAGGCGGTCGTGCGCGCCTTCTCTAAACGCCACCACCGTGCTGCTGGTGCCAAAATCAATCGCCACATTGGCGTCACGAATATCCAGCTCAGGGTTGCGTGCCCGCATCTGCCCGTCATGGCTTAAAGCAATTCTTCTGGCGCGCTTGGCATCTGCCACCGGCCACAATTCCCAAAGGCCTTTGGCCGCGTCAGAAAAAGTACTGCTGTCGATGTCCGGCAGGCGGGTGCTGATGTAATCCAGCTTACGTAATAAAGCAGGCCAGTCTGTGGCATTGCTGTTCACAGCATGAAAACCATCGTTTTCTGACGACGCTAAAGAGCGCCATTTTTTCCACGCCGTCAGCGCCGCATCAAACTTGCTGGATTTTGGAAAACGCGCATTGCTCGTCCACGCGCCCAACCATGTCCAGCCCAGCTCAAACAAGCCCTGCGGATAACTGCCAGGCCAGTCTGCGCAAAGGGTATCGTCTACCGCAATCATACTGGCCGCACCATCCGGCCCCATAAATTCATCGGGCTGATCAAGATACACGCAGCCTTTGTCGTAAAGCCACAGCGGGCAATCAAACCAGTTATATGCTTCGCAAAGCGGGAAACCCGGCGCATAGGCAATATCAATCAGCTCGGCTCGCGTGGGTAAGCGCCAGTTGGCCAGCCCTGCCCATTCAAGCTGCCGCACTTTGGCCTGAGCACGGGGTAAATCCAGCTGCGGCCCGGCCTCGGTCATTTCTTGCCAGATCAAACCCGTTTGCGGATTAAGAATCACCCCTTCCCCATCACGCCGGTACATAAACCAGTTAATCCCCGACTGGCTGAATGCATGCCAGGCCTCGCGGCGGGTTTGCAAATGGTGCAGGTATAAAAGCTGACAAGCTTTAGCGTGAGAAAAATAAAGCGGATCCATGCAGTTCATCCCAATCAGGCCACAGCATCCGGCCTGGGCAGTAATAAAACGGTATGAAGAGAAATTGACACTGCATAAATGCAGTACTCATTTAAGCAAATCCAGGCCGCCAATTTAAATATCTGCTGGCTATAAATTCACCCTGATTTGTAAGCTTTAACAATCACACTTTTAATCCGGGCACGCCGGATTTTATTTTTAGCATCCTGTTTAATTAAATATAAATATGCCAATTAAATCAAGCACTCAGCATCTGCTGATTTTTTTATAAAACTAAATTAATTACCTGACAGACACCCCAGCCATATACTTTTATAACAATACACTCCTGCGTTTTCCTTTATTTAATTGAAATACCTCCTGGAGTTACTCGTATGGCATTCACTCCGATTCAATTTAATAGATTCAAAGACCACCCCAATCTGGAATGGCTTCGCCGGCATGCCGCATCCAGCCGTGCAATTCATCAGAACACCATCAGGGTAAAAATCGAAGAAGCGATTCGCTCTGCTTATCCGGATCGCGCTACCGAAGACAATATCCGCTGGGTAGCACAAAAAACAGATACACCATGGGGCAGCCCTTATCGCCCGGCTGAGCAGTCATTGGGCCTGGTACATCAGCAGGCCGCAGCCGAAATTGAAGGAAACGACGCACAAATGGCACAGGCAGTGCGTATGGTTTTCAATAAAACCGCGGATGGACGCTCTGCCCCCGGCACAAGCGGGATTAACCATATTCATGTGGGCGGCAATGCACAGCTCAATTTGCTTTTTGATTTAGCCAGCGCCACCATTCTTGGCGTAGTTAACGGCCATATGGATGGCCAGATGAAGCCTGCAATTCGCACAGAAAGCGCTAAAGTCGCCAGCCGTAAAGGCGGGCCTGCCATACAGATGAAAGTATCGGGCAATACTGTCAGCCGGGCCTGAGCACAGAGGGGTGAAACTGCGGTTTTTCACCCCCTTCTTCTTCCCTGCATTTTCCTGAACACCACTTCAGCAATACGCAAGCAATCTACAGATCAATCCAGGCACAAACTTACCTTAATCATCTTTGATATGGCGCTTATCCCCCTTTAAACAGAAGGAGCCGTCAACTACACTTAAGATGTTGTTATTGCAGGATGATTTTAATGAAAGCCCTTTTTATTCCTGTGGTTCGCTTTGTGTCTGTATTGCGCTTTGCACAAAAATTTGTCCTGATCGCTTTTGTGTTAGCGATCCCCACCATTTATATGCTCAGCCTGATTTTATTAGGTTTTAGCAAAGACCTGACCACCACCCGGAACGAGCATCTTGGTTTGCAATACGCCACCCAGCTGCGGGATGTGATGACCCTGACACAAAGCCATCGCGGCTTAAGCTCATCTTATTTGCAAGGCAAAACCGATTTTGGCCCGGATATCGTGGCCAATGAGCAAAAGCTGAAAACCGCCATTCAAAACACGGATGCCCTGATTAATCAAAATCACTTCCCCAGCTTAAACTCAGGCTGGGCGCTGCTGAAATCCCAATTAGAATCATTAACTGCCAGCTGGAAGCAAAACCAGCCCGCAGAAAACTTCAGCGCTCACACCGGGCTGATTGATCAGACGATTAAGATTACCGGCGATCTGGCGCATCTCTCCGGGCTGACGCTTGATCCGGAAACAGACAGCTACTACCTGCAGGACGTGTATTTCTCCCAGCTGATTCCGGCAGCTGAAGCACTTGCCAAAACCAGGGGCCTTGGTGCGCGCCTTGCCACTGCAAAAACTGCCAAACCAGATGAAATCGCGCAAATGAATACCCTTGGCGCCATCATCGCCTTATCTGCAGACCCCATGAAAGAAAAACTGGCCCGCACCAGCGCAACTCAGCTTCTCAGCGAAGCAAAATCTCTGGCAGAGCTGATGCATGCCGATCATGCCTATCTGCTTAAAGCCTTTGCAGATACCGAAATCAGCGTCGATCCTAAAGCCCACTTCGCCCGCATTACCGCATCCATTGAACAGGTCAGCGCACTGACCGGGCATATTTTTGAATCAATCAATGCCTCATTAAGCCTCAGAGAGCAAAGCATTGAGCAAAGCAGACAAATGATGATGGCATTAACAACATCCATGCTGCTGCTGGGGGGCTATTTGTTTATTGGCACCTATCTCTCTATCCATGGCGCAGTCAGAACACTGCGCCGTGAGGCAGAAGCCTTTGCCAGCGGCGATTTATCCCGCTTTGTGCAGCTGGATGTAAAAGATGAACTGGCCGAAGTGGGCGATAGTTTTAATACCATGGCCCAAAGCCTGCGGCAAATTATTCAGCATATTCACCACAACACGCAGGCTGTTGCCCGTGCCGCACAGCAGCTCAATCTCAATGCCGCATCCATGCAGAAAGCGTCTTTATCTCAGGCCAATGCATCGGGCGAAATGGCTGCAGCTATAGAAGAAATGTCGGTCAGCATTTCTACCGTGTCTGAACACGCGGCTTCATCTGAAGATCAGGCACACAGCGCGCAGGACGAAGTCGATCAGGGCCAGCAACTGATGCAAGATGTATTAACTGAAATTATTGAACTGTCAGCCAACCTGGAAACGCTGGGCGGCAATGTAGACAGCATGAAAATACACTCTGGCGAAATAGGTAAAATTGTGCAGGTCATTAAAGAAATTGCCGATCAAACCAATCTGCTGGCGCTGAATGCCGCCATCGAAGCCGCACGCGCGGGGGAGCAAGGCCGGGGATTTGCGGTGGTGGCCGATGAAGTTAGAAAACTGGCCGAAAGAACCGCGTTATCAACAGGCGAAATCACCTCACTGGTAGAAACCATACGTCACGATACCGATGCCGCTGCAAAAGGCATGGAAGTGGCGCGTCAGGAAATGGAGCGGGGCAGCCAGCGGGTAGAAAAAGCCACATATGCCTTTGCCCATATTAAAGACAGCAGCAAAGCCGAGCTGGATGCAGCGGCCGAAATCAACACCGCCATGGCCGAGCAAAAAACAGCCAGCCAGACTGTCGCCCAAAGTGTTGAACAAATTGCCCGCATGGCTGAAGACAACAGCGCACGCGCCGACCAGAATTCTGCCCTCTCCACCGATTTACAGCGCAGCGCAATAGAGCTGGACAGGCTTGTTTCACAATTTAAGCTGGAATAAACCGGTTTTTTAATACTGGATTCACATCGCGCACACCCAGCTAAGGCCTGCTGACGAGATAACGCTGCTGAATCTGCTTTAAAGTACCGTCTTTGATCAAATCTTCAAGCGCCTGCTGAAACGCCTGAAAAACCTGCTGGCTGACACTGACACGGCTGAAGGCAAAATAAGCCTCCTGTGTCGGCCATTCCTGAGCGAGCGGCGCCAGCTCACCGGCCAGCTTTAAATCGTAAATGGCCGCCTGAGTGGCAAATAAATCGCCCAGCAGCAGATCGACCCGCCCATGCTGAAGCTTAATTAAATTGATCGCCATCGTGGGCGCAACGTCCACAGTTACGCCCGCTGGCGGCGTTTTCAGCCACTGATCCAGCGCCACGCCGTAACTATCTCCACGGGAAACTCCCAGCGCCACAGGCCCAAGCTTACTTAATCCGGCCAAGGTATTAAAAGACCAGCGCCCATCTTTTTTACGCACAAAAAAATGCACACTGCTTGGGCGATAGGCCAGAGAAAACAGCATCGTGCGTTCGCGCTCCGGCGTTTTCAGCACCTCCATCGCTACATCCGCCTTACCCTGCGCCAGCTCATTTAAAGTGCGCTTCCATGGCATTTTTGCAAACTGCAAAGGACAATCCACCCGTCTGGCCAACGCCTGCAGCACCTCCACAGCCAGCCCCTGCATCCGGCCCTTTTCATCCTGAAAATGATAAGGCGGCCATGTATCCCAACCCACAATCAAAGGCCGCGGGCAGGGGCTGGCCGCAAAGAGGCTGCTGCTGAACACCAGCGCGCACAGTATGGCGGACACCTTGCATCGGTAAACCATCATCCAACCTGCTTACAAAATGGGAAAGTGATGACATCAAAGACATAAACATCCATCAACAGCCACTTTAGAGCACACACTGCTGGCAAAGCAATGGACCAAAAAAATGAGCCACCCAATAACTTGGGTGGCTCATAAGAAACACGCAGCTCAGCGGTATACACCCCTGACATAAAAACGAAGCCCTGACACAATTCAGCCCTTCACCCCGCCCGAAGTCAGGCCGGAAACCATCCAGCGCTGGGCGAACAGGAACAGCAGGCTGATCGGCAGACCAGACAGAATGGCGGCGGCGGCGAAATCACCCCACAGGTAATTCTGGGTGTAGAGATAAAGCTTGGAGCCTACCGCCAGCGTCATTTTATCCTGCTCGTGCAGCAGCACCGATGCAACCGGGTACTCGATGATGCCGCTGATAAAGGCCAGCAAAAACACCACAAATAAAATCGGCACGGCCATAGGCAAAAGCACGTAGCGGAAAGATTGAAACGCGGAGGCACCATCGACTCTGGCGGCTTCTTCGATCTCGACAGGGATGGTGTCAAAATAGCCTTTAATCGTCCAAATATGCAGGGCAATACCACCGGCGTAAGCCAGCACTAAGCTACCGTGAGTATCGATGCCCAGCCACGGCACATAGTTGCCGATTTCATCAAAAATGGCATAAATGGCAACCAGCGACAGCACAGCCGGGAACATTTGTAAAAGCAGCAGCGCATTCATGCCAAACACACGGCCACGGAATTTAAGCCGGGCAAAAGCATAAGCGCAGCTGGTAGACAACAGTAAGATCACCCCCGCGCTGATAAAGGCCACTTTCACCGAGTTAAACAGCCAAAGCAACACCGGAAACTGCGGCTTAATCAGCACACCATCGCCATCCACATAGCTAAAACCCAGAGCCAGCTTCCAGTGTTCCAGGCTAATGGTGTCAGGAATCAGGCTGCCAGCCGCAAAATTACCCGGCCGCAGCGAGATGGAAATAATCATAAAAAACGGAAATAAAATCAGCAGCAAAAAAGCGATCAGCGCAAGGTGAGCGCCCAGCACCCGCCATTTATGTGAACGATCCAGCACCATGGCCATTATCGTTTCTCCTCTTGATTAACACGGGTCAGTTTTAAGTTAATCAACGACAGCACCGCTACCAGCGCAAAAATCACCGTAGAAATCGCCGCAGCCAAGCCAAAATTTTGCCCCGAATCCTGAAATGCCAGGCGATAAGTGTATGAAACCAGAATATCGGTGGTGCCTGCTGGTACTTTGCTGTCAATAAAATCTGGCCTGCCATCGGTAAGCAAGCTAATCAGTACAAAGTTATTAAAGTTAAACGCGAATGAAGCAATCAAAAGCGGCATCATGGGCTTCAGAATCAATGGCAGCGTAATTTTAAATAAATTAGTCAGCGGGCCTGCGCCATTAATGGCCGATGCTTCGTATAAATCGCTGGGGATGGATTTAATCAAGCCGGAGCACAGCAGCATAATGTAAGGATAACCCAGCCAGGTGTTTACAATTAAGATCATTGCCTTGGCATTGAACGGGTCTGAAAACCAGGCGGGCCGCAAGCCAAACATGCCATTAAGCACCATATTGATTTCACCAAAGCTTTCATTAAATAAGCCCCGGAATACTAAAATTGAAATAAAACCCGGCACAGCGTAAGGCAAAAACAGCAGGGTGCGATACACCCCGCGAAAACGCAGTGCTTCCCAATTCAGCACCACCGCCAGCACCATACCCACTACAAAGGTAAACACCACGGTCAGAAAGGCGAATAAGACCGTCCAGCCAAAGATTTTAAACATCGGCCCCTGGAAGTCGTCACTGGCAAAAATCCGTGTGAAATTACTAAAACCCACATTCACTTTAAAACCCGGAATCAGGTTTTCACCTGCGGCCGTTTCATAAAAGCCAGTTTTAAAATTGGGCTTAATCAAAGAACCATCCTGGGTATTACGCAGGCTGCCATCGGCATTCTTTTGATATAAAAGCTGGGTGGGCGAAAACTGGCTGAGGCTGCTTAAACGCCATGGCTGGGTTTGATTGGGCAAAGTGACGCGCAGCGCTTTTAAGGCTGATTGTTTGGCAATCACCGTTTTGATTGATTCTTTTTCGGGCAGGTTTTCAGTGCCCAGTGCTTGCAATTGCAGCTGTTGTGGTTTGTTATCTTGTAATTTAATCAGCGGGGAAACCCAGCTCTGCCCTGCTTCATCGCTTAATTTAAGCCGGTATTGCCCGCCAGCCTGATGCAAAGAAAACGCCATGCCTGCGCCATCTGCCGTGGTGGTTTCGCTCAGCATATAGGCCGTTACGCGATCAAAACTCAGCAGATTGCTTGAGCTGTAATTTGTAAAACCAATGCCAGTGGTATACACAGCAGGAAAAACAATAAACACCAGCACCGCCACCACGCCCGGATAGAGATAACGGTAAGCGTAAGCCTTGGGCGATAAAAACACCCAGGCGCTCGCGGCCATCACCACCAAACCACCCACGGCGCTCAGCGTATGGCCTGCCTGATAAACGCCCAGCAGCAGCCACAATCCCGCCATGAGCAACACCACACCCAGCGAAGCCAGCAGCCAGCGCATATTCAATCCGCCCATTCTATTTTCCTTCGGCGCAAAAACCAGCTGCGCCCTTGCTATTAAATAAGTACGCAAATCTGCAAATCATAAAAAAATACAAAATGTAGGGTAAGCCCGTTGTTATGCCCACCCTGCAAATTTTTTCCCGCGCCCTGCTCCATCTCAACGCGGTAAATCACGCCTTACTTGCTAATAATCCGTGCCGCCGCAGCATCCAAGCCCTGCTTAGGGGTTTGGCGGCCTTGCGTTACGTTTTGCAGCGCTGATTTCAATGAAGCCCAGAAGCGGCCCATTTCCGGGATATTAGGCATAGGCTGGCCCGCTTTGGCCGATTCCATCGAGGCTTTGATTGCCGGATCAGATTTCAGCTCGTTAAAGAAAGCTTTATTGGCGGGCACGCCCAAAGGCACATCGGTATTGATGGTTTTAAGGCCTTGCACGGTGAGCATATGGTTTTCTAAAAACTCTACCGCCAGCTCTTTATTTTTGGATGAGCGATTCAGCATGGCACCCAATACACCCACAAACGGTGCGCCCGGTTTGCCATTAACCGATGGAATCGGCGCTACGCCCCAGTTAATTTTGCTCTTTTTCAGATTATCCCAAGCCCATGGACCGTTGATCATCATGGCGATTTTGCCCTGATTCACACCCGCTTCCATATCAGCGTAAGTGGCGCTTTTTGGCATGACGCCAGTTTTAATCATTTTATTAATGGTTTCTAAGCCCGCAATTGCACCGGCATTGTTAACGCCCGCATCTTTCGCATCGTAAGACCCATCGCCCTTAGGCTTAAAGGCATACGCGCCGCCTGCTGCCAGCAATGGCCAGCTAAAATAGGGCTCGCCGTAATCCCACAGAATGGCTTTTTTGCCCTGAGCGGCCAGTTTTTTATCCAGCGCCATCACATCATCAAAGCTCTTAGGCGGCACAGGCACGAGGTCTTTGTTGTAAATCAGCGCCAGCGCTTCAATGGCAATCGGGTAACCCCATTGTTTACCATTCACAGTAAAGGCTTTCCAGGCCAGCGGATCGATCTCGGCCTGCACTTTTTTGGATGGCGTAATCGGGCTAAGCAAGCCTGCCGTCATCCACTCGCCAAGGCGATCATGCGGCCAGATCCAGATATCCGGGCCTTTGCCCGCAGCGGCCGCCTGCTGAAATTTAGAAGGCGCATCTTCGGGATGCTCCACCACCACCTCTACCCCAGTGGCCTTAGTGAACGCTGCACCCACCTGCTCGATGCCCTTATAGCCCTTATCGCCATTCACCCAAATCACCAGCTTATCTGCAGCAAAAGCAGGCCCGGCAAAAGAAATCGCGACTGCAGCTGCGATGGCAGAAACTGCAAACTTGCCAAACTGGCGGCGTGTTGTATTCATAAACCCTCCAAAAAACCAAGCAAAGCCCTTGCCAGAAAAATACCCGGCGCAGGCAAAATAAAGCTGCAATTTTTAAAAAGCCAAATGATTATTCGGCCAGTGGGTGAAGACGGCGCATTGCGCTGCCATCGGCTTTAAACAAAAACCCGTGCTCCGGCTTAAAGTACAGCACGCTGCGCTCGCCCGGTTTCGAGCTATACAGCGCAGGCATACGGGCCACAAAGGTATCCCGCATACCGGGTACTTCTAAATACAACATGGATGCCTCACCCAGCTGCTCCAGCGCCAGCGTGATACCACTCAGCGCATTACTGCCCGCAGCTGCTGCAATGTTTAAATGTTCGGGGCGCACGCCTAGTGTGACTTCGTCACCAATTTTTGCACCTGACGCATCCACTGTTACCGCATGCTGGCTGCCATCCGCTAAAGCAACCTTTACGCTGCCATCATCAATCGCGGTAATTCTGGCGCTTAAAGTATTCATTTTTGGCGAGCCAATAAAACCCGCTACAAACAAATTATCTGGCTGGTAATACAACTCAACCGGCGTGCCAACCTGCTCTACCTGCCCGGCACGCAACACCACAATCCGGTCGGCCAGCGTCATGGCTTCGGTCTGATCGTGGGTCACATAAATCATGGTACTGCCCAGCTCGCGGTGTAAACGGGCGATTTCGATACGCATTTGTACCCGCAGCGAGGCATCCAGATTAGACAGCGGCTCATCAAACAAAAACACCTTAGGCTTTTGCACAATGGCGCGGCCAATCGCCACCCGCTGCCGCTGCCCGCCCGACATATCGCGGGGTTTGCGATGCAATAAAGGCTCAATTTGCAACACCTTAGCCACCCGCTCTACCAGTGGCGTGTACTCAGCTTTCTTCATACCTGCCAGCTTCAGGCCAAAGGCAAGGTTTTCAAACACATCCATATGCGGGTACAGCGCGTAGCTCTGAAACACCATGGAAATGCCGCGTTTAACCGGCGGCAGCTCGTTCACGCGCTGGCCATCGATGCACATTTCACCATCGGTAATGTCTTCCAAGCCCGCAATCGTGCGCAGCAGTGTCGATTTACCGCAGCCTGATGGGCCGACAAACACGATAAATTCGCCATCTTTGATTTCTAAATCGATGCCATGAAGGGTATACACCGAAGAAAACGCTTTTTTAATGCCTTTTAATGAAACAGTAGCCATACCTTACGCCTCAGCGCGGGCAATCAGCGCGCCCCAATGATCAAACTCAATCACGCCTGACTTAATACTTGCGCCACTCAGGCCCGCATCGGCCAGCAGCGTGAGCTTGTCTTTACACGGCAGCGATTGACGACTTTCAGATAAATTAAATACGCACAGCCAGCGCTCACCATTGAGGCTGCGGCTAAAGGCCAGCAGCGGCTCAGGTGCATCCACAAACTGAATATCGCCCTGCCAAAGCACGGCTTGCGTCTTACGCCAGCAAATAAAATGGCGATAAAAGTTTAAGGTGGATTCTGAATCACCCTCTTGCACACTGACGGCCAGCTGCTGGTGTGATTCAGGCACCGGCAACCAGGGAGCGCCGGTACTAAAGCCCGCAGCGGCAGCATCATGCTGCCAGGGCATCGGTGTGCGGCAGCCATCGCGGCCTTTAAATTCCGGCCACATGGCAATACCGTAAGGATCTTGCAATAGCTCAAAGGGAATATCGGCCTCGGTCAAGCCCAGCTCGTCCCCCTGCCACAAGCAGGCCGAGCCTCTGAAACACAGCAGCATCGCCAGCATACTGCGCGAAAATCGTGGGTTCTGGCTGTTATTGCCCCAGCGGCTGAGCACGCGCATCACATCATGATTGCCGATCGACCAGCAGCCCCAGCCATCGCCAATGCGCTTTTCAAGGTCTTCAATTTGCTTGCGGATATATGCAGCCGTAAAGTCTTTGGTCAGCAAATTAAAGCTATATGCCATATTCAGCTTATCGCCGCCTGTGGTGTATTCGGCCATCACTTTCAGGCTGTCGTCATCACCCACTTCACCCACGCTCATTGCGCCGTATTCATCCAGCAAAAGACGCACGCGTTTTAAGAAAGCGATGTTTTCTGGCTGAGATTTATCATGCACATGCGATTGAAAGCCGTAAGGATTATCCGGGCTAACTGTCTTGGTATCTTTACTTTTAGCGGGCGGATTATTACGCAGCTTGCGGTCATGAAAATGGAAATTACACGCATCAAAACGAAAACCATCCACACCACGCGCCAGCCAGAAACGAATCGCTTCTAAAATGGCGTCCTGCACGGCAGGGCAATGGAAGTTTAAATCGGGCTGGCTGCTTAAGAAATTATGCAAATAATACTGGCAACGGCGGGTATCCCAAGTCCATGCCGGGCCACCAAACACAGAGAGCCAGTTATTTGGCGCAGAGCCATCGGCCCTGGCATCGGCCCACACATACCAATCGGCCTTGTCACCTGTGCGGCTTTGCCGGCTGTCTGTAAACCAAGCGTTTTGATCTGAGGTATGCGAGAGCACCTGATCGATCATTACTTTTAAGCCCAGCTCATGTGCCTTGGCCAGCACCGCATCAAAATCGGCCAGCGTGCCAAACAGCGGATCAACCTGACAATAATCGCTGACATCGTAGCCAAAATCTTTCATCGGCGATTTAAAAAACGGACTAATCCAGACCGCATCCACCCCCAGCGCGGCGATATAGGGCAATTTGCCGAGCAAGCCCTGCAAATCGCCCACGCCATCGGCATTGGCATCTGCAAAGCTGCGTGGATAAACCTGATAGATGACAGCACCACGCCACCATTCACGATCTGTCTTGAGCATGACTCAATCCATTTTAAAATTCCAGGCAAAGCCCGGAGGGGTTCAACACGCTAAGCCAGCCTGAACACACTGTTCGGGCTGACTTAGCACTTAAATCTTATTTAAGACTGCACCAGCCCAACTTACCACCACACTTCGGCCTGAGCGCCAAAGGTGAAGCCGCTGAGGTCATTACCAAACGGGCCATTGGCCGACAGCGGATTGTTCACCGCTTTCAGGCCAGCCGCTTCCTGTGCGGCTTTATCCCACTTGGCGTAAGTTGCAAAAAAGCGCAGTTGCGGACGGCTGAAAAAGCCCTTTTCCGGCTGCACCAAAAACGCTGCCGTGGTTTTTAAGAGATTACGGGCATCGCCCTCTTCTGGCTTAACGCGGTCGTAACCTACCTCAATCGCCGCGCCCAGGTTATCGGTAAACATATAGGCCGGGCGCACACCAAACGACATCCATGTCTGGCCTTTGCCTGTTGCAGCCGGGTCCGTTTTTTGCCATATAGCCGCCATCATGCCGAAGTAGCGGCTGTTTTCTGGCTGCCACATCAGTTGCTCAACCACGCGATACGCTTTATCGCCCGAATCGGCGTTTACATTTGGGTAGCCACCCGCAAAGCTGGAAATATTGCCCTTGGCGTATTGCAGGGCAATCTTGTTAAAGCCACCAAACACAGCACTTTGCGTGTGCATCAGATTCAAGCCAAAGCCATCGGTGGCCTTGCCCTGATCTTTGTCGGCCTTATTAGCAAAGCGCAAATCAACGCCCACCGTCAGCTCACCATTGGTGTTCACTTTAATGCCAGAAAGGCGGAAATCGTGGCCGGATACGCCAATTTTCCGATCCAGATTTTCAATACTGGTATCGGATGTGGTCACGGTATTCTGACGCCATGCGTAGGCAAATTTGGCGAAACCCACGTCTACATTTTCAATACCAGCGCCAGGGCCGGAGTTATCCCAGAAGTAAAAGTCATTGATATGCACATCCTGGCGGTCATAAAAACGCTTGCCCGCCCACAGTTTGCTCTCACCCAGGCCTACGCCTTCGGCCGTGACATACATTTCACGGAAAGCAAACTCGGCAGACTTACCAGAATCGCTTTCCCAATCCTGAAACTGTCTGGCAGAAATCGCCAGACGCGATTCAACCCTGAAACGCGTGCCGGTTTCTTTTTTCTCAAATACATTGCCGCCTAAAGCCAGCTCTGCATAGGTTTCACACTCATTCCCCAAGCGATACTTTGATCCAGCACCATCAAGCTGAAAACAGGATTGCGATCCGCCACCTGTGGCATTAGAGCCAATACCGCTGCGCGCATAGCCATGAAAATCGACTGGCATTGCCAGTGCACTGCCTGCCAGCCCGAGGCCGCAAACGGCCAGCGCTAACTTTGCCGGTGCAAAAATCTGATTTACTGATTTGAACTTCATCTCATCTTTCCCCTGTATAGGTACGGCCATGCAGCTAAAACGAATAAGCCACCTTGTAGTAAATCAACAAACTGCTACAAAACAGCAAATCACATTGGCAAGGCAGATCAAAAGCGCTTTTAAGCCATCGTTTTATTTATTTTAAACGGTTTAAAAGCGATAAAAACAAAGCCATCCACGTTTTCCAAAGCGGTTTGGATTTGATTTTTCGTAAGTTAATCCAGGGCACTACACACTGTAAACTACATTAATAACCCTATTTACAATATTCATACATCATTAAAACGGCCATTTATTTGCGCCGCAGCCCAAGCTACGGGCAATAAAAATGCCCGCCTCCTTACAAAAGAGACGGGCAATCAATAAAACGGGTTCTACATTACAAATCGGGCAGAAACAGGGCGCAATTCCCCAAAAAACCACATGGTTTCAGCCATTCAAAAAACATTTGTTGAATAGCTAAAACCCGTACGTCACCACAAGCGATACAGAAAAATACGCAGGTTTCACCCTGTAAGCGTTAAAAATCACCGCTAACATCAATCCTTTGCTCCCTCAGTATTCTGCCTTTAAACACGATGCGCTCTGCACCCGCAGATCTCAGGTATTCCCATCATTTTAAAATTTGGGCTAACGACAGCGTTAAACCAAGCAAGCCTGATCACTCGTACCCGGCTGCAATAGCGTTGGCCAGAGCACTTGTAAGGATGCGGAGTCTTCCCCTCTCAGCCTTGCCAGCATCAGCGAGGCCAGGGTAATGCCCGCTTCGCGCGGGTCGGGCTGGCGGATGGCGGTGATGTTTTGCCCCATAGCCAGCTCTGGCGCTACACCACCAAATACAATCAGCGAAATATCCGTACCCGCCCTCAGCCCGGCCTGCCTGAGTGCGGCCAGCACGCCCATGGCGGCCAAATTGTTATCAACAATCACCGCCGTAGGTCGCTGGCTGAGTTTTAGCAGGCGGTGCATTAAAGCCTCGCCCATTTGCGCTGTCAGCGCGCCTTCTTGCAATAAACTGGATTCCACCGTTACCCCTGCTGCCTGCATCGCCGCCACAAAACCTTGTTTACGCTGCATGGCAAAATTAAGCGCCAGGGGGGCAGAAATCAGGGCAATTCGCTTATGTCCCAAGGCCAACAGGCGCTCTGCTGCTGCCCCTGTACCGGCTTCATTATCGTAATCAAACCAGGGATAAGGCGCATCCATTTGCGAGCGACCGTGCGCTACAAAAGGAAACTGACACGATTGCAAATAGCGTAATCGCTCGTCAAACACACAGGTACGCGCCACAATCAGCCCGTCTACCCGGTGCCCGGCGGTAATACGCTGATAGGTTTGCAGCTCATTGTGATTGTCTGCCGAAATCAGCATCAGATCGATGCCCGCATCATTAAACTGATCGGTCATCCCGCCGACGATGGCATGAAAAACGGGATCGTTTAAATCATTGGGCTGCAACGGATAAATCATGCCCACGCAATCGGTGCGGCCCAGCGCCAGTTTGCGGGCAGTGCTGTTAGGCCGATAGCCATGGCGCTCGGCTGCTGCGGCTACTTTTAGCCGCGTTTTTTCGCTGACATCAGAAAAGCCATTTAAGGCACGGCTTACCGTCGTTGGCGATAAATTCAACAGCTGAGCCAATTCCCGCAAATTCATTATGTTTTCTGTAAGATTTTGATCATTTAGCTTATACCACGCTGCCCGCCGGTTACGCCAGAATTCAGAGCGCAAACAAAATCATATTGCCGCATCATTGCAAATGGTAAGCATCCGTCTTACAAAACCCAAAGCAGGGTAATGTTCAGATAAAAGCCCTATTGGCTAAGCTTTCTCAGGCAAGTAAACCACTATTCAGGCGGTCAGCCATTTTTTAAGCATGGCTTGCAGGGCATCGATATGAATGGGTTTGGCAAGAAAATCATCCATACCCGCATCAAGGCATTGCTGGCGATCCTGCTCAAATACGCCTGCGCTTAAAGCAATAATGGGGATGCGGGGGCGATGCGCTGTGATTTCTATCTGCCTGATCTGCCGGGTTGCTTCAAAGCCATCAATATCGGGCATCTGGCAATCCATAAAAATCAGGGCGGGCTTTATGCCATCGCTAAATTTCCGGATCGCTTCGCGGCCATCCTGAGCCAGCTCCAGAGCGAAGCCCAGCTTGGATAAAATTGTTTTTATCACGGTCAGATTGAGCGGATTATCATCCACCACCATCACAGGCAGGGTGCATTTTGCTGCAGGGTTTTCGTATACCACACTGGAGGGCAAAGCGGCCGGCTCTGAAAAATCCAGTGCTACCCGCACACAAAACCAAAAGCAGGAGCCCTTGCCCGGCTTGCTCTCAACGCCTACATCGCCCTCCATCAGACGGGCCAGTTCACGCACAATAGATAGCCCCAGGCCGCTGCCGCCGTATTTGCGGGTATTGCTATTATCAACCTGAGAGAAAGGCAGAAATAACGCCAGTTGCTGCTCCGGACTAATACCAATACCCGAATCGGTCACTCTGAACATCAGCATGGCATGATCGCCATCACGCTGGCTTTCATATGCTTCCACCATCACCGTGCCGGATTCTGTAAATTTCACGGCATTACCCAGCAAATTAGCCAGCATCTGCCGCAAACGTAATGCATCGCCCAGATAGCGAGGCCTGTCTGCAGCCTGAAGCCAGTTACGGCGTACGCTGATGTTTTTTTGCATCAGGCTATAAGCAAACAATGAAAGCGCATCATCTAAGAGTTTTTCCGGCTCAAACACAGCGCTGTTCAGCTCAAATTTACCCGCCTCTACTTTAGATAAATCCAGAATATCGTTAAGCAGCGTTAATAAGCTTTGGCCTGATTTCAAGATAATTTGCGCGTAACTCAGCCGCTCTTCTTTTTCCAGATCATCCAGTAAAAGCAGCTGCGCCATGCCCAATATCCCATTGAGCGGCGTACGAATTTCATGGCTCATGGTGGCCAGAAACTGGCTTTTGGCATGATTTGCCGCATCGGCCTCTGCTTTGGCCCGCCGCAAAGCATCTTCCTGGCTGGCTTTTTCGGCAGCAATGGTATTCGACATTTGCATCGCGGCCGAGCGCAGCAGGCTGACATGATCAGCCACCAGCAGCCGGCTTAATTGAGCCATACGCACAAACAGCCCTTTGCTCGTCAGTTGCACATCGCCTTCAGCTGAAAACACCGCATTGGAATAATAAAACGGGCCTGCATCACAGGATAAAACAGCAGCCTGGCACTCTGTCAGAATCGCATCGATGCGCATGCCCGGCTGCAATTTTGCCGCGGCAAATTCTTCAGCAAAAACAGCATTCCAATCCTGCAAAGTGCCGGCCTGATCAAACAAAGAGTAGCTATGCAAAATCACGATGGGCTCAGGCGTAGCCTAGCTGCCGGGCTGCAAGCGCGGTGCCCTCAATGCGGGCTGCAATTTTGGCAAAAGCAGTTTCGCGGCTGGTGCTGGTGTCATCGCAAAAAGGTGAAAAGCCACAATCATCGGTGGTGGCCAGATAGGGATGAGGGATATAACGCGCGGCTTGCAATACCCTTTCGCAAACAGTTTCGGCCGTTTCAATCTGCGGATTAATCACGTCGATCACCCCCACAAAAATCACCTGATCAGGCTTACGGTATTGCTGAATAATTTTCAACACCCTTTCCGGGTCTTTCTCGCAGGCCAGGGCAATATAAAAACAACCTGCCCTTATTTCAAACAGGCCGGGTAGTAATTCGGCGTAATCCACATCGGCACTATGGGTGGAATCATGATCGCTGCCGGCGCAGGTATGGATGCCAATTTTTTGCCGCTCCTCCGGGCTAAACCGATCCAGCAGCATATTATTAATATCAATAAAGCTGCGCAAAATCTGCCCGCTTGGATCAAGCTTGATCGAAAGACGCCCCTCAGTAAAATCAAGCTGTACTTTACTCGCCCCCTGGGCAAAACAACCGCGAATTTCTTTTTCCTGCTCGTTCAGTAAATCAGCCACAAATTCATCGCGCGGATAATCGGCAATACCCAGCGCGGGATAAAGCAAGCTTAAAGCTGAGGCCGAAATAATGGCCTGCTTAAAGGGCTTTTGCGTATACCGGCGCGCGAGGCCAATTGTTTCGTGAGCAAAGCGTGCAAACCGGAATGGCCCGCGGGTTAAGCGTGGCAGCTGACGGATATGCCCGTCATGAAAAGGGATACACAGCCCATCGGCAGCCATATTGCTATTGCCCTCAACCCCGTAGGTTGCAAAACCGTGAGTTTTACGCTGCTCGCCATCCCCTATCATGGGCGAGCCAACAGCCTCCAGATGCATGATCGTATCTTTGACCGCCTCATCATAAATAGCCTCCATATCGGCAGCGCTTAATTCACCCTGTTCATGCAGAGACAATGCACGCTGTAATTTTGCTGACCGCGGAATACTGCCAATAGATTCAGTATTGATACTCATAAATGGACACCCCTGATTGAGCTATCTTCAGTTTAAGTGAGATACAACTACTTGCATAATTCTTTCCTAATAATTTCACAATATCAAATTAATTAACATGAAACACCAGAAAAAAACATTCAATTACGCAATACAAACCCGAAAAACGGTCAGATTAAAGACAGTAAAATCACATGCGCTTCATTCACTTTGCAGCGCCAGGCAAGCTTTTGTTACCAGCCATTAAACCCACATGCAAGCGGTAACATGCACTTTGCCCGCCTGCACCACATCTGCCAGACTGCCCCTTCCTGTCATTGGGGAGTAGCTATCCTTCGCGCAAAGCGAAGGAGGTGGCGTCAACAAACTTGCGGCCTCTTGCTGCATGGCGTCATTGATCATCAGCAGGTACGGCGGATGATTCAGCGAGACCTTTGGCCTCGGTCCGTTTGCCTGCCGGGCAAGCCGTATCGATGCGCCATTGGTTTAATTGCTTGCCCGGCATTGTGATTTTGCATGTTGCTCACCTTATTGCTGTTTTTCTGCTCGGCCATTGCCATCTGTTTAGCCTGTGACTATTTCGTCAACGCCATTGAATGGTGTGGCCGGTATATGAAGCTGGGCGCCACTGCGGCGGGCTCGGTGCTGGCTGCTTTTGGCACGGCGCTCCCCGAAAGCGCGGTCACATTTACGGCGGTGGTCTTTGGCGCAACGCCCGCGCAAAAAGACATTGGCGTGGGCGCGGCCATGGGCGGCCCTTTGGTCCTGGCAACGATAGCCTATGCCGTGGTGGGCTTAGCGCTCTGGCGCAATCGCCAGCGGTTAAATCGCAGTGATGATTTAGTTAAAGCAGATCAGTCACGGCTGAGCCAGGATCAGCTGGCATTTTTAGTTATTTTTATATTCAAAGTAGCGCTCGGCTTAGTCGCATTTGCGTTTAAACCCTGTCTGGGCCTGCTGTTTTTGCTGGCTTATGCTGTGTATGTCTGGCGGGAAATCAACACGGCGGAAACAGCCGCCGGAGAAGAAGAGCTGGAGCCATTAAAGCTGCACCCACTCAGCGATAACTGGCGCTGGGCGGCTTTGCAAGTGGGCTTAGCCCTCGCGGTGATCGCCCTTGCCTCGCATATTTTTGTATCCCAGCTCGAAAACTTAGCCGCGATGCTGGGCCTCGCTCCGCACATGGTGGCACTCTTACTCAGCCCCGTAGCCACTGAATTACCAGAAATCATGAACACCCTGATTTGGGTGCGGCAAGGCAAAGAGCGTTTGGCGCTGGCCAATATATCAGGCGCGATGATGATTCAGGCCACCATCCCCAGTGCGCTGGGCATTTTCTTTACGCCCTTGCTGTTTGACGGCCCGCTGCTCGCCTCCGGCATCATTACCACCGTGGCCATTATTGTGCTGTATTTGATGTTCAGGCGCGGCAAAGTCACAGGCAAGCAATTAAGCTGCATTGGCTTTCTTTACGCAGGATTTGCGCTCTGTTTAAGCTGGGCAATCTGAAACAAAACAATGCCCACCGGCGCAAATAAATTCACCGATGGGCAGCGTTTTTAAAGCGAGATATGTAAATCGAAGCGCGCGCCGTTAGAGAAAGTACAAGTACCTGCACCCAGCTCTGCGCTGCTCATGCTGTAATCGCACTTGGCGTAGCCGCCTTTATTGCCCACCGCATTTGCATTGCCTTTGGACGAACCAGGGGCACGGGTAGCTTCACCTGAATAAGCTTCTTTCCCTGCATTAAAAGCAAATTCGCCGTGGCCTTTTTCAGGATTACTGATTGTGCCGTTGATCCGGCCAATCAGCGCTGCCGCCTCATTGGTAGGATATAGCCTTGCGGTATACACAGGGCGTGGAGCGACCACTTCTGCCATTGCAACAGGCACGGGCTGACGGGGCGACGAGCCTGTACCAGCTGTTGCAGGCTGAATAGGCACGATATAACACGCAGACAACATCGCGGCTACAGAGGCGGCAATCAGCAAGCCTTTTACTTTTTTCATGATGAACTCCTTTCTGTGTTTACCAGGCAGTCTTACTGCATTCGCCAGCAGTGTTTCAGCATGATTTAGCACTGTCAAGATAGGTCTAACCATTGGATTAAGAAAAAATCCTGCACAAACAAGCCCGCCAAAAACTTACAACCCATCAAAAATCAAATACCTGCCAGAAGCTGTTCAGCCAAACAGAGCCTGCCCATCCAAGCTTTTATGCCATATTCAAGTACAGCGTTTTGTCCGGCGGTGGCCGGACACTTCCTTACTAAAGCCTTTCTCGCACGGCCTGCCGCTTTTTTAAGGCGCACCGCTATAGTGAAATTTCGTCATAAATTGGCAATATTACCCGCGCCTTTCTGATGTAAAAGCACGCCAGTTTTAAGCAAGCGCATAAAGAGCAAGGCACTAAAACTAAAATCCCTTTATCATCTGCCCTTCGGCGCTGTTGTAGCGCCGAAGGCATTTATTAATGGGCCGCTTAACAGCGATAAGTTTCTATGCAAAAAAAGCGCGGGCAAGGCCGCCACTCCACCATGAATTGGTGCAGTGATGTTTGAATGCGGCATGCCGCCTTGCAGAAAGTTGCCGTTTGTAATGAGGCCCTAATCAGGATTACCCAATGAATCAAACCCATATCACCGAATTTTTTGACCTGATCGCCGATGGCGGCCTTGAGCAAAACGACATCATGGCCATGAGCGCAGAAGTGCTTAAAGCCGAAAAAGATGCAGATGCCTATCTGGCAAACGATAAAGAAAGCGCTTACCAGGCTCATTTTGCGATTCCGCTTTGGGAATGGGTCATGATCGAGCAGCTGGAAGACGGCCTGATTTTCCGCGGCAAACAAGCCGATGCGCTCTACGCACAAATTGAAGATGCTTTTGGTGAGGGTGAGCTGGATTTAGCGGCCGCCGCACTGAAAGACCTGAGCAATGCCGACGCCCTTGCCCTGATCCAGAAAGAGCTGGCTCCGGCCTACACGCTGGTGAACTTCAGCAAGCCGCTGAATGATGAGCTGCAAATCGTGCTGATTCGCAGCAATAAGCTGGAGCGCTTTTTAGCGCTGTGCAACACACTTGAACTGAGTGCTGCGCCAAGCTGCTTGTAAGCAGATAAGGAGCATGGCCTGCCATGCTCCAGCGCCTAAAAGAGGCTGTACTCTGCCTGAGCCGCCTCTTCTGGCGCGAATCCCTCGTATCTGGCCGACTCCCATGCGTGAATTGCATGTTTACGTGCCTCCCCCCAGTGATACCCCCCCAGCTTACCGCCCTGCTGAATCACCCGATGACAGGGAATCAAAAGTGCAACCGGATTTGCGCCTACCGCCGAACCTACAGCTCTTACCGCATTGGGGCGGCCAACGGCTTTGGCAATCTGGGAATAGCTCACTACCGCAGCGGGTGGAATATGCAGCAATGCCCTCCAGACGCTGACCTGAAAATTAGTCCCCTTTACATGCAGGGATACAGGCCGATCTGGCCGCCCAGCCATACCAAACATGGCGTCAATGATGGCCTGCGTAGCCTGCCGCTCTTCATAAAACACGGCTTGTGGCCATTTACAGCTTAAATCGGCCAGATGTACGGCCAGTGTACGATCCTGCATAAAAGAAAACTGACACACCCCCCGGCTGGTACTGGCAATAAACGCGGGGCCAAATGGCGTGTCGTGTACGGCATAAGCAATCGACAAACCGGCTCCGCCTATTTTGTATTCCCCCGGCGTAACGGCCTCCAGCTGCACAAAATGATCATACAAACGTGAGCCACTGCTTAAACCCAGTGAATCAGACACCTCCAGCAAAGATTTTGAGTCACGCAATAATTGCTTGGCCCGCTCTAAGGTCAGCACCTGCAAAAAACGTTTGGGCGTTACCCCTGCCCAGCGGCAAAACATGCGCTGAAAATGAAAAGGGCTTAAATGTAAGTGAGCGGCAATCTCATCCAGCCCTGGCTGGCTGTGCAAATGGGCAGAAATAAAATAAATCGCTTTTTCAATACGCTCGTAGTCCGTCATTTCAATCCCATCCCAATGCATTACGGCCTGCGCAGCCCTGATTTACACACCCTGCGTCACAGGCATTCAGCAGCCCCGCTGCGGCAATAAACGCTGCTTTATATAAGGCATAAACAGAGTATGGGGATTAAAACCCACTGCCGCGACCCGAATCTTGCTATGTTCAAAGAGCCCGCAGCAACAAACCGCACTACAATGCAGCCAATTTGGCCAAACGATTAAAAGAAGCCCGCATATGCAAACTCTAAAACTCGCCCTTATCGCCCTGCTGCTGAGCGCCTGCACAACAGCCACGCCCCCCGCCAGTAAAGCGCCGCCATCAAAGGCCCAAAGCTGTGCAATGGAAGGCGGAGAAATCAAACAAGGCGGCATCATGGGGCACAGCTACTGCGTAAAACCTTACCCCGACGCCGGAAAAACATGCCGCGACAGCACAGATTGCCAGGGAAAATGCCTGGCAGAGCTGGGCACGCCCCTAGCAGAAGACGGCAAGCAAACAGGCCATTGCCAGGCGAATACCCTGCCCTTTGGCTGCTATGCAGAAGTCAAAAATGGCAATATCGGGCCTGGGCTGTGTGTGGATTAGCCTGAGCAGTGGCAATAAACCTGCCTTGTTCAATCATTCCGGGCAGAAGTCCAATTTTTGCCCCCTTCCCCTGATATACGCCCCCGCGGGGAAGGGCATTTTATTCAGCGCCAGCCCCAAAGCATTTAGTGCGCGTGATGCGCCACCGCTGATGCATCCGCCTGCTGTCCATGTGGCTGATGGCCGTGCGCAGCATCCATTCTGACCACGCCCACAAAAGACGAAAGCAATGAAACATCCGCACTGGATAAGCCTTTTTCAGCCGTAATCTGCTGATCAAGCAACTGCTTCGCTACTGCCGCTGGTACACCGGCCTGCTGCAGCAGAGTGGCGCTCACCTCCCCTGCACACAGCTGCGTTTGCCAGCCATGAGGATTCTTTTTAAGTAAAGCCCGGCCGCCTTTATCACCTTGCAGCCAGCCGGCAATCGCAAAACCATCCGCCACAATGACAGGCTTTACCGTCAGCGGCGCATCAGGCTTATCCCAAACGGCCTTCATACTGCTGACAATGTCGCTTTGATCATCCGCCCATGCAAAAGCCGTTAAATAAATCAAAAGCAGCCCGGCTATTATCTTTTCCATCCCCATCCCCTTTTATAAAATTTAGCCAATACTGGCGAATAAAAGCATACAACACAGTTCATCTGTTTAATAACAAACACTGGGTTTATATCTTGCAACTTGCGTCTGACAGGTATACAAAGACCTGCCCGCCAAATTTCCAATATCAAACAAAAACCTTATGCGCGAATACAACGGCATTGAATATCAATACAGCAGCAATCACCCGGAAAAAGCCATCGGGGTGATTACGAATATTTTAGGTTTTACGCCATTAGCTTCTGATCTGAATTACAGCCTGAATTTCTATTCATCCGGCTCAGGTATTGATGATTGCCTGGCGATTTATTGCCGGTATGGCACTGCAGATTGGCCAGCCATCGCCCAAGCACTGCGCCTGAAACACGTCAGCGAGGTGCCGGGTGATACTGATTGGCATGAAGCATGGCTGGGGCTGCTTGATGCGGAAGGCATGGCCGGGGTGCCAGTGCAGCCCTTATTTCAGTTTATCAATCAGCACAGGCACGCATTTCAGCCCCCTGCTGATGCATGCTGGGAGGTCTTTTTCTCAAATGAAAGCGATGTTAATTCCTGGTGCGTGGTGTGGCGCAACGACAGCCATTTAAATTATCTGTACTTTGATCAGGGCTAATCTGATCCACACTCTGGCACTGCGCCTTTTTTCATCTTCAGCTTAATAAACCTATAAAATGCGCATTCATCATCCTGTCCCTTTTTCCTGCTTTGGCATTGGCGCAAACAACGCTTTCTGGCCGCTACAAATACAGAACCGATGCTGAAAGCCTGGAAATACTAAGAAATTGGGCCTGTTTTTACCCCAACACCCATTCCATCAAACTGCTGCTGCGCCCGCAAACAAACCAAAATGCCATTGGTTTTTTAACACCCCCGATGGCATTAAGCACAGCGGCTACGAAGCTTCTGGCACTACAACGGTTATAGTAAGCGGGTACAAAGCTTATCCAGGCGAAAGGGGCTGCTTTGATACAGGCACATTGCCATCCGTAAAAAGCCACACCAATAAAAAGTCATTGCATGAAAACAACATCGATTATTTAATAAAATTGCTTTTCAATTTTCACTTATTAGCCATGTATATTTCAATATCCAATTGGCAACTCATTTCTTAGCTTAAGCCGCCCTGCTCAATTGATTTATTTAGCGTCAATACCTTAATCATTTGCATGGCAGCCCAATCAAACCAGCGAGATAAAAATGCAAAAATTTGCAGAAATCCAAGCCCGCGCCATCGCACGCAAAGGGAGCGAGCAGGCCTTGCAGGATTTATTACCACGGGTGGCAAGCGAGGCGCAGTTTCTGGCGCTGCCCGATCACCGCATCGTCGCCATGATGTGCAAAGCCATTAATCAGGCGGGCTTTAACTGGACAGTGATCAGCAATAAATGGCCGCAATTTGAAGAGGCTTTTTTCGGCTTTGATACAGACAAGCTGGCCATGCTCTCCGCCGAACAATGGGAAGCCTATTGCAGCGACGTGCGCGTGGTGCGACACTGGCCCAAAATTCAGGCACTAATGGAAAACGTGGGCTTTGTGCGGGAATACAGCCAGCAACACGGCAGCTTTGCACGGTTTTTAAATACCTACCCCGCAGCGCGGCAAGTAGAATTAATGGCCTTCCTGAAGACCCACGGCAGCCGCCTGGGCGGGCAAACCGGGCAATGGTTTTTGCGCTACATCGGCAAAGACGCCTTTGTATTAACGCAAGACGTGGTACTGGCCCTGCAACAAGCTGGCCTCGACATACCCGACCAGCCCACCGCCAAACGTGATTTAAATAAAATCCAGCAGCTGTTTAATGACTGGCACCAGGAAACCGCCCTGCCCTACACCCACCTGGGCAAAATCGCCGCCTATTCGGTGGGGGTGAATTATGAAAGCCAGTTGATTCAGCAGGAAAGCAGCAAGTTTAAGGCGGTGATTGGGTAAGGGTGGCCATCAGAAATCCAAAGACACCCTTATTTGATAAACGCTAAGCCACAGAAGTTAAAAATGAGCACCTTCAAGCACCATAAATACTTTAAAAACATTAAAGCAGTACAAACATTCCGTTTCCCCTTTGTATGCTTTTCTTGCCGGAAATCATTCAAGTACCCAGAAAGTGAAACTGGGCGCATTTGCCCGCAGTGCAAAAACCCACTTGAAAAGCTTGGCCGCAAATTCTCTGCCCCGCCATCTGGCAACAAAGAGCAGTGGGATAAGGTTGAGTTTTTGGTTAAAAATGGTTTTCGTTTTTATACCGTTTATGAACAGATAAAACCGGGTGTACTGATGGCAGTTAAATACCCCGCAACACTGCAAGAAGCACGGAGCTTTGTTGAAAAACATAAACCCCAAACCCCGCCACCACTTACTTAAAACCCGAATAGTAATTCAATAAAAAAGGGAAGCTATAGGGTCAGGCCATAAAAAAACCATACTGTCATATCTTACATTTTACATAAGATAAAATTTACAGAGGTTTACAAAGCAGGATAAATTCATTTATTCATGTCAAATGTATGATCTGACCCCATTTTTTTTGGTTAATCTCATGTAATATAAAAAAATAATTCAGAATTAACCTAATAAGACATTTAACCTTACTCTGCCTTTTAATTCCCTAAGCGGGTTAGTTTTCTGTTTCTTTAAAGTACCTACTCCTTACAAAGACTTCATTTAATGAAATTTCTATCTACTCTCATAGTTACTCTATTCTTTAGCTCACCAACATTTTCCCAAAATATTAGTGATCGTGAAAAAGAATGTCGAGCACAAGGATTCATAGTTTTATACAGTTGGTACAAACTTGATGCTTGCCTTAAATACCAGACAATTAATATAGAGACAATTAAGGAAGCCAAAAATAATATTTTTAAGGCTTACCCCAAGCTACAAGAAACTGTAGATGCAAACAGTGAATTCTCTCAGAACGCAAAAGAAGCAGCGACAACTTGGAGCCCTTATACCGTTGAGGACAACCAGAATCCTGAAATATTGAAAATCATGTGTAAAACAAATTTGGATTTCTTGAATATAGTAACCACTCGAGAAGATTGGAAATTAGCTCTCTCGTGTATGCGCTAAAAACAAACTTCAAAGAACTTTACTGAATCCGGGGGCAGATACCGTCTTACAATCCAACAAATAGTTTAACTAAATTGCTGTATTGCAAGCCCTGACCCTCGCTTTTTTAAAAGCCAACGATCCAACCCGCAGCGCCATCAAGCAATTTTTAGAAGCGCCGGATAATGAACTGGACAGTATTATTCGTAGCATTCGGCAGAATGGGAATACGCTGTCTAATCAGCTTTGTAAGCGGTATCCGATTCTTGCCGAGAATGTAGGAATGGGAGAAAGGGTTATTGATGCGGTAAAGTTGGCGTTTGCTGATTGAACGGTAAAAAACTAGTTATGATGTTGCTTGCAAAAATTCATGATCGCTAAGAAACCTCAGTCTGCTTGATTTTATTTCCACGATGGGACTTTATGACTGTATCTACACTTGAGAACGTAAGAGCAGAAGTTGTACTTGGCTCTACATTTTGGCGACAGCGCTTACTTACCCCTGAAGAACTTGCCAAATTGGCTAAGAATCTTGGGTTAGGCTCGTTTACTGCTACTGATATCACCGGACTTTGGAAAATTGGTTTACTTCGTGCAGATCTAGTGATGAGCGACGAGCCAATAGATTTTTCAGGGCTAAGCTGCCAAGAAAGTATCAATGAAGACTTTAAATATATCTATTGTGACTTTCGTCGCCCTGAAAACCGTCCGGAGGGCTATGGGTCGTTACTCCAAGATCATAAAGATAGTGCTCTGGAAGGCTCTCTGGCCTTCCATCCTTTTCGAGTTTATGTACTTCACCATATCAAGCGAACGCTAAAAATTAGCATCTCAAACATGCAATATCTGCGGTATCAGCAAGGAATAACCAATGTCATTCAGTGTTTGCAAGAACACGCTCAACATTGGACATCATCTGTCGAGTTTGCTGATCGTTTTGATTACTGGAATCAAATTGTAGAAACAGCTGCGGTTACTGAGCAAATAACCTACCGCGTTGTGTTCAGGGATGCTGAGCCAACCCCCATTGGAACACCAGCAGCTGATAACTTCGAACACTCTTTACATGCCATGCTTCTGACCATAGGCAAATCAGCTCTTCAGGAAATGCGATCAGATTTAGCTTTCGCCGCTGAAAATCTTGACGAAAACCGGTCGGTACATGTGTTATTGCGTCTGATGAAATGGCAGGAACGTGAAAGGCTTAAAGGCCAACTTGGCTGCTCAATGTTGTTTCTCGCTATGGCCGAAAGCATCCGACGATCCTCTGAGCAAGCATTTGCTGAGGCTTGGCCAGAAGAAGATGAAATTGGCCCAGGAACGTGGATTCCAAACGCCCGTAAAATGCTGTACGGAAGTGAACGTGTTTTCGATGCACCAAAGCGTGTTTTGCGGGATTATATGGCACAGTTAGGCCTTGATTTTGGTATAAAAGTCCGCTGCTATGTTGAAGGAAATACGGAATTTGGAGCACTATCGCATGCCGTAGGTAGCTTCGATCATATCCAGTTAATCAATTTAAGCGGCCATGTCGCCGAGAAGCGTGGCAAGGGACTTGCTTTCGTAGAATCCCTAGAAGCCGACAAGAATTTGGGCATTTTCAGCGTTGTACTTCTTGATGGGGATCTTCAAGACTATCTACGCATTTTGCGCAAGGCTGCCGATGATGAAAGATTTCATGGGCGCTTCTTTATTTCTGACCCTGATATTGAATGCGGGAATTTTTCAGCTAATGAACTGATCGAAACGGGTATAAGGGAATATCAGAAAAATAGCCCAAACGGAATTAATATGGCTTTGGATAGCACAAAGCTATTCGCTGAAGCAGATACCATCAAAAGCAACAATGATCTGTCGGCTTTGTTTGCAAAACATGGAATCGGGAATCTTCAAAAAAGCGAATCTTGGGGAAAAGCTTTGATGGATTTAGCCATCATGCGGCCCGAGTTTCCTGCCGAGGATAATCGAGTTGGTCAGAAGCGTTCTATCGTGGAGGCAGCTGAACTTTTGATTCGAATGCGGGATATCAAATTTTCTTTATCTACATCCTTAGAGAGGATAGATTCACACAGTGGTCGAGTAGTTTCCCTTGCCCCAAAGGATAATTAAATTTTTGCGATTGATTTTCTTGACGCATTTCACTGGACTAAAGATAAGCCAGTAAATATTAAGTAAATACCATGAAATAAGCCCGCAATTTTGCGGGCTTATTCAATTACATCCCATAGCAGCTAAGCAACGAGCCTCATTCCCACTCAGTCATTTATAAGCAGAATATATTCTTATGCAACAACATGTTGAAAATTAGCGGCTATCCAATGCCATGAAAAATACCATGACAAGAAGAAGCTCGCGAGAGCAAGAGTAGCATCTTAACGGACCGTCGACCGCCCTATGGACATCAGTCTCACAATTTCACCAACGACGTGAACTCGCATCAAGGCCCGAATGCACGGACCTGACTGACAGCAGTCGTACTTTGGCAGAGCGGCGAGTAGAGGATTCGTCCCAAAACAGTCTTGACTATCGATAATTCAGGAAATGCGGAAAATTTGCCTTAATTGGATGGTTGAGCGGTGGACTATTCATCATTATTCGACTCTGCTTTCTCAAGCTCATCAAGCCAGTTAAACAGTAATTGCCTACTTGCCTCAATCTCCGCGTCCTCTTCGAAGGAAGCTACTGATATAGTAGGTAAAGACTCCAAATGTTTAAACTGCAGGCCACAAAGCTCAATGCGTTTTGACGGCTGCTTGCTTTGCTCGGGGGGTGTCTTGTCGTTGCCGAATTCGGCATTCAGTGCGGCCTCTGTGTAGTAGTAAAAATGCATTCATTCTTGGCAATCGATAGATCGTAGTAATCGCCCTTGTTCCTGTTGCAATTGAGGTCGTAGTTCACATATCTTTGTGCTTTCGTTCCGCCAATGTAGTCAGTGATGACAGCTGCTGCATCTTTGGGTTTGACAGAGAACCACTCGGAGCTGCCGCCATCCCATCTTGTCAGGCGTCTGGAGTTTTTAACCCGATCAAAGTTGGCGCGCTGAGATTCCGGGAGTTTTTGAAAGAAATCTCTGATCAATAGGGCCTGCTCACTCTTATCCTTCTTTGTTTTGCTTATGGTTTTGCAGGAAGGATTATCAAAGAACTGGTGCCAAGTTCCCTCTTCAAGTGCAATTGACGATGCGTACCAAGCAGGAAGTTGATATGCGAGATAGAAGTAGAGTTTGGTGTTTCCCGTTGCCATCTCTTTGAACCGGCTTAACGGGTTCTCCTTGGTGGTCAGACCGATCTTTGTTTTACATGGCCTACCCTTTTCTCCAAGGAGATAGATCCAGCTATAGCCCATGTTTTCACGGTCATTGGGGTAGATTTGCTTATTGAACTCATCACCATCCAATGTAGTATCTATTTTCTTGATATTTTTTATCAATTACTTATGTGCTCCATTTTCCAGGGCCGCTCACTATAATATTCATGAATGCAAATTTTAGGAACGCCCAAACAGAAGTTAGCATTAGCAGCTTAAACCTCTACTTCTAACCTCGTTTAAATACGGGGGATTACCCCCTTACCTATCCTTGCCCTTGCTTGAATTCAAAATCCACGTAAACAAAATTCTCCACCCTCTGTGCAAATTATTCCAAGAGAGGAAAAAAGTCACGTATATCCCCAGTAGCGTCTAGCCCCGATAATTTTTGATATGCCACTAAAAGAGGGCCAGCGTCGAGAGTTGGGATTCCCGTAAATCGGAAATCATTCGATCGATGTAAATCCCAATTTTCATCACCACAGAGTAGTGAATCTATGTCGAGATTCACATAGTTCCTGCACATAAATGGCCGATTTTCATAAATAGAACACAAGCCATCAATTAAAAACACGCAAGGAGTATGCATCCCATAACTATCAATAGACGGGAGTCGATACCTAGCATCGAGTTTTCTAGCAGGACGATGTATTTTTTGCCCAATAACATCGGCTTCGATTTGCGACAGCATTACACGCTGAAAACAACAGGAGTTACATCCTCTCGCACAGGCCGCATGTTTTTCTGAAATCTCCCTTACCTGTGAAATTAAAGGGTGAAGCTTCATTAATTTGCTGCGCCGAGAACCATTTTCTAATAAGACCTTTTGCAATTTTCCTTCAATAGCGGGTTGTATGTGAGTGAAATCATCTTCGATCTCTCGCATAACTTTAGGGATTCGCTCTGCAAGAGTATGTTTACGCTCATGGATGCGAGTATAAATATCATTCATCGGAACCCACTCCTTTTACAAACCGGGGACTGAACTATCAAAATTATTTGATCGATTTTTTTGCGTCAGAGTGAGTTCCTGATACAGTTCAGGAGCCGCGAGGCGGTAGTATTCCGACAAAGAAATTGAAGAGACGCCTCTCGTTGACACACCTACAGCTGAAGCAACGGATTCTGGACCAACTGTGCCACTGCTACGCTGGTCGGTTTTTTTTAGAGCTAAAAGAGCATAGAGATATGACTTAAACGCAGAAGGGCCCAATCCATGATTAAGTATGTCTAATACATCCATGGCCTTTTTTTGCGAAAAATAATTACGTGCATGAAGACATAGTTCATTATTTTTGCTGCAAGATCCATACACAAGAAAGTGATGATTATCTTTCCCGCTTAACGCCTCTACAGCATCCTCATAGTTAGTGTATTTGTTGTGTTCTGAGGCTAACTCATTTTTAGACCGCTTAAATTCGATTAGAACTATTTTTGAATCGTATCCAAAAACACCGTCGCCAGCATTTTCTTGAACTCCACTTAATGGTGCAGCAAAATCAAGTCTTGAATTGCGCTCAACTTCAAGGATAAATTTATATTCAACTGTTTTTTCCCACCAAATTGGTTTGCTTTCCAAGAAGCACCTCCAGCAAATAGGATTAAAATTAACAAATATTCCGCTCGGTATATGTATGAAATTCTGTTTTTATGTTCAAATCAGGTTAATACTTCTCTGCCTTTTTTATTTCAGTTCAAGTTAATAGATTTACGCAAAAAAACACGTTATAATTTTATTTTTCAAAATAAGTCTACTAGGAGACATCAGCTTTCCAATAAATCTCCTCTTTTACGCCTACGTGGTTTTCGACCTATCGCTCTCACGCGATTTCAAATCACTTCAAGCTTGACTTCTCCAACTTAGCTATTAGCGATGGAACAAATCTTTCACTAACACCCGCAAGCAAACATAGAGCCAGCAAAAAAGAAAGCGGATTTCCTGAAAAACTTACTCCCCCCATAATGATTCCACCTTTAATTCCAAGTGCCACAAAAAAAGCCCCAATTAATCCTGCAACTATCCGAGAAACACCTTCCATTTCATGAAGTCTTTTGCCCGCATTTGCATCAAGAGTTAATTTATTTCCACGTGAAGTAACCGACAACAGGGCACCAATTGCGCCACAAAATACGCCAAGTATTATCTCAAAAGCATAGCGACCAGCAATCGATATTATTGCTTCACGACTAAGCCAAAATCCAACAAACAGCACAACACAAATTAAAGTAATCCAATAAGCGGTATTAAAATACCATCTCCACGATGTCTCTTTATTTCTGGCCTTTATTTCCTTCTCCACCTCTTGAAAAATGTTCATTGAGTAGTCTTTCTTCTGACCATCTAAACATCTAGCAAGCCCTTCTGCTATTTGCCGTCGAATGCTGTGTAGAATTTCAGAGTTATCAACAAACCTAGAGCGGGCTTCAAGAAGTGAAACTAAATTTAATACTTCACCAAAATGTTCACACGCCTTATGGCTATCTGTTGTTTTCCATTGTATATATTTATCATCATCAAGATAAACAATAAAATTTTCAGTACAAAGTATAACTTCTGCTATTCTTTTATTTAACTCTAGATCAATATCCCCTTCTTTTAAAGAATAATGAGAGCTAAGCTCTGGTTGCACAGGTTCAGTAGTTGTCATGGTTTTATAGAAAAAATTAGTTCTTGTTGGGATAAGCATTTTGCAAGCACTGCCGTTGGTGTTTGTGCATCCTTATAACTTCGAGTAGCAGCAATGGTGCTAAGTCGTGCTTCATTGTGTACAGCACTTACTGTCTTATACTCTCCATCAATTTGACTTGCCGAATTTAATAAATTTCCAAGATAAATTGCACCGTTTTCAGTATCATATGATGACTCACCTATAGAGCAAGAGTACAGTCTGACCTCCTGAGGATTTGCTTGCATGATACGTCTTTCATACCTGAGTCGTACATTATCAGTCGAAGCCTTAACTATATAGCGCTCTTCTAGTGCCGGTATACCTGATAAGACGCCTCTGCAACAATCAAATATATTAAGCTGCCTACTGCTAATACCATGCAAATTATCTTCAGTTATACACTCCTCTTTTTCGTTGATTTCAAGAATTGTGTTACGCTCAAAAGCACCATGCCCACTAAACATGCAGAAAAAATAATCAAGATTATTTTCCCTAAGCTCCTCCGTTTTTCTCAACAGAACATTTCTGCTAGGGTTATTTAGCACCACTATTTCATTATCATTCCAAGAGCCGCCAACATCACTCTTCAAAAAATTTAATGTTTTAAAGATATCTATCTTAACTCCGGATAGGCCGCGAGAATTTCCAATTAAAAGTGCCTTTTTATGCATTTTATTCTCCAAGGTATTCTTTATGCTGCAAATATAAATAACGTATATAAAAATACTGTCAGAATGAAAATTAAACAGCAAAAATCATGCGCAATTTCATAACAGTAAGACAACAACGATAAAATTATAGGAAGTTGTCATGCATATATTTTTGGCTAAGTAGGTTGGTTTTTTTAAGTAGACCCTGCCTTCCTAGATTATTGCCAGGATGACTCAACAAACTTGCTTAATGAGATAACTCATCGGTGAAAGCCCAAGGGACTGACGCGGCATCAACGCCAGTAGGCGTAAGCAAATTCAGCAGGCTACTTACCAGAACCATCGTACAAACAAGATCTTTAATTTCATCAAACAGGCACAATATATCAAAAATACACCTTAAGGAGATACGTTCTGTGGCTACATATAACCTATTTATCAGTCACTCTTGGGCCTACGGAGATGCGTACGAAAAAGTATTATGAATCGCCCCGGGTTTCCTAGACACCTAAAGAGCCTCAAAATGAGGTTATTAGGAGGTCTTATGAGTAAATCCAATCGCTACACCGAAGAATTCAAAATCGAAGCCGTCAAGCAAGTGACAGAACGCAACTATCCTGTCGCAGAAGTCGCTGAACGACTTGGGGTTTCTGGGCATAGTATCTACTGCTGGATTAAGCGCTACACCGCGCCTTTGTCAGAACAAGCGCAAACCACTGCTCAGCAGGATGAAATTCGGCAACTTAAAGCTGAACTACGGCGGGTGACTGAGGAGCGCGACATCCTAAAAAAGGCCGCCGCGTACTTTGCCAAGCTATCCGGGTAAGGTACGCCTTCATTCGTGACCATCAAGCACTATATTCGGTTCGACGGCTCTGCCAGATGATGCAAGTCCATCCGAGCGGCTACTATGCATGGCTGCAGCAACCTCACTCATTGCGCACGATTGATGATCAGCGCTTGACTGGCATTATCACTGAAGCTTGGCAAGAAAGCGGTGGCGTCTATGGCTATCGCAAGATTAACGATGACTTGCGTGATAGGGGCGAACAATGTGGTAAGCATCGCGTTGCGCGCTTAATGCGCCTGGCAGGCCTTCGTTCACAAACAGGCTATCGTCGTCGACGTGGTTTTTATGGTGGCAAGCCCACAGTGACCGCACCGAACCATTTGGCCCGGCAATTTAATGTCGATACTCCCAATCAGGTTTGGGTAACGGACATTACCTATAGTACGCCCAGCCAACGTCGCCCGCATTGATTGGGGCGATGCTGCTTGAGCATGTTTGGAATGCAGTATCCCAGTAAGTCGTTGATGTTGAGCTGGGGAATGCCCTTCTTCTGCTACAAGGGGAAGTGAGCCGAAGCGGCGGTGACCTGCTGACACTGGCAGGGTGACGAAGTCCGTGGGAAACGGGGTTTGCGGCGAAACGGTTACGTCAAGATGAACCTCTAGGCTGAGCATGGGACGGTTGAGGAACACAAACCTATTAAACCGCATCTGAGGGTTGAAATGTCACCACGGCCTACACCGTTTAATAGGCCGGATTTGGATTGGTATCAGTGACACGTATGCACTGAAGCTGCAATTGCAGCCAGAAATGTAAGCTGGTCTGCATGGCGTCATGGGGAGTGTGTAGCTAGACCATGGCATCTAAATCGACTTGCGGAAAGCAAGGATAAAGACTGCGATAGGCAACCTCGCCCATGCGTTGAGTCCAGCATGTGAACTGGGGAAGGCTTGCACAAATGGCAAGGGAGTGTGCCCCGATGATGTGCAAGTTGGCGGAGCCTCCGTAGTAGTCCGAGACTGGGAAAACCAGTCACATGGCGAAGGGAGGCAGTTTAAGTGGTTTGCTGGGTCGATTAACTGGCCACAATAAGGTGAAGACCTTTGATAATCAGTGAAATGCAAAGCAAGCTGGCAATATGGTCTTCAAAGGATAAAGAGCGCAAGTTCGATCGTCTGCTGAGGCTCATTGCCGAACCGGTCTGGCTGCGTGAAGGCGCCCGCATCACGCTGGCGTCAAGCGGAGCAAAGACGCCGGGAATTGATGGTGTCACTCGGGTTTATATGGAAAATCATCTCCAGCATGAACTTGAAACCTTACGCGTCGAGCTGCTTGCTGGTACGTTTCAACCACAAGCCGCTCGTCGTGTTTACATCCCAAAAAGTAATGGCAAGATGAGGCCTTTGGGCATCCCTTGCTTGCGTGATCGGATTGTACAGCGTGCCATTTTGATGGTGATGGAGCCGATATGGGAAAGTGATTTCCATACCGCCTCATATGGATTCAGAAAAGCGCGTAGCGTACATCACGCCATTCGCACGGTGAAATTACAGCTGCAGGACGGAGGAGAACAAAGCACGGCTGGACGCTGGATTATTGAAGGCGATCTGGCCAGTTACTTCGATACCGTTCACCATCGATTACTGCTCAAAGCAATACGAAAACGTATCGCAGACCCGCGTTTACTGGCTTTGTTATGGAAATTCATCAAAGCGGGATGTGTTGATCGCGGTCTATTTCGTGCGGCTAGCGAAGGCGTACCGCAAGGCGGGGTTATTTCACCTTTGTTATCAAACATCATGCTGCATGAATTTGATGCTTGGATGGAGGCTAAATACCTCAATAAGAAAGTACGTAAAGATCGTTGGGCTTGGAACTTTGGCATACAAAATCAGCGCCCCATTGCAATTCGGGAGCAGCGGCAGTGGAAACCAGCCATATCTTACTGCCGATATGCTGATGATTTTGTTGTGATTGTTAAAGGCAGCAAAGCACAAGCTGAGACTGTGCGTGCAGACTGCCGAGCATTTCTTGAAGAACAGCTTAAATTGACGCTGAACCTTGAGAAAACCCACATTACGCATGTTAACGATGGCTTTGTGTTTCTGGGGCATCGAATTATCCGTAAACGTGGCTCGCGTGGTCAAATGCGGGTGGTGAGTACAATTCCGTGGGATAAATATCGGCGCTTTGCCGAGAAATTGGTCAAGCAACTGTCGAGTAATTACAGCAAGAATCGAATGGATATGCTGGCAAGCCTGAATCGGCAACTCACGGGGTGGGCAAACTTCTACCAATACACCGACTTTACTGCCACTTTATTTAGCAAGTTAGATCGCGCCATCTTCTGGAAGTTTGGCTATTGGCTGGCGCGTAAATACCGACGCGGCTTTAGATCTCTCATGCGAGATCATGTTAAATCGCCAGCGAACGGCGTCGCTAAAACTTGGTTGATTGAAGGGCAAAACAGTCATGGCTGGTATGGTGTCCTTACACTCCGACGGTTGATTACAAGCCGGAAGAGTCGGTTTAAATGGCGAACCCTAACGGAAAATCCATTCATCTTGCACGATGAGCCGATCAGCACCATTGAATCTAGGTATGGTGAGATTGCCTTTGCTATGAGCAGCACTTAGATGGAGAGCCGGATGCATTGAGAGGTGCAAGTCCGGTTCGGAGAGGAGAGACGGGGAAATAGTACGACTACGCCCCGTCTCTTACTCTACTTCGCACGCATGAAGGTTGGCTTTATCTGGCCGCAGTATTGGATTTGTTCTCAAGACAAGTTATAGGCTGGTCGATGGGTGCACGGATGGACCGTGAATTGGCGATTAAAGCATTATTGAATGGCAGTTTGGCGGCGTCAACCCAAGCAAGAGGTCTTAGTGCATTCGGACCAAGGCAGCCAATTTAGTAGCTATGATTGGCAAGACTTACTGCGTGCGCACAATCTAAAGCCGAGCATGAGTCGGCGTGGCAATTGCCATGACAATGCGGTCGCTGAAAGTTTCTTTCAGTTATTGAAGCGGGAACGAATCAAACGACAAACCTACTGTAACCGAGAAGATGCGCGTCGAGATGTGTTCAATTATATCGAAATGTTTTACAACCCCAGGCGACGCCATAGTTTCAATAATGGATTATCACCAGTAGAGTATGAAAAGCAGTATTTCGAACGGCTCGGAAGTGTCTAGAAAACCCGGGGCGATTCAGTCATACCTAGACGGCAAGATGTAGTCTGAGCCACCCGCGAATGTTTTCAGGGCAATGAAAATATCCAATGCCTGCCGGGGCAGAAACACCAGATGCGGATTGCGCCGTTTCATTCGCTCCTTGGGTATCGTCCAAAGCGCCTCGCTGAAATTAACCTCGCTCCACGTTGCATTCGTCAGTTCGCTTTTGCGTGCCATAGTTAGCAACAGCAGCTTGGCCGCAGCTCTGATTGATGGCGTAGTGCCGATGCGCTCGATGTATTGATACATCAAGCCGATTTCGTCGGGTGATAATGCCCGGTCGCGTGGCTCAAATGTCGCAATTGCACTTGGCCGCACCAAATCAGCCGGATTTTCTACCTTCTGGCCGCGCTCAATCGCCCATCGAAAAACTTGCATGACGACCTCACGCACATGTACAGCCGTGGCTGGTGCGCCACGCTCAACAATAGAATCAGTCAGCGCCCGCAAATCCTCATGCGTAATTTCTGCCAGTTTCTGATTGCCAAACTTCGGCTTTAGCTCACGCTCATACACTGCCCGGCGCATATCGCGGGTGGAATCGGCCATCTGGTAGCCGCGCAACCATTTTTCTGCCCATGCACCGAATGTCTCGGCGTCTTTAACGCGGGCTTTGCTCCGTGCTTTTTCTTTGGCTGGTGACTTCCCGGCAGCAACCAGTTTCTTCGCCTCGCCCAACTGCTCGCGGGCTTCTGCCAATTTGATGCCGCCCACGCCATAGCGCCCGAAGGTGATGGTTTCTTGCCTGCCGTTAATTGAATAGTTGTAGCGGAACGAAATCGATCCAGCTGGGGTAACGGCCACATACAGGCCGTCACGGTCGTTGACCTTGTAGATTTTGTCTTGTGGCTTGAGGCTGCGAATCTTGGTATCAGTGAGCATGGTTTCATTCAATTTAAGGTTGAAAATACCATGATCAAAAAGCCTGCTTTTTATGCGCTGAATGCCTTGTAAAAAAAGGGTTTCAGCGTTTTTGATACCATGTGCGACAAAAAAACATTGCATGGTACTGGCAGCGGATCATGGCCTTGAAAAAAAGAATACCATTAGCCGTGCCATGAAAAACTAATGCTTGGTGATGCTAAATATTGCCAGTCAATGCCAAGCCAAAACGTAAAAAAGCCCGCTGGAATGCGGGCTTGAGAGGTGTTTGCTGCTACTTAGTGCCGGACGTTACCAGACGTAGGATCATTCCCACTCAATCGTAGCAGGTGGTTTTCCGCTCACATCATAAACAACGCGATTAATGCCTTTCACTTCGTTGATGATGCGGTTGGATACTTTGCCCAGCAAATCGTAAGGCAATTCAGCCCATTTGGCGGTCATGAAGTCGGAGGTGACTACGGCGCGCAGCGCTACCACGTAGTCGTAGGTGCGGCCGTCGCCCATTACGCCGACGGATTTCACTGGCAGGAAGACCACAAAAGCCTGGCTGGTAAGTTCGTACCAGTTTTTGCCGGTTTTGGCGTCTACCGCAGCGCGCAGTTCTTCAATAAAGATAGCATCGGCAAAGCGCAGCAGGTCTGCGTATTCTTGTTTTACTTCGCCAAGGATACGCACGCCAAGGCCTGGGCCTGGGAATGGGTGGCGGTAGACCAGCTCCGGGGCCAGGCCAAGCGCTACACCTAGTTCGCGCACTTCGTCTTTAAATAATTCACGCAGCGGCTCCAGCAAGGAGAGCTTCATGGTTTCTGGCAGGCCGCCCACATTGTGGTGGCTCTTAATGGTGTGCGCTTTGCCGGTTTTTGCGCCAGCAGATTCGATCACATCCGGGTAGATGGTGCCCTGGGCCAGCCATTTTGCGCTTGGCAGTTTGGCAGATTCGGCCTGGAATACTTCTACGAATTCGCGGCCAATGATTTTGCGCTTGGCTTCAGGGTCGGTTACGCCAGCCAGGTGGCCCATAAACTGAGCGGAGGCATCCACGTGGATCACTTTTACGCCAAGGTGCTCGGCAAAAGTAGCCATCACTTGTTTGCCTTCGTTCAGGCGCAACAAGCCGTTGTCTACAAACACACAAGTCAGTTGGCTGCCAATGGCGCGGTGGATCAGGGCAGCGGCTACGGATGAATCCACGCCGCCGGATAGGCCCAGAATCACTTCGTCTGTGCCAACCTGTTCGCGGATTTTTGCCACGGCTACGTCGATGTAGTTAGGCATGGTCCAGCTTGGCTTTGCGCCGCAAATATCGAGCACAAAGCGGTTGATCATTTCACGCCCTTTCAGGGTGTGCGTGACTTCAGGGTGGAATTGCACGGCGTAGAAGCCACGTGCTTCATCACTGATGGCAGCAATCGGGCAGGCTTCGTTGCTGGCAATCACGGAGAAGCCGGCTGGCAGCGCGGTGACTTTGTCACCGTGGCTCATCCAGACTTCCAGCACGCTTTCGCCAGCACTGTTTTTACGATCTTCAAGGCCACCGAATAATTTGCTGTTTTCTTGCGAGCGGATTTCAGCAAAGCCAAATTCACGAACGGTGCCTGCTTCTACCTTGCCGCCCAGCGATTCGGCCATCCATTGCATGCCGTAGCAGATACCCAATACAGGGATGCCCAGCTCAAATAGTTTTGGATCAGCCTGGTAATCGCTCTCGTAAACTGAATTAGGGCCGCCGGAAAGGATAATACCGGTCGGATTAAATTCACGAATAAAATCGATCGATACATCAAAAGAATGCAGCTCAGAATACACATGCGCTTCGCGAACACGGCGGGCAATCAGCTGAGTTACTTGCGAGCCAAAGTCCAAAATCAGAATTTTATCCATGCTGTCAAAATCTTTGATGTTTAAATAATCGCCGAATTTTACCTTGCTATGCCCCTTCGGGCCAGCACGTATTCAGCAAACAGCGGCCATACGTGCAGATTTGCCTTATCTCAGCGCTTGCAGCCGCTGTTCTTTCTAACAAAGCAAGCACACAAAATGACAAAAGGATAAAATTGTAAGCACTACGCCAAGGAGTGTCATCATGCCCATCAGCGATTACCATATCAGCACCGATCAGCAGCGTTTTGATCTGGATGCTGTTCATGCATTTTTAAGCCAGTCTTACTGGTCCCCAGGTATTTCACTCGCTACGGTCGCCAAAGCCACACAAAACTCACTGGCCTTTGGGGTATTTTTGGGCGACAGCCAGGTAGGATTTGCACGAGTGATTACCGACAAGGCCAGCTTTGCCTATTTGGCCGATGTGTATATTCTGGACGCGCACCGCGGCCAGGGCTTAGCCAAGTATTTAATTGCCACTATTCTGGCCCACCCTGATTTACAGAGCTTGCGGCGCTTTATGCTGGCCACCAAAGATGCCCACACGCTTTACACCCAGTTTGGCTTTTCTGAGCTGGCCAACACCTCGCGCTTTATGGAAATCCATAGCCCGGCGGTGTATCAGGCTTAGTATGGTTGCGTAAACAGGCGATTGGCTCAGGCGATAAAGCTTGCTAACTCAGGCTAAAAATTATCTTTTAATCAGAGCCGGGCCTTCCCCTGCCCACAAATAAAACGCCGCCCTTGATAAATAAGAAGCGGCGTTTTTACGCTAAATTAGTTTTTTGCCTGCCCCAAACGATTAAGCATGGCTTTCACGGCAGACATTTGTGGTGAAGTTTTGCTGTAAAAATTAGGCGCTAAAGGATTAAACGGGTCTGAATAGCCCCAGAAATCCCAGCAGCCCTTAGGGTTATAGGGGGTAAAAAAGCCATAACTGGGCTTGGCCTGCGGGTAAAGCACGATGATTTTATTGGCGTCCGCCAGCTCGTTATAGCCCGTGGTGCCATAAAACAGATTGCCGATGGTATCCGCCCCCTGCTCGCAGCCATGAAAAGCCACATGCACTTTGCAGGTTTCCGCCTCACATGCCTTCGGCACATAAAGATATGCATCGTCACTCATGCTGGTGTAGCCGGATTTAATAAATTCACTTTGATCAAACTGAATAATCTTGCCGCTGAGCTTGGTTACCGCTGGCTGCAAATCGCCATAAATATGCTTCAGAATGTCTTGCGACTGAATAAAATCGCAATCGTTGATATAGGGCGATCTGGTATCGGCGCAGACCACGTCTTGCTGATTATTGGTAATGATGGCGTGGCCTGCGTTGACGCTCTGAATATATTTAATATTTTCTGCAGGCATCCCCGCCAGCTGGTAAAACGCATCAGTTTGATCAACAACCGCCGTGGCCACGGTTTTATCGGCCTTACCGCTAAACAGGTAGACTTTCTGATTCTTTAGAAAATCAAGCGCATCAATCGCCCCTGCAGACGCAAAACCTTTTGCCAGGCTGAGCAGCAGTTTTGGATCGGGCGGGCCATAGGGGCTTAGCGATGGATTCATGCAGGCCGTTTGCGCCACGGTTGCCGATGGTGGGGCAGGATAGGCCGAACCTGAACAATAAAACGGCCCGCCAGCCACAATCCCCGCCCCCACCAGCGTGCTTGAAAAAGCAGCATGAAACTGCGCTGCCATAAATGCGCCAGAAGACAAGCCGGAAACCGATGTCTGGCTTAAATCCACCTTATAAGCAGGCAGTTTGGCGGCTGTATCTGCATAGGCGGCATCGGCCAGCAAGCCCAGCAACAGTAAGACCCCTACTGCGCGAAAGCGCGATTTTTCAAACAAAGCTTTCATGGAGTTCTCCGGTTAATAATGATAGTTTTCACATTAACTTTCATTATTAGAAATATTCCCGGGAAATCCCACATCACAACTTGAATCTTTTATGAAGCTTTAGCTGCGGGCGTTTTAAAAAAATGCCTGAAAATGAACACGCTTAGCAACCGTCATCTCCCAAGATTTATCCAGGCCCCGGCAACGCAGGGGCCCCGCCAAAAAATCAGCAGAATAAGATGTTAACAAGTCATAGCGCAGTAAGCATGCTCAAACTCACTGCTTAGCCACCCTGCGGTGCACAAAGCGCAAGATTTCATCCAGCACCGGCAAGCCTGCCGTTGCCTGCGGATGGTTAATCATCGCCACCACTACTGATGTCTGCCCGTTGGTATCGCGCACATAGCCCGCAGCGGCGCGCACATCCCGCAAAGTGCCGGTTTTGATATGCGCTTCGCCCGCCATACTGCCCAGGCGTTTTTTCATCGTGCCATCAAGCGCTACCAGCGGCAAAGAGGAGATAAATTCTGCGGCATAGGGGTTTTGCCAGGCATCAACCAACAACTCGGCCAGATGCCGCGCACTAATTTGCTCTTGCCTGGATAAGCCCGAGCCGTTTTCCATTTTTAGCTCATCAAAATTTTTGCCCCGGCCGTTCAGCCAGCGCTGCACAGCTGCAAAAGATTTTGCTGGCGAATCTTTGCCCACCTCAGCTGAGCCAAGGCTAAGGTACAGCTGGCGCGCCATGGTGTTATTACTGAATTTATTAATATCGCGAATCACATTCGCCAGATCAGGCGAGCGGGCCGTCAGCAAAACCTGCGCCTCAGCAGGCACCACACCCGCGCGATTCACCCCTGTAATCACCCCGCCCAGCTCAGCCCACAGGCTGCGAAACAAGCTGGCGGTGTAGCTGGGATGATCCAGCAGCGCCAGATAACGCTCGCTCGTGCAGCCCGCTGGCATACTGCCACTCAGCACGATTCTGGCGCTGCTGCCCTGATTATTAACAGCCAGCTGGAGCTTATTTTTAACCGCATCGCAAGACGCAGCGGGGCTGCTGCTCAGGCGATTATCAATCAGCACAGTGGCTAAATTGGGCTCCAGCGATGTCACCACGCCGCCCGCCTCGGCCCTGAGTGTTAAACGCAGGCTTTTAAAATTGCTCAGCAGGCTGTCCGGGGAAACCAAAAAAGGCCGGTAAGGCTCATCGCCATCGTCGTCATAGGAGGTGTTTTCGTCGCTTACGCTGAAGAAACTGCGATCAAGCACTAAATCGCCCCGAATCTCTTTAACGCCTGCCGCTTTTAAATCGCGCAGCATCAGCCAGAATCGCTCCAGATTCAGTTTTGGATCCCCATAGCCCTTAATGTAAAGATCACCATTTAAAATGCCATTCACGGGTTTAACCGTGGACGAGATTTCAGTCGTCCACTGATAAGCCGGGCCTAAAAGCGACAGACCGGCGTAGGTGGTCACCAGCTTCATGGTGGATGCTGGGCTGCTGGGCTTGTCTTCCTGAAAATAGAGTGCAGGCAAAGACGATTGCAGCGGTACAATCGCCAGGCTCAGTGAATCACCGGGTAGTTTTACGGCCTTTAAAGCGCTTAAAATTTCAGCGGGCAGCCCGGCAGCGTGAGCGTTGCCCCATGCAAGGGCACAAACTAATAACAATTTTTTCAAAATTTCACTCTTTGTGAGCAGCCTGACGCGCCTGCCAGGCGGCATAATCCGCAAGGTACTGAGCGCGTAAAACATAATAAATATCAAAGACACAGCTATCACCACAGCCGCTTCCGCAGCAGGATTCAAACTCTGGCTCTATCGGAGCGGTTGGCGCGGGATCATCTTCGGGAAAGGTAAGCTGATTATCAAGTGGCAGCATCATGGTAGAATTCATCTATGGCTTATCAAGTACTGGCACGCAAATGGCGGCCCAAATCATTCGCCCAACTCGTTGGGCAAGAACATGTGATCAAAGCGCTGGCAAATGCCTTCGCAAATGATCGTTTACACCACGCCTATCTGCTGACCGGCACACGCGGTGTGGGTAAAACCACCATCGCGCGGATTATGGCAAAAGCGCTGAACTGCGAAACCGGCGTCACCGCCACACCATGTGGCGTGTGCCCGGCGTGTACGCAGATTGACGCGGGGCGCTTTGTTGATCTTTTAGAGATCGACGCGGCATCCAACACCGGCATCGATAATATTCGCGAAGTGCTGGATAACGCGCAGTATTCGCCCACCGCCGGCCGGTTCAAAGTGTACATCATCGACGAAGTACACATGCTGTCAAAAAGTGCGTTTAACGCCATGCTTAAAACGCTGGAAGAGCCACCTGCCCACGTTAAATTTATTTTAGCCACTACCGATCCGCAGAAAGTGCCAATTACGGTGCTCAGCCGCTGCCTGCAGTTTTCTTTACGCCAAATGACGCCGCAGCAAGTCTCCGGCCATTTAACGCAGGTATTGCAAGCCGAAGAAATCAATTTTGAGCAAAGCGCACTCAATATCCTTGGCCATGCAGCCAATGGCTCGATGCGCGACGCGCTCAGCCTGTTGGATCAGGCCATTGCTTATGGCGGCGGCGATGTGGGCGAGCTGGCCGTACGCGCCATGCTGGGCGCGGTGGATCAAAGCTATTTATTTGATATTCTGCAGGCGCTGATTGCAGGCGATGGCAACGCCGTATTAGCCACAGCGGATGCCATTGCGGGCCGTGGTTTATCTTACGAATCGGCCCTGCACGAGCTGGCGCACTTACTGCACCAGGTAGCAGTGGCACAAGCCGTACCGAAAGCCCTGGCCGACGATTTGCCGCAGCGGGAGCAAATTGCCGGGCTGGCGCAGGCCATGAGCCCGGAAGATACCCAGCTTTATTATCAAATTGCCCTGCACGGCCGCCGCGATTTACCGCTGGCTCCAGATGAATACGCAGGCTTTAGCATGACGCTGCTGCGCATGCTGGCCTTTTCTCCTGCAGAAGCAAGCCAAATTAATCTGCCATCACAAGCGGCTAGTCCAGTCGCAACGGCAGCTCCGGCAATTCAAGCCGTACCTCATACCCCTGCGCCCACTCCGCCGGTACAGCAACAAGCCGCACCGCGCCCGCCAATCAGCGATGAGCCCGCTCATTACGATGCGCCGCCATGGCACGAGGAAGAGCGTGCTGCACCGCCAGCACAGGCCCACGCCTCTATTGCAGCGCCCGTCACAAAAGGCCCGTTTAACGGCGACTGGCGCGCGCTGATTCTGCAGCTCAAGCTGGGCGCTGCAGGCATGCTGGCGCAAAACGCAGAATTACTGGGCTATACCGCGAACTCGATCGAGCTGTTAGTAGGCGAAGAACACACTGCTGTCGCCAGCCGCGCCTATCAGGAAAAGCTGCGCGAAGCACTCAGCAACCACTTTGGCCATGATATTTCGCTGACCATCACCCTTGGCTCGGCCAGCGGCGATACACCCGCAGCCATCGCCTTAAGAGAAAAACTGGCCCGCCTTGCCGATGCAACGCAATCGATTCAAAACGATCCTTTTGTACAATCCGTGGTGCGTGATTTTGGTGCCACGGTAATCCCTGATTCAATCAAACCACTCAGTTAACCAAGGAGCAAGACAATGTTTGGTAAAGCCGGCATGGGCAATCTGATGAAACAAGCCCAACAAATGCAAGAAAACATGAAAAAAGCACAAGACGAACTGGCTACTGTAGAAGTAGAAGGCCAGGCGGGTGCAGGCATGGTCAAAGTCACCATGACATGTGCCAATGTAGTAAAACGCGTCGCCATCGATGACAGCCTGATGACCGACGATAAAGACATGCTGGAAGACCTGATCGCAGCTGCATTTAACGATGCAGTACGTAAAGCGGCATCCACATCCGAAGCAAAAATGGCAGGCTTTACCGCGGGCATGCAATTGCCACCGGGTTTTAAAATGCCGTTTTAATTAAGTTTGGTTTCGTATGGCGGAGCACCCCTCCCCTGCGCAGCTATCCAAAAGGGGCAATCTGCCCCTTTTTTACGCCAGAGCGCCCCATGTCTACACCACCATCCCTGCACGCACTGATCGCCGCACTGAAAACCCTGCCCGGCATCGGCCCAAAATCAGCGCAAAGAATGGCCTTTCATTTAATGCAGCGCGATCAGAAAGGCGCGGCCGATTTAGCCACCGCGCTCAATAATGCGCTGGGTAAGCTCAAGCATTGCAGCCTGTGCAATACCTTTGCCGAAGTGGATTTATGCGATGTATGCAGTGATGAAAAACGCCAGCACAATCTGCTTTGCGTAGTAGAAATGCCCACCGATTTAATGATGCTTGAGCAAACACTGGCTTTTCACGGCCTGTACTTTGTGCTGATGGGCAGGCTCAGCCCGCTTGATGGCATTGGCCCCAACGATATTGCCCTGCAAAGACTGCTGGAGCGTGCCAGTGATGGCACGGTAGAAGAAGTCATTCTGGCCACCAACTTCACCACAGAAGGCGAAGCTACCGCCCACTATCTGGCCGAAATGCTGCGGGCACGCGGCCTGAAAGTCAGCCGGATAGCCCGTGGTATGCCGGTAGGCGGCGAGCTGGAGCACGTTGACGCAGGCACACTGGCACAAGCCATGCTTGAGCGGCGCAGCGTTTAACAGGCTTGCCAGACACACGAATATTCAGGCAGGAGAAGAAGACACTGAGGGCTAAAAAAACAAAGCGAGAAACTTGAACCACAGGGTAAAACGCAGGCAGAGCAAAACCATCAGATCATTTGTTTCCTAAGTAAAGTGCAGTGCTTCCGGGCTTAAGATTCAACGGGCCAGGCACTTGAAACCGTAAAGCATTACCTGCATGCAGGCATGCCTAATGCGCCGACATCTTAGAAAAAAGCTGCAATACCACCACCCCGCTTACAATCAGGCTCAGGCCAATGATGGCTGGCCAGTCTGGCTTTTGCCCGTAAAGCAGCATGGCGACCACCGTCACCAGCACAATCCCCATTCCCGACCAAATCGCATAAGCCATGCCAACAGGTACACTTTTCAACACCAAAGACAGCATCCAGAACGCCACGCCATAGCCAGCAACCACAACCATACTGGGCAGCAGCCGGCTGAATCCCTCAGTCGCTTTTAATGCAGAAGTTGCAACTACTTCCGCCACAATGGCAACCGCCAATAAAATATACGCATTCATCAATCAGTAACCTGCATAAACAAGCCCGCCATCTTACGATATGCGGGCCGATGGACACGGATAAATAATGACAAGTCCGGCAAAAAAATCACTCAATTCTTAAAGTGCTTTCCGGATCAAACATCACTGCCTTAGTCATATCGAGGGATAGGCGCAACGTTTCCCCCGGCCCTTTCACCGCCCTTGGGTGAACCCGCGCCACAACGGGGGTATGGTTTATTTCCGTGAAAATCATGGTATCCGGGCCTGTAGGCTCTGTGAGCAGCACAAGACAGCCCAAACCACCGGTTTCAGAATCCGCGACATCCAGCTGCTCTGGCCGGATACCCAGTAAAACTTTCTGCCCCAGCCGCTGGGTAAGTTGCGTACTTTGTTTCACAGCTAAAAACTGGATATCCCCTTCTGATTGCAAGCTCACCCCAACGCTGCCATTTTGCTCAGCCAAATGGCAGGGAATAAAATTCATTGAAGGCGAGCCAATAAAGCCCGCCACAAATAAATTAGCAGGTTTTTCATAAATATCCTGCGGGCTGCCAAACTGCTGAATAATCCCGTCTTTCATTACGGCTATTTTGTCCCCCAGCGTCATCGCCTCAATTTGATCGTGGGTCACATAAACAATGGTGGTTTTTAAGCGCTGATGCAGCTGCTTTATTTCAGTACGCATTTCCACGCGCAATTTGGCATCTAAATTAGACAGCGGCTCATCAAATAAAAATAAAGTAGGGTTTCTGGCTAAAGCCCGCCCCATGGCCACCCGCTGCCGCTGCCCGCCGGATAATTCAGCAGGCTTTCGATTTAAGAGTGGCGTAATTTGCAGCATTTTAGAAACGCGCTCAATAATATCTTCCTGCTCTTTTTTTGGTACGCCACGCGTTTCCAAACCAAAAGCAATATTTTGCCGCACGCTCATGGTGGGATAAAGCGCATAGCTTTGAAACACCATGGCAATATCCCGGTCTTTAGGCGGCACATCATTCACCTTGCGCCCGCCGATATAAATCTCACCGCTGCTTGGTGCATCAAGACCAGCAATAATATTCATTAAAGTGGATTTACCACAGCCTGATGGCCCCACCAGAATCAGAAACTCACCAGATTCAATTGCAATATCAATGCCTTTCAGAATATCTGTATCGCCAAAACTTTTGATGATATTTTTAATGGCCAGCGCACCCATTGTTTATTCCTTGTATAAAGCCAGTATGAATTTATGCAGGATTTATTTAACCTTTCACCGCGCCTGCTGTTAAACCACGCACAAAATATTTACCCGCAAAAACATAGACCAGAATAGTAGGCAAGGCGGCAATGATGGCGGCGGCCATATCAACGTTGTATTCTTTAACGGATGTGGAAGTATTGGCCAGGTTATTTAAACCCACGGTAATGGGCTGGCTGTCCCCGGCAGAAAACACCACGCCAAATAAGAAATCATTCCAGATATTGGTAAATTGCCAGATGAGCGTCACCATAATAATGGGGGTAGACATGGGCAAAATAATCTTTAAAAAGATACGCCAGAATCCTGCACCATCCAGCCTTGCCGCTTTAATCAGCTCATCCGGAATACCCACGTAATAATTCCTAAAAAATAAAGTGGTGGATGCTAAGCCGCAAACGACGTGAACAAACACAAGGCCAGTGGTTGAGCTGGCAATCCCCAGCCAGCCCAAGGTTTGCGCCATGGGCAAGAGCAATACTTGGAATGGCATAAAAACGCCAAATAAAATCATGGCAAAAACAATTTCAGAGCCTTTAAAGCGCCATTTAGCTAATACATAGCCATTAATCGCGCCGAGCGTGGTAGAGATTAATACACCCGGAATCACCATACGAACCGAATTAAAAAAATAGGCAGATAAGCCATGGCATTCCACGCCTGTACAGGCCGATGACCATGCTTTAGCCCACGCGACAAATGAAATTGAGCCGGGAAAGGAAAGTAAATTACCACTTCTGATTTCATCCAGGCCTTTAACAGAAGTAATAAACATCACATACAGCGGCAATAAATAATAAACAGCAGCAAGACACAGCAGGGTATAAAGCAAACCCCGGCCCATTTTATTCGCCATTTTTTTTGCCCCTTAATTCTGAATAAAGATAAGGCACAACCAGCGCCGCAACAGTTGCCAGCATCATCATTGAGCTGGCCGCCCCCACGCCCATTTGCCCGCGAGTAAACGCCATTGCATACATAAAGGTGGCTGGCACATCGGAAGAGAAGCCCGGCCCGCCGCCTGTTAAGGCCATCACCAGATCAAAGCTTTTAATGGCAATATGCGACAAAATCATCAGGGTAGAAAAAAACACCGGCCTTAAAGCAGGCAGAATAATTTTCCAATAGATACGGGGTAAAGAAGCACCATCAATTTGCGCGGCTTTTAATATGGAATCATCCACACCACGCAAACCAGCCAGAAACAAGGCCATTACAAACCCTGATGACTGCCATACCCCTGCAATCACCACGGTATAAATCGACATATCAGAATTAACCAGCCAGTCAAACGTAAACTGAGTAAAACCCCAGTCATGCATCAGCTTTTCTAAGCCTAATCCCGGGTTTAACATCCATTTCCAGGCTGTGCCTGTCACTACAAAAGAGAGAGCCATCGGATAGAGATAAATCGTGCGTAATACGCCCTCGCCTCGAATTTTTTGATCTAAAAAAATAGCCAGCCCAATACCTATGGCCATTCCGCTGCCAATAAATAAGCCTGCAAATATAAATAAATTTTTTACCGCAACCCACCAGCGCTCATTCTCAAACAGCACCTGATACTGAGCCAAACCAGCCCATTCTAAATTGGGCATTAATCTTGAAACAGTAAATGACAAATAGCCATTCCAAAGAATAAAACCATAAAGAAAAATCAAAGTTAAAAGAAAAGAAGGAGCAAGTACGAGGCGCGGCAGCCAGCGCTCCGCGAAACCATAGTGTGCTTCCTGAGCGGATACAGACATTGTTTTCTCCAGAACTGGCTATCCGGCACGCGGGAAAGACAAATTTGTAAGTAAGATAAGGGCAAAACAGGGGGCAGCCCTGCGGCTGCCAGCCCCGTTTATCACAGCATTTATTTCACTTTTGCTGCCGCAGCCAATTTAACGCTCGCTTGCTGAGCCGTCATGGCGTCATCATTCCAAAATTGCGAAATCACATCGGCTACTGCGCCTTGAGTCGCTGAATGCATGGCCATGCCATGAGCCCAGGAAGGCAGTAACGATCCTTTGGCAGAGGTGGCTTTAAAATCTTCGGCGGATTTTTTGCCACAATCATCAAACTTACTCATATCCAGGCCCTGCCGGACAGGAATTGAGCCTTTATTCAGATTAAAGATTTCCTGAAACTCCGGGCTCATTAAAGTAACGGCTAAATCTTTCTGCCCTTTTTCAGCGTCTTTATTGGGCAGTTTAAACATGGCAAAGCTATCGATATTAAAGGTGTAAGCCGCCGCAGTACCTGGCGCTGCCACACAGAGAAAATCTTTACCCGGCACTTTGCCCGCAGCGAGAAATTCACCCTTGGCCCAATCCCCCATAATTTGCATGGCGGCTTTGCCATTAATGACCATAGACGTGGCTAAATTCCACTCCCGCCCCGGGGCATTTTTATCGGTATAAGGTTTTAGTTTTTTATAGGTAGTCAGCGCGTTAATCATACTGGCGCTTTTTAAAGTGGCAGGGTCGAGCTGAATAAACGCTTTTTTGTAAAAATCACTGCCGCCAACACCTAAGGCGACCGCTTCAAATACCGTAGCATCCTGCCAGGGCTGGCCGCCATAGGCAAGCGGCTGAATACCGGCTTTTTGCAAGGCATCCGCAGTTTTAAAAAACTCATCCCAGGTTGTTGGCACTCTGGCATTTGCTTTTTTAAGTAACTCCGGATTAACCCACAGCCAATTAACACGATGCACATTAACCGGGGCGGCTACATAACTGCCTTTGTATTTCATTGCGCTGGCCACCACAGGCGGCAGTAATTTATCCCAGCCTTCTTTTTTTGCCACATCGTCTAAAGAGGCTAAAACACCTTCATTTCCCCATTCCTGAATGGATGGCCCTTTAATTTGGGCTGCTGCTGGCGGCTGGCCTGATACGACGCGTGTTTTAAGCGCAGTCATTGCGTTATCGCCAGCCCCGCCTGCCACGGCAAAATCTTTCCATTTATGGCCTTTGGCTTCCAGCATTTTTTTAAGTTCTACAGCCGCTTTTGCCTCACCACCGGAAGTCCACCAGTGCAATACTTCAACATCCGCGGCATGCACGGAAAACGCAATTGAAAAGCTCGCCGCCAACAAACTCACCTTCAGTTTCTGCATTATCGTATTCCTTATGTTGGGTACGCACATTGCTGACTATGTGTGCTCCAATTACTGTAGATGGGCAATATAGTCATTTAAATGAGGCGAAACACGATTGGGCGATAACCTTAAGGCAAATGCCTTATTAAACCCAAACCAACACAGGAATAGCGTTTTATTATAAATACAGAAATTAAATCTCTGAAATTTGCACCCCTTTCAGCGAAGCAGCAAGCCCCCCCGCAGAACGCACTTTTAATTTGGTGTAAATACGTGCGCGGTGTACTTCTACCGTTTTAATACTGATATCTAATTCATCAGCAATTTGCTTATTTAAACGCCCGGTGAGTAATTCACGCAGCACTTCGCGCTCACGCGGTGTCAGGCTTTCAAGACGCTCATCCAAAGACTGACGGGCATTCCAGGCGCTGCGCGCTTCTTCATCACGGGAAAGGCAGGCTTCAATTCTGGACACCAGCAGGCCGTAATCGCATGGTTTTTCCAGGAAATCCATAACGCCATCTTTCACTGCGGCAACAGCCATTGGTACATCAGCATGGCCTGTTAAGAAAATAACCGGCGGCAAATAGAACGCATTTTTTAATTCGGCATACAGCTCTAAACCACTCATGCCCGTCATGCGGACATCAATAATCAGGCAGCTGTATTCCGATGCATCTGATTCATTTAAAAAATGCTCTGCCGATTCAAAACCAAAAACAGGCCACTGATGCGCTTCGAATAAAATTTGCAGCGCATCACGAACAGCGGAGTCATCATCAATTACAGCGATTGGTCGCATAACAATTACCTTTCAAGATAGTAATACTGAAGAGGGCCAGGAAATCCACTTTGGCTGATTCCCGGCCAAACGCCGGGAATAAACATTAAATCAGTGGCACATCACTGCCCCGGCTCTCATTTAAGATAAAACAACAGGAAGACGGAAAATAAAACAACTGCCGCCATCAGGATTTGCCTGAATTTTTAAATGCCCCTGATGTTGTTCAATCACAGAGCGGCAAATATTCAGACCAATCCCCATTCCCTCGGGCTTACTGGTATAAAAAGACTGGAACAATAACGCCGGGTTTTCAATTCCAGACCCCCGGTCGGCCACACACACTTCAAGCCAGTCTTTACCTGCATAAGCGCTGACCCGGATTTCTCTTTGTGCCACAGGCGTTTCCAGCATGGCCTCCATACCATTCTTAATTAAATTAAATAGCACTTGTTCCAGCATCACGCCATCACCCATTACCTTAGGCAGGGCGGGGCTTAAATCCAGAACAATACGGCTTTGATATTTTCGGGCCATTGGCTCGAGCAATTGCATAACCACACCCAGCAACTCGGCAAAATCACAGAGTTCGCTGCGCGAAGCACGCCGGGAAGAGAAATTACGAATCCCGCTGATAATTTGCCCTGCACGCCGGGCCTGCTCACCCATTTTGGCCAGAATATGCCTGACCGAATTTTTTTCATCACGGGATAAGATTTCTTCCCCGGCTGCAGCATAGCCCGCAATTGCCGCCAAAGGCTGATTAAGCTCATGTGCAAGGCTTGATGCCAGCTCGCCCATACTGACTAATCTGGCCGTATGCTGGAGTTTTTCTTCCCTTGCCCGCTCTTCTTCAGCAATTTGCCGTCTTTCAGTAATATCGGCGGCGATTTCCAGCCAGGCCACCAGCCCGTCCACCCACTGAATCCGCCGGCGCTGCACCAGAAACCAGCGGCCACTGATCGGATCCTGCCGCTCTGCGGAGGCCTCTCCAATCGGTAAGAGCGGCCACATACAGCACTCCCCGTCTGCCTGCAGTGGGAAGGTATGGCTATGGTGCCGGTTACGGTAGCGCACGATGCCACTATCCACATCAAACACCGATACAGCCGCATCCAGGCCTTCCAGTACAGTAAGCAGCTGCTTGCGTGATTCAGCCAGCGCCTCACGCTCACTTTGCAGCTCGGTCACATCATATAAAGAAGCCATCCAGCCACGGTGCTCTCCCCGCCCGTCCACGAGGCGTGAAGAATAAAGACGCACATCAAAACGCTCGCCATCCCGGCGCATAAAACGCAGTGCAAAGCCGCTGACAGGGCACTCCCCCGACAAGAGGGAATTCCAGGCCGCAGCACAGGCCGCGAGTTCTTCCGGCGCCCAATAAGGCATAGGGGACGATTTACCCAGCAGCTCGGCTTGCGATCTGCCCACCATGCTGCAAAACGCCAGGTTTGCGTAAATCAAATGCCCGGAAGTATTAATGGCCAGCAAGCCGGTGGTGAGTGAATCCTCCATCGCTGCACGAAAACGCATCTCATCCCGTAAGGCGCCTTCTGCCTGCTGGCGCTGCTGCATCCGTTTTTTCAGCAGGCTAAGCGCCCACAACAAAGCCACCAGCAATACAAACACCACGCACAGCAACCAGAGCTGGGTCACTGATGTTTTTTCATGCCGCACACTGGCCCGTAATTTCAGACCATGGCCCAGTGGCTCAAAACCCACAGACCGGCTTATCCCTGTCAGGCTTGTCCGTGCATCATGGGGAGCCAGCACATTCCCTTTTCCATCCAGCAAGGATAAATCGTAGCGCTGCACCATCCACCATGGCACCCGCTGCTGCAAAATAGCAGGCAGAGCATATGCAGCCAGCACAGAGCCCAGATACACGGTGCCTTTAAAAATGGGTACAACCAGCACGATCTGAGCCACTTTAGGATCGCCAGCCATAATCACATTGGAATATAAAACATAGCCCAGCGTGGCCGCGCCATCGAGCACCTCCAGCAGCAGGGGATCATCCAGAGGCACCAGGCTTTGCGGGCGCGAGCTGTACGCCGGTAAGCCCCAAACACGATTCCCTCCGGAATTAACATAATCAACCGAGAGCATTTCGGGCGACGCACGCAACAAGCTGTCGGCTCTGGCGCGAAAGTCCTCCTCGCGCAAAGCATTCGCCGAAATACCATAAGCCAGGTTTTCAATCGCATTCTGATTAGTTTGCAAGTGCAGGCGCAGGCCCTGCTCCTGCCAAAGCAAATCCTGAGACAAGACTGTATCCTGTGCGTTTCTGGCCTGGCGAAAATCAAGCCAGACGAAGCTTGTCAGCGCCAGCAGCACCAGGCTGATCGAGATATAGGCGAGCCACCACAGCCAATGCTGACCAGCCCGGCGCATCAGGGAAGAATTCATAGTTGGCCAGCTTGGGGCATAAAGGAAAAAAACATCTTGGCCAGTTCAGTGCTTCAGAAATAACATTATTTTTATGACATTGACGTGATCAGTACACGCAAACATGTGAGGAGGATAGGGTGCATTGTAACGAGTCCCCATATGGTAAAACCCTAAGGCAAAAAAAACGCCGGAGCAAATTGCCCCGGCGTTTCTCATCAATCAAGCTGTAAATCAAGAGCAAAAAACATTATTCACCTGCAGAAACAAAGACTTACAAAGAAAACAGAAAATAGTTTTCAGCCTTTATTTCTGAATTAATCGCGGCTGTTACCTGTGAAAGCCATGATTAAATTCAACAAACTGGTAAATAAATTATAAACATTTAAATAAAGACTCAGCGTAGCGCTCACATAATTGGTTTCGCCACCATTTACGATCCGGCTTACGTCATACAAAATAAAGCCAGAAAAAATCATCACGGCTACGGCAGAAATAGTCAAAGACAGCGCAGGGATCTGGAAGAAAATATTAGCCAATGCAGCCAGAATAATCACCACCAGGCCAATCATTAAGAATTTCCCCATAAAGGAGAAGTCTTTCTTCGTGACCGTTGCTATCGTCGCCAGCGTAAAGAAAATAGCCCCTGTACCGATAGCAGCCATGGCAATCATTTCTGCACCGTTGCTGAAGCGTAAAGCCATTTGCAACATTTGTGACAGCCACAAACCCATAAATCCGGTATAGGCCAGCAAAATAAACACGCCGGCAGCGCTTTCTTTGGTTTTTTCAATGGCGTAGAAAGAACCAAAGCTAATGGCCATAAAGACAATAAAGCCCATCATGGGTGACATGCGGAACTGCATGGCAATACCCAGGAAAGCGCCAATGGCTGTTGGTACCATGGTCAGTGCCAACATAAAATAAGTATTGCGTAATACGCGATTACGCTCGGCCGACAGCGCGGAGCTGCCATAAGCGGTAGTATTTAATTGCATTATCGTGTCTCTCCATTCGCACGGACTGGCCGTGTATGTCAGATAGATTGGTGTGATATAAAAAAGTTTCAAGGAGATTGAAAGAAAGATTCAATATCTGCAACTTTTACCATGGTAAGTGCTTTTGGTGACCATTGCGGCTGATCATCCCTGTCGATAAGTTTAGCACGCACCCCTTCATGAAAATCACCGTGCCGCAAACAATTTCTTGCACCTATCCACTCCATTTCCACCACTTCATCGTAAGAAAGCGCTTGTGCCCGCTGCGCCATTTCCCACGTCAGATAAATAGAAGTGGGTGATCCTGCTGCCTGCAGTGCCGCAGCCTGGCGCAAAGCGAGTGCATCACCCTGATAATTTTGAATCCGCCCACAAATAGCCAGCAAATCATCCCCCTCACAGATAGCGGCCACTTCGTCTGCCAGAGGCAGCCATACCGGCTCAGGCAAGGGGCAGGGCCAGGCCGCTGACAGCGCCGCAAGCGCACCGGAAGCCAGCTCTGCATCACGCTCACCCACGCCATTCCAGGGCAAGGCTTGTAAAGTAGCGATCAAGTCAGCAAAAGAGCACGATGGCAAAGCAAACTCTGCCGCGCCAAAAGCCAACGCATCTGCCGCATTCAGGCGGCTTCCTGTCAGCGCCAATAAGCGCCCCATCCGGCCTTCTAACTGTTGCAGCCAAAAACTGGCACCCACATCAGGAAACAAACCAATACTGATTTCCGGCATGGCTAACACGCTGGATTCCGTGACGATGCGATGGCTGGACGCTGCAAAAATCCCCCAGCCGCCGCCCATGACAATGCCGTTCCCCCAGGCGATCACGGGCTTAGGATAACGGTGTAATTCCCGGCAGAGATCATATTCATGGCGGAAAAAATCATCGCCTTCATGTAAAAATTCAGGCTGACTCATGGCGTGGTAAAGCGCACGAATATCGCCGCCCGCACAAAAAGCCCGCTCACCCTCACCGCGCACCAGTACCGCCACCAGCGACGGATCATGCCGCCATGCCTCAATCTGCTCACGGATCTTCAAAACCATAGGCAAGCTTTGCGCATTCAGCCTGCTGGAAGCCAATAGAATTTCACCCAAAAACAAACCATTACTCAGCGCAATCTGCTGAAAATGCACCATCTTTATATCTCTCTTTAAAACAAGGGGAGTGCTGCCCGACATAAAACCCAAGCCTTAAACCACGGAGGAAAGGGATAACACGGCGGGCCACGGAGAAAAACACAGAGAAACAAAGTTTTCTCCATGAAACGCCGTGCCCTCTGTGTTTCAAGATTTGGGTTTTAACCAGAAGCTAATTATCGCTGCGGTGTACTGATCTTAAAAAATATATCAGCCCCCCGTGCCGCCCACAGTCAGGCCACCATCAATACGTAAGGTAGGCTGTCCTACGCCAACCGGCACGCTCTGGCCTTCTTTGCCACAGGTGCCCACACCCGGGTCGAGCGCCATATCGTTACCAATCATCGATACACGGGTCAGCACATCGGGGCCATTGCCGATCAGGGTTGCGCCTTTTACCGGATACATCAGTTTGCCATCCTCTACCCACCATGCTTCGGCGGCAGAGAATACGAATTTGCCGCTGGTGATATCCACCTGACCACCACCAAAGTTAGCCGCGTACAGGCCGCGCTTGATCGAGCCGATGATTTCTTCAGGCTCCGCACTGCCACCCAGCATCAGGGTATTGGTCATGCGCGGCATAGGCAGATGGGCAAAGCTTTCGCGACGGCCATTGCCGGTCAGCGGCATATTCATCAGGCGGGCATTCAGGCTGTCTTGCAGATAACCTTTTAAAATGCCGTCTTCGATCAGTACAGTGCGCTGAGTTGGGTTGCCTTCGTCGTCAATATTGAGCGAGCCACGACGATCGGCAATCGTGCCGTCATCCACCACAGTGACGCCCTTAGCCGCAACCTGCTGGCCAATCTTGCCGCTAAATGCGGAAGAACCCTTGCGGTTAAAATCGCCTTCCAGGCCATGACCAATCGCTTCGTGCAGCAAGATACCCGGCCAGCCGGAACCCAGCACAACAGTCATTTCACCGGCAGGCGCCGGACGGGCGTGTAAATTCAACACAGCCTGATCAACCGCTTTTTTCGCGTAATCCAGCACCACGGCATCATCAAAATAGCCGTAAGCAAAGCGGCCACCACCACCTGCACTGCCCTGCTCACGCAGACCGTTTTCTTCCACAATCACCTGGATAGACAAGCGGCAGAGCGGGCGTACATCGGCAGCACGATGGCCATCGTGGCGCGCCACGTAAATCACTTCAAACTCAGAAGCGAGGCTGGCCATCACTTGCACCACGCGCTTATCTAAGCTGCGGGCAGTGCGCTCCAGTTTTTCCAGTAAGGCTACTTTAGCCAGCTCATCCAGGCTGGCCAGCGGATCAACGGGCTGATAAAGCGAGTGGCCCACAATATCCCGGCCTAATGCCACGGTGTTTTGCCCGCCCTGACGGCCAATCGCCCGCGTAGCAGCAGCGGCCTGGGTCAGCGCATTCAGGCTGATGTCATCAGAATAAGCAAATGCGGTTTTTTCACCCGATACGGCTCTCACACCCACGCCGGTATCAATATTAAAGCTGCCTGACTTCACAATACCTTCATCCAGACTCCATGCTTCGCTGCGGCTGTATTGAAAATACAAATCAGCGTAATCAATATCGTGCGTCAGCATCTGCCCAAACACCTGATCGAGCTTGGCATCGTCCAGATTAAAAGGCGTCAGCAACGTTTGGCGGGCAGTTTCTATGTGAGTCATTGTTTTGTCGCTTGAGTGAATCAGATTATTGAAAGGTATTACACACTATCTTTAAGGGGCAGGGAAGGCGAGAAATCCCCCTGAAGCCCAAAGGTCTGCAGAACCCATTAGCCATTTTAGAGCGGGCAACCGGTTTTAAACCTTGCACCACGGTGAACACAGCGAAAAGTAATGATTGGGTGGGTTTCTCTGTGGCACGCTGTGTCCTCGTTTTACTCTGTGGTTCAAGGTTTAGAAAAAACGTCAAAGTAAGCGATGCGTTAAGGCGGGCAGGATGCGCCTTACTCTGTCCATCTGGCTGGCTTTTAATTCGGCCATCACCACGCCTTCGCCGCTGGCCTGGCAGGCCAGAACCTTGCCCCAAGGATCAATCAGCATGCTGTGGCCAAAGGTATGGCGGCCGGTCATATGCTCACCACCTTGCCCTGATGCAATCACATAGCATTGGTTTTCGATGGCACGGGCACGCAGCAATACTTCCCAATGTGCCTCGCCCGTGGTTTGGGTAAACGCTGCAGGCAGGATGATAAAATCAACCGGCAACATGGCACGGAAAAACTCAGGGAAACGCAAATCGTAGCAAACCGATAAGCCGATCCGGCCAAAGGGCGTATCAAAAGCCACCGGCTGCTGCCCTGCTAAAATCGTATCGGCCTCGCGAAAGCACTCCGTGCCGTTATCAAAACCAAATAAATGCATTTTGTCGTAGCGCGCCACGCACTCGCCTGCCGGTGAATACACCAGGCAGCTGTTATTAACACGGCTTACATCAGCACAAGTCAGGGGCACGGTGCCACCCACCAGCCACACGCCATATTCTTTGGCGGCAGCGGCTAAAAAACTTTGAATGGGCCCGTTTCCAAATGCTTCTTTAACCGCCACTTTGTCCGTATCTTTATTGCCCATAATCGCAAAATATTCGGGCAGAACGATCAGCTGAGCACCGGCATTTGCAGCATTTTTAATCAAGCGCGCTGCACTGGCTAAGTTAGCCGCCACGTCGGGCCCTGATACCATTTGAATGGCTGCGGCAAGTAAAGTATTCATTTTTCCTCGCTCAATTTCTATTTTCTATTAAAGGGCATGCGTGACATGGGGCTGCTTACACTTTTAATTTGCGGGTCCAGCATACTGCCTGTGATGTCGTATTCGTAAGCCACCAGCTGACCAAGCGGATCTTTTAATACACGCTGCAATAAAAAGGTAGCCACACCAATCACGGGATTAATAATCGTGGTGGCCACCGCCACACTGTCGCCAATCACCGGCACAATCCGTACACGTAAATTTTGTGTGGCAGCCATAAAGTTAGCGTCGCCCCTGAATAAAACCTGCGCGGCAGGGCCGGCAATCACCAGGTTATCGGTGCGTGCCACGCCCCGGTCGATCACGCTGTCCCCACGGATAGAATCAAATTCAAAGCCTTCAGAAAATACATCTCTGAAATCAAGCTGCACGCGGCGGGCCAGTGATTGCAGGCTGAGAATCGATAATAAGCGTCCTACGCCCGGATCAACCTTAGCAAACTGCCCTGCCTCCACATCCACGCGCAATTTACCTTGCAAAGTTGACAGATCAGGCGGGAACAGCTCGCCATCCCATGCCACATCGCCACTGAGCTTTGCGGGAGCACGGCGCATCGTATCCGGTACACCAAGACGGGTCAGCAATTTACCGAGGTTTTCAGTTTCAATCGCAAAATTGCCGCTGATTCTGCCCGGTGATTTATCCCAAACGCCACTCATATTCAGCTTGCCATCGGGGTTGCTGATATTCACGCCGCTTAAACGCCAGTTTTCCCCCTGCTGCACCGCATCGACTTCCAGCTTGCCCAGCTGTAAATTTTTATAGCGAAAATCATTCACTTGCAAATCAAGCGCAGGCAACTGTTGCAATGGCGATGCCAGCTGCACCGCACCGTAAGTTTGAAAAGGCAGCCACAGCTTGCTCAAGCGGCTGCTGAGCTTGCCTTTTTCGTGGCCATTCCAGTCAAAAGTACCAGCCAGCTCCTGGCTCTCAATACTGCCCTTCCAGAGCAATTCATTTTGCTCCTGAGCCTTAATCCGCACATCGATCAGGCGCCTGCCCCAGCTCAATACACGGCCAAAACGTAAATCCACACTCAAAGGCCCCGGGCGGCTGCCCGTCTGATCGCCGATCAGCTCATCAGTCAGAGCCAGCCAGCTTTGCACATTTAATTCTGGCAGGCCGCCGCTGATATGGATGCCTGCTTTAGGCATGGCGGGTAATACCCCCGAGCCCAGCATAATTTGCCCCTGCAGCTTATTGCCTAAGGATAATTGCCCTTGCAAGCTTCTGTCGTAAGCAAACTCGAGCAAACCAGGGTCATGAGCATTGCCGCTTAAACGCAGGCGCAGCGGCCGGCTATCCCCGCCGTTTTTAGCCAGTGGCGCAGGCAAATCCACACTTAAACCCTGCAATGGCGATTGAATGCTGAGTGTGTACTGAGCCTGCCCTGTGCTTAAGCTGGCCTGATAAGGCACTTTTCCGTGCAGACGTTGTTTAAACGGCACACCATAGCGATCGGCCACGTCATGAATATCAGCCTGCCCGGCCATATTCAGCAGCAATGCGCCCTGGGCATTGCTTGCACCGGAAAGCTTCACCCCTCCCCCCAGGGCCTGGGCTTTTGCGTCTTTAATGGTCAGCGACTGCTCAGTAAAGCCAATCTTTCCATCGGCTTTAGTCAGGAGCGGAACCGCCCCGCCAAAATCGAGTTTATTTCCCGAAAAGCGGTACTCACCCAGAATCTTGCTGGCATCGGTGTTTTCCAATGGCAGGGCTAATTGCAAGCTCAGCTCGCCATCCCCTTCCGCTTTCAAATCATCAATAAAGCCTTCGGTACTCTGCTTAACCGGGCTTTGGTGTACAAAACGTAAAAACTCCTGAGTTGCCCCCTGCGCCTTGCCTTTGACATTCAGCATAGGAGACAGCGTATCCATCTCAGGAATTGATACCGCCACATCATGCAAATTTACGGCAAAGATTTTGCCCTTACTGGCCCTGATATCCATCGCCGCGCCATGAAAATCAAGAAACGCATCGATATGCTCAATCGCAGGCCAGTCATCGGCATAAGACAAGGCCACATCTTTCGCATCTGCCGTGATTCTGAACACGCCGTCTTTAGGGTTACGGAAAGGAAAGTTTTCTAAATTGCCACGTAATTCGGCCCGTCCATTTACGGCTTTACCGCTAAGCAAGGATGTTTTCAGCCATGCCAGCGTTTCATCCCCTGCGGCGCGGGGCAAATACAAGTAAGCACGCTTGGCTTGCAGCTCGCGAATATCGCCTTTTAAATTCAGATTTCCCAGCCCCTTACCCGGCCAGATATATTGCGCACTGGCGCGTAAATTTGTATCTGCATTGGCCAGCTCAGCCTGTGGCACATCCAGCTTCCACCCTCCTGCTTCCCGCTGCCATGCCAGAGTAAAACTTGAGCGGTCAAAATGCAGCGGCTCAACAAATTGCGAGGGCATAGTCAGTGATAAATCACGGCTGCCAATCGTGGCTTTGCCGGTGTCCTGATCCAGCCTGGCTTTCAAATCAAAGCGCCCTAAGAATGGCAGCCCCTGTTGCGGCAGAGCCAGCTCCAGCGCTTTGGCCTCTATTTCAGCACCATATATTTTTGCTTTTTGCCACGGCCCTTGCCAGTTAAGTGTCAGCTGATCAATCCGGCCCTTCATTCCCGCATCCTGATACGCTGCCGGCAGCCATGCAGAAAGGGCACCCAGGCCGTTCAAACTTAAAGACTGCAGCGCAAGGCTCTGCTTGGCTGAACGATCGCGCTGGTAATCGAGGCGGCAGTTTTGGCAAAGATCACCACTGGCCGTGGCTATATGGGCCGCTTTGAAACGTAAAGACTGCTGCTCCTGATCATCCTGCCAGACAAAACCCCCTTCAAAAGCAGGCAAAAACAAAGCCTGCGGGGCATCAGGCCAGGCCAGCACTAAATTGTTTATTTTTAATTTGGCATCAATTTTTTCAAACTTGCCCCTGGCAAAATGCACGCTGCCCCTCAGCCCGCCATCCCCTTCTGCCTGAGTGAACCATTGCGCCTCTCGGGGCAATCTTTGCGCCAGTTGTTGCAAATCCACACGAGGCATATCCATTGTCAGCAGCCCGGACCAGTTCCGCAGCTCGCCCACATCCTGACCACGCCAGTTTCCTGATAAGGAAAAAGCATCGGATACCACTTTAGGCGGCAAGACAGTAAGCTCAAAACGATGGCTGCCAAAACGCTGTTTGATATCCAGATCAAAATTAGAAAAAACCTGCTCGCCTGTGTGGCTTTGCTCATCCAGGTAGTTTAATTTGCCATCGCTGATTTTGAGCTCGCCCTGCGCCAGCAGCCAGTTCATAAACCGGTTCTCGTTTTTACCCGCACCCGCTTTCAGCGGAAAACCCGCCACAAACCACTGCCCGGCCTGATCACGGCGCAGATTTAAATGAGGGGAAACGGTAGCTAAGCGGCTAAACAACAGCTCGCCGCGCAGCAGCGTCCACCACGACAAATCAGCATCAGCCGACGTGAGCTGCAGGCCGGCCTGCCCGGCTCCGGACACTTTAAAATGATCAACGCGGATATAAGGATGAATGCCCCGCCAGCCGCCGGACAAACGCCCCATTTCAATCTGGCTGCCGGTGGCATCAACCAGCTTTTGCACCAGCCATGGCCGGTATTCATCAAGACGGGGCAGCACATAAAACTGCCAGGCCAGCACCACGGAGCAAAAAATCAGGCCGACACCCGCCAGCACCCGCAGTAAAGCGCGGCAATGCCAGCGAAAAAATAAAGAAAAACGTTGCAGTAGCTTAGAAAAAACAGGCATTCAGTGTGGCTCGGGCATGCCAAAATCAGGCAGTGCTGTGTTAGGCTTTGCTGACACTTGAGCAAAGCCAATCGCTGGAGAAGCATCACGATCGGCTGCAGCTGAGTGTCAAACAGCGCCCTAGGTTAGGGGATACTTGATTTTAACCGTTTTTGAGCCTCCACCGATGACTGATCTGACGCAAAGTTCTAAATCCTTACTTGCCCCGGCCTTGGCGCACAGCCGATACCTGCAGCAACTGCTGCTCCGCCACCCCCATCTGGCCGAAGAAACAGCCGTGCAACTTGCCCAGCCTTACACCCGGCAGATGATGGAAGAGCAGCTCAGCCAGCTGTCCGGCATGGATGATCAGGCTTTAAAACAACGCTTACGCCGCTTACGCCAGACCGTCATGGCCAGGCTGATCAGCAGAGAGCTGGCCGGGCTGTCCGATCTGACCGAAGTGATGCACACCATCAGTGATTTAGCCGAAGTCACACTGGCTACCGCTTTGGCATGGGTATCGCAGCCCGACGCACGTTATGGCCAGCCGACAGGCGAGGAATCCGGGCAGGTTCAGGAGCTCATCATTGTGGGCATGGGCAAATTAGGCGGGCGCGAGCTGAATGTCTCATCGGATATTGATCTGATCTTTATTTTTCCCGAAGACGGCCAGACCACCGGGCCGCGCAAAATCAGTAACTCTGAATACTTTGCCCTGATTGGCAAACGCCTGATTAATCTGATCGGCGAAATCACCGAAGATGGCTTTGTATTCAGAGTGGATATGCGGCTGCGCCCTTTTGGTGACGTGGGCCCGCTGGCCTGCAGTTTTGCTGCATTAGAAAGCTATTTACTCACCCAGGGCCGCGAGTGGGAGCGCTATGCATGGATCAAAGCCCGCGCACTCTCAGGCGATGAAGCCGGGCTGATGCAGATGGTGACGCCTTTTGTTTACCGCAAATATCTGGATTATGGCGCGTATCACTCCATGCGTGAGCTGCACAGCCAGATCCGCCGTGAAGTAGCCCGCAAAGACAAAGTCGACAATATTAAGCTGGGGCCGGGCGGGATTCGTGAGATCGAATTCATCGGCCAGGTTTTTCAGCTGATCCGGGGCGGGCGCAATAAAATTTTACAGCTGCGCCCAACGCAAGCCATTCTGGATGAGCTGGCTCAGCAAGGCATACTCACCCACGCCGCCGTAGCGGAGCTGCAGGAAGCTTACCGCTTCTTACGTAATACCGAACACCGCTTAATGTATCTGGACGATGCACAAACCCAGATGCTGCCTTTAAATACCGAAGATCAGGCGCGCATCGCGTACAGTATGGGGTTTGCACAGTGGGAGCAATTCAGAGAGCAGCTCACCCTTTACCGCAGCCGCGTCAACCAGCATTTCGAGCATGTATTTGTTTTGCCCCCGGACGAGGGCGAAGCCCATCCGCAAGCCGCCATCTGGCTTAGCGCACAGGATGGCGACAGCACCGATCTGGCCTCACTGGGCTTTGAAAACCCGGATGAAATCAACCGCCGGCTTGCCGCCATGCAAAGCAGCAGCCGCTATCAGCAAATGCCTGACCGCTGCCGGAAACGCATCGACAGCATTCTGCCGCCTTTAATTGAAGTAGCCGCCAGTTTTCATAATCCTGACGCTACGTTCACACGGATTCTCGATTTACTCGAAGCCATCAGCCGCCGCGAATCTTATCTCGCCCTGCTGGCCGAGCACCCGCGCACACTCAAGCGGCTTGCCAGCCTTTATAGTGCCAGCCCATGGGTTTCACAGTATCTGACCCGCCATCCTATTTTGCTGGATGAGCTGCTCGATTTCCGCTTGCTTGAAGAGCAACCGGACTGGCCAAAGCTGGGCAAAATCTTACGCCAGGAGTTAAAAGATTTAGACGATGACACCGAAGCCAAAATGGATTGCCTGCGCCATTTTCAGCATGCGCAGGTATTCAGACTGGTGTGTCAGGATTTAGACGGTTTACTGGTTTTAGAAACGGTATCGGATCATTTATCTGATCTGGCCGATTTAATGCTCACCGTAACGCTTGAGCAAGTCTGGCAAGAGCTGCCGAACAAGCACCGCAGTCATCCGCAGTTTGCGGTTATTGGCTATGGCAAGCTGGGCGGCAAAGAGCTGGGTTTTGCCTCGGATCTGGACATCGTTTACCTCTTTGATGACGATCACCCCAACGCGCCCGAAGTCTATGCCAAATACGCCAAACGCGTGGTGAACTGGCTGACCGCGCTGACCCCCGCCGGGCATCTTTACGATATTGATTTGCGCCTGCGCCCCAATGGCACATCGGGCCTGCTGGTTTCCAGCATTGGCGCATTTGCACAGTATCAGCGCGAATCGGCCTGGGTGTGGGAACACCAGGCGCTGACCCGCGCCCGTTATTGCGCCGGTGATCGCATCGTGGGCAATGCTTTTGAGGCCATACGTGAAGATATTTTGCGCACACCCCGTGATTTAACCAAGCTGCGCAGTGAAGTAAAAACCATGCGGGAGCGCATGCTGGAAACGCATCCGGCGCATGCGGAAGATGTAAAACATGTGCGCGGCGGGATTGTTGATATCGAATTTATTATGCAATACCTGATTCTTGCCCACGCCAGTGCGCATCAGGAGTTTTGCCTGAACAGCGGCAATATCGCACTGCTGACCACTGCGGCCCGGCAGGGATTAATTCCACTGGAAGCCGCTCAGCTTGCCGCAGATGGCTATCGGGAATTACGCCGCCTGCAGCACAGCAGCCGCCTGAATGGTACCCAGCTTACAAGCAAAATGCTGGCCCCTATTCAGCCTCAGCTGGCCGCAGTGCGCCTGCTCTGGAAAACATTATTCGGGGAGGATTAAAACAGGAAGACAAAAGACGGGCAAAGCAGCTGCTCGTCTTATTACTTTTCAAACATAAACCGCGCTATATTTGATGCTCATTGGCACTTGCATCCGGGAAAGCAGCAAAGCTGACCGCTGCAGCGCCATTGGGCAGGTAATCCGCCAGCAAATACGCCTCTTCGCGTATCCGCCCCATCAGAGCCACAACGTGATCCGGCTGTAAACCCACTTCAAACCAGAATTCTTTGCGCCAGACAGGATTAAGCCCCACATCCCCTCCCGGCTCCAGCTCGCTCACGGATGCCTGACGAAATGCAAAACCCAAGGCCGCTAAAAAGTCAGCAAACTCAGGCCCGCTATCGCTCACCTCAAGCACAAACGCAGCCATCCCTGGTGCCACTTGCTGTAAGTTTACATAGATATGAGTATGGAAAGGCCGCTGCACCGTTTGCATACACTGAGTGCAAAAAAAACCGGAACGTGGTGCATATTCGCTTTCATCTGCATAAGTATCAGCAATTGGTAAGACGGGATGCCCACAACTATGATACGAATCCACACTAAACCTTTCATTAGAAAGCAATAAATATAATGATACGCTTTCATACCCGCGCTGGGGCAAAAAAAAAAGCACCTGCATGTGCAGGTGCTTTTTTGGCAAAGCGATGAAGATCAGCTTGCTGCGACTTCTGCCTTCTGACGCAGGCGGATATGCAATTCACGCAGTTGTTTTTCATCCACGCTATTTGGCGCATCGGTCAGTAAACACTGAGCACGTTGTGTTTTAGGGAAGGCGATCACATCACGGATAGATTCCGCACCCACCATTAAAGTCACCAAACGATCCAGACCAAAGGCTAAACCACCGTGCGGAGGCGCACCAAACTGCAGGTTTTCTAACAAGAAGCCAAACTTGTTTTGTGCTTCTTCAGCATCAATTTTCAGCGCGCGGAATACTTTAGATTGCATTTCTTCGCGGTAAATACGGATAGAGCCGCCACCGATTTCAGAGCCGTTCAGCACCATATCGTAGGCTTTAGCGATACATGCGCCCGGATTGGTATCGAGCATATCTTCGTGGCCGTCTTGCGGTGCAGTAAACGGATGGTGACATGCAGTCCAGCGATCGGCTTCTTCGTCGTGCTCGAACATTGGGAAATCAATCACCCACATTGGCTTCCAGCCCTGAGCGAAGTAACCACCTGCCTCGCCCTTCTCGTGGCCAATCTTAATCCGCAATGCACCAATCGCCTCGTTCACCACCTTGGCTTTATCCGCGCCAAAGAAAATCAGATCGCCATCAGTTGCACCCGTGCGGGCGATAATTTCTTTCAGAGCGGCTTCAGACAGGTTTTTAACAATCGGAGATTGCAGACCAGAGTGCTCGTCATTGGTCAGCTTGGTTACATCATTTACTTTGATGTAAGCCAGACCCTTGGCACCGTAAATCGCCACAAACTTGGTGTATTCGTCGATTTCCTTACGGCTGAGTGCAGCACCACCCGGTACACGTAAACCCACCACGCGGCCGTTGGCCATTTCTGCAGCAGAGCGGAATACTTTGAATTCTTCCGTCTTCATCAGATCGGTCAGCTCAACAAACTTCAAAGTCACACGCAGATCAGGCTTATCCGAGCCGTAGTAATACATGGCATCGGCGTAAGTCATACGCGGGAAATCGGTCAGCTCAACGCCGATCCCTTCTTTAAATACGTGCTTGGCCATCGATTCGGTGATGTCCATGATTTCGTGTTCATTCAGGAACGATGTTTCGATATCGATCTGGGTGAATTCCGGCTGACGGTCTGCGCGCAAATCTTCATCACGGAAGCATTTTACAATTTGGTAGTAGCGATCAAAACCCGCCACCATCAGCAATTGTTTAAAGAGCTGTGGAGATTGCGGCAAAGCAAAAAACTGACCGTCGTGCACACGGCTAGGCACCAGATAATCGCGTGCGCCTTCTGGCGTGGAACGGGTCAGCATCGGGGTTTCGATATCAATAAAGCCACGGCTGTCCAAGTAATTACGGATCAGCATGGCGATGCGATAGCGCAGGCGCAGATTTTTTTGCATCACCGGACGACGCAGGTCGATTACACGGTTTTGCAGGCGCACGTTTTCAGAGAGATTTTCATCATCGATCTGGAACGGTGGCGTTACCGCTGTATTCAGAATTTTGATTTCAGTGGCAACAATTTCAATTTCGCCAGAAATCAGGTTTTTATTAGCTGCGCCTTCCGGGCGGGCACGTACCAGACCGGTGATTTCCAGAACGTATTCATTACGTGAGGAATCCGCAGTGGTAAAAGCTTCCGGGGTATCCGGGTTGATCACAACCTGTACCAAACCTTCACGATCACGCAGGTCGATAAAAATCACACCACCATGATCACGACGACGATGCGCCCAACCTTTAATGGTGACGGTTTGCCCGAGGTAGCGGGCATCAATTAGACCACAGTAATCTGTACGCATTTAGTTTTCTCTTTGATTTAATCAGTGTTAATCATGCTGGCAAGTGATTGAAAAAGCCAAGGATAAGAAAAAAAAGCCCTGAGCGAATAAGGCAATCGCTGCAAGCCATTTTTAACGCCATCTTTGGCCCTGTACCGGACTAAACCGTCTTGCCGGGTGTAACCACACCCATCGAAATAACATACTTTAAAGCTTCATCGACGCTCATATCCAGCTCGATCACGTCGGACTTTTTAACCATAATAAAATAGCCGGAGGTGGGGTTAGGTGTTGTAGGCACATAAACACTCACATATTCACCATCCAGTACGGCGGCTACTTCCCCTCCCGGCATTCCGGTCATAAAAGCAATCGTCCACGCATCCCCATGAGGAAAACGCACAAGCAGCGCCTGACGAAACGCCTGGCCGGAATCAGAAAACAAAGTATCTGAAACCTGCTTCACGCTGCTATAAATTGAACGCACGATCGGAATACGGTTAAGAACTTTTTCCCCGACCTGCAATAAACGCAGCCCCAGCACATTGGTCGCAAACACACCAGTCAGCAGTAATACAACGACGGTCAGAATCACGCCAAAACCAGGAATATGATGCGAGCCCACTAAAAAGGGAAACGATCCCTCTAAAGCCTGCAGCAGCCATGAATCCGGGCGCATTGAAGTAGGTAATAAAGCACCGATCTGATCCATCGTGCCAATAATCAGCTGCAAGACCCACAGCGTGATGGCCAAAGGCACCCACACTAATAAACCTGTCAGTAAGTATTTTTTGAAATGCGTCATCAGCATGGATTTATTAAGCATCCGCGGGCGATTTAGACGAAGGTCCACCTTTAAAATCGGTCACATACCAACCATTGCCTTTCAATTGAAAGCCAGCCGCAGTCAGCTGCTTTTCATAAGAGGATGCATGGCAGGCAGGGCACACGGTAAGCGTGTCATCCGACATCTTCTGAATATGCTCGTCAGAATGACCGCAAGCAGCACAGCGATAAGCATAAATAGGCATTACGTGTAAGCTCACACAAAAAACACGGATTATACCGCGTATAGGCACACTGATCGAACCCACAGAGGCGGAGAAAGCATAAAAATTTTCACCACAGGCGCTCTTAAGGCTACAGATCAGCCCAGCGGCGTAATAAATTGTGATAGGTGCCTGTCAGCTGAGTGGCAATATCGTGCGATCCGCCCTGCTGACGCAACTGGCGGATTGAGGTATCCAGATCAAACAATACCGCCCGCTCGCCTACATCCCTCACCATGCTTTGAATCCACATAAATGAAGCCAGCCGCGCACCACGGGTAACAGGCTCCACCCGGTGCAGACTGGTGGACGGATATAAAATCATATCGCCCGCAGCCAGCTTTACCTCATGCACACCGTAAGTATCTTCGATCACCAGCTCGCCGCCGTCGTAATCCTCTGGCTCAGCAAAAAACAGCGTGGCCGATAAATCCGCACGGATACGCTCTTGCGTGCCAAAAATCCCCTGCACGGCATTATCAATATGATTGCCTAAATCCATGCTGTTTTCGTAACGGTTAAATTGTGGCGGCATCACGTAGCCGGGCAGTGCGGCTGAAAAAAACATCTCATTGGCATTGAGCGCCTTCAAAATAATCGCCCCCAGCTCTTTTGCCACCGGGCTGTCTTTTGCCAGCTGCTCATTGCGTTTCACCGACACAGACAGCGAGCCCGAAGTCATTTTGCCATCCTGCCACTGAGCAGCTTCCAGCCGCTCCCGGCAATAAGCCACAGTCTGCGCATCCAGCACCTGGGGTATATGCAACAACATAATCAAATCCTTTCAATCACAAATAAAACGCAAAAACCGCCACGGATTCACCGTGGCGGTTGTGAGTAGCGCAGATTAAAGCTCAACCTGAGCGGACAGCCTGACTATTAAAAACGATAGCTTGCCGATACGCGTGCTGTGCGGCCCGTACCTGGCACTGCAAAGCCAGCATACAAGCTTTCAAAGTGATCGGTATCAAACAGATTATTTACATTCAGTTGTACACTGTAATCACGCAGACGCCATTCCGCCATCGCATCCCAGCGGATATATGCAGGCAGGTTTACCGTGTTGGTATTACTGGTATAACGCTTATCCATCGCATTGAAACCACCACCCACTTTCCAATTACTATTGAGCTGGTAAGTGGACCACAGATTACCTGTATAACGCGGCGCATTTTCTGCATAATTGCCTTCAACTGATTTAGGCTTAGTCACCTCATCAATGCGCGGATTCATCAATGCAATACCAGCAAAAACTTGCCAATCTGCGGTGATACGCCCAGCACCTTCAAGCTCAATACCATCAGTATGGCGACGGCCAGATAATACATTTGGCTTATTCACGCCAACTTCGATATCAGTCTGACGCTCATTGGTTTTTTCGGTACGGAAAATCGCTGTGCGCAGGCTTAAATCACCATCCAGCAACGTCCATTTCGCACCGATTTCCATATTGCGGTTTTTTTCTGGGTCAAGGTTTTCATTCTTTGGATCTGTTGAATAGGCTTCAGCAGATGGATTAAATGAAGTGCCATAAGAAGCATAATAAGACTGATTCGCTGTTGGCTGATAAATCACACCTGTACGCCAGCTCCAGATATTGTCGGTTCGGCCAGCATCAGGAGATGGGGCGGCTGCGGTGAATGATTTATTCTCTGTCTGGGCTTTAAAGTGATCAAAGCGAGCTCCCGCAAGCACCTTCCATTGCGGCGTCAGCTCAATCAAATCTTGCGCATAAAATGCCATCGTATCCGCTGTCGAATCAGCTGTTGCAAATTTTACAGGAGCGAGACAAGCCTCATGACTACCAGAAGTTGGATTGCCAACAGTGGTAGACGGTAAACAATTACCCCCCTTTGCATCAAGCTGAGTTCGCCCTGTGCTCAGCAAATTTTCACGAGTGAACTCTACTCCGGCTAAAACATTGTGACGCACAGTACCGGTTTCAAAATCCCACAACAGGTCAGTCACATTGGAATAAATCGCCTGCTCACGCATCCGCAATTTACGCCCACGAGTGATCACCGTATTTTCGTTCAGCACTTCGTTTTCAGCAAAAGCAAGCCCCGGCGCACTTGCACGCAGATCCAGCTCATACAAGCCTATACGCGTTGAATTTTTCAGCAGCATATTGGCATTTAAACGATGCTGAAGATTAAAGCTGAACACATCCGTTTCAGTGACTTCCGAATCAAAATCTTTTAAACCGTAAAACTTATCCGCATACGGGATAGGCTGATCAGAACCACTAATACTATCGCGATAATAACCCTTCATCCCTTTGATTTCTTCTTGCTTGCCATTAGCGGCAGCACGGTAATAGGGCACACCATAATCCGGCACATTGTCTTCCTGGTAATGCATATAAGACAAGGTCACTTCTGTTTGCTCACCCAGGCCAAATGCCACGGACGGCGCAAAGCCCCAGCGGTTCATTTCCGCACCTTCACGGGTACTGCCGGACTTTTGGCCCATCACGTTCACACGAAACGCTGCATTATCTTCAAGGCTGCGGTTTAAATCGGCTTCAGCACGGTAGTAATTTGCGGTACCTGCGGAAGCTGTAAATTGATTCAAATCGCCACGAAATGGCGTTTTGCTGACTTGATTGATAATACCGCCCGTTGAACCACGGCCATAAATCATCGAAGCCGGGCCACGCAGCACTTCTACCGTGTCGGTATTAAAAGTATCGCGGTTGTATTGCGCTGCATCACGGAAGTTATCTAAATACAAATCGTTAGACGCACCAAAACCACGCACGCGAACGCCATCGCCACTGCTACCGCCTTCTGATGCATTAAACGTAATACCCACAGCATTACGCAACGCTTCTTTCAGAGAGTTACTATCCTGATCAGCCATCAACAGCTTGGTAATGCTGGTCGTGGACTGCGGAATATCGCGCGCAGCCTGAGGCGTGCGGCCTACACGGGTTACGGGCGCGTTGTAGGTTTTATCGGTGTCTTTTGTGTTTTTAACATCGGCCTTTACTTCAACCGGTGCGAGCTTCACTTCGTCAATCGGTGCGGCATTTGCGCTCATCGCGCCAAATAATGCTGCGACCGCCGGCAGTTTAGCCAGGTGGCGAATGGCCGATTTAGGCTTGTGTATCTCTCTCATGGGTAGGTCTTCTATTTTTTTGAGTCAAAAAAAACGAAGGTCATCTGACCTTCGTCCGGTAAAACGATCAGTCTTATGCTTTATCAGTTACCGTCTGTCAGCAGGCCAATTTTTGTTAAACCTGCCTGCCTTGCTGCCGACATGGTTTGTGCAATCAGCTCGTAGCGCACGCTTTTGTCCGCCAGCAAATGCAGCTCGGTCTGTGCATCTTTCGCCACGGCGGTTGCAAATCGAAGCGGTAATTCATCGGCGCGAACAGGTGTTTTTTCCCATTCAATCTGCCCGCTTGCCGTCAGCGTAACCCTCAGCACCGCAGGCGGTGTCTGGGTGACTTCTGCCTTAGCCTTAGGTAAATCAACCCGAATGGAATGCGTCATCACTGGCGCGGTGACAATAAACACCACCAGAAGCACCAACATCACATCAACAAGCGGTGTTGTATTGATTTCAGACATCGGCGCGTTATCGCTTTGATCAAAGCCTCCAAAAGCCATGCTTATTTACCTTCTTTTTCTACTGCGGCAGCCGTTAAAAGCTGAGCATGCAAATCATGCGCAAAGCCATCCAGGCCCTGAGCAATTACCCGGTTAGCCCGCACAAAGGCGTTGTAAGCCACCACCGCAGGAATCGCCACGGCTAAACCTGCCGCGGTTGCCACCAGGGCTTCGCCGATAGGCCCTGCCACCGTTGCCAGCGATGCATCGCCCTTTGTTGCAATGGCCACCAGCGCGTGATAAATCCCCCACACCGTGCCAAACAAACCCACAAACGGAGACACCGAGCCCACCGTTGCCAGCCATGACAAGCCCAGCTCCAGACGTGCGTTTTCTTGGCTTAAGCGGGTACGTAATGTGCGGACCAGATAATCATCTAAAGACACAGCCAAACCCAAGCCCTTGCCTGCATTGCTGCGGTAATGTGCCAAACCTTCCCAGCCGGCACGGGCCAGCTTGGCCTCAGGCGCAATCGCATGGGCAGTCAGGCTGGTGGCCTCATTCCAATCTGATGCTTTCCAGAAACTGGCTAAAAAACGGGTTTGCCCGCGTTTAATGCGTAAAAGCAGGCTGCTGCGCAATAAAATAAGGCACCAGCTCACCACCGACATAGTCAGCAGCAGTACAAAAACCGACACCAGAACAGGGTCACCCGAATGCCAAATTAACGCTAAATCCATTACAAACCTCTTTTAAATTACAAAATCCACAGGAACCATGGCACTCATTACAACCGGATTATCACCACGGCGGCCCGGCACAAACTTCCAGCGCTCAACCGCTTTTTTAGCGGCATCATCCAGGCGGCGATAACCGCTGCTGCGCGCTAATTCAACCTCAATAGGCAGGCCAGACTCACTAACCTTCACCCTGAGCATCACCCGCCCCTTTTCACCCAGGGCCATCGATTGAGCCGGGTAGGAAGGACGAGGGTTTGCGAGATAGCTGGTATTAAACAATGGGGGTGTTTCAACAGGTACTTCATCCGAAACCTGCTTGCTGTTTTTACTGCCCGCCATGGCCGGCGCAGGCACAGCCTCTGCGGGCGCTGCCGTTTGCGCAGCGGCAGCCATCTGCCCGGCTGCTGGCTGCTCAGGTGCTTTTATCATTTCGGGGGTTTTACTCACCGCCTTAGCAAGCACTGGCTTTGCTGTTTGTGGCTTGATTACAGGGCGGGGTTTGGCCTGGGGTTTACTTTCAGGCTGCTTAACAACGTCCTCCCCCATAGGAATGGGCGCAGGCGCAAGCAGCATGAGCACCTGCTTCGGCTTTGCAGGCTGCACTGACATCGTCGTTAAGCCATAAAGCAGAGCAGAGTGGCCAAGTAAAGCCACCGCAACAATGAGAGTTCTATTGATAATCATTCTCACACTTTAAACGAGAACAATTCTTCTTTCAAGTAATATTTACATTTCCGCACCGCACAAAAAGCCTGTCTGGCAGCGCACTTTGCACTGTTTTCAAGCCCCGGAGCTTTAGTGACTGTTGCCATATTCAGCAGCAATACTTCAGACGATAGCCATGAATGAAACATCAGCAGACTCAAGGCATTTGCAGACGAATACCTTAATACCTTACATTGTGGGTGACCCAGCGATTTATCAGCCCTTTCAGAAAAGACCCACCGATGACAATCTCAACTGTATTTAATGGCGCAGCCCTGTCTGCCAGCCTGATCATGGCCATTGGCGCACAAAACACCTTTGTATTAAGGCAGGGCTTAACCAGGCAACACATCTTTCTGACCGCACTGATTTGCTCTCTTTGCGATTTAGTTCTGATGTCGATTGGTGTGGCGGGCATGGGGCATGCGCTCAACACCATGCCTGATTTGCAGCGCTGGATGGCGATTTTTGGCACTGTTTTTGTACTTTGGTACGGCTTCAATGCTTTTAAGAAAGCGCTGCACCCCGACGTTCTGGGAGACGATCATCGTGAACGCGCTTTTGTCACACCGGGCAAAGTAATCCTGGCGGGACTGGCTTTTTCTCTGCTCAACCCTCACGCCCTGCTCGACACGGTGGTTCTGGTCGGCTCGATTGGCGCACAACAAGCCCCAGCCGAACGCCCGCTCTTTGTACTGGGGGCGGTTGGATTTTCATTTGTCTGGTTTTTTTCGCTCGCTTATGGCTCCAGCAAGCTCAGCCACCTGTTTAATAAGCCATTGGCGTGGCGGATTCTGGATATTCTGATTGGCTTTATGATGCTGGCGATTGCCGTTTCCCTGATCAAAATGGCAGGCTTTTTTTAGTTACAGAAAAGGGCTGCTTAAAAAATAAGCAGCCCGCCTCTGTCCTTAGCAGATCAATGTCTTAGATGACTTATCCACAATTCACACACGCCGCTATCCCCTTATTCTGTGAGCCGATTTGCCCCCGCCAGAAAATAACGGTTTCGCCCCTGATGCTTGGCCTGGTAAAGGGCCTGATCGGCAGCCTGCACAAGGCAATAAGGATCAACCCCCTGCAGTGGCAGAACCACAGCAATTCCGGCACTTAAAGTCACCACCTTCGCCACATCCGATGTCTGATGCACAATAGCCAGATTACGCACCTGATTTAAAACCGCCTCGACCACCTGTACCGCACCATCCTGATCTGTACCTGGTAACACCAGAACAAACTCCTCCCCGCCGTAGCGCGCAGCAAAATCGCCCGGACGATGCAAAGCCGAGGCAATCGCCACGGCCACCCGCTTCAGGCATTCATCGCCTGCCTGATGGCCGAAATGATCGTTATAACGCTTAAAGTAATCCACATCAAGCATCGCCAGCGCCAGACACTCACCCGCCCTTGCCGCGCGCGCCCACTCCTGCACCAGTGTCTGATCAAATAAGCGCCGGTTAGCAATCCCTGTCAGGCCATCCAGATGCGCCAGTCTGGATAACTCCTGATTTGCCTGAGACAATTGCTCGTGGCTGCCACTTAAACTGGACTGCACCGCCTCCAGCTCTTCGATGGTTTCCTGCATTTTTTGTTCATCTAATTTGTGCTGGGTTAAATCATGCAGCGTGGTGATAAAAACATGCGCACCATCCACCTCCACTTCGGCCAGCGCCATATCCATTAAAACTTCCACGCCCTCTTTATTAATGGCGACCACCTCGCGCATACCCTGTGTATCAACCCCCAGCCGCGTAAAAATCTCCTGCGCCAAATTTTGCTGCAGATTCATTTCTCCCAGATGAGGGAATAATAAACTCAGGGACTTTCCTCTTAAATCATCGTAAGCAAATACTTTTAATGCTGCAGGATTGGCATCCATAATCAAACCATTCATGCCCACAGAAAGCACACAATCGTGCAGACTATCCAAAATGGCCGAGGTGCGTGATTCATTTTGCTGCAATTTCATTTCGGCCATTTTGCGAACACTGATATCATTCGCAATCCCCATATAGCCGGTAATTTCACCCTGCTGATTACGAACCACATTCATAGTTAATTCAACCGGAAAAGCATGGCCATCACGGTGCTGATAAATCCAGTCGCGCTGGGTATAACGCAGGGCCTGAATTGAAAAGATATCGGATCCATCCGGCAATGGCTCACCCAGCTCTTTTTCAAATTCAGCAATAAACAAGCGGGCAGATTCTGCCTGATGAAAAACAGCGGGAGTTTCTTTTCCGATCAGCTCGCCCGCCTGATAACCCAGCATTTTCTCTGCGGCCTGATTAAACAAGCGGATTGTATTTGATAAATCAGTGACAATAATTGCCGATCCAGCCGAATCAAGAATGGCCTGCTGCAAACTGCTAAAGGTAGCCAGAGCCAGCTCAGATTGTTTTCGCTCGCTGATATCGCTGACCGTCAGCACAGCACCATTCGATAAGGCAACGACATTAAACAATAACCAGCGGCTGCTTCCTTCGGGAGTAAAGCATTTTTTTTCCTGCTGATATTTTGTTTTAGTGAAATACACATCACTGCACACATCAAATAAATAACCATAAGCAATACGGTTCACTGCTTTTTCAAAAGACATCTTTGACGTATCATCTGAATGCAACTGCAAAAAATCAAATCCATTCTGATTAACCTCAGAAAAATCAAAATCAACCAGCATCCAGCTCTCATCTTTTATGGCTTCCAGCACATAAATTGCATCCACACTGGATTGAGTGGCCGCTTTAAACAGCTCTTCACTCTTTTGTAATGCACGCTCCGTTTGTGCAGACAGCGTCACATCATGCAAAACATTAATTGCACCAATTTGCTCGCCTGCAGAATTAAACTGAGGGCTGAAAGACAAATCAAAAACCCGGGTTATTTTATCCTCGCCATGCAAAGCACGGCGAATCACAAAAGATTCCCCCTGTAACACACGCCCCCAAAAGGTAATTAAATTTGACCTGTCTTCTTCTGATTTCAATTCATATTGCAGCAGGCAATCCCGCCGGGCAACTTTTACGCCATACAATAAAAAAAAGAGATTTGCATAGCTTTGATTAAAAACACTGAATCTGAATTCCATATCCACAGCAACAATCGGATCATTAGAGCTGTTTAAGATACTTTCTAATTCTTCTTTCATTTCTTTTTGTTCAGCAAGCAAAGCAGAACGCTCCGCCTCTTGTCGTTCAGACTCGGTTAAATCAAAGATCAGCGTCTGGAAAGCCACATTGGCACAACCCGGCACAGGCAAAAGCGACGAGGAAACCCAGACCACACGCCCCTCACCCGGCTGAAAACGATACTCCGCAGCAGAAAGCTGCCCTTGCCCGGCTGCAGCATACATCGCCAGTACACCCGGACGGTCTTCAGGATGAATCGCGGCCAGCCAGCCATCTCCAAGGGCTTGCTGCAAAGACAAACCGGACAATAAGCTCCATTTTTCATTAACATAACAGCATCGCCCTTTATGATCACTCAGCAGCACCGCCAAGGCAGAGGCATCATAAATGGCGGTATCGCACTGCGCTTTAGACGCCCTTAATGCGATAAAAAGCCCGCAGAGCAAAAGATAGGCGGGCCATTGCAGAATATGAAAGGCAAGCAGCAGGGTTAGCGCAATCAATGCCGCTATATCCCGCCACCCAGGCCTTCTATACCCTAACAGGCACTCAGCAACTTGCACTGTCCCTCCTTACCCTTCCAAGCTCGCATATTGACAAGCCCATCCGCCATCACCACCCTGCCTGTAATGCAGATACAGCATCATAAATAATGATTAACGACAGTATAGATAAGTAAATTCAAATCGCTTCTTATGTGCAACAGCGATCATTTTTTAAGCTTTTGCGTAAGATTTTCACCTTACAAAACACCTTCCGCATAAAAAACAAAGCAGAATTACTGGCATTTTGTGTAAAAAAATCGGCGGTTTTATAGCACAAAAAAAAATTAAAACAACAGCTAAGCCTTGAATATTAAGGAAGCAGAGGCTCCCTGCCCTGCAAAGATTCAAAAAATCGCAGCACCAAGCCCTGGAAAAGCACCCTATGACAGGTTTCCTGCGGCTTCATCGTTCAGTTAGAATAGGAGTTTGTGTTAATGACTGGATTACAGGCTCATGTTGACAGGTAGTCTGGTGGCGATTGTCACCCCCATGTTCGAGGACGGAAGCCTCGATTTCGCGAGCCTTAGAAAACTCGTCGACTGGCATATCGAACAAGGTACCGACGGCATTGTTGCCGTAGGGACCACGGGAGAGTCGCCGACGGTTGATGTAGACGAGCATATTGAAATTGTTCGCGTGGTTGTTGAGCAGGCGGCAGGCCGCGTGCCGGTTATTGCAGGCACAGGTGCCAACTCTACCCGCGAAGCCATTAATCTTTCGCTGCGGGCAAAAGCCGTTGGCGCAAATTATGGTCTTTCTGTTGTGCCCTACTACAACCGCCCTACTCAGGAAGGGATGTATCAGCACTTCAAAGCCATTACCGAGCAAAGCGAATTGCCGACCATTTTATATAATGTGCCGGGCCGCACCGTAGCTGATTTATCTAATGACACCGCCTTACGCCTGGCCGGGTTACCCTTTATCGTCGGCATTAAAGACGCCACAGGCAATTTGGAAAGAGCTGCAGATCTGGTTAAGCGCGCCCCCAAAGGCTTTGCACTTTATACCGGGGATGATGCATCAGCCATGGCGTTTATGCTGATTGGCGGGCACGGTGTCATTACCGTAACAGGCAATATCGCCCCTCAGCAAATGCATGTAATGTGCAAAAAAGCCATTGCTGGCGATGCAGCAGGTGCCCGTGAATTAAACGATCCGCTGCAAGACTTGCACAAACATTTATTTATTGAAGCAAATCCTATTCCTGTGAAGTGGGCTGTAGAGCAGCTTGGTTTTATTAAAGCTGGCATTCGTCTGCCCCTTACCCCCCTTTCACAAGGCGCACAAGCCGTGGTGGCTCATGCCATGGCCGCAGCCGGACTGACCCACTGAGAAGATGCCAATAATGCTTCAGATGAAAAAATCCTCACAACTCCTCGTCATGAGCCTGTGCATTGCCATGGCAGGCTGCACTACGGATCAGCTTTTGCTGCAAAAGAAAGTGGATTACCGCAGCGGGAGTGACAACATTGGTAAAAACAATCTTGAACTGCCGCCAGAATTAACCGCACCGGCAAGCAACAATCACTTTAATGTGCAGCAAAGCACCGTATTAAGCAGTGTGGCACCTGCAGCGGCTAATCCGGCACAGGCTGTTTTAGAAGCAGGCAGCCGTGCCAGAATCGTTCAGGCAGGTAATCAGCGCTGGTTAGTCGTGAAGGGCGATCCTGAAAAGCTCTGGCCCGAAATCCACGAATTCTGGCTGGATAACGGCTTTTTGCTGACACTGGATAACCCGGCCATCGGCATTATGGAAACAGACTGGCTGGAAAACCGTGCCAAGCTGCCTAAAGACCTGGTATCACGGATGCTTTCCAAAATCTCCGACCGGATTTTGTCTACGGGCGAGCTGGATCGCTACCGCACCCGCGTAGAGCGCGGCAGTGAGCCTGGCACCAGCGAAATCTACATCTCTCACCGCGGGATGGTGGAGGTGTACAGCAAAGATGGCAGCAGTGATGCCGCTGCCACACTCAGCAAAAACAGCGACAACACAAAAACCATCTGGACGCCTAAAAAACCTGATCCCGAGATGGAAGTTGAAATGCTGTCCCTCTTGCTGCAGCGCTTTGGTCTTGATCAGGAAACCGCAAAAGCCGTGGTTGCCAAGCCTTATCAGGCACCTGCAGCGGCCAGCCTGATTGAAAACGGCAAGGCCTTGTCGATTGCGGATAACTTTGACCGTGCATGGCGGCGTGTTGGCCTGGCGCTGGATCGCTCAGGCTATGTGGTTTACGACCGCGACCGCAGCAAGGGCGTTTATATGATCCGCCGTGCGGACACCGATATCGCCGGTGAAGACAATAGCAACATCTTCAGCAAACTGGCCTTCTGGAAGAAAGACGCTACTCCGGAACAAAAACAAGCCAGCGAGTATGAAATCCACTTAACAGAAGGCCTGAAGCAAACTAAGCTGACTGTGTCTTCTAAAAACAAGAGCGATGATAACGGCAAGATTCTTTCTGCTTTACTGAATGAATTGAAGTAAGCCCCGCAGCACCGCTCAACCAATGCCCGCTGCTTGCGGGCATTTTTCTTTACCTTAAGGCAACACCCGCCATGCTTAATTCAAGACCCGTTCCAAAAATCACCACAGCCGAGGGCGATCCTCAAGCTTGCCCCAAGTGCGGCTCCAAGCCTGAAGTCACCAAAGCCGGATCAAACCGCTGCTGGGTGCAATGCTCTAAATTCGGCAAAAACGGTAATTGCAGCGCCATCTCCCAGCAAGGCACAACCAAAAAAGAAGCCATTGCTTTATGGAATAAGCTGAAATAAACCAGATTGTGTCTGGCGGGTGGGACCCACCGTTTTCGTTATTTAGATGGCAAAATCGGCGAGTACCACCTCATAGGCACGAAGCAAAGCCACAAAGATCTTTATAGTACCTTCGGTACGGTGATTTTGGAGCGGTTAGCCACCGCAGGGCCTTCCTTTCTTGCTTCGCCAAGAAAGGAAGCGAAAGAAGGCGGCCCCACGAAACACGAAGGCCCCTCATCTGCGGACAATCGAGTGGCGGCTGCGGAACTCGCTTCGCTCAAACAACCCCGCCCCGCTTGTTCCTCACTTCGGCGTGTTTCAAGGGGACTCTAAATGCCCTGTGCAAAGAGCGTTGTCTATACATTTTTCACTATTTGCTAATAAACTCGACACTTACAATTCATAACAAACACCTCGCAATACAATAAACAACACCCCTCATAAACGGCCTGAATACCCCTAGCCCCGGCTTTAGCCGTACAATCTCCACATGAATACTATCCCTCCATTTGCCAATCTCACGCCCGATTGCGTCATGAACGCCATCGACAGCCTTGGCCTGCCTTGCGACGGCAGACTGCTTGCGCTTAACAGCTATGAAAACCGTGTTTATCAGGTTGGCCAGGATGATGGCCCGCCGCTGGTGGCTAAGTTTTACCGGCCAGAGCGCTGGAGCCGCGAAGCCATCCTCGAAGAGCACGCTTTTACACTTGAGCTGTTCGAGCGCGAGCTGCCGGTTGGGCCGCCGATTATTCATCAGGGCAGCAGCCTGCATCATTTTGAAGGCTTTCAATTTGCCATTTTTAATAAACACGGCGGCCGCGCACCCGAGCTGGAATCGGCGTCAACTTTAGAATGGATGGGACGCTTTATTGGTCGGATTCATGCCGTTGGCGCACTCACTCCCTTTGTGCACCGCCCTGCGCTCAATATTGAAACCTTTGGCACCGGCCCGCGTGATTTTCTGCTTAGCCACGACTTTATCCCCGCCTCGCTCAAACCCGCATGGGAAAGCGCCGTTGCCCTTGCGCTCGATGGTGTGCGCCGCAGTTTTGATCGGGCAGGCGATGTAGCCAATATCCGGGCGCATGGCGATTGCCATATTGGCAATGTGCTGTGGACCGACGCTGGCCCGCACTTTGTAGACTTTGACGACAGCCGCAGCGCGCCTGCCGTACAAGATTTATGGATGCTGCTGTCAGGCGACAGGCAAGAAATGAGCCGCCAATTGGTGGATGTACTGATCGGCTACGAAGACTTTTGCGATTTCGACCCGAGAGAGCTGCACTTAATTGAAGCGCTTCGCACCCTGCGCCTTATTCACTACTCAGGCTGGCTGGCCCGCCGCTGGCATGATCCGGCTTTTCCTGCTGCTTTTCCCTGGTTTAATACCGAGCATTACTGGCAAGACCGCATCTTAGAATTACGCGAACAAATCGCCTTGATGGATGAGCCACCGCTGGTGGTTTAAAAATCTGGCAGGGTGGGTGCAACCCACATCTTTTTCAGCATTACTCGCAAGTTGCACCCCAAATGCTAAGCCGCCTTTTGATTAGCAAACAACGAAAAACACAATAACCACACTCTCTGCATTGGGCTTTTTAACGTCCCCTTGAAACACGCCGGAGCGAGGAACAAGCGGGGCGGGGTTTCGGCAAGGGAGCGAGGCAGCAAGCCAATCCCGCCCGCCGCCGACTGTCCGCAGCGCAGGGGCCTTCGTGTTTTTGATATTGCGGCTTTGGTTCTTTTCTTGGCCGTTCAAGAAAAGAACGCCCCCGCGGTGGCTATCGCTCCTAAATCAACGTGCCGAAGGCACAATCTTTTTGACCTTGCTTAGCGCGTATGGGGTGCTCCCCGGCAGATCCTTGCATAAATGCTACGGAAAACGGCGGGTTGCACCCGCCCTACAAAATATTCCTAACTTGATGCGCATAGGGCTAATATTTATATCCACGCATCACGGCAGCAAAACAGCCCATTAAAATTGGCACAAATACCTCACTGCCCCTGGCAAGCAACCCTCACCCCCTTCACCCAAGTCTCCACCACGTCCAGCTCGGGTGTAATCACCGTAAAGCTCGCTTTTTTGCCGATGCCAATGCTGCCCAAATCACTTAAACCTAATGATCTGGCCGGATTGCGGCTGGCGAGTGCCCATGCCCGCTCCAGAGGCAGGCCCAGCCATTCTTTTGCGTGGCGAACCGCATCAATCAGATGCAGCGTGCTGCCCGCCAAACCACCCGCTTCGGTACGCACCACGCCGTTTTGCATGGTCACTGGCATCTCGCCCAGCTGGTAAGGACCATCGGCCATGCCGGTTGCGCGCATGGCGTCGGTAATCAGCACTAAACGCTCTTCACCGCAGCAAGACAACGCAATTTGCACGGCGGCAGGATGAACATGGTGGCCGTCGGCAATCATTTCGATATCACATACCGAGGTCAGACCAGCCCCCACCACGCCCGGATCGCGGTGATGCAGGCCGCGCATGCCGTTATAGCAATGCACAATCCCCTGAGCACCCGCATGCAAGGCTTGCCGTGTTTGATCGTAGCTGGCATCGCTATGGCCGATCAGCACGCGGATGCCCTTACGGCGCAGCCAGGCGATGGCCTCATCTGAGCCAGCCAATTCAGGCGCAAGCGCTAAGGTATGCAATGAATCACCGGCAATATCCAGCCAGTGCTGCAACTCGGCAATATCTAAATGGCGCATCCACTGCACCGGATGTGCACCGCAGCATTTGGCCGTGAAATACGGGCCTTCCAGATAGCTGCCAATCAACTCGGCCCCCGGCAAACCGCGCTCGCGGCTGGCTTTTACCTCACGCAGCGCTGCTTCAATCGCAGGCAGCGGCGCGGTTACGGTGGTGGCTAAAAAAGCCCCTACACCAAAGCGGGCAAAATGCATTGAGATCTGATCCAGCGCCTCGCTGCTGGCATCCATGGTGTCGAAACCTGCCGCGCCATGCACATGGCTGTCGATCAGGGCGGGCATCAGCCAAGCAGAGCCCAGATCAAGATCAAATTCACCCTGAGGCACGATGGCGGCGATCAGGCCTGCGGCGTCGATCTCGACCACCGCACGCTCCAGCCAGCCCTGCTCCGCCAGCACCCGTGCAGCGCGCAGACGCAGCGGTTTACAAGGCATCGGCTGGCTCCGCCCGTTTGCGCGCAAGGCGCTCAGCTAGGCTGACCACCCCGCTTTTACCTGCTGCGACCAGCCGCTGACGGAACTCGGCCACATCGCTGATCACATCGCGCTCAAACAGCATCTCGGCAAACATTTGCAAATTAAGCCCGGCCACTACTTCAATATCGCTGCGCTCCTGGGCAATGGTCGCGGCCATCCTGAAAGGCGAGCCACCCAATAAATCACAGACAAACACCACACCCGCCCCCTGATCCACAGCGGCAAGCGCCTGCCTTAAAGAAGCATCAAGTACCGCTGTGCTGTTGCCTTCAGGGAAATCCACAGCAATCAGCTGTGCCTGCTCACCAAACACCTGCACAACCGCTTCATAAGTACCGCTGGCAATGCGGCCATGACCTGTCAGAATTAAGGCAATCATTTTCTAATCCTTTAAAGCTGCAGCGCCTGCCTGAACACACGCTGCAGCGTGTGATTACAAGAAACCCAATAATTTTCCAGCCAGACCAAACAACACCGTTACGCCAATCAGCTTCACGGGTGAATAACCTTTTTTCATCAAAGCAAACATCAAAAAGGTGAATGCCAGCGGCAAGAGATTAGGCATCAGCTTATCGAGCACATCGGCCTGCAGCGCAATTTTGGCCTTACCTGCATGAATTTCCAGCGGCGTAGACAGCCTGACATAAGACGCCACCAGCGCACCAATCACCGTCATCCCCACAATCGATGCGGCATGCGATATTTTCCTGGTATTGGCTTTTAAAGCGCTGATCGCCCCCAGCCCCGCCCTGTAGCCATAATGCGCCAGACCAAAACGCAGACCAAAGTGCAATGCATTAAACAGCAGCAGAAACACGACCGGCCCGAATAAACTGCCTTCCAGCGCCAGCGCAGCACCAATCCCCGCACAAATCGGCAGCCAGGTCAGCCAAAACATCGCGTCGCCAATCCCGCCCAAAGGCCCCATCAGCGCCACTTTTACGGCACGTATAGTGGAGATTTTTTCCTTGCTCTGCTCCATTGCCAGCACAAGGCCGGATAGAAAAGTCACATCAAAGGGGTGGACATTAATAAATTCCATATGCATCTGTGCGGAATTTTTTAAGTCTTCCGGGTTTTTATGGATTTTGCGCAGTGCCGGCAAAATCGTATACAACCAGCCACCTGCCTGCATCCGCTCATAATTAAACGAGGCTTGCAGGGCTAAAGAGCGCCAGGCCATGCGATTAATGTCTTTTTTAGTAAGCGGCCCGGCGGGCGTGGTATCGATATAGTCATCGCGCTCAACATGGCTGGTAGCAAGGGCCTGCTGCATGCGCAGCTCAGCTTTGGCCGCATTTGCGGCTTCAGTATCATTAAATCCCATCATCCACCTCCACATTGCGAGCAGCCTGAGGCTGTGCGCGGTTTTGATTAAAGTAATCGGCCATTGCAATCGCTAAAGCGCCCAGAGCCACCGCCAGAACCGGCAGTTTCAGATACGTCACCGCCACAAAACCCATAATAAAATAAGCGATGTAATTGGTTTTGAGCATGATTTTCATCAGCAGCGCAAAACCAATCGCCGGCATCATGCCACCCGCTACGCTCAGGCCATCCAGCACCCATTTCGGTGCTTTTTGCACCACGGCCCCCGCCGCTTCTGCCCCAAAATAAATCGGCAAAAAAGCCACCACAAAGTAAAAGACAAAGAGCGTGATCATGCCAAGATAATTAACCCACTCGATGCCGCGCCAGTTGCCCCGCTTCACCATCTCATCGCATTTGTGCATCATCGGCGAAAACGTAGTGAAGAGCACGGTAATACAACCCTGCACCGCAATCGAAAATGGCACCGCCACGCCAATTGCTACCGTGGGCTCGGCCTTGGTCAAAATGGCAAAAGCCGTGCCAATAATCCCGCCAATCACCACATTGGGCGGCTGCGCCCCGGCCAGTGGCACCATGCCCATCCAAACCAGCTCTAAAGTGCCGCCCACCAGCAAGCCGGTTTGCACATCACCTAAAATCAGCCCAACCAAAGGGCCAATCACCACGGGCCGGTGCATATGGGTCAGGCCGTCAAATAAATCGACCCCCGCCACACCTGCCAACAGCGCAATCAATAAGGCTTCAAATAGCATGATTTCAATCCTTACAGCAGTTTAGAAACAAGATCGCCCGATTCATCAGGCACCCGGCGTATTTCGCAAACCACCTTCAGGGCAGCCAGCTCGCGAAAAACTTGCACATCAGCATCGTCCACCGACACTGTTTTATGAATTTGGCGCTTTCCTTCGGCAAAATGCATATTGCCCACATTCACGTCATGAATAGGCACGCCGCCTTTCACCAGCGTCAGCACATCCTGCGGGGTTTTGCACACCAGCAAAATCTTTTGATGCGCCGCCGCTTTATGAATCACATCGATGGTTTTTTGCAGGGTGAAATAGCGCGTTTGCACGCCCTCACTCACCACCATATCCATTAAGTTTTGCTGTACCGGATCGGCAGCAGCGGCGTCATTGGCCACCAGCAGCAGATTCGCCCCAAGGCTGCCTGTCCAGGTCACACCCACCTGACCATGCACAAGCCGGTTATCAATACGGGTAAGTAAAATATTTGGCCCAGCCATGACGTGCTCCTTGTCTTTTTAATTATTTAAGTGCCTTCGGCACATTGATTTAGGTGCGGCATCCCCGCGGGGACTCACTTTCTTGCTTCGCCAAGAAAGTAAGCAAAGAAGGCGACCCCGGCCAGTACGAAGGCCCCTCACTGCGGATCATCGAGGCGGCGTGCTTCAAGGGGAGATTTAAGCCCCATGCCACGTGGAAATAAGCGAGAGGCCACCAGGCTTAAAAATTCAAAAACTCAATAACAACTTAATTTAAACCTTGGTTTCCTCCGTGAAACTCCGTGTCCTCTGTAGCTCAAGATTTAGGTTTTCGCGGCATACCATCAGTGAGTTAAGCCGGATAGGGATAAATTTTTACGCCTTGCACCACACGGTTTACTTCGCCGCTTGGGCAGGGGTTATCGGGTGCAAGGCCCAGTGATAATGAACATTCAAAAGCAAAGAGCTGGGCAAACAACAGATAAGGCAGTGATAAATACAGCTCATCCAGGCATGGAATGGTGACTTCAGTCAGGGGCAGCCTGGCGGCGCTTTTCGGGCCTAAAGCGACAAGCTGCTGAGCAATGCCATTAGCGATTACTTCTGCCTGAAAATCATCGTCGTAGCGGCGGGTATAAGAATCCGCCGCAGCCATAAACATCACCACACAGCTTTGGCTGTCGATCATAAATTTGGGGCCATGGCGCACACCCAAGGTGGAATCAAAACGCGTGGCGATTTTCCCCGCGCTCAGCTCCAGCATTTTTAAAGCGGCTTCTTCTGCCAGCCCCGCCATTTCGCCACTGCCCAGATAAATCACACGTTTAAAGCCCTTGCCTGCCAGAGCTTTGGCTTGCGAAGCCCAGCCAGCCAGCTGCGATTCGCAAAAAGCCGCCACGGTTTCGATCTGCTCTTTGGCACGGCTTAATAAAATACCCGGCGTCAGCATCATGGCCGCCGCCACAAACATGCAGCTGAAGCTGGAGGTCATGGCAAAGCTTTGATCGTCTGAACCTGCAGGCATCAGCACACAATAGGCATGGGAATTACCCTGGCTGTATTTCGCCAGCTCGCCTTCAGGATTACACGTCAGCACTAAATGGCGGCAATAAGGCAAAAGCTGATTGGCCAGATTGACCGCAGCCACGCTTTCCGGGCTATTGCCTGAGCGGGCAAAAGACACCATCAGGGTAGGGCGCGATGGGTCCAGATAAGCAAGCGGCTGGCTGACAATATCGGTAGTCGAAATCGCCTCGGCGGCAAGGCCAAAAGAGGCCCGCAGCCATGGCTCCAAAGTGCGGCCTGCAAAAGCAGAGGTGCCCGCGCCGCAGAGGATAATCCGTAAATTAGGCGTGGACAGCACATCCAGCATCCATGCCTTCCACGCTAATTTGTCCTGAATCAGCCCCGTCATCAGCTCGCGCCAAAGCCTGGGCTGCTGGCTGATTTCACGGGCGGTGTGCACAGCACCACGGTCGGCAAGCACGCTTTGCTCATAGTTGAGGTAGTTCATGATTGTGCCTCCATGCCGCAAGCGCGGGCGTAGAGCCGTGTGACTTCCATGATCTTATCCACCACCCATGCTTCTGGCTCGGCAGGCAATAAACCCGCACTGATTTTTTTAGCCTGCTCAGGCAGGTATTGGCTGATTAAGGTAGGCAGCGGCGGCTGGCGGCGTAAATTATCAAAGAGTTTTGCCGCTGCCGCGCTCACTTCAGGATGCGGCCAGTAATAGCGAATCCGGTCAGACAAGCTGTAATTGCGATCCAGGTACTGCTGATGCCCGGCCTGATCGTAATAAGCCAGCCAGTAATCCGGCTCTTCTTTCATCACTTGAGTGAGTGTGTCTTTTAAATGCGAGGCGGCAAATTCACCGATGGCTTCGCGCTCAATCGCATCCAGCGCAAACATCGCCTCACGCAGGGCAAATGTTAAGCCCGGGCCTACTTTTAAAATGGCAAAGTGATCCTGCACCAGCTCCCTAAGCGAGGCCCCGGTTTGGTAATCGGTAGAGTGCGCCTCAAATACCAGCGCTTCTTTGGCAATAAAGGCACTGAGCGCGGTGGCCTTTTCACGCTGATAACGCACCACCTTATGATGATCAAACTCAACGCCCGGCTGAACGACCATCGCGATCACCCGTGGCCAGGCTGCCGCGCAGCCTGCTTCGGCAAAGACCTGCTGATGTACGGCCAGCGTTTGCGCGGCGGCCTCCGGCGAGGTAACTTCCACAGCATCAAGTGATTCTTGCGCGCCGCCCGGCACCGGCACTTCGGTACCAATCACATACACGGGCGCTTCCCCCCCGGCTGTTTGCCAGGCGCCTTCGGCTACCTGACACAAAGCTGCGGCGCGTTTGGCCACCGTGGCATCGCTCAGCGGCACCGGATCGCCCGCGCATGACATCGAGCAATCCAAATGAATTTTGCGAAAGCCTGCCAATACATAAGCGCTGACCATTTCGGCAGCCTTGGCCATGGCCTGAGCGGCTGGCTCTTTTTGCCATGCATTCGGGCCTAAATGATCACCGCCTAAAATAATGCGCGCCTTTGCAAATCCCACTTTATCGGCAATTGCAAATACATAGTCTTTAAAATTGGCCGGCTTCATGCCGGTATAGCCACCAAACTGATTCACCTGATTAGAAGTGGCCTCAATTAAAATATAACTATCATCTTGCAGGCCCTGCTGCAATGCCGCTTCTAAAACCAGCGGATGGGCAGAGCAAATTGAATAAATACCATTAGCCGGCCCTGCTTTATGCTGCCTGATCATTTCTATTAAATAAGACATAAAGGCTTACTCCTTTAAAAAACTTTATTCCGCCACAATCACGGTTACGCCCATTTGCGTTAATGCCTGCCGGTATTCATCGCTAATCCCGCTGTCTGTAACCAGAATATCAACCTGTGGCATTTTGCAAATCACACAAAAACTGCGTTTGCCAAACTTACTGGAATCAGACAATAAAATAATCTGATCACAAGCAGCCAGCATGGCGCGATTAAGCTGCGCATCCTGCGCATTGGTGGTGCTCACGCCAGCCAATAAATCAATTCCATCTGCGCCAATAAATAGTTTGTTAAAATGATGTAACCGAACTGCCTGCTCCGCCTCTGGCCCGCACAAGGAATAAGAATCAGCGCGTAAAGTGCCGCCTGTCATCATCACGGTAAAGCGCGGATCGGCGACTAACTCGCTGGCTAAATTAAGCGCATTGGTCATTAAAGTTATTTTTTTATTGCTTGCAATATAGCGGGCCAACAAAGCAACGGTAGAGCCTGAATCCACAATAATTGAATCACCGTTTTCAACTAAATCTGCCGCTCTGCGGGCAATTAATTGTTTTGATTCTGAGCGGATATTTTCTTTTTCTCTGAATTCCAATTCAAAAGAAAAATTCTGCGAAAGCGTGGCGCGGCCATAAGAGCGGCGAATACAGCCACTTTGCTCTAATTCATCTAAATCGTGCCGGATAGTGACGGTAGAAACACCTAATTCCTGAGCCAAAACACTGACATTACAACTTTCATGCTGGCGTAATAGATCAACAATTTTTTCATGCCGTTTTTGCATGCTTTTTATATGGTTACTAGGCATGGCAACCTCTGCTTTAATTCATTCACTGCTTGTAAAAAAACCTGAAGACAACAAGGAGGTGACTCGAATTTATTCCTACAAAGCAAAGTGTGTCAACGCATTAATTTTCGACTTAAAATCACTAAATTTTCGACTTAAGCGGTAGTCGATAGTGATAAAAAAGGGGAATATGTAGTATTAATACATAACAATTCAACAAAAACTCGGCTATATATCCCGAAAAAATGAATGCTTATCGTAAGAATGAAACAATACTACGCAGAAAACAAAAAACCAGCCCCAATCAGCCATGCCTTCACAATGAAAGTAAATCGAAAGCACTACATTTTAATTTCTTTCGTTTTAGCCTGTTAAAATGCTGTTTTTTTGCGAAAATAAATCAAAAAAAAACGCGGCCAGGCCGCGTTTAAATTGATTTATTTCCAAAGCTTAAAAATCGTGAAGCACTGAATTTTACTTTACAGGGATTTTCACATCACCTGCCGGCACCGCCGTCACACTATTTTGCGGGCTGCCATCGATTAATTTATCGGAGTAGGTCAGGTAAATCAGTGTATTGCGTTTCACATCCACCATACGTACCACCTGCACCGATTTAAAAAAGATAGAAGCCGATTCAGAAAATACCTCTTCTTGCTTCGCCAAGGGATTTTTAAACACTAATTTTGCCGTCTGACGACAAGCAATCGAAAACTCTGCTTTATCTTCCGCCAAACCGAGAGAGCCCTTCACTCCCCCCGTTTTAGCCCGTGATATATAGCAAGTGACCCCTGCTACTTTAGGATCATCAAATGCATCGACCTGCACACGGTGATTACGGCCTATCAGCTTAAAAGCCGTTGTCACCGACCCCACTTCTTCGGCCAGGCTGATACCGCTGATCATGAAGCCTAAAAAACACAGCGCCCATTTACCCATTAAAGCTCTCCATTTCCACCCATGCACCCGTTTCAGCGCTATGTTGAGCCGCTTCCAGCAGCTGCATGATCATCACCCCCTCAAAAGGCGTGACCGGATTTTTGCCAACGCCCAGCGCCGCATCACGCACTCCGGCGTAATAAGCCATATATTGCCCCAGCGGCATGACAATCTCTTCACTTTGGGTTTGATCATTCACGCTATGGTGCAATAAACCTGGCACGGGATCCAGGCCAAAGCCTGCAGCATCCGGCAACAGCCCTGCTTTCAGCTGAGACTCTTGTACATCTAAGCCCTGCTTGCTGAAGCTTGCCAAACTGCCATGCAATACATAGCGCGGCGCGCCACCGCTGACTAAACAGCTGGCAGACAGCTTTACCCGCATCGTTGGATAACGCAGCAACACATGAAAATCGTCCACAGCCTGAGCACCAGCACGGCGCATTTGCAAATCGGCAAATACCGCCTGCGGCAAGCCAAACAACTGCAGAGTCTGGTCAATTAAATGCGGGCCCAAATCAAACCACAGACCGCTGCCCGGCTCAGCACTTTCGCGCCAGCGATCTCTGGTTTGCGGACGATAGCGATCAAACTGGCTTTCAAACTGCGCAACCTCACCAAGGCGGCCACTGGCCAATAGTGCTTTTAAGCCCAGGAAATCAGCATCCCAGCGGCGATTATGAAAAACAGATAATACTTTGCCAGATACCTGTGCCCGCAGCGCCAGCTCTTTAGCCTGCGCCAGCGTTAAAGTAAACGGCTTATCCACCACCACATGCTTACCTGCATCTAATGCCTCGCAGGCCAGCGGGTAATGGCTGGCATTGGGCGTTGCCAGCACCACCAGATCAACCAGAGGATCATTTATCAGCGCCATAGGATTGGGCAGTACAGCGGCTTTCGGGTATCGGTCTGTCACTGACTGAGGCTGGCTTGACGCCACAAAACGTAAATCCAAACCTGCCGTGGCGGCAATCAAAGGCGCATGAAATGTTTGCCCTGCATAACCAAAGCCGACCAGGCCGACTGCTAAATTCTTTTGCATTATTTTCACCTCTGAACCGATCGCTTAGCTTACCCTGGGAATGCAAAATAAAAACGCAATCTTTCACTACCAGCCGGCAATATACATATTGTTTTATATGACGATGACGCTTGTTCAATCGAATTAGTCAATATTGCAGGATAGGTGAAATCCACATTATTTAATTCATGCCACACTTGGGTAAACACCAGCCCGGTAAATTCAAAAAACAACTGCTGCAAGCAAGAGACACAAGCAGCCAACTTCCAGTATAAGGGGTAGTTAGCCATCAACCATACCCGGCACGCAACCCGCCTAATGGAAACGCATGATCAGCCTTCACTCGCATATTGATGACATTGCCGCCGCAGATTGGGATGCGCTGGCAGGCACTCAGCCTTTTATACGCCACGCCTATCTTGCTGCGCTTGAAAATACCGGCGCAGTGAGTGAGCACAGCGGCTGGACACCCTGCCATATAGCGATCAGAAATGCGGATCAGCAGTTAACCGGCGCTATGCCGCTGTACAGAAAGACGCATTCCTACGGTGAGTATGTGTTTGACTGGGCATGGGCAGAGGCTTACCAGCGCCATGGCCTGGATTACTATCCCAAGTTAATCAGCGCGATTCCCTTTACACCGGTTACCGGGCCAAGATTACTGGCTAAAACTGACGCCACCCGAAAACATTTACTGGCCGCTGCCGTAGCAATTGCACAAGAATCAGGCGATTCATCGTTTCATCTTTTATTCCCGCAGGAGGCTGAGCTTTCCATTGCACAAAGTGCCCGCCTGCTTGGCCGTCATGATGTGCAGTTTCACTGGCTGCGTGGTGATTGGCGTGATTACACCGATTTTAGCGACGCGCTCACCCGGGATAAGCGCAAAAAATTACGGCAGGAACGGCGTAAGGTGAGTGACGCGGGGGTGAGCATTATTCGCAAGCGCGGCAGCGGGATCAGCGAAGCCGATTGGGTGTTTTTCTACCGCTGCTATAGCAATACCTATCTGGAGCACCGCTCCACGCCCTATTTAAGCCTGGCGTTTTTTTTGCAAATCGCCAGCGCCATGCCGCAATCCTGCCTGCTTGTGCTGGCTTATCAGGGAGGCCAGCCCATTGCCGCAGCGCTCAATATCATCGGCCCGGATCGCCTGTACGGCCGATATTGGGGCGCGGCTTGGGGGCCTGCAGGCTATGTGCCCAATCTGCATTTTGAACTGTGTTTTTATCAGGGAATTGAGTTTGCATTAGAAGAAGGATTGGATGCTTTTGAAGGCGGAGCACAGGGCGCGCATAAACTGGCAAGAGGCTTTGTGCCCGTCGCTACCCAATCCGCCCACTGGCTGGCCCATCCCGGCTTTAGCGATGCCATTGATCAGCATTTAAACAGGGAACGAGAAGCCGTAGCCAACTGGAAAAGCGAGCTGGAACAACACAAACCATTTAAACCAAGCACAAGTCAGTAGTACAGTTTACTTAGGCAGTTTTGCTTGAGCCCCCCCTTTTCTAAGGGGGGAGCAAAATCAACACCTTAAGTGAACGTCATTAGCCCAAGCCAGGGTGTTTTGCTTAGCCCGGTCTGAACTGCTGATGGCAGCGAATGCAGGCGTCTTCTACTGCCTTGTAAGACGCACGAATACGATCTTCCTGCCCGGCTTGCGCCGCCGCTTTTAAAGCACTGCTCTGCTGCTGCATATTGTCTGCTGCGGCATGAAAATCAGCAGAGTCAGATTTTTGCTTAGCATCAGACTGATTGTTTACTGCGAATTCAGCAAAATAAACCCAAGGTTTTGTTGATTTTTCTTGCAGCTTAATTGCTTCTTGCAACACGCTATCGGCTTTATAAGGCTTCGCCCCTGTCAGCATGGCATTAATCGCCTCGCGCGATTTAAGCATTTCTTTAAAAGTGGCTTTTCTAAGGGAAACTGGGGAATTAGGATCGCTGCGCTGGCAAGCGGTTAAAGCCAGCAATGTGAGTAAAACAAGTGTAAATCGTTGCATAGCAGCCAAATCATCAAGAGCAAAAGGGGAGCATGATACTCCCCTTTTCCCTGCTCAAAATACGCATTACTGATTGAAGATGGCTTCAAAGCAGGTGATTACCCAGGATAATTATTTTCATACATTGAATCATCTTGTTCGGATGAAATACCAAATGTCGCTTTTCATACCTAAGGTTCGGAGGGCTTCACCCCATGCGCACTCTCCAAAATCAAAAAAATAGTGCCTTCGGCACGCTGATTTTGGAGCGGTAGCCACCGCGGGGGCCTTCCTTTCTTAAACGGCCAAGAAAGGAAGCCAAAGAAGGCCGCCCCACGAAACACGAAGGCCCCTGCACTGCGGACAATCGAGTCGGCGGCAGGCGGGATTGGCTCGCTGCCTCGCTCCCTAGCCGAAACCCCGCCCCGCTTGTTCCTCGCTCCGGCGTGTTTCAAGGGGACTTTAAAAAGCCCTATGCGAAGAGCGTGCCTATTATGTTTTTTCGCTATTTTCTAAAAAAACAAATTGCTTTACTCGCATAGAGCTTCGCCCGCTCAGGAATGATGCGATGCTGGAAAAGTCGCTATTAATCCGTAAAGGTTAAATCCAGGCTCCCCGCTTTTACCGTAATCGTTTTAACACTGCTTACGGCTTTTTGTGGGGCAACGCTGCCTTCTAAGCGGCTGATTTTTCTAAACTCCGCCTTCAAACCATCAGCCGTTAACTCAAGCACCGTGTAGCCCTGTGCATCGGTATCGGCGTATTTAATCCAAGGATTATTTACCGCAGGAGGTGTGCCCGCCGCTTGATTTGCAAATGGATTGAGGCGCTTCACCACTTCGGCGGCAGGTACTTGCGCCGTGGTGATACCCATTGCGCTGGCCAATTGCTGGGCAATCATGCCGTACAGCGTTTGCGCCGCCACCGAGCGCCCTGCGGCGGCCAGGGCTGCAATTTGCCCGCCAATTACCGTACCCATATTCCCGGCCAGCGTTTCGTTAAAGGTATTCACAGCCGTAGCCGACAGGCCTGCCGCAGGGGTCACCGCTGCCGCTGGCAATTTACCCGCCGCAATTGCGCCCTTCACTGCTGCGGCAATTGCAGCGGTATTGCTTAAATCTGTAAGCCCCGCTTGCATGGCCACGCCTGCCGATATCATTTGAATGGCGATCCCTTCTGCTGCGGCTTCCGAAGTAAACACGAGCGGCTGCACCGCGGCAAAGCTCTTGTCGCTGACCGCTTTTACAAAGTAGCTGTAGAAAGAATCGCTGCTGATGCCCGCGGTAACCAAATCGATCATCACCGGCTTGCCGCTGGCGTAATCGTCATACACTTGCCCGGCATAGAAAGAATGAATATCGCCAGTAATGGCCACCACGTTTTTGATTTGATTACTGCTTAAAAACTGCATCAGTGCTTTGCGCTCGGCGTTGTAGCCATCCCACTGATCGGCGTTCAGGATGATTTCTGTCTGGAAATCTTTAGGCGCTGCCGTGAGTGATTTGCCGTTTACACACATTTTAAGCAGCGATACTTCATTGCCCCACAGCTTCCAGGTGGCAGTTGACGCCTTCATGGTGTTTTGCCACCAATCACGTTGGGTTTTGCCGAGGATAGATACCAGGGCCAGCTCATCTCCCGATGGCTTGGCTGCGGCTATTTTTTGCGCCTCAGCGCCTGCCAGTACAGCGGTTGGCACCATATAGCGCGAACCAATCGAGCTGCCAGCAGCGGCTTCAGGAATCACATGATCGGCGCGGTACAGGCGCTGATCGGTCATCACCAGATGCAGCAATTGACCAAAGCGGAAATCACGGTAAAGGCGGATATTCTGGAAGCCTTTGTCGGTGATATCAAACTTCACATCGGCAGGCATAAATTCAAACCATGCCTGATTGGCACTACGGCGGCGCTCGGTTTCATGCTTATTGTCAGCCTTGCCGGTTTTAGCATCAAAGCTGCCATTATCGTAAGTGGTGGAATCACCCCAGCAATCATCAGAGAATTCGTGATCATCCCAGATTGCAATCATGGCAAAGCGCTCGTGCACCGCCTGCAAGCGGACATCTGAGCGGTATTGCTTATAAAGGGTGCGGTAATCGGCGGTGGTATTGGCAAAACGTGCGCCATCTTTGCCATTTTTGAACGGACCATCAGGCAGTTTGATTGTGGCGTGAGCGGCCTCTACGGCGCCCTTTTGGAAATCCTCACCCACGGTTTCGTATATGTAGTCACCCAAATGCACTACAAAATCCAGCTCTTCACTTGCCAGAGAGGTAAAGCCCGCCCAGTGATTAATACTCCAGTCCTGGCAGGATAAATAAGCAAAGCGCAGCTTGTTCACATCAGCATCCACCGCAGGAGCCGTTTTAAAGCGCCCTACACGGCTGATGCTGCTGCCTGCAATAAACTGGTAGAAATAAGTCGTTGCAGGTTTTAAACCCTCAACCTTGTGGCGAATCGTGTGATCCCAATCGGCTTTTGCGCTCAGCGCAACCTCATGCACTATCGTACCTGCCAGTGGTTTATTGCTGCCCAGAAGCGCCGACTGATCGCTGCTGCTGATCACAAGGCGCACCGCAATATCCGCAGCTCTGGCAGAAACCACATCATCCGCATCGGCGGGCACAACGCGGGTCCACAACATAATGCTATTGGCTGCCGGATCGCCCGAAGCAATACTTTGCGGGAATTTACAAGGAATAGTCAGTGGCAAGGCAGCATCATCATCGCTGCTGTTACAACCCGCGAGCAACGCAGGACCTACAGTTGAAACAGTAACAAAGCCGGTCCACTTTAAAAACTGACGACGATTCATGCTGCGCATCCAAAAGAGTAAGGAGTGCAACATAGCCGAACAGTATGACAATCAAATTAAAACAATTGTTTTATATATAAAGCCAGCAATCACTTTCTGCCATTATGGCACCTGTGTATCACCCACAATCAGCCGCGGATTCAAATCGTATTGCACAGGAATATCCTGGAATGCCTGTCCCTTTTGATGCATTAAAACAATCCGTGCAGCCAAAACACCCTGAGCACGGTAATCCCCTACTGTTCCTACGCTGCAATGATAAGGAATAAAAGCCTCAATACTGCAAATGGTTGCGATGCGCGCATCATTGAGTGCCTGCATTAATTCCGGCGCGACAGAAATTAAATAACTGTCTGCCGGAATAAAAACCACACTCTCTTTAGCGGCTTGTTGCAAACGGGCCAATTCAGTTTTAAGCAAGGCTTTATCTGGGTTAATTCGCAATGTTTCTAATGTCCATTGATAATCGGCCGCCACAGCCTTTAATTGCTCTCCAATTAATTGCGTATTTCTCTCTCGGGGATTAACCGGCAGCAACATTTTGCTGCCTTTAGGTAAGTACTTTCGGGCATTACTGATTTGCAGTGGCAGAAAAACCATATTACTCACCCCCGCCACCATTTTATTTTCTTCTTTTACGACAGAAATAATTCCTGCACCAATCGGATCTGAAACCACATTAAAAATCAATGGCTTGCGCCCGGATAAAAAGCTTTTGCTCATTAAAGTCGCTGTTGTGCCAAAGCTGTACACATAATCGTATGACGCAAGATGAGGCTCTAATTTGGTCCGCAACATTGTTGCTAAATTGGTCCGGTCCTGATTGGCATCAAAAACGATAATCACGGGTTTGAAGCCCAGCTTTTTTAGTTCATCACGAAAGCCCTGCTCAGCGGCGGTTTCCCCCCTCCACAGTACCATCGCAATTTTAAGTGCATGGGCGGAGACCGGCATCAATATCAAGCAGCAACAAAAGAAGATTCGCATCATCACAGGCACCAGAAAAAGCGCTTACGCTACATCCAACTTAGACCATATCTGCCACATCACCCTTCTGTACTCACTATTGAGCCAAGGCACCGCCCTCTGCACGTTTTATCATGCAAAAAAAAGCCGCTCAGACTTTCATCTGAGCGGCTGATTCTGAGCGAGGCAAGTTACAACGTCACCAGGGCGCTCTCTGAATACTGCTGATTTTGTACACGGCCACGGCCTTGCGGGATGGATGACAGCAGCCTGCGGGTGTAATCGGCAGTAGGGTTAAGATAAATAGCATCCGCATCCGCCTGTTCAACCACTTCGCCCTTATTCATCACCATCACCTGATCTGAAATATGCTTAACCACAGCCAGATCATGAGAAATAAATAAGTAAGACAATTTGAATTCATCCTGCAAATCTTGCAGCAAATTCAATACCTGCGCCTGCACCGACACATCCAGAGCGGATACCGATTCATCACAAATCAGAATTTCCGGCTTCATGGTAAGGCAGCGTGCAATAGCAATCCGCTGGCGCTGGCCGCCCGAAAATTCATGCGGATATTTCGCCAGCGAATTCCAGGGCAGGCATACTTTATTCAGCAAATCACGCGCTAACTTAATGCGCTCGCTGTCATTTGCGCCAATGCCATGCAATTTCATTGGCTCGGTCAGAATTTGCTCAACCGTAAATCGCGGATTTAAAGACGCATAAGGGTTCTGGAAAATAATCTGAATACGGCGTTTGTATTCATTAAATTCACGCGGGCTCATGGCAAATAAATCTTTGCCATTAAAAAAGGCCTGCCCACTGGTGGCCTGATGCAGGCGCACAAGCGTTAAACCTACCGTGGTTTTACCCGAGCCCGATTCACCCACAATACCCAGCGTTTTGCCACGCGCTAATTTAAACGACACCTCTTTCGCAGCATGAAATACACGCTTACCAAACAGACCTTCACGTGATTCAAAAGATTTACCCAGGCCTTTCACTTCCAGCACAATCTCATCATCGGCCTTGTAACCGCGCTCACGATTTGCTGGCTCTGCATAGCCACCCGGCTTTAAAAAATCGTCGATGACGGCAAGGCGCTCCGGACGGCGATCCAGGTGCGGGCGGCAAGCCAGCAGCGCCTTGGTATAGCTGTCTTTAGGCGCATCAAAAATTTGCTCAACCGTTCCTGCTTCACGGATTTCACCGTGACGCATCACCACCACATCATGGGCAAACTCACCCACAAGACCCAGATCATGGGTAATAAACAGCACCGACATGCCGTGCTTTTTTTGCAGATCCGCAATCAGTTGCAAAATTTGCTTTTGAATCGTCACATCCAGCGCCGTGGTCGGCTCGTCTGCGATCAAAAGCTTAGGCTCGCAAGCAATCGCCATCGCGATCATGACACGCTGCTGCTGCCCGCCCGACAATTCATGCGGATAGTTTTTGGCTTTTTTTGCCGGATCAGGCAAGCCTACTTCGGTCAGCAGCTCTACCGCGCGCTTTGCCGCATCACGGCGGCCTAAACCAGCGTGCAGCATCAGGGTTTCAGCCACCTGATCGCCCACGGTAAACACCGGATTCAAAGAGCTCATCGGCTCCTGGAAAATCATGGCGATATCTTTACCGCGCATTTTGCGTAATTCACTGCCGCTCAAACCCAGCAAATTACGGCCTTCAAACAGAATCTGGCTGTCTTTGCTGACTTCGGTGTTGTTAGGTGGCAGCAATTGCATAATCGCCATCGAAGTCACCGATTTACCCGAGCCCGATTCGCCCACCAAGGCCACGGTGCGATGCTTGGGAATATCAAAACTCACGCCTTTGATCGCATTAAAGCGCTCGCCGTCTTCCTGGCGGAAATTAACCACTAAATTGCGTACAGACAACAGTGTTTCAGTATTTTGGGTCATGTCGCGTGCTCCTTATTTCACTTTTGGATCAAGCGCATCGCGCAATGCATCCACCAACAGGCTAAACGCCGTCACCAGGACCGACATCGCAATCGTTACCGCCAGCATTTGCCACCAGAAGCCCTGCACCAGCTCAGCTGGTGATTCAGCCAGCATTGAGCCAAGGCTTACCTGACGCACACCCACACCAAAACCTAAGAAAGACAAAATCGCTTCGTACTTAATCAGCGCAACCGTCATCAAAGAGAACTGCACCAAAAGTAAATGGCTGATGTTTGGCAGAATATGCACAAACATCCGGCGCGAATGAGAAGCACCAATCGCATCGGCAGCTTGTACATACTCACGGTTTTTCAGCTTCATATACTCAGCGCGCACTAAACGATAAGTACCTGTCCAGCTGGTCAGTGCCATCACGGTAATAATCGTGCTGATACCGCGGCCAGAAACCGCAGCAAACGACAGCAGCAAAAGCATATCAGGCACAGAAGTAAAGATACTGTAAAACCAGGTTAAGAAGTCATCAACCTTGCCACCAAAGTATCCAGACACCGCGCCAAGCGCTGTACCAATTGATAAAGCCAGAATGGCACCAAAAATACCGACAAAGATCGAAGTTGATGTCCCTTTGATGGTTTTTTCGATCACATCACGGCCACGTAAATCCGCACCAAAAGGCAAAGTTTCACGCTTAGGCGGGCTGTTATCCGCATACTTGGCCACATTTTTTTGCGCTGCAGCCAGCTCTGCACCAATCGGGTCTTCTGATGGCAGCATGGTTTGAATTTCTTTTCCTGCTTCTACCGCTGCATGTTTACCAGGCGGCAATTGCTCGTCTTTGCCCTTGGTAATCCATGAAGGTGGCGCGTAAGGCACGGCCACTTCATCGGCCCAATGGCTGGCCACCACATTGACCCAGCCACCCACGGCAATCAGTAAATAAGCCACCACCACCCACAGCGCAATAAAACCCACTTTATTCCGCTTAAGCCGCTGCCAGCCTAATGCCCACAAACTTTTGGAAGCCGTTTCTGTCTGCAGACCCGGCATTGCTTCAACAATTGCATTCATTTCCATACTCCGGGTTTATTTAAGCTGAACGCGTGGATCGATCAATTTGTAAACCAGATCGGCCAACAAATTAAAAATCATCGTGGCAATTGCAATATAAATGGTTACTGCTTTAATAACGGGAAAGTCACTTTTATTCACAGCCAGTAATACTTCATTACCCATACCCGGAATACCAAAGAAACTTTCCAGAATCAGCGCGCCCATCATTAAAAACGGCAACGACATCATTACCGTGGTCACTACCGGGATCATGGCATTACGCAATACATGCTTGAGCATGATTTTTTGCTCGGACAAGCCTTTAGCACGCGCAGTACGCACATAATCATTATTCATTTCTTCAATAAAGAAGCTGCGGTAAAAACGAATATCCGGGCCAATTGAAACCAGCAAGCCCATTAATAATGGCAAGGGCACATAAATCAACAGATTGGTAAACAGAGAATCACCCCAGCCCCGCACTGGAAACCAGGCTAATTCATAAGCCAAGACATACTGCCCTACCACGATATACACCAGGGCACTGATCGACATGGCTACCGTACACGCAATAGTGACCACGCGATCCGTTAAACCACCACGGAAATACGCCACGATCGCCGCCAATGGAATAGACACCAATAAACTCACCACCAGCAAGGATCCGGTTAAGGTAAGTGATGGCCCAATCCGGCTGGCAATCATAGTTGATACGGGCTGCTGCGTAGACCAGGACGTGCCAAAATCCAAAGTCAGCACCTGCTTTACAAAGATAAAAAATTGCTCTGGCAAGCTTTTATCCAATCCCAGCTGGCTGCGGATATTATTTAATACTTCTTCGGTTAAATGTTTCCCCCCAAGAATCAGGCTTGGGTCTCCCCCCACCACAGAGAATAAGAAAAACACCAGCAGCATCACCCCGAATATAGTCGGGATCATTTGTAAAACACGGCGAATAATATAGGCGAGCATTATTTTTCCTTGGCCACAAAGCGATCAGTATTGGTCATCATTTTTTAATATCCAGATAGCGCCAAAGGGTATTAAATTGCGGATGAGGTTTATATCCCTTGATCCATTGATGCGTCAGATAATTGTTAAATCGCGTGTCGCCCATCACCCAAGGCGTATCAGCCATCATGATTTTATTCATCTGATCATAAAGCGCATTACGCTCCGGGCTGTCTCCTAATTTTTGGGATGCCTCATAAAGCTTGTCGTAGCCAGGCGATTTGTAGCAGGCATAATTTTCGCTGCCAATATTTTTGCCATACAGCATCATGGTGAAGTTATCACCATCCGGATAATCAGCCAGCCATGCCGCACCATCCATGCCATAGGTGCAGGTACGCAATGATTTAACCTGCTCATTCCATTGCATTTGTCTGAATGCTACTTTTACTTTGATCGAATCAAAGGCTTTTTGCCAGTATTCATTCCACTGCTTATCAATACCACTGGTGCCCGTAATAAAATCAATTTCAAATGGCAGACCGCTTGGCAGCAAGCGTTTACCATCCTTGCCAATTTTATAGCCAAACTCATCCAGCAAAGCATTTGCTAAAGCCGGGTTATATTCAAAAGCCGCTTTAAAATTCGGATTATGCCCAGCCACATTGGGCGGAATAATATATTGTGCTTTCACAGCCTGATTACGGCGGATATTACGAATAGTATCTGTTGTATTAAAAGACATGGCAATGGCGCGGCGTAAAGCAATTTTATCCTTGCTCAAACCACCCACCACCGGGTTTTGCATATTAAATACGTAATAGGTAATCTCTTCACCCAAATCACGGTAAAGTTTGATGCCCCGCTTCTTTAAATCAGGCTTTAAATCAGCACGCCATGGATCATTAGGATCAAGCAATAAAGAACCACGTACCAAAGGCTGAGGCAAACCACTCAAATCTAAATCACCGTTTCTAAATGCCAGCCAGCGTGGTTGCTCTTCCTGAATAATAGAAACTTCAACACGGCCAATTTCCGGAATGCTTTTTCCATTCATTTCTTTGGCGATCTGCTGATCACCTTCATCATCACCTGGTTTGTAATCGATGATCTTTTTTCTGTAATTTGGATTCGCCACCAGCGAGATATGTGTGCCAGGCTTCCATTCAGTCACCATATAAGGGCCCGTACCTACCGGGTGGGACATCGTATTATCCGCATAAGCTTCCATCACTTCGCGTGCTACAGCACCCATATGCGGCATAGCCAGCACATATTGCAAAGCAGGATACGGCTCTTTTAAAGTGAGCTGCAGGGTGTAACGATCAAGGGTTTTAATACCCTCAACTGTTTTATCGTAATCAAGTTTGCCATTTTTGGCCGATTTTACCCACTCATCTAAGCCAATAAACTTGCCTGCAATTAAATACCCTGTAGGCGAACCTGTAGCAGGATCAACAAGACGTTTAAGTGAATAGGCGTAGTCCGCAGCGGTTAATTCACGCTTCTGGCCTTTAAATGCCGCATCAGGTGCAAAGTAAATGCCTTTTTTAATACGCAGGGTTAATACTTTGCCGTCTTCACTGAGCTGCGGCATTTCTGTCAGTGTATTAGGAACCAGCTTTACCGGCCTTGCCATAAAGTCATAGGTGAGCATCGGGTCAAATACATTTTCTGTAATTGAGCTGGAATACACATCCGAAATTTTACCTGGATCAAAGCCCGTTTCAGGCGCAGGAAATGATACCCGCAACACTTTATTCATATCCGCAGCTAATGCTGGCTGGCTAAATAGCGCCCCCGCTATGGCGATGCTTAATAGTTTTTTCATCACCGTCTCCTCATTTAATTCTATATATGCTGTAATAAATGCTTTTATTTTTTTGAACAAAAGCATTCACCTCAATCTGAATCTTGCTCAGCAGGCTATTGCTTAGCCGTTTTAGCCGCCGCGCCACGCTGGCCGGTAATTTCCTGAAAGAAAGCATCGGCATTAGGCTTGCGGCCGATAAATTCTTCAACTAATTCCATCGCAGGACGCTGACCACCGTTTTCTAAGATCAATTCGCGGTAACGCTTGCCCTGCTTCACATCCATCACATTGCTGCCGTAAGCCGACAACATATCCAGCGCTAAAACTTCAGACCACATATAGCCGTAGTACCCTGCCGCATAGCCACCCACGATATGGCCAAAGGTGCCGGGGAATTCTGTACCTGCTACATAGCCCAGCGGGGTTTTACCCTCCATAGCCTGCCATACCGCCTGTGGATCACCCGCATCAGCAGCAGCCAGGGCCATATCGTAGGCGGAGTACAGCACCTGGCGGGCGTATTTAAGGCCCAGGCCAAAGCGGCGCGCTTCATCCATTTTGGCAATCAGCTTAGGATCAATGGGCTTGCAGCTTGGGCAGGTCTCGTTAAACAGTGCTTCGGCCTCAGGCCGGCGAGCCCATTCTTCATACATTTGTGATGGCGCTTCAACAAAATCACGCTTCACCGATGTACCCGCCTGCATGGTGTAACGTGTTTTGGATAACACGCCATGCATCACATGACCAAATTCATGGAATAGTGTTTCCAGCTCATCCTGGTTAAAGCCTTCACGGCTAAAATTAGTGACTAAAACACTAACCGGCGTTTGCCCGCTTAAGGTGCTTACACCGCGAACAGGGAAAGCCGCCGCATGCTTGTATTTGCCATCACGCGGGAAGAGATCAAGGTAAAAGCTGGAGAGGTATTTTTTGCTGCCGCGATCAAATACATCGTAAGCACGTACATCTTTGTGCCATGTTTTTAATTGAGCATTCGGGCGGAAATCAACACCATAGAGTGTGCCGGTGACATTCATCATCCAGGCAATGGTCGGCTCAGTAGGGAACTGCTCACGCACTTGCTTTTGGTCGAGCTGATAGCGGCTGGCTTTCAGCTGCTCTTCGTAAAACTGCACATCCCAGCGTTTCAGTACGCTATCAGCCTTGCCGGTAAAGCGGGCTTTTTCCTGGCGCAGCTCTTCAATATCTGATTTTTCTAAATCAGCAACGCGGGATTGCACATCGGCCAAAAAGGTATTAACCGCTTCTGGCGTGGCGGCCATTTTATTGCGGATTGCAAATGCGGCATAGCTTGGGTAGCCGGTGAGCCGGGCAATTTGTTTTCTTAATTCAACGACTTCTTTGAGAATTTGCAAATTGGCAGCGCCACCAATTTTCATCCGGCCACTGTAATAGCGCTCACGGGTGGCTTCGTTTTCTGCATAGCCCATTACCGCATCAATTTCTGGGTAATCAAAGCCCAAAACATACTGGCCTGCTGCGTCTTTTTTAGCAGATTCTAAAAAACTGGCCGACACGCCTTTTAATTCTGCGGCAGCAAAGCTAATTCTGGCCTGGTTGTCGCGCATATTGCGCGAGAAATCCTGCTGCAACTTTTCAATTTTATTGAAAATTGCGGCTAATTCTGTACGTTTTTCTTTAGATAAATTAACGCCACGGTCTTCAAAATTGCTCAGCAAATCTGCACGGGCTTCCGCATCAATGGCATCTTTTGGTTTTAAAGCTTTAAAACGGCTGTATAAAGCCTCGCTTTGCAATACATCACTGATCAGTGCCGACATTTTTAAATTGCATGCATCAGCCGCAGCACGTACAGGTGCTAAAGGGCTGACCTCAGAAAGTAATCCGGCCGGGCCGCCAAAGCGATCAAGATCCTGATTAATTGTATTCCATTCACCCAATGTATTTGCCGCATTGACTTTAGCCAATGGCAGTTTTTCTAATGCTGCAATTTTTACTTTGGCATGGGAAATCGTTTGCTGACACTGGCGCGCAATATCGGCCGCATCAGGCAAAAGCAATGCGCCTCCCTGTGCTGCAAATAGCGGTGCAGAAGAAAACAATACGGCGAGGCTCATGGCGATTTTATTCAATTTATTCCCCGGCAAAGGTTAATTGGTTATTACTTTGCAATTATTTTTTTGATCTGCAGACGTAGCAAAACTGGCACACGCAAATGCCTGCTGCCATTTTAGTTTTATCTTTTTTTTGGTTAACGCAGAAGAGCTGGGCGAATGACGCCCAGCTTTAAATTACTTTATAAACTGCTCATGCCCGACAATACCAATCTTTTTTACACCCAAGCGCTGCGAGCTGGCCAGAACCAATGCCACAGATTCATAATTTGCATCTTTATCAGGGCGAATATGAAACTCTGGCTGCACAGCTTTGCGCGCTGCATCGGACAGATTTTTTTCTAAAGCAGCACGATCAGCCAAAGGAACACCCGCCCATGAAATGATATTATTGCTGCCAATATCAATCTGAACTATTTCCGGCTTTTCTGTTGATTTAGAAGGTGAATTAACGGGCATATCCAGTTTTACGGCATGCGTTTGAATTGGGATAGTGATAATCAGCATAATCAGCAAAACCAACATCACGTCAATCAATGGCGTGGTATTGATTTCCATCATCATATCATCGTCATTACCACCGATTTGCATTCCCATAATCGTTCTCCACAGCGCATTTGCTTTTTATATCTTATGATTCAGTGAATCAGGCCAGTGGCTTAAATAAATCACCCCATGGCCTGACCCATCGACAGCCATTAATTCCTGGCAGGCGGCTCGGTAATAAAGGCGATTTTTACAATCCCCGCCCTTTGCACCGCTAAAACAATCCGGCCTACCGAGCTATATTTAGAAGACATATCGCCGCGAATATGGACTTCCGGTTGCGGATCCATTTTTGCAACTTTAACCAAACGAGCCAGTAATTCTTCATCCGACTTAATCTGGGTGATATTCCAGTAAATATTGCTTTTATCATCCACGCCTAAAACAACGTTTTCTGGCTTGGTTTGCGTCGGAATATTGACCTCTTTAGGCAAAGTCAATTTAATCGTTTGCGTTACAACTGGAATAGTAATCAAAAAGATGATCAGCAATACCAACATCACATCCACCAATGGCGTGGTGTTGATCGCAGACATGACCTCATCTTCATCGTGGCTGGAAGCCCTTTGTCCTGGCCGCAGATATCTCATGATGATTACTTAGGTGTGCTGAGTAAATTGGTATGCAAGCGGGCTGCTACGGTATGAACCATCTCCACTACCAGCTTGTTACGGCGTACTAACCAGTTGTAGCCCAGTACCGCAGGCACAGCTACTGCCAGACCAATCGCAGTCATGATCAAAGACTCACCCACCGGGCCAGCCACTTTATCGATCGAAGCCTGACCAGAAATACCGATGGCTGTCAGCGCGTGGTAAATACCCCAAACTGTACCGAACAAACCAACGAATGGTGCTGTCGAGCCTACAGTTGCGATAACCGACATACCGGCTTGCATTTTACTGCTGGCGTGATCCGCTGCATCGTAAGTTGCCATCGAAACCCATGTATTCAGGTCTACGTTTTTGCTTAACTCACCATTGTGTTCGCTGGCAGCCTGGGCACCTGCATGTGCTACCGAGCTGTAAATACCATCATCTTTCAGCGCTTTAGCCTTAGTCAGCAGCTCCGGACCACGTGCTTTCAGCAAATCACGGCCTAATTTGATCAGGCGGCGCTGATCCAGAATCTTAACAATACCCACATACCAGGTAGCAGCGGACATGGTCAGCAAAATCACTAAAGTACCTTTAGCAACGATATCGCCCTGAGCCCATAAAGCATCAATACCGTATGGATTAGCGACAGCTGTCGTGGTATTTGCAAGCACTGGCAAAGCACACGCTGCAGCAGCGGCTGCGAACATAAAGAATTGGCGGGAGAACTTAGCCATGATTTACTTACTCCGTAATAAAAAGTGAGGGACTAACTTATTCTTCAGCAGATGCTGTAAAACCAAACTCTTGTTCAAGAGTTGCTTCACCCGATGCAGCTTTACAAACATGCTCTTTTAAAGCTTGTCTGATTGAAGCTTGAAACTGATTGCGATACCCCATAGGGATACTGCTTGCATATTTAATATTGGTAATATCGCTCAGCTTACCTTCCGCATTAACCTTAAACCAAACTGTAACCACACCACCAATGCCATCCGCATCAGCCTTACGCGGATACTCTGGCTTGCCTAATTTGGAGCAATTGCCAATTGCTGAAATTGGCCCGGCAGGCGCAGCAACAGGTGCAGCTGTTGCCTGAGGCACAGCAGGAGCAGAAGGTGCTTTTGCTTCTGATGTAGCCTGAATCGTGTTTGTTGACTGGGTAGTCGGTGCAACCACAGGCGGAGGAACATAGGCCGGCTGCTGTTGCGGTGGCGGAGGGGCTGTATCCTTCACCACTTTTTCAATTTTTGGGGGTGGCGGCGGCGGTGGCGGTGGCGGCTCACTGATCACAGCAACTTCAACCTTTTGCTGAATCACCTTAACCAAATCTTTGCCCAAGCCGGTAACCAGCGCATAGACAACGAGCACATGCAAGGCAGCCACTCCCGCTAAGCCCACTGCACGACGATCACGTGCATTCTGGCCAAAAGCTTCCACGATGCTCTCCTTTAAATAGATTCACGAAATAACTTAATAAAACAATTAAGCAGCTACACCACTAAGATACGCTAGTAGAAAATGAATTTTTACTAGGGTTTACTCTAACTTTTGAAATAAAACTCTTAATGACCAGTCTTTTTATGAACTAATTTCTTTTATTAATAATTCAAAAGAAAAATCATAAAAAACATCACGACCATTTATTTGTCTAACAAAAATCACAAGACAAACAACTGCTAAAAAATAGTCATTTAAAATGACCACTTGCTTGCAACAAATACGATATCACAAGCAAGTGGCCATTTATAATCTTTTACTTTATATCCTTATGCCAAAACACAGAGATATTCAGCAGGTTTCATACACATTATTTAAATGAGTATTGAGCACCAACAGAGAAGAAACGACCGCGCACGTTGTACAGTTCTGCGAAGCCCATTTGTGAATGGGTATTCGTTTCTACATTGCGCAAGCTAAACGGAGGCATATTGTCAAATACGTTTTTCACACCCGCATCCAGCTTCAGACCTTTAAAACCTGTGTAGGTCACAGAAAGATCTGTTTCAGTATAACTAGGCACTGTAGGGACCCCTGCTGGTACTTTCAGCGTGTCTGTTTCACGAATGTCAGTATCTAAGAAATCACCTGTAGTACGTACTGCTAATGCACTAGACCACGCACCAAAATCAGCCTCAGCACGGAAAGTATTGCGCCAAATTGGTGACGCATAAATTCCCTTCAGATTTTCCCACTCACCAGAAGCCTTGGTCTGGCGCTGTTCCAGGTAATAAGTTGCTGAGTCACTGAATGTGTAGGTTCCAAACGAAGTTGGGAAACGTAAGCGACCTTCGACATCAATTCCTGACGACTCAAACTTACTAATATTTTGCAGGTTCGTAAATACAAGTAAGCGACCATCCTTATCATGGCCAATCTTCTTTGCTTGTAACGCCTCTAAAACCGATGGCTTCCCAATCGTGTCATCTTTTTGAATCTTCCACCAATCAACAGAGCCTGAGAAAATGCCAACATCAGCAACAACACCGACGTTGAAAGATGTCCCAGTTTCAGGAGTCAGATTCTTATTACTACCGCTTACTTCATATGCTGTAATCGCGCAGTTAGCTACCTCACCAAGAGCCAAACATTCATCTGCAGTTTTGATATCCATTGCGCCTTGATCCACGCCGCCATTTAATTGCTTAAGCGTTGGCATGCGGAAGCTTTTTGCGTACGAAGCACGCAATAAAAGCTCTTTGAGCGGCTGGAATCGAATAGAAACTTTTGGTGACGCCTTAGACTCCGACGAAGAGTTCTCTGATGAATAAGAGTCGTAACGAACGGCCCCCTGCACCTCTAAAGTGCTATGAACAGGCAAAGAAATTTCTGCGAAAAGCGCTTTATTATCTCTGCTTGCGTCTACTCCAGCTTGTGCGATGCCCCCTACAACAAGACCAGCCTGTGTCAATGCATCAGGCGTATCTTTTAAAACCTCTTTCGTGTACGAAGCCCCCACGGCAAATGCCACTTTCCCACCCGGCAAAGCTAAAGGAGTTTCACCACTAATTTTACTATCCACAAAATAGAGAGCATTACTTGCGTCACGCGTTGCCTTGACTTTTAAGCTCTCCACTAAGGCGGGGTTATTAGTTGTAACTGTTGCATCGATCAAACCATTACTAAGTGCGTCATCCCACTTATTTGCATCAAAATAATTACTATTCAGGCTATAAACCTGGCTCAAACCATGACCAGCAGCCACACTCCAATCAAAGCCCGCAACCGACCCTTCCAAGCCCATGACAAACTGGCTTAATGAAGCCTGGCGATCTGTAATCCGCGGACCGCCTTGCATAAAGCGTCCGGCATAACTACTGCCATCTGGCAGCTTAAAGAAATCTGGAACAGGGTGAGCTTCAAAATGGTCAGTACTTGTTGAGTAAAAACCCTGGATATAGGCTGTAGTCGTGTCAGAAACACGCAAACGAGCCACTCCCATACCACTCATTCGATCCGCGCCATTAAATGACGTTAACAGGCTCGAACCAAAGTCATACCGGCAACGACCATCTACCAGTAAATCAGCCGGACAAGGCTTGACTTGTTCGCCAGTAAAGCGTCCTTTTGAATCCAGTTTATTACCATATGGCGAGTATGAACTGCGGCCATCCGGCCCGCCAAAACGACGGAAGTCTGCACTCTTAGTTAAATCACGATCAGCACGATAAATAGGGTCGCGCTTAAAAACATCAAAACTGGCAAGTACATTAAATCCATCTTCTTCGTAATCACCAAAACCAGCACTCATCCCTACGCTGGTTTCATTTGCATCACCGCGACTTGAAATCCCAGTTTTGGCACGAAGATCGCCACCCTGATAATTTTTCTTGGTAATAAAGTTAATTACACCAGCTACAGCATCAGCGCCGTAAATTGCTGAGCCCCCATCTTTTAGAATTTCAACACGCTCAATTGCGCTCAGTGGAATCAAATTAATATCAACAGCAGCACCTGAGCCTGAGCCATCCGCCATTGCATTTACAGGTAAGCGCCGACCGTTAAGAAGCACCAGTAAGTCGGTTTCACCCAAACCCCGCATTTTGGCGTTTGCACCACCAGAACCGCTAGGACTGTTACTTGAGATCTCCCCTTGGTCAAAAGTATCAAGTGAAGAAACGCTTTTCAGCAACTCGTTAACAGTTGTTGCACCCGTTTTTTCAATCTGCTTACGCGAAATTGTTTCAACCGGTGCTGCACCTTCTTTTTGAACGCGCTTAATGCTCGAGCCCGTTATCTCGACGCGCTCAACTTTATTTACTTTTTCTTCAGCATGAGCACTGATCGCCGCACCGGCACCGATTAAAGCGATCGCAACCGCTAGTTGTTTCATCCGCATGAAAGCCCCCTGATATTTAGACTTACAAATGCTCACTAAAAAGTGAGATCCCTCGCTCTGCATTGCCGCTGTCTTTTTGTCCGCGGCTTTCGCTAAGTAAAAATTACCATAGGCGAATAATGCGAATGTAACGATATGTAACCAAATCAGAGCAGCGGGTGGCGGGGTTTAAAACAGATATTTTTTGAACGGGCTTGATGCAAATCAAGAATTAGGCGGCAAGCTAGGGATAATCCCAACTTGAGTGACTTTCAAGAAAAAACGCGGTGGTTTTATTTTTTATGAAAACGAGATGGCAATACAACAAAATACTTATATCAATAAAATCAATAAGATAGACCAACAATCTTTCAGAATTTGTACGCTGCTTCTTTTTAAGTAAAAGTTAATTGTAAGCGAAAGATACAAGTACCACTCATCAATAATGCCCCCAAGGCTCTTATTCAAAAGAAAATGCAAACATTTTTATGCTTTTTTTATAGGGAGACTTGTACTATTACCGTGCTTTCCCTGGTAAAAAGTGGATGAAAAAACCCAAGAATTCATATTTTATTGTCATTATTTATTTATACATTTATGCATCACTATCATCACATTTGAGTGATATCTACCACACTATTTACTTATTGCACCGCACAATAAAAGTAACACGAAATATTCGTGTAATATTTAATGCTAAATGATTACAAAAAACGCCGTTTCATCGCAATGTAAGCGGGCTTGCCCTACTTTACCAATGACCCAAGAGCCGATAAGGTTTGCGCTTCCCCCTTTACGTCAGGTTTATTTATGAGCCCAGTTCTTTCTTATCAATTAGAAAATGGCATCGCGACGCTTTGTTTAAGCAATGGCAAAGTGAATGCAATTTCTATGGATGTTATTGATGCATTTAACCGTGCCCTTGATCAGGCGGAGCTAGATCAGGCTGTTGTCATGATTACGTCCGGACCGGGTGTTTTATCTGCAGGCTATGATCTGAAAGTCATGACTTCGGGTTTAGACCATGCGCTGCCACTGGTCACTGCAGGATCCAAACTAAGCCGCCGTCTGCTGTCTCACCCCTACCCGGTTATTGTGGCGTGTCCTGGCCATGCCATTGCCAAGGGCGCATTTTTATTGTTGTCTGCTGATTATCGGATTGGTGTGGCTGGCCCGTTCAGTATTGGCCTGAATGAAGTACAAATTGGGATGACCATGCCCTACGCGGGCATCGCAATTGCGCGCAATCGCTTAAGCCCGGCAGCTTTTGAGCGCTCTGTCATTAATGGGGAAATGTTTAATCCGCAAGGTGCGGTGGATGCAGGGTTTTTAGATTTATTGGTTGAGCCGGAAGCGCTCGCAAGCAGCGCACTGGCCGCAGCAGAATCTTTAAAGAAAATCAGCATGAAGGCGCACAGAAATACCAAGCTAAAAGTACGCCATGACTTTTTAGCCGCCTTAGATAAAGCTATTGAGCAGGATAAAGAAACCCTGAGTCTTGATTAAAAGGCTTGGTGGCAAAAAACGCAGCCCGCGTTTTTTGCCTGCCTCTGCAAAATGCGCCTGAGTTTCAGACCCACCTGCTAGCCAGTCCAGCGCTCACCTAACTGAGCGCGCTTATACCAGGCAAGCAAACCAGCCACTTTACTCCCGCCATCCAAAGGCCCCCAAGGTGCAAAGTCTTGCTCAGCAATCGGCATATAAGGCCCATGCTTCACCTCAAAAATCACCCCGCCCTGATCCAAAGACAATACAGCGTGCCATACACCCGCCGGTGTTTCCAATACAGCTGCATCCTCCCCCAGAATCTGGCGGGCAATCACTTCGCCGGCATCATTAAAATGCAGTACCAGAAATCTTCCGGCCAGAGGATAAAGCAGCTCCCATGTATGCGGATGCCTGTGAGGACGCACCAGCGTATCTGGCTCCATAGCAATGGCAAGGCGCTGTATCGGATCAGCCAGCTCCTCATGCAGATTATGATTTGCACGGCGGCGGGCAGATGCCTGCGCTTTGCCAGCCAGGCTTGTAAGATCAGCCGGAGTTATTTTTTTCATGCTGATTTACTCTGCCGCAGCCACAACACGGATTAATACGGATTCACCTACTTGCACAATCTGCCCGGCACGAATTTTGCAGGCTTTGCGCAGCTCCTGATGCCCGTCAACCTGCACATCACCCGAGGCAACAATCTGCTTACCCTGGCCGCCAGAGCTGGCCACATTCGTAATTTTCAGCAAATTATGCAGCTCAATAAATTCATTACTGAGTTCAACTTCAAATTCTTGCATTTCAATTTCTCTTTTCAATACTTCAAATAAGGGCCGGATGATACCAGCTTCTCCGGCTCACGAAAAATCAGCTCAGGCTGTATTGCAAGCCTGCACGCAAACGCCGCACGATACCTTGTAAATCCAGATCATGCCGGGCTTCTAATTTGGATGCCAAGAATAAAAACTTGATCCAGTTCATTTTAAAGTGCTCATCATTACTTGCAAAAACAATCACGTTATAACTGTTAAATGCGCGGCAATACCAAACACGGCCATTAAAGACCCGCTTTAATCTTTCGATATAGATATTTAGTTTGGGGTCTGTGCCCCATAAATTAATCACCAGCACGCCTTTTTCAGATAAAGCCATGCGGCAATGATCATAATATGATTCTGTTGCCAGAACGGCAGGCAAGCCTTCATTGTCATAAGCATCCAGCATAATTACATCGGCTTCGGCACGCCCATGCGTTATATAATCCACAGCATCGGTTTGAATAATGCTGAAGCGCTCATTATCATCCGGAATAAAAAATTCATGGCGCAAGGCTATGACTTCTTCATTAATCTCAAGCGTGGTGATTTTGCTTTCAGGCAAATATCGGTAACAATACTTGGGCAAAGAGCCGCCGCCCAAGCCTACAATTAATACCTGTTTGGGGTCAGGAACAAAGAGTAAAAAACCCATCATTGTTTGTGAGTAGCCCAAAGCCAGCAAATAAGGATCATCTAAATCCATTGCGCTTTGAATAGAATTCCCGTCAAAGCGCAAAGATTTACATCCATTCTCTAAAGTGAGATAAAGCGCTTTATCAAGCGATGCTGAAAAAGTCATTACAATATGCCTAAAGAATTAACTAATGCGCACAAACCATGGTTTGTATACCTGATTGAATGTCAGGACTATTCAATTTATACAGGAATCACCGTGAATGTAGAAAAACGCTATGCAGCTCATTTAAGCGGCAAAGGCGCACGCTATACACGCATTCGCCCGCCGCTAAAATTACTGGCTGTGATTGAGTTTGCCGACAGGGCCGCAGCGGCCAGTACGGAATACACTATAAAGCAATGGACGGCAAAGCAAAAACGCGCATTTGCCGCACAACATGCTGTGATCTGATTATAAAAACCCGCTATTCCTGTGCACTTTGTTCTGCCCGATCAGCAATATGGCTGGATCTGGCCAGTAACATCAGTAAACCAGCCAAAACCATTAATGCGGGGATAGAAAGCTTTAAACCAACCCCATGATAATCTTTAAGATAAAGTGCAAACCCTGTAGCAATCAGCATCGGCGCGGTAACGACACTGGATTTATTAATCCCTTCCAATGCCAGCACGGCAACTCCCGCAGCAATCAGCCCCAGAATAATTAAAGTGCCCATTTGCGGCATTAATTGCAGCTCATTTATTAACCAGCCGCCCCCCACTGCAATCAAAACAACAGGCAAGACGGCACTACGTTTTTTTTCCAGCATATTAACCCCTTGTTTACAGTGTTTTTACTCCGGATCTTAGTAGTAAGACAGCCCCATGGCTTCCCGAACATCCCGCATGGTATCTCTGGCGAGATCTCTTGCGCGCTCACAGCCATCGGCCACAATGCTTTTCACTAAAGTAAGGTCTTCCAAATAAGGCTGAGCACGCTCAAACATTGGTTTTTGCTCTGCAAGCACGCCATCAATCACCGGCTGTTTGCACTCCAGGCAACCAATGCCCGCGCTCTTACAGCCTTCAACCACCCAGCTTTGGGCTTCGGGCGATGAATAAACCTGGTGCAATTTCCATACAGGGCAACGCTCAGGCTCTCCCGCATCTGTACGGCGTGCACGGGCCGGATCAGTAGGCATTTGCCGGATTTTCTTTGCCACTACATCGGCACTTTCACGCAAATTAATAGTATTTCCGTAAGACTTGGACATCTTTTGCCCATCCAGCCCAGGCAAACGCGGCGCCTCAGTCAGCAGCGGCTGAGCTTCGGGCAGAATCATTTTTCCACCGCCCTCTAAATAACCAAACAATCTTTCTCTGTCGCCATGGCTCAGATTTTGTGTTTCCTGCAGCAGCGAGCGCGCGGCCTCCAGCGCCTCCACATCACCATCTTGCTGATATCGGGTGCGTAACCCATCGTAAAGCTTGCCTTTTTTACCGCCAATTTTCTTAATTGCGGCCTCAGCTTTTTCTGCAAAACCTACTTCTTTGCCAAACACATGGTTAAAACGACGTGCCACATCGCGGGTGATTTCTATATGCGGCACCTGATCCTCGCCAACCGGCACTAAATTACTGCGATAAAGCAAAATATCCGCAGCCTGCAATAGCGGGTAGCCTAAAAAGCCAAAGGTATCCAAATCTTTATGGCTCAGCTTTTCAATCTGATCTTTATAGCTTGGGGCACGCTCCAGCCAGGACAGCGGTGTAATCATGGAGAGTAAAAGCTGCAATTCTGCATGTTCTGGCACACGGCTTTGAATAAAGATGGTGGCTTGTGCCGGGTCTACACCTGCAGCAAGCCAGTCAATTACCATATCCCACACACTTTTTTCAATAACACTCACATCATCATAATTCGTGGTTAATGCATGCCAGTCGGCCACCATAAACAGGCACTGGTATTCACTCTGTAACTGCACCCAATTTTTTAGTACACCATGATAATGACCAAGATGCAGCTTGCCAGTAGGGCGCATGCCAGAAAGAACACGGTCGGGGAACATCGCAAATCCTATAAAAAACAATCAAAAGACAGGGCAAAGCCCTGCCCGGCAGCGTTCAAAAACTTTGTCTAAACAATAAAATGGATCAGGCGATAAGCCAGCGCCATAAATGGCGCCATGATGCCGCCTAATACACCCGTAGCCAGTAAACCAATCAGGATAAACATGCCATAAGGCTCAACAAGCGCCAGCTTTGCGGCAAGATGATTGGGTAATACTGAGAGCAGCATTCGTCCGCCATCCAGCGGTGGCAGCGGAATTAAATTCAGCACCATTAAAGACACATTAATGCTGATTCCTGCTTGCGACATATAAGCCAGCGGCAATTGAAACGAGCTGCCGTCCATGCCTTCCGCCAGCTTAAAAAACAAGCCCCAGATAATCGCCATCACAAAATTAGCCGCAGGCCCTGCAGCGGCTACCCACAACATATCCTGCTTAGGTTTTTTCAGCCGCCCAAAATCAACCGGCACGGGTTTTGCCCAGCCAAATAAAAAACCACCCGGCAAAATAAGAAAAATCAAAGGCAATAATATGGTCCCAACCGGATCAACATGCTTTAGCGGATTAAACGTAACACGGCCCAGTAAATATGCAGTTGGATCGCCAAACTTTTTCGCCACATAAGCATGGGCGGCCTCGTGTGCCGTAATGGCAAACAAAACCGGCAATGCCCAAATGGCGATTTTCTGAATCAGATTTAATTCCATTCACAATCCTTATTAATGCGCCATACAACGATGCTGATCCTTTATAAGCCCAAAGGAGCCAGGCTGCCTTTACCAGCCCGCATCAGCTCGGCAGTATCACCGGATAAATCCACCACCGTTGTCGGCTCCATGCCGCAATAACCGCCTTCAATCACCAGATCAACCTCGTGCTCCAGCCGGTCGCGAATTTCCCATGCATCGGTTAAAGCCTCTTCTTCACCCGGCAAAATCAGTGTGGAAGACAATATCGGCTCGCCCAATTCTTCCAGCATTGCCAGGGCAATCGGGTGATCAGGCACACGCAGGCCAATTGTGGATTTTTTAGGATGCCAAACCCGGCGGGGCACTTCCTTAGTGGCTTCCAGAATAAAAGTATAGCTGCCAGGCGTTGTTGCCTTCAGGATTCGGTAAACACGATTATCCACTTTGGCGTAAGTGCCGATTTGCGATAAATCACTACAAACCAGGGTGAAATGATGCTTATCATCCAGCTGGCGGATGCGTCTGATCCGCTCCAATGCATCTTTTGAATCCAGCTTACAGCCAATGGCATAACAGGAATCGGTCGGGTAAACCACCACCCCACCCTTACAAATAATATCAACCGCTTGTTTAATTAAACGGGCTTGTGGGTTTTCTGCATGAATAGAAAAAAACTGTGACATTATTTAACCTGCTGAAATTGAAGAGGGCATCGTCTCTGGTGGCAACCAGCGATGCCAGACGGGTTGGCAGTCCATAGGTAAATCAGGGTTCAGACCGGGCTCACGTGCACCTTCGCCGGTTGCGTGATAATCCGTGCCACAAGAAGCCAAAAAACCAAATTCCTGAGCCAGCCGGCCAAATCGCGCGGCATCAGGAATGCCATGGCAGCCGGAAACCACTTCAATGGCCTCGCCACCAAGGCGTTTATATTCGGTGAGTAATACGCGTAAAGTTTCATTACCCATTTCATAACGGGCCGGATGAGCCAGAACAGCCACACCGCCCGCGCCGGTAATCCACTCAATCGCTTCGTGCAAACGCGCCCATTCGTGCTCAACAAAGCCGGGTTTGCCCCGCACTAAATAGCGCTTAAACACTGAGCCCATATCTTTACACACGCCTGTTTTCACCAGATGACGGGCAAAGTGTGCCCGGCTCAGGATTTCCGGGTTATCTGCATACTGACGTGCACCCTCTAAAGAGCCATGAATGCCCGCCTTATCCAGCTCGGCGGCCATACGCTCTGCACGCTCACCGCGGCCGGAACGCACGCTGGCCAGCCCTGCCAGCAGGGCTTCATTATTGCGATCAAAACCAAGACCAACGATATGCAAAATATGCTTACCCCAGCTCACCGAGATTTCCACGCCATTAATAAACTTCATCCCTAGTTGCCGGGCTTCGTCTTCCGCCTCGGCAAGGCCGCGCGTTTCATCATGATCGGTGAGTGCAAACAATTGGCAGCCCCGGTCAAAAGCTTTACGCACCACTTCACGCGCAGGGAGCAGGCCATCGGAATGGTTTGAATGGCAATGCAGATCGACAGGGGTCATGCTTGTTCCTTACAAATACATCTGAATGAGTACTTCAAAGCATTCCTGATTATAAAGATGCTTCAGTTTAAAGCTGAAAGCGCAAAATCACGAATCAAAGAGAACGCAAAGTGTTACAGAAAAAACGAACAATATAATGACTTTCGTCGTGAGCCAGCGGTCCGCTTTTTACGCTGAGGCGCAAGGCCTCACTCAAAGAAAAAATCATATGGGCCAGAGTGCGCCCAAGCCCGCTCGCGGCAATGCCCCCTTACGCAGGAAACACGCCGGTCGAAAGATAGCGGTCCCCGCGATCACATACAATGGAAACAATCACTGCGTTTTCTACTTCTTGCGATAACTGCAAGGCTGCGGCCAAAGCCCCTCCTGATGAAATCCCGGCAAAGATGCCTTCTTCTCTCGCCAAACGGCGCGTGGTTTCTTCAGCCAGCGCTTGGTTGACTTCCATCATCCGGTCTAATTTAGAAAAATCACAAATAGCAGGTACGTATTCAAGAGGCCATTTGCGAATACCCGGAATTTGCGCACCATCGCAAGGCTGCACACCCACAATCTGCACCGCAGGATTCTGCTGTTTTAAATAACGCCCTGTACCCATAATCGTACCGGTGGTGCCCATACTGGAAACAAAGTGGGTGATTAAACCCTGAGTGTCCTGCCAGATCTCTGGCCCTGTGCTTTCAAAATGAGCCAGCGGATTATCGCCATTGGCAAACTGATCAAGCACGATGCCCTGCCCTTTTTCCACCATTGTTTGCGCCAAATCACGGGCGCTTTCCATGCTTTCTTCCAAAATTACTTCCGCGCCGTAGGCTTTCATGCTTTGCACCCGCTCAATACTGGCGCTTTTGGGCATGATTAAAACCATTTTGTAACCCATCACAGCAGCGGCCATTGCCAGTGCAATACCGGTATTTCCTGATGTCGCTTCGATTAAAGTATCGCCTGTTTTTATATCGCCCCGTAGCGCCGCGTGCCGAATCATGGATAATGCGGGCCGGTCTTTCACTGATCCAGCGGGGTTATTACCTTCAAGCTTCACTAAAATAATATTGCTGGTATTGCCGGGTATCCGTTTCAAACGCACTAAAGGCGTGTGGCCGACAAAGTCTTCTAGATACTTAAACATGCAGGGCTCCGTAATTGAGCAGCTTGCCGGGCTTAAGTACGGCAGGCTGCATGGCCGATTATACCCGCCCCAGCCCGGGCAGCACTCAACAAGTAAGCCATGCCGGGTGCTTAAAGACATAAACAACGTTAATTTGCTTTCAAGAACAGGAAATACATTATGAGCAGTTCATCCCGAGACGGCTTTACCTCTACCTTTGGTGTGCTTGTTGCCACCCTGGGCTCCGCCGTTGGCCTTGGCAACATCTGGAAATTTCCTTACCTCACCGGGACTAACGGCGGCGCAAGCTTTCTTTTGGTTTACATCATTGCCACGCTTTTAGTGGGCTTACCTGTGATGATTACTGAAATCATGCTGGGCCGTGCATCCAGAGCCAATGCAATCACCACCTTTGAAAAACTGGCCCCTAAAAGCCAGGGGGGCTGGAAATTAATTGGCTATATGGGCGTAACAGCTGCAATCCTTATTCTGGCCTTTTACACCGAAGTGGCAGGCTGGGTTTTTGCCTATATTTTCAAGGCACTCTCAGGCCAGTTATGCTCGGTTGATCCAGCCCACACTAAAGCAGTCTTTGGTGAATTAGTTGCCAATCCACAATCCGCATTGATCTGGCAATGGATTGTACTGGGCTTTACCGGCGCAATTATTATGTGTGGCGTTTCCAAGGGCATTGAAGCGGTCAGCAAAAAACTGATGCCCATCTTATTTTTGCTGCTGATTGCGCTATGTATCCGCAGCCTGACTTTACCCGGTGCAATGCGTGGCCTTGAATTCTTATTTACCCCGGATTTTAGTAAAATTAATGCCGCTGTTATTTTAACGGCTGTGGGCCTCGCTTTCTTTAAACTATCCATCGGCATGGGCACAATGCTCACGTATGGCAGCTATTTCCGTGCCGAGCAAAATATTCCACTAACGGCGACCCGGGTGATGTTTGCCGACCTGACCGTCTCCCTGCTTGCCGGGATTGCGATTTTTCCGGCTGTGTTTGCATTTGGCTTTGAGCCCGCAGCTGGCCCGTCGCTTGTATTTATTACGATTCCAGCGGTATTTCACAGCATGCCTGGTGGCAGCATTTTTATGGCGCTGTTTTTTATCCTGACCGCCATTGCCGCTACGGGCGCCATTCTTTCCATTTTAGAAGTGCCAGTTGCCATGCTGATTGAACGCTGCGACTGGAGCCGCAAAAAAGCCACGGCAATCAGCATTTTGATTATTGCTCTCTTTGGGTTGCCTGCTGCGCTGTCACAATCGCTTACCGCTAATTTTAAATTGTTTGGCCTGAATGCTTTTGATTTATTTGATTACATCAGTTCAAATATTCTTTTACCACTTGGTGGTATTTTAATCTGCCTGTTTGCAGGCTGGTCTTATGGCTTACCCAAGCTAAAAGAAGCACTTTCTAACGGTGGCATATTAAACAATGCCACTCTGATCAGAGTACTGTTTATTTTGCTGCGCTATATTGCGCCTTTGTTAATTGGCATTATTCTTTTAAATGGTTTTGGCTGGATTTAAACCTGATTTAAAAAAAGCATCGCGAGGCAATCAAGCCAGCGATGCTTTTTAGTTTAAGCGGGCCAGCTTATTTTTCTCACCAGTAACGCAATCATCAGCGCACCCAGCGCCACAAAAGCCAGACCCCACCCCAGACTACTGATGTGAGCAATAAAGCCGATCACAGGTGGCCCCATCAAAGCACCAATCGACCCCATCGTCGTGACCGCAGCCAAAGCCACAGCCCCCTGCCTTGCTGCTGCCATATAAACACACGGCGAAACGGCAGCTACGCCCAAGCCTACCAGTGCAAAAGCAATCAGCGCAGGCAGAACGCCCCCCACAGCCAGCCCCAGTAACAAACCCAGCCCGGCAACACTGCTCCCTGCCAGTAAGAGCGTTCGCTCACCCCAGCGCGCACGCCAGCCATCACCAAACCAGCGGGCCAAAAGCATTGCACCAGAAAAACTGGCCAGACCAAGCGGCGCAACCCATTGCTCGGCCTGCAAGTCATTGCGTAAATACAGCGCTGTCCAATCCACCATTGAGCCTTCAACAATGGTGCCAAATAAGGCAGTCAAGCCGAGCAAAACGGCCATTCCTGTTGGCAGGGAAAAACGTTTCCCGCCCGCAGATGCAGCCTCGGTGCGATCAGCAAGTAAACGGGGCGAAGCCCATAGCACAGCCCCCCAGATCAATACGGCCACAATACAAAGATGCAGGGGCAACTCAGGAGAAATCCCCGTCATTAAAGAAGCAAACAAAGCAGCGGCTAAGCCACCTAAGCTAAAGATGGCATGGAGCCTGGACATAATCGGTTTGCCGTTTTCTAACTCTGCCGCAACGCCCTGCGCATTCATTGCCACATTCAGGCAGCTGTGCGCTACGCCCTCAAAAACCATAATCGCCAGAGCAAAACCATAATTTGGCGCAAAAGCCAAGGCAGGCAACACCAGCGGCAAAGCCAGCCCTGCCCCAAGGCATACTTTCTTTGATCCAAAGCGCTGTAAGACAGAGGTTGTCACCGGAAAAGAAAACACAGCGCCAAGGCCCGCGGCCAAAAGCAAAAAACCAACCTGTGCCGGGTCTAAACTGAGTTGTGATTTAATAGCGGGCAAACGAGATGCCCAGCTACCGTAGTTAAAACCGAGGGCAAAGAAGAGCGCGGCAACTGCATAGGTTGCCGTTTTTAAATGATGGCGAAGCATGTATTTACTCTGGCTGATCGTCGACGAGGGGCGGTAAATCAAAAACAGGCGCGATCGCTGTTTCTCCGCGTTCCAGATGATAAACGAAGGCCAGCAATTCGGCGATGGCACGATACAGCTGCGGGGGAATATGTTGATCTAAATCCACTTGCATCAGCATGGCCACCAGCTCTGGCGACTCATGCACAAACACGCCGGCTTCCTGAGCACGTTCAATAATACGTTCAGCCAATAAGCCCTTACCCTTAGCAACAACACGGGGCGAGCTATTACCCTGCTGGTAAGCCAGAGCAACGGCTTGCTGACGGGTACTAACGGGGTGTTTACGTGACATTCACAGGCTCGGCATTCACGACCTGACTTGAAACAAGAGTGAGCCCTGCAGCCTCAAAACGATTTTGTAATGACTTAGTTTCAGCACGAATTTTATCTGCCGTTTCAGCAGATGCTTCAAAACGTAAAGAAAACTCACCATTACGTAACACAGCCACAATGCCCACATCTCCCAGGTTTGGAAGCTGCAAATCCATTCTGGATTGCCAGCTGCGCTGCATTTCTTCTTGCCTGCCACTGGCTTCGCGCTCATTTTCAGGGGCCACTTCCCAGCGCACAGCCTGCCCAGGCCAGGCTTGCCCATTCCATACAACCGGACGCTGCTCTAACACATCAAGTTGCTGCTGCACTAAATGACGTAAAGCAGCACTGGTATCAGGAGCCAATGCCGGTTTCTCTGTGCCATTTTCTTCAGAGGGAATTGCAGCAGCATTTTTTTCAGCACCATCAGGCGATGCAGCAGTGTTTTGCAAGGGCACTTTAAGTAAGCCCGCCTGCGGCTCCTTGAGCAAAGCCTGCAAAGGCCGTTCGCCATTCACCCACTCAGCCTGATGCGATTCATAAAACAAGCCGCTGTCGGCCAGCTTTTGCGCAAGCTTATCGGCCAGCTTTGCTGTATCTGGCGCGCCCTCAAACAGCGGCTGGGCCTGATTTAAAACAGAAGCAAGGCCATCTTTGCCCGCCTCACCCTTAGCCAAAAGCGAGGACAAGAAACGCGCCCCCTGGCTCAGGGCCATCTCCTGAGGCAGCGCAGGCTGCTGTGCAGCGCCACTATTAATCGAAAAAGTGAGTTTGGGATTGCTGGTCACCACGGTCAGATCCAGCTTTTCACCCGGCTCGGTATTTCTGGGTAAATTTAAATCAAGCAACTGATCTTTAATCAGAACAGCAAAGCGCCCGTTAGGAAGCAGACTGGCTACCGTCGCATGCACACGCTCCCCTACGGTATAACGCACATCATCCGCAGAAATACGCGTTACTTCAGCCACACCCTCTTGCGCTTTAAGGTAGTGCTGAACAAGGCTGATTGGACTGGTGCCGGGCAACATGATTATCTTTGTGTACTGGATCGGTAGAGGGCCACGATTAAATCGGCCTCACCACGCGATATGCCGCATTGATGCGCGACACTATTTGAATCAGCCCCTAGTTTGGCCAGGCGTATTGCGTGACTATAAGGGCTTTCCTGACTGGACTCTAAAACCAGCTCAGCCGGCTGGCTCCACTCGGCCTGTGTTGCCACAAGGCGCAATTTAAGCGCATCCATTTCGAACCGAAGCTGAGCAATTTCCTTCCGAAGCGCATCCGCTTCAAAAGAATCAGGGCTAGCGCCCTTATGCGCAGAAGCTTTGCGCATAAACAGAAGCAATTCAGCCACGTAAAATAAGATTAATACGAGGCTGATATAAAGCAACTGTACCCAAGTGATGACGATGCCATTCATAAGACGATCTCCCCTGCCGGGGCTGGCAGGTCATTATTAGACGTCATACGCGCGTTGTAGTTTTCCGGTGTTATGCATATTTTGCAAAAGCGCAGCCAGCTCCCCACGTTGGCTAATCGCCCTTTGCTCCAACTCTTGCACGTCTTGATTGCATTCTTGCAACAGCTCAGCGAGCTGTTGCTGCTCCAAGCTAGTTAACGCGCCCCATTGAATAATAGGCAAATTCGAGCTTAATTCTGCAAAAAATTGCGACTGCAACAACATATTATCCCAATCTTCCGCCTTAGCGGCTGAAAGCATTTTTGTTGTGCACGCTTTCAAATCTGCATACACAGAAAAATCAGATACGCCCATAACTTAAAAGACTCCGGTCTTGTTCATCCCGCTCTGGGGCCGACACGGCTGATTCTACTTTACTAAAGCCAATAGACAACCAGGCATCTTTCAGCTGATCAAGCAAACCCAGCATCTCATCCAGACGCTCAGGCGTATTATTGATATTGGCTTGCAGCAATTCAAAGCTGATGTAGTCGTATAAGGCATCCAGGTTTTCTGCCAGCTCACCGCCATTTTCCTTATCCAGAGCCAAACGCAGGCCGTCTTCAATAATCGCAATCGCTTTTGAAATGGCAGCGCCTTTTTGCGCTATCAGGCCTTGCTGCATATAGATTTTACCCAACTGAATCGCTTTGATTGCCCCCTCATAGAGCAGCACAATTAACTGATGTGGGCTGGCAGACTCAACCACGGTATCTAAACTTGTTTGCCCATAGGCAGAAAGCGCTTTTTTGACAGCACTCATAAGAATAACTCTCTAAAATATGGCAATAAATACAAAAACTGACATCCGTGACACTATTTCCAGGACATATAAAAAACTTAAACGCAATTAATCAACAACGTATATGCGGCCATCATTCCGTTTATTTTGGCAGATTAGCAAGCTGCGCCGTTAAATTGCTGCTTGTATTTCGCATTGTGGCAATGGCAATATCCATCGCGGTAAATTGCTTGCGGTACAAAGCCTCAGTGGCATCATACTGGCGGTTCATCCTGACCCGTTTTTCTGCCAGCTGAGCGATACTGGCGTTCACGCCATCAGTTTGCTTCGCAACCAGGCCAGTGCGATCCTTAACCATACCATCAAGCAACTTATCTAATGCAAAAGCAACCCCGCGATTAAAAGATACAGAGCCATAATCCCCTGCCGTACTGGCAGTCACAATCAGGCTTAACCCTTCACTGGCACCCGTCCCCGTTAAGGATTGTCCGGTACCCTTCGCTTTTTCACCACCAATCAGCCCTTCTACATCCGCACCAGCGGTGTAAGTATACCCAACCGTCGGGCCTGAAGGCGTATCAGAATAGCCACCAACCACAATACCTAAAGTAGCAGCTGTGGTGCTTGTTGCCGCATCGCCAACCCCGGTAATTTTAATTTTGGAAGTGCTGCCATAAAGCCCTGAAGACAAATCAAATTTACTTGTTGATTCGTTAAATGCCACACCAACTGTTTTTCCGCCCCGAACTAAAGACTCATCACTATTGATTTTTGACTGCATTTCAGCCGCCAGATCAGCCATCGTGGCATAGCTTCCTTTTGACAGGGTCACAGGCTGGCTGATCACCCCATCCACAGACACCATCAATGTTTTATTATTGTCGTCAATGGTTATTGGCTTAGGAGCAGAGCTGATTGCCAGAGCCATTGAGTCTTTCTGAGTAGTTGGCGGTGTGCCTGCAACCACTCTTTCTCGACTGATATCAAAGTTTTTATTCAGCTTATTGTATTCCACCTTTACCGTATCACTACCGGAGGTAAACAAAGTGGAATCTGCTTCGATTTTTGACTTAATTTGAGCGGCCAGGCTTTCCGTTGTGTAATCGTTATTATCAAGCGTTAGGCTCGCACTTACGCCGCCCAAAGTAACATTTTTAGTGTTATTGCTTGAATCAACTTTAAAAAACGATAATGCAGAGCCGCTATATTTAGCCTGAGTTGCAGGTGTTGTAACCTCAATGGCATATTTTCCAGACTGAGTTGCAAGAGAGCCGGATAAAAAAGTAATTTGATTACTGCTGGCCACACCATTTACGGTAAACAGATTGGCTACATCACCTGGGTGGCTGGAAATAGCGGCTTGTAATTTAGCCTCATTAAGCGATAAATCACCTTTAGGCGTTGCACCACCAACAATAGTGCCTTTCGCATCCGTCTGATAGCCCGTAAATGACACACCAATATCACTAAGCGATTTAAAATAACTGCCCTCACCCTGCATTTCATTTACTACTGAGCGCATTTGGTTTTGTATTGCACGAATCGCAGAGTCACCATTGAGCGGAGCAGCTTTAGCCGACGTTGTTGCATTTCCCGGCGTGTAGCTGGACACATCTTTAAGTGTCTTATTTAATTCGTTATATGCCTTAATAAAACCTTTAATGGAATCTTTAAGGCCGGATAAATCAGCACCAATCGTAATTGTGGTTGGCGCCAGGGTTGTAGCCCCCGTACTGGTTGGGGATGACACCTTAGTTAAATTAATAGTCAAACCCTGAATGGCATCCGATACCGAATTGGTAGGCTTGCTGACATTAATCCCGTCAATTTTAAACTTTGCGTCTTTTGCCGCCTGCGTTTCAATTAAATTCCGTGTACCAGCCGGATCATAAGCCAGGGCAGAAAGCCCCGCAGTATCTGTGCTGTTGCCATCAGAATCCGTAACCGTTAATTTAATTGAATTTTCAGCACCAGAGTCTTTGCTCGTCAAAACTAAACGGCTGCCCGTACCATCATTCAGAATACTGGCACTAACCCCTTTATTGGCCAAATTAATGGCATCACGAACACCCGCTAAACTATTGTTTTTATCTGTGATATCAATTGAAAAAGCCGCTTTTTTAGCATTGGCAGTGAATGTGTCATCGCCTGTTGCATCCGTGCCGTGCGAATCTACAGTACCAAACTGCAAAGTAATGGTACCTGTACCCAAGCCGGTGTTAATGCTGCTAAAAGCGTTAGATGTCAGCTTCTGATTTTGTGCCAGCTGAGAAACTTCCAGGCTATATGATCCTGGCTGGGCGAGGCTATTTGAATTAACCGTTGCAATCGACGAATCAGCCAGCGTGGCGGTCGTACTTCTGAATGTTTGTACGCTTGAAAGCCCCTTTAAAGAAGTCTGAAAAGCGGCCAAAGCACTTTTTACAGAGCCATAGGCGGATATCTTGGCTTGATATGACGCTTCTTTCAGCAATAAAGTTTGTAATGGCGCTTTTTCAGCCGTCATTAATTTATCGATCAGGCCGTTCAGATCCATTCCTGATCCTGAGCCTAAAGAAGCAATAGAAGCCATGATGCCCTCCCTTTTAATTTATCTATTCATCAGAGCGGCGAAATTACGCACGATCTTTTATCAGTAAGCCCTGAAAACGATCAATTGCTTTCGCAATTGAAATCGCCTCTTCACTTGGAAACTGCCGTATCACTTCTTTTGTTTTTGTATCAATCAGTTTCACAACAGGTAATTTCGTTTCTTCTTCTACGGAAAACTGCAAAGAATTCGAAAAACCCTGCACAGCCTGGTTTAATTTGTCAACGGCTTGTTTGACATCTTTGCTATCCGGGGCAGCCTTCAATGCCTGTACTGCATCAGGGCTGACCTTGACAGGTTCAGCACTGGCCACCTTTGCCAGATCGCCTGCTGGCGCATCATGAAAGCGCTCACTAACACTTTTTGTCGCAACAGGCGTAACAAGCGACGATGTAGACTGGATATCCATGATACACCTTCCTGTAGAAACGCCCCGACAACACGAGTTTGCCGGGGCCTTAACTCATTAAGCTTAATGCATATTAACCGCGTAACAGACTCAGAACCTGGTTAGGCAACGCATTCGCCTGACCTAACATTGCCGTACCCGCTTGTTGCAAGACCTGAGCACGAGTCAGCGCAGCTGTTTCACTTGCGAAGTCTGCATCTCTGATCCGGCTGCGTGCTGCACTCATGTTTTCTGACGTTGTAGCCAGATTATTAATGGTAGCAGTGAAGCGGCTTTGCAGCGCACCAAACTTAGCACGTTGGTCATTTACTGTCGACAAAGCGTCATCCACAACACGCAGCGCCTGGTTAGAGCCTTCAACGGTTGAAATATCCAGCTTTTCAACTGTTTTTAGCGTAGATGCATACGCTGCACCACTGCTTAATGCGGTTGTTGCAGAAGAGCCACCTACAGCCAGCACACCAGATGCAAACGCCGCACCGCTGGTTGTTACAGAGTAAGAGTTAGTGGAGTTCAATACGATCTGACCACCGAATGTCACCACACCCGAACCTGCTGCAGATGTAGAAATAGCACCCGCCTGGCCGCTCGACATAAACTGGATCGCGCCGCTTGAATTGGTTGTATCCATATCCCATTTCGTTACGCCACCACCAAAACCGCTGACATTGCTTGGATCGTTACTCAGAGCAATGTTAGAACCATCCGTTGCGATCAGTTTCAAGGCGTACTGAGTGGTCTTGGAAGAATCCTGGAATGTAGACAATTCAGCCGTAATACCTGTCTTAGAAGACTTAGCATTAAAGGCCTGGATGGCTTGAGAATACTCATCCGCCTCAATCTTGCCGTTGTTATCCAGATCGTTCACGTTAAACGATACAGATTCAAATGTGCTGCTCTTGGATGCGGCAGTTAAGCTGTATGTACCGGAAGCCAGACCTAAGTTAACTTCAGTACGTGCAGTGGCGGTTACACCTGTTCCTGCGGCATTGATTTTATTGGCAATGTCTTTTGCCATATCCGTACCAGAAACAGAAATGCTTGTACCGTTAATACTGAAAGAACCTGAGGCAGTCACTGCTGCGCCATCCACGTTTACTGTACCTGTTGCACCAGCAGTTACTGCTGTTGAGCCTGATACAGAGTTAGTGGTAACAAAATTACCTGTACCGTTACCCACACCCATTTGGTAAGTACCATATTGGTTTGTGCGTAAGTTTGCAGTATTAGCAGTAATGGTTTGATTGGTATTTGCACCGACCTGGTAAGTCGCTGCAGTAAAGCTGCCGTCAAACAATTTCTGGCCGTTAAACTCGGTAGAGGTTGCGAAGCGATCCAGCTCGGATACCAGCTGTGTCACTTCAGAGTTGATCGCCAGGCGGTCATTGGATGTGTTAGTGGCATTGGCAGATTGCACAGCCAATTCACGCACACGTTGCAAAATATCACCCATTTGGCCCAGCGCGCCTTCACCAGTTTGCGCAAGCGATACGCCATCGTTGGCATTACGCTTGGCCTGATCCATCCCTTTAATCTGGGAAGTGAAGCGCTCGGAAATCGCCAGACCCGCTGCATCGTCCTTGGCACTATTAATACGCAGACCCGAGGACAAGCGTTGCAGAGAGTTGGTTAAGCTCATTTGCGAGGTACTTAAATTACGCTGCGCATTGAGTGATGGTACGTTAGTGTTAATGACTTGAGACATGGTACTTCCCCTTGCTTGTCCTAGAATCGGTGCTTAGTGTTTCAGGCATATAAGTAAGCCCTTGTATGCTTTATCGGAAGTGCTTCGATAAACTTGAGGATTATTTGTAATCTTTTTTTCCTCAAGCGAAAGCCTAAGCTGACAACCATGCAGCACGCCATTTATCTAAGTTAGTACCATCCAGCATCCAGTCTTTTAATACCGCTTTTTTTAATGCCCTGCCGCTCTCAGCACTCGGGCCAGGATCTGATAAATGCTCACGAATGGCATCTACCCAATCCTTGTGCTTATTTCTCACCCGGGTAACCGGCAGGCTGCCGCGATAAGGAGCAATATCTGTACAAATCACCGGAAAGCCACAAGCACCGTATTCCAGCAGGCGCAAATTACTCTTGCACTGATTAAAGATATTTTGCTCTAAAGGAGCCAAAGCCAAATCTAAATTTAAGCTGGCCAGCTTGGCAGCATAAAGACTGATAGGTACACCAGAATGAAATTCATGCACATAAGGGAGCAGCTTATCTGGGCACATCCCAAAAAACACCCACTCCACCTCATTGGCCAGTGCCTTCACCACGCTTTCGATTAACTCCAGATCGCCCGTATGACTTGCACCACCTGCCCAGCCCACACGTGGTTTTTTGCCCTGATTACGCTCAGAGTGCAGATCACCCCAGATTGGCACAGGTAAATAATTATTCACCACGTGCATCACCGGATGCATGCCCTCATAGGCATTCGCCAGCTCATCTGTAGATACTGTAAACCGGTCAACAAAAGTCAGCGCCTTGCGCAAAGACTTCACCACATCTTTAGGCATGTGCGAGCGGTGAGCACTTTTGATCGGCACATTGGGCAAATAATCATCCAGCTCGTAAACCTTAAAGGAGGGTGAGCACGCTTTAGATAACCTTAAGAAATCAAGTTGCTGAGCAGAAATCTGCCGCTGAAACACCATCACATCCGGCGCCAGCTTGGCCAGCTCAAAAGCAGGGAAAAGCTCAAACGCAATAGCGCCCGCTATTTTTTGCGCCTCCAGCATCGCAGCAAAAGGCTGCAAAATACGATACTGCCCGCAGCCGGTCTGATCCGCAGGATGACAAAGCACCGTTGGCAGCGGCTTCCAGCTTAATGGCCGCCAGGATAATAAAGAGCGGTGCTCTAACTCAAAACCATTGCCACTGAGCGTTAAGTTTTTATTGTATGCAGGATCATTGCCAATCTCCGGCAGCCACTTGCGGTACATCGCCACTTGCTCGCCTTCAAAGCGCAATTGCTTGGCCGCGGCTTTATCAGGATTAATTTGCGACTGGCTCACACTGCCTTCGTGCATCACCACCGAGTAAGGCGTCCAGACAACCGAATAGCCCAGTGTTTTTACTTTCAGGCATAAATCCACATCATTATATGAAACCTTAAAATCATGCTCATCCATTCCGCCAGCCTGCTCATACACCGATTTGCGCACCATCATGCAAGCCGCGGTAACCACAGAATATTGCTGATCTAACTGCAAACGATGCATATAGCCGGATTCTTCTAATGATGCCCCAATGCAGGGATGATCAGCCGGCCCGCGCAAGCCCAGCACAACCCCGGCATGCTGAACCAGGCCATTCGGATACAATAACTTCGCACCTACAATGCCCACCTCAGGCCGCATGGCATGATGCAATAACTCTTCCAGCCATGAATTCTGAATAATGGCGGTATCATTATTAAGCAGCACAAGATAATCACCGTTGGCCTGGCCCACAGCGGCATTATTAATGGCAGAAAAATTAAATGCATGCGGATATTCAAACACCCGCAAACGATCACTCAGCAATAATTCAAGCTGCTCAAGATAAGGCAGTACCAGCGGATCATCACTATTATTATCAATAATAATGATTTCATAATTCGGATAACTGGTTTTTTCTAAAATAGATTCAATGCAACGCTGCAGCATAGGCAGCTGATTTTTAGTCGGAATAATAATACTGACCAATGGACGCTCTGGCAGCGCATATTTCACCCGCAGCGCCCCCTCTACCCGGCCATTAGGTAAAATTTCAGCAACGATATTCTGGCGCTGCAAGTGCAAATCAATTAAATCCGAGAAGGCTTTATAGCGCAGCGGATTCGATAATTGCCGTGATTCATTAATTTGCAAATGCGTTAATACTTCAGGAATATGCCCAATTGCGCCGGCCCCATCCTGCTCATAGCAATGCAATAAAAGAGCCAGCTGCTCCGCACCCCACCCTTCCATTTCAGCATAAACATCAGAAAAATCAGCCGCAGACCTGAGCAATATAAAGCCATCCGCATAGGGAATACTGCGTAACAAATTGATATCAAAATCAGGTTTAAAACGGGGGCAGGCAGGCCGCCCGTCCGCATTCATTACATCATCATCAAAATAAACCAGCTTCCATTCGGGGTGATCCACCAGCTGGTGCATGGCCAATAACAAACCGCTCATGGTTAACTGATCACCCGCCTCCAACACCCCCAGCCAGCCACTATCATCCTGTTGGGCCAGCGTATTTAAAATGGCAGAATAAAACCCATCTTTCACCTGAATCCACTCAATACCGGATTCCGGCATTGGATTGGCTGCGCTGGAGCAAACAAGCAGTTTTACATTGGCATAAAACTGGCGTGAAACACTGTTAATGGTTTCAATTAAGCCACTTTTATTTGCAAAGCGATCAACAATACAAATTTTAACTTCAGGCAAAGCAACCGCTTCTGCATGCAAATCGAATAACTTAGCTTCAGGAATGCACAATTCCTGCTTAGACAGCCAGTGCAAATATTCTTCACTGCTATTAGGGAAACGTGGATTAGGCACATTGCCCTGATAACCAGAATCAACGGTGAGTAAGCCCTGATGATAAGCAATTAAGGGGAATATCCGCTCAATCGCGTGCGCCAGCGTGCCATTGGTCTGGCCTGATTCTGGCTCAAAGTCTTCCTCAGAAATATTCAGGGCATTCAATGAATTAAAAATCTGCCCGCGGCACCAAAACATCGAGCCGCCCGGAAACTCGTACGCCATTTCATCTAAATTAAAACCAAGGCGCGCCGCCAATTCGCGCAATAAACCAATATTGCCACCCGGCGTATAATGCGCATGCACCAGCACCCCCGCCCCGGTCACAATTCCAACCTCCGGGCGGGTATTAAATAAATCAAAAATAGCCTGCACGCCTTCTTTTGAAGGCAATAAAGAAATTAATAATTCCTCACGCCATTTCTGCACCAGCTCCGGATCTAAATGCGGGGATTTTTTGGTATGCAATTTACATACAAAATCATACGCAGCCAGATTCTCGTGCTGCAAAAGACCAAACAAGGGGCCAATATCACGCCCTCTGTTGGCGGTGATATATAATTTTGCATCCGGAAAATGAAGCGAGAGCAACTCGCTGACAATATGTTTATTTTCAGCCGTCGTGGTTACAAATAAATCAAAGGAGAACGGAATGTTTTTTAATAACTCACGAATATCATCCCACTGCTCCACATAATATAAATGTAAAGCCACAGCAATGCGTAAGAGGCCGTTTTTCTTCAGTAATCCCTGCTGCCGGTATTCATGATCAAGACCAACCTGCAGCGCCATATTTTGTGCCAGCTGCAATTCTAAACGATCAAATAATTCAAACCGGGCTGCAGACAAAACGGGATCTAAACAAATTTTGGGCAGAACGGCTGCGCGATCGTAGGCCGCTTCCAGCGAGTGAACAAACGTTTCATCCGCATGATAAAGCCGTGTTGCCGTATGCCCAAAATGACCACGCCACTCGCGAAAGGCGAGATCGTCCATTAATCGCTGAATATCTCTCTGATAAGAAGGCGCATCCGACCATACGTACAGTGAAGTAGGCATGGTGGCTTCAATATCTAAAGCAAACTCGCATGCTCTCCAGGCTGCCGGCGCAAAACGCACCACAGGCTTACCCATCGCAGCAGCTTCAAATAATGCAGTTGGCGAAGTAAAAGGCACAGCATCCAGGTAAACATCGCAGGCCGTGTAAGCCGCCACCAGGCTCTCTTCAAACAAATGACCAATGCAATGCACACGCCCGGGAAATCTTGCAGAAAATTCAGCCCATGGCGCAGTAAGATCAGGGCCGACCAAAATCAGATGCGCTCCGGGATTATTTTCAAGCACAGGCGCAAGTAAATCCGCAAGACAAACACCTTCAATTGGAAGGTATTTATAAGGCGAACCACAAGACATTAATACAAAAGCATCTTTATCAATTGCGCATTCCGCACGGATATCACGCACAGCGACTTTCTCAAGCCTTTGAAAATCCAAAGGAATAGGAATCCAGCCGATATTTTCTTTCGCAATACCACGGCGGCTGTTCAGCAGGGCTGCCGACATACTTAATACAATATTTGATACCGTCGCCCCCAGCCAGAATGTGTGGGCAGCATGGTCCTGAAAAATAACCGGCGGAGGTGTCTTCATACCTGCCAGTGCGGCATTCGCCAATACATCATGAGGATGAATCAGTAATACCACCCGATCAGCATCATTTATTCTTTGGCGCAAATGACTTGCACGCTCTAAAAGAGTGGGAGAATTTAATACAACAATGGTGAGCCTTCCCTCTTCGGAAAGAGCTTGTAATTGCACGGGTACAGGATCAATTTGCTGAGTTAATACTAAAGTATGGTGAGAATTTTTATCCAGCTCAATCCAGCGCCACGCAATACGGCTATGCCCGCCACTTGCCGAAACATTGGTCATGATTGTTAAAATACGGCGCTGCTTGCGGGGGGCAGAAACCCCGTTGTTTAATACTGGCAGATGGCCTGATACGCCCGCAATCAGCTGTTCAAGCTCGCTGCTGGCAAATAAGCCCATACTATGATGCCAGGCAAACATGGCTAAATCCTGAGCCTGGCGTAATACTTGCTCGTATTTTTTATTTGCAAGTAAGGATTTTATTTCTTTAATATCGCGTTCAAATTTAAGCAGGTTTTCAGAAACTTGCGATTCAAATGACATAAGTACCACCATAAATTATTATTGAATCGCCAGTGGCCACAAGCCGCGATCAAAATGAGCAAAAGACTAGCTGTAAAGAGCAATATTCTGAAAGAAATGGGTAACATGATGGCAAACAAAGCGCACCTGATCATGATTCATTTCATTAAACATCGGCAATCTTAATAAGCGCATGGAAACATCAATCGTGACATTTAAATCACCATGCGCCCGCCCGAGGCGCATCCCCGCAGGAGAATTATGCAAGGGTACATAATGAAAAACAGCATTAATCCCCTGCTTAGTTAAATAGTGAATCAAGTTTTTACGCTCAATTTCATTTTTGCATAATACGTAAAAAATATGGCCAATTGAGCGATGCCCATCACGCACATAAGGCAATACCAAATGCCCTGCATCTGCCAGCGGCTGTAAAAGCTGCATGTATTTTTCATATAAAGCACGGCGGTTGGAATTAATTCTTTTTGCCTGCTCTAATTGAGCAAACAAAAAAGCGGCCGTTAATTCGCTGGGCAAAAATGAGGAGCCAATATCTACCCATGTATATTTATCAACCTGCCCCTGAAAAAAAGCTTTCCGATTTGTACCTTTATGCCAGATTATTTCTGCACGTTCGATCAATTCAGGATTATTAATCAGCAATGCTCCGCCTTCTCCGCTGATAATATTTTTGGTCTCATGAAAACTAAGGCAGCCCAAATCACCAATTGTACCCAAGGCCCTGCTCTCATCAAAAGCCAGGATAGCCTGAGCAGCGTCTTCAATCAGTTTGATATTATATTTTTTGCATAGCGCTTCTAATGCCTGCATGGCGCAGGGCTGGCCTGCATAATGCACGGCAACAATGGCTTTGGTGCGGCCTGTAATCGCAGCCTCAACCAGGCTTTCATCCAGATTTAAAGTATCCGGGCGAATATCCACAAAGACGGGCGTCGCTCCGCGCAACACAAAGGCATTCGCGGTAGAAACAAAGGTAAATGAAGGCATAATCACCTCATCCCCCGGCCCTACATCCGCCAGAATCGCACTCATTTCCAGCGCTGCAGTACAAGACTGTGTAAGCAGCACTTTTTTGCAGTGTAATTCTGTTTCCAGCCAGGCCTGACAACGCCGGGTAAATTGGCCATCTCCGGAAATAGAGCCATTAATCACCGCCTGGGCAATATAAAACAACTCTTTGCCAACAATAAAAGGCTTGGCAAAAGGAATGGGTAATATACTCATTTTTTTATTTTCCTGAAGATGCCAAAGAGTTTATATCCCAAATAATCATCGTGCAGCATATCTGTATTCAGCGCCTGCATGCTCTGCAGCGGTTTACCGCTTAATTGCTGGTATACAGCAGCCACAGCGTCTTCGGGATAAGCCTGAATCCGGTCCAGCTCAGTAATATAGGTTTCCAGGAAACACACTTCAAAACCAGCCTTAAGTAATAAAGCACTTAAAGTATCAGGGGTAAAATAGCTCCAATGCCCATGACATACATTTGAATTTTTCGCGCCTTCGATCCGCAGCAACAGGCTATTGAAATTGGGCACCTGAACAATTAAATAGCCAGGGTCTGCCAACTGGCTGCTGACTATAGATAAAAATGGCAAGGGGTCTGCAATATGCTCCAGAACATCCAGGACAACGATTGCATTAAAAGGCATTTCATCAGCCGGCAACGCCGCCGGGTATTCCCCCTGTACAACGGTAAACCCCTTAGTTTGCGACAGTGCCACCGCGTCGGCATTAATTTCGACGCCCATCATTTGCCAGCCCAGCTCCTGAGCGGCTTCTAGCAAAACGCCATTTGATGAGCCAATTTCCAAACCTTTACCCTGCCCAATAAACTGGTGCATCCGGCCTGCCACATACCGGGCCTTTTCACGCTCCAGGAAGGAATAAGTATCCGTTTGCTTTTGCAACAAATGGCACTGTGCTGAAGAACTATTCTGATAACGCAAACGCTCCTGCTCTGGTGTAATGACTTCACGGCTATAAATAAAACCACAATCCCCGCAGGATAATAAATGCATTCCATGCGCTGTCATGACCAATTCTGCATTTTGATGCAAAGCCCCGCATTGAGGGCAATCACGCTGGTAGGTAAGCCCCGGCAAAAAATCTCCTGCTGAATCTAATAGCGCAGCAAAAGTTTCTTTTTCTGCTTGCCGCAATAATCCAACTGCAGATGCTAAAGCAGACCGGGTTCCGGGAATTAGCGCCGCATCAAAGCGGTTTTTATCAAGATCAATCAAAGCAACACCCTAATGATTACGCTATTTATCACAAGCCATTAAGCAATGAGAAATTCAGCTCAAATATTGTCGATTATTTTTTTTCGTTTTTAATAAGTGAATTCTCAACCGCTTTTTCCAGCCATGCGCTTGCACTTACCCCTGCAGCAGCTGCTGCCTCAGCTATTTTTTGCTTAAGCTCCGGATCAACCCCCTCTAACTGGCCATAGTATCTTTTTCTGATACTTCCACCCCGCACACCCTGATGAGGTACATCAATATTCATATAAGGCAATGAGGACGCAACTGTAAAATCGATAATATAAAAACAATTTCCCAATACCCAGCTTAAATGAACGTCGGATGCGGTTTCCGGCAGCAATGCCAGTGGCGGCTCTAAAGCCCACAACTTATTATTGCAAATAGCCATTTTTCCATACTCATGCTCTTTCAGCCACGGCGCAATCCCTTCATCCCCCAAAACAACCCTGCCGCCCGCCTTCACCACACGAGACATTTCACTAATAGCCGCTTTCATATCAGAAAATAAATTGATGCCTCCAAAATGATATGCTGCATCAAAAAAATCATCCTCAAAGGGCAGCATGGAGGCATTAGAAACACTTAAATAAATATTCTTCAGATCAATTTCATCTGACACAGTATTTTTTAAAATCCGGGCTGTTGCAGCAACCATTAAATCAGAGAGATCCTGGGCATAAACCTCCCCATTTACGCCCACTTTAGGCAGCACGCTCAAAATATCATTACCCAAACCACAGCCGGTGATCAGTACCCGATCACCTTTTTTTAAATTTAATTTATCAAGCAATGTGCTTCTGAATATTGACTCATCAACATTAAATGTTTCAAATAACCACGAAAGGAAATTATCATAGGCTTGCTCAGAATTATCTCTGCTGTACATTACCTGAGATATTTTATCTCCGCCTGACAATAACTTTTCATCAATAAACACCGGAATTTTATTAATCATATCCGCATTAAGAAATGGGTAGCCCCCGCCCTGCAGGCTGCTTAAACCAGAATCAGCAACGAATAATTTTTCTTTTGATAATGGACAGCAATATTGACTAATCAACATAAATACCCCTTTATAGCAGACAGTCGCTGATGCGCTCAGCGAGATAAATATTCAGATACAGAATTAAATTCCTGAAATGTAAACCCTAAAATTTCTTTTTCCTCATCAGTCAGAGAAACATCAGGCATAATCCTGGGAATATTGATTTGCTGCTTGAAAAATGGAATATTATATAAATGGTTCACCGCTCTGCGCTCTGAGCCTGTACTGTTAAACCCGCCCGAATGAAACACCATACAATCCAGAATAATAAAAGAGCCTGCCTTTGCTTCAATTTGCACAGCATTATTTTTAATGAAATGTGCAGAAGGGAAAGCCTCAGCCTTATGCGATGCCGGCAATAAAAAGGTGGACCCATTTTCAAAAGTAAAATCATCAACACAAAAAAGGGCATTAATGGCAACCGGCATGGAAGATACAAAATGCTGATAAGGAATATCCCTGTGCCACGCAGCTTGATTATAAGTTTCCCCTGGCGGATTAATGACACCATTCTGCTGATTCAGAATAAACTTCCCCATAATTAATTTTTTAATTACAGGTAATAGGTTTTTATTCAACGCCAGCCGGAGAAATGCTTCATCACCATGAGTCAGAGGAGCCCGAATAGTATTGTACTCATTGGCAGCTCTCAGTTTTTCTTCGCCCTGATTTTTAATATATTCAGCACGGGTATGGTTAAACACTTCAGAGAAATTTTTTAACTCTGAAGAAGAATAACCAGAATCAATCACGCCATAGCCAAGCATTCTGATCTGCTCGACGACCTCATCAATCACGGTATCCGTCTGATTTTGAATAAGAATGCCGTACGATGCCTCTGGAATATTATTTTTTGTCATCATTGATGATATCTCGTTTGCTGAATATGCTAAGCAAGCACCAGCTTTGCTAAACCAAAGCCTGTGGCACCATAGTGATTGCCGTTATAAATCATGTACCACTCTTTACCATACTGAAACACGCAAGGATAGGTTTGCTCAAACGATTCCCATTCTTCTGCATTTCCCTGCCAGCTGAAATATTCATCATGCCTTTGCCAGCGAATACCATCATCTGATTCTGCATAACCAATTGAATATTGAGTAACAGTGCGAATTGAATACCACATGCGCCAGATATGGCCATCATGACAAACACAAGGGCGTGTCAGCGCAATTTCACCAGGCAATAAATCCAAGCAAACCACACCTTCTCTTTGCCATAACTGACCATCTGCTGAGCTGGCATATTTCAAAACGTGCTGCATTCCCCCCTGATTAACACCCCAGGTCAGCGTAGAGCCATACCACATATGCCATTTTTGATTTGCATCACGCAATACCCAAGGATAAGACAATGAATAGGGATCATGCTCATGGCGATCAAGAACAGGTGCAAGTTTCGGCCGTTTAAAAACACCATCCAAAGTGCCTGTAGCAATACCAATACTATTACGCCATGGCACGGTAACTGCTAAATTCCAGCCAATATAATAGAGCCACAACTCATGGTTAACCGGTGTAATACAGCCTAAGGATATTCCGCTATCATCATAGCTGCCTGCTTCCCCAGGCAATAAAACAGGGGTTTCTGCTATGGCAATAATCTTACCCAGCCCTTCATCATCAGGCTGCCAATCCAGCCATGCCACGCCTGCGCAATTTTGTGTATTTCGGTAATTGAAATAAATACGGACGCGCCCATCGGCAAGCACTAATGGCATTGGATTAGCCGCATGGCTATGCAACCAATCCCTTTGCTGATTGGGCTCAAACAAGCGTCCTATTCTTTGCCATATTTGCTTAGTCATTCAGTCACAACCTTGAAAAACCGCCGTGCGCCTTCGCTTACTTCTGAGCGTGCGCCTTTGGCAAAGCCATCTTCTTCCATATTTCGGGTGACTAATGCCGCTGCACCAATCATGCAATCGTCCGCAATGGTTAAATTATTTGACAGCGTGGCATTCACGCCGATAAATTGATGATCACCGATATGACAACAGCCTGAAATAACTGCATGTGAAGCAATAAATACATGGCTGCCAATTTCAGAATGATGACCAATATGGTTTCCACTCCAGAGCACCACATTATCGCCAAGCTTTACAAAGGGTTGCACGGTATTGTTTTCAAAAATAAAGCAATGCTCGCCTAATTCAACATTTCGCCAGACAAATGCCCGTGAGCTGATATAGCTGGCTGGGGTATAACCCATTTTTTTTGCATTGTTAAAAAAACGCTCTCTGACCCTGTTAAGCTGCCCGTAGGTAATAGCAGCATAAAAGCTGTGCTCTGCCGGATTAAACTTTTGAGTAATTTCATCCGTGGCAATCACTGGCAGACCAAATTTCTGCTCACATTGCAGATAAGGACGATCGACACAAAAAGCCACGACCTGGTAATCCGAATCATACGTAAAATACTCATATGCAATATCTGCAAACAAGCCATCGCCAAATAAAACCAGATTGCGCTTCATTGCTAGCCCCCTTTCCTGACCAGAATGGTAAATTCATAAAGATCATAATCATGCAGTAAAGCCACATTTCTGGAAAAATTTCTTTTGCAGTAATCAAAAAAACGGCATGGATCGCCATAATATAAATGAGGTTTCATTTTTTCCTGATCTGAATAAAGAGTCAGGCAATTAAATGAAAACCCCAGGCGGCTCTCCTGATTAAGCTGATTAATCATGTTAAATACAAACTCTTCCCAATCCTGCACGGCAACATCCTGCTTCACGCTCAGCAGGCCACTTGCCACCGCATAATCTGCCTGCCGGCCGGCCTGATCCGCACAAAGAAACGTCACACCCGTCTTATCGGCAAATTTTGCTTTAGCATTAGAAATCATTTCAGAGGAGAGATCATAACCAAGATAATCTGCATCGGCCCCTTCCGCACGCAGGTGTTCAAGCAGTGCACCGTAGCCACATCCCATATCATTCAGGCTATATGGCTGATTGGCCGTAATCTGCAAAAGCTGCTTAAAGCGCAATCGTTGTGATGCCTCGCTATTCCAATCCACTCCTGCCGGTGTAGCACCAAAAGTTTGGACGCGCTGGCTGTAATATTGTGCCACCCTTGTTTTTATATCTTCGCTCATGCTGGCTCACTTTGTATTAAAAATTGCGCCGCACCCTCACCGCAATTAAACAACAAATCTAAAATGCTGACGCCATGTACAAAATCACCATATAACTGAGGATACTCAGGGTAATGATCATATGTCATATATTGCAGACGAATATTTGCCTTCTCAAATTGATCAATATCAATATAATTTGAAGCAGATGGCCCGGAGATATAATCAGTGGCCTGAAATGACTTGCATAAATGAACGAGATTTTCTGTTCTGCCCGCCACTTTCGGAAACTGAGCAGACCACATAATAGGTGTATCAATACCCAGCAACTGGCAAAGTCGCTTTAAAAATAAATAATTAATCTCTGAAAGCTTACGCAGATGCGATGCTTCTTCATAAAGAGATTGAATTCCGGGTGCATAATCAGCAAAAAATGGCGCGCGGCGATAGCTGTTATTAATTGTTTTCCAGTGAGATTCAGCCCAGCTATGCTCGCTGACTTCTGTTTCATCAATTCGCTGCTCGTATTTGCCTTTCACCTTAACGGGGATGGTTAACCACTGTAAACCCTGAGCGGTTTTAATCAGATTGCGGTTGCGCCAATCACGCCGGGTATATTGCATATCATCATATAAAACAAAAACATCGGCCTGACGAATTAAATCAAAATACCCTTTCCACGGAATATAATTTGACTGAACGATTACAATTTTTTTTTCAGGGATACACATAAAACCCTTAGAGGCAAAAGAGTTATTTTAGATTTAATTCTTTAAATTTCTTTAAGCATCATAGAGCAAAAAAAAAGGCGGCACCAGAGGCGCCGCCTTTTTTGCAAGCTTATAGAAATAGCAATTAAGCTTTTAAGCTCTTTACGTAAGCCGAAAACTCTTCACCAACTTCACTGTGCTTCATACCATAAGCCATAGTGGCTTTCAGATAGCCCAGCTTAGAGCCGCAATCGTAGCGGGTGCCTACAATCTTATGCGCAAGAATGTGCTGTTCTTGCATCAGCGCAAAGATGCCATCTGTAAGCTGGATTTCACCGCCCTTACCTGGCTGCACATGCTGCAAATGGTGAAAAATACGTGGTGTTAAGATATAGCGGCCAACAACGGCCAGATTAGACGGTGCTTCTTCTGGCTTTGGCTTTTCAACAATATTGGTGATTTTTAAGCGGTTATTACCATCTTGTACTTCAACAATGCCGTAAGAGCCGGTATCTTGCTGCGGCACTTGCTCAACACCAAGGATGGAGCAGTGAGTATCGCTGAACACATCAACCATACGTTTCATTTCGCTGGTTGCACCACCATCGATTAAATCATCCGCCAGAATCACTGCAAACGGCTCATCGCCAACTACAGGCTTGGCGCAGAGTACAGCGTGGCCCAAGCCCAGCGCTTCTGGCTGACGGATATAGATGCAGCTGACTGACTTGGGAATAATGCCACGCAGGATTTCCAGCAGTGCTTGTTTGTTTTTTGCTTCCAGCTCGGCCTCTAATTCGTAGGCTTTATCAAAGTGATCTTCAATACTGCGTTTATTACGGCCAGTAATAAAGATCATTTCAGTAATGCCTGCTGCCAGTGCTTCTTCTACCGCATACTGAATCAGCGGCTTATCCACTACCGGCATCATTTCTTTTGGGCTGGCTTTGGTAGCAGGCAGAAAACGGGTGCCCATGCCCGCAACAGGGAATACGGCCTTGCGTACTTTTTGCATTTGAGAATCCTGATATGAAGTAGAGAGTAAGCCTAATCGAAGAGCTGCACCCAGCACCTGATCGGCCTGGCGCTGCAAAAGCGGATCGGGCCACTGGGATACGGCAGAGCGCCCAAGCCCGAGTGCATCAGCAAGGCGGGTTTGAGTGCCAAAGAGTTTGATTGCTTCAGACTTTTGCATGGCGCAATGTTTATATAAATAAACACCCAAGTCAACCAAAATGACGGCATTCACGAATGTTTAATAATATAAACAACACGCCACTACTCACTTATCTCCAACATCCGCAGCAAGGCTGCCTCATCTAAAATTGACACCCCCAAATCCTGCGCTTTAGTCAGCTTGCTGCCGGCATCACTCCCTGCCACGACATAATGCGTTTTTTTCGAGACGCTGCCAGACACCTTACCCCCAGCTGCTTCAATCATGTCTTTTGCCTGATCACGCGATAAGGTAGGCAGCGTGCCGGTCAGCACCAAGGTTTTATCTTTAAACACCCCCGCAACGGATTCAGTTTCGGCCGGTAATTGGCTTTCTAAATCAGCACACCATGCGGCCAACTGCTGCAATGATGCACGCCGCCCTTCTTCATCCAGCCAGGCCAGCAATGCTTTTGCCACATCACCGGGTAAAAAGGTGAGTGTCAGCCAATCGGCCTCAGCCAAAGCACTTAAACTTGTAACCCGCTCAGCCAGCTGGCCACTGCGCACGGCCGATAATTTAGGCACACCAAGATGGGCGTAAAGTGCAGCGGGCTGTAGTTTTTCACGCAACAAGCCACTTGGGGCATGCTCGTCCTTAGGCGCAACGCCCGCCGCGAGCAAAGCATCAAGCGCGAGCTGGTTTTTGGGCTCGGCAAAAAACTCACTGATGGCCACAGCCACAGTGTCACCAATATCAGGCAGCGATCTCAAGAGTGATGCAGGTGCATGGCGAATGACCGCCAGACTACCCAGCCAGTCAGCCAGTGTTTTGGCGGTTGATTCACCCACATGACGAATCCCCAGCGCAAACAGAAAACGCGCCAAGAGCGGCGCTTTACTGGCAGCAATGCCTTCCAGCAAGTTTTCAGCCCATTTGGTTGCAAGGCGGCCTTGCGCAATACTTTCGGCACTGACACCGGCCGCTTCGTCGGCGGCGGCTTTCATATTCTGAAAATCGGACAGAGTCAGCGCGTATAAATCCGCCAGCGATTTTACATAACCCAAATCAACCAGGCTTTCTACATAGCGCTCACCAAGGCCGTCGATATCCATCATGCGCCGGCCCGCAAAGTGGCGAATTGCTTCTTTTCGCTGCGCGGAGCAGCTTAAGCCGCCAGAGCAACGTGCAACGGCCTCGCCCTCTTCACGCACCACATGCGAACCACAGACCGGGCAAGACTTAGGCAAGGAGAACACCGGGTAAAGCGGCTCTTGCGCGGGTGAAAATAAATCTGCGCCCGGCACGTCTTTCATCGGGCGACGCTCCAGCACCACATTCACCACTTCAGGGATCACATCGCCTGCGCGGCGCACAGCAACGGTATCGCCCACCCGCACATCTTTGCGTCTTGCTTCGTCTTCGTTGTGCAGCGTGGCATTGGTTACTGTTACACCGCCCACAAACACAGGCTGCAAGCGCGCCACTGGCGTGATTGCACCCGTGCGCCCCACCTGAACATCAATAGCTTCCACAATGGTTAAGGCTTCTTGCGCAGGGAATTTATGCGCGACGGCCCAGCGTGGCTCGCGTGTTCTGAAACCCAGCTCTTTTTGCAGAGCCATGCTGTTGACTTTGTAAACCACACCGTCAATATCAAACGGCAGGCTGTCACGGATATCGCTCACATGCGCATGAAACTCCGCGAGCCCCTCTCCACCCTGCAGCACAGCCCGTTCAGCGCAAACAGGGAAACCCAAGCCTGCCAGCGCATCCAGCACGGCCGAATGTGTTTCCGGCTGCGCCCAGCCTTCAACCACGCCGAGACCATAGGCAAAGAAAGACAACGGTCTTGCGGCTGCAATAGCCGGATCAAGCTGGCGCACCGCACCGGCTGCGGTATTTCTTGGATTCACAAAAGTTTTGTCGCCTGCAGCCAGCTGGCGCTCGTTCAGGCGATCAAAATCATCACGGCGCATATACACCTCGCCCCGCACCTCCAGCACCGCAGGCAAAACCTCACCCTGTAAACGCAATGGAATCTGCAAAATGGTACGGATATTTTGTGTAACATCTTCACCCGTCGCGCCATCGCCCCGCGTGGCGGCCTGCACCAGCACGCCGTTTTCATAGCGCAAACTAATGGCGAGGCCATCAAACTTCAGCTCGGCCGCGTATTCAATCGCAGCAGCGCTTAGCGGTAAATCCAGCTCTTTACGCACGCTGGCATCAAAAGCCAGTGCGCCCGCAGGCGTGACATCGGTTTCGGTGCGGATCGACAGCATGGCAATGGTGTGGGTAACAGAGTCGAACTGCGGCAGGGGCTTGCCGCCTACCCGAAGCGTGGGCGAATCGGATGTCGCCAATTCGGGGTGCGCAATTTCCAGCGCCTGCAGCTCACGAAACAGGCGGTCGTACTCCGCATCGGGCACCGTGGGCGCATCAAGCACATAGTATTCATGGGCATATTGGTGGAGTTGTTTGCGCAGAGATTGCGCCTGTTCTGGCAATGTCATCATTTTTTTCGTGGTTGTGTGCAGATTTTCAGATTAGGGCGGGATTAAGCTTGAATGAATAAACAGAAGCCTGAGTTCATTTTTTCAGGACGCATAGCAGCATTATATTGCTAATTGCAGAGGCACAAGCAATCTGCGCCTCTGCATAATCAGGATCAGAAGCAAATCACCACAATTATTGAGTAAAAATCGAAATACCCATTCCCTGAAACGGCCCCAGCGGGGTATTTTCTTGTTCAAATTGCTCAATACTGGGCGTGCCACTCCATAATTTATAAACTAGGCGCTCATTTTGAATAATGTAGATCACATCGAAATGCCAGCCGGAAATCATAGTTTTGCGTTCAAAATTTAAAAAATCCGCCCAAAAATTGCCATAGCGTTTTTTCGTCATGCTTTTTTGCTCAATTTCATAAGCAAAGCACGAGGTTTGCGCGGCAATACACACCTGAATTTGCGGCGCCAATAATCGCGGCTCGCCCGCGCCGCTCAAAGCCAGACGGCGCATTAGATCGGCATAGCTGAGCACAACAATATTGGGTGTTTTCAGCGGATCCAGCCCCATATCATGCAATTGCTGCAGACTGGTGGTTTCAAGCGTCATACTTTTAAAAGCCTGCTCTGCCGTTTGATAATCGGGCCAGGGAGTACGGCTGATTTGCTCTGAATCGGGCAGAAGGGCAGCACAGGATGTCAGGACTACACAGGCAATCGCACAGCTTATTTGAGCGTGTTTCATACACCCTCCGACAGCACAACAGCGATATACTCATATCGGCACTCTAGTCGAAAAATGCAGCACAACCAGCCTGTTTATGGCTAAAAGTAGCAATACCGCTGACAAGCAGCGGCATTGTTGTAAAACTTCTCACCCACACTACAAACAGCGGTCAGGCAAACAAACGTAACGCAGCTACCGAACCTGGCGCAATGCCTCTGTCATCCATTTTTGCGTACAAAACACCCAACTGTTTACGAATATTATCCAGGCTTGCCTCAGTTAAAGGCTTGCCATTATCGTCAACCAGTTCACCAGAAAGCGCAACAGACAGATGCTGGGCAAATTCGGCAAAGTAATCAAACACTGAAACACCACCTGCCACCCTTGGCACATCAAACAACAGGGTTAGGCCGTTAGATGTATTTCCCAGCGGCGAATGATCGTGATTAGACAATGTAAACAATGTTTTGCCTGAATCACTGCGGTAGTGGAATGCGCCTTCAGGGCTGCGAACCAAACCTGCATTTTCTGCCAGCAAACGAACCCGCTCCATTGGAAACGGACGGCTGGCAGCCATAACATTCAGGCCGATCAGCACATCAACCCCGGCACAAAACTCGTCCAGATTCGCTGCAGCATTTAGCTTGGCCGAACGCTGAGGAAAAGTAACAACCGCCTCGTGCTCATCTGCAAATTGTTGCACTGACATGCAAAACGCATTGAGCTGCTCAGCGCTTAACGCGCCCTGACGATCAGCCAGCTGCAAGCCAACCTTTAATTCTTTGTAGCGGGAACGCGACCCGGGCACACAGGCCTCCCAGCGGCGATCCTGTAAAAGCCCCATCACCTGTACGCGCTTAGAGCCCCTGAACACAGGAAGTTCAAGTGCAGCAATGGGCTCGATTGCATGAATTTCTGCTACAAAATCCAGCGCCGGATCAAGCAAGCTACTGGTGAGTGCATCATGATCGTCGCCCACTGGCGCGGCGGGCTGAACAGGAACTTCCGGCAAAATGGTTACAGGGGCCGGCGCCGGTGCAGGTGCAGGTGGTGCAACCCTGGGCTCTGCATACGCAGCAGGGGCAGGCTGCACAGGTAAATCATCTTCTTCAAACGCTGGTTCTGCAAATTGTGGCTCATAGCGATCAACTACAGGCTCGGCGCGCTCCAGCGAAGGCTCCATGCGGGCAGCTTCACCGCTTCGAACCATGTTTTTAGGCACATCAAGCAGCGCATCGCTTTCATTACGCGCAAATGCTTTTGAAGCCTGCTTACGATAGCGATATTCCTGCCACCAATTGAAGGCATAGACAGTGGCGACAATCACGCCACCCACAATCAGCGATCCTAGTTGCAAATCGGTCATTCTTATGGTCTCTTGGCAGATCGATCAATCATCGGCTATCCCATTTCTTTATGCAGGCTATTAATCGCATAGCAAAAACGGACAAACCAAACACTTATCGCTCTGGCCTATTATTCAGTGTTAATTAGGTACGCAGCCAGTGAAAACACCCCAGCCGCAACACGCTGCTTTCACAAACACCACCAGCACCATTCTGCTTCAAACCCAAGGATAAGAAAGCAGAGGTCCGGATGTTTGTTTTAACTTATATCGCCTGCACCCCTATCCATCCATTGCTCATGCAGCACAAAAAACACGCGGCTCCGCAAAATGGGGATAAAGCCTGAAGCAAAAGAGTAAGGATACCAGACTTAAGAGACTCAGTACCCCCTTCAAGCCCCATCGTAGCTCATTTTCACCGTACTTTTTACCCATACACGGCCGCATTATTTGCACCAAAACCCAGACAGCTGCACTCAATGAACCAGAAACGCCTGACAACACCGGCATTTAAATGAATGGCTGCTGATTTAATGACTGATTGCAATCCAGAGGACACAAGCTGATTCGGAAAGAATTAAACCATTACAATCAGTGTGTTATAAATCAATTTTGAGCCGCAGGCACCATAAACAATGCATTTTATTTAAGAGCCCCGCTCAGATCACCTAAGCATCTGCTGCGGCAATTCAATACTTCAGCGGTTCCTAATTAAAATAATGACACAGAAACGTAAACAATTAAAAATACCAGCCAGATGAGGCTCAGCCCGCAAAAAACCCAACAATCCATTTACTTCAGCAAGGTAATCGGCAAGCCCTAGCCAGCATTATGTTACACAGCCGCACAACGACAATATAAGACATAAGCCCCGGCCAGCAAATGAAAAAAATATTGCATTTAATTAATCAGAGCCCATTTCACTTTTAGAAAATGCTTATACAACACAGGCAATCATGCAATTAAATGCTCTATATAATCAAATCCTTTTTTTGAAAACCACAGATATCAGCATAAATAATCCAAGCAATACAGCGCCCGCCAGCACACCTGCCACTGCATTTAAAACAGAGGGCAATATTGCAGACAACAGCCAATCCACACCCGGCACCTGAGCCCCCGCTTCTGCCCAGTGATGAATCAAATCATGAGCGGGTGTAAAGCCATGAGTCAAAATCCCGCCACCCACCATAAACATCGCAATTGTGCCCACGATGGTCAGCGTTTTCATCAGGTAAGGCGCACCCAATAAACAAACCGTGCCCAGCTTGTGCTGCAAATGCGCCAGCCCACCCTGCCCCTGCTTTTTACAAAGAGCCAGGCCAATATCGTCCAGCCTGACAATCCCGGCCACAAGGCCATAAACGCCCACGGTCATCACCAGCGCAATTAAAGCCAGCACGGTGAGCTGTGATAAAAATGACGCAGTGGCAACGGTCCCTAATGAAATCACGATAATTTCTGCTGAGAGTACAAAATCAGTGCGAATAGCCCCCTTTATCTTGTCTTTTTCATAAGCAACTAAATCAACCACCCCCCCATCATCTGCTGCGGTGTGCGAAGCCTCAGCCACCTCAGCGTGGTGTAAAAAAGGGTGAGCCAGCTTTTCAAAGCCTTCAAAGCAAAGATAGGCACCGCCCAGCATAAGAAGTGGCGTAATCAGCCCCGGCGCTACCGCACTGATTGCCAGCGCAGCCGGCACCAGAATGAGCTTATTTATCAGTGAGCCCTTTGCCACAGCCCAGACCACAGGCAGCTCACGCTCGGCCCGCACTCCGGAGACTTGCTCGGCATTCAGCGCCAAATCGTCCCCTAAGACACCTGCTGTTTTTTTGGCGGCTACTTTGGTCATCAGGGCGACATCATCTAAAACAGCAGCAATATCATCAAGCAATACTAAAAGACTGGTTCCGGCCATTGGGCACTATCTCGTTTGTTTAAAGTGAAATTACAAAACATTCAGGGGTATTTTTATGTAGCGCTGTCCATCTGCCTCAGCCGGAGGAAAGCTGCCTGCCCGAATATTGATTTGAATCGAAGGTAAAATCAATTGTGGCATATCGAGCGTTTTATCTCTTGCCAGCCGCATCGCAATAAACTCAGCCTTGCTGATACCCTGGTGCACATGAATATTACCCTTACGCTGATCGGCAATGCTGCTTTGCCATGCCACGGCAGAACGCCCTGCGGGTACATAATCATGGCAGACAAACACACGGGTTGTGTCTGGCAGCGCCAGCAGCTGCTGAATAGAGTCGTAAAGCAAGGCCGCATCGCCCCCTGGGAAATCACAACGCGCAGAGCCCACATCCGGCATAAACAGGGTATCGCCCACAAACAAAGCATCACCTATCAAAAAAGCGATGTCCGCAGGGGTATGGCCAGGCACAAATAAAACTTCGGCGTTTAATGCGCCAATCTGAAACACATCCCCAGCCGCAAATAAAACATCAAACTGACTACCATCCACGGCAAAATCCGCTTCCATGCCAAAGACCGGTTTAAAAATACCCTGTACCTGATTGATGTGCTGGCCAATCGCTATTTTCCCGCCCAGCTTATCTTTTAAGTATGCAGCAGCTGACAGATGATCTGCGTGGGCATGCGTTTCAAGAATCCAATCTACTGATAAATCATTATCCCTGACAAACTCAACCAATTTGTCTGCGCTTACACAGGATGTGCGCCCGGATTTGGCATCGTAATCCAGCACCGTATCGATCAGAGCGGCATGCCCTCCCTGCTGATCAAACACGATATAGCTGATGGTTGAGGTGTTCGGGTCATAAAAAGCTTCAACTTGAGGTTGTTGCATTTTTCTTGCTCCACAATAATTATGTTTGCAAATATTATATATAAAACTATAATGTGTCAAAATACGAACCACCAGTGAACACATCATGACACCACAACAAATTCTTGCTATGCGCCAGTCTGCACATGGCGCAACCCGTATTTTAAAAGTAATGGCCAATGAAGACCGCCTGCTGCTGCTCTGTCAGATGGTTGACAGCGAAAAATGCGTTTCTGATTTTGAAACCCTGCTCGATATTCGCCAGCCTACGCTCTCACAACAGCTTACGGTTTTGCGCAAAGAGGGCTTGGTCAATACACGCCGGGAGGGCAAACGGATTTATTACAGCCTTGCCAGTGCCGATGTACAGCAATTACTGGAAGTGCTCTACACCCTTTACTGCCCGATTGAAACCCTGGAGACACCTGATGCAAATTGACTGGATTCATTTCACACCATGGAGCGCCCTGCTTGGCGGTGCACTACTTGGTCTTGCCAGTGGCTTACTCGCCCTGCTGGCCGGAAAAATTGCAGGCATCAGCGGTATTCTAGGCGGTTTACTCAGCGCTTCTGCAGATATGGCATGGCGTGTTTTTTTCTTGGTTGGCATGCTGCTTACCCCCCTGCTTTGGCTTGCCTTTAAAACCCCCGCTGAGATTCAAATCAGTGCCAGCACACCGGCCATTATCGTTGCCGGATTATTAGTGGGCACAGGCACGCGCTATGGCAGTGGCTGCACCAGCGGCCACGGAGTTTGCGGCTTATCCCGCTTCTCGATCCGCTCTCTCGCCGCGGTTGCCAGCTTTATGGGCGCAGGCTTTATCACCGTATTTCTTACCCACCACCTGCTCTGAGAGATCAAATGCTCAAGATAATTGCTTTATTTGCCGGGCTGCTGTTCAGCCTTGGACTGATTATTTCTGGCATGGTTAACCCGACCAAAGTGATTGGCTTTCTTGATTTAACCGGTCACTGGGATCCAAGCCTCGCGCTGGTCATGGCAGGCGCCATTGCAACTGCCACTCCCTTTTTTATTTGGGCCAAAACCCGCAGGCAAACCTTGCTGACCCATGAAAAAATGGCTTTGCCAGACAGCAAGATCATTGATCGCCCGCTGATTGCAGGCAGCATTCTTTTTGGCATGGGCTGGGGGCTGGCTGGCATTTGCCCGGGCCCCGGCCTTGTTGCGCTTGCCATGGGCGAAGTGAAGGCGTTTATCTTTGTTGTATCCATGCTTATTGGCATGTTTATTTTTAATCTGATCCCCAAAAAGCCATGAAAGCCACCCAATCCCTGGCAAAGTTTTTTCCGATTTTGCAATGGCTGCCTCAGTACCAGAAAAAAACTTTTGCCGGAGATTTAAGCGCCAGCCTGATTGTTGCTGTGCTTCTTATTCCACAAAGCCTGGCCTACGCCTTGCTGGCGGGCCTGCCGCCGCAAGCCGGAATTTATGCCAGTATTTTACCGCTGGTGGTTTATGCATTTTTTGCCAGCAGCATGGTGCAATCGGTCGGCCCCATGGCCATCAGCGCAGTGATGACGGCCAGCGCCCTAGCCCCGCTGGCCGTCATGGGTTCAGCAGAATACAGCGCACTGGCCGCCAGCCTTGCCCTGCTCTCAGGCTTGTTTTTAGCCGCCCTTGGCTTGCTGAGGCTCGGCTTTATAACGCAACTTCTTTCCCACCCCGTGATTAACGGCTTTACCAGCGGCGCCGCCATCCTGATCATCATTGGGCAAACCACCCCACTGCTTGGCGCGCAGGACCATACGCTGCTGCACGTCATCATACATCAGCCCCATCACCTTCTTTTTGGCCTGACTTGCCTTGCTTTACTCTGGCTGCTGGGGCAGCCACTCAACACCCTGCTGCTGAATAAAAAAGTACCGCATGCCCAGCTGATTGCAAAACTCAGCCCGCTGTTTCTGATACTGCTGATCACCGCCGCAGTACACGGCTTAAACATCCAAACGCGCTTAATTGGCCCATTTCCAGGCCAGTTGCCTGCATTTGCCTGGCCAGATCTTCATCCGGATCAGCTCGCCCGGCTCTGGCTGCCTGCCATCACCATTGGTTTAGCTGGCTTTTTGCAAAGCATCACCATTGCTCAAAGTCTGGCGCTCAAAGCCAGGCGAAATATTGACAGCAATCAGGAGCTGATTGGTTTAGGTGCCGCCAATATTGCAGCTGCAGCAAGCGGCGGGTTTCCTGTGAGCGGCGGGTTTTCCCGCACTGCCGTCAATGCCGCTTCGGGCGCACATACCCCTCTGGCGGGTGTAATGACTGCAGCATGGATTGCTCTGGCGGCACACTGGTTCAGCGATTACTTAGCGCTCCTGCCGCAAGCACTGTTAGCCGCCACCATTATTCTGGTAGCCATTCGCCTGATTGATTTTGATTTTCTGATTCGCAGCTGGCGTTATGACTGGCGTGACGGGGCTGCTTTTATCAGCACAGCCATCGCTGTTTTACTTTTAGGCGCCATGCAGGGCATTGTGGCCGGGACAGGGGTATCGCTCATTCTGTTTTTATACCGCAGCAGCCAGCCGCATATCGCCGTCGTCGGCCGGATTGCGGGCACAGAGCATTTTAGAAACATCAACCGTTTTACCACCCAAACCTGTCCGGCCGTTGTGGCCATCCGAATTGATGAAAGCCTTTATTTTGGCAATAGCGCAAAAATACAGGCTGAACTCATCCAAATTCTTGCCCAGGCACCTGCCGCGAAACATCTGCTGCTTATTCTGTCTGCGGTCAACAGTATTGATTACAGTGCCATGCAGGCGATCAGCCTCCTGCAAGAAAACCTGCGGGTGCGGCAAATTAAAATCCATCTGGCCGAAGTAAAAGGCCCTGTTATGGATCATTTGCGCCGCAGTGAAATGCTGAGCACGCTGGACGGGGAAGTATTTCTCAGCGCCCACTTAGCCATGCAGACCTTAAGCGGAGTGAGTGAGGATTTTTCGATTTAAACAGACAGCCCCAGCCTCAGATCTTCAAACACAGAGCTAAACGGGGGCACAACAAACAGAAAGGCAAGCGCCATAATCCCTCGGGATATTCCTGGCGTACTGTCTTTAAACTTTGTGCTCTCTGTGCCTGCAGATCTTTTTAACGGGAGAGGCCTTACTGATGAGTTTGGTTTATTTAGGCGCAGCAGGAGCGGGGGCAGGCTTGGTTTCATTCCCCGGTGGCAGTACTGCTACTTCGTCTTTATTATCAGCAAGAATATTCAAGGTCACCCTGCGATTGCTGGCCCGGCCTTCCGGGGTGTCATTACTGCCTTGCGGCCGAAATTCACCATAGCCTATTGCCACAAGTCGCTGCGGCGCTACGCCTACATCAACAAATAAACGCACCACGCTGGCGGCACGGGCTGCAGATAATTCCCAGTTGGAAGGAAACTGCCCGGAGCGCATGGCCTGATTATCCGTATTGCCTTCGATCTGAATCAGGTTATCCGTATTCTTAACCATTTCAGCCACCGCAATCAGCGCTGTGGCCGATTCAGTATGTAAATCTGCCTTGGCAGTATCAAACAAAACTGAATCGCTGATTTCTACCGCAATACCCCGCTTGGACTGAGTTACACGCACCTTGCCCTGATCAATCAAAGTACCCAGCGATTTTTTTAAATCACCAGCCATGCCCTGCATTTTTTGTGTCTGCTCAAGCACTTTAGGGCTGGGCGAAGGGACAGATACTGCTGTCAGCACCACAAGCTTATCCGGCACACCTGCAACAGGCTGGTTTTGTTTGATCACTTCTTTGCTGGTTGGTGTTTGCTTGAATGCATCCACCATCGAATTTGACAACACCTTATATTTGCCTTCATTCACCGATGAAATAGCGTACATCACCACAAAAAAAGCAAATAGCAGGGTAATAAAATCTGCATAAGACACCAACCAGCGCTCATGATTATCATGTTCCTCGTGCCTGCGCTTGCGTGCCATGCTGAGCCCCTTTTCAAGATAAAAGGCGGGCACACTGCTGTACCCACCTGCACAAGCCAATATTTTAAAACCAGTCTTGTCTGCCTTTTACTTTAGTTGCAGATTAAATTCTGAAACCAGCTTGTTTGCCGCAGACACCCCAATCTGGCGGGCCAGGCGGTCTGCATAACTTGGGCGGGGCGTAAAATCGACAATATCTTTCGCCTTAACCACATCACGCGCAACGCTGTCCACCGAGCCTAATGCATCAACCAGACCCATTTTGACGCTGGCTGCGCCACTCCACACCAGGCCGGAAAAGAGATCCGGGTTATCTGCCAGCTTATTACCGCGCCCAGCTTTAACCACCGCAATAAACTGCTGATGAATCTCATCCAGCATGACCTGCGCCTTATCCCGCTGCCCCTGGCTCATTGGTGAATAAGGGTCTAAAAAACCTTTGTTTGCACCTGCTGTCAGCAAACGACGCTCTACGCCCAGTTTTTCCATGACACCGCTAAAACCAAAGCCATCCATCAATACACCAATCGAGCCCACCATAGAAGCCTTATCCGCGTAGATTTTATCTGCACCTGCTGCTGCGTAATAGCAGCCGGAAGCGCATATTTCCTCAATCACCACATAAAATGGAATCTTAGGATGCAACTTTTTCAGGCGGGCAATTTCATCCGACATCATCCCAGCCTGTACCGGACTGCCACCCGGGCTGTTGGCCTGTAAAATCACCGCTTTGGTGTTTTTATCTTCAAACGCAGCAGTTAAACCTTCGATCAGAGTGGCTGCATCGGCCTCGCCCCCCGCTGAAATAGCACCCTCCAGACGCACCACGGCTGTATGCGGCCCCGCCAGCTCATCACTGGCTTTCTTACCCACCCAGCCCATCATCATGGCCAGAATCAGAATCACAATACTAAAAGTGACCAGCTTAAAAAAGATATTCCAGCGGCGGGCACTGCGTCTTTCTTTAATACCGGCATGCAGCAAACTTTGTAATTGTTCGCGTTCCCAGGATTCATTCATGCTGTGTTTTTTCCTCAATCAGGCAAACTTGGCCCGCGTATTCGCGAACCGGTAAAGAAACAAGCTTGCGGCCCGGGCAAGGGCCGCCCAGGCAAAGACCCGTATCGGGCGCATAATATGCGCCGTGTGTAGAACAAACAAGCCAGGAGCGGGAGTAATCAAAAAAATCCCCCGGATTAAAATCCAGCTCAATCGGAATATGTGCACACTCATTAATATATGCATACACCTGACCATCATACCTAAGTACGAAAGCATTCCGTTCACGCCCTCCCCACAGCAGGGTAAAGCGCTGCGCCAGGCCACGCTCTGCTAAATCCTGGCTCTGGCACAGCACCCGGTCAGGCATTTAATAAAATCCAATCTTTTAAAGCATGGAAATTATCAAAATGCGCCAACGGCTTGCATGTTAATAACTCTGGCAGTTTGTGTGCACCATAGGTGAGCGCCAAACTTTGCGTCCCCGCATTTTGTGCCAGCTGCAAATCATGCGTGGTGTCGCCAATCATCACTGCCCGGCTCCCATCCACTCCGCATTTATCCAGAATGTAATGCAGCATTGCAGGATGAGGTTTGGAAAACGCTTCATCGGCCGTGCGCGTAATTTTAAAAAACGCATCCAGCCCCGTAGACGCCAGGACCCGGTCTAAACCCGCCCTGGATTTTCCCGTTGCCACAGCCATTTGAAAGCCTGCATCAGCAAATAATGGCAGGGCATCCAGCACCCCGTCGTATAAAGCCACATCCTGATCCTGAGCTAAATAAAAGCGCCGGTACGCCCCGACAACCTCGGTAATCTGGGCAGCACTGGCTTCAGGGGCAAGATGCTGCATGGCCTCATGCATTCCGTATCCAATGACATAACGTGCTTCTTTATCTGATGGCTCAGGTAAACCAACCTCTGCAAAAGCCGATTGAATAGCACGGGCGATCGTGCCCGTGGAATCCATCAAAGTGCCATCCCAATCAAAAACCAGCAAATCAAATTGCTTAGGCATGCGTTTTCTCAAGTTTGTCGATATACGATTGTAATTCGGGCGGCAAAGGCGCTTCCAGCTCTAATGATTTACCTGTAACAGGGTGATCAACCACCAGGCGCCATGCATGCAGAAACATGCGCCGCAACCCTTGCTTTGGCAAGATTTTATTTAAAGCAAAGTCACCGTATTTCTCATCGCCCAGAATAGGATGCTCGCTTGCAGCAAGGTGCACCCGAATCTGATGAGTGCGCCCTGTTTTAAGCTCGCATTCCAGCAAGGAACAATCTTTCCAGACCTGACGGCGATTCACAACCGTATGCGAAATCTTACCTTCGGGCGAAACACGCACACGACGCTCACCCTCGGCAGTGTTGTATTTCAACAAAGAAAATTTGACATGGCTGCGTGGATTTTCCCACACACCTTTCACCAAAGCCAAATATCGCTTATCAATCCGGTGATTATCACGCAAGGCATCCTGCAAAGCAGTCAGCGCAGAGCGCTTTTTGGCCACCATCAGAATGCCCGACGTTTCTCTGTCCAGCCTGTGCACTAATTCCAGAAATTTAGCTTGCGGCCGCTGAGCGCGAATCAGCTCAATCAGACCAAAGCTGACACCCGAGCCACCATGAACCGCAAGCCCTGCAGGTTTATTTAAAATTAAAATGGCATCATCTTCAAAGATGATGGGGATATCAATACGGTGCGAAGCCGCCACAGCTGGCGTGGCATCAGGCTTTTCTGCAACACGGACCGGCGGCAAGCGTAAAACATCACCGGCAGCGATGCGATACGTTACATCACTGCGGCCCTTATTTACGCGAACTTCACCGCTGCGCACAATACGATAAACATGACTTTTGGGTACGCCCTTGAGGTGTTTTAACAAAAAATTATCCAGCCTTTGGCCGGCATCTTCTTCATCCACGGTCAGGAACGTGACGGATGCTTTGCTACTGCCCTTCATCTTGACTTATACTCTCCGCACGCCACAACCCAGAAGGTTGCGGCAGGTTGGCCGGTGCGATAAAAACGCAACGGCAACGATTACCGCAAGGGCTTGTTTTGATAAGGGACTTTTTAACAGCCCCCTCAGGACAAGCACTGCGCAAGGTGGCCAAGGCCACTTTTAGATCCCGCTCTTAAAGCAATACTGCAAGACGATACAGCCGGCGATTACCTTCCCGCCGTAGAGAAATATGCTCTGCCCCTCCCAACTGGCACAAAAAGCCAGTCTTAGCAAAACTGGGAGCGCGAGCGCGGGGCTCGCCTGTCTGCCGTCAAGCTGATGCAACAAGTTCCGGGAAGCGGTTATCTCGCTCACCGCAAAAAGCAGCGATGGTAATTGATTTATATATATAAAGCACTCATCGGATTCTTATTAGCGTACTGGCCTACTTTTACAGAAAAACAAGTAAAAACGCCGGTATGGTACGTTCGGCAGCTAGTCACCATTGTAATGGCCGCAAAAAAAAGGTGAGAGAAGAATAAAAACCAGCAAGAAACCGAATCCAGATCCTTGTTTAAATCATTGCTTAACAAGGATTTTAGGCCGATTTCCAAGCCCAGGTATAAACTTCACCGCCCTTTTGCTGGCCGCTGTAAATAATTGCATGGAAACAGCCTAACTCCCCCAGCGCCATCAATATGATGCGGGCACTTATTAACCGCCTGCGTTCAGGCAGTTACACTGGGCATGCCAGAACCTAATTCCTGCCGCGTGAGTGCGTGCCGGAGTCTTTTTTATGAAACGTATGTTATTTAACGCAACGCAGGCTGAAGAGCTGCGCGTTGCGATTGTTGATGGTCAGAAGCTGGTCGACCTCGACATTGAAACCGTTGGTAAAGAACAGCGGAAATCCAATATCTACAAGGGTGTGATTACCCGCGTAGAGCCTAGCCTTGAAGCCTGCTTCATTGATTACGGCTGCGATCGCCATGGCTTTTTGCCGTTTAAGGAAGTCGCCCGCGCCTACCTGAATGACAATGGCGACGGCAATGGCCGCCCGCGTATCGGTGATTCTCTTAAAGAAGGTCAGGAACTGATCGTTCAGGTAGAGAAAGACGAGCGTGGCAATAAAGGCGCAGCCCTGACGACCTATATCAGCCTTGCTGGCCGTTATTTGGTACTGATGCCAAACAACCCGCGTGGTGGTGGTGTTTCCCGCCGCATCGAGGGTGAAGAGCGTAACGAGCTTCGCGCCGTTCTTGATCAGCTGGAAACGCCAAACGGCATGAGCCTGATTGCCCGCACTGCCGCCATTGGCCGCAATGCCGAAGAATTACAGTGGGATTTAAACTACCTATTGCAACTCTGGCGTGCAGTTGAAGGCGCGGCTTCTACCCAGACTGGCGCTTTCCTGATTTATCAGGAATCCAGCCTGGTCATCCGTGCAATCCGCGATTACTTCCAGCCTGAAATCGGCGAACTCCTGATCGACAAGCTCGATATTTATGAGCAGGCACGCCAGTTTATGAGCCATGTAATGCCGGCCAATGTAAACCGCGTGAAGTTCTATCAGGATGACGTACCGCTGTTCTCACGCTTCCAGATCGAACATCAGATCGAAACCGCCTTTGCCCGCGAAGTGAATCTGCCATCCGGCGGCGCGATTGTAATCGATAAAACCGAAGCGCTTTATTCTATCGACGTAAACTCGGCCCGCTCCACCAAAGGTGCCGATATCGAAGAAACCGCATTGCGCACCAATATGGAAGCCGCTGACGAAATCGCCCGTCAGATGCGTTTACGTGACGTGGGTGGTTTGATCGTGATCGATTTTATCGACATGGAAAACCCAAAGAATCAGCGCGAAGTAGAAAACCGCCTGCGTGACGCCCTGCATCACGACCGTGCCCGTGTTCAAACCGGCAAAATCAGCCGCTTTGGCCTGATGGAATTATCCCGCCAGCGCCTGCAGCCTTCATTAGAAGAAACCAGCCATATCGCTTGCCCGCGCTGCCACGGCACCGGCTTTACACGCGGCATCGAATCTTCTGCACTCAATATCCTGCGGATTATTCAAGAAGAATCAATGAAGGAAAACACCGGTGCAATTCATGCACAGGTGCCGGTTGATGTTGCGACCTTCCTGCTCAATGAAAAACGTGCCGAAATTTTTGCACTTGAAGCACGCCTGAAAGTCAGTGTGGTACTGATTCCAAATACCCATCTGGAAACACCCAACTACAATCTGTCGCGCCTGCGTCACGAAGACATTGGCAACAATGAAGACGTTATTCCTTCCTACAAAATGGTTGACCAGCCAAGTGAAACCGGCTACCAGCCAGGCAAGGTGAAAGAAGAGCAAACCAAGCGCCAGGAAGCCATGGTGAAGGGTATTACGCCTGACCAGCCAGCGCCAATCTCTGCCCGTGATCGTATAGCCGCACCGAGCGACACCGTTGCTGCCCCATCACTGTGGAAAAAACTGCTGACATGGTTCCAGGGTGAGCCTGCTGCTCCGGTTGAGCCACCAAAACCTGTAGCTGCCGCTCGTCCGCAAAACAACTCGCGCAACCGCAATGATCGTGGCCAGCGCCCGCCGCGTGAGCCACGTGAAGGCCAGGCACCACGCGCAGAGCGTCCTGCCCGTAATGAAGAAGCACCTGCACAGGCACGTCGCGGCAGTGGCAAACCTCGCATCGAAGAAGACTTGCAAAAGAGCCGTGAAAATCGTGAAGCGCGTGAAAACCGCGAGCCACGTGAACGGAACGAGCGCAATGATCGCACTGAACGCAGCGAAGCCCCGGCAGAACAACGCCCGCGTAACGAGCGTCCGCCACGGCCACGTCAGGAACGTCAGCCACGTAAAGAAGCCGCTGCTGCAAGTAATACTGAAGCGTTGTTAAATGCACCTGTAGCAGAAAACAACACGGATGAAGCCAGCGAGCAGCAACGCAGCCGCCGCCGTCGCAGCCGCCGTGGCGAGCGTCGTGGTGAACGTGTTGAAACCAGCGGAGCAGAAGCAGCCTTCACAGCCATTGATGCACCAGCACACGGCTTTGTGGCTTCAGCCCCTGCACCAGCGCCCGTTGTGAGCACACCCACCCCGGCTCCGGTACATGCTCCGGTTGTAAATGTTGCGCCTGCTGCTCCTGTCGTAAATATTGCACCAGTGGAAGTTGCAGCTGTACCAGTAGCGCCTGCTGTTGCTGAAGCGGCTCCTGTTGCCCCGGTTGTTGTACCTGCAGCGGTCATCCCTGCCGCACCGGTGCTTGCTCCGGCCCCTGTTGCTCCGGCGGCAGAAGCCATTGCAACCCCAGCGCCTGCGCCAGTGGTTGTAAGCACACCTGCACCTGTTGTCGCTGCTGAGCCTGTTGCTGCGCCAGCACCGGTTGCAGCTCCTGCGGCTCCTGTTGTTACAGTCACCCCGGCTGAGCCAGCGCCTGTTGTACCTGCGCCTGTAACGCCTGCTGCACCAGCACCAGCACCCGCATTACAAATTGGCACACCTGAAGCCGCAGGACTGGTCATGGTTGCTACCCGCAACCTGCCGGCAGCGGCCGAAGAGCCGGTTGTTGTGGCACCAGTGCGCCGCCGCCGCCGCGATGTGCAAGCTGCAAACACACAGCTGGTAAACGAAACACCGATGCTTCAGCAAGTTGAAACACAAGCAGCAGGTAATACGGAAGCAGCAGCGAAACCGGTAGCAGATGCACCCCGTGCGCCGCGCCGTGATGCAGCGGTGCCCGCAAGTGATCACACTGCAGAGCCTTTAGTTCAGGTTCAAACCAAGCAGTTTTAATCAGACCTGAAATAAGCCTGCCCAAAGCCACCGGATCATCTCCGGTGGCTTTTTTATTTCTGTAAACAACAGTCTGTCTATTCTTGCCCTGCCAACAATCAACCCAGAACGAGCAATATCCTTTTCTAAATCAATGCTTATCCCCGCCATTCCCCAAGGTTTAAACCTCATACCAATGAAGTAGCCTTAAATAAATCCCACGCTCCTGATTTACAGAACAAAAGCCCTATCCTCCTGTTTTAAAAAATGAATAAAGCATTCAAAACAATGACAATTAAATAGCAGCGGGCTTATATCCGAATAGAATGCATTAGCCAATAAACCTTAATCTCCTTGTTTAAAACGCCCTCACCCCAGATGGCCAGTTGGGGAAATTCACAAGTATCCGCAGCAATTATTCAAGGTTAATTTTTGTACTCAGACCAAACTGTAATGGTCTTATTCAATCGCATCTGCACTCCTTACTTGGGCCTAAACAACGTGGATATTTTTCTCCAGCAAATTTTTAATGGCTTGGTTGTCGGCAGCATTTATGCGCTGATTGCCCTTGGCTACACCATGGTGTACGGCATCATGCAGCTGATCAATTTTGCCCATGGCGAGATTGTTATGATTGGCGCGATGGTCACCATTACCTGTATCAACGTCTTAATTGGCCACAACGTCGCATTGCCAGGCCCGATGCTTTTATTAATTGGCTTTATGATGGCCGTGCCTGTCTCGATTCTTTTAGGCTATGCGATTGAGAAAATTGCCTATCGTCCGCTGCGTAAAGCCCCAAGGCTTGCCCCCCTGATTACAGCCATTGGTGTATCCATTGTCTTGCAACAGGCCGCCATGCTGATCTGGGGCCGCAACTACCGGCCTTTCCCCGCCATTTTGCCCAGCACCGTACATGAAATTGGCGGCGCAACCATTACCAGCTTGCAAATCGCCATTATTGGCCTGGCCCTGGCCTTAATGGCTGGCCTGTTTTTTCTGATTGAGCGCACCAAGCTTGGCCGTGCCATGCGCGCTACGGCACAAAACCCGGAAGTTGCAGGCTTAATGGGTGTAAACATCAACTCCATCATTTCTATGGTATTTATGATTGGCTCTGCACTGGGTGCGGTAGCAGGCGTCATGGTTGCCGCGAATTACGATCAGGCCCATGCCTATATGGGTTTTCTGATTGGCCTGAAAGCCTTTACTGCAGCGGTACTGGGCGGAATTGGTAATTTAGGTGGCGCAGTATTAGGCGGGCTGTTGCTCGGCCTCATCGAAAGCCTGGGCTCTGGCTATCTGGGCGATTTAACCGGTGGTGCATTTGGCAGTAACTACAAAGACATCTTCGCTTTTATCGTACTGATTATCGTACTGGTTTTCCGTCCGTCCGGCCTGTTAGGCGAGCGTGTTGCTGACCGTGCTTAATGCCCAGAGGAAACATGATGCTATTAAAACTTGAAAATCCCCGCACACGGCTGATCGCCATGGCGGTGCTGACAGTCGTGATGCTGGTCCTGCCTTTTGCATTAACAGGCAGCTTTGAAAGCGGCAAATCCTGGATTCGCACCATCGACTTTGCCCTGCTCTATATCATGCTGGCCCTCGGGCTAAATATTGTTGTCGGTTACGCAGGTCTTCTGGATTTAGGCTATATCGCCTTTTATGCTGTAGGCGCCTATCTCTATGCCATTTTAAACTCACCTCATCTGGCTGCCGTTTTGCCTGCCTGGCTTATTTCTCCTTCTTTTCCTGTCATGATTTTAATGGCCGGCTTAGTTGCCGGGCTGTTTGGCGTTTTATTAGGCTCACCCACTTTAAAGCTGCGCGGTGATTATCTGGCCATTGTTACCTTAGGCTTCGGTGAGATTATCCGTATTTTTATGAACAACCTGGATCGCCCAATCAATATCACCAATGGGCCACAGGGCATTAACAATATTAAGAGCATTCACGTAGCCGGTTACGATTTTGGCCGCCCGATTGAGTTTCTGGGTCTCTCTTTTGAAAAAGTGCACCTCTACTACTACTTGATTCTGGCATTTTGTCTTTTGATTATTTTTGTCTCCATGCGCCTGCAGAACTCCCGTATTGGCCGTGCCTGGGTAGCAATTCGTGAAGATGAAATTGCCGCCAATGCAATGGGCATTAACACCCGCAATATCAAACTGCTGGCGTTTGCCATGGGCGCAAGTTTTGGCGGTGTATCAGGGGCATTATTTGCCAGCTTCCAGGGCTTTGTTTCACCTGAGTCCTTCGTCTTGATGGAATCCATCATGGTGCTGTGCATGGTGGTCTTAGGCGGGATGGGGCATATTCCTGGCGTGATTCTGGGTGCGATTATTGTATCGATCACACCAGAGATTTTGCGGGACGTGATCAATCCACTGCAACACGCCCTGGTTGGCCGCAAAGTGGTCGATCCGGAAAACTTACGCATGCTGATTTTTGGCCTTGCCATGATCGTGATTATGCTGCTCCGCCCCGAAGGCTTGTGGCCATCCAAGCGCCGCAAAGCAGAATTTCACGAAAAAGATGAGGAGGCAAAAGCATGAGCGAATTACTGTTAAAAATTGAAGGCATTACCAAGCGTTTTGGCGGGCTGCATGCTTTGTCTGGTGTTGGGCTGACCATCAATAAAGGTGAAATTTACGGCTTAATCGGCCCTAATGGCGCTGGCAAAACCACGCTGTTTAATGTGCTTACCGGGCTGTATCAGCCTGATGAAGGCCAATTCAGTTTTAATGGTCTGGATTTATTCCGCCAAAAACCCAATATCGTTGTTGAATCAGGCATTGCCCGCACTTTTCAGAATATCCGCCTTTTTGCCAATATGACGGCACTTGAAAACGTAATGGTCGGCCAGCACGTGCGCACTCAGTCCGGTATTCTGGGCGCGATTTTCCATAGCCCCAAAGCCGTCAAAGAAGAGCGCGATATCCACACTAAAGCGACTGAACTGCTTGCCTATGTAGGAATCAGCAAGCACGCCAAAGAGCTGGCACGCAACTTGTCATACGGGGATCAGCGCCGTCTGGAAATTGCCCGTGCCTTAGCGACACGCCCCAAGCTGCTGGCGCTGGATGAACCGGCGGCGGGGATGAATCCCAAAGAAACAGACGATCTGAAAAAACTGATGGAAAAAATCAGAAACGATGGGGTCACTATCTTGCTGATCGAGCACGATGTAAAACTCATGATGGATTTATGTGATCGCATCGCGGTGCTCGATTACGGCAAAAAAATTGCTGAAGGCATACCCGAAATCGTAAAAAATGATCCCCGTGTGATTGAGGCCTATCTGGGCGTTGCACCGGAATGAGTACGCTATTACTGCCGGCCAAAGCGCCCTCAAAAAACGATTGGCGCGAAGCTTTTCAAGGAGTTGCACAAAAATGAGTAGCCCATTATTACAAGTAAAAGACTTAAAAGTGGCCTACGGCGGCATTCATGCCGTAAAAGGAATTGATTTAGAAATCCATCAGGGGGAGCTGGTGGCCCTGATTGGTGCCAATGGTGCAGGTAAAACCACCACGCTTAAAACACTGATCGGCATGTGCAACCCCAGCTCGGGCGATATTTTATTTGATGGTCAGTCAACCGCTAAAAAACCCATTTACGATTACGTTAAACAAGGGCTGATTATGGTGCCCGAAGGCCGGGGCATTTTCAGCCGCCTCACCGTCGAAGAAAATCTGTTAATGGGGGCCTACACGCGCAACGATAAAGCAGGCATTGAGCATGATATGGAGCGTGTTTACTACCTTTTTCCAAGACTAAAAGAGCGGATGAAACAGCTGGCGGGCACGCTGTCTGGCGGTGAACAGCAAATGGTGGCAATTGGCCGCGCCATATTAGGCCGCCCCAAGCTGCTGCTGCTGGATGAGCCATCGATGGGCCTTGCGCCGATTATTGTGCAAAAGATTTTTGAGATCATCAAAATGATCGCCGCCGAAGGGGTCACCATGCTGCTGGTAGAGCAAAATGCCAAACTGGCTTTGCAAACCGCCAACCGTGGCTATGTAATGGAGTCAGGAAAAATCACCTTAGCAGATACTGCAGAAAACCTGCTGGCCAACCCTAAGATTCAGCAAGCATATCTGGGCGAATAAAACCTGCGTTGTTCAACCCCCAAATAAAGAGCCGCCTATCGCGGCTCTTTGTGCATTTGGCAGCTCAAATTCATTCATTTAAATGATCAGCCGGCATTTCTCTCAATAAGCCACAGCACACGCTATTTTTAGTTTTTTTTGCAGCGGAAAAGCCCGTTATATAATCCCCCCAAACATGCCCCCCCTACTTACCGCTCAGGAAGCCCCATGCATTCTGCCGTACTCGCTAAAAACGCTATTGCCGCATGCTTACTGCCACCCGGCCTGTTTTTATTACTGATGACTATCGGCCTAATTTTACTGACCCGTAAGCCTCGCCTTGGGCGTAGCTTGATTGCGGCCGGCATATTAAGCCTTACTATTCTTTCAATGCCGGTGATAGAGAAGCGTTTGCTGCGCATGATTGAGCCTCCTGCCCTCACAACCATCCCTGCGAATACAGTGGCCATTGTCTGCTTAGGCGGGGGAAAACGCTTTGCCGCTTACGATCAGCCAGAAGGGGAAACCATCAATAACGCCACGCTGGCCCGGCTGCGCTATACCGCGCAGATTGCGAAGCAAAGCCAGCTTCCTGTCTTGGTGACCGGCGGAAAACCACTAGGGGGCATCAGTGAGGCGGTACTGATGGCGAAGATTTTGCGTGAAGAATTCAATACTCCGGTGCGCTGGGTAGAAAGTGAATCTGTTGATACCCAGGAAAACGCCAGCCTGAGCGCCAGGCTACTCGGAAAAAACGCCAAAATTGTACTGATCACCGAAGCCGCACACATGCAAAGAGCGCAAATGGCTTTTGAAAATACCGGATTCCGTGTAACTGCGGCTGCTACAGACTACGCAAACCAAGAGCCACTTTCTATCCTTTCTTTTATGCCAAAAGCCGCGGCGCTCAACCGCAGCAGTTTTGCCTTACACGAGTTACTGGGCATGCTCTGGCATCGTCTTCGTGCCTGATTTGTCCGTTCGTCAGCAGTACCCTTGACATTCAAACTGACACAGAGCTGCTAAAAAAACCGCCAAAGCCCCCTTAAAACCCCGCAACCCTACAAAAAAACAACACTTTTACTTCATAAAATGAAGGGTGTTGTTTTTTTTCGCCCTCAATCCAATAAGAACAAAAAAGTAAATAATACAAATTTTACAAAAAACAGTTTAAAGAGATATAAGGCGCTAAACACGCAGCTAAACATAATATATTCCATTTAGCATTAAAATTTTGACATTTTGTATTAATAATTTTTTATTTCTGTGAAAATTTTTTTATTGATGATCATCAAAAAACGTACTTAATCCAACATCATGAACAAAAATTCGGGAGTAGAATCCACACCAACTTATCAAGACAAGAATTTTTTATCATGAAGATCTCGGTAGACCTAGACATCCTCTCAGATTTCCTATCACAGGTATTAGGGGAGTCGACAGAGGTGGCGGTTCACGATATGAATCAGCTGGAAAAATCGCTGTGCATTATTAAGAACCCAATCTCGGGACGAAAAGTTGGCGCTCCAGCCACGGATTTTGCGCTGCGCTTGCTGCACGAATGCCAGAACAGCGCCAAAGCGCCTTTTCGAACTAACTACCAGGGCAAGACACTCGACGGCCATCGCCTGCGCAGCTCCAGCATGCTGCTTCAGGACGAAGCAGGTAAACCCTTTGCCATGTTGTGCATTAACCGCAACGACCATCACCTGCAACGTGCCAGCGAATTACTGCATCAGTATTTTCAGCACGAAGAAAACACACCCAGCGAAGAATTACTCAGCCACTCAGTAGAAGAATTAGGCGACGACATTATTAATCAGGCATTAGCCAGCTATCCGATTGCCGCCAAACATTTAAGCAGCACCGATAAAAAAGACATTGTGCAAAAACTTGAACAAAACGGCGTTTTTTTAGTGAAAGGGTTTATTGCAAAAACAGCCTCTTTACTCTCGATTTCAGAACCCACGCTTTATCGCTATTTGAAAAACAGTACTAACTAAAAGAGAAACCAACGATCCAGATTGATCGACTTAAACATACACACTCAAAAAATTATTTTTATCTAGAGAAAACATCATGTCTGACACAACACTCAATGATCTTGCACTGCCTGGCAGCGCACCAACCTGGACCAAACACGACACCGTTTGGATGCTTGGCCTCTACGGCACTGCCGTTGGTGCGGGCACTTTATTCCTGCCGATTAATGCTGGGATTGGTGGTCTTTGGCCGCTGGTTTTAATGGCGTTTTTAGCATTGCCATTAACCTTTTTTGCGCACCGCGGGCTGAGCCGTTTTGTTTTATCCGGCTCAACAAAAGATGGTGACATTACAGAGGTAGTAGAAGAACACTTTGGTAAAGGCGCAGGTAAAATCATTACCCTGCTTTATTTCTTTGCGATTTACCCGATTCTGCTGGTGTACAGCGTAGCGATTACCAACACCGTGCTGTCTTTTTTAACGCACCAGATGCATATCGCAGTTGGGACAGATTTAGTAACACGCGGCATTTTTGCCCTGTGTCTGATCTTAGGTCTGATGTCTATTGTGCGCCTTGGCGGTGAATTCATCGTTAAAGCCATGAGCGTCCTGGTTTATCCCTTTGTGATTGCCTTAATGTTGCTTGCTGTTTATCTGATTCCAAACTGGAACAGCGCAGTTATCGATCAGGCAGGCAGCCTGGGTGATGCACTGACCAGCGCTTCTTTCTACAAAACCATGTGGCTGGCTATCCCGGTGATGGTGTTCTCGTTTAACCATTCACCTATTATTTCTTCTTTTGCTGTAGGTCAGAAAAAACTGCACCCAGGCAAAGAAGACCAAATCGCATCGAAAATCTTGCTGCGCAGCCACATCATGATGGTGTTGTCGGTCATGTTCTTTGTATTTAGCTGCGTATTCAGCCTGGCACCTGCCGATTTAGTTGCTGCTAAAGCACAAAATATTTCGATTCTGTCCTACCTTGCCAATCACTTTGATAACCCTGTTATTGCCTGGATGGCTCCGATCATTGCCTTTATCGCGATTACTAAGTCCTACCTTGGCCATTACCTTGGTGCAAAAGAAGGTCTGCATGGTCTGGTAATCAAACAATTGCGTGAAAAAGGTAAAACCATCTCAACACCTAAGCTTGAGCGTTACACCTCGATCTTTATGCTGATCACCACATGGTTAGTTGCCACAATCAACCCAAATATTCTGGGAATGATTGAAACCTTAGGTGGCCCGGTGATTGCAGTACTGCTGTTCCTGATGCCGATGTACGCCATCCATAAAGTACCAGCAATGCGTAAGTATTCCGGCGCAGCGAGCAATGTGTTTGTGGTCATGATTGGTCTGATTGCGATCTCTGCGATCTTCTACAGCCTCTTTGCCTAAACACCACCCGCTTTATATACAGCCTGCTTTTCACCCGCGGACTGTCTGACTTAAGCAATCACAATGAGGAAAAAAGTATTTTTTCCTCAGCAGATGAAGCTTAAGCCCGGCAGCCCCGCCAGGTGGCAGGCTGTTTTTACAAGGAAACCGCCATGTTCAGCACCTTAGATATCTACAAAATTGGTATTGGCCCATCAAGCTCCCACACTATCGGCCCAATGAAAGCAGGCCATCAGTTTTTAGGCACATTAAAAGAAACCGGCCAATTTAATGCGGTTACAAAAATTGCAGTTGATTGTTATGGCTCGCTCTCGCTCACAGGCAAGGGCCACTGCACCGATCACGCCATTATGCTGGGGCTGGCAGGCAATCTGCCCGATACCATTGATTTAGACAATATGGCTAAGATCGTGCACGAAGTAGAGCAAAACGGCACGATTTGCCTTGGCCGCACTCAGCAACGTGTTGGTTTTAGCCTTGCCTTTCAGGACAGCTATCTGCCCCTGCACGAAAACGGCATGATGATTCGCGCCTTTGTGGGTGATACCTGTTGCCTCAGCAAGACTTACTACTCGATTGGCGGCGGCTTTATTGTGGATGAAGAGCACTTCAACCAGGGCAGCTGTAACGATATTCCCGTGCCTCATCACTTTTTAAGCGCAGATGATTTGCTGAATATGTGCGAAGACAGCGGCTTATCGATTTCGGCCCTTGTGCTCGAAAACGAGAAAGCCTTCCATGACATCGCCGATATCAAAGCTCACTTTGTACGGGTCTGGAGCGTTATGCAAAGCAGCATCGAACGCGGCATGAAAACCGAAGGCAATCTGCCCGGCCCGATGCGTATTCCCCGCCGTGCCCCTGCCCTGCACCATTTGCTGACCAGCTCACTGGATGTGGCCAATGATCCGCTCAATGTAATGGATTGGGTGAATATGTATGCGATGGCCATGTCAGAAGAAAATGCAGCCGGCGGCCGCGTGATTACTGCACCTACCAATGGTGCCTGCGGCATCGTTCCCGGCGTGATGTCTTACTACAACCACTTTATTAAACCACTGGATGAAGACAGCGCACTGCGCTTCTTCTTAGCCTCTGGTGCAATTGGCTGCCTGTACAAGCTCAACGCATCCATCTCTGGCGCTGAAGTAGGCTGCCAGGGTGAAGTTGGTGTCGCCTGCTCTATGGCCGCTGCCGGCCTTGCTGAATTGATGGGCGGCAGCCCTGCCCAGGTCTGTATGGCCGCAGAAATCGCCATGGAACACAGCCTGGGCCTCACTTGCGATCCGGTCGGCGGACAAGTGCAAATCCCTTGTATCGAGCGCAACGCCATTGGCGCGGTTAAAGCCATTAACGCCGCCCGTATGGCCATGCACCGCAGCAGCAGCCCTAAAGTGTCTTTAGATAAAGTGATTGCGGCAATGTACGCCACAGGTAAAGATATGGATGCTAAATACCGTGAAACTTCATGCGGTGGCCTTGCCCTGCAAATCACGGCTCCGGCATTAAAAACCATTACATTTATGGATAAAGTACCTGCTTAAACAAATGCCAGATCGTGGCCCAGGTGATATTTACCGGGGTTTACTTTATAAGGCAGCGGTTTAATTGTTTATAAAAATGCGGCTGATAAAGCCGCATTTTTATTTGCAGAACAAAGGCAGACGTTCATTATTTGCAATTAATGGCGCTTATTTACAACGAAGCCATTTATGAAAAAACCACAGACATAAAAAAACCCCGCAATCAAATTGCGGGGTTTTTTTATGCAAAAAGCCAATTACTCTACTTTTGCTTTAGCACGTAATTCTTCAACCATTTTTTGTACACGCTGGCCTTGCAGCTCGCGCATTAATTCTGGTTTTACTTCTTCAAACGATGGACCTTTCGCTTCACGCTGATCATCAAGCTTAATCACGTGCCAGCCAAATTGGGTCTTCACTGGATCAGAGATCTTACCTTTAGGCAATTTGCTCAGCGCTTCGCCAAATTCTTTTACGTAGTTAGCAGGTGTAGACCAGCCCAGATCACCACCATTAACAGCACTGCCCTTGTCTGCAGATTTTGCCTTAGCGATATCTTCAAACTTTTTGCCTTTTTTCAGATCAGCCAGAACAGCTTTCGCTTCTTCTTCTGTTTTAACCAGAATATGACGCGCTTTGTATTCTTTACCGGAGAAGTTGACTTTGATCTTGTCGTATTCTTTCTTCAGATCAGCATCGCTTACCGGATTTGCCTTGGCGTAATCATTTACATAAGCGCCAACCAGAATTTGTTGCTTGGCCATATCCAGGCGTTGCTGTACATCTGCGTTCTTTTCCACGCCTTTCTTTTGCGCTTCCTGGAACAGTACTTCGTTACGAATCAGCTCTTCTTTGATACGTGCACGCAGTTCAGGGCTATCTTTCTGACCACGTTCAGCCACTTGCTTCAAAAAGAAATCAACTTTGCTATCAGGGATAGCAACGCCATTCACGGTTGCAACGTTTGCAGCGGTTGCCGCAAATGAAGCAGACAAGAAGCAAGCAGTGAGAGCAAGAGCAATACGGTTCGGTTGACGCATGTGTTCAGTCCTTTGTTCTAAAGTCAGCAGAGCTTAGGTTCAATAGAGTTTACAACTCGTCCGGCGTCAGTGTTTTTTTAATACTGAGCGCATGGATTGGGTGCGGGATTAAATCCACAAACAAGGCCATCACCATCCGGTGACGAGCCAGGGTGTTTTTGCCTGCAAACTGAGCGGAGACAATAGTCAGATCATAGTGCCCGCCTCCTGCCACGCTGCCTGCGTGACCAGCATGCGATGCACTATCATCGTAAATATCGACGTACTCAGGCTGCAACACGCCAAGGCGTGAGTGTATTTCTTCGACAATCATAACGCTAGGGGAGGACATGGCGAAAGGGTTTCACAATAACGTTTACATAAACCCCTGCTTTTAAATAGGGATCGCTGTCAGCCCAAGCTTGCGCAGCAGGCAAAGAATCGAATTCGGCCACAATTAAGCTGCCCGAAAAACCAGCCTCACCCGGGTCTGTTGCATCAATGGCAGGAAAAGGCCCAGCCAGGATCAGGCGGCCTTCTTCTTTCAAGAGATGAAGCCTTGCCAGATGTGCCGGCCGGTTTGCCAGACGCAGCTCCAGGCTATTTTCCCCATCACCAGCCATTATTGCGTAAAGCATCAGGACGGCTCCTTTTTATCTTCAGCCTGATCATTAAGATACCGTGAAAGCACCAGGGCTTGCAGCAGCACAAATACCAGCGTTAATACCAGCGTGCCAAACATTTTGAACTTAACCCAGAGATCTTCGCTGTAGTTAAATGCAACATAAAGATTAAGCACGCCCATACAGATAAAAAACAATACCCAGGCCAGATTGACTTTATCCCAAAGCTTAGCAGGCAGGGTCATTTGCGGGCCCATCAGGCTTTGCATCAGGTTTTTACCCCTGATATAGCGCGACCCGCACAGAATAAGGGCAAACACCCAATACAGTACGGTAGGCTTCCACAAAATAAACATTTTGTTATGCAATAGCAAAGTGGCACCACCCAGCACAGTGATCAGGCCAAAGCTTAACCATAACATGCCGTCAACTTTGCGATGTTTAAACCAGGACCATGCCACCTGCGCCGTCGTCGTGACAATTGCCACGGCTGTTGCCGCATAAATGCTTTTAGTAATGGAATAAGTAACAAAAAACAGAATAACCGAGAAGAGGTCAAAAAGGGCTTTCATTAGCATCTTCAAAAGAGAGATGCCGCATTATGCTGACCCATTTTTACGAAAACAAGTAAATGCAGACAAAAAAAAGCGCCGCGACAGTGCGCGGCGCACAATTTACCACTGGAGATACACGAAGCATCAAGCTCGCGTGATAAGTATCATCAAGCATTCGGGCGCCGGGGGTATTGATATGGATCAATCAGGGGAGACTGATAAAAACATCCGTTTAAAACAATATTCCAAGCAAATAAAACACAAACAACGATGAACGCGCTGTGCGTTTCATCGTTACATTAAACAGACTTGGGAATTGATACACACCCCGCGAAGAGCCGCAGGATTTATAGAATGGGGAGGTGGCGAGCCTGACCCCCGGCACTAGCATCAAAAGCTGTGGCTGCTTCCTTCCGGACCTGACCAGGTTAACCTTCTAGCTATGCGGGGAGACCCGCCGTCGAACACAGGGGCGCACTATAGCACAGCCCGGTTAAAACACCAAGCAATCTGCCAGATTTATGCCCCTCCCCTGCAATAAAATCTGATTTATCTCTTATCAGGCTACTTTATAAAAGCACTTAAGCAAGCCGGTCGCCTGAGTGAGGTGCCAGAAAGAGAGCCACCCGCTCATCCCTGTCCATACCCTTAGCTTGCACATAGTAAAGCTTAGCCAGCGCAGCTTCCGGCGTCATATCCGCACCGTCCAGCACACCCAGGGCTGCCAGGCCGCCACTCACAGCATAACGACCCATTTTTACCGAGCCTTGCAGACAAGGCGTACAGTTCACCACCAGATTTTGCTCAGCCAGTGCCTTCATCAGGGCTGGCTGACTGCCGGCATTGCCTGCGCCAAAGGTTTCCAGCACCACGCCATCAAGGCCAGTGAGTGACGATGCCAGCCATTCTGCACTAAAACCCGGCGCTAACTTTGCCGCCACAATGCGGGCGTTTTCCGCCACAGGCTGCAAACGAAACGAGCCTGTCGGTTTAGTCATAGCCAAGGCCATAGCGGACATCTCCCAATGCCCCGCCTGCCACAAACCAAGCGCGGGCAAATTAGGCGAGGCAAAAGCGGCCATACCGTCACAATCCACTTTACGCACCCGATTGCCGCGCAGGCACAGCCCGGCAAACACCACCGCTACTTCACAAAAGCCTGGCACTGAGGCTAATGCCAATGCTGCTGCAACATGCTCAATGGCATCATTACCCGGCTCGCACCATGGAATTTGCGACCCTGTCACCACCACGGGCTTAGCCAAGTTTTCCAGCATATAAGATAGCGCGGAAGCGGTATATGCCATGGTATCTGTACCGTGCAGCACCACAAAGCCATCGTAATCATCGTAATCCGCCGCAATATCAGCTGCGATACGATTCCATAAAGCGGGCGTCATTTCGCTTGAATCAAGCAGCGGTGAATACTCCAGCACCGACAAGCCCGGATAGAGATTTTGCAACTGCTTCTGCAAATAATCAGGCGCGGGCGCATAGCCGTCGCTGCCGGGCAACATACCAATCGTGCCGCCGGTATAAATGACGCGAATTCTCTGCATCTATGACTTACTCCGTAAAGTGTTAGAATCGGGGTTTAGTGAAACAAAACCGGACCCATTGCGATGTCGATCGTCGATAATAAAAAGGCTTTTCACGACTTCTTTATCGAAGAACGTTTTGAAGCGGGCCTTATGTTACAAGGCTGGGAAGTCAAATCAATCCGCGCTGGCCGTGTGCAGCTCAAAGAATCTTACGTAGTTTATCTGCGGGGTGACTTCTGGCTGATGGGCGCACATATCTCGCCACTCACCAGCGCATCAAGCCATGTATTGCCCGAGCCTACCCGCCTGCGTAAATTATTGCTTAATCAGCGCGAGATCGAAAAACTATCGATCAAAGTTGAGCGTGCAGGCTACACCGTGGCGGCGCTCAATATGCATTATAAAAACGGCTTTATTAAACTGGATATCGGTTTAGCCAAAGGTAAAAAGCAGCACGATAAACGTAACAGCGAAAAAGACCGCGAATGGGTGCGTGAAAAAGCGCAGATTGTTCGTGCCAACAACAAGTATGCCTGAGTGTAAGCATGCAATACAGGCAAGTGCTTGATGCACTTGCCTGTGTCACTTCAGAAACACAATCAACATTACAGTTGTTTTTTTACCGCCTGAATACGAATCATCCAGTCTTGTAATGCAAGCCTTGCCCGTTCGGTTTGTACTGCTTTTTGTAAAGCAGCCGGAGGATTTTCCAAAGGCAGTAACTTATCTTTAGCTGTATTCCAGTGCAGCCAGGTGCTGTGATCCAGCCCTACAGCAACTCCTTCCGGCGTATACAGATCATTAAAATCCCCCAAACCCGCGCCCTGCCAAGTGACTGAAAGCATATCTTCGCCAAAGCCAGGATAAGTTGCGCCAGACAATGAGTGTGCATAAAGCGTAGGGAAAATATCCCGATGCCCGCCCTCTTTATCCGCCTTATATTTCCCTTTAAAGCGATAGGCAGGCGGAATGCGTAAATACAAAGGCACACGATCCAGCCAGTGCAAATCTTCATTCATTTTTAACTTAAAAAACGAGCGAAGATGATGATCACCACTTGCCGCGAGCAATGTTTTATCCGCAAAACCTGAAGCTTTGATCTGATCAATAAAGCCACCTAAGGCATCAGAGGAATACTGAAAAGCCTGCAATGCCAGCTTTGCCTCTGCAGGTGGAAGCGTTACATCATTAAATTTGGCCATATTGATCGGCTTAACGACGTAATGTTTAGGCAAAATACTGGGGACAAATGGCGGATGATTGGTGGTCGACAAAATGAACATCATCACTTTCTGCCCTTTTGCATCTGCTTTTTGCAAAGTATCAAAAGCAAAACGGAATAAAAACTCATCATGCACGCCCGCATCAGCCACACTCGCCTCAGGGTAAGCCGCTTTGATATTATTCATATCCAACACGTCATCAAAATATTGCTTTGAAAACGCACTTTGCAGCCTGCGCCAGCCCCCGCTGCCACCAAACACCAATATGGTCCGGTAACCTGCATCCTTATAAGGCTTAGCCGCCGATGAAGCATAAGAAACACTGCCAAACGAGCCTTGAGTCAAAGGAGTAAGCGGGGTATTAATCAGCAGATTTTCTAAAGACGGGTGAGTCCCCCGGCGGCCCGATGCAAAGTGAGTAAACCAGTAATCTTCGCCAGTGTGTTTAGCCATTCTGCCCAGCATATCGTTATCCGCAGCCTGCCTTGAGATCGCCTGCATTCCCCATGATTCCATCAGGCTCATCACCACATGCGGAGGGTGCTGTTGCAGATAATCATTTTGGGCAGTCTTTCTGAACATAGCCGCCATCACTTCATCATCTGTACGAACATCCCAGCCCAGTACCTGTGCAGCAGCAACAGGGCTGGCAAACCCCAGGCCCTGCAAGCCCGCAGTAACATCGGAGCCAATATCAATTTGCTCCTGCCGCTCTACCCATGCCGCATGCAAGGCAATAGGACCATTGGGCACCAGATCACAGAGTAAGCGATTGGAAGAAACAGCAAAGCTTTCCGGATTAAGAGGCTGACTTGCCAGACTGCCCCTGGCGAAAAGCGCCAGCAGCACAATCAAGCCCGCGCAGGCAGGCCAGCGCACCCGGCGACGCACAGGATGCGGCACGACTTCTGCCCAGGCCAATATTTTTTGCCAGAGCTTTAACTGTACAAACACCAATACCGATACGCCCAGCAAAATGCGGATTACAGAGTAATCCTGCCAGATGGTTTTGAGCACAACCCATGTGTCATCCTCAAACAAACCAAACACAATCGGATTAAACGGGCTGCGATAATAGCCATAATAAAAATGATTACTGACCGCCAGTAAATTGATGATGGCCAGGCTTAAAGCAAAATACACCCGCCCCAGTTTCATTACGCCAGCGGGGCCGAGCACTCTCTTGAATAACAGCGCAATTAACAAAAAAACCAGGAAAACCACTGCCCAAATTTTTAAGTCAAAACGAAACCCCATTAATAGCGCCTGCCAAAAATCAACCTCCCCCAATAAGGCAGTACTGCCATGCAATGCAGCGGTCCACAATCTGACCAGGCTTAAAGGAATAAGGCCGACCAAAAGGCCGGCCAGCACAATGCGTATTAACGACGAATTATTGTTTATCGACCTGCTCACCAATCTGCCCTTCTTTACCTGTTAATAAATCCCTGATATTTCTTTCATGACGCCAGATCAGCAGCACTGATATCACAAATACAGCCGCAATTTGCGCAGAAGACGGCAACCAAACCCATGCCAGCACAGGAGCAAGCAAGGCAGCGAGGAGCGCTGCTAAAGAAGAAATCTTCATCCCCTTTGCCACCACCAGCCAAAGCAGCAGCGTCAGCAAACCAACACGCCAATCGAGGGCAAGCAAAATACCCGCAGCAGTGGCCACGCCTTTGCCGCCCTTAAAACCAAAAAACACCGGCCACATATGGCCGACTGTAACGGCAACAGCGGCCAGAGCAATAACTTCCGGCCCCAAACCCAAGGAGCGCGCAGCCACTTGCGCCAGCACAATGGCCAGCCACCCTTTAAGCGCATCGCCTAATAAAGTGAGCAAAGCTGCTTTTTTATTGCCGCTGCGTAAAACATTTGTGGCACCGGGGTTGCCCGAGCCATAACTGCGCGGATCGGCTAAACCACTGGCTTTGGAGACAATCACGGCAAAAGAAAGAGAGCCGATCAGGTAGCTTACTAAAATTAGAATTAACGGTGTCATACCTAAATCCACTACAATCGTAAGCTTCCGATTTTAAGCTAAATGACCGCTGATGGGTAAAACCCATTAAGTCACCCCATCATGGACATTATCTATTTACACGAAGTGCGTGCGCGCACCCTTATTGGCTGGTACGACTGGGAGCGCGTTGCGCCGCAAGTTGTAGAGCTTGATCTGGAGATTGGCATCCCTTCTGCACGCGCCTGTGCCAGCGACGACTTAGTCGATACCATTGATTACGACGCGGTAGTCAGACACATCCGCAAAGTGCTCGAAGAGCGCCATTTTCTGCTGCTGGAGGCCCTTGCAGAGCATATTGCACAGCTCATCATGCAAGACTTTGGCGCACCCTGGGCTAAGGTTTCTGTCACCAAACTGGGCATCCTGCATGAGGTTGGCCGGGTAGGCGTCACGATCGAGCGCGGCCACCGCGCCTGAAATGATTTGAAAACATCCGCCCGCATGGGCGATGTTTCCCATCATGCCCTGCAGAATTTCATATCAAGCGATTCATGTAAGTGCAGTATTCAGCCGCGCTGACCAGGCTTTACCCGCCTGCAAAAATCGCCCGCACACACAATACCTGCACGCCCCCCTGCTGCTTTCAAATTTCAAGTCATTTTGCATTTATTTGCAGAATGACTTGAACTTTCCTGCATTCAACCTCACTAAGCATGTATTGAATGATTCAACGCAAGGACTTGGCATGAGCCAATTTAGTCGTACTCTGATGGTTACCCTACTCACTGCATCGTTATTTGCCAGCGGCATGGCCGAAGCAAAGCGTGTGGGTGGCGGCCGCTCCAGCGGCATGCAACGCAGCCAGACGACGCGCCCGGCAGCACCACCTCCTCAGCGCAATGTTGCGCCAGCACAGCAACCCGGACAAGCCGCACCTCAGCCACAACGCAGTGGCATGGGCTCGATCATCGGTGGCGTAGCAGCGGGTGCATTGGGCGGTTATTTATTAGGCAACCTGCTTAACTCAAACAATGCTTCCGGCACTTCGCAATCTGCTGGTGGCGGCTTCCCATGGGGCTTATTGCTGCTATTGGGTGCAGGTGGCTACTTTGCCATGCGGATGATGCGCCGTCGTAAAGAAGCGGCATTAGCAGCCAGCCCTGCATTTGCAGGAATGCCAAACCAGAACAACGCACAAACAGACCGCGTTTTCCGCATGGGTGACCAGTCTGCGGCGGTTGCTCCGGCCCAGGGCATTACCCGTCTGCCGGATGGCACAGAAACAGCGGCATTCTTGCGTCAGGCACGAGGCAGTTTTATGCATATGCAAACCCTGCACTCGGCTGAGCAAGTCAATGAAATGCGCAAATACTTAACGCCTGAGCTGTTTAACGAGCTAAGCCAGGAAATCTCAGGCAATGACGAGCCTGCGGAATTTCCCGAACTCAACGCAGAGCTTGTCGATTGCGCCACCGAAGAAGGCAGAATGGTTTCCAGCGTGCGCTTTTACGGCAAAGTGAGTGAATCACTTCACTCTGCCCCTGCACCATTCCAGGAAATATGGCATTTTGTACGCCCTATTAACGGTGACCCGCGCTGGATGGTCGCAGGGATTCAGCAGCTATAAGGCTGTATTGACCTGTAAACAACAAAGGCCGACTCTCGTCGGTCTTTGTTTTGGTAAAAATAATATGCCTGAACAGCAGCCTGATTTTTCGCTTACACTAATAACAATACTATTGACATACTGGCTATAAAAATGCGTCGTCTTATTATTATGCTGTTTGGATTAATGACCCTCACAGGCTGCGATAAGGTCATGGAAGTCGTAAACAAGCAACAGGCCAATGGCAAAGCGATTGGTGCGGCCTGCAGACATAGTGGCCGCGCTCTTGAAGATTGTTACCGCCGCAATATCCGGATTCCCAAGGCCGACATTTTTGCTGGCTGGAAAGAAATGAATGAATACATGCAGCAAAAAAAGATTGATGTCATTGCGCCACCTGAAGACGAACCAGCACCTGCTGAAAAGAAAGTGGAAAAAACTGATGCATCCGAAGAAAAGCCTGCTGAAGCCGAGAAAACAGGGCACTAATGACTAAAAATGAAACACTTCGCCAATTACTCGCTACCGTCCCGCTGTTTACAGACTTAGACGATGAGATTCTGGCCGCCATTGAAAAGATCTCGAACCGGCGCACCCTCAGCAAAGGCTCGCTGCTCTTTGCAGAAGGTGATATTGCCGAATCAATGTATGTACTGATTGAAGGGCGGTTGCGCTGTTTTTCCAGCGCCGATACCGGTAAAGAATTTGTCTTTTATGTCGCCACGGCCGGAACAAGCTTTGGTGAAATGGCATTAATTGATGAAGAACCCCGTTCGCTCTCTATAGATGCGGCCGAAGACTGCCAATTACTCAGTATCAGCAAAACATCTTTTCTTGAACTTCTTGAAAAAACACCATTACTTAACAATAACTTGCTGCGGAATATGATTCGTTACAATCGTTACCTGGCAAATATGGTGAAATCTTTAGCACTCAAGGACGTCTATGGCCGTATGCGCCTGTTACTTGAGAATTTAGCCATTGACGTGAACGGGCGGCGCTATATTGAAGATGCGCTTTCCCAGCAAGCAATCGCAGACCGCGTAGGCTCATCCAGAGAAATGATTGCAAAATTAATGCGCGAGCTGGTATTTGGCAACTATATTCGCATTGAAAACCGACGAATTGAATTATTACAAAAATTACCCGAACATTTTTAACACCCAATATTGCCAGAAATAGGCACTGAGCCACGGAGATATAAACCTCATGGACCATCATTTACTTAAAAACTTTTTATCGCAATCTGCCATTTTCCAGGATTTTGCTGATGAAGATTTAGATATTGTTTTAAATGCAGCAGTAAAACGTCACCTTCCTAAAGGCACCTTCCTGTTCCGCGAAGGCGATCCTGGCGAATCCATGTATATCCTGCTGGAAGGCCGTACACGCTCATTTACCAGCGACAATCAGGGCAAAGAATTTGTCTTTATGATTGGCGAGCCAGGCGATGTATTTGGCGAAGTATCTTTGATTGATGATGAGCCCCGCTCATGGTCTACCCAGACTGAAGATGATTCATCCTTCCTGATGTTCTCCAAACAAGACTTCCGCGAAGCACTGAATGCCCTGCCTAACGCTAAAGACCAGCTGATTATGAATTTGGCCCGAATGGTTCGCCGCCTCTCGCTGACCATGAAAAACCTGGCTCTGCTGGATGTTTATGGCCGCGTTCGCGCCTTATTTGAAGGCATGCTGACCGAAGCTGACGGGCAGGAAATGATTTCCGAACCACTCACCCAGCAAGCCATCGCTGATCGTGTGGGCTCTTCTCGTGAAATGATTGCCCGCATTCTGAAAGAACTCGTTTTTGGCGGCTATATCCGTCTTGAAAACAAACGCATCATCCTGCTGCAAAAGCTGCCAGAACGTTTCTGATCTGCGCCTTGCATTAAGCCTGAGCCAAGCATCTGGCAGACCATCGTCTGCCAGATTTTTTTGCCCGTACACTGCACCCTCCCCCCCACTTTCAAGCCATCAGCCCTGACTGATTCTTGACATCACTCAAAGCAATCTGTTTAATGACTGACCGGTTAGTTATTAGGCAGAAAACAGAGTGACTGACATCACGCACACGCGCCAAAGACGCAAAGAAGCCCGCCCTGGCGAGATTATCGAGGCAGCACTTATTTTGTTTCACCAAAAAGGCTATTCAGCGACCAAGCTGGATGATGTCGCGCGCGCTGCAGGTGTAACCAAAGGTACGGTTTACCTCTATTTTTCCAATAAAGAAGCCCTCTTCAAAGCAGCAATCAGCGAAACTATCCATCCTAATCTCGACAGGATTGAAGAGCTGGCCATCAACAGCACCGAATCGGCCACACAGCGCCTGCGTACCGCAATTGCCAGCTGGGCCACCGCACTCAATGACTGCAAGGGCAGCATTTCCAAGCTCATGATTTCTGAAGCAGGCAACTTCCCTGATTTAACCGATTTTTATATTGAAACCGTGGTCAAGCGATCACGACTTCTGCTTATCAAACTTATCCAGGCCGGAATAGACAGCGGTGAATTTCGCCAGACTGACCCCGACATGCTGGCCAGAGTTTTATTCTCCCCTATTTTGCTGACCAGCATCTGGCGGCATACCTATGCAAGACAAGATCCAATTACTTACGACTTAAACCAACTCGCCCAATTTCACCTCGACATCGTTTTGCATGGCATTGCCATCGCCCCGGAGCACACGCTATGAGCACTAAACCTGCCTCACCTGCACGCAGCATTCTTGCGATTATTTTCCTGCTTGTTTTGTGTTTTCTAGGCTACCGCTGGTGGTGGGGAAGCCACCATATCAGCAGCGACAATGCTCAGTTAGAAGGGCATATTGTGCCTGTTGCGGCCCGGGTAAGCGGCTATGTAAAAGCGGTTCCTGTCAGCGACAATCAGCTTATGCCGCAAAAATCCTTACTGATCGAGCTTGACCCGCGTGATTATCAGGTCAAAGTTGCACAAGCCGAAGCTGACTACCGCCAGGCCCTGTCTGCAGCCGGCCACGATAAACAGCCGGGCGAGGCGCTTGCGCGTATTGGCGCTGCAGCGGCCAATGCAGCAGCCGCTACTGCGCAATCCCACACCGCCGAAGCACAGATTACAGAAGCCCGTGCCAATGCACTGAAAGCCCGTAAAGATTTATCCCGCAGCAAAGAGCTGGCCGCACAAAAAATGCTGAGCCAGTCTGCATTAGATAGTGCTGAAGCCTTGCTCAAATCGGCTGACGCCCGCGTAAGTGCACTTGAATCTGCCCTGCGTACTTCAAAAGAAAGCGCAAATGCGGCCGACCAGCAAGTGGCTGTTTCTTCTGCGGGGCTTAAATCTGCACAGGCTAAAGCCATGGCCGCAGAAGCCACCTTACAATTTGCACGCAATCAGCTGATTGACACACAAGTCTATGCCCCTGCCTCCGGGGTAATCAGCAAAAAAGCTGTCGAGCCAGGCCAGATGATTCAGGCAGGCCAGACCCTTATGTATTTAGTACCTACTGATAAAATTTGGGTCATTGCCAATTTAAAAGAAACTGAACTCAAGCAAATTAAGCTGGGCCAGGAAGCCGAAATTGAAGTCGATGCTTTCCCTGATTTAAAACTTAAAGGCAAAGTAGATTCATTCAGCCCCGCAACCGGTGCGCGCTTTACGCTATTACCCGCAGATAATTCAACTGGTAATTTCACAAAGGTGGTGCAACGTGTGCCGGTTAAAATTGTTTTAGATGAATTGCCTAAAAACAATCCATTACGCCCTGGGCTTTCGGTGAATGTGACGATTCATACGCCGTAATTAATCAATTGCAAATTACAGCAGCGGGCTTGATTCCCAAACTGCCAGCCTGCACAGGTTCACAGTTTGGGCAAAAAGCCTTATCAGATGATAAAGAGGCGATATGAAAGCCATTTTGCCGGGTTTATCCCGATCAGATACGCCGGAGCGTATTTACGCGCATCGCTATATTATTGCGATGTCTGTTACGCTGGCCTGCGTATTAGAATTATTAGATACCAGTATTGTGAACGTCGCTGTGCCGCATATGATGGGCAGCCTTGGCGCAACACTGGATGAAATCACCTGGGTATCCATTGGCTATGTAGTGGCCAATGTGATTGTTCTGCCCATTTCCGGCTTTCTGGCGCAATTATTTGGCCGCCGAAATTACTTTATTTTATCGATTGCCCTGTTTATTTTTTCTTCTTTTGCCTGCGGCAATGCCACCAGCTTAGGCAGCCTTGTTTTTTGGCGGATTGTGCAGGGTTTAGGGGGGGGCGGCTTAATTGCCACGGCTCAATCCACTTTATTTGATACCTTTCCCAGCAAGGAAATGGGCACCGCCATGGCTATTTTTGGCATGGGGATTATGACAGGCCCGATGCTTGGGCCTACATTAGGCGGCTGGCTGACGGATCAATATTCATGGCCGTGGATTTTTTATATTAATCTGCCACTCGGCGGTATTGCACTGTTTCTGACTCTGCTTTATATGCCGGAAGCCAAACACCAGCAAACCATTAACAAAATCGACTATATCGGTTTGATTTTAATGGCCGTTGGCATTGCCACTTTGCAATTACTGCTGGAAAGAGGCGAGCGCTTAGAATGGTTTACCTCGCCCGAAATTATCAGCTATGCGCTGATTAGCTTTTTCTCACTCAGCTTATTTATTATCCGCCAGCTGGAAATCAAACACCCCATTGTTGATTTATCCATCTGTAAAGACCCGCAATTTTCTGCGGGCTTAGTCATGACATTTTTGCTGGGTGCATCGCTCTTTTCCACGGTATTTATTTTTCCAGTTTATGTGCAAAGCTTAATGGGCTATACCGCATGGCAAACAGGTTTAATGATTTTACCTTCGGCGATGGCATCGGGTTTAGCCATGCCTATTTCTGCAAAATTAGTTGCACGGGGTGTTTCTGCCAGAGCGCTGATTGCCCTGGGCGCTATGCTGTTTATGTATGGAATGTGGCAACATTATCATTTCACCACCGATTCCGGCATGAATGACTTTCTTTGGCCCATGATTATTCGCGGATTAGGGCTGGGGATGATTTTTATGCCACTGAATGCACTGACAATGGCCAATATTTTGCCGCAACAAATTCCTAATGCAGCGGGCTTATATAACTTAACCCGTCAATTAGGCGGCAGCGTCGGTATTGCCCTCTCGGCCACGCTCCTTGCCCAATTAGGCGATGCAAAACGCGCTGCGCTAAATGAGCATGTGATTAGCAATAGTGCTCAGACCATAGAACGTATTGCCGGATTAAAAAGCCGCTTATTGTTTATGGGCACACCAGAAACACTCGTCCCAATCAAAGCTCAGGCGCTCCTCGCCCAGCAAATTGCCAAACAGGCACAAATGCTGTCTTTTGCACATTTATTTATGCTTTTTGGCATTGCCATGCTGTGCGTGACGCCGCTTTTATTTGTTATGAAAAAACAAACCATGAGTGCAGGCAGCGATTTATCTCATTAATAAGCAATAAAAAAGGCTGATATAAAATCAGCCTTTTTTACTTCTGCCCAATTAAAGCGACTGCAGCTTTTCCGCTGAGAGTGCTAATTCATCATTGCGATTGACGCCAATACCACGATCAATCACATTCTGAGCAATACCTTGTGCTTCTTCTAAAGAATGCATGACAAAAGTACCACATTGGTATTCGTTCAGCTCCGGAATCTCGCTTTGCTCTTTCACCTTTAAAACATCTTCCATTGCCAGCTTCCAGGCATTCGCAACACGCGCTTCGCTGGGTGCGCCGCATAAGCTCATATAAAAACCAGTACGGCAACCCATAGGCGAAATATCAATAATCTCTACGCCGTCCCCGTTTAAATGGTCGCGCATAAAGCCCGCAAATAAATGCTCCAGGGTATGAATACCGCGCTCAGAAAGAATTTCCTGATTAGGCACGCTAAAACGCAAATCAAACACAGTGATCGTATCTTTACTTGGGGTCTGCATGGTTTTGGCAACGCGCACCGCAGGGGCCTGCATACGGGTGTGATCAACTGTAAAACTATCTAGTAAGGGCATTTTAAGACTCTCTGCTATAGCCGCCCCCCCAAAAAAGGGCGCGCCTGTTGGATATGTTTTTCTGCTTAATATTCTGCCTGAAGATGGTATCACTGCGCAAAGACGAATCATCTTTCAATATATGCGCATTCAACATCCTCCCCACCTGCAAGCTTACCCTGCCAACGATCCGGCCTTCGCGCTATAATTCGCTCTTTTGTATAAAAGCTTCTGATGACTAGCAATCTGGATCAAGCCCTTGCCCTTCTTAAAGCCGGAGAGCTGGTCGGCATTCCCACTGAAACCGTATACGGCTTAGCAGCGGATGCGGCACAACCACTGGCCGTAGCCAAAATCTTTGCCGCCAAAGGCCGCCCGAATGATCACCCTGTGATTGTGCATATTGCCGGTAAGGCTCAGCTTAATGATTGGGCGATGGATATCCCCGATGACGCATGGAAGCTGGCCGATGCTTTCTGGCCAGGCCCGCTGACGCTGATTCTAAAAAAACAGCCACATGTTTCTTATGCCGTAACCGGCGGGCAGGATAGCGTGGGCTTACGCGCTCCTGATCATCCAATCACGCATGAGCTTTTGCAGCGTTTTGGCGGAGGCATTGCCGCCCCTTCGGCCAATCAGTTTGGCCACGTCAGCCCCACTACCGCACAGCATGTAAGAGATGAATTCAGCACAGAAAGTGTGTCACTCATTCTGGATGGCGGCGCTTGTGATGTGGGCGTTGAATCAACGATTATCAGCCTGATCGGCCCGCGGCCCGTTCTGCTTCGCCCCGGTGGTGTAGCCCGCGGGGCGATTGAAGCCGTGCTGGGCCACAGCATTGAGCATTTGCAAAACGCCGGCAGCGCCAAGATTCGTGCCTCAGGTTTATTGGATTCTCACTATGCACCGCGCACCACGCTTTTAACCGGCAATCAGACACAAATGGCCGCTGCCGCCGAGGCAAGAGCGGGACAAAAGCTGGCGGTTTTACATACACAGGCGCCCTTGCCGCAGGGTGACACCACTCTGCACATCCTGATGCCGGATAACGCGGATGAATACGCGCAAATGATTTACGCCACTTTGCGCGATTTAGATACTCAGGGGCTGGATGCCATTTTACTGGTACTTCCTCCTGATGAGCCCGCCTGGCTGGCAGTACACGACAGGCTGGGCCGCGCCGCACATCAAAAAATGAGCAAGGAGTAAATCCTCCTCCCATCCCGCTGTGATTAAGCAGACCTCTGAAATCCCCGGCACATCTTGCCGGGGATTTTTTTATCTATATCCACGCCAAGCAATACCACTTTTAAAATTTCAGCCTTGTTTTAATTAAAACAACACAGAAGAACTTACGTTTACCGTCTTTAACCCCAAGAAAAAACAATCAGGACCAAAGGAAAAAACAAAGAATATATACCTTTAAAAACAAAAAGATAGATAAAATACACCACGATCACACTCAGATGATTTTCACGACACTTACCGCAAGTCATCGTAAAAATAACAGTTTGCTTATATTGCATAAATAGATTGCCGCCTTTCTTCAATACCACTAATATCTTCTTACATAAATAAAACACCCTAAGTGAATTCCTTATGAACAGAGGCTTTACACTTATTGAGATGATGATTGTCGTGGCAATTATCGGCATTCTTGCGGCCATCGCCCTTCCAAGCTACCAGGACAGCGTGAGAAAAAGCCGCCGCAGCGATGCAGTGGTGATGATTGCAAAAATCCAGCAGGCTGAAGAAAAGTGGCGTGCAAACAATACCGCTTACACCAGCGATCTTGGTACTTCCGGGCTGAGACTAAGCAGCAGCAGCGATGCCATCACAAGCGACAGCGGGTTTTATGAAGTGAAGGTCAGTCAGCCCACGGGCTCTGGCTATGTCATTACAGCCAAAGCGGGCAAAACACAAAGTAAAGATACAGGCTGCACTGAATTAGTGATGACCATCAGTCTTGGCAATGCAAACGGCTCACCGGCCCAGTGCTGGCAAAAATAAAACTCAGAATATGGCACACCACGACGAGCAAAACACTCCACCTGCTGAAGGCTTTATCATGCTCCGCACTCTTTTTGCTTTAAGCATTCTCTTTTTATCCGGCACCCTGATGGCCTCTGCGGTGTATGTACAAAAAGAAGCCAATGGCAGCGTCACATTTGGTGATGCGGCATCGATGTCTCCCAAGGCCAGAGTGCACATCGTAAAACCAGCTACCGCTGCGGCCGCACAAGCCTCTGGCCCCGCAACGCCGCCCCCCAATGAAGCACTCACCATATTGAACAATATGGAGCAGCGCAATTTAAAAAACATTGCAGAATCCAGAGAAAAATTAAGCAAACTTTATAAAAGAGCCGCAGAAGAGAAAAACCCTAATTTGCGTGAAAATCTGCTCAGCCAGATTCAGGCAGAAACACAGGCAACTGAAATTTATAATGCAAATTTAAATCAAATCAAAAAAAACAAAGACGCACTGAATAAAGAACGCACTTTATAGTTTTAGCCTTAATCAAAAAACATAAACAATTTAATTAACTCAGTGTATTTCGGGCTGTTATGAAAAAGAATGGTTTTACTTTAATAGAAATGATGATTGTTGTGGCTATTATCGCCATTCTGGCCTCGATTGCCATTCCCAGCTATCAGCGCTATATCCGCCAGGCAGCAGCAAAATCTGCAGCAGGAGATTTGGTTTCTTTATCACTTTTTTTCGAACAAAAACTACAGCGCAGATTAAGTTACGAATTCACAGATGCGGATGGCAATGTCGTTGACGAGCTGTCCACCACTACCACGGATGCCACAAAGACATTAGTCTCCGGCTGGCAGCCTTCTCAATCAAACTTTACTTACAAAACAAGTATTGCGGATGACAGAAACAGCTACACACTGACCGCCGTCAGCACAAAATTCACCTGCACACTCAAGCTGACTTCGGCTAACTCCCGAACCGCAACAGGAGCCGATTGTGGATTCGCAAGCTGGTAAGCAAACAGGCTTCAGCCTGATCGAGCTGATGGTGACCATGGTGATTTTTGTCATGCTGACGCTTGCAGCCGTTTCGCTTGGCTCTTCCTGGCTGGTTTTAAGTGATTTGCAAAAGTCAGAAAGCGTTTTAAAAATGGCGCACTCCAAAGCTAAAGCACTGGCCATCAGAAACGCCAACGGCACAGCAGCTGGCTTGCAAATCACCGGGCAAAAAGTCTTTATCTGCGCTGGCAATGTGGCAGGTGGCAGCTGCACGGCCAGCAACGCAATCTGGTCGGCGGCTTTTGCAAAAAATGCCGCAGTCAGCATCAGTGACAGTGCAAGCAGCGATATCACCACCATACAGCTGGACAGAACTGGCCTTGCCGCCAGAGCACTGACTTACACCATTACAGAAAAAGGCGATCGCGTTGATGGCGAGCTTGTATAAACAAAAAGGCGACGCCATGATCGAGGCACTGGTTTCCATTGTGCTGCTTGGCGTGATTATGATTGGGCTGACTTTTTTAGTGGCCAAAACGGCCGTGGCACAAAAAAACACCTCGGTGCAAAACATGGCCCTGTTTGCCCTGCGCTCAGCCGCACAAACAGAGGGCCTCAGTGCTTTATGTGCCGCAGCCAGCCCTTCGGTTTCTGTAGCGAATACAAATGTGGCGCTGACGGCCCAATGCCAGCGCAATGCATTTACTGCGACGGTTGCAGGGCAGACGATTAATATTCCTGCGGCGGCCAACTCGCCGATTACAGCGTCAGCACTGACCACAAAACAAGATGTAACAAACGCGAAACTGATTGGGGGCGATGGTGTTATTTCGCTCAATTAAATCGCAAAGCGGGGTTTCTTTAATCAGCATGCTGGTGGGCATCACCATCTCGCTGATTACCGCCCTTGCCATGCTGACCCTGTTTCGCCATTCAATCAAAATTACGGCAGATACCACTCAAATCAGCAAACAAGACGCTGAAAGAACCAGCGCCATGACCATTGCACCCATTTTGCTGCAAGACGCAGGTTTTGGTATTAACAACGCCAGAGTCAGTGACAATATCATCGCACTTAAAGGGGCCGCTTTCTCTGCAAGCAAGCTTAGCGGCACAGTTGCAGCCAGTGGCGAAACAGCCAATGCCCTGGTCTGGCTGCGCAATCTTGGAACCAATTTTCAATGCTCAGCCTTGTTTGCTGTGCCAGGCAAAGGCCTGCTGCTGCTTGGCCCCATCAACTGCACAGGCCTCAGCACATGGTCAACGGCCAGCTGGGCTACCGCCAAGCCGCTTGCCAGCCTTGGCACTTTTAATTTTGTGCTGAGCAATACTGCGGGCACATGCAGCCAGTTTGGCTATGCCAGCCCGGGCAGAGCCACCGTCACCATTCAATCAAACAATGCAATCGGGCAGTCTGTCAGCTCGCAAAGCTGCTTATCCAATCTGGTGGTTTCCCCATGAAAAACCCGCAAAAAGGCATGGCGACGGTTCTGATCCTTATTTTTGTCGGCCTGGCACTTGGCGCAACTGTTTTGGGCGCTAATTACTATGTAAAAGGGATGCAGGAGCAACAAAACACCTCGCTGGCCGCCACTCAGGCCCAGATGCGGGCATGGCAGGGTCTGGATATCGCCCAGGCTGTTTTTAACAACATGACGGCCACTCAGCTACAAACACTGGCAACAGCGGCAGCCACCTCGCCACAAAATATCACGCTCACCGGCGTGCCCAATATCACGATGCAAGTCACCGGCGCAACAGCAGGCCCGCCAAGCCAGTTTAATATTGTAGTCACCGGTCTGGCAGGCACTAATACCAGCCTTGCTTCCAGCTCAAGGCTGGCAGCAAGTATTGTTGTCACCCCTGCCACGCCTCCCGCACGCCCATCCAGAGGCGTGGTGATGTTCAATAGTGATTTGAAGCTGGGCGGTGCCATCAAATTATTTGAAGGTGATGTGCATAATATGGAAATCCGCGTGAACGGCGATGTTGAAACCAGTGGCAATTCAATTACCGGCGTTGGCGTTATCCGCTCTACCGGCAATATTACAATCACCTCGGGCAGCAGCTTTGGCCTGCTGCACGCCAATGGCAATATCACACTCACAGGCAGTACCAGCTCCAAAGCCCTGCTTTCCCGCGGCGATCTCTTACTGGATAATAACGGCACCATTCATCATGCAGCAGCCAATGGCAATATCACGGTGAAAAACTCAACCGAAGTGCTCGATCTTCTGGCTGGTGGCGCGCTGAATATCACAAATGGTGGCGCAAAATTTCAGAGCGGATACCAAACCGCCCATAGCTTTAACCCTGCTGCCGACCATTTTGAAATCACTACACTGCCCCAGTTTGACGTGGCCTCAGGCTATACGGGCGCAACGGGCAAACCTAAATTTGACAAAGTAAAGCTGGGCATAAGCAAACCAGGGGATTGGTTTGATACCCGCATGATCAGCGTTGTGCCCGATTTAATCGTGAATGTACCCGTGGTCACGCTCACCCCTGACGATAGCTTTGATGCCTATGCTTATAAAGATTTAGCCAATTATGCTTTCTATACAGACAGCAAGGGCTATATGAAAGTGAAAGTCAAACGAATCAGCGGCATCGCCGAAGGTGATTACTATATTGGCTCTTATGGCAATAGCCAGAAAGATTATCTTTGTAGCGCTGTATCCGGCCCGGTATCGGCAGCTCAATGCACAGGCCGCGCACTTGATACACAAAAAACAATTTGTGAAGGGTTTTCAAGCTCAAATTCCTGCTTTTCTTATGACAGCAGCCAAAAACTATGGACCATTAACGGCAAAGGAATTGCACCCGGCGTAGCATGGTTTGAGGGTAATTTAGCGGTGCAAAATGGTACCTATTACAATACTTTTATTACCACTTTAAATTTTAAAACCTCTGCATCAGCCACCATTTATGCGCCCAATTATGCGGGCTATTCAGGCCGGGTTGACGCCAATGTTTATTCACCTCTTGGCTATTGTAATCAAACCTATTATGGATTAAATCCAAGCCAATTTTGTGCTTCAGCCACCAGCTGGAATAGCGATATTGATGGCGGTATTGGTAATTTCTCCACCATGGCAGGCAGCACGCTCAATGATGTTTACCAGGGTGGCGATATCAGCTTTGCCAATAGCTCTGATATTTACGGCAGCGTTTGGGCCGGCAATTTATATGGCAATACGGGTGATACTAAAATTCACGGCTATATCACAGCTTTGGCCTTAGGCTCTAAATCAAGTAATACGATTCAAAATAGTACAAATATTATTCTTACCAATTTGCCTGCCAGCTTTAAAGCAGACCAAACCGCCTCCACCCCTGGCTCGGGCAGTAATGGCAGCGCAGCCAGTTCGGTTGTACGCTGGGTCAGATATATCTGACCCCCTGCACAGCCCCGTAAATCTGATTTATGGGGCTGATTGATATTAAGCCCCGTCAGCCTTTGATTTAAACCAGCAGCACACTCCCTGTTTAAGAGTAAAATCCACTCCTCCGGCCCGCCACGCTACCAGGCAAACTGGCACAGCCCGATGCTATACCTCTACAACTGCAGCACAAAAAAAATCCCCCCATGCGTAAACACCATGCTTTTAGCTTAATCGAATTAATGGTCACCCTGATTGTGCTGGGCATTATCCTGAGCATCGCCATCCCCGCCTTTACAGGCATGCTGCAACGCTATCGCTTGCAAAGCACTGTTTTAGAAGCACAAAATGACTGGTTGTTTGCCCGCAGCACCGCGGTAAAATTTGGCGGTGCACGCAGCCCTGCTGTTTTTTACGTAGCCAAACGCACGAGTAATCAAAGCTGGTCTTTGCAAATTTGCACAATTACCCCCTGCGGTGAAGGCAGCAGACTGCTTCGTCAGCAAAAATCAGAAGAGCACAGAGGGGTTGAATTAACCTCATTGAGTGATGCATTAAAAGAAAATAAATTCCATAATTTCAATGGCCTGCCTGATTTTACGCAGCAGCAGTTTATTCAGTTTCAATCCGGGAAATACCAGCTGCAATTACAAATTACCGCCACCGGCTTATCCACACTTTGCCGCCCCAAAGGCAGCCTGACCTTTGGGAGGTATGCGGAATGCATTTAAGACTTCATTCCCAGCAGGGCTTATCTTTAATTGAAATGATGCTGGCTACCGCCATGGGGCTGTTACTGCTTGCGGGCATTTCCAGCTTGTCACTCAGCAATTTATTCACCAGCACAGATACCCAGCGCAGTATTATTTTGCAGCAGGATACGCAGGCCATGCTGTCATTAATCAGCCGCGATCTGCGGCGCGCCGGATATCATCCTGATGACAATCAAATCAGCGAAATGCGCAAGATATGGATTATTAATACGCCAGAACAAAGCTGCGTTTTATTTCGCTACCATAATCCGGATTTCCCTGATAAAAACACGCATGGTTTTCAATTTAAAGCATCAGATAAAACAGGCCGCTTTGTAAATATGCTGACCTCCAACGAGGCCAGCACTTGTGGCGATGGCCAGTGGCAGGCCCTGAACAGCCCCCGCAATATCCTGATCACTCAATTTAAAATCACACCTCAGCATTCATTTGAAAAAGCAGGCAATGAAGTAAAAATGGTGATCAACAGCTTAGATATTGATTTAGAAGCCACAGATAATGCAGGAAAATTCAAAACGCATCTGAATCAGAATGTGCAATTACGCAATCGCCCATTTTTACAGGAATAAGGCGATATCTATGATGAAAGCGCCCATTTATCAGCAAGGCATTGCCGCACTGGCCGTCACCCTGGTGCTGACTTTAATCGCCACTATTTTTGTTTTATCAACCAATAAAAACAGCTATCTCTTTCAAAAGACATCGGTTAATCATTATCAGCAAACCCAGGCTTTTGAAGCGGCAGAGGCAGGCGCGCAGGCGACGCTGCTGCAAATGCGCCGTGATATTGAGGCCATTAATTTAAACCCCGATTATGATGGCGTTATTTTAAAGAAAATAAAATCGGCCCCGCCGCCAGCGCCCGACACAAATAACTGCGGCTGGGATACGGTAATCGTAAATAGCGATTCCTACGATTACTCTGAGCAATTCAAAAAAAATAATTATCTGTTTTCAAAAAAAACCACCAGCCTTTTTCAAAAAATAGGCTCGCTGGAAATCAATGCTGACAACACGGCCTGGCGCAGCAGTGTGGATTTAAAAAATGGCATCGTCAGCAGTGAAGGCTGCGCCGATGAAAGCAGCGATAGAGGCCCGTTTTGCGCCGATACCCGCAGCGATCAAACGGCCGCCGTCGTGAGGCGGGGCTTTGATATTCCGCGCAAGGCTGAATTTAACCCCAAAAAAATTGCCCTTACCATCAAGGGGCATGTGGATATGAGCGGCAGCATGACGCTGGCTCCAAACTCCGGCCAGCCCAAGCCGCTTTGCAATGTCTCCAGCGGGAAGGAATTTGGCTATTGGGGCGCGCCGCTCAGCCCGGACAGCATCCACAACACGCCCTTGGCTGCGCTGAGTAACATCCAGCTTTTTGGCGCAATTTTTGGTATGAGCCCGGCAGAATTTAAAAAACAAGCCACGCAAATCAATCCAGCCGATGGCAGTGACACCGTCAGCAGCTGCCCGGCCGCCGTTGGGCTGATCTGGATTAACGGCAATTTTACCCCGCCCAAAAACTGCACCATTGGCAGCAGCTATCCCCGTTTTGCCCCCGCAATCGTGGTGGTTGGCGGCGCGGGCAGCAATGCACTTACTACAGGGGGCACAGGCGGCAATATGGTATCAGACAGCCTTTTGATTAACGGCATGCTGTTTACAAATCATTTTAACGGCAGCATTCAGGTATTGGGGGCCATGGCCGTCAATGGCAATATCGAAGGCGCTTTAAATGGCATTTTCGACAATACGCCGGGCGATTGTGTATATGGCCTGTGCGCGCAAAAACCGGGCACCGGCTCTACCGGATCCATCAACGTTGCATACGATGAGCGCATGTTTATTGGTGCCAATGCGGGCGGCGATCTCAGCGGCAATAAATCAGGCAGCTGGCATGACTTTTGTAAGGACGGAAAATGCTAAAGCAAAACGGCTTTTCCCTGCTGGAGATCCTGATTACACTGCTGATTATTGGCATCGCTGCACTGGCATTAAACGCACTGCAAACCAACGCCTTAAAAAACAACAGCATCGCGCAAAACCGCAATGAAGCGCTGTTCCTTGCAGAAGATAAGCTGGAAAAACTTCGCCAGAGCAATCTTTGCCCGCGCAGCAGTGCTACTTCTGGCGGGCTGAGCGTCAGCGGCGATCAGGGCACAGGCAATGCAGAGCTGGAAAACATACAGCGGCAAACCGCCAGCTACCGCCGTATCACCCTGATTAAAGACATCAGCCAGCCTGCCCGGCCGGCACCTGATTTTGGCTGCCCGCCGATAGCAAAAAACCCGCCATCCGCCGCCACCCTGCCCGATCCGCAAAAGCTCTACCAGGTTGAGCGCAACGTACAGGTTGCCATCGACTGGCAGGACAGCTACGGCGAAACGCAATACATCACTCTGAGCAGCCAGATCAACTGGTCATCGCAGGGCGATTTACCTACCCCGCCCGGCGACGCCTGCAGCTATGCATGGGTGGCAAAAAAAGATCTGCTCTGGGGAGCGTGGGTGAAATTTGGCAACAGCCTCTACCAGTGCACAACAGAGGGCGGCTGCCCAGGCAGCGATATCACACCGGATATGGCGGCAGGGCAATGGAAAAGGATAGGGGGGTGTTAGTTTTAGTGCCTTCGGCACGCTGATTTAGGTACCCCTTCCGGACCTTCCTTTCTTATGTGGCCAAGAAAGGAACGAAGCCACAACCCCAATAGCACGAAAGCCCCTGCGCGGTGGACAGCCGGCGGCGGGCGAGATTGGCTCATTCCCCGCTCCCAAGCGTCACGACATGAATCGATTTTACTGAAGTTGATACAACTAAAAACCCAATAAGCAGCTCAATTCTAAATGGTTCTCTTTGTAAAACTCCATATTTTAAGAATTGGGTTTTTCCTGCCTGACAGCCACCACCCCTGCCTCCTCCAAAATCAGCGGCAACATGGCTAAATCCACTCCGTGATACAGATCTCCGCCAGCCACTTTTACGTTCGGTCCCGCCTCGCACGCCCCCATGCAGGGCAGGCGGATAATTCTGATATCTGCATGCATTTTTGTCGCTATTTCAAGGGCCTGCGCCAGCGCTTCGCTGCCTCTGGCGGCACAAGATGGCTGACCGTTCAGACGTCGATTTACACAGATGGCAATTGTTTTCATTTTTCACCACATATCAACACATTTTGGGATTAATATACGCGCCTTTCCGGCTTTGCCGTCCTCTGTACAAGCAGGCGTTTTACTAAGGATTTTGCCATGCGTTTTTACTTCCCTATCATCATCATCGATGAAGATTTCCGCACCGAGAACACCAGTGGTTCCGGTATTCGTGAATTAGCGGCGGCCATTGAGGCCGAGGGCAGAGACGTAGTTGGTTATACCAGCTACGGCGATTTAACCTCATTTGCGCAGCAGCAAAGCCGTGCTTCAGGCTTTATTTTATCGATTGATGACGAAGAATTTGGTGGCGGCTCACCCGAAGAAACCCACGAAGCGCTCACCAGCCTGCGCAGCTTTGTGGCTGAAATCCGCCGCCGCAACCCGGACATCCCGATTTATATCTATGGTGAAACCCGTACCGCCCGCCACATCCCTAATGATGTGTTGCGCGAATTACACGGTTTTATTCATATGCACGAAGACACGCCCGAATTCGTGGCACGCCATATTATCCGCGAAGCGAAAAGCTATCTGGATACCCTGGCCCCGCCGTTTTTCCGTGCGCTCACTCATTACGCCCAGGATGGCTCTTACAGCTGGCACTGCCCGGGGCACTCCGGCGGCGTGGCTTTCCTGAAATCCCCTGTTGGCCAGATGTTTCACCAATTTTTTGGTGAAAACATGCTGCGTGCCGACGTATGTAATGCGGTAGAAGAACTTGGTCAGTTGCTGGATCACACCGGTCCCATTGCCGCTTCCGAGCGCAATGCGGCACGTATTTTCAATGCCGACCATTTATTCTTTGTGACCAACGGCACATCAACTTCCAACAAAATCGTCTGGCACTCTACTGTGGCCCCAGGCGACGTGGTGTTAGTAGACCGTAACTGCCATAAATCGATTTTGCACTCCATCATGATGATGGGCGCAGTGCCTGTTTTCCTGATGCCTACGCGCAATCACTACGGCATTATCGGCCCGATTCCGAAAAGCGAATTCGAGCCGGAAAACATCCGCAAAAAAATGATGGATAACCCGTTTGCCCGTGAAAAACTACTGGCCGACCCTAACTTTAAGCCGCGTATTCTGACGATTACCCAGTCTACTTACGATGGCATTATGTATAACGTCGAAGAAATCAAAGGCATGCTCGATGGCGAAATCGACAGCCTGCACTTTGATGAAGCATGGCTGCCACACGCTGCATTCCACGATTTCTATGGTGATTACCACGCCATTGGCGAAGATCGCCCGCGCTGCAAAGAATCAATGATTTTTTCAACGCAATCCACGCACAAACTGCTGGCAGGCTTAAGCCAGGCTTCGCAGATTTTGGTACAAGACCCGGAGAACCGTAAGCTTGATCGTGATTTATTTAACGAAGCTTACTTAATGCACACCTCCACCAGCCCGCAGTACTCCATTATTGCGTCCTGCGACGTAGCGGCGGCCATGATGGAAGCGCCAGGCGGCACGGCTCTGGTTGAAGAATCGCTGGTTGAAGCGCTGGATTTCCGCCGCGCCATGCGCAAAGTGGACGAAGAATTCGGTGATGAATGGTGGTTCAAGGTTTGGGGCCCGGATGATTTGACCGATGAGGGTCTGGACCACCGCGATGCATGGATGCTGAAATCCGGCGACAACTGGCACGGCTTTGGCGATATCGCGGATGGCTTTAATATGCTGGACCCGATCAAAGCCACCATTCTGACCCCGGGGCTGGATTTAGACGGCAAGTTCTCTGAAACCGGCATTCCGGCCAGCATTGTGACCAAATATCTGGCTGAGCATGGCGTGGTAATCGAGAAGTGCGGTCTTTATTCCTTCTTTATTATGTTTACCATCGGCATTACCAAGGGCCGCTGGAACACCCTTGTGGCCGCCTTGCAGCAATTTAAAGACGACTACGATAAAAATGCCCCGCTGTGGCGCATTCTGCCGGACTTTATTGCCCAGTATCCGCAATACGAGCGCATTGGTCTTAAAGACCTGTGTCAGCAAATCCACGGCATTTATCGTGCCCACGATGTAGCGCGCCTGACCACCGATATGTATTTATCGAATATGGAGCCCGCCATGAAGCCCGCCAAGGCTTTCGCAAAGATGGCGCACCGAGAGATCGACCGCGTGGCAATTGACGAGCTGGAAGGCCGTATCACCGCCGTGATGCTCACCCCTTACCCGCCAGGCATTCCGCTGCTGATCCCCGGCGAAGTATTCAACAAAACCATCGTTGATTACCTCAAATTTGCACGGGATTTCAACAAACGCTTCCCCGGCTTTGAAACCTATATTCATGGCCTGGTGGCAGACAAGAGCAGCGGCGAAACCCGTTACTTTATGGATTGCGTAAGAGCTTAACTTCCTGGAAGCGGGGAACGGGGGGCTGTCTGCCCCCTGCCCCCCCCACTTATTCTGCCCTCACCACACTTCTATCCACCACTCCCGCGCCCCCGTCTTCCCGCCATATTTCTGTACTCCATCGCAATCAAAGGCTACAAACAAGGAAAGCGAATTCCTTTCTACTCCCTGTGCCCGGGGTTTTGCGATGCAATATCTGCCAACCGAATTACAAATCCTGATTTATTTTATGGCCAGCAGCCTGATTCTGGGCACGCTGCTTTACTACCGTGTCCGCACCAGCCGCCATCGCTTATTTAACAGCATCTTACTGCTCACATTCAGTTGCTTAGGCCTCTACAGCGCGCAATTACTGGAAAGCTACAACCTGAGCAGCGCCGCCAAAGCAGTACATGAAACGTTTATGGTTGTGCTGGGTTTTGCTCTGATCCGCTACTGGGGCATGCTGCTTTTCCAACTGATTGCCCCGCTCTTCAGGCTTAACCCTCCCCGGATTCTTGAAGATTTACTCGAAGCGATCGCCATGCTGGGCTGGGGGTTTTATCGCCTGCACCTGGCGGGACTGGAGCTGGGGCAACTGGTCACCACATCGGCCGTCATCACCGCCGTGCTGGCCTTTGCCATGCAAGACACGCTGGGCAATATTCTGGCGGGGCTGGCACTGCATCTGGACAACTCCATTGAGCAGGGTGACTGGATTAAATTAGGCGAACTCACTGGCCGGGTTGTCGATTTATCCTGGCGTGCCACCCGGGTTGAAACACGCAATGGCGAAACGGTGATGATTCCCAATGGCATGCTGATGAAAGGCCAGTTTCAGCTGCTGGGCAAACGTACAGACAAGCCGCTGGCCTGGCGGCGCTGGGTATGGTTTGAAGTAGGCCTTGATACCCTGCCCACGCAAGTGATGCTCTTAATTGAAAATGCCATCCGCGAAGCTGCCCCGCCCAATGTCGCTCAGGATCCGCCGCCCTCCTGCTTATTAATGAATGTAGAAAAAGGCAACGCCCGCTACGCCGCCCGCTACTGGCTGACCGACCTGCAAAATGACGACCCCACCGATTCGCAAATCCGTACCCTGATAGACGCCGTTTTACGCCGCAACAGCCTGCGCCTTGCGGCGCCGCAATATAAAGTATTTGTTACCCAGGAAAACGAGCGCTACTTTGAAGGCCGCCACAAACAACACACCCAGGAGCGGCTGGCTGTACTGCAAAAACTGGAGCTGCTCGCATCCTTAAAAGAAGACGAGCTTCACACCCTGGCAGACAGGCTGCGCTTCACCCCCTATGTGGCAGGCGATGTAATGATACGCCAGGGCGAAAAAGTAGAATGGCTGTATATCCTGATCAAAGGCGAAGCAGAAGCGTGGGTACAACCCACTCGTGGCGAGCGCAAATTATTTGCAAAACTCGGCCCCGGCAGTTTTTTTGGAGAAATGGGGCTGATGACCGGCGAAGCCATCCGCGCCACGGTTGTGGTCAGCACCAATGTAGAGTGTTATCGCATTGATAAAGAATCTTTCCAGCAGATTCTCTTATCCCGCCCCGAGCTGGCAGGCGTGTTCTCCGAAGTACTGGTCAAGCGTCAGGCCGAAGAACAAATTCTGTTAAATGACGACAGCAGCATCATCCCGCCCGTTGCCCGCTCGGAAATCCTCGCCAGACTACAGCATTTTATTGGGCTGAACCGCGGGGCGTAAAACCCACATCTGAAAACACGGAGAACACTGAGTTCCATGGAGAAACGCTTATTCGCGATTAATGCTGTTCAAAATCCTCTTGATCTCGCCCTGCCATGCCCCCATGTATAACGTAAGAACCAACTTTGGAGGTGCGCGGAATGCGTTTCGATAAACTGACCACAAAATTTCAACAAGCCATAGGCGATGCGCAAAGCAGCGCTAATGCCAATGACAATCCCTATATTGAGCCACAACACGTGCTGGCTGCGCTGCTGGCCGATGTAGATTCAGGCACTTCCGCCCTGCTGGCCCGAGCCGGGGTGAATGTGAATCCGCTCAAAACTGCACTTGCAGCCGCCATTGATCGCCTGCCAAAAGTCAGCGGCGGCGATGGTGAAATCACTGTTTCTAAAGAACTGAGCAATTTACTTAATCTGACCGATAAAGCCGCGCTTAAACGCAACGATCAGTTTATTTCCAGCGACCTTTTTTTATTAGCGTTAACCGCAGATAAAGGCGAAACAGGCCGCTTACTGAAAGAAAACGGCGCTAAAAAAGAAGCCATCGCCGCAGCCATTGATGCCGTACGCGGCGGGCAAAGCGTGGATAGCCAGGAGGCAGATCAAAACCGCGAAGCATTGGATAAATACTGCCTGGATCTCACCGAGCGCGCCAAAGCCGGAAAGCTGGACCCGGTAATTGGCCGCGACGATGAAATCCGCCGTGCCATGCAGGTTTTGCAGCGCCGCACCAAAAATAATCCTGTTTTAATCGGTGAACCTGGCGTGGGCAAAACCGCCATTGTAGAAGGTCTGGCCCAGCGCATCGTCAATGGCGAAGTACCCGAATCGCTTAAATCCAAGCGCGTACTGGTACTCGATCTGGCATCTTTGCTGGCTGGCACCAAATACCGTGGCGAATTTGAAGAGCGCCTGAAAGCCGTGCTGAACGAGCTGGCGAAAGACGAAGGCAATACCATTATCTTTATCGACGAGCTGCATACTCTGGTCGGCGCGGGCAAAACCGAAGGATCAATGGACGCGGGCAATATGCTCAAACCCGCGCTGGCACGGGGCGAGCTGCACTGCATCGGCGCAACCACGCTGGATGAATACCGTAAGTATGTAGAAAAAGACCCCGCACTGGAGCGCCGCTTCCAGAAAGTATTAGTGGGAGAGCCGAGCGTTGAAGCCACCATCGCCATTTTGCGCGGCTTACAGGAAAAATACGAAATCCATCACGGGGTAGAAATCACCGACCCTGCGATTGTGGCCGCTGCCGAACTGAGCCATCGCTATATCACCGACCGTTTTTTACCCGATAAAGCGATTGATCTGATCGACGAAGCCGCCGCCCGCATCAAAATGGAAATCGATTCCAAGCCCGAAGTCATGGACAAGCTGGACCGGCGGATTATTCAGCTCAAAATCGAGCGTGAAGCGGTAAAACGCGAAAAAGACGAGGCCTCTAAAAAGCGCCTTGCCCTGATCGAAGAGGAAAGCGCAAGGCTAGAAAAAGAATATTCTGACCTGGAAGAAATCTGGAAAGCCGAAAAAGCCAGCGTGCTGGGCAGTCAGGCGATTCGGGAAGAAATTGAACGCGTTAAAACCGCCATGGACGCCGCCCAGCGCCGTGGCGAGTGGGATAAAGCCAGCGAATTGCAATACGGCCAGTTGCCGCAGCTGGAAGCTAAACTCAAAGCCGCTGAAGCATCTGAAGCCACGGGTGGCAAGCCCAAATTACTGCGCACGCAGGTAGGATCGGAAGAAATCGCCGAAGTGGTCAGCCGTGCTACCGGCATTCCGGTCAGCCGCATGTTGCAAGGAGAGCGCGCCAAACTGCTGGCCATGGAAAACTCACTCCATCAAAAAGTGGTGGGGCAATCCGAAGCCGTACGACTGGTTTCTGATGCCATCCGCCGTTCCCGCGCCGGGCTTTCCGACCCTAACCGCCCTTACGGCAGCTTTTTATTCCTTGGCCCCACCGGCGTAGGTAAAACCGAGCTGACCAAGGCACTGGCAGAATTCTTATTTGATTCGCCGGATCATTTAATTCGCCTCGATATGAGCGAATTTATGGAAAAACACAGCGTATCCCGTTTAGTGGGCGCGCCTCCGGGTTATGTGGGTTATGAAGAAGGCGGCTACTTAACCGAGGCCGTGCGCCGCAAACCCTATAGCGTGATTTTGCTGGATGAAGTCGAGAAAGCGCATCCGGATGTGTTTAATATCCTGCTGCAAGTACTGGATGACGGTCGCCTGACCGATGGACAGGGGCGCACGGTGGACTTTAGAAATACCGTGGTGGTCATGACCAGCAATCTGGGCAGTCAGCAGATTCAGGCGATGGCGGGTATGGATTATCCACTCATCAAAATGGCAGTCCTGGCTGAGGTGCAAGGCCATTTCCGCCCCGAATTTGTAAACCGGATTGACGAAATGGTGGTTTTCCATTCTCTGGATCAGGCCGCCATCAGGAATATTGCGCGCATTCAGCTTAACCGTTTACAAAGCCGCTTAGCCCATATGGAAATAGAATTGAGCGTAACAGACGCGGCACTGGATATTGTGGCAGCAGCTGGGTTTGACCCGGTTTATGGTGCAAGGCCTTTAAAACGGGCTATTCAAACCGAAATTGAAAATCCTTTATCCAAAGCCATATTGGAAGGCAAGGTGAGTGCGGGCCATCTGCTCACGATTGATGCCGACAATGAAACGCTTTGCTTTAAGCAATCTCATTAATTCTGCAGCACTTAACGGCATTCTTCGGAATGCCGTTATTTTATTCCCGTGCAAAACCATAAGTAAGCATCTTCCTTTCAAAAAAAGCGGGCTTTATATACCAATAGCCCGTCAGAAAATTGTACTTTCGTAATCAAATACTCAACAATTATCAAAATAATAAGATAAGCTTAATGATCGAATTCTCAAAAAAATGTAATGAAGCAGGCACTTACATTTCTGACATCCCCTAAAGCCACCAAGGCTTTCTTGCTGCTGATCATTTATCTGGGCATTGGTTTTCTGAGCATTCAATTTGCTATGCTGCCCTCAGAAAACTTTGCCGTTATTTGGTTTGCTGCGGGCTGCGGGCTGGTTCTTATGCTGGAGCTTGGAAAAACGGGGATTCCTTTTGTTTTAGCCGGCAGCGCCATCCTGAATACCCCCACCTATTATGCTTTTTTGAGCCATGCGGGCATGAATCATGCACTGCCCCTGTCTGTTATTTTAGGTCTTATACCCGCTGCCATTGATACCTGGCAAGCCGTGATGGCCGCCAATGCATGGAAAACTTTTATTGAAAAGTATCATCACCCGCCATTACAAACCCCCGGAGATCTGCCTTATTTCTGGCAAAAAATCTGTTTTATGCCTGCACTGATCAGCATGACACTTTGGCATTTACTGCTGAGCTGCAGCAATACAATACCTTACAACGGCTTATTTTCTAATCTTCAACAAATGTTATTACTGATCCTTGGCGATACTGCGGGCATTTTTGTTATTGCCCCTATATATGCCTCATGGAAATCAGGCGCTTTAAGAAAAACAATCAGTCCTGCATCACCTTACTTTGCCACCATTTTACTGATTGTTGGGCTTGGATTTATAGTACACAGTTATTTAATGATGCTGGTTTTGCCGGTTTTATTATTAATTGCCATTCATTTCAAACTGGCGGGTACATCGATCGCTTTATTTATTGTATTTACCCTGTCGGCAATTGGAACGGTCTATCAGACGGGGCCGTTTCTCAATGCCAACTTAATGATTACTTTCATTAATTTACAGCTTTTTCTTTTTCCCCTCGGGCTGACACTGCACTATCTGGCTCTTTTACAAGAACTGCTCAGCCAAAGCCAGATGCAACTTGAATCTGAAGTGGCCAGCAGAACGGAAGCCTTAGCCGCAGCCAATTTACGCCTCGAAGAATTAGTCACCACGGACGAGCTGACGGGTGTAGCCAACCGGAGAGAATGGCAGCGCCGCTGCGATGAAGCCATAACCTATGCCCGCCGCTACCAGCAGCCCCTGTCTATTTTATTAATTGATATTGATCACTTTAAAAATGTAAATGACCAACACGGCCATTTAGCCGGGGATTTAACCCTGAAAGAATTATGCCGGATATGCACCACAGAATTACGCGCCACAGACAGCTTTGCCCGCTGGGGAGGCGAAGAATTTGTCCTGCTTCTGCCTGGTACCACACAGGCAGAAGCCATGCTCGCAGGCAATAAATTAAGGCTGGCCGTAGAAGAGCAAGCGCAAATTGAATTTGAAAACAAAGATATCCGTATCACCATCAGCATTGGCGTGGCCATGCTGGAAGACAGCGATCCCAGCCTGGATTGCCTGCTGAACCGTGCCGATCAAGCCATGTACGCAGCAAAAGCAGCAGGCAGAAATCAGGTGCAATGCGCATTAAGCAGTGCATATTTTGCCAGCAGCTGAAATCAGTACCCTGAGGCCAAAACAGCAACAACTTACTTGAGACTTATACATATTCAAAAGAGTGCGCCATAATTAAACCCTGCCTTTTACCTGGCTCAATCATGCTTACCCGTTTTCGCCCCCGCTCCCTTGATATCCTCCACAATTACAGCAAAAGCCAGCTGATGGCCGATATCACCGCCGGTATGAGCGTGGGTATTGTAGCGCTTCCTCTTGCTATGGCCTTTGCAATCGCCAGTGGGCTGACACCCGCAGCCGGGCTGACCACAGCCATTATTGCGGGCTTTCTGATTTCGCTTCTGGGCGGATCAAAAGTTCAAATAGGCGGGCCCGCCGGGGCATTTATTGTGGTGGTTTACGCTATTGTTCAGCAATATGGTTTAGGCAATTTGCTTTTAGCGACCATGTTGGCTGGTGTATTTATGTTTTTACTTGGCCTGCTTGGCCTTGGGGCATTAGTACGCCATATTCCCGTTTCAATTGTGATTGGCTTTACCAATGGGATTGCTGCCTTAATTGCCTTATCTCAGCTTAATGATTTTTTTGGTTTAAATATTGATCATCTTCCTGCTGAATTCTTTTCAAAAACTAAGGCAATTGGATTGGCCCTGCCTCATATTCATTTGGCCACACTGAGTATTGGCGTATTTTCGCTGGCCATTCTGATTATCTGGCCCAAAATAGCCAGGCATTTGCCCGCAGGTTTAAAACAAATCCCCGGCAGTATGATTGCTCTTTTAGCAGGCACTTTACTTTCTCAATGGCCGGAGCTGAATGTGGCCACCATAGGCAGCCGCTTTGGCGATATTCCGTCGCAGCTACCCACGCCTGCCTTTCCTCAGTTCACCTGGCACTCTCTGGCAGCTATTATTCAGCCCGCCCTGACAATTGCCGTACTTGGCGCCATTGAATCCTTACTTTGCGCGCGCATTGCTGATGGCCTGATCAATGACCGCCATGACCCCAATCAGGAGCTGATGGCTCAGGGCATTGCCAACTTTGTTTCGCCCTTATTTGGCGGGTTTTGCGCCACCGGCACCATCGCCCGCACCGTTACCAATATTAATAGCGGGGCCAGCAGCCCTGTTTCGGGCATGGTGCACGCCTTATCTATTTTGCTGATCATGGCCATTGCTGCGCCATTTGCCAAACTGATTCCCCTTTCTACGCTCGCCGCCGTTTTACTTTATGTGGCCTGGAATATGGGGGAATGGGCCGAGTTCCGGCGCTTGCAACATTTCACAGGCAATTACCGCACCATTTTACTTTCTACTTTTATCCTGACTGTGGTCGTGGATTTAACTGTGGCGATGGAAGTTGGTCTGCTGCTTGCCTGTGTTTTCTTTATTACCCGGGTATCCAGCCTGACTCACTTAAAGAAAGTGAAGCTCCCTGAACACTTAAAAGCAGATCCAATCGAAGCATGGAGTATTCATGGCTCCTTATTTTTTGGATCGATTGCCAAAATAGAAAGCTTACTCGACCCGCATAAAATCCAGCCCGATCTGCTGATTTTAGATTTGTCATCTCTCTTAAATATGGATACCACAGGGCTGGAGGCCTTAGAAACACTGCAGCAGCAATTACACCACCAGGGCGCTTGCCTGATTATTTGCGGCGCGGGCATTCAGCCTCATTCACTGATCCACAGATCCGGGTTTTATCAGCACTTAGGGGCAGAATTTTTATTACCTGACCTGCAAAGCGCATGGCAGCTGGCAGATCATTTATCCCAAAAAAAGCACGCAGATCATCAGGAAAACTGCGAAAAAACGCATCATCACAATGTGTGATTTAGTCACTAATTTGTACTATTTATCATTACAAACCCAGCAATCATTGTTAGAGTGACTGTCGCTTTTCTATGCCAATAGTCTTATAAATACATGGGCATAGCATTGAAATCCGCTTTTTATCCCCAAACGGCCCCGTTTTTTTGGCCACTACAAGGAGATGCATGAATACAAGTACACGACTTCGCCTTCATCACACCTTAAGCATGCCGGTGTTTTTACCCAGCATGATTTTAATTGGCATATTGCTCGCCATTTGCACGCTTAATCCTCAGGCTGCAGAGCAAATCTTCTCGCAAGGCCAAGCCTGGGTTACACAGAAATTCAGCTGGTTTTATATTCTTTCTGTGGCTATTTTTGTTATCACCTTAGTCGCCATTGCCTGCAGCCCTTACGGCAATATCCGCCTTGGCCCGGACGACGCCAAACCCGAATACAACTTTACCTCCTGGGTGGCCATGCTGTTTGCCGCGGGCATGGGTATTGGTCTGATGTATTTCGGCGTGGGCGAGCCGATGCAACATTATCTCTCACCGCCACTTGCCCAGGGCAGCACCATGGCGGCAGCCCGTGAAGCCATGACCATGACCTTTTTCCACTGGGGTTTTCATGCATGGGCGATTTACTGCCTGGTTGGCCTTGTGCTGGCTTATTTTGGCTTTCGCTACAATCTGCCGCTGACTATCCGCTCCGGCTTGTATCCGATTTTGCGCGACAAAATCAATGGCCCAATCGGCCACGCAGTCGATGTATTTGCCCTCTGTGGCACTATTTTTGGGATTGCCACTACGCTGGGCTATGGCATTTTGCAAATCAGCGCAGGCTTACATTCACTCACTGGCTGGGAAACCTCAAATCTGCACTTTCAGTACGGCCTGATTGCCGTGGTGATCGGTCTTGCGGGCTGGTCTGCCGCATCGGGCCTGGATAAAGGCGTACGCCGCCTGAGCGAGCTAAATTTAGGGCTCGCTATTACGCTGATGCTGTTTGTTTTATTCGCAGGACCAACGCTGTTTTTGCTTGGCGCATTTGGCGACAATATCGGCCATTATTTTTCCAGCCTGGTCGAGCTGACTTTCCGCTCTTACACCTATGAACCTACGCAAAAAGAAGGCTGGTTCAGTGGCTGGACGCTGCTGTATTGGGCTTGGTGGATTTCATGGTCGCCATTCGTTGGGATGTTTATTGCGCGTATCTCCCGTGGCCGCACCTTACGTGAATTTATCATCGGTGTGATGCTGATTCCTGCCCTGTTTAACCTGGTATGGATGACGATATTTGGCAATACCGCTATCTGGCTGGATATGCATACGGCTGCCGGTGCGCTCTCGCAAACCGCTGCCAATGTGGATGCACTGCTGTTCAAATTCTTTGAATACCTGCCGCTGGTTAAAGTCACGTCATCGATCACCATCCTGCTGATTGCCGTGTTTTTTGTCACCTCGGCGGATTCAGGTGCTTTTGTGCTCAACACCATTGCCACCCGTGGTGCAGAAAAATCGCCCGCCTGGCAGAGCCTGTTCTGGGCGGGCTTACTTGGCGCTACGGCTGCTATTTTGCTGACTGCCGGTGGTTTAAAAGCGCTGCAGGCCGTCACCTTAATCGCTGCCCTGCCCTTCACGGTGATTATGCTGCTGCTCTGTTTCAGCCTGTGCAAAGGCCTGGCGGCAGACAGACAGCACTTCTCACAGAAGTTTTCCCCCAGCACTACCTTCTGGACAGGCCAGCACTGGCGGACCCGCCTTGCACAAATTTTGCACGAGCCGCGTTTAAGTGATGTTGAAAAATTCATCACTAAAAGTGTTCAGCCAGCGCTCAATGAAGTGGCCGCCGAGCTGCAAAAACAAGGCCTGAGTGCTTCTGTATTGCTTGGCGAAAATGGCGCGGTTTCTTTGGTGGTGCCACAAGCTAATCTGCGTGACTTTGTTTATGGCGTGCGGCCTTTAAAGCAGCCGGTGGCTACTTTTGCGCTGCGCGATGCATCGCTGCCCATGTCGAGCAGGCCGCATCACTATGTGCCCATCACCTTCTTTGAAGACGGCCGCCAGGGCTACGATGTGCAATATATGATTCAGCAGGAGCTGATTGCCGATGTGCTCAAGCAATACGAGCGTTATTTAAGCCTGGTACAAAATCAGGATACGCATCTGCTCAACAGCGCCCCCGGCCATACTTAGACTCAGCTTGCCGGCTATAACACCCCGCTTACATACAAGCGGGGTGTTATGCCATTTGAATACCCAAAAACCATGTGCAAAATGCCCGCTGACTTGTACATGTAAAAATTGACAAGCACCGTCTAAGTGGTTAAATTCCGACCACTAAAGAGGAGAGAGTAGCCAGGGAAAACCCTGATTACCGCCGAAGGCGCAACGCCCGCGAACGCTCAGGCAAAAGGACTCTTTGGCATCAACACTCTGGAGAGCGGCGTGAAACGCCCACCGAAGGGGCTAACAAAACGGATCGTCATGAGCCGTTTTGGAATCTCTCAGGTACCAAGGACAGAGGGGCCGCTGCACAAACCAGCCAAACTTGGCTCGCAGCGCTATGCCCGAGAGCGCCATGTCCGCCCAACTCCACACTACCCCACTCAATGCTGCCCACCGTGTTGCCAACGCCCGTATGGTTGATTTTGGCGGCTGGGACATGCCGGTCAACTACGGCTCACAAATCGAAGAACACCACGCCGTTCGTACCGATGCAGGCATGTTTGATGTAAGCCATATGCGCGTAGTGGATCTCAAAGGTGAACAAGTTCGCGCCTTTCTGACCCGCGCCATTGCCAATAATGTGGCCAAGCTTAAAGTTTCCGGCAAGGCGCTCTACTCCTGCCTGCTTAACCCACAAGCGACTGTCATCGACGATTTAATCGTTTATTACTTCACCGAAGACTACTTCCGCTTAGTCGTCAACGCAGGCACCGCAGATAAAGACATCGCATGGCTGCAGCAGCTCAATAGCGATTGGAATACCGGCCTTACCATTACTTCCCGCAATGATTTAGCCATTCTGGCCGTTCAAGGCCCTAATGCGCGCGCAAAAGTCTGGGAAGTGTTGCCAGAAACCCAGGCCGCCAGCGAAGAACTAAAACCCTTCAACGCCGCACAAATTGGCGAAGTGATGATCGCCCGCACCGGCTACACCGGTGAAGATGGCTTTGAAGTGGTATTGCCTGCAACGCAAATTGAAAACTTCTGGAACCAGCTGATCGCCGCAGGCGTTCGCCCATGTGGCCTTGGCGCACGCGACACACTGCGCCTGGAAGCCGGGATGAATCTATACGGCCAGGATATGGACGAAACCATCAATCCGCTGAACGCAGGTTTAGCCTGGACGATTGATTTGGTTTCCGAGCGCGATTTCGTAGGTAAAGAAGCCCTCGTCGCCCAAGGCCAGACTCAACAATTCCTGGGTTTATTGCTGCTGGATAAAGGCGGCGTACTGCGCGGCCATCAGGTGGTGCATACCGAACACGGTGACGGAGAAATCACCAGCGGTACGTTCTCGCCAAGCCTGCAACAATCCATCGCTATGGCGCGTTTACCACTGGGCGTGGCCATTGGCGACACCGTACATGTAGCTATCCGCGACAAAAAACTCGCCGCCCGCGTGGTGAAAATGCCTTTTGTACGCAACGGTAAATCACAGCTTTCATAAAAAAATCTAAGATCTGCAGACACAGAGCGCACTGAGAAAACCTTTGAAGTAAAAAAACTGAATTGATTTTCTCAGTGACCCCGCTTTATTTTCTTTGTGTTCTTCGTGTCTGCAAAACATTTTGACCTTAAATAACACACAACAACACACCCCATACCGGAGCACTTTTATGTCTATCCCAGCAAATTTGAAATTCACTGACACACACGAATGGCTTCGTCTTGAAGCAGATGGCAGCATCACCATCGGTATTACCAACCACGCACAAGAAGCACTGGGCGATATCGTATTTTTGGAATTGCCAGCAGCCGGCACTCGTTACGCTAAAAACGACGCTTGTGGTGTGGTTGAATCAGTTAAAGCCGCCAGCGATATCTACTCGCCACTGGCGGGTGTGATTCTGGAAAGCAATGACGACTTAACCAACGCGCCAGAGCAAGTCAACACCGATGCTTACGGCGCATGGCTATTCAAAATCACCCCGGACAATGTGGCTGATCTCGATGGCCTGTTAAGCAGCGACGATTACGAAAAAGCCATCGGCTGATCAATTTGCAGCTTGGGCTGTTCATTTAACCGGCCCAATATTTGCTCCATCCCGTGTTGGGCTGATAAGACATTAGCCCAACCTATATATCTGCCTACGTACTCTTACGGTTGCCGCCATGACCACTGCATCTCTTAGCCATCTTGAAGATCACGCCGCTTTTGTGGCCCGCCATATCGGCCCAAATGCTGCGGAAGAAGCCGCCATGCTGGCCACGCTTGGCTACACAACCCGCGCTGATTTGATTAAAAATATCGTTCCTGCGGCGATTGCCCGTCAGGATGCTTTGCCACTGGGTGAATTCACTCAGGCCAAAAGCGAAGCCGGGGCTTTAGCTACGCTGAAAGCCATTGCAGGCAAGAATGTGCTCAAAAAGAGCATGATTGGTCAGGGCTATTACGGCACCCATACCCCCAGCGTGATTCTGCGCAACATCCTGGAAAATCCGGCCTGGTACACAGCTTACACGCCATACCAGCCAGAAATCAGCCAGGGCCGTCTGGAAGCGATTATTAACTTCCAGCAAATGATTACCGATATGACCGGCATGGCGATTGCCAATGCTTCCATGCTGGATGAAGGAACCGCCGCTGCCGAAGCGATGACACTCTTGCTGCGTATGAGCAAAAGCAAATCGACTATTTTCTATGTGGCCGCCGATGTGCTGCCACAAACTCGCGAAGTGATCGCTACCCGCGCTGCACCGCTGGGCGTTGAAGTACGCACCGGCCTTGGCGAGGCAGGCGATGGTTTTGGTGTGCTGCTGCAATACCCAGGCGTGAACGGCGATGTGCCGGATTACCGCGCACTGGTGGCTGATTTACACGCCAAAGGCACTTTAGTGGTGGTCGCCGCTGATTTGCTGGCGCTTACTTTATTAGAAGCACCGGGCACTTGGGGCGCTGATGTAGTGGTGGGTAATAGCCAGCGCTTTGGTGTGCCGCTTGGCTTTGGTGGCCCGCACGCTGGTTACTTAGCCACACGAGATGAATTCAAACGCTCGATGCCAGGCCGTTTGGTCGGCATTACTGTAGACGCGCAAGGCAAGAGCGCTTACCGCCTGGCCCTGCAAACCCGCGAGCAGCATATCCGCCGCGAAAAAGCGACTTCCAATATCTGTACCGCACAGGTATTACTCGCTGTGATGGCCAGCATGTACGCCGTTTACCACGGCCCTGCCGGCTTAAAACGCATCGCGCATCGCGTGCACCGTTTGACCAGCATTCTGGCTGCAGGCCTGAAGCAGCTTGATGTTAAAGTCCTGAACGAAAACTGGTTTGATACCCTCACCATTGCAGTAAAAGACGCTTCGGCCATTCATACTCTTGCCCATGCCCAGGGCATTAACTTACGCCATATCGATGCCACAACGCTTGGCGTTTCTCTGGATGAAACCAGCACCCGCGAAGATATTGCGGTGTTATGGAATATCTTTGCAGCGGGCAAAACATTGCCAGCGGTAGACGCCATCGATGCAGAAATCGCTGGCGCATTGCCGGGCGAGCTGCTGCGCCAGACAGATTTCCTGACTCACCCAACCTTTAATCGCTATCACTCCGAAACAGAGATGATGCGTTACCTGCGCAGCCTGGCAGATAAAGACCTGGCGCTGGATCGCACCATGATTCCGCTTGGCTCATGCACCATGAAGCTCAACGCTGCCAGCGAAATGATGCCGGTCACCTGGCCGGAATTTGCCAATGTCCACCCGTTTGCGCCAAATGCACAAACAGCAGGCTATCGCGAAATGATCGCCCAGCTCGAAGCCATGCTTTGCGCGGCAACGGGTTATGCGGGTGTCAGCTTGCAGCCTAATGCAGGCAGCCAGGGTGAATACGCGGGCCTCTTGATTATCAAGGCTTACCACGCTTCGCGTAACGATGCCGCCCGCAATATCGTGCTGATCCCGGCATCCGCACACGGCACCAACCCCGCCTCTGCGCAAATGGCAGGCCTCACCGTGGTGGTAGTGGCATGCGACGAAGCCGGTAATATCGATCTGGCCGATTTACGCGCCAAGGCCGATAAGCACAGCGCCAATATTGCTGCGATTATGATTACCTACCCAAGCACGCACGGCGTGTTTGAAGAATCGGTTAAGGAAGTCTGCGAAATCGTGCACGGCCACGGCGGCCAGGTATATATCGACGGCGCAAATATGAATGCCATGGTGGGCCTGTGCGCACCCGGCCAGTTTGGCGGCGATGTCAGCCACTTAAACCTGCACAAAACATTCTGCATTCCTCACGGCGGCGGCGGCCCGGGTGTTGGCCCGGTGGCAGTAGCGGCACACTTAGTACCGTTTTTGCCTAATCAAGAAAGCAGCGGCTATGTGCGTGGCGAGCAGGGTATTGGCGCGGTCAGCGCAGCGCCTTATGGCTCGGCAGCGATCTTGCCTATCTCATGGATGTATATCGCTATGATGGGCGCGGAAGGACTGAAAAGCGCAACGGAAGTGGCGATTCTTAACGCCAACTACATCGCCAAACGCCTGGCGCCTTTCTACCCTGTGCTTTACAGCGGTCACGATGGTCTGGTTGCGCACGAATGTATTCTGGACCTGCGCCCACTGAAAGACGCCAGCGGCATCAGCAATGAAGATGTAGCCAAACGCCTGATGGATTACGGCTTCCACGCGCCAACCATGAGCTTCCCGGTGCCTGGCACACTGATGGTGGAGCCTACCGAAAGCGAATCAAAAGCAGAACTTGATCGCTTTATCGACGCCATGATTGCAATCCGCAGCGAGATTGATCGCGTCGTAAGCGGTGAATGGACTCTGGCGGATAACCCGCTGGTGAACGCACCGCACACGGTAGAAGTATTAACGGCAGAAACGTGGGAACACGGCTATAGCCGCGCTACTGCAGCATTCCCGCTGGAGAGCATCAAACGTAATAAATACTGGCCACCCGTTGGCCGTGCTGACAACGTGTACGGCGATCGCAACCTGTTCTGCGCTTGCCTGCCGATGTCTGATTACGAATAAGCTGCTTTTTAAAGCCTGAAGCAAAGGCCATCCGCAAGGGTGGCCTTTTTAATTTAAACCTGAATTTACATGGTGAAATCAAGAACGCTGCAGCCTGTACAAACCGTCAGACTGCAGGCTGCATCGCAGCCATTTAATTAGCTATATTGCAATTAGTAACAACATGCACGTGGAGTGCGAAATGCAATTAATGCGTCTTCTATTGTGTGCAGCTTATTTATTAGCTGCCGCTGCAACAGCAGCCCCGCTTAAGGCCGTTTTTATCCCCAAGGGGGCGACACAGATTTTCTGGAAAGAAATGGCGCGTGGCGCTGAAGACACGGCAAGAAATTTGCATATTGAAATGGTCTGGCGGGGTCCCAGCCAGGAAGATGGTGTTGATGCCCAAGCCCGTATTATTGATTTTTATATTCAGCAAAAATACTCAGGAATTATTTTAGCGCCCAATTCTACGGCACAACTCGATAAGCCAATTCGGGAAGCCATCAATAAGGGCATTAAAGTTGTTATTGTGGATTCCCCATTAACAGGACAAAACACCCTGCCCTATGTAGGCACAAATAATAAAGAAGCAGGCGCTCTGGCTGCCGCACAGGCCGCTAAAGATTTTCCGCAGACAAAAAAAATATTACTGCTTCGGTATTCAGCTCAGCATGGCTCTACCACAGAGCGGGAAACAGGATTTTTAGACAGTATCCATAAACTGCTGCCCAATGCAGAGGTAATTGATACGCAATACGCCGGCATTTCAATGCAGGCTGCCGAATCCACTGCAAATGCTCTTCTGAGCCGGATCCCGGATATTGATCTTATTTTCACCCCCAATGAATCAAGCACAGAGGGTACAGTACGTGCGCTTAAAGCCAAAAACCTTGCAGGAAAAACACACCATTATGGCTTTGATTTTAATCACAAAATCAATGAAGCAATAAAAGACGGCAGTCTGAATGGTGCAGTCATTCAAGACCCTTTTTTAATGGGGCAAAAAGCCATGCGCACCCTGTTTGAATTACTGAAAAACAAACAAACCCCCGCCCTGCTGGAAACGCCTGCAATTATGATTACCACAAAAAATATAAATAATCCGGAGATCCGGCTAAAAACCGACCCTTTTCTAAAACTCTATCCCAGATAATAATGGCGAGAAAAAGCAAACATCTGCAGCCAGCCCGGCCTGCTTAAAGGATTTCACTTAAATTAATCAGCTTGAGGCAAGCCCCGGAAATACTGCCACTAAAACCCCGGGGTACTCCGGCCCTCACATTAAGACTTAAATATCGGCGTGCGGTTTGCTGCTTTGCTGCGGCCGTCTAATTCTGCAATCAGAACCGGTAATTTAGCTTTAGCCGCCTGCTTTAGCTGATCACTGGCTTCTGTATATACCTTTGTGCTGCGAAACCAATCTGCGCTGATACTGTCACCCAGGCGATCCGAAATCAAATGCCATGCATAGGCATCCACCAGATTATTTTCTTGCAGATAAAGCTCGGCAATAATCCCCGCAGAGCGGATATTCCCCGCCACTAATGCATCTTTAAAGGTGGATTTAGCCTGATTGGCATAGTCAGTTTGCGGATCATAATCAGGGTTTTCCGGGTTTTTATTTAATTCAAAATAATACTTCTCACCCAGATGCACCATGGCATAAGCATCCCCTGATTTCGCCAGCTTTTTTAAGCTTTGCAAATCTTTCGTTAAATAATCAGCGGGCACCATATAGCCCAAAGCTTCCATCTTTTTGCGGCGGGCAGCTTCTTCCGGGCTGATTACTTCTTTATCCGGTGTATTTATGGCGGTATTCAGATGCGGGTCGGTTTTTACCTCGTCGCTGCTTAAATCAATACTTTTGTTTTTAGCAAAAGGGGAAGCTTGCAGCATGGCAGACTGGCTGATGTTTTTATCTTTCACCTGTAAAGCAGCAGAAGAAATTGTTTCAGCGTGATCAGGCTTTGCCGGTGATTTCACGGACGCAAGCAGACTGGATAAAACAGCAGCAGGTGATTGCCAGAAAGAGAGCATTACGCCACCGGCTAATGCCAGCATAAGCAACAGAATTGGTTTTTTCATATTTTGCCTCACTCCATTCTCTCTGATACCTGGCATCAGATATCAGAGAGATTATTTTAATTAATTATTTTGGCAAATTATTAAAACACTTCAGCAAATCACCCTGAGCATAGCCCCAGCGTGTAAACGCATCGCGCTGGGCTGGCGTGCCATGCGTGCTGTAATCCGCTGCCGCCCGGGCACTGCTTACAGCGGCTTCCAGGAAAGACTGATAGCCCAGCTTATTCACGGCATAGCGAATAAATGATCCGCCATTGCAATCCGCTTGCAACTCCATATAAGGCGCTTGCAAGCGAATATTATTAGCAAACTGAATGGAATGACCCCACTCATGGGCCAATACCATTTTGGCTGCGTAATTGCCGTGCTGGCTTTCCTGAGTCTGCAGGAATTGTGTGCCCACGCTGATAATAGAAGGACCACAGGCCATCGCATTCGGGCTGGGTTCGCCACAAGCACGTTGGTCGGTATAAATGGTTGGCCGTGCATAGCGGCCTTTTTCCTGACTTATTTCAGAGCCAGTTTTATTGATGTAAGTCTGATTCACCGTAACTGCATTTACAACTTGAGTCAGGCCTAAGCCCATTAAAAGTGCAAAAGCCATGCGAGCTTGCTTTGTCATCGTTATCTCCATTTTTTACTGGTTGCTTATTGCGCACGTTTCGTTTTGAAAGCAATTAACCATTAAGAATCAATCACTTTCTGCCACAGATCATCAACCTTATGTCATTGTCATGTCAATACATGAAAAATAAAATGATAACAATCACAGCAATAAAGCAACACAAATATTACCAAAGCATACACGGGCCTTTTTATAACGCTCAGACACCCGCCTCTGCTGCTGAAAAACACCGCCCAATATGGCTGGCATTTTGCCTCATAAAAAACCCTGCAATATGCTTACAATAAATTAACTTTAAGTTTTTAATTAACAAAAATAATCTACTTGAAATCTAATGCTCGCCCTGTCTGCACCCCATTACACCAGCCAGCCAGTCTCTTATCCGCAACATTTTTTTAACTCAATGCAATCTGCTGCCCTCTTCAGCTTCACGGCGCGCAGGCAAGCGGGCTCATTCATTCAAAACAAGCCCCCCCCTTTAGAAAAAACATACAACAACAATACAAGCAATTGTTTTTATTAAACAAATAATTTAAGCACCAAAAAGAATTATCCATAAAGCTTTAATTTTCGACAAAAAACGACCTTGTCAATATTCTTATTTTTTATGAGAAAACAATACCAAAGTCATAAAATGCATATGCAAATGATTAAAAAGTTCTAAAAAATCGATTTTTATATCAATTTTGTTGTGTATTATTTTTGGGGTCAGCCTTCTTAATTTGTCAGTAAAAAGTAATAAAAATGAATAAACATTTGATCGTTTCTGACGAAATACACGATTTTTTAGCAGATAATTCGCCGCATGCCGATCCATCGCCCCTGCCCTGGCGCTTGGAAGACGTGGTTCGAGGCTTACGCCAATCACGCGAACACGCACAAAAAATACGCTTTCATGGAGAGGTACGGGAGCTGCCCTCCGGAGAAGTGATGGGGCAGATTATGGAAGGCTTGGCGGCTGTTCTGTTCCCCACGCATTACGGCAGACCGGATTTATCCGAAGAAAGTATCGATTACTTTGTTGGCATCACTTTGCACGCCACGCTGACACAGCTGTTTGAACAGGTCCGGCGCGGCCTGCTGTTTAATGCCAGCCCCGGCGACACCTCCGATCACAAGCATGCCGCCCGTGAAATCGCCCGCCGGTTTGCCCGCCAGCTGCCTGATATCCGCGCCGTTCTGGTAGCCGATTTACACGCCGCCCAGCAGGGTGATCCGGCGGCCAGAAGCATCTCTGAGATTTTGCTTTGCTACCCCGGTTTTCGAGCCGTACTGAACTACCGCCTGGCCAATAGCCTGTATTTACTGGGCGCCCCCTTCTTAGCGCGGATTATTTCCAATCTGGCTTATGCCTCTACAGGTATTGATATTCATCCCGGCGCACAAATTGGCCCGGAATTTTTTATTGATCATGGCAGCGGCGTCGTGATCGGTGAAACCAGCATTATTGGCCAGCGGGTGCGTATTTATCAGGCTGTCACACTGGGGGCCAAAAGTTTTCCGGTGGATGAAGAGGGGCAACTGATCAAGGGCAAGGAGCGCCACCCCATTATTGAAGACGATGTGGTGATTTATGCAGGTGCCACTATTCTGGGCCGCATCACTATAGGCAGGGGATCCGTGATTGGCGGCAATGTCTGGCTGATGCACAGCGTCCCCCCTGGCAGCCGGATTTCCCAGGCAGATAACCAAAGCCATTAACAAGCCAGGTCTTCAGATGAGGTCAGACCTGGTCATTCTCATCCGTCCGTTTTCCCAACCCAAGCTCGAAGGAGCACATTATGACTGTTGAACATCAAACCGCCCTGGGCGATGTCGCCGCGCGGCAACTGGCCATTGCCACCCGTACCGTGCCCCAGCTCTCTACCATTACCCCGCGCTGGCTGACGCATTTATTGCAATGGGTGCCGGTAGAGGCCGGCATTTACCGCGTTAACAAGGTAAAAGACGCAGGCAATGTAACCGTAGACTGCTCGGCCCGTGACGAGCGCACTCTGCCAAACACCTTTGTGGATTACATCGAAGACCCGCGTGAATATCTGCTTTCAGCAGTCAATACCGTACTGGATGTGCATACCCGTGTTTCTGATCTTTACAGCAAACCCTATAACCAGATCAGCGAGCAATTGCGCCTGACCATCGAAACGATTAAAGAGCGTCAGGAAAGCGAGCTGATCAACAATAAAGAATACGGCCTGCTCCACAGCATTGCCCCTGGCCAAAGAATTAAAACCCGCACTGGCGCACCTACTCCGGATGATCTGGATGAGCTAATCAGCAAAGTATGGAAAGAGCCGGGCTTTTTCCTGCTGCACCCGCAGGCCATTGCTGCCTTTGGCCGTGAATGCACCCGCCGTGGTGTGCCGCCGCCGACTGTTTCCCTGTTTGGTTCGCAATTTCTGACATGGCGCGGCATTCCATTATTTCCATCGGACAAAGTGCCGGTTGAAAATGGCAAAACCAAAATTCTGCTGATCCGCACCGGAGAAAGCCGTCAGGGCGTAGTGGGCCTGTATCAGCCCGATTTACCAGGCCAGCAAACGCCGGGGCTGGCGGTACGCTTTATGGGCGTCAACCACAAGGCCATTGCATCCTATCTGGTATCGCTCTATTGCTCGCTGGCCGTGCTGACCGATGATGCGATTGCGGTACTGGAAGATGTAGAAACAGGCAAATACCATGAGTACAAATAAGCCGCTTGCAGAAGGGGCAGAGATTGCTGAGCTGACGGCGTGGCTCGCGCAGCAGGCCAATGCACTCTTTGGTGCACGGCCACAGGGCGAAGCCAGCGCTGCTGCACCGCTGGCCGCACTGCATCCACAATCAGCAATTCCGCAAAGCTTGCAGCAAACGCCGCAGCAGCCAAGCCACGATCAACATCCTTTGCAGCACAACAGCCCGCCACTGGGTAATGCCCACGCGGTCAACCCGGCCGATTTTGGCCTGCCCAATGAGGATGAGCTGCGGGCCTTGCTGGCCCCGAAAACGGGCTTCTCCAGCCAGATACCCGCCTCGGCATCCGGCATCCGGCCGGTGCAGTATGCCGTGCCCAGTGGTTTTGCTGATCCTTTGCAAGCCCGTCCGGACGCCACCGCAGCCCCGGCGCTGGATGTGCATTTAATCCGCCAGGATTTCCCGATTTTACGGGAACGGATACAGGGCAAGCCGCTGATCTGGCTGGATAATGCTGCCACCACACAAAAGCCGCAGGCAGTGATCGACAGAATCAGCCACTTTTACGCGCACGAGAACTCCAATATCCATCGGGCCGCGCACGAGCTGGCAGCGCGTGCAACCGATGCCTACGAAGGAGCGCGTGAGATTGTGCGTGGTTTTTTAAATGCACGGTCGGTGAATGAAATTATCTTTGTTCGCGGCACCACCGAAGGCATTAACCTGATCGCAAAATCCTGGGGAGAAGCCCATATTGGCAAAGGGGATGAGATTATTGTCAGCCACTTGGAGCATCACGCCAATATTGTGCCCTGGCAGCAGCTTGCCGCTAAAACAGGCGCAGTATTGCGGGTGATTCCTGTGGATGATGACGGGCAGGTTTTGCTGGAAGAATACGCAAAGCTGCTTAATTCCCGCACCAGGCTGGTGTCGTTTACCCAGGTATCCAATGCACTGGGCACCGTGACTCCGGCCAAAAAGATCATTGAAATGGCCCATAGTGCGGGTGCAAAAGTACTGCTGGACGGGGCGCAATCCGTTTCTCATATGCGCTCTGATGTGGCGGCACTCAACTGCGACTGGTTTGTGTTTTCAGGGCATAAAGTCTTTGGCCCAACCGGCATCGGCGTGGTTTACGGCAAAGAAGAAATCCTTAATGACACCCCGCCCTGGCAGGGTGGCGGCAATATGATTAAAGATGTCACCTTCGAGCATACCCAGTACCATGCCGCACCCACCCGTTTTGAAGCCGGCACCGGCAATATTGCGGATGCTGTTGGCTTAGGGGCCGCGCTGCAATATGTAAGCAATATTGGCATAGACCGGATTGCCGCTTACGAGCACCAGTTGCTGATCTATGCCACCCGATTACTCAAAGGCATACCCGGCCTGCGTTTAATCGGTACGGCCCAGGACAAGGCCAGTGTTTTATCTTTTGTGCTGGAAGGCTTTGAAACGGCAGAAGTAGGTGCATTGCTGAATAAAGAAGGGATTGCAGTGCGCTCTGGCCATCATTGTGCACAGCCTGTTTTGCGGCGTTTTGGGCTGGAAGCCACCGTGCGGCCATCTTTGGCTTTTTATAATCATTGCGGCGATATTGATACGCTGGTTGCCACCCTGGTCAAAATCCAGAGTGGCCGCAGCAGGCTGTGATGAATAAAGCGGCACCCGCAGCCGCGGGTGCCGCTTTATTCCAGGCTTTTGGCCAGCATCAGCAGCATTCCCGCTGTTGCCCCCCACACCACACGGCCATCATGTTCTAAAAAATTAGTAAAGCCGCGCTGGCCGTTGCGCTCTATCATCCGGCGCTCAAAACGGCGCGTATCCAGCAAAACAGAGAGCGGCAGCTCAAACACATCCGCCACTTCATCAGGATCAGGCATTAAATCAAAGCCCGGCTGCAACACCCCCACCACGGGCGTCACCCTGAAACGGCTGATGGTGAAATATTCAGCCAGGCTGCCCATCACCGCCACCCGATCCGGCGAAAGCCCAATTTCTTCCTGCGTTTCACGCAAAGCCGTGGCGATTAAATCTGCATCCTGCGTTTCATACGCACCGCCTGGAAAACTAACCTGCCCGGCATGGGTAGAAAGATGAGCCGCGCGCTCAGTAAACAAAACAGTCGGGCCATCAGGATGCAGTACCAGAGGAATCAGCACCGCAGCCTTACGGCTTTCCGGCATGACCTCTCCACCCAAATCACCAGCGGTTATACGTGCTGCATCATCCAGTTTGGATTGCAGCCATGGGATCATTAAACCCGAGCTTGGCAAAATCACGACAGTACCTGTTATTTTTGTTATTCATATTCTGAAAATACCACTTACCGGATCAGCGCTCACGTAAGCGCTGCCCGACAGCACTGCCTAAAGACATAATCTTCGCATGATATGGCCATGCATTATCCAATGCTTTTTCACGCCCGGTCTGCTCTACTTTTTTGCATAAATCGGCCAGATTCTGCGCCCCCAGCTGAGCGGCCGCACCTTTCAATTTATGGGCACAGCTCACCACTGCATCCCCGTCGCCCGACTCAATCACCGTGCCCAGATTGGCCAGACACTCATCCAGTGTAGGCAGAAACAATTGAATCAGCTCATCCGTCATATCCATACCCAACATGGTTTTTAAATCTTCAAAGGTATGGTTAATACTGGCCATTTCTTTATCCAGCTCTTCATTACCCGCAGGCGAAGTCATATGATCTCCATTCAGAGCATTTACAGCCTGCCCCTGTGACTGATTGAAAAAAAACCGCGATAAAACACGAATCAATTGCTCAGCACTAATCGGCTTGGCAATAAAATCATCCATGCCCGCCTCATAACAACGATCTTCATCAGCTTTATACGCATTAGCGGTTAAAGCAACGACAGGCACCTTGCTTTGCGGCCCCGCCAAAGCACGAATCAGCGCAACCGAGGTATAGCCATCCATTTCCGGCATCTGGCAATCCATAAAAACCAAATCGTAATTGCCTTTCTGAACCTGATTAAGCGCTTCTAATCCATTATTTGCGACATCCACTTTACAACCCAGCTTTTGCAACATCATCATGGCCACTTTCTGATTAATCAGATTATCTTCAGCCACCAAAATATGTAAATCCAGTCTTTCTATTTCATCTGCCGATAAACTGTCTGCCCAATCCGGTGCACTTTCACCGTGTTGTAAAGCCTCTTCAATACAATGCCGCAACTGTTTTTCCTCTGTAAACTTCGCTAAATAAAAATTCAGCGGATTAACTTTGCGGTGAATCTCTTCTGTCCGGCTCAAAATTAAATGAATAACTGGCAAGGCAGCGCCATGCAAATGATCATGAATACGGTGGCTTAAATCAACAGCTTCAAAACGCTCATCCATTATCACAAAGGCAAATTCTGTACAGTCCTGATTTAAGGCGGCCATGCCCTCTTCAGAATCAGTATAACAATGCGCATGCAGCCCAAGCCTTGCCAGAGTGATCGCAAGAGATTCGGCGTATACAGGAAAAGGCTCAAATACCAGCACTTTACGCCGCTGACTATACACAGGCACCGGAGGCTCTGCAGGCACAATAGTAAATGGCACTTCAATCCAGAAATTAGCTCCTGCACCGGGCTGGCTTTCTACCCCAATTTGTCCTTCCATTGCATCAACCAGACGTTTACAGATAGATAAGCCCAAGCCCGTGCCGCCAAATTTGCGGGTCGTTGAATTATCTGCCTGGATAAACGGGCTGAATAATTCATTCTTCACCTGATCAGATAAACCCAGCCCCGAATCTTTTATTTCAATCCGAATCATAACGCGCTGTGAATCAATCACCCCGCACAATACACGGGCAATAATATTTCCCTCCCCAGTGAATTTAATGGCGTTACTCATTATATTAACTAACACCTGACGTAAACGGGCTGGATCACCCATTAAATGCTCAGGCACATCAGGGGAAACAAGACATGCAATTTCTAATTTTTTTTCATACGCTCTGGGTGCAGAAAAAATAAACAGCTCTTCAATAAGATGTCGCAAATTAAATTCAATACATTCCAGCTCCAGCCTGCCCGCCTCTATTTTTGCAAAATCCAGTAAATCATTCAAAAGTGATAATAAAGAATGGCCTGCCGTATGAATTGAATCTACCAAATCCCGCTGCTGCGGGCTAAGCTCGCTTTCAAGTACTAAAGATGAAAACCCCAGTACCGCATTAAGCGGAGTGCGAATTTCATGGCTCATATTGGCCAAGAAATCGCTTTTAGCCCGGCTTGCCGCTTCTGCCAGCAGAATGGCGGCCTGTAAGGCTGCCTCATTAATTTTCCTTTCATGAATATCAATATTCACCCCAAGCATGCGCAAAGGCTTGCCGTCCTGACTAAAAGAACTTACCCGCCCCACGCTTAAAATCCAGCGCCAGTTTCCTTCCTTATTTTTCACTCTGAATTCAGCGGCACAAATAGCCAGCTCGCCACTAAAGTGCGCCTGCAATAATTTTCGGGCGGCAAGCACATCATCCGGATGCGTTAATTCAGACCAGCTGTCTAAGTGGGCCGGCATTTTTTCCGGATCATAGCCCAGTATTTCTGCCCATTGCCCGCCAAATAAAACCTCATTATTGCTGATATTCCAATCCCATATTCCGAGGCCCGCACATTGAATGGTTAAATCCATTCTTTTTCTGCTTTCATTTAAGGCGGCTTCATGTTTCAAAATTTCAGTAATATCTTCGTGCGAACCCACCATTCTGACCACTTCGCCTGATTCATTTTTCAAATGAACAGCCCGGCTGCGCACACTGACCCAATGCCCTGATTTATGTTTAAACCGGAGTGTCACTTCAAAGCGATCCATTGCCCCATGATTAAATTCATGGGTTAAGTGCAAGAACCGCTTTCGGTCTTCCGGTTCAATCAGCCTGTCCCATGTGGCAAAATTGTTTTCTAATTCATCATCTGCATAACCAAAATTTTCTTTCCACTGGGGAGAAAACCACACCTCGCCCGTTTGCATATTCCAATCCCAAATGCCTTCTTTAGCGGCCTGTGCGGCCAGAGAAAAACGCTCGCCTGATTCACGCAGTGCATATTCAGCCTCAATCACACGGCTCATATCAAAATCAATACCAATAACCCTTTCCGGGAAGCCTTTATCATCCAGAATTAATTTTCCATGCGTAGAGATATAACGCATTGACCCATCAGGCAAAATAATTTTCAATATTTCACTAAGCGATTCACCACCATGCAGCATGGCATGCATTGCACCATCAAACAGAATGATATCTGCCCGGCTGATACGGGCCGACCAGCTGGCATAATCAAGATAAAACGATATGGGGTCCAAACCATACAGTGCATACATTGCACCATCCCAGCTTATTTTATTTTTATCTAAATGCCATTCCCATGTCGCTAATTTTGCAGATTCAATCGCCAGACTTAACTGCTCTTTGATTAATTTTCCTTCCTCTGAAACAGTGGTGTCATTGAGCAGACACATTATTTTCTGTTGATTACAAACGTAAAAAGCATTGAATTTAACTGTAAAAATAAGCCCATTCAGATCAAGCCCTTTCAGAACAAGTGCAGGATTTGTTACGTCAGACGATTGATTTTTTTCCGCACTTAAAAGACAGGATTCAAAATCATGGTAATTAAAATCAAAAAACAACCTGAACACAGGCTGACCACACACATCCGCAGCCACCTGCTTAAAAAGCGCAAGTGCATAGTGATTGATACTGAGCACCAGGCCATGCCTGTCCAAAATAAAAGCAGCCCCGGGCATAGCATTCAACATAAGCTCTATTTCTTTATCCTGAACTTTCTTTTTATTTTCTTCATCAGTCTTATTTTTATTAACGATGTTTTTATTTAAAAACATATAATAAACGGTTGCGCACAACAAGCTCATCAGCACACCCAAAGCCATCATCCACACATAATCATTTCTCAGATATAACTGATCAAAAGCCTGCTGACTGGATATTTTTAAAGTGAGCTGTTTTCCACCATAAGCAAACACCACTTCGCGATGGTATAAAGGAATGGCATAGTCCGGAGATGTCAGATCCCTCTGATATAAATTAACAGGCGCAGTTTTATTCTCTGAAATACTTAACTCACATTTAAATAAATTCGCGTATTCACAATCAATCTTGTCCATCATTTTTTTTACACTAACCGGAATATAAACATACCCATGAAGAAAACCATTTCTATCAAATAATTTGCTGCTGTTTTTATCCGTTAAATACCATGGGTAGAAAATTAAAAAATCAGCCCTGTGTAATTCTGACAAGCGCTTTGAAACAATTAACAACACATGGTCTTTTCCTGCGGATGATTGCAAATCATTAACGAAATCTGTATATAAAGAGAAGTCATAGCCTCGAATTTCTTCTTTAAAAAGTCCAGGCTCCAGTGCTTCAACAATATACGCATCTGTATTTGTGCCGGAGATATCAGCCATTTTTAAGGGAATGCTTGCAAATTCATTTGCCCATTTTTCCTGATAACTGGCCCGGTCTTTGTCAGCCACCCCTCTGAGCAGGCCAACAGACAAAGCACCTGCTTGTGTAGCGGGCAAATCTAACAGCTGCACAGCGTATAAGAACCCGGACTGTGCGTCCCCTTTTCCGGTAAATGCGCCTGCGCGCCGCAGACTCTCACCAAATGCGTTCATGTGATTTTGTACATCAGAAACATAGCGGGCGCTCATTTGCAAAAACGCAGCTTCTGCCCGCTCCGCATCCAGGCGATAGGAAAAAAAAGCAAAGATAGCGCTGATCAGTATTCCGGCCAGCCCGAGTAATACAGGGCCTGGCATTGTGGTTTTATTCCTATTTAGCCGATGCAAAAAAGACTTCATTACTCGCGGACTCTGTGAATGTTTGTTTTACAAACTGCACCCAATATGAGAAACCCAGGAAACAATCGGCCATTTCTGCCCAAGTCGGCTTAGCGGCGCTCTGAATGCTGCAAAGCCAGCTGAGAAGCACAACAATTTATGACTTATCAATATAGAGAGCACCAGGGCGGCTTGCCAGATAAAGACCAAAACTCATGACAAAAGCATTGCGCCCCCCGTAATAAAACCCCGAAGCCGTGGGCATATATATTTTCACTTCAGCAAACCCAAGTGATTTATGCGTGTTTACACAGGCTTTTCGCTGCAATGCCACAAATATCTGTGTATTCACCTCGCAGTCGGGCGAAATATTGGGGATAATTCCCTATTCTCTTTATTCCTTGGTTTTCGCCACGATGCCGCGCAAGATTCTCGTTACCTCAGCCCTTCCCTACGCCAACGGTGCGATTCACCTTGGCCACCTTGTTGAATATATCCAAACCGATATCTGGGTGCGCTTTCAAAAGCAGCGAGGCAACCAATGCCATTACGTCTGTGCTGATGACACCCACGGCACGCCGATTATGCTGCGCGCTGAAAAAGAAGGCCTGACGCCAGAAGCGCTGATTGCCCGCGTACACGGTGAACACACCCGTGATTTCGCTGGCTTTCATGTCAATTTTGATAATTTTTACTCGACCAATTCGCCAGAAAACCGCGAGCTGGCTTACCGTATTTACGGCAAATTAAAAGAAGATGGCAAGATTGCCAGCCGCACTATTAATCAGCTTTACGATCCGGTTAAAAACATGTTTTTGCCTGATCGTTTCGTAAAAGGCGAATGCCCGAAGTGCGCGGCTAAAGATCAGTACGGCGATAATTGTGAAGTGTGTGGCGCAACTTACAGCCCCACCGAACTCAAAAATCCGTACTCGGCTGTTTCAGGTGCCACACCTGAGCTGCGCGAATCAGAACACTATTTCTTTAAGCTGGGCGAGTGCGAAGATTTCCTGAAACAATGGACCACCACGCCCGGCAAGCTGCAAAAAGAAGCCTCCAATAAGATGCAGGAATGGTTTGAAGCGGGTCTTTCCGACTGGGATATCAGCCGCGATGCGCCTTATTTTGGTTTTGAGATTCCGGATGCGCCAGGCAAATATTTCTATGTGTGGCTGGATGCGCCGGTTGGCTATATGGCCAGCCATAAAAACCTCTGTGATCGCCTGGGACTGGACTTTGACAGCTACTGGAATAAAGATTCTGATGCCGAGCTGTATCACTTTATTGGCAAAGATATTCTGTACTTCCACGCGCTATTTTGGCCGGCGATGCTGGAATACGCAGGCTACCGCACGCCAACGGCCATCCACGCCCACGGCTTTTTAACCGTAGACGGCGCAAAAATGAGCAAATCGCGCGGCACATTTATTACCGCCGAATCCTACCTCAAACACCTGAACCCGGAATGGCTGCGTTATTATTTCGCGGCTAAATTAGGCAGCGGCGTGGATGATCTGGATTTAAATCTGGAAGACTTCAGCGCCCGGGTTAATTCTGATCTGATCGGCAAATACGTCAATATCGCCAGCCGTGCAGCGGGCTTTATCAGCAAACGTTTTGAAGGCCGCCTGCACGATGGCATTTTCACCGCCAGCGATTACCCGCTGATGGATCGCATCGTTGCGCTGCAAGGCCAGTTACAAGGCGCGGGTGAAAAACTGGCTGCGCTGTATGAAGCGCGTGAGTATGGCCGGGCCATCCGCGAAATCATGACGCTGACCGATGAAGTAAATCAGTACGTCGATAGCGTAAAACCTTGGGCGATGGCCAAAGACCCTGAGCAGAGCCTGCATCTGCACGTGGTTTGCAGCTTTTTGATCAATGCTTTCCGTATTCTGACTATTTACCTCAAGCCGGTGCTGCCTAAGCTGGCGGCAGATGTAGAACAATTCCTGAATGTGGCCCCGTTTACCTGGAGCGATGCCCAGGTCTTGCTGCTCGATCACACCATCGAAACTTACCAGCACTTAATGACCCGCATCGATCCAAAAGACATTGCCGCCATGGTTGAAGAAAACAAGCAAAACCTGGAAGCCACCGCACCTGTGGCCAAGCCGGATTATGAAATCCCACCGATTGCAGAAACCATCAGCATCGATGATTTTATGAAAATCGATCTGCGCGTGGCCATGATTACCGAAGCCAAAGCAGTAGAAGGCGCAGATAAGCTGGTGTCTTTAACGCTGGATATCGGCAGTGAAACCCGCCATGTATTTGCAGGCATCAAGGCAGCGTACAAGCCGGAAGACTTGCAAGGCCGCATGACCGTGATGGTGGCGAATCTTGCCCCGCGTAAAATGAAATTTGGCGTATCAGAAGGCATGGTACTGGCTGCCGGAGGAGATGGTGGTTTATACATCCTCAGCCCGGACACCGGCGCCAAGCCTGGCATGCGCGTGAAGTAAAGCGCAATTAAACCGCCATTCGTGGCGGTTTTTTTTGCTGATCAATCCCTTTGGCAAAAACTCAGTTTTAGTGCTCAAGCTTTCTGCGCCTGAAACAGGCTGCAAATGCTGAGTATTTTTTGCCTGACCCGGTCCCAACTAAAAGAGTCCTATGCTAAAACGCCTCTTATCCATCAGCCTCTTACTATCCAGCCAAGCTTATGCAGAGCAGGGCGACACACTGATTCAAAAGCCTGCGGCATTTAAACTGGGTTTTGAAACCATCACCCTGCCAGATGATGAAAAGATGGGCATGGTGGGTGGCAGCTATTTAATCGAAACCCTACCCGGCCTCTATCTGGGCCCTGCGGCCTATGGTGCAATCACGGGCGAGCGTGGTGGCTTTTTTACCGGCGGTGGTGAAATCACTTACCGCCTGCCTGTGAGCAAAGAAATCAGCGTGGATACCGGCTTTTACCTGGGCGGTGGCGGTGGCGGCGCGGCAGGTGTGGGCGGCGGGCTGATGCTGCGCCCGCATATCGATTTGCTCTGGGATTTTGGCGGTATTCGTGCGGGGCTTTCCGCATCAGAAGTACGTTTTCCAAGCGGTAACTTCAGCAGCCGCCAGCTTGGAGTAATGATTTCTGTTGACGATACATTCAGCTACAGCGATGCCAGCAGCATCGGTCAATACCTCACGGCCACCCGCCGGGGCGGCGTGGGCTTTGATCGCATCGCCATTGTTGCAGCGCAATCCAGGCCACAGGGCAACAGCGTTAAAACCACCACCGGCGCAGCAGCACCAGACAGCACCTCTTATGCGGGCTTTTTAATGACGCAATCGCTGAATCATGGCTGGTTATGGGGCGTGGAAGCCGCAGGTGCAGTGAAAGGATCATCTGACGGCTATGCAGAAGTACTGGGCACTTTCGGCTGGGAATATGCATTTAACTCTGCCCTGCGGGCAGGCACACGCGCATCGCTGGGTATGGGCGGCGGCGGCGCTGTAGATACAGGAGGTGGCGCATTGGGCAAGGCCGGCCTGTTTGGTACTTATCAAATCAGCCATGATCTGGATTTAACATTAGAAACCGGCCTGTCCAAAGCCTTTGACGGCAGCTTTTATGCCCGCTATGCCAGCCTGCAACTCGGTATGGCACTGGATCACCCCCATGCAAGCAGCGATATTCTGAACCGGATTGAAGGCTGGGAATGGGATGCCAGCGCACAACACTACACCAGTGCCGCACGCCGGGATGGCAGCAAGCGCAGCATGCAAAATATTGGCTTTAAATTAAACCGCAAAATCGATGATGGCTTTTATCTCAGCGGCCAGGCGCACAGTGCCCTGGGTGGCGGCGCAGGTGGCTACTCGGTTGGCTTGATTGGCGCTGGCTGGGAAAGCCCGGAAATCATCGGCAAATTACGCCTGAGTGCAGAAATGCTGGCCGGCGCAGCCGGTGGTGGCGGTGTAGATTCAGATGGCGGCGCCATCATGCAGCCTATGGCCTACGCCAGCTATCCCATCAGCAATAACTGGCAGCTTAAAGCCGGTGCTGGCGTAGTTAAATCATTCAAAGGCGAGCTAAACAGCCCCGTACTTGATTTATCAATCGGCTACCGCTTTGGCCTGCCACGGCGCTAAAAGCGTGTAGCTGATTTTGTGCAACAAAACCCAGGTATTGGGCCACGCAGGAAACAAAAACACGGAGGGCCACGGAGAAAAACATGACAGGTTTTCTCCGTAAAACTCCGTGCTTTCTGTAAACGCCGTGTTTCAAGATTTGGGTTTTTAGCTAAAACAAGCCACCATCCTGGCTAAATACGCCGCACAGCCCGGCTCGCCCTCAGCGGGTGCCCAGCTGGCTTTTTCGCTATCACTGAGTGGCACATAGGGGCCGGCCTTGCTTTCAAAAAAGACCGAGCCACTTTCCAGCGCCACCATGCTGTGAAACGCGCCTGCAGGAATATTAATCCCCAAATTGCCATCGGCCGTAAGCACCACCTGCTCGGTGATCTCGCCTGTCTCATCAAAAATCAGCACGCCAAAACGCCCGCTCAGCGCAATCATGGTTTCATCTTTTTCCGGATCAGAATGGCGATGCGGCTGCACATAAGTACCCGGCTCCAGCGCATTTAAAAGGCGATGACAGGCCGATTCATTACTGGCATGAAAATTCAGATTTTTACGCAGCCTTGGGCTGGTTTTTGCAGCTGCAGATAAATCAGCCAGCATGCCCTTATTAATTAAACTCACCATATTATTTTTTATCTCAATTTAAAGTAGATCAGGGCACCGCAGCTGCAGCGCGACTAAACTGCCTGCCACCCCGGCAGGGGGAATACTTTATCGTAAGCCCAGTTATATACAAAGGCATAAACCAGATAAAAAGTGGCAAAGCCCAAATCCATAATAAAAGCTTCCCAAATCCCGATATTCAGCCACCACGCCACCAGCGGCAGGCTGACAAATAATAAGCCGCCTTCAAAACCAAAGGCGTGCACAACACGCTCCAGCGTATTTTTCTTTACGCGTTTTTTCCAGCGCGCAAGTAAGTGATCAAAACCTAAGTTGTAAAGGTAATTCCAGGCCGCAGCAATCACCGACATTGTCACGGCCAGCACCCCCAGTTGCTGTACCGAAAAGCCAAACGCCCAATGCGCCAGCGGCACAAAGAGTAAAAAACCGATCACCTCAAAACCAATGGTCTGGCGGATACGATCTGCCCGATTTCTCATTTGTACTTTCATGCTGTTCTCTCATTTCAGGATAGCCACCATAGTAAACTGCTTCTATGATGGTTGTTAGTTAGAAACCATCACAAAAACAGATAGATGAAATATTCATTAGATCAGCTCAGCGCATTTAAAGCAGCGGCCGAATGCGGATCTTTCTCTGCCGCTGCCCGCCGCCTGGGCAAGGCGCAATCCCTGATCAGCACGGCGATTGCCAATTTAGAGATTGATTTAGGCATCAGCTTATTCAATCGCGAAGGCCGCTACCCTCAGCTCAGCGCAGAAGGTGCACGGCTTTTGCCTGAAGCAATCGCTATTTTGCAGCGCTGTGATCAGTTGAGCGGAATCGCTCACGGGCTGACTGCAGGGCAGGAGGCCAAGCTGCGCTTAGCCGTGGATGATTCTGCCCAAATGCCATGGCTTGGCGACTTGCTGCAACAGCTGGCGGCAAAATTTCCACATTTAGAGTTAGAGCTGTTATTCCCGATTATGGAAGACCTCTACAAACTGCTGCTCTCGGGCCGGGTTGATCTTGGCATCAGCTACGAGGCAGCCGAACATCCCAAAGAGCTGGCTTTTCATGCTTTAAGAGAATGTGAAATGCAATTTGTGGTATCCCGCCAACACCCTTTAGCCCTGGAAAAAACCCTTACTTTAGAAATGCTGCAAAACCACAGGCAGCTGATGGTCACTGGCCGCCACAGTGGCGCAGAAAAAGAGCGCTTCAGATACTCACCCTCAGTCTGGTGGGTGGAGGGTGACTGGGCCGTACTTGAGCTGGTACGCCGTGGCCTGGGCTGGGCTTGCCTGCCCAATCACTTTGCAGATCTGGCTTTAGAACAGGATATTGTGCAACTGCCAATCCGGCATTTTGAAAGCAGCCTGCAGCTGGGCGTACAACTGGTCTGGCACCCTGCTCACTCCCTTGGCCAGGCCGGGCAGTGGCTGAAAGAAACTTTAATTCACAATTCAAGCCAAATAAGCGGCAAATCGGGGTGAAATAAACCCCTGTTCAAGTTGTGGATTAGCCAAATAATTCAAACAGCCAGACTCTCGGTATAATCACCCCTTTGTCACCTTTCGTTCAGGCCAGCCATGTACCTGCCAGATCCTCGCCTCTACGCCAGAGTTAACGCACAAAACCCAATTATCCGGCTATTGATGTCGCTGCTGACAGAATCGTCCAGCGCCCTCGTCAGCCCAAAACGCGAAGAGCTCACACGCCTGCTCGCCGACACACTGGCCATCAATGATCACGCCGGTTTAAACGCCGCCTTGACGCAAGCACCGTCTTTAGATGCCTATCTGGAGCTGTGGAGCCTGCTGCGCGCTGCGGTTGAAACTGCGCCCAAAGATGCAGAGCAATACGCCATTCCTTTTGCCATCCCGGTTATTTTAGTAGCGGGCTTTAAAGGCACAACCGAGCTGTCAGGCCAGCTTAAAGATATAGACGCCGTGCTTGCCCTCTTAAAGCAGCACGAAGTCATCGCATCCGATGCTGATGTCTGGCTGTCTGCCAAATTGGTGCATGCTGAAACGCTGGCGGGTGTAAATCCATCACAGCTCAGCCAGTGGCGCGATCAGTTGCAATACGCCTCAGGCGGCTTGCCCATCGATTTAAATACTTCACCGATGCCGCTGAAAGACGAAGCCGTTTTTCTGCGCTATCTGGTAGGTGTGGCCATGCAAAAGAAAGATGCAGCACCCGCAATCAAGCTGGGTGGCAATCTGGGCGCATGGGGCATGCAGCTGGCTAATTTAATTGGCGAGCAGCTTAAAACCAATGGCGTGACTTTATTCCCGATTCCCCGCACGCCAATGCCGTGGCTGACTGCCGGTGAAGCAGGCCGCGAAACCCAGCTGGAAACACGCTTGCAACTGATGACCAGCAATGCGCTGCGCAGCATCCGCAGCAAAGGCCGCACGCCGGTCATCTGTATTGCCGCGCATGAAAATGCTGAAATCCGCATTACCTTTTCGACCATCGAAGATGCTGAGCGCTGGGAAGGCTTTGTCTGGCCGCTGTCGGCCTGGGACCATGTGGAAAAAATCCACCAATACGCAGTCGAATTATTCCGCGAGTGCATGGTGACGGATATTCGCATTATCGAAAACGTACAGCCTGATATGGATAGTGATCAGTTACCGTTTTTTGTGACGGCGCATATTAAGGCAGTTGTGCAGCATTAATTGATTTTGGCGGGTGTAATCACATCTGAGCTAAGCCTTTTTTGCATTAGCAAACAACAAAAAGACGTCATAACAGCGCTCTCAGCACAGGGCTTAGAAGTCCCCTTGAAACACGCCGGAGCGAGGAACGAGCCAATCCCGCCTGCCGCCGACTCGATTGTCCGCAGCGCAGGGGCTTTCGTGTTTCGTGGGGCGGCCTTCTTTGCTTCCTTTCTTGGCCGTTCAAGAAAGGGAGTCCCCTGCGGGGGATTCCCGCACCTGAATCAAGGTGCCGAAGGCACTAAAAAGGTCTTTTTGACTTTGGTTAGCGTACATGGAGCAACCCGCCAATAATGAGACGATGTAAGCACGCCGGGTTGCCCCACCCTAAGATAAATTTCAACTTCCCATTTCGAGGCCACCATGAGCCATTACCAGCACCACGTATTTTTTTGCCTGAACCAGCGCGAGCCAGGTGAGCGTCAGAGTTGCGCCAGCTGCGGCGCGGTTGAGATGTGGGAGCACGCCAAAGGCCGCATCAAGAAGCTGGGTTTAAACCAGCCAGGCAAAGTGCGTATCAATAAAGCAGGCTGTCTGGAGCGCTGTGAAGAAGGCCCTGTACTGGTCGTTTATCCTGAGGCGGTTTGGTATACCTATATTGATAAAAGCGATATCGATGAGATTATCGACGAGCATATCGTCAATGGCCGCGTCGTTGAGCGTTTAAAAATTTAAGCGCCTTCCGGCATGCACCGGGGCAATCCGCCTGATTGCCCGTATTATTTATATCCATTCATCAGGCGGGCCCGCCCCGCAAAGCCACACGCTATGAGCACACCCCGTAAAGCCCCCTCTTTTGAACTCATTGAGATTGATGGTCCGGCAGGCAAACTCGAATGTTTACGCCTCTCATCCGCACTCGAAACCACCGTCGGCATTGTGCTGGTCGCCCACCCCAACCCCACCGAAGGCGGCACGTTCAGCAATAAAATTGTGCATACCCTCGCAAAAACCCTCAGCCGCTTAGGCTATGTGGCCTACTGCCCCAATTTACGTGGCGTGGGCAATTCGGCGGGTGCTTTTGAAAATGGCATCGGCGAAGTCGACGATATGGCCGCCGTGCTGGCTTTTGCTCAAAGCGAGCATCCAGCGCTTAGCCGCCTGACACTGGCAGGTTTTTCCTTTGGCACCTTTGTGCAAAGCCAGCTCTGCGAGCGCATGGGCAGTGATGCAGTGGAAGGCCTGATTTTGATTGGCCCTGCGGTCAGCAGGCATAACTTTCCTGCTGTGCCCGTCAGCAAAACGCTGCTGATTCATGGCGAAGAAGATGAAGTCATCAGCTTAGACACCGTACTGAACTGGGCCAGACCACAATCGCTGCCGGTCGTAGTGTTCCCGGGCGTAGGACACTATTTCCACGGCAAGCTTACCCAGCTTAGCGATTGGGTGAATAAAGAATGGCGTATTAAATGAACCTGCACGCCGGGCCATTTGCAAACTGGCTGCTGCTGACTTCATTTCTCATCAGCGGTGGCCTGATTTTGCACGCAGCTTTGCGTATCCCATGGTTTGCCCTCACCCAGGAGCGCCTCACCGGCTGGTTTGGCGCAAGCGTTTTTGTGCTGTGCTTCTGGCAAATGAAAGCCAGCATTCAGCCGGGGCTGTCGTTTCACTTACTTGGTGCCAGCGCACTCACCATGATCGCCGGGCGCGATAAAGCCCTGCTGGGGCTGGCAGCCGTGCTGATTGCAGATACGGCCTACGGGCATTCGGCGTGGGCAAGCATGGGCTTGTCCTGGCTGATAATTGCTTTTTTGCCGGTTACGCTCACTCATGCCCTGTTTAACTGGGCGCAGCGCGCTTTGCCCGCCAATTATTTTATATATATTTTTGTCAATTGCTTTGCCGCAAGCATGCTTTCCATGTGGTGCACCGGCTTCTTTACCTGTGGCCTGCTTGCAGCCAGTGGCGTCTATCCTGTCGATTTTCTGATAGAAGAACAGCTGCCCTATTACTTCCTGATGGGCTGGCCAGAGGGCTTTACAAGTGGCGTCTATTTATCTTTATTGGTGATCTGGCGGCCCCAGTGGGTCAGCACCTTTAATGATGCGTTTTATCTTACGCGCAAAAATTAGCCTGTTACGCCGCCCCGCTTACAAAGCATTGCATCAAAAAACACATCGCTTCTTATTTATGCAAGGCAAGCACAGGACTTAACTTGCCCTTTAATTACATTGAGGGCTATTGTTAAGCAAACATCCACAGCATAAATAGCATGCACAGCATACGCTTCCGCCTGAATATGATTTTCTTAGCCATAGTGACGCTGTTTTTAGCGACATCGGGCGTGATTTCCTATTGGCAAACACAGCAAGAGCTCGAAAACAATATGCGGCTCTCGGCTATGGCATTACAAAAACGCTTGCAAACCGTTTTGCCAGGCATACTTTGGAATTTCGACAGCACCCAGCTGGGCTTAGTGGTCGAGGCCGAAATGCAGTCTGCTGATTTAGCACTGCTTTTGGTTTTTAATAATGAAGAGCAAGTAGATGGCCGGATCAACAACCTCGGCAAAATGACCGCCGTGCATAAAAGTGTTGTGCCACCCAATGCACAGACTTTCCCTATTTACTATCCCGCCAATGAAGTATCCAAACCGATGGGAAAAGTGGTTTATGTTTTCTCAAGGGAAAAAATCGCCGCCCGCTTAAACCAGATGGTGGTGGCTAAAATTATCGAAGTTGTTTTACTGGATCTGCTTCTCTTTATGGCGCTTTCACACAGCCTGCTGCTGGTTGTGATACGCCCCTTGGGGCAGCTCAGAGAAGCCCTTGTTCACGCCGCCGACGCCAAAGACTTTGATTTTAATGACATCAAGCTGGCCCACCACACCAAAGATGAATTTGCCGATGTGGCCGATGCAGTACACAGCATTACCCGCAGGCTGTGTGATGATTTAGAAAGCCGCAAAGCCGCAGAGCATGCCATGCGTGTAACCAGAGATCTCACCGAAAGCGCTTATAAGCAGCTGAATGAAACCAAAAATAATTTAGTTCAGGCCGAAAAAATGGCCTCACTGGGGGGCCTGGTTGCCGGGGTTGCCCATGAGGTCAACACACCTGTTGGCGTTATTTTAACCAGCGCATCGGTTTTATTTGAGGACACGCAAGCTTTCAAAACCAATCTGGATGCCGGTGCAATCAAAAAATCAGAAGTGCTGCGCTATTCCGAAATGGCTATTGAATCCAGCCGCCTGATTCTGGCTAATGCAGAACGCGCCGCCCAGCTGATACAAAGCTTTAAACAAGTCGCTGTAGACCAGACCTCTGAAGCAAGGCGTACCTTTGAGCTTGGGGAATACATTGACGAAGTCATTATGAGTTTAAAGCCCACACTGAAACGTACCTCGGTACGCATTGAAACCAGCTGCGACGAAAAGATCAGCCTTGATGGCTACCCTGGCGCTATTTCCCAAATCATTACCAACTTTCTGACCAATGCCTTAGCCCATGCTTTTGCTGATGGGCAGGAAGGGCTGATTTCACTTAAGGCCACAAAAATAGACGATAGTGTCACCCTGCGTTTTGAAGACAACGGAATGGGCATTCCCAGCGAGCACTTGAATAAGATTTTCGATCCTTTTTTTACCACCAAAAGAGGCAGCGGCGGCAGTGGCCTGGGGCTGAATGTTGTCTTTAATTTGGTCACGCAAACCTTAGGCGGCACGCTGGTGGTGAATTCGGAGCCAGGCAAAGGAACTTGTTTTATTGCCTGCTTTCCCCTGATTGCCCCACAGGGAAAGGATGGCAAGCACGCCTAAAATCAACCGTATTCTGGTATCCTTACGCCCATGACACATGCCATTCTTTTTTATTGCCGCCCCGGTTTCGAAGCCGATGTGGAGGCCGAATTCTCCTTTAAAGCAGATATCCCGGGTAAATGGGAAACTGGCCAGGGGTTTTGCATCTTTTTGCCTAAGCGCCCCGCCGATTGGGACAAGCTTTACCGCACATTAGAATGTGGCGACTGGGTTTTCCCGCGCCAGATTATTTTTGTGGCCGAAATGCTTGATTTGCCGCCTAAAGATCGCCTTACGCCTATTCTGACTGCGCTCGATCAGTTACACGAAGCACACAAAGGCCCATGGCGGGATGTATGGATTGAGTATCCTGACACCAACGATGGTAAAGAAATCTCTTCGTTCAGCCGTAAATTTGGTGCGTTGCTCGATGCAAAACTTGCCACCAAAGGTTTAGCCAGCGATGCCAGTGCCAAAGCTCGTCTGCATTTATTTTTTCCAAACTTAGAACGTGTTTATATCGGCTTTACCCGCCCTGATTTTTCTGTGAACTGGCCGCTGGGCATTCCGCGCCTGCGTATGCCAACCGATGCCCCAAGCCGCTCAACCTTAAAGCTGGCCGAAGCGTTTATGATTTTGGTGCCCGAGTCGGCCCAGGTGAAGCCCGGCATGAGCGCCGTAGATTTAGGCGCAGCTCCAGGTGGCTGGACCTGGCAAATGGTCAGCCGTGGCTGCACCAAAATTTTTGCCATTGATAACGGCCCCATGAAAGGCAGTATGGCCATTCACCCCAGCGTAAAACATCTGCGCGAAGATGGCTTCAGATATCGCCCTAAAAGCCCGGTAGACTGGCTGGTTTGCGATATGGTTGAGCAGCCTGCCCGTATTGCTGCGCTGATTTCAGACTGGCTGGTAAAAGGCCACGCCCGCCAGGCGATTTTTAACTTTAAACTGCCCATGAAAAAACGCTGGAATGAACTGCAGCGCTGCCTTGATATTATTGATGATGCGCTGGATGGTGCAGGTATCCGCTACCAAATTCGCGCCCGACATCTTTATCACGACCGCGAAGAAGTCACCTGTTATTTAACCAAAATTAAGCGCTGATTATTGCATTGCGTGAGGGGCAGCCACACCCCTTGCGCAAAATCCGTCTATTTTTAAAGAGAGTTGGTCCATTGTTCATCACTAAGCAACAGGGGTATCGCATGTTTAAAGAATTCAAAGAATTTGCAATGCGCGGTAATGTGATCGACCTGGCCGTCGGTATTATCATTGGTGCGGCATTCGGTAAGATTGTTGATTCACTGGTAAAAGACATCATCATGCCGCCTATTGCCATGCTCATGGGCAAGGTGGATTTTGCTAATTTGTATTTTTTATTATCCGAAGGTAAAACCCCTGCGCCTTACGCCACCTTAGATGCGGCTCAAAAAGCCGGAGCAGTCACATTAAACTACGGTGTATTTATTAATGTGCTGATCAGCTTTGTTATCGTGACCTTTGCCGTGTTCCTCGTGATTAAAGGCCTGAACAAACTGAAGCGTGAAGAAGCAAGCGCGCCTGCCGCACCTGCTGCTACACCTGAAGATATCGAGCTATTGCGCGAGATTCGTGATTTACTTAAAAAATAAGCACTTACTTTTCAAATTGAAAGCATGGACATTTGTCCATGCTTTCATTGCTTTTTCATCCTTAGCCGCTTTTCACCCGTGCCTCCTGCAAGATCGCCACATCGGGCTTATTAGGCAAAGCGGTTTCTGCTTTCTGCAGGCTGGCTACAGATAAATCCACAGCATGAACAGGCAAATCTGCCCCTTTGCCTGCAATACACACTTTATTTCTGCCCGTCCGCTTAGCCTCTAATAAAGCCATGTCTGCAATATGAACTAACTCGCTAAAATCAACCGGCCCAAAAGCTGCAGCCAGCCCAAAACTCGCCGTAAACACAGGCAAACCCGCCACAGCAATCCGCCCTTCCAGCGCGGCCCTTACACGCTCAAGACCACATAAGCCGCCTGCCTCATCAGTGTTTGGAAACACCACCACAAATTCTTCACCACCAAATCGCCCCACCAGATCCCCCGGGCGCAAAGCTTCTTTCATTACACGGGCAAATAACCGCAAAGCCCGGTCGCCCGTATCATGCCCGTGGCTGTCATTTAAGCGCTTAAAGTGATCAATATCTGCAAAAGCAATACACGCAGGCTCGGGCATCACCAGCACTCTGGCCGCCTGATTTTCTAAACTGCGGCGGTTAAGCAATCCTGTAAGCGGATCAGTGCGGGCTTGCAGCTGTGATTCGCTCATCACCCGCAACACGCCTAAACGCATCCCCGCATGCGCTGCAATGGCTGTTGCCCTGAGCATTTCGTCTTCATCCGGCAAATGCCGCGCAGGGCCAACAATATGCATAATGCCAACGGCCTGCCCTATGCTGGTCAGCGGAATACACACGGCCGAGCACTCGCCTCCCGCTCTGCCGCGCATATAGCGGCATACATCCAAAGCGCTGGCATCTTCAAATTTCTGTACCTGCCCGCGGCGAAAAGCCAGACATTGCACGGGCGATTTAACCCCGCAGCCAGACTCTGCCGAATAATTTTCACTGCGGGACATCACAGATAAATGCGCAGTACTGGAATCGGACATCAGCAGCGCCGTCGATCTCTGAGGCAGACCCAGCTCAATGGCTTCAGAAACGATTCCGGCGGCATCACTGTCGTTTTCGGCCAGCTCCAGCGCGCGATGCACCTCAGATGTAAAATCCTGCAATGCGGCATCCCGGATCAGGGCCTGCTCACGCTGCAGGGTAATTCTCTGAAACCGCCCGCTCATCATCAACGCCAGCCATATCACCATGGGAATGGCAATCAGCAGGGAAATCAGCACAATACGGCCCAGCTCTCTTACTGAGGCAAATGCTTCCCCGGTATCCTGCCGGACGACCACGCCCCAGCCATAGGCGGCAAAGCCCAGTGCTCCTTTTGAAGAAGAAAAAGCCACCAGCTCTTCATCTCCATGGTTTATCTCTGTAAGTACCCCGTTATTACCACTGATCAAGGCCTGCACTGCAGGCGAGCGTTTGGCCAATGCAAGTGAGCCAAAAGGCTCGCCTGCTGAATCACTCAGCACGCGCCCCTGCTTATCAACTACTTGTAAATGAACCTGCTTGTAGCCACTTTGATTCAGATGCGCTTTAGCCGAGCTGACAATGGCATCCACTACTCTTTCATAAGAGGCAAAATTAGCCCATACGCGCACTATTTTGCCCTGAGCATTAAAAACCGGGGCCGCAAACAACAGGCTGACTTCCGGCTGGCCCAGCGCCTGTGCCAGTAAAGGGTCTTTTCGGGCATCTGAATAATACGTTTGCCCGGTGCCCAGTGCCCCGGCACTGATTTTTTTAAACCAGTCTGTTTCCGCCACACTCTGGCCCAGCAGTTTTTCAACTTCAATGCGCCGCCCGTCTCCGCTCACCGTATTACTGGCAACAATCCTGCCCTGCATATCCGCCGCAATCATCAGGTCATAAAAACCATAAGCACGGACATAGGCATCTGCAGCCTGTGCAGTGATTCCGGCGGAGCCACGCACATTGGGATTTAATGCAATCATTTGCACATCGCCATAGCGCTCAAACAAATTCCGATCGATTTTATCGATGATGGCATCGGCTTGTGCCGCCAGATAAACGCCTGTCTTTTCTCTGAGGCTTAACTCACTCCGCTGATAGGCCAAACCACCCGTAAGCAAAAGAGGCAGCAAGCCCAACAACAACAGCCCCCATAAAAGCTGCCTGCTCAGGCGGTGTAGTGCGGTATGCTTCCCGGTAACAACAGTTTTTACCTTATGCCCGCTAAACCATGCCGTGCTCATTAAATACCTCCGGCCTTTATTTCTTACAAAGCTTAAAATACCCAACTAAACTTATTTAATGTAGACCAGGATAATTAATACATACATCTTACCAAGGCAAATAGAGCGCTCAGCGTACTGGCTGACGGCCTGCCTCATCTTCACAGCTCACGCTACAATAGCGATATGAATAAACCCATCCACTTACGTATCCGCCAATTTATTCTGGAAGGCATACGCGAACGCCGCTTTTTGCCAGGCGCAAAAATCCCCACCGAAGCCGAGCTGGTTTTGCAATTTGGCGTGTCCAGGATGACCGTCAATAAAGCTGTGCGTGATTTAGCCAGCGAAGGCGTGCTGATCCGCTTTGCAGGGGACGGCACCTATGTGGCTGAGCGTAAAGCCGAATCGCCGCTGCTCGATATCAATAATATCGCCGAAGAAATTGCCTGTCGCGGGCACCGCTACCGCGCATCAGTAGAGCTGCTGTGTGCCGGGCCGGCTCAGGATGAAATCGCACTCTGGCTGGGCCTCGTGACTGGCGAAACGCTGTTTCACTCGCTCATTGTGCATTTTGAAAACGATAAAGCGATCCAGATTGAAGATCGCTATGTCAACCCCGCCTTTGCACCGGATTATCTGCAGCAAGACTTCACCATCGAAACTCCGAACGCTTACCTGATGAAAAGCTGCCCGCTCACCGATATCGAGCACACAGTAGAAGCCGTGCTTCCCAATGCAGCCGAGCAAGCTTTACTCAATATCGCCGCCACCGAGCCCTGCCTGCGCGTACTGCGCCGCACCTGGTCGCATAAGCATTTAGTCAGCTTCAGCAGGCTGTTACACCCTGGCAGCAGCTACAAACTGCGCTCGCAGACCAGGGTGAAGAAGTAAGCCCTTATCAGAAAACTCAAACCATTCAGCCATCCTGATCCCCAAGCTCAATAAAGCCTTGCCGTTGTTAAGCTAAGGTAAAAAAACGTTGTTTTCAGCAGGCTGAGCCAACCCCGGCCCTGGCGTCCTCTTGCAGCTAGAAAGCATGTGAAGCAGTCTCTGAAGATAACGCCCATCCTGTTTTCTCAAGGTTTCTCGTGTAAAAACCTGCGTCATAGATATTGACGCGAGCCAGGCAAGAACACAGATACCAGAGGATGGCAGGAAACCATACCAGGGGGTGCGTATGAAGCAAAAACGAGTCTGTATGGCTGTTTTATTGTTTAAAACGCTGCTGTTTACCCCACCGGGTGCAGAGGCTGGAGAGCTTGTTTTTGGGAATGTGCGCTCAGGGCTGGGCGAGGGAATTAAAGTTGATTCAGGCGATGTTCAAATCGAATTGAAGGGTGCTTTAGGAATCAGCACCATTATCAGGGCAGAAAGCCCTGACACCTCCCTCACCAGTGGCAAGGGCATGTCCACTCACAATGATGGAGATCTGAATTACGAACAGGGCGATGTGGTATCTCAAGTACTGGACGCCTATCTGCAAGCCAATCTGTCGGCTGGCAATTATGGGCTGCTGCTCAGTGGCAAAGCATGGTATGACCAAAGCCAGTTAAATAATCCGGTTCCGCACGGGCATGTCAGCAATGATTATGCTGCCGGCCCGTTAAATGATTCAGGGTTTGCCACACTCAGCCAGTTTAGCGGTGTTCAGTTGCACGATGCATATGTGTACGGCCACTTTACTGTCTTTCAAAAAGCACTCGAGCTTCGGGCCGGGCAGCAAGTGATTCCCTGGCGCACGCCCACGACCATCCTGGGCGGTATACAACAAGTCAACGCACTGGATTTTGCAGGTCTTCGCCGGGGCAACCCGCTGCCAGAAACCATGAGCATCCCCGTTCCCGCACTCTATGCCAAGCTCAGGATAAATGAGCAGCTGTCGCTTGACGCCTACTACCAGCTTGATTTTCTACCCAATGCCTACCCCGGCTGCGGAACCTTTTACTCAAGTAACGATTACGCACAGGCTGGCTGCAATAAATTAACCTTAAACGGAGCCATGCTCAGCGTCTTAAACAATAAGCCCATCTCCACCAACGACCAGCAATCCAGCACCAACGCTCTGGATTATATTGCCCGAACCGCCGATCTCATTCCGAACGAAGAACAATTTGGCTTCAGCTTTAATTACAAAATAACGGAGATGTCCTCACTGGGCGTTTTTTACGCCCAATACACCAGCCGTAATGCCGTGATTCAGGCAGAACGCAGTGGCCCGGGTGTGTTTCTGCCCAATAAGGCAGAGCCCGTAAGTATCGCAGGGCAATACAGACAGGCCTACCCTGCCCACCGCCATTTATTTGGGCTCAACCTGAGCCAGAGACTGGAAGGCGGCGCAGGCCTTTACCTGGAATACAGCTATCGCCCCAATCAGCCTTTACCATGGAATGGCGCAGATTTTTTGAATGGCATGCTGCTTGGCATTGGCCCCCTGAAACAACTAGCTGGCACAGCGACAGGCTATATTGCACAGGGTTATGATGATTTTCAGATGAGCCAATGGATAGTAGGCGCAAAATCCCCTTTACCTGCGGCTTGGGGAGCAAATGCTACGCTTGCTGGCGAACTGGGCATACGACACGTCCATAACCTGCCTGATCCATACGAGAAGCGCTATGGCCGCGGTGGCTTTGGTATGGCGCCCAGCTCCGCCTTTCCTGCTTGCACTGGCCCGCAGGCCACATGCGCCGTAGATGGCTTTGTCTCCGCCACGGCCTGGGGCTGGCGGCTAAAATACGAAAATGATGTTCTGCCACAATCCGGCAACTGGGTATTGCGGCCTTCTCTGTCCTTTGCTTACGATGTAAAAGGCTACTCTGAAGACGGTCAGTTTTCAGAAGGCCGCTACCTGTCTGTGGCCGGCATCAGCGCCATCTTTCAAAAAAACCACCAACTGGATTTCCGATACATCAAAACAGGCGGTGGCCTGTATAACCTGCAAAAAGACCGCAGCAGCTTTATGCTCAGTGCACGGACCACCTTTTAATCAAATGACAATCATCCACACCGCTTATCTGCCTGCCATTCAGGCAAATAACGTTTTAAATCCCGCCTGCCCGCCCCTGCTGGCAAAGCCGGCCTGACACTTGCTCTCATCAAATCTGTCTATACAAAAACACCCCGCACCCCTGCCGGCCAGCAGTAAATCAATACTCATCAGACCTTTCCCTGCTTGACATCAACAGCAAAATGCGTAAATGTATATACAATTACACAGCCTGCTGCCAATGATGACCCACACTACAGAATCGCTTTGGATTAACGCCCGCATTGCTACCCTGTCTACTGAGCACAATGCTGCTTACGGCGCACTGCATAGTCATGCTTTGTGGATTAAGGGTGAAGAAATCTATGCAATTTTGCCGCAGAACGAGGCACTGGCTGAGTTTGCGGGCAGAGGTGAAATCATTGATGTGGCGGGGGCCTGGATCACCCCAGGGCTGATCGATTGCCATACCCATCTGGTTTATGGCGGCAACCGTGCGGCGGAATGGGAAAAGCGCCTGACGGGCGTGCCTTACCAGCAAATTGCCGCAGAAGGCGGTGGCATTGTGTCCACAGTCAATGCCACGCGGGATTTATCGCAGGCCGACCTTGCGGCACAAAGCCTGCCGCGCCTCCTGGCCCTGATGAATGAAGGCGTGACCACGCTGGAGATTAAATCCGGCTATGGCCTGCGCCTTTATGATGAATTAAAACAACTGCGCGTGGCCCGCCAGTTTGCTGAAAACTATCCGGTAGAAATCTCCCCCACTCTGCTTGCAGCCCACGCCCTGCCGCCCGAATTTGCGGGCCGCAGCGATGAATATATTAATGAAGTCATTTCACGCATCCTGCCTGCCGCCGCCAGCGAAGACCTGGCCGAGGCGGTGGATGTATTCTGTGAAGGCGTCGGCTTTAGCCCGGCCCAAACCCGCCGTGTATTTGATGCCGCAAAAAAGCACAGCCTGAAAGTAAAAGGCCACGTAGAGCAACTCTCTAATTTGCACGGCGCGGCGCTGGTAGCGGAGTTTAATGGCCTTTCTGCTGACCATATCGAGCATCTCGACGATGCAGGCATTGCCGCGATGCGAGCCGCTGGCACGGTGGCGGTGCTGCTGCCCGGCGCGTTTTACTTTTTGCGCGAAACCCAAAAACCCCCTGTTGCAGCACTACGCGCCGCAGGCGTGCCGATGGCGGTTTCAACCGACCTCAACCCCGGCACCAGCCCCTTTGCCTCTATCCGTATGGCAATGAACCAGGCCTGTGTGCTGTTTGGCCTCACCCCAGAAGAAGCGTTAGCGGGCACCACCCGCCATGCCGCAGCGGCTTTAGGCCGTACCCATACCCATGGCCAGCTGGCAGCGGGCTTTGTGGCCGATTTTCTGGTATGGAATATTGATCACCCGGCCGAGATTATTTACAGCCTGGGCACACCACTGTTAAAGCAACGGGTATTTAGAGGTCGTTAAAACGGCTGCGCCCCCCCCCGGGGCACTGAATACTTTTCTAAAAAATTGAACAGGATAAAACCATGACCGTCTGGACAGGCCGTATTGATGCTGCTGAAGGCGATGCCGCGCGGCGCTGGCATCAGGTCGTGCAGCCCTTAGCTGCAAATCAGCCTGCGGGCATTGCCCTGCTGGGCTTTGCCTGTGATGAAGGCGTGCGCCGCAATCAGGGACGGGTGGGTGCGGTGGCAGGGCCACTGGCTTTGCGTAAAGCGCTGGCGAATCTGGCTTACCACCCCACGCAGCCGCTTTACGATGCAGGGGACGTGGGCTGTGAAGATGGCGATTTAGATGCCGCGCATCAACGCCTGGCGGCTGCCGTGAGCCAAAACATCCAAGCCGGTCATCTGTCACTGGTACTCGGAGGCGGGCATGAAACGGCTTTCGGCCACTGGCTGGGCATTGTCAACGCACACCCAAGCCAGCGCATCGGCATTATCAATTTCGACGCGCACTTTGATCTTCGCGAAGCAGATCTAGCGACTTCCGGCACCCCCTTTGCCCAGATAGCCGCAGCATGCGCCAGGCAGGGCCAGTCATTTAACTATCTCTGCATGGGCGTGGCCGAAACAGCCAATACCCAGGCTCTGTTTGCCACAGCAGAACGGCTCAAAGCCACATGGCGGCTCGATACCGAGATGAACCCGTGGCAACTGGCTGAAACCGTGGCGCAGTTACAAACCTTTATTAATGGGGTCGATCTGCTTTATCTGACCATTGATCTGGACGTGCTGCCTGCTGCGCAGATGCCTGCCGTATCCGCACCCGCCGGCTTTGGCGTGGAGATCAGCGTGATCGAACACCTGAGCCGCCTGATCGCCGCCAGCGGCAAGCTCGCCGCAGCTGACCTGGTGGAATTTAATCCCGCCTTTGATACCGACAGCCACGGCGCCAAAGCTGCTGCCAGGCTGGCATGGGCCATTTGCAGAGACTTCAAACCCCGATAGCCCAAGAGTGGGTATTGCCCCCCCCCCCTATTTGATCAAAACCTGAGGATGGGCTCAGCCCACCCTACTTTAACCGGAGCCACACCATGACCGACCCACGCCATGACCCTTCCCGCGTTATCCGCGCGCCACGCGGCAGCGAGCTGACTTGTAAAAGCTGGCTGACAGAAGCCGCTTTTCGCATGATTCAGAATAATCTCGACGCCGAAGTGGCCGAGTATCCACAATCCTTAGTGGTTTACGGCGGGATTGGCCGTGCGGCGCGTAATTGGGAATGCTACGACAAGATTCTGGAAGTGCTCACCCGTCTGGAAGACGATCAAACGCTGCTGATTCAATCAGGCAAGCCGGTTGGCGTGTTTCCATCGCACCCCGATGCACCGCGCGTGCTGCTGGCCAACTCCAATCTGGTGCCTCACTGGGCCAATTGGGAGCACTTTAATGAGTTAGATAAAAAAGGTCTGATGATGTACGGCCAGATGACCGCAGGCAGCTGGATTTACATCGGCAGCCAGGGCATTGTGCAAGGCACTTACGAGACGTTTGTAGCGATGGCCAAGCAGCATTTTGGCGGCGAAGTCAAAGGGCGCTGGATTCTGACTGGCGGCTTGGGCGGCATGGGCGGCGCGCAGCCACTGGCCGCTACCATGGCCGGTTTTTCCATGATTGCCGTGGAATGCGACGAAACCCGCATCGATTTCCGCCTGAAAACCCGCTATGTAGACCGCAAAGCCACTACCCTGGATGAAGCGCTGGCCATCTTGGCGGACGCCAAAGAGAGCGGCAAGCCCGTCTCCGTAGGTCTTTTAGGCAATGCAGCCGATGTGTTTGCCGAGCTGGTTGCCCGAGGCATTACCCCCGATGGCGTCACCGACCAAACTTCAGCGCACGACCCTGTGCACGGCTATCTGCCGCAGGGCTGGGATATTGCCAAATGGCGCGAAGCGCAAAAAACCGACCCGGCTGGCGTCACCAAGGCCGCTAAGCAATCAATGGCCAAACAAGTGCAAGCCATGCTGGATTTACAAGCGCGTGGCGCGGCAACGGTTGATTACGGTAACAACATCCGCCAAATGGCGCTGGAAGAAGGTGTAACAAACGCATTCGACTTCCCCGGCTTTGTGCCCGCCTATGTGCGCCCGCTGTTTTGCGAAGGCATCGGCCCTTTCCGTTGGGTAGCGCTGTCTGGCGACCCGGAAGATATCTACAAAACTGATGCCAAGGTCAAAGAACTGATCCCTGACAACCCACACCTGCACAACTGGCTGGACATGGCACGTGAACGCATCGCCTTCCAGGGCTTGCCAGCCCGTATTTGCTGGGTAGGCCTGAAAGATCGCGCCCGCCTTGCGCTGGCATTTAATGAGATGGTTAAAAGTGGCGAACTGAAAGCGCCTATCGTGATTGGCCGCGATCACCTCGACTCCGGCTCGGTGGCCTCACCAAATCGCGAAACCGAGTCCATGAAGGATGGCTCGGATGCCGTATCCGACTGGCCGCTCTTAAACGCGCTGCTCAATACCGCAGGCGGCGCAACCTGGGTGTCGCTCCACCACGGTGGTGGCGTAGGCATGGGCTTTTCCCAGCATTCAGGTGTGGTGATTGTGGCTGACGGCACCGACGCCGCCGCCAAACGCTTGGGCCGCGTATTATGGAACGACCCCGGCACCGGCGTCATGCGCCACGCCGACGCAGGCTATGACATCGCCAAAAACTGCGCCAAAGAGCAGGGCTTAGATTTGCCAATGCTGAAATAAACTAGCAGACCCAAATCCCGAGCCACAAAGTTTCACAGAGAAGAACAGCTCGCAGGATGGGTAGAGCCGGTGTTTTTACGGCGATACCCATCCTGCAAATACAAACACACTGGATCACACAATGAGCACATTCAATATCAAGCCCGGCCAATTAACGCTTACTGACTTACGCAAGATTGCCCGAGATGAAAGCATCACCCTTAGCCTGGATGCGTCTTCCCATGCAGGCATCGACGCAGCAGCCGCTACCGTAGCACGCGTGCTGACTGAAGGTCGCACGGTTTATGGTATTAACACGGGCTTTGGCCTCTTGGCCAGCACCAAAATCGCAACAGAAGAGCTGGAGCTGCTGCAACGCTCCATCGTGCTTTCCCACGCAGCAGGCATTGGCAAGCCAATGGAAAACGGTACGGTACGTTTGCTGATGGCACTGAAAATCAACTCGCTGGCGCGTGGTTTTTCCGGCATTCGCCGCTCGGTCATCGAAGCGCTGATTACCCTGTTTAACCATCAGATTTACCCGGTGGTTCCACAAAAAGGCTCGGTCGGCGCATCGGGTGATTTAGCCCCGCTCTCCCATATGAGTGCGGTTTTAATTGGTGAAGGCGAAGCCTTTGTGGATGGCAAACGCGTCACTGGCGCAGCAGCAATGCAAGCCGCTGGACTAGAGCCCATCGTACTCGCCCCCAAAGAAGGCCTGGCGCTATTGAATGGCACACAGGCATCCACCGCTTTTGCGCTGGAAGGCTTATTTGCCGCTGAAGACTTATTTATTGCCGCGTCCGTTGCAGGCAGCTTATCGGTGGAAGCCGCCATGGGCAGCCGCACACCGTTTGACGCCCGCATTCATGCGGTGCGCGGCCATGCCGGGCAAATTGATTCGGCGGCGTTTTACCGTGACTTGCTGGGGGAAACGAGTGAAATCGCCCAGGCCCATGCAAACTGCGGCAAGGTACAAGACCCGTATTCATTGCGCTGCCAGCCACAAGTGATGGGCGCATGCCTGACGCAAATCCGCAATTCGGCAGAAACTTTGTTAGTAGAAGCCAATGCCGTATCGGATAACCCGCTGGTGTTCTCTGACGATAATGTGATCCTGTCTGGCGGTAATTTCCACGCCGAGCCGGTCGCCTTTGCTGCAGACAATCTGGCGCTGGCCATTGCCGAAATCGGCTCCTTGTCTGAACGCCGTATGGCTCTGCTGATCGACAATAATCTGTCTAAATTGCCCGCCTTCCTCGTGAATAACGGCGGGGTGAATTCGGGCTTTATGATCGCCCAGGTAACGGGCGCTGCGCTGGCCTCTGAAAACAAATCGCTGGCACACCCAGCGTCGGTAGACAGCCTGCCCACATCAGCCAATCAGGAAGATCACGTTTCCATGGCCACTTTTGCTGCGCGCCGCCTGAAAGACATGAGCGAAAACACCGCAGGCATTCTGGCAGTAGAGTTACTCGCAGCCTGCCAGGGGATAGATTTCAGAGCGCCAAACAAGGCCTCCGATAAGCTTGAAGCCGCTAAAGCGCTGCTGCGTGCCGAGGTGACTTTCTACGATAAAGACCGCTACTTTGCGCCCGATATCGAAAAAGCTGCCGCCCTGATCAGCCGCGCGGCATATAACCACTTCAGCCTGCCAGGTCTGTTACCTTCGGTGTAATTGCATTTTAAGCCGCCACAAAAAAAGCCCGCTTCAGATCAGCGGGCTTTTTTATTCGATTTAAAAAACTTAAACCATCAGCGAATTGAAATCTCAACCCGCCTGTTTCTTGGCTCCAGCGTTTCATCAGGGGTCATCACCAGCAAATTACGCTCACCGTGCGATTCCACCGTCAGGGCGTGATATTCAAGCCCTTTTTGCTTTAACCACTCTGCCACTAAATTCGCCCTTACCAGAGCCAGCTCTTCATTAATGGCCGCACTTCCCAGGGTATCTGTATGCCCCACCACAGAAATATCTACCGCCGGCCATTTTTTGGCTTCAGCAATGATTTCCGGCAGCAGCATTTCAGATTCTTCTGTCAGCATGGTATCAACCTGAAAATACAATAAGAAATGCTTAGGAATTTTAGGCCGCGCCGCCATTGCATCGCCAAAGTCTTCCTGAATCTTTTCTGCATCAACCGCAGCTGGCGTTTCTGATCCATCCAGAGCCGCACCATAGCCTGCGATATTAATCAGCTGTTCACCCTGCTCACCCTTTACCTGCACCGCTCCTGTGTGCCCATTTGGGTTTTCCAGCAGCACAATATAAGAGTTTGAAGCACAGCCCTGTAGCAAAACCGCCACAAACAATAAAACTGAGCCCGTAAATCCCTTCAGCTGATTCAAGCGCATACATTATTCCTCGACTTTAACTACAAATTGCGTACCCCGCACACCGATAATACCGGCGGGTGTTTTAATAGCAACGGCATCTGGCTGCAATTTTGCAATCACACCAGAGACATAGTTCATGGTTCCCCTGGCCATCATGCTGACCAGGCTAAGCTTGCCCTGAGCGGGTGCATAGAGGTATTCATCCACGGTCAGCTGGGTATCCGGGCCAAAAGACATAATGGTTTCGTCTTTAAAAGTAAGCCCCATACTGCTTTTAGCCCCGGTTTTTAATACACTGCCCTGCATAATGGCGGTGCCCACCTCAGCTTTCACCACCTTACCTCCCGTCGTCACCGAAGCCTCGCCACTCACATTTTTAACATAAGCAATCGGAGTTTCAGCCGCCCATAAAGCAGAGGATAATAATAACCCGCAGATAAAAGTGAATTTAAACATGACTTTTTCCTCCTTCTCTGATGGAAAAGCTTTAAATACCATAAGCTTAACATGCATTTGTAAGCATTGATTGTCCATATTCCCTCAGTGCTGACAGCCGTATTCCATCGGATCTGAGCAGCATTACTTCATCGCAGCCCTATCTGTTTTCTACAAATAGAATTCAGGATAAGGAAAGACAAGCAATAATCTGAATTACCAGGGCAGCAGCACTTTTATTGTGCCACTCTGCTAAAAACCATGCGATTAACGTAAGAAAAGCACAATCAGGCTTATATGAACAATAGATCACTTCTGCGCCTCAGCGTTTTTCTTCCGCTTGCTGCAGCCCTGTTGGGCTTAACCCTGCTGTTAGCAGACCCAGCCCTTTTGCAATCGCTGCGTAATAATATGTTTGATCAGTACCAGCGCTGGTCGCCCAGAGAAAACACGGATGATTCAGTCCGCATTATTGATATCGACGATGAGAGCCTTGCCCGCCTGGGGCAATGGCCCTGGCCACGAAAACAAGTTGCCGAAATAACAGACCGCCTGCATGGCGCGGGCGCAGCCGCCATTGGCTTTGATGTGGTGTTTGCAGAATCAGACCGCACTACGCCCCGTGCCATGGCCAATCTCTGGGCGCTTAATGGCCCCTTACGCAGCGAGCTTGAAGCCCTTCCCGATCATGATCAAATGTTTGCACAAAGCATCAGAAAAGCCCCGGTTGTGCTTGGCTTTACGGTGCAGCGCGAGCGGCCGCCTCAGGAAGAAATACACTTACCTGCCCGCCCTTTTCGCTATGTTGACACCGGGCCGCAGCCAGAGCGCTGGCTGCATTCATTTCAAAGCGCCATCCTGGCCCGCACAGAATTTGAAAGCGCAGCCAGTGGCAATGGCGCACTTAATTTTGTACCCGACAGCGATGGCGTGGTTCGCCGTATTCCACTTTTGCTGCGTGTTGCCAACGAATCTGTCCCCTCACTGGATGCAGAAATCCTGCGCGTGGCTCAGGGCGAAAAAAACTATATTTTAAAATCACAGAAAAATGGCCAGGGTATCAGCGAAATACGAATTGGCCGCTATACCATCCCCACCACCGAAAATGGTGAAGTCTGGATGCACTACGCCCCCTATAGCCCCAGCCGCTATTTACCTGCATGGATGCTGTTCACCGGGCAAATTCCTAAAGAGCAGTTACAAGGCAAAATGGTACTGGTGGGCAGCTCGGCCCAGGGGCTGATGGATCTGCGTTTTAGCCCGCTTGGCCGTATCCTTCCCGGAGTAGAGGCACACGCTCAGCTTCTTGAGCAAATCAGCTCCGGCCATATTTTGCAACGCCCTGCATGGGCCAGAGTGGCAGAGATACTGGCCACTCTGGCGGGATGCATTGTCATCGGCCTGGTGGCCGTCAGAACCCGTGCGCTGCATGCAGCCAGCATCACGGCAGCCTTACTTTTATGCTTGCAGCTGGGCGCATGGTATGCATTTACCGAATACGCACTGCTGATTAATGCGGTAACCCCTTCACTCATTTTTGCTGCCACATTTATTGCGGGCAGCCTCTTACATCACTGGATGAGCGAGCGCGAGCAGCGCTGGATTAAGCAGGCATTTTCCCGCTATGTATCGCCCAACCGAGTCAGGCATCTGATTGAACATCCGGATTCAATGGCTTTAGGCGGGCGGCGGCAGGAGTGCAGCTTTATTTTTACCGATCTTGCCGATTTTACTTCGCTGATGGAAAGCATCGATCCTGCCAGGGCAGTGGTCTTACTCAATGATTATTTAGACCAGATGATTGCCATCGCTTTTAAGCATGAGGGCACACTGGACCGCATTGTGGGCGATGCGGTTGCCATTATGTTTTCTGCCCCCGTACCACAGGCCGACCACCGCGCCCGCGCCTTAAGTTGTGCATTAGAAATGGATGAGTTTGCCAGCGATTACTCCAAAACGCTCAATGCAAAAGGGCTGCATTTTGGCCTGACCCGCATCGGCATTCACTCTGGCGAGGTGATTGTGGGCAACTTTGGCGGCTCAACCATTTTTGACTATCGCGCACTGGGTGATCCAGTTAACACCGCAGCTCGTTTAGAAAGTGTAAATAAACATCTGGGCACGCATATCTGCCTGTCCGAAGCCACCTTATCAGGCTGCCCGGATGCACAAACCCGCCCGGTTGGACGTTTAGTCCTTAAAGGAAAAAACAAGGCATTGCAGGTTTTTGAGCCACTCCCCCCGACACGCGTCTCAGACTATGCCGGGCTTGAAGCTTACGAAAGCGCTTATCAGGCAATGGCTCAAAAATCCCCGGATGCGATCAGCCAATTTAACGAGATGGCCCGGCGCTTCCCCGGCGATCCCTTAGTCCTGCTGCATCAGCAAAGGCTAAACCGGGGAGAGCAAGGCGATTTAATTGTTATGACAGAAAAATAGAGGTCTATATGAGCACCGCAAAAATCAACCGCTTTATTCAAATTTTCAGCGATGCTTTTACCCGGCTGGGTGCTGATGTGCCCATGCCGCATATAGAGCGGCTGGCGATTTTAATCCACCGCGCCATGGAAAACAGAACCCGCAAATATCACACCTCCATGCATATTTTCGAGCTTTGTGAAGGCCTGAGTGCAAGGCCCAAACTGGCCGCCCTGTTTCACGATTTAGTCTATTACCAGCTGGATGGCTGCTTTCCCCAACAAACCCATTCTTTACTCAGCAAAGTGTGCCACCTCGAAAATGGCGGGTTTATTTTGCAGGAAATGAGCCATGACCCGCTGGCCACCCTGTGCGCGGAAATTTTTAATTTCAAGCCCTATCAGGCTCTGCCGCTCTATGGCGGCATGAATGAATTTTTAAGCGCGGTGGTGGCCGTCAGGCTGTTAAAACCCTATCTGCCTCTGAGTGATTTAATCGCCATTGTGGCCTGTATTGAAGCAACCATTCCTTTTCGGGAAACAGACGCCAATAACTGCGGGCTGCTGGAAGATAAAATCATGCAGCAATGCAAAAAACGGCTTGAGATAGCGGATGATGCACAATGCGATGAATATGTGGCTGAAGTCATGCATGAAGCAATCAGCTTAAGCAATGTGGATGTAGGTGGCTTTGCCGAAGCCAACCCCAGCAAGTTTTTATCATCCACCTGGCTGCTGATTGAGGAATCAAACACCCCGCTCAACGCGGTTGGTGTTTACACCCTGCAAGACTATCGGATGGCCTTACTCAGAATGGAAAAATTTCTGCACGGCTTAAAAGCAGAGGTCGTATTTCACCAGTATGCCGGCGTCCCGGATGCCGAAGAATATCAGCGACTGAGTAAAGCCGCGCATAACAATATTATGTTTTCCTGTGATTTTCTGGCGGCAAAACTCACCTCTATTGCCCTGATTGAGGCAATGTCCGCCGAAACTGGCGGGGATTGCCCTGTATCCATGTTTTTGGGCGATATTCACAGCAGCAGCGGCACGAAACCAAAGCGTGCAGAAGACTACCTGCCCCTGCCGCATGATGCGCTTGATATCAGGCCAGAGCTGCTGCAGGTTTTTGAGCAGGGCCGCTCAGAAGAAACCGAGCTGGATCTCAACGCCTCCCCCCTTACGGCTTTTCTTTACCGCAGCTTAGGGCATCAGGGCACATTACAGGCGTGGAAACAGGCACAGCGCTTTTTTTCCGGCGAGCTGTCCTCGCTTGATTTTCTTAAAAGCCTGGACCCTAAGCTGGCCATCGCAATGACAGAAGCCTGCATGCACATTGCCATATCCAGAAAAGAAGAGCTGCAGCAGCTGCATAGCAGCTTATCTGCAGCGGCCGCTTAAGCCGCCCGATAAGCCGCGGCGAAATAATCCTTGTTTTTCTAAGCGGGCTTACTTATCAGCAGCTCCTTAGCAAAACATTAGAAACACATAGATTAAGCCGCATGAAGAAGTATCAAGGACAAATCAAAGCACAGCAGTAAAGGCATTAAAAAATCAGCACATTAAAAACGATGCAAGCCATTTGAAATAAATTCATGCATCACCACACCACTTTGTAAGTTAAACAGTAATGTTCTTAATTTATTTACAAGAACATACTTACAGCGATATAAAGCACCCTCGTGCAAATTATGCCATCAAGATTGCGGTGTGAAGTTTGGCAAGCCATTGTCTTTTGCAGTACAACAGCCCGCCCCATAAGGCCGCGCTTTCGTCTCCAGAAAACCTGTTGCTCCCCTCATCATCCATCGCGCTGTATCAATGCCTGCCAGATTGCAAAACGATTGCTTCGGGCAATGCACCAAATTTTAACGAAGGAAGCATTAAATGAAATTGCGCTCTATCGCCCTTACCGGCCTGTTTACCTGTTTATTAGCCCCTGCTGCCTCTGCTTTTGATATTGGCGGCCTGATCAAGGCGGGTGAGCAAGCTTTGCAAGCCGCTACACTTTCAGACACTGATGTTAAATCACTGGCTAACCAGGCTTGCGTACAAAGCGATTCAGAATCAAAAATTGCACCCGCTAAAAACAAATACAGCAAACGCATGGATGCGATTGCCAAAAAACTGGGCACAGAAATCAACGGCCAGCCTGTTAATTACAAAGTGTATTTAACCAACGATGTCAACGCATGGGCGATGGCAAACGGCTGCATCCGCGTATACAGCGGCCTGATGGATCTGATGACAGACGATGAAGTTATCGGCGTAGTGGGCCACGAAATGGGCCATGTGGCTCTGGGCCACTCCAAGAAAGCCATGCAAACCGCCTACGCGGTTGCTGCAGCACGCACCGCAGCGGGCTCATCCGGCAATGCCACCGTGGCTCAGCTCAATGGCTCAGATTTAGGCGAATTTACTGAAGGCCTGATCAATGCTCAATTCTCGCAATCGCAAGAATCAGACGCTGATAACTTCTCTTTTGATGTATTAACACAGAAAAAACTAAACCGCGAAGCCTTAGCCACGGCCTTCCAAAAACTGGAAAAACTGGGTGGCGGCGAGCACAGCATGCTGAGCTCGCACCCGGCATCTGCTGATCGCGCTAAAAACATTCAAAACCGCATCGCCAGCGGTAAATAAAAGCTAAACGCTTAATATGCAAAGGGGCTTTGCTTTATTTTTAAAAAGCAAAGCCCCTTTGCACTCGCCCTTCCCTGCGATCAATCTCTGCCTGCATCCATCTGAAGATACAAGCTTAAAGATCGCTGCCGTTTTATTTTCAACTCAATTAATATACATGTACGCAGCACGTCAGCCTGCAATAAAACCGCACAAACCACCTTCAGGAAATCCAGCCTTGCAGATCAAACCACTCTGTCTTTGCCTTGCCATTGTCCTGCTTTGTGCCTGCGGTAAAAAAGAAGAAATGGGCGACATGCCTGCCGAAGCAAGCACGGCCGAATCAGCGGCAGAACTCTCCCCGGTCAGCAGCAAAGAACAACTTAGCTCCAGCGCAAACACCTATAGCGACAGCACCCGCCAGTTTATCCGCACGGCCGATGCTAAGTTTCAAGTGAAAGATGTATATAAATCTGCGCTGATTATTGAAGATATCACCGCTCAGCTGGGTGGTTTTGTTGAAAAAAATGCCATTAAATCTGAAATTGCCCAAATTCACTTTGAAGAGATTGGCGATAATAAAAAGCTGAAACTCACTGAATACACCGTAAATGGTGCATTGATTATTCGGGTGCCCAGCGAAAAAACCCAGGATTTTCTGCGCCAGATTGCCGGGCAAATCACCTTTTTAAATGAGCGTACTTTCCTCGCCCAGGATGCACAATTTGAGCTGTTAAAACAAAGACTGGGCATTCGCCGCAATCAGGAAACGCAAAGCCAAATGGGCAAAGCTGCCAAAAGCAGCGGCAATGCAGAAGACAAAGCCATTGCAATTGATGCTCAAGACAGCAGTAAACAAGCCAGAGACCATGCCATTATTCTGGAAAAAGAATTTGCCGATCAGGTGGCATTCAGCAAAATCACTTTATTTTTGGATCAGCCCTCACAGATCAATCAAACCGAAGTCAGCGATACAGCAGCCATCATTAAACAAGCCCGCCCAAACTTTTTCTACCGTCTGGGCAAAGCGATTCAATCAGGCTGGTATTGGGGGCTGGACGCCAGTATCGAGCTAATGAAGATCTGGCCTTTATGGTTGCTGATTGCCGGGATTGTTTTATTGATACGCAAGTTTAGAAAAACTAAAAAAGTATCCGGAATAAAATCCGGACATGAAACAAAAATAAGCGACGCAGAATAACAGCCACCCTGCCATTTAATCCGCTCAGCTTAATATCCTGTTCTGCTGGAATGGCTTTAGCTGCAAAACGGTATCCACAGCGCTGCCGCAGCTAAAGCCTAACCACTGTAAAGAACACTTACTTTTCGATTTTTGCTCGCCTTGCCAGGACGGCCATGGCAAGGCTTTATGAATTCAAACAGCCAGTACAAACCTATACTTTTCAATCTGAAAACAAAGGCTCTGCCCCGGCCTTTTGCCATGCTAAACGATCTACAGCTTCCTCCGCCCGCTTGAGCGATTGTGCCAAACGCCCGTCAGCAAATTCATCATATTCAACCGCCACGCTCTCTGTGTGGGTAATGCCGATATACGCAAATGCTGTTTTCACAGCGGCCTCCACATGGTTACTTGCTGCTAATCGCCCGCCTGAATCGTAACCAAAATCACCACGGGCAGATAACAACACCAGCCGCTTAGCTTGCCCGCTCAGCATGGGCCAATAAGGCTGGCCTTTACGGCTGCGATCAAAACCAAAAGTCACACCCACCCGTACAATATTGTCGATATACGCCTTAAATTGCGCAGGCGGCCCAAAGTTATACATCGGCACGCCCGCAACAATGACATCAGCAGCAAGTAACTCACTGATCAATAGATCGCTTTCAGCCAGCACATCGCGCATCCACGCTTCACGGGCTTCCGCTGGCGTAAACGCAGCATGGATCCATTGCCCGGTAATAAACGCAGGCGGCGCGGCACCCAAATCGCGGTAAATCACTCGCCCATGAGGATGCTGGCTTAACCATTGCTTCGCAAAACGGGCACTCAGGCGCCGGGTATGCGAGCCATGAGCATCTGCCCCGGAAAAACCACTGCGCGCACTTGAATCAAGGTGTAATAGGGTCGGCATGTTTTAAACTCCAATCAGTGATTAAATTCATTCATGCCTTAGTTTGTTTCAATTAATCCGGTGCTACAAACGAGTAATTTTGCTGCTATAGCTGATTTAAATTCATGTATTATTTAAAGATGAGACCCAGACTTCCCTCCCTTTCTGCCCTGCGGGCCTTTGAAGCAGCCGCGCGTTTAAAGAGCTTTAAGCTTGCCGCAGAAGCGCTGTCCGTCAGCCCCACCGCAATCAGCCATCAGATTCGGGCATTAGAAGACAGCTTGTCTTGCGCGCTGTTTGTGCGCCAAACGCGCAAAGTAGATTTAAGCCCCGAAGGTGAATTACTCTACGCCGCCACAAAAGAAGGCTTTGATTGCATTGCGGCAGGCATTGAGCGCTTGCGGACAAGGCAGCGCAGCACAGTGACGCTTTCAGCAACACCAGCCTTTACCACAAAATGGCTGGTGCCCCGCATGGCGGCGTTTCAAGAGGCCCACCCCGAAATCGATCTGCATATTCACGCTTCCAATCAAGCGGTGGATTTATACTCAGGAGCCGTTGATTTAGCCATTCGTTATGGCCTGGGTAGCTATCACGATTTACTGGCCACGCGGCTACTGCAAGACCACTTTGCGCCCGTTGCCAGCAAGCAGCTGCATATCCGGCAGTTATCTGATTTAAACCTGCATCCGCTGATTCACTTTAACTGGCACAGCCCGCCACCAGCGCATTTAACATGGGCAGGCTGGCTACAAAATGCAGGGATAAGCAATCTGGACAGCACAGCAGGCATTCGTTACTCAGAAGAAAGCCACGCCATCCAAGCCGCCCTTGCCGGGCAAGGCGTTGCGCTGCTGAGCTTAGAATTAGTCAGAGAAGAAATAGCAATGGGCTTGCTGGAAGCCCCTTTGACGCCCGTCGTCGAAGGGCTGGCCTACCACCTTATACGCCCGGCGCTAAAACAAGCGGCTGCAGCGGTAACCATCGTTGAAGAATGGCTGATACAAGCAGCGGGCACTCACCCAAAAGAAAACTCTGGCCTGCATCAGTAAGCACACAAAAAACACTAAAACACCCTAAACCTGCCCAGTATTTCTCTGTGTTCTCGCTGTGCTCTTTTTAACACTGTGCCTGCAGATCTTTTTGCTTTAAAAGGATTATTCCACAAGATCACAACGCCAAATACGTCTCAAACTTGCTTCTGAACATCGAAAAAAAGCTTCTTACATTACGGATATTCGATTGGGTAGCAAACAGGCGGTGGGCCAGCTGGTGATAGGCGGTCATGTCCGCTACCTGAATAATCAGCACAAAATCCGGCCCTGGCGAGACGCGATAGCATTGCTGCACAGTTTTTTCGGTGGCGGCGAGTTGCTCAAACTCCTGCATCTTTTCTGAAGTCTGTATATCCAGCGTAATTTCAACGATGGCCGTTAAGCCTGCGCCGACTTTTTCTGGCGCCAAAATCGCTACTTGCTTAGCAATCACGCCTGTATCTGTTAATCGCTTTACGCGGCGCAGACAGGTGGGCGGCGAGGCATGCACTTTAGCGGCCAGATCCTGATTACTGAGTGAAGAATCTTGCTGTAATTGTTGCAAGATGCGCTTATCCAGCTCATCTAAGGCCGTAATTGATGTCATAAAAATTCACTATCTAAATAAATATGAAATAAAAATTCATACAAATGAATGGCAATGCATTTATTTCATAATACATTAAATTTTGAAAGATATATTCACACCAAACCCTTTAGCATGGCTATATTCCATTAAATATTCCTTCCGAGGTTGCTATGTGCGGTATTGTCGGTGCAGTTGCTCAGCGTAATATCACCCCTATTTTGCTGGAAGGGCTTAAACGGCTTGAATACCGTGGCTATGATTCCTGCGGCGTGGCCCTGCATGTGGATGGCAAGCTGCAGCGCTCGCGCAGCACCTCACGCGTGACCGAACTGCAAGCACAAATCGATCAAACCGGCTTAGCAGGCTTTACCGGCATTGCCCACACCCGCTGGGCTACCCACGGCGTGCCTTCATCGGCCAACGCTCACCCGCATTTCTCGCGTGAGCGGATTGCGCTGGTGCACAACGGCATTATTGAAAACCATGAAGAACTGCGCACCGAGCTGAGCACCGCTGGCTATATCTTTGAAAGCCAGACTGATACCGAAGTGATTGCGCATCTGATCGATCATCTTTACCATGGCGATTTATTTGAAGCGGTTCAGCAAGCCGTAAAACGCCTGAGCGGCGCTTTTGCCATCGCCGTATTCTGCCGCGACGAGCCGCACCGCGTGGTGGGTGCACGTTTAGGCTCGCCCTTAATTGTGGGCGTGGGCAAGGGCGAAAACTTTATTGCCTCGGATGCCATGGCTTTGGCCGGCACCACCGACCAGATTATTTACCTGGAAGAAGGTGATGTGGTTGATCTGCAATTACAAAAATGCTGGATTGTGGACAACCAGGGCAAATCGGTACAGCGCGAAATCCGCACTGTGCATGCCCACAGCGGCGCGGCTGAGCTGGGCCCTTACCGCCATTACATGCAAAAAGAGATTTTTGAGCAGCCACGCGCCATTGCCGACACTTTAGAAAATGTCACCAATATCATGCCCGAGCTGTTTGGCGATAAAGCCTATGGCATTTTCAAAGAAATTGACTCGGTACTGATTCTGGCCTGCGGCACCAGCTATTACGCCGGTCTTACCGCCAAATACTGGATAGAATCCATCGCCAAAATTCCGGTAAATGTAGAAATCGCCAGCGAATACCGCTACCGCGACAGCGTGCCTAATCCTAAAAGCCTGGTTGTTACCATCAGCCAGAGCGGCGAAACCGCCGACACCCTGGCCGCGCTCAAACACGCCCGCAATCAGGGCATGCTGCACACCCTTACCGTGTGCAATGTAGCCACCAGCGCCATGGTGCGCGAATGCGAGCTGGCCTATATCACCCACGCCGGGGTAGAAGTGGGCGTAGCCTCCACCAAGGCCTTTACTACCCAGCTGGCGGCGCTGTTTTTACTGGCGCTCTCTTTAGCGCAAATCAAAGGCCGTCTCAATGACGAGCAAGAAGCCGGGCACATCAAAGCCATGCGCCATTTGCCGGTAGCCATCAGCGCCGTACTGGCGCTGGAGCCACAAATCATTGCATGGGCCGAGCAATTTGCCGCCAAAGAAAACGCTCTCTTCCTGGGCCGCGGCCTGCACTACCCGATTGCCATGGAAGGCGCACTTAAGCTGAAAGAAATTTCCTATATCCATGCCGAAGCCTACCCCGCTGGCGAGCTAAAACACGGCCCGCTGGCGCTGGTGACCAAAGAAATGCCGGTCGTTACCGTGGCCCCTAACGACACCCTGATCGAAAAGCTCAAATCTAATATGCAGGAAGTACGCGCCAGAGGCGGCGAGCTGTATGTATTTGCCGATGCCGATTCGCACATCACCGCCAGCGAAGGCATCCACGTCATCCGCCTGCCCGAACACTACGGCCTGCTCTCCCCCATCCTGCACACTATTCCCTTACAACTACTGGCCTACCACACGGCACTGGCAAGGGGGACGGATGTGGATAAGCCGAGGAATTTAGCGAAGAGTGTTACGGTGGAGTAAGGGAAGTAGTTGGTTAATTTTTTTGTGTCCTTGAGAAATAGAAGTACTTTTATACTTCGTTTTTTTAAAAAAACCGAAGGGGTAGTTTCTGGCTGTAACCCGCATCCAGACTAGAAATAGTACTCTTTTATTTCCAAGGACTTTTACAGGATAGCGCGCTCATGGTACCCCCCCACAAAACAAGCTCATTTTTAAGTAGAATTTTCTCGCAGTGTTTGAGGAGCTCTACATGAAAGCCGTGGGCAATTGATAACGCCAGATTATGGCGATTTTAAAGCAAGCCGAAGCCGGTTCAACCGTCCCGATTTGTGCCGCGAGCACGGTATGAGCTATGCCTCTTTTTATAAGTGGCGCGCCAAGTTTGGCGGCATGGACCTCTCGATGATGACGCGCATGAAAGAGCTGGAGGACGAAAACATGCGCCTTAAAAAGATGTATATCGAAGCCCAAATGCAGGCGGATATCATCAAGAAGGCCATGTCAGAAATTATCTGAAACATCTCAACGTCATGAGATGGCTCACTGGGCCGTTGAAACCAAGTCCGTGTCCATTCGTGCGGCTTGTGCCAGCTTTGCAATTAGCACGACTTGCTATCGTTATGTGGCCATGCTGGATGCAGAAAATGCCCAAATCGCTGATTCATTGGCCCAGCTCACGGAAACGCATCGCCAATGGGGCTTTGGCCTTTGTTTTTTACATCTGCGCAACGTCAGGAAAAAACGCTGGAATCATAAACGGGTCTACAGGATTTACTGCGATTTAGAATTAAATTTGCGGATTAAGCCTAAAAAACGTTTAGATCGTGAAACGCCAGCGCCATTAGCGGTGCCAGAGGCAAAAAAATGAAACGTGGTCGATGGATTTTATGCACGATCAATTGGCCGATGGCCGCAGTATTCGCTTATTTAATGTGATTGATGATTTTAATCGGGAAGGATTAGGTATTGAAGTCGACTTCTCTTTGCCAGCAGAGCGCGTCATACGCAGCCTGAATCAAATTATTGAATGGCGCGGCAAGCCCAAACGAATCAGGTCCGATAATGGCCCTGAATATATTAGTCACATATTAAAGAATTGGGCAGAGCAACAATCGATTGAATTGGCTTATATTCAGCCTGGCAATCCACAGCAAAACACATATATTGAGCGTTATAATCGGACTGTGCGTTATGAATGGCTGGCCTGCGATGACTTTGAAAGCCTCGCTGAAGTGCAAGAAACTGCAACGCAATGGCTTTGGACATACAATAATGAACGCCTTCATATGGGATTGGGCGGCATCACCCCGAAACAAAAACTGGCATTACATGCCTATGCTCTACTTTTGACTGAGCTTAAAAATGGGGGGATTATCAGTGCAGTTCGGCCAAAGCGGATAATTATCCCTTCTTTTTCCTTAGTCAAAATCAGCGTGCCACTACATACTACCTAGAGTGACACACTTTAGAGTCAATTGCAGCCTATCTTGGGTTTTGCTTTTGGTGTGGGTTAGTCGAATACCTACAGTTGATATAGTAATTCATCGGCGACAATAACTGATATAGCTTTTTAGAGCTGCTTGGCGCTCTAAACGGGGGCTTCTTTGCAACACAAATTCTTGGTTAGACTCACATTCATTTTCGCATTCATCTTTGTTTCGGGTGTTTCCAATGCGCAAGATATCGCTTATCCTCAAGCAAATAGTGACACGAAAAAAACGATTTTCGCCAATCCATCATTGCTGCAATTGGATCAAACTTTATCGACCTTATTTAATCAAGTCATTCAATTTCCTGAGCGTGCCAGCTATCGGCAATCGCAAAAGAACTGGCTAAAAAAGCTTGATCTTTGCAAGAGCGATATCGCGTGTATTACGACTAGCTACCAAACGCAAATTGTGTTCCTACAAGGTTTACTTCATGTGAACACTGCTTATCAACCCGATCAAATCGATAAGCTGGCCATTTTGGATTTAAAGAAAATGATTCAAGCTCGAAGCAAAATTGACCCAGAGTTTGCTTTAGAAAATACGCTGAAATCGTTAACGATTAAAAATCGGAGCGCCGAATTTACCAATCAAAAAGATGATATAGAAGAATTTGCAGAGCAGCGCTTTCCGAAAGTAAAGCCAAAAGGTGTCAGTATTGAAGAATGGCGTGCATTAGTGGCTGCAAATATCGAGGGTGGCGGTGAGAATGGCAATGCTCGCTATACTCTTGTAGATCTTGATGCGGATGGGCATCGCGATTTGATTATCGACTCCTATATTGGTGGTACTGGCTTATATTCGTATATCAGTGTGCTACAGCAAAGTGGTGGTAAGTTTGTTGGTGCTTATACATCGGCGAACTCATTTGCTAGCGAGGATGAAAATCAACGCTCTTACCTTTATTCACTCAATGGTCGTGGATCGAATCAAGACGCGAGTTTGATTCGTTTGCGCGAGCGGACTTACTTTGCCTACCGCAGTGGTCACTATGGTTCAGATCGCCTTTATTTGCTCAGGGCGCTAAAGCCTGTTGGTAAGGTGCCCACTTTAACTCTGAACTACCGCTATCAATTCTCAATTCCTAAAGTTCAAAAGCGTGAGAATGGCACAACTTGGAAGCTCAATAAGGATTTGCAAGCCGCATTATCCCGTTCGCTGACTCGTGTGGATAAGCAATCAAGTCGATACGGCATAAATGAGCACCCCTTGTGTCCGATTCCTGAATCGGTCAAAGAAGAAGATCTTAGTACTTATTACGGGTTTGGACCAGGGCATTATACGTTTGAAATTGTTGCGGACATTCCGGTCAAACTGAAAGGTCAGTGCTATGTTGCCCAAGTTGTAAATTGGTTTGGATTTTACTCTGCCAAAGGGGGCTTATCAGCTCAATTATGGATGCGAAAACCACAAACGGAGGAAGTACAAATCTTCGGCGTGAATGGCGTGCGCCACCTCATTGGCATTACAACCGCAGTTGCTTTGTTTGATGGTGATGAAGTGAATTAGTGTAGTCTCTTACGGAGTTTGGTCACAAAACAAGATTGCACAGATGATCTGCTTTGGCCGATCTGTTGATACCGAAGCCCTAGATACGAAAGGCCGCAAACCATCAAGGTTGCGGCCTTCATTATTTGTGCCTGGAGCCAGTGCTGATCGGCCTTACCAGTCATTTTGTTACTTCTGGCGTGACACAATACTACGAACTGAATTTCGCAAGGCGATTAGTAAATCAACTGTTCACGCCAGCTCACAGCAGAGTGCTGCTTAGGTATTTGTACCTTAAACTCTTCTCGTGGCCCAACGCTATTGCTCCATAAAAAGAGGGAATCATCGTAACTACCTCCACTCCAAACCGTGACGAAATAATCTGCTGCGCGAGCCCAATCTTTGAAGGCAACGGTATCGCCATCTTTCAAACATCCCGCTGGATTGCTCACATTGATAAGGCGCAAGTCACCACTGGCATTTAATGCACCTTGGCGAGTGTAGTATGAATACTGGCTGCCATTGAGCGCTCCAGACCAAGTCCAAAACCAATCGGGGATATCGCTGCGCTCGACTCGAATATAGTCGCCAGAACGAATGCAACCGTTATCTCGCATTGAAAAATTATTTGAAAGATTAAAACGTGTTTTGTTTGTTAAATTCTGACTGGCATTGGCCAGCAACCAGCCATCGTTATTGCTCGCAGATTGAACCCATCGCCCATTACCTATGTTTTGAAATGCCACAGACCGATGGCTACCGTCCTGCGCTACAAACGACTGTGTCGGCGTGGCTGTATCTGCGCGGGCAAATCCCATTACGGGGTAATGATCGGAAAAGTCGGTATAGGCATAAGTCCGCGACTTAGTATTGTCAGAAACAGTCCATTGCGGCGAAGGTGGATCAATCGTCAGATTTTGCCAAACAGAAGGTTGACGGTGCGACTTGTCCACCAAAATGTAATCAAGATACTCAACCGGATCTCCTGTGCGAGCACCATAGCGCTCCAGCGCTAAACCATTAGTTTTGGTATCAAATGTATAGGGTAATCCGACATATTTTGGCTCATTAACTTGCAAAGTCGCCAGCATCGCTTGGTACTCAACTTGGTTAAGTTTATTAATATTGAAATCGCCAGTGATCACAACGATTTCATTGCTGGGAATATTTTTTTGATCAATCCACTGACGGATTTCTTTGAGTTGTGCTTGTCGGATGCCCGCATGGCCGCCATTTGAATTGCAACCCCATGATGATTCTGATTGCATGTGTGTGCTGATCAGATGATAAAACTCGCCGTTGCGATTGATCTTCACATAAACAAAGCCTTTGAGGGCGGGGAAATCATCCCCACACCCGGCGACATTGTAAAGATACTGTGTCTTTTCAATGATGGGCCATTTACTCACAACGGCCACTCCGCCATCTTCGGGTAATCCACTGCGCCATGTACCTTGTGTGGCATCCCACCCGGCCTGACTACGGCCAAGAACAGAAGTCTGATAAGGAAATTGTGTTTTCAACTGCATTAGGAGCAGTTCAGATGCTTCGTTATCGAACAACTCCTGAAACGTGACAACATCTTGGGTTTTTAACCAATCGGCCGAAGCAATCAATTTAGCACGTTGGTTTTGAGCATAATTTGGAAATGCCGAGCTCGGCAGGAGCATCACGTTCCAATTGCTCACTTGTAGATCATCTGGATAAGCTGCCCAGAGTGGCGAACTGATCAATGCGGCCAGTAATGCGATTCTAACTTTCACCCTCTCACCCCATTTTATAAAAAGGGCTGATTCTTTCCCCGCAGCATGACAAGGGTATTGAATCCTAAAGACGTTTTGATTAAACATTACATGCGCTTGATTCGTAGCTGCACATAAGTTTTGCCCATTTATAAAGATGCTATTACCGTCAGTGTTGTGGCTGAATCATTTCGGCCATCAACAGTGGCGCAAAGTGTTAGCAAACGCCGAGGTGTCGATACAAGGGCTAGGAAAACGAAAGGCCGCAAACCATCAGTTTGCGGCCTTCAATATTTTTGATTTGTGCCAGTACTGTTCAGCCACAGCAGACACTTTGTAACGCTTTGAATTTAGGATGATGCTTTAAGGTTGGCTGCACGGAAAAATCAAAGTGAAGCATGTCTGCTGCAAAGTGCTACTGACCTGTGTATCACCATGATGCAGTTGCATGATCGAGCGCACAATTGCCAAGCCTAAACCACCTGAATCTCCAGCCTGACTGCGTGAGGGGTCACAGCGGTAAAAACGATCAAAAATAAATTCAATTTTATTTGGGTCTATCATTGGCCCTTCATTCGTGAGGCTGAGTTCAATATTGCCAGCAACTTGTTGACTGCTGATGATGATAGGTTTTGCTTTATCGCCATAGCGCAAGGCATTAGCCATCAAATTGGCTAAAGCTCGCCGCAATAAATCAGGCTCGGCCCACAGCTGATTATTCGCCTGGTTAATGAGTGTGACCTGCCTTTCTTCCGCCATTCCTTCAAAATAATCACACAATTGAGCAACTAAATCGTGAAGTTCGATCTGCTCAGGCTTAATTGATGCATTCGACTGTTCGGCGCGAGCTAAAAACAGCATATTGTCGATCATGCGAGCGAGGCGCTCATATTCTTCTTGATTTGAAAATAATAAGTTTTGATATTCATCCTGCGATCGATTTTGCTGTAAAGCCAAACTGGTTTGCCCCATTAAATTATTCAGTGGGGTGCGCATTTCATGCGCCAGATCTTCGGAGAACCGTGAGAGTTGTAAAAAGCCATTTTCTAAGCGACCGAGCATTTGGTTGAGTGCTTCAGTTAAAGCTGCCAGCTCATGTTGTTGCTCAAAATTTGTCAGCCGCAGATGCAAATTTTGAACGCTGATCATGGTGGCTTGATCGGCTAATTTACGTATGGGGCTTAATCCTCGAAAACTCACCAGCCAGCCCAACATAAATGCCAGGATTGTGCCGATCACGACTGCAAAGCCTATTTTTAGAATATAAGCAGCCAGCATTTGTTCACGTTCTAATAGTAATTTGCCTGCAATCAAAGTAACACGTTGTGAGCCGTACTCAATCGTTTGAATGGCTAAGCGCGTGGGCTGCTGATCGTCCCAATTTAGCAACTTGATTGCGTTTTGTTGTGCTACTTTGGGAATCGGTAATTGGGGCGGATTGATTTCAATGACCGTTTGCCCTTGCTCGTTGAGAACCCATAGCAAGTTATCACGATTGCCCAGCATGTTTTCGTAGAGCTGTGGCCGCTGCCCCAATGCAACTAAGTTATCACTATCGCCAATAATTGCGTGAATACGTTCTAACCGGCCCTTTAATGCCTGATCATCGCGCCAGATAATTTCTTGTTGCAGTGAAAGATAGAGGTATACGCCAATTCCGCCCAGCAATAGCTGGCTAACCAAGGCAAACATCAATGCCAGTCGAATACTCAGACTCATGCTTGAACTTCCAAGCTGTAGCCCATACCGCGAATCGTGTGAATCAGTTTCACTGAGTAAGGATCGTCAATTTTGGCGCGCAGACGTCGAATAGCCACATCGACAACATTGGTGTCACTGTCAAAATTCATATTCCAAACCTGAGACGCAATTAAAGTTCTCGAAAGCACCTCTCCTTCACGACTGAGTAGTAAATGCAGTAAAGCAAACTCTTTATTAGTTAACGTGATTCGTTCTCCTTGGCGGCTAACTCGGCGTTTTATTAAATCGAGATGTAAATCGGCTATTTGAAAAAACTCTGTTTCTCTAGGTGGTCCACGGCGTAGCAGTGTTCGTACTCGTGCCAATAGTTCAGCATATGAAAACGGTTTAATTAAATAATCATCAGCCCCAAGTTCAAGCCCTTTTACACGATCTTCAATCGCATCGCGCGCAGTGAGAAACATAACGGGCGTTTGTGATGTTCGGCGCAAAATTTGCAACAGTTGCCAACCATCTAAACCAGGCAGCATGACGTCTAGAATGATGAGATCAAATTCAAACTCTTGAATGAGATGTTGGCCATCAAAACCATTTAGCGCGACGTCAACAATAAATCCAGCCTCAGATAAGCCTTTGCGTAAATAGTCAGCCGCTTTAATTTCATCTTCCACTACTAGGATTCGCATTAAGTTCCTTCACCGCACTTAAGTCGTGCTAACAGTCCTTAAGAGTAGGCGAAAACGTGCTTTCGGCCCATTACAAACTTGTCATCTTCTGGCAATCAGTTTGACGGTGTGTGTTTGGCAAGATAGCGACATCTGAACACGCAGCAGGATTTGTCCATGAAAGTTAAACGTTCTTTTTTGCATCTTGTAGGGCTTTTTGTCTGTGCGGTTTATGGTTCTGCGAACGCAGCGACAAGTAATCCGATATTGCAACAATCAAATATGTCACTTGCCTTGGCCAATCAATTAATCAATGCCACTTTAGCAGCCTGTCATGCCGACAATCGCTCTGCAGTCGTAACGGTGGTTGATCGTGGAGGTAATTTAATTGCAGTACAACGAGATGATCAAGTCGGTCCGCATAACACTGGAGCAGCACAGCTCAAAGCCTTTACGGCCTTGTCGACTAAAACACCAACTCGCCTACTGGCGGAGCGGGCACGCACTACACCGGACTCACAAAATCTAGCAACTCTGGATAGTCTCTTATTGATCGGTGGTGGCGTACCAGTCTTTAGCGGTAAAGAGATCATTGGCGCAATTGGCGTCGGCGGTGCAGGTGGTGCAGCTCAAGATGAAAGTTGTGCACTTCAAGCGATTCAACAAATTTTACCCACCTCTAACTGAACCAGGAAAAATCATGACTAAAATGAAATCAATATTAACTGGCATAATTTTTAGTAGCTTGTCGACTCTAGCTATGGCTGCAGCAAATCCACTAAGTGTGCACGTGCTTAATCTACAAGATGGATTACCCTCGGCTGGAGTCACAGTAAAACTTGAAAAGCAAGATGGTAAAAATTGGACTGCTCTCAATAGCGGCACTACGAACGAGCAAGGCCGGATTCCGGCGCTGTATCCCAACGACAAGAAATTAGAAAAAGGCATATATCGCGTTACTTTTCAAACAGGAGAATGGTTTGCTAAGCAAAATGCATCTAGCTTCTTTCCAGAAATTCCTGTGATTTTTACAGTCGATGCTGCGGTACAACACTACCATATTCCACTTCTGCTAAGTCCATATGGTTTTTCAACTTATCGCGGCAATTAATATAATTTAGATTTCATTTTATTAATTTAAGATCTGTATTTATGGGGCTATAGATAGAGATTTAAGTTTGATAACCAAAGGTCGTAACTCCATTAGATTACGGCCTTTGGGTATTCACACGCGAATGTGGTCAACTACTAGCCACCGCCAGGGTAATTCTCCCATATTTAAGCTCACTCAAAAGTAGAGCCTAGGCATGTAATGCCAGTTTTTGTTTCGGGGTGATGCCGCCCAATCCCATATTCGGGCGTTCGTTATTGTAAGTCCAAAGCCATTGTGTTGCAGTTTCTTGTACTTCAGCAAGGCTTTCAAAATCATCGCATGCCAGCCATTCATATCGCACGGTGCGATTATAACGCTCAATATATGCGTTTTGCTGTGGATTGCCAGGCTGAATATTGGCCAATTCAATCGATTGTTGTTCTGCCCAATTCTTTAATATGTGACTAATGTATTCAGGCCCATTATCTGATCGAATACGCTTTGGTTTGCCGCGCCATTCAATGATTTGATTCAGGCTGCGTATGACGCGCTCTGCTGGCAAAGAGAAATCAACTTCAATACCTAATCCTTCCCGATTAAAATCATCAATCACATGAAATAAGCGAATGCTGCGGCCGTCGGCCAATTGATCGTGCATAAAATCCCTCGACCACGTTTCATTTTTTGTCTCTGGCACCGCTAATGGCGCTGGCGTTTCACGATCTAAACGTTTTTTAGGCTTAATCCGCAAATTTAACTCTAAATCACAGTAAATCCGGTAAACGCGTTCATGGTTCCAGTGTTTTTTCCTGACATTGCGCAGATGCAAAAAGCAGAGGCCAAAGCCCCAGTTGCGATGCGTTTCCGTGAGCTGGACCAATCATCCGTTAAAATTAAGTTTTAACAGGCTCTAGGAGCTTGCATGTTTAAGAAAACTTTACTAGCAGCGCTACTCCTGGCTGCGGCGCCTGCCAGCTATGCGGCTGAGAGTGTTAAAACCGCAGCAGTGCGAAAAATTGATAACCGTTTAATCGAGCGCCTGTCGGCCGATGGCTCGGTACTGCTGGTGCGTAAAAATGGTGCGGAATTACAGCAGAGCGACGCAGAGATTCTGGAGCAGCTGACTACCCGGATGCCGGATACTTCTTTCTGGGCTTTGCAGCCTGCAAGGGGGCTGGCGCTCTATAACGGCGGCAAAGAAACCCCGCTGCCGCTACCGGCAGGAGCCTATTTCACCGCCGATGCCACGCGTTTATCGGCCGATGGCCAGGTTGTGGCGCTGGGCGCCGGGGTGGGCGGCAGCATGGAGGCCCTGCGCTGGCAGGCGGGCGGGCAATTGGAGCGGCTGGTGCCAAAGGCATGGCGCTCGGGCGTGGCGGATATGAGCGACGATGGTAATACCATTGTGGGCTGGCTGCTGGCCGATGAACAAGCGCTGCCACAAAGCTTTATCTGGACCGCCAGCTCGGGGTTTTCCCTGCTGCCAGAGGGCATGAGCACGCCACGAGCCATCTCAGCCGATGGCAAGCAGGTGCTGGGCGACCGTTATCGCGGCAGCATGAAGCAATTAATCCAGCGCGCTGCCCATACTTTTTTTGAGCAACAAACCCCGTTTGAAGATTTAGAAAATGCCGGCAGCTGGGAAGTAGTCGGGATCAGTGCTGACGCCCGTCAGCTGGCTGGTTTTATTGAAGTGAAGGGAGGAGATACGCCACTGAGGCAGAGCTTTCTATGGGATAAAGAAGCCGGTTTTGTAGAAGAAAACCCGCCGCTGCTGCTACGGGGCGGGAAGCCGGATTTGGATGCTTTTCGCCAGGCTATTCTGAGCAAAAACAAAATGGGAGAAGCGGAGCGCTTTAGCTTTATGCAAAACGATGCTGTGCTGTGGAAGGCAGATCAAGGGCTGGCAGTACTTCAGGCCGAAACCAATGCCACCGGCATGTCCCGCGATGGATCCACGCTGTTTGTATCGGGTGGCGGCTGGCCAACTCAGTTATGGCAGATCAATGCGGCGGGTAAAACTAATCCTCAAGGCAGAAGATAACTATCTGGGCCTATTGGCGGTTTCCGCTGATGGCAGCCGGGTCTGGTTGCTTTCCAATAATCCGGCAGAGATGTCAGGAAATGTCATGCTGCTGGCCAACGGAGTGCGTCAGCCTTTAAGTCAGGTGCATGCCGCCAGCTCACCACAGGCGTTTAGTGCCGATGGCCGCACCATTGCAGGGATCAGCGCCGATGAGAAGATTGCGGCAGGTTATCCGGCCACGGTCTGGAAGGAAAAAAACAAAAAGAATGTGATTTATCGCTGCCCGGGAGACATTCAAAGCAGCAGTAAAATGATTTTATCGGCGGACGGCAAAGTATTGGCAGCGGGCCAGGCCAACAGTAAAAAAAGCCTGATCTGTCTGAACCGGCTGGAGCCTTAAACCCGCTCTTTCGGGCGTTTATATCTGCAGCTTCAATTTCATACTGCACCCCGGCCTGCAAATCCTCATGCAGGCCGCCTTATCCAAGCTGTCCTTGCGTGTACTCCTGCCCCATTGCCATGTTTATCATCTTATGCTGAGCTAAACTGCCAGGCATAAAACACCTGTTCAATTTGCTGTCAGCCAGGGAGTGGCACTATGCACGTAATCAATATGCGCTCAGATTCACAAAGTATATGTATAGCGGCAACCCCGGCTCAGGTCTTTGCTGCGATAAACGATCCTGCCCGGCTTGCCCTTTGGTGGGGGCCGGAAGGCTTTAGTAATACAATTCACCAGTTTGATTTCCAGCCTGGCGGCAGCTGGCTGCTCACCATGCATGGCCCACAGGGTGAGGATTACCCAAACGAAAGCCGCTTCACCCGTATCGTACCGGACGGGCTGGTCGAGATAGAGCACTTGTCTGGCCATCACTTCATTTTAACGATTGAACTCAGCCCTGTTGAGGGCGGCACCCAGGTACATTGGCTTCAAACCTTCGATACAGTTGAACACTACGAACCCATCGCACAATTTATTTCTACCGCCAATAAACAGAATTTACAGCGGCTGGATGCTGAGGTGTTACGTTCAAAAAATACAAGCCAGTTAAGCTATAACTAAGCGGGGGTCAGAACAAACTTAAATGCTGCTATGCTTTAGTAATCATCGGGCATTGATGAATGAGTGGAGTCCAGATACCACTTTAAAAAACGGGGCGTAGCCGAAAAGCCTTACGAGTAGGACATGACAAGGAGATTTTTATGAGTGATGCCGCAATAGAAAGCTCGTCAGCTGAATATGAAGTCACAGTATCAAAACCCGCAACCACTGAGCAGGTTATTGACTACTTAAGATCTAAAGGCTTTACTGGAAATGTTGGCGTTAATCCCAATTATCCAGGCGTGATTTGGTTTGGTTCTTAAGGACTAAGCCATATATAGATATCAAAGCCCACTTTAGTGGGCTTTTTTGTCAGGGCGATTCACAAGATTAATGATATTGCCAGCAACGCAGCACAAACTGGATTACCGCCCGCATTACCCGGCCTGAATCGCCGGTGCCCCTGCCGTTATCAATCACTGCAACGCTTAGCTTTTGCGTTACTCCTGCCTTACGTCATCGCCGCCCCAACCGCCTGCCGCACCGGCACCCCGGCTGGATCAAAGCCTTCAAGGCAATGGACATTGATGCCAAAGTTGTCCGGGGTGACGCGTTTGCGGTGAAAGGGGTAGATGCCGCAGACCTTGCAAAAGAAATGGCGCGCAGTTTTGGTGTGAAATTGGTATTCAGTCAGCGCCTCTTCCCCGGCAATCAGCCGGAACTGGCTTTCATGCACTTTTACCATCAGCGCGTTTTTCTTGCGGCAGATTGAGCAATCGCACATGGTCAGCTCGGGGAAATCGGTTTCAATCTCAAAGCGAACAGCACCACAGTGGCAACTGCCGGCATATTTTTGCATTGGACGGGCAGACATAGATTCTCCGCAGTAAATGCCCACAGGATAACAACAGGCGGAATAAGGACCGAGTATTGCAGAAAGCCAGGAATAATAGACCCGAATGTATAAGTCTTAGCATCAGTTTGCAGCTCCCTCCTTTTACAAAGAGGGGGCCAGCGCTAGCTGGTTTAAATAATCAATGAAACTGACGAACTTCTACTGGTGCCCGGCAGGCTACTGCGGCTTTGCGGCCCCAGGCCATAGCTTCTTCAAGATTTGCCACTTGCAACACCCAAAAGCCGCCAACATGTTCTGTGGTATTCAGGTATGGCCCTTCGCTGACCTGCAGCTGGCCATTAGCCTGCATCCTGATTGATTTTGCGTGCTCTGCCGGATGCAAACCACCAACAAAAACCCTGACACCCGCGGCCACCATTTCATCATTCAGCGCGTCGATGGCAAGGCCCATGGCCGGGTCTTCTGAAACAGATGGATTGTAGCCACTGGGATGGTGAATAGATAAGCAATACATTGCCATAAGACCTCCTGCTGGTGATTGAGAAAAACGCTGATTGTTTCAGCTCAGTCATTTCTGCGCAGGCGGTAACTCCTGCTCAAAACCATTTTGAAAAAGCAACCCAGCCTGATCAGGCTGCACACTAAAGCCGAAATAATGATCAAGAATGTTTTGCAACTCATCAGAGGTCTGAATTATTTTAACGCTGCTATCCATTTTGCTGCGGACACTCAATTGCCGGTTATGCAACACCAGGCGTTGCATACCGTCGATACGTGTAACCATCAGATCATGCAAAAAAATGGATTCATTTGCAGTTGCAGCAAAATGATTACCAACATGGCAATCCGGCGGATAAGCAATGGCTAAATCAAACCAATATAAATTATTCCACTCGCCTTTTATTTCACGCTGCAAATACCAGCCTGCAGGCGTTTGCTCAGGCAATAAGCGATATTGATCAATGTCCTGATCAAACACAGTGCCTGCTTGCAATGGTACAGGCTCGCAAATCCCACCTCCGCCAAAGCCCGCGTCTAATAACCACCTTTGCCCATCTGGCTCTGCAGTCAAAACTAAGTGCGATCTGGGCCGCTCATGCACCCGCTCTTTATTCAGTAATACCCGCGCCATATGCAATGTGGTTTTCAAACCAAGGTGATTTAATAATGATGCAAACAGCGTATTAATTTCGTAGCAATATCCGGGGCGGCCTTGAATTAATAATTTTTCAACTAATGCATCATGATTCAGCTTAGGGGGGGTGCCCAGTAAGAGATCAACATTACCAAAAGCAATTGATTCAACATGCCGCCGGTGCAAAAAAGCCAGCCCTGCCTGATCAGGCGTTGGCCAGCTTGTCAGCGAAAGGCGTTTTAAATAGTGATCAAGCCAAGTCATAGCAATATCTTTTCAGGCGGCAGATGCCAAGGATTGTACTGATGAGTCAGTGCTTTGTAATTACATGGATTAACCCTCACTAAAGAATTCTCCCTGCCTGCAAATGAATAAAAGCATCCGCCTTAAATAAAATCAGCACATTGCAAAGCCACCGGCCCGCAAGCACAGGTGCAACTTCTACCACTAAATAGTCTTGAACCCTGAGCCGCGATTCTGGTCTATTTTCTTTTTCCAAACGCTGCACGCAAGAGGAATATTTTGCCTGATTACCCCCCAAGCTCCGCCCCTGCCAGCGATCCGGCCAGCTGGATGCTTATTTTTATTGCCTGGCTGATTGCCGCCAGCGGCACACTCGGTGCTTTATTTTTTGGCGAAGTGATGGGGCTTCCACCCTGCACCCTGTGCTGGTATCAGCGGATTTTTATGTTTCCACTAGCCATCTTCCTGCCGCTGGCGCTGTTTCCTCTCGATACTAAAGTCGCCCGCTATGCCCTGCCTTTGGCGCTGACCGGTCTTGGATTTGCAGTTTTCCACTGGTTTTTACAAATGGGCCTGATTTCGCCCGCCGCCAGCCCCTGCGCCCAAGGCTCATCGTGCTCTGAAATCGAAGCCAAATGGCTGGGTTTTCTGACTATTCCACTCATGTCGGTCTGCGCCTTTGCGCTGATCAGCATTTCTTTATTCGCTACATTGATTCAGGGTAAGAAATGAAGCAAAAAATCATTTTTATCATCGCAGCACTGATTTTATTCGTGCTGTTTATTGTCGGAACGCTGGCCTTTAAAAACAATCAGCAATCTGCCGCTCAAGCCAATATCCAGGTCAATCAGGAAGCCTTAATGCGCATGCATTCGCCCATCATTGGCGCGCAAAATGCAAAGGTGACGATTGTTGAATTTATTGATCCCGCTTGCGAAGCGTGTGCAGCGTTTTACCCTTTTGTAAAAGAGCTGATGGCCAAAAACCCGGAGCAAATTCGCCTCGTGATGCGTTACGCCCCATTGCATCAGGGCGCAGACCAGGTCATTGCCGTATTAGAAGCCGCACGCAAGCAAGGAAAATACTGGCCCGCACTAGAAATTGTGCTTGCTGCGCAAGATAAATGGACCCAAAACCACCAGGCCAATGCCAGCCTAGTGCTACCGCTGCTCGCCCCGCTGGGGCTGGATATGGCGCAATTACAAGCTGATATGCAATCAGACAGCATTCAAATGCTGATCCAGCAAGAAAAGGCCGACGCACAGGCGCTGGGCGTCAATAAAACACCAAGCTATTTTGTAAATGGCAAACCGCTGCTCAGTTTTGGCTATCAGCAATTAAGTGATTTAGTGAATGAAGCACTAAATCAGTAAGCAAACCGCAACAAAAAAACAGCCCCTGTGCTTACACAGGGGCTGTTTTTATGCCTTTTTGAGCCGCCAAACGGAGGCAGAGCACTGGCCTTTCCAATGAAACGAGCTAAAGTAAATAAAAATATGCTCAGGAGATGGCGATGCTAAAACCACTGCAAGAATGGATTTGCGATTGCTGCGACAAAACAATTACATCCCCTGACGAAGGCTATGTAATTTGGCAGCACGATAGCAATCAGCGTGACTTTGATTTCAAAATCATCCATAAATTTGTCTGCGAGCCGCCCTCCTATCCCTCATCTGTGCCCCTGAATGATTTCCTTGGCACCAAAGGCAGCACCTATCTGCTCTCATTTATCAGCCTTGGCAAAATCAAAGCACGCGGCCAGTACCGCAATTACTGCCATGTGCTCGATTTCGATGAATTTGTCGACCTGTACCGCCGCGTGCAAATTCCCTATTACGAAGAAGCACGCAGAAAATTCAACAATCCTCAATTACTTTCCGATATGGAAGACGCCAGCGAAGTACACCCTTATCAGGAAGATGTTCTGAAGCAGATAATTGAAAAATACTGAAGAATTTTTAATATAATTAAATTGGTAAACTAAAAAAATATGCAATAAGCTCCCCTTGCCAGCTGGTTTTCCCCAGGTGTGCAAGTGGGAGTTTTGATATACACAATTTATTTAATATTTTATACCCATAAAAAACAACCAAACCATTCAGTATAAATTACCCTGCAGTTAATAGTCTAAAAACTACCGTAGCCTAAACCAAATAAAACAAACCATGAGCAGGGTTAACCTTAAAAGTCATAATCAAAACAAGGTAAATAGCAATAGCTACAATGCTAATACAAGTTCCCCATGCAATCATGCTTGCTGATCTCCCGCTCTTCATATAATGTGTTTCAAGGACAATAATATTGGCGGCAGGAGGGAGAAGACAAATCAAATATAAAGTAAGAATATTTTCTTCAACTAATTTTACTTCGTAATATGTACATATTTGTATAAATAAATTTATTAAAATAAAAAACAAAGAAGATCTGGCAAAAAAATGTAATAATGAATTTTTGAAGTCTGCTTTTTCAAATGATGTTTCAGCCAGCCATACACCCAATATAACCATACCTAAAAAACTCATTATAAATTTAATTACTTCATAGCTTGGCTTACCATAATGCATAATTTGAATACTCAATGGAGACAGAGCCAGCCCAATAACTAAAGCCAAAACGGGAGGAGCTTTGAAAATTTTAATTATTCTAGCTCGCATATTTTCCCCTTGGGCCATCAACCCTAAACCCACTGAATTCCCAAATAAAGAGCTGCCTATATATGCAGCAATAACGATCATCGCTGCCCCGCCGCCAAAAAATGAGCTTGCAATCGGCAGGCCAAGCCAGCCAATATTTAAGTAGCAGAAACATAAATTTTTAACCGGGTCTTTATTAACAATTCGGATCATCACCAGCATCATCAGCATGATGATAACAATGCCAGCCATGATAATAAAAACACCAGACTGATATGTGGCAATATTAAAAACAATGACGAAAGGAATTATTGCCTTTGTAAGAAATGCAGATGCGCGGTCTTTTACGTCAAATGAAAACCGCCCAAGAATGAATCCTACCATTAAATATACAAAGGGGAACAAAATAGAAATTGGCATATTAATAAAAAAATTAGACAATATTTATATAAAAAGACTTTTCATCTTTCGCATTTTAATTTTCAAAAACACAGCTCTTGCAAGCTCTTAATGGCTGTAAGTTTAGAACAAACAAAGAAATTTATTTCCACAACTTAACAAAATAAAACTATATTCTTTCTTTTTGCTTTTTTGTATTGCCACTATCCATTATGCCAACAATAAGTTTATTTTGCGGGCATGTATGTTCAAGACTCCAAAAGATGCCCGCTTTACTGAATTCCACATACAAGAATGTGCGCTCGCTGAGCATTGCAAACATCGTACGCAGCGCGTATTAGGGCACTGCAACATCCAGCTTAATTTCATATAGTTTTAGATCAAGAAACAAGCCACGATGACTCGCTCATTTGGCCATCGCCCGCTCCCATAGTCCTAACGCCCACAAACCTCAAAAACCACGCCCCGCAGCCAGCGATGTGCGAGGTCGGCTTCCATTCGGGGGTGCCATAGCATAGAGATGGTGATTTCCGGGGCGGGGAAAGGCAGGGGGAAGCGGTGCATTCCGGCGCTCAACGCTTGGGTGTGGCGTTCTGGCACGGTGGCGATCAGATCTGTGGATCTGGCGAGTGCCAGCGCGGCAGAAAAATCGCTGACGATGGTGGTGATTGTCCGCGTGAGGCCCAGTGGCTGTAAGGCTTCGTCGATCAGCCCCCTGTCCAGCCCGCGCCTTGAAACCAGCACATGTGGGCTGGCGGCAAATCGCCCGGGGGTGATTTCCTGCTGGCTAAGCGCATGCCCCATCCGCACCACGCCGATAAAGTGATCCCTGAATAAGGCCCGGGTGCGCACCTCGGGGCCGGTGGTTTCGCTGATCACGCCGGTTTCTAAATCAACCAGGCCATCCCTTAGCGAAGTGCTGTCTTTATTCAGCTTTTGCACAAAGCGCAGCCGCACGCCAGGTGCTTCTGCGCTGATGCGGGCGATCAGCGCAGGGCCGAAGTTCTCTACAAAGCCGTCGCTGCTTCTCAGGGTGAATGTTCTGGCCAGCTGCTTAAGATCGAGTTGTCCGGCAGGGCGAAGCACAGCTTCTGTATCGTGAACGAGCTGGCTGACTTGCTCCCGCAGCTCAAGTGCGCGCGGCGTAGGCACTAGGCCGCGCCCGGCTCTGACCAGCAGCGGGTCGCCCATCGTTCCCCGCAAACGCGCCAAAGCGCGGCTCATCGCCGATGGGCTAAGCCCCAGTCTTTTGGCAGCTTTCGCAACACTGCCCTCGGCCAGCACGGCATTAAGGGTGATAAGCAGATTGAAGTCTGGTGTCGTCATTACTGGATATTAGCCTAGTTTGCCATGGCGTTAAACGCATGAATAAAGTGTATACCACGCGTCTTCCGCCATGACACGCAAGGGGCTATCTTGCTAGCCATAAGTATCGACACAACTTCTTGCCATCATTCCGTGCCACACCTCCCCCCTTGTAAAAGGGGGAACGCGCATATCAACTTGTGAAGATCCTTATGCCCACAGGGTGACTTAGGCTAGGCATGCATTAAAGAGGGTTGGTTCATTGTCGCCCTCTTTTTATCAGCGCCAGTGAGGGTTACGTCCGATACGAGCTCATCCTGAATAAAGTTACAGCGCGGCCTGAGCCACCCTGCGATATATAAATTGCCCTGTCTTTTTAGCACTCACTATGGAGCTTATTTTGAAACCAGGCCTATCCACACCACAGCGCACAGCCTCAGCGCGCCGGATACTCGCCAGCCTGTCGCTGGCTATTTTGCTGTCATCGCTGGGCACCAGCATCGCCAATGTAGGCTTGCCTGCTTTGGCGCAGGCGTTTAACGCGACTTTTCAGCAGGTGCAATGGGTGGTGATCGCTTACTTACTGGCGATGGCCACTTTGATTGTCAGCGTGGGCAGGCTGGGCGACCTGACTGGGCGCAGACGGCTGCTACTGGCGGGGATTTTGCTGTTTACGCTGGCCTCCATCCTGTGCGCCATCGCACCCACGCTCTATTGGCTGATTGCCGCCCGCGCACTTCAGGGTCTGGGGGCGGCCATGATGATGAGCTTAGCCATGGCTTTTGTGGGTGAGGTGATTCCAAAAGAAAAAACCGGCAGCGCCATGGGGCTGCTTGGCAGTATGTCGGCCGTGGGCACTGCGCTGGGGCCATCGCTGGGCGGGGTGTTGATTGCGGGGCCGGGCTGGCAGGCTATTTTCTTAATAAATATTCCGCTTGGCATTTTGGTTTTTGTACTGGCGCAGCGCTATTTGCCACTTGACCGGCCTGCTGCGCAGCGCCCTCGTTTCGATCACCTTGGCACGCTCTCGCTGGCCTTCACGCTTGCGGCTTATGCGCTGGCTATGACAATAGGGCGAGGCCATTGGGGGTTGCTGAATGTGGTCTTATTATTGGCTGCGGCTTGCGGAATCGGCCTGTTTGTACTTGTCGAAAAGAGTGCTGTATCTCCTTTGATCCGCTTAGATTTATTACATAACACCGCAGCAGGGCTTGCCATGAGCGCGCTGGTTGCCAGCGTAATCATGGCCACACTGGTGGTCGGGCCATTTTATCTGTCCCGCGCATTCGGGCTAAGCGCGGCGCATATCGGGCTGGTGCTCTCTGTTGGCCCTGTCGCCGCTGCTCTGACGGGTATGCCTGCTGGCAAAATCACCGATTATCTGGGCGCACAAGCCTCTACCCTGATCGGGCTATCTGGTATGGTAAGCGGCACTTTCTTGCTAACCCTGCTGCCCGTTTCGGTTGGCTTGGCGGGTTATATCGCCCCCATGGTCATCATCACCAGCTGCTATGCCTTGTTCCAAACAGCAAACAACACTGCGGTCATGGATAAGATTGCCAGTGATCAGCGCGGCATGATTTCCGGCCTGCTAAATCTGAGCCGTAACCTCGGCCTGATCACCGGCGCATCCCTGATGGGCGCGGTGTTTGCCCTGGCAGCAGGTACTAACGCCCTGAACACCGCCACTACTGAAGCAGTGGCTCAAGGCTTGAAAATCACATTCACCCTTGCCTCCCTGCTGATAGTGCTGGCGCTTGCCATTGCAATAAAAGATAAACGCAGCAATCGCGCAGCGTCTGCCCAACCCCGTACCCGCGCGGGCTGAGCAAGCTGGCCCGCCGGCAGTTTTAATGTTCAGACAAACTCTAAAACCCCGGCCAGGGGCTTTCTGGGTTTTTGCGGCCAGTTTGGCCCGGCCGCTTTTCCCACGGCAATCAGCATCACGGGGATATCTGCAGCACCAAGGCCAAAATGCCGTGTCAGCTCTGCTGCATCAAAACCAATCATCGCATACCCTGGGCTGCCAGCATCAGCGTCATACCCGCCAAAGATGCAGAGCGTATCGCTTCGTCCCGCTGCAAACCGGGCTGATCCTGATAAGCCTCTGTTGCGTAATGCACCATGGTTTGCAGCAAATCCGGCGTTAAAATCCCAGCAGCGCAGCTGGGGGCCAGGGTCTGGGCCAGCTGAGAATGCAAATCCAACCGCCCGCACACCACAAAACACACGGCCGCATCGGCCACTTTTTGCTGGCCACAGGCAATCTGTACCATAGCCTGCCTGGCTTCAGGAGTGCGCACCGCAATAAACCGCCAGTTCTGGCCGTTATATGCACTGGGTGCCCGCGTGGCCAGGCTGACTAATTCAGCGATTTGCTGATCGCTGAGGCTAAAGCTGGCATCAAAGTAATTGCAGGATATGCGTTGTTCAATCAGTGCTTTAATACTCATTGTTTACTCCCTGTTGAAGCCAGGTATGCATCCGCAGCCGGCTTTGTTGAATATGGCGCTCAATATCGGCCAAGGTTTTTCCAGCAACACATTCCAGATACATTGGCCCGCGAAAGTCATGCTGCTGCAGGCCGTGCAGCAAGCCAGCAAAATCGACCCAGCCATCACCGGGATTTATCTCCACACTTGGGCCGGATGGGCCAGGCACGAAGTCTTTCACAATAAAGTGGGCACAATGCGGGGCCAGCGCCTCCAAATGCGCCTCTGCTTTGATTTCACCCCGGCTGTAATAAAGTAAATTGCCCGGATCAAAGCTCAGCCTGAATACATCCGATGCCAGCCTTTGCTTTAAAGCGAGTAAATCCAACGCACTCGCCGTTATGCCGCCATGCGGTTTGATCGTGATCGTGATTCTGGCTTCGCTTGCAACAGGCTCAATCGCCTGCATCAATGCCAGATAATCGGCCAGCAAATCCACCTGCCCGCAGCCCAGATCCAGCAGCGTGCTGCAGCCTAATTGCCTGGCGTGCTCAATTAATCGCGCGTAATCACCAATGGCCGCAGCCAGCCCTTTTTCGGCCAAATCAACCCCGGCCAGCAGCAAAGAAGGCTGCAACCCCGCCGCCGCGCAAGCCTGCTTAAGCGCTGCAATTTGCCGTGGCGTGCTCGCCGCTGTAACCGGGATACATGGCCCGGCCTGGCTGTGGCTGTAAAACAGCGCCACATCACTAAACCCAGCCCCGGCAATCACCGCACAAGCATGGCTAAACTCCAGAAACTGCAGCGGGCGGGTGGCGCAGCCTAATTGCATGGTTTTCTCCTGATTCAGAACAGCACTGATTCAAAACAAATCCATTGTTATGTAAATCGATTATTCAATAAACCCCGCTATAATTTATTCATTGCATACTATTAGTTAGTAATCATGGATAAATTTCGTGCTATGCAGGTGTTTGTTGCCGTGGTGGAACAGGGCAGCCTGAGTGCCGCCGCTAATGAGCTGGGTATTTCGGCAGTGATGGTGGGCAAGCATATTCAGCAGTTAGAAAGCCTGCTTAACACCCGCCTGATTGAGCGCACCACACGCAGGCAAAGTGTGAGCCGCGCCGGAGCCAGTTATTTTGAAAATTGTAAAAAAGTACTGGAGCAGGTGCGCTGGGCAGAAAGCTCGGTGGAAAGCCTGCAGTTGCAGCCCAGAGGGCTGCTGCGGGTCAGCGCCCCGATCAACCTTGGCTCTATGCTGATTGCCCCGCTTATTGCCCGCTATCTGGCCCAATATCCGAAAGTCCGTCTGGAGCTGATTTTAAGCAATAGCCGGGTGGATTTAATTGAAGACGGCTTTGATCTGGCGATCCGTACAGGGGATTTAGGCGAGGCCCATTTTGTAGCCAAACCTATTGGCCAGTATCAGTTACAGCTTTGCGCTTCACCACAGTATCTGCAGCAATACGGCACACCACTCAGCCCGGCAGATTTATCCCGGCACCACGGCTTAACGCATCTGGTTTGGGGCAATGAGTGGCCCAGTCTGGTTTTGCAGGATGATCAGATCTGGCCCATTAAAAGCCGCTTTGCCAGCAATGACAGTCAGGCCTTAAGGCAGGCAGCATTAAATGGTGCTGGAATTATTTTGCAGCCCCAGGCGCTGCTGGCTGAGGATATTGCGGCGGGGCGGCTGATTCCTCTCTTACAAGAGCACCTGCCGGTCGCTAAACCTGTGCACCTGATTTATCTGCCCGATACCCGGCCAAGGCCAAAGCTGTCCAGCCTGCTGGATTTCTTACTCGCAGAGCTGCCCGCAAAGAAATAGCCACTAAATTTTCCCGTGCCCAAAGAAGGGTAAAACCCGCGTATTTCTCAATATGATCCCGCCGGTTTTACCCTTACTCATCAGCATTTAAGATAGACAGGCCTTACTTCACCAACACCTGCCCCATCATGCCCTGCCCTTCATGCTCCAGAATATGGCAGTGGTACATACGCAGGCCCAGGTGTTTTTGGGTGATTAAAATACGGGCGCTTTGATAGGGCTTCAGATTAAAGGTGTCTTTTTGTGCCCGCCACGGCGCAGGCGTGGTTTTACCTTTGAGCGTGGTATCCAACACCTCAAACTGCGTGCCATGAATATGGAAAGGATGATCCATATGTGAATCATTCACAATCTCCCATAGCTCGGTATCGCCAAGGCGGCTGGTCAAATCCACCCGCTGCATATCGTAGCTTTTGCCATTCACTAAGAATTGCATGCTGTGCTGGCCACCTTCCATACTCATGATCTCGCTAAACACTACACGTTTTTTTGCCACGGGCTTGATCCTGGGCGGCAGGGTGCGTAAGCGCTCTGGCAGTTTGGCTGCGCTATCCTGGCTAAATTGAATGCTGGCCAGCCTGATATCTTGCTCAGGCGCTACCTTGCCCATTTTGCTTCTGTCGTAAGCCAGCGCCATCAGGCTGACGGCACCCGCTGGCCCTGCCACTATCCATTCAGCCCGCTCGCCGGGCGCAAGCAGCAGCTCGCTCACTTCTTGCGCCCGCTCTAAAAGACCACCGTCGCTGCCTGCCAGGATGATTTTTCTGCCAAGAATAGCCAGCCGTAAATAACGGGCGCTGCAAGCGTTCCAGATGCGCCAGCGCTGCGCTTCACCCACTGTAATCACAGGCTCACGCTGGCCGTTTACCAAGGCAAACTGCCCTTCGCGGCCATTCATCCAGTCGTTCATATTGTTGTCCGGAATACTGGCATCACTTGCGAGGCGCAAATCAGAAATCACCAGATGCTGTTCAGGCAGATGTGCCAGCACATCGTTTTTAGCCCGTACAATAAAGAGGCCCGCTAAGCCGCGATACACCTGCTCGGATGTATCGCCATGCGGATGCGGGTGATACCAGTAAGTGCCTGCCGAACCGACAGGCAGGGTAAAGCGATAAAGCCGCTCACCCCCCGCTGGTACAGCATCCTGCGGATTGCCATCCTGATCGGCGGGCACGGGCATGCCGTGCCAGTGCACAGTTGAAGCCTGCGTCAGCTTGTTTACAAAGCGAATTTCTACCGTGTCGCCTTCAAAAGCCTCAATCAGCGGGCCGGGAATACTGCGGTTATACGCCCAGACCACAGTTTTTTTGCCAGGGATCAGCTCTGCCTCATAGGGCTCGGCGGTAATGGTGGCCGCAACCACGGCAGGTTTAGAGCTGAGATTAGGCAGGCGGAACAAAATAGCGTGCGGCTGACCGGCTGGCAGGGCATTGACTGGCAATAAGCTGATATTTTCTGGCGCCATTTTAAGCGGCATGGCTGGCGAGCCAGAGGCGTGTCCGGCGTGCCCGCCATGATTTATCGCCGCCCAAAGCGGATTTGAAGCCAAAGCCAGGCCCGCCGAGCCTAATGCTGCATGTAAGAAGTGTCTGCGATTCATGATGCTTAGCCCTTATTCAACAGAAAATAGCTTAGGCACGGCAGCATCGCCCAGCTGATAAATCTTTAAAGTGCCTTTAATTTCCGGCCCCATGCCAGGTGCGTTTTGCGGCATACCCGGCGCGCTAATCCCCACAATGGCGGGCTTTTCACGCAGCAATTTTTGAATCGCCGCCACCGGCACATGGCCCTCTGCTGTGTAATTGCCTATACGGGTGGTGTGGCAGCTTGCCAGACTGGACGAGCCATACTGCGCTTTAATCGCCGGCATATCGTTGCTGTTAATGGCTTTGACTTTAAAACCGTTTTTTTCCAGATACTTCACATATTCTTCGCAGCAGCCGCAAGCCGGGCTTTTATACAAAGTGGCGTTAATGGCGGCCAGCGCAGGCTGCGCCAATAAAGTTAATGCAAGGATAGATAATAATTTTTTCATGACGGATTTCCCATAAGCCAGCCAGCCGCAAGCGGCCTGCAATGGCAGGTTATTCAATAAATTGAGGCTTAATCAGCGATCAGGCTGATTTGGGCGGCTTATCGGGGGATTTAAGCAGAGGATCTGGCAGGTGCAGCTCCGCCACGGCATTGAATACCGGCGGCAATAGGATTGGAGGAGCAAAACTAAAAGCGACGGGTAAACCCGTGTAATGGCTCATGCAAGATTGCAGGCAATCGCCCATTAACAAAGACTGATCCATCTGGCATTTTTCAGCGGATGGCATTTGCATCATGTGGCAAGCCTTGCCGGGCGGAGGCGCAAGCCAACCCGCCATGGCTGTATTCAAGGCCAGGAAGGACAGCAACAAAAAGAAAAGCCACACTTTTTTCATGGCTTTGATTGTATCACCACAAGATTTGATCGCTAGTTTTAAAAGTAACGCTGAACTTACATTTAAAAAACAAGCAAGACTGGATCGGCTTCAGCTAATTTCAGCGCTTTCCACCCGAAACAACTCACAAGCACCCGCGCCAGTATCATCACGCGTCAGCGAAGACTGCCAGCGCCAGCCATCGGGCGCACTCACTTCAACAAGCTTGCCGTGTAAACGAATGATTTGACCTGGCCTGACCGCTTTCAATGTTTTCTCGATCTGAGCATCCGCCGGGATCATATGCATATTAGCGCTGTGACGGGCGATCTCCTCTGGCGGGCGTGGCGGCTGGTTTTCCCAACGATAAAAATAAAAACGATTGCTCTGCGAAATACTTAATTCAGACAAGACTTCAGAATCGGACATTGGCCCCCAGCCTAAAGCCAGATCGACCGGGGACAAATCAGCTTCGCGCCCACTGGAGTACGTTTCTTTAGACAATACACGGGCTTCAATATCAAAATCCGCCAGGGCTCTGATGGTGTAATCATCTTTCTGCCATACCTCACCACGATCAAGCATGCTTTGCACAGGGTCACCCTGCACCAAAACGCCATTGGCCTGATGAACCGGCTTCTGCGCTCGATGCTGGCATTGATACCAAGCCCCCAATACAAGTACCACAACAAAAAACCAGCGCCAGGAAAACATTTGAGTTCTCTTTAAACCAAATCACTCATCATACCAAAGCCATAGATCACTTTCGCTAAGTGTCTCTGAAACCCCGCCTGCAAGTAAGTTACTATGATCAAAGCCTGATAAAAATTCTCAGCAGCATCAATTTGATGTACTTGCCCCCCTTTTTTAAAGGAGAGAAACATCAAACTGATGCTGATACTTATCAGCCAAGGGGATTTTTGCACAACCCGGGCGGTGGTTGTCGTTTCAACCTCCTCTTTTATCCGTAAAACTCCACGTTCTCTGCAAGCTCCGTGGATCAGGGTTCAGGCTTCCACTACATAAATTACTTACTAAAACTGGCACTCACGCTTAAAGCCGAATACGCGGCGTAGCCGTAGATGCTTAAGTAATATTTACCGGCAGCGGGCTGATTAAGGCTGCATGTTTCATTGCTGGTGCTGCCATCCGATTTACAAAGGTAGCTCGTCGCCGTAGCGCGAGCGCCCAGCTGGGCATAAAGATCTGCATCGCCATTGCCCCCGGCAATACTGAACTGCAGCTTAGCCATACCTGTCGGCACATCGATTACATAATGCTTCCAGCCGCCCGTTGCTCCTGTCTGCCCCGTCAGCGGCACGCCACTACTTAATACAGGATCCGTATCAGCCACCTTACCCAGCAAAGAGCCTTTGATGGCGTAATAGCCCAGGGACGAATAGTTCGAAAAACCATTTTGTGGCGTACCCTCGGCACCGCCTTTAATCACCAGGCGATAATTGCCCGCAGCTAAAATCAGATTATTAAATTCAGCCGAGCGATTTACCGCTAAATTACTCCTGGCCACCACTTTATCGCCGCTGTCATAAACCAGCGCCTCAACATCAAGCATCCGCAAATATTCAATCGGATCAATTCTTGCGTTCAAAGTACCCGCCGAACTCAAACTAAACATAAAACTATCGCTGTCTGTATTTCGCTCAATCTGGCCAAAATTGCGCTGTGGATTAATATCCCCATTTGCCTCCAGCAATAAAGGCTTGCCACTTGGATTATCATCTGTGGCATAGGGTACTGATTCGCCAGAATTCATAATATTTAAATCATCTTCAAAATTAGTTGCAGTGTTATATTCGCCCTTGCTCCAGGTAAATAATTGATTAGCCCAGCTGCCCCCCATCCAGTAATTGCCCATAATCGGCCCCCACTGAAATGCTGCAATTCCTTCAAAATATTCACCGCCTTTACCACCATGGTCATGCTGCATACCCATCTGATGCCCTATTTCATGCGCTGCCGTCATCCCGATACCATAGCCATAATCAAAACCCGCCGAAGGATTACGATATAAAGTACCCGCAGCCGTCGTGCCAAATGAATGGACCGGTGCATTAGATCTGCCATCCTGATTGACATAATTAATCACCCCGGTACGAAGCACATTACTGGCCTTGGCCGCGTTATAAACAGCCAGATTAGTGGTGATATTCATATTGAGCATTGAATACTGATCAGCAACCGATTGCCATGTGCGATACATTTGTTCTTTCGTTACGCCATTTAAGGGTGTTGATCCATTCATCACAGAGGCTGTATTTAAATAAAACACATAGGAGCTGCCCGGTTTACTTTCTAATTTAGTAACATCTTCATTCTGATATGGGCCGATATGCGGGGCCTGGCGCAGAGCCATAGTGCTATATTGAGGATGAGCCACAGTAAGATTGGCAAACGCTTGGGTTTGCATAGGAAAACGCTCATCCAGATCAGGATATATTTTGCTAAGAGGCACTTCTGTTACAGATACAATGCCCTTGCTGTTGGTGGTATATTCAAATGCTTTTTTACTATCGTGTAAAACCAAATAGCCATATAATTTTTGCTTGCTGCCCTTTAATACAAACACAGAATTTTTAGAATCAATCGCCGTACCCGTTACCGAAATCAAACCATTTTTATAAAAGTAGTCGCTGACATTAGTGCCTAAATTAACCCCGCCCAATGATCGGCTCAATACAGACTGAGGATTAATATTCTGTGCAATAAAATGATTAATCAGCATTTCTGTACTGCCAATATCAAGGCTGGCCCCTTCCTGGGCAGATACGCCAATACTTGCAAAGGTCGTGGCGATTAGTATGGCAAGCTTGCTCATTGCAATTCCTTTTAAAGAAAGTGGACTGATACTTCAGCGCTGCTGTTTATTGATGTATGGTTAAGATTCCATCAATAGTAATTAGCAATTAACCCTAGCAGAACGCACTCTCTAAGCAAGAATTCCCCTGACACACAAACCCCAGGCCGCACTTATTCTCTAAAAAAATATTTACATTAAAATCAATAGCTTGCTCTTAAAAAAAATCAATCAAACGATTTACTTACAATATCTTCAGCCATTTAAATGACAAACTAAAAGAATATTTAGCATTCAATATTTATTCATTATCCATTTAAGATTTTTTATGCTATCACAATCAATTACACCGAAACATTTCCCCGTACAGACACACGTTCAGAATGGCAGTTTTTTGAGATGATGATGAGAAGATAAACACAAGAGCCTGCCAGCCAGGAAACACTGACTTTTTCATCGCAAATTTAAGCAGAAGATCTATATGCAACTCTTTGGCAGCACCGATTCCGGCCATTCTTACAAAATCAGATCATTTCTTCTTTTAACCAACACGGCCCATGATTACCAATGGGTTGATTTAAGCAATAAGCCCACCGCATTTTTAGCCATCAGCCCTTTTGGCGAAGTGCCCGTACTGCTTGATCAGGGGCAGGTGTTTTGCCAATCGAATGCCATTCTTATTTATCTGGCACAAAGAAGCAGGCAATTCACAGGCGGGGAAGAATGGCAAGCTGCGCTGGAATGGCTGTCATGGGAGGCCAACCGGATTGGCTTTAGCCTGCCCAATTACCGCTTTGCCCTGCATTGGCAGCCCCAGCCGCCGGAAGTGATGCGCTATTTGCAGCAGCGCCTATTAGCTGATTTAAATACGCTGAATGAAAAACTGGCGGCGCGGGAATTTCTTTTGAAATCAGGGCCAAGTATTGCAGATATCAGCTGCTCGGCTTATTTATTCTGGCTGGATCAGACAGGCATAGCCGTAACTGATTATCCCAATATTCAACGCTGGCTGGCGGCTATTTGCCTGCTGCCCGGCTGGTGCCATCCTGATCAGGCGATGAAAAGCATGCCAGGCCCTGATTAAATTTAACTCTATATGGAAAAAACAGCTAAATAAGTGTTTTAGCTGTGGTGGCTTTAGCCGCGAAAGCGCCGCCTGTAACAGTCGCGGCTAAAGCCACGGCTACGGTTTTAAATAACCTGCAGCAGCACTTTGCCAATATTTTGATTATCTGCAATATATTGATGGGCTATCGCCGCTTCCTGCCAATTAAAAACACGATCAACCGTTACTTTTAATTGCCCGGCTGCAATAGCGGGTGCAATTTTATCTCTGAGTGCTGCGGCTAGTCTTGCTTTTACATTTAATGGCTGGGCTCTGAGCGTTGATCCGGTGAGGCGCTGGCGTTTCATTAAAAGCTGGCCCAGATTAATTTCTGTGCTGATGCCCCTTAATAAGCCAATCAATACAATTTGCCCGTCGGTATTCAGGCAGGCCTGATTTTTTGCAAGGTAATCCCCGCCTACCCCATCCAGAATCAAATCCACACCGCCCGCTTCTTTGATCAAGGCGGCAAAATCTTGCTGCTTATAATCCACCACCAAATCTGCCCCCAGCTGGCGGCAAAATTCCGTTTTCTTTGCCCCGCCTGCGGTAGTGGCTACCCACGCGCCCAGATATTTGGCCAGCTGAATGCTGGCCGCGCCCACGCCGCTTGCCCCGGCATGGATCAACACCCGCTGGCCTGCTGCCAGCTTGCCGATTTCGACCAGATTAAACCATGCCGTCATCCACACTTCTGGCAGGCTGGCGGCATCAGTAAATGACAAATTTGCTGGCTTTTTGATCGCCAGCGCGGATTCCAGCAGGCAAAGCTCTGCATAGGCACCACCGCCCACCAAACCCAAAACCTCATCGCCCACGGCAAAACCGGCTACGCCCTCGCCCAGCGCCTCTACTACACCGGCCACTTCCAGCCCCAGAATATTTGAATCGCCAGATGGTGGCGGATAGCGGCCTGCAGCTTGGGCTAAATCGGCGCGATTAATCCCGGCGGCGTGTACACGAATGAGCAATTGCCCGGCTGCAGCTTTTGGCAATGCCGCGTCCCCCAGCAATAAAGTTTGATTTTCTTGAATGACAGCGCGCATAGCAACCTGCTTGTTAAGGAAGGAAAAGAGAGAGATCGCTGACCTCTGCCTCAAAGATGGCGACGAAAATCTGAAAATCAATTGCCAGCACCCTGTCAGTTTTTCATTACAAAATAATTGCTGTTTTAAATGGGATTAATTTAAAAAATATTCTATGACGTAAGCAAGCAGATAAAACACACGTTTAACTCTGTTTTAAACGCGCCGCTCCGGCGCCCCGGTACGCTCCATATCATGAGGATTTTAGAATGAAATTTGTGCTGAAATGCTTCGCGCTGATGTTCTCTCTTGCTATGCCAGCCCTTGCAACGGGCTACACCGAAACACGCTATCCCATCGTTTTAGTCCATGGTTTATTTGGTTTTGATCAGCTGCTGGGGGTCGATTATTTTTATAAAGTGCCGCAAGCCTTACAAGCTGATGGCGCCAAAGTATATGTAGCGCAAGTTTCAGCAACGAACTCCAGCGAATTACGCGGTGAGCAGCTTTTAGCACAGGTGAAGCAAATTTTAGCCATCACAGGAGCCAGTAAAGTAAACCTGATTGGCCACAGCCACGGCGGGCCAACCACACGTTATGTGGCTTCGGTAAGACCTGATCTAGTGGCATCAGTTACCAATATTGCAGGGGTAAACAAGGGCTCTAAAGTGGCGGATGTCGTCAGAAAAACCGCAGCACCCGGTACGGTCAGCGAATCGGTAGCTATATTAATTGCCGAAGGCCTGGCCAAACTCATCGGTCTGGCCTCAAAAGATGGCTCCCTCCCCCAAAATGCCAATGCAGCGCTTGATGCACTGACTACCCAGGGCTCCGCAAAATTCAACGCAAAATTCCCCGAAGGCCTGCCGCAAGGGGCTTGTAATGAAGGTGCTTATCAGGTGAATGGCGTGCGCTATTACTCCTGGAGCGGTGCCAGCCCGGTCACAAATATTGTTGATGTCAGCGATGCCGCCATGGGGTTGACTTCACTGGCTTTTAAAGAAAAAAATGACGGGCTGGTTTCATCCTGCTCCAGCCATTTGGGCCAGGTGCTGCGAGATGATTACCAGATGAATCACCTGGATGAAGTAAATCAATTTGTGGGCATCGTCAGCCTGTTTGAAACCAACCCGGTCAGCGTCTTCCGCCAGCACGCCAACCGCCTGAAAAACGCAGGCCTCTGATGCTGCGCTGGCTCTTTGCAGGCATGGCCGCCACCGTTATTCTGGTGGCGGCTGCGGCCTGGTCACTCAAACCCGCCCCGGCCAGCCTCACCGCGCTGCCACCAGCAAAGCCATCGATTGCCTTTGCGCCTTCTTTATCCGGCACCGCGGCCGATGGAGAAATCGCGCAGGGCAAGGGTGATTTGCAGCTGAATCAGGCGCTGTTAATGCGCTTTGATTATTATCTGTCCGCCACAGGAGAGCGCCCGCTGGCCGACATCATGGCCCAGATCAGCCGGGATTTAGACCATGAGTTAAATCCCGGAGCCGCCAAAGAAGCACGGCGGATTCTGGCGCAATATCTGCAATTTAAGCGGGCCTTAGCCGAGCTGGCTAAAAACCCTGCGCTGGACGGGCAAGCCTTAGACACCATTCGTTTGCGTCTTACCGCCATCCAAGACACGCGCAGCCGCTTTTTTAGCCGCCAGGAAATCGCAGCCTTATTTGGTGAAGACGATCAGCAGGATAATCTGCTGCTGGAGCGCTTAGCCATCAGCCAGAATACACGGCTAAGCACAGCGCAAAGAGCACAAAAACTTGCAGCACTCGACGCCCAACTCAGCCCGGCCGCGCAGCAAGCAAGGGCAGAACTGGTGCAGCACCTCACGCTGGCCGCACGCATTGACACGGCCAGGCAAGCAGGTGCCAGCGCCGGACAACTGCATCAAATACGCAGCCAAAGCCTAGGGGAGGATGCCGCAAACCGCCTTGCCGCTTTAGACAAGGAAGAAAGCCAGTGGCAAAGCAAAATAGAAACTTACCTGGCCGCCAGAAATAACGCCCTCAGCACCCTGCCTCTGGCTGATCAAAACACCGCCATCCAAAAACTGCGTGATCAGTACTTCTCGGTGCAGGAGCAAAAACGTTTGGGAGCGTTTGAGTAGGGGCATTGGATAACGAAGGTGGCATAACCCAGTTTTTTAAAATTATGTCTGTATTAACAGTTAACAACTGAAATCAAGGTTTGTTATTAGCAAACAGCGGTGAATGGGATAAACGCGCTCTTTGCACGGGGCTTTAGGGTCCCCTTGAAGCACGCCGAAGCGAGGAACAAGCGGGGCGGGGTTTCGGCGAGGATGTTTGAGCGAGCGAAGCGAGTGAGTCCCGCAGCAGCCGCCTCGATTGTCCGCAGTGAGGGGCCTTCGTGCTGGTCGGGGCGGCCTTCTTTGGCTTCGTTTCTTGGCCGTTCAAGAAAGGAAGGCCCCCGCGGTGGCTACCGCCCCAAAAACCATGTGCCGAAGGCACTAAAAAGGCCTTTTTGTTTTTTGCTTAGTGGCAATGCCCCTTTACGGCAAAAGCGGAGCGAAGAAAAACGACTTACCCCCTAAGTCTCACTAATCCCCGTCAGCTGCGCCGCAATCGACTGATGCGGCAGGGCCAGATATTCCTCAGCCTGCATTTCAGTCAAACGGCTGGCCGTGCGGAAAAATTCACTGGCCTGCACGCCATCCTGGTAAAGATCATCTGCAGGCACTTCCGCTGAGATAATCAGCTTCACGCGGTGGTCGTAAAACACATCCACCAGCCAGGTGAAGCGCCGCGCTTCGGATGCCTGATTACTGGCCAGTTTAGGAATATCAGACACAATCACGGTGTGATAGGTATGCGCTATTTGCAAGTAATCGGCCTGCCCGCGGGTATCGCCACAAATTGCAAAAAAATCAAACCACACCACGCCTGCCGCTACTCGCTTAGCTTTAATGGTACGGCCTTCAATTTTTAGCTGAGGGGCCCCGTCTTTGCTAGTGGCCATCGCCGAAAACAAGGCATCCAGCTCTGCGCTGCTTTCTGCCGTATTGGGCGTGAGATAGGTTCTGGCTTGGGTGAGCGTACGCATACGGTAGTCATGACCGCCATCCAGATTAAACACATCCAGCGTGCTGTTGAGTAAGGCAATCGTTGGCAAAAAATTATTACGCTGCAGGCCATGCGGATACAGGCCATCAGGCGGGTAATTAGAGGTGGTCACCAGCACCACGCCGCGCTTAAATAAATGCTCCATCAGGCGGCCCAGAATCATGGCGTCAGCAATATCAGAAACATGAAATTCATCAAAACACAGCACACGCACCGATTTGGCAATCTTACTGGCCACCGCCGCAAGCGGATCTGTTTCGCTTTTTAGCTGACGCAATTCATGATGAACTTCTTGCATAAACTGATGAAAATGCAGCCTTTTCTTACGCTTATAAGGCAGAGCCGCATAAAACGCATCCATCAAAAAGCTTTTGCCCCGCCCCACTCCACCCCAGAAATACAGGCCACGTGGTAAATCAGGCTGCGGCAGCAATGATTTACCAAACAAGCGGCTGCGCTTGGTTTTGAAAAGTAATAGCTGATGGTAAAGCGCATCCAGCCGCTCAATGGCTTCAGCCTGAGCCGGGTCTGGTATAAAACTGGGGCTGGCGCTCAGGCCCTGATACCAGGCCTTTGGGCTGGTGCCTTGCGCGGGCGGGGCAATCACATGCTGGGACATTACTAAAACCTGTCAGAGAACAAGCCTCGATTATAAAGCCAGCGCGTTATTTAGCCATTTGATTCTGTCTTTAAAAACTGGTTGCTTTTCACTCTTTCAGCTCAAAAAGCGCATGCAGTTTTATCAGCAGCCGGGTACTGAGGTGAAATGGCCCAACAACACAGCACTTCTGTAATGCATTTCGGCTGTGCTCATTTACACCGGGTGACGTATCCTCACCCGGCCACTTCAATAATTACGCTGCATCACGATACTTTGCCATCAGGCGCACATAATGCGCGGCTGAATAATTAAAATTGGCCAGCTCTGCATCATTTAACAAGCGTTTTTTCTCTGCCGGGCGGCCCATATATAACCAGCCCGATTCTAAAACACGATTAGGCGGCACCAGTGATCCGGCTCCAATCATTACTCTGTCTTCAATCACCACCCTGTCCAGCACAATGGTGCCCATACCAATCAGGCATTCATTGCCAATCGTGCAGCCATGCAGCATCACCCCATGACCAATCGTCACCCGATCGCCAATCACCAATGGCGCGCCTTCCGGATCATCGGCGCGTTTATGGGTAACATGCAAAACGGCACAATCCTGCACATTGCTGTCTTTGCCGATGCGGATCGCATTTACATCGCCCCTAATCACCGCGCCCGGCCATACCGAAGCGTTTTCACCCAGCACCACATCGCCAATTACTTGCGCCGAATCATGCACCCAAGCACCCGCTTTTACTTCGGGCCTGATGCCATCGAATAAGCCTATTGCCATGATTTTTATCCCCTGAAAACGCTTATTGTAAGTGATCATTCACAATATATTTTTAATAATGTATTGCATACATCATAAGAATCATTATCATTCAATTTTTATGCCATCTGCCTGAGCTTATTAAATGAAACGATTGAATCAGATTCTTTGCGGCGTCATTGCTGCGGGCCTTTTTGCAATGCCTGTTACCTCCCAGGCCGCAGACATTACAAGCAGTGCCGTACTCGAACACTATTCAAGCGTGGTTTATGCCAGTTACAGCGATAGCATTGCTGCAGCCCGTGAAATGCAAACTGTAATTGACGCCTTTTTAGCCGCACCAAGTGAAGAAAGCCTTGCTGCCGCACGCAAAGCCTGGCTGGCCGCCCGTGAATTCTATTTGCCAACCGAAGCCTACCGCTTTTATTCCGGCCCGATTGATGATGCCCAGGGCCCGGAAGCGCGGATCAATGCCTGGCCAATCGATGAAAGCTATATTGATTATGTGAAAGGCAAAGCCAAAGCAGGGATTATCAACAATCCTAAAGTGGCCATCACCAAAGAAAAGCTGAAATCTCTGAATGAAAAAGGCGGCGAAGAAAACGTATCCACCGGCTGGCACGCGATTGAGTTTTTACTCTGGGGCCAGGATTTTAATGCCAAAGGCCCAGGTGACCGTCAGTTTACTGACTTTGTTGACGGTAAAGCCCCCAATGCAGACCGCCGCCGTCAGTACATGAAAGTAGTTACCAGCTTAATGATCGAAGACCTGGAAAACGTGGCCAAGCAATGGGCCCCTGCGGAGCAAAACTACCGCAGCAAGTTTGTAGCCGGTGATAAAGAAAGCCTGAAAAAAGCCCTCACTGGCCTTGGCGTGCTCACCCGTGGCGAGCTGGCTGGCCAGCGCATGGAAGTGGCAATGGATACCCAAAACCAGGAAGACGAGCACTCCTGCTTCTCTGACAACACCCACCGTGACGTTGTGGGCGATGTCATCGGCATGCAAAATGTGTGGGAAGGCCGCTACACCACAAAAGAGGGTAAAACTCTGGAAGGAGCCAGCCTGAAAGCACTGGTCGCACAAAAGAACCCTGCTGTTGCCGATCTGGTGAGTGCAGATATTGCACAAAGCTTAAAACTCGCCAATGAAATTCAGGCTCCATTTGATCAGGAAATCATCGGCAAAAAAGATGCGCCAGGCCGTAAACGCGTGCAAGCCGTGATTGATGCGCTTAAAAAACAGGGTAAAGATCTGGTGGCTGCAGCTGAAACACTGGGAATTAAACGCTTAACGACCAAGCAGCCTTAAGCAAGTACCTCGCAGAAAGTCCCTTGCAAAAACCTAAACCTTAAACCACAAAATGAAGGTGAACACGGAGAAAAACATCAGTACAGGGTTTTTATCCGTGAAACGCCGTGTTGTGTGATTTCGGTTTTGCATGAACAGATGCGCAAACAGATCCTCTAATTCAGCCCTGCCAACGATCACTCGTGGCAGGGCCTTTGCCATTCATGAGCCGACTATGATTTTCAAGACCACCCCCATTCGCCTTGCTGCTTTTTGCAGCACGCTGTTTGCAACGGCCGCCATTGCTTATGGCACAGCTCCCCTTGCCCTGTTTGAAGCAGGCGAAGACCGCCCGGGCGGTGAGAATGCAACCAGCGAAGACCATGGACGCAATGCTTTTTCGCTGGATGCAGAGGCGCTGAGCGAGCAGCAAAAAACAGACTTTGCCATAGGCAATTCATTCTTTAAAAAACCTTGGGTGGCATCCCCATCGTCCACCACGGCCAGAGATGGCCTCGGCCCGCACTTTGTCGCCCGCTCCTGTGGCGCCTGTCATACCGAAGATGGCCGTGGCTCGCCGCCCAGCTTCAGTAATGGCGTACAGGATGAGCAGCCGCTCTCACTGCTGCTGCGCCTGTCTGTCCCCGGCAATAAGCCCGATCCGCGCTATGGCGGCCAGTTTAATAATGATGCGGTGGATGGCGTAAAGCCTGAGGGAAAAGTTCAAATCACTTACCGTGAAATCGCCGGGCAATTTGCTGACGGCGAAAAATACAGCCTGCGGGCCCCCACTTACACGCTGACAGATCTGGCCTATGGCAAAACCCACCCTAAGCTGATGATCTCGCCCCGCGTAGCCCCGCAAATGATCGGCCTTGGCTTACTTGAAGCCATCAGCGAAAAAGATATTCTGGCTAATGCGGCAAAGCAAAAAGCAGAAGGCTTGGGCATTAAGGGCCAGCCCAATTATGTGCATGATGTTTACGCCAATAAAACCATGCTGGGCCGCTTTGGCTGGAAAGCCAATGTCGCCACCGTGGCACACCAGTCTGCAGGCGCTTTTAATGGTGATATTGGCATTACTTCCAGGCATTTTCCTAAGGAAGAATGCATGCCAGCCCAAAAAGACTGCCTGCGTGCACCCAATGGGGGCAACCCTGAAATCAGTGAAAAAACGCTGGATAAAGTAATTTTATACAGCCGCACTTTAGCCGTGCCCTCGCGCCGTGATCCGCAAAACCCGGATGTGCTGCGCGGCAAGCAAATCTTTAAAGAAAGCAACTGCGTAAGCTGCCATACGCCCAGCTATACCACAGGCAACTTTAAACCTGTGCCCGTCTTATCTGCACAGAAAATCTGGCCCTATACAGACTTGCTTTTGCATGACATGGGCACTGGCTTAGCCGATGGCCGCCCTGACGGCAAAGCCAATGGCCAGCAGTGGAAAACCCCGCCGCTCTGGGGGCTGGGGCTGGTGCCTGCAGTGAATGAGCACAGCAATTATCTGCACGATGGCCGTGCGCGCAATTTGATGGAAGCGGTGCTTTGGCATGGTGGAGAAGCCGAAAATGCCAAACAGGCCGTGTTGAAATTATCCAGTGCCGACAGAGACCATTTGCTGAAGTTTTTACAGTCGCTGTAAAGCGCACAAAAACCTGAATATTGAACCACGGAGGACATAAAGAACGCGGAAGTTGCACGGAGAAAACCTGTGTGTTTGCGTCTTTTATGTTGTCCATGGAGCAAGTTTAATTTAGAAATAAGTTTACCTTACACTGGGTACCCCCATGCAACTTAAACAATGCATCACTGCCGCCCTGATGATTTGCGTGACTCAAGCCTATGCAGAGCCTGTTCTGCCCTCGCCTGAATTCAGCGTACGCTGGCTGGATGAAGCCTATTTGCCGCGCCATCAGGCATTGGTAAAAGCCAGCCATGCTTTTGCTACAGAGAGCAAAGCCTTTTGCGCGGCCCCAACAGAAAAAAACCTCATCAGCACCCGTAATACCTGGAAAAAAACGGCCTTAGCCTGGCATGCCATGGACGCAGCCCCGGGCGGGCCGATTATTTTAGAAAGAACCGGCCGTAAGATCGACTTCTGGCCAACCCGGCCGGATGATATTGAAGCCATGATCCCCAAGGGTTTGGACGAGAGAAATGTAGGGGCACGCGGCCTGCCCGCCGCCGAATACCTGCTCTGGGGGAATAATGAGCCTAAAGCGCAACTGGCAAAGCTGAAAGAAAAACAGCGCTGCCTTTATCTTGTGGGTATCAGTGAGCGCATTGTCAGCGACATCGCACTGCTCAACGATGGCTGGGGCTATTACCGCGAGCAATTGGGCGCTGAAAACCCATTTTTCCGCCAGAATTTACTGCCAGAAACACTCAACCTGATGCTGGGCGCGCTGGACAGCCAGGCTAAACGCCTGCCCAAAGAAGCACAACGGACCGCCTTTGCCGAATGGCGCAGCGGCACAGGCAAAGCAAGCTCTGCAGCCGTGCTGAATGCCATCGGCAGCACCTTGTTTAGCCCAGGCGGTGGCATCGCCAGCTTGCTTGCCGATAAACCCGATGTAATCGCCAAAGTAAAACAAGCTCTTAGCCAGGCCAAATCAGCCCAGGCCAGCATTCCGGATACATTCGACAGCCCCGCAGCAAGCACTGCGCGCAGCAATTATCTGGCCAGCATTAAGCTGCTGAAACACAGCATAGAAACCGACGTAGCCGAAGCTTTAGACCTGACTTTAGGACTGTCTGAATCTGATGGCGATTAACCTGCCCCGCCGCCGCCTGCTGCAAAGCCTGGCGCTGTTAGCCCTGCCTTTACCAGCCTGGGCGGCAGGCGAAACAGCAGCGGTTTTGCTCGCCGCCCAATTGGGTAAAAACTTTGGCGCAGTGGGAAGTAAAACAATCGCCACGCCCACACGCGGCCACGGCATTATTGCGCTGGGCGGCCATGAGGCCATCCTCTTAGCCCGCCGCCCCGGCTACTGGATGATGCGGATCAACTGGCAAACGGGTGAGATTATCCGGCAGGTGGCAGCGGCAGAAAACCGCCATTTTTTTGGTCACGCCGTACTCAGCCCCGATGGCCACACCCTGCTCACCAGTGAAAACAATATCCAGACTGGCCAGGGACTGATCGGTCTTTACCACCCGCAAACCCTGCAAAGACTAGGCGAGCTGCCCAGCCACGGCATTGGCCCGCACGAGCTGCTGTTTATTGACTCCCACACCCTGGCGATTGCCAACGGCGGCATCCTCACCCTGCCTGCCAGCGGGCGTGAAAAGCTGAATCTGGCCGCCATGCAGCCCAGCGTCGTGCTGCTAGCCTGGCCATCCGGGCAAAAGAAAAGCGAGCATATTCTGCCCGACACCACCCTCAGCCTGCGCCATCTGGCCGTCAGCCACGATGGTGCGCTTGGCATTGCCATTCAGGCCGAATCACCAAGGGGTGACAGCGTGGACGATGCGCCACTCTTAGCCATCTTGCGGAACGGCAAGCTGAGCCTTGCTGAAACCGTGCCAGGCCTGGGGGGCTACGCCGCCAGCATCGCCGCCGTCGGCTCGCAATTTATTCTGAGCTGCCTGGAAGGCAATGCACTGGCGATTTGGGACAGCCATGGCAAAGCTCAAAAACAATGCGGCTTGCTGCGCCCGGCCGGAATCGCGGCTTGGGGCGATAAAGCCTATGTCAGCACCGAGCTGGGGGTGATTACCCTGCTTGACCCGCAAAATGGCACGCTCACCCCGGTATCCAGCCACACTGGCGTCAAATGGGATAACCACCTGATTCTGGCTTGAAAACTAAGTTATTCAGTGAACTAATTGGGTGACAGCTTGAAATAAAGGCAAATCGCTCGCATCTACGATACAAATATCCACACCACTACACACGAGCCAGCCGAATGACTAATCCACTTCTCGATCTAAGCGGTAAATTACCTGACTACCCAAGCGTTAAACCTGAACACGTCAGCCCGGCGCTGGACACGCTCTTAGCCAGCTCAGCTGCCGCTGTTGCCGCTGCCGAGCAAGTGCAAAACCCAACATGGGCAAGCTTTGTAGAGCCGCTGGATGCTGCACTGGAAAAACTAAACCTGGCATGGGGTGTGGTTGCACATCTGGAAAGCGTGGTCACCTCGCCCGAGCTGCGTGAGGTTTACAATGCCAATATCGCGCGCGTTTCCAACTTTTATACCGAGCTGGGCCAGAATGAGCTGCTGTATGCGCAATACAAGCTGATTGCCGCCAGCGCCGAATTCGCAGGCTACAACGCAGCAAGAAAAACCATTATTGAAGACACGCTCCGCGATTTTCGCCTGAGTGGTGCAGAGCTGCCCGAAGCACAAAAACAACGCTTTGCTGAAATCGCCGAAGAGTTATCCGAGCTAACGGTTAAATTTGGCCAGAACGTGATGGATGCCACGGATGAGTGGGCTTTATATATCGAAGACCTAAGCGAACTGGATGGCCTGCCACAAGACTGGCTTTCTGCCGCCAGAAACGCCGCCGAAGCCGATGGCAAAACCGGCTACAAAGTCACGCTAAAGCAGCCCAGCCAGGGCCCGGTGATGCAGTTCTGTAGCAACCGCACACTGCGCGAAACGGTTTACCACGCCAATACCACCCGTGCCTCCGAGTTTGGCCCGGCTGAGCGCGACAATGGCCCGCTGATTAACCGCATCCATGCCTTACGCACTGAAGCCGCCCAGTTACTGGGTTTTAATAACTACGGCGAAGAATCACTGGCCACCAAAATGGCCGATACCCCCGCTGAAGTGGCAGCGTTTCTGCGTAATCTGGGCCACGGTGCCAAACCTTTTGCTGCCAAAGATCGTGCAGAACTCAAAGCCTTTGCCAAAGAACAACTGGGCTTGGACGAGCTGGAAGTCTGGGATTATGGCTTTGCTGCCGAGAAACTATCCGAAGCAAAATACGCCTTCTCTGCCCAGGAAGTGAAAGCCTACTTTACCGAGCCAACCGTTTTATCCGGCCTGTTTAAAGTGATTGAATCGCTATACAGCCTGCGCTTTGTGAAAGCCAGCGCCCCGGTATGGCACCCGGATGTCAATTACTACGCCCTGCAAAACCTGGATGGCAGCGCCGTGGGTGGCCTCTATCTGGATCTCTATGCGCGCACCGGCAAGCAAGGCGGCGCATGGATGAACGATGTACTCAGCCGTGATCGCAAAGGCGACGACTTACAAAACCCCGTAGCGCTGGTGGTATGTAATTTCTCTGCTGGCGTCGATGGCAAACCGGCACTCTTGACGCACGACGACGTAATCACCCTCTTCCACGAATTTGGCCATGCCCTGCATCATCTGCTGACCGAAGTGGATGAATCCGGCGTATCCGGCATCAACGGCGTGGAATGGGATGCGGTAGAGTTGCCCAGCCAGTTTATGGAAAACTTCTGCTGGGAATGGCAGGTATTGCCTGATCTGACTCACCATGTAGACAGCGGCGCAGCCCTGCCGCGCGAGCTGTTCGACAAAATGCTGGCGGCCAAAAACTTTATGAGTGGCAGTGCCATGGTGCGCCAGGTCCTGCTCTCATTGTTTGATATGGAGCTGCACGCCAGCACCGGGGCAATTGACGCCACAGCACAAAATGCCGCGCTGGTTGCCGAATTCGAAACCCCGGTCGCCCCAGACTATAACCGCTGGTTTAACACCTTCAGCCATATTTTTGCAGGTGGCTATGCAGCGGGTTATTACAGCTATAAATGGGCGGAAGTGCTGTCTGCCGATGCCTATTCTGCGTTTGAAGAAGCCGCTGCCGCTGGCAAATCCATTCTGGACCCCGCCACTGGCGCGCGCTTCAGAAAAGAAGTGCTGGCCATGGGCGGCAGCCGCCCTGCCATAGACTCCTTCACGGCTTTCCGTGGCCGCAAACCGGAAGTCGCGGCTTTGCTGAGACATAATGGTTTGAATTAAGGGGATGGCTTGGGTTTAAAACCCAAGCTTAAAATCCCTTTAGCTTAAGTATTTACATATGTTTAAAGCACTTACTCCCCCTTTGATAAAGGGGGGAGCTAGAGGAAAAACAAGTTGGGATTGGGGTTTGTCACCCCCATTCCCAATAAAAAACGGGCCATTCGGCCCGTTTTCTTTACCCCCTAAACCACCTCCTACTTCAAATACGCCTCCAAAAACCGAATCGTATGCCCAATCGAGTAAACGCGGTTTTCGCGTTTGGCCGCGCCGTGGCCTTCGTCAGCAAACAGCATCAGCTCGGCAGGCACATTGCGGTTTTTTGCTGCTTCATACATTTGCACCGCTTCACCCACCGGCACACGCGGATCACTCACGCCCTGGATCAGCATGAGCGGGGCGATCAGTTTATCGATATGGTTAATGGGCGAAAGCTGGATTAAAGCATCCCGATCTTTCACCGGATCGCCATATTCAGCAATGCGCAGCGCGCGGCGGTAAGGCGCAGTGTTTTGTAGGAAGCTCATAAAATTAGAAATGCCCACGGTAGAAACGCCTGCGTCATAGCTGCCCGCAAACATGGTCATCCCCGCCAGAGTGGAATAACCACCGTAGCTGCCACCGATAATCCCGACTTTAGGCACCTGGCCGCCCTTGCCCCACTTAGCGCGGATATAGCGCGATGCGTCTTCGATATCACTCACCACTTGCAGGCGTTTTGGGCCGTCGTCCATCGCCAGCCACGCTTTACCATAGCCATCCGAGCCACGCACATTCGGCTCGACAAAGATAAAACCGGCATCCACATAAAGCTGCGCGACCGGAGAGAAGCCTGCCTTAATTTGCCCTTCCGGCCCGCCATGAAAATGCACCACCACCGGGCAAGTCACTGTTGCGCACTGCGCGGGTCTGCGCACAAACATCGGAATCGGCGTGCCATCCCTGGCCGGATAAGACTCTAAGCTGGCCCTGGCAAAGCGCTGTGTATCAACTTCCGGGCTCATGGCCTGCTGCCACTGCAGCAGCTTGCCAGTCGTCCATTCGTAGCGATAACTTAGGCGTGGCGATTTAGCCGTTTCAACGCTGATCAGGCTAAAGCGCCCATCCGGGCTATGCCCGCTGATAATGACATGGTCGGCGTCTTTAAATGCGGGCAGCTTAATCGGCAGCAAACTATTAGCATCCAGCGCAAAGCTGCGGGTATAGCCTGCTTCGTTCACGCTATAGCTGATATGCCTGCGCGATTGATCCAGCTGAAAACTGCTCACATCCCAATTAATCTCTGGGGAAACCGGCTTGAACTGCCCTGCTTTCCATTGATAAAGCCTGCGGAAATTGCCAAATTTTGAGATTTGCACAATCAGCTCATCGGGTGCCGCGCCATAAGCGGCCTGGTATTCTTCTTTTTCATTTTGCCCGAACAGCGGTGTTAGCTCGCCATTATTCAACTCGTAATATTCTGCGGCCAGATTGGTGATGGTTTTCTCCAGCAAGATGCGCCCATGGCGCTGATCTGCAATATTCCATAAGCCCGGCTGATCAAACACGACCTGCTTAGAGCCACTGGCAATGTGGTAGCGGTAAATGGTGTAGCTGTCTTTTTGCTTATCGTTGGCGCTGAAATATACGTATTGGTTATCATCCGAAACAAATGCAAAGCGGCTTTGTACGCCGGCAATATGCTGGATTTCTTTAAGTGCTCCACCCGCTGCGGGCTGCAAATAGAGCCCCGGGTTCTCTTCACCCTTGCGATCACGCTGAATCACCAGGGTCTGCCCATCCGGGCTAATCCCTGCAATTTGCGTGGCGTCTTCTCCGCCCGTCATTTGCACAGGGAAACGCTGCGGGCCATCCAAGCGCCATACCTGGCTCACCCCCGTTACCCGCCAGTTAAAATACAGCCGCGTGCCATCGGGGCTTAAGAGGCCCGCCGAGGGGCTGGAAATATCCAGCATGCTTTGAATCCGCCGTGATAAAGCAGGCTCAAGTGGCTTAGGGCGAAACGCTTCGATGGTTTCTTTGCTGACACTTTCAGCGCCCAAACCCGCATAATCGGCTGCAAAGACAGGGCTGCTGAGCAAAACGCCCAAGAGCAAGGAGTGAATTTTCATTTGCTTCCTATTTAATAGAAACGATTCAGATAAACACAAAGCGGAGATCTGCAGGCGCACACGAAGTTTAAAAGCAGAGCACCGAAAAAACGACAAGTGCACAATGAGGCCAAGAAGCGAAAGTCAGCTGCATCGGTGTATTACATCAAAATAACCATCATCCCAGCCTGTTATCAGCCAGATTAAAGAAATATCGATCTTCCGGCAACTGCGGCAAGCCGCAGGAGCGCGGCATACAGCGAGAACACTATGAGCTCAGAAACACACCTTTCGCTCGCCCTGATCAGCCAGCAAACACTGGCGCACTATCAGGCAAATGCAGAAAGCTTTAAAGCAGGCACGGCAAACCATGATGTCAGCCAGAATATTGCAGCGCTGCTGCGCCATATCCACACAGCTGCACCTTTCGATATCCTGGATTTTGGCTGCGGGCCCGGCAGGGATCTGAAGCAGTTTGTGGCACTGGGACATCGCCCCGTGGGGCTGGACGGCACGGCCCGTTTTGTAGAAATGGCGAAGGCAGACAGCGGCGCAGAGGTGTGGCAACAGGATTTTCTGGCGCTCGATTTGCCAGCAGCCCGCTTTGACGGCATCTTTGCCAACGCCGTTTTATTTCATATCCCCAGCCAGGAGCTGCCACACGTTTTAAACCAGCTCCACGCCACACTCAAACAGAACGGCGTGCTGTTTAGCTCCAACCCACACGGCGATAATGTGGAAGGCTGGAATCAAGGCCGCTACGGTGCTTATTACAATCTGGAAACCTGGCAAAGCTATTTAACCGCCGCAGGATTTACCGAGTTAGAACACTACTACCGCCCAGAAGGTTTGCCACGTGAACAGCAGCCCTGGCTGGCCAGCGTGTGGCGGGCTGTTTAATCTGAAAGCACAGCAAAATACCCAAGTGTTTAGCTGCACTTCCCCGCTCTTTACTGGATAATCCCCCCTTTCTTTCGCCCAGCCATTCTTACATGCACATACTTTCACAACTTCGCTCCGGGCAACTCAAAGGCATTAAGCGGCTGGATTTATCTTGTGGCCTGGCTACTTTTCCAGAAGAGATTTTCTCTCTGGCAGATTCCTTAGAGATTCTGAATTTATCTGGCAATGCACTATCCAGCCTGCCTGATGATTTACCACGGCTAAAGCATTTGAAAGTGATATTTTGCTCGGATAATCAATTTGATCATTTACCAGAAGTACTGGGGCGCTGCAGCAGGCTCACTATGGTGGGATTTAAAGCCAATCAAATTCAAACAGTCAGTGCCGCCGCCCTGCCCTCTGAACTACGCTGGCTGATCCTGACCGACAATCAAATCAGTCATTTACCAGATGAGCTGGGCCGGTGCCATGCCCTGCAAAAACTCATGCTGGCCGGTAACCGGCTGCAATCCTTACCCGATACACTGGCGGCGTGTACCAATCTGGAGCTGATCCGCATCTCTGCCAACCTACTGCCTGCCTTACCCAACTGGCTGTTGGGCCTGCCTAAGCTGGCATGGCTCGCTTTTGCGGGCAATCCGTTCTGCCAGGAGGCAACGGAGCAAGCTTCAGTCCCTGTCCGCTGGCAAGATCTCAGTATCCAAGAAAAGCTGGGGGAAGGCGCTTCTGGCGTGATTTATAAAGCCCACTGGCAGCATGCCAATGGCTCACCTGTGGCAATCAAGCTATTTAAAGGCGCTCTTACCAGCGACGGACTGCCACAATGTGAAATGGCCGCATGCGTTGCAGCCGGGCAGCACCCTAATCTTATTGGCTCTATTGGCAAAATAACGGATCATCCCGATAACGCCACCGCACTGCTGATGCCTTTTATTGATAAGCACTATCGCAATTTAGCAGCTCCACCAAGCCTGGAATCATGCACGCGGGATATTTACACTGAAAATCAGCGCTTTAAACTAGCAACCACATTGAATATCGCCCTCAGTATTGCAGATGCAGCAGCCCACCTGCATGCCTCATGCATTTTGCATGGCGATTTATATGCGCATAATATTTTAATCAATGGGGAAGGTAAAACAAAGCTGGGAGACTTTGGTGCAGCGTCTTTCTATACCCCCGGGCAAACGCTGCTGCAAAATATTGAAGTACGTGCGTTTTCTTACCTGCTTGAAGAATTAATCAATATCACAGACACAGCAGATGCAGGCGCGTTAAAACAATTACAAACAGACTGTGCTCATCCCGATATAAAAAAACGCCCTTTATTTGCATCAGTCAAAACTCAGTTAAATGAGCTTTTATCAGCAAACAAACAAGCCCCCCAATAAATAATTTCAAATCAATGATGCGGCTCTGATTCATCATCCGCAAATACAACAGAAATATCAGGAAAAGAGAATTGAATTCGTAATAAAGCCCCTACAACAGCGGGGTCAAAATGCGAGCCACCGCCTTTTACAATAATATTCATCGCCTCATCATGCGAAAACGCAGGCTTATACACACGCTTGGAGACCAGTGCATCATAAACATCGGCCACCGCCATTAGCCTTGCCGATAATGGAATCTCTTCACCCTTCAAGCCCTGCGGATAGCCACTGCCATCCCATTTTTCCTGATGGCTGTATGCAATTTCCCGCGCATAATGCAAAAATTTATCTTCTTTTGTACCTAAATAACTCTCTACCGAAGTAATGACATCCCGCCCGTAAACAGTATGCATTTTCATTAAATTAAACTCTTCATCTGTCAATTTGCCCGGCTTTAACAAAATATGATCAGGCACCCCCACTTTGCCAATATCATGCATAGGTGCAGATTTATAGAGCCACTGTATATTGGCTGGCGTTAATTCATCGCTATAGCGTGGATCATCCGATAACTCCAAAGCCAGCAGCGCCACAAAATGCTGCGTACGCCGTAAATGCTTACCCGTTTCGTTATCCCGCGTTTCAGCCAATGACGCCATCGCCAGAATCGTTGCTTGCTGTAAATGGGCCAGCTCACGCGTTCTCTCCTGAACTAAATGCTCCAGATATTGATTCTGATTTTTTAAGAACACCTGAGCGGCTTTTAAAGCTAATTGCGTTTGTACGCGTGCCAGCAAAATAGAAGGAATAATTGGCTTGCTTATATAATCAGCGCCCCCTACTGAAAAACCTTCTTCCTCGTCTTCAATCGCTGTTTTAGCGGTCAGAAAAATAACCGGGATATCTTCTGTCTCATGGTTTGCCTTTAATTTTGTACATACCTCGTAGCCATTCATATCCGGCATCATTACATCTAATAAAATGAGATCAGGCCGGGGATCAGCAAGTACCAGCCGTAAAGCAACTTCGCCATGATTCGCAACTTTTACACGATATTTGTCCCTCAACAAACCATTGAGCAACATCAGGTTATCAGGCGTATCGTCAACAACCAGAATTGTTGACCTGTTTTCCGGCATATGCAGCTGTTCCATATTGACCCCTTACATCTTAAACATTTTCATACAATTAAATCGGAAATTTATTCATCCATTCAAGCGCATCATTAAATGCAAACTGATTAATAAGCCTTAATAAGTCATGACTTTGTCCTGGCCATAAATGCTGAAATGCCCGCTGATTCTCTTCAAAAAACTCGACAGCGGAAGCATCACCTTCTTGCAATAAACGTTTTAAATCCTCAAACAACTTCTTTTTTTCATCCTGGTCCAAAGATAGCTCTTCAGTATTGGCAAGAGATACGGTTGCAAGACTAAGATTGTCTTGTGGAAAATAAAATGAATTCAAAGCACCAACCAGCTTATTAATAACTAAAGAAAGCGCGCATTGCAATTTGTGAGCCTGCTCACTAATTTCACCCTTATCCAAAGCAAGCTCAAGCTCTGCGGCTATTTTTTGTAAAACATCCGCCCCTATCGTTGCAGCAATTCCTTTTAAGGTATGTGCATGCCGCCTGGCATCCATTCCGTTTTCTGTATTAAGTGCATCAACTAAGCTCAATTGAATTTTTGGCATTTCATCCAGTACTTTAATTAATAAACGCCGATAAAAATCAGGATTTCCCATTGCATATTTAAGTCCAACTTCCATATTTAGCCCAGTAATACAGGAAGGCAAGCCCGCAACCGCCGTGCTATCACTTACAACGGGGCCAGCTACTTTTTCAACAAACTCTCTTTTAACTTCCGGCAACCATTGAATCAGCTTTTCCATCAATAAACCGGGGTCAATTGGTTTAAGCAAATGATCACTCATCCCTGATTCTTTGCACTTTTGCTTATCTTCATCCATCGCTAATGCAGTGAGCGCAATAATAGGTACCTCTTTTAAATACTGGCCAGCACGTATTGCCGCTGAAGCACGCCAGCCATCCATGACCGGCATCTGAATATCCATAAGGATCAGATCAAATGTTTCTTTTTCTATAATCTGCAAGGCCTGTTGCCCATCGCCAACTACTGCAACCTGCATCCCGGCATCAACCAATATCTCACTCGCCACCTGCTGATTTAATGCATTATCCTCAACTAATAAAATACGCGATCCATAACGGCTTGCTAAGGCATGCTGCTGCTGATTTCTTAATACAGAAGGTGAAATACTTTCCACATCCTGCTTATTTTTCTTTAAAGGAACACTAAACCAAAAACAGCTTCCTTTATTTTCTTCGCTGATTAATCCAATACTGCCATTCATTAAGTTAACTAATTGCTTGGAAATAACCAGCCCCAGGCCTAAACCGCCAAACTTCCGGGTTGCAGAGGTATCTGCCTGAGTAAAAGCCTGAAACAATTGAGCCTGCTGCTCCTTGCTTATTCCAACGCCTGTATCAACAATTGAAAACTTAACGTTTAATTCATTTTCATCCTCTGATTCAAGATCAACAATCAGCTCAATCTTGCCCTCTGATGTAAATTTCACCGCGTTTTCAATTAGATGTAATAAAATTTTCTCTAAACGCTTAGCATCTCCCATTACAGAAGAAGGTAATAAAGGAGAAATTTTGGAAAGTAAAATCAGCCCTTTTGCTCTGGCCTCAACACCAAGCCTGTTCAGCACATCATCTAAAATAGTATGTAAATAAAACGCGGAAAATTCTAATTTAAGCTTTCCTTCCTCCATCTTTGAAAAGTCGAACATATCATTCACAATACTTAATAAATGCTCACTTGATCTTTGAATCACCTCTATATAATTTTTTTGTCTTATATTCAAATCAGTTTTTAACACCAAATGAGTCATACCAATAATTGCATTCATTGGTGTGCGAATTTCATGACTGATATTAGCTAAAAAATCCCTTTTTATTTTTAATGTTTCATCTAATATTTGTTTAATGCGCCCTTGCACTTTCGTTGCATCACTAAGCAAAGGGTTAACTGAAATGAACAAACAGATACTTGCGCCCTCTTCACTCTGATGCGGCAGTAAATTCAAACGCATTTCAGCATTAAACACTTCACTATTTAAATATTGCCAGGAAAAAGCAGCACTATCACTCAACTGCTCCCCGTCACTCATCAAAGTAAAACTATCCAGCTGCTCTAAAAATGCTTTTCTCTGATCAGCCACCAGCAATTGCTCAGCTCCTACCCCCTCAAAAACAGAGGGTGAAGATGAAAATAAAACGGCAAAAGCCTGGTTTGCCCAAATAATTTTTCCATCGGTATTAATCAGAAGTAATGCTTCTGATGAAAGATTCAAAATACTCTTATAATTTGCATCCGTTTCCCGTTGTTTCTCTTTACTCTGCTCCAAGGTACGAAGATGCACATCAGAAACTGCAGCAAGCTTTTGCTGAAATTCTGACGATACCTCTGCGCCCGAAAGTAATTTTATTTTAGTTTGCACACCACGTACCCCACTCATCAGCCCCCCTATACCCTCGCCTCAATATTTATTGATGCGATCCGTAAGAATGAATGCCCATCACCAGCGATCATCCCAATAGATAAGACACGGCACTCTCTTACAGCCAAATGTAGACACAATTAATTCTAGTTCAAAAATTTGGATAATTCTGAAGTTGGGGGAGTACAAAACCTTGAGACAACTTGGACCTCTGCATTTTTAAAATACAGGGCAATAGAAAATACCCAGGAATAAAGAATAAATAACTTAAGCAACTTAAAACTTAAACACAGTTTTGCCGTGAGCAGGACTGAAAAACCAAACGGGCAGACCGGGATAACCGCTTTATGCATAGCCCGACAGCAAACCACTGGTGGTTGCTGCTCCATTTTTTCCACGCAAAGCAAAACCCCCGCCTCTTTCGAGTACGGGGGTCTTGTTACGGCTTAGGGTGTCTGGCAATGACCTACTTTCACACAGGTAATCTGCACTATCATCGGCGCTAAGGTGTTTCACTGTCCTGT
>NZ_JAAOLX010000050.1 GCF_011601265.1 Iodobacter violaceini
ACATTGAAGACAAGGTTATTACCTTCCACCACATTGTCATCCGCCACACCCGGATTGCCAACTTCGATGCCGGTAATGGCCGGGCTGTCGTTGTCCAGAATTCCGCCGGTGGCGCTCACGCCGCCAATGGTCAGAGGAACGGTTTCCGGGGTGATTTCAACCAGTGCGTCATCCACCGTTGGCAGAGTGACGGCGAAGTTGGTCACGCCTGCAGGCACGGTGATCAGGCCGGTGGTTGCGTTGTAAGTGACGCCAT
>NZ_JAAOLX010000051.1 GCF_011601265.1 Iodobacter violaceini
TCAGTACAGCCAGATCGCGGGTTTCCAGTGCGGCAATATTAGTAGTACTCAGTGCAGCAACCTGACGCGAGGTCAGCTCGACAGCCTGTGCCGTGGTCAGCGCCACTGCCTGATCGGTGGTTAAGCCTGCCAGCGAGCTGGTCGTGATATTGACAACCTGATCCGTGGTCAGATGCGCCACTTGATCGGTGGTCAGCACTCTGATCTGAGCGCTGGAAAGTGCAGCAATCGCCAGTGTGCTGATCACGGCCAGAT
>NZ_JAAOLX010000052.1 GCF_011601265.1 Iodobacter violaceini
TGGTTTCGCCGGTTTTAAGGGCTTGCACATTATCCGCATCGTTATTCAGCGTATAAGTCCACTTGCCATCGCTGCCCAGCGTCAATTTACCGTAAGTGCCTGCGGCACCGGTTTGCGGCACAAAGGTTGCGCCGCCGGTAGCGGTCAGCGTGCCGCTGCTGCTTTGAACGGTATCTTCCTGTACTGCGCCGTGGCCGACGGTGGCGGTTTCATTGCTGCCGTTCACAGTCACGGTGATGGTGCTTTCCGAGCCAT
>NZ_JAAOLX010000053.1 GCF_011601265.1 Iodobacter violaceini
CATCCGCCACACCCGGATTGCCGACTTCGATGCCGGTAATGGCCGGGCTGTCGTTGTCCAGAATCCCGCCGGTGGCGCTCACGCCGCCAATGGTCAGAGGAACGGTTTCCGGAGTGATTTCAACCAGTGCGTCATCCACCGTTGGCAGGGTAACGGCGAAGTTGGTCACGCCAGCAGGCACGGTGATCAGGCCGGTGGTTGCGTTGTAAGTGACGCCATTGCTGAAGGTGGCGGTGCCGTAATCGGCTGCACTCG
>NZ_JAAOLX010000054.1 GCF_011601265.1 Iodobacter violaceini
GCGCGTCATCCACCGTTGGCAGGGTAACGGCGAAGTTGGTCACGCCAGCAGGCACGGTGATCAGGCCGGTGGTTGCGTTGTAAGTGACGCCATTGCTGAAGGTGGCGGTGCCGTAATCGGCTGCACTTGCTGATCCGCCGCCCAGGTTAAAGGCATAGGTTTCTGCTTTGGTGGTGGCGGTGCTGAGCGAAACATTGAAGACAAGGTTATTACCTTCCACCACATTGTCATCCGCCACACCCGGATTGCCGACTT
>NZ_JAAOLX010000055.1 GCF_011601265.1 Iodobacter violaceini
ACCATGCAGCCGCAAGGCTTTGAGTTCTGCAGTAATATCACGCATGATGAGCTCCTTCATGTGTCACTGTGTCAGTGCTGGTTGAGGTTGACTCATCCGTCTCGCGCAGTTGGTCATAACGCTCGGTTGTAAATCAGCGTGCAAAACTTTCCAGGTTCCCGGGGTAAACAGCGTCCAATAGTTTCCACCCCGGTTGTGTAACCATCCGGTATTTCGCCGGAGAAACCTGGGGTGTTATCCATGGACATCATTGC
>NZ_JAAOLX010000056.1 GCF_011601265.1 Iodobacter violaceini
CAGATTAAAGCCCTGACCACCGCACAAGTGGCCACGCTGACCACGGATCAGACCCTGGCCCTGACCACCGGCTCATTGCAGGGCTTAACCTCTGATCAGGCTGCGGCGCTGACCACGGCCCAGGCCGCCATTCTGACTTCGCGTCAGGTTGCTGCCCTCAACACCACTAATATCGCCGCACTCGAAACCCGCGATCTGGCCGTGATCAGCACACTGGCGATTGCTGCACTTTCCAGCGCTCAGATCAGAGT
>NZ_JAAOLX010000057.1 GCF_011601265.1 Iodobacter violaceini
CAGATTAAAGCCCTGACCACCGCACAAGTGGCCACGCTGACCACGGATCAGACCCTGGCCCTGACCACCGGCTCATTGCAGGGCTTAACCTCTGATCAGGCTGCGGCGCTGACCACGGCCCAGGCCGTCATTCTGACTTCGCGTCAGGTTGCTGCCCTCAACACCACTAATATCGCCGCACTCGAAACCCGCGATCTGGCCGTGATCAGCACACTGGCGATTGCTGCACTTTCCAGCGCTCAGATCAGAGT
>NZ_JAAOLX010000058.1 GCF_011601265.1 Iodobacter violaceini
GGTCAGCTCGACAGCCTGTGCCGTGGTCAGCGCCACTGCCTGATCGGTGGTTAAGCCCGCCAGCGAGCTGGTCGTGATATTGACAACCTGATCCGTGGTCAGATGCGCCACTTGATCGGTGGTCAGCACTCTGATCTGAGCGCTGGAAAGTGCAGCAATCGCCAGTGTGCTGATCACGGCCAGATCGCGGGTTTCGAGTGCGGCGATATTAGTGGTGTTGAGGGCAGCAACCTGACGCGAAGTCAGAATG
>NZ_JAAOLX010000059.1 GCF_011601265.1 Iodobacter violaceini
TCAATGTTTCGCTCAGCACCGCCACCACCAAACCAGAAACCTATGCCTTTAACCTGGGTGGCGGATCAGCGAGTGCAGCCGATTACGGCACAGCCACCTTCAGCAATGGCGTCACTTACAACGCAACTACGGGTCTGATCACCGTGCCTGCAGGCGTGACCAACTTCGCCGTTACTCTGCCAACCGTGGATGACGCGCTGGTTGAAATCACTCCGGAAACCGTTCCTCTGACCATTGGCGGCGT
>NZ_JAAOLX010000005.1 GCF_011601265.1 Iodobacter violaceini
AATCCCTTCGCTGCCATCCACCCGCTGAGGTAAAAGCTGCTCACCCCATGCTGCGCCATCGCCAAGTTGCAGAGAAATAAGCCGCTGGTTTTGTGAGAAAGCAGCGGCGAAGGAGGCGAGCAAATCAGTAGCGCTCATCGGGATAACCACTTTAAAACTCAATGTACAACATTACATCAAGCTTTAAAGTTACGCACTACATCATCATTATTTATGCCCTAAGCGCCCGAAAGAATAAACGCTTACAAAGGTACAGACTGAGGACAACGCAGAGTCAGGCATCAGCCCAGCCAGGGATGCAAGCTGCATATACGGCTAATCAATAAGCTTAATGCGTCTTTCTGTTTGGGCAGGTATCACAGCTTTTTGTGCATTCGATTTTATCCAGTGACTGACTCAAGGCACAGACAGAGCGGCGGCAGGCTACAAAACGGATATTTTCTTCATGGGCTAATTCACGGTAAGCACGCATCACATTGTGGCTTAAAAAATCAGTAAACAAGATCAGGAGATCTGCGCCTTTTAAGCTGGCTGGCTTGCGCTGATGCGCTGCATTACGCCCTGAAACGTGTTTGTGCACTTTTATGCCATAGCTCGACAAAAGTTCGGGAATATTACCCAGCACATCTGCGCCTACTAAATATGCATTCATCACATGACCTTGATTAAGAGAAGTTAAATTGATTCTCCTATAAACGATAATGATTATCAATAGCATTTTTATTACAAAACAATCGTAAGCGCATGCAAACTGTAAGGTAAACAGCTACGCATTTGTCCTTTCGATAAAAAAATCAAAATAAATCATTTATATAGACGTCATTTTTTTCATACATGCATTTGAAAGTGATCTCCTTCAAGCTGTCTTTCCCCCTAAGCCTTCCCTGCCCTTTTGTAACGAATAAGGTGAATTACCTAGTAAAACAAAGCAGAAATAGGACACATTCACATGAAATACAACACCTTGAAACAATTTCAACACGTCTCTCAATAAATTAATGTTGCACTGCGATAAGATCAAAAGCGGTCTTATTGACACAGACCAATATTCAAACTGACATAAGCCTCCATTGTTTGCCCATTGCCCTAATCACCATGAGGAAACAGATATGTTAATTGCCATTCCCGCCGAAGTGCTGCCCGGGGAATTCCGGGTTGCTGCAACGCCGGAGACAATAAAAAAGCTGATTAAAGCCGGGCATACCGTCAGAGTTGAAAGCAAGGCAGGCCAGCACGCCGCCATTACCGATACCGCCTATACCGAGGCCGGCGCAGAAATTGCGCCAAACCCAGCAGCGCTTTACCAAGGCGCTCAACTTATTCTTAAAGTTCGTGCCCCTCTGGCGAATGAACTTCCGCTGCTCCCTGAACGTGCTGCCCTTGTCGCCTTGTTTGATATTCATCGCTACGCTCATTTAGACGCACTCAATGCCAAACAAATCAGCGCCTATGCCCTGGAGCTGATTCCCCGTATCACCCGTGCCCAATCCATGGATGTTTTATCCTCGCAAGCCAATATTGCGGGCTATCGTGCCGTATTACTGGCCACACAATACTATCCGCGCTTTATGCCCATGCTGATGACTGCGGCAGGCACGGTTAAGCCCGCGCGCGTACTGATTCTTGGGGCCGGGGTGGCCGGGCTGCAAGCGATTGCCACAGCAAAAAGGCTGGGGGCGATTGTTGAGGTTTTCGATGTGCGCCCCGCTACGCGTGAGCAAGTGGAATCTTTAGGCGGCAAGTTTATTGAAGTGCCGCTGAACGATGATGAAAAAGCCGCAGCAGAAACATCCGGCGGCTACGCCCGCGAGATGTCTGACAGTTACAAATTACGCCAGAGCCTGCTTATAGACAGCCAGGCACGCCTTGCCGACATCATCATCAGCACGGCACAAATTCCCGGCAAAGCAGCGCCGATACTCATCCCGGCAGAAACCGTAGCAGGAATGAAAGCGGGCTCGGTGATTATCGATCTGGCCGCAGACAGCGGCGGTAATTGCCCGCTATCCAGAAGTGATGAAGTCGTCCATAGCGAAAATGGCGTCATTATTGTGGGGCACAGCAATCTGGCCAGCTTGCTGGCGGCCGATGCTTCCGCACTCTATGCCCGCAATATGCTGACATTCTTAAGCCTGCTGCAAGATGCAGAGGGCGCATATGCTCCGCATAACGACGATGAAATCATCAAAGCCACGCTGCTCAGCCATCATGGCGAGCAATTATTTGGCCGTGCCCCTGCTCACGCAGAAGGCACGGTTGCCTCACATACAAGCCAACCCACTGCCAACGCATAAGGAGTAAGCCATGTCGATTGAATCTTTAGCCGCCTCTGCCGTTGCAGAGGCCAGCAGCCACGCGCTGGCTGCCGATCCTTTTATTGGCAGCCTGACTATTTTTATTCTGGCGATTTTTGTGGGTTATCACGTGGTCTGGAATGTCACCCCGGCCCTGCATACCCCTCTGATGGCCGTTACCAACGCCATCAGCGGCATTATTGTGGTGGGTGCCATGCTGCAAGTCGTGGATATCAATGCTCAGGAAATCAGCGTGACCAGTGTACTGGGCGCTGTAGCCATTTTTCTGGCCAGCATAAATATCTTTGGCGGATTTTTAGTCACACAGCGCATGCTGGCGATGTTTAAAAGGAAGGGCAAATAATGCAAAACTTAACTGCCATTCTTTATTTGGTTTCGGCTGTGCTGTTTATTTTGTCGCTTAAAGGCCTGTCGTCGCCTGTTTCGGCCCGGCGTGGCAATTTATTTGGCATGCTCGGCATGGCCATTGCCGTGATCACCTCATTTTTTGTAGCGGATAAACCTGTTGTCTGGCTGATTTTAGCCGCCATGTCGGCCGGTGCCGTGGCGGGAGCTTACAAAGCAAGAACCGTCGCGATGACCGCCATGCCGGAGCTGGTGGCAGCCATGCATTCTCTGGTTGGTCTTTCTGCCGTGCTGATTGCCATTGCTGCGATTTTTCATTTGGGTGTCAGCCACGGCAGCATGCAGAAAATCGAGCTTTTCATTGGCGCATTTATTGGTGCAATTACCTTTAGCGCCTCAGTGATTGCCTATGGCAAGCTTTCAGGCAAATTTGGTGCAAGGGCAATTAACTTTAAGGGCCAGCACGGTTTAAATCTGGTACTTGCCCTCACCATGCTGGGTTTTGGCGCAATGTATGTGCTTGCAGACAGCCAGTCAGCTTTTCTGATCATGGTTGGCATTGCACTCGCTCTTGGTGTGCTGCTGATTATTCCCATTGGCGGTGCAGATATGCCGGTGGTGGTGTCGATGCTGAATTCTTATTCAGGCTGGGCGGCTGCAGGAATTGGTTTTACGCTGAATAACCCGGTACTGATTATTGCCGGGGCCTGCGTTGGCGCATCGGGTGCAATCTTGTCGTACATTATGTGTAAAGCCATGAATCGCTCGATCGTCTCGGTGCTTTTAGGTGGCTTTGGTGCCGCCGTGGCCGAGGCTGGCCCTGCCGGATCAGCACAGAAAAACTACCGTTCCGGCAGTGCCGACGATGCAGCCTTTCTGATGGAAAACGCAGAAAAGGTCATCATCGTTCCTGGCTACGGCTTAGCCGTTTCCCGCGCCCAGCATGCCTTGCAAGAGCTGAGTGATTTACTGACTGCGCGCGGCGTGGACGTTCGTTACGCCATTCACCCTGTTGCTGGCCGAATGCCAGGGCACATGAATGTGCTGCTGGCCGAAGCCGAAGTGCCCTACGACAAAGTGGTGGAAATGGAAGAAATCAACAGCGAGTTTTCAACCGCCGATGTGGTACTGATTATTGGCGCAAATGATGTGGTTAACCCTGCGGCCAAAAACGATCCGGCCAGCCCGATTTACGGTATGCCCATTTTAGAGGCATATAAAGCAAAAACCGTGATGGTGGTCAAACGCTCAATGAACGCAGGCTACGCCGGGCTGGATAATGATCTGTTCTATATGGACAGAACCATGATGGTGTTTGGCGACGCTAAAAAGGTTGTTGAACAGATGCTGCAGGCGGTGCATTAAGCTTTGCAGGGCGGGCACACTTTTGCCCCGCAAACAAAAACGGCTCGGAAATCATCCGGGCCGTTTTTTGTAATACTCAAACCATCAAACCGTTGCAGGTTTATCCAAAACAGGAGCGGGCTGAGCTGCAACTTCTTGCTCTGTCTCTTCCGGCAGGACATCCTGCTCTGCGCCCAGCTCGTTTTCCCATTTGCAAACCACACCGGTTGCCACGGCATTGCCAAGTACATTAGTGGCTGAGCGGCCCATATCTAAGAAATGATCCACGCCCAAAATCAGCAAGAGACCCGCTTCAGGGATATTAAACTGTGACAGGGTTGCAGCAATCACCACTAAAGATGCACGCGGCACGCCAGCCATGCCTTTTGAGGTAAGCATCAGAATCAGCAGCATCATAATTTTTTGCATCATCGTCAGCTCAATACCATAGGCCTGAGCAATAAACAGCGTGGCAAAAGTGCAATACATCATCGAGCCATCAAGATTAAACGAGTAACCAATCGGCAAAACAAAGCTGGAAATTTTCTTATTACAGCCAAATTTCTCCAGCTGCTCCAGCGTTTGCGGATAAGCCGCTTCACTGCTTGCGGTGGTAAAGGCCAGCAGGATGGCACCACGGATGCGGCGTAATAAGCCAAACACGCGCGTTTTAAGGAATAAGAAACCCAGCAGCGTAATCACGCACCACAGCACAAAAATGCTTGCGTAAAAACCGGCCACAAATTTGCCATACACTGCCAATACTTCAATCCCTTCCTTGGCAATCACGGCAGCCATCGCGGCAAAAACAGCCACAGGTGCAAAATTCATGATGTAGGTGGTGATCTTCAGCATGACATGGGCAACCACATCGATTACATCAATCAAAGGTGTGGCACGTTCACCCAAAGCTGCGCCCGCTACACCAAAGAAAATAGAGAACACAACAATTTGCAGAATTTCATTCTTAGCCATTGCATCAAAAATGCTGGTCGGGAAGGCATGGTGCAAAAAGTCTTTTAAATTCATCGCACCTTTCACGATGCCACTCTCGGTGCCCACTGCAGGCAAGGCCAGATTCAGCCCTACTCCCGGCTCCAGCAGCGTCACCATCACCAAACCCAAAACCAGCGAGGTCAGCGACATAAACATAAACCAGCCCATGGTCTTTAAACCAATCCGGCCAATGGCACCGCTATCGCCCATTCTGGCAATACCTACCACCAGTGTTGAAAACACCAGCGGGGCAATAATCATTTTGATCAGGCGCAGGAAAATATCGCTAAGCAGCGATATATAAGAGGCAAAAGATGCAAGTGATGCGGAGTTATCCGCGTATTGGTTCACTGCATAGCCACAGATAATCCCCAGCACCATGGCCAGGACGATAAACAGGGTTAAATTTTTAGACTGCATCAAAGCTCTCTGTATTCTTAGCAAGCAAATCAGTACAAAACGGCTGGCCACCCTGCTTATTCAGCGGGCGGCATAACACGGTCTCTTTTAAAAAGAGACCGCAGGGAGCGGATTCCATTCAGATCTGAAGCTTACTTAGTTTTCTATTTTTAATTGGTGAAACGTTCTCATTCTCACCATGCGCCTTAAATTTCACGCCATTACACCGCAAGTCTTACTAATTAGCATGTGCATTATTTACACAAAAAGAAGATAAGCGGCACTTTCAAGCGACTCAATCGTGCTGAAACATGCCGCCAAAACACTTATGCAGACTGGGCTTTCAGCCAGTGACTCAGTATTTTGCGGGAGGGAAAAAACTGCTTAAACAAACCCAGAAGGGTTGCGCTTCCAATCAGGGCCAGCACCAGCCAGGGCAAAGCCGGCATATTTAAGCTGCGGGCGTGATCCAGCAAAAAGCCACCGCCGGTATAACCAAACAGCCCGCCAACAGCGAGCCCCATACGGCCCATGCCCATATAGCTGGCACGCGCTTCTGATTGTGCAAAGCTTGCCAATAGCGCTTCTCTGGCCGGCTCGGTAATTAATGTACCCAGATAAAAAAACGTCAGCACCGCAAATGCTCCGACGATACCGCTCACTAAGGCCATAGCGCCCATACTGGCCGTCATCAGCGTGATGCCAGCCAGTACCCGTACCTGCAAACTAAAGAAACGCTCTCCTAAACGAGCCAAAGGGTATAGTAAGCAAAGTGCAAGTACAGCATCAAGGCTATACATCCAGCCTACCGCTTGTGCTGTCCCCGCCAGTTGCTTAATCACCACCGGCAAGAGCAGCATAATTTGCACACAGAGCACGTAATAGCCGCTTAAGGTAAACACAAAAAAGAGAAAAGGCTTATCGGCCAAAACGACACGAATCGCTGTTATTGCCGATGTTCTTTTAGCAGCCACCCTGTAAGCGGGCAAAAACACCGCATTCAACAGCGCCACCAGCACAAAGACGGCTGAACCGCCCATACCTACCCAGAAAAAATCAAACGCCAGCAGCCACGAGCCCAATAAAGCCCCGAGCATGGCACCTGCACTTTCCTGCATCATCAGTAAGGAGTAAAAACGATTGCGCTCATGCGGGCGGGTTAATTTGATAATCAGCGCGCTTCTTGGCGGATCAAACAAGGTGCCGCCAAGACCCGATAAAACACAGGAAAAAATCAGAATACCAGGATGAGTCGCCACGGCCATGACGGCAAAACCCGCGGCACGCAGCAACATACCCGACACAATCAATGGCCTGGCCCCAAAGCGATCCGCTAAAGAGCCGCCAAGCAGGCCCAGGCCCTGCTGTGATAATTGCCTGATGCCCAAAGCCAGTCCCACAGCCGCTGCGGCCCAGCCCAGCTGATCCACAAAGTGCAGGCTGATTAAAGGGAAAACCAGAAAAAACCCACAAACACCCAGCATATTGTCCAGCATAATAAAACGCCGCCCCAGCCGCCTTGCCCGCTCTGCCCCAGCCATTTTGCATCTCCCTGATGATTAATGCATATTCTCGGCTGCGGCCAGTTATTATAGAAGCCGTGAACTGCTAATATTTAATATGGATTTTACTTATGGCTCTGAATATTGATGACTTGCAATTGCTAATCGATATTGTGGCATGTGGCAGCTTTAGTCAGGCAGCGGCAAGGCGTGGCTGGTCACAGCCTCAGGTCAGCCAGCGTGTTGGCTTGCTGGAGGCCGGTCTTGGCGCACAACTATTTCAGCGCCACCGCCGGGGCGCGATTCCAACGGCGGCCTGCATGTCTTTTTTGCCCTCCGTACAAGAAGCGCTCGCGACGCTGGAAGCAGGCAGAACAGCCATCCAGGGCGCACCCGCCCTGCCCAGAATGACGCTGGCCTGTATGCCCTCTTTAGCTTCCGTGGTATTTGGCCCCATTCTGGTGGCCCTTGCCAAAGCGCCGATGGAGATCCGCTGCAGCACCGATCACTCGCAAACCATTATGGAAAACCTGCTGAGCAGCAAGGCGCAGTTCGGCTTTATTCTTAAATGCCCCGCCGTAGCTGGTATTCAAATGGAGCGCATCTGGCGGTCACCCATTATTGCCGTGGTGCATAAACGCCACCCGCTCGCAAAATCCGGCGCTTTGACACTTGCCGATATTGCCAACGAGCAGCTGGCACCACAGTTTTGGGGTGATGGCTGTGATCAGCTGATCAATCAGCTGCGCAGCTTACGCAGCGCCAGCGGCCCGATTCACGCCATCCAGCCCGCGAGTGCCGCACGTGAAATGGCCATGGAGCATGGCTTTTTAACGTTTATGCCAGAAGTTGCCGTAAAACGGGATTTACGTGAAGGGCGGCTGATTAAGCTAGCCATCAGCGATTTACCACTTTGGGAATGGGAAGTGATGATGGCCTGGCGCAGCGGCAAGCGTAGCGATGTGAGTAAGCAGCTGGTGATTGATACGGTCAGAGCAATGGCTGCGGATTGGGCATAGCCTTCAGCCCAGCTACAGTTTTTTTCAAATTTGCAAACCACCAGATCCACTTACTTCAGTTTATTTCTGAGGGCATCCAGCATTTTGGGAATGCTGTCTTTGCTTAAGCTGTCCACAATCCAGCCAAGGCCCATCGGCACGGGGCCGGGATCAGTAAATACAAAATATTTAACCACCGTTTTGGCCGGGTTAGCAGCAGACGGCGTGATCAGCCAATAACCGGAAGTATCGGCAATGGTTTCATCGGCTTTTAAGCCTTCCCACTGCAACATTTTCCATGAAAGCTGACATTGTTGAGCGCCCTGCCTGGGCGTCATCTTTAAACGATACTTTTTAACCTTGCCCAATGGTAAATGTAAGGTCATATCCAGCACCGGGCTATCGTCCCCAGTTGTGGCCACCTTTACCTTAGCTACATTAGGCATAAAGCTTGGGTAATCCGCATAATTCTGGATCACCGCACACACTTTTTGCACGGGCGCATTCATCAGCGTAGCAGCCAGAAAGGTTTTACCCGCCTGATCTGCCTTACTCTGATCAACCATCGTCACCTGCTGCTCTGTCAGCGCATTGACATCAATCCCCTGCGCAGCGACTGCAGGTACAGCGAGGGCAAATAACACGCTCAGTAATAATTTATCAGGCATAAACAGCTCTTTTATTTTTCAACAGCAAGACGAATTTTTTCGATATCTACAGCATTTAAATATTTTGGAATATTGGTCCACATTGAGTGATAGCCATAAGCACCATTCATTAATTCATCCAGCGCCTGCTCTTTGCTCCAGCCCTGATAAAGAATGCGGTACATTGCCGAAATCAAGCCCGTACGATCCGCGCCATGCAGGCAATGCAATAAAACCGGCCCATCTGCCTGCTTTATTGCACGTAAAGCGGCAATCACATCTTTATCTTCAATATCCCAAGTATTCATCGGCACACGAATCGATTTCAGCCCCGTGTCTTTTAATATTTTCTGATCCGAATGAAAGGCACGCAAACTCACCACCGTCTTCACACCTAAAGACTGAATCAGCGCCACATCTTTAGCACCCAGCTGCGCGCTGCGATAAAACTGTGGGGTTATTCTGAATAAATTGGCCGATTGCTCAACAGGCTCGGCCCATTCTGCTTTACGTGCTGGCTGTGCTGCACAGACTGGCAAGGCTAAACACATCAAGACTAATAATTTAAATACTGCATTCAACATCATTCAGCCTTTTTTGAAAGAAAAATAAAACAGCAGCCCGGCGCCGAACAGGAAAGTCCAATAATCAACAGGTGCAAACCAGAACCAATTTTTATGCCATGGAATATACGCAGGGCTGAAATGATGAATCCCATAAGCCGGATTTAAAACAAACCAGAGATAATCTTCCACAATCCAAAAAAACATAATTGAGGCCAGCGCACGTAATTCCAGCCTGAGCGAGCATTGCTGCATAAAGAAAAACGGGAAATGAAAAAACAAGGCCACAAATGGAAACACCCATGCGTGATAACCCGTCATGGGCCTGCCGCCCCAAAAAATATCCAGCAACCAGTGTTTTTCTATACGCCAGGTCGGCAAGGCTGCGGCCCAGCCTGCCGCACCTTCAATCTGAATTTCTACCTGCGCAAAAAAGAGCCCCAGCAGAGCAACCCAAAACACAGTTAAGCCATTGGCCAGCCATTGCTTGTTTATGGGCATTTGGCCAGCACCGCATCAAGTACCTGCCGGCCTGCGGCTGCCCGCCCCAGAGCACGTGCTTTTGTGCTCATTTCGGCCAGCCTGGCGGGATTGTCTAATAAATACCTGATCCGATATTCTAAAGTCACCGCATCAAACGCTTTCAGCGCCACGCCTTGTTCTAATAAAAAATCCGCATTGCGTTCTTCCTGCCCCGGAATCGGTGCATTCACAATCATAGGCAGCCCCATCGCTAGGCATTCGGATGTAGTCAGGCCACCGGGTTTGGTCACTACCAAATCAGCGCATGCCATCAGCCGCTCTACTTTATGAGTAAAACCCTGTGGCAATACACGCCCGGGATAGCGCAGAGACAATGCCTGCAATGCCGCTAAAGCCGCCTCATTTTTACCCGCCATCACAATCAGCTGAAAATCGCCCTCCAGCTTCAGCAATCGCGCAGCAATGGTATCCAAACTCCCGAGGCCTGCGCCGCCGCCCATAAGTAAAATAGTTGTGCGTCTGGCATCGAGGCCAAACTCTGCAGCGCACTCCTCACGGCTGGCTACCGCTGCAAAGCCCGGCATAATCGGAATACCGCTTACGCTGATTTTCTCTGCAGCAATCCCTTGCGCCCGCATGCGAAAAGCCACTTCCTCATTTGCAGCAAAATAACCTGCCATACCTTCATGCACCCACATTCTGTGCAAATCAAAATCCGTCACCTGCACCCAGACCGGGTAATTCACAACGCCTTTATTCAGTAGTCTGGATAAGATTTCTGCAGGCAAAAAATGTGTGCAAATAATGGCATCCGGATTAAACTCTGCAATTTCTTTTAATAATGCCCGCGCATTCATCCGCTCCAGTTTTTTACGCAGTTTTTCTATAGAGCTGTCAGCCTGAGCATCATTGGTGAAATTATATAAATAGCCCCATAATGCAGGCGCATTATTAACCAGCTTGATATAAAAATCGGTATATAACTTTCTGAACCCCGCCGTTACATATTGCATCACATCTAAATGAACCACTTCCAGCGGTGTATCACCCAGATGGGCATAAGCACGAATGGCTTCAGCCGCACGCACATGCCCGGCTCCAGCCGAAACGCTCAGTAATAATATTTTTTTCATAAACTTTAATATACTTATTCAAAAGTGGGTAAGCAAACATAGCACTGATATTGAAGCGCTGAAAATAACCAGTACACACTATATAAATAATTCACCGCAATCAGCGATTCATTTTCAGAATCATCTGCTCGCCTTTTAATGTCATATCAAAGCGTTTAATGACATTCATCCCTAATAAAATTTCATCACCCAGCTGCGGCACTACCCCCACAGTCAGATGATTAAATTCAAAAGGACCAAATGAAAGCTGATCAATACTGGATAAATAGCCTTTCACCTCGCCATTGGCTGTTTGTGAAATATAGGGCTGGCCCGGCTTTAATTTTAAGCGCTCAGCCAGAGCGGCACTCATCGTTAAGGTTGTAGCCCCGGTATCAATCAGCAAAACCACAGGCTGACCATTGATATTGCCATTTAAACGAAAATGCCCGTCTCTGGAGCGCTGCAATGTTAATTCCTGCCCCTGCCCGGCTAAAAACGTACGTGTATTAGGATTATATTGATGCGCCAGAAAAACATTAAATCCCCAGTAAATCCCCACCGCAACCATTAACCACACCACAACAATTGAAAACGTTGAGCGCATACCCTTCCCTAAAACACAAAAACCATATACTACAAGCTATTGATGCAAATTTGATCCGGTAACATGACCGATATAACTCAGGCGATGCCGGCCCGCCGCTTTTGCCTGATAGAGCGCCACGTCGGCCGAGCCAATCAGCTCATCCATATCACGGCCATCATCAGGGAACCAGGCAAGGCCTATGCTCATGCCTGTCTGAACCTGATGGTTTTCAATCAGCAAAGGCTCATCAAAACTGGATAAAAGCCGCTGACAAATACTGATTGCATCTTCCTGGCTAATTGGAGCTGTCAGAATCATGGCAAATTCATCGCCGCCCAAGCGTGCAACCGTATCACTATGACGTAATGCCGCATTTAAGCGCTGCGCCACAATTTGTAAAAGCTGATCACCCACACCATGGCCCAGGCTATCGTTGATCCGCTTAAAATGATCTAAATCAATCAGCGCCAGCGCAAACTGGCCCCCCTGGCGCTGTGCCCGGGTATAGGCCTGTAATAAACGATCCTGAAACATCCGCCGGTTAGCCAGGCCGGTTAATGAATCGCTGTAGGCCATTTCTTCTAATTTACTCTGGCTTTCACGTAATTGCTCTAAGGTTTGCTGATGAAGCAATATTTCAAGCGATAATTCTTTTGTTCTTTGTTTTACTTTTTCTTCTAAAGAAACCTGATATTGCTCAGCCTCTTTCAAGCGTGCGGTTTTCTCTGTAACGGCCATATTTAACGCAGCTGTAGCCGCTTTTTTAAGGCTGTTTACTTTTTCAGCCAAAGCCTGTGAAAACATAATGGCGCTCCACGCACCCGCAACAAAGTAAAAAGTCGTATTAAACCGATCCGCTTCGATTACACCCTGAGTTAATAATACCAATAAAGTACTGCCCACTAATGTTGGCCCTTCCCCTATTAAATAGCATCTTGCCCAGACCGATCCTAAATAACTAAGATAAGCAGACATACCCAATACCAGCGGCAGCCATACTCCTCCCGCCCATTGTGTAAGCAACTCCGCCCAGGAATATTGCCCCGCAAAAACCAGCCCAATAGCGGATAAATAAATGGCAACCACACCATATAGAGTGTAGCTGAACCATTTTCTTCTTTTTATATTCCCAAGCAGGGAAATAGCAAAAAGCACAGAAAAAATACCAGTCGTTGCAGTAATGCAGGAAGACAAGCCTTTAAACCTGTGAAATGAAGTGGACCACAATATATTTAAATCAAGACCATTAATATTCACTGAGTAAAACATATAACTGACAATGGCAAAGAAATACAGCAAAAACATGCTGTCTCTTATTCTTAGATAAATAAATAAATTATATACAGACAACCCGAACATAATGCCAAGCAGTAATCCATATAAAAGATATTCAGTTAAAGTTAAATCAATCCATTTTTCCTGCTGCCATATTCTGACAGGAAAAATAAATGCGCTGTGCGATACCGAGCGCCAGTAAATCACCATACTTTGCTGATCATTAAATGTGACCGGGTAAAAAAAAGGCCTGCCATAAGATGGATGGGCAGAAAAGGGCTCATATTTTTTTGAAACTTGCTTAATATATTGGCCATTTTGATCAGGAGAATAAAACTGCAATTCAACCGGACTAAAAATCTGATAATCCAGCCACCAGCGGGCAGGCGCATCAGCGCCACGCTCAAGCTTTAAGCGAAACCAGATAGGGTAACGAATTCTCGCCAGCACATTACGCCCGCCTGCCGATACAAAATCAGCCTTGCTGCGTACCTCATCAAACGTCATGATTTCTGAGGTATCAACAAAATATTCAAGCTTTGAGTTGATATAGGCGCCGCTGCTGTCTGGCTGCACAAGAAACGCCGGGAAAGCATCATCCGCCCAGGCTGGGGAAAGAAAAAAAACAATACAAAAAAAGAATACCCTGAGCATTTTTATTGTCTGATTTTTATAAAAAGCATGCCTGAACTCCAGTCCTGCGACAGATTATATGAATATAGCAAAAACCCATACACTTATCTGTCTTTGTTCTTACTCTGTAGAACATAAAAATCATATTAATCTAAAAATTCAACCGCTTATATTCAGGAATAAACTGACAAAAGTCTTTCGATTATCGATAAAAACCATCCTAAATAGGCTCACAAATATGTGCGGCTAAAGTAACCTGATATTTTACGAGCAGCCATGGCGCTGATTAATGGTAAAGATTGCGGCAAGGGAGTGCAGGCGTTCTGGCACTGAAAAAGCCATAGAAAGCCCGGATACAGAAATGAGAAATAAAAATGCTTCAGCGGCGGCAATCCAGCCAGCAGCGGTGGTGATATTCAGGGCCGCCAGAGGCCATACTGGCAAATACTCATGAAGGCAGCAGGAGACACTGCGACCTCCCCTGCTTTGCCCGCGGCAGGCTTTATTTGGCCCAGGCGCCACGCCGGGCTTTGCCCACCTTAGCTGGTTTGCGGCTGGTGTTTTGCTTTTGTAAGAGCTTATCGATTTGCTCGGAAGTCGATTGCATTAAAGATTCGGCCATTTCTCCGCTCGGAAAAGTATCCGGCATTCTGAACCCCAGCCAGGCATAGGCAGAATACAGCTTGCAAGTGTCTTCCAGATATTGCAATTCATTGCGCCCGCCCATGCCATCCATGCGCAATAAAGGCGCAGCACGGCGTTTGGCGCGGGCTTGCGTCCAGTCTTTAAATGCCGATTCCAGCATGGCAAACTTGGTGGAGATCGGGCAAAGGCTGAACACAAAGCGATCATTCAAAGATAAAACCAGCGTATCCAGCCAGCGGGCTTTTTCGATTTGCTCGCTTAAATTGGCAGGCAGAAAGAATTCATCGTGCACATTAATATGCTTGGCAAACAGCTCAAGCAGGGGTTGCAACTTGGTTTCGCCCGTTGCGGCAGAAATCTGCTGCAGATAATCCAGATTTGGCGACACAAAGAAACCGGTACCGGGCAATGGCTCGGGCGCTTCCTTCAGTAAAGCGGCAATCATCTGATGTGTTTTAGCATCCAGCCCAGCCACATAGCCGGTTTCATGCTCGCCAAAACGCCCGGCCCGCCCGGCAATCTGTTTGGCCAGCGAGGCGGCAATCGTGCCGTCAGCGTAGCCATCCCATTTATTGGCGGTGGTAAAAATAATTCGCCTGGCAGGCGTATTCAGGCCCATGCCGATGGCGTCGGTGCCCACAACAATTTTAGTCTCACCGTCGATAAATCGCTCGGCCTGTGCCTGGCGTACTTCCGGGGATAAATTGCCGTAAATTGCCGACACTTTAAAACCCTGCTCAATCGCCTGATCGCGCCAGTTCAATACTTCACGGCGGGAAAACGCAATCAGCACATCGCCTGCCTGCAAATTAGACAAAGAGCCGAGCGGTTTTTTCTCCATTTCCAGCGGTGACATACGTTGTAGTTTGCGTACTTCTAATGTGCCGCCCACCCGCTTGACCAGGGATTCAATTGCAGGCTGTGCCTCCAGCGCACCGAGCAAATACACGGTGCTGGCGGGCACGCCACAGACCGCAGCCGTCCAGGCTGCACCGCGGTCCTGATCTTCTAAAAGTTGAATTTCATCGATCACCGCCACTTCAACCACCCGATTGGGGTTGAGCATTTCTACCGTGCTGGCCACATGGGTGGCTTCGGGGTGCAGCTTTCTTTGCTCGCCGGTAATCAGGCTGACCGCTACACCGGCATCCGTTAAACGGCGGTAATTTTCCAAAGCCAGCAAACGCAGCGGCGCTAAATACACGCCGGATTTGGCTTTCATCAGATGCTGCATGGCCGAGTGGGTTTTACCCGAATTAGTCGGCCCAAGAATGGCAATAAAGTGCCGTGGCATGGCTTGCGCCACGGTAAATGATTCGGGGTACAGCGATAAATTCACCGCGTTATGGGTTTTATCCGCCTGGCGGGTGGCCGCTTTGCCGCCTTTAAGCGCATCGATCCGATCTAACGCCAGCTGGCAACGGAAACGAGCCAGCTCGTATTTGGCCTGAAATGCCGACAGCGTTGCAGTGGGGTCGAGGTCAAAATCCCTGGCAATCACCAGCACCTGCTCAGCACAGAGCATAAGCTGCGCTTCTAATTTGGCGCGGGCCTCATCATTCCAGCGGGCTTTAAGCATGGCGAAACGCGCGGCACTATCGAGCTTGCGCCACTTAGCACTCTTACCTAAAAAACCCTCATCCGGCACCAGGTGATAGGGAATATGCAGACCATTAACGATGATTTCGCCCTGCACAGAAACCGCATAGCAACCATCGGTGGTCACCAGTGTGGCGTGATACGTGTGCAGGTAATCATGAATTAAGGAAATTTCTGGAGCATCACTGAGAGAGTCGGTCATAAGGTCTACTGTATTCGAGGTCAAAAATGGCTGAACGCCTTAGTCAGAAGTATACAGTAGCCCCTTCAATGCCGATGAAGACAGATTAAGGAGGCGGATTGGACAAAGCATTTTCGTCATCCAGCCATTCCCGCCACACTGCCAGTGCAACCGCCAGAATCACTGGCCCTAAAAACAAGCCAACCAGACCAAAAGCAGCTAAGCCGCCCAGCACACCAAACAGCGCCAGAATAAACGGGATATTCACAACCTCTGACAAAACCAAAGGCCGGACAATATTATCCACCCAAGAAACAACCAGGACGCCCCAAAGCAGCAGCCCTATTCCCGCCGCAGTTTGCCCGGTAAAGAGCAACCACAAACCCGCAGCGCCCCACACCAGCGGCGTACCAAAAGGCACCATGGCCAGCAATACCGTCACCGCCGCCAGGGTAACCGGGGCAGACAGGCCAGCTGCCCAATAGCCTAAACCTGCCACAGCACCCTGAATCAGCGCCGTCAGCACAATGCCATACACCACCGCCCGCGTAGTTAAAGCAACCGTTTTTAAATAGCCGCCAGCCCGCTCGCCCAATAAAGAAATACAGATGGTACGGATTTGCCGCGCCACACTATCGCCATGTAAATACACAAAAAAGAGCGTAAACAAGGCAAAAACCATTTTTATGATGTTTTTGCCGATGCCGCCCAATAGCGCAAACGCATAGGCATCCAGCTGACGTAAATGATTTTTAAGTTCGAAGCTGATTTGTGCCGGCTCTGCCAGTAAAGCGCCGAGCGACGCACTCAGCTCAGCCCCAAAAATGGGCAACTTGCTTATAAATGCAGGCGGCCTGATCCGACCCGATCCAAGCTCTGCGGTGAGTAAATCAAGCAAGGGGCTGCTTTCTGCTCTGAGTAAAAACAACAGCCAGAGCACAGGAAACACGACCAAAGCCGACATCAGTAACGTCAGCAGCAAAGCGGATGCCGTCTGTCTTTTGCCCATTTTCTTTAACAGCCAAAGATACAAAGGCCATGTTGAAAAACCTAAAATGCCCGCCCACAACATGGGAATAATAAAAGGCGTTAATACTACAGACACCGCCAGCACCAGTGCCCCGAGGAACATCACAAGCAGCACACGCTTTGCCAGGGGATTGGTGGTGAGCTCCCGCATCATTCAAATTTTTCCGATCGTAAAACTTCAACATCCTGCAAAAAGGCCACCATGGCGTAATTGGCAAAGTAGTGCGTTTGCAGGTGCAATAATGTGGATTCTGCAATGTCCCGTGGTGAAATCATTTCAATGCGGATATTGGCAGACTTTGTCCATGCACCTTCCCTGACCCCATGGCTGCCCCGGCCACGCGCATCCGAAATGGTATAGCCACGCACGCCAAGCCGGTCTAAATCACGCACCAGCACCTGCTCTATAGCGGCCTCTGTAATCACAGTTAATAGTGTGCGTGCCTGTGTATTCAAACTCATCCTGTGGCTCCGGTCAGAAAAAGGGCAAGCTGATGATAAAGAGGAATCCCAATCACAATATTGAATGGGAAAGTGACGCCCAGTACAGCGGCCAAAGAAACAACCGGGCTGGCCTCAGGAATGGCAAGGCGCATCGTAGCGGGCACGGCAATATATGAAGCACTCGCAGCCAGCGTAGCCAGCAAGGTGATGCCACCCGCAGATAAACCCAGCAAAATGCCGGTACCAGCCCCAAGGACAGCCCCTGTAAGCGGCATCAGTATTGCAAATACCAGGATAAAGAGTCCCCGCTTTTTAAGCTCATCCACCTGATGGCTCACTATCAGCCCCATTTCCAACAAGAACAGAGCCAGCACACCCTTAAACAAATCAAAAAACAATGGTTTAACCGGCGCAAGGCCTTCCGGGCCAGCAGCCCAGCCAATCAGCATCCCTCCCAGTAATAAAGTCACACCTTTACCAAGCAATGCTTCATGCGCCAGCTCGCCCCAGCGCGTTTGCCTGCCTATCCCGCGCGCCAGCACAATGCCCACTAAAATGGCAGGGATCTCCATCACCGCCAAAAAAATGGTCATCTGTGATTCAAACGGAATATCCCGCGTCATCAGCCAGTTCACACCCACGGCAAAAGTCGCAACGCTGACCGAGCCATAGTGTGCAGCCATTGAAGACGCATCGGCACGTGAAAAACGGCCAATAAACTTCAGGATAAAAAAGGCAATAAAGGTGAGCAAAACCCCCAGCACCACCACTGCTAAAAGCTGTGGCAGTAAGGGTGCCAGAGGTTGAGAAGCAAGACCTTGCCCACCTTTTAAACCGATGGCCACAAGAAGAAAAACAGAGAGGGATTCATACAGGGCGACGGGCAGCTTCAATTCCGAACGCAGCAAGCCCGCCGCCAGGCCAAATAAAAAGAATGAAACAACCACATCCATCATCGATACAACTCAATCAGGCTTACGCGATACATAAAGACTGGCAACCACACTCCCTGCAATGAGCACCGTAACTACAGTTAAAGAGATCGCAATCGGCATATGAAACCAAGGCATGATGAGCATCTTTGTACCAATAAAAGTCAGCACCAGCGCCAGGCCATACTGCAGCAAGTGAAAGCGGTCAGCCATATCGGCCAACAGGAAATACAAAGCACGCAGGCCAAGAATGGCAAAAATATTTGAGGTAAAGACAATAAACGGATCGGTTGTGATCGCAAAAATAGCCGGAATAGAATCAACCGCAAAAACCACATCTGAGATTTCAACCAAAACCAGCACTAAGAACAAAGGCGTGAAATAACGGATACCATTTTTCTTAACAACAAACTTTTCGCCATGGTGATCATCGGTCACACGCAAGTATTTTCGTGCAATTTTAAGCACCGGGTTTTGGGTCATGTCAGGCTCTTCTTCTGCCACAAACAGCATACGAACCCCTGTAATGACTAAGAATGCACCAAACAAATACAGCACCCAGCTAAATTCCTGAACGACCCATGCGCCAGCCAGAATCATCACCGCCCGCATCACCAGCGCACCTAATACACCATAAACCAGCACGCGGCGCTGAAATTCGGCCGGAACATTAAATGCTGTAAAGATCAACAAAAAGACAAAAACATTATCAACAGAAAGCGATTTTTCTATCAGATAGCCGGTAAAAAACTCTAAGGCTTTACGGTCGGCAATTTCTGCGCCTGCTGTGCCCGTTAAATACCACCACATACCGGCATTAAACAGCAGTGCTAAGCTAATCCATACCAAAGACCAGCTTGCAGCCTCTTTAACGCTGACCTTGTGGACTTTGCTGCCACCAAACACAAATAAGTCGAGGGCCAGCATCGCCAGTACAAAGGCAATAAACGCCCCCCACATCCACGGCTCGCCAATTGAAACTGCTGCATTCACGCTAAGACTCCCATTGATAAAACACAGAAAAAAACCCACAAATACTTACATCAAATCTAAAATTTAAGCATGGCGCTTTAGTAAGCTAATTCGTTCATCCAAACTGGGGTGAGACATAAATATTCGTTTTACCCCACTGGCAAGGCTGCCTTTAATTCCAAAAACAGCCATTTTTTCCGGCAAAGGCGTGTAGCGCTCGCCATTTAAACGCTCTAATGCGGCAATCATTGCCGGCCTTTGCGATAAGCCTGCCCCGCCTTCATCAGCACGAAATTCAAGCTGGCGGGAAAATCGCATCAGTAATGCTGCGGATAAAACACTAAACACTAAAACCGCAAACAGCATGGCAATAAACCTTAGTATTTCGTCCGGCTGAATCAGAAAGAGAGCAAACACAGCATAGCTGCTGAATACAGATAAATAAAAAACCCCCAGATTCAGCACGCCTTGATAAGCAATCAGCTTTGGCATATCCCTGTAAGCCAGGTGGCAGATTTCATGCCCCAGCACAGCCTCCGCCTCAGCCCTTGGCATAAAAAACAAGAGGCCATTCGACACTGAAATCATGCTGTGGCTCACGCCAGAAGCATATGCATTCATATCTGCAGAATCATAAATTCCCACTTCCGGGAGGGGAATGCCTGCCAGCCTTGCTTGTTTTGCAACCGTAGCCAGCAACCAGCCCTCTACATCATTTCCTGGTGTATTCAGCATTTTGCTTTCCAAAGATTGCTTCGCTTTATATCTGGAAAACAAAAAAGCAAAATAAGCGCTCAATAGTGAGACAAACAACACCACAACTAAAACTTCAAAAAACCCCAAAGCAGACTGATGGATATCTGCTCCGGTAAAGTGATAAGCAAATACAAGCAACAATATCAGTGCCAGATTGCTTAAGAAAAACCACCCCATCCTTTTCATTTTTTTTGTCCTGCAAACAAGCCGCGGGCACCTTTTTCTGATGCAACACAACGCGGCTTTCAACCACTAACCGATAACCGACCCTGACGAAACAAGTCTTCCCCACAAACCATTGCACAGAGAGGCACTCTGTAAAAAACGACCTCTGCAAAGGTTTAGTTGTAAGCTTACCGCGTTTAAGCCCTGCACTTTAAGAAGCCCTGAGTTCAGATCTGCGAACGGTCATTTTTAGCGGGCTCACCCTTACTTATGCTTAAGCGTTCCGGGTTTAAGATTGTTTACACGTCATTGAAAACGAATCCGGCTGGCCAATAAATCTGCCTGGACAATTTGTTTGTTTATTCTAGCCTTGCTTTTACACAAATAAAAACAGATTATTCTTGATGAATTGATCGTTAAAACTTGATGGAAAAAACCCGGCATGCTCAATTACAAGCAGCTTTATTACTTCTGGAACGTCGCCAAAGCAGGCAGCATTACCCGGGCAGCTGAACAATTGCACCTCACCCCACAAACCATCAGCGGCCAGCTGGCCGAGTTAGAACGCTCTTTAGGCGCAGATTTATTCCGCCGCACTGGCAGGCGCCTGGAGCTTACCCCCGCCGGGGAAATGGCCAACGAGCATGCGCGGGAGATTTTTCAGATTGGCAATGAGCTGGAGCAAACACTAAAAAGAGGCAATACCGAACAAACCTTCCGGGTAGGGGTAGCAGATGCAGTACCCAAATCAATTGCTTACCAGCTCCTCGCCCCCGCAATTGCCCTTGCCGATCCGGTACGGCTGATTTGTTATGAAGACAAACTGGAGCGCTTGTTCGCAGAGCTTGCCATTCATAAATTAGATTTAGTCATCGCCGACCAGCCGCTCCCCTCCGAGCTGGGTGTAAAAGGCTATAACCACTCACTTGGGCAATGCGGCATTGCCCTCTACGCTGTGCCCAAACTCGCCGCGCGCTTTCACGAAGGGTTTCCCCTCTCGCTCAACGGCGCGCCACTGCTGCTACCGGGCGATAAAGTAGCAGTGCAAGCGCCGCTGTTGCGCTGGTTTCAGGAGCAAGATATTCAGCCACGAATTATCGGACAATTTGATGATAGCGCCCTGATGAAGGCATTTGGCAGAGCAGGAGCAGGTCTGTTTCCTGCCCCGGCCATCATGGAAGAAGAAATCCAAAAGCAACAGGGAGCCGTGCTGATCGGCCATATCAAATCCGTAGTGGTGAACTACTACGCTATTTCAGTAGAAAGGCGGCTCACTCATCCGGCGGTACTGGCTGTAAGTGAAGCGGCCAGGCAATCCATATTTGCAAGAAAAATGGCCTAAGCTAAGCCGCAGCAGCACGACGCACCTCAGCCAGCCATTGCTCTCGCCGTTTAAGGGTAGACCCCAGCACAGGCCCAAAGCTAGAAATGCGCACTGGCATGACACCGCTAAACTCCAGAATGGTTTTTTTCATCTGATGATGGCCGGGCATGCGGTAAATCCAACGAAAATACCAAGGTGGCGAATCCATAGTCACCAATAAATGCGCACTACGCCCTGCCAGCAATTTATCCCATAGCGATGAATTGGCACGATACTTAAAAGCGAATCCCGGCAAAAAAATTCGATCGATAAACCCTTTCATCAAGGCTGGCATGGCTCCCCACCAAATCGGGTAAACGAACACCAAATGCTCAGCCCAAAGCAGCGCTTGCTGCGCCGCCAGCAAATCAGGCTCCAGTGGCTGAATCTGCGCATAGCCGTGATGCAACACGGGATCAAATTGCAAATCACCAAGACTGATCTGCCTCACCTCTTTGCCCGCCTGAAGCGCAGCCTGTGTATAGGCCCCGGCCAAAGCACCGCACAAACTATCCGCGGAGGGATGACCAAGAATCACTAAGATTTTCATTGCACGGCCTTTATCTAAAAAAGGACATGCTAAAGCTTGCCCTCAGGGGCAGAGTCAAGCAAAACAATCTGCCAGGCTAGCCTGTATTTCTGGGCAGGCGCTGATTTCCAGGCTAAGCGCCTCTAGTTGGCCATCCAGTTGCTCAAGATGTTTAATTTCAGCGGCAATGCTTAAGCGCTTACTGGCCAGTAAGCGCTTCAATTGCTGCCAATCTGGCTGGTTTTGGCTATTTTTTAAAAAATGCAGCTCAGACAACTTAAAACCCAGCACCTGAGCCTGCCTGATTAAACGAAGCAACAACACATCGCGATCAGCATAAACACGATATGCCCCTGAGCGCTGTACCGCCCCCAGCAAACCCAGCACCTCATAGTGCCGGATGGCCTTGGGCGATGCGCCTGTCAACTTAGCTAGCTCTCCAATATACATACGGACTACTCATGGTGAATTAATCAACAGGATGCTGACAATATTGGACTAATCATAAAATGCGCTCAGCAAGCTGCAAAAAAAAATGGCCACAATGTGGCCATTTTCTATTGGATAAAAACTCGCTTACTTCTCTACAAATGCGCGCTCAATCACATAATCGCCAGGCTGGCCGATACGCTTGGACACCTGGAAACCACGCGCATCGAGTAGCGCGCAAGTGTCTTTCAGCATGGCCGGACTGCCGCAAAGCATGGCACGGTCTGTTTCCGGGTTAAGCGGAGGCAGGCCAATATCGCGCTCCAGCTTACCCGATTCAAACAAATCAGTTAAACGCCCCTGGTTACGGAATGGCTCACGCGTCACTGTTGGGTAGTAAATCAGCTTCTTTTGTACTTCTTCACCAAAGAACTCATTGTGTGGCAGCTCTTTCTGGATGAAGTCGGCATACGCCAGCTCGCTCACGGTACGCACACCGTGAACCAGAATAATTTTTTCGTATTGCTCGTAAGCTTCAGGATCCTGAATCAGGCTCATAAATGGCGCAAGACCGGTACCTGTTGAAAGGTAATAAAGGTTTTTGGCAGGCTTTAAATCGCTCAATACCAAAGTACCTGTTGGCTTACGGCTAACCAGCAGTGGATCACCTTCTTTCAAGTGCTGCAGACGGGAAGTCAGCGGGCCGTCTTGCACTTTAATGCTGAAAAACTCCAGCGTTTCGGAGTAATTCGGGCTGGCAATCGAGTAAGCACGCATCAGCGGCTTGCCGTTCACTTCAAGACCAATCATCACAAACTGGCCGTTTTCAAAACGCAGCGAATCATCGCGGGTAGTCGTAAAGCTGAACAGCGTATCGTTCCAGTGACGAACCGATAACACGTGTTCGGTAGCAAAAGCGCTCATGTTTTTCTCTTTTCAATAACGTAGGGCGGATTTGAACCCGCCGTTTTAAATATGTAATACGCTGGCGGCTTGCTCCCGCCCTACACGTTTAAGCCAGCGCTGCAGTCAGCTCAGGCACGGCTTCGAACAGATCGGCAACTAAACCAAAATCTGCAACCTGGAAAATCGCTGCATCAGGGTCCAGGTTAATCGCCACAATCACTTTGCTGTCTTTCATACCGGCTAAATGCTGGGCTGCACCCGATACACCTGCGGCAATATAGAGCTCAGGCGCAACCACCGTACCGGTTTGGCCAACCTGAATATCATTAGGTGCGTAGCCTGCATCCACAGCAGCGCGCGTTGCACCAATGGCAGCGCCCAGCTTAGCCGCCAGCGGATTTAAAATCGCATCAAAACGTGTTTCCAGCGGCCGGCCACCTGTTACCACAACCGAAGCGGAAGCCAGCTCAGGGCGATCACTCACGGTATGCGTGGCAGACACAAAGCGTGCTTGTGTCTGAGCAGCAGGTGCAGCGTGATCCACAATATTTGCAGCGGGGCCATTGCCTGCGGCATCAAAGCTGCTTGCCCGCACGGTTAAAACTTGCACCGCATCGCTGCTTTCTACCGTAGTGAGCACACTACCGGCATAAGTCGGGCGGATATAAGTCGCTGGTGCACTGATACTGATCACATCAGAAATCATGGCGACATCAAGCAGCGCGGCCACGCGTGGCAGGGCATTTTTTGCAGCGGCTGAATGCGGCGCTAAAATCACCTGATACTTTGGTGCCAAATCAAGCAGCAGCGCAGCCACATCTTCGGCCAGCACATGCGCCAGTGCAGGTGCATCCACACGAATCACTTCGCTGACACCAGCAATGGCTGCGGCTTCGGCCGTTACCGCATCAATACTATGCCCCAGCACCACCAGATGCACAGGCGCATTCCATGCCGCCGCAGCCGTCACGGCCTGGCGGGTGGCTTTTTTAATTTGCTTGCCGTCGTGTTCGGCCAGAATCAATACAGTCATTTCAGATCGCCCCTGCTTCACGCAACTTGCTGACTAATTCAGCCACATTTGCAACTTTAATACCGGCTTTACGCTCTGCTGGCTCAGCAGCTTTAAGCAGCTTTAAGCGCGGCTCAGCATTGATGCCCAGATCACTGGCAGCAATGGTTTCAATTGGTTTTTTCTTCGCCATCATCAAATTAGGCAGCTTCACAAAGCGCGGCTCGTTCAGGCGTAAATCTGCAGTAATCACCGCTGGCAATTTAAGCGCCACAGTCTCTGTACCGCCATCGATTTCACGCACTACAACTGCTTCGCCATCCGCTACGGTAATACTGGAAGCAAACGCGCCCTGGCCTGCATTCATCAAGGCTGCCAGCATCTGGCCAGTTTGACCTGCATCGTCATCAATCGCCTGCTTGCCTAAAATCACGAGGCCTGGCTGTTCTTTATCAACAATTGCTTTTAATAATTTGGCCACGCCCAGCGGCTGCAGCTCAAGATCGCTCTCAAGCAGGATCACCCGGTCTGCGCCCATCGCTAAGGCATGGCGTAAAACGTCCTGACATGCGGCAGTGCCAATGGTCACGGCCACAATTTCTGTAACCACACCGCGCTCTTTCAGGCGCAATGCTTCTTCTACGGCAATTTCGTCGAAGGGATTGATGCTCATCTTAACGCCAGCAATATCCACATCCGAGCCATCAGCCTTAATCCGTGGCCTGATGTTGTAATCCACTACACGCTTAACCGCGACGAGAACCTTCATAAACCCCTCCTATTTGCCGCACATTGTAGGGCAAGGTAGAATATCTGGTAAATACCAATCTTTGATAAAGATATTCCATTTTCCAGATATACATGCTTTAAAGGCATGTATTATAAACAAAGCAAAAATCTTAAGACACTGACAACACTGCGAAAAAAGCCGGGAAAAACACTTCTCTGGCCGCAAAACGAGTGGCATTAAGCTTTTAAACCCACTATTTGCCTGTGTTTCACGTGCCTGCAGATCTTTTAAGATTTTAACGCCGCAAATCGCCAGATACCCCATGAACTACACCCTCAGACAGCTCGAAGTATTTACCGCCGTGGCCCGTGCAGAGAATGTGTCCCGTGCGGCGGAGCATTTAGGCATGAGCCAGTCGGCCACCAGCACCTCGCTCACCGAATTTGAGCGGCAGTTTCAGATCAAACTCTTTGACCGGATAGGTAAAAAATTACAACTGAACGAGCTGGGCCACAAAATTTTACCGCGCGCCATCGAGCTGCTTGATCGCGCCCGTGAGATTGAAGCTTTGTTTGAGGGCAAAGAAGGCCTGGGGCCGATGCGTATCGGGGCAACGCTGACCATCGGCAATTACCTTGCCACACTCTTGATCGGCGAATTTATGCAAAACCACCCCGGCTGCCGTATCGATCTGGACGTACACAACACCGCCAATATTGTTAAAAAAGTTGCAGAATTCGAGCTGGACTTTGGCCTGATTGAGGGCGATTGCTCGCATCCTGATTTAGCGGCGCAATCCTGGGTGGCAGACGAGCTGGTGATTTTTGCCGCGCCAGATCACCCGCTCAGCCATCAGTCTGTTGTGACACTGGATGATCTGGTGGCCACGCCGTGGATTGCCCGTGAAACCGGATCTGGCACACGGCAAACCTTTGAGCACGGCATGCGCCATGTTTTATCCCAGCTTAATATCCGCCTGGCGCTGGAGCATACCGAGGCAATTAAACGCGCAGTGGAATCCGGCATGGGCATTGCCTGTATTTCACGCCTGGCTTTAAAAGAAGCTTTCCGGCGCGGCAGCCTGGTTGAAATTCCCGTAGCGGGATTAGATTTTAAGCGGCAATTTCACTTTATCTGGCACAAGCAAAAATACATCACACCGGGCATGGCGCTGTTTATTGAGCGCTGCAAGGAAGTGGCTGCGGGGGTGACAAGCAGTGATCAGATTGTGCTGCGCCAGCCCATAATCACAGCACCATCATGGCCGCTCCAGCAATAAAGCATTAAGCGCGGCTTCAATTTTTTGTGCCTGAGCATCACCCTGATGCGTCTCCCCCACAAAACGCTGACGAATCACACCGCGCTTATCAACCAGATAAAAGCTTGGCCAATATTGATTATTCAGGGCTTTCCAATAAGCAAAATCATTATCGATCATAACGGGATGCTTAAAACCAAACTCTGCCGCCTTTGCGGCCACAGCAGCAGGCGCCCGCTCCCGATCAAACTCCGGGGAATGAATGCCCACTACTTTCAGCCCCTTGCCGGCAAAACGCGCAGATAAATCGTTGAGCCAGGGAAAGGAGCGATAGCAATTCCAGCACTCAAACGTCCAGATATCGAGCAGCAGCACCGAGCCTTTAAAATCAGCTGCTTTGAGCGGCGGGCTGTTAATCCAAGCCGCGGGGCTGCGCTGCGTAAACTCCGGCAGGGCCGGCTCTGCATAGCAATAAGAACAAAACAGTAAAACCCATAAATAGCGCATGACCCATGCTCCTAAAAAGAATCAGAAGCACTTTAGTCGCGCACCGTTTATTTGTCTGACACGGCGGATGAAATTTCATCAGGGCTAAGACCAGCCCTCTTTAAAACACAGAATAAAAAAACTACTTTCTTTGCTGTGCATCGATGTCCGCCAAAGACTCTGCGCCCTTAGCTGTAATCTCATAGCCTACTGCGCCTTCAATCGAGCTGATATGAGATTTCTTAAGCAAAAACTCTTTAACATTTGCATCCAGCAGCGCAATTGGATTGGCTGCAATTTTGCGTAAACCATCGATGCAATGCTTCATAAACAGCGTTTGCGTGCCTCTTTCGGTGATTTTCATAATGCCGTTACGGCCATAATCTACATATTTCAGACCCGAAAGAAGCTTGGCGTGTTTCAACACCAAAGGGCTAAGCCTTTTGCTTTTTATGCCACGGCTTACTTCTTTAAGCGCTTCAAATTCGTCGTCTGTTAATCCAGCATTCATATTGTTATCCTGCCTGTAAGGCTTAAGGGCGGCCATGGTACGCGCCCTTAGTCTGTTGCGTAAACGATTAGCTGATATGACACAGCACTCACCTGAACCCAGATCACTGAAGTGATGCAACTTCAGTCATTACACTAACTTTAGCTGCATCATCAACGCGTGGCCCAGCTTGGGATTGAGCTCATAATTTACAAAACCCACCGTCTTATAAAGCGAATAAGCAGGCGTATTGCCTTCCAGTACTTCTAAGGTCACTTTGCAACAAGCCAGGTCACGCGCAATCTCGATCACCTTAGCCATCATCCGCTTAGAAATCCCCTGCCCCCGATAATCAGGATGCACCGCAAAATCATGAATATTAAGCAGCGGCTGGCAGGCAAAGGTTGAAAAGCCTTCAATACAAATCGCCAGGCCCGCAGGTGCGCCATCGCTAAACGCCAGCACGATATGTACCGTGCTGCGTTTTTTTAATTCGGCAATTAAATTGGTCTGAGCAAAAGGCAACAAAGCCTGATGGCCCCCCATAGGATCAAGCGCATATTGATTTAATAAATACACCACAGCCTCGGCATGCTGCGGATGAGATAAATCAGCCTGAATGATTTCCAGCATACAATCTCCTTTATTAATGACAAAGAGTTTGCCACTTAGTTTGACGCTAAGCAAAGCGCCGCCGCTCAACAAGACTTCGCCTTGTGCGATAATGCGCGCCCTGTTGCAGGGAAAACGCCCTGCCATATGATCAATACAATGCAACAAGGAACACCCATGCAAGCAATCACCCGCGATGTGATGGAATACGATGTTTTGATTGTGGGCGCTGGCCCGGCTGGCTTATCGGCGGCGATTCGCATTAAGCAATTAGCGGCCAAAGCAAACCAGGAAATCAGCGTCTGTATTCTGGAAAAAGGCGCAGAGGTTGGCGCGCATATTCTGAGCGGCGCGGTGATTGATCCGATTGCACTGGATGAGCTGATTCCGGATTGGAAAGCACTGGGTGCGCCGCTTAAAACACCGGTCACAGACGATCGCTTTATGTTGCTGGATGAAGATCAGGCTTTCCGCATTCCCAACCCGCTGCTGCCCCCCCTGATGAACAACCATGGCGCGTATATCGTCAGTCTGGGCAATGTTTGCCGCTGGCTGGCGGAACAAGCCGAAGGTCTGGGTGTAGAAATCTATCCCGGCTTTACCGCCGCCGATGTGCTTTACCACGAAAACGGCGCAGTAAAAGGTGTGGTCACAGGCGATATGGGCCTGGATAAAGCGGGTAAGCAAAAAGCTGATTTTGCCGCCGGCATGGAGCTGCACGCTAAATACACGCTGATCGGCGAAGGTGTGCGTGGCTCGCTGACTAAGGCACTGGAAGCACAATTTAATTTGCGCGATCACGCCGATACACAAAAATACGGCATCGGCTTTAAAGAACTGTGGCAAGTTGCGCCCGGCCAGCACAAGCCTGGCCTTGTCAGCCATTCACAGGGCTGGCCGCTGGATAACAGCACTGGCGGCGGCTCTTATATTTATCACTTAGAAGACAACCTGGTAGCCGTTGGTTTTGTGGTGCATCTGAACTATAGCAATCCGCACCTCAGCCCCTTTGATGAATTTCAGCGCTTTAAAACCCATCCAAGTATTCGCGGCCTGTTTGAAGGCGGCAAACGCCTGAGCTACGGCGCAAGGGCCATTTCTGAAGGTGGCCTGCAATCGGTTCCTGAGCTGACATTCCCCGGCGGCGCGCTGATCGGCTGTGCGGCGGGCTTTTTAAATGTGCCGCGCATCAAGGGCACGCACAATGCCATGAAGAGCGGCATGCTGGCGGCCGAGTCGGTTGTTGAAGCGCTGGCCGCAGGCCGCAGCAGCGATGAGCTGCTTGCCTATCCGGCAGCGATTAAAGCCTCATGGGTTTGGCAGGATCTAGACAAGGTCAGAAATATCAAACCAGCCTTGTCAAAATTCGGCAATATTTTTGGTTCAATGTACGGTGGTTTCGAGATGTGGCTGGCCAGCTTTGGCGTGCGCCTGCCCTGGACATTCAGTCATAAAAAACCAGACCACGCCTGCCTGAAGCCTGCGAATGAATGTACACCGATTAACTATCCCAAACCGGATGGCAAGGTGAGCTTTGATAAGCTGTCGTCGCTTTATATCTCAAACGTGAACCACGAAGAAAACCAGCCCTGCCATTTGCGCCTGGCCGATTCAAGCCTTGCAATCAGCGTTAACTTAAAAGAATACAACTCCCCCGAAAGCCGCTACTGCCCGGCGGGTGTGTATGAAATCATCAAAAGCGACAGCGGCCCGCGCCTGCAAATTAACGCGCAAAACTGCATTCACTGCAAAACTTGCGATATCAAAGACCCCATGCAAAACATCACATGGGTTACACCAGAAGGCGGCGGCGGACCAAATTATCCGAATATGTAATAGCCTATGAAAACGCTGGTCTGCAGACCTTTTTAGTTTTTATTATTACGCTCAGGAAAAACCATGATTATTCAGAAACACATTGTCGATCTGCCCACACCAACCGGCATCATGCGTACCTATGTGCATCGTCCTGAAGGCGATAAAGCCTACCCGACGATTTTGCTTTATTCAGAAATTTTTCAGCAGACCGGCCCGATCGAGCGTTCGGCACGGCTGATGGCCGGGCATGGCTATGCGGTTGTCGTGCCGGAGATTTTTCATGAGCTGAACCCTGCCGGCACAGTACTGGCTTACGATCAGGCGGGCAGCGATAAGGGCAATAGCGATAAAGCCAATAAACCGGCAGAAGGCTATGACAGTGATAACGAGGCCGTGATTGCATGGCTGGCCAATCAGCCATGGTGCAACGGGCAAATTGGTGCGATGGGCTTTTGCATTGGCGGCCATCTGGCGTTTCGCGCCGCTTTGCAGCCCCAGGTTAAAGCCACGGCCTGCTTTTATGCAACGGATCTGCATACCAGCGTGATTCCAAACCAGCCAGGCCAGCACAGTATGGACAGACTGGCGGATATTTCTGGCGAGCTGATGATGTTTTGGGGCAAACAAGACCCGCATATCCCTGCAGCGGGGCGCGCCTTGGTTTATCAAAAAATGAGCGGGGCCGGGCTTAATTTCAGCTGGCACGAAGTCAACGGACAACACGCTTTTATGCGCGATGAAGGCTTACGCTACGATGCGCAATTAGCCATGCGGGGCTATCAGCTGGCTCTGGATTTATTTGGCCGCTGTCTGTAAGCGCTTTCGCAGAAACTCAATCCAATATGCACACAATAAAAAAGGCAGGTAAAAACCTGCCTTTTTTATTTATCTCAATTTAATCAATCGTTTCAGGAATTATTTTTTTAAGCTTAGCATCCGCAATCGATTGATTAAACAATTGTAAATACTTAAGCATATTCATATTCTTTGCAAACCCCAGATATAAAGTATCTTTTACCAGGGGATGTTTTAAAATCACAAATTGCGCTTTATTGGCTTTTAGCTCCGGATCTGCATCCACTATACTATCAAGACCAAGCTGGCCGCTTCCAACTAATGCGCAATCAATACGGCCATAAAGTAGTTTTTTTAATCTGACGGCGGGCACTGCGCTCGTATCTGCGCTTAGCATTTTTGTTGCTGCAGCTTGATCAAACGCCTCTCCATAGCTTGCGCCCAAATGAATCCCCACCACCTTACCCTTTAAATCTTCAATTTTGCTAAAAGGGAATTCACGCCCCTTTTTCACTACAATATTGATATTGTCGTCAAATATTGGATCAGAATAATCAAACAAACTCAGCCGTGCTGACGTTTTAGATAAACCAATCACCCCGCCCCGCCCCTGAGTGGCAAATTCATAAGCCCTTCGCCATGAAGTATGCTCAATTTCTAGTTTAGTGCCCGTTATTTTTGCATGATGCAGCAGGAGCTGATACAAAATCCCGGCTGATTGCCCCTCCTTATCTTTATAAATCACAGGAAAATAACTATCATCCGCATAAATCAGCGGCTCGCCTGCACATACATAAAATGGCAATAACAGCATTAGTAGCAGTAATTTCACAATAGCCTCGCACTCAAACTTTCACTAAACATATATAGCCCCCTCTGCCTGCTCTTTGGGCGCTGAGAATATCAGCATAGTGTTTGGCCCTGATTTTTATACCCCTGTCTTGCCCAGTTTCTTTTTTAAATGGTAAGCACCTGAAACAAACAGCAGCAATGCGCTGAACGCCCCCACCGCCAGCTGAGCCATTCGCCCCTGCACAGCCCATGCAAATGCGGCTAGTGCGCACAATAAAAGCGCGAGTGCAGCCCATTTCAGAATATCCCTCAGCAGGGCCGGGTTAATATTTCGGCACAGCATCCATGCCGTACTTAATACCCCGCCCATCACCGCACAGGCCATCCCCCATATCCCCAAAAAACAGGGTAACCCCAGTAAAAGCGCAGACTGCACAGCACTTCCGCTCAGCTCGCAAATTAAAGGTGTACGGGTATCTGCTGCGGCGTAGTAATAACGGGCAAGCAGCGCATTCCATGCACCAAATACAATGGATACCGCAAATAAAGCCAGTAAGACAGGCAGTGGCCCCTGTGCTAAACCATGCGGCAGAAGTAAACCGACTAATGCAGGCGCGGTTGCAATTAAGCCCACCGCGGCAGGCAGGGTTAATAAGGTGCAGAGCAGCAGGCCAGTATCGAGCATTTTTCGCCTGCCCATACGCCCTTCGCCACTCATTTTCCCCAGCAAAACCTGGTTTAAGCTCATCAGGGCAATCAGCGGAATATTGACCAGCTTACGTGCCAGATTAAGAAGCGTAATCGAGCCATCGCCCAAAAAAGACGCCACCAGCCGTTCGAGCAGGGTCAGGCCCTGGCTGGCGACACTGCTGCTCAACAGCGGCCAGAGCTGCCGCCACACGGAGATAGTTTGGCCACGCGGCGCAGCATACCAGGGCCGCCAGCCCATACGCCAGACCGGAGGCAAAAGTGGCAGCAGCATCAGGAGGCTGCCCAGAATAAAACACTGGGCCAGCGTAAGCGGATCGGCCGCTTGTTTTGCTAAGCCCAGATAAATGACAACCGGCAAATTAAACAAGAAGGAGCCCAGCCCCGGCAGCACAAAGCGGCTGTTGGCCTGCATGGGGATCGTAAAGACCGCCTGCAAAAATAAGCCCGGTATCACCCATGCCAGACAGCGCAAAGACTGAGTGGCCTGCAAGGCATCTGCAGCGGATAAACCCAGCCCGATTATTTTCACCAGATAAGGCGCGCCCAGCGTGATCCCCAGCGCCAGCGCCAGAGCCAGCCATAAAAAATGCCTGACCTGCCCTGCCAGCCAGTAAGGCTGAGCAGAAGCAGGCTGAGCCTGCCAGAGCGGCAAAGCAGCGGCAGACAATAAGCCGCCAGCCAGCATGGTACGCAGAGCCTCGGGCAAAAATAACGCAACCAGATAAGCATCTGTCCGCGCCCCAGCGCCCCAATCGGCCACCAGCAACCATTCACGGGCAAAGCCCAGAATAAGGCCAGCCAGCGTGGCTAAGGTCAGAAAAACCGTATTATTGAGCATCACAACACATCTAGTAGAACAGCGTAAACAGGCCTTTGCCGCCCACTTTATAAGTTAAATCATGCGGGCGCTCGCCCATCACCTTTGCCCCCGAGCCACCCACAATTTTGTACGGGGCAATTTCCTTACTGACCAGCGTATTGGCCGTGACCACCGCCCCCCGCCCAATGCGCGCGCCATGGCCAATCAAAGCACCCGTGGCGATCCATGCGTAATCTTCGATATAAATAGGGGCGGACACCGACCAGAACTCGGGCGCGCTTAAATCATGGCTGCCCGCAATAATTTTGGCATGAGAGGCCACCGCCACATGATCCCCGATAATCAGCCCGGCCCGCGCATCAATCTGGCAATGCCATGCGATGCAGCTATCGTCCCCAATCACCAGGTTTTCTACGCCTAAAATCTCGGTAGTACGCCATACAGCCGAGCCTTTGCCAATTTTGGCACCGCCCAGACGCAGCCAGGCCAGACGCAAATGGTGGCTGGGAATTTTATTAATCAGAATGTTGTAGCACTGCTCCCATGCGCGCAGCCAGCGATCTTTCAATGTGGGCCAGTTAATGCCGTAGCAGGGAACCAGCGTGGTAGGAATTTCATCCCGCAGCAGGGCATAAAAACGCCGCGCCAAAGGGTGAGTAATCCGCGATTCAATATTTACCGAGCAGATCGATACGCGCGGATGAGCCTCATCACCTTCTTCAAAAGCAACATCATTGGCCAGCATCCAGTGGTAGCTGTCTGCCAGCTCACTCTGCGTAACACCCAGCTTCTGCGCGTAATCTTCAAGGCGTGCCTGCAGTGCGGTGGAGTGATAAATCCGATGTTTCATACTTCTGTTTTCCTATAAGGCTCATCGCAGAGCAGTGGATCATGCGCCTGGCGCAAGCTTCGTGCAGATTGAAGATTAATTGCCATTACCAGCCAAAAAAGCGCAATCAGGACCATGGTAAAACTGTAGTAATGATCAAATAAACCCGTCAGCAAAGCCGCAAGCAGCCCTGCCCCCGAACCAATCCAGATGCCCCGCTCCTGGCTCATCTCACGAAAAGAAGTACGTGGCCTGCATTCGCGCCACCATGCCGTGGTCACGGCAATAAACAGCAGCATGCCGGGGATGCCCAGCTTGTAAATAAAGTTGAGCCACAAATTAGAAATGCCGAGCAGATTGGTCCCGGGCGGCGGGGGATCAACCTTAAAACCAATCCCAAGCGGAAAACGCGCCATGGCCTCCGGAAAACGCCGGTATTCATCCATACGGATTTCTGTACTGGCATTACTACTGGAAAAAGTCGTCGCCAGCCGCGCTTGCAATGGCGGATAAAACAGAACCAAAGCCACACCAAGAGCCAGCGCCACCCCCATGACGCGCCCGGCATAGGGAACACGGTAAGAAGCCAGCCCCATCAACACCAGAGCAAGGCTGACAATAGCCCCGCGCGAGCTGCTGAATAACAGCCCTGCAGCCCCCAGCAGCACCACACTAAAGCCCAGCAATCTGCGCCAGCCCTGCTGCATCAGTGCATAAAAAAAGGCCAGCGGCAGAAACAATACCAGCACGCCACCAGTTAAATTTGGGTGCACCCACGGGGAGGCCATGCGGGAAAAATTAGCCGAGAAAATATCTTTCACGGCTTCCGGGTGGGCATATTTCAGCTTTTCTAAAATCACAATAAACGTATTGGCATCGTGATCTTTTAAAAACATCCCCACTGATAACAAAAGCATCACTAAAGTGCCCAGCAGCAGGGAAACAATCAGCTGATCACGGCGCAAACCGTTATCAACCAAAACAGGAAAAAGCAGTAGGAGCGATAAATTTAATAACCAGCGCGCCCAATTCACAGGGCCATTGCCTTCTGCGCCCCCCATCATGAACTGGCCGGCTAAAAATGGCAGCGCACTGTAAAACATGAGGTAACGTAAGCGCTGCTCTGTTTTGCCAAGCGGCCAGGCCAGCCGTCCCTGCATCATTTGCCAGAAAACGCCCAGCCACACCATGCCTAATACCGCCTCTGAAATCGTGACACGTATGCCGATATTCACCGTGGTATAGGGAATAAACGTCGCCACAAAACCAAACAAAATCAGCCCCATAAAGGGAAACCTGAGCACATTCAGCGCCAGGACCAGTGCCACAATGGCGGCAAGCATCACGGCTGCCGAAGAGAAAGCCAGAAGCACCGAAAAAAACACAGCACAGAGCAAAGCAAGTAACACCCCCGCCATTACAGCCCCGCCCGCAAAGCCGCCAGCAATACTCCCAAGCGCTCACAATATGAAGGCATGGCATAGCGCGCGGCCCATTTCTGCCCTGATGAATCTTTTGCCTGCGGGCTGAGCGCCAGACCCCGCATCAGCGCTTGTAATGCAGCACCATCATAAGGAGAAAAACGCGGCGAGCCCGGCGGGGCGATTTCATCCAGCGCCGAGCCTTCAGCCACAGCAACCGGCGCGCCCTGCGCAAGCGCCTCAATCACCGGCAGGCCAAAGCCTTCGGCAAGTGATGGCTGCCAAAGACAAGCCGTATGGGCATAGAGCGCCAGTAATTGAGCTTCGCTCACCCCTGATACGCAGATCAGCCCATCCAGACCACGCAGGGCCAAAGGTAAATCTGCCTGGCTGCCGACCAAAACAAGTGCTGGCACCCTGCTGTGTTGCTGACGAACTGCCTGCCATGCGGCCACAAACCAGGGAATATTTTTTCGCGGCTCACGCGTGCCTACCACCAGCCAGTATTGCGCCGGAATGCCCACGGGTAAGCATGATGGCGCGGCAGGGCGTACCGCAGGCACCGCATTAGGCAGCACCGCAATTCTGGCCGCCGCCTGCGGAAACAATCTGGCCACTTCTGATGCGGTAAACCCTGAGGGTGTCCAGACTGCATCGGCCAGCGCCACCGAGCGACTTATTCCAAAGCGATCAATCTGCCGGTACACCATCGCTTTTAAGCGGCTGCCATGATGGTTATCCATTGTCAGCTGAAACACATCATGCAGCAGCAAAACATAACGGGTATCCGGCGGGGTTTGCCAAAAAGGCAGGCCGGTATTCGCCGTTGCGATATAAACATCCGGCTTATTGTCTTTAATCGCCTGCGGCAAAAAGCCAAGCTCAAACTTCACGCGCTCACGCGGGCGGTGCAGGCCATTAACGGGGCTTGCCGATGCAGGGCAATGCGCAATCTGGCGATGAGGATGCTCCAGAGGCGCGGCAGTAAAGCGCTGCACTTCGCCAAAAGTTTGCAATGCCTGCTCCAGCGCCAGCACCTGCCGGGCAATCCCCGAATAAGGCGCAGCCGTTACCGGGCGATAATCAATTCCGATCCGCATGTTTTACTTTTTGGTAGAGGGTTTCAAGTTGGCTGGCACTGATTTGCCAATCATTATTCTGACAAGCATAAAGACGGCCTGCCTCGGCCATTTCACGGGCGGCCTCGCCCTGATTTAATAGCCGGATCACAGCCAAAGCCAGCTCAGCCGCCGTCTGCCCTGCCCAATAATGTTGCCCTGGCTGCAGCGCCAGCCCAGAAACACCCTGTGGCGTACTCACCAGAGGCAGCCCGGCAGCCAGCGCTTCCAGCACCTTCAGTTTTGATCCGCCCCCTTCACGCAGTGGCGCTAAAAAAAGCGCTGATTTTTGCTGCTCCAGCGTTAAATCAGGCACAAAGCCACACCATTCGATTCTTGAATCCGGCCAGCGGGTGCGCCAGGCATCCGGCATGGCGTAGCCGCAAATAACAAAACGCGCATCGGGTAGTGCCGCCCATACTTCGGGCATAATTTCATCCAGGCTCCAGGCCACGGCATCCCGGTTGGGTGGATATTCAAAGTTGCCAATAAATAATATTCGCTGGCTGTTTAAATCAGGCCATACATGGGCAAATGCCGCGGTATCCACGCCATTGATCACCACATCCACCGCCCGCTGGCTGATTTCTGCGAGCCGCTGTGCGTCTTCTGCCGTTACCGCCGCAACACAGCAAGCTGCGCTCAGCACCCGTTTTTCCCAAAGCCGGTAACGCCACTGATCAAAGCAGATAAAGGGCCGCATCCAGACGGGCATTTGCTGATAAGTCGCCGCCCCAAGCGACGATTCCACATTGTGCTCAGTCAGTAAAAACGGCTGTTTTCTGGCTTGCAGCTGGCGTAAAAACGGCTGCATCCCATAGCTGTGCTCTATCTGAACCACATCCCAGCTTCCCTCTGACAGCGCAGCAAACACGCGCTCCAGCCTGGGGGAAAAGCCATTCACACTGGCAAGTAAGGGACAGGGGGCAAATGCTGCCGCAGCCAGGGTAAGCGGATGCGTTAAAGGCCTGCGGGGCAGAACAATTAAGCGATCAACAATGCGCTCAATCTGAGCCTTCACCTCAGGCGTAAGCTGCTCTTTACTTTGCACCAGCAGGGTAATGCGGTGCCCGCGATTAGCCAGCGCACGCAATAAATGATACTGGCGCAGCTTGCCGCCGCTGGTGGTGGGCCATGGTAAATATGGCAGCGTCCAGAGAATATTTAATGAGCAATGCGGTGAAGCCAGCAAAGCAGCGGTCAGACTGTCGGATGAAGAAGCCATCAGCGCCATTCCAGAATTTGCAGTTGACGCGTCACCGCAAGGGTTGAAGACTTCAGAGGGGTTTTAAGCCCGCTTAAAGGCTGATGCAGCGTGATCTCACCCGATATAGCCAGCTCCAGCTTGCCGGGCTGATTTGCCCAGAACATCCAGAGATGCGTGCCATCAGGCTTTTTCCAGGCCACGCTATAAAGGCCATCCAGCGTCGCTTTGTAAACAGGGGAATCGTCGGGTAAAAGCCTGGGGCCGGTGATATTTAAAAAACGCGCCAGAGCCGTATATGCAGGCTTGGGTTTACCCTGCAGATTTAAAAGCCCGTAGCTTCGGTCCCGAACCCCGGCCCGGCTGTCCAGATCAGACAAAGCAAATAAAAAAATGCGATCAAAATCAGCCACACTCATCAGCACCAGGCGGCGCAAGAGATAATCCGCCTGCCCCGCCTCGCCAATAATATTTTGCTCTTCCTCAGGCCCGGCATAGCTGGACCAGCCCCACTCCGTTGCCCAGATTCCCGGTACTTTCATGGTGCGTAAACGCTGGTTTATTTCTTTTGTGCGCAAAATAAAATCCCGCGCTTTAACTTCATCGCCTTCCGGCGCCTGGCTATAGGGGTGATAAGCGACAACGGCCCCTAAGCCTAAAGCCCCCATTTTGCCCAGCTCTTCCAGCATCAGCCCTTTCCTGACCGGCATCTGGCTGTAATACGCCATCCCTGCCATCACCACGGGTTTGCCAGGTGCCACCTGCTTTAATACCCGCACAGAAGACTGTAACAGCCTGCCGTAATCGGCCGCATTTTCTGCGGGCTGCCAAAAACTTGGTAAATTAGGCTCGTTCCAAATCTGCCATGCATCTACCGATGGATAGCGGTGCGCCAGCATCCCCATACGCTTGGCAAAGACTTCATTGTCTTTTGGCGGATACTGGTCTTTATTACTGGCCGAAGCAGGCGCACTGCTGGCAAAGGGCGCGGAGCCCACTAAGTAAAAAACAGATTTAAGCTGCTTCTCTTTTAATGCATCAACCACATGATCGATAGGCTTGAATAAGTATTCATTCTCTTTGGCTTCATGCCTGTCCCAGTGCAAATCGACGCGGGTCCACTCCAGCCCCAAATCACGTAAGCGATCCATTTGCTGCGCCGCCTGCTGCGGGCTGAACCATAAAAAATGTGCATTAACCCCTAAAAAGTCACGCCAGACCAGGGGTTTTGAGGCCACCAGCTTTGTCTCTGCCCCAAAAGCCGGGCCAGCAAGTAAGGCCGCAAACAAGCAGCAATTAATGAAGCGCATTGGGTTTACCCTGAATCAGGCTTGCAAATAGTTTTCTGAATTGCTTTGCAATATTAGGCCAGCGGCGCGCCATGCCCAGCGCCTCAGCGCCCTTGCCTCTTTCCTGCAACAAAGCAGGCTGATCCAATAGTTGCAAGAGCTGTGCCGCCAAAGCAGCCTGATTGCCCTGAGGATAAACAGCCCCGTTACCAAAAGAGACTTCTTCAGCAAAGGCGCGCGCATCAGAGCTGATAACACTGCGCCCACAAGCCGCCGCCCAGGATAACACGCCGCTTGTGCCACGCATCTGCCCCAGAAAAGTCAGCTTTTTTGATTCCTGGTAAGGCAAAATCAAGACATGGTGCGCTTGAATTAAGGGAACGATTTCTGCTGTTGGCACATCAGGCTGCCAGCGCACCATATGCGCTGGTAATCCGGCCGCTTTTAACCGCGTTTTTAATTCATCCAGATAAGAAGACCCATTTGCAAAAGTCATTTCAGGCGCAGTGCCCCCGGCAAGAGTCAGCTCCAGCCTGGCCTCAGGGCGCTTGGCAATAAGTATGGCCAGCGCGGCGATTAAATCTTCAATGCCTTTCCCCCGATAAATAAACCCGAAATACAGCAGTTTTAAAGCGCCTTTCGCAGGCAAAGGCGGCAAGGGCCATGCAGGCACAATCTGATTACCATGAGCAATTTTCAGCACCTTGCCTTCAGGCAAACGCATTCTTTGCGCTAAACAACGCGCACCCAAATCAGTGAGTGTAATTAAGGATGCTAACTTTGCAGCAAGGCGGCGCTCGCGCGCCAGCGTCCACGGATCACATAAAAGAACCAGCATCTGATAAGCACGACGCGGCAGATGCTTACTCAGGGCATTGGGCCAGCCAGGCGGTCGCCAGATTAAGCGCTCCGGATCATGCACCGTTGCACTTAAAGGCAATAGCGGGTGATGCCGGGCCAGCCATTCCAGCGCTAAAAACTCACCATTTCGCCCGCCACCCAGCTCGGCGTGGACTAAATCCACATCCCGCCAGTTTATTTTTTTCATTTGCAAATCAACTAGCTGAGCCGTGTGCCCGAGGCGTTTATTTTTAAATGGCAAACTCATCTCTAAGCCTTCCTGGCTTAAAGCGTTTTGGAATGCATCGGCATAATCTGCAATCCCACTTTGCTCTGGCGGCAAGGGGGCAATCAGAGCTATTCGCATAAAGCCCTCTTAACGAGAAATGCGGCTGAGTAATCCGGAAGAAATCTCAAACTGCCGGCGATTAATAATAATGCCGTCTACTTTTTTAAATGCCGTATTCAAAATAGACAGGGTGTTTTCAACCACAGGCACGGTAGATTGCCTTGCCTCAACCACCAGTAAAATTATATCGGCCTGTTTAAGCCGCACAAAAGCCGCCTGATTACTTAATAAAGCCGATGCATCAATCAAAACAATCTCACCAGGGCAGGCACATTCATCATCTGCAAGGCGATTTGGAATACCCCGCTCGCTCAGAATGCGCTGAAACTGGCCGATCAGATAACCCACCCCTTCCCCGTGCCGGGAAGACGTGATTCCAATATTCAGTCCTTTTTCTTTCAGTACAGCTAAGGGCAGCTGGCTGTACAGCCGGTAAATACTTGCTTCAAAAGAGGCGGATAAAGCAGCGGAAGCGCCTGCTTTCTGCTCCATCACCGTAGTCCATAATGGCACGCCAAAATGATGTTTTACCCTGCCGCCATCATGAATACGCTGATCTGATAAATAACAGATATAAATAACAAATAAACCCACCGCACAACCCGCTGGCAACGCCATTAAAAGCATCATTAAGCTTTTAGGAAAAACCCGGGCGGATGAAAAAGTAGCTTGTTCAATTACGGCAATATTACTAATCCGGCTATTATCTAATGCTCTGTCAATACGTGCTTTTTCAAGGCTGTCGATATAAAGCCGGTAATTTTTCTCTGCCACAGATAAATCACGCTCTAAATCTGATAAGGCCGGGTCTATAGATAAAATCCGCTGTCTTTCATTTTTAAGCTTAGCCAACTCGCCGTCATAAGCAATCATTTGCGCTTTTAATTCGCTCACCCGCGTATCACGCTCCAATGCGGAGCGCTTGAGCATGGTGACTAATTCATTAGGAACCCGATTTTCGGATCGCTGAATCGTTTCTTTTTCTTCGGCAATACGCTCTTTAAGCGCGCTGATGCTGCGATTAAGCTCCAGAATCGGAGGAGCCTGATCCTGATAATTTTTTAATTTATCCAGGCGCTCTATCATCAGGCCACTTAATTTAAGTTTTAAATCCTGCTGAGTGGGGTTTAAACTTAATTCACGCTCTTTACTCACCTCCTGCGGTAAATCACCCGCATTACGGCCCGCACTCAGAATACCGCTTGCCAGCCCCTGCTGCTGGGCATAGGCCTCTGCCCGCTGCGCAGCAACCTTATTAATACGATCACTCAGGCTTTCCAGCTTTTCCTTGCTGCTCATGCCATCAATATCTTTTAATTTTTCTGCAATTTTTGCCTTATTCGCCGCAATTTGCCCGGCAATACGCTGGCTTTCCCGCTCATAAAAACCGTAAAGGCTGTCATTAGCCAGTTTTTTTCCACGCTCTGTCTGATAAACCTCTATCCATTTATTGACTACCCGCTGCGCAATCAGCGGATCATCCCAGGTAATGCTGATTTCCATCACCGAAGAGCCCGCTTCATGCGTAACCACAAATTGTTTTTCTAATTTACTGGCTAAACGATCCAAAGGCGTTTGCGCCTCTGATAGCCCGATAAAAACTAAAACAGAGCGCACACCATCAAGAATGCCGGTCACACCTTTTTTGATATAAAACTTAATCAGCTTCCAGCCGTTTTTTTCAGAATAATCACTGACTTCATTTAAATAATATTCAGCCACCTGCCGGATAACCGGCCGGCCGGTGAGCATTTTTTCTTCATCAAGAACAGGATCACGCTGCGTGCCTGGGGCGGGCATGGTTTGCCTGTCGCTGTACTCAATAGGCACCGTACTCATTACCCTGCCAGGCTTTACAAGCAATCTGGATTCCGAAACATAGCGTGAAGGTAAAAGAAAAGCCCCCAGTACAATTAAAATAACCGTTGCAATCAGCGCCCAGCGAAACTCTCTTTTAAAAATAAAGAAAAGCCGGAGAATATCCCGGAATGTGCGAATTTCTATCATGGCAAAGTCACTGTGGTGGATGAGCCCGTGGTTTTATTCAAATCGTAACTAAACCCAATCCCAATCCCCTTGGAAAAAGGAATTAACTGATTGAAATATAAATCCACGCCCTCAATCGCATTGCCAAGTGCAGATTTAGGCACAAAGACAATATCCCCTCTTTGCAGCATCACGCCACGGTGCTGGGACTTAGCCTGTAAAAACTGGCTGAAATCAGTGAAATAAACCTGGTAAAGCCCCGCAGCATCCATCCTGAGTAAAGCAATATGCTCACTGTCTGCGGTGGGTAATACACCGCCTGCGCCAATAATGGCCTGCTCAATACTCGCGGCTGCAGTTAATTCAAAAGCAGAAGGATTACGCACTGCTCCGCCAACAAAGACACGATTTCCCGGAGCAATCGCGATATTCACGGTGACTTTCGGGTAGCGATAAATTGCAGCCAGTTTTTCACTGATCTCTGTAGCCACTTCTTCAGGGCTGCGCTGTGCGGCTTGAACTAAGCCCACAAAAGGATAAGAAAAAGAGCCATCCGGCCGGACAAAAAATAAAACCATTTCATCTTTTTCAGCAGGCGTTTGTGCATCCCTCACAATTCTGAGGGTATCCCCATTCATAATTCGGGTCATTGGCGCAGGTAATTGGCTGATGTTATGCAACTCAATCCTGCGCTCGTCCAGCACACTTTGCTCAGGCAACAGCAAGCTGCCGGGTGTGGAACAAGCGCTCAGGCAAAATATAAGCAGGCAGAGTACGGCGCTATTTTTCATCGCTCGTTATTTCCAGTAAGCCGCAAACATGCCAATGTGGCGTTTTACAAAACGGGGCAGATATTTTTCCAGATGCCCTAAGCGATACCCCGCCAGCTTGCACACCACACGGAGCATCACTTCAGGATGGCGCCAGCGCTGACCGGCACGGGATAAAGCCTGCAGCTCTGAAGCAAGAAAACGCCGCCCTTCACTGCCCGCTTTGCCAAACAGATCGCCTATCCATGATTCGCGGCCATAAAAAACGCCAATATCAAAATAGCGCCGAAATTCCTGCAATAAGGTGTAGTGGTGGGAATGGAAGACCTCGGCAGAGGCCTCATAACGAATACACCAATTCTGTAATAGCATTTTCCCCGCCACATAAGCGTCTTCGGTGCCAATAATGTCTGCAGGAAAGCCACCAACGGCATCCAGCGCCGTATTGCGGTATGCGGCAAAGGCATCTGAACTAAAACACGTTTTAATCCCTAATTCTGGCGCATCACTAAAGCGCTTGGTCCGGCTTTGCTCCGGATAATTAAAGCTGCGGGAATGCCCCTCCAAAACACCCGCGCCTGAGCGGGGCAATTGGCGGCCATATGCTGCGGCAATGGAGTCATTGGCCAGAATGGCATCCCGCAAATTTTGCAATGCCTGCGGATTAGCCGGTATAGCATCCTGGGTCATGTAAATAACAATATCGGCTTTAATTTGCTGACGCGCCCATTCACGTGTGCCGCCGTGATTAAAATATTTTGCATCAATTATTTTTACCATAGCGCCCGCAGCAGCAAACCTGGCCACCGAATCATCAGAAGATTCACTATCAACAACCAGCCACTCATCCACTTTTAGTGTTTGCTCAGCCAGTGCAGGTAATAACTGATCCAAATAAGGCCCGGCATTACGAACAGGCAAAATAAGCGCGGTACGAACCATGACATTTATTCCCGCATATTAGACACAAAAAAACATGACGCTATCCTTTACTCCGCACCAATTCATTTAAATAAAATCAATCCAAAGCAAACAATTATTTAATATTCAAACAGCCAATTAAAGCAATTAAATATATGACCGCTAATGTAGCAAAAAGCCCATAAACTAAAAAATTAAAAATTACCCTGTACACGCTGCAAAAAACAAAAAACAAAAACCTGTGCTTGCTTGAAAAACTTAGGAACAATTAATCAGCAATACCAGTAAAATCATAAATAATCATTTGCTGATATTTAAAAACAAGCCGGACAATGAAAAACCAGAATAAAAAAATGAATTGACTTTAAACACGCACAAAATCAATGTGATATTAATCACACAAAATAATCAAAAAACACAATAAAAATTCATACGTCATTAAAATGAATTTAATTAACAAATACCAATTTAAATTTTTCACCACATAAACAACGCACACAAAAATAGCGATATAGCCTGAGCTATATCGCTAAAAAATCTATAAAACACTAACGAATGCCCCTTATTGGCGGCATGGCAATCAAAAAAATATTAATCGCCCCGGCAGCAAGATGCAAAAGACACACATTTAGTGCTTAAAAAATATTTTTTACAGTAAATGCAGCACTGGAGTACCTGGCAGCCCATGAGTACCCTGCTCCTGCTCACCCTGTAACAGATCACTAAAGCAGATTTCTGCGCCAGCAAGCCCACCTCAGGCTGCTGACGTTTGATTCAGGATAAGGCTGTGCCGGATTACAGATATCAGCAAAGTCTGGCCCCCTGCAGCTTTTGCGCCAACAAACCCAGCAAAATAAACCCCAGGCCCAGCAAAGTGGATACTTGAATTGTCTCGCCAATGAACAGCCAAATAAAAAACAAAGAAATAATAGGCGATAAAAAGATAAGGTTTGCAATCCTTGCGGTGCTTTGGCTCAGCTTCATAGCAAACAACCACAATACAAAGGTAAACCCCATCTCAAAAGCGCCCACATAAACAGCTCCGGCAATACCCTGCCAGCTGACACTGACCAGCTCACCATGAAAAAGGCACCATAAAAAAGAAAGGGGCAAAGAAACAGCAAAATTAAGGGTTAATCCCAGTACTGGCTCTCTTTTATCTTTTGTATTTAATATCCAATAAGCAGCCCACAGCAGGGTAGAAATTAGTGCCAGCCCCAGACCATTTAAATTTGAAAAATTTAAATGCAACAAGTCTCCCTTGGTTGCAATAAGTAAGACACCAAAATAGCAAAGCAAAGCTGCCAGCATATCATTTCGTTTTAATGGCTGTTTTAAAAGAGGCACAGCCAGCAAAGTCATCGTTAATGCCCATGTGTAATTAATAGCCTGCGCTTCTTGTGCTGGCAATAAATCATAGGCTTTAAACAAAACCAGATAATATGCAAAAGGATTAATTGCGCCAAACAATAGTGAAACGCGCCAGTTTTTACGAAAAGCAGGCCACACTGCATGCAAGCGCCCCTGATAAATTAAAATAGACATTAATGCCAGCAATGATGCTGCACTGGCATACAGGAGCAATTGCGCCGGGCTTAAATGAGCGAGGCTTAATTTAAATGCAGTGGCCACAGTAGACCACGCCAATACGGCAGATAAACCACAGGCATAAGCACGTTGCTGTTGCGTCAAAACAAATCCTCCTTATCAATTGCACCAAGACTAACAACGATTGATCACTGCTGGCTATTGCGAATTACACGGTCATACCCTTTAGAAAAACAGATCTCATTTATATCATGCCAAATTCATACATGACATTAACGTAATCAGATAAGATCAGCGTTATTCCCCCACTTAAGAGATGATCATGACTCAGGAATATAAAGGTGCATGTTTATGCGGTGCAGTGCAATTAAGTGCAAAGGCAAGGAACCCCAAAATTGGGGCTTGTCATTGCAATATGTGCAGAAAATGGACCGGGGGCCCTTTTCTGGCCACAGACTGTGGCACAGATGTCACGTTTTCGGCAGGGGATATGATCAGCCGCTATGCCTCTTCTGAATGGGCGGAGCGGGGTTTTTGCAAACAATGTGGCAGCCATTTATTTTATTATTTAAAAGAAGCACAGCAATATATTGTGTCTGCTGGTTTATTTGAGCAACAGGACGAGTTTATTTTTGATCACCAGATTTTTATTGATAAAAAACCTGCTTTTTATGATTTTGCTAATGCAACCCATAATATGACTGAAGCCGAAGTCTTTGCTCAGTACGCACCAGGCGAAGAATAAGCGGAGCACGGGGCTGAATACACTTTAAAAACAACGGTCTAATTTTTAGTCTTAGGCAAGATACCCGTGTTTTTAGCCTCTTTAATTGTTTTATTAAACGCATTTAAAAAAGGCTTCATATTCATTGACTTATGAAAGCCCAGATAAACGGGATCATAAATCAGGGGGTGCTCTAATATAACAAACTGATCCTGATTAGCCTGCAGCTCAGGATCTGAACTCAGCGCTTGCAGCAGCCCCTGCTGCCCTCCGCCAAAGACCACGCAATCCACGCGCTCATGTAGTAATTTTTTAAACCTTGCAGCAGACAGGTAATTAAAATCAGCAGTAAAAAGGTGCGCCTCAAGTGCTGCGTTAAACTCTGCACCATAGCTGGCACCATTGGTCATCCCAACCAGCTTGCCTTTTAAATCATTAACTGATCGAAAAGGAAATTCTTTTCCTTTCTTAACGACTACAGTCACAAGCACATCATAAACAGGCTCTGAATAATCAAACAAAGATAAGCGCTCTTTGGTTTTTGAAAGCCCGATAATCCCACCCTGCCCCTTTAATGCCAGCTCATAAGCACGCCGCCATGAGCTCATTTCAAGTTTAATTTTGTCGCCCGTACGCAATTCATGCCGTTTAATGATTTCAGATGCCACACCAGAAGCCATGCCATGCTGATCTTTGTAGCTAACTGGCCGGTATTCTTCATTGGCAAAAATAGTAAGCTCCACCGCTGCACATACTGATGCAATCAGAGCCATGCATAAAAATGGAATTGAATATTTCATGCCCATACCTCATGCAAAGACCATCCCGATCCGGGATACTGCTTCAAATTGATAGCAAGCCAGTGATTAAGGAATCATTCCTTTTTGCTTTGCATCCTTAATCGCACGATTAAACTCAGTTAAAAATGCCTGCATCTTCATTGATTTATGAAATGCCAAATGAATAGGATCACGAACCAGCGGTTTACTCAGATAAACAAACTGATCACGCTTAGTCAATAAATCAGGATCTTTTTTCAGCATGGAATCCAGGCTATTTTCTGCATTATTAACGACTGCACAATCAACCCGGTCATAAAGCAGTTTTTTTAAGCGCACATCAGATGTGTAATTCACATCAACCTGAAACAATTTCGCAGCCAGCGCATGATCAAATTCTTCACCGTAACTGGCCGTGTTTGTTACGCTGATTATTTTTCCTTTCAGATCGGCCACCGAGTTAAAAGGAAACTCTTTTCCCTTTTTTACCACCAGCCCCACGATAGATTCATAAAAGGGCTCGGAATAATCAAATATCTCCAGCCTTGCTTTGGTTTTAGACAGGCCAATAATGCCTCCCTTGCCTTTTTCTGCCAGCAAATAGGACCGTTTCCAGGAGGCCATATCTAAGATAACTTTATTACCACTTAATTGCTCGTAATGCTTAATCACGGTATAGCCGATTCCATCTTCCTGCCCCTGATCATTGCGAAAAGTGACAGGCCGGTAATCATCGCTGGCAAAAATAGTCACTTCTTCCGCCCAAAGCGCAGAGCAGCCAAAAATCCATACACATAGACAAACCCCAAGCCAGCATCGCATGCTCTGTGCTCCTTAGCAAAACCGAACTAATACCAGACTAGATCATTAAAAACCGGCTCGCCGTGTCTTACGCCCAATAAAAAAACCCCGGAATTTCTTCCGGGGTTTTTCAGGCATTTAATTCAAAAAGAGAATTAAATCATGCCTTTAGATTTCAGCAGCTCAAGCATGGTCGAGCCAAGCTCAGCCGGGCTGCGTGTGTAGGCAATGCCCGCACGCTCAAACGCTGCGAATTTTTCTTCTGCAGTGCCTTTACCGCCAGAGATAATCGCACCAGCATGACCCATGCGTTTGCCCTTAGGCGCAGTGACACCCGCGATATAACCAACCACAGGCTTAGTCACGTAAGACTGAGCAAATTCAGCCGCTTCTTCTTCAGCCGAGCCGCCGATCTCACCAATCATGATGATGGCATCGGTATCAGGATCGTCCTGGAATAAGCGCAGTGCGTCGATATGGCTGGTACCCGGAATTGGATCGCCACCGATACCGATACATGTAGACTGGCCCAGACCCAGTGCAGTGGTTTGTGCAACTGCTTCGTAAGTCAAAGTACCGGAACGGCTTACAATACCAATACGGCCTGGCTGATGGATATGCCAAGGCATAATACCGATCTTGCATTCACCCGGAGTGATAATACCTGGGCAGTTAGGGCCGATCAGGCGGATGCCGGCTTCATCCACCGCTTTTTTCACATACAGCATATCCAGTGTTGGCACGCCTTCGGTGATACATACGATCAGCTTAACGCCTGCATCAATGGCTTCAAGAATCGAATCTTTAGCGAACGGAGCCGGCACATAGATCACCGATGCGTCTGCTTGTGTTTCGCGCATCGCATCTTTCATAGTGTTGAACACGGGCAGATCAAGGTGGGTGGAGCCGCCTTTACCTGGTGTTACACCACCAACTACCTTAGTGCCACACTTCAGTGCTTGTTCTGCGTGGAATGTACCGTTTTTACCGGTGAAACCTTGCACCAATACTTTGGTGTCTTTATTTACTAAAACGCTCATTATTTTTTCCTTTCAGCGGATGTCGGATTAAAGCGCAGCAACAGCAGCGACAATTTTCTCGGCTGCGTCGTTCAGGCCTTGAGCCGAAGTCAGCTTCAGACCGGATTCGTTCAGAAGCTTAGCGCCCAATTCTGCGTTATTGCCTTCCAGACGTACCACAACCGGCACAGTTACATTCACTTCTTTCACTGCAGCAATAATCGCTTCAGCAATCATGTCGCAACGAACAATACCGCCGAAGATGTTGATCAGTACGCCCTTCACCGAATCATCAGCCAGGATCAGCTTGAAGGCTTCGATCACGCGATCTTTAGTTGCACCACCGCCTACATCCAGGAAGTTGGCTGGCTGGCCGCCCTTCAGTTTGATGATGTCCATTGTGGCCATTGCAAGGCCAGCGCCGTTTACCATACAACCGATATTGCCTTCCAGCGCTACGTAGTTCAGCTCAAACTCGGAAGCTTTTACTTCGCGCTCGTTTTCTTGCGATTTATCGCGCTGAGCTAACAGCTCTGGCAGGCGATACAGCGCATTTGAATCCAGACCAATCTTGGCATCCACGCAGCACAGCTCGCCGTTTTCACGCAGAGCCAGCGGGTTAATTTCAAACAATGCAAAGTCGTTAGCAATAAACGCTTCAGCCGCGCCCAGCATCATCTTGGTGAAGTGTGCAACTTGCTTGCCTTCCAGACCCAAAGCAAACGCACAATCACGCGCCTGGAATGGCTGCATGCCTACCAATGGATCAACTGTTACTTTGATGATTTTTTCTGGTGTTTCTTCAGCGACTTTCTCAATCTCAACACCGCCTTCGGTGGAAACCATAAATACCACGCGCTGGCTGGAGCGATCTACAACCGCGCCAAGGTACAGCTCGCGCTGAACCGGGTACATATCTTCACAAACCAATACTGAATGCACAGGCTGACCCGCTGCATCTGTCTGGTATGTTACTAAGTTAGTGCCAATCAGGCCTTTAGCAATTTCTGCGGCTTCTTCACGGGATTTAACCACTTTAACGCCACCCGCTTTACCACGGCCACCGGCGTGAACTTGCGCTTTAACTACCGCAAATTTGCCACCTAAAGTGTCGTATGCAGCAGCAGCTTCTTCAGGCGTATGCGCCAGAATACCGCGTTGTACTGGAAGACCGTATTTAGCCAATAATGCCTTGGCTTGATATTCATGAAGATTCATCTGAGACCCTTTTAAGGAAAGAGGATATGCAAATCGGCCGCATACCGTGAAACATATTGAGTGATGAAAACAATCTAAACTTTTAAAACTTCTGCAGACACAACCAGGAGCACACTGAGAAAGCGGTAAACAATACTCACATCATCCTGTTTTCTCTGTGTATCCCGTGCTCTCTTTTGCTCTGTGTCTGCCGTTTTTTATGCCTTTCTTAGCTGTGCAAACCACGCTTATCGCATGCTAAAGCCGCTTCGTGCAGTGCTTCAGACAAAGACGGATGAGCATGAACAATACGGGCAATATCTTCTGACGATGCGTTAAATTCCATCGCGACAACAGCTTCAGCAATCAGCTCTGAAGCAAACGGGCCGACGATATGAACACCTAAAATGCGATCGGTAGTCTTATCCGCCAGCATTTTAACAAAACCTTTACCCTCGCCCAGCGCTAAAGCACGGCCATTTGCGGAGAACAAGAATTGGCCTTTCTTGTATTCAACGCCAGCGGCTTTAAGCTGCTCTTCGGTTTTACCCACCCACGCAATTTCCGGGCTGGTATAAATGACCCAAGGGATATTGTTAAAGTCGATATGCGGATGCTGGCCAGCGATACGCTCAGCCACGGCCACGCCTTCATCAGACGCTTTGTGCGCCAGCATCGGCCCGCGAACCACATCACCAATCGCCCAAACATTTGGCAAATTGCTCTGGCAATCGTCGTTCACATCAATCTGACCGCGATCTGTCAGCTTCAGGCCAACGGCATCTGCATTCAGGCCTGATGTATTTGGCACACGTCCAATCGCCACCACCAGCTTATCAAATACGCTGACTTGCTCTGCGCCTGCTGTATCGGTCCAGTGCACGGTGACGTCTTTTTTACCGGCCTTAATCTCGCCGATTTTAACGCCGGTATTGATCACGAGGCCGGTTTCTTTAGTCAGGAATTTCTTGGCTTCGCGGGCCACTTGCTCATCCGCAGCACCAAGGAAAGTAGGCATCGCTTCCAGCACCGTCACGTCACTTCCCAGACGCTTCCAGACCGAGCCCATTTCCAAGCCGATCACGCCAGCGCCAATCACACCAAGGCGTTTTGGAACACTTGGAATCGCCAGCGCGCCTTCGTTATCCAGCACCAGATGATTATCAATGGTCACGCCTGGCAATTGGCGAACGCTGGAGCCCGTCGCAATAATCACATGCTTGGCGGTGATTTCTTCAACCGTACCGTCAGCCAGCTTGGCTTCCAGCAAATAAGCATCGCCTGCTTTCGCTTTAAACGCGCCAACACCATGGAAAGATGTGACTTTGTTCTTTTTAAAGAGATAAGCAATGCCGCCGGTGTTTTTTGTGATGATGTCTTGCTTGCGCTCAAGCATCTTGGCCACGTCAATTTTCAGCGTGCCGGTAGAGATACCGTGATCGCCAAAATGATGCGCAGCATTAAAGTAGTTTTCTGACGATTGCAGCAGTGCTTTGGAAGGGATACACCCCACATTCAGACACGTACCTCCCAGGCTCGCCTTGCCGTCTTTGTCTGAGGTTGCATCGATACATGCAGTATTAAAGCCCAGTTGCGAGGCGCGAATCGCAGCCACATAGCCACCGGGGCCACCGCCGATTACAACAACGTCAAATTCTTTGCTCATGGTTTGGAAACCTTTGAGAAAGAGCAAGGGCGTGATCAACGCCCCGGCTCTGTGATTCAATATTTAACGATATGCCATGGCGGGTTAAGCGATAAAGCCACTAACCCGCCCCGCACAATTCACATTAATTAGATATCAAGCAGCAAACGTGCCGGGTCTTCGATCACTTCTTTGATGGCAACCAGCGACAATACGGCTTCGCGGCCATCAATGATGCGGTGATCGTAAGACTGAGCCAGATACATCATCGGGCGAATCACCATTTCACCGTTTTCTACCACCACACGCTCTTTCGTTGCGTGCATACCCAGAATCGCAGATTGTGGCGGGTTGATAATCGGAGTAGACATCATCGAGCCAAAAGTACCACCATTAGAGATGGTGTAAGTACCGCCTGTCAGCTCTTCAATACCCAGCTTGCCGGCTTGTGCACGTTTACCAAAATCAGCGATGGTTTTTTCGATTTCAGCCAGGCTCAGCTGGTCTGCATTACGAATCACCGGCACCACGAGGCCACGCGGGCTGCCTACGGCCACGCCGATATCAAAGTAGCCGTGGTAAACGATATCGTTACCATCAACAGATGCATTCAGGATCGGGTATTTCTTCAGTGCGTGAACCGCAGCTTTAACAAAGAAGCCCATAAAGCCCAGCTTCACGCCGTGGTCTTTTTCGAATTTATCTTTGTATTTATTACGCAGATCCATTACCGGCTTCATATTGATTTCATTGAAGGTAGTCAGGATCGCATTAGTTTGTTGCGATTCAAGCAGACGCTCGGCCACGCGCGCACGCAAGCGGCTCATCGGCACGCGTTGCTCGGCGCGGTCGCCTTGCGGTACAGGCGCAGATACCGGAGCTGCAGCAGGTTTTGCCAGATGATTCTGTACATCTTCTTTCAGCACACGGCCACCACGGCCAGTGCCGCCTACATCTGCGGCATTGATGCCCGCATCTGCAGCCAGTTTTTTAGCGGCTGGCATCACTGCTGTGCCAAAACCAATTGCGCCAGCTGAAACACCGGCTTCTTTAGCCGCAGCTGCAACGCGAACGTCTTGCTCGGTCTTTACAGTTTCAGGCACAACATTGGCCGGTGCAGCAACGGTGGCTTCGGTATCAATCGTTGCAATCAGCTGCAGGCTACCAACGGTAGCGCCTTCCTGCTGAACAACAGAAGCCAGAACACCGGCTTGCGGAGCGGTGATTTCTAATACAACTTTATCGGTTTCGATATCAATCAGCTGCTCATCACGGGCAACCGCTTCGCCTACTTTTTTCTTCCACTGTAAAAGCGAAGCTTCAGAAACGGATTCAGGCAATTGTGGTACTAAAATTTCGATAATCATTTTTCACTCCAAGCGAATCTGGCGGGTCAAAGCGGCGCACCGGGCGCCGCCTCTGGTTTACAGTGTCATTGCTTCTTCAACGAAGGATTTAAGCTGTGCAGTGTGCTTGCTCATATAACCCACAGCAGGAGACGCCGACGAGGTACGGCCTGCGTACAGCAGGGTTTGCTTAGGATGCATGCACGCTTCAAGGCGATGGCGGATCTGATGCCATGCGCCCTGGTTGCGTGGTTCTTCCTGTACCCACATCACTTCACGCGCGTTCGGGTATTTTTCGATCTCAGCTTTTAGCTCTTCCGTCGGGAATGGATAAAGCTGCTCGATACGCACAATTGCGATGTCTTTGATATCGCGCTCTGAGCGGCCTGCCAGCAGGTCGTAATACACCTGACCGGCACACATCACAACACGCTTCACTTTCTTCGCGTCCAGATTGCCCTGATCGCCAATCACCGGGCGGAATTCACCCTTAGTGAAGTCTTCAACCGGGCTGGATGCCATTTTCGCTTTCAGGAGCTTTTTGCTCATGATGATAATCAGCGGCTTACGGCTTGGGCGCAGCATCTGACGGCGCAGCGCATGGAACATTTGCGCGGCTTCAGACATCATCAGCACCTGCACATTGTGCTCTGCACAAAGTTGCAGATAGCGCTCAACGCGGGCAGATGAGTGCTCCGGGCCCTGGCCATCGTAGCCGTGCGGCAACATCATGGTCAGGCCACACAGACGGCCCCATTTTGTTTCGCCCGAGGTAATAAACTGATCAATCACCACTTGCGCGCCGTTGGCAAAATCACCGAACTGCGCTTCCCAGATAGTCAGCTCATCAGGCGCCGAACATGCGTAGCCGTATTCAAAAGCCAGCACCGCTTCTTCATTCAGAATCGAATCAATGACGGTAAAGTTGGCTTGTTTCTCAGCCAGGTGCTGCAGCGGAATATGAACACCCTGATCCCACTTCTCACGGTTCTGATCGTGCAATACCGCGTGGCGGTGATTAAACGTACCACGACCACAATCCTCACCAGAGATACGCACCGCGTAGCCTTCGGTTAAGAGTGTGGCGTAGGCCAGGTGCTCAGCCATACCGAAGTCAACCGGCTGCTCGCCGTTAACCATGGCGATACGTTCCTTAATGATTTTGTCTACGTTCGAACGCAGTTTGAAATCATCAGGCACTTTAGTGAATTTCTCGGTTAAGCGGATTAAATCTGCCTGCGGAACCGCAGTGGCTACCGGATGACGCCAGTGCACGCCCATATAACGCGAGAAATCAATCGCGTGCGAGCGTTTGTAATCAGTCAGCGTGGTTTGCTCTACGTGCTCACCGCGATCCAGCGCTGCACGATATTCCTGGATCAGGCTATCCGCTTCATCGCTGGTCACTACGCCTTCAGCAATCAGGCGATCGGCGTATTTTTTACGCGCGCCAGGGTGCTGGCCAATTTTTTTGTACATCATAGGCTGAGTCACAAACGGATCATCCGCTTCATTGTGACCAAACTTACGGAAGCACACCAAATCCACCACCACATCGCGGTGGAATTTCATACGGAATTCCAGTGCAGCCTGCATCACCAGAATCACGCTTTCAGGATCATCGCCATTCACGTGGAAAATCGGCGCTTCAACCATCTTGGCGATATCAGTACAGTAAATTGTCGAGCGGGTATCGCGGGTGTCAGACGTAGTAAAACCAACTTGGTTATTCACCACCAGATGCACCGTACCGCCTGTACCGTAGCCACGGGTATTGGCCAGGTTAAACGTACCCTGGTTTGTACCAAGGCCAATAAAGGCCGAGTCACCGTGGATCAGCACCGGCAAGACTTGCTCACCCAGCTTATCGCCACGACGTTGCTGACGCGCACGCACCGAGCCTTCAACCACAGGGTTGACGATTTCAAGGTGGGACGGGTTAAACGCAAGGCTTAAGTGAATCGGGCCGCCCGGTGTCGGGATATCGGCCGAGAAACCCATATGGTATTTCACGTCACCAGAAGACAAGTCGCTGACCGAGCGGCCTTCAAATTCACTGAATAAATCACGCGGCTGCTTACCCAGCGTGTTCACCAGTACATTCAGACGGCCACGGTGCGCCATACCAATAATCAATTCCTGCACACCCACGGCGCCTGCGCCCTGAACTAAATAATCCAGAGCCGGGATCATGGAATCGCCGCCTTCCAGCGAGAAGCGCTTCTGGCCGACGTATTTTTTATGAAGGTATTGTTCGAGTGTTTCTGCGGCTGTTACTTTTTGCAGAGTGCGTTTTTTTTGCTCTGCACCATAGGATGGCGTTGAGCGGCGGGATTCAAACCATTGCTGCACCCACTTGCGTTGTTCTGCATTGGTGATGTGCATATATTCCAGACCAATATTGCCGCTGTAAGTTTGCTTTAAAAACGCAATAACTTCAGCAAGAGTGGCACGCTCCATCCCCGCAATATTAGTACCAAAGGTGGTTGCCATATCGGCATCGGTAAAACCATGGTGCTTTGCATCAAGCTCAGGCAAACGCGCCTGGTCCATACGCTGCAAAGGATCAAGACTTGCCTGACGCGAACCCATAATGCGGTAAGCAGAGATTAAACGAAGCAGATTGACCTGCTTACGCGTAGCCTCTTCGTCAACTGCGCCACCTTGCTGTACATAGCGGGGTTTGCGAGTCAGCTGGCGGAAGGATTCTTCAATCGGCGCTCGTGGAATATCACGATCAACCACACCCGGGCTTTGCTGCATCTTATCGAAGTAGGAGCGCCATTCCTGATCAACCAGTTGCGGGTCACTCAGGTACTGCTCGTAAAGCTCCTCAACGAAAGGAGCATTCCCGCCAAAAAGGTGGGAATTAGACCTCAACTCTCTCATCATCGCCGTAATCAAATCCAGTAATTTAGCAGGCTTAACACCATGCAAGACCGCCGCCCCTTAGCGAAGCGGCTCAAAACCAATCCATCTTCAGGGTGGGCAAGAGGCTTTTTTCTGCCCACCTTTCAAACAATTCACAAACTAAGCGGAAACCCCTGGGGTAAGGCACCGGAGGCCTTTAACCTCCATCTCAAAAACCAGGATTTACTTTTGTAAATGATGATTTTGAAAGATTTTTAACATCACCATTGGGTTCGCCGCTGTTTGTTAACCGCGCTGATCTGCGGGTACGTAATCGCGCTTGGTCGCGCCAGTGTATTGCTGACGAGGGCGGCCAATCTTCATGCCAGGATCGGCAATCATTTCATTCCAGTGGCTGATCCAGCCCACAGTACGCGCCAGGGCAAAAATCACGGTAAACATTGGTACAGGGATACCCAGTGCAGACTGAACAATACCTGAGTAGAAATCGACATTTGGATACAGCTTCCGCTCAATAAAGTAGCTGTCTTCCAGCGCGATTCTTTCCAGCTCCATGGCCAGCTTAAATTTAGGATCATCCTGCAGACCCATTTCATTCAGTACTTCATGGCAAATACGGCGCATCACGCTGGCACGCGGGTCCATGTTTTTGTAAACACGGTGGCCAAAGCCCATCAGTTTATGGGTTTTAGCCTTTACACCTTCCATAAAGGCCGGTACGTTTTCTACTGAACCAATTTCGTCCAGCATCAACAGAACCGCTTCGTTCGCACCACCGTGCGACGGGCCCCACAGGCAGGCAATACCGGCAGCGATACATGCAAACGGATTAGCACCAGACGAGCCAGCCAGACGAACTGTTGATGTTGAAGCATTTTGTTCGTGATCGGCGTGCAGGGTAAAGATCACATCCAGCGCACGCACCAATACCGGGTTAGGCACATATTCTTCGCAAGGCGTAGAAAACATCATGTGCATAAAGTTGGCGGTATAACCAAGGTTATTGCGCGGATAAACAAATGGCAGACCCTGGTTATAGCGGTAGCACATTGCAGCGATGGTCGGGATCTTAGAGATCAGACGGAACATCGCCACTTTACGGTGCTCTTCGTTATTGATATCCAGGCTGTCCTGATAGAACGCGGATAATGCACCCACCACACCCACCATCATCGCCATTGGATGCGCATCGCGGCGGAAGCCGTTAAAGAAACGGGTCAGTTGCTCATGCACCATGGTGTGGCTCATGACCGTTTTATTAAATTCAGCGCTTTGCTCTGGTGTTGGCAACTCGCCGTTAATCAGCAGGTAACACACTTCCAGATAATCGCTTTGCTCAGCAAGCTGCTCAATCGGGTATCCACGGTAGTACAGCTGGCCCAGATCACCATCGATATAAGTGATCTTGGATTCACAGCTGGATGTCGCCAAAAAGCCAGGATCGAAAGTAAACATACCGGTCTTGGAGAATGAGCGGATATCCACCACATCCGGCCCAAGCGTGCTCGGTAAAACTGGCAACTCAAGCGAATCTTTGCCGTCGTTGTAAGTCAGTGTGACTTTCTTTTCCATATCAAATAGCTCCTGGGGTTTCGGTTTGTACCGCTTGTCGTTGTGCGCTTCGTACTTGTTCCAGCATCGGTCTGAGCCGCTCGTCCGGACATTCTGCTTTGCAATTCAGGTAATCAAGCAGATCGTTATCAGCGAGTAAAAGAAGATCCTGAAAAAGAATCAAATCTGTCCCGGATAAAGTGGGAAGCACTTCTTTTACAAAACGCTCCAGCTGAAGATCTACTTCTAAAAGACCTCGGCGTGAGCGCCAGATTATCCGTTTTAATTCAATTGCATCCATCAAACTCTTCCTTACCTCTGACACTTCAAAAGGGGCAAAGCTGCCCCTCTGTTGATTAGCTCATGCGCTTAATCATTAAATCTTTAATCTTGCCAATGGCTTTGGTTGGGTTGAGTTCCTTAGGGCAAACATCAACGCAATTCATAATGCTGTGGCAACGGAACAAACGATATGGATCTTCCAGATTATCCAGACGTTCGTTGGTTTTTTCATCGCGGGTATCCGCAATGAATCGGTAAGCTGCCAGCAAACCAGCCGGACCTACAAATTTATCCGGATTCCACCAGAATGACGGGCAGGATGTTGAGCAGCAAGCACATAAAATGCACTCGTACAAACCATCCAGCTCTTTACGGTCTTCCGGCGATTGCAGGCGTTCGCGATCAGGCGGCGGATTATCGTTTTGCACATAGGGCTTAATCGAGTGATATTGCTTAAAGAACTGAGTCATATCAACGATTAAGTCACGAATCACCGGCAAACCTGGCAGCGGGCGAATCTCTACCGGCTGCTTCAGGCTGGCGATGTCTGTAATACAGGCCAGACCATTTTTACCATTAATATTCATCGCATCTGAACCGCAAATTCCTTCGCGGCAAGAGCGGCGAAAGCTCAGGCTGTCGTCTTGTGCCTTCAGGCGAACCAGACCATCTAATAATTTCTTATCGGAAGGTTCCAGTTCAACATGGTAATCCTGCATGTACGGCTTAGCGTCCACATCAGGGTTGTAGCGATAGAGCTTGAAATGCATCTTCATCGGTTTTCTCCTGATGCTTTTAGTAAACGCGTTTTTGCGGTTCGATATAATCGACCGTCAGCGGTTTGGTGTGAACGGGCTTGTAAGACAGCGTACGGCTTGTGCCATCAAACATGGTGTGCTTCATCCATTCATCATGACGATCCGGAAAATCATCATGCGCATGTGCACCACGGCTTTCCTTGCGCGCTTCAGCACAAATCAGCGTTGCAACCGCCACTTCGATCAGGTTATCCAGCTCCAGCGCTTCAACACGTGCGGTGTTAAATACTTTGGATTTGTCTGCAATCTGAGTGCGTTTCACGCGCTCTGCCACGGCTTTGATTTCTTCCACGCCCTTGGCAAGATTCTCTGAATTACGGAATACACCGGCACGCAATTGCACCACTTTTTGCATGGCATTACGTACATCGGCCACTTCTTCGCCACCGGTTTGGTTTTCCAAACGGGCCAGACGGGCTAAGGAGAACTCAGCCGCATTAGCAGGCAATGGACGCAGCTCAGGACGCTCGTTTTTGATGAAGTCAATAATCGAATTACCCGCAGCCTTACCAAACACCACCAGATCCAGCAGGGAGTTTGTACCCAAGCGGTTTGCACCGTGCACCGAAGCGCATGCACATTCACCAGCCGCGTAAAAGCCCTTGATACGCACTTCCGGATCATCGCCGACTGGCGCAACTACTTCGCCCTTATAGTTGGTCGGAATACCGCCCATTTGATAGTGGCAGGTTGGTACGACTGGAATCGGATCCTGAATCGGATCAACACCGGCAAACTTAATGGCAATTTCACGAATACCTGGCAGACGTTGCTTGATGATGTCCGGGCCCAAATGATCCAGCTTCAGCAATACATGGTCTTTTTCTTTGCCACAGCCGCGGCCTTCCAGAATTTCCAGCGCCATTGCGCGTGAAACCACGTCACGGGAAGCCAGGTCTTTGGCGTTCGGAGCATAACGCTCCATAAAGCGCTCGCCCTCGGAATTGAGCAAGATGCCGCCTTCACCGCGCACGCCTTCGGTAATCAATACACCCGCACCGGCCACGCCAGTTGGGTGGAATTGCCAGAATTCCATGTCTTCCAGCGGAATCCCTGCACGCACGGTCATGCCGAGGCCATCGCCGGTATTAATAAAGGCATTGGTAGAAGCAGAGAAAATACGGCCAGCACCGCCAGTCGCAAACAACACAGCCTTGGCGTGGATAATCGACACTTCGCCGGTTTCCATTTCTAAGGCAGTCACACCAACGACTTCGCCAGCTTCATCACGAATCAGATCCAGCGCCATCCATTCCACAAAAAATTGAGTATTGGCGCGCACATTACGCTGATACAGCGTGTGCAACATGGCATGACCGGTACGGTCAGCCGCGGCACAGGCGCGTTGTACCGGTGTTTTACCAAAGCCGGCCATATGGCCGCCGAATGGGCGCTGATAGATCTTGCCGTTTTCAAGGCGGTCAAAAGGCATGCCAAAGTGCTCAAGCTCCACCACCACTTCAGGAGCCTGACGGCACATAAATTCAATCGCATCCTGGTCGCCCAGCCAGTCCGACCCTTTAACGGTGTCGTACATATGCCATTCCCACTTGTCTTCCTGAACATTACCAAGAGAAGCGGAAATACCACCCTGCGCCGCAACGGTGTGCGAGCGGGTTGGAAATACTTTGGATAAAACAGCGGTTTTCAGGCCTGCTTCAGAGAGCTGCAATGCGGCACGAAGGCCTGCGCCACCTGCGCCAACGATGACAGCATCAAATTTACGAATAGGAACGGTCATCGCTTATGCACCCCACACAACTTTAATCATATAAACCAAGCTACCTGCCAGCCATAACAGCGTCAGCACGTGCATCGTTAAACGTAAACCAACGTGCTGGAGATAATCCATCCAGATATCACGCACACCCACCCATGCATGCCAAAGCAATGCAAACAGGCTGATAGTGGTCAGCACTTTCACCCATGTACAGGCAAACAGCTGCTGCCATGCTTCAAAAGAAGTACCACCGGCCAGCAATAAAAACGCAACGAGGGCAACAGTGTAAACCAGCATAATCACGGCAGTTACGCGCTGAACCAGCCAGTCTTTCAGGCCGTAATGGGCCCCGACTACTTGACGATTTACCATACCAGACCCCCAATCACGACCGTCAGCACCAGGCTTACCACCAGCACAATTTTGGCTGTAAGGCGTGCCGTTTTCAGCTCCAGGCCCTTATGAATATCTAAAAACAAGAAACGAACGCCTGCGCAGACGTGATGCAAGAAAGCCCACAAAACACCCAACAGCGCAATTTTTACAAGGGGGTTTGAAATACAGGATCTGAATGCATCAAAACGCTCACTCGAGGCTAAAGAACCTTCCAGAGCGTAGAGCATAAAGGGAATCGCCAGAAACATCAGCGCGCCACTCACGCGATGAAGAATGGAGATAATCCCTGGCAAAGGAAGACGAATCTTCGCGATCTCCAGGTGCTTGGGGCGTGTTTTTTGCATGCGCACTTCCTCTTTAAGTTTTACTTCTGTCAGCGTGCACGATCTGTTTCTTAAACCGTCCGACATCACCGACCTGCCTTTTACTACTTACTCAACTACAAATTCATAAAGCTCAGTTCTGTTTGCAAATTAAGCCTGCTCAGGCGGAGCCTGAAATGCCAATTGCTCTGATCTGAACCAGGCCACACTCCAAACTTGCGGCTTTCCATCAAAATCCCTTGCAAGACGCACAAGCTGAAGCAAAGGCTCATGTACTTCAACTTGCAATAACCTGGCTTCAGCACTGGCTGCGGGCACTGCACGATAGCGAACTTCGCCATCTTTTAAGCGCATCCCAAAGTCACGCCAGCATAGTTCACGCAAATTACCGCGTAACTCCCGGATTCTGCGCATTTCCAGATTTGGAAAATTAGCTTCGGGTAAAAACATTTCTTCCAGACCAATCACGGTGCCGGCAACACGCAATAAGCGCCTGACTTGCCATAAGGCTGCACCACGCCTTAAACCCAGTATTTCTGCCAGCTGCTCGCCTGCATGAATCCGTACGCAGCCCAGCATTTCAATTTTTGGCTTTTCACCGCCGTAGCCAGACAAAGGGACAAACATCGCCTGCGCCAAAAAATCACTGGCATCCGACACAAAAGTACCCACACCCTGGCGGCGATACAGAACGCCTTCTAACACCAGCACATCGAGTGCTTTTCTCACCGTTCCCTGGCTTACGCCAAAACGGCGGGCTAAATCATTTTCGCTGGGCAAACTTTCATCTGCATTCCACTCGCCAGCATCCACTGCCGTAGTAACTTCACGAATAACCTGACGATATAAAGGGATGGCTGCAAGTTTGCTCATTGAGGACAGGTTGCTTTTTATCATGTTGTAGCATCATAGTCTACTACAGTCTTATATAAGACAAAAGATACACAACAATATATTTGCTCTGGCAGCAAAACGTGCGCAAAGCACGGATACGCGTGATAAACTTTCTCTGCTAGGCTTACAGAGTAGCTAAAACATACTTTAAACCGTGTAAAAATAAGCATGCGGGGTGTACTGCAGCAGCACTTCATAACAAAGCAGGATACTCACATTTGCTCTACAAATAAGTAGATAAGTGCATCAGACCAGCTGGCCATTTTTCTGATTATTTGCATACAAAGTGTTATCTGTGCGGTTGAAGTGCAAGCGCTGAAAACCCCAGCATCGTTCACACACCAATATCGGAGTGATCCTCATGAAGACCCCTATTCGCGTTGCCGTTACCGGCGCTGCCGGCCAGATTGGTTATAGCCTTTTATTCCGTATTGCATCAGGCGCGATGCTTGGCGCAGATCAGCCTGTGATCCTGCAATTGCTGGATATCACCCCTTCCTTGCCTGCACTGAACGGTGTGGTCATGGAGCTGGATGACTGCGCATTCCCACTCTTGCACGGCATTGTGCAAAGTGACGATCCAAAAGTAGCGTTTAAAGATGCAGACATCGCCCTTCTGGTTGGCGCACGTCCGCGCGGCCCGGGCATGGAGCGTAAAGACTTGCTGGAAGCCAATGGCGCTATCTTTACCGCGCAAGGTAAAGCACTGAATGAAGTGGCTTCCCGTGACGTGAAAGTACTGGTAGTGGGTAATCCAGCCAATACCAATGCTTACATTGCCATGAAAAACGCGCCGGATCTAAACCCGGCTAACTTCACCGCCATGATGCGTCTGGATCACAACCGTGCCCTGACTCAAATCGCACAGAAAACATCTTCAGCGGTAACCGATGTCAACAAGATGATCATCTGGGGCAATCACTCCGCTACTCAATACCCGGACCTGTTCCATGCAACAGTGAAAGGTCAAAGCGCTTCTGCCCTGATCAATGATCAGAAATGGCTGGAAACAGACTTTATCCCTACTGTTCAGCAACGTGGCGCAGCCATTATTAAGGCTCGCGGTTTGTCTTCTGCAGCTTCTGCAGCCAATGCGGCGATTGACCATATCCGTAACTGGGTACTTGGCACTACGGATGGTGACTGGGTCACGATGGGCGTTCCGGCCAATGGCGAGTATGGCTACAGCGATTTGATTTTTGGCTACCCTGTTACTTGTAAAGACGGCAAGTACACCATCGTTGAAGGGCTGGAAATCAGCGACTTCAGCCGTGCCCGTATGGATGCAAGCGCAAAAGAATTGTCTGAAGAGCGTGATGCAGTGAAGCACTTACTTGCTTAATTATTTTTAACTAAAAAATTTACGTTCTGTTGTATAAAGCACACAACGTAAAAAAGGCGAACCCGAGGGTTCGCCTTTTTCTATTCCCGCTAAAGCAGACTTATTTCGCTTTAATGGTATAGAGCGCTGTCTTACCTGCTTCTACATGGCCAGTTGCAAACTGTGCCACGCTGTCAAACTGATCAACATTGCTCAGCACAATCGGGCTGATGATTGAAACTGCATGTTGTGACAGGTATTCCAGATCCAGCTCAAGCACCGCATCACCCGCTTTAACGCGTGAACCTTGCTCAAGTAAGCGTGTGAAACCCTTGCCGCCCAGCTTCACAGTATCCAGACCAATGTGCACAATCAGCTCAGCACCATTATCTGCGATCAGTGCAAATGCATGGTTAGTGTTAAAGATTTTAGCAATCACACCATCCACAGGGGCCAGCACCAGATTGCTGCTTGGACGAATCGCCAGACCTTCACCCACTGCCTTGCTGGAGAACGCAGCATCAGGCACATCCAGCAGCGTCACAACTTCGCCACTCAAAGGAGCAAGCAATACTAAATCGCCTGTTACTTTTTGAGCCGGAGCCGCAACAGCCGCCTTAGCAACAGGAGCCGCTGGCGCTGCAGCAGGGATTGCTGCGCTAATACCTTTACCTGCCAGCAACTGAGTCATGCGTGTTGCAATCAGCTCGGCCTTTGGTCCAACGATAATTTGTACATTTTGTTTATTAAGCTTGATTACACCTGAAGCGCCAAGACGCTTAGCTGCAGCTTCATCCACGCCAGCAGTATCGTTCAGTGTTAAGCGCAGGCGTGTAATGCAAGCATCAATCGCCACAACGTTTGCGCCACCGCCAATCAAAGCGATATAAGCATGAGCCAGTGAATCTGTATCACCACTTACTGGCGAAGCATCACCTTCTGCAGCGCCTTCTTCTTCATCTTCCTGACCCGGTGTTTTCAAGTTGAACGCCTTGATCGCAAAACGGAAGCTGAAGTAGTAAATCGCAAAGAACGCAAAGCCTTGCACGATCAGCATCAGAATATCTTTAGCCAGCGGATTCTTAGTGGACAGCACCAAGTCAACCAAACCGGCACTGAAACCAAAACCAGCAATCCATTGCATACTTGCAGCGATATAAACTGACAAACCAGTCAGCACAGCATGCAGTAAGTAAAGCAGCGGAGCCACAAACATGAATGAGAATTCAAGCGGCTCTGTCACACCAGTAAAGAATGCAGCAAATGCAGCAGCAATCATCAATGACGCAACGCGTGTTTTGTTTTGTGGTTTAGCAGAGTGATAAATAGCTAAAGCAGCACCTGGCAAACCGAACATCATGATCGGGAAGAAACCAGCCTGATACATACCGGTTACACCCAGCACAGCCTTACCTTCAGCAAGGGACTTAGCGCCACCAAGGAAGTTAGGAATGTCGTTAATACCCGCAACGTCGAACCAGAACACGCTGTTGAGTGCGTGATGCAAGCCAACCGGAATCAGCAGACGGTTAAAGAATGCATAGATACCGGCCCCCAGAGGGCCCATACCCATAATGCTTTCACCAAAATGTACCAAGCCATTAAATACAAGTGGCCAGATATACATCAGCGGGAAAGCCACAACCAGCATCACAACCGAAGTGACGATAGGCACTAAGCGGCGGCCACTAAAGAAAGCCAGTGCTTTATGCAGCTCAACACCACTAAAGCGGTTATAAAGCTCAGCAGAAATTACACCCACCAAAATACCAACAAACTGGTTGTTAATTTTGGCAAAGGCTTTAGGCACCTGATCCAAAGGGATACCCTGAATCTGCGAAACTGCGCCCGGTGAAAGTAATGTGGTCAGTACGTAATAACCAACCAAGCCAGATAAAGCCGCCGCACCGTCTTTATCTTTGGACATACCATAGGCAATACCAACAGCAAATAAAATCGACATATTGTCGATAATTGCAGCACCCGATTTAATCAGAAAGGCCGCTAATGCACTATTGCTCCCCCAGCCATTCGGGTCAATCCAATAACCGATACCCATTAAAATAGCGGCGGCTGGCAGAGTCGCCACCGGCACCATCAGCGCACGGCCGATTTTCTGTAAATAGCCCAGAATATTCATAACATCCCCTTTTTATCTTGCTCAAGCAACGAGTGTAAGCGCAGCTCTAATCGTTGAATAACCGTTTTGAAGTGCGAGGTGGCAAAGTTGTCATAACCTTTGCAAGTGACCGTAGTCGATACACCTTACATCACCAAACAAGCTGGATTATTCACTGCGCGGTAGTAATTGGCAATCAAAAGATAAACAAGCCCTTGTATAAAAATGACTTGCGCTAACAAATAGCAAGAATATGAAAAAAATAATGCACTAAATTAAAACAATCTGACAAATTTCATTAACATAAAACAAATGCTTAACAAATAAATAATCAAAAAAACCGCATGATTAATCACTTATTTTTACGCATTAAAATCTACAGAATTCACCTTACGCAGGTATTGAGAAAACTCAAATGCCGGGATCATTCCGGCTGCAACTTACCTTTTGTTACTTTTCTCCCCGCCGGGACAATCCAAAATCAGCCCCTTGCAACAAAAAATTACAAAGCAATAAATAAACGCAAATAAAAAGCAGCCCGCGAACGGGCTGCTAATTTTTCTCTCAGCAACATTTATTTGACATAAAACAAAGAAACCAACAATCGCCTATTTCTTACCATACTTTTCAAAGCGCTCCTGCGCCTCTGTTTCTTTTTCGCCCCCAAATGCATGCGTACTCTCAAACCACATTACATTGATCAGGCCAAAAGCCAGGGCCAGACCCACACCCAAAATCCAGGAAAAATACCACATTTGCACACCCCATTTTGCTGATTTCTTTAACCACAAAGAAGCTCTGATGAATACAAGCCCGCCATCCGGGCCTGCCTTTATGGCACTGAAATAAATTAATAACTGTGAGTATCTTCCTGAAGCCGCTTAACAGACACCGGCCCGCGCATCACCCGATAAACCCATGCGGTATACATCATAATAATCGGCACAAAGATCACCACTACACCCAGCATCACACCCAAGGTTTTCTGGCTGGATACAGCATCCCAAACAGTCAGGCTGGATGCGGCATCTAATGTAGAAGGCAGAATAAACGGGAATAAAGCAATTGCCGTAGTGCACAGCACCGCCACACTGGCCATGCCACTTAAAATAAACGCAATCAGCGGTGAATGCCGCCAGCTGGCAAATGCCGCCAGTAAAGCTGCAACCACACCCGCAGCCGGAACCAGCCAGGCCGATGGATAAAGACTGAAGTTACTTAACCATGCCCCTTTTACGATGGCCACTGTTTTATCCAGCGGATTAAGTGCATCGCCCGCAGGCCCCATCCTCACAATCTGCCATGCATCCAGCTCTTTAAGCCATACACCGCCCAAAGCGAACAAGAGAGCCAAAGCGCAGCCGGCAATGATGGTTGCCTTTCTCGCCCTTTCCTGCACTTGATCCCGGGTTTTCACCGTTAAGAAACTTGCGCCGTGCAAGATCAGCATGGCAATGGCTGCCAAACCACAATAGAGCGAGAATGGATTTAATAAATCATAAAAATGCCCCGAATAACTCACCCGCAGACTATCGTCAAACTGAAATGGCAGGCCGATAAATAAATTGCCTATCGCCACACCAAACACCAGCGTGGGCACCACACTCCCCACAAACAGCGCCCAATCCCAGCCACTGCGCCAGCGCGGGTTTTCCAGCTTGCTGCGATAATCAAAACCAACCGGACGTAAAAACAGGGCAAACAGTACAAACATCAGCGCAACATACATCACCGAAAACGCTGCTGCATACAACAGGGGCCATGCCGCAAATAAAGCAGCCCCCACCGTAACCAGCCAAACCTGATTCCCCTCCCAGGTTGGCCCAACCGAGTTAATAACCAGGCGGCGCTCCTCATCCGTTTTGCCAACAAAAGGCAATAAAATAGCCACACCCAGATCAAAACCACCGGTAAGGGTAAAACCAATGAGCAGAAAAACCATCAACCCCCACCAAATCAACTTCAAGACTTCATAATCGAGCATGATTTTTCCTTAAGCGTGCGAAGTTTTTTCACCAAAATAACGCCCTGTATGCAGGCTGGCCGGCCCAAGGCGGATATATTTCAGCATCAGATACATTTCTATCGCAAACAGGCTGGTATACATCAGCGTTAAGCCAATCATACTGAAATGCAATTGCCCGCTGCTCAGCGCAGAAGCCGACATAAAGGTGGGCAGAATGCCCGATATTGTCCACGGCTGACGGCCATACTCAGCCACCAGCCAGCCCGCTTCAATTGCCACCCATGGCAGTGGAATCGACCATACAGCCAGGTGCAATAACCAGCGTTGCGGAGCGAGATTCCTTTTGGCCAGGAAATAAAACGACATACTAAAAATAAATAAGAACAGCATCCCCAGCCCTACCATAATGCGGAAAGACCAGAAAATAGGCGCAACATTGGGAATCGTATCTGCGGCGGCTGCTTTAATTTGTGCAGGCGTTGCATCCACCACATTGCTGGTATATTTTTTCAGCAATAAGCCATAGCCCAGATCCGCCTTATGCGCTTCAAATGCATCATGGGCCGTTTTATCACCTGCCTTTAAACGGGTTAATGCTGCATAAGCCTGAATACCATTCCTGACTCTTTGCTCGTATTCAATTTTTAAATCTTTAATCCCGGTTACTTTTTCCGTTGTTGAGCGGGTGGCAATTAAGCCCAGCGCGTAGGGAATACTCACCTCAAAATCAACGCGTTCTTCTTTTTGATTCGGAATCCCAAACAAAGTTAATGCGGCAGGCGCAGGCTGCGTATCCCACTGCCCTTCCATTGCCGCCAGCTTGACTTTCTGCACTTCACCCGTGGTGTAGCCGGATTCATCCCCCAGCACAATCACAGATAAAATAGATGCAAGGCCAAATGCTGAAGCAATGGCAAAAGAGCGCAGCGCAAAACCTGTATCCCTTGCTTTTAACAGATACCAGCTGGATACCCCCAGCACAAACATAGAGGCCGCCACATAACCCGCCGCCACGGTATGCACAAACTTAACCTGTGCTACCGGGTTAAAAAACACCTCGGCCAGACTGGTTAATTCCATTCGCATGGTAATGTAATTAAATTCGGCGCCAACCGGATTTTGCATCCAGCCATTGGCAATCAAAATCCATAAGGCCGAAATATTTGACCCCAGCGCCACTAAAAAAGTGACGCCCAGATGTTGTACTTTTGAAAGCCTGTCCCAGCCAAAAAAGAATAAACCTACAAAGGTAGATTCCAAAAAGAAGGCCATCATGCCTTCAATCGCTAATGGCACGCCAAATATGTCGCCCACATAATGCGAGTAATAGGCCCAGTTTGTTCCAAACTGAAATTCAAGGGTTAAGCCTGTTGTGACCCCCATTGCAAAATTAATACCAAATAACTTTCCCCAGAACCGGGTCATGTCCTTATATATTTCTTTACCTGTCATCACATAGGCGGCTTCACAGATCACCAATATCCATGACAAGCCCATTGTTAATGGCACAAATAAAAAATGGAACATCGCGGTTAATCCAAATTGCATACGCGACAATTCCACCACTTCAGCAGCGGGAATCATAAAAGTGTCCTGTGTAATGATTAACTTGGTTCTGGAAAACAAGCTCCCCGCCCGGGCGAAGCCATGAAATGTTTACCCTGTCACCCGATGCAAACACCCATCAGGCTATACCGGTAATCGATTCAGCTAACGCTGAGCCGGAGCAGAAGCCGCACTCGTAAACCGCTCTGTCATCATGGATTGCGGCACCAGCATATGACGGGCAACAGGCTGAGAAAAAAAGCACTTCCAAATCACAAATAACAAGGCCATTTTAATCAGCAAAATAATGGTGATTTCTTGCCACAAAGGCAGACGCTTGCTTATTTGCATAGTTAATCCCTGTTTCCTGGCCGCAACGCTCCGGCAAAGCTCAATACTTTTTGCACCTTAGAACCCAGGCGCATCAAGTTTTCTAAGGTTTCCGGTGAGAGATGCTGCACCTCGTCAAACCAGCCTGTCGCCAGCTCAATCAGCTCGTGCATTTCGCGCATACGTTGCTGAGCATGGCGGTCTTCATCGCTCATAGCCTCGTCCATGAGGGCATCGCGCAGCAAAGTCAGCGTGGGCTCGATTTCGCGCTTGCGCTTTTCCTCGACCAAAGAGCGGAATATCTCCCAAACATCTTTTGGCGTTTCAAAATAATCACGCCTGTCACCTGGCTTATGCACTAATTTGCACAGCTTCCAGGACAACAACTCTTTCATTCCCATGCTGACATTGGAGCGGGAAAAACCAAGCTGCTCGGCAATTTCATCTGAATTCAATGGCTTAGGCGATAGAAACAGTAACGCATACATTTGCCCTACTGTGCGATTCACCCCCCAACGGCTGCCCATTTCACCAAAATGCAAAACAAATCGTTCATTAATCGGCGAGAGGTTCATAATCGTTCCAATTTTCAGTAATTACTGAAATTATAGAAACTTCTTTGATTATAAGCAATACAAAACTTTCCCGCTTAGAGCAGGCAAGCAGATGGCATAATCTCTGCGCGCCCAGTCATACCGGCCCGCAACGGGCAAGCGACCTGCGCGATGGCATACTGAACCCCGCTGTTTAAATCTTGCTTTGCTTGCAAAGAGACGCCATGATTACAGCCTCATTTTGGAGGCAGTAAATGCAAAACCGTGTTGAAGATATTTTGGAAAGGATTATTTTTCAGAGCCGATGGCTGCTGGCGCCCTTTTATTTAGCGCTGATTCTGGGTCTGCTTGCCCTGTTTGCCAAAATGATTAAAGAATTATTTGGTATGTTTAATGCGCTGATTTATGGAGATGGCAATTTAATTATTGCCATCTTAGGCATGGTAGACGTTACCCTGGTGGCCAACCTTTTATTAATTGTGATTTTCAGCGGATATGAAAATTTCATATCGAAACTTGATATTGCCCACAGCTCGGTTGATAAGCCATCGTGGATGGGAAAAGTAAGCTATGCGGATTTAAAGCTGAAATTAATTGGCTCAATTGTGGCCATTTCAGCCATTGATTTGCTTAAAGCATTTATGAATATTAAATCCACCGATCACACAGAGCTGGCATGGTTAATCGGCATCCACCTGACCTTTGTGATTTCCGGGGTATTATTTGCCGTGATGGACAGAATTGCGGCAGGCAGCCCGAAGCATTAACAGCTTGGCAAAAAGATAATCATTAAGCAGATTCTGTTCACCACTTCAGGCGATGCACTCTTATTCTGAGGCTGGTGAACAGAATGTTTAACAGACAATTTGCAATCAATCAGAGTGCGGCCTGGCAATCAATACATGCCAGCAGCAAGCCAATATGCCATAGGCAAAAAAGCCAGACATTTACCCTGATATGCATTTGAGATAATCATGAACTGATTAAAAATAAGGCAGCTGTTTTTTTACCCTATAAAACAGCACACTAAGACAGTTATCCACATCTTATCCTTACTCAGACAAGATTTATCCGTGGATAAAGCAGAAGATATCAACATACAGAATCAGCGGGGGCGCTGCCGTGTATTAAATTCATCATTAATACGCTGCTCATTACGCAATTCTTTTTGCATTTCAGCAGATAAGTGCCGCTGCTTTAAGGCCTCAAACGCCTTTACTTTTTTTTCACATTCCAGCCACGCATCGCGGCGCGCCTCATACATGCTGGCAAGGCGTTCAATTTCCAGTTGCTGCGACAATGCAACATCGTCCAGTTTAGCCAGAAACAGCTGAAAATCCCGCCACTGGACAATACTCATGCCGCCCTGACCGCTGCCCAGCAAGCGGGCACGATACTCAACCCGGTACTGATCAACCTGCTCTAGCTTACCCTGAGCACTCAGCCAATTGGCCTGAGATGCCTGCATAAGCCTTGCAGCGTCTTCTCTTGCACCGATGGCAAGCTCAAGTAAAAAGGCAAAACGAAACTGAGCCACTGCACTCATCCCTGCTGATTACATCAAGAGCTGATAAAGCTTCATTCTAGCCCCATCATAGCGTTCGCACTCGCCAATACCCTGCTGCAAAAAGGCTTCAAAGCTGGGATTACGCCGAATGGCTTCATCCAGAACAGGATCAGAGCCCGGCACATAAGCACCCACGCTGATCAAATCCCGGCTGCGCTGATAGCGGGAGTAAAGATATTTAAAGCGGCGAACCACGGTGAATTCTTCGGGCGAAATAATATCGTTCATCACACGGCTGATCGAAGCTTCGATATCAATCGCCGGATAATGCCCTGCCTCGGCCAGCTGGCGGCTCAGCACAAAGTGACCATCCAAAATTGCACGGGCATTATCGGCGATCGGGTCTTGCTGATCATCGCCTTCGGATAAAACAGTATAAAACGCAGTAATTGAGCCTCCGCCCTCTTCGGCATTGCCCGCACGCTCAACCAATTGCGGCAAGCGGGCAAACACCGATGCCGGATAGCCTTTAGTGGCCGGCGGCTCGCCCACAGCCAGGGCAATTTCACGTTGTGCCATCGCATAGCGCGTGAGCGAATCCATAATCAGTAATACATGCTTGCCCTGATTTCTAAAATATTCGGCAATCGATGTGGCATAGGCTGCGCCATATAAGCGCAGCAAGGGCGGCGTGTCTGCAGGCGCGGCCACCACAACCGAGCGCTGCAAGCCTTCATCACCCAGAATATTTTCAATAAAATCTTTTACTTCCCGGCCACGCTCACCAATCAGGCCCACCACCACCACATCGGCCGTGGTGTAGCGTGCCATCATGCCCAGCAGCACCGATTTACCCACACCAGAGCCTGCAAACAGACCCAAACGCTGGCCACGCCCGACCGTCAGCATGGCATTAATCGCCCGCACGCCCACATCCATCACATGCCGTACTGGTTCACGCGTCATCGGGTTATAGGGGCGGGCAAACAGTGGCATATAGTCATCGTGCTCGATCCGCCCCTTGCCATCAAGCGGCCTGCCTAAGCCATCTAAAACCCGGCCAAGCAAGCCCCAGCCTACCGGCATCTGGCGCCCATGATCTTCTAAACGGCGCTGCGGCGGGCGCGGATGACCATAGCCTGGCACCCACGCTTCCACATCTTCATGCGGCACCACTTGCGCGCCAGGCTCTACGCCATAAATTTCAGCAATCGGCATCAGAAAAAGACGGTCTTCATTAAAGCCGACCACCACAGCCTCAACCGAAGCGCCGCTGGGTGTCATCACATCACAAGACGAGCCAATGGCCAGCCGCAGGCCCACAGCTTCAAGCACCAAACCCGACACTCTGACCAGGCGCCCGCGCGGCAGCCATGGACGCATCCAGCGCACCGCATCTTTGCAATCGGCCAGATACTGGCTGCAACCCTGCAAGGCTTCAGTCATGATGTTCAGATTCAATGGCGGACTCTTCTGCAGCAGGATCAGAATCCTCTGCTGAAAGTCCCTCTGAAGAAGCCTCGGACTCCTCATCAGGAACTAAGGCGGGCTGATTATCCAATTGCGAAAAAGGCGCAGCTTCTGGTGCAGCTTCGGCAGCAGGCAATTCAGCGGGCTCATTTTCAAGGGCAAGCGCAGGCTCAGCAGACTGTCCGGCCCAGCCAAGGTCGGCTCTGTCACCACGCCCTAAGACCCGCAGAATATTTTGCCAGCGCACAGGCAGGGATAAATCAACCGCAGAATCAGGAGTTTCTATCCGGCAGCCTCCAGTTTCCAGCTGCTTATCAGGCAATAAACGCCATGTATCGCCAGGCAAATCGCCGCCCAGCATGCCCTCAACCGCAATAAGATCATCAGGATTCAGAAACACACGCGATGGAGAACGCGCAGCCGGCAGGCTGGCTAATGCTTCGCGCAAAATAGGCAATAAGCGCTCAGGCGAATGATTCAGCTCGTCCCTCACCATTTGGCGGGCAATCACCACGGCCAGATCAAGCACTTCATTCGATAATGCCGCCTCCGCTTTTTGCAAAGTGCTTTCAACGCTTTCCAAAACCGAGCGCAAACGATTTGCTTCGTCTTCAGCCACTAAACGCCCGGCCTCAAGACCCGCCTCAAAACCTTCGCTTTGGGCGCGCTGAACAATCGCTTCTATCTCTTCTGCAGTAGGGAAAGATACATCGGCATCGGGCACATCCACCGGCTCGGTGGGGAGCGGCTCTAATTCATGCTCTTCTTCGAAAAACACCTCTTCTTCTGGCGCCGCCAATTCTTCTGGCACAGGCTCTGCAACCTCTTCCTCTTCCTTTAACGCTGCGGCTTCCGCCTCAGCCTCATTCAGAGAAGCGAGTTCCCATTTTTCCCATGCGCTTAATTGCTCGCGTGGAATCACGCGCGGATTACTCATCTGGACGCCCCGAAACTGCGCAGTACCCTGGAAAAACAAGGCAAGCATTTAAAAAATCGACGCGACAAAAATTTAACAGGTATGCAGATATTCTGAGTATGCAGCACCGCACTGCCAGAGCAATGCGGCTTTTTGATAAGACCATTATTCAACTAACCCTTCATCACCCTTACCGCCCAGCACAATCTGGCCTTCATCTGCCAAGCGGCGAACGATTTTAAGGATTTCTTTTTGCTCTGCTTCAACTTCTGACAACTTAACCGGCCCGCGCGCTTCCAGATCATCGCGCAACATTTCCGCAGCCCGTGAAGACATATTTTTGAAAATCTTTTCCTTGAGCGCCTGGCTGGTGCCCTTGAGCGAAATCACGAGGGAATCAGATTGAATTTCACGCATTAACAGCTGAATACCGCGATCGTCAATATCCAGAATATTGTCGAAGGTAAACATTTTGTCCTGAATTTTTTGCGCCAGCTCCGGGTCGTAATCACGAACACTAGCAATGGCCGAGGCTTCAACCACGCCACCCATAAAGTTAAGAATATCGGCCGCCATTTGCACACCACCCATGGCGCTCTTTTTCAGCTTATCGGAGCCAGACATCAATTGGGTCAGCACATCATTTAATTCTTTGAGCGCAACAGGCTGCACGCCTTCCAGCGTGGCAATCCGCAGCAACACATCATTGCGCTGACGCTCTACAAAATAACTCAGAATTTCAGAAGACTGATCGGACTCCAGATGCACCAGAATTGTAGCGATAATTTGCGGGTGCTCGTTTTTAATCAGCTCAGCAACAGCAGACGAATCCATCCATTTAAGAGATTCAATCCCATTATTATCATTACCCTGCAAAATGCGATCGAGCAAATTTGCGGCTTTATCTGTACCCAGAGCTTTGGTTAACACAGAGCGAATATACTCATCCGCAGCGCCCAAGTTGGCGCGGTTTTGCGTGGAGGCAATAAAATCCCCCAGCACCACGTCAATCTCTTCACGCTTAACGGCCTCCATTCCTGCCACTGCAAAGCCCAGCTTCTGTACTTCCTTAGGACCTAAAAATTTAAATACTTCAACGGCAACATCTTCGCCTAATGTCATCAGGAGCAATGCGCTTTTACGCACGCCTTCATCACTTAAATCGGCAGCCATGGTTTGCTCCTCAAGGCGCTCTTAATATCAAAATACGGCTGCTTTACTACTGTTTTGCACTAGGGCTTTTTATTCGGATCGCCGCCGCCTTTATCATCGGTATTCAGCATCCATTCACGCAAGATAGTCGCAACCATACGCGGATCATCTTTAGCCAGCTCTTTAGCCTGCTGCAACAGCTCGGCAAAGGCGGCCATACGGTTTTGATTTTCGTCTTCTTCAGGCGACTGCTCGTCGGCCTTCAGCTTCTCGCCATCAGGCCCAAGTGTTTCGCCAAAATCCAGCTCCTGAATACGCGCTTCTTCGCGCGTTTTGGCCATATCTTTCATTAATGGCCGCAGCACAAAGAACAATAAATAAAGAACAACGACGGCAATCAGCGCTAATTTACCCACATCTGTGGCATTGGTCTGAATATACGCCAGCGCTTTGTCCTGTATTTTCTTTTCTTCCAAAGGCAGAGAATCTGCAAATGCAGCATTCACCACATTCACCGAGTCACCACGCTCCTTGTTGTACCCTATCGCTTCCCGTACCAGATTATTAATCTGAGTCATTTCTTGCGGGCTGAACGGCAGATAAGTCATCTTTCCGGATTTATCCTTACCCGGCTTATAGTTCAGCACCACCGCTGCAGACAGCCGTTTTACCCCACCCACCTGCTGTTTCACATGCTGAATGGTTTTATCTACTTCATAATTAATTGTTGCTTCTTTACGGCTATTGGCAGTGCCTGTGACGGCAGCTTCAGAGGCTCCTGATGCTGCAGGTGCCGTTATAGGTGCAGCAGCAGCGCCTGGTGGCTGGTTTGATAATGCGCCAGGCACACCACCCGCTGATTCATTACTGGATTTACCTTGTAAATCGAGCGTTTGCTGGCTGCGCATGGCCGAGCTGTTCGGGGGCGAATTAGGTTTAAAGGATTCTGATGTTTGCTCAACTTCGGCAAAATCAATTTGAGCTGTCACTTCGGCTTTTACATTTTCCTTACCCACCAGCGGAGCAAGAATGGTTTCAACACGCTCAACAAAGCCTTTTTCCACATGCTGCACATAAAGCAATTGCCGCGGATCTAAATTGTTCTGGCTCATTTCTGGCAATTTAGATAATAAATTACCGTCCTGGTCCACAATCGTTACGTTTTTAATCGGCAGCTCAGGCACGCTGGACGATACTAAATGAATAATCCCTGCCACCTGCCCGCCATCTAAAATCCGGCCGGGGTGAAGAGTCAGCATCACAGATGCCGTTGGCTTTTGCTGATCACGCAAAAACACTGTCTGTTTGGGCATCGCCAAATGCACGCGCGCTTTGCTGACGGATGCAACCGTTTCAATTGAGCGGGCTAATTCACCTTCAATAGCTCGCTGATAATTAACCTGCTCGGCAAATTGCGAAACACCAAATTTTTGATTATCGAGTAATTCAAAGCCTGCATTACCCGATTTAGGTAATCCTTGAGCTGCGAGTTTTAATCTGACGTCATAAATCTTATCGGCTGCTACAGAAATAGTGCCGCCCGGATCAAGCTTATAGGGCACATTCATTTGCTGCAGAGATTGAACGATGGCACCGCCATCTTTATCCGGAATATTGGTAAACAAAATGCGATAGGCAGGCTCTTTTGACCACAGCATATTGCCCACAATTAATGCAATTACAGCAGCCACAGCAACCATCAGGCCGATCTTTCGCCCAGAGGATAACGCAGCGAAACGCTCACGCGCTACACCGAAGCCTCTTGCTGTAATCAGATTATTATCTGCCGCTGCACTTACCTCTGCCATACGTCGAAATCCCATGCAGGCTTTGATGAGCCTGTCTAAATTCTAGTCTAAATATTTCAGCAATGCTTTCACGAAATACTCAGGCTAGCTGGGGCTCCGGACAGAGCCGGGGCATCAGACCTGCATACTCATGACTTCCTGATAAGCACTGACAAGCTTATTGCGTACCTGCACCATCGTTTGGAAAGAAAGGCTGGCTTTTTGCAAGGATACCATTACATCCTGCAGATTGGCTTCTGGTGCACCGGACTGAAACGCAAGCTGTTGCGCCTGAGCGTCTTGCTGTACCTGGTTTACCTGATCCAAAGAAGACTTAAGCATTGACGCAAAGTCAGGCGCGCCCGCAACAGGCTGCGTCTGGTTTGCGGCCTGCCCTCCTGCGAGTGCAGACATTGCTTTTAATTCGCCAAGAACCTGATCGATTCCTTGCACGCTCATGACTTATATCCCCTTTTAAGCAGTTAATCAATTGATCCGGCCATAAGCATTAATAAAGCCAAAATGGCAGCGGCAACAACGGACTAATGCCCTGTTTTGAAATTGTAGGTGCTCCGACTAAGCTACTGCAAGCAATTCCTGAGCCACCTTCAACTCAAATGGATAAATCCGGGTTTTGTTCACGATACTGCTGTAATTTATAACGTAACGTTCTTTCACTCATGCCCAGCTTTTCTGCGGTTGATTTGCGCGCACCACCCAGCGACTTGAGTGTTTCCAATATATGTCTTTTCTCCAGCTCTTTGATATCACTTACGACAGCCGGCACGTCGCTCTGCGGCAAAACATCGGCCGGAACCGTCTCACCGGCAATATTTGCCGCCTTAAGAGATGCTGTTTGCGGCAAATAAAGATGCTCAACAGCGATTTCATCGCCCGGAGCCAGAATAAGCGCCCGCTGCATCACATTATCTAATTCGCGAATATTGCCTTCCCAGCCGTTAGCAAGCAATGCGGCCTCTGCCGCACACGACAATACCGGTACGCGCCGTTTTTGCCTTGCCGCATGCCTCGCAAGCATCGCTTTAGCCAGCGGCAAAATATCATCGCTGCGCTCACGAAGGCTGGGAAGCTGCAAAGGAAAAACATTCAGACGATAAAACAAATCCTCACGAAAACGCCCGGCAGCCACTTCCAGCTTCATATCCCGATTCGACGTGGCCAGCACGCGAATATCAATTTGCACCGGCTTATTGCCACCTACCCGCTCCACTTCACGCTCTTGCAGCACACGCAGTAATTTGGCCTGCAGAGCCAGAGGCATTTCTGATATCTCATCCAGCAATAATGTGCCGCCATTGGCCTGCTCAAATTTACCCAGGTGCTGATTTGCAGCACCAGTAAACGAGCCTTTTTCATGGCCAAACAATGTTGATTCTAAGAGTTGTTCAGGAATAGCCGCACAATTAATAGCCACAAATGGCCGGGCCGCCCTGCCACTGTTGCGATGTAAAAATTGCGCCAGTACTTCTTTACCTGTGCCTGATTCACCCGTAATCATGACCGAGGCATCAGAAAGCGCGACGCGCCTTGCCATATCTAAAAGACTGAGCATGGCCGGATCTTCCGCAATCACCTCTTCATCATCGCTGTCCGGCAGCATGTATTTCGCTACTTCCTGCAATAAGCGATCGGGCTCAAACGGCTTGGGGAGATAATGACATGCACCGGAATGTAATGCGGCAACCGCTTTTTCGATCACCCCATAGGCGGTCATTAGAATTACAGGCAAATAAGGATAGAGCAGCTTAATTTCCTGCAACAGCCTTTCGCCATCCATAGGCTGCATTTGCACATCGGAGAGCACAAGCCCCACACGGTGGTTTGCCAGAACCTGCAGCGCATCACTGCCATCTTCAGCCACAAGCACCGAGTAGCCACCCAATTCCAGCGTATCAGCCAGCGCTTCTCTTAAACTATCATCATCTTCAACAATTAATATTGCTAAATTCATCTGGCATATCACTTTCAAATTCGTACATTACGCCCGCCGTGCAGGGTTAGAAAAGCCAGCACCCGGCCAGAGATTTCTTTCAGTGGCAGCACTTCATGCACACCACCCAGCGCAATTGCTTCTTTGGGCATACCAAACACCACACACGAAGCTTCATCCTGTGCATAGTTATAGGCCCCCGCCTGCTTCATCTCCAGCATCCCGGCCGCACCATCTTTGCCCATGCCCGTCAGAATCACGCCAATTGCGTTTTTCCCTGCCAGATTAGCTACAGACCTGAACAACACATCAACAGAAGGGCGATGGCGGTTTACGGTTTCCCCCTGCGACAGGTGGCAAACATAGTTCGCCCCGGATACACCCAATAAAAGATGGGAATGCCCCGGAGCAATATAGGCATGCCCTGGCAATACCCGCTCACCATGCTCGGCTTCTTTAACCGTAATGCTGCACAGGGTATTCAGCCTGTTAGCAAAAGACTTGGTAAACATCTCTGGCATATGCTGGGCAATCAGAATAGCCGGAGCATCAGGCGGCATCGGCATTAAGAACTCTTTAAGGGCCTCAGTCCCCCCCGTTGACGCACCAACGATAATCAGTTTTTCAGTTTTTAAAATCGGCCGGGATACTTTTGGAAGAACCACATCCGCCGAATTATTTGGCATGACATTGCTGCTGAACATTGGCTTCACTTTTGCCCCCGCTGCGCAACGTATTTTTTCCCGAATATCATCGGCATATCCTTGAATCCCACGCACAATATCCAATTTTGGCTTGGCAATAATATCAACCGCCCCCAATTCCAGGGCGCGGAGAGCCGCTTCTGAACCCTGTTCAGTTAAAGAGGATATCATAATCACCGGCGTGGGTTTAAGCCGCATCAGCCTTTCAAGAAATTCCAGCCCATCCATTTTAGGCATTTCGATATCAAGCGTAATGACATCAGGATTAAGCTCACGAATTTTTTCTCTTGCAATAAGCGGATCAGGTGCTGTGGCCACACACTCTAAATCAGGTGCTTCATTAATAATTTCTGTAAGCAGATTCCTCATTAAAGCGGAATCATCAATGACAATCACCCGGACCTTTTTTTTCATGATTTAATTTCCGCAATTAAAACAGATCAACATCTCCACCCTGCTTAGCATATTGCAATCTTGAGCTGTAATCTTTTTCCCGGTCAACAATTGTATTGTTGTGTACGGCTTTTAATTTTTTAACCAATACCCGTCCTGTTTGCGGAAAAAAATAAACTTTACGCGGAAATATATCCAGCAAATCTTCCGACACAACGGGTATTCTTTCCAGATCCAGAAATGAGCGGACAAAATCAACATTTTTCTGCCCAATATTAGATACAGTAAAACCTCTCAATACATTGCCGCCGCCAAAAACCTTTGCTTCTAATGAGCTTTTAGATCCGCCCATTTTCATAATTTGGTTAATCAGCATTTCCATTGCATAAGTGCCATAGCGTGTTGCCAGACCCGCCATTGCCGTTGCCTCGTCGGCAGCCTCTGGCAGCATAAAGTGATTCATGCCACCCACACCTGTTTTTCTATCCCGGATACACGCGGCCACACATGAACCCAGCACAGTGACAAGAAGCATATTCCGCCCGGTTACATAATATTCACCAGGCAAAAGCTTTGCAGCATCAATATCAAAACTTTTATCAAAGTAAAGAGTGGGTGCCAATACCTCCTCATAGCCCTTACTCATTTTGACAATCCCCACTCATGAATGGCTTTATCGGTAAGCCGATAGACCGTTTTACCGCAGGAGTGAAACCACTCGGACATATGATGCAGGTTTTCTGAATGGCCCACATACAATAAGCCATTCGGTTTTAATAGCCTGCCCATTTTTTCCAGCATGACCCGCTGGGTTGCCTGATCAAAATAAATCATGACATTTCTGCAAAAAATCGCATCAAAATAAGGTGTTAAAGGCCATGAATGCGCCAATAAATTAATTTGTTTAAATTCGATCATTTCTCTTAATTCTTTTCTGACCCTGGCCTGCCCGATGTTTTCACCTTTGCCTTTCAGAAAGAAAGTTTTGCATCTTTCAGGGGAAACTTTATCTAATTTATCCATTGAATATATGCCATTTTTCGCTTTAGACAATACATGAGTATCTAAATCAGATGCAATAATCTCTACCTCAGGCCTGAGCCTGCCATAAGCCTCCACTGCTGTCATTGCCAAGGAATACGGTTCTTCTCCGGTACTCGATGCAGAGCACCAAATGCGCACCGGGCCATGTAATTTATGCAGCTGATCAGTGAGCATTTCAAAATGATGTTTTTCTCTGAAAAAAAAAGTTAAATTAGTCGTCAAAGCATTTGTAAATTGTTGCCATTCTTCGTGCTTTGGTTCTGCCTCCAGAAAATTCAGGTAATCACTAAATTTTTCTAAATTCAGCGCTCTTAAACGCCGTGCTAAACGGCTGTATACCATGGATTGCTTACTTTCATTTAAGCGTATTCCCGCCCGGGCATAAATGATATTCACAACCCGGCGAAAATCTGCATCGGTAAATATAAAATCTTGCTCTCGCTCATTGCTCATATTGGCAAACTCATTTTATCGCGACGGGATTTACAGCCGGCCATTTGTACTTTCTTGTATCAGGGCACGATACCAAGGCCTGAATGGCTGAATTAAAAAAGGCAGATCTGCATAATCTGCCCTCCGAAAGACTTGCGGGCTTAATACCGCTTGAGGCCCCGCCGGATAAGGCCAGATTTCACACATTTTCTCAGTAAACGATTCGCCTCAAAAACCCGTGAAACCTGCCTCAAACCGTGCCCCTCGCGGGTTTTTAAGCCCCGCAGCCCTCAGGCCAAATCAGATTAAAACTCTTCCCAATCACCATCATCCGCAGTAGGTCCTGGCAATTTTTTACCGGTACTGCCTGACTTTTGCGGTGCAGGTGTACGGCTGATCTGAGGAGAGCGTGCCACTGGTGCACTACTACGCGGCGCGGCCAGCTGTTTCGTGGCGACGCCTGCATGCTGATAAGCCGCCCCCACTTTAAACACAGCGATGGCATCAGCCAGGCTGCCCGCCTGCTCTTCAAGACTCTCGGCAGCGGCTGCGGCCTCTTCAACAAGAGCAGCATTTTGCTGAGTGTTTTCGTCCATCTGCACCACAGCCTGATTGACCTGCTCAATCCCCGAGCTTTGCTCTGCACTGGCAGCGGAAATTTCACTCATGATATCGGTTACACGGCGAACAGCAGTCACCACCTCTTGCATGGTGCGCCCGGCTTCATCCACCAAACGTGAGCCCGATTCAACCTTCACAACCGAATCGCCAATCAGCGATTTAATTTCCTTAGCGGCTGCGGCAGAGCGCTGTGCCAGATTACGTACCTCGCTGGCCACCACCGCAAAGCCCCTGCCCTGCTCGCCCGCCCTTGCCGCTTCAACTGCAGCGTTCAGAGCCAGAATATTGGTCTGGAAGGCAATGCCATCAATCACAGAAATAATATCAACAATCTTTTTGGCACTGTTATTGATCTCGGACATCGTAGAAACGACTTGCTCAACAACCCCGCCGCCTTTGACAGCGATATCTGACGCGCCAATAGCCAACTGATTGGCTTGTCTGGCGTTTTCAGCATTTTGTTTCACCGTGCCCGTCAGCTCTTCCATGCTGGAGGCCGTTTCCTCAAGACTTGCTGCCTGTTGCTCGGTACGGCTGGACAAATTGTTATTACCTGCAGCAATTTCCTGTGATGCGGTATTAATCAGGCCAACCGAATCTTTAATTTGCATAACGATTTCAGATAAGCGCTCACCGGTTAAATTGCAATCATCTTTTAATTGCCCCAGTGTGCCTTTGTAATCATCATTAATCGTTTCAGACAAATCGCCTCGAGCCAGTGCTCCCAATACCCGCACCACATCAGCAAGGCCCTTTTCATTAGAAGACATCAGCTGATTCATACCTTCGCACAGTTTGAGGGTAAAGCCTTCCTTACCTTCCAGTGAGGCACGTTTAGAGAAATCACCATGTATTGCAGCAGCCTCTACGATGCCCGCAATTTCTGACTCAACCGCTACTTCTATAGTGCGGTCAAGCCACTCCACAACCGTACCCTGGCGCACACCCTGCTCGTCATGAACCGGATTTGCTACCAATTTAAATGTATGCCCGCCCACCACAATTTCAGTGGTATATGTACCACGTAAATTCGCCAGCATATCGCGCTGATGTGCCGGATTTTTATGGAATACATCCACATTCTGGCCAATCAATTTACTGACATCAAACTGGGGCAATACTTTACGCAATTCATTTTGTGCTGCGCTCAGCATAGAGCTGACCGACTTATTCATATAAATAATTTCACGCTCATTATTAGCGATCATTACATTTGTTGTACAACCATCCAGAGCAGCTTTAATCCGGCTATTATCTGCGCTGATTTTTCGCTCAGTTTCCTGACGTTTTTCTTCTACAGCCTGGGCATGCAATTCAGCCGATAAATCCTGCCATTCCACCACTGTGCCCAAACGGTTATTTTCTTCATCAAGCACCGGAGAGGCAATTAAACCAAATGTACGCCCGCCAACAACAATTCGTGTTTTATATACGCCACGTAAATTAGCCAGCATATCTTTTTGATGTGCCGGGTTTTTATGGAATATATCTACATTTACCTCACCAGACTGCAACTGTCTTGCGCTGAACTGAGGCAGATCTTTACGAATATCCGCCTCAGCAACAGATAACATATCCATTACGGCTTTATTCGTATAAATAATGTTTCTATCGTTATCAGCAATCATCACATTAGAAGCCACACTATCTAATGCAGACTTAATCCGTGAATTACTTGCCGCAAGCAGGCTGGCCTTATTAGCCATAGCCAGCGACTCAGTTCTGTCCTGCCATTCCACTACCGTACCTATCCTTGCCCTGCTTGCAGAAAAAACAGGCGTTACCAAAAGCCTGAAAGTCCGTCCGCCTAATTCCAATTGTGTTTCATGCACCGCGCTTAAACCGGTCAGCATATTGCGCTGAAATGCCGGACTTTTATGAAACACATCAATACTGCTGCCCAATACTTTAGCAGCAGAAAAAGCAGGTAAATCTTTGCGAATATCACTCTCAGCCTTACTGAGCATGGCCTCCATAGAGGCATTGGTATAAATAATATTATAACTTTCATCTGCCATCATGACATTGGTAGATGCAACATCTAAAGCGGATTTTAAATTTGCACTTTCAACTGCTTGCGTCATATCAGCAGCAAATTTAATAACTTTATAAGGTTTTCCATTTGCATCAAATACAGGGTTATAGCTGGCCTGAATCCATACCATTTTCCCACTCTTGCTGATTCGTTTATAAACACCCGAATCAAAGTCTCCGCGCCGCAATTTATCCCAAAAAGCGATGTATTCAGAAGACTGTCTTTGAACAGGATCAACAAATATACTATGGTGCTGATCTTTTATTTCACTTAACCGATAGCCCAGACAATTTAAAAAATTATCATTTGCTGTCAGTATTTTCCCATTAAGATCGAATTCAATCACAGCCTGCGATCTTTCAATTGCATTCATTTTAGCTTTAAATTCCTGCAACTCCTCCTGCAGGCTTAAAACTTGCTTTTTAGAAGCTTCTTCTTTAAGCGGATCAAATGCAAGCTCTGCCTTCATGGCTCTGGCTCTTAATTCCTGCACTTCATCCTGCAAACTCAGAATCTGCTTTCTGCTTGCTTCTTCTTTGGCCGGATCTGAAAAGAGATTAAACATAGTACGCTCCTTAAATCATCAATTAAGCGGTTACGGCAACATGATCCACCAATGACATATCGCTGCTGGTCATTAGCTTCTCAATATCAACGAGGATAATCATGCGCTCCTCTAAAGTGCCTAATCCCTGTATATAGGCAGTATCGAGAACCGCACCAAATTCCGGAGCCGGTTTAACGTGATTAGCCGCCAAAGTTAAAACATCAGAAACACCATCTACTACAATACCTACCGTCCGATTAGCCACATTCAGAATAATGACTACGGTGAAATGGTCATACATAATATTGCCCAGACCAAACTTAATTCTTAAATCAACAATAGGCACAATATTGCCACGTAAATTAATAACGCCCTTAATAAATGCAGGCACATTTGCGATGCTTGTTACTGCATCATAGCCACGAATTTCCTGCACCTTTAAAATATCAATGCCGTACTCTTCGCTGCCTAATGCAAAAACCAAAATCTCGCGAGCGGCATCCGGGTGATCCAAACCATTATCCATCTTCAGTCCTCTATTAAATGAATGCGATCAGAAACACTTAAGCAACAGCCCGCGAAAGCCCCTGACTAATATGCACCAGCTGGGCTACATCCAGAATAAATGCAACGTGGCCATCACCCATAATGGTGGCACCCGCCACCCCGGGAACTTTTCGATAATTTGTTTCCAGGTTTTTAACCACCACCTGATGCTGGCCTAATAAATCATCAACAAACATGGCGACTTTCTCACCTTCTGCTTCTAATATAATGACCAGGCCTTCATGAAACTGAGTCACTTTAGGCGGCACATTAAATATTTCATGCAGTGCGATTAAAGGCAGATATTCGCCACGTACATTAATCACCCTGCCTTTGCCTGCCATTGTTTTTACTTCATCGGGCCGGGGCTGCAAGGATTCAATAATAAAAGCGAGTGGAATTAAATAAATCTCTTCGCCAACAGAAATAGACATTCCATCTAAAATAGCTAAAGTCAGCGGCAATCGAATACTCATAGTTGAGCCAATTCCGTACATAGAGCTGATTTCAATCCGCCCGCCCATGGATTGAATATTCCGCCGCACCACATCCATTCCCACACCCCGGCCGGATACATCAGTCACCTGCGCCGCAGTAGAAAAGCCCGCCTCAAAGATCAGCAGCCATACTTCACTATCGGTCATGGCATCGCTAACCGGAATATCGCGCTCACGCGCTTTGGCTAAAATACGCTCGCGATTTAATCCTGCGCCATCATCAGCCACCTCAATCACAATATTCCCCCCCTGATGAAACGCTCTTAATGTCAGCGTTCCAGTTGGGGATTTACCTTTAGCGATACGATCCTCTGGTAATTCAATTCCATGATCTAAGCTGTTTCTCACCAGGTGAGTTAAAGGATCTGATAGTTTTTCAATAAACCCTTTATCTAATTCTGTGCTTTCGCCAATGAGTTTTAATTCAATTTTTTTATTTAATTTGCCTGCTAAATCTCTGACGAGGCGAGGGAAGCGGCTGAATACAAAGGAAATAGGCATCATGCGAATCGACATGACCGATTCTTGCAGCTCACGGGTATTGCGCTCTAACTGCCCGACACCTGAAAGCATATTTTCATGCAGTACCGGATCCAGATTCAGAGCAGTTTGTACCAGCATCGATTGGGTGATGACTAACTCACCCACTAAATTAAGCAATTGATCTACTTTTTCTACGCTAACACGAATCGAAGTATCTGCAGCAGCAGCGGGCTTGGCCGCAGCACCTGAAGAAGCTTTAGACTTAGCCGTCTGAGGCTCTGCCTCTTCTGTTTTCACCTCTGCAACTTTAACCACTTCCACAGCAACACCTGCAGGGGCAAGCACCTTTGGGCGGGGCTCAAAAAAGCCATAACCTGCACCATCCGTCACCGTTTCAGCAGGGGCTGGCGGAGGAGCAATATCCGTAAAGAAACCGTAGCCCTCACCATCCTGGCTGCCAGCTGCGGGCTTATCATCGCTAAAAAAGCCATAACCATCACCGTCTTCTAATCCGGCAGGTTTAACCGGCTCATCATCGGTGAAAAAACCATAGCCATCACCATCGCTCGGCTTGGCAGAGGATGCAGAAATTTCTGGCTGAATAATTTGAATACGTGAGTGCTCTACTGCAAAAGCCAGAGTAGCGATAATTTCTTGTGACGAAGCCTGAGTCACAATCTGATAGATCCAATCGCTTTCAGCCCCGCCTTCAATACAGGAGCGTACTTCCCCGTACCCCTGCAAAGCATGCATGACAGAAGAATGATCAAACTGCCCGCCAGCAGAAATAATAATTTGCAAGCCATTATGACTATCTGGTGCGGCATTAACTGCTTGCGCCTCATCCCCCCCCGATTCATTCGCAAACTTTTCAAGTAAGCAGGTAATCTCTTTGGCTGCCTCTAAATCTGCAACACCCCCATCGCGGTGAGCGGCCAGAATATTTTGCAGTACGTCGCCGCTGCGCAAAAACACATCGATCATATCCGCCCGAAGATCGAGCTCATTTTTACGAATTCTATCCAGCAGGTTTTCAAGAATATGAGTGACGCCCGCTAAATCGGTAAAACCGAAGGTAGCTGCTCCGCCTTTAATCGAATGAGCCGCACGAAAAATGGCATTTAAATCTTCACTATCCGGCTCATCTAGGCTGAGCTTAAGCAAAATGGATTCCATTGTTGCAAGATGCTCTGCAGCTTCATCAAAGAAAACTGCAATAAACTGGCTCATATCGATCGCCATACCCCCTCCTTCAGTGGCAAGCTGGGTTTTACAACTAACCAATCACTTTGCGTACCACTTCGAGTAATTTCTGAGGGTCAAATGGTTTTACCAACCAACCTGTTGCACCTGCCGTTTTGCCCTGCATTTTCATGGCGTCGCTCGATTCGGTCGTGAGCATAAGCATGGGAATAGTTTTATATTGTGGCGTAGCACGCAGCGTTTTTATCAGGGTCAGGCCATCCATGCCGGGCATATTCTGATCGGTCAGAATTAAATCAACCTGCATTTTTTTTGCCTGCTGAACGCCTAAATTTCCATCACTGGCCTCAACCACATCGTAACCTGCACTTTTCAGGGTAAACACCACCATTTGCCGAATCGATGCAGAATCATCAACGGTCAGAATCTTTTTAGCCATATTCCCTCCAACTATGTATTAATCGCTATACACGTGTTTAAAAAATCAAGCATTCAACCTTTACATTTCTATTAAAGGAATCTATGCAAAAAAGACCTCAGCAGGGTATTACAATGAAATCATCAAAATAAATCGATATCGCCACTACTCATACTTTCCTGGGCGACTGGATTTTTATGCAATGCATCAGCCAGCAATATGGAGCGCTCGCCAAGTGCTTGTAATTCTGCTATTTTTTCTTTCCAAGCCTTAACCGGGTTTTTCTGATTTGCAATATAGCCATAAATTAATGCCAGTGCTTCCTGTATTTCAGACTGAGCGGCAACGCGGCCTTTCGCATGTAATAAAAGCTGATTGACCAAATCCTGAAACTGTAAGCCCCGGACCGCATTAGAAACCCCATGCTCCACCTGATTCGCAATTTGGGCTAATTCATTCACAACCGTCTCAACGTTTTTATTCATATCCCCAATGCCAGCCATTGTTTTCTCTACTTGCACCTTTGACTGCATTGATTTACTCATATCCTGAGAAGCCAATTTCATAATTGCCTCCTCTGCTATAGATACTGATTCATGAATTTGCCGGACATTACCGCGAATCTGCCGACTAAAGTGATTGGTGCGCATTGAAAGCGCCCTCACCTCATCAGCGACCACTGCAAAGCCCCTGCCAGCCTCACCAGCCCTGGCCGCCTCAATCGCGGCATTTAAAGCTAATAAATTAGTCTGCTTAGCAATTGATTCAATTTCATTTAAAACCCCCAGCACCTCCTCCACCACTTTTCCTACCTTTTCCATTTGATCCACCAACCCCATCGCGGTGTAAGAATTGGAAATAATACTTTCTACAAAAACCGTCAAAATTTCAGATGTTTCTGTTACAAAAGCTTCAAAACTGCCACTTCCCTCACCTGCTGTATGTTTAAAAAGTGACTCTGCCATTTCTTTTTGTAAGCGTGATTGATCCGCAATTTCAACAAAACCATTTAGTAACGCAGGAATTGCATCGGCAAAAATCTCTACTGCCCGCTTCATCTCATCATCTGCCAGCTGCAATTGCGATGCGGAAAAAAGACACATATCAGATTGTTTTTGTAAGGAGCCCCCCATATGATGAAGGTCTTGATACTGTGCCGCTTCTTTCACTATTGCAGGAGTATGTTCTGTAAATTTCAAAATAAGTAACGGCCCCCAGGCTGCAATTAAACCGCAGGCAGTAAATAACCATGGAGATGTATTACTCCATACAATCATTATCACCACTACGCTTACAAAAACGGCGAAGAGAATCAATAGATGAAGGGACTTTTTAGGCATAAAAAACCTCAGATTTAATACCGGCTATCAATAACAAAATGCCTCCTTCTGCATTTAATAAAGATAGCTTATCCTGCAGGAATTGAAACCAAAACCATACAGGACCGATTAATGAAGCAGGTATAGAAGGAATATAAGCGGAGGGGACAGGCAGGAGATCGGATCAATAAAACAAAAAACCACATTATTTGTGGCCGAAAGATGACTTCAATTTGTAAACGAGGAAATAAAGGGAGCTAAAAAAAGATAGATGGCAATTTATACGGTTTCTGTACGAGGAATATAGTAAGCAACAACTTCATTGCCCGTGCCATGATATTGGGCTGAAGCACAGAGCGAGCGCACCAATGCAATTCCACGGCCAAAAGCCAAATGGTGACTTAATTCTACATCACCTGAACAAAGCTGCGACCAGTCAAAACCAGGGCCACTGTCTTTAACCCGTATTCTTAAAACATCTTTGCCATCATGATGTAATCCGGTTAAATCAATTTCTATCCGGCCTTCAGTCAGCATTTCCAAACGATTGGCCCGTTCGCATAAATACTGCTCCATTCCGTCTGCACCACGTTTCATTGCCGAATTAAGGCCCAAAACGCCATGATCAAGTGCGTTGACAAACAGCTCGGTCAGTATCAGAAAAACATCAGACTGGCTGTATGCCAGTGATCTTACGCCGCCAATAAAATTCATCATAAAGGGCACGGTATTGATATGCCGGATTTCATCCACCCCCAGTGCAACACTGTATCTCCAGGCACTTTCTCCTAATGCAGCCAGTGTCGAAATATTCACTTCTTCCACAACCGCAGTGATGCGCTCTTTAGACCTTGCAATTGGCCTGTCACCAAAATAGGCAAGCACCAGAGAAATATCATCATGATGAGCCTCTCCATCCAGAAAGCGGGCTAAATCATTTTTTGCATGCTGCAGCCGCTGATCGGCGGGTGCTTCAGCCAGGACCTGCAGCAGCCGCTCTAAACCATAATCGCCTTTGCTGGAGTGCCTTGCCTCAATCAGGCCGTCTGAATAAGCGGCAAGGCATGCAGGCTCGTTAAAATAATAACGATCCGTCATCACGTCCATCGAGTTTGTAGGCACAATACCAAGGGGTAAATGCGATGATTTCCAGGTGTGTTTTATTTCGCCCAGAGGGGATATCACGTGAACCGAGGGCATCCCTCCGTTCCACACCTCAATACAGCCTGCTGATTCGTCAATTGAAATAAGAACCAGTGCAACAAATCGCCCTATGGGCAGAACTTGTCTCACTTTATTATTCATTTCAATTAAAATATCGGAGATGGTATAGCCTTTTTCGGTCATCGTATAAAAAGGCTGAGTGAGGGGCAATACATTCAGTGCGGCGGTCAGCCCGTGACCAATACCATCTGCCAGCATCAGATATAAAGCCTGACCAGGCGTTCTGGCCGCAGCGATTAAATCGCCTGACAGACTTTCCGCAGGGGACAGATAGTATTCAAACTGGGGATCATAAAGCAATTCGGCATTGACCATTTGCTCCATTAAATGGCTGACCACGCGTTTTTCTTCTTCTGCACGATCATAGTAATCTGCCAATTTAAGAGATTGCTCTCTGACTTTTCGATTTAATTCTAAGGTACGGCTAAATGCTTTTAACTTGGCTTCAAGCACACGAAAATTAACAGGTTTATTGATGTAATCATCCGCCCCCTGCTCAATCGCCTCAGCAAGCTTGTTTTCTTCCCCGACTCCTGTAACAAAAACAATCGGCACCCACGTTTCATGTGCCTCATGCTTTATCGCTACAGCCGCCTCCAAACCCGACATGACAGGCATCATCATGTCCATCAGCACCAGATCAGGCCTTTCCCGCCGCCAGGTTTCCAGTGCCTCCAGCCCGTTGCGAGCCTGAATAGCCTTGTGCCCTAACGCCTCTACAAAACGAGAGATGAGCAGGAGTACGGATTCAGTATCGTCAACGACCAGAATTTTCATTGCACGCTTCAACGTATGATAAAAATCTTACCAAAGCAGGCAATATCCAATACCTGTTTGACCGAATCCCTACAGTTCACCAAGGCTAAACTCTTACTGGCAGCACCAATTTTTTCTTTAAGTAACAACAACATACCAAGCGCGGAGCTGTCCAGATAATTTACGTTTTGAAAGTCAACGAGGACTTCTTTAATGCCTGGGTTACTAATCAGCGTTTCACATACCTGGCGAAACTCGCGGTGGGCGCTGAAATCGAACTGTCCGGAGAGGACTACACGGCCCACATCCCCTTCAATCTGCACAGTTGGCGTCATACAAACCTCAACTCCATGAAAGTTACATGTTTAAAATCACAACAAAAAAACAAGATATGAGAAAGTTAAATAAGTGGTCTTGCTTTCATACCTTAGTCGGGCAATACAAAACTGGCAACCGTATCGTAAACGAACTACCGGTTCCAAGGTTGGAATTTACGCCAATCTCTCCGCCTAAGCGAGCCAGCAAATTGCTGACAATCGCCAGTCCCAGCCCTGTACCTTCTTTTCTGGTGGTAAAAAAGGGCTCAAATAAACGCTCCTGCACCTCTGAAGACATGCCACAGCCATGATCTTCCACCCTCAGCTCCGCCATATTTTCCCGTGCAGATAAAAAGAGTTCGATCACATCTCCGGGCTTTGAGGCAAGCCTTGCATTATCAATCAAATTGGTCACACAACCCAAAAGCTCTTTATGATTGGCATTAACAACCAAATGTTCGTACTCCAGCGGCAAATCTAAAACACAATTCATGTCCTGTGCCTGCAGCTGCGGCAGCATTAATTGCTGCGCTTCCCTCAGTAAACCCGAGAGGATAACTGGCTCCGCAGGCACCTCATGCCCGCGCACAAAGCTCAGCATATTTTGAATCAGTACTTCCAGATGTCTTAAGCGGGCTAAATTTTTTTGCCCGAATTTATGCCGGTCGCTGTCACTTAATGCAGGTTTGGCTAGGTGTGTTGAATACAAGAGGGCTGTCGCCAAAGGGGTACGTAATTGATGCGCCAGCCCCGCGGCCATTTCCCCCATCGCTGCCAGGCGTTTGTGTTGCGTTAATGCCCGCTGTAATTCCCAAGTATCACTAATATCATGCACCAGCATGATTTTCCCAAATTCACCTGGCATATTATTCACAACAATACTGAGTCTTCGCTCCCCTTTTGAGGATTGAGACAGCCACAGGTCAGGTACATTTGTGGGCTGTAAAAAGCCGCCAATATATTCCTGCCACACGCAGCCAAGTGACAGATTCTGCATCATTGAACGTGCTGCAGGATTCAATTCAACCACAACCCCCTGCTCATTTAATTCAACCACGCCTCCTGGCAATCGCTCCAGTAATACAGATAAACGCCTTGATAATGCCGCCTTCTCATCCAGCTCCCTTCGTAAATTGCCATTGGCAATTTCCAATTGACCGGTAAGAGAAACAACTTGCTGCTGCAAATCTGCGTACGCGAGACTAAGCTGATTTGATGCTTCAGTAAAAAGTGAAAAAGCACTTTCTAACTCACGGGGATCAATAGCCATTTTGGGATTCGGCATATAACACCTTTCTTGTTGCTTTTTTGTTTTTACATTATAAAGTGACTAGACAGTTGAGCAAAATAATGATCTACCCACAAATTCGTAAACTCAGTCATAATATTAGTGAAAGTTTATTTAGTTCCTGTCTTACGGCTATAATCGCTTCTTTATTGTGTTTGTACAGCTGCTTCCTAAATGTTCCACCCCTACACACAGTCGGTTAAGAATACTTAAACGCAGCTTGGAGCCACTCCGTGTCTGACTTATTAAAAAATATTGATGCTCGTACAAAGCTTGCTGGTACCAACAAGCTGGAAATTCTCTTATTTACTCTCGGACAGGATGAGCGAACCGGCCGGAGGGAAAATTTCGCCATTAATGTCTTCAAAGTTCGGGAAGTCATGCGAACGCCTGAAATCACGAAGGCGCCTGATATGCCTCCTTCCATTGAGGGCATGGTCAGCTTACGGGGCACCTTAGTTCCCGTTATTGATCTTGCACGATATGCGGGTATATCGACCTCAACGCGGCCTGAAATTATGATCGTTTCAGAATACAACGGTCATACACAAGGCTTTCTGGTTGAAGCAGTAGATACCATTTTGCGGCTTGACTGGTCTCAGATGCGTGTGCCGCCTGATATGCTGATGTCGCAAATGGGAGGCTTAGTTGTCGCTGTAACCGAGCTTGAAAACAACAAGCTTGTGATGATGATGGATGTTGAAAAGGTACTTGCTGAATCGATTCCCGGATCAGACAGAATTGATCCTGACACGATTATTCAGGATAAAAGTTTAACCACAAAAACAGTTTTCCTTGCCGATGATTCCGTTGTTGCACGGCGGCAGATTGAAATGACGCTTGATGCAATGAAAATCAAGCACATATCAACTATCAATGGAAAACGTGCATGGGATGAATTGCAGCGTATTGCGCAATCTGCTGATCTGCAGGGTAAAGTTGTAAAAGATATGGTGCAGCTGGTTCTTACCGATGTGGAAATGCCAGAAATGGATGGCTATATGCTCACAAAACTCATTAAGAGCGATCCGCGATTTGCCGGTATTCCAGTGCTGATGCACTCCTCATTATCCGGCGCTTCAAACCAAAAACTTGGGCAATCCGTGGGTGTAGATGGCTATGTAGCAAAATTTGAGCCCCATCGCTTATCTGAAGCCATCGCCAACTTCCTTCTCAGTGAATGAGCAGATTAAAACGCAATATAAGGGAGGCCCTTCATGTCCAGTAATCAAACAAACTTGCTTGAAAGCATCGATGCCAGAACGAAACTGGCGGGCTCCAATAAAATGGAAATCCTGCTGTTTACTTTGGGCACACGCGAAATATTTGGCATTAATGTATTTAAAGTACGCGAAGTATCGCAAACGCCAAAAATTACCAAAACACCCAATATGCCTTTAGGCGTTGAAGGTGTGCTTTCTTTGCGTGGTAATATTATCCCGGTCATTGCACTGGCAAAATTTGTAGCGACACAAGAAACGCCTGCGGCTGATGCCACAAGCACAATGATTGTGACCGAGTTTTCCAAACACACGCAAGCTTTCCTGGTTCACGAAGTGGATAGAATTATCCGTGTGGACTGGGATAAAGTGCGTGCACCGGAAACCATGTTAGCTGGCAATCAGCAGCTGATTACCGCTTTAACTGAATTACCCGATGGCAAACTTGTTTCAATCTTAGATGTAGAGCAAATATTAGCCAGTGTTATTGGCGAGCCAATTATCCCTGATCTGCAACGCGCCTCCATTAACCCTGAAACATTCATGTTTTTTGTGGATGACTCTATGGTGGCCCGCAAGGAAATCATCAGCGTACTCGATAAAATTGGCGTGAAATATCATCAGGCAAATAATGGTCGGGAAGCTTGGGATAAATTACAAAATTTGGCGAATCGCGCCACACATGACGGCGAGCGTCTTCGTGAAAAATTAAAAATGATTTTAGTCGATGCTGAAATGCCGGAAATGGACGGATATGTTCTGACTAAGCACATTAAATCCGATAACCGATTCCAGGGCATCCCTATTGTTATGCATTCATCATTATCTTCAAATGCAAACAGAGCAATGGGTAGCAGTGTTGGTGTAGATGCATATGTGGCAAAATTCGACCCGGTCATTCTAGCCGACACCATCACCCCCTTACTGGTTGGTTAGTTTCAGATTAATAAAAACAAGCCGTTTACACACCTTATGTAAACGACATGGAGTAACACATGGCAGATAGTAACCTGCGTATTTTAGTGGTGGATGATTTCTCCACAATGCGCCGTATTGTGCGTAACCTTTTGAAAGAGCTGGGCTTTTCAAATGTAGACGAAGCCGAAGACGGTCAAGTTGCATTGCATAAGCTAAAGAATGGTTCTTTTGAATTTGTGGTTACAGACTGGAATATGCCGAATATGACAGGCATTGAGCTTTTGCGCGCTATTCGTGCAGACGCACAGCTCAAACACTTGCCTGTGATGATGGTGACCGCAGAAGCGAAAAAAGAAAACATCATTGAAGCGGCTACGGCAGGCGCCAACGGATACATCGTAAAACCATTCACAGCGGCTACATTGGATGAAAAACTGAAGAAAGTTTTCGCCAACATGAGCAAGTAGAACAAGAACCTGACAGACGCACCGGAGGCGACTGTGAACGATCATGCACTAAATAGCGGAGATTCCGCTGACCTGGAAGCACTTTTCGATAGTATCGTTCATTCCAATCAGGATAGTGAACCCACAGAGCCTGCGCCGGTTGCTGTTACCGCCCCTGTCGCCGCAAGTACTGTGCCAACGCTTACTGCCGAAGAACTCAATGATCCTGCCCGTGCCATGTTTTCACACATTGGGCATTTAACTCGAAAATTGCACGATACGCTCAAAGAATTAGGTTTGGATAAATCACTGGAAAAAGCGGCGAATGATATTCCCGACGCCCGTGACCGCCTTTCCTATATCGCAACGCTAACCGAGCAGGCGGCTGATCGCACACTCAATGCTCTGGATGCTGCAAAGCCTATTCAGGACAAAATCAGTGACGATGCCAAAGCATTAAGCGGTCAGTGGGATAAGCTTTTAGCAAATCAGCTTTCTGTTGATGAGTTTAAAGCACTGGTTGAAAAAACCCGCACTCACTTAAATGAAACGGTCACAGGCTCTGATCAGGTCAGCAGCAAAATGCTGGAAATCATGATGGCACAAGACTTCCAGGATCTGACCGGGCAAGTGATTAAAAAAGTACTGGATATGTCCAAGCAAATGGAAGCTCATCTGATGGACTTCCTGCTGATGTTCTCTCCACAGGGCGGCGCAAAGGTCGAAGGGCTCAGGCCGGACGAAGAGGCATCGCTCCTGAATGGACCAGTAATCAATCCTGAAGGCCGCACAGATATTGTGACTAATCAGGGCCAGGTTGATGACTTATTAGAAAGTCTGGGTTTCTAAGCACCTTTAAAATGAATGTACGCAACCTTTGGGGGAGCGAAGATGAGCACTGACTTTGGCGGCATGGAAGATCTGCTGCAAGATTTTTTAACAGAAGCGTCTGAGCTCCTGTCTGAAGTCGACAACAAGCTTGTAGAGCTTGAAAAACGACCAAATGATAAAAACCTGCTGAATGATATTTTCAGAGGGTTCCACACCATTAAAGGCGGAGCAGGTTTTCTGAATGTCGATGCAATGGTCAGGCTTTGTCATCGTACTGAAAACCTGTTTGATAAGCTTCGCACGCTGGAGCTTATACTTACCCCGGAAATCATGGACACCATCATGGCTGCTACCGGCGTGGTGCGTGATATGTTTGGTGCCCTTGCCAAAGGTGCGCTGCCCAATAATGCACCTGAAGAGCTCATTGCCGCACTGGATGCCGTACTTGAAGGCCGCCCGCTTGAAACAGTAGCTGTGGCTGTTGCGGCCCCGGCTCCTGCTGCGCCGGCAGTTCACCTGGCAAGTGAGGGGCCGGATTGGGATGCTCTTTATAATGCCTTACTTGGTAAAAACGAAGCCCCGGGTGCAGCAATTACTGCACCTGTTAATGTCATACAGCATGAGCCTGCAGCCATGGAACAAGTTGTTTCTGACCCAATGAATAGCTTAAAACCCGCCCCTGTTGCCAAAACAGCTGTGGCAGCTCCTCCCCAACAACAACAGCAACAGCAGCAACAACAAACTGCGGCGGCACCGCAGGAAGCCACCATCCGGATTGACACTGTCCGTCTGGATCAGGTGCTTAATTTGTCAGGCGAAATTGGTCTCACCAAAAACCGCCTCACCACATTACGCACCGATATTATGGCTGGCAAGATGGACAGCAATACCCTCAAAGCAATGGATGAGGCCATCAGCCAGCTGGATCTGCTTGTAGGTGATCTGCAAAATGCGGTTATGAAAACCCGCATGCAGCCGATCGGACGTCTTTTCCAGAAATACCCGCGTTTGGCTCGTGACCTTGCTCGTCAGCTTGGCAAAGATGTTGAACTGGTTATTTCTGGTGAAGAAACAGAGCTGGATAAAACCATGCTGGAGGATCTGAATGATCCTCTGGTCCACTTGGTTCGCAATGCAGTCGATCATGGTATTGAAACCATGGAAGATCGCAAAACCAGCGGAAAACCGGCAAAAGCCATTGTTGAATTATCCGCCACCCAGGTGGGCGACCATATTCTGATCTCCATCACCGATGACGGACGCGGAATGCGCCCTGACGTGATCCGTAAAAAAGCAGTTGAAAAAGGCCTGATTGATATCGAAACGGCAAACAGCCTCGACGATAAACAAAGCCTGCAACTGATCTTCATGCCCGGTTTTTCAACCAAAGACCAGGTTTCAAGCGTCTCTGGCCGCGGCGTAGGGATGGATGTTGTTAAAACCAATATCCAGCGTTTAAATGGCCGTATCGATATCCAGTCTATTGTTGGCGAAGGCTCGCGCTTCACGATTTCCTTGCCACTGACACTGGCTATTTTGCCTGTGCTTGTGGTTCGTGTGTGTGGCCAGCCGTTTGCAGTGCCGCTGGCTATGGTGCGGGAAATCATTCCTATCCGCCACGAGCAAATTCAGGAAGTATCCGGCCGGGCCACGATTGTTGTCCGCGACGAAATTCTCTCTGTACGCTCTTTAGCCAGCCTGCTCGGCTGGGAAGAAGTGCAGCTTCCTCAGTTTGGGGTACTGATGCAATCAGCAGAACACTCGTTTATTCTGGCCGTAGACAGCTTTATCGGCCGGGATGATGTGGTGATCAAGCCACTGCAAAACATCCGCCCTAAAGGCGTTGCAGGGGCAACACTGTCCGGCGATGGCTCGGTTGTACTGGTTCTTGATATGGAAGACTTATTAGGTGCTGCAGATGCAGATAACTCGGCTATTCGCACCTCACGCTTCCTTGAAAAAACGCTTTAATCTTTAAGTAAATACCCGGGGTATGCTCATATCCCGGGTGCAAACTGATATTATTTTCCGATGCGAATGCCAGCCCGGCATCGCGCACAGGGTGTTTCAAAAATATGACGCAAGACCACGCATTTATCGGCAGGCAACCCATCCTCAACCGCCAGCAAGAAATTATTGGCTATGAGCTGCTGTTTCGGCTTAATCAAGAAGCGGTTACCGCTAACTTCTCCAGCGATATGCAGGCTGGCACCAATGTTCTGGTCAACACACTCAGTAATATGGGTACGGATTGGCTGGTTGGTAATAAGCTTGCTTTTATTAACGTTGCTGAATCAATGCTTGAAAGTAATTTCCTTGAATTACTTCATCCTGAACGCGTGATTTTAGAAGTTGTTGAAACAACCGAAGCTACTCCGCAATTGCTCGCCCGTTTACAAAACCTTAAAGAGCTTGGTTTTTCAATTGCGCTGGATGATTTTGTACTTACCCCTCAAACTGCACCGTTTTTAGAATTTGCCGACTACATCAAACTGGATATTCAGCTTTTAGGCATGTCGCAAGTACCTGCTCTTTCTAAAGAGTTGCGCTGCTCAAAAGCACTGCAGGTTGCTGAAAAAGTAGAAACAAAAGATGAATTCAAGCAATGTATGGAATTAGGCTTTGAATGCTTCCAGGGCTATTACTTTGCTCATCCTGAAACACTTGCCGCCAAAGTCATCAACCCAAGTTATGCCAATATCCTTAATTTATTAAATATGCTGCGCAATAATGCAGAATTAAAAGACATTGAAAACGCGCTTAAACGCGATGTTGCTTTGTCCTTTAAACTACTGCGTTATATTAATTCGGTTGGCTTTGGCCTCTCGTGTGAAATTCAGTCTTTCCGCCATGCTGTGACGATACTAGGCTATCAAAAGCTTTATCGCTGGCTGACGCTGCTGTTAGTCACAGCAGGCGCAGATAATGGCTCCCCCCCTGCATTACTTAAAACCGCGATAACACGCGGCCGCTTAGTTGAATTACTTGGCGCACATTTGCTCGACGGGCAGGACAGAGATAACTTATTTATTGTTGGCGTATTCTCTCTGCTCGATGTGCTGCTTGATATGCCAATGGAAAGAATCCTGGAAACGCTGATTCTTCCGGAAAATGTAACCGATGCGCTCATGACCAGAACCGGTATTTACGGGCCGTTTCTGGCACTCGCCGAGGCCTGTGAAGACCCGAACATGACAGAAGTTCCTTTTCTGTGTGAGCAGCTCCAGCTCACGCCAGATATGCTTAACCGCTCGCATGTACAGGCACTGAAGTGGGTTGAAGATTTAGGCGTGTAATTTTTCAGACGTAAAAAAAGCCGCGAAATTCGCGGCTTTTTTTGCCCGCCTTTACACAAAAGGCGGCATGATTATGCTGGATTAAGCACCCAGTGCAGCGAAAAGCTGGTCACGAATGGCTTCAACCTCACCCACGCCATTTACTTTTACATATTTAGGTGCAGTTGCATCACCACTGGCCGCCATTTCACCGTAGTAACCTACCAGCACTTCAGTTTGTTCATGGTAAACCGACAAGCGCTTTTTAACGGTTTCTTCTTCATCATCAGCACGCTGAATCAAAGCCTCGCCCGTTAAATCATCCACACCTTCAACCTTAGGCGGGTTAAATTTCACATGATAAGTACGCCCGGATGCCACGTGTACACGACGGCCGGCCATACGATCAACAATCGCTTCATCAGGCACATCAATTTCAACCACGTAATCAATAACAACACCGGCTTCTTTCATTGCGTCAGCTTGCGGGACTGTGCGCGGAAAACCATCAAACAAAAAGCCATTGGCACAATCTGCATCAGTGATGCGCTCTTTCACCAGTCCAATAATGATGTCATCACGCACCAAACCACCCGCATCCATAATGGATTTAGCTTCCAAACCCAGTGGCGTACCTGCTTTTACAGCGGCGCGCAGCATATCACCAGTCGAGATTTGCGGAATATTGTATTTTTCTTTGATGTAAGTTGCTTGCGTGCCCTTACCGGCGCCTGGTGCACCCAGAAGAATTAATCTCATTATTTTTCCCTAGTGGTTAATGTTTTTTAGATTTTAGATAAACGGGCAAAAGCATCACGTACACGCGCCAGATCTTCGGGAGTATCGACACCCGCAAGCGGGGCATCAGCCGAAATGTGCACACCAATGCTATAACCATGCCACAGCACACGCAGTTGTTCCAGCGCTTCGATAGATTCGATGCAAGATGGCGACAGTTTTTGGTAAGTACGTAAAAATTCTGCCCGATAGCCATAAATACCAATATGGCGTAAAGGTGTAAGTTCAGCAGGCAAAACAGCCTGATCATGCATAAATGCATCACGCGGCCAGGGGATAGCGGCACGGCTGAAATACATCGCACGCTGTTTTGCATCCAACACAACTTTCACAACATTTGAATTTAAAAAATCGGCGCTGTTGCTTATTGCATGGCAGGCTGTAGACATAGCCAGGCTGCGATCTGCAATTAATTTAGCCGCAACCGCGTCGATCAGTAATGGATCGATCAGAGGTTCATCGCCCTGCACATTCACAACGACCGCATCATCCGGCAAGCCCAGATGCTCAATCGCCTCAGCAAGGCGATCCGTTCCGCTGGGGTGATCGCTGCGCGTTAAAATGGCGGTATAGCCAGCAGCTTCTACAGCTGCCTTGATCTGCTCATCATCTGTGGCTACGCAAACCAGGCGGGCAGAGGATTTAAGCGCCTGCTCAATCACCCGCACAATCATAGGCTTACCACCAATATCAGCCAGAGGCTTATCTGGCAGGCGTGTGGATTTAAGCCGCGCAGGAATAAGGGCTACAAAACTCACCGAACTTCTTCCGTGGCTTCCAGCTCACGCGCTTCAGCCTGCAACATCACAGGAATGCCATCTTTAATGGCATAAGCGAGGCGATCGGCTTTACAGATCAGTTCCTGAGCGCTTTTCTCATAAGCCAGCGGGCCTTTGCAAACCGGGCAAACAAGAATTTCCAGTAATTTTGCGTCCATTATTTTCTCACTCATTAATATTCATCATCTGATGCTTAAGCCGCGCTATTTCAGTGCCAAGCCAGCCAGCCAAATCTGGCGTCAGCTCCGCAATCACGGGCAAGACCCATATTCTAACATCAGCCAGCACAGCCAGCTTTACCGCATCTTTTTCAGTCACCACAATAATGTCTGCATCCGGCAAATCTGCAGCAACAAACGCATGGTGGTCGGCAAAAGCATGCTCGCTAAAAACCAGGCCCAAGGTCTTCAGCGTATTAAAAAACCGTGCGGGATTACCAATACCACAGACAGCAGCCACCCGCAAACCTTGCCATGCATGCCGCGGGGCATACACTGGCGAATAAAGCACGCCAGGCTGCAAAGACATTTGAAATAAACAGGGATGGCTGATCGAATCATTCCGGCCATTTACAATCACCGCATCAAGCTTTTTCAGCCTGGAAACAGGCTCGCGCAAAGGTCCTGCCGGGATTAAAGCGCCATTACCAAAACCGCGCTCACCATCGACCACGCAAAGCTCAATATCGCGCTGCAGGCGATAATGCTGCAAGCCATCATCACACAGTAAAACATCCACATCAGGACAAGCCGACAGCAAAGCCTGGCCTGCTGCTGCACGATCACTGAATACGTATACAGGCACACCTGACCTAGCCAGCAGAATGGGCTCGTCCCCGCAAATAAGCGGATCACTGCCGCCCGACACACAAAGCGGCTGCTGCGCTTTGCCACCATAGCCGCGCGACACGATTCCAGGGCGATAACCAAGCGATTGCAATTGCCTGGCCAGATAAAGCGTCAGCGGTGTTTTACCCGTGCCACCAGCCGTAATGTTGCCAACGACAATCACGGGCACAGGCAAGCGGATGCTCTGCTTAAATCCCACACGAAACAAAGCACGCCTAAGCGTGCCCAAGCCAGCAAAAATCCAGGCCAATGGCCGGAGCAAATAAGACAAGGGGTGCCGGGATGTATACCAAATCCGGTCAATTAACATAAGCACCCCTGCTTAAAAACGCGATCCTTATTTGGCATTCGTCTGAGTAGCAAACGTCAGCTTGCCATAGCCCGCCAATCGCGCAGCTTCCATAACATTCACCACACTCTGATGCGCACTTTGCGCATCTGCATTAATGATAATCATGGGGTCCTGCGTTTCACCTGCGGCCCGGCGCAAGAGCATAGCAAAATCATCGGCCGTACTGAATGTTGCCGCATTGCCGTTCACGCTATACTGGCCATTTGCTGAAATCGCCACATTAATCGTTTTGGGCTGATTCTCTGCCGTTTTTTCAGCATCAGCGGTGGGTAAAGTGATTTTCAGCTCGGCGAACTTGGAATACGTCGTGGTTGCCATCAGGAAGATCAAAATAACCAACAGCACGTCGATTAACGGCACAAAGTTAATTTCTGGTTCTTCGCGATTACGGCCTTTACGAAAATTCATGATGTGCCCTTAATTGCGATCGCCGTGCACAATTTCAACCAGCTTCACAGCCTGCTGTTCCATTTCAACCAGGTAGCTGTCAACCTTAGTGCGAAAGAAGCGGTAGAAAATCAATGCAGGCACAGCCACCATAATCCCGAAGGCGGTATTGTAAAGTGCAACGGAAATACCATGAGCCAGGGCAGCAGGATTAGCGGCCCCCGCAGGCGCTTGCGAGCCAAAGATTTCGATCATACCGATAACCGTACCAAAGAGTCCCAGCAAGGGCGTTACAGCAGCCAAAGTGCCCAGCATAGGCAAATAACGCTCAAGTTCATGTGAAACCGAGCTGCCCACTTCTTCAATGGACTCTTTCATAATTTCACGCGAACTGCGTACATTCTTAAGGCCGGCAGACAACACCCGTCCTAATGGGCTGGAGCTTGAGAGCTTGGCCAGCATTTCTGCACTCACACCACGGCTGCGATATTCTTGCACAACACTCGCAAGCAAGCCTTTTGGTAAAATCTGGCTTTGGCGCAGTGTTAACATGCGCTCGATGATGATGGTGACGGTAGCAATAGAAGCGGCAATAATCAGCCAGATCGGCCAGCCGGCCGCTTCAATAATAGCAAGCATAATAGTTTAATCCTGAGAAGCGATTAGAAGCGCGTCACTTTAACGGTAATCACGGGCCGGGGGAAGCGCCGCACTCAAGTGCAAACATTTTCCTTAGCCGGCATCAAAATGAGCAACTTCGATTGACAGATAAAAAAAGGCCCAAATCTACCAGATAGACCTTATATAAGCTTACAAAACGGTCGTTAAAGCCTGGCGGCTAAAACAATAAGCGCAGCATTTTAACAGCAGACTGCAAACAAACAAAAACAATAGCTAAGCCCGTGATCTGAAATGGTTTTTTATTTGTCAATACACTGTGGATAACTTTGTGCACAAAACGCCCAAATAAGCCTAATCACCATAAATAGCAGCCATGCACTCGACTACACCTGCTGCACAATGATTCATTAATATATTTTAAAATCAATAAGTTACAACAAAACCCTCTACTACAACTCTCACTATCTGACGCAGATCGTTAGTTTGAGCCATTTTGTGGATTAAACAGAGCCAAATCGAGATTGTCATGAATTTGTCAAGTACAAATAGCGTCATTTTAACCATCGCAGAACTCAACCGCCGCGCCAAAACGCTGCTGGAAAATGGTTTTCCTTTGTTGTGGGTAGCAGGAGAAATTTCAAATTTTAAGCGCTATGACTCCGGCCATTGTTACTTCAGCTTAAAAGATGCAAATGCTCAAGTAAGGTGCGTGATGTTTAGAAACCGGGCAGCCTTAATTGATTTTCAGCCCCGTGAAGGCATGCAGGTTGAAGCCCGTGCGCTGGTTTCGTTATATGAAGCACGGGGTGATTTTCAGCTCACCATCGAAGCCCTCCGGCCAGCGGGCCTTGGCGCACTTTTTGCTGCCTACGAAAAACTCAAACAAAAGCTCGAAAGCGAAGGCTTATTTGCAAGTTCACGCAAAAAAGCGCTGCCTGTATTTCCACGCGCCATTGGTATTGTCACATCACCCGCAGCGGCAGCGCTTTCAGACGTAATCGCTACACTTAAACGCCGCATGCCCAGCCTGCCCATCATCCTTTACCCAAGCCCCGTGCAGGGGCTGGACGCTGCGCCGCAAATTGCCAGCGCCATTCGCAAGGCAAATGAGCGAAAAGAAGTGGATGTGCTGATTGTGTGCCGCGGCGGAGGCAGCCTGGAAGATTTATGGGCGTTTAATGAAGAAATTGTTGCCCGGGCCATTGCAGCCTGCGATATTCCAGTCGTCAGTGGTGTAGGGCATGAAACAGACTTCAGCATCGCCGATTTTGTTGCTGACGTACGCGCCGCAACCCCCACGGCCGCCGCCGAATTAGTCAGCCCCAACCGCAGCGAATGGCTGGCAAAACTCGCCAGCCAGCAAGGCCTGCTGCACAGATCCATCGAGCGGCTGCTGCAAAGAAAAATGCAGGAAACAGACACCTTGTCGCGTCGTTTACAGCACCCTGGCGAGCGTTTGCGCCAGCAAAAAAGCCACTTGCAAGCGCTCAGCCAGCGTTTACATTTACTGCCGGTGCGAATACTGGAAAAAAACAATTACCGCCTGAAGCAACTCTCACTGAATCTGAGCCATCTCAAACCCAGACCAGAGCAACAGCAAGCACAACTGCAGCGTTTATCCCGCCAGCTTTTACAAACCATGCCGCGGCTTATTGAGCAGCGCAGGCAAAAACTGGCCATGCTGACCGCCCGGCTTGAGCCATGGAACCCGCAATCGGTACTGGCAAGGGGTTACGCACTGGTCAGCCGCCCGGATGGCCAAATTGTGCGCCATGGTGCACAGCTCAGCCACGGCGAAGTACTATCGCTGCAATTTGCTGACAGCGCCGTTGATGTCATGGTCGTTAAAGACTCTGAACGACAGGGTTCACTTGAAATATAAGCACCAACAATGCGGGGTGGCAAAAAGCCATCCCCGTAATGATGCTTTACTCAGCCTTGCCTTCTTCCTCTTCAGGCTCTGCCTCTGCAACCAGACTTAAATGCCCCAGCTCATCATGCGATACATCTTTAGAATCTTTACTCTTTAATTTAACCCGCAAACGCAATTCATTAATTGAATCGGCATTTTTAAGCGCTTCTTCAAGGCTGATCCGGCCATCCTCATATAAATGAAACAGCGCCGAGTCAAAGGTTTGCATGCCCAATTCTTCGGATTTAAGCATCGCCGTTTTCACACCGCCCACATCGCCTTTAAAAATCATATCAGCGACCAAAGGCGAATTCAGCAAGACTTCAATCGCAGCCACCCGCCCTTTGCCGTCCGGAGTGGGGATTAGTCGCTGTGAAATCATGCCCCGCATGTTCAGTGACAAATCCATATAAATTTGCGGGTGACGCTCTTCGGGGAAGAAATTCACAATCCGCTCCAACGCCTGATTGGCACTATTGGCGTGAAGAGTACCCATGCAAAGGTGGCCGGTTTCGGCAAAAGACAGCGCGTATTCCATGGTATCCCGGTCGCGAATTTCACCAATCAGAATCACATCAGGCGCTTGCCTTAAAGTATTTTTAAGTGCAGCAAACCAATGCTTGGTGTCCCGCCCTACTTCCCGGTGCGTGACTAAGCAATTTTTACTTTTATGCACATATTCAATCGGATCTTCAATCGTAATGATATGGCCATGGGTGTTTTGATTTCTGTAATCAATCATGGCAGCCATCGTGGTTGATTTACCCGATCCCGTCCCCCCTACCAACAGCACAAGGCCACGTTTTGCCAGCACCACGTCTTTCAAAATAGGTGGCAATTTTAATTCATCAAAATCAGGAATCTTGCTGGTAATTACCCGTAATACCATGCCAACTTTTTCTTGCTGCATAAATACATTGACCCGAAAGCGGCCTATGCCCTCAGGGTTGATCGCAAAATTACACTCATAATCACGCTCAAATTCTTCAATCTGATCAGCGCGCATAATTGAGTAGGCTAATGCTTTGGAAATCACGCCATTTAACTTCTGGTTTCCAACAGGCGTTAACCTGCCATTAATTTTCATCGCAGGTGGAAAATCATCGGCAATAAAAAGATCTGATGCTTTATGTTGCAACATCATGCGAAGCAGATCATTAATCGTTTTACTGGCTTGTTCTGGTGCCATTTTTAAAACCTTTACACAAAGAGGCTGCTGATAGCGTAGTTGCTTCCACGCCCTGTATCTTATTGACTTTGCAATTAATCAGACAAAGCGACGACATGATACAGGCATTTTTCTTACGGCCAATCCCATGAATTACTGACAAAGAGAGCCTGTTCTTTAGCAGTACGTCCTTTTCCGGCCGATCCTCCGTAGTATTTACGTCAAAGCGGGAAAACCCGGAGTCTTGCTGTAAAATGCGCCGTTCCAAGCCCCCATAAAAAAGATTTATGCGCAAAATTACTCATGTAGCAGCTGGCATTTTATTGCGTGCCGATGGCACGTTTCTGCTCGGCAGCCGCCCGGCTGGCAAACCCTACGCAGGTTACTGGGAATTCCCCGGGGGCAAACTTGAAAGCGGTGAGAGTGAGCTGGACGCTCTGAAACGCGAATTAGCCGAGGAAATGGGTATAGCGGTTACGGCGGCAACACCGTGGATAGTACAAACCTTTGACTATCCGCACGCTAGCGTCCGGCTGTCTTTTTTTCGCATCAGTGGCTGGGAAGGCAAAATTACGGCACATGAAGGCCAGGAATTTGCATGGCAGAAGCCGGGGCAACTGAATGTTTCACCCATTTTGCCCGCCAACGGCCCCATTTTACGGGGCCTGGCCCTGCCTGATGAAATGGCCATTTCTAATATGGCCGGGCTGGGCGAAGCCGCTTTTTTAGCAGCGCTGGCAAAAAACAAACCGCGCTGGCTTATTTTGCGCGAACCCCAGCTCAATGCGGATCAATACCGCCAGCTTGCAGAAAAAGTGCTGGCCATTTGCAAGGGCCAGCAAACCCGCTTAATGCTGCATGATGCCAGCGAGCTGGCCATTGCCATAGGCGCTGACGGCGTACACTTACCCGCGCGCAGCCTGCTGAAACTGGAGAAACGCCCTGCACTCGACTGGGTAGGCGCATCCACCCACAATGCGGCCGAATTAAGCGCCGCCAGCGCACTCTCACTGGATTACGCCTTACTCGGCCATATCAGCCCAACGCCCTCTCATCCGGATAAAGCTCCGCTTGGCTGGGAAGGCTTTGACGCCATTATTCAGCAGGGCTGGCCACTTCCTGTTTATGCACTGGGTGGCATGAAACCCCATGATTTAGCCCTTGCCCAACAACATGGCGCACACGGCGTAGCCTTAATGCGTGCCGCCTGGATTTAAACAATGAACGTAATCAAATTCATGGGGGGCCTGCTCATTTTACTGGGGCTGGCACTGGCCATTATGGGCAATAAATTTGGCTGGTTTACGCCCGACAATGAGCCCGAAGCACGCCTTAATTGCCCTGTTTTTAACGAAGGCTGCGTCTTTCATTTTGAAGAGCAAGCGTATCAGGTTAAAAGCCTGGCACCGCTGAATGCAAATAAACCCGTGCAATTACAGCTGACAGGAAAAGCCCGTGTTGTTCACGCCAGCTGGCAAATGCAAGGCATGGAGATGGGACCAAATAACTATCGCTTAATTAGTAACGATCAGCTGCACTGGTCAGCACAAACCGCACTTCCTATGTGCACGAATAAACGCCAGGACTGGCTTTTAAAACTCAATATTGATGGCCGCAGCATTCATATTGCAACGGTCAGTCATTAGGGTCTGTTGACGTTTCATTCACAATTGCGCTGAGCCGGAAAACGGCCAGGCACAAGGCATGCGACGAAGGCAATAACCCGTTATTTCCGAGGAGCATAACGCAGTGAATGGCCGGTTTCCGGCTCAGCCCTTCGGGTTTAGCCCATTTTTGGGGCTGCACTGCGTTAAAAATCGCTAATGGTACTCGTACCATGTCGCAATTTTCTCCTTGTTCAGCCCCAAAAATGGGCCAAACGCAGCAGTGAATGAAACGTCAACAGACCCTGGGCCAGCAATGAATCAGCTTAAATATTTAGCCGCGTACCCTGCAGCAATTCAATCTCAAGTACAGCAACTGCTCGACAACAATCAGCTCGCCAGCGTTATTTTAAAAAAATACCCGGCGGCTCATGATATTAAAACAGATAAAGCGTTATACGATTATGTGCTTGATATTAAAAATGATTATTTGCGCAAAACAGAACCGTTAAGCAAAATCACTTTCGACAGCAAAATACATGTCATTAATCATGCACTTGGCCTGCATACGACCATATCGCGCGTGCAGGGCAGCAAACTAAAATCCAAGCACGAAATCCGTATTGCCTCGATGTTTAAAGAAGTGCCCATAGAATTTTTAAAAATGATTGTGGTGCACGAGCTGGCGCATTTAAAAGAAAAAGAGCACGACAAGGCATTTTATAAATTATGCGAATATATGGAGCCGCAATACCATCAGCTGGAATTCGATTTGCGCCTGTATCTCACTCAGATTGAGCGGTACGGGAAATTGTTTTAATGCTTTATTGAACATGCACTAAGGCCTGCCATCCGGCTCATCACTCTGAGCCGGACGATCTGACTTACCCCAGCGTGTTCAGCGGCTAATCAGCCAGCCACTTCAGCTTATCGTGCAAGCTCACCACTTCACCAATAATAATCAGTGCAGGTGGCTTAATGCCCTGATCAACCACCTTTTGCGCCAGATTGCTTAAAGTGCCCACCACTACCCGCTGTTTTGAAAGCGTGGCTTTTTCAACCATCGCTGCGGGCGTGTCCGGATTTCTGCCATGCTTTATTAACTGGGCACAAATTTTCCCGACCTGCGCCACGCCCATATACACCACCACCGTTTCTGTCGGGCTGACTAAGCGCGGCCAATCCAGCTCCACCTCGCCATCACGGCGATGCCCTGTAACAAAAGTCACCGATTGTGCGTAATCACGGTGAGTCAGCGGAATACCCGCATAGCAAGAAGCACCTGCAGCCGAAGTAATGCCCGGCACCACTTCAAAGGCGACCCCCGCCCCGGCCAGCTCTTCAATTTCTTCGCCGCCACGGCCAAAAATAAAAGGATCCCCTCCTTTCAGCCGCAATACTTTCTTACCCTGCAGGGCATAGCGCACCAGCAGCTGGTTAATTTCTTCCTGCGGCACAGCGTGGTTATTAGATTTTTTCCCCACATACACCCGCTCTGCATCGCGGCGAACCATATCTAAAATGGGGGCAGACACCAGATTATCGTACAGCACCACATCGGCCTGCTGCATCAAACGCAGAGCCCGAAACGTCAGTAAATCCGGATTACCAGGGCCGCAACCCACTAAATAAACAGCGCCTTGCAAAGGAGTATCCGCATCAGCACACAGCGATTCACTCAAAGCCCGGCGGGCAGCCTCATTCTGGCCGGCAAACACCATATCCGGAATAGGGCCGGCCAGTGTTTTTTCCCAAAACTGCTTACGTGCCCCCACGGAGAGTAATTTACTTTTGACTTCATCCCGAAAATCAGCGGCCATTTTTGCTAAATCGCCATAAGCATGTGGAATTAAAGCCTCCAGCTGAGCCCGTAAATTACGCGCCAAGACGGGGACACCACCCGAAGTGGAAATAGCTATCATCAAAGGAGAGCGATCTACAACAGCAGGCGTAATAAACCGGCAGCTGGCCGGATCATCCACCGCATTCACCAAAATACCGCGCGCTTCACAGGCCTCGAAAACATGGCGGTTAACTTCTTCGCTATTGGTTGCCGCAATCACGAGGCGTGTATTTTGTAATTGCGATTCATTAAAACTGGCCGCTAAATAAACCAGCTTATTATCAAGCACGGCCTGCACCAGTTCTTCACAAAGCTGCGGAGCAACAACCGTAATTTTTCCGCCAGCGGCAGCAAGTAAACGAATCTTGCACGCGGCAACATCCCCTCCCCCCACAACAAGGCAATGCTGATCATGTAAATTTAGAAAAAGCGGGAAGTAATTCATTAAGCAATAGCCTTAAAATCAATTGCCATCTAGTTTGAAGCAGTCTTTCTATGAATGCAAAATCACTCCCTGCTATACATATGATCTAAATCAAATATAGCAAAGCATCGCTTATGTTTAACTAAGGGGAAAAGCATGCTGTCTGCATTTTTCTTCACTTTAAGTAACTTAGGACTCTAAAATGAAAAAAGCCCTGTTATTACTCTGCCTGTTCAGCGCGAGCAGTGTTTACGCCATTGCACCAGCCGATTTAGCAAAAACCAAAAACTGCTTTGCCTGTCACACCATGGATAAAAAACTCATTGGCCCAGCTTATAAAGATGTTGCAGCAAAATACAAAGGCGATGCCAGTGCTTCAGGCAAATTAGCAGACAAAATTAAAAAAGGCGGGAGCGGCGTATGGGGAACAATGCCAATGCCACCTAATGCCGTGAGTGATGCAGAGGCAAAAGATTTAGCAAAATGGGTATTGAGCAGTAAGTAATTTACCCGACACGCCTGTTCACAACAAATATTCACGCATAATAAAAGCCGCCTAAACACACTAAATGGGTAATTTGCCTGCTTCTGCATCGCTATGGATAACGCTAAACTCCGGCTTTATTCCTGCTGAATATTTAAACCCCTGCTTCGGCTTATCCAGGCGGGGGTTGCTTGTTTTGGCTCAGATGCTAAACAGAAGCATGATTTTTTACTTTATGAGATTTTTATGCGTGCCCTATTCCTATTGCCCCTGCTTATTCTGCCTCTTTTTGCCGAGGCAGCCGTACTTACTGCCCCTGCTGCAATCAACACCATCAGCAGCCAGCGCATGCTGACCCAGCGTATTGTTAAAGCCTACTGCCAACAAGGCCGGGGCGTTAATCCCGATGTGGCAAAACAACAAATCAGCAGTTCAATTAATCAATTTTCTGTTCAGCTCGCTAATTTACTGGAAAGCATCTCCACTTCGGAAGGCATTGCCGCAGTAAAAAAGCAAGAAGCACAGTGGCAAACATTCCGCACTCTGGCCCAAACGCCACCTAAAGCAGATACCGCCAAGCAACTTGATGATATCGCCGAAGGAATGCAATACGATGCTGGTGAATTGGTTAAGCGTCTTGAAGCCTCTCTGGGTAAACCACAAGGTAAATTGATTCGCATCGCCGGGCGACAACGCATGCTCAGTCAGCGTCTGGCCAAAACCGCCTGCATGCAAAGCTGGCACGCCAACCCTGCTCTCAAGCTGCAACAGTCTCAGTCCCAGAAAGAATTTGCAGCAGGCTTAATTACTTTGCGTGCTTCATCACAAAACACGCCAGCCACCATCAAACAGCTTGATTTAGCACAGATGCAATGGGTCTTTTTAGAAAATGCGCTCAGCGGGCTCGATACAGAGGCAGACAATAACATCGCGACAACCAGTGAGCGTTTACTTGAAGTCATGGATAAATTAAGCAATCAGTACGAAAGACTGGGCAACTAGGCTGCTAATACCACCAGATCATGCAGAGGTTGCCAAAGTGCTTTTTGGATATTCGTTCTGCCCGTAATGAGACGCCAGTTTTTGCTCTGTCGGGCTGCGCTTTGCAATTTCTGCCTGCGCGTTCTGGGCCATTGCAGCGGCTGCTGCAGCAATAGCGCGATCTGCTCCGCTGGGATCCGCAGGGGCTAGTGCAGCCGCCTGAATGATTCTGGCTTTACTCAGTGTTTCTTCCGGGGTATTGCCAGGGCCCACATCAATTTTCACCTCTCCGCCCATGGCATATTGCTTGCCATCCGGCCCTGTTTCCATTGAATACGATGCACCGCTGGTAGCCAGGCCACCCGACACTGCTAAATGAGCCTGCTCGTGCTGGCGCACTTCCCGGTCACGCCTGGCCATATTTTCTACGGTAGCAAGCTCTGATTCGCTAAGTGTATTGCCACTGACGGAAGTTTGAGCAGACTTGGATTTTTTACTTAAATCAGGCGAATTTAAATCAGACGTTTTAGCCCCGGCAGCACTTATCCCGCGAAGCAAATTTAGTGCGTTACTGGAAGCAGAGGAAACAACGCCGATGCCGCTCATGATGAAAAAGGCCCGCATTTATGCGATATAAATAAATTATACCCCAGTAAAAATACAAAACCCCCTGCCTTTAATCGGCCACCCCTTGCAAAGTGCTATAAAATTTGATTCTGCACCAGTGATTAAAAACGCACTGATATCAAACCTTTAGCAGCAATTCCCTGCCTGGCAGCCAGCGATCCAAATGCAGCAGCGCTGTTGGCATATGATGAGCCAGCAGGTCTTCTGCCACAGCCCGCGCTTCTTCGAGCAAATCAGCGTCTTTTTCCAGATCAGCAAAACGCAGCATCGGTACGCCCGACTGCCGCACACCCGCCAGCTCGCCGGGGCCGCGAATTTCCATGTCTTGCCGGGCAATTTCAAAGCCATCGGTGTTTTCATAAATCACCCGCAAGCGGGACTTGGCCAGCTCGCCAAGTGGCGTGGTGTAAAGCAATACACACATTGAAGCATGCGCGCCGCGCCCTACCCGGCCACGTAACTGATGCAGTTGCGATAAGCCCATACGCTCGGCGTGTTCAATGACCATCAGGCTGGCATTTGGCACATCCACGCCGACTTCAATCACCGTCGTGGCAACCAGGACCTGTACTTCATTTCTTAAAAAAGCAGACATCACTTCGGCTTTTTCAGCCGTTTTCATGCGGCCATGCACGAGGCCCACCACCATGCCTTCCAATTCTTCAGTCAGTTGTTGATGGGTATCCACCGCCGTTTGCAATTGCAGTGCCTCAGATTCCTCAATCAGCGGGCAAACCCAATACACCTGTCTGCCTTCTTCAACCTTGGCAGCGATACGCTGAATGATTTCATCACGGCGTGCATCACTCACCAGTTTAGTCACTATCGGCGTGCGACCCGGTGGCAGCTCGTCAATCACGCTCACATCCAGATCGGCGTAATAGCTCATCGCCAGGGTGCGCGGAATCGGCGTGGCGCTCATCATCAGCTGATGCGGGCTGCCGCCTTTTTCACGCAGCGCCAGCCTTTGTGCCACGCCAAAGCGATGCTGTTCATCAACAATCGCAAGACCCAATTTTGCAAAAGTCACACTAGCCTGAAAAATAGCGTGCGTGCCCACCACCAAAGGCGCAGTACCCAAGGCGGCGTCTTCGATGGCATTGCGCTTGGCTTTTGCCCCTAATGAGCCAGCCAGCCAGGCCACTTTGATGCCCAGCGGCGCAAACCATGCGGATAATTTATTAAAGTGCTGCTCGGCCAGAATCTCGGTCGGCGCCATTAAGGCCACCTGGTAACCCGCTTCGATGGCCTGGCAAGCCGCCAGTGCCGCCACAATGGTTTTTCCCGAGCCTACATCCCCCTGCAACAAGCGCTGCATAGGATGAGGCTGATTTAAATCCTGAGTGATTTCCTGCAAAACTTTTTGCTGAGCGCTGGTTAAGGAAAACGGCAGGCTGGACAGCAAACCGGCCGCCAGCGTGCCCTCAGGCGCAATCACTGGCGCGGTTCGCTCGCGCCTTGCGGCATGGGCTGTGCGCAGGCTCAGTTGCTGCGCCAACAGCTCATCAAACTTTAAGCGCTGCCATGCCGGGTGTGTACGCTCGGTCAGTAAAATATGCGGGATATCCGGCGCAGGCGAATGAAGCAGCTGCACGCTGGAAGCAAAATCTGGCAAGTTAAGCGGTTCGGTCACCCTTGCTGGTAATGTGTCGCGCAAATCGCAATGCTTTAGCGCAAGACGAATCAGTTTAGCCAGCTGCAATTGATTTAAACCCGCCGTGGTCGGGTAAACTGGTGTTAAAGCTTCGTTCAGGCCCTTCTCATTGGCGGCACGTATTTTAGGGTGCACCATCTCGTCGCCCAAAAAGCCACGCCGAATCTCGCCATAAAGGCGCACCGTTTTGCCTGCCGCCAGCTGTTTTGCCACGCTGGGATAAAAATTAAGCAACCGCACATTCAGTGATCCACCCGCATCGCTTACCCGCGCCACAAGCTGCTTGCGCGGCTTATATTGCACCTCGCACGACTCCACCGTGCCCTCTACCAGCACCGACTGCCCCATAGGCGCATCCACCATGGGGTAAAGATGCGTTTCGTCTTCGTAACGCAGCGGTAAGTGCAGCACCAGATCAAAGGGGCGTATCAGCCCCAGTTTTGTAAGGCGGCTTTTTAGTGCTTCGGGTAAGGCGGCTAGATCCATGACTTTTGAACGATCGTTCGATTAAACGCTACTTTAGGGCATAAGCAGCGCAAGGGAAAGGGAAGAGATTACTTTAACGTGCAAATATGGATGAAGTTCTAATTAAACCACATTAAAAACTGCCACCTAAATCCTGAATTCATGCCGTTCAGGCTCTGACTTACAAAAACAAACACTCAGCCAGCAGATCGCGGCAGAATCATTTCAAACCTTGCACCTTCACCCAAAGGGCTTCTTACGCTGATACTGCCACCCAAAACAGAATTTACAATGTTGTAGCTAATATGCAGACCCAAACCACTGCCCCCCTGACCGAAACGCGTTGTAAAAAACGGCTCAAAAACCCGCTCCAAATGTTCGGCAGAGATGCCTTTACCATTATCCTGAACAATAAGCGCGATATGTGTATCGCCCTGCGACCTTCCTTCAATCGTAATCAGGCCCTGCTCTTTTCCATCCAGACCATGAACGATGGCGTTGATAATCAGATTACTCAGCACCTGACCAAAAGCACCAGGATAACTGTCCATCAGCAGCCCTTCAGGCACATCCAGCCTGAGCTGATGCCCTGCTCCTCTCAGGCGGCTGGTCAGCATCAGCACCACATCTTCGCACTCGGTGCGTAAATCAAATGAGCGGCGTAAGTCTGAAGTCTGATCAACCGCCAGCTGCTTAAAGCGTGCAATCAAATCTGCCGCTTTAAGCAAACAACGCATCAGTAAATCAGACGATTCCTCCGCACTTTTGCAATAACGCTCTAAATCTGAACGCTTAACTGCACCCTGCTGAATTTGCTGAATAAACTGCTGACACTCATCCTTTAATGTGCTGGCCACCAGCAAGCTATTTCCAATAGGCGTATTAAGCTCATGCGCAATGCCTGCAACTAATGAGCCCAGTGAGGCCAGTTTTTCCCGCTGAATTAACTCACCCTGAGTTTGCCTCAGCTCACTCAAAGCCTGATCAGCCCGGTTTTGAGACGCTTCTGCTGCTGCATAAGCCGCCGCATTATCAAGCGCAATTGCGCCATAAGCACAGAGCGTTAAAAAAATGGACAGCTCACGCTCACCATAGGCATTGGCTTGCGAAGCCTGAATAGACATCACCCCCAGCAAACGCTCGCACACAATTAAAGGCGCATAAAGCAGGCTTTGTGTATCCACCGTACCCGGAATCAGCGTTGTATCCTGATTATCTGACGCAAGGTGAATCAAAACAGCCTGCCGCTCCCGGGCACAGCGGGCAATATTTGAAGTTGGATGATCCACAGCAATCACAAGCGCGGGCAATGGCTCGCCCAGCTCCAGCCCAAAAACCATGGTTAATTCTGCTGCCTGACCATCGATTAAATAAACCACAAAACTACTGGCTTCCAGCAGCAGATGAACATGGCGGTGCAGGGCTGCAAAGACTTCACCTGTATTGAGGCTGGCCGTTATTTCACGGCCAACCATACCCAGCGTTTCCAGCGTAGCACTGGTTTCCCTGAATGCCTTGGCCACCTTCCTGTGATGCTCGGTTTCTGCATGGGCCCGCTCTACTTCGTGATTGATCTGCATCGCAAGTGCGCGCTTGGCTGCCACTTCTGAATACGATTGTCTCCGCGCCTCTGCTGCAGCCAGGCTGTTTTGATAAGCCTCAGGAAAATCTCCGCAGGCTGCATAGGCTGAGGCAATTTGTGTAAACAGATCTGAGGGAATTGTATAACCACCAATTGTAGAGGCTACTTTTAAGGCTTCATGCAAATAATGCAAACAGGCAGCGGAGGCCGCCATGCCCTCTGGGGCAGGCAAATCATAGCCCGCATAAATTTGCGCCAAAATGCGTAAGCTCTGAATCTGCATATCGGTATTATCGTGGGCCTGGGCCAGCGCCAGCGCTGCAAGCGCCTTTTCCCTGGCTTTTTCTGCCTCTCCCAGATGAAGTAAGGCATTAGCCTGCCCCCGCCATGCAATAACAAGCAGATCCGGTACTAAATTAGCAAGGCTTTCTAATTCGATAAAGGCAGCAAGCCCCGCCTCATTGTTTCCCACATCCAGCTCTAAAAGGCCAAGCGCCGAAAGAAGCAAGAGATAATTACGTGAGCCAGCCATTTCTGCCATCAGCAGCAGCGCTTCCTGCAAACAGGCCCTGGCCTCGTCATAGCGCCCCAGCTTTCGCATAATACCGGCAACCACAAGCAAACACGTGCCTATACTGGCAGGCCAGGCTGTTTTACGCGCCAAAGAAAGCCCGCGCTCTGTCCACTCCAGCGCAGTTTCCTGATCACCCAGCTGATCAAAAGAATCAGCCACATTATTTGCAGACAACAGAGCGCTTCTTACCTGACCACTTTCCAGCGCTGCATAATAAGCTTCTAAAAAACACTTAATCGCTACACTGGGTGCATTGGTTAAAATGGCAGCAAGTGCCAGCGCAGGTGCGACCATCGCCACCAAAGGCACAGGATATTTTTCATTCGCGGGAAAAGTGCGCTGCAATGCCTGACCGGCAGCAACCGGATCACGAAAAACAGAAAACAAAAGACAGCGTGCCTGCACAATTTGCACACGCAAAGCATCCCCGGCCAGGCGGTACTCAAGCTGAGCCATATCAAGGTAAGCGATGGCCTGGCTAAGCTGCCCCCGGTCGTTTGAAACTGAAGCAATCAGCCAGAGTGCATCACCTGAACCCTCATGATCGCCCAGTTCATTGAAGATTACGGCCGCCTCTTGCATCCATTGTTCAGCCATTACAAAATCAGCAAACAACAGACGAATTTCTGCCCTCACTAATAATAAACGGGCACGCAGATCAATTCGGCCAGCCTTTTCGCAATAAAGATCCGCCTCATTTGCCAACAAAAGGGCTCGCTGGCAATCACGCTGGCGCAAATGCCAGGCAAGATGAACCAGCGTTTCCAGCCTTTCGGCACCATTTAGCAAGGCCAGCTGGTTTTCTAAAGCGTTGACATCCTTATTCAGGATAAATAGATCCATTTCAGCGACCCGATCAGCTGCAAGGCATATGCAATACCCTGCAAGAGTACTTAGCATTGCAGTTGAAAGAAAGGAATTCAAGCCCATAAAAATACAGTAATTTTTTATGGGCTGAATGCGCAAAGCACATCAATAAAAGCACTCGCTGACAAACCTTAAACCCCAGGGGACCTGGCCTGCCCCCGCACAATACAGGACTCACCGCTCACGCCTTTGCGCTGCAAGCTGCCAATGTGTTTTTACTGGATGTAAATAAAGAATAAAACAGCCATTTAAATTTCGAAATCCTTAGCGGCACAATATGCTGTCATACCAGCGTTAGTCTGCAGATATATTTCTGGAATATTTAAGATCCGGCAACTTAGTGTTTTTACGTTGCAAGAGCGCAACAAAAAATAGCAAGAAACGCAGCGCTTAAAAAATAAAACACAATTATTTATTTTTAGTCAATAACAAAAAATAACAATACGAAGCAAAAAATTAGCACAAACACATTGCCGTAACAGAATAAATTAGCACAAAAAATAATTACAAATATAGAAAGAAAAACCTGATGCAGGGCAAAAAATGTCATAAATTTTCAATATTCTTACTAAAGATAAAATTATAACGAAAAATACGAATACACAAAAAAACTCACAACAACATGATTTTAAACAATTATTTATAACTTTAATTTTACAAAAGAATCGATCCTGAAAGCCTCGTCCGTGTTCCTAATCACACCTCTTCCCCTTCTGGCATCAAATCCACTGGCATTTTCAGCCTGGTTCCGGCGATTTTTATTCTCATTTTCAAGCACCCGAAATGGTTACATTTGGTTACATGGTAAAAAGTCACAACTGCTAATTTTCCCTTAGTTCCAGCATGAGCAAAAAACCAGCCAGCCACTGTTTTGAACAGGGCGCTCAAAAACACAGCTAAACAGCGGGGGATTACGTATGCAAATGAAAAAAATGACCATTGCTATCGCAATGATTGGTGCAGGCGCAATCATCAGTGCGCATGCAGCAGAAACCGTAAACAAAGTAGAAAGGGTTGAAGTTACCGGCTCCAATATCAAGCGCACCGCAAAAACAGGTGCAACGCCCGTTCAGGTACTGGGCAAGCAGGAAATCGCTAAAACCGGTGCCACTACCGTAGCCGAATTAGTTGATAACCTCGCCGCCAGCAGCAATGGCTATGCTCAGGCACAAGCAGTGGGCGATTCAGCCAAACCCGGCTTCTCTGGTGCAAATTTGCGTGGGCTGGGCACATCCAAAACACTGATTCTGGTAAATGGCCGCCGCATGGCCAACTACGCTTTTGACAGCGCGGGGGTTGATTTGAACTCCATCCCGCTGGGCGCAGTGGACCGGGTTGAAATTGTAAAAGATGGCGCTTCAGCGGTTTACGGCACCGATGCAATCGGCGGCGTCATGAACTTTATTCTGAAGAAAAACTTTGTTGGCGCAGAAATTGGCGGCGGCGTTGAGCAAACCTTTGATGGTGGCGGCGAAGTTAAAAAAGCCAACTTTAGTTTTGGCTTTGGTAACCTTGAAGAAGACAATTACAACGTCTTTATGGCTTTAGATGTATCCAAACAGGAAGCTCTGGCCGCTAAAGACCGCAGTTATTCCAAAACATCGTATATTCCAGATAAAGAAATTGATAAAACATCAGCCAATACATTTCCTGCTACCATTTTGAATGGACCGGGCGGCAAACCCGTTAACGTTGGCTATTTAACCGGCTGCGATCAGCCACGGTCAATTCCTGTTGCTAATCCAAACTTTGCTACGGGTGGTAATTGCCGTTTTGATTACGCCAGTATCATTGATATCGTCTCCCCGCAAGAGCGCCTTTCTTTCTACAGCAAGGGTACTTTAAAAGTAAATGACAACACCCAGGTCTTTGCTGATTATTTATTTACCCGCAATGTAGGCACTTATTCCTCCTCCCCTGTGCCCGTTTCCAGCGCCACCACCTTTAATGGCGATAATTTACTTTACCCTGCCAATGGAAAATACGACCCATATAAAGGCGCGCTTGGTGATTTAAAGCTGCAATGGCGCGGCATTGATGCAGGTGCACGTGAAAATGAAGCCACCTCTGATCAGCACCGCTTTGTTGTGGGCGCAGAGGGTGAAGTAGCAGGCTGGGATTACCGTGCAGCCTTGGTTTATGCACTGAATAAAACCGAAGACAAATATACCAATGGCTGGGTATACGAAAGTAAATTACTGCCCGCCATGCTAAGTGGTGTAATCAACCCGTTTGGCCCGCAGGATGCCGCAGGTAAAGCCGCACTGGATGCTACAAAGATCACCGGCAAAGTACAGAGTGGCGAAACCAGCAATAAATCTGCCGACGTTCAGTTTTCTAAAGAAATTTATGAGTTAGACGCCGGTAAAGTTGGCTTTGCCTTTGGTGGTGATGTACGCAAAGAAACCTACACTTATACCCCTGAAGCCATTTTATCCAGTGGCGATATCTTAGGCGGTGGCGGTAACCGCCAGTCCACCAATGGCGAGCGTCTGGTCTATGCAGGCTTTGCCGAAGTAGTCGTCCCGGTAGTGAAAAACCTGGAACTACAAGCTGCGCTGCGTTACGACCATTACGACGATATGGGCAGCACCACCAATCCTAAGGTGAGCTTTCGCTATCAGCCCATCGATGAAGTAGTGCTACGCGGCTCGATCAGCACCGGTTATCACGCCCCTACTCTGGACGATTTAAATCGCCCAAGCAGCAAAACCAATACCGGGCCAAATTACAGCGACCCTGAACGCTGCGCAGCAACCAAGAGCCCGCTCGATTGCAACTTGCAATTAAATTTGGTGCAAGGTGGCAGCAAATCGCTCACACCTGAGTTATCCACTAACTACACCTTTGGTTTCTTAGTTGAGCCAGTAAAAAATTTCTCACTGGGAATTGATTACTGGAATATCAATATTAAAGACCGGATCGACACCATCTCCGACTCCACCATTATGGGTGATTATGCCAAGTACAAAGATAAAGTGATTCGTAAGGCACGTACTGCTGCGGATATTGCAGCAGGCTTGCCAGGACAAATTGACTATATCGATTCCAAATCACTGAATCTGGGCGAATTACGTACAGATGGCCTGGATGTATCTGTCTTAGCCGCGCTGCCAAAAACAGAATACGGCACTTTCCGCATCGGCTTAGAGGGCACTTACACCATCACCAACGAGTATCAGCGTGAAAAAGACGGCGCTTTCTTTGACAGCGTTGGCCAGTATATTGACCTTGGTATGAACCCACGCTGGAGACATAATCTTACGCTGTCATGGAATATGGCCGAATGGGGTGCAGCACTGACCAATAACCTGACATCCAGCTATATCGACCAAAACCAGGTCACGTACGTAGACCCCAAAACCGGCAAGGAATCTCAAGTCAACCGTACCGTTGAGGCCTACAGCACATGGGGACTGCAAGGCACATACCGTACCAAAAATATCGAGCTGACTTTAGGGGTTAAAAACCTGTTTGATACCGACCCGCCTTTCACTAATCAGGCCGATCACTTCCAGGTGGGTTTCGATCCTAAATACACAGACCCACATGGCCGCAGCTGGTATGCCAAGGCGAATTACAAGTTTTAATCACAGCTAAAACTGATCTGCTCTGAAACAAAAAAGAGGTGGCTACCCAAAGCCACCTCTTTTTATTGTTTATGCATGACACTCAAAGCTCATATACAACAGATCAACAAGCCTGCAAAAATTCATTACATGCTTTCAGGACTGAATATCAGACAACACCGCCTCAAAGCACCCGTAGCGAGCTGTCTCGCATGATGGATAGACGTGGCCCGGTGTCTTTTTATGCAAATTAAACCAAGCCAGCACCTGCAGGCCGTTAGGGAATATTACTTTGGTGGGGCAATATTAAAATACTCAAATTTTCCTTCCCGAACCACCACTTTCGAAAGCCGCTTTCCCACTAAATCCCCCTTGGCACTATAACTATCAAGACCTGTTACCCCCTGCCAATTTTTTGTAGCTCTCAGAGCAGAGGCCACTTTATCCGGCACAACGCTATCAGCTGCCTGCATAGCCTGTACAAGCAACTTGACAGTGTCATAACCCTGCGCGGCTGTGCTGTCAGGTAAAACCCCGAATTTTTTCTTAAACTGCTCACCAAAGGCTTTTACTTCAGGGCGGGGATCTCCCATATTAAATAAAGAAAACACCACCGTACCCTCGGTGTTTTTCCCGCCCAGCCTGATCAGCTCAGGAGAATCCAGCCCCGCTCCGCCCAAAACAGGTACCTTTAAACCAGCGACCCTCATCTCATGCAAAATTTGTGCGCTCTCTGGCAAAGAGCCAATTAAAAAAATTGCATCTGTAGACAGAAATGCGCCCCAATCCGCCAAAATAGCGGCATGATTATCCCCCCCCATATTGTAGGAGCGGCGATCTGCTACCGTTATTCCCAGCTCATGTGCCCGCTGTTCAAAGTAATTTGCCAGATCAATACCATAGTCATTTTTTATATAATAAATCGCAATATTTTTATAACCTTGCGTTACTGCGTAATCAGCAATTTGCCGGCCCTGATCCCGGTTACCAGGCAGGCTGCGAAAAGTGTATTTCCCGCCTTGTTCGGTTATTTTTTGTACGCTGGCGCCAGGCGTGATCAGCAGCAAACCTGCTCGCTCATAAATTTGTGCCGCAGGGGCTGCAATATACGAATTTAAATGCCCAATCACCGCCGCCACAGAAATATCATCGGCAATTTCCTGCGCAACCAGCCGCCCTTTACTTAGCGATGCGGTATCGTCCCTAAGCTGTATTTTTATTTTTCTGCCCAATACCCCGCCACTTTGATTGACTTCATCAACGGCTAAATTAATCCCGTCAATTAAAGTGGCCTTGCTCGAGTGCAAAGGCCATGCCACCGCAATCAGCACCTCTTTACTGGCTTCAGCAAGCTTTTCAGCCCTTTGCTGCGCCAGTGTTTTATTGCCACAGCCTGTTACTGAGCTGATTATTAAAACAATCAATATTAGTTTTTTAATCATTCTGGCCCCCAAAGCTAATTACAAAGATGCTGAAAACAGATTTAATCATCAGGCCATTTGCCGTTTTGCCAACTCAGCAAATAATCCCTCCTCGCTGATTAACTGCTGGTAGGTTCCGCTCTGCACAATCCTGCCCTTATCCAGCACATAAATTCGATCCGCATTGATGATGGTGCTCAGCCGGTGAGCAATCACTACGCGGGTGGCTTGCAACTGATCCATGCTGGCGCTGACCAGGGCCTGGCTTTGATTGTCCAGCGCACTGGTTGCTTCATCAAAAAACACAACCCGTGGTTTATTGACAATGGCCCTTGCAATTAACAGACGCTGCCTTTGCCCGCCGGATAAGGTGCCCCCGCCATCGCTGACGATGGTATGCATACCCATAGGCATGGCATTGATATCCTGATCCAGCCCGCAAGCCCTTGCCGCATCCCATGCATCAGCCAGCTTTAAAGGGCTCGAACCAATGATATTGCTAAAAATATCGCCGCTCATTAAACGGCCACTTTGCAGCACGACACCCAGCTGGCGCCTGACTGCGCCAATATCCACATCAGCCAGATGGTGCTGATCGTAATACACCCCGCCATGGGTTGGTGTTTCAAAGCCCAGCATCAGCCGCAGTAACGTTGATTTGCCTGATCCTGAAGCACCAACCAGAGCAACAAACTCACCAGGCTGTATTGTCATAGACACATCATCCAGCACCATCGGTGCATCAGGCGCATATGAAAACTTCAGATGGCTCAGCTCAATACCGCCCTTCAGCAGACCAGGATTAGCCTTGCTTTCATCCACTTCAGGACGAGCCTCCAGAATGGGCCGGGTGCGCTCATAAGTGGCGGTGATGGCCAGCAGATCGATGCCGGTTTTGACTAAAGACAGTGCGGCCCCCAAAAAAACAGTCCACGCAGCACCAAAGGCAATAAAATCACCGCTGGAAAGCTTAGTCCCAGCCGGCTCTCCAAGCATCATGGCAAGGCAGGCAAAAATCAGCGCATTGGCTGCCACAGGAAATGCAGCACTAAAAACGCTATTCAGATTATTCAGCCTGCCTGCACGCAGGGCCAGCTGCTTTTGGGCCGTAAAACCCACCGCCCAATTGGCAAAGGCCCGCGATTCAGCACCGCTGATTCTTAGCTTACTGATACCGCTTAAATACTCCAGCACCAGCCCGGAAAGCTTACCGCTCACTTCCGCCGTTTGCCGGGATATACGCACCCCAAAATAGCCAACAAGCAAATTAAAACCAATCGCCAGAACAACTAACAGAATCGCCAGCATGGCCAGTCTGGAGCTGTAATAAAATAATAAAAAAACATTCAGAATTGCAAATACGCTGCTGATCAGCGATGAAATAACGGTACCTGATAACGCCTGCCGAATTTCATTAATGCCATTGATCCGCATCGCTAAATCGCCAGCACTGTAGTCCCGGAAAAAAGGCACGGGCAGGGCCAGTACCCTGTCCCATATGGCGGCCTGTAAATCACTGCTGGCCCGCCCTTCAATCCGCAGCATGGCCAGCGAACGAGTGGCTTCAAATAAAAGTGTGACAATGCTGGCAATAAAGAGAATAACAACCAGCTGAACCATCTGCCCGTAATCTGCTGCAGGAAATACGCTATCAAAGAGATGGCCACTGGCCAGCGGAATAGCCATGCTAAGCAGGGTGCTGGCACAGGCAATCGCAGCCACAACACCCACATCACGACGAATCGCAAAAAAAATGAATTGCAAAATATCAATCAACGACAGTTTTTTGCTGGGTAAGCCCGCATAAAACATATAGGCAAAGGGGGCAAGCTGAGCGGCAAACTCGGCATTGAGCAGAGAAACCTCACCAGACTGCGGGTCATGAATCTGATAGCCCCCGCCACGCAAAGGCAAGGCTGCAAATGGTTGTTTACTTTGCTCAGCTAAAACCAGTAAAGGACCATTATCGTTACGCCACCACGCCCCTTTGAGCGCCACAATACGGGTACGTACGCCCGATGCCTGAGCGATATCCCTGACGGCATCCTTGCCCTTTATGCCCCCGGCAGCAGCCTTAAACTGAATGCCCAATTGATCGCCGATCACTTTGCACGCTGCCAGCAAATGATCACTGCCCCTGCTGTCGCCCGCAGACTGCAAGCTAAACAAAGCCACAAAGCCCGCCAGAGCATCGGTCATCACCCGGCTGCCCAAGGCACTTTTCATTTGTAAACGTTGCAACTCCTGCTCAGCGGCATGGCTTTTTTGCGCCAGCACCCATTGCAGCAGCAGACTGAACATTGCCTCTGTTCCGGCAAGCAGTGCATCAGGCGATACCGAAGCGTCAGGCTCAAAAATACTCAGCTCACTTTCCGCTGCAATGGTCATCCAGCAATTGAATGGCAGTGGCATCAAAGCCCCCGCCTCACACGGCAGCCTGCCAAAAAACTCAGCCTGCCCTGAGACCAGCTTAAACCAAAGCCCCTCGCGGTCTGCTGCCATCACTACCGCTTGCTGCGGGCTGCAATATGGCTCTGTAACCCCCGTCCTCAGGCAATCTGCAGGTGCTTTTTCAGCAAATTCCCCTGCTATATGCTCAATCTGCGGTGCAAGCAGTAATGACGCCGGAGTACCCGCTGTGTGCATCCAGTCCAACAGCTCTGCTTTAGCAATTATTCTGTATTCAGCGCCAGGACCGGGCTGGACAAGCACCGCTCCGGCACTCTCCTCTCCAGGGAATGCCAGCAGCTGCCCTGCTGCAACAGAGAATAAAAAAGTCCGTGCCCCGCTGCCATCCTGCTTCACCATAAACACATCAGCACTGCCATTTTCAAGCAGGAATACGCTTTCTGCGCGACCACGAATCTGGCCGCCTCCCCCGCGCCCGCCAAGCTGCATCAAAGGCTGGACTAATTTCTCTAAGGGCTTATTCATTGGCAATCAGCCTTGCATAATGACCATCTGATTTCATTAACTGAGTATGGGAGCCGCGTTCGATCACCTTGCCCTTATCCAGCAAGATAATTTCATCGCAATCACGGATTGAGCTCAGCCGGTGCGCCACAATCAGACAGCTGCAGCCACGGCGGCGTAAATGACCATCAATTTGTTTTTCGGTCAGCGGGTCCAGCGCACTGGTTGCTTCATCCAGCACTAAGAGCCGTGGATTTGATGTCAGCGCCCTGGCGATTTCCAGCCGCTGACGCTGCCCGCCACTGAAATTACTTCCGCCCTCGGTCACGACACCATCATACGCATCCGGCCGAACCGCAATTACATCGTGCACGCAAGCATCCCTGGCTGCTCCTACCATATCCGCCAGGGGGGTGGTGCTATCCCACATGCTTAAATTGTCACGAATACTGCCGGAAAAAAGCGCAATATCCTGATCAACCGAAGCCAGTGAATTTAATAATTGCTGTCGTGGCCACGCGCTGCGGGGCTTGCCATCAAAAAGAATCTGTCCCTCCCATGGCTCGTATAAACCCACCACCAATTTTGAAATGGTCGATTTGCCACAGCCTGAAGCACCCACCAGGGCCACCCGCTGCCCAGGCTCCAGAATCAGATTAAAGTTCTCCAGAAGCGGAGGCTCCAGACGGCTGTAGCCAAAGGTGATGTTTCTTAATTCAAGATGCCCTTCCAGCCTTGCAGAGAGTAAAGGCTCGTCTGTTTTTTCTAATGCAACTATGTCTTCGCAGGGATAGCGCATGACATCATCCAGCCTGTCCATATCCCCTTGAAAACTTTGTATCTTGCCCCCCAGCGCTACCAGCGCATTACTCGGGCTGATAAAACTGGCCACCAGCGCCTGAAAAGCCACCAGCATGCCAATGGTCATATCACCCTGCATCACTCTGGCACCGCCTATGCCCAGAATTAACGCTGCATTAGCGGCGGTTAAAAATTTGGGTAATAAATCCAGGGAGATTGATGTACGACTCATGGCCTGGGTTGAATTCATTAATCTGGCCTGATAACCCGCCCAGCGGCTAAAGAAATCAGATTCAGCGCCTGATGCTTTGAGGGTTTCAATCAGCATCAGCCCATTCATGGAAGTGCCCATCACCTTGCCACGGTCAATGGATAATTTTTGATTTAGCGCCTTACGGTGCTGCGATACATAGCGCAATACCAGCACATTGACCACGACAATCCCGATCGTAATCAGGCTCATAGTCAGATCATAAAACAGCATAATCACGGCAAAAAACAGTGCGGTAATAACGCTCAGCAGCGCAGAGACCAGGTCTTCCGATAAAATATTGGCCACTCTGTCGCTGATGCCAACGCGTGCACCAATATCACCAGCAGAACGCTGCTGATAAAAGCCCACGGGTAAGCGTAATACATGCCAAAAAAAACGCGCCGAAGTAGTCAGGGCAATACGGGTTTCCAGCTTGAGTAAATAATACTTTTGCAGCCAGGTTAAGACCGCCACCAACAAGGAAGTCGCCAGCATGCCGCCAGTTAAAGGCCCCAGCCAGCCCGTCAGCCCGCCCACCAAAACCTGATCAATAAACACCGAAGTAAATACCGGAATAAGCAAACCAGGTATCACGAGCGCAAGCCCCAGCAGCACCAGGTAAAGCAGCGCCTCGTTTGAGCCGGTCAGCCGGCTGCGCAGGCTGTCGATTAAACTACGCGGGCTGCCTGAGGGCTGAAAATCCGGCCCGGGCTCAAAGCTAAGCACCACCCCCGTAAAGGACTGATCAAACTCTGCCTCACTGACCTGGCAACGCCCCTTGGCCGGATCGTTTAACCACACCTTATCTTTAGAAAAACCATCCAAAACCACAAAATGATTGAAGTTCCAGAATAAAATCGCCGGCAGCGTCATGCTGCGTAAATCCGCAGGCTCCTTACGATAGCCCTTAGCCAGCAAACCATGTTTTTCTGCCGCCTTCACTACATTCAGCGCCTTGCTGCCATCTCTGGATACGCCGCAATCAAGCCGTAATTGCTCCAGTGGAATATATTTTTTGTAGTAGGCCAGTATCATCGCCAGCGATGCCGCGCCACACTCTACGGCTTCCATTTGCAATACGGATGGTGTTCTCACCAGAAGTGTTGCCCGCACAGGCATAAAGCGCAGCACACGCTGCCACAATTTATCCATCGCTTTTAACATGGCTTAATCCAGACCCATGGCTTTTTTAAGGATGGGTAATACCAGCGTAATCGGCCTTTGCTCAGAAAGCGTAATCGCCGCCGAGCATGCCGTACCACTTTGAATAGAAAAAGGGGGGCCATTTCGGGTTGACCATTCGTAATGACTTGGATTTACCGATGAAGGTTTAAGAGAAGCCAGAATCTGAATCGGCGCCAGCGTGCCGGTCAGTTGCTGTACTAATTTTTCATTTGCAAACACCCGCATCAGGCCCTGATCGGTAGAGGGGTAATCTGCTACGCGGCTGATAAAAGCAGGTAAAAAACCAAACTCTTCACGCTTAGCTGTACTTGGGCTAATTTCCACCTTCATACCGGCACTGACTTTTTTGCCCTCTGCTGCGGGTAAATAGATATAAGCTTCGATTTCATTCATATCGACCCCGCCCTGCTCCACACTGATCAGCTGAGTACCCCGCTCAACCAGCTGCCCCTCAGCGGCCTTGACCTCCAGCACCCGGCCCGAATAGGGGCTGATAATCGAAGTAAAATTCTTGGCATCCCGCCGCATCAAAGCCAGCGTGCGCTTTACATCGTCCAGCTGGTTCTGGGTTTGCACCACTTCATTATCACTCTGCTTTTTACCCTCCAGCCTCGCCACATCCTGCTGCTTAAACTGGCCCTTAATGGTTTCTGCTTCTAAACGAACCGCTGCCAGCTCAAGCTGCGATGCGATTAAGGTCTGTTTTGTGATTAAGCCCTGCTCAAACAGCGAGGTCTGGCTGTCAATACGCTCCTGCAACAATTGCCCGCGCTGATTGGCAGAAGCCAGCTGCCTTTGCAAATTCTGTGTTTGCTGGCTCATCGTCGCCTCGCGCAGGGACGAGCCCTGCGCTGCCATCGCAACAGCCTGAGCGTGCTGAGCCTCTACCTCTTTGAGGCGCGCCTCACTCGATTTAATTTTTTGCAGCAAGTCATACTGCTCCAGCCGCCCTATAATCTGCCCGCGCGTCACCATATCGCCAGGCTCTACAGCCAGATCAGATAAACGGCCACTCGCCGAAGTCGTTAATACAATCACCCCGCCATTTTTAACCAGGATGCATTGCTGGCCCATCAGTTTAGTGGGCAGCTTGCCAAGCACAGACCATGCAATCAGCGTCAGCAATAAAAGACCAATCCCGGCAAGAGCAATCCAGCCCTTGCCTGAAGTCACCTGCAACAGGCTGTCCAGCTCTTCTGGCGAAGACAGGCGGTTAAGTGCAACCTGCCTGAAAATCCCTTTTTTTTGCATGGCTTATGCTTAGCTCGCATTAATGAAAAGAAGAAAGTGGCCCTAAGCCCGTAAAATCGCTGACATCCAGTGAAACCACCTCACCGTCAGGCTGATCACTGCCGGCAACAGGCAGCAGCGTACCCGTCTCAAAACGTAATCTGGCCAGCGCACTGGCATAAGCCAGCTGCAGTTGCAAGTAATTCACCCTGGCGCTGACAAAGCGCGTTTCAACATTGATCACATCAATCAGCGTTGAAATCCCATTTTTTTGCTTAACCACTTCCTGGCTTACCGCCAGCTCGTACCATGACAAAGCCTGCTTTGCCACTTTGAGTTGCTCGCTGCTATTTGATAAAGCCTGCCAGGCGCTCTCTACCCCGGAAGCCACGCCAATGGTTAAATCTTTTTGCCGGATTAATAGTTGAGACAATATGGCCGAGCGCTCCTGCATTGCCCCGCTGGCGCTGCTGTTTTGCAAAGGAAATTGATAATTCAGACGGGCAAACACCGAAGGAGACCCTTGAACCTGTCCCGGCTCAGCAGCAAAGCCATAGCGGCTCCCCCCCTCCGAGGCCTTGGCATAGCCCAGTCCCAGTTGTAAATCCAGCTGAGGTTTAAGCCGCTCCTGCACCGCCAGCATCTGCCGGCGCGCGGCTTCCAGCTGCACCGACAGCGCCCTTACATCCGGCCGTTGCTGCAAAGCCGCTGAAGTCAGCGATTCAGAATAAAAAGCCGGGAGATTAGTCTGCAGGGCAGGCAAAGCATCAAAGGGCTCAGGAAGCTGCCTGATGGCCATTTCATCCAGGCCCAACAGGCGGCCCAACGCCGTTCTGGCTTCGATGCGCGCCAGCGCAGCAGCTTGCCGCCGGTTGATTTTGTCGCTGTGATCCGCCTGCAGCAAAACCAGATCGGCACGTGGCTTCTCTCCTGCATCCACCAGCTTTTGAATAGAGCGCAGCAGGCCCTGGCTGCGCTCCTCACTACTCTGCGCTACCTTTTCTAAATCTACCCGGCTGCGGTAATTCCAGTACGCCACCAGCGTGTTATAAAGCGTCTGCGCAATACGATCACGCAGCTGATAACGGCTCAGCTCAATATTCAGCTTAGCCACATCTTCTGATGCGGCCGTGGCATCCCGCCCGTGCAGTAAAGGCACAATCAGAGACACATCAAATTTAAGCCGGTTTTGCTGCAACAGCTGCCCATCACTGGCGAGGGCATCTAAACTACCGTTCAGGCTCATCCCATTCTGGAGCTGCTTGCTCATCCCCAATTGATAGCCGCTGTTAATCAACAGCCCATCTGCGCTATTGATTTGCGGTGTAACTTTTTTATCGTATAAAAGACCAGAAGACAAAACCCAGTCAAATTGCCCGGCCGCCTGCAAATACTGCCCCTGAGCCACAGCAAGCTGTGAATTTTGAATTTGTATATCCGGGTTTTGCTTTAAGGATTGCTCAATTGCGGTGGATAGCCGAAATTCAGAAGCTTTTGTATCAGGATAAAATAACAAAAAAAACAAATATATAATCAATATATGAAAATATTTTCTGTTAATTAAAATCAAGAAATAATACAAAAATGACCTCTGATTTTTAAGTATCAATAGAAAAATAAAGATAACTGTTCAGTTTACGCACGTGCATAAACCGAACAGATCATCCAGGCAATGACAAGATCTTTAAGTCATTGCACGCTAAGCAAGAAATCACTTTTTTCAGAATGAAAGCATTTAATCAGCTCATCAGTCATAAAATTAAAATTTCCACCTTGTTTAACCAGCCGATGCATAAATAGAGCCACCCCTGCTGAGCCTGATGAATAATCAGTACAAATTTTATTGGGGGTCAGAAGAGGAAAAGAAAAACCTTCTTTTCTTTTAATAGTAAATAATTTCAGCCCTTCAGCAGCACGATAAGCCAAATCAAGATATGACTCATCCCCCAGAAAATCATACACATCCAGCATATAGTTACCCAACCCTGATAATCCGGAAAACAAATCTGGAGAAATAGTATATTTCTGTGCAATGGCTGGTTTTACTTTTTCAATAAATTGAATATATTCTGCATTTTTTGTAATAACATAATAACGCAACGCAACACTGGCCACACCCGCACTACCATGCGCCAGATAAGGGTAAAGAATATTGTTCCCATTAATTGTATGCTTTGGAAAACCAAATGTCCCTTCGATTTCTCTTCCACAAGAGATATCAAATTTAAGCCCATTTTCACCAACTAATAAATAACGGGCATTTTTTGTAGCGCAATATATATTCAGCAAGAAAAGAGCAATACCACTAGCCCCCTCGAAAAGCCCCACACCAGTCCCTTTACCTTCAATATTATCCCATGAACAACCATCACTTTCTGCCATGGCTGTTTCACAAATAATATCTGCTATTTTTATAGCCTCAGTCAGGAAAAATTCATTTTTTGTTTTTTGCCAAAAATAAAGATTAGCTAAACCAAAGCCAGCAGCGCCATAAGCAAGAGACATTTTTTGAAATAATAAACGATGCCCCGCCGCCATTTTTAATGCTTGCTCTGCCAGCTTATGATGACCAGTTTCAAACAATGCCCACGCCATTCCGCTTAAGCCATTCATTAAACCCGGCAAATGCCCATCTAATTTAAATTGACGTAATATCCAGCCATTTAATTCATCAGGAACAGAATCAAAAATCTGACTCCATGCATATGCCAGCCCCAATACGCCATGATCTACAGCCATACTGTCATCGAACTTGGGCCCAAAGGGCAAAATTCGGCCCGATAAGGACACATCCATCATATTGGTATTATATTCAAAGACCTTAGCTACCACATTTTTACAATATTCATATATGTTTTTTTTATCTGCAATTTTAAAGTCATATCCTCTTATTTCATTTGTACTGCACATCTTTAATTTTTCAACACAAACTCTGAGATCAATGGCTTCATCAGAATAAAGATTATTCACACATTCAATATATTCATAAGGCAGCCCGATATCTTTTCTTAATTCACTCAGCGCTACATTTACAAAATCCTCACTAATTTCACTCAATGTAGGATTTGGCAAAATCATTGCCACAAGAAAGCTGCCCAGTGCGTAATAATCATCAGAGAAATCAACCGTTTTTTTAACTTTTCTGGAGTGCTTACCAAAGCCAGGCGAAAACATATTTGTATTTCTGTCCACCCCTGGCTCATAAGCCCCTTCAAAATCAATCAGTCTTATATTTAAATTATCCGGATTGATAATAATATTATTCAAAGACAAATCACCAAAAACAATCCCGCTTTCATGCAGCAATATAATTTTTTCGAAGAGCTGCACTGATATATTTAATACATCTTCAAACCACTGCTTCATCACTATATTGGAAGAAGTTGCATGAATCAGCTTATTAGATCTGGCAATATATTGGCGCAGATTTTGTCCTTCGATTAACTCCTGGGCCATGAACGAATGATTCCACTCCTCAAAAAAATCCAAAGCTTCAGCACTAATTTCAGTTTTTGATATTTTTGATAAAATTCGAAACTCTTTTTTCAGCCTCTCAATCGAATCAACACCTTCATCATTAATTTCAACATAAGGTCTGCATTCTTTAATAATTGCCTCTTGTTGTGTAACAACATTCCTGGCTTTATAAACGCCGCCAGCATTTGAATGCTTAACAACGGAAATAATTTCATACTTTCCGCCAAATAATTGTATATTTCCCTTACCAACAACTTTATTTTCACCCGGCAGGGGAGTAATTTTTTGTAGAAGTTCATCTGTAACAAAATCAGGAAGAATAAAATACGGCGACCGGATATCTTCAATAAATTCGTATCTCTCATTTAAGATACACAACGTTCTTTCGCCATTTACGCTAATCTCGGGGAATGACTGAATACCTCCGTAGCGGTAAAAAAGTACCGATGCATCTTTATACTGCCTGTCGGACAATATATACGGCCCCTTTTCATCTTTTAACTCTGTATAAAGTGACTCAATCAGTCTTTTAAATACCTCGTCACTCCCCGGGTAAATGGTAATAAATTTTCCGGCAGACTGCCGTGAACAGCTTTTACGCAGCTGTGAAATTAAGATATGCGGATCACTGGCAAACTTAAATTCAACACCATAACTAAAACAAACAGATGCGACTTTATTTAAAATTCGCAATGCAGATTCAGGCAAAGCTGAAACATGAATTTTCCAGCCCTGAGCAGGATGCTTGGCCTTTGGAGATAAAGTCTGAGTCCAAAAGTGGCCCTGATTTAAACGCCACATACTCGGAAGCAGTTCAGAGACATGTTCATAATAAAACATGGATGGTTTGTATGCAGATTGCGGGATAAAATAATCATTACTATTACTGCTAATTAACTCTCGCAAGGAATTTTCCACATTTAAACCTACAATAATATTAATCATAAATAGTAGCGGATAAAATCCGCTACTATGTAGAATACAAACAAATAGAAACACCGCTATTTGTTTAAATTAGCAGCCATTTATTCAACGTTACTTTCTTCAGCTTTACCACAATGGTTGCTGACAGTGCTCCAATCAGCAGGGGTTTCACCTGTAACTCCACCACTAATTTCAGCAAGAGTCTGTAAATCTAAAACCTTAGATTTATCATCAACAACTACATTATTATTTTCTGCAACAATATTTTCTGATTTATTTGTCATGACTATTCCTTTGAATTTTAATAAAATGTTTATTCTGCACAATAATTATGCAGCACCGTTTTGTTCCGCTTCGCTTGCACAATAATTGCTTACCGTGCTCCATTCAGATGGAGTTTCACCAGTAACGCCACCGCTGATTTCTGAAAGCTCCTGAAGATCCAATACCTTGGACTTTTCTTCATTTAAATGAACATTACTTTCTAAACCAGCGTCTTTAATTTTTTCAGACTTATCTGTCATAGCTTAACTCCCTTCAGGTTATATAAAACCTGCCATAAACCTTTGTTAATATCAGGCAAAGAAAATGGCGGGTCCATTGTGCAGCTGATTGGCGCTGCCCCATTACTTAATGCAAAAAAATAATTAAATTTCAATTACTCACTTGCATCAATTCCATCCAGCGGAGAGATTAATTCTGCAAACTTAACCACAGCCAATGGAGGGTAGATACCTAATTTTTTTGCCGACCCCATATTAATCAGATACGTGAATCTGTTTAATAATTCAACAGGTATTTTTCCTATTGGTTCTTTCTTTAAAAGTATTTGTTCTGCTTTATGCGCGGCTAATTCACCCACATTAAAATAGGTACTAACCAGCCCTAATAATGCACCATCATTCCGAATGGGGGCTTCGGTGGCAGAAAAAACAGGTATTTTCTCTGCCTGAGCCGCCCGCACTACGGTCTGTGCATTTTTAATCATAAATGAATCCGACGGGATATATATAAACTGGGGTTTTCTGGCTAACAATTGCTGAGCAGCTATTTTTATCCCCTCAACACTTGGTTTATGATTCTCATCAAGCGCAACAGGAGATAAATCTAAAGAAAATTTATTCTTAGCTGCAATTTTTTCTAAACCTTGCACAGTAAGTACTGCATTTTTTTCCTGAGAGTTATAAATCACCCCCAGTGTTTGTGTACTGCGCATTTTCTGTAATGCATTCATTTGTGCACTCAGTGGCACTAAATGTGATGCGCCGGTTAAATTTCGCCCGGATGCCTGCATATTTTTAACAAGCCCCGCACCGATTGGGTCAGCAACAATATTAAATACAACCGGAATATCCGTAATATGCTTTTCAGGATTAACCTGACCGACTAAACCAACCACTTCGGCGGTTACCGTTGTGCCAAAGGTGTAGATCAAATCCGGCTTTAACTCACGTGCTTCACTCACAAATCCGGCAATTTTTGTATTATCAGCTTGCGCATCACGAATAATAAATTCAGCTGCAATATGGTGCTGTTTAAAATATGAAACAAACCCTTTTTCTGCGTCGGTAAATCCACGGTAAAGAATCATCATTATTTTATACGGTGGTTTTTCCTTTATTTCAGCTGCTTTTAACTCCAGAGGAAAACATAACAAATATGTAAATATAATCATGAAGCGAAAATACATTTGTTATTTCCTTTATTCCCTCAGCCTGCGAATGCGGCACGGGCTTGATTTCTTTCAAACAAGAAAAACATAACAGTAAAGCTGGAAGCACAAATTAAAGATACCAAACCAATTCCAAAAAAAGCACCATTAAATCCAAACTGGGAAATAAGCACCCCCGCAATAATAGGGCCTAAAACATTACCAAGGCGCTCAATTAACCGGAAAATGCCTGTTGTAGTACCTCCCCCGACTTCCTGCACTACCTCTTTGCAAAAATCATTAATTAAAGCCAGCTGTGGTGATACCCCAATAGCGTGGGCAATGCCTAATAAAGTAATACTTGCCAGTAAACCTGCCGTACTATCAAAGAAATAAATAATAAACATGGCTGCTGCGGCTGCATAACCTCCAATACTCACAAACCAGCGCAGATGACCAATTTTGTCCGCCAATTTGGCAACATAAGGAGATAAAACTATTATTGCCAGGCCATATGCCATCATGACCCTGCCTGTAGTCGATTGATTATTCCCAAGCAACTTTAAATACAAAGGAACCGAGTAATACAAGAAACCCGTTAGTGCAATTTTTGCAGGTACAGCGGCCAGAAATGTAATGACAACAAATTTTTTATTTTTTAACAGGCACTTGAAATCATTAATACTTAATTTTTTCTTTGCCACTGCAACAGCATCAGGGTTGCTGCGAAGAAAACGCAATACAAACAGAGCAGAAGCGGCACTAAGTAATCCAGACAATAAAATAGTAGAGCTATTACCAAGCCGGTCGGCCAGAATCCCGCCAATTGCCGATCCCGATAAAGAACCCGCAAAAAAACAGGATAAAAAGACAGCCATCCCCCGTGTTCTTTGGGCAACTGGTGTATGGCTTGCCACATAACTTTGAGTGGTAATAAATACCAGCCCATATCCCAGCGCCGTTAAAGATCGCCATAACAGCAGGTCATATAATGATTGCGCACAGGCGGTCAGAATAAGTCCTAAAGTTGTCACCACTGCACCGCTGATAAAAGCTTTTCTATGCCCTACCCGATCACTCCACATTCCCGCCCATGGCATCGATAATGCCCAGGTAAACATAAAGATCGATATGGGTAATCCAATCACAATATTTTTAGAAATCCCCATTTCAGGCGAATAAAACTGCCCTACATAGACTGGAAAAAACGACAGAGATAATGAATCTGCAAAGATCAATAGAAAAAAGGGCCAGCGAATATGATCAACAGCAGCGGCATAGAGCGTCCGGCGCTCGCCCGGGGCATGAAACTGATAAGCTGCTAACCGCTGTTGAAGTAATTCTGCCTCCCCCGCTTTACCGGCCCGCTTCTGCAATGCCTGATAGCGCAGATTTAATTTGGCAATAATCTGATTAAACTGTGCACTTAATTGCCCAACCCCTCCCAGGTGATCAAAAGGAAGGTAATAACTGAAATCACCCTGCCGGACCCGCGTTAAGAAATGATGTGTTACGTCGATTGGGCTGGCAATCACAAACGTAAGTACAAAGCGCATCAATTCAAGCGCAATCAGGCTGGCCACCAGTAATACAGTCATCACGTCATAAGCAATTTCTTGCACCTGCTGCTCAACCAGTTCAGATCGCTGGCCCAGATGTAATGTTCCAACACGGTGCTGCTTAAGAATGAGAGGCACACTTGTATTAAAATACGCGCCCACTTTTTGGCTCACAGGCCCTGTAACGCTGCGTAAGTCCGGCTTTTGCTCCAGTGTATCGTAGGCATTCTGATAAAGAATTTTGCCCTGTGCATCGCTCAAAACCATATAAGCGATATCGGGGTTATCTTTACGTACAGCAGCAAAAAATGCTTCTACCCCAACCATTTCACCCAGCGGCACACCATAGTGATCGGCTTTTTCTATCACCCCGCTAACTGAATAACTTACTGCTGCGACTGTTCTTGCCATTTCAGGCGGCAAATCTGTCTCAAAATGCTGCAATGCCAGCCAGGATAAAAAAAGCGCAGAAATCAGCAGCATTCCCCCTGCTAATAAAACCAGACGCATTTGCAGCTGTTTCATTTCCCGCCTCCTGATTGCGGCAGTTGAACAGGAGTAACAGGGGAAATTTCCCGCTCCAGCTCAGTCATTTTCTGAGCCAGCTGATGGCCAAGTGCAGTAAAATCATTAATATCCTGAGCAACACTCCCGCTCAAAACGTGCCCCTCAATTTTTAGCGGCTTTTCTGCACCGATAGCGCTGTCTATCACGCCACTCACCTGGGCCAGCTCATTCGCAAACTTTCTGGTCAGGGTAAATACGCCGCCATAAGTCAGCACTGCCAGCAGAGCGAATGTAAGCAACATATCGAGCACTAATTTATTACGCATCTGGTGCGCAGCGCTTTCAATGACTAGCCGGTCGTAGCCAATCATTACAGCGCCAGTCTTAATATTAAAATTATTAAGAAACACAATCCCAAGTTGAATGGTGTCTGAGGTCATTTCTTGCCAGTATTTACTTTCCTGCGTTTCTTTTATTTTATTTGAATAAAATAAATCATTTCCAGCAGGTGCATTTCCCTCGCCAATCACCCCACCATTCTCATCAATTATATATATATAGTGAATACCTGCATGACTTCGTATCTGCTCTTTAATGGCAGGCAATAAATTTAAGTTTTCCGATGGCTTTATTCCGATATTCAAGCCTGCCTCAATAACCTGGCGCAATTCTTTGGCCAGAACAAGATGCCTTGATAAGCTTGAATCCAAATAAGTTTTACGGTAATTAGAATAATTAAGAAACGAAATAATAGCCAAAACAAATGCGATAACCAGCACAAGCAACAGACTGACTCTCCACCATATATAGTGCCGGTTTTTGGAAATTTCTTTTTCCTGCCTGGCGAATGAGACCATATCGTTTCCAAAGTAAGACTCATTGAGACATCTGTTCACGCCATGTATTTCAGAAACTTTACATGCTTATTTTTCGTTTACTCACTGCCGCACATTCTGCCTGCAAACCAACACAAGCTGACTAAAAACTGAATGATTCGATATTAATACCATGACAAAAAACTTGTCAATTTTTACCAATCAAGTCAAAAAAATTAGAAAAAATTGTTAAAAGCACCCTATCTACATGATTTAAAATCATTTTTATGCAAAAAGCATACGTCCGGACACACGAAAAAAGCTTACCTCAACAGCAAGCATACTTTAGCCCATCATTCAATTGCTATCATCCTTGTAAGAATCAACCGCAATGCACTCCTGCTTTGCATCTCTAAAAAATTCCGATAAGTTTATTTTTTTTATCAAAAAAAACCAGAAAAGCAGTGAATTAAATAAAAAAATTTCAAAAATAATTTGTACATACAAAAAACTAAAAATAAGCATTTTTTCAGCGACAGTTACCCGTGTTGTTTTTTTATAAAAATCCACCCAAGATGTATCGCCAAATGTCTTCTCAATTAAATCTATTTTTGTAGTAAAGAAACGACAATTCATCAGCGGTTTATTTTAAATGCGCCAATAAGGAAAGGCAGTCCTGCACCTGACGTATTCAATTTCTTATCAGGGAAAACAAACCATTAGCACGCACCAAATAAAATGCATGTCAATACATTATTCATATAGTGCATTGCAGCAATCATTTACCCTGAATTAATTTTTACAAACAAAACAACAGATTAAGAAAACTAAATACTTATTAATGACTCAGCTGAATGTTGTAAATCTTCAAATGATTACCCTGTGTTAGTCATAATGCATCCGTAATACAGTGACGAGTTTGTTGTGCGGCTACCTGAAGTGCTCTGCCACAACCTGTGAGTTGCGCGGATAATCAGACTGATGCTCTGCACTTATTACAGATTCATCATCACAACCATGCTGACTACTCAGTGCTTTTTACTGGCCTGTCAGTTCAAGCCATGCCGGTCAGCATGAGTCTGCTTTCAACGGAATATATGCGATGACTTGCAGAGTTTGAGCTTCAGTCTCATCATCCGAAATGCACATCTTGAAATGACCAACCTCATCACATAAAAAAGCAGCAACACAGGCCTGAGCACAAAGCTACAGAACTGAGGGATACCTGAATGACAAAGAAAAAAAGCAACAAAAAAGGGCAAAGTCTGGATGACTTTGCCCTTTTTTACGTTTACTCAATATTAAATCAGCTTGCCCAAATCTTTTTCTACCATCTTCATTAATAAAGGCTGCGCTTCTGCCTTAGGATGAAGCTTATCTGTCTGAAAGAACTCTATGTTTTTATAGACAGGGGCAAGTAAAAATGGCGTTAAGCTGATACTGTGTTGCTTCGCCAGCCGGGGATAAATTGCGGCAAAGCTCTCAGTGTAATTTGCACCATAATTTGGTGGCATCTGCATGCCGATCAGATGCACTTTAGCCCCGCTGGCTTTGGCCATTTTAATCATGCTGGCCAGGTTTTTTTCCATCTCGGCAAGTGGCAGGCCGCGCAAGCCGTCGTTGGCACCAAGCTGCAGCAATACTATTTTAGGCTGATGAGTTTTTAGTATTTGCGGGAACCTTGTCAGCCCTCCGGCGGTCGTTTCTCCTGACACACTGGCATTCACTACGCGCCATGATTTGCCTTGTTTAGCCAGATCCTGATCTAAAAGCGCGGGCCATGCGGCACTGGCGGCGAGGCCATAACCGGCAGACAAGCTGTCACCAAATACTAAAATCAATGGCGCTGCGGCCTGAGCCGACGCCATCGACACACTTAAACCCAATACGGATACAAAACGCCACATGAATCACTCCTCAGAAATAATGCTGGCCGTGCGCGGCCTGGGTAAAACGGTCAGTACCGCAGTTGAAAAGCTGGATCTCTTACATGATATTGAATTTTCCCTGCCAGCGGGAGCTAGTCTTGCTATTGTTGGCAGCTCTGGTTCAGGAAAATCCACACTATTGGCCCTGCTTGCCGGATTAGATCAAGCCTCACGCGGCCAAATTACGCTGGCGGGTAAAGAATTAGGCCGCTTAAACGAAGACCAGAGGGCCGGGCTGCGCGCGCAGGTGTCAGGCTTTGTATTTCAATCGTTTCAGCTTTTACCCGAGCTTTCTGCTTTAGAAAACACCATGCTGCCGCTGGAATTAGCAGGCAAAAAAGAGGCTGCTGCCAGGGCCACAGAATGGCTGGAGCGGGTTGGTTTAAGCCATCGTTTGAACCATACCCCCAGGCAATTATCCGGGGGCGAGCAGCAGCGCGTAGCCCTGGCCCGTGCTTTTGCATCCAATCCGCAAATTCTCTTCGCAGACGAGCCAACCGGCAGCCTGGATGCCGCCACAGGAACTGCAATTGCCGATTTACTATTTGAGCTGAACCGGGAAACCAATACCACGCTGGTACTTGTCACCCACGATGAAAAACTCGCGGCACGCTGTGGCTGGCAATTAAGGCTTTCTGGTGGTACCCAGCTGGATTTTTCAGCATCAGCAAGCCCCAACATCCACGATGAGCAAAACGCCTGAATATAAAGTGCACCTAATGGTGAACAAGAACTTGTACAACCTGCACAAAATCGATTTTTAGCGAATTGTTTGCATAACCTGATGCCATCAGAGGCAAAAAGCTCACGCTCCACATCAGCAGCAACAATTTGCACTTACGGAAAACCCATGCACAAACTCAATTGGCGTTTGTTTTACCGCAGCTTTCAGGCCGGGGAATATCGCACCCTTTTGGCGGCGCTGATCATTGCCATTGCCGCCCTCACCGCTGTAGGCCTGCTGTCGGCCAGGATGGAGAAGCTGCTGGCGCTGGAAGCGAATGATCTGCTGGCCGCCGATGCTGTCATCAGCTCAGACCACGCCCTCAGCGCCAGTTACCGGCAGCAGGCAGAGCGCCTTGGCTTAAATGCTGCAGAAACCGCTGTTTTTCCCAGCATGGCTGGGTTTAATGGCCAGGTAATGCTGTCTTCTGTTAAAGCAGTCAGCCATGCTTACCCTTTGCGGGGCCAGTTAAAGCTCGCGCCGGATGGCCATGTCAGCACCGCACCAGAGGCGGGCACGGCTTATGCGGATGCAAGGCTGGCAGCCACTTTAAAGCTTAAATTGGGCGACACGCTGGAAATCGGCCAGCTCAGGCTGAAACTCGTCGCCCTGATTGAGCGCGAGCCAGATGCCGCCATGGATTTCTCTGGCCTGCAGCCCCGCTTAATGATCAATCAGCAAGACCTTGCCGCCAGCGGCTTACTGGGGTTTGGCAGCCGGGTGAAATACCGCTTACTGGTTGCTGGCCCGCCAGCCACTATCGCTGCATGGCATCAGGCCGTGCAGCCCAAGCTCATCCGGGGAGAAAAACTGGAAGACGTACGCGATGCCCGCCCCGAGGTAAAAACCGCTTTAGAGCGTGCCGAGCGCTTTTTGCGCCTGACTTCCTTACTTGCAGGCTGCCTCGCCGCCATGGCAATTTTGCTGGCGGCGCGCCGTTTTGCCACCCGCCATTTTGATACTGTTGCCCTGCTGCGCACACTCGGCGCCAGCCGGGGCACCGTGCGTACCCTGCTGCTGTCACAACTGGCCCTGCTTACACTGGCAGCCAGCGTGGCGGGCGGCTTGCTGGGCTGGGGCGCGCAAAGCTTACTGGTATTCAGTATTCAGAACCGCCTGCCTGCAGCCCTGCCTGATGGCACTTTGCTGCCCTGGCTGGTCGCCTCTTTATTGGGATTTGTGCTGCTGATGGGCAGCGCGGGGCCGATGCTGCTGGCACTGGCGAATACCCCGCCACTGCGTGTATTGCGCCATGAATTAGAGCCTAAAGCCAGCCTGATATTGCAATGGGCACTCACCCTTGTCGCACTGTTATTGCTGCTGTGGTGGATTGCCGCCGAAGCCAAACTGGCCCTGATGGTGGGGGCCGGGATTGTCGCCACGCTGCTGCTTGCTGGCGGCAGCGGCCTTGGCCTGCTCTGGCTTTTGTCCCGCATCCTGCCAGAGCACCCGATTAAGCTGGCACTGCGCCAGTTGCTGCGCCGCCCTAGTCTTGCCTTTGCACAGCTGGGCGCTTTAGCGATTGGCCTTTTGGGCATCTGGCTGCTCACCGTGGTGGAAGGTGATTTACTTAAAACATGGGAAGGCCGTGTGGCAGCGGACGCCCCCAATCACTTTGCAGTGAATATTCAGCCCGAACAAGCCGTGCAATTTGAACAGCGTTTTATCAATCGCCACATGGCCGCGCCCGCACTGCAAAGCATGATACGTGGCCGCTGGACCATGCAAAACAAACAGGCCATCAAGCCGGAAAACTTTCAGGAAGACAGAGCCAAACATCTGGCCGAGCGCGAATTCAATCTTTCATGGGGCGATATCCTGAGCGACGATAACCGCATTGTTGCCGGTAAGCCGCTCAATGATGCAGAGCCCGGTTTCTCGGTAGAAGCCAAACTGGCCACTACTTTAAATATCAAGCTGGGCGATGTGCTGAGCTTTGATATTGCCGGCAGCACCGTCACTGCACCGGTAGTGAATCTGCGCGAAGTGAACTGGGATTCCTTTCGCGTTAACTTTTTTGTAGTCGCCAGTAAAGCTTTGGTTGCTGATTTGCCCACCAGCCTGATTACCAGCTTTCATCTCAGCGAAGCACAAAAAAACATCGTACCCGAGCTGGTGCAAGCCCTGCCCAATGTCACAATTATCGACGTGGGCCAGGTACTGGCCGAAGTGCGGCGGATTCTGGATTTATCAGCAGCAGCGCTGCGTTTGGTGTTTTTATTCTGCATCGCAGCTGGGATAACGGTGCTGTTTGCCGCGCTGGACACCACCGAATCCGAACGCGCCAGAGAAGCCGCTATCTTGCGGGCACTAGGCGCCACCTCAAAGAAACTGCGCAGTGTGTGGCTGTTTGAAAGCCTGCTGGTTGGCGGTATTGCCGGCCTCGTGGCCGGGCTGATGGCCAGCCTTGGCGGCATGGTAATTGGCCAGGAATTACTCGAGCTGCCCGTGGCATTTAATTACTGGCTGCCTTTTGCCAGCCTGCTGGCCGGAGCAGCGATTACCGCACTGGCAGTGCTCAGACGCCTGCATAAACTCAGCAAAACATCACCGCTGGTTTTATTAAGAGATGCTGGGTAATAAAGTAAAAAAGAGCCTAAGCGGCTGGCTCTGAAAAAACCGGGCATTCCATATGTGGGATGCCCGTTTACACCTGCTGCGCTTCAAGCCAGCTGATTCTGTCTGTTAAACGTACCCGCCATTCTTCTGCCAGCCCTGCTGTATTTGCAAGCGCACTCAGTACGGCCGGATCAGGCCTGCGGCAAAGTACCTGCTCCCAAAAAGCCGCAATACTGCAGGAATGAGCCGGGCGTGATTGCAGCGTGATGGCCTGGCCTGCACTCATAAAGCCCGCCGTCAGCACCCGGGCATAGCATCCTGCCCGGTGCTGCTCCTGTAGTATTTTTGACAAATGTGGAACGCCAAAACGCTGATTGAGCTTCCAGCAGGGGCTTCGTGGCTGGCTGATCTGAAATACCACATCGCCAGCACGGTAAATATCGCCGATAAAAAAATCCTGATCCCTGCCGCCCTGGCAGACAATATTCTCGCCCATACTGCCCGCAATCAATGGCTCTGCCGCTTCAGGAAACATCTTTTGCAAATCAGCATAGTGCTCAAAAGCAAATAAACTCAGCGCGCGATCCGGCCCGCCATGGCTGCGAAGATCCACAATCTCATCGCCCGCCATGCCCTGCCCGTCTGCCCATACCGCCCCTTCCCTGCGCTGTTTTCGCAAACCGCTGCGGTGGCCTCCATCGCCAATCACACTAATTCCACCCGCAAAAAGAGCATGCACCCGCAGGGTTTGCATCTGATGTTTACAAAAGATGCAAAGAAGCGGGCTTTGCACTAAGCCGCTGCGGTGCCGTCGCCACAAAGGACGGCCTGTTTTGATACGGAATCAGCCAGGCAAGTGTCTGCGGCCCTGCATGGGCCGCAAACAAACCGGGCAGCCTGAACCGGGTATATTCCAGCGCAACGGCAAGGCACAGATCCGGCAATGACAGCTCAGCGCCCTCGTCTTTAGCAGCCAGCCAAATTTCAAGCTGTGCCAATGCCCTTTGTAAAGCGGCAAAGCCCCGCTCTGAAAGGGCATGATCCGCGCCGGAAAACCGGTCATTAACCACTTTCTTAAAGGCGGTTTCCATCAGCAGCTTGCCCAGTGCATAGCGCTGCAAACTTTTTACATCACGGGAAGAATGGCTCAGCCCGCCCTTACCCTGTGCCAGCAGATAATCGCAAATAAACAGGCTTTCGTATAAGGCCTCCCCTTCGGTAATTTCAAGCGTGGGTACCAGAGAAAAAGGGTTAAGTTGTAATAATGATTCTGGCCATGCCCATGGATCAACCCACACAAAATCAAGCTGGCTCACGCCTGTTTCTAAAGCAGTAATCAGCACTAATCGTGAAAATGGCGAGGTATCATTTAAAAAGAGACGCATTAATGGCTTCCTTTCAGGCTCAGCTCAAGTGAAGGTTCAGGCCTGGGATTCACAAGAAAAATACACAGTGCAGAAAAAACCAGTGCAATAGCACTGATCAAAAATAAAGGGCGATAAGACGCGGCATTCACAGAAGCGGCTGCCATAAAATAGCCCGCAAGTAATTGTGAAGCGGCAAAGCTGAATGTCATGGCACTCCACGCTTTACGATGCCTGGCAGCCCCCACACACTCAAGCATATAGGTCGAAATAATGGCCACAATGCCGGGGGTAAATGCCCCCACCAAAAAGGATGATAAAAATAATGCCGCCGGGCTGCTGCTGAATAAGGGCAAAGCCACACCCGCAGCTTTTAGCAAAAAACACGCCATCAGGCAGCGCTTAAAGCCAAAATAGTCACCCAAAGTACCGGTGATTAAGGGGCCAACGGCTGCTCCCAAGCCAAATACGGCCCAGAAAAATCCCCCTGCAGCCAGTGGCATTTTCAGCTCACGAACAATGTAATCAATCCAGAACAGGGTATGAGGCAAATACCCCACCGCATTCAATACATAGGCCAGCAAGACCAGGCATGCTGCCAGCCTGGCTTTCTTTGACATTGGCTCAAGCGATGCCGCCACAGCTTTAGCCGCGGCGGGTGCTTCCTGCCCCCACGCCTCCCATGTCAGGATGGTTAACAACAAACAAATCGTGCCCATGCCCAGCCAGGCCGCCGCCACGCTCTGAGAAATCAGCAGGGGAATCAGTGTTCCAGATGCCATCGCCCCGAGGCCAATACCCGAAAAAACAATGCCGCTAACCTTGCCGCGAATCGCCTCTTTGTGCTGAATCACAATGGCAGGAGCTGCCAGCACCATCAGCATTGCGCCCCCCACTCCCGCCATGGTCCGCCAGAAATAAAACCATGGCAGGCCGGTATTTTGCAGTGCACAGGCCAGATAGCTCATCGAGCAAAGCAGCATCGCCAAACGTAATAAAAACCTCAGCGAATACATTTTTGTTAAGTAATGAGCAAGCGGTGCGCCCAGCAAATAACCGGCCAGGGTAGCCACCCCCAGGTAGGATGCATCACTTTTTGAAAACCACCCGGCCTGAATCAGGGCGGGCATCAGGGCCACATAGGCAAAACGGCCAATCCCATTGCCGACAAATGTGGCAGACAGCCCCGCTAAGCTCAGCCCGTTAAAGGCCTTATTCCGCATGAACAACCTCTTTGCTGCGCGCATGTTTTTTTTCAATCATGGACAGCATCCGGGCCACGGCGCGCCCCGCATCGACGACCGCCGTAGAATTGACGCCCGGCCTTGGCACCACAAAGGTATAAAATTTGGCCCCTTCCGTGGGAATCCCCAAGGCCCAGGCATTGGCGACGGGCGATCCATCTGCGGCGATCAAATTAAAATTGCGGTCCACATCCATTCCGCCAGGATGAAAAGACCCGTTGTAAAACAAGCGTGCCTGACCACTCTTCAATAGCTGCTGCAACAGGCTGGATTCATCATCCTTTGGGCTGTGCATCGAGACTCTGGCCTTAATCAGTACATCTACCTTACATTGCTGCGGCCAGCGTTTGGCGCTCAGAATCAGGCTGTCGCCCTCTTTTTTGCACTCGGCCCCCGGCCCGAAATCAGCGGTAAGCACGCCCGCCTGCATCAGGGCAAGCATCTCCTCGATTCTTTCTTTAGGCGGGCCAACCGCAACCCGGTTCATCACCGGCAAAAAGCTGGAATAAAGCCAGCGGTGCGATGCCTCTGTTAAACCTGCAAAATCAATTGCGGCCCGCAAATGATCGCGTAAATCCCGCAATACATCGCTTGCAGCCTTAATGGGGCTGTTGATATTGCCTTGCTGCGCCTCAAAAATATCCTGCCCCAGATACATCATCAGCCATGTTTTAAAGCTTTCATGGCTTTGCAAAGCCTCTGCATAAACAGGGCTGACTAACTGCTCCCATGAGAATTGCTCGTGCACAGGCACCTGCTCTGCAATCAGTTTTTGCCTTTCCTCAGCACTGGTGGCAAAAACAAAGCGATTACAAAACAGCATCGCTGCAATATGACCTTTTTTTTGTTTAAAGTAAGCCTCGTAATAGGCGTATTTCATATCATTAAGCAGCAGGGGCAAAATGGATTTAACAAAATCCAGCGGGCCCGTTTTTCGCAGCTCCAGCACTTTATCCATGGTCAGAAAGCGTGGCCGGTATTGCCCGGAAACGCCTTTCTGATTAATCGCCCGGGCTGAAAGCGGCAGGCCGGAGCGTGAAAAAGCGCAAATTTTTGGCTCCTGCCCCGATGGAATATATTGCAACGCTCCCGTCACAGCCGCGCGCACAAACCTCCCCCCTCTGCCCACGGTTAAATATGAAAAAATATCAAATGTAGACAGGCCCAGTCCTTCAATGGCAACGGTGCAATCTGCAGGGATAAAAGCCAGCTTTTCTGCAATCGGATAGGGGTCTGTCACAATGGCCGGCCCTGCCTGATGCACATGCGGCGGCTTAGGCTTGGTATGCCCGGTGGTTAAAAAGAAATAATCCGCATGAAAGGATTGGCTCGTTTCTGTCAGTAAAGTCCATGCGCCTTCGGCCTGGCGCTGCACACTTTTAATGGGCTCTTTACAGAACACAACTTTTAAATTTGCTGGCGCAAGATGCAAAAGATAGTGATAAACCCATTGCAAATACTCGCCAAACATACTTCTTGAGTAATAAGCATCCGGGCATATTGCGGCCGCGCCTTCTGCCCCATGGCTATCTGTCAGCCACTGATAAAACGAAGGCCCGCCAAGAATCGGGCCTGCATCTTTTACTGTTTCATCCGCAAACTGAGTGATTTGCCCTGCAACCGAGTTAACCAATAAATGATCGGGCTGGCTTGGCCAATGACAGCCTGAGCCCGGGTCTCTTGGATCAAAAAGATAAATCAGTAAATCTTGCGTTGTTTTAGCCAGAGCATGGGCAATGATTCTTTCCAGCACAGTGAGCCCGCGTGGCCCCATGCCAATGATTGCAATCTGAACTGCCTGCTTAGTTTTCACTTTTTGCTCCTGCATATTTAGAATTTTAAAAACAGAAATAAACAAAAATAAACACTGAAACAACAAGCACAATCAACAGCACCACGCTGAAAAAAACCACCCATAGCTTGCTGTGAAAAACAAAAAAACTTACAAACAAAGTAAACAAATTTTATGACAAACAAAAGACAATGAAAACAAGCAGAAAGTGTAAATAATACCAAGAAATAAAAACGTAAGATATAAGACAGCAAGTGAACTCATGCTTCAGACGAAAAAAAGCCGGCAATGTATGCCGGCTTTTACACTTAAAAAATATAGAGCGCTGTAAATGGCGCCCCGCAAAAGCTGATTGTTAAAGCTTCATCCTGAGGCGGCCCGTACCAGTATTCCGGGGCCGCCATTTAATCTGCGTACCCGCAAGCGGCCTATTTCTTATCAAAATCCCCCGCGTAAACCACAGACAACCGGGCCGGATCAATATATTTCACCACCACCGCTTTAATTTGCTCCGGGCTGAGCGCTTTTATTTTGGATTCAAAATCAGCGCTAAATTGCATGGTTCTGCCCAAATATAAATTATTGGCCAAAGCTCCCGCTAAACTGCCGTCCTGTGTACGTGACAATTGCATTTGCTGCACAAAGCTTTCTTTACCCAGCTTAATTTCTGAATCGCTAAAGCCCTCTTTACGTACCCGTGCTATTTCTTCACGAATCCCCGCTTCCAGTTTGGCGCGGTTTTCTGGCGCGTAAATGGCGTAAGTTAAGAAACTACCCGATTCATCCTGGCTGGATACCTGCACATTTGAGCCACCACCGTAGCTGATGCCGTCTTTCTGGCGAATGCGCTCCATAATTCTGGAATTCATACTGCCGCCTAAAAGATAATTAGCAAAGGCCAGCGCGGGGTAATCGGCATGCTGATCGCCCACAGGCAAGGCGATGCGGCCAATAAAAAAGGCATTGGCTTTGTCTGGTGTTTGTTGCTTGATATCCAGTGATTTATTTTCCTGGAACGGGCGTGCTAAGCGGGCGTAACCCTGCTTTGCATTCCAGCTGCCATATTGCTTAGCCAGCTGGGATTGAATGGCAGCCTCGTCAAAATCACCAACTATGGCGACTTCAGCGTGATTTGCCCCATAGAATGTATCCCAGAAAGATTTAAGATCACTTAACTTAACTGCATTTGTCTGCTCAATTCTTTGCTCAATCGGGATATAAGCGCGCGGATCACCTGCTGGCCATGTATTGAGTTTGCTTTTAAGTATGTCCCCGGCAATTGCTTGCGGCTCTTTGCGTGATGCTTCCAGCTGGGCTAATTCCTGATTAATGAGCAAAGAGAACTCTGTTGCATCAAATGCGGGTTCACGTAAAGCGTCGTTTACTAAATCCAATACTTTTGGCAAATTGCCCTTTATGGTTTCCAGGTAAACCGACACTCGATTCACATCTCCGCCAATTTGCAATTTGGCCTGCAAATTATTTAACTGCTCAGAAAATTGCTTGCTCGTCAGTTTTTTAGTACCACGATCGAGCATATCCGCAGTTAAGCTGGCAATAATCGCTTTGCCCTGAAGGTTTTTCTCATTACCCATATTAAATGACAAACTGGCCGAAACCGTATTGCCACGGGTAGACTTAGGCAGGAATGCGTATTTCATGCCATTGGCAAACTGACCGCTGTGTGTGCGCTGATCAATATTTTTAGGTGAGGCATCAAAGCTTTCACCTGCGGCTACAGCGACGCCAGGTTTAAATTGCTTAAGCTGCTCTGCAATATCAACTTTGGCAGGTTTAGGTGCCCGCTTTGGATCTGCTTCGGGAATAAATTCACCCGTCGTGCGGTTGCTGGCTTTCAGCCAGGTTTGCGCCACGCGCTGCACATCGGCTTTGCTGAGTGCTTTAACCCGGTCTCTTAATAAAAACAATAAGCGCCAGTCGCCATTACCAATATGATCGGACAAAGCCACGCCCAATTGCTCCGGGCTGTTAAATACTTTGTTCATATCACTGTCTATTTTGGCTTTAGCCCTTGCCAGCTCTTCATCGCTGATTGGGTTATTTGCTAAATCCTCAATCGTATTAATTAATACTTTTTTAGCAACAACAATGCTTTGATCGTTTTTTTCAACCGGCACAATTGAATTTTGCTCACTGCGTAATTCAACCGCAAATAAAATAAAGCCCGGCTCTTCTAAATTAGCCGACCATGCAAACACGCCTGTACCTAATTTACTCTCTACCAATGATTTATAAAGACGGCCATTGGGCGTATCACCCAGAATAATCGAGAGCGCTTCAAAAGCGGCGTAATCAGGATGCGCTGCAGGTACGGTATGGTAGGCAGCACCCACAAACTGGCTGTCGCCCACACGGCGCACCACCACACTGCGCTCGCCATCCTGCACGGGGTCTAAAGTATAAGTGCTTTCAAGAATGCGTTTGGGCCGGGGAATCACGCCAAAATTCTTTTCAATCAGTTTCAGCGTTTGTGCAGTATCAAACGAGCCTGCCACCACCAGTACCGCATTATCCGGCTGATAGTATTTGCGCCAGAAATCCTGCAGGCGCGGAATACTGACGTTTTCTACGTCGGTACGCGCCCCAATCGTGTCTTTGCCATAGTTATGCCATTGGTAAGCGGCCGATAAAATGCGCTGAATTAAAATACGCGAAGCCGAGTTTTCGTTTTTTTCCATTTCATTACGCACAACAGAAAACTCGGTTTTCAGATCGTCGCCTGAAATACGCGAATTCACCATGCGATCGGCTTCCATCGCCAGTGCCCATTCCAGCGTTTCTGGCTTAGCCGCAAAAGTCTCGTAGTAATTGGTGCGATCGAGCCATGTGGTGCCGTTAAATTGCACGCCGCGCTGGCTCATTTCTTCCCACAGCCTTGGATGCGCCTTGCTGCCTTTAAACATCAAATGCTCTAAAAGGTGGGCCATCCCTGTTTCGCCGTAATTTTCATGCTTAGAGCCCACACGGTAAGTGATATTTACCGTGGTAATGGGTTTGCTGGCATCGGGTACCAGCAAGACTTTTAAACCATTACTTAACTCATATTCATTCATCCCCTCAACCGTACGGATGAGTTTGATTCCCGAAGCAGTGTGGCTGCTTACTGGCGGCTTTGTCGCGGCGGGGCTGATGGCAGGCAGAAAGGCAAGGGCAAGCGCTAAGCTTAAAAATGTCAGGCGGGAAGGCTTCATAGTTTCCATCTGGTTAAAAAAACAAGTGGCACATAATGACAAGGCAATAAACTTACTGAATTATGTTCATACTTCGGCACAAATTGAAAGCATTTAGCGGCTTAAACAGTAAATTCCTATCACTGTTAAGTAATGCTTCGCTTTTAAGTATATGTAAAACGTGCAGCAGAGCGGATGGCAATAGTGGGAAAGCCAAATGCCATAAAATTAGCTACCATGCTAACTATTAGCTAAAGAGATAAATTCATGACCTCCATTAAAGAGCAGCTAAGCACCTCGCTCCCCCACGAAATTACCCTGCTGTCGCGCTTGTACCGCAGTGCTGTGGATCATTGCGCACATCGCTGCGATTTAAGTGTGGCGAGCACCTTGCCTTTGCTGCTGATCGGCCGCAACCCCGGCATCCGCCACGGTGTATTAGCCGAAATGGTCGGCATCGAAGCGGCTTCTTTAATCAGGGTGATTGATCGCCTGGTCAGCGACGGGCTGGTTGTGCGCACAGAAGACCAGCAGGACCGCCGCGCTAAAATTCTTTGTCTGACAGAAGCAGGCAAAGTTCAGGCGGGCAAAATTGAGCTCTTGCTGGCAGGCTTAAGAGCGCGCGTGTTTGGCGGGCTGACGGTGGAAGACCTTGAAGCCTGCAACCGTGTTTTCAGCCATATCCGCCTGACACTGGAACAATACATAAGCGAGCAGCCGTGAAGCTTCCTTCGTTTGGTGAAATCTCCTTCTCGCTTAAAAGCTTTGCCGCCGCCATGCTGGCGCTGTATATCGCCTTCAGCATGGATTTACCCCGGCCATTCTGGGCCATGCTCACGGCTTATATTGTGGCCCACCCTTTTTCCGGAGCGGTGCGCTCCAAAGCGATATATCGGGTGATTGGCACGGTGCTGGGATCGGTCGTAACCCTGCTGCTGGTGCCCAATTTAGTGAATGCGCCCGAATTACTGCTGCTGGCTTTGGCACTATGGATCAGCCTTTGCATCTATTTATCTTTACTGGACCGCACCCCGCGCAGCTATACCTTTTTGCTGGCAGGCTATACCTGCGCCCTGATTGGGTTTCCCAGCGTCAGCATGCCGGGCGCTATTTTTGATGTGGCGCTCGCCCGCGTGGAAGAAATCACCCTGGGGATTATCTGCGCCACGCTGATTCACAGCCTGATACTGCCTGTGCCTGTTGGCCCTAATCTGCTGGCGCGGATTGATGAAGCCCGGGGCAAAGCCAGAACATGGATACTGGATGTTTTAAAAAGCGCAAAAGACAGTGATGCAGACCGGCGCAAAATGGCCGGTACTATTTCTGAGCTGCGTCTTTTAGCCACCCACCTGCCTTTTGATACTTCACGCTTGCGCTGGGCAGCTGGGCTGGTGAATGGCTTATGCGACCAGCTTGCCCTGGCGCTGCCGCTGCTTTATGCCATTGAAGACCGCAAGCTGGCCCTGGGCGAATTGCCGCCAGAATGGCAGGCAATGCTTAACCGCATTGCCGCCTGGATTGAAGCGGGCACCGATGCCGCTCAGGCCGGTGTGCTCTGCACAGAAATAAGCGCACTCACGCCTAAAGCCAGCGCACAAAGCACCTGGCAGGATGTGCTGCTGATCAATCTGGCCACCCGGCTGACGGCGCTGATTCAGTGCTGCACCAATGCGGCAGAGATTCGCCGGGCGATGAATCAGACTTCTTCGGTCATCAGCCCTGATATCGAAAAAATCCTGATCAAAACCAGTATGGATAAATTGCACCAGGACCGCGGTGTGGCATTCAGATCAGCGCTGACGGCCTTTTTGGCCATTACCCTGAGCGGCGCATTCTGGATTGCTTCCGCATGGCCATCGGGCATGATGGCGGCGGTGATGGCGGCGGTGGCCTGCTCGCTTTTTGCCGCACTGGATAACCCGGCCCCGGCTATTAAAGTCACCTTTATTTTATCGGTGGTGACGATTCCGCTTTCAGCTTTTTATCTGCTGGTGGTTCTGCCTGCTGCGCATAGCTTTGGCATGCTGGCGATGCTGATGTTTCCTGTGTTTTTTATTTTAGGCATTTTTATGATGCGGCCAGCCAGCGCTTTTCCTGCGCTGATGACCACGCTGGTGCTGGCCAGCACACTGGCTTTGCAAGATACCGCCATGGCCGACATGAATACTTTTTTAAATAATAAATTTGGCGAATTAGCCGGCATCGCGAGCGCACTGGTGGCAACCGGGCTGATTCGGTCTTTATCCGGAGAATGGGTTATCGACCGGCTGCTGCGTGCCGGCTGGCAGGATTTAGCCAGGCTTGGCAAAGCCGCCGTGCCGGATAAAGCCTTTGCCTCCCGGATGACAGACAGGCTGGGCCTGCTTGCACCGCGCTTAGCCACCTTAGCCGATCCGGCCCCTGCCGCCAGCGTGCTCAATGATTTACGCATAGGGCATGAAATGACCATTCTGATTCAGCACCAGGAGCAGCTGCCCCTGCATATTCAGCCCCTCCTTACCCAGTTGTCCGCATACTTTGCGCAGCGCGCTGCGCAAGCCATCCCTTCTGCCCGCCTGCTCAGCCAGCTGGACAACACTTTACGGGGAGCCATTCAGGAAAGCGGCCCGGCTGCACAGCTGGCCCTGATTGCCGCATTAGTGGGCATCCGCCGTGATTTATTCCCCGATACCGCCGCAGATTTATCTCATCAACCTATCGCAGACTTATCGCAACAAGCCATAGCTATGCCCAATCACCAGGATGAAAAACCATGACCAACAGGCACTCAGAGGCGCTACTGCCATGATGGAAACAGAGTTGCTTCGCCATGCTTGTTTTGGGCTCACTCAGGAGCCGCAGCAATGATGGAAATCGAATTATTTGGCCTGTTTATGCCGCAGCTTTTAGTGCTCAGTATTCTGACGTTTCTGCCTTACTGGCTAAGCCGCTGGATTTTACAGCGCATCGGATTTTATCAATGGGTCTGGCACCCGGCGCTCTTTGATACTGCGCTCTTTGTAGTTCTTTTAGGCTTTCTCAACACGCTTTTATCGAGTTAAAGAATGAAAAAAATAATTCAAATTCTGATTACCCTGGCCATCGCAGCCACCGCTATTTTTACCGGCATGCGCCTATGGAATCACTATGAAGTTGAGCCATGGACACGCGATGGCCGGGTGCGCGCACAAGTTATTCAGGTGGCCCCCGATGTAAGCGGCCAGGTCACTGCGGTAGCGGTGCGGGATAATCAGGAAATAAAAGCAGGCAAGCTTTTATTTGAAATCGACAGAGAACGCTTTGCTCTGTCTTTACGCCAGGCTGAAGCCGCCGTACAGGCGCAACGCAGCGCTTTAAAGCAAGCTGAGCGTGAAGCCAGCCGTAATAAATCATTGGGCGACGTGATTTCACAGGAAAGCATTGAGCAGACACTGGCCAAAGTTGAATCGCTGCAAGCGGCGCTGGCTCAGGCCATGGCAAATCATGATGTGGCGAAACTGAATCTGGCACGCTCGCGCGTCTATGCCCCGGTGAACGGCGTGATCACCAATCTCGATTTACAAAAAGGCGGCTTTGCTACTGCAGGTAAACCCACGCTGGCGCTGGTGGATCGGGATTCCTTCTATGCAGAGGGTTATTTTGAAGAAACCAAACTGGGAAAAATCAATATCAATGCGCCTGTCACCCTGAATATCATGGGGCAAAAAGCCGAAATTAAAGGCCATGTAGAAAGCATCGCCGCAGGGATTGCCGATCGTGACCGCGCGCCCAGCAGTAATCTTTTACCCAATATCAACCCTACTTTTAACTGGGTACGTTTAGCCCAGCGTATTCCGGTGCGCGTGGCCATTGATAAAGTCCCTGACGATGTGCGCCTGCTTGCTGGCCAGACGGTCACGGTTAAAGTCCAGCCTGCGGCAAAGAAATAAGAGATGATGATGCTCAAAAAAATACCTTTGCTTGCCATACTGGCCTTGGCAGGCTGTGCTGCCGTTGGCCCTGATTACCAAGGCCCGGCGGATAGCAAAGTTGACATTAGCGCCGCACAAGGCGGTTTTTCAGAAGCTAAAAGCGAGCAAGCCCTGCCCAAAAACTGGTGGCAGCTTTACCACGATCCGGCACTTAACCAGCTGATTGAAAAGGCCTTTACCGCCAATACTGATTTACGCCAGGCCGCCGCCAATCTTGCCCGCACCCGCGCACTGCTGGGTGAAGCGCAAAGCCTGCAATCACCCAATATCAGCATGAACCTTGCCCCGGGCTATGGCCGCCCTTCCGCTGCCGCCAAAGGTTTACCCAAAGCTTTAGACGACGATTACAGCTACGACACCGGCGTGAGCGTGGCTTACCAGTTTGATCTGGCAGGTAAAATCAGCCGGGGCATTGAAGCATCGCAAGCCGATAGCGAAGCCGCCAAAGCAGCCTATGATTTAGTCCGCGTGTCTGTCTCGGGTGAAACCACCCGCGCCTTTGCCGATATCTGCTCATCCGGCAGGCAGCTGCAGGTAGCGGAGCAATCGGTCAGCTTGCAAATGCAAAGCCTGAGTCTGGATGAAAAACTCTTTAAAGCAGGCCGCGGCACATCGCTTGATGTAGTGCGCTCACGCGGGCTGCTGGCCCAGTTACAAGCCGCCCTGCCCCCTTTGCAGGCGCAGCGCCGTATCGCCATGTACCGTCTTGCCGTACTCACCGGCCATGTGCCTGAAGCGATCGAATCTGTCTTGCCTGCGCCGGTTTTACAGTGCAATACCACACCACAGCTGGCCAGCACGATTCCCAGCGGCAAAGGCAGCGATTTACTGCGCCGCCGCCCGGATATCCGCCAGGCCGAGCGCAGCCTGGCCGCCGCCACCGCCCGCATTGGCGTGGTCACGGCCGATCTCTACCCCACTATCAGTCTGGGATTAACCGCCGGCTCTGCCGGCCCTTCAGATCAGTTTGGCGACAGCAACACCATGCGCTGGGGCATAGGTCCGCTGATTTCCTGGACCATTCCCAATACCGGCGCAACCCGGGCCAGAATTGCAGCGGCCACGGCAGGTGCAGATGGTGCATTGGCTAAGTTCGACGCCACCCTGCTAACCGCCCTCAGAGAGGTCGAAAGCGCCCTCACCGTTTACGCGCGCGAACTGGACCGCAATGCGGCACTGATCAGCGCCCACAATGCCAGCACCGAAGCCGCAAGGCAGGCACAGCAGTTATATAAATCGGGGAAAACAAACTACCTGACCGTGCTGGATGCCAACCGCAGCCTGGCCAGCGCAAGCAGCGCCCTCGCCAGCTCGAATGCAGCGCTCACCAGCAATCAGATTGCCGTATTTATGGCTTTAGGCGGGGGATGGGAAGAATAAGTTCAGGAAGGGCAAGGTAAAGCGCTTTGCCCTTCCTGCGGTACTTTTACAGACTTTAAAACCTTAAGCGCGCAGTGCGATGACTTCGATTTCTACCATGGCGTCTTTTGGCAGGCGTGCTACTTCTACACAGCTGCGGGCCGGGTAGCTGCCTGTGCCTTCAAAGAAACGGCTATAGGCTTCGTTAACTTCAGAAAAATGGTTTAAGTCTTTTACATACACCGTGGTCTTGATGATGTTTGATGCGTTCAGGCCTGCTTCCAGCAAGATGGCCGCCACATTAGCGAGGCACTGAGCAGTCTGTGCACCTGCCGCCGCTGGCATTTCGCCCGTAGCCGGATCAATTGGCAATTGGCCGGAAGTAAAAACCAGCTGACCAATATCTTTAGCTTGTACATAAGGGCCGATTGCGGCAGGGGCATTGCTGGTATTCAGGTCTTTCATTGGGATTCCTTAAGAGATAAGTAAACACTGTACAGACAATGATAACACCCCGTGCGCCGCGGTTTAAGTGAAGGTTACCCCTGTAAATGGCCTCTGCTGATGACTTCCGCCCATTCAGAGCCATCAGATGCATTTCGCAGGCACTGCTCCAGAGGCCCATCTACACATAACTTTACACAAGCAACACATACGCTTTACCCCGTGCGGCTATTCTGCAGTTGTTGCAAGTCTTCTTGCAAAACCAAACAACATCTGAGGAAATCACCATGTTCAGCGCACTTAAAGCCAAATTTCAACATCGCCATATGAAACGCCGTGCAGCTATTATTGCTGTAATGGGGCTTTCTTTAGGCGGTTTAGCCTATGCAGCAGCACCTGACAATTGTGGCGGCGGGCCGGGCATGCGCCACGGCAATCCTGAGCAAATGCATAAAATGATGCAGGGCCGCTTAGATAAAGCGCTGCAGGAAGTTGGCGCAAGCGATGCACAAAAAGCCCAGCTCAAACCGCTGGCAGAGCAAGCGTTTAAAGAAATGCAAACGCAACGGGCCGCAATGCACGAAGACAGAGATGAGCTGCGCAAAGCCTTAAGCCAGACCACAGTAGATGCCGCACAGCTGGAAACACTGCGCGCAGCTAAGATGAAGGCGATGGATGAATCATCCCGCAAACTGACCGCCATTCTTGCCGAAGCCAGCAAAATCCTGACTCCGGAACAAAGGCTTAAACTGGTTGAAAAAATGGACAGAAAAGGCCGCAAGCACGGTTAAGCAGGCATTTTAAAATAATCATCGTTTCAGCCACGAATCATCGTGGCTGAAACTTCTCCTACATAAGGCACACAGGAATCGCATGCCCAGGCAGCTCTTACTGATCGACGACGATGAACGCCTTACAGCAATGCTGGCTGAGTATTTGCGCCAGCAAGGCTTTACGGTGGAGGTGGCACACGATGGTAAACGCGGCTTAGCGACCCTCGCCAGCCGCAGCTTTGATGCGCTGATTTTAGATTTAATGCTGCCCGATGCGGACGGTCTGGATTTATGCAGGCAAATCAGGCAAACCCACCCGCTGCCGATTCTGATGCTCACCGCCAGAGGCGATGTGACCGACCGGATTGTGGGGCTGGAATTAGGCGCAGACGATTATCTCGCCAAGCCCTTTGATGCCAGAGAGCTGCTCGCCCGATTACGCGCCATCTTGCGCCGCCAGCACAGCACAGACAGCAGCAGCCAGCTCACTTTTGGCAATATAGAAATCGACGCCGACGCCCGCAGCGTCATGGTTGCGGGGCAGGCATGCAGCATCACCAGCTACCAGTTTGATTTATTACTTTGCCTTGCCCGCCACGCCGGAAAAGTGCTGAGCCGCGAGCAAATTTTAGATCAGGTACGCGGTGAAACGCTGGAAGCCTTTGACCGCAGCATCGACGTACACATCTCCAAACTTCGCGCAGCGCTGGGCGACGATTCCAAAGCCCCAAAACGCATCATCACCGTGCGCAGTGTGGGCTATGTATTTGCTAAAACGGAGGATTAATGGCTGCGTCACTTTGTGGATAAACCCAAACCTGTCAATCTTAACCAGATGCTGCCGCACAAGGATTGCATCATCGCAGGGCGGGTGAAACCGACTTCTTTTCAGCATCGCTCGCGGGTTGCACCCCATAGGCGCTAAGCAAAATCAAAAAGATCTTTTTAGTGCCTGCGGCATGTAGATTTTGGAGCGGTAGCCACCGCAGGGCCTTCCTTTCTTGCTTCGCCAAGAAACGAAGCCAAGCGACAACAGCAAAGCACGAAGGCCCCTTCGCTGTGGACATTCGGGTCGGCGGCGGGCGGGATTGGCTCGTTCCTCGCTCCCTTGCCGAAACCCCGCCCCGCTTGTTCCTCGCTTCGGCGTGTTTCAAGGGGACTTTGAAGCCCTATGCAAAGAACGTAGCTATTATGCTTTTTTGCTGTTTGCTAAAAAAACAATTTAGTTAGCGCGTATGAGGTTTCTCCCGCCCTACATCAAATATCACCCAACTAAAAGGACTCCTCGTGCGGCATAAGCTTTACTGGCAGATTTACTTTACCGTTGTCGGCAGCCTGGTGTTATTTGCACTTCTGGCGGGGCTGCTTTATCAATGGCATGACGATCAGCCGCCCAGGCGATTAATCCACGGCACGGCTAATTTGCTGGCTGCGGCGCTTCCGCCTGCTGATCGGCCGGTCAGCGAGCAAGCCGCCGCTTTTACCCTGCTGACGCAGGAATTCGATATTCCCATCAGCCTCTATGCAGCTGGCGGGCAAATCATTGCCAGTGTGGGCGAGCCTTTGGACCTCATGCAGGGTAAGCCGCGTATTTTTCAATTACGCCTGCCTGATCAGCGCCTGATTCTGGTCGGCCGTCCGCCGCATAGAGAAAAAAGCCCCGGCTTACTGGCAGGTTTTGCCATGCTGGCGCTGGCTATTGCGATTGCAGCCATCCCCCTGACACGCAAGCTGACCCGCCGTCTGGAAGCGCTCGCCAACCAGCTGGATGCTTTAGGTGAAGGAGATTTCTCTGTGCGCTTACCAGTGCATGGCAAAGACGAAGTATCGCGGCTGTCGATGCGCTTTAACCGCGCCGCCGGGCAAATTGCCGAGCTGCTGAGCGCACATAAAAACCTGCTGGCCCATGCCTCGCATGAATTGCGCTCACCGCTGGCCCGCCTGCAAATGGCCGCCACCCTGCTGGGCGATCATGCCCCTGCCCATTTACAGAAAGAGCTGAGCCAGAATATCAGCGAGCTCAATGAGCTGGTCGAAGAGATACTGCTGATGAGCCGCCTTGATGCGCGGCCGGAAAGCCTGCAAACCCAGCATATTGATTTACTTGAGCTGTGCCAGATTGAAGCCGTGCCCTACCAGGCCAGCGTAAAGGGGGCGGAGACCGAAATCGAAGCTGATCCGCGCCTCTTAAAACGCCTGATCCGCAATCTCTTAGAAAATGCCAGGCGCTATGGCGCAGCGCCATTAAGCATCCGCATTGATTCCGTGGCGGATGGAGTGCAGCTTTATATTTGTGACCAGGGCCCGGGCATTGCAGCGGCCGCGCAGCCCCATATCTTCGAGCCCTTTTACCGCCCGCCCGGCACGCCCGAAGGCAAAGGCGGCCACGGCCTTGGGCTGGCGCTGGTGAAACGCATCGCCGAGCATCACGGCGGGGACGTTGAATATCAAACGCCTGCGGAAGGAGGAAGTTGTTTTAAGGTGAGTTTGAAGCGGCAGTCTCAGACAATATTAAAATATGAGAGTTAAAATCGTCCCATTTTAAGTGAGCAGGAGCCTGAAATTTTGAAAAAAAATCACCAGCGTATCCTGCCACTTCTCTATTTTATTTTTTCATTGATAAGTCTTTGCTTCAGCGTTGCTGCTTTCTCACTTGCTGCAATAGCGTATTCATATTCTGTAAGTGAAAAACATGAATTTTTGAGAGTTTGCTCAAATTCAAATATGTCTGACTGCACCGAAATCAACTGGCCCGCCTCTTTATTGCTTGGTTTATTTTGCCTGTTGATGGGGCTAATTTTTTTTAAACGCTCCAAACGCAGTAAATAAATTAAATCAGCCCTTACATACTATTCAGCCAGCCACTGATACATCACCAGCGTATCCACAAAACCCAGTTGCTTATGCCGGTAAGCTTTAGGCACCCTGCCAATCACTTCAAAACCCAGCTTTTGCCACAGCGCCACGGCCACGGTATTGCTTGAAACTACGGCATTAAATTGCATGGCTTTAAAACCCAGCGCTAAGGCCCGCTGTTTTGAATGCTGACACAGCGCTTTGGCCACACCTTTGCCTCTGGCTGCATCTGCCACCATATAGCCGCAATTGCTTACATGTGCGCCCGGGCCGCTGGCATTGGCTTTAATGTAATAAGTGCCAAGCACCACACCATCTGCCAGCGCGGCATAGGTTTCGGCAGGCAGGGTGCACCACAGATCAAAGGCCTGCTGCTCAGTTAAGCCGGAATCAAATGCATAGGTTTCTTCTGCCTGAATAATTGCAGAAAATACGGGCCAGAAGCGGGAGAATAATTCGGGGGTCATTGCAACAATATTCATTCATTATTTCTCGCGTAAATAAACAGGAATGCGTTTTTTTAATAACTTATCACGCTCATCGCCTATTTTTTTCCAGATACACGTTGCCAGACCAGGGTGCTCTGCATAAAAAGATTTACTAAAAATTAAAAAATAATCTTTTGTACTGATATCCGGCTCTAAGCGCCTTATTTTAAATTTTTTATGCTGCTCTAAAAAAGCATCGCCCACATTTTGCTGGGTTGCATAGGCATCAATACGACCGGCATTTAATTTGGCGAAGTTATTTTCAACACTGAGCGCCGCTTCAAAAGGAATATTAAACCGCTCCAAATCTTTAACAACCGACCACCCCATATTAGCCCCCACTTTCCCCTTTAAACCCGTCAGGCTCTTCCCGTCCCAAGCCAACTTTGATGACTGATTGACAAAAAAAGCGTAACTCAGCGTGGTTAAACGCTGGCTGTGATCAGGTAAATCATCACGCATAGGATAAACAGCAAAGGTGGCACGCTCCCCGGTATAAGAGAGCATAAGCACGCCCTGAATCAGGTTGCTTTTTAAACTGTTCAGTAATCGCAAAGGCGGATAACGCTCGATATCCGGCACGATACCGCAATGCGTTGCTGCAGCACGTACCTGTTCAATTGCAATCCCTGGTAAAGGCTGTAACTGCAGGCTGTCTCCCATAATATAAGGAGGAGATGACTGCTGATTCACCCCGATACGCAGCGTAATCTCTTGCGCGGCAGCCACCGGCAAAAACACTAAAAAATTGATTCCCAAAAACTTTACTTTATTCATTTTTCCAGCTTAGCAGCAAAGCGTTAAAACTCCCGCTGCTCATCCCATCAAACTAATAAATATGCCAGCACACAAGCAAGCTGACACTGCTTATAATCTAGCCTCTGTTTACCCTGGCGCATTTTTATGTCTTTGCCGCATTACTGGCGCACTCCTCTTTGTCTTGCCCCCCGCCCTCTGCACCCATGGCTTACCGAACGCGGTTCTCTGACTGCCATGCTGATGGCGCATTTTCCTGACATTACTGTCCGGGTGCTGTTTCAGGGCTGGCAAAAAGCCCATCAGGACGAAGCAGATATACTAGGCCCAAAAAGCCACATCGCCTGCCGCGAAGTGCTGCTGCAAAGCGGACAAACGCCGCTGGTTTACGCCCATAGCATCACCAGCGGATCAGCTTTACGCAAGGGATTTCATTTATTTGGCCGCACCGGCAGCCGCCCATTAGGCGCTTTACTCTTTGCTGATCCCACCATCCGCCGCTCCGGCCTGAGCTGGTGCTGCATTGATCAGTGCCATCCGCTCTGGAAAAAAGCCCATGCCGCAGTGGGCAAATTACCGAAAAAGCTATGGGCAAGGCGCTCGGTCTTTTACGCAGGACACGACAAACTACTGGTGACCGAAGTATTTCTGCCTGCCCTTTGCCAATACACCCTTGCCTGAAAAACCATGGCAGGCTTGTGCCGCCATTCACCTTGACGCCAGCGCTTTACGGCAGCAAAGTAAGCGCATATTTTATGAAGCTGACACACCCTATGCTATCCCGTCTTCCTGCTTTCGCCCGCCTGATGCGTATCGACAAACCCATCGGCACTTTATTACTGCTCTGGCCTACCTTATGGGGGCTGTGGTTTGCCAGCAATGGCCGTCCCGATCCTGTGCTGTTGCTGATTTTTTGCATGGGCACCTTTTTAATGCGCGCCGCAGGCTGCGTGATCAACGATTATTGCGACCGTGATTTTGATGGCCATGTGGCACGCACCCATGCCCGGCCCTTAGTCTCTGGCGAAGTGCGTCCTAAAGAAGCGCTCCTTCTGGCCGCAGGGCTGGCAGCCACCGCATTTTTACTGGTACTGCCTTTAAACAGGCTGACACTGCTGCTTTCTGTCCCCGCCGTATTTCTGGCAGGCTCTTACCCGCTGACCAAACGCTTTCTGGCCCTGCCGCAAGCCTATTTAGGCATCGCCTTTGGCTTTGGCATCCCCATGGCCTTTGCCGCGCAAACCGGCAGCGTGCCTGCATTTGCATGGATCTTACTGCTGGCCAATATTTTATGGACCATCGCATATGATACCGAATACGCCATGGTTGACCGGCCCGACGATTTAAAAATCGGCATCAAAACCTCTGCCATCACCTTTGGCCGCTTTGATGTGATTGCGGTGATGCTCTGCTTTACAGGCTTTATTGCCCTGATGGTATGGCTGGGGCTGCAAAGCCAGCGCGGCCTGATTTACTTTATCTCGCTGCTGATTGCCAGCGGCCTGATCGCACAGCAATACAGCCAGATCATGGCCCGCGAACCCGCAGCTTGCTTTAAAGCTTTTCTAAGTAACAACAGGGTGGGCGCGGTGATTTTTATGGGTCTGGTTTTAGATTATGGGCTTAGCCACTGATTTCATGGAAAGTAGCGGTCTGCTCTTCTCCCGATGAGCCCCTCTGCCGACGGAGACCTCCCGAATGAAAAAGATCATCACCGCCCTGCTGCTCACCTGCCTGAGCACGGCTGCTTTTGCAGAAGTAAAAAATACAAAAAACCTGCCCGGCCATTATTATCTGCAAGGCATACGTGAAGTAGGCTCTGAGCTATTACTCGGCCAGGATGGTAAGTTTCAGTGGATGACAAGCTATGGCGGCTTCGATCAATTTGCCCATGGCTCATGGCATCTGGAAAAAGATAAAGTGATACTGGTATCCAGCCCACAGGCTGAAAACCCGGAATTTCGCTTATTCAGCGATGAAGAAATGCGGATTAATAAGCCGGCAGAAGCAGGAACATGGGTAGCCATCACCGGCGTGCCCGGGCTGGGGCCCATTCCTGGGATTGAAGTCAGATTTGAAAGTAAATCGGGAAAAATATCAGATGCCATCACAGATAAAAATGGGGATGCCATTATTGAGATGCCCGAAAGTGAAGAGTGGGCCAGAGCAGCACTTCGCAAAGGTAAAAGCGCCTGGCAATGGTTTGACATCCCTGCAGAGCGCCGTCAGGAAAGGCTGGCCGCTTTTGCCAGCCTGGACAGAAACCAGGCAAGGCCGGTGCCATTTGAAAAGCTGCCACTGCAAATAGAAGAAGACGGCTTACGTATTGTTGATGACAGCGTTCCGGCGCGGCTTATTTACGTCAAGCAATAACCCGCTTATGCACAGAGCCTGGCTGGCTCTGTGCTCATCAGCCACGCAGCATTTTCTCTGCCCAGAAAATCCCGGCAACCGTTTTACCATCGGTAATCGATCCATCCAGCACGCCAGCAATCAAATCATCAAGGCTGACCGCCACGCATTCTACAAACTCACCTTCATCCAGCTGAGGCTTGCCCGCCGTTAAGTTTTGCGCCAGGTAAAAGTGAATTTCTTCATTGGTGTAGCTGATAATCGGATGGTGAACGCCCAGCTTTTGCCATTCTTGCGCGGTGTAGCCGGTTTCTTCCAAGAGCTCGCGCTGGCCGCAAGCCAGCGCATCCTCACCTGCATCCAGCTTGCCTGCAGGAAACTCCAGGTACACGCGGTGCATAGGGTAGCGATATTGCCGCTCCATCAGCAGCTTGCCGTCCGGCAAAACCGGGATAATCATCACCGCACCGGGGTGAATCACATATTCACGCGTGGCCTGGCTGCCATCGGGCAGGCGTACGGTATCGCGGTTGATATGCAAAAGCGCGCCATCAAAAACCCGCTCGCTGCTGATTTTTTCTTCAATTAAATGTTGATCTTTTTGCATGGATTCCAGCATTTCAGTCGTTAAAAAGTTTTACAGACACAGCGCTGAACAAACCGCCGCTGCTTATCATCTCTTTCGTGCAATGGTTTCATCATCACGCTTATTGCAGTGCTGCAGCAATTTACCACGGTGGCTATGCAGTATGTGCTGAATACCCTTGAATACGACGGCTGCTTAATATGGGTGTGTGCAAGGGCTTGTAACCGGAGCCTGCCTGTTTTGCTGACAGTCCGGCGGTAAAATCAATCCTTCAGTCTGAACTCTGCCCGGGCCATTATTAATAGCGCACTGGCACCTTATTCATTCACGGGCTGAAGTCGGCCACGCCGGCAACCGGGCAAACCAGCTGTTCTTCAAGGCTCGCCAGTATCCGCCGGCTAACCTCCGCCAGCCCCGGCCCTGATGAGCGAAGGCTGCATTCCCACACGATAAGCACCCGCCAGCCCAGCGCGGTTAATTGTTCAGTATTGCGCTGATCCCGTTTGCAGTTGCCGCTGATTTTTTCACGCCAGAATTCAGAATTAGTCTGAGGAAGGCGAAAATATTTGCAGCTGTGGCCATGCCAGAAGCAGCCATGAATAAAAATCACAGTCCGAAATTTTGGCAGCACAAGATCCGGCTTGCCGGGAAGATCAGCCCGGTGCAGCCGGTAGCGGATACCGGCTGCATGAAGGCTGCAACGAATCAGCCTTTCAGGGCGTGTGTTGCACGAGCGGATCGCCCGCATATTCTTGCTGCGGGTGGCCGGGCTGTGTACGTCGCTCATCGATATCCAGCCGAAGTTGTTCATATCTGGCGGCAATTGCGGCTGTAATACGGGGCTGCATCAGCCTGGCAATCGCTGAAAATACCGGCACAACAACAGAGTTTCCAAACTGCTTATAGGCCTGCGTGTCTGAAACCGGAATTCTGAATTCACTGTGTCCTGCGCTGTCATACCCCATCAGTCTGGCGCATTCACGCGGGGTAAGGCGGCGGGGCCGGTATTTAATATTTTGCGGATCGTAAAAATCTTTGCTCTGATCAAAGCCACGATCAATCAGAATTTCAGAGCCATCTTTGTAATAACGTGCGGACAATGTACGGGTGATATCGTTTTCTTTAACAAGGCCATAACCAAAACCATTGCCTTTGGCTTTATGCTTGATCGAATAATTAAAAAGATATTCCCACAGTTTTTCAGTCAGGATGTACTTGCTGTCCACCTGCGGCTCCAGAATATCCCCCAGAACAGGCTTCACTTTTGGAAAAAAGCGGCTGATATCCCTCAGGGTAAAGCCATCATGAATGCCCAGGTCTTTACGAAAGCCCACCAGCGCAATCCGCTCCCGGTGCTGGGGAACAAAATGCTGGCCGTCCACAATTTTCGGGTCGGCAGCGCCATCGTCATGGGCATCTGCCACCCAATAACCCAGCTCATCCAGCGCTTCCATAATCACTTTAAACGTCTTGCCCTTATCATGACTTTTCAGGTTTTTAACGTTTTCCAGTAAAAAGGCAACCGGGCGCTTTACTTCCAGGATTTTGGCCACATCAAAAAACAGCGTTCCCTGGGTTTTACATTCAAATCCATGCACACGGCCCATTGAATTTTTCTTGGAAACCCCGGCAATAGAAAAAGGCTGGCAGGGAAAGCCCGCCAGCAAAACATCATGATCCGGAATCATCCGGTGAATATTCTGAAACACCTCTTCAGCCGTCACATCTTCCCGGTCGCTCAGGGTTACTTTACGGATATCATCGTTAAAGCGGTGCAGCGGGTCTGCATAGTGATTGGCTTTATAGGTTCTGACCGAATAAGCATTCCATTCGCTGGTAAATACACAGCGCCCGCCTGCAGCCTCAAAGCCTTTGCGGATACCGCCAATCCCTGCAAACAAATCAATAAAATCAAAACCAGGCCGCCGGTAATGGGCTGGTCGTGCGGGCAACAGGCTTTGCAGGGCTTCAAATTCATGCTGGCTCAGGCGTGGCTGAGCTTTGCCATTGATCCAGCGGCTGAGAGTCTCCCGGCTCCAGTGCCCGGGTGTGATGTCGTCCAAAAACCCTGCAATAAACTTTTCGTCATATATTTCTAAAACGGACTGGAGAAGTCTTAATTCTTCATTGTGTTCGGACATGCCGGTAAACCTTCGCGCGGGGTTAAATCTATGGCGTATTTTCACACAATTAACCCGGCGACTCCAGAACGAGCGTTCTGTCTTGTCTGCGTGTTTTTACCCTGTTTGCTTTAAAGCTAAAAACAAGAGCTTGCAGCGAAAGGTATTTTTGCCCGCTGATAAAATAACACTGCAAATACGGCCATGGATAATCATAAAAAGATGTAATCCATTTTATTGAGCACCACTCACTGCAGCAGCCATTACAATTTAACGCTGCTGCTATTCCATATTTTACGGGCGTATTCGCTGATACTGCGGTCTGATGAAAAACGCCCCATTCCAGCCACATTCAGCAGGGCTTTTTTATGCCATTCAAATGGTTTTAAATACAGCGCATCAGCTTTTGCCTGCACTTTGACATAATCTGCAAAATCCGCCAATAATTGATAATGATCGCCCCAATTCACCAGCAAATCAAAAATGACCCGATAGCGCTCTGGCTCTTCCGGGCTAAAAAAACCGGATGCAATCTGATTTAAAACCTCATGCAAAACCGGATCGGCCTCATATATCGCACGCGGATTATAAGATTCCTGCCGCAGACGCTGCACATCATCGCTATTATTGCCAAATATAAAGATATTATCTGCACCCACTGCCTGGCCAATCTCAATATTTGCACCATCCAGTGTGCCAATTGTGATGGCACCATTTAGTGCAAATTTCATATTGCCTGTGCCCGAGGCCTCGGTGCCTGCGGTAGAGATTTGCTCGGATAAATCGGCCGCCGGAATAATGATTTCAGCAAGGCTTACACTATAATTGGGGATAAACACCACCTTCAGCTTATCGCCCACACGGGCATCATGGTTTATTTTTGCACCAATATCATTAATCAGATGAATAAATAATTTAGCCAGTTTATAGGCCGATGCAGCTTTCCCGGCAAAAACCACCACCCTTGGCACGATGGCCGCATCCGGATTTTTTAAAATAAAGTTATAACGGGCAACCACATGCAACAGATTAAGTAATTGCCGTTTATATTCATGAATGCGTTTTACCTGCACATCAAATAAAGCATCCGGCGAAACCATACCGCCTAAATGCGTGGCGATATAGCGCACTAAGCGCTCTTTATTGGCCCGCTTCGCCTGCATAAAATCAGTAATAAACGCTTCATCCTCAGCCAGAGGCTTTAACTCGGCTAATTCATCTAAATTAACCCGCCATGTTTTGCCTATTTTCTGATCAATTAATGCCGCCAAAGGCCGGTTGGCCTGAGCCAGCCAGCGCCTTGGCGTAATGCCATTGGTGACATTAGTAAAACGCTCTGGGTAAATTCGTGCAAAATCGGCAAAGATAGTCGACTTCATTAATTGCGAATGCAAGGCTGAAACGCCATTGACTTTATGGCTGGCCACTACGGCAATATAAGCCATACGTATTTTGCGCTCACCCGATTCATCCACCAGTGAAACACGGCGAATTAAATCTGCATCATCCGGAAAGTGCTGTTTTACCTCTGTAAGAAAACGTGCATTAATATCAAAGATAATTTTTAAATGCCGGGGCAGCCAGTGTGCAAACATCTCTACCGGCCAGGTTTCCAGCGCTTCACTCATTAAAGTATGGTTGGTGTATGAGAATATTTTCTGCGTATATCCCCATGCGGTATCCCAATCAAGATGATATTCATCCATTAAAATGCGCATTAATTCCGGCACCGCCAGTACAGGATGCGTATCGTTTAAATGAATGGCAGTTTTATTAATCAGCTGATTAAAATCTTCATGGGTCAGTAAATAACGGTGCACAATATCTTGTAAAGACGCTGAAACAAAGAAATACTCTTGCCGCAGCCTTAATTCTTTACCATGCTGGGTAGAATCATCGGGGTATAAAACCCTGGAAACATTTTCACTATGGTTTTTCTCTTCTACCGCAGCAATATAATCACCCTGATTAAACATATGTAAATTAATACTGCGCGAAGCCCTGGCCGACCAAAGCCTGAGCGTATTGGTTGCCGTGGTCTGATATCCCGGAATTATATAATCATAAGCCATGGCCAATACATCCTGTGTATCCAGCCAGTGCACCGTATTGCCAGTGGCTTCTATACGCCCGCCAAATTGCACTACATATTGCACTTCATCTCTGGGGAATTCCCACACATTTAAAGCAGACAGCCAGGTATCGGGCGCTTCTACTTGCTGGCCATCAATAATACGCTGCTTAAACATGCCAAAATCATAGCGAATACCATAGGCAAAACCCGGCACGCCCATCGTGGCCATTGAATCTAAAAAACACGCAGCCAGCCTGCCCAGGCCGCCATTACCCAAAGCCGCATCCGGCTCGTAATCCAGAATCTCATTTAAATCCACACCCATTTCATCAAGTGCTTCTTTAACCGGCTCGAATAATTCCAGCGCCAATAGCGCATTGGATAAAGCGCGGCCAATCAAAAACTCCATCGATAAATAATAAACCCGCTTTAAATCCTGAGAATACTGCGCCCGCGTGGTGCGCATCCAGCGCTCCACCAGCCTGTCCCGCACTGCCAGAAAAGTGGCATTCAGCCAGTCTTTAGGCTGGGCCACAATCGGATCTTTGCCAATAAAAAACACCAGCTTATTGGCAATAGCATGCTTTAAAGCATCGCTGTCATTACCGGGTGAATCGTATTCAAAAGATACCGTCATGGGGCGCTCCTTTAATACTGCAGCAATCAACTATGTGATAAGACCCAATTCCTCTAATGCACTGATCAGGTTTTTGCCTGGATGATGCGGCTCAATTTGAAAAGTGCGCATGCCTAATTCTTGCGCCGGGCGAATATCTCTGATTAAGCAATCACCAATCATGGCTGCATCAGCAGCCTTCACACCCAGCCGATCAAGTGCAAATTGAAAAATGCCGTGTGCTGGTTTCCAATAGTTGCAATCCATGGGGGTAATGACTGCATTTACATGAAAATCTAAATTCATTTTTTTTGTTTTATATTGCTGCTGCTCACGATCACCATTGGTGATAATGACTTTAGGAATATCTTTGGTCAGCGCAAAAAAATCGGCAACTTCCGGAAAACAGCGCCATGAATTTTCATAAGTGATTAAATAGGGTAAAAATGCATCATCAGCGGCCTGAGCGGATAATTCTTGCCCTAAGAATGCTTGCACTCTTTGCCTGCGTTGCTCAAGAAATGATAATTCTCCACGCTCAAATTGTTGCCAGTATTTTTTTGAAACTTCCCGCCAGTGTCTGAATAAATCAGCCTGATTTAAATCAGGCAGCAAGGCCTTATTTGCATCAATAAAAGCGGTGAGCGCCTGGTTGCTGGCGTATTGATCATCGAGCAGGGTGTCATCCAGATCCAATAAAATTGCACGCATATTTTTCCAATCATTAATTTAATCAAACATATCACCCGGTGAACTCCCCCTTCTGGTTTTCTCCGTGCCTGCAAACCTTTTTTCTTATTCCCCCAACAATTTTTCATACAAAGCCACATACTGCGCGGCCGCAGCGCTCCAGCCAAAATCGGCCAGCATGGCACTGCGGCGGGTGGTTTTCCAGTCTTTAGGCCGATGCCAGAGAATAAAGGCGCGGCGCAGGGCTTTTGTCAGGGCAGCGGTATTAAAGTCATCAAAGACAAAACCGGTAGCGCTGGCGTCTTCCAGGTTTTCCAGGCTGCTATCAATGACGGTATCGGCCAGCCCGCCAACCCGGCGCACCAGCGGCAGTGCACCGTATTTCAGGGCGTAAAGCTGGGTGAGGCCACAGGGCTCAAAGCGGCTGGGCACAAGTAACACATCGGCGGCAGCCATAATGCGGTGCGAGCAATCTTCGTCGTAGCCAATTTGCACGGCTATTTGTGCAGGGCTGGCTGCGGCCGCGGCTTTAAAAGCATCCTCCAGAGCCGTATCGCCCCCGCCTAACAACACAAACTGCCCGCCACGGCGGGTGATTTCATCCAGCGCGGCCAGCACCAGATGCAGGCCTTTTTGCTCGGTCAGGCGGCTGACTACGGCAAAGAGCGGCTGATCGCTGCGTTGATCCAAACCCATGCGTATTTGCATATCCAGCTTGCATTTAGCCTTGCCCTGCATTTTTTCGAGGCTGAAATTAGCAGCAATCAGCGGGTCAAGATTCGGGCTCCAGACCTGATCGTCTACGCCATTTAAAATACCGGTCAGATCAGCTTTTCGGGTTCTGAGCAGGCCATCCAGGCCGCAGCCCTGCTCATCATGGGTGATTTCGCTGGCGTAGCGCGGGGAAACAGTTGTGATATGGTCGCAAAAATACAGCCCTGCTTTCATAAAAGAAATCTTGCCGTGAAACTCCAGCCCTTCCAGCGAAAAAAACCCTAGCGGTAGTTTTAAACTGGCAAAGGCTGAGGCAGGAAACACGCCCTGATAAGCCAGGTTGTGCACCGTAAACACGCTTTTTGCAGGCCGCCCCGCAGCCACTAAGTAAGCAGGCACAAGGCCCGCATGCCAGTCGTGCGCATGCACCAGCTCTGCACGCCAGTATGAATCCAGCCCGCTGGCAAGCTGCGCAGCCACCCAGCCCAAGAGGGCAAACCGCAGATGATTATCGCTATAGGGCTGCTGCCCCACATCAAGATATGGGCTGCCGGGGCGATCAAAGCAATGCGGCGCGTCGATCACATACACAGCAATGCCGCTGTCAGTATGGCCAAATAAAATCCTCACCGGCCCCGCCATGCTGTTAACGGCAGCCACTTCACCATCAATATTCAGCCCCGCCAAAATCGCCGGAAAGCCCGGCAGCAGCACGCGCACATCGCAGCCCAAAGGAGCCAGCGCCAGCGGCAAAGCCCCCGCCACATCAGCCAGCCCTCCGGTTTTTAACAGCGGAAACAGCTCAGCACAAACATGTAACACGCGCATAAATGGCTACCCTTAGCTTGGTTTTTACAACAATTCTGCTGACACAAAGAACACCGAAAAAACCTAAGATGATGACCGGTTTTTTAATACGATTAATTTACTGTGTCGTGGTTTTGTGCAGTGAGTGCTACTTACTGGTTGCTACAAAGCATTTTTTCACCTGTGCATATTGGATTACGCCGATTTATCCGCCAAAACCTGCGAATAAACCAGCTACCCCAAGCTGCGCCTCACTCCTGATCTCTGATCACAACTTAGCCAGCATTTCCCTCGTCACCAGCACTACGCCGCCTTCAGAGCAGTAAAAGCGTTGCTCGTCTTTGCTGCGGTCCTCGCCAATCACCGTGCCTTCCGGGATCTGGCAGCCGCGGTCGATTACGCAGCGGCGCAGGCGGCTGGAGCGGCCTACGGTTACCGAGGGCAAAATCACTGCTGAATCAATGGTGCAAAAAGAATGCAAACGCACTTTAGAAAACAGCACCGAGTTATTCACCAAAGAGCCAGAAACAATGCAGCCGCCAGAGACCAGCGAATTTAAAGTCATGCCGTGGCTGCCGTTGATATCCTGCACAAATTTTGCAGGGGAAAGCTGCTCCTGGTGTGTCCAGATTGGCCAGTTTTTATCGTAAATATCCAGCTCTGGCAGCACCGAAGCGAGGTCTAAATTGGCCTCCCAATAGGCATCTACCGTACCGACATCCCGCCAGTAGGGCGCGGCACTGGCATCGCTCGATACGCAGGAGGCGCTGAACGGATGAGCCAGCGCAAGGCCTTCGGCCACAATGCGCGGAATAATATCTTTACCAAAATCGTGGGAGGATTCTTCATCGGCCAGATCTTCGGCCAGCATGCGGTTAATATAATCGGCATTAAAAACATAGACGCCCATCGATGCCAAAGCTTTATCGCTTTTATTGGGCATGGCGGGCGGATCGGTAGGTTTTTCAATAAAGGCGGTGATTTTTCGCTCTTCATCCACGGCCATTACCCCAAATGCCGATGCATCAATTCTGTCGACTTCGATGCAGGCAATGGTGCACGCGGCATTGTTTTCAACGTGATCGAGCAGCATGCGGGAGTAATCCATTTTATAAATATGGTCCCCCGCCAGAATCACCACATATTGCGCTCTGTAGCTGCGGATAATATCCAAATTCTGAAATACTGCATCGGCCGTGCCGCGATACCAGTGTTCTTCATCCACCCTTTGCTGCGCAGGCAAAAGATCAATAAATTCATTCATTTCATTACGCAAAAAAGACCAGCCGCGCTGTAAATGCCGGAGCAGGCTGTGCGATTTATATTGGGTAATCACGCCAATGCGGCGAATGCCAGAATTCAGGCAATTAGACAGGGCAAAATCAATAATCCGGTATTTGCCACCAAAATGCACCGCAGGCTTGGCGCGGTGATTGGTTAAATCTTTTAAACGCGAGCCACGGCCACCGGCCAGCACCAGTGCCACTGCCTGATTGGGGAGCTGGCGGGCTAAAACCAGCTTATCAATTGCTTCCATCTCACCACTCCCGTCTGCCTGCTTGTATGAATATTAAGCAAGCTTGGAAGTAATTTCTTAGAAAGATTTTTAATCAGGATCAATCAATACGCCCGTGGGCACACAAGTGCCCACGGTTTGATGCAAAAACAAAGCTTTGATATGCAGGATTTAAGGCTGCTTATTCAAAATGCTTAAAGCCACCGCCTCGGCAATTTTAATGCCATCCACACCAGCCGATAAAATACCGCCTGCGTAGCCTGCGCCTTCACCCGCAGGGAACAGGCCCTTGGTGTTGATACTTTGCAGCGTGTCGTTATCACGCTTGATACGCACAGGGGACGAGGTGCGGGTTTCTACACCGGTAAACAGCGCATCAGCCATGCCAAAGCCTTTGATTTGTTTATCAAAGGCAGGCATCGCTTCGCGAATTGCAGTAATGGCGTATTCAGGCAGGCAATCAGCCAGATCCGTTAAATGCACGCCCGGCGTGTAGGAAGGCACCACCACACCAAATTCAGCAGAAGGCTTGCCTTTAAGGAAATCACCCAGTTTTTGGGCCGGGGCCTGATAAGTACTGCCACCCGCTTCAAAAGCCTTACTTTCCCATTTACGCTGCAGCTCAATCCCTGCCAGCGGATGACCAGGGAAATCTTCTTCCGGGGTAATCCCCACCACAATCGCCGCATTGGCATTGCGCTCATTGCGTGAGTACTGGCTCATGCCGTTGGTGACCACACGGCCAGGCTCGGATGCTGCGGCCACCACCGTGCCACCCGGGCACATACAGAAGCTGTATACCGAGCGGCCATTGCTGGCGTGGTGCACCAGCTTGTAATCTGCCGCGCCCAGAATCGGATGGCCTGCGCTTGGGCCAAAACGGGCGGTATCAATCACGGTTTGCGGATGCTCTACACGGAAACCCAGCGAAAACGGCTTGGCCTCCATATACACGCCCTGCTCAAATAATTTGTAAAAGGTATCGCGAGCGCTATGACCAATCGCCAGCACCACATGCCTGGAATGGATTTTTTCGCCACTGGCCAGCTCAACGCCTTCCACCTGGCCATCGTTCAGAATCAGCTGCTCTACCTTGCTGGAAAAGCGCACTTCGCCACCCAGCTCAATAATATTGGCACGCATGCTTTCAACCATGCTGACTAAACGAAACGTACCAATATGGGGCTTGCTGACGTACATAATCTCGTCAGGCGCGCCTGCTTTTACAAACTCTTGTAATACTTTATGCCCAAGATGCTTTGGGTCTTTAATCTGGCTGTAAAGCTTGCCGTCAGAAAACGTACCCGCGCCGCCTTCACCATATTGCACATTCGATTCAGGATTCAGCACGCCCTTGCGCCACAGACCCCATGTGTCTTTGGTGCGCTCACGCACGGCCTTGCCGCGCTCAAGAATAATCGGTTTAAAGCCCATTTGCGCCAGCAACAAACCAGCAAACAAGCCACAGGGGCCGGTACCAATCACAACGGGGCGATCAGTCAATCCTTCCGGCGCATGGCCTACATACTGGTATTCAATATCAGGCGATACCATGATATGGCGGTCAGCTTTCAAACGCTTCAGCACCGCCGCTTCGTTTTTGACTTCTGCATCAAGAGAATAGATCAGCAGAATGGCGGCACGCTTACGTGCGTCGTAGCTGCGCTTAAAGATGCTAAAGCTGATCAGATCAGCCTCTGCCACCGCAAGACGCTTAAGCAGTGCGTGTTTAAGCTCGTCTTCCGAATGATCGAGCGGCAGTTTTACTTCATTTATTCTTAACATTCTGTCTTTCCGAAATTCAAGGTGCGCACAGGGGCCTGATTTGATTATTTTAGGCCAAGCCTGAAATAATCAAACAAAACCACGCCACGCGGATTCAACCCGCTATTTTGCCGGTTTTCTGCGCATCGTGCAGAACTATGGCTATGCAAATAAACCCGCCCACCGCTAATCCGCGCATCTGCAGCTGATAAAACGCAAAAATGTATTAAATGGCGGGGCACAGACCTCACTGCATTTCCGGCGCTCTGTCCGGCCAGCAGCGTGATGTGCTTTAGCGGCAACCCGAACAAAATTCTTAAGCTGCGAATGCCTCTGGCCTTACATGGCCAGAGCATGGCAGCAAACCACTCAAAAATATGCAGAAAAAACAGCGCACCAGGCCTGGCCAGCCCGGGCTATTTTTTTCAATCTGTCGCCTGAATACTGAGAAGCTATTGCCTTGTTTGGCACTTCAAGAGCACAAGAACCCCAATGTCATAAAAGATTAACCCGTTTGCAACACAAATATAGTCTTACTGCAAACTTCAAACCTTACTCTCGCGCCTTCACATAAAAGCCCAAGGGCATAAGAGAGAGCAATGCGTATCACATTACTAGCCAGCTTAATTTGCAGCTCACTGCTTTTAGCAGCATGCAATGACAGCGATACAGACACGCCCGCCGCTGCACCGGTTACCCCGCCCCCGGCCGCAGGCACCAAGCTTGATTTAGCCGTACTGCAAACCACCGATTTGCACGCCAATGTGCTGAGCTACGATTACTACAAAACCACCGAAGACAATACCCTTGGTTTTGAACGCACCGCCACACTGATTGATGCTGCGCGTAAAGAAAACCCGAACAATCTGCTGGTTGATGATGGCGATACCATTCAGGGCACATCGCTATCTGATTTCCAGTCGCAAGTTGAGCCGGTCAAATGCGATACGCCGCTGGCGATCCATAAAGCCATGAATTTAATGAAATATGATGCTGGCAATATCGGTAATCACGAGTTTAACTACGGTCTGAAATACCTTGGCCAGGTGTCGGGCACCTCTATGAAGGCTGGCCCGGAAGCAGGCCAAAAATGTGCAGGCCCGGCTTTCCCGCTGATTACTTCTAATGTGAATAACGCCAGCGATGGCAAGCCGCTGTTTGACCCTTACGTCATTCTGGACCGCACCTTTAAAAGCGCAGATGGTAAAGATATCAAGCTGAAAGTCGGTGTGATCGGCTTTACCCCTCCTGGCATTATGGATTGGGACAAACGTAATCTGGATGGCAAAGTCAGCGTATTAGGCATTGTGGACGCGGCGAAAAAATACGTTCCGGAAATGAAAGCCAAGGGTGCGGATATCGTGGTTGCGCTGGCGCACAGCGGCATTTCTGCGGCTGAATACAGCCCAAGCATGGAAAACGCAGTTTACTACCTGGCTAAAGACGTTCCTGGCATTACGGCGATTGTTTCCGGCCACTCGCACAGCTTTTTCCCGGATAAAAAGAACTACGCCGGGATCAAAAATGTTGATAACGAAAAAGGCCTGGTCAATGGCGTTCCAACCGTGATGTCCGGCTTCTGGGGCAACACACTGGGCGTGCTGAAGCTGAATCTGGAATTCGATGGCAAAGCGTGGAAAACCAACAACTCGCAAGGTGAGCTGAAATCAGTCAGCAGCAAAGATGCAGCAGGCGTAGTGACTGCCGTGCCGGTTAAAGCAGAAATCGCCAGACTGATCGAAAAAGAGCATCAGGGCACCATTAAATATGTAACCGGCGCAGTAGGCAAAACAGACTACCGCATCAGCTCCTTCTTCTCGCAAGTCGGCGCAACTTCATCGATGCAACTGATTAATCTGGCACAAACCGATTATGTAGCCAGCTATATCAAGGCCAATGCACCGCAATACGCCAAGCTGCCTATTCTCTCGTCAGCGGCCCCCTTTAAAGTGAATTTCCGTGGCACGGGCTTTACGGATATTGCAGCAGGCGATGTAGCGATCAAAAACATTGCCGACCTTTATCTCTATCCAAATACCCTGCAAGCCGTGAAGATTGATGGTGCAGCGGTCAAACTGTGGTTAGAAAAAGCGGCCGAGCAATTTAATAAAATTGACCCAAGCAAAACAGCGGATCAGGACTTAATCAACGGCAGCTTCCCTTCGTATAACTTTGACCAGATCAGCGGTATTTCATACGAAATTGATGTCACCAAAGATAAAGGCAGCCGCATCGTCAATATCACCTTTGATGGCAAGCCGCTGGACCTGAAAGCCGAATTCATCGTTGTGACCAATAACTACCGTGCCAGCGGTGGTGGTGGCTTTGCTGGCCTTGATGGCAGCAAAACGATTGTCGACAGCGGCGAAGGCAACCGTGAAATCATTATTAACTACGTTAAAGCGCAAAAAACACTGACGCTGGCAAAACAAGGCGCAGTAGCCAACTGGCATTTTGCCAAGGTTAAAACAGCAGGCAAGGTGCTGTTTGAATCTTCAGCAGATGCGGCAGCTGAAAGCGTGGCGCGTCAGGACAAAATCGACAATGTGTTTCTTGAATCCACCAAAGCGGACAAGAGCGCATCGGTTTTCCGTATTGACCTGAGCAAATAAGATTTAAGTTAGCAAATTTGTCACTGCAATAAAATCTGCCTGCCCTGGCTGACTGCCGGGGCAGGCAGATTTGGAGTTTTTATGAAAGCTTTTTCCAAATCCACACAATGGATGCTCGCCCTTGCCCTGCTTATTGCGATGGCAACCGGCATTAAACAATACCAGCAGCACAAACAAAGCCAGGCACTGGCCATGCCCGATGCCGCAGTACAACAGCTTAAATTAAATGCAGCTCAGTCACAGCTGAAAGAAATCGCAAATGCTGGCCACCCGCTTGCAGCACGACTGATTGCCGAGCAAACAGAAGACAAACAAGAAGCCGCAAAATGGTATGAAAAATCAGCCGAAGCAGGCGATCAAAAATCCCGCTACCAGCTGGGGCTTGCCTATTTAAAAGGCACAGGCGTGACGCAAAATGCCCAAAAAGCACGGCTCTGGTTTAGTACCGCTGGCAAGCAGGGGCTTTATCAGCTGGGCATGATGACGCTTAAAGGCGAAGGCGGCCCAAAGGATCAGGCTAAAGGCATCGCCATGGTAGAAACTGCGGCCCAAAACCACGACCCGGCCGCGATCTACACCCTGGGCAACTGGTATCGCTATGGCGACTATGTAAAGCAGGATTTTCAGCTGGCCATTAAACATTACAAACAAGCCGCTAATCTGCAATATGTACCCGCCCTGCAAGAGCTGGCACTGGCACTTGAGATGGGCGAAATGGGCCTGGATATCAACCCCGCCCAGGCCCACAGCCTTAGCGAAATGGCTGGCCATATCAGCCATTGCAAGCAGGATCATACGAATGAAGTGAAGGTGTTTGATTAATGTGTGGCACATCAGACAAGCATGAAATAAGCACCTTATTTATTCGACAATAAAAAAAGCCCATCTGGCAGATGGGCTTTTTTTATGCTGTTTTAATGTCACTTTATTGAGCAACGTAATACTTTACGGTATTTGAAACTAATACGGCAGCAGGCACAACAACAGAGGAATCAGAAGGAAGCCAAATTGTGTTACTTGCTCCGATCATTTTGAAGTCGTTTACGATCACGCCCTTTCCAATCACAACCGTATTGGTGTCGCCGCTTATATCAATAAGCGCCACTTTAGAGCCATCGACAATCTTCGCACTATTGCCACTGCCAATAATATTTAATGAACCGCCATCTTTAAGCGCATAAACCGTTTTTAGATTATTGCCCTTCATGTCTGCATTCAATGCGCTAAGCGTAAACCCGCCAATCACAGGAGGTTGCTCTGCAGCAATCGGCCGGCTTCCAGTATCAACAGGAGTTGTTGGCTGAACAGGAACGACTGGCGTTGTGGTCGGAACAACGGGTGGTGTTGTAGTTCCTGTTGTTCCCGTAGTCGTAGATGTCGAAGTTGTGCTGTCTCCACCGCCGCCGCCGCATGCGACAAGAGCAAAGGATGTAAGCAAGCAAGATAAAATGGCTTTTTTCATTTAAGTATTTCCTACAAAAAACACAGTATAACCATATGCTAATATTTCAATCACTGTAATTTAACATAAACGTCATAAGCCAATGTTCTAAAATGTTTTTTTATGTGTGTATTTTTTACAAAAAAACATCACAAACTAAATCAATCACCTTACCGACCCATTTTTGGCATATTCATATTTTTAACTCCCGTGTTAATAAGCAATTTGTTGATTCATTTTTTTGCCCGTATTGCCAGCCCTTTTATCAAGCACCCCAGACCATGTTGTCAGCGCCAAAGCACCCAGCACCACCACGCCGCCTATCCACGGCGCAGCCAGCAAACCTAAGTGTTCGACAATCAAGCCGCCCGCCCAGGCACCGCCTGCAATGCCCACATTAAATGCCGCAATATTCAGGCCTGATGCCACATCCACCGCATGGGGCGCATCGCGCCGGGCCTGTTGCACCACATAGACTTGCAGCCCGGCCACATTGCCAAACGCCACCGCGCCCCAGGCCAACACTGTTGCCACCACCAGCACTGGCGAATGCACGGTAAAGGTCAGCACAAACAACACCAGCGCCAGCAGGCTGAAGATCATTTGCAGAGCACGCACAGGGCCTTTTTGATCGGCCAATTTGCCCCCCCAGATATTGCCCACCGCCACCGATACGCCATAAACCAGCATCACCAAGGCCACACTCGATGGCGCAAAGCCGGTGATCTGCTCCATCAGAGGCGCTAAATAAGTAAACGCCACAAAAGAGCCGCCATAACCCAGCGCTGTAATGGCATAAACCAGCAGCAGCCTTGGTTTTTTAAGCACCGCCAGTTGTGCCAATACAGATGAAGGCGCAGCCTTTGGCAGGTTGCTTGGCACCAGCAGCAAGCTGCCCGCAAAAGCAATCACGCCTAAAACAGCCACCGCTAAAAAGACCGACTGCCAGCCAAATATTTGCCCCAGCCAGGTGCCCAGCGGCACACCCGTCACCAGGGCCACGGTTAAGCCAGAAAACATCAGCGCAATGGCGCTGGCGGCTTTTTCCTCAGGCACAAGGCTGGTCGCCAGCGTGGAGCCTATCGAGAAAAACACCCCGTGCGCCAAACCAGTCAGCACCCTCGCCGCCAGCAGCGTGGCGTAATCAGGCGCTTGCCATGCCAGTAAATTACCCAGCGTAAACAAGGCCATCAGCCCCAGTAATAAAGGCTTGCGGGGCACGCGGCTCGTTAAAGCGGTGAGCAATGGCGCGCCAATGGCCACACCCAATGCGTAAAAGCTGACCAATAATCCCGCCTGGGGAAGCGAAACCTGCAAGCTGCCCGCCAGTGTGGGAATCAGCCCGACAATCACAAATTCTGTAGTGCCGATGGCAAAGGCGCTGAGGGTCAGCGCCCAAAGTGCTAGAGGCATTGTGTCTCTCCGATGAATGAATGCGCCGATTGTCTGCCCTTGCCGTGCAGAGAAAAATAGGCTCTACTGACATTCACTTGTGACTGGAAGTCAACAATGCTTCATCTGGATGCCCTGCTTACCTTTGTGACTATTGTCGATACCGGCTCGTTTTCTGCCGCTGCCGGGCGCCTGGGGCAAACGCCATCGGGCGTCAGCCGCTGCTTATCCAGGCTGGAAAAACAACTGGGCATCAGCCTGATTAAGCGCACTACCCGCCGCCTGGATCTCACCGAAGAAGGCCGCTGGCTATTGGATAAGGCACGGCAAATATTAGCCACACTGGCCGAAACCGAAGCCACGCTCAGCGCCAGCCATGCCCAGCCTGCTGGCCTGCTGCGCGTGAATGCAGCTACACCAGTACTCAATCATCTGATCGCCCCGCTGGCGGCTGGCTTTATGGCCGCCTACCCCAAGATTCAGCTGGAGCTGATCGGGGCAGAGGCGGTGATTGATTTAATTGAAGAGCGCGCCGATGTGGCGATTCGCATAGGCGAGTTGTCAGATTCCACCCTGAATGCCCGCCGCTTGGGGGAAAGCCAGCTGCGCCTTGTGGCCTCCCCCGGCTATTTGCAGCAGCACGGCTCGCCGCTCAACGAAGACGCACTCACAGCCCACAGCCTGCTTGGCTTCAGCAGCCCTGCCTCGCTTAATATCTGGCCATTAAATGGTGGCAAGGGGCTGGCAATCAGCCCCGCCATCAGCGCATCCAGTGGTGAAACACTGCGCCATCTGGCGCTTAATGGAGCGGGCATTGCTTGCCTGGCTGATTTTCTGATTGGCAAAGATTTACAAACGGGCCAGCTGCAAACCGTGCTGAGCGATGCATCTTTGCCGTGGAAGCAAACAATCTGGGCAGTGTTTTATAAGCAAGGCACGCTGGCCCCCAGAATTGCCTGCTTTGTGGATTATCTGGCAAGGGCCTTGACGTAAATCGCGGCCCCAAAAAAGCCCGCACAGACTGCGGGCTTTTTCTGCATACGCCATTTATTGCGGATAGGCTGGCGTTGCTGAAGCTAAATCCAGCCATTTTCCGCTGGAAACCTGGTTAAATTTCTTTTGTGCCAGCGCATAAAACTGCTCCGGGGCAAGCGGCAGCTTCAGATCGGCCACCGAATCCAGCGCGGTCTGGCTTAAAGGCAAGCCATACATGGCAAAAATTTTACGCACATCCTGCCCGATAATTTTAGAGCTCAGCACATAGAGCAACTCATGATTGCTGATGGTGTTATTGGTGTAACGGCTCATGCCATATTTATTACCCGCTTCCCAATTCTTACTCACTAAACGATCGGCCTTTGTCAGCAGGGTGAAGTAATCCATGCTGGCCTGCATACCCGGCACCGCTTCTTTGGCGCGGTATTTGCTGTACAGAAAGGCCAGCTGAAAATGCACCGCCCGCATCGGGTCTTGTGAATCTCCACCCCAGAGGCGGTTTTCCATATCGGCACGTTGTGCTTCACCGCTCTTGCCGCTTTGACGGTTTTGTACAATGTACTGATAAAGAGCAGGGTGATCGGTGATATGGCCGTTATCAATCCCTGTAAGGGCGTACTGGCGCATCATATGGGCGCTGGCCAGGATATTGTTATCACACTCAACCAGGCAGCCTTTGCCGTTAAGCTCGATATGCATCACACGCTGCACGGTGTTGTGGCCCAGCTCATGAGCATGCCCCCAGCCTGTACCGCTGATACCCGCAAAACCATCCGAAGGGTTGCCCGAGCACAGATAGCCGCAAGCCGCTATCCAGCCCACAAAATGCTGCACACCCGGCGCACGGTGAATTGGCCCGTCACACGTCCAGCCCAGTTGCGTACACAGTGTGGCCACATTGGCCGACATAGGCATATTGCTGTAGCCATTGGCAATATGGTTGGAATCAAACAACAGGCCTTTGATCTGATCAACGATATAGACTTTAGGGTCTAAATTGCCCATCGCCTCATTGGCGTAATGAATGGTCTGCTGGATTTCCCCACCCACAAACTTAGCAGTTTGCCAGCCAAAATCTTTGCGCTTTAAAGCGGCAACCGCCTCGTTAATGTCCTCATCGCTTTGCGCTTTAGTAAAATCAAAGTGTGAATATCTGGCAGCGCCACGGATTTTCAGCGTCACACTCTGGCCTGCAGCAGCACCCGCATAATTTAAATATAGCGGGCCGCCAAACGGGCTGACCAGCACCGTTTCACCGCCCGCTTTCAATGGCAGCGTAAACGACTGCGGATGGCGCGGGCGCTTATAGCCCTCGCTCAGCTCATCGGTCAGCGGATTGCCCCAGGTGCGCAGATAATTACTTTGCACACCCAGCTTGCCGTTGCTTGCCAGCACTTCGATATAAACCGGCTTACCCGGCACCGCCGCCCGGCCAACAGCCGTTACGCCATCAGCCTGAGCAATCGTCACTTCAATGGTTTCAGCACTGCTGCTTACTGGTAATTGCTGCGCAGCCTGCGGCATAAAATCGCCCTGCCCGGCCCGTGCAACCGTGGTATTCGCCCGGTTAAAAGCCAGCCACGAATCAGAAGCATAAGTACGCAAAAATTCAGCAGGCTGAGTGCTGCGATTAATTTTGCCGTATTCAATATCCGGGCGGTACAGATCGGCCCACAAAACCAGCAGCTGATGAAGATCTGCAGTGGCCTCGGCAAACACATCACCACCTGTGCTCTGCAGGCTCTCCAGCTCTTTTTGTATTGCCGTAATTGCATCGGCAGACGATGTGTCTTTACTTAAATCCAGGCTTAAGCTGCTGCTCATCTGCGAAATGGCTTGTATCAGCAGCGCCAGCCTGTCACCCTGCTTAAGAGCATCGCTCACTGTGCGCTGGCTGCCTGCCGACATCCCCGCCGTGCTTGCAAAATAATTACCACCATAGCCACCCAACTCCATGCCCATGGCATGCAATACCTTGCGCCCGCCTGCCGAATCCTCCCAGTTGGGATGCATATAGATCACGGCTTTGCCGCTTTCTAAATATTTACGGACCTGGCGGCTTAGCTCCACATCGTCTTTTACCCCTGCGCCAAAGAACAACACATCGGCATCCTGCCAGCAGCTATTAGTGCTGGCGGCCAGATCGCAGGCCTGGGCTTGCGGCGTTTTGCCCATGCGGGTCAGCAGTTTAGTCACACTTTTGGCATCGTAGCCCGCCGTGGCAAATTTAACAGTGGCGGGCAGTGGCCCGGCCGCCTTGCCTGTTACCACCCAGTTAAAGGCACGGCTGAACAAAGCAAAGTGCTGATTCTCTTTAGACTGATCAGCCATCCAAGCCAGCACATCCGCGCCATAAGCCAGGCCGCGCCCCTTGCCATACTGGCTGATTGCCGCCATACCCCGGCCTTCATCCGACACCATTAAGGGCGTGGCAATAGTCGACAGGGCGGGAGTAATTAAATTGCTGTTTTTGCTTAAATTAAGCGTCAGATCAAGGCTGGCACCACTATAGATATCGCTTAGCGCGGCATTGTTCTGCTGCTGATAACGCTGAGCCAGCAGCAAAGCCTGCTGCAATAGCAAGGCACGATGTGAAACGTTCAGTCCTGCCGTGCTGCCATTTTTAACCGCCGTCGCAATTAGGCTTGCATCACTGCTGCTGATGGGCACATTTACCGGAGGTGAAACGGATGGTGAATCAGAGCTGCCACTGCCACCACAAGCGGTAAGTACACCCAGCATTAGCATGCTCAGAAGAGATTTGTATTTCATCAGGGAAAATGCCTCGTTGAAACCGCGCGATTTGCTCTGTTTGAAGAGCATTAGATTTTCATGATATTACCAGGTGCCCCAAAAACATGACATTGGTGTTTCTAATCAGCAGGGCAAATCATCCACTGACACGGCTCCTCGCTGCCGCCCGTCAGTAAAACCCTCATTACAGCGATTACTGAACAACAGTGATAAAGATCCTGCATTTGCAAAGATAAAAACTATCAATCACATTCAAACAATCAATTTGTTTTAACTATCACAAATCAGCATAATCGTTTTCAACAAAAGCGAGGCCACCATGAAGCAAGAAATGTCTTTGGGGGAACTCTTTTGCGAGCTGCTTGCCAGTCTTGTCTGGATGCAGTAATCCCAAACCAAGCGCTGAGCAGGTTGTCCACGGCCCTGTCCATGCCTGCATGCGTTAAGCAAAGGAAGCAAATCATGTCATCTAAAAAACTCACCACCCAGGCAGGCGCACCCGTCAGCGATAACCAGCACGCCCTTACAGCAGGCCCGCGCGGCCCGATGCTGATGCAAGATGTTTGGTATATGGAAAAGATGGCGCACTTTAATCGTGAAGTGATTCCAGAGCGCAGAATGCACGCCAAAGGCTCAGGCGCTTACGGCACCTTTACGGTAACGCACGATATCAGCGCATACAGCAAGGCGAAGATTTTTTCTGAAATTGGCAAAGAAACCCCGATATTCATGCGCTTTTCTACCGTTGCCGGTGAGCGCGGTGCGGCAGATGCCGAGCGCGATATCCGTGGTTTCTCGATGAAGTTTTATACCGAAGAAGGCAACTGGGATTTGGTCGGCAATAACACGCCAGTGTTCTTTTTACGCGACCCGCTCAAGTTCCCTGATCTGAACCATGTGGTGAAACGCGACCCGCGCACCAATATGTTTAACCCCAATTCGCAATGGGATTTTTTCTCCAGCCTGCCCGAAGCGCTGCACCAAATCACCATCGTAATGAGCGATCGCGGCCTGCCTAAAAACTACCGCCAGATGCACGGCTTTGGCAGCCACACCTTTAGCCTGATTTCTGCCGACAACACGCGCACCTGGGTGAAATTCCACTTTAAAAGCATGCAAGGCATAGCAAACTACAGCAATGAAGAAGCCGCAGCGGTGGTGGCCAATGACAGAGAAAGCTCGCAGCGCGATTTATATAACAGCATCGAAAACGGCGATTTCCCGCGCTGGAAAATGTGTGTGCAGCTGATGAGCGAGGCTGAAGCGGATAACTACGCAATCAACCCCTTCGATCTGACCAAAGTCTGGCCACACGGTGATTTCCCACTGCATGAAGTAGGGATTCTGGAGCTGAACCGCAACGCAGAAAACTATCACGCCGAAGTAGAACAATCCGCGCATAACCCGGCCAATGTGGTGCCTGGAATCGGCTTCTCGCCCGATAAAATGTTGCAAGGCCGCTTATTTGCTTATGGTGACGCGCAGCGGTACCGCCTTGGCGTGAACCACGGCCATCTGCCGGTGAACGCGCCTAAATGCCCGTACCACAACTATCACCGTGACGGGCAAATGCAGACCGGCAACTACGGCGGCAGTGCCTACCCAAGCTACGAGCCAAACAGCTTTGGCGGCCCGGTGGAAGACCCAAGCGCAGCAGAACCGCCTTTGGCCATTCACGGCAGCGCCGATCGCTACAACCCGCTGCAAGATCAGCCCGATGATTACATCCAGGCCGGTGATTTGTTCCGCTTAATCGGCAAAGAAGCCCAGGAGCGCCTGCTGGACAATATGGCCGGTGCGCTCAGCCAGGTTACGGTAAAAGAAATCCAAATCCGCCAGCTGCGCCACTGCTACAAAGCCGATCCGGCTTATGGCCTGGGCTTAGCGAGTCGTTTGGGGATAGCTGAGGCTGAGATTAAGTAAACAGATTAGCTAAGCTGTAAATCAATAAAAGGTCACCCGCAGGGGTGGCCTTTTTTTATGCTGACCAGGGATGGAGTTTGGGTATGTTTTTCAGGCAGTGAAACGGCGATACATTTTAAAAGACCAAACGAATAAAACCTTAGCCCAAGCCAGCATACTTATTTTAAAATCGCTAAAAACAGTGAATTAAAGCGATATCTCTTTCAAATTATTTTCCACCACAAGGCCACTATGAAAAACGCATTGCTGATTATTGATGTGCAGGAAGCGCTCTGCAGCGGTGAATATGCCGCCTTTGAAGCAGCACAAGTCATTAGCCGGATTAATTCAGTGGCCCAATTAGCTCGCCAGAATAAAGTACCGGTTATTTATATCCAGCATGAAGCCAATGATGGCCTGCTTGAATACGGCACAGATGGCTGGCAGCTGGCTGCGGGTTTGCAAACCCGGCCGGACGATTTATTTATCAGAAAAACGGCATCGGATTCATTCCACAATACCAATCTGCATAGTCTGCTTAAAGAGCTGGGTACAGAGCAGCTTATTATTTGTGGCTTACAAAGTGAATTTTGCATAGACACCACCGTCCGCTGCGCCCTGGCCCTTGGCTACCCGGTAACGCTGATTGCTGACGGCCATTCCACCATGGACAATGATGTGTTATCTGCCGCACAAATTTCTGCCCATCACAACGTCACACTTTCAAACCTCTCCAGCTTCGGGCCACGGGCTAAAGCGATTTTGGCTGAGCAGATAAAATTTAATTCAATGTAGTGAAATAAGAACTGTGGGGAGTGCTAAAAAGATCGCCCCACGGTGCACTACGCTTCATAGTGCGCTCTACTTGCTAAAGCCCTGCATTTGATTTTTTTAATGGCAAACAAATGGCAAAGCACCATACCCACGCTCTTTGCATAGGGCTTTAAATCCCCTTAAAGCACGCCGAAGCGAGGAACAAACGGGCGGGGTTTCTTTGATGCCTGTTTGAGCGAAGCGAGTTCCGCAGCCGCCGCTCGATTGTCCGCAGATGAGGGGCCTTCGTGCTGGCCGGGGCGGCCTTCTTTGGCTTCGTTTCTTGGCCGCGCAAGAAAGGAAGGTCCAGCGGGACGCCCGCACCTAAATCAACGTGCCGAAGGCACTAAAAAGCTTTTATTTATTTTGCTTAGCACCTACTCAGTGGTACTCTCCGTTGCTCACCTGCTACCAAGCGAAGCGTGGCGAATTCCATCAGCCCTGCATTAGATCCCACGTAAATCTTCCCCCCAAAGCACGCCAAGTTTTAGCTTCGCCCTGCACACGGGTACAATCCTCCCTTTGCTGCACATAAGATTCGCCATGTCCCCCCATTCAGTCCTTGAACACGTCTTTGGTTACCGCAGTTTTCGCGGTGAGCAGGAAACCATTGTCAGCCATGTGGCGGGGGGTGGGGATGCGCTGGTTTTGATGCCTACTGGCGGGGGGAAATCGCTTTGTTATCAGATCCCCGCTCTGCTGCGGGATGGCTGCGGCGTGGTGGTTTCACCGCTGATTGCGCTGATGCAGGATCAGGTGGATGCATTAAAAGAGCTGGGGGTTGCGGCGGCTTATTTGAATTCGAGCCTGAACCAGGATGAGGCGCGCGATGTAGAGAACGCGTTTATCAGCGGCCAGCTCAAGATGCTGTATGTGGCTCCAGAGCGGCTGGTTACGCCGCGCTTTATGGCGCTGCTAAAACGCGCGCATATTGGCCTGTTTGCCATTGATGAGGCGCATTGTGTTTCGCAGTGGGGGCATGATTTCAGGCCGGAATATCTGGCGCTCTCTCTTCTTGCTGATGAATTCCCCGGTATTCCGCGCATTGCCCTCACAGCCACGGCGGATCATGCCACGCGCACCGAGATGATAGAGCGGCTGCGGCTTGAGGGCGCACAAAAATTTGTCTCCAGCTTTGACCGGCCCAATTTGCGCTATGCCATGGTGGAGAAAAAAAACGCCCGCGATCAGCTGCTCACCTTTATCCGCCGCGAACACGAGGGCGATTCGGGCATTGTGTATTGCTTAAGCCGTAAAAAAGTTGAAGACACCGCAGCCTGGCTGCGAAGCAAGGAAATCAATGCCCTGCCCTATCACGCCGGGCTGGATGTGAGCTTACGCTCCAGGAATCAGCAAATATTCATTCGTAACGAAGGCGTGGTGATGGTGGCAACCATTGCCTTTGGCATGGGCATTGATAAACCCGATGTGCGCTTTGTGGCCCACCTGGATTTACCCAAAAGCATAGAAAACTATTATCAGGAAACCGGCCGTGCCGGGCGTGATGGCTTGCCTGCCAACACCTGGCTGGCGTATGGCCTGCAAGATTTAATTTTGCTCAATAGCATGATTGATAACTCAGGCTCGCCGGACATGCAAAAGCTGGTGGAGCGGCGCAAGCTCGACGCCATGCTGGGCCTGGTGGAGGCCACGGCCTGCCGCCGTCAGACACTTTTGGGTTATTTTGGCGAAGAAAGCCAGCCCTGCGGCAATTGCGATAATTGCATCAACCCGCCCAAATTGGTGGAAATGACCGAAGCCGCCCGAAAAGCGCTGTCGTGTATCTTCAGAACCGGCAATCGCTTTGGCGTTGGGCATTTAGTGGATATTTTGCAGGGCAAGGCCACGCCCAAAGTAAAAGAGCATTTTCATGACCGCATCACCACCTTTGGTATTGGCAAAGATGTGGACGAATCCGGCTGGCGTGCGGTGTTTCGGCAGCTGTTGGCCCGTGGTGCAGTCCGCCTGAATGAATCCGGCCATGGAGGCCTGGAGCTGACCGATGCTGCGCGGCCCTTACTCAAGGGCGAAACATCGTTGTTTTTGCGTGAGCGCACCGAGAAATTTAATTACAAAGGAGAAAAAGGCAGTGAGTTTGTCGCCAGCTCCGATCAGGCGCTGTGGCAGGCACTGCGCCGTTTACGCAAAGAGCTGGCCGATGAGCAGAATGTGCCCGCTTATGTGATTTTTGGCGATGTCACGCTCAAAGAAATGGTGCGACTGCGCCCCGGGGATCATTACGAAATGTCCCGCGTTTCGGGCATTGGTGACAGAAAGCTGGATAAATACGGCGATGCATTTTTGAAAGTGATTGCAGAGAGCATCTAAACTACTGTTATTAAAGATAAATATTGCCATTGTGAAGAGGCAAGACCAAAGGCATGATCTGCCCCGGCCTATTGATGCACATTGCTCAAACGCTGCTTGTATTATTTTAAAAACAGCCCAATTCACAAGGCAACATCATGAAAACGCTCTGCATTATTGCACTTTTTTGCTCCAGCATTATGGCTTATGCGGATTCGATGCGTTGTGAGCAAAGCCTTGTCAGCACCGGCGATCCTTTATTTATTGCTGAAGAAAAATGCGGGCCACCCAGCGATAAAAGAGAATACAGCGTGCCTGCCACCTATATCAACCGGCATGGCAGAACCGTGATCGATCCGAACCGGCGCCCTGCCGAGCATCAGATCTGGACTTACAACTTTGGCCCCAACCGCCTGATGGTCAGGATCAATGCCATCAATAATAAAATTGAGCAGATCGAAACGCTGGGTTACGGCAGATAAAAGCTGCCTGAAAAGGGCCTGGCCCATATCGGCCAAGCCCCGCAATGCTGAACGACGGGCAAAAGAAGCGGCTAGTTACGCCCTGCCATCACTCCGCCATCCACATCCCAAACCGCCCCCGTGACCCAAGCCGCCTGATCACTCAGTAAAAACGCAATCACCTTTGCCACATCATCCGGCTCTGCAATCCTGCCAATAGGATGAAAAGCATTAAATGAAGCCATTACAGTATCGATTTGCTCCGCCTCAATAAACGACTGGTAAATTGGCGTTTTAACTACGGCAGGTGAAACCGCATTCACACGAATATGATGCGCTGCTAATTCCATTGCTAAATGCTGGGTTAATGAATGCAAGCCCGCTTTAGCCATTGAATAAGCCGATGAAGGCGTGGCTTTAATCGCCTGCTTAGCCCACATTGAGCCAATATTGACAATTGATCCGCCCCCGTTCGCCACCATATTTTTAGCCACGGCCTGGGTAATAAAAAAAGTAGCCCGGTTTAAATTTAAATACTGATCATAATCCTGTGCGCCATGCTCCAGAAATGATTTAGGGTTAAAAGATCCGGCGGCATTCACCAGATACTTAATATGCCGCTCATGATTTTTGGCAAAGCTAATTAAGCGCTCAATATCCCCTGCACTGGATAAATCAGCCTGCAGGGTTTCAATTTCACCAGAGCCCGATAATTGCTGCTGAGCTTGCGCTAATTTGGCGGCAGAGCTGCCCACAATCACGGTTTGAATGCCTTGCGCAGATAAGCGCTTTGCCGTGCTCAGCCCCATACCGCTTGAGCCGCCCACAATAAGGGCAATCGTTTGATTTAAGTTTTTCATTAGTGCGTCTCCGTTAAACAGTAAGATGTGAAACAGAGTTTATTTCCCCCCTTATTCCCATGAAAACCAGGCACAAAATGGTAGGGTAGGCACAAATGGGTACATCTTCATGATTGAACAGAGCAAAAAATTTTCTAAAAAAGCCGCACCAGAGCGCAGTGCACGCATGGTTGAAACCATCTGCGGCTGCAAATGGTCGCTTACTGTATTTAACCTTCTGGCGAACGACATCAGGCGCCCTGGTGAAATGGTGCGCTGCGTAGAAGGCCTGAGCACCAAAGTGCTGAACGAATGCTTACGCAAAAATATGGAATTTGGCATTTTAGAAAAAACCATCTATCCGGAGCTGCCGCCACGGGTTGAATATGCCCTTACCCCTCTGGGTGAAAAATTCCTTCATATCCTGGATTCGCTGGAAAAACTTCAGCAAGAAATGGATAGTACTGCAGCAAGCACTCAAATTCTTTCTAATAAATAATTTATAAGAAAGAAAAAAATTAGAAACTAAATAGAAAATCCATAGACCATCATCTATCTTATTGAAAGCACTTCGCCAAATTTTCGCTTAATTTTGTAAGCTCCCAGCGAAGATGCATTCCTCCTTAAAAAATTTTAAGGAGCCATTCATAACATGGTATGGAGTGACTGAGATGGCGGCGGCAAGCAAAAAATCGACCAAATCCCCCAAAGTGGTTCTTGTGCTTCAAGGTGGAGGTGCATTAGGCGCTTATCACATTGGTGCTTATGCTGCGATGCAGGAAGCAGGCTTTGAGCCTGATTGGGTAACTGGTATTTCTATTGGCGCTATCAATGCTGCTGTAATTGCCAGCAACCCGCCGGATCAGCGTATTGAAAAACTTGAAACACTCTGGGAATCGATTTCCCGCCCGGATGGCTGGGGCAGCTTTTTATCAGGCAAAAGCCTTTGGGCTTTTAATCAGTTTAATGTGGCCGAAGCCATGCTGCTGGGTCAGCCTAACTTCTGGCTGCCACGCCTGCCCAGCCCGCTTTTATTGCCATCACTGCCAACCGATCAGGCCAGTTTTTGCGACACCACCCCAATGCTCAGTACGCTGCGTGATTTAGCCTCTTTTGAAAACTTAAATGCAGGAAAAACAGCAAGGCTGACACTTGGGGCCACCAAAGTGGATACAGGCGAGCTGGTGTTTTTTGATTCTGCCACACAAAAAATTGAAGCCGAACACGTACTTGCCAGCGGCTCACTTCCGCCTGGCTTTGCAGCCACAAAAATTGGTGATGAGTATTTCTGGGATGGTGGCTGCGTCAGCAATACACCTTTAAACGCAGTACTGGACGACAAGGGCGAAGATGATTTGTTGGTGTTTATGGTGGATTTGTGGAGCGCCGAAGGGCCACTTCCTACCAGCATGGATGCCGTGGCATGGCGGCAGAAAGAAATCCAGTATGCCAGCCGTAATACCCAGGTAGAGGCTGCATGCACCACGCACAATCTGCGCCGCGCTCTGGCCCAGGCCTCGCCAGACACTCAAGCCGTAGGTAAGGAAAGCGCAATCGATGTGCCACAACGCCATATTGATATTGTGCACATTACTTACACCCCCAGCGCAGAAGAGGGCTCTTGCAGCGATGCTGAATTCTCCCGCCCATCCATAGCCCGGCGCCGTGCGGCAGGCTATGCCGACATGCAGGAAGCACTGGCCCAGTCACCGTGGAAAAAACAAGAAAGAGCCGCCAATATCGCCACCACCCTGCACCGCTTGCAAGCAGGAAAATTAGATACGCAGGTGTGTTTATAAGGGCGTTGCTAACAGGTGATCTGCAGCTTGCTGCTTCAATTCTCTGAGCCTCCAGAGTCGTCTCCCCAAGTGGTTTAACCGGGGATGACGACTTTGAATGACCGATTAAACCGCTTGGGAATGAAGTACTTTTGGATGTTGCTGAGAATATCTGAGCAGATAAAACCAATCTTAAAGATTCACCCGCTCAATCTTATTCAGGCTGCGCCCCAGAAAGCGCTCGCCGATACTCTGGAATTTCACCGGCACATCGGTCACATAAAAACGATAATCCGGGGCCTGATGGGATGGGTTGGCCATGCCGGAAGATTGCAGCAAATCGGCAGCCTGATCGGCAATGGATAAGGCTGAATCCACCAGCTTCATCCGCCCGCCCACCACATCAAGCAGCAGCGGTTTAATCAGTGGATAGTGGGTACAGCCCAAGACCAGCGTATCGATTTTTTCTACAAACACAGGCTTTAAATATTCCTGCGCAGTCAGTTTGGTCACCGGATGATCCAGCCAGCCCTCTTCAACCAGCGGCACAAACAGCGGGCAAGCTTGCGAATACACGCGATAGCCGGGGTTGAGCTGATGAATCGCACGGGCGTAGGCATTAGAATTAATGGTGGCTGGCGTACCGATCACGCCAATGCCGCCGGTCCAGCTCACATCCACCGCATTTTTGGCTCCCGCCTCAATCACGTCCAGCACCGGCACACTGGCGCTGGCCCGTACCATATCAGCTGCCACCGCCGCCATAGTATTACAAGCAATAATCAGCATTTTCACCTGCTGGTTTTGCAAAAACTGGGCAATTTCCTGCGTGAAATGGGCAATGGTATCCACCGATTTCACCCCGTAAGGCACACGGGCGGTATCGCCAAAATAAATGATATTTTCAAACGGCAGTCTGTCCATCAAAGCACGCACTACGGTTAAACCGCCTACGCCAGAATCGAACACACCAATTGGATGAGAAGGAAGAGATGGATTTTGCATGGGATGGCATTTTACGCCGGAGTGCCGATCTGAGCGAGCCGGATATTGGGTAATGCTGGCTTATATCGCATATTTTTTGCTATTAAACAGGAATGCAGACTGTGAAACCACTTCAGCAGCAGCGCTTATCGCGCTTCGCGGCAGAAATAAAAATGGCCCGTTTCTTAGAAACGGGCCATCACTCAAGTATCAATGACTAACGAAACTTAAGCCACTTCCGGGTGCATCATTTTTTGCAGCTTCTTGGTCGACAAGAGCAAGAGTGCCGCTGCGGCCATCGCCATCCCTACAAACAACATAAAGAATTCATAGATGCCGTTGATTTGGTAGCCCATAAAGCTTGGTATGGCCTGACCTGATTCCGGGTAGAAACCTGCCAGAACACCGGCAAACCAGTTTGCCGCCGCACTGGCAGTAAACCAAACCGCCATCAAAAGCGATGCAAAGCGTACAGGAGCCAGCTTATTCACCAAAGACAAACCAATCGGTGAAAGGCATAACTCGCCCATGGTGTGCAGCCAGTACATGGTTACCAGCCACATGATCGATACTTTTACGCCCGGCTCGATATGCTTCACGGCCATCGCAATCACGATATAACCAAAGCCAAGGAATAACAGACCCCATGCCATTTTGGTCGGAGAGCTGGGCTCTGCGTCTTTTTTAGACAAGAAAGTCCACAGCGAAGCCAGTACCGGTGCAAAAATCAGCACAAACACAGGGTTTAAGGATTGGAACCATGATGTGGGCACAACAAAACCCAATACTTCACGATCAAGCGATTCAGCCGCAAAGAATGTCAGCGAAACACCTGCCTGCTCAAATGCAGACCAGAAAAAGATCACGAAGAAAGACAATACGCCAATTACGATAATGCGTTCGATATCCACCTGCGTGAGCGGGGTATCGCGTTTAGCGCGCTCTTCTGCACTGATTTTACCGGGAGCCCGGCCAATAAGCTGGCCAGCCGGGTCAACCAGATATTTATCACGGAAAGTAATAAAGATCGCCAGAGAAATCAGCATACCTATGCCGGCCGTTAAGAAACCCCAGCGAAAATCAGCCGGATTACCTGTGTCGCCCAAAGCGCCGCAAATCAGCGGAGCCATAAACGAGCCTAAGTTAATCCCCATATAAAAAATGGTGTAGGCCGTGTCTTTGCGACTGTCGTTTGGCTCATAAAGCTGGCCAACCATGGTCGAGATATTGGGTTTAAAAAAGCCATTGCCCGCAATAATAAAACCTAAGCCACTGTAAAACAGCGGGATCGCAATTTTAGCTTCTTGAAACCAAGTACCCGCAAAGAACAAGAGAAACTGTCCCAGCGCCATCAGCAAACCGCCCACCACAATAGAGCGGCGATTACCCCAGAACCGATCGGCTACATAACCACCAACCAAGGGTGCCAGATAAACCAGGCCCGTATATTGGCCATACAGCGCCGAGGTAAAGTGCTTGTCAAACGACAAAGCTGAAATCATAAACAGTGCGAGTAAGGCACGGTTACCGTAGTAAGAAAAGCGCTCCCACATTTCAGTGGCGAATAAAAGGTAGAGGCCTTTAGGGTGGCTAGACTGTTTTGCCATCTGGGCATCCTTAGTGAGTGTGAGTGTTATGTTGCTACTATTAATACCTTACAAACAGTCGAATGCGTTACTAAAAATAACCACTTTTTAGCCGGTAATTTTCACACCGAAGGAACTTCATTCTTAAAAACAACACTAAAGCGACGTAAATTTTATAGATTCGCAATGTGCAAAATCCCCTCAACGCCGCGTAAATACTCACTTTTAGTGCTGCAATTTTTCATGTAAGGGAATACGCCCAGGGGAATATACCAGGAGCCAGGCAAGAGCTTGGCTTTTAATGACATAAGATTGCTTGATCTAGCGCAGATATTGGCTTTTTATGCTTATGATAAAGTCATAATCATAAAAATATTTGAATAATCAAATGATGAACGGCAAATAGTTGCGAAGCCAATAAGAAATACTTAAGTAAAAATGCATACAATATTCTTACTTAAACAGAAAACAATTAAGCAGACAGAAAGCAAGTTTACAAGGCGCCCATGGCCTGCCCGGCAAACCATCTCTTCATGGCTTAGCGCTTTAACCGGCACTAAAAAGACCTCTGTTAAAAACGGATAAAACTCACTAGCAAAGCAATCCATCTTTAAAACGCACAGAGCGTCACAGAGACAAACCAGGGTTGAATGGCTTTCTCTGTGACGCTCTGTGCACCTGTATAAGTCAGCAATATAAAGGCGGACCAGTACTCAGGCACTGCCAAAAATCTTGCCGGTCAGAATTAATGAAAGTGCCCTTCTGCGGCTTTAACACCCGCATCACGCTCCTGCACCATCACCGATACTTCTACTGATCCTGATTTTTTGAACTGCAATTTAAGCGGAAATTTGTCCCCTGCTTTTAGTGGCTGCTTCACGCCAAAAATCATCAGGTGATAGCCCATACCCGGCTTCATCTTAATGGTTTCACCCCCCTTCACCTCCAGCTCTGGCACCTGGCGCATTTTCATCACATCACCTTCCATGCTCATGGTGTGAATCTCAACACGATCAGCCCGATCACTGCTTGCCGCAATCAGCTGATCATCCGCAGAACCTTTGTTTTCCAGCCCGATATATACCGAGCCAATGTCTTTGCCCGGCAAGGTAGGCACCGAATACGGATGCACCACCCGAATCTCCCCTGCCTTATATTCATGGGCAAAAGCAGTAGCAGATACGCAGACAGCGGCCAGTAATAAAGCGATTTTTTTCATTTTTATTTCCCTTAAAAGAGGCAGAACATAAGTCTGCCAACGTAATAAACGAGCGATGCAACATGCTTAGGGCGGGAGAAACCCGCGTATCCACTAAGCAAAGTCAAAAAGACCTTTTTAGTGCCTTTGGCACGTTGATTTTGGAGCGGTTAGCCACCACAGGGGACTTCCTTTCTTGAACGGCCAGGAAACGAAGCCAAAGAAGGCCGCCCCGCTTGTTCCTCGCTTCAGCGTGCTTCAGGGAGGGAGTAAGCCCCGTGCAAATAGCTTAGTCATCACAATTTTTCGTTGTTTGCTAATACAAAAGCAAACTACTTAGCAGATATGCGATACCTCCTGAGCTTTCCTAAGCTTTCACGCCCAAACCCGGCGGCTTGCTCCCGCCCTGCAAAAATATCTATCCGCGATCAATACACCCGCAGATTCATCTGCCATTGCAACATCGCCAGATGATTCGACTCACCATTGCGCCGGGTTTGATACAGCTCCAGCGCCAGCAAATGCGCGGGGTGCGCCTGCCATGCCAGGCGCACCCCGGTCTGGTATGGCTGCTCATCGCTATTGGCAATGCCATTTTTGCTGGCAATTTGCGCGGCGTTCACGCCAGCTAATTCATGGGCAATGCCCATCCATTCGTGACGCAACGCCAGTTTAATGCTGTCGGTAAGCTTAACCCCGCCCTCCAGCGCCAGACTATTCAGCTCTCCCTGATAAGCAACACGGCCAAGGGTACTGTCCAGCTGGCCATCCTGCTGCTGCCAGCTCCATGCCGATTGCAGCCAGTATTGCTCACCCTGCCAGCCCGCCCTGGCGCGCAGCAGGGTGGATTTTCCAGCGAGGCAGTCTGTTAACTTACCGCAGCCCACAGCCTGCCCGACGTGACTATGCCCGCTATGCGCGTCTGTGACTAAGGAACGATTTACATCAGATAAATACGCGGCATGGCCCGCTACAAACCATGGGCCATTCTGCCAGGCAAGGCCTGCTGTCCACATGGCACTTTCTGCCCCCGGATAGCCTTGCCCATTAAAAACACCAGCGTGGCCAGTCAGATTGCCCACGGTATAACGCAGGGCTAAGCCATCTTCGTGCCAGTGATCATCGCCCAATACCGTATACAGCCATAAATCAGGCAGCGCCCATGCACTTAACCCGGCTTCGGCCAACACGGGGGACTGCCGCCCCAGGGCCAGCTGCGCCGCATCAGTCTGATAACGAAGCACCGCATGATCCAGCGCCACTTTCTGCTCGTGCTCGTCGTATGCGGCCATCAGCTGCGTGTCAATTTCTGCTGTCCAGCGCTGACGCCACTCAATACCTGAGCCGCCATACCACGCTCCACGCCGGTCTTCATTGCTGGCCCCCAGTACTGGCAAGGCTCCCGGCCATGCCGTATCGGCGCTCAGGTAGCGCACATTAGTCAGCAGACTGATTTGCATATAGCCTGCCTCATCATCATGCGGCCCATCGTGGGCCAGCGCGCTATTTGCTGCGGCGAGGATCAGCGAAGCGCTGATCAGAAATAAATTTTTCATCGGTGAGTGTCTTTAAAAAGGCGACGATATTGGCTTTGTCTTGCTCGTTCAGCTGAATACGAACAATCAAATCGCTTTTAAACGGGTTAAGGCGGCCATCCCCCTTATGCGGCCCGGTCTTGATTTCACGCCCGCCTGCGGCATAAAAATCCAGTACCTCTTCCAGCGTGGCGATGCTGCCATCGTGCATATAGGGACCGGTAAGCTGCACATTGCGTAAGCTGGGTGCACGGAACATACCCATATCCGCAGGCACACCACTTAGCTCGAATAAGCCACGGTTAGGCTCGGGAAAGCCACCTTTACCGTCAATGTTATACAGCCCGGTGTTGTGGAACAGCGTTTCGGCGGTGTTCGAGCCAGCATGGCGCACCTGATCATTAAAATTAAAGCTGCCGTGGCAATGAAAGCACTCGGCCTGCTCACCAAAAAAAAGATCTTTGCCGCGCAGTTCTGCCGATGTCAGCGTGGCCTTGCCCTGCAAATACTGATCATATTTGGAAGAAGCAGAAATCAGCCCGCGCTGAAATGTGGCAATGGCTTTAATAATCTGCGGGAATCCGATCGGCTCGCCAGGGAAAACCTCTGCAAAACGCTGCACATATTCCCGATCAGCCTGAAAGCGCGCCAGGATAGTGGCTTTATTTTGATCAGTAACGCCCATTTCTACCGGATGCTCGGCAAACAGCGGCACTTCCATTTGCCGCTCCAGCGTCGCCAGTGCGGGGTTGGCCCATGTGTAAGTGCTATGCCAGGCCACATTGGCCAAACCCTGCGCGTTTCTTGGCGTGCTCTCACCTGTAGAGCCTGGTGAAACAGCCCGGCCATCCGTAAATGCTTTACTCTGATCGTGGCAGGATGAGCAGCTTTGCTGACCGTTGCCTGAAAGCCGCGCATCGTAAAACAAGCTGCGGCCCAGCTGAAACTTGGCCTCGCTCATGGGATTGTCGGCAGGCACTTTGGGGGCAGGAAAATAAAACGGCAGCTCCCAGTTCCAGCTCGCACTGGTGCGAACCGGATCTGAGGTGGAAGTGCCCGACTGCACGCAGCCGCCGAGCACTAACGCTGCCAAGAGGCAGCGTTTAATCATTTCAGTGCAGCCTTAAATACTTTAGAGAAACTACCATCACCCTTAGGTAAGCCTGCATCTTTTTTACCTGCTGCTGACTCACTCAGATTCAGATCTAAATTAGCGAACATTAAACTGCACTCAGGATCAGTCGGGCCGCTCATGCAACCATTGGAGCCACCCGCATCCTTACTGATATCCACGCCCTGCAAGAGCGCCGCCAGATCCAGCACCACCTGCTGTTTGGTCACATCAAAATTGCCAAAACGCACCGGCACAATATTGGGATTACTGCAGCTGAAGCTATTGGCATTCACCGCATCGGCCGTACAACCGGTTGCGCCTAAATGGAAATACCAATTCACAGCCTTGCCGCCCACTGCTGGCACATCAGGATTCAACTCCAGCTGCACAAAGCGGCGGCCCGCCTGCCAGCTCCAGCCCAAAGCCATATTATTTAACGGAGAAGGTACGGCCATGGTGTCGGAATGATTCAGCACCACATCTTTACCCGCCGCATCTTTAGCCGTATCAGGCACGCCCACTTTAAAGCTCAGCCCAATGTACTGGCCGCCTGGCGCAATACCACTGACCTGAGTATTTAATTCCGGGGTACCCCCGGCACAATTACCCGTTTTATTTTCAAAATCCAGCAGGGCCACATTCAGATATTGATTGTCGTTTTGCGTCAGCGCCAAAGGCACTTCCTTACCCTGCGCGTTGATCAGCTTGATATCGTGCACATACATCCGTGCATCGCGCAATTTAGCAGGTGTGGCAGCCAGCCCAAGGCCCGGCAAGGTGGTATTACACGCGACAGCCTGAGCGCCTGCTTTCAGCGCAAATTGCACTGAAACAGCCTGATCAGCCAAAGGCACGGAAGGGACGGGAGTGGTTTCATTATCACCACTTGAATTGCAGGCAGATAAAATAAGTACGGCAAGCATTGCATATAAACGCATGGTTTTCTCCAGACAGCATAAAGGAGCACACCGGCCAAGCCGGGTGCCAGTACAGGCTGAGCAGATCCATGAAGGCGCGAGAATGTTTTTAGTAAGAAGCTGAAAGACCTGAAATCTGCAAACGCAGAGATCGGGCACACAGTGCACAGGGAAAATACCTTTAAATGTTTCCCATAGACTGGTGACCATCAAGCTTTAGCTTTTTCTACCTTAAATCAACAGATGCAAGGCTTGCAAAGCACACAAAACTGAGCTTTCTCTGTGAGCGCTGTGTTCTTATTTAACTTTGTATCTGCAGATCTTTTCTAGCGTATTCAAGAATCTGTTAAGAGAAAACAGGCGGGGCGTGACTGGGGGGAGGGGATGAAAAATTACGATGCAGACGCAGCACAGGCGGCGCGGGTATGCCAAAAGTATGCGGCAACATCGCGGCCACTACAAATGCCGCCGCAAAATCTGCAGCAGGCGCCTGCGTTTGATCCGCATGGGCACAGAGCACACAGGCAGGTGCGGCCTTAGCTAAAACAGATTCGGATTTACTGCCGGGCAGCTGGCTGAGCTGGTATTCCACAATCGGTGTAAGCGTGCCGCAAAATACACTGCTGCGCAGGGCAGACTGTGGCAAAGTAGCATGCAGCAAAGGCATCATGACGTGCAGCATGATCGCCAGAAAGGCAATGCGTATGCTGAGCTGATAACGTCGTGCTGTCATGAACCGATAAGTGAGCTGAAAGATGTGATTATATTGGCATAGGCGTATGTCATCCAATATAAATTTATCAGGTGTTCACTTTTAAGCTTTTGCAATGACTTAAAACAAATTTTATTAAATAAAATGACAGATCAAGCCCAGCCAGCACAAAGCGTCGCGCAAATTTTATGCAAGGCCCTCATCCCCTGCATGGTTTTGAAATTACTTTTTGCCTTTGCGCAGCTCCGCTTTTGCCTTAAGCACTGACTTTCTGAAATCCACATCAGGCAGCGGATATAAATCAAGAAGATGGGCTTCGGCCTTTGCCAGATCAACCCTCGCCTTATTGCGTGCAGCCCGCATGTAAATGATTATCTTCAATATCCAGCCTGGTTTCATTAATCATATCTTTGCAATTTGCAAAAACGGCAGGGCTGCCAGCAACAGGGTAAGCCCCAGATCAGTGAAGGCTTACGCATTGGGAATTCCTGTATTTAAAATGGCAGCAAGCTTACACAGTAAGGCTTCAGGGCTCAGCCTCTAATTACCAGGCCCCTTAAGACCTGGCTCACCTTTATGCCACGCAGCTTGAGCCAAACAGCCATGAGGATCTTTCGCTTCTGACACGCTAAACTTTAAAATGGCTCACGCCCTGATTAAGCTGATTGGCAATCTGCTCAACTTGCGATGCATTTTCTGCAGCATGCTGAATAGAGGTACTGGTTTCCTCCACCATTTGCGATATATCTTCCACCCTTGAAGCAATACTATTGCTGGCCTGGCCTTGCTCGCGGATCGCCGTAGCCATATCTTGCAGGCTGTGAAGGCTGGATTCCGCACCTGAATGAATACTGTTCAGAGACTCGGCTACATGCCGGGATAATTGCACGCCCCGCTCAACCTGAGGAATAGCGGCGCTCATGGCATTTACCACGCTGACGGTCTCGCCCTGAATCGCGGTCAGCATCGAAGCAATATTGACGGTTGCCAGCGATGTTCTCTCTGCCAGTTTTCTGACTTCATCGGCCACCACCGCAAAGCCACGCCCCTGCTCGCCCGCCCTTGCCGCCTCAATGGCCGCGTTCAGCGCAAGCAAATTGGTCTGATCGGCGATATCTTTGATTTCAGAAGCCACGCCAGAAATCTCACGTGCTTTAGTATCCAGCTGACGAATCTGCGTGGTGGCTTCACTGACATTGCCCGCAATCAGCTCCATGGTGGTGGTTACTTCAGCGACCTGAGTAACGCCATTTTTAGCCAGCTCAGTGGCTTGCCGCGATGCCTGCTCAGCCACGCCCGAGCCCTCAGAAATATGATTAATACTCACCGTCAGCTCTTCCATTGCCGCCGCCATATTAGTTGTCGCATCAGACTGGCGGGTAGCGGCAATCGAAATCTCTCTGCTGGAGCCCGCAATCTGTGCAGCCCTCTCATTCAGCAAATCAGCATCTGTGCGCACATTGCGCATCACCCTGTTTAAGCCAATAACCATTTCCCCAAGAGAAGCCAGCATGCTGCCCTCCTGAGCTGACGCTACATTAATTTGTAAATCGCCATCGGCCACCCGTCTCATCACAGCAATCCCTTCCTGCGGCTCGCCACCCAGCTGGTGCAATATACTTTGCGCAATCATCCAGGCCACCACCGCTACCAGTACCGCCAGCAGCAAGAGTTTTGCTAAGCCATACAGCAAGTTCTTTTTAAACTCAGCATCCACATCATCAACATAAATCCCTGTGCCCACCACCCAGTTCCAATCAGGAATCAGTACCGCATAAGAAATCTTTGGTTCAGCCTTTTCTGAGCCTTTCTTTGGAAAGAAATAATCAACAAAGCCCCCCCCTTGCTGAGCAACCTTAGCCAGCTCCACATAAATAAGCTTGCCATTGGCATCTTTTAAATCACCCTTTTGTTGCCCCTCAAACTCGATCTTGGTTGGCAGCAGACGAACAATGTAATTTGTATCAAAGATAAAGAAATACTCAGTTTTGGAATAGCGCACATCCCGTAAAGTGCTGATCGCAGCTTGCTGGGCCTCTGCACTGCTCATTTGTCCTTTCTGACTTAAAGTACGAAAGCGCTCAATCACCCCTGCAGCCGTTTCGGTCTGGCCTTTTACTTTATCCATCCGGTCTTGCAGCATGGTGTCCCGCAGTGCCTTCATATTGGCGAGGCTTAAAAACACCATGCCGCATAAGGCAAAAACACAGAGCAGCAATAATCGGGTACGTACCCGATAGTTCATTAATAAGCCCATTTCAATCTCACTTTATTTAAATTTTTAATAAGCCAGACCACTTTACTTTTGAGTAAAACAATTAGTAAACAGATCAAATGCCCGTGCAGGCAACGCACTCTGCAAACAAAATTTGCTTACCAATAAGTCACTTTAGTACATCTCAAATGGTATGCACGCCAATAGAAAAGATGCTTACTTATCCCCCTCTAAATGGCATTTTTTCGCGGACAATGCTCAAACGTCATCCCATCAGGAACAATCAGATATTTGAATCGCAACGCCCCACAACCATGGCATGCCATAGCGTGGCTGCGTAAAAAGAGGGTGCAGCAGTACCAGCCAAACTCTGTCAGAAAAACGGCGAGAGCAAAGCATGAGCAAGCCAGTAAATTGCCTTACAGCGCAGGCATACCTGTTAGTCCTCAGCGAAGCAGCCCGGGAACGTCTTCTGCCCAGAGCCCCTTCAACGCAGCCAGCCGAAAGTGAAATTTGAATATGAAGACAAACGTACTGAGGGATAAAACTGAAGATGCTCAGCTCATTTTCCCAGGGCAACGAAGAACGCAGCATTTAGCGTCTTTCGCCTTTCAAAGCCCGAGCAAGTGCAGCGTATTATTCTTTATATCTTCGATGAGTCTGAATATTTTTTAAATAAACGACAACATCCCGTGCCTGAAAAAAATCAAAAAAAAACACAATTTGGAATAAAAGAATAACCAACCATAAAGAATAGTAAAAACCCGGAAAATCAGTCGCCCCCAAATAATTTTTAACAACTGATAAAAATGAGGCAATAACCCATAGCAAAAAAGGCAGATTGCTTATTCAATACGGGCAAATCGTTTGATTCATTTCTAATTCGCCGCAAAGCGACAAAACGCTTTGCATTTCATACCCGCCGGGCTGCTACCGGGGAATATCGGCTTCCACCAGCCTTGCCAGCTGAGCGAGAGACTCCTGCCAGCCGAGGTAGCACATTTCTACAGGGATCACATCCGGAATGCCTTCCTGTACAACGCTTAAATCAGTGCCGCATGAAACGGATCTAAGTGAAACAGTAACCTGCATCACGCCAGGCAAATTTGGATCATCAAACTGATCGGTGTATCGCAACCGCTCGTTTGCGAGCAGCTCCAGGTATTCACCGCCAAATGACATGCTGTGTTGCGTTGCAAAGTTAGTGAATGACATTTTAAATGTCCCGCCCACCCTCGGCTCCATATGGTGAACCGTGCAGGTAAAACCATGGGGAGAAATCCATTTGGCCATAGCCGCTGGCGTTATAAAGGCCCGGTAAACGCGCTCTGCCGGTGCTTTGAGTACCTGGTGAAGATGAACAGTGCCTGCCATGGTATTGATCTCCTTTTCCTTGGGTGAATCATCAATTATTGCTTTCTGCAGACCTGTTTACACAGGCCTCACAAAATCCAGTTCTTAAGCCCCACAAATTTTGCACACCCAAAAATCGGGTCTGGATATAACAAATACTTAGAAACTTAAATCTGATCAGGCTACCGGGCAATGCGACATGCAAAAAGAAGAGTGGCCAAAATTATTTTGCTGCCGGGGTGTTTTTCTTTTCTTGCACTGGGTAGCCCGCCTTATTAAGCGTTGCGCTCCAGATCAGCTTATCCCATGGGCTCAGCACTTTTTTACCCATCACCAGCACGGGGGTTCGCACCGAAAGGCTGCCAACCAAATTAATAAATTCGATCATTTGTGGCTCTGAGCGGCTTGGGTTTTTTAACTCGTAGTTAATTTTGCGGCTATCGAGCATCTCTACTGCATCGCTGCAGGGCTGGCCGCATTCGGATGAAACATACAACACCATCGAGGGCTGATCTTGTGCCGGGCTGGCCGTATTACTTGGCACGCGGATATTCCTTTCCCTTGCATTCTGGCCTGGCGCTGGCTGGTCCGAATAAAACACCCTGCCATCCGCATCGCGCCACTGATAAACCTTAGCTGCAAAAGCGGGCATAGCAAGTAAAGAGGCCAATAATAAAATTTTCATACCTAAACCTTAAACCATCTGATCTGCTTATCTATAAGCAATGCATTATAGCCGCCAGCCTCTTTGCTTTTCGATCGAATCAATAAGCAAATGATGATTTATCTTTTGCCCTGATCAACAACCACTTCCGCTTATATCTGCATTGGCCTTAAAACACGAATGCCACGAAAAGCGTTTTATCAACTTGATGATCAGGTATACCGCCTGTCGGCCGGGCATCTAAAGAACCAGTCCAATGCCCGCTCGTCTTAGTGCCTCTCCTGTTTGCCTGCCAGATCACAAGCCTTTTCACTGAGCCTTACCGGCAAATATAAAAACATTAAACGACTGTTTAATAAGGGATTTCCTATAAGTAAACCCTATTGATTTATTAGAAAAGCAAGTCTAGTATCGATTAAATCAAACTGAGTGATTTATTAAGAGTCACCCAGCTTGAAGCTGTAAGCCTTCAGGCCGGACGGCCTGTTCTTTGGAGAAGAGAAATGCTGCAAACCCGCATCTGTATCGCCCTCGCCTTTATCGCGGCACCCGTTTTTGCCAGCGAGCCCGTCATTGGCCTGATCACCAAAACTGAAACCAATCCTTTCTTTGTAAAAATGAAAGAAGGCGCAGCTGCCGAGGCAAAAGCCAGGGGCGCCAGGCTTTTGTCTGCGGCAGGCAAGGCCGATGGCGATAACGCAGGCCAGGTGACAGCCATCGAAAACATGATTGCAGCCGGTGCCAAAACCATTCTGATTACCCCAAGTGATTCCAAAGCGATTGTGCCCACCATTAAAAAAGCCCGCGAAAAAGGTGTGCTGATCATTGCGCTCGATAGCCCGACCGATCCGGCAGAAGCCACCGATGCACTCTTTGCCACCGACAACTTTAAAGCGGGTGTGCTGATTGGCGAATACGCCAAGGCCACCTTCGCAGGCAAACCCGCAAAGATCGCCACCCTGGATTTATTCCCCGGCCATCCCGTTGGCGCGCAACGCCACAATGGCTTTTTACAAGGCTTTGGCCTGCAATCCTTTGATGCAAAAAACAATGAATTAGCCAAACCCGCCAATGTAGTTTGTATGGCAGACAGCTTTGGCGATCAGGCCAAGGGCCAGACCGCCATGGAAAACTGCCTGCAAAAAAATCCGGATATCAATCTGGTCTACACCATTAACGAGCCAGCCGCCGCCGGTGCATTTAATGCACTGAAAAAAGCAGGCAAAGAAAAAGGCGTACTGATTGTTTCGGTAGATGGCGGATGCCAGGGGATTAAAGATCTTAAAAGCGGCAAGTTTGCCGCCACCTCGCAGCAATACCCGCTAAAAATGGCCGCAATGGGCGTAGCCGCTGGCGTTGAATATGCCAAAACAGGAAAAAAACCATCGGGCTACACCGACACCGGTGTCACCCTGATCGCCAATAAAGCGGTTGCAGGAGTAGACAGCAAAGACAGTAAAGCAGGCATGGATATGTGCTGGGGTAATAAGTAAGCAGCTATCCGCAGGCATACAGACCCACAACAATCGGTATGCCTGCAGCATCTTCAAACATACAGAGGTTATCTATGCCGAGCTGGAAAGATCACATCCCGTCTATCGGCACTCTTGGGCCATTTCTGGCCCTGCTGCTGGCCTGCGGTTTTTTCTCGTTTCAAAGTGAGCAGTTTTTAACTGGCGCAAATTTCTCGCTGATTTTGCAGCAGATTATGGTGGTAGGGCTGGTTGCAATTGGCCAGACACTGATTATTTTAACGGCCGGTATCGATCTTTCCTGTGGCATGGTGATGGCGCTCGGCGGCGTAGTGATGACCAGGGTGGCTAATGATTATGGCCTGCATCCCATCCTTGCCATTTCAATCGGCCTGGCTGTAACGGCTGGCTTTGGCTTACTTAACGGCCTGCTGGTCACACGCATTAAGCTGCCGCCTTTTATTGTGACGCTAGGCACAATGAATATCGCTTTTGCCATTACCCAGCTTTATTCAGGCTCGCAAACCATTACCGATTTACCCGCCGCCATGACCTTTTTTGGCAACACCTTTGGCATAGGTCAAACCCAGGTCGCCTATGGCACGGTGCTGATGCTGGCCTGCTATGCACTGAGCTGGATCTGGCTGCGCGAAACTGCATCAGGACGCCATATTTATGCCGTGGGTAATAACCCGGAAGCAACCCGCCTCACCGGCATCGCCACCCACCGCGTCATCCTCATGGTGTATGTACTGGCAGGGCTGTGCTATGGCGTGGCATCGCTGCTTTCGGTGGCGCGCACTGGCGTGGGCGACCCGAATGCGGGGCAAACAGAAAACCTGGATGCCATTACCGCCGTGGTGCTTGGTGGAACCAGCTTATTTGGCGGGCGCGGCGTGATTATTGGTTCGCTCATTGGAGCAATGATTGTCGGCGTATTCCGCAATGGCCTGACGCTGATGGGCGTGTCCTCGGTTTACCAAATTTTAATCACAGGTATTTTGGTTATTTTGGCTGTGGCCACCGATCAACTGTCACGCAAAGGAGGCCGCTAATGAGCCAGAACACAGCACACCGCCTCGTCATTGAAGCCAAAGGCCTGGTCAAACACTATGGGCAAGTCGTCGCCCTGGATGGCGCTGATTTTGAGCTGCGCGCAGGCGAAATTCTGGCCGTGATTGGCGACAATGGCGCGGGGAAATCATCGCTCATCAAAGCCTTGTCCGGCGCGACCACGCCAGACAGCGGCGAAATTTTACTCGATGGTCAAAGCGTGTGCTTTAAAAGCCCCATCGAAGCACGCCGTGCAGGCATCGAAACCGTTTACCAGGATTTAGCCGTGGCCCCCGCCATGACCATTGCCGAAAACTTATTTATGGGCCGGGAAATCCGCCGGCCCGGCCTTTTAGGCAGCCTCGGTTTTCTGGATAAAAAACGCATGCTGAAAGACAGCATCGCCTATATGCAAGCACTAAAAATCGGCATCCGCTCAATGACACAAGCCGTGGAAACGCTCTCTGGCGGCCAGCGCCAGGGCGTTGCTGTCGCCCGTGCCGCAGCCTTTGCCCGCCATGTGGTCATCATGGATGAGCCCACCGCAGCACTGGGGGTAAAAGAGGGCAATATGGTGCTGGAGCTGATCCGCAATGTGCGCGACCGTGGCCTGCCAGTGGTGCTGATCAGCCACAATATGCCGCATGTTTTTGAAATAGCCGACCGCATCCACGTCGCCCGCCTGGGCCGCCGCGCCGCCATCCTCAACCCCAAAGCCATCACCATGAGCGATGCTGTAGCGGTGATGACGGGGGCAATGAAGCCTGAGGATATCCCGGCGGAGTGGCTGGCGAATTAGGCAAAAGATGGGAATGGAATGCTAAAAAAAGGCGGGGTTCATCACATAGGCACTAAGCCATATATTTTTGCTTTAGCAAACAACGAAAAAACGTAATGACCACTCTCGCTGCATGGGGCTTAAAAATCCCCTTGAAGCACGCCGAAACGAGGAATAAGCGGCTCGGGGTTTCGGAAAAGGGGCAGCGAGGCAGCGAGCAGCCTTTTTCGCCGAGCCGATTATCCGTAGTGAGGGGCCTTCGTGCTGGCTGGGGCGGCCTTCTTTGGCTTCGTTTCTTGGCCGCGCAAGAAAGGAAGGTCCAGCGGGACGCCCGCACCTAAATCAACGTGCCGAAGGCACTAATTAAATGAGCCTTTATATTTTGGTTAGTGCACATGGGATGCCCCACAAGTGGCCCAGCCCCAGCCAGAAAACCCCAAGGAGAACACGATGCTTAAAGGAATAGACCCCCTCCTCACCCCTGAATTACTCAAGGTACTGGCTGAAATGGGCCACGGTAATGAGATTGTGATTGCCGATGCCAACTTTACGGCGGCCTCGCTGGCGGCGGGCAAGCCCCTGATCCATCTTTCTGGTGTCGGCATTGCCCGCACGGTAAAAGCGGTAATGAGCTTGCTGCCATTAGATCAGGACGTCAGCCAGCCGGTAGGCTTTATGCAAGTCAGCCATCAGCCCGCAGGCTGGTGCAGCGCACTGCAAAAACATATTATCGGCGAGCTGCAAGCAGACGGCCATGCAGATGAAAGCCAGTGCGAGGCCATCGAGCGATTTGCTTTCTATGAACGGGTAAAGCAAGCTTACGCGATTGTGCTAACGGGCGAATTGCAGCCTTACGGCAATTTCATACTGAAAAAAGGAGTCATTTGTGAGCCCCTCGCCGGATAAGGCATCCGCAGCCAGCAGCTTAAAACCCAGAGGCTCATCTCAAGGCGGTATGCGCCAGTACAACGAACGGGTTGTGCTGCAAGCCATTCGCCTTAATGGCCGCCTGCCAGGGGCAGAAATTGCCCGGCTTACCTGCTTAACGGCGCAATCTATCTCGATGATTACCAAGCGGCTGCTCGAAGACGAGCTGCTGATTAAAGAAACACCGCAGCGCGGCAAAGTGGGCCAGCCCTCGGTGCCGCTGGCGCTGAATCCTGATGGTGCATTTGCAATCGGCGTAAAAGTAGGCCGCCGCAGCTTAGATATCTTGCTGGTCGACTTCACGGGTACGGTCAGAGAGCGCTGGAATCTAAGCTATGATTTTGCCGATCCCGAGCAAATTCTGACGCATCTTGCCAATTGCCTGGCCAAAATCAAAACCAGACTCAGCCCTCATCTGTGGGAGCGTGTGCAAGGCATAGGCATTGCAGCCCCCCTGCATATCGGCGGCTGGCAGCAACTGCTTGGGCTGGATGCTGAAGTCGTCGCCCGCTGGGAGCGTTTTCAGCTTAATGAAGAAATCGCCGCCCTCACCGGCCTGCCGGTGCAATCAATCAAAGACACCACCGCCGCCTGCGTGGCAGAGCTGGTTGCCGGGCGTGGGCGCGATGTGCGTAATTTTATTTATGTATTTGTCGATACCTTTATCGGCGGCGGTCTCGTGCTCGACAGTCATTTGCATATTGGCAAACACGGCAATGCCGGTGCCATAGGATCATTAGCGCTTGGAATAACAGGCAGCGCAAACAGCCCGCAGCTACTGAATGTGGCTTCACTTTATAAACTGGAAAGCCGTTTTATCGCAGCAGGGCTGGACGGCAGAGCCACCAGCGACGAGCGCGCCGCCAGCGCCGCCTATTGGCCGCATACCCATGCATGGATAGCTGAAACCGCCCCGCCCATTGCCTTTGCCATGCTGAACAGCAGCTGCCTGCTGGATCTGGAAGGCGTGATTTTAGACGGCTGCTTTTGCAGCGCGGTCAAAGAAGCACTGATTCAGGCCGTAATCATCGCCATGCAAGGCTATAACTGGGAAGGCGTCGTGCCGCCACAAGTTTTGGCAGGGACTATAGGATCTGACGCCCGCGCATTAGGCGGAGCACTGCTGCCGCTCTACGCCAACTTCGCCCCTGACCGTGATTTATTTTTAAAACTGGATGGCTGATTGCCGGGTAAATGATGAAAAAACCCACATCCGAGAACCACGGAGTACACAGAGGACAGGGCGTTTCACGGAGAAAAACCAGATCTAAATTAAGCGGCTTGCTTCAGGTTTTAAATATAATCAAGCCAGCCATTGCTCCACTTAACCACTTCAAATGATTAAAAGGCCTGCACATGCCCTCCAGCCAACACAGTCTCCCAGTTTTTTTAGCCGCCGGTGAGGCGCTCACCGATATGATCCGCACTGATGGCGAAAACTGGGTCAGTAAAGTGGGCGGCTCGACCTGGAATGTGGCAAGGGTATTGGCCAGCTTTGGCTTACACAGCGCGTTTGCAGGGGCAATCAGCCAGGATTGCTTTGGCAATGATTTGTATCAGGCATCGCACGCTGCGGGGCTGGATTTACGTTTTTTACAGCAGTTGGATAAATCACCGCTGCTGGCCATGGTGCCATCCGCCCATCCGCCACAATACTTTTTTGTAGGTGATGATTCCGCCGACTTATATTTTGACCCGCAAGCCCTGCCCTCCGGCTGGCAAAGTGCGGCGTATTGGGTGCATTTTGGCGGGATCAGCCTTGCCCGCCAGCCTCTGGCGGATAAATTAGTGGCGCTGGCAAAAAGCCTGAAAGCGCAGGGCGTAAAAATCAGCTACGACCCCAATTTCAGAAACATCATGGACGAGCGCTACGACGATACCTTTAAAACCATGAGCAAGCTGGCGGATGTGATTAAGGTCTCTGATGAAGATCTGGCAGGCTTATTCCGCACCAGAGATATCGGGCTTGCATTTAAAACGCTGCACGGCTGGAATCCTGAAGCCTGCTTTCTGTATACCCGCGGCGCAGAAGGCGCATCACTGCACACACCTCACGGCAGTGCCATCGCACCCGCCATACAAATCAGCGTGGCAGACAGTGTGGGAGCTGGAGATGCATCGATAGGCGGCCTGATTTACAGCATGATCACCTGGCCCCGGCACGGCACGCATGAGCATCTGCGCTTTGCCATTGCCAGCGGCGCTGCAGCCTGCATGCAGCATGGTGCAACGCCTCCGGGCTTAGAAACAGTACTTGCACTCTACGCTCAGGCTTAATGTCCGGCAGGCTCTTTGGCAGGTGCAGCCTCTGCCTTAGGGCCTTCAGATTTAGCATTACTGTTTTGCTTAATACATTCTTTCCATGCCGCATTGCCTTTTCCGCCGCCTGCAGGCAAGACGCAATCACCGCCGCCAAATTTTACATAGCCTCCGCCAGCGGGCTTAATATCCGCTCCTTCCTTAGGGGCTTCGCCATGTGCGGCTGGGGCTGTTTGCTCGCTGCCTGCTTTTGCTCCGCCACGCCGCTCTAAATCTTCAACTTTCACTTCAAGCTCTTCTACTTCAATTTTTTTCTCTTTTACTTCTTTTTTCAGCTCGGATATTTTTTCTTCAAGCTCTTTGCGCGTCTCGATGGTTTCTTCAAAAGACACTTTTAAGCGTGCAATTTGCTCAATATATTGGGTTTTTTCAAAATTCCGTTTAGTCATCCCAATGGCAATACCCACAATCAGCACAAACAGAAAACCAAAAAAACCGCCTGCTATGATCAGCTTCAAGCGGTTTTTTTGCATAAACGAAGGGCTGGGTGAGCCATGAATATCATCCCCACCATGGGAGCCGGCAGATGCTGCAGCGTGATCACTCATCTTTATATTTCCAGATTAAGGTAAGTTTACTTCTCCCTGACGTTCAAAGCTTACACCATCGGGGCGTAATGGCAGAAACAGTTTACCCTTAATACGATAGGCGATTGGCTTGCCACTTGCTTGCAAGCCATTAAATTGCTGAATAAATGTGCTCAACGAAGTAGTGACATTAAGCTTAACCAGAACCGATCCCAGCTTAGGCAAAGTCACAGCCTCACTGGAAACACCTTCGGCAAACTGCTGGCCGTTTACATCCAGGCTAAGCTGCACCCCTTTAATATCCAGCGATACATCATTTGGATTAGTCAGGCGCAAGCTCAGCACAAAACGCTGCTCCAGCAAGCCCACTTCCGCCACACTCAGGCCGGCAAGGCTTACACTGGGTTTTTCAAGATTGCCAGACAGGCCAGCGCAACCGGCCAGCAAAAAAACCAGCAGCAATACATATTTTTTCAGGCATTTATACATTCATCATCTCTTGTAAACGGCGGCCTAATTCGCCATCCAATGGCATTGCCCCGGGAGTATTGGCATGAATAACGGCAATAGTCACATCGGCTTCGGCCACTAATTTTTCATTATCTGCCCGCACAATACGCTGATGAATAATTCCTTCTTTGTCGCTTAAATGCACCATCCGGGTTTCAATTCTGAGCACATCGCCCATGGTGGCCGGGCGCTTATAGCGAATATCAATTCTGCTAATCACTAAAGCCAGCTTTTCCTGAGTAAACCACTCCAAACCGCCACTTTCATCCACTAAAGCCCAGCGCGCTTCTTCTAAAAACTCTAAATACCGCGCGTTATTCACATGACCGTATAAATCTAAATGATAGCCGCGAACCTTGATTTCAGTGGCTTGAGCCATGTTTTTCTCCCGTGTGTGAAAATTTTTAGCAATCTTAACTTTGAAATTAATCCATGTCTTCGGGATAATCCCCGCATGCATCGTCCTACTATAGATTGGCGACATTCTCGCCCCTTCCGAATTTGCCTGCTTTTGCTCGTCATGCTTGTGGCGCTGCTTGGCACGCTTCCGTATTTTATTTCTTTTGATCTGATCAAAAGTGAACTGAGCAGTATTCTGGAAAAAGACACCAAACGGCAGCTAACCATACGTGGAGATGCCCGTTTTGTCTTGCTCCCTCAACCCGCATTGCTTTTAGATAATGTCACGCTGACTGAGCCTGGCGAAACAACTATTTTTTCTCATGCCGATCGGGTGCGGGTCGAACTCAGTCTCTGGCCCCTGCTGATCGGTAAAGGAAAAATCAAAGCGCTTGATTTTGAAAAGCCAGCGCTCAATGTAATCCGCCGCGAAGATGGCACTTATAATTTTGAAGACTTGCTGACGCCTAAATCCCAGACCAAAGAGCTGAGCTTTTCGCTTGATACGGTTCATTTTACCGAGGCATCATTCAAACTTTCTGACGAATTTTTAGGTGAAAGCCTGCGCCTGTCGCGGCTTAATCTCACCATGAAAAACTTATCCGATTCCAAAGCCGGGCATCTGGATCTGGACGGCATGCTGCTGATTGGCGATGGCGACAGGCCGGTGCAATGGCAGGGTGCGCTCAGTGCAAGCGCTGCCATGCGCTATCACGAGGCCGACAACCGCTTACTTGTGGCTGACTTACTGCTGGAGCTGGAGCAAAAAGGCGGCAGCTCGCCCGAGCTTCGCTTACAAGATGTAAAAGTAAGCACCGTGGGTAATCTGGTCTATGGCTGGCAACCGCTGCGCTTTAAGGGCGGTGAGCTGAAGCTGAATATATCCGGCCAGCGCGCCGGGCAGCACTGGAAAGGCGAGCTGGATGTGCCAGAGATTCTGCTTTCCAAAGAAGCCGTAAACCTGAACCGCCTGAAATTAAATGTAGATATGCAAAGCCCCAGCGGCCAGCTAAGTGCGAAAGCAACCATTCCTACCCTGGCAGGGCTGAAGCAGGGCTTGCTGCGTACCGAAACGGCCAGCTTTGAAGTAAAACTGCACAGCCCGGAACAAAACTTAGCGCTTTCATTTGCCAGCCCGCTGGAATTACTCAATGGCAGTATCGCAAGGCTGCCTGCCTACCGCCTGAGTGGCAGCTATACCAACCGTAATTTACCGCGCGGTGCAATTGGCCTTGATTTAACCGGGGCAGGCACGCTTAATTTACAAGCTGAATCATTAAGCCTGAACAGCCAGGGCCAGCTGGATAAATCACCCGTAAAAGCGCAGATCGAAGTTACTGATTTTGTCCGCCCCCATTACGCAGTGGATATTGATCTGAATAAGCTCGATTTATCGCCCTATTTGCCCGTTGTTGCAGCGGGTGCAAAAACAGTAAATCCGGATAAACCGTTTGATTTTTGGTGGCTCAATAATCTGGATGCCAGCGGCAAGCTTAAAATTGGTGAGCTGGCGATGCAAAAACTGCATATCAACGATATATCGCTGGAATTTGCTGCCAAAAATCGCAAGCTCAATTTAGATCCTTTAGCCGCTACGCTCTACGAAGGCCAGCTGACTGGCAGCCTGGAAGTGGATGCCAGCAGAAAGAACGCCTCTTTCCGTGTACAGCAAAAACTCGCGAATATGAACATCAATACGCTGCTTGCCGATGTGATTGATACCAGCCGCTTTGAAGGCCGCGGCCATATGGATTTAGACGTAGCAGCCGTAGGTAATCAGCTCAGCGATTTACGCCGGACTGCAGGCGGAAATGTGCGGCTGTTACTTAATCAGGGCACGCTGCGCGGGATTAACCTTGAAGCACTGCTGCGTACAGCCAGCCACCAGATCAGCTTAATGAACGGCGAAGCCAGCCCCTCTCTGAATCTGGATGCCAAAACATCCTTCAGCGAATTGCGCTCTACATTAACGCTTAAGCATGGCATTGCCAGCAATAATGATCTGGCCGTTACAGCGGGCATACTTAAGCTTACTGGCGGTGGCACGCTGGATTTAAACAGCAATGCCATTAACTACAATATGAACGCCAGCGCCAACCCCAAAGTACCCGAACTAAAAGGACTGTCTGGCCTGAGCCTGCCCATTACGGTGTCTGGTGCCTTAAATGCACCTGAATACCATATTGATTACGCCAGCCTGAAAGAACAAATTTTGCTCAAGCAAAAAGCTGAATCTGAAGCCCAGGCAGCAGAGGCCGCTGCCAAACGCAAAGCACTGGCACAAAAAACAGCCGAGGCAAAAAAAACCGCCGAACTGAAAGCCGCAGCGGATAAAAAAGCCGCAGCTAAAAAATCCACCCCTAAAAAAGCAGAAAAACCCCATAAATGAGCGATTTTTCCCAGCGTTTAATCGCCTGGCAGGCCGTGCACGGCCGCCACAACCTGCCCTGGCAGGTGTCTGACCCCTACCGAGTTTGGCTCAGCGAAATTATGCTGCAGCAAACGCAGGTTTCCACCGTCATCCCCTATTACCAGCAGTTTTTAGAACGCTTTCCCGATGTAGCCAGCCTGGCAGCGGCCAGCTCAGACGATGTGCTGGCTCGCTGGAGCGGCCTTGGCTACTACAGCCGCGCCCGCAATCTGCATAAAGCCGCGCAAATGGTGATGGAGCGCTTTGAAGGCCAGTTTCCGCGTACACCCGCCCTCTTGGCCGAACTCCCTGGTGTGGGGCCATCCACAGCAGCGGCGATTGCCGCATTCAGCTTTGGTGCGCAAGCCGCCATTTTGGATGGCAATGTAAAGCGCGTACTGGCCCGCTGGGCAGGCATCAGCGGCTATCCTGGCACCAAGGCAGTTGAAAGAGAGCTGTGGCAGCTGGCGACAAATCTGCTGCCTGATAGTGGCATAGAGCGCTACACCCAAAGCCTGATGGATTTAGGTGCCACCATTTGCACGCCCAAAAAGCCAGCCTGTATGGCTTGCCCGGTGCAGGCCGATTGCATCGCCCGCCAGCAAGGCCGCCAAGCCGGGCTGCCCACACCCAAGCCAAAAAAAGTATCGCCAGAGCGGCAAACCGTGCTGATGATGGTAGAGCGCAGCGGCAAAATCCTGCTGGAACGCCGCCCGCCCAGCGGCATCTGGGGTGGCCTGTGGAGTTTGCCTGAAGCCACCTCCACCTTAGACGCCAGCAGCGCCTGCCAGCAGCGCTTTGGGCTAAATGTAGAGTTTGACAGCGCAGGGGAAGATTTCGTCCATGTCTTCACCCATTTTCGCCTGACCATCACTCCGCTGCCCGGCAGTGTGATCAGCCAGACAGCCCTTACCCACGAAGACCATCTGGGCTGGTTCAGCAAGGCCGAAGCACTGGAGTTAGGATTACCAACACCGGTGAGAAAGCTGTTGGAAAAGGGAAAATAGACAATATTGCAGGGCGGATTTTACCCGGCCTGCAAATAGCACCAAATCATCAAGACTGCTCAGCCAGGCGGCTGGATTTCCAATAGCTGATCAAACCTGATGCCGAATAAATTCCCAGCGCCGCCCAAATCAAAGAAAAACCAATCAGCCGGTCAGAGCCAAAGGGCTCCTGATACAGCCAGACCCCCAGCAATAATTGCAGCGTTGGGCCGATATACTGGATAACGCCCACAGTAGCCAGCTTCAGTGTTCTGGCCCCTGAAGCAAACATCAGCAGCGGTAAAGCCGTCACAACCCCCGCCCCCATCAGTAAAGCATCAGTACCCCAGCTGATATTGCCCAGCGCGCCCTGCCCGTGAAACTGAAACCAGAGCAGTGCCGACAGCGCAAAAGGCGCCATCAGGAACGTCTCTAAAGCCAGGCCTTCCAAAGATGGCAGGCTGGCTCTTTTACGCAGCAAGCCATACACGCCAAAACTCAGGCCCAAACACAGCGCAATCCACGGCAAAGTGCCCGCTGCAATGGTAATCCACAGCACGCCTATGGCAGCAAGGCCTACGGCAAAGCTTTGCGAGCCACTTAAGCGCTCACCCAAAAACAATCTGCCCAGCAAAACATTAATCAGCGGATTAATAAAATAGCCCAGGCTGGCATCCACCACGCGGTTCTCATTCACCGCCCAGATATACAACAGCCAATTGAGCGACAGCAGCAATGAAGACAGCGCAAACACACCCAGCACACGGGGATTCTTAATCGCGGGCAACAGCCAGCCCCAGTTTTTTTGCAGCAGCAAAATCACCGCCACAAAAACACCAGACCAGACAATACGGTGCGAGATAATCTGCAAGGCATCAATGCCATGCAAAGACTTCCAGTAAAGCGGAAACAGGCCCCAGATAATAAAGGCCAGCACGGTAAACAAAACCCCGCGCGAAGTATTGGGAGCAGACATAGAAAAACCAGAGGAAGGAGCCGGAAAAGCAGCAAAGGACTACTTTAAAGTAAAGGGGACAGCCTGCTCAAGCAATATATCGCTACAAACTGTAGGGGTAGGATGGGGAGTGAAGCATTGGAAATGCCGATGTAATTTATTTATACATGGTAATATTTAAGTAAGGATATTCCATTATATCCCCCAATGAAATGGCATACCTGTAACCTAAAATTTAGCATTACTCGCGGTACACGTAAGATATTTCCCAATCAACCCAAGCTACGGTCACGCTACATGCAAGCTTACTTTTTAAACTCAATTTTTTTGGAAAATTTTATAATATAAAAATAATATTATTCGCAATAACACTATTAGCACTTACCAGCCACGCTCTTGCATTTAATGAAAAAAAACATCTGCACTGGCCCCCAAATATATAAGCACTGTTGTTTGCAACTATGATGAATCTACCTTCCCTGTTGTAAAACTTGATGACGATTTATTTCTTATGGGTTGGACTGGTCAGCTGGGCTGCCCTGGCGAAAATGGAACAACCGTAAGCTATCTTACAGTTGTATCCCCCGGCTATGTTGGTGAGGATACATATGTGGCCGACAATCGCCCAGCTGCAGCGCCAAATGTTAGCTCTATACCAAAAAAACCGTAAGGCGTATGTTTCTCAGAGTGTCAATAAGCTCAGTGCATTGCACTGATTTCCTAAATGCTATACGGAATAATGCATCAGGAAAAACACCCGGCCTTATTAATGGTCTACAAATTCATTGTGTCATACGGCCTTCAAGCACAGGCCCAAGCGCGACAATAACAAAGTTAATTAAATCAGCATTTCCTTAAGGCCCCCTGCGCAAATACTTTTTTTACCTCCTTACAAGCAATTTATTTTATTGCGTGTCAACCTGGTTTTTTTGATTCGTGCAGAGGTTCCTTAATATTTCATCCCATTAAAACGACAAAAAATGAGCACACAACTTAGCCTGCTAAAAATCAGGTCTTTTTTAATCAGCGCAGATCCGGCATTACGCGGGATTCTGGTTTTTGATGTGCTCATGACCTTAGCTTTAATGATTACTTATATCACTATCCCGTGGTGGATTATTCAAAAAGGCAATGCACAAGATTTAGCCATCTATGGCGGCATCACGGCAATGGCTATCTTTTTTTTCCAGCCTTTAACAGCCCCCATTTGCGAGCGCTATGCAAAACAAAAGCAATTAGTGCAAGGCACTATTGCACTGGCACTCTCGGCGCTATTATTTTGCCTGATTGCAACTTTTGATCGATATCACCTTTGGCTCATTATCACCGCAGGGCTAGTTGCCGTTGTGGCCAATGCTTTTATCGATAGCGCTGCAACAACCATCACACCAGAACTCATACCCACTGCGCAATTAGCCCATGCATTACAGCTGCGAAAAAGAGCGTCCTCAACAGGCCGCTTCTTAGGGCCTATTGTTGGCGGCGGCCTGCTTGCAACGGCAGGCATCACGGCCACGCTTTGGGTTTATTCGGGCTTGGTAATCATTGCAATATTGAGTGCCAGAAAAATACCGCCAACGATAAATACGAGGATCGCCTCTAATAAAAAAGGAATCGCATTATGGTGGCTTGAATTGCAGGGCGGAATCAAAGCAAAATGGACAGTGCCATTAGAGCGGGGCTGGACATTGGTTAATTTCCTTGTCTGGATATTTATTGGCCCTGCATTTAATTTATTTGTGCCGCTTAAAGTGCATTCCCTTGGGTTATCTGCTGCATGGCTCGGTGCATGCGAAGCAAGTATCTCCATCGGCATGCTGCTTGGCAGCTTCAATTTAGCAACATTCCTTATCAATCAATTTGGCCGCTATCGCGTTCGGGTATTCGCAGCTATTTCAGAAGGCCTTATTCTTGCTTGTGTTGCCCTGTGCAATCAGCCCTATTTACTTATTGTGGCTTTTTTTTGCGCAGGGTTTGCCAATACATTAATGGTGCTGGTGGGCTCCACGCATCGCGCATTAGCCATACCCAAAGAATTTAGAGTAAGAATCAGCTCAGTCAATAAAATGAGTACGCAAATGGCCAGTACAATTGGGCCAGCTTTAGCGGGTATTGCCTTATTACATTGGCCACTCCCAACCGTTTATATGGCATTTAGCCTTATTGCAGCCATCTGTGCCGCAGGCTTTGTACTGATCCCTCGCTCAAAAGAATTTTTTGGCCTCGATCACGAGCAAGTCAACGATTGGTATCGAAAAGAATACCCTGCTGGATTTAAAACTCACTGAATCTCACTGCGATATGAAATCATATCAGTCCGTAAGTCATATATTTTGTAGGGTGCATATAAGCTGAGCGTGCAAGGTTTACCTTGCCTGACGCATTACAACGATTTACTTCATGCCATTCGGCGTAATGCACCTGGAAAAACACCCAGACTTATTAACGCTCTACAAATCACACAAAGCCAAATTGATCGCGCCTTACGGAATTCCCCATATCTATGAAGCGTAAATTTTTCGATCTGCAATTTAAATATTTATTTAATATAAATAAGAGAAAAAAATCTATATTAAACAATAATCATTCATTAAACATTCTAAAAATAAAATAAAAAACAAAACTACAACCAATAGATACCAACAATGGCACATCAAATGATATACGATTATTTTTTTCCGGCAACAAAGAAATAACAGAGAAAATACCAGCCAATAAAAACGTACATGGTATTACACTTGGCAAAACATAAAATGGCACGAACAAAATATAAAAGGTTAAATAATTTGCAGTTTTAATATTTTCTTTTATAATTTCAAGTAAAAACACTTCTGCCCAACCAATCCAAATTAACATTGATGCAAAAAAAGCAAAATAATTTTTTTTGTTGCTCATATGGACATCTCCAAAAAATTTACCTCAGGATAAGAAATCCTTGAATAAACTATATTTAGACACGTATTAAAGAGATCATCAATCTTCGATGTAGCATATTAACCCCAGACTAAATTCAGCATAATCAATGACAAGCTCTTTACAGCAACTCAAAGATACCATTATTACGGTAAGCATTGGGGTTCGCTATCTCTGCCCACAATCTAACGCTTGGCTTTGCAAACTCAATACCGCCTCCCCTCCTACAAGCCAACAAAGCAGCTCTGAGTTACAATGCGCGTTTAGCGCCAGGCCCAGCCCTAGCGCGTATTTTTTGGATTTTGCTATGTCTACGCCCCGCGTGCTGTCTGTTATCCCGCCAATGACTCAGCTCAACACACCCTACCCTTCCACCGCCTATATCACGGGTTTTTTGCGCTCCAGAAAGATCGATGCGGTGCAGGAAGACTTAGCGCTGGCGCTGGTACTCAAGCTGTTTTCTAAGACAGGCTTGCTGGCCGTCAAAGCCTGTATCGATGCCATGCCCGTTCGCCAGCGCAGCTTTCAGGTGCAGGCCTTTGTTGATCAGTTTGATCTTTACCTCGCTACCATCGGCCCGGCAATTGCCTTTTTGCAAGGCAGAGACTCCACCGTAGGCCACCGAATTTGCTCGCGGCAGTTTCTGCCTGAAGGCTCGCGCTTTGAATCGCTGGATGTGTATGTGGACGACGAAGGCGGCGATCCGCTGGCTTGGGCGTTTGGTGCGCTCGGCATGCAAGACCGGGCACGGCATCTGGCCACGCTGTATTTAAACGATATTTCCGATGTATTGCGCGATGCGGTCGACCCGCGTTTTGAATTTGTGCGCTATGCCGAATCGCTGGCATCCAGCCAGCCCAGCTTTGATCCGCTGGCTAAAGCCCTGGGCGAGCCGCTGAATCTGGTTGATGCCACGCTGCTGGAGCTCACCCTGGCATCGGTTAAAAAACACCAGCCCACCATTGTTCTGGTATCTGTGCCCTTCCCCGGCGCGGTATACGCAGCGTTCAGAATTGCCCAAGTGATTAAGGCAGAGTTTCCGGGCATCGTGCTGGCGCTGGGCGGCGGCTTTGTAAATACCGAGCTGCGCGAGATGTCTGACCCGCGCGTATTTGATTATTTTGACTATGTAACGCTGGACGACGGCGAGCGCCCGCTCTTAGCGCTGCTCGACCATCTGGCAGGCAAGCGCAGCCAGCAGCGCCTGGTACGCACCTTTGTCAGAAACGATGGGGTGGTTAAATATATTAACTTTGTAGAGCCGGATATCGCCTTTGCCGAAGTTGGCACGCCGACCTGGGATGGCTTGCCGATTGATCGCTACCTGTCGCTCTTGGATATGCTGAACCCCATGCACAGGCTGTGGTCAGACGGGCGTTGGAATAAGCTGACAGTGGCCCACGGCTGCTACTGGAAAAAATGCAGCTTTTGTGATGTCAGCCTTGATTACATCTCGCGTTACGATGGCGCATCGGCGGCTACCCTCGTCGATCGCATCGAAGAAATTATTCTAGAGACCGGCCAAACCGGCTTTCACTTTGTCGACGAAGCCGCCCCGCCAAAAGCACTGAAAACACTTGCGGCAGAATTACAAAAACGCAATCTGGCGATTTCATGGTGGGGCAATATCCGCTTTGAAAAATCCTTCAGCCCCGAGCTGTGCCAATCGCTGGCCGATAGCGGCTGTATCGCCATCTCCGGCGGGCTGGAAGTCGCCTCGGATCGATTACTAACGCTGATGAAAAAAGGCGTATCCATCGATCAGGTCGCCCGCGTCACCCGCTCGTTTACCGACGCCGGTATTCTGGTGCACGCTTACCTGATGTATGGCTTCCCGACACAAACCGTGCAAGACACCGTGGATGCGCTGGAATACGTGCGTCAGCTGTTTGCCGAGGGCTGCATCCAATCGGGCTTCTTCCACCGCTTCGCCTGCACCGTGCACTCGCCCGTGGGCCAAAACCCGGAAGAATACGGCATCGAACTGCTGCCGCTACCCGAAGTGACGTTCGCTAAAAACGACGTCGGCTTTATCGACCCAACTGGGGTCGATCACGATGCGCTGGGTGTAGCGCTGAATAAAGCGCTGTACAACTATATGCACGGCATTGGTCTGGATGACGATGTGCGGGTGTGGTTCAGCGGAAAAGTGCCGCGTACCACAGTGCCGAGAAATAAGATTGCAAGAGCGCTGGCGGGGAAAGGCTAGCTATCCAACTTAGCGATGTTGGGCGTATTCGGCGCGAAGCACGCAATACGCCAATTGGCCGTGAAGATTGAAGATTCAATTTGCGGGATATGATCTTTGCACCAATTGCGGCGTAATGCCTTTGGCGATTACGCCCTACGCCGAGGTGCGATACAGATTATTCAACATAATATTAACAACCAAGGTTATTCACCAAGTAAGTTTGCTCTTAACATAGAAATAAAGAAATTTTTAGGACGTTTTTTTAAAGTACCGCTTTCTGCTATTTGTTTCAAGTGTCTTATCTCTATTGTTTTTTCAATTCTACTGAGTTCTTGTAGTATGTGAAGATATGCATCTGATTCCCTCTTTAATTTTTCTATTTCGCTGCGTATTTTTTTGTCGCTTTTTGTCTCTTCATATAGGCTAAGCGTTAAATTTGCTTGCCTAACGATCTCATCAAGATTGCGCATTGACTGCTCCTTTGAGAACCAAAAGATTGTGTTCCAATGTAAGTCGGACACCAAAATGCTTTAAAAGTTCGTTGTAGTACTTTTTAAACTCTTTGTCTTCCTTAAATTTTTTTGGCGTTTCGCAAAAAATAGAAACTACGAAAACAACTTTAGAATTTATTCCAGATTTAATAGGGTAACAAATCAAAGATCCTGGCTTTGTTTCAATGTCAGGTGATGTGACATAACGCGCTTTAGGCGCAGATTGCTCATGCTCTACATCTTCGATTATGACCATTTTTCCAGTTCGTGCTGCAATTCTAATCCCAGAGTTTTCATTGTTTAATATATCAATTGGGGTTCTGACTTCAGCAGTTCTTGGGTAGTAAAACTTAATCAACTTAACTTCACTATTATCAATTATTGCCAAATTAATTTTGTATTTCGACAGGGGGTCGAAAGCAACAAAGTAAGTGTAGATTTGCTGAACAGTTTCCTCTATTTGCGACTCGGGCTGAGTAATTAAATTAAATATTGACTCGGCATCACTTTTCCCGCTTATTATTTGTCGAGCGGCATCTGAAAATCTTTTATTCTTAAATGCAACAATATTTTCGAAAGCTGCTAAGAGTAAAGTAACATTCTTGGCAGATACCTCAATAGGACTGCTTCCTGCATATTTAATAAAATCTCTCACCCTTTGCCAGATTGGCAACCATAGAACTGAGAAAAGCAACATGGTAGCTGCATGTTCATTCAGAAATTGTGATAGTGGAGGCGAATTTTTCACTATCCAATCTTTAGCAGGATTCTTTGTATAGTAGAGTAATGTTATGGCTGGTGGGATAGTTATAAAGATTGGCGATATTATTTTGCTAATAAACCAATTCTCTAAAATAGAGTCAATCCAGCTGATAAAAACTTTAAGTGGGTAAATAATTCGCCTAAGAACAAACCACTTCCTATGCCAGAGTTCCTTGAAGAGTTCTAAGTATTCATTTGAGGTAGTTTTGTTTTTTTCTTTTGAGTTCATTTTTACTTTTTAATCTGTTTGTAATAACCATCCCGAGCTGATCGCAACCCGTGCTGAACTAACAAGGATAAATCACGGCCTTTATTTTTCTTCGTGCAGAATACGCACTACCAATTAGTCCATTACAAATGGTATCTATTTCCAAGCTTGACGTCAGCATTTATCTTAAATTTTGTTGATAAACAACGAATATGACACAAAATTTGTGGATAAGAATGATGGTAAGACACTGTAAAAAATGGCTAACTAAACTTACCGTTTTCTATTCCATTTTTCTTCTCTTTAGATTAAATGCTTCTATCTAAGTATGTTCGTTTTTATATTGCTCTAAAATATTAATCAACTCTTTAGTATGCGCCAAATGAAGGCGTATTTTAAGCCGACTCTGCAACAATAATATAACCACCATAAATATTAAAAAAGCAAAAAGCAATTTAATAAAAATAGGCACAGCCATGGTTAAAAATGTAAAATTAAATATTATTAAAGTACAAAAAACAGGAAAAAAATCTGCTTGATTTGAAACATGCTCAGTCCTATTTTTCAATGCCAAAATAATAATCAATAGCGCCCCTTTTGATATTGGTACACCATTTATTGAAAGCTGTGTTTTAAGCTTAGCTAATGCACTAATAGCTAAAGATACTTCTTTTTCTATAATTTCAGCCTTATCCCAATTTGAATATGAGATAAATATTTTTTTATCAATGTACTTTTATCTAAATATGTCACAGAAACAAAATCACTTTTTTGTTGTTTATACCAACAAATTAACGCTTCAATCTCCCTCTCCATTTCTACGTTTCCTTTAAAATAGCCAAACAAACATCTTAGTTACAGCCAATATCTAAGTTTTATTTAAGTAACAGAAAAAGCAGAAAATTAATAGAATAATAAATTAATTTAATTTTATATAACTTCACATTTAAAATTACGCCTCAACCCCAACAAATACCCACAATACCCCAAATCCAATAAAGTCGAAGCCACAGCAAGGGTTAAGATGAAATAATCGTGTGGATAATGCAGATACATAAATATTGAAACTAAACCCGTACCCAAAGTACGCGTCCAGGCGATCGCCCATGCGTAACCAATGGTGGAGGGTTGTTGTACTAATAAAATAAAGCAGAGCAGGCTGATAATAAACTGGCAGATATAGGCAGAGCGTGCGCCGATAGGGGTTTCAATACCGGATAGCGCCATAGTCCAATACAATAAAACAAAGAAAATAACACCAGACCACACAATAGGCTGGTAATAGCGTTTAAATAGCGGCGTGGTAAATTGGCCTGTGCCTAGTTTTAATACCTGCCAAAAAATAAACAGGTCAAAAAATAGCCAGGCCCGGTAGGTCCAGACTAAAAATACGCCCATATCGGTGCGCAGCAATACGCCCCATACAAATTCCCATGCCAGGTTACTGGCTGCGGCAATCACGGCCATTTCAACGCACTGATGGCGTTTGGCCTGCAATAAGATCAGCACATAAGCCACTACCCACAAGAGGCAGCCTATAGCAAAAAAAGCCAGTTGCAGCGGCGTATACACACTGCCATCAATACTGATGGTATTAAACCAGGCTTCGGGATTATTGCTGCCTGTACTCAGCAAGATCATGCCTCGCTCCTCTGCAGCATGGGGCACTGTGCCGCGGATGGGCGCATTTGTTCAGGTATTTGAAAAGCTTGCCCGCAATAGGGGCTGGCCCAGTGTTTTTGTAAAACTTCCATAAAGTGCTCGCCATACTCCTGCATAAAGCTTTCTACGGTATGCGAGCTATTGGCCAGGCGGCTTTTCCAGCGGAAAACCCAACGCAGCACATCCAGCATCCAGCTCCAGCTGTTGTGCTTTTTCAGCCCCAGATAGCTGGCATTACGGCTGCCCAGAAGCTTGACCATTAATTCAGGCACAAGGTCTGCAGCAAGATCGGGCAGGTTGGATTGCAAAAAGGCCACATGGGCTTTGGTCAGTAATTTACCAGCATCAGAGGGGCCAAAATTACGGCGCTGCAATGCCCGCCATACTTCACGCGCTTCATTAATATTCACCGGCATGGCTTCAGGGTGAATACCGAGCGCGGCACCAATTACCCGCCATAAATACAGCTGGTCTTCTTCCTGCTCTTTACTGACCTTAACCCCCAGCTGACGCAAGCCTTCGATTGCTTGTTGTGAGAACGCCAGCATGGTGCCGATCAGCTCTTCCTGATTAATCGGCACACCCCAGTCTGCATGCCAGTTTTCTGCAGCACCACGCTGTTTAGAGCGGGCAAAATGGCGTACTGCGGCATGGATCAGGCGAATTTTGCGAATCGTCAGCAAGCCCTTGCCATCGGGATCAAGGCCGCCTGGCTCGGCTACATTCAGAATAAAGCGCAGCGTTTCAGAAGCACGGCGCTCAAAGTGCCCGCTAAGCTGCCCGGTCGCCGCCAGAACCTGTGCCCCGCCCACCCGGCCGGCATAAAGCACAGGCAAAGAGCGGCACATCAGGCTGATACCAAAGGGAATGCCATAGGTAGTAAAAAACTGTTGTGCCCGTTCTAATCGGGCAGCATCCACATCATCGGGCAGTTTGGCCGTGGCTTCTAAATAAGCCAGTAATTTGGGTGGGGTATCATTGGGCCATGCTATATATGTATCCAGCTGAGCCAAAATCTGATTAGCCTTGTTGATATTGCCGTTCAGAATCAAATCGCGCATACAAAGATCTGCGAGAGGATCTGCACTTATTTTGAGTTGGTCGAGCGTGGCATCAGACCAGATAGGAGCATTGATTCGTAGCATCACAATTTTACGCGCGTTCCTGCAGGGATCATGGTGAAAAACGATGATTTGTTTACCAAAAAAGCAAACAAACAGTCAGTGGCCGACAACAATACGTCAGCTTTAGATACGGCTTCAATAAATAATATCCATATCAATAGAAAGCGCTATAGCCTTTTTTCACCTAAAGCACGTATTATGCCGCTCTCATTATTCGCGACTTTAACCATTTTAACGCAAGTATTACTTGCATTGTTATTTTTTATTGTTTTTGAAGAAAGCTTCACTCAGGGCAAAGAAAATATATCGCATGCTTTTACTAAGAAATAGACCTTGTATATCCTGACACTTCATCCTCTTTTCAGGGCTATCTGCCGATACTGGCTTGGGCTGTGTCTGGCTATGTTTCTATTTGGCCCGGCTCAGGCATTCACGGTAAACGAGGGCATGGCTGGCGTTCAGATAGAGAATGAGCTGAAAGTGTGGCAAGACCCAAGCCGCCGCCTTGATGTGCACGGGGCTGAAAAACAGCGCGATGCCGGCCAGTTTCACACTCCCAAAGGCCTGCTGCATGTGCTGGGCTACTCCCGTAATGCAGTCTGGTTTTCGTTTCGCCTGGATAATCCCGGCTCCACCCCCATCAGTCATTATCTTGAATATACCGAGGCGCAAATCGGCGGGGTTACCCTTTACACGCGTCAAAAGGGTGAGCCATGGCAAAGCCAGCACTTTAATGCTGCTCAAAGCGAGCACAGCCGCCCCTTAGCCACCGTGCGCCCCATTTTTTTGCAAAAAATTCAGGCCCATACTCAGCTGGAAGTGCTGATGCGGGTGGTTTACAGCGAAGAAGAAGACATGGCCGGGCCGATTGTTTCTGATGTCCGGGTATGGGGAGAGAAAGAGTTTCTACAGGCCAATAACCGGGAAATGCTGCTTTGGGGTGGCATGCTCGGCATCATGCTTTTAGTTTCTTTTGCTGCAATAGCTGTGTTTTCTGCAGCCAGAGATCAGACTTTTTTATTTTATGGCCTTAATTTAATTACCCTGACCCTGGCCCATTTAAGTGCCACAGGTTTAATGCCCTTATATTTATGGCGGGGGCAATACAGCCTTACTCTTTTATATATATTAAGTGGCTTTTATTATATTTGTGCCGCCCAGTTTGTACGGCTCTATTTAAAAACCTCACAAATCACACCAAGGCTTGATATTGGATTAAAAGCCATTATTGCCTGTGGCGCTATCAGCAGCGCAGCAGCGTTATTTGGTTTTACCCAGTTTGCGCTGCTGGCTTTAGAAATGGGCGGCGCAGGATTTTTACTCCATATTGCGGCCAGCTTATATGCGGTGCGCTATAGGGTTTCCGGAGCCAGATTATTTGCACTGGCCTGGACTATCTATACGGTATCGATCACGGTAACCTGGGGCTTACGTGGTTTTGGCCTGATTGACCATACACCATTAAGCTACCGCTATAATTCTGTTGGCATTGTGATTGAAATTTTATTATTCAGCGCCGCAATGGCGCTGCGCGTAGCAGAAATAAACCGGCAGAAAGAACGCCTTGAACACGCCTATCGCCTGCAATTAGAAAGAGAAGCGTCAGAGCTGGAAGCGCTGGTGATGCAGCGCACGCACGAGCTGGATCTGGCCCGGCGCGACGCAGAAGCGGGCAATCTTGCCAAGGGGAATTTCCTTGCCCATGTAAGCCACGAAATCCGCACGCCGCTGACTTCTATTCTGGGCTATGTAGACAGGCTGAAACACGACAGCACGCTCAATACAGCTCAGCAGCAAAGCTTGTCGCATATTGCAGACAGCGGCGATTACTTATTAAGCCTGATTGGAAATGTGCTTAATGTCAGCAAATTAGAAGTGGGCCTCGCCCAGCTGGATGAAAGCACAATTTCAATTGAGGTTTTAGTCCGGCAGTTAAAATCACTTTTTGAAGAGCAGGCTAAATCAAAAAATATCAGCTTTACAATTCATTCTGAATTACAGGGTGATTTTGTATTAGACACCGGTAAATTACGCCAGATATTGGTTAATTTAGTGGGCAATGCCATTAAGTTTACAGAGCAAGGCAGCGTGCGCTTGTCTCTCAGCCTTGAGCAAATAAACGGTCAATCCAGCTTAATGGCCGAAGTCATTGATACCGGCCCGGGTATTGCCGAAGCAGATTGCCAGAAAGTATTTGCGCCTTTCGAACAAACCTGGCTGGGGAAACGCGCTGGAGGCGCGGGCTTAGGCTTATCCATCTGCAAAGACTTTACCCAATTAATGGGCGGCAGTATTTCCCTAAAAAGCGAACTTGGCAAAGGCGCTAATTTCACCATTTGCGTGCCGGTACAAAGTAAAACCGCTGGCTCTCTGGCACCGCTTTACAACACAGAAACCATCAGGCTGGATGGGCAAACCATCTTAATCGCTGAAGATCAGGAAATTAACCGCGAATTACTCAATGAGCTGCTCCATACCGCAGGCGCTCAGGTCATTGCCTGTGAAGACGGCCTTTCCGCACTCAGCGCATGGCGTACTGCAGGCCCGATTGATACCGTGCTGCTGGATTACCATATGCCGCTTATGAACGGCATGCAGGTTTCCAGAAGCTTACGCGCCCTTCATTTCAAAGGCCGTATTTTGCTGGTCAGCGCCGGGCATTCACCCAATGAAGCAGATCTCGCTGCAGCGGGCATCGACCAGTGGATAGAAAAACCTTTCCACCGCACCACTCTTTTTGCAGCCTTAGCGCAGAACAATGCCCCGGCAATACCAGAGCCGGGACTGGCCATTCTGGATTTGAAACAGGTTGCTCAGGCTTTGGCTTATCCTCCCGAAAAATGTATCAAAGTTGCACAAAGAGGCCTGGACAGAATTACGCTGCTCTTTACCCAGCTGACAGAAGAGCCGCTCTTTGAAAACCGCCAGCGGCATGCCCATAGTGCCAAGGGCATTGCAGGGCAAATTGGAGCTAATCGCTTAAGCTATTGCCTGGGGCAATTAGAAAATCAGCCCGATGATCCCGCCATCCGCTTGCAGGCTGAGGCAGAGATAGAAGCGGCCGTAATCCAGCTGCAGAAAAACCAGCCAGCCTGATCAGGCGGACTGTTAAAAAAACCGCACTGGCTTGCATGGCTGAATTCTATGGCGGCAAGGGGCGGGGAAACAGGTATAATCCTTACGCCTGAGCACGGGTATTTTTCGTGGTATTTATTACTAAATTTCGCAGAAATACGTAAAAAACTCAGCTAAAACGGCTCGACAGCGCCCTGTCTGGCCGTTTTATGCTTTATAAAACTTAACTTAGCTGATTAAGGGTTTTGGGATTATTTGTTTGGGCTTTAGAATCCCCTGCTATTTTTTAAATCTGGCAGCCTTGCCTCCCATAAGCGATCGCAGCGGGAAAAACCGGTTTGAGACAGAATTCATTTTATGCAAAGAGTTGGTGGTGATGACGCCCCGCTGTGTCTGCAAAAATGAGCGATAAACAAAGCCGCTTTTTCCACAGCTGATCAGCCTTAAGCATGGCATGCTGCTGGCCCACAAGGTTTGCACTACAGTGATTAAACTTGAAAACGTCAGCAAGGCTTATCGGGTCGATGGCCGCGATATCCCGGCGCTTGCTGGTGTGTCTTTATCGATTACCGCAGGTTCTGTATTTGGCATTATCGGCCACTCCGGCGCGGGTAAATCCACGCTGATCCGCCTGATCAATCTATTAGAGCGCCCTACCGGCGGGCGCATTTTGCTCGACGGCGATGATGTAACCGAGCTGAACGCCTCGGCCCTGCGTGGCCTGCGCCAGCAGGTGGGCATGATTTTCCAGCACTTTAATTTGCTGGGCTCCAAAACCATAGGCGAAAACGTTGCCTTTCCTTTAAAGATTGCCGGCACGCTCAACAAAGCTCAAATCACGCAGCGCGTAGATGAATTACTGGCCCTGGTAGGCCTTAGCGATCATCGCGATAAATACCCGGCGCAGCTATCCGGCGGGCAAAAGCAACGCGTCGGCATTGCCCGTGCACTGGCTAATCGCCCCAAAGTGCTGCTTTGCGACGAAGCCACCAGCGCGCTTGACCCGCAAACCACACAATCTGTTTTGCAATTACTGCTGGATATTAATAAGCAGCTGGGCCTGACCATTGTTTTGATCACGCATGAAATGGATGTGATCCGCACGATTTGTGATCGCGTGGCCGTGATTGATGGTGGCCTGATTGTGGAAGAAGGGCCGGTTACGCAAGTATTTTTGCACCCCAAACACCCCACTACCCGCCGCTTTGTTTTCGAAGCCGAGCATATCGATGAAAACAAGCAGTACGACGATTACAAGCACGTTGAAGGCAAAATCGTACGCCTGACCTTTATTGGCAATTCAACATACCAGCCGATTCTGGGCTCGGTAGCCAGAGATTGCGCGGTAGATTTTAGTATCTTGGCCGGCCGTATCGAGCGTATTAAAGATACGCCTTGCGGCCAGCTTACCCTTGCCCTGAGCGGACGTGATGTAGACGCGGCTCTCGCCCGCTTTAGCGCTGAAGGGATTGATGTAGAGGTATTACGCTAATGGAATTCTTTAATCAACTGACCGCCAATATTGATTGGGCAGAAATCTGGCTGGCTGGGCAAGATACGCTGCTGATGCTGGCTGGCTCCTTAGTATTTACGCTGGTACTTGGCTTACCGCTGGGCGTGCTGCTGTTTTTAACCGGCAAGCGCCAGCTGCTTGATCAGCCTGCGGTTTACGGGGTTTTATCTTTCCTTGTAAACGTACTGCGCTCTGTGCCGTTTGTGATCTTACTGATTATCATGATTCCGTTTACGGTATTGATTGCTGGCACTTCACTGGGTGTAGCAGGCGCAATCCCGCCGCTGGTGGTTGGTGCAACGCCTTTCTTTGCCCGCCTCGTTGAAACTGCCTTGCGTGAAGTAGACCGGGGCATTATTGAAGCCACTCAGTCTATGGGCGCAAGCACAAGACAAATTGTATTTGGCGCCCTGCTGCCCGAAGCCCTGCCGGGTATTTTGGCGGCCATTACGGTCACTGCCATTACCCTGGTTTCATATGCCGCGATGTCTGGTGTGATCGGCGGTGGCGGCTTGGGTGATCTGGCGATTCGATTTGGTTATCAGCGCTTTCAAACCGATGTAATGGTGGTCACGGTAATCCTGCTGCTGATTCTGGTGCAGATCTTACAAATGATTGGCGATCGCTTGGTTACGCACTTTAGCCGCAAATAAACCATAACTTTTACGCCAGACGATGTCTTAAGCCTTAAAATACGAACTGCTTTTTTGGTGTTTACCTTACAAGGGAATAAACTTTTATGAAAAAGATCATTGCGCTACTCACAGCGGCCTTAGCTTTTAATGCACAAGCCGCAGACACACTCACTATTGGCGCAACGGCAGTTCCTCATGCCGAGCTGCTGGAGTTTGTAAAACCACAGCTGGCTAAAGAAGGCGTAGAGTTAAAAATCAAAGTATTTACTGATTATGTACAGCCTAATGTGCAATTAGCAGAAAAACGTTTAGACGCTAATTTCTTCCAGCACAAACCTTATCTGGATGAATTTAACAAGGGTAAAGGCACACGTCTGCAAAGTGTGGCACTGGTGCATGTTGAGCCATTTGGCGCGTATTCCAGCAAAGTAAAATCGCTGAAAGATCTGAGCGAGGGCGCAACCGTAGCGATCCCTAACGACGCCACCAACGGCGGCCGCGCGCTCTTGCTGCTGGAAAAAGCAGGCATTATTAAGCTGAAAGATAGCAAAAACATCCTGTCTACCAGCCGCGATATCGTAGAAAACAGCAAGAAGCTGAAATTCCGCGAGCTGGAAGCCGCCACGCTGCCACGCGTGCTGACCCAAGTTGATTTAGCCCTGATCAACACCAACTATGCCCTTGCTGCCAACCTTAACCCAAGCAAGGATGCTCTGGTCATCGAAGGCGCACAATCGCCTTACGCCAACATCCTTGTGGCACGCCCGGATAACGCAGCCAGCCCGGCCATGAAAAAACTGATTGCCGCTTTAAACAGCCCTGCTGTTAAAACGTTTATCACTGAAAAATACAAAGGCGCGATTGTTCCGGCCTTTTAATGCCCGAATAAGCCAACCTTCAAAAACCCCAGGCTGTGAAGCCTGGGGTTTTTTTATACCTTCTGCCCCCTGCTGTACCCCCTTTCCCCCTTACAGATCATGCCTTGCTGCAAGCAAATAAGCTGCTTGCTACGCCCAGACTCTGTTGCCTCATCTTTTTTTAACAAAGCAAAAATTAAGAACTATCATCATTTCTAAGATTTATAAAAGTAAGCATCTTGTAAATAAATAACGGTTAAAAATTACTAAATATAAATCTTATGCTTTCATTGAATAGAAAAAACATCGGGCACGCCCACTGGGCCGTGTTTAAGCCGCCTGCGATGGGCAATGGCCCCAATCTGACTCAATGCAAACCACTTTTGAGAGGTCAAAATGAAGCTCGCTACCACGCCACACCAGCAAGTGCAGCATCTGATCCATAGCTCGTTTGAGGGCAGCAACACCGCCAGGTTTCCGGTCAAAGGACAAGGAACGGTGTCGGTTTTGCCCGGCTCATTCAATGCCTTTGCGATCGAGCTGAAAAGCGACAATAGCAACGCTGTCCGCCTGGAGATTGAAGCCAGCGGCGTTCGCCTTCTCTATAACGGCGTTGAAATTTCCAAAAAATCCGGGGTTGGGCTCAACCCAAGCGGTGAGCTGCAGCCCTATTGGCTTAGTCTCGACAGCAATAACAAACGGATACGCTACGGTAAGGGCGAAATGCTGCGCACGCTGATGCTTTTTGAATACAGCTGGGCACAGGCATCAGATAAGCAGCTCAATACTGCTGAAATCAATGCGATTAATATTCAAAATACTGAAGTCAGCAAGCTGCAGCTGCTAGCCATCCCTGTCAATCTTGATCCATCACCGCATATTGTTTCTATGGATGATGTAACGCTGGAGCTGCTGGCTGACAACAAAATCAGTGTAATTGCGGATCTGCCAGAAGCATGCCAGCGGCTCTATGCCAATGTAGCCGGTAAAAGCATGAGCCTGCGCCCGGCAGATTTTCCTGATTTCCCCGAAGCAATTCAGCACTCCATCCTGACGCCAGATTGTATTTGCTACAAAAAATTAGCAGAAAAACCAGCCGAATTTGGCTATCTGCGCATCACAATCGATACTAATCTTGGCGATTCACCCGGCCAGCCCTATGTGTTAGAAATATGGCCCGCCGGCAATGGCTCACCCATTCACGACCATGGCGACGCCTGTGCTGTGATCAAAGTGCTGTATGGGCAAATTCAGGTTTCCTGGTTTGCAGCGCTCAGCCCTCAGCTTTTAACACCATGGGGAAAAGTGATTGCCCAGACCGATGAAGTCACTTTTCTGACCCCTGATTATTATCAGATTCACCAGTTGTTTAACCCCAAGCCCAAGGGCGATCAATTCTGCGCAACGATTCAATCTTATCGCTACGAAGCAGATGATACCCAGCACTATGAATACTTTGATTACATTGAAGACGGGCAAATTAAACAATTTGATCCGGATTCGGATTGGGCCTATTCAGACTTTAAAGCACAGATTCGTGAAGAATGGCTGGCCCGCTGGCAGGAAGGCCCGGCAGGAGAACAAAACAGAAATTTTGACGATCATCCGGCGGCCAATGCCAGACTCTCACAGCTTTATATTCGCTCTGACTGGGTAATTGATGCCATACAGGCTGTGTACGACACACAAACCATGCCACAGCATGGGGGCAATGGCGGGCAGCTGACCACCATTACCTTTGCCGCCGATGAATATATTACCGAGGTATCAGGGCAATTCGGACAATATAAATTTGGCAATGCAACCTGTATTGCGCAGCTTAAAATCCGCACCAATAAACGTTTATTGCCCGCTATTGGTAAAGCAGAATCTGTGAGCAATTTAAAACCATTTAGTTTTACAGCACCACCACAAAATGAAATCATCAGCTTTTTTGGCCATAGCAGCGAATATATCAATGGCTTGGGTATTCGTTTTCGTCCGCGTTAACTAACTGCGCACAAAGGGGGCTATCACCCCCCTTTGTGCCTGAATTAACCAGCCTCCGCCATTGCGCAGCCGCAATAAAGTGCAAAGTACAAGTACAAACCTGTCGCCCCATGCAGGGCGCTCAGTGAAGGCAGATGTTATAATCCGGCTAATCTGAATCAACTTTGTAAAAAAAACATCATGGCGAATATCCCTGCTTGCCCACAATGCACATTAGAAAACACCTATCCGGATGCAGAAAACTACGTCTGTGCAGACTGTGGTTTTGAATGGCCAATGCAAGAAGCTGCCAGTGATGACAGTGACGACACCATCGTTAAAGACGCCAACGGTACCGTGCTGGCTGATGGCGATGCAGTGGTTCTGATCAAAGATTTAAAAGTAAAAGGCACATCTACCGTGCTGAAACAAGGCTCTAAAGTGAAGAGCATTCGTCTGGTATCCGGCGGGGATCATGAAGTAGATTGCCGTATGGATGCAGGCAACTTTATGCTGAAGGCTTGTTTTCTGAAGAAAGCTTAACACCCAAAAAAACAGAGGCGGGGAGTTGAAAGTAATAAAACCTGCTCCCCTCCCCCTGCATTTTAGCTGCGATAATCCGCATTAATTTTGACGTAATCGTAAGAAAAATCGCAAGTCCAGATAGTTGCAGATTCAGTACCACGGTTTAATTTTACGGTGATACTGATTTCAGATTGCTTCAGCACGCGCTGGCCGTCTTCTTCCTTATAGCCCGCATAGCGGCCACCATCTTTGGCCACCAGCACATCATCCAGCCACACTTCCAGTTTATCCACGTCCAGATTTTCAACATGCGAATAACCAATCGCGCAGAGAATACGGCCCAGATTTGGGTCAGAAGCAAAGAAAGCCGTTTTAACCAGAGGCGATCTGCCAATGGCATAGCCAACTGCTTTACATTCAGCGCGATCAATACCGCCTTCCACATTAATCGTAATAAATTTAGTTGCGCCTTCACCATCACGAATAATCGCTTTGGCAAGCGTCTGGCTGATTTCCAATACCGCATCGCGCAGGGTAATAAAATCTGCACTCTGGGTGTCGGCCACTTCGGCATTCCCCGCCTGGCCGGTTGCCATCAGAATAAAGCTGTCGTTGGTGCTGGTGTCGCCATCCACTGTAATCGAATTAAACGAGCGGTCTGCCGACCAGCTGACTAATTCTTGCAGCACTGCTTGCGATACAGCGGCATCGGTGGCCAGATAGCCCAGCATGGTCGCCATATTCGGGTGAATCATGCCCGCGCCCTTGCTGATACCGGTGAGGGTCACGGTTTTACCATCCAGCACAATTTTCTTGCTGGCGGCTTTAGGCGCCACATCGGTGGTCATGATGGCATTAGCGGCTTCAAACCAATTCGCTGGTTTCAGATCGCCAATAGCTGCATCCAGCGCATCAATAATTTTAGCAGCCGGAAGCGGCTCTAAAATGACGCCGGTAGAAAATGGCAGCACTTGTGCCGGGCTGATATCTAGGCGCTCAGCCAGTGCAAAACAGATTTCTTTAGCGCGCTCATAGCCATCCAGGCCTGTACCTGCGTTTGCATTGCCGGTATTCACCACCAAAGCGCGAATCTCACCCGTGTCGGCAAGATGGCTGCGGCAAATACGCACGGGGGCTGCGCAAAATTTATTCAGTGTAAATACCCCTGCGGCACGGCTGCCCTTCGCTAATCGCATTACCAGCACATCTTTACGGCCTGCGGTTTTAACACCTGCTGAGGCAATACCAAGCTCTAATCCGGCAACAGGAAAAAGCTGGCTGGGATCAAGTGTAGGCAGATTAACGGGCATGACTGAAATCTCCGGATGGGGCAAAAATAAATATTGTAAAGCACCTCTGTACTGTTGCTGGAAAAAACATGGCGCATTTATTCCACAGCGGCCATTCCACGCTGTTTTAAAAGATAAATTTAAAACAAATAAAACCGTACCAAGTATTCAGAGCACCATTTTTATACGGGTTTATCCCTGTAATAGAATTGAGATCTTAGTGATAAATTGCATTGCGCATTGTTGTAAATCATGCGTTTTAAATGCACTGCCTTGTTTAAAACAGAGCCACATCAGATGGCCATCCTAAATAATGCTCAGAGGAGATAACAATGCGTATTGGCTTAGTCACGGATTCATGCTGCGATTTACCCCGGGATTTTCTGGATAAACATCAGATCGTCATTTTGCCAATTACCATTCATGGCAGCGATGGCACTTTTATTGATAATCGGGATCCTGCTGCTACGCGTGATTTTTATCGCCGCCAGGCTGCGGCAGGCGTGGCTGATTTTGAATCAGAGCCTTTTTCTGCAGAACAAATCCGTGAATTATTTTTATCCCGCCTGGTATTAGATTTTGATGCCGTTTTTTGCCTTACAGTAATGCAATCCCGCAGCCAGATTTTTAATCACTGCAGCCAGGCGGCCAGAGCCATTCTTACCGAATACCGCCCTATTCGCGAACAAGCCAGCCTGAATAAACCCTTTACATTGCGTGTATTTGACAGCGCCAATATTTTTGCCGGCCAGGGATTAGTTGTTGCTGAAGTGGCCCGTTTAATCAGCCTGCAGGCTTCTAATTCTGAAATCACAAAACATATCGAGCGATTATCTCAAACCACTCAGGGCTTTTTAATGCCTGCCGATTTAGGCCAGTTACGTCACCAGGCACGGCGTAAAGGCGATAAGAGTGTGGGCTTTTTATCCTATGCGCTGGGCAGCGCACTCGATATTAAGCCGGTCGTGCGTGCCTATCGCGGCGTCACTGCGCCTGTGGCCCGTATTCATGGCTTTAGTGCAGGCGTTGAAAAACTATTTTCACTCGCCCGGGCCCATCTGGAGCGCGGCCTGTTTGCCCCCACCATTTGCGTCAGCTACGGCGGCGATCCGGCAGTTGTCACCGATATGCCTGCCTACCAAAAATTAAAACAAGCCTGCAAAAGCCATGGTGTGCAATTATTGCTTTGCGAAATGAGCACTACCGCAGGAGTAAATATCGGCTCAGGCGGCGTAGCCATTGCCTTTGCATCAGAGATTGAGGCTGAGCTGGATTAGGTGGTGCAAAGCCGGGCACCCAACATAGCTATTTGTCATTACTCTGCTGCGCACTGCAAATATTGAATCATCGCTGGGTGGTTGAAACCCTTGAATTTCGCGGGCTTCACCCCATGTGCACGAAGCAAAGTCACAAAGACCTTTTTAGTGCCTTCGGCACGTTGATTTAGGTGCGGGCGTCCCGCTGGACCTTCCTTTCTTGTGTGGCCAAGAAAGGAAGCGAAAGAAGGCCACCCCACGAAACACGAAGTCCCCTGCGCTGCGGACAATCGAGTCGGCGGCGGGCGGGATTGGCTCGCTGCCTCGCTCCCTTGCCGAAACCCCGCCCCGCTTGTTCCTCACTCCGGCGTGTTTCAAGGGGAGAATTAAGCCCCGTGCCAAGAGTTTAGTCGTGATCTTTTTTCTTTGTTTGCTACTAAAGACCAAATCAGGTGCACACACGGGGAGCATGCCGCGTACTTCGCAGCTTGTACCCTGTCCTAAGAAAAACATGTTCTCAGGCTAACAGGGTTGAAGCCAGGGCAAGCCCCTTTCCTCCTGCTTACTTCCGCTCAAAATACAATTTCATTGCCAATACCGCCCCGGCCAGTGCCAGCGTAATGGCGTTGGCGATAATCAGCGGCAACTCTTTAGTAAATAAACCATAGACCAGCCAGAGCATCACCCCCGTCACAAACACCAGATACATCCCCAGCGAGATATCTTTTGCTGAACGTGTTGTCCACACCTGCCACACCTGCGGAATAAATGCCGCTGTAGTGCAAGCCCCGGCAGCAAAGCCCAGTAAATTTAATGTGTTCATTTCGGAAGGCTCAAAAATAAATGGCCATTATCCACCGCAACGGTCACCCCCTGCCAATCTGGCAACAGGGCCAGCACATCCGGATGTAATTTATGCGCTCCGCCGATTTGCACCACCGCGCAGCCTGCTGCCAGGGCGCTGGCAACGCCTGCTGGCGCATCTTCAAAAGCAATACAATCGCGGGGCGCAGTGTTTAAACGGCTGGCCGCCAACAGATAGGCCTGAGGATCGGGCTTACCTGCGCTCACATCTTCTGCACACACAATATGGGGCGGCACGGGCAGCTGGCAGTAGCCAAGGCGATTACCGGCCAGCTCCAGACCTGCCGAAGTAACCACCGTCCAGCAAGTCTGCGGCAAGGCAGCAAGCAGCCTGGCTGCGCCGGGGATTTCTGTAATGCCTTCGCAATCACCGGCTTCATACTGATCAACCCAGCGCCCTTCCTGCACGGCATCCAGATGAGGTGCCACTTTGCGTATGGTGTCTTCAGAACGCACACCCTGCTGAATCGCCATCACACCGCTTAAATCCACGCCATGCTTCTGGCACCATGCCGACCAGACAGCTTCTACTTTGCTGGATGAATCGACCAGCGTGCCGTCCATATCAAATAAAAAAGCGCGTGCCATTAAGACCATGGTATTGCTCATGCAAATCTCCTTTGAATGCGCAAATTCTGCCCGATATTTTTTGCTTAAAGTTCCAGCGCCAGATCTATTTCTTCTACAATCAGCTCATTCCATATTTGAGCAGCAAGATGTTAATCAGAGAATGGGTGGGAAACACTCAGGGTCAAGGCTGGCAGTATCTTTACTCTAAAGCGCAGCTCTGCCCGTTTCAGTGGCATTACCATCCGGAATTCGAGCTGACCTTTACCCGGCATGCCCATGGCACACGCTATATCGGCAGTGATGCCAGCCCGTTTACTGAGCTTGATTTAGCCCTCGTTGCCCCAAACCAGCCGCATACATGGCATTCGGCACCGGAAGGCGATTTAAAAGAAGTACAAGTGGCTTACTTTACGCTCGATTGGTTACAAACCTTAGCCAGCCAGGGTGCACCTGAGCTGTTGCCGCTTTGCCAATGGCTGGGGCAAATTCGTATGGGGGTGATTTTTGGTCAGAACATCAGCGCAATGCTGGCGCCACGCTTTGTACAACTACATGAGCTGCGCGGTTTAGCACGGCTGGCTTGCCTGCTGGAAATTTTATCCTGCTTACAACAAGACCCGGAGCAGCGGCTGTTACAAGGCGAGCCTCACAGCGGAGCGCAAGACCGGCGCTTAAATGCTGCATTAGGCTATTTGCAAACGCACTTTACCCGGCAAGTCACGCTCAATAATTTAGCCCTTGCCGCCAACACCAGCACAGCCACCATCAAGCGCCTGTTTGCAGAGCAAATGAAAACCAGTTTTAGCGCCCTGCTGGCCCAAATACGCATCAGCCATGCCTGCCAGATTTTACTCAGCAGCGAGCAACCGATCCCTGCTTTGGCAGAAGACTGTGGCTTTCCCAGCCTCAGCCAGTTTTATCGTAAATTTACCGAGCTGAAAGGCCAGACACCCGCCCGTTACCGTAAACAATATCGCCTGCCCAAGGCTCATGCCTGACTTGCAAATAACTATCACAGCACTTACATTGCTTCCTGAGCTCATCATCCCTCCCAAAAAGAAAACCCATGCCTGCATCTCTGGACGGCCAGTTAGTTATTGCTATTTCATCCCGCGCGCTCTTTGATTTTGAAGCCGAAAATCTCATTTTTGATCAGGCCGACGATCAACCTTATATGGCCCTGCAACTGGATAAAATCGACGAGCCTGCCGCGCCTGGCATGGCCTATTCTCTGGTCAAAAAACTACTGGCCTTTAACAGCCCAGGGCAGCAGCGGGTAGAAGTTGTGATTCTTTCGCGCAATGATCCTGTCAGCGGGCTGCGGGTATTTAAATCCTGTTATACCCACGGCCTGCCCTTACTGCGAGGCGTATTTACCCGCGGGCGGCCAGCATGGTCTTTCTTAGAGCCTTTGCAGGCCAATCTGTTTTTATCTGCCGACGAAACGGATGTGCGTGATGCACTGGCTGCCGATTTTGCTGCGGCACGGGTTTATCCAAAATCGGCCAGTACCGAGCAGCACCCTGATGAGATCCGCATTGCTTTTGACGGCGATGCCGTGCTGTTTTCAGATGAGGCAGAGCGCGTGTACCAGCAGGATGGCCTGCACGCTTTTCAAGCGCACGAAAGCGCTAAAGTGCAGCAGCCGCTCCCTCCCGGCCCGTTTAAATCATTTTTACAAGCCTTACACCGCCTGCAACAGGATGCAGGCGACGCACCAATGAAAATCCGCACTGCCCTGGTGACGGCACGCAGTGCACCGGCGCATGAACGGGCGATTCGTACCCTGATGAGCTGGAATATTCAAGTTGATGAAGCTTACTTTTTAGGTGGCTTAGACAAAGGCCCTTTCTTAAAAGTATTCGCGCCTGATTTATTTTTTGATGATCAAACCGGCCATTGTGATTCTGCCGCCAGCGTTGCACCGACGGCCCATGTGGCAGCGGGTATTTCTAATGCCAGGCCAATTGCAGACTAAGCGGCTGAAACTGCATTCTATGCCACGCATTAAGCAGAATATCGCATGATTGCAGCATAATATTTACGCTGAGCGCATAATTTCTAACATTAATCCACATTGTTCATACAAACAGCGTAAGGAATAAAAATGAAACGCCTCAGCAGCCTGCTTTTAATCACACTGAGCATTTTTCAGTTTAATAGTGCCCATGCGTTTTCTCTGTTTAGCAAAACCATACAGGGCTCAGGCAAGATAGAAAAACAAACCCGGGTTATTGCCACGTTTAATGCGCTGAGCAGTGAAACCACCGGCCGGGTAGAAATCATCCAGGGCAATATTGAAAGCGTGACCATTGAAAGTGACAACAACATCATTCCGGTAATTGAAACCGTGGTAGAAAATGGCACGCTTAAAATCCGCCATAAAAACATTGAATTAAACACCAAAACACTCAATATCATTGTCCGCACCAAAAACATAGACCGGCTTAATTTAAGCGGCTCAGGCACCGTCTTTTCTAACGCTTTAATTGCTAAAAAATTCAGTATTAATGTGGGTGGCTCAGGAAAAATTCAGCTGGAAAAACTGGATGCTCCAGATTTAAGCGTCAATATCGGGGGCTCCGGAGCGGTGGCCATTCAAGCTTTGCAAAACAATGAATCAGATGTGTCTTTAGGCGGGAGCGGCTCATTTAAAGCAGCAGGCAACAGCAATAAATTATCTGTTTCTATTGGCGGATCGGGCCAAATTGATACAGCACAGTTAAAAGCCAAAGAAGTCAGCTTAAGCCTTGCGGGTTCCGGGCTAATTACTGTAGCGGCACAAAACAAGCTCAGCGCCAGCGTGGCAGGCTCAGGCAATATTCAATATTACGGCGATCCGCAAACACATCTGTCCCTGATGGGATCAGGCACCTTAAAACGTATTGGGGCTTTTCCAATATAAATGAACAAAAGGCGCCGCAACTTAAATAAAAGCTGCGGCGCCCCCTTCCAAAAAAACCTAAACTTTAAACCTGTCTAATAATTGATCCTGATTACTGACCTGATCAACCATCACCGTACATTGCCGGACCTGGCTGTCTGCGCCATCTGCTACCTGATGGCTGATATCCCGGATATTAGTGGTATTACGGTTAATCACCTCTGTGGTTGCGCTTTGCTCGCCAGCGGCGATAGATATTTGTAAATTCATTTTATTAATCCGGGTAATTCCCTCGCTGATTCTGCCCAGCATTTCATTTGCCGCCCCCGCCTCGGTTGCCGTCACACTGGCAGTACTGCTGCTTTGCTGCATTCTTTCTTCTGCCTGTTTTACCCCGGTGCGCAACTGATCGATCATTTCTCTGATCTCACGCGTGGATTGCTGGGTCAGCGACGCTAATTTTCTCACTTCATCCGCGACGACTGCAAAACCACGCCCCGCTTCACCTGCGCGGGCAGCCTCGATAGCCGCATTCAAGGCTAATAAATTAGTCTGGTCAGCAATGCTGGTAATCACAGATAAAATCGATTCAATACTCTGGCTTAATTTAGCTAATTCATTAATCGCCTGACTGGTATCATTCATTTCATCCGCAAGGCGCTGAATCGCTTCTGTGGAGCGCGAAACCAGTTCCACACCACTTTGTGTTTCTTCATTTGCCGTCACAGCAGCCTGAGCTGCGGCTTCAGCATTACCGGCTACTTCTTCCGCTTTAGCCGACATATCCTGCATGGAAACAGCCAGCTGATCTAATTCCTGAAGCTGTACCTGCAGGCGGCCGGAGGCCTGATTGGCTGCATCTGATGTAAATACCGTGCTTTCTCTGACTAAAACTGAGCTGCTTTTTACTTCACTGATCAGCGTTTGCAGTGTTTGTAAAAAGTAATTAAATTCTTTCGAAACATGCGCAATCTCATCATTGCCCACAATAGGCAGCCGATTGGTTAAATCGCCTTCACCACGATTAATTTCATGCAATGACTGGTTTAAATGGTCGAGCGGTTTAAGTAATTTGCTCATTAAAATACCCAGCACCAGCATGCTGATCAGCACGCCTGCAATCGTGCCCAGTGCAGAGCGCCAGCTTAAGGCATTGGTTTCTGCCATTAAAAGTTCTTCATCCAGCACCACGCCGATATACCAATCCATTCCTTTTAAATTAACAAGTGGTGTAAATGAAACCAGTAGTTTTTTTCCTCCCCCCTTTACATTCTGGAGTGTCTTTTCCAGAGCAGGGCTGCTGCCATCAAATAATTCGCTGTAGCTTTTACCATTTAAATCAGCCTTGGGATGAGAAATAATTTTCCCCGATTTACTCAGCAAAAAAGCATAGCCCGCATGATTAAAATCCAGCGTATTCACAGCTTCAGAAACCGTTTTAAGGCTTAAATCACCGCCAAAAGCGCCTTTAAACTGCCCCTTATCTGAGAGCCTTGCCACCACAGAAATCAAAATCTCCCCCGTGCCTGCATCGGCATAAGGTTCAGTCAGTACCGCTCTTGAAGCCGCTTTGGCAACGGGATACCAGGGGCGTTTACGGGCATCCCAATTAGGAGGATTCCAGGTTAAATCATTGGTGATCCGCTTGCCTTCATTGTCTTCCAGGCCACCAAAAATTAATAAATACTGTTCTTTTAATATGGGCATAGAAAAAGTGTGATCAATTTGCTCATTGCTGAATTTACGGTCAATGTCCTGAGCCATTAAATCAATCAGCTGTAATTTGCCATTTAACCAATTCTCAATTTGCCTCGCCAATACATTGCTCGACTCACTGATAGTAGATTCTGCCTGGCTGCGCAGAGTACTTCTGATTTGATTAATTTGGGTAATTGAAAGCAAGCTGGCAGTAAGTAACAACACGAATGCTGCCGCTAATCCCACTTTATGACTGATCTTCATCGTGATGCCTCTCCTGAAAGGGTGAGTACAAATCATCAGACTCATTAGGCAATGCCTGATGTTTACTTAATGAGGGCAGTCATTAAGCAGCGTTTCATTAGCGTATGTTAATTTATAAAAACTGCCAGCTATTTTTAGCTTACACGCCGCAGTACGGTTTATTTTGTAAGTAAAGAATGATTGGCTTAATTAACAATTACACGAATAAACGAGTGTAAAAAAGAATGCAGGAGAATAGCGCTTGCAAGATCTTAAACAGTTAAAATCAGCAGTTTTGTTAAAGAGGATAAGATTCTTGCCCTATCTCGCCTTTATTACCGTTGTCTGGGCCTTATCGTTTAATCTGATTGGCGTATTTTTAGCGGGCCATGTAGACAGCGATTTTGCCGTACTCAGCCGCGTTGCGATTGCAGGGCTGGTTTTTCTGCCCTTTACCCGCTGGGCAGGGATCAGCACAGTACGCAAATTAGGCACCATGGCAGCAGGTGCGTTGCAATTTGGCATAACCTATTTATGCCTTTATCGCTCATTCCAATTTATCAGCGTGGCGGAAGTATTGCTGTTTACTATTTTCACGCCGATTTATATCACCCTGCTTGATGATTTATTACAAAGGCATTTTAATCCAAGGGCCATGGCCGCTGCTTTAATTGCCGTATTGGGCTCTTTAGTGATTCGCTACAATCACATTGACAGCAATGCCTTAAATGGCTTTTTATTACTGCAACTGGCCAATATCACTTTTGCCGCCGGCCAGGTGGGCTATCGCTATTTAAATAAATATTACCCGGATCAGCAGCCCCAATCGGCCAGCTTTGGCTATTTCTTTTTAGGCGCGCTACTGATTGCCCTGCCCTCATTTTTAATCTTTGGCAACGCCAGCAAGCTTCCCCAGAGTATAGAGCAATTTGCCGTATTAGCCTTCCTTGGCCTGGCTGCGTCCGCACTGGGCTTTTACTGGTGGAATAAAGGGGCGTGTTTAGTGGATGCGGGTACTTTAGGCGCGATGAATAATATGCATATTCCGGTGGGGCTGATGATTAATTTAATCTTCTGGCATCAGGCGCAGGATATTCCGCGTTTGATCATTGGCGGGGTGATTATGCTCATTGCACTATTGATTAATAAATCGGCATGGCAGAAGAAACATTAATACTTCGGGGGCAGCGATATCTTTTACCCAATCCTGCCAACCCAGAATCTGTAATAGAGGAGCAGCTCCAGCAGTGAATGTTTTTATACGCTGCTAGTGCTGCTCCTGCGAAAAACATTGCATCTTCTGGCTTTACGATTTGTTTGTATATTAACTTGATCAAAAGAGTTCATTAGAGTGTTCTTTAAATTGTTTTATTGCGCAAGCGCAGCAGGCTAAGCCCCAGCACTACAAATAAACCACCCGATGCATAATTAAAAAGCTGCATACGCCGAGGATTGGCAAATTGGCTTTTTAAGCTGCGGGCCAATAATGCATAAAAAGCGTGTGATATCAGGGCGCAAGCTGCAAAAGTGATGGTCAATACGGTGAATTGAGCCAGGACAGGCGCATCTTGCTTAATAAATTGTGGAAACAGCGCCGAAAAAAATAAAATAGCTTTCGGGTTAGTGAGTGCAACTGTTAAACCTTGGCTGAATAAGCGCCAAGCTGAGTGTGAATCTGCTTGGTAGATGGGGGCAGAAAAAAGACTAGCCTTGCTGCGCCATTGTTTAATGCCTAGATAAATCAAATAGGCCGCACCGCTTAGTTTTAATGTGGTAAATGCGATGGCGGATGTGGCCAATATGACCCCCATGCCTGCCATGGTTACGCCTGAAATAATAAACAAACCCATCATATTGCCAAGTGAGCTAATCATGCTACGGCATGGCCCGATAGAGAGCGAGTTGGAAATCGCCAGCAATACGCCGGGGCCGGGCGTAAAAGTAACCACTAGTGCTACACCGCAAAAAATAAGCCAATTAGATAAATGCATTTCAATATTCCTGATGAATTAGGGTTTAAGCTGACAGGATTGATCTTTTACCGCCTGTAAAACTACTCAATATTCTGGCCAATTCTCCACAGCACGCCAGCAGGGTCTGTTATTGTAAAATCACGCATTTTCCATGGCTGTGTTTCTATATCAGATAAGTGAATTTGATATTTACTCACCAGATCTTGCGCGCTTAAATGCGCATGCCATGCCGCCACGTCTTTAACCAATAAATGCATCATAAAATTCTCTGCATGATCTTTTTCATAATAATCTTGCAGTAAAAAACTACTGGTGCCGTAATAAAAATACGCAACGCCCTCCGTATCAGAGGCCAGAGTAAAGCCCATATCCTGATAAAACTGCTTAGATATTGCATAGTCTTTAGCAGGAATAAACGCTTTAATTTCTACTACTTCCAAAGCACTCATTGATTTAGCTTCCTTTATCCAGGATCGATGAGCAGCCTCATCTGCTAACACGTTTTACCAGCCTAATATTGCGGGTATTTGCTTGTTATTGCCCTGCCACTGCCCGAAAAGCTGATTCCCTTTGATATTTAAACTCAGTTTTGCCTGATCTTTGTCTGCAACCTGCTCAATCAGCTCCAGCGTTGCGCCTTTTTTCATCCCACGCAAAGCAATCACTTTACGGTATTTATCGTAAAAATAGACGCCTGAAAAAGAGCCATCACCATAAGGAATTTCAAGCCGCATCGTAATCGCCGCACTGCCTATTTTTCCATGCAAAACCTGAGCAAACAGCGAATCTGCAGGTGCTGCGGCCGCCTGGCCCAGCAAAAGAAACTTGCCATAGGGATTAAGCAAGGCCGCTAAATCCTTGGGCGAAATCGCGAGACTAATATCACCCACATCGTCTAAGGCACGGTTTACATGTGCGCTGCAGCGCCCTGTTGTAAATACGGCTTTATTCTGCGGCAAAGACAAACGTGCGTAAGAAAGCACATCTTGCTGAGGGCCGCTTTGTTGCTTTTCTTTTTCACTCTCAAGGCAGAGCTCATTAAAATCAATTCGCTCATCGATATCGGCTAAATCATCGGCCTTCACTTTTTTACGCTTTAACTCAGCCTGTTGCCGCTTTAAGGATTTAATTTCCTCTGAGTAGCGGCGCTTACGCTCTGCCAGCACCTCTTTTGCCACCACAGATAAACCACCCGGAGTAAACAAATCGATGGCACTCAGTGCTCTGCCCGTTGCGGCATCAAAGCTGTAGCTGCGCACATAGGCTTCGCAATAAGCACCACAGCCTTCCGCCTCAATATCCAGCGAGAGGATACGTCCATCGTTACGCTGCACGCTAAAATCCAAAGACGCAGTACCATCCAGCTCGCCACTGCCTTCGGTAAGGGGAAAGGTTTTTCCGGCTTTAAGTGGCGCAGCAATACCCACCAGCGATAAATACAATGCTTCGTTAATACGGCCCGCCACATCGCCCCCACCCAACACATAGGGCATCCTGATCTCTCCTCCCGCCCAGCCAGAAGTATAAGCAGGTGCATCTTTTGGCATTTTCCACGTCATGGTGCGGGATTCAAGCTGCAAAGGGCCAGCAAGGGCATGGGCAGAAAGTAAGAAAAAAAACAGGAGACGCATCATTCATCCTTTTAAGTGTTCAGAGGATCATTTACCCGGCCAGCTCAGGGAACATCGTGTCGGTATAGCCAAAGCGCCGCAAATCTTTAATCCGCTGCGGATACAAAATCCCGTTTAAATGATCACACTCATGCTGCACCACCCGCGCATGAAAGCCACTGACGCTGCGATCAATAACCTGCCCTTCCGCATCAAAGCCCTGATAGCGCAGCCGGGTATAACGCGGCACTTCACCGCGTAAGCCGGGCACAGACAAGCAGCCTTCCCAGCCATCAGCCATTTCATCGCTCAGCGGCGTGAGTACCGGATTGATCAGCACGGTCATTGGCACAGCTTCGGCCTCCGGGTAACGATCACTCACATCAAAGCCAAAAATCACTACCTGCAGGCTTATACCAATCTGCGGCGCGGCAATCCCCACGCCGCCTGTGGCCTGCATGGTGTCAAACAGATCGCTAATCAGGCTGTGTAATTCCGGCGTGCCAAACGCCTCAACGGGCGCAGCTTGCTCCAGCAAAAGCGGATCGCCCATTTTGATTACATTACGAATCGTCATTGTTTGCTCCGAGGCACAATAAGTAAGAAAGAAAATACAAACAGTGCCGGTCAGAACCTTACCTGAACAGCCCCAATTTTTATATTCTACCTGACTTCATCCCCCTTGCTGCCACTTCAGGGCAACCAGTGCAGCGCAGGGTCCGGGGCACGGCGCATCAGTTGTAAATGATGCTCGATGACCTGTTGCAACTGTTCAATCTGATTGTCGTCTGATGCGGCCAGCACAAAGGTCAGGCCAGTCGCCGAGGCCGTAAAATGACAGGTGCCATAGGGAAAATAAGCCAGCCCTGTTGTTTCATCAAACTCCACCCTGATTTTTCGGGCGAAATGCTTACAGAGTTTAAATAAATAAGACTTAGCCAGCGGGGTATCCACTTGTGTTTCACTTTGCAGCATAAATAGCACTCTGATTAAAGGGGGTGAACAAGATGATCGAGAACAAAAATCGGCCGGCCTTGCGAACATTGCTCGATTCGGCCAGTAATGCCATACACTTTTGCCAGTAAATCCGGGTCCAGTACGTCCAGCGCAGAGCCATCGGCGGCACAGCGCCCTTCTGACAAAACAATAATTCGCTCGCAACAACGCAAAGCCAGATTCAGGTCATGCAAGGCCAGTACAGCAATACTGCCCCGTTCACGCACATCCCGGGAAATAGCTTCCACCATGGCCAGCTGCCAGTGCAGATCCAGCGCACTGCTTGGCTCATCCAGCAGCAATAGCCGTGGCTGACGGGCCAGTAATTGCACAAGGGCCACCATTTGCCGCTGTCCTCCTGATAAAGAAGACATCGCCCGCATCGCCAGATGACTCAGCCGCAACTGCTGCAAACCCTGCTCAATCCGCTGTTCTGCCTGATGGTGTGGCAAGCCCAGCGTGAGCAGACCTCCCAGCAATAATTCATAAACCGTCAGCCCCGCCCCCTGTGGCAAAGTTTGCGGCAGCAGACCAACTTGCTGGCAGCGCTCGCGGTGCGTTAAAGAGGCCAGTGGCACACCATCGAGCAGCATCTGCCCGCGGGCGGGCAGTGATCCGGCCAGCGCATGAATCAGGGTTGATTTACCTGCGCCGTTCGGGCCAATCAGGGCGGTGATACTGCCCGGTGGCATAGGAGCCAGATCCAGCGATTGCACCACGGCCACTTTGCCGCGAACAATATTAAGTTGTGAAATCTGCAGACTCATACAACACTCCGGCGGCGCAAAATCAGCACAATTAAGACCGGCACACCGACCAGTGCAGTCACAATACCAATAGGAATTAAAATGCCGGGAATAATACTTTTACTGGCCAGTGAGGCCAAAGACAGCATCAGTGCGCCGCACAGCACGCTGGCAGGCAGAAAAAACCTGTGCTGCTCTCCCACCAGCAAGCGGGCAATATGCGGCCCGACCAGGCCCACAAAACCAATGGTGCCAACAAAGGCCAGCGCCACCGCCGTAAGCAGGCTCACCTCCAGCAAAACCCGCCAGCTTAATTTCTCAACGTGCACGCCAAGGCTTGCTGCATGGGCAGCCCCACCGCGTAATAAAGTCAGGGCCCATGCCCGGCGCATGGCCAGCACAAAGCAAACCAACAGCACCACGGCAACCAGCGCCACATGATGCAATGTGGCCCGGCCCAGATTACCCATAGACCAGAAAACAATTTGCTCCAGCGCATTGGCATCCGCTAAAAACTGCAAAAGCCAAACCAGCGCTTCCAGCGCAAATAATAAGGCGATACCAAACAGCACCAATGTATCGCCACCACCACCGTGTGCACGGCTGAGCAATAAAATCAGGCCTGTTGTCAGCAAGGCCAGCGAAAATGCTCCCGCAGGCACGAGCAAATCATGGGGTAATGCGGGCAGATGATGCTCAAATACAATCATCAGTGATGCCCCCAAAGTAGCGGCCGCAGCCACCCCAAGGGTAAACGGACTGGCCAGCGGGTTATTTAAAACGGTTTGCAGCTGCGCGCCGCCCAGGCCTAAAGCACCGCCCACAACCAGCGCCATGAGTGCGTATGGCAATCGCACATCAAACAAAATGACCTTCATGCCCTCATCCAGCTGCGCAGGATTCCAAAGCCCTGCCAGCACGGCAGATAAAGGATAACGCGCACTTCCTGTAGCCAAATCCGCCGCAAAACTCAGCCCCAGTGCCAGAAGCAATCCGCAAAGCAGCAGTAAGCGCCAGCGGTTTTGCTGGCGGTATTGCCCTGCCAAATCAAGCGATACACTCATTAATCAGCCTCCACCCAGAACGTGCCTTGCAGTGGTACCGGCTGAAAACGCTTATAAAAATTTTGCAATGTGGCTTGGGGATTCAGCTGCTCAAAGCGGGCCGGATACAGCCACTTGGCCATGGCCTGCACTGCGGCCACATTTGCGGCACTGTAATTAAACTGATGCGAAATCGCATAGGCCCGGCCCTGGCGCACCGCAGTAAGCTGAGCAATGCCGGTGCGGCCCAGCGAGCGCTGCAAAGAAGCTTTGGCAGTCGCTTCGTCAATCCCGGCGCCCAAGGCAATCCGCGGGCTGCCCGATTGCCTTGCCGTCAGCGGATTACCAATCCCTGTGCCGATATAAACCTCAGGCTGTGACTGCAACAGATATTCCACACTTACCGTGCCATGGCTGCCCGGCACCAGTGCATTGGCAATATTGTCACCTCCCGCCGCGTCCACAAAACGGCCCAGCATGCCGTGGGTAATCGTTTCGCAGCAGCCATTAGACAAACCTACCCGGCTTTCCAGAAAAACCTTAGGCTTGTGGCTTACCCCCGCCAGCCCCTGGCTGACTTTGGCCATTTCTTCACGATAAAAGGCGATATATTCTTCTGCCGCTTTGACTTTGCCCAAAGCCTGCCCCAAAACCCGGATACTGGCCTCGGTATTTCTCAGTGGGTCTTTGGTAAAATCCACGTAAATCACCGTAATACCGGCCTTGCTCAAGCGCTGTAAAGTCGCCTGATCACTGGCATCCGGGCCATGGCCACGCAGGCTGAAAATAGCCAGCTGCGGCTTTAGCCCAATGGCTTCTTCCACACTAAAACTCTGGCTGCTGCGCCCAAGGCGGGTGATCTGATCCAGTTTTGGGTAAACCTTGCGGTATTGCTCATAGCTGCCCGGATCAAGCTGTTCGAAATCTCCCAGCATCCCCACCACCCGCTTTGCGGGTAATTCGCGATCAAGAATAGCTAAGCTGGCCAGCATTCTGCCCTCGCCCAAAATAATGCGCTCGGCCCTGGCGGGCAGCACCACAGTGCGCCCGGCCAGATCGGTTAATGTGGCTGCAAGCGTCAGCGGGCTGAGTAAAATCCCGCAAATAACCGCTAATAACCGTATTGTTTTTCCTTTAAATTGCTTCATTCGGAATCCATTTTTGAAAATGCAAAAACCCACCCATGAGAATGGGTGGGGTCTTTAAGTTGAAAATCAGAATTTCCAGCTGGCTTCCAGACGTACATCACGACCAGGCTCGGCGTAACCCAGCACTTTGTTTTGCCAGCCATTCCAGGCATAGGTCGCCTGATCGTAGTAATACTGATCAAACAGGTTTTTAACCGCGAGGTTTAAACGCAAAGTGTCTTTTTTCAAAGGCATCCAGCTGACAAAGACATCGTGGACTCCATAACCCGCTTTAGCTCGGTTAACCGTACTGCCCACCGGCTGATAATCAAGGGCTTCGGTATAGCGCCCCAGCCAGCCCAGCTCTGCACCGTATTGCGGTATGGAATAGCCCACACGGCTGACCCAGCTGCGGCCTGTGCTGGTTCCAAGCCCCAGATCACCATCGTTAAAAATACGGCCAGCCAGCTCTGAGCGATGATCTGCCACGCTTAAACCTAAACTGAGCGCACCCAGGCGATAAGCGGCAGCCAGCTCATAGCCATCAATGCTTGCCTGCCCCAGATTTCCACGACAACCGCCCCGGCTGGCAGGGCAACTGAAAGTAGTCACAAAGTTGTCGATAGTCTGGCGGTAAACATTGCCATTCAGACTGAATCCACCCTGCTGATACTGAAAGCCAAGCTCGGTGTTATCAGCTTCTTCGGCCTTTATTGATGGCAGATTTTTCCACTGAGCGATATCGAGCATAAAGGCTTCTTTTAAACCCACACCCCGCAAAGCCTGTGCATAACCGGCACGCAGTTGCAGCTGATCCGTTGCCTGCCAGCGCACGCCTGCGCTTGGGCTGAAGCCATCGCTGGTGAATTTTTGCTGATGATTATCTTCATAGCTGTAATCATCAAAACGTAAGCCAGCTGTGAACAAAATAGAATTAAAGCTCAGCTCGGTCTCGGCAAAGCCCCCCAGCACCCGCATCGCTTCACGGCCACTGCCGGTTAAGCCAAAAGGGTTTGCCACTTGATTAGCCGAGGACTTTTCTTCACGCCAATTCAGCCCGTACTTGAGAACATGATCGCCAAGAGCATGGCGCAGCATCACATCAGCACCACTTGTAGTGAGCGTTTCCCCCCAATGGCGTGCCTTTTTATTGGTGCGCTCGCTCTCTACTTCAGAGCGGTACAGCGTAACGTCCAGCCCCTCTGCCCAGCCCAGCTGACGGCCTTTGTAGCTTAACGTGGCAGTATCTCTGGCAAGGCTCTGCGGAATCGCATCATTAGGCAGCACCGGATGCGCAAATCCCACCATATTAGCTCGGGCAGTACGCACGCCTTCATCCTTGCTGCGCTGGAAGCTTGCACTGATACGCTGCTGGTCTGTCAGCTGCCAGCCCAGTTTGGCCAGATAGTTTTGCTGCTCCGTTGCGCTATTGGCAATCGTCTGCCCCGATCCATCCTGATAATTTTGCGTATTCATCACGCTGGCACTCAGCAGCGCATCGGCTTTCTCACCAAAGCGTCCATATGCGCTGCCACTGCTGCGCCAGCCTTCATTACTGGATACGCTGCCTGTAAGTACGCCGCCCGCCTGCTGCCCCGGGCGAAGCAAATCGCCAGCAGATACCGTTTCATAACGGATCGCCCCGCCTAATGCGCCGGGGCCGGCGCTTGCAGCAGGCGTACCTTTTTCTACTTCAACTTGTTTAATCAGCTGCGGATCAAGAATCAGCGCTGTCTGATGGTGATAAACCTTGCTGTTAATCTGAGCGCCATCCACACTTAAATTAAGCAAAGATTCTTCCATTCCCCGGATATACATTTTTTGAGCAATAGGATTTCCCCCGCCTCCTACATTTATCTCGGCATCAGAGACAAATATCTCCTTTAAATCTTTTGCCTGCTGATGAATCAGCTCAGTGCGTGCCAAAGTATCATCCTGCGTGGGTGTACTGGCCTTTACTTCCACGGCATCAAGCTGCACAGCATCCTGCGCCAGTGCAAAGCCGCTTAAGCACAGCGGTAACATCAGAGCAAGCAAGCGGGAGGGAAAAGGTGGTTTTTGCGTCATATCAAGGTTTCCTGACCTGATCAGGCGATTACAATACGCCCGACTACCAAATGAGAATTAATATCATTACAATGTCGTCATTGTCGCATTGCCAAAATGAACTGTCCTTTGCGACCGGCAATTTTTTGTTTGCAAAACAGGTGTAGCAGGATGGGAAAAAAAGAAGAGCAACTATTAGATGCCGCCACTCTGGAATGGAGAAAAACAGAGCAGGGATATTCATTATGGGCTGATCACGCAACTCAGCCGGTGATGCACGGTACATTTATCGAACAAGAACTTCGTCCCGGACTGGCACTGCACGGCACCACTGTTTCTTTTCGGCAAGGCATATCAGGCAAAAGCGAAATAAACGCCGGGCTTAAATTAATTGTGATGCTGGAGGGTGAAATCAGCGCACATTTTGGCCGTACACACTTACAACTGGGAGGCGCCAAAGCCAGTTGTGTGCTGCTCAGCGCGCAAACAACACAGTCTTTTAAACGAGTCGTTGAACAAGCTGGGCAGCAACGCCAGGTTGTACTCACGATTAGTGAAGACTGGCTGGCCCAGTCCGGAATGGGGGATGTACAAGACTGGGTGGCCATTGAAGAATTACAAGGCCCGGCGTTAAGCAGCCGCAGCTGGCAGGCCTCCCCGGAAGTACTTTCTCTGGCGGCGAAGCTCTTACAAACCGGGCACGCCAGCAGCCCCTTACACCCACTGCAACAGGAAAGCCGCGCATTAAACTTATTGCTTGCCGCACTTCAGCAAATCAGCCCGCAGCAGCCCACCCGGCTGGACATGCGGGCCCAGCAACGCATTCAACAATTATTAGAATTATTTCACCACTCGCCGCGCAATGATTGGTCACTCGCCACACTGTCACACGCAGTAGGCAGCAATCCCACCACATTGCAAAAGCAATTTCGCCAAAGCACGGGTCACAGCATCGCGGAATACATGCGCAGCTACCGCCTGAAACTGGCCAGAAATGAATTGCAACAAGGACAGTCTGTTACCGAAGCAGCACTCAATGCGGGCTATAACTCGCCCGCTAATTTTGCGACAGCCTTTAAAAGGCAATTTGGCCTTTCGCCACGGGAAGTCCGCCTATAAACATGCGGCCCACAGCGGCCAGCACGGGCATTGCGCCCATGCGCCAGAAACGAAAAAAGGGTTAGCAATTGCTTGCTAACCCTTTTTTCTATTTGGTGCCGACGGCAGGAATCGAACTCGCGACCCCCTGATTACAAGTCAGGTGCTCTACCAACTGAGCTACATCGGCATAACTTCACAATAACTAGCTATTTCAGAATTCTTCATCTGCCCAAAAAAAACATGAACGTTGCACAGTCTCGTCGGTCGGCGAATAGCGCGACGTCAACTATACAAGCTCCCTGTAAGCAGCAAAATACGACGTGGATACTATACCATTTAAAAAATGAACGCAAATCTGTTTGCACTTAATCCGTAATATTTCTGACATCAAACCATTATGGCGCTTGCTTTATTCAATGCTATAGCCATTGTTGCGTGATCAGCTTCAACATACCCCGCCGTCACCTCAATGCTTGAATGACCCAAAATTTCTTGGGCGATCCGAATGTTTGAAACATTATTCACCAGTACTGTGGCCAGTGTATGCCTATACCGATGAGAGCTAATTGGGGCCTCAATTGAGGCAGAAATCCTACGAAAAAAACTTTTAACCGCTGCCCGCGTCATCTTTTTTCTAAGAATATTTTTACTGTTATGGTCATGCACATTAAAAACTTGTCTGTCGTAGCCAAACAAGCCCACTGACTTCACATGCCACAATAGCACCAGCAAGGATGGCTTCAATTGCTCTGGAATTGGAACATACCACTCTCTGTGATTCTTACTCGTCTCAGACTCCAGCCTAATTTGCATCATTTCAAAATCAACATCATCCCAAATAATTCCTACCAACTGCCCTAACCTCATACCTGTCATGGATAACGTCATAACAGTCGCTCGCCAGAAATACTGCGGATAAAAACGAGAAACTTCACCCTCATCTGACTTTTCTTCTTCTGCATCTAAACGATGCAAAACTCGTTGCCTCGCATGAACAGGAATTGTTTTTTTACTTCTCTTCCCTATTCGGATCGACTTAAACCCCTCGCAGGGCGACTCCTGAATTACTCCTACCCGTACTGCAAATCCCATTAAAACTGAAAAATGCCGGTAATACGTATTCCATGAAATCGGCTTGCATCTTAAGAGAACCGCGTCACGCCACGCAATCAAGTGCTTCCGAGCAATCTTATCTACATCAATATGGCCAACGTCTTTTGAGAACAAATGAGCAACCAAAACATAGTTATCACGGGTTGCGGGGCGCAAATACTTTTCTTCTAAGTACATTTGAACTAAATCAGACAAATTTATCGACACTTAAGTACCCCTAAAATCCACAGACTTACAGCACTAAACAGCTAGAGAAAATTGTTAGTATTTCTAAGGCTGCTAAAAAATTAATCGAAACCACACAATGACTGAACCTCTTATCCTGCCAGTATCAGAACAACTTGAACTGATTAGTTTGGCAAAACGCCTGCTCGGTGATCAGTTGCGCTCAATCGCGCCACTTTTAGAAGACCCAGACGTTTTAGAAATCATGATCAACGGGCATAACAACATATTCGTTGAAAAAAATGGGCGTATTGAAAAATCCAACCTTGTTCTTCCCGAAGGTTCATTGATCGCGGCTATTAAACTGATCGCTAAGCAGAATCGAAAAGAGGTCAGAGAAAATGGCAGGATCAGCGAACATTTAATTTTGGATGCAGAACTACCAGGTTTGCGCATCGCGGCGGCCCTGCCACCAATTTCATATTTTGGTCCCGTCATGGCGATCAGAAAACACGGGCGTCATGTTAGGACCCTTGATGATTATGTCAATGACGGATCATTTAACCCTTTCTACGAAGATACCGGCGAAATACTGACTGCTAGGCCAGCAGATCATTTAGTTTCACAAGGTGGAATACACCTAAAAAATTCGTTGGAATGGATGAGGGACACTCATCAGAATATTGTAATTTCAGGCGCAACATCTAGCGGTAAAACAACTTTTCTAAATGCATATCTACAGGGGCTCTCCCCTTATGAGCGCATTCTAACGATCGAAGACACTAAAGAACTCCAAATCAAAGTCCCTAACTGGGTCGCCCTAGTTAGTAATCAAGCACTGGGTGTCGATACTCACTTACTCCTTAGATTGTGTTTACGCATGCGACCTGATCGCATTGTTGTTGGAGAGGTCCGAGGTGCAGAAGCTTGCGACTTGATGGACGCTTTAAGCACTGGCCATTCAGGCGGAGCCGTTTCATTGCATGCGGAGAATGCGCACTCAGCCCTTTCTCGGTTAGAAAATATGATGCGCAAAAGTCCAGATATGCGAAATACGCCTATTGAAGTAATTCGAGAGCAAATAGCACAAACAATTAACTTTGTTGTACACGCCTCCAGGCGAGGAGGAAAAAGAGCTCCTGAAGAGGTAATTGAAATACTTGGTTGTGAACACGGTAAATACATTACTAAAACTCTATTTAAAAAACAAAGGATCTCTACATGAAAAAGCAATCCCTAGCATTAATGTGGTCTGCACTATTCTTAATTCATTCAAATGCAGATGCGGCTGATACATTTACCGGCCTATGCAAAGTTATGACTGATACAAGTCCAAAAATTATTGGGCTAGTTGCATTTATTATGATTGTTGTTTTTGGCTTAGGCCTTGCACTAGCCAGCAAAATGGATGGATTCATTGGCAGAGCAATTCAAATCGTATTAGGTGTTGGGATTGCGGCATCAGCAGCACCCTTTGTAACAAGTATTTTGGGCATTAGCATTCCATGTGGCGGAAGTGGGTCTGGAATTGTTGTTAATGCAATTGATTATTTAAACACATTCATGGCAATTGCATAAATGCGAGAAAATGAACTCCCTGAATTCATGGATGTGCCAAGAACAATATATGGAGTTCACTGGATTTTGTTTGCTATTAATATGCTCACCGCAGGCTTAATGGTTATTGGTTTTGAGCTGTATGCTTTTATATTATGTAGTTTAATCGCTCATTATATATTGAAATCTATTACTGAAAAAGATTCACATTTGGTGGCCAGCTATTATGGCTATTTTTATCAGGCTGACTGCTATGAGCCGTGGCCTAGTAATGACAATATTCGTCCTGACGGATTTGGAAATAAGGTGTTAATGTGAAACGTGCCTCATGGGGTAAACTCATTCCGTGGTTAATGATGGTACGTAACGATGTTGTTATGTGCAAAGATGGTTCATTGCTCGTTTGCTACGAAATAAAAGGGCAAGATATTGGCGGACTCACGGAAAGTGGTGAAGATGACTTATCGTCAATTAGCGATGCTGCATTTTCAGAGTTCAAAAACATGCCCATTACCATTTGGACGCATTTAAAAAGAAGGTATTTAAAAGGGATTTCAACAACAAGTTTTAGCAATCCAATCGCAAAAATGTTAGAAACTGAATTTAATACAGTTTTTGAAAATCTACATCCAAGATTTTCAAATCGACAATATTTATCCGTATTAATTTCTCCATCTGATCAAAGCTTCCTTAATCGAATTAAAAATGCGGTTGGAAAAGATGAGCCTATCGCGGCCATTTTAACAGAAATGAAATCTATTTTTAACCCTGGAGAAACGCTTAAACAAGAAGTTTCTCACATTACCGAGTCAGTTCTTAAAATTGATGGGATGTTACGTAGTTTTGAACAAACATTAGAGCGTTCAACAGGTTTAAGACGCTTGCATGATAAGGAGCTCATCAACTATTTGGGCGGAACTATTTCTGCCAATGATTCGAACCAAATTAATTGGGCAATGGATGTTGTCGCGGGTGAATTACTGGACACAGCATTACCAAACTCAACTCTGCAGGTTGCATCTGAGCATTTGGTTAATAGTAATGCTATGGATACAAAGTACATCACAGGTTTGACTGTTATTAAGGCGGTTAAATCAACTCCATCAAAGTTAAACTGCTTATTAGGGATTAATGGAGAACTGGACTCCATTCAATTATTTAGAATAATCCCGCAATCAAAAGCAACAATGATTTCTAAACGTGCTCAGCAATTCTACAGTCTATCGAGTATTAATATAGGTGAGTATTTCAGGCTGGCAATGAAAGGGAAAAAAGGCAACCCTGACGACGTGCAACGAAATGCGCACAAAATGTCTTTAGTAGAAAAATGTAAAACTATTGAATCAAAAATTGACGCTGGCCATTTATACGGCTGGTACTCATCAATTATTTTATGCAACGGCCCCACTCTTTTAGAGTCAAAAAGAGTGGCTACAGAAGTTCAAGAAAAATTAAAAAACTCATCTATTAATTCTATTTCAGAACAATTGCATTTGCTTTCTGGGTACTCATCGTCCATCCCCGGCCAATGGCGTCAAGTGCAACGCTGGCTTTATCGCCCTATTTCAGCATTCTCTGACTTTGCTCCATTCAAAACAGTCAATCCTGGCTCTGCCAAGAATGACTATTTTTCCGAAAGCATGGACAAGCATTGCCCTGCCCTTGCAGAGCTACCGACCGAATATGGAGTCCCATACAGGTTCAATTTTCATCTCGCAGATTTAGGCAATGCGATGGTGATTGGTCCATCTCGCACAGGTAAATCAACGCTACTTAATTTTTTACTGTCTCAATTTGCAAAATACCATGGCCGTTTAATTATCTTTGATAAATCGTATAGCTGCTGGATCCCTACAATCCTACAGGGAGGCAAACATATTGACTTTCAACCTGGCAGCCAAAACCACTTAAATCCTTTGCTTATGCTGGATGATCCTGATGCCTGGCCATTTCTATCCAGTTGGATAGAAAAGCTCATTTGTGCACGAGGCTACTCGCTTCAAGCTGATGATGAAATGGAAATCAACTCGTCAATGCGTCATTTAAAGGGATCAGGTAAAGACTCTTGGCGTCTACACGCTCTATGGCATTTTCTCCCATATCATTTACAAGCTGAGCTGGCCCCTTGGGTTGGAGATGGGCCATTAGCCTATGTATTTGATCATATGGATGATTCATTTGAGTTTGCCAATATTACGTGCATGGAAATGGGCGAACTCCTTAAAGATGAAAGATCACGTAAGCCAGTAATGAGCTATGTATTTTATCGAATTGAGCGCGATATAAAATCCACTCGAAGAAGCGTTATTTACCCGACAACTATCTATGTTGAAGAAGGTCATTACCTACTTTCTAATCCTGAATTCACTGCGGAATTTGACGTTTGGCTACGCGATATAGCCAAGAAATTAGGGCATGTCATCATCACAACCCAATCACTCGGCGAGTTGGCGAAATCAGCTGCATTTGAAGGAATTATAGATAATATTCCTACAAGAATATTCTTACCAAATAAAAATATTGAATCCCATTTGAATCTATACAAAGGGGTATTTTTACTGAATGACAAACAAATCGAAATGATCAGGTCTGCCATTCCTAAACTAGAATATATTGTAATTCAAGGTGATATTACACGAAAAATATTACTGCCATTACCTCCTCGCGTTTTGGCCTGCTGCCGGTCTGATTTAAAAGCAATTAGTATATTTAATAAACACTGGAATAACGGCAAGCCAACCAATGAAAATTGGCAAGAGCGTTATATTGATGAAGTTTCTCATGTGAGTATTGAAGAAGAGGAAAGTGAATATGCGTAAATATATTATTGCTTTTTTACTGGCATCAAGCATTAGTAATGCTTGCTACGCATATGCTTATGCGCTGGAATTCACGCAATGGCTAAACAATTTCGAGCTTGTGACGTCAAACTTATCTCAAGCAGAATTAGTGGCCGTTCAAGCAAAAGAATACGCACTACAGTTAGAGCAACAAATTGAACGAATAAAAAACATGGCGAATGTGCCAAGAGATGTGATCCAGAAGCAATTACAACCCTATATTAGAACAGCCGAAAAAATCAGGGAATTGCGTGATCATATTCAATCTTTCAAACGCTCTGTTGAAGATGTAAGAACCGTGTATACACGACGTATTGAAGAAATGAAAAACTTGAATTTAAATCCTGAAGAATATATGCGAGCTGAGATAAATCTTGCAAAGGTCCGAGGTGGAGAATACAAAAAATCTCTTGATGAAGACATGATCTCTTTAGGCCGTGTAGCGGAAGAAGCCCAAGGTCTACAAGAGTCACGTTCTCAAATAGAAGGAATTGATGGGAACTTAAAAGGATTTAAAGTCCTAGCACAACAAAGCCATATGTTAGCGTCCATTATGATGGACGTAAAATCCAGTGTAATTAAAGCTAATTCGTTGAGTAATGAAAAAGCAATCAATGAAATAAGCAATGAAGAACGTGACAATATGATGAGAGAGCTAAGAATAAAGAAAAACAATGAAGAGCGTGAAAAAATAAAAAAATCTTTCAAATTGTAGCATGACCAATTCTTGGAGTTAGTCGTGATTAAAAAATTTATGATTCGTCGCTTTAAAATAAGTAGCTCTGAATTTGAAGAAATAAAAATATTAGCAAACATTAAAGATAAAAACGAAAGAACACTTGCTCTATCTGTTCATGAAGTAAAAAGTAAAAATTTCAAGCTTGCTTATATTTTTTACTCCATATTCACAAGGCATAAAAACCTTGTTGTTTTTGGAACGCTTATTATTTTATTGCAACTATATATTTTTATAAAAAGAGTGTTTTTATGACAACTGGTGCAATGGATTACGCTGCGATACTTAAGCAATTAAGCCTTTCAATTATCAGTGAATCAGAGAAATTCTCTACTGTATTTATTTTAAATGGACAAGAATTTTTGGCCATCCTTTTATTTTCTGTGATCGTATTTAATGCCCTTGAAATTGCATTGGGTGGTGGGATGGATGCATTTGTTGAGTTGATTGTCACTGTAATACAGGCATGCGTTGTTTTATCACTCATTATGAATTATCAGTCCGCTGTAATTGATAGTATCACTTCCATATTTAACGGCCTGCAACTTGCCGCGACCGGGGGGCAAAGTGGCGATGCAGCAATGGAATCTATTGTTAATTTATTAACATCAACATCTGGAAAACTATATGTGCAGCTACTTGATAACACCAAAAACAGCCTTCTTTCATGGAAATCACTCATTCCAGGTGTTGCTGCTGCTCACATGCAGGAAGGACTTGTTGGGTTATTGTATATAACCATTGCATCGATATTACTTATGCTCTCCGCAATTGTTGTGATGTGGTATTGGACATTAGGATCCTTATTGCTAGGAATTTCACTGGCATTCGGTCCATTAATGATTCCATCAATTATTCATGAACGTGTCAGTTTTATATTTGATGGTTGGTTTAAATATACTATTGGAGCAGGATTCCTAAAATTAGTTGCTATTGTTGTTATTACAATAACAGCAAACGTATTAATTTCAATGCAATCTCATTTGGAAATAAACATCACGAATGGTGATGCATTGCCAATTCAAGCATCCATGACCGCTGTACTGCTAGCACTTACGGTTTTATTCCTTTGCATGCAAATACCTGACATTGCATCCGGTTTATTAAGCGGTGCAACAAAAGGAGCAAAAGGCTCTCTTCCAGGCGCAGGCCTGGCAAAAAACGTATTAAAGAGCGTAAAGCTCTAATTTAGTAAACATAACCAATAGCTCAACCCAAGGAGACTGAAATGAACTCGAATGAAAACTTAAATCCAGAATTAGGCACTGAAGATGCTCCTCTTTCAGCAGAAAACCAGCTAATCGAAGAATCTAATGCGAGCCCGGTAAGCACAGCTGCAGATGCCACCACACCTGAAAACAATGCCGCTACGGTGATGAGCCGAGCACAGCAGAAGGAAGTAAGGGCGCTGGAGCGCCGAAGACAGGGGAAGGTAAGAGCAGAACGACTTGCCGAAACAAACACGACTATTCGTGAAAATTGGTTAAGCCGAATCAAAGGCGCTGTTGGCCGCATGCAAAGAGATTTGCCCAGTCAGCCTCTCCAACACTTATTCAACCAAACATTCTACGTAAACTCCAAAAATGTTTTTTTCATTGGAACATATGGCCCGGCTATTTTACCGGCAAAAGATATCGAACTGGTCGTATCCATCATCAATGGCTGGATTGATGAGTTTGAAATTGAAATTACCAACCTACACGCCCCTATCAAAAAGCTCCTCGAAACTCTTCGTAGCAAGCAGGTAGACAGCGTGTCAAAAGCCGACCGGCTAATTGAAGTTTCGTATCCAAGCGAAGATTCAGAAGAAGTGATCATCACCAGCCCGATGGCCACAGCTTACCTTCGGTTGTTATGGCGAATCGAAGAGTATCTTTTTGATTTAAATGTCTTAATGTTGAATCGTTTTAAAACTCAAAAAGAGTATAACCAGTCATTTTATAAAACAAAAATAAAATTAAGAAAGTTATCCATTGATATTCGGAAGCAAGCAATAAGCGTACAGCAGAAGTACACTGCTCAGCAAAAACATAATAAAGAGCTATTAGACATTGCTGCGGATCTTGATCCGCAAAAAAATGCCGAACCAGATTTGGAATTAAGCGAAGCCTAATTTAAACGAAAGTGATTGTTCATAACTTATTGAACAATCACTTCAATCTTTAAAAAAATCCTGTTGATAACATAGAGTGTTAGCGATCATGAACCTAAAAAATATTGTAGAAATATTTAAATATAATTATTCTTATATTAAGGCCTGCAGTATTTTAGGCATCCTAACCCTTCCCTATGGTTTATATATCGGCCTCAGCCTAAGCCATCTCACCGTATGGTTAAGTTATTTATTATTATTTTCATCTGGAGGGTTAATACTCAATAACGCAATAAAAACACGAATTTCTAATTTAAGAAAACGTATTGAAACTAGCTCCCCTGTTTCATGGGACGTAGCCCTCAACAACGTAAAAATTGGTGAAATTAGTGATGAAAAATATGCCTATATTTGTTTAAAAACCTCAACTGACAAAAAGATATATATTGCTCAATTTTTAAATGCTCTTTGGGTTTGGTTATTAAAAATTAACGATTTTATTTTTACTATACCTGTCGCTATTTTTTGGATGTTATTCATATTCGCTATATTTGAACCGGATACTTTGCTAAACATATTCTCCAATTTTAGTAAGGAATCTTTAGCATTCCAACCTTATAGTCACTTTGCGAATCTGTGCTATAGCTGGTTAGTTTTATATATGACTTTTACTGGCATAACCATATTTCTTGGCCATCAGCCTAGAGGCTTCATTAATCATTTTTCGAATCAAAAAAATAAATCAATTCGAGAATACTTAGGCATAGCCGCTGAAGGAACTCTTATATTAAGGAGTTTTAGCTATACCGAAACTAATGCTGATTCTCAGTCAGGCGTTTATTCAGAAATTCGGTTTAGTCATTAAGAAATTAACACAGATTTACTTATTGTTTTGAACTTCACTTCACCAGTGGCTAAAGAGCAGCCAATTATATTGGCTGCTCAGCGCTTCTTAGTTTTATTATAGCGACCAAACTCATCATGCTAAATATCAACCAAGAACAAGCTATTCATTCATCAGGTAATTTGGCGGTTTTTGCATGCCCTGGGTCAGGAAAAACACGAACGCTAATTGAAAAGGCAGCACACTTAATTAGCCCAGATCATGATGATCGCATTCTCATCGTTACTTTCACAAAGAAGGCAGCAGGCGAAATCAAAGAGCGGATTAATAAAAAAATCGGCCCTCTTTCATCACGCATATCTGTTGGCACATTTCACTCAGTATGCAAACAACAACTTGAAAAGGGGCTTAATAAGAAATTTAATTTGGTAACTGGCAGTAAATTAATAGCATTAGTCAAAAGGGCAATGAAACAAGCCGATTTTGAAGGCAAGGCCGATGATGCTCTGCAAAAAATTGATGCTGCTAAATGCAGCATTACTGCCCCAACGGATGCTGCCATAAATGATTTGTTTGAAGCTTACCAAGAGTTGCTGCGACGTGATGGCAAGCATGATATGCACGACCTCATTTTAGATGCCGTGGCTGAAATGAAAGCAGGCCGACTCCGGCCATTTGGGCATAAATGGATTTTTGTTGACGAATTTCAGGATACTGATCACGTTCAATTCGAATGGTTAAAACTGCATAGAAACCCTAGCCGTTCTATCACGGTTGTCGGGGATGATGACCAGTGCATCTACGGCTGGCGCAATGCTCTGGGGTTTCAAGGTATGGAGCGCTTCGTTAACGAGTTTCAAGCTGAAGTTGTCACACTTGGTATAAATTATCGGTCTTATAGAGAGATCGTATTCCCATCGGCTTGCCTCATTAATCTTAACCAGGACAGGATGCTAAAGGCTCTTGACCCGGCAAGGGGAAGAGGCGGACGTATTGCATGCAATCGGTTTTCGACAGATCAAGATGAGGCTGAAGCTTTAGCAAATGCAGCCACCCAAGCCCCTTCTGAATGGGCCGTCTTGGCTCGAACAAATATGGCGCTTGATGTTATTGAGTTAGAGCTTACTGCCCGCCAGATCCCTTATACACGCCACGGCGGGAGTGGCGTTTGGTCCAAGCTTGCAACGCAAGTTTTACTAGATCTATTGCAAAGTATTTCACGGCAATCTAACGGAGGATATGACTCTCTACTTCACTGGATGGGGGTTCCTGAGCATGAGCTATCTCAACTACATCAGCATGGCCAGGTTAGCTACGTTGGTGCCAGCTATCCAGATGGTGATGCCATAAGTGCCTCAACGAAGAAGACAATAAATAATCTGGCCATTAAGTTTCTCGATTGGCAAAATCTAGCCAAAAACAAGCGGGAAGAATTACTGCTTATTGGGGTATCTGAATTTCTAATGCCTGCAGCCAGTACTTGGGATAAAGAAATACTCGCTCGAGCAATCTCGGTGCTACAGCGCTTGAAAGGTTCAATATCACAGCGGATCGCCCTCGTTCAGCGAAAACAAGAAGAAGATATTGAAGGAGTCGGACTTTTCACAATGCATGCAAGCAAAGGGTTAGAGTTTCCCAATGTCTGGATCATTCGAGCAGAAGAAGAAGTTATCCCTAGCGAAAGATCTCCAGAAAGCGAAGAGCGACGACTCATGTACGTCGCAATGACACGAGCTCAGAATAGGCTTGTTATTTCCGCAACATCACTAAATAAGCCTAGTCGGTTTATTTCAGAAGCAGGCCTTTCCATGCCCAAAGTCGGCTCCCCAATTAATCTCTAACTATCAATTTCTCCCGGATACAGTAGGGCTAATTTTTAACTACTGAAAACCAGCTCTGGTAGCAGAACAATGCACCTACCTAAGCTGGTTTTTATATCTATATCGATTGTCTTTCACCTGCCCTCTCCTTTCCTTTGGCTAAATCGCTCAATTCCTAAATAAAATATAATGCGTCTTATCCATATACGACATTTTCATTAAACAACTTGCAGATGAAACTCCAGGAAAATTTAAACGTTCCTTAGAATATCCTCTCGCATGTAGCACATCCGTTTTTCAATGCATAACTATCGGCACAGCGCCCTACCTTATAAAATACTACGTCATTACTACGTATATCAATAATCACTAAAGAAGGGATTCCTGTTAATTACTACGTAAAGTTAACGTAGTAATTAACAGGCAGTGCCTTAAGCTTCTTCATTTGCAATGATAAATTTCGATATAAAATACTGGACACTTTGCAAATCCTATTGAATAATCAAGATTCATCAGCTTTTATCGTAATGACACGCGAACTGAACGTGAGCTAAAACGCAGTACCATTAGCCCTTTTAGGCTTAACCCATTCGTATTCAAACGAAATTGATGTACTCCACACAAGCTTTACCTTAAAAAAGGACGCCGCATAGCGTCCTTTTTTATTATCAAATCTTAAGATATTTTGGTTTATGTCTTGCAAGAATATTGCACGGCAAATCAGATATTCAATTTTTATTAATTAACCACATAAAAATCATGAAATGGTGACGCCAAGTGGCGTCATTTTTTTGTGCCTTTTATGCAGCCTTTCATTCAGGAAACAACATTTTTCACCCAAGCGGGCCCCCCCGCTTGGTGGGGCTCCGCTCACCACGGAGCTTTTAAAATGCGCAGTCATAATCAATCCAATGCCTATGCCAGTACCATGCGTAAAAATGGCCATGGTCAGGCGGCTACACAATTTCTTGCCTCAGAACACAAACGACATTTACAAAACTCGCTTGTCTCCGGCGTCGCTTACAAAACCTACATTGATGTCCCATACGTAGATAAAGAGCAAGCAAAAGCATTTGGTGCTCAAGCAGAAAAAATTGGAGCGCAATGGCGCTGGTTTATTCCTGCTTGGAAGCCATTAAAAAACTTTATTAAATGGATGAAACCTGAAGCCGTCGAGTCATTTTCGCGGAATGGCATTTCAATCTAAATCACATGAGCCTCCTTCATTTTATGAATGGAGGCTCATTTTTATTAAGTTTTACCCTATTTACCCACACAAAAATCCAGAGGGTTTTGCCAACAAATACTGCCAGTCCAAGCCGGTGGTGAGCCACTGCCATTCATGCGCATCCGAGGTAAAAGCTCACGATCGCTACGCGGCCAAATAAACCGGCCTTGATGCAATCGTCGCGGTGCCAACCACGCCCGCACCAACACAGCACAGCACAGCACAGCACAGCACAGCACAGAAGTTTAATGCGATTACTGGCACGACTCCAAAAGGCATACCTTGCACCGCTTCTGTAAATCCCCCATAAATTCTCCTGCTTGATAAAAACCTCAGCATGACGAAAAAAAGAGGCATTTAGATGAGAAGGCTGGACGCTTACATTAAAAATACACAATTGCATTTTTAAGACCAGCAACTACGACTAAACACGTATCGGCAGAGATACTTGCGGCTGAATTGGCACTAATGTTTGTGCATAAGCACGCAAAATCTCATTGTAAAGTTCAGCATGCTTGGGGGCCTCCACAGTAATGATCAATGCATAGCGGATTTTCTCTGCGCCATTGGCTTTGTGTCCTGATTCCCGTGCATTGTAATGAATATCGAAAACTGGATTTTTCAGGCTACTTCCACGCATGCTCTTCGAACCATGCAGTACTGTCTCCCACTTCCCCATATCTGAACGACGCTCTTCTTCAGTCGCATATTGCTTCATATCAAAGAAGCCTTTGGTGTCAGCGTTAGCCTTACCCTCTTTAATTTTCTCATCATTGGGGCGAAATACCGTCTCTAATCCAGCTCGCGTATAAGCCGCTGCATCTTGAGGATCAGTTGGTGACGCATAACAAAAAGTTGCTTTTAGACGAATATTGCCGTTCAACCCACCCTCTGGTAGCGGCAGCGATGCTCGTAGGTATTTGCCAGGCTTTAACTCACCTTGATAAACAATCCGAGCGACCCCGGAAGGGCAAGTGATAATAGTCATCAAATCTTCTGGCACCTTACCCCAACCCACTTCTAATTTGTCGTGTTCCTGTGCGTCTGCAGCATGAACAAGTAGAGCCTTGATAGCAAGGGGCGATAATTCTGAACCCAAAATGGCACGAATTCCGACTGCGCTGCGCAAAAGGTATGGGGATGCAAAACTAGTGCCAAGTTGAGGAGAAAGCGTTGCTTTCTTTCCCGGCGAAAGCACGTGAAAATACTTACTCGCATCACCACCAAAGGCCATTAGATCCGGCTTAACGACACCAGGACTTCTACCTGGTCCGACAGCACTGTATGGCGCTCGAGCCCAGTTAGCATCAGTATTATTAGCCGCCCCTACCGCCAAGGCATTAACACAATCTGAAGGAACTTGTACCCGTGCATTACCAGAAGCACGATCCAAATGACCATTGTTACCAATGGCTACCGTCATTAACGTATCGCCATCGCTCAGTAAATCATCAATAACTGATGTCCAAGCATGCACATCTGTATCTTCAATAGGTAAGTCAGGCCCAAGACTAAGGTTGATGAACTGGTACTGCCGTGAAAGCAAGACCTGCTCAACAAAACCTAAAGTTCGGTAAAGTTCCAATGGATCTTCTGAATCAGCATCCTTATCAAGAACTCTCAGATGATCTACATATGCAAATGGTCGCGCTGCAGTGCCATTCGGTTCTATCGGGCCAAATAAAAATGCGGAACTGACAGCTAGACCATGCTCTAAACCTGCGGGGTCATCTTGAGCATCTTCATCAAGAACACGATATGAACGCAGCCAAGGACCAATCGCATGTTGTTTCGGCAAACCACCATCAAGTATCGCAACCTTAGGCTCAGACGAAAGCGGTTGTTCTTTGGGTAGATTACACGTAACCGAAACTTCGCCAGTCCGTCGAACGGGCCGCATGCCACGTAGTTTAGGAACAGGCCGAATAACACGCACAAATACAAACTCTGCGAGCTTTTCTATTTCGTCTCGTTTACCCTCAACAGGCACAAACCACAGGCTGCCAGCAGTAAAACCAAGATCGCCATAAACTTTAACGCTTAATTCCTTCGCATATTTCACAAATGCTTGCTGAATAAATAGTCGATTTCCATCGGGCAGTAAATGAAGGCCAACTTCAAAGAAAGCTCCCTTCCCGCCACCACAGTTAATGAGTCGTTGTTGTGGCGTAAAAGCTGAAAACTGTTCTATGCGAGCCAGATCCAATGCCTCATCAGATTCTGATTCGATTTGCAAAACCCAGTCCTGAAGATGGCGAAAAGCTTGTCGCTTACCCGCAACAAATAGTTCGGTCGTTGTGCATTCCTGAGGTATCCCTTTTTTAGTCCACCCACCAGGGGTCACCTTAACTGTACGGCTACCAACGGACTCTAAACCAACAGTGCGCAGCATTGATGCAGGAAAAAATGATCGAGCAATGTAGCTTGGATTCATCATTAGTCGAGCAACACCAAAATCACTAGGGCAAGCCTGTTGCGGTAGTTCATCGAGCAAAGAAGCAGTAGCTGAGAATTGAGGCGTCAATCGTTGCACGGCTTGCGCAAGAGTATAAACCTCTGCTTTACCAGGCATCCGCTTTGGACCTTTAATATCGTGGGTCAGTAATTCGCCGCGTCCTATCAGAAAATTAGTTAGACTCATGCGTCAGGCTTCCTTTTCGATGACTGCTTGTTAGTTAAGGTTTGCTCAGTTGTATACTTTCGAATCGTATCGCGGCTCACCCCCGTGATATCCGAAATAGCATGCTGTGAAAGCCGAGTCTGCTTTGCCAGCAACACCGCTAAATCAATCCGCTCTTGGCGCTCTAGGATTAGTGCGCGTGATTTAACAAACTCTTCAATTAAATCTGCGTCAGAGGCTGTACCAAGCGCGATAGCGCGCCTGAAACGCTGAAGATCCCGTTCTATATCACTGAATGATTCACCATTAAAAACAAAGGTCAGGATATCGATCCAACGGGCAAACATCGCAAAGTCCTGCCCCAGAAAACGTTTAATTGCCTGCTTAACTGCTTGCATTTCTGGTGTCTTAAAGTTAATAACCAGATCAAAGCGCCGCCATAATGCGGGATCAATCAACTCCGCATGATTGGTCGCGGCCAGAAGTAAACCAGTTGCAGGCCATTCATCGACCTCCTGCAAAATAACAGTAACTAGACGTTTTAATTCACCAATATCTGTATCGTCGCTACGACGCTTCGCGATAGCGTCAATTTCGTCCAATAACAATACGCACGGAGTTCGTTTTGCAAAATCCAGAGCAGCTCGCAGATTATTTCCACTGCGCCCAAGCAAGCTACTCATAACGGCAGTGAGATCCAAAATATACAACGGCACACCCAATTGTGAGGCCAACCAACGCGCAGTTAATGTTTTACCCACACCTGGTGGGCCTACAAAGATTGCAGACCTTGTTGGATTTAGCCCCAATGATGCTAAACGCTCCACTTGATGCCGCTCTTGGATCAATTGACTCAATTTTTCTTCAAGGTCGAGTGAGAGTAATGGTTGCTCTCGATTGGTTTCATCCTTAAAGACTTTAAGCAGCGACAATCTAGATTCATCATCAACAGGAAGATCCTGTGTTGACACGGCTTTTTGCATCACCTTACGCATTGGTGGGCTTGAGCGAGGCGTCTTTGCTCGTAGATATAAATCCATCTGCTCCGCTAATTCAGGATAAGTATTGCGATATTTTCGCACCAGCCGCGCAACGAAGAGGCGCACATCTTCAGTTTGCTCGGCAAGTGCAAGCCTAATCAACTGGGCTAAATCCAACTGAATGTCATTTAGATCGTCCATCATTTTCGTAACTCATTGATTATCATGCTATTTGTAATAGTAAAAAACGGAATAAATATATTTTCTCATGTTTTTGCTACAGTGTGAAGCACAATAACAGAACATCCGTTCTATACCTTCAAATAGTGAGCACAAAAACACTTCAGTTGGCTCAAACCTGTGGCTTGCTTGCGAGAGATTACTGTGCGATTTGCGTACTACACTATGTAGGAGTTGCCTTTATGCTTATTTGAGAACTAGCAGCTCCATATGAGGAATTTTCCCAGGGAACCTCTGCACGAATCAAAAAACCCAGATTGGCTCGCAATGAAATCAATTACTTACAACGGGTGATTGCGCGAGAAAAGTATTTGTGCAGAGGCTCCCTAGGTCTAAATGGAGTGCTTTAAGTATGTTTTTTTATAAATCCTATTTCAGAAATTAATAACCAAAAAAACCACTCTTTGAGTGGTTTTTTTTCATCTAAATACTCCATTTTCTTTAGGTTTTGGATGCCTAAGTACTACCAAAATCTGCTGACTTATCAAACGTCTTCATTCTAAAAATATGACATGCTAACGCCATCCATAAGCCTTCTAAGCGCCATGTTTAAAAAACCCAAAACAGATGATGAAATAGCGTTTCGCAATCATCCAGATCCAGTAGAAAAAGATCATTCGACGAATCCAACACTCGATTTGATTGCAAATCTAAAAACGACGAATCGCAGACAGTTTATTGGCTTATGCATTTCAGGGTTAATTGTTACAACAATGGCGCTGGCGCTGAATGGGCTAACACCGCTCAAAACGACTGAGCTTTATGTAGCCAATGTTGATTCTAAAAAAGGGACCGTTTCCGTTAGCGAGGTTAGCGCACAGAAGTATGTACCTGGAGAGAACGAAAAAATCCACCTGATGAATGCGTGGGTAACGGATGCAATGACCATTGATCCCGTTTTGAGCGAGGCCGAATACCTACCTCGCGCATACAAAAAAGTCAGAGGTAAGGCAATTGATGAGTTTCAAGATTTTCTTAAAAAACAAAAAATTGCTGAAATTCTAAAAACATTGCCAAACCTAACAAGAGAAGTTGAGGACGTAAATGTGTTTTTTCATAAAAGTGAAAAAATAGCATTCGTTCGATTTGCTACGCGAATCAGGGACAGTCGCAATCAGCCGATTGTAAATCACTGGCTATTGACTGCTCATTATGAAATTGAAGCGCCGAAAACAAAGAAAGAAATTTTCGACAATGCAATTGGCATGTTCATTACCCATTTTGAATTTGTTGATGACCCAGAGACATAACTCAATGAAAAAATTTTTACTGGCCACCGCCATTGCGACCCTTCCACTGCTTACTGCTAGTTACGCCTATGCGGAAGCAAAACCAAATAGCTTCTCAGCGGATCCTCGGCTGATTGTGTATCAGTTCGATAAAAATAATAGCTATACCGTGATTTCTGCTCCAAACCGCGTTACCAACATTCAACTTAGCCCAGATGAAACACTCGAAATGTTAATTCTAGGCGACACGGTACAGTGGATCCCCGCCAATACAGACACACAAGTTTTTTTGAAGCCAACAAAGGCTGGTCTAAGTACATCAGGCCAACTCGTAACGAGCAAACGCACCTATCAGCTGCATTTGAAATCAGTAGAGGATTCTCAAACATGGTTTCAGCGTGTTAGCTGGAATTACCCAGAACTGATCGCCTACCAGCGACAAGTCTCTGCGGCAAAAACTCAGGCAAATGAGCTGGAATCAAGCCGAATTGAGCAACCCATCGTCGAGCGCAATATCGATATTGAGACGTTGAATTTTAATTACGACGTTAATGGCGATGCAGATTTCAAGCCTTCACAAATTTTTGATGATGGCAAATCAACTTGGATTAAATTTTCACCACGCATGCAAGAGCTGCCTGCCATGTTTATGGTCGATAGCGATGATCGGGCCGTGCTCGTCGATTACACGCAGCGAGCTGACTATTACGTTTTAAATCGCTTGGTTGAACGCGCACTGCTCAAACTCGGCTCACAGGAAGTCAAAATTGAACGAGGAGAACGTGGCGAGTCAAGACGCGTAGCTCCACGGATGAGGAGCCGGTAATGTCCGCTAACATCCAAAATGATCTTGATGAAAAAAGCCTCATGGAGGGGAAAATTTCACGAAAAATCCCCCACATCATTATCGGCTTAATTTTAGGTGGCCTATTCGTTGTTCTCGCCATAGAAATTTTTCACGGAAATAGTAAAAGCCTGTCTCAAGTTGAAAAAGAAAAACGCGTTGCCGCACGCAAGGCCGAAGCGAAGGACAACGTTCGCCCCAATCTTCAGCTGAAGGCGGAAGAACAGAAGATAGAGAAGAAACAGACCTTAGATGAGCTATTAGCAGCCGCAAACACCCCCAATGCGAGCGGCGTGAGCGCAGAACGAAGATCACCTTCTCCATATGCAGCAAATGGTGAGTTTGACGCGACGGGCAGCATCCCAACCAAAGGAGGGGGTAGCTCTCTCGGTCTAGTTTCAGGCACAGAAGATGCTGCTGAATACGAGAAGAAAAAACAACAAGTTCAGGTTGATTTACGGAAATCACCATTAATTTCAATTGCGGCTAAATCGTCAGCCTCAGGTGGTGATGCAGATACTCTTTCGGATACTGAGCTAAAAATTAAATTGCTTAAGCAACAACAGGCGGCAACAACCCCAGCTGGCGGTGCCATTCAAAATAGTGCGCTGAATGATCGGTTAGCACTTCTACAAAAAGGTGCGGGGGCTGGCGAAAGCAAAGTAGAAGGCGGTAACAATGAAAACCTTGCTCAATTCGTTGAACATGCGAACAAAAGCAGCCGCAAAGGGGCCATTGTTGCTGAGGGTCCGGGTGATCCTAACACTATTTACCAAGGATCCATCGTCCGGGCAGTGACACGACAACGTATTGACTGCCAGCAACCAACCTCAATTACTGCCCATATAACACGAGATGTTTACGACACCGTGCGCAATCAACGCGTTCTCATTCCCGCTGGATCACGGGTAGTGGGTATCTGCAATGCCAATATTGATCAGGCAAGTACTCGCGTAGCCGTGGCATTTGAACGAATCATTTTTCCTAACGGTGCAGATATTCGTCTTGGCGGCATGACGGCTGCTGATGCTGAGGGTGTTGGCGGCTTAACAGGCGATGTAGATGACCATTTCTGGACTCAGTTTAGAGCGGCATTTGCGATCTCGTTAATTCAGGTTGGCACAGATGTTATTTCAAATAAAAACAGCAATGGGAATGGCTCAAGCAGCAATAGCCAAATAGTAATGAATAGCGCAGGAGCAACATTAGGCGATGTAGCAAAGCGCAGCATGGATAGGTACACCAAGATGGCCCCTACCATCGCAGTTCCTGCGGGTGAAACATTTCTAATTCAGATTAAGAGAGACATCGTAGTTCCCAATAGCGTTTTTAGAAAATCTTAATTATGCATTACCAGTTACTCGCTACGGCCCTTTTATTCCCTGTTTTTGCATTTGCAGCGCCACTGCAAATTGCCGTTTCAGGCGGGAATATTGAGATCGCTAATGTTCGTCGCCTGCTTTGCAATGATCAAAACACCGTGAGTTATTTGCAAGCAATGGCCGATAAAAACGAATTAAAGCTAATTAAAGCCAATGGCGGTTACGACATTTGGGCCACGAATCAAACAGGGGCAATCAATGTTGGGGAAATGCTGGTTAAAAACGGATTGATTGGAGCCAGTGATAATCGATACGCCAGTTTTGAAGATGATGCAGTGGCAGAACGAAAAGGCATATGGGGTACAGCCTGCGTAGGAAAGCTGACCCCATTTGAAGCCACAGCCAGGCGGGCAGGCATAGAGCCAGCGGTCTTGTTTGCACTAGCCCAAAACGAATCCGGTATCAATGGGCGGCCATGGCCTTGGACACTCAATGCAAATGGTAAGGCCAGGTATTTCCGCAGTAGAGAGGATGCATTCCGGGCGGCTGAATCACTCATAAAAAACGGAAACGAAAACTTTGATATCGGAACGATGCAGGTGCACTGGGCCTATCACAAACAGCGCTTTGGCAACTCAACTTGGAGAGCATTACAACCCTCAACAAATGTTTCAGTTGCAGCACAGATTTTGCGAGAAAACTACCGAAGTACCGGAAACATGAATGAGGCCATTCGGCGCTACCACAGCAAAAATCCGAATAAAAACCAGCCTTATTTCAACAAATTTATAACTCATTATCGTTCGGCTAGGTCCGAAGGGAGCATTTAGTGAAAAAGGCGACATTCGCGGCCAGCATCATGGCCATTCTGTTTGCAAGCATGGCGACGGCTGCAGATATTAGTAACTACGAATTTAATTACAGCGTTAATGGCTCGCGCTTTGCAAAACCTAGCCAGGTTTTCAATGACGGGGGGAAAACATTTTTTCAATTTCGCGACCCCTCTCAAATAACGATCGCAACAGTTGATAGCGAAGGTAAAACTGTTCCGCTCACAGCTCAACTAATGAAGCCGTATCTGGTTGTGGATGGTGTCTACCCCGCCTATGAGGTTCAAACCACTGGTGGAGAACAGTCCACGGTTCGTTACTCCGGTACACGCGTAAATATCCGGGCGCTGGCCAGTACAAACACAGCAACACAAAAAACAGCAATTACCTCGCAACCTTCAAATCAGGTGGTCGGAACGCAATCACCTGAAATGATGCTCGCAAAAATTGACTCGCAATTAGCTGAAATACGGGCCAAGAAAGCCGGAATTGAGGCACAGGAGTTGCAGGCAAATGTTGATCTTTTGGCGGCAAAAGAAGCCCTCATCCTGCAAGTTTCATCGAAGGCAGCTCCCAGAAAATCTGCAGCAGATAAACCTGCTGAATGTTGGAAAGTGGGTCAAACAGACCGGCTAGCAAGCACGGTTATATCAAATTGGTCACGTCAGGCGGGCTGGCAAGAACCCATCTGGGAATACCCAACAGATGTTGCCCTCGATGGTAATGCTGAATTTTGCGGTGAGTTTGAAAGCGTCATTACCCAGTTCATGGACGCGATCAATCCCCAGCAAAAAATCCGAGTCCGCCTTTACGCAGAAAACAAAGCCATTCGCGTTTTCTCTGCCGCTAATTAATTGCCATAGGCCCCAAAGCTCATGTTTAAAAAATCAACTATTTCTGCCCTTGTCGCCCTTTCTCTTACTGCATGCTCAACAATGAATGTTGAGCAAAAGCGCGTCGAAAGCTCAAAACAAATTGAGCAGGCAAAATCAGCATTAATAGCTAGGGAGACGCTAAACAGTCGCCCTACTGTTGAACGGGTAAATGGCTCTTATCTTGGCAGCCGGACTGTTCCATTGTCACGAGAGGCATCGCTTCCAGCCGTATTTGCAAAGCCATTTCAACACCCGGTCAGGCTAGTGTCTGAAGGGAGAATTAACCTCACCACAGCTGCAGAAATTATTCATAGCGCAACCGGCATTGTGACGGAGATTTCTCCTGATGTTTATGTCAAAAACAGTACGCTTCCCAATGGGGACGGAAAAGATACAGGTATCTCCGCCGCAAATACGGCCAGTGACTTAGAAGCCAATATCACCTTGGATTGGAAAGGCTCCCTTGCTGGTTTCCTGGACTCAGCAACGGCGAGGCTGGGGATTGCCTGGGAATTCAAAGATAATCGGCTGCAGTTTTTCCGATATAAAACGACGACTTATGAAGTTAAATCGCTGGCTGGTATTAAAGAGGTCCAGTCAGAATTTAACTCAAGCGGGAATGTGGCCACATCCTCTGCGAAAGGCGGAAGCGGCGGTAATAGCGTCATTAATGTTCAGCAAAAAAGTAGCGCCAAGCTCGATTTTTGGGGCGCATTAAACTCTGAAATTAAGGCTTACCTGACTGCTGGCGGCCGCGTCAGTATGAACGAGGCGGTGGGCACTGTTACGGTCACAGATACCCCTGTTGTTCATCGTCAAATCGCTCAAGTCCTATCTGAACAAAACCGTCGTATTTCACGAACTGTTTATTTCCGAATTGATTTAATTAACGTAACCGCTCGCGATGGCGTCGAGTTGGGCCTGAGTCTGGATGCCATTTATAACGATGGATTTAATTCATTCAAACTCAAATCACCAAGCGGCCTGAACTCCACATCAGTCGGCTCACTTTCTGGTGCAATCATGGCTCCAGTCTCTTCCAATGGCGTTGTCACTCCGGGATCAGATAGCCCTTGGGCCGGTTCTTCAGTGGTCATAAACGCACTGAAGCAAGTTGCAAACGTCGAGGTTAAATCGACCATGACGGCCACTACGATCAATAACAGCCCAGTGCCATTTACGATGGCCACAACACAAAGTTATGTCGATTCAGTTGGCTCGTCATCAGCTCAGGGCTCAGGCTCTACCCAAGTGACGGTCGATCAAAAGCAGGTCACAACAGGCATCTTTATGCAGCTGCTCCCTCGCCTGCTCGACAATAACAAAATGCTACTGAGCTACACCGTCGATACCTCCGTGTTACAGGGCTGGGAAAGCACTCCTACCGCGGTTGCTACGCTGAAATCACCTATCGTCCCACGACGGGCTACCTCACAAACCGTCAACATCAATGTGGGAGAAACAGTCGTTCTTTCTGCGATGAACAACCTCACATTAAACCGTGATGCAAAGATCACCTTTGGTGGCAGTTACGCCAATACAGCGGCGGAAGAAAATCTATTGATTTTAATTACGCCTGTGCTCGTGGATAACGATGCAGCACTGGAACCAGGCAAGTACTTCAAAGCCGATTCATTAATGGCTTTAAACCAATTGCTACCACAAGTCATTGCCTCGATGAGCCCTGCCCGAAAACTGAAACGGTTAGGGTGATCATATGGCGAGCATAGTTGAATACCAGGGTAGCAACTTAGCGATCGGTTTAGTCTGGTTGCCACTAGACATTGATCCCGCAAAAAGCAAAAAACAACGCAAGGAACAATTAAGCAGCACCAACTCACTATTTTGCGCTGAAATTAAAACCCCTTTTCCAATGCTGGGATTTGCAGGTGGACGGAAAAAGAAATCTGACCTTGCAATTAAAAGCTGCTTTGCAGGAGCGCTGTGGCTAACAGAACTGGCTCAGGGCCGGGATGCGATTATTGTACTGCCCTTGGCAGAAGACCAATTGTGGGTGTGTGCCACCGCGCAAGGCGTGCCGGTCGAAGGCTCTGATTTTGTATACAGTGCCGCGTCCATTGACAAGGCCAATGCGTTCATCGCTGAGTTGCACGCAAAATTTCCGACCGCGACGCTATTTTCTGCCGGTGGAATGATCTATGAACTCACTAGCGTGTATGGGGTTGAGGTTGTTGACGTTCATCCCCTCGCCTCCCCCTCGTCATTTTCATTAATGAAGCGATTGGGTAAGCCAGCTTATTTCAATGCACTGCTTTCCATCATCGGAGTTTCACTTGTTTGCGGAGCAGGATTTGGCTACTACCTCTACGAAAAAGAAGTAGAAGAACAAGAGCGCATCCAAGCTGAAATAGCCGCCGCTGCTGCAAAAAAAGCGGCTGCCAAGCTGCCCACAGCAGAAGAGCAATACACCGCATCTTTCGTTACTCAATTTAACGCTAAACGCTTTATAACAGCCAAAGACTTTAATGAGCTCGTTACATCGCTTGCAAGTCATTTACCTGAACAAAACAATGGTTGGCTACCTAACGACTTAAAGTGCTCAAACTTCGGTTGTACCGCTCGTTATGAGCGACAAGTCTACAGCAAACCCTTTGGTGCTATTGAGGATGCAACGGCAACTGTCAATGATCTAGATTATGCAGATGTTGCGATGAACTTTACACACCCCAATGCCGCGACACTGCCCCTTAACTTATCACCTGATCAGTTGCTTCAGTTCTTTGAAGCCAATCGAAATGAAACACTTCGTGCTTTGCAGGGAGCAAAAGACAATGGCTGCTCAGCATTGATCCAATTAAACCAACCCGTTTGGCCCGACGTCGCAACACCAAGACCAGCCAGCGCAGTTGCTGGTGCAGCCTCCCCTTCTGCAAGCAAGATAAAGGTGGCCAGTCACGCCTGGAACATTCAGTGCCCTGCGTACCTAAAAGATAGTTTTTTTCACTTTCCAAAAAATTTGTTTGCTACTGCAATTGACTGGGACCTGAAGGATGCTAAGGAAGCAAAATTCGCAGCTAAAGGGGTTTGGTTTGAAGCGTCAGGTGAAATCACCAGCAAAAAACTAAGTGCCCTTACACCTACTACGGCATCTGCAATGACCACTCAGTCGCTGGCCATGATGCAAGTACTGCCACCCCAGCAACCAGTTACGCAAGCAGCCTCAAATGCCGCAGCAGCTCTATTGCCTGCAAAAAATCCTGCAAGCAGCAGCTCGGCCCCCAAAAAACCAGCTCCTTCAGCGTCATTGATTACGACACAGAAGCCTGAGGCTAAAAAAGTCACTCCAGCCGATGAGCTGTTAAACAGCCTTACTCCTCCAAAAGGGAAATAAAAATGCGCAGCAAAACACTCATTGCATCGCTTCTTCTGCTCACTGGCATTACTCATGCGGGCGTTGATTTAGATGCTATCGCCAATAAGGGCGCGGAATTACGTTTGAAGCAGCTCGATGAAGCGATCAAAAAGGCTGAGAACAATTCAATTTCAGCTCCTGCATTAAATGTGCAACCTAATTCAGTATCACCGACACCATTTAACCCATTAATGGGTACGACCGCCTTAGCAACCGATGAATTAAAACTCCTCGTCATTTACGGGGTCGGCAAAGATTTAATGGCCAAAATTGCAATCGGTGACCGTGGCATTCTTCCTATCCGTGTTGGCTCTAAATTCGAAACTTGGACAGTCAGCGCTATTAACGATAACGAAGTTATTTTAGAAAAATCGCTTAATACAAAAAGTACAAAGAAAGCAAAAAAATCCAGAAAATCGACTGCCAATACAAATAGAACCATAACCAAAAAATTAACAATGTATGCCAATGGCACAAACAACACTTCTATACCTGCAGTTCCTGTAACAGAAATAAATACTGCGCCTCGAGCTGTTACGGATTCCAATCCATTTGCAGTTAAGCCATTTATTGGTTTAAGCAACAATGCTCGATAAGTAAATATAAAGGTTGCCACATGTCTATTATTTCACTGTTTATGTCCACTCTTTTTCCATCAAAAAAGGTTAAGGAAGAAAGCAATAAAGTAACAAATATTGCACCTCGTCCATCGATTCAATCCAGCTGGCTGGAAAAAGTAATTGCAGATATAAACGAAATAAATTTGGATGGGCGTGAACCAGAAGCGATCGCATTAAGCGAATTTTCGCGCTGTGCCATGTTGCGTAATTTATCTGCCAACGATATTTTTATTTTCAAAACAAAAAGCGCCCCTGTTGTGTTGTTTTCTATTGCATTTGCTCAGGTAAAGCGTGGCGAGGTCATGGCTATTAAACGCTGGCTAGATGAAGAATCTGGATTAAATACCCCATTTCAGCCCTACGTAGTATCCAGCCCGGTTCTAGCATCAATCTCAAATCTGCTAGATAAGGGCGCAATTTCCGCTACAGGAAAATTGGACTCTGAAATCGTTGAGGAGTTTTTAGGAATAGTCCAATCTGCGGCAGAAAAAAATGCATCTGATATTCATTTTTGTGTGCGCGAACCGAATATGGATTTCAAAAAAGGAGGAGATAATTCCGTTGGCCTGCTATTTCGTCTGGATGGGCGTTTAGTTAGACAATCACGTACATTAAGCTACGGCCATACCACCAATATGATTCGGGCTATTTATGGTGAATCTGAAAGTGGTGCAAATGATAAATCAAGCTTCTCCCCCAGTGGATCTAAAAGAACTTCAATTATTGTCTCAGTAGAAGTAAATGGCGTATTTCAAAAAATACAACTCCGCTTTCAATCCATCGAAGCTGCGGGAGGCTACGACGTCATTATGCGATTGTTGTGGCAATCCGGCGGAAAAATTAAAAAGGGAAAATCCCTTACATCGGACCTAATTCAACTTGGGTATTTGCCAGAGCAAGCGGAACTCATTGCGCTCTCGATGAGAAAAACATCAGGCGGCTTGGTTTTTTGTGGTCCTACCGGCGCAGGTAAAACAACTACGCTTTATTCTGCCCTCACGCATATGGCCACGCCAGGCGTGATGATTCGCACAGCAGAAGATCCGGTCGAAGTGAAGCTTTTTGGTGTGAGTCAGCATCAAGTTACACCAAAAGAAGATCAGACCACAGGGAAGATGGAAACAAAAGATCAAGCTCTATCGCTCTTGATCGAAGCCTTCCTGCGTGCAGATCCAGATATTTGTATGGTGTCTGAAATTCGCGGAGCGGATACAGCCGGGGGCTTTGAAGCCTTAGTTTCAACTGGCCACCTGACGCTCACAACACTCCACACCGAATCAGCAATGGGTGCGTTCTATCGGCTGAATGGTGCCATGATCGGCTTAGATTTACATACACTAACCCAGCCTGACTTCTTATCCCTGATTTGTTTTCAGAAGCTCGTTCGATCACTTTGCAAGCACTGCAAACTAACCGCAAAACAAGCCATTGCTGAAGGAATCATTGATTCCGACTATATGGAAAATGTTGCCACACTACTTGGCAATCTGACGTCAGATGTGCACTTCAAGAATTCGCACGGTTGTGCCCACTGCTTTGAAGGTGAAAGCGATAGAACGGTCTGCGCCTCCGTATTAATGCCTGACAACACCCTGCTAGAGAAAATCAGTAAACACGATCAAATGGGGGCCTTACGTTATTGGGAGTCCCAAAAGTCCCCTTTATGGGATAGCTCTCAAAATGGCAAAACAGCGCACGAAATTGCACTTTTTAAAATGAGCCAAGGGCTTATTGACCCGCGTGAAGTAGAGCATGAATTTGAACCTAACTTGTTATACATCAGAAAAAAATCAAGTAAGAGCACTCAAGACACTAAGCAATTAATGTCCGATTTAATGGTTACAAAACCAGTTTCCTCTGCCGCTGTAGTCAACAAATAGGGACTTCTATGTCTTTCTCATTATGGGCTTCAAAAGTAAGTTTCAAAGGCAAACGTATTAATGTTCTTAAAGATATGATTGCCGAAATGAAAATGAATATATTAACTCACCAGTATTTCGGGGCAATGAGCGAATTCTATGGAAAAAGCATAAAATCAATTGCATTTGAAGATTTAGAAACAAAACTTCGCCGCAAAGGTGCTCGTGTTTCTGACGCACTCAGCGGTTATTACAGTATTGATGAATTATTGCTAATAGAGGTAGGTGAAAACACCAGCCGTTTAGAAGAAAGTTTAGGCTGGGCAATTAAAGTCAATGAAGCAAGAAAAGCTATTTTTGGATTGATTTCTAAAAGCTTAGTGCTTCCTCTATATTTCATTATCATCAGTATTGTTGGGCTAGGGATATTGGCGACAGCCATAGCACCGAGCCTGATGGAGGCTGGAATTAAAGAAGACAGAATGGGAATTACAACACGTTTTTCTCTTTTTTGTCTTCACACGCTAGAAAATCATCCCTATAGCATGCTATTCGTCATTATCTCTCTTTTAGCCGCAAGTATTTGGTCAATGAGTAATTGGCGCGGAAAAACACGAGCGGTGGCTGAAAAGTTTATGCCGCATTACATGATTTATCGTCAATTTTGTAGTGTGTATTTCATGATTGTTTTTTCAGCCATGATTCGAGCTCAACTTCCACCAAAGAAAGCAGTACAAATGATTCAAGAAAAAAGCTCACCATATCTAGCTGATCATATGGCAAAAATGGCTAAAAATTTTGGGGATGGCCTGTCTTTAGCTGAGTCTATTAGCACTGGATTGATGCCTAAAGATTTAATAGCGCGAATTGATCGCTATGACAAAAACAAAAAGGCAGAACAGTTTATATCTGAACTGGGAGATGAAGGATTTGAGCAAATGCTAGATTCTATTCGCAGTACCCTTAAGCCAATTACAACAATGCTAATTTTAATCAGTGGCTCGGTAATTATTGGTGTGGCTTTTGACTTTGCTGGAATGTTCTCCGCTCTTAAATCTGGAATTGGTGTTTGACTTTTTATTATTTTTTTTAAATGTAACATCTCAACTAGGAAGAAAAATGAAATATTTCAACAAGAAACAAACAGGTTACACACTCATTGAAATTATGATTGCTATGGTCATTATTTCTATTATTGTTGGCGGACTGATCATGGGTTTCAAAATGCTTAAATCAGGAGCCAACGTTGATCGAGAAGCCAAAAAAGTATCTTTAATTCAGGCCAGCCTCGTTAAATACACAACAAACAACGTTGATACACAGGGCATTGATACCACTACCGTCATTAATTTGAAATCAGTTCCTGACGAAACAATTTTAGGTGGCAACAAAATTACAAATCGGTTTGGTGGGGAAACGACAATTGCTCCCGATACTTTAACTAATGCAAATGATGCCATTAACATCACCAATAATGGAATGAATAAAGAGCAATGCATTGAGTATGGAAAGACGGGCGGGGCCTCCTATGAAGTGATTAAAGCGAATGGCACAACCGTTAAAGCACGAACAGAAACAAAGGTAAACGAAACCATCAATGCAGCCTGCGTTGTTGGTACAACTAATTCTGTTTCCTTTATTTTTGGCAAAGGTTAATTAAAGCCTGAGTGACATTTGTCTGCGCTGCACTACGTGATGAATAGCTAACCCTATTCATCACGTACTTTGCTCTAGGAGGAGTAAAAATATGAAAAAAATACAAAGCAAGCAGCGGGGATATTTGCTGCTCGAAATGATGATTGTTATGACCATCACGGCCATTATCTTAGGTGGATTTATCCATAGTAGCGCACAAGAACGCAAGCAGCGGCGAGTTGATACCTACGCCCAGCAATTAAAAAACCTCGGCAATACCATTGAAGGGCAATACCTCACCAAAGTATATGCGTTGCTGCAATCTGGAGCCCCTGTGCCAGGCTTTGCTAATCCCAGCAACCCATCAATTGCTGAACTTAAAGCCGCCCACTACTTACCTGTTGATTTTCCTGAAAAAGGCAAAATGGGCGGAAATTTTGTCATTGAAATGACGCTTGTTCCTGCGGGCTGCACTCCCCCGGCCTGCGATGTACAAATGATCGTTCGGGGTTCTGAACCCGTGTATCACCAAGGCACCACCGACCCCGATCCAGCCCGTGCGGCATCCGCTGCGCATGATGGAGGCGCTGATTTTGGGTTTTCTCGTTTAGACACAAAGAACTTGATTACCGGCACGGCTGGTGACTGGCGCATTAACAACCCCATTAATAAGCCAGGCATGCTTGCTTTCCGCCGTGGCTATATGTCATCTGGCTGGGGGCAGTTCGTGCGCACCGATGGCAGCACACCGATTAATGGCAACCAAGTCATTAATGGCAACGCCTCTATTAATGGCAACACCACCCTCACTGGCCGAACTGATATCAACGGCAATACCACTGATGCCAATGGCAACATCCTCATCAGAGGTATGACCAAGATGGAAATGGATATGGAGGTTCAAGGTGCAATTAAAGGTTGGAATACCATTAGCGCAGAGACACTTAAGGCATACAAAGACATTCTCGCTGGTGGTCAATTCAACGGAAATGGTGGTGGGCTGAACAACATTCAGTACGCCAATAAAGCAGGTGAAGCGGCATGGGCCAATAAAGCGGGTGATGCTGATCGAGCAGCATGGGCGGATAAAGCAGGTTGGATTGATTGTAAAAACGTCGATAGAACGGACTCTGGCAATGCTTGCAAAAACGTACCACCAAATACAACTTCTCCACCCTCTCCTAATTACACCGAACAAGCCATTTCATCTGGCTCTATCCCTGTAGCAGGTGATCCTGTTTATAGTAGCTGGACAATTAAAGTTGGCCAAGGCGGTGGTGGGTGGCACTGGGTTACTTACTCAGGGTATGTAACCCAGTGGATTTTTAATGGCGGCGGGAATAAATGCACCAATGTCAATGGTGATCCCGCATGCAATGTGGGTGGATTGTTTGCCGACCCAGGTGGTGCTTTCTCTGGAGGTTATTTCACCTCTTGCCAGATTAAATTTAATGGCGACACCAACATTCTTCATGGCGGACCAACAATGAACGCAGGCGACTCCAAAACAATTAATGGCCGATTACATTATAAATGGAACATTTATATTGACACGAATGAACTCACTTTATATGGTGCGGGAGGATCGTACAATAACCCACCTTATGCAGGCAGGTCCGCAATTGATTATGTTTGCTATGGAATGGTATAAAACCATATTTGTTTAATTCCTATTGTTTAAATAGGTAAAAGAAAACCGCACAAAAGTGCGGTTTTTTACTTAAAACAAAATCACCACCACTTAAATGGATCAATCGCAGTTTTAGATAGTGGCTGTTCATTAATATGATCTAGCTCACCCAATTTGAAATCCCTCATCCATTTTTTCACTGAATAATCAGAGGTCCAAATAGGGGAGCAATAACCTGCCATATCAAAGTGCAAACTAGGATTGATTAGTTTAATTTTTCCTGATTCCGATACCAAATCAATACCCCAAGCCCCACCCATCCTGCCACCTGCATAAGGATAGAGCTTAGTGGTTTGTACTACCGAGCCACACACAGCAATATCATCTGATTGTCCAGGACCATTCCAAACTTCATTTGATAGCGCTTTCATTATGCCAAATGAACTATCGGATATGATACTCGACGTGCCTGTTGCTGAGGTTATCCCTCCCGAATGATCCGAACGAGCCAAGCCCAAATAGTATTCCTTACTAATTGAGCCTTTAAAGCTACCAATATTAGGTCCACTCGTTTCTGAACCTAGGTTCACCTCCACGCCATCATCTATGCTTAAATAGGTGAACGATCCAGGTTTTCCCCCCATCAATTTAGTAATTGCTTCTTGGCCACCATTTTTATGCTGATCAACCGTCACGCCATCCCCTAAAATACTCGAATTCGGCACCCAAGTTTCACGGTGACGGATGTTGACTGAAGCCACCGGAAAAAACTTCATAATTTCTTTTCTAAAAAACTCATCACTCGGTACATTGGGTAGAGTTCCAGCCACATTAATCGGCACGATGGCCATATTAAAAGGCTTAGTAATGCGAGGCTCAAGCTGAGCTGTTTTAACGTCGTTCGCCGAATTACTATCCAGCACAGTGCCCGTTACGATTTCAGCCTTAACAGTGAGCTTTTCTGCCAGCACTTGCCCGGCTGGCCAGCGCACAAGATAACTGCGATTCAGATCAGGTAAAGAAGTGCTTTTGATTTCTGTGGTTGCCTGGCTACGATCTTTGTACACGCCCACATTACTACCATTATCAACATAATCCCGAGTGGTATAGGCAGCATAATAAATTGGAGCCTTATCGATTTCGACAGGCAACACACGCTGGCCATCCCGGGCAGAGACAACTTGACTAAAGACCTCGCTACCATCTTTATCTTTAGTAATAGTGACTTTTAACTTAGGCGCTTTTAAGTTTGCCACTGAGCCGGAAACGGCAACCCGGATCAAAACATCCCGATTAGCCGCCAACGCAAAATATGGCGAATCTGCAGTCTTCAGATTGATTTGCCCGAACTCAATTTTCTGAACGTTGACATCACCAGTGGCCACCGCTGCAGCAGACGAATCCCCATTGAACCCGTCTAGCGCTGCATAAGTGAATGATTCAGCCGCATCATTAGAAAATGCCATTGCATCCCCCAAAGCAGGAGGAGGAATAACTGGGTTAGGCGTTGGAACAACCACATTACCACCGCCCGTAGAAGGATTACCTCCAGACGGTGCAGAGTCACCACCACCTCCCCCGCCGCCGCAAGCAGACAACAACGCCACAGCAGCCAATGTCACTACAGGCAGCAATGCAGAATGGGGGGTATTTTTAACTGTCATTTTAAATTCCCTGTGTTTTCTTTGAAAGGTTATGCAGATGTATTAACAAAGACTACTTTACAGGAAATTTTATTTAACGAAAGAGTAACGCAAGGGAAAATGAAGCGTCTGGGAAATAATTATACGTAGTAACGGCGTAGTATTTTTTTGGTCAGCTAAACTATTCCAAAATATTTACTTGATACTACGTCATTACTACGTATTACCTTATCAACCTATTTCTAAGACAATATTATTAATCTTACTGGTTTAATCCTGATCAGCATCCCAATACCAAATCGTCGCACCGTAAGTAGAGTCAGGGAAATCTGGCATTAGCTCGCCCTGTTTAAACTGAGCACGGCTGTTTTGCTTGGCAGGGCTATACCAGAAGCCTGATTGCGAGCAAGGCTGGCTGGCGACAACTCTTTGTGGGCCTAAATCATTCTCGGGCGATGGTTGCTCTGTTCTGGAGCGGGCAAAGTCAATCAAGTCTTTTGGGTAATACAAATGATCACGATAGCTGCTGTCATCAACATCCCATAGAAAAGTAACTAAAGCGGCTTCAAAGGCCCAATAGCCAAAGTAAGAAGAATGGCCGACTTCATCTGTATGGGAGCCATACCAATAGCAATCTTTCATTTTCTTATACCAGCCATCCAGAAAAGCTTTAACAAAAGCAGGGCGCTCTTCTGCTGGGGAAACAATCACTTTGGCCAGAGGACGATAAACATCGGCATGCAGCAACGTGCGCTCAATTGGCCCAGTTTCAGGAGTAAGCTTTTGAACAATATATTCAAATAAACCATCACGGTGACGATTAAATTCAGCGTTTTTATTAATCCAGCCCATGATTCGAGGGATCTGCTCCTCATGACCGAGCAATTTGGCGAGAGACAACAACCACATTACGTAAACATAGGCATCTAATTGGGTGATTTCTAAAGTTAAAGCCTCCCCTTGCTTGCGCTCTTCAATAGAAATAAAAGAATCAAAGGCATCAATTGTAATGGTAAAACTTTGGACTAACTCTTGAATGGGGCTACCAGCTGTATAATTTAGAATTTGTACTTCTAAAAGAGAGCTGGCTATGCGCCACTTGAATGTTTTGATTGCTTTTTGACTAAGAGATTTATCATTAATAAGACATTCACTTCTTAATCTTATAGTCTCAGCTAAATCATTAGTGAATTCATTATAATGAGCTTCACTTATAAAACGCTGCCTGCGCTGTTTAGAAAAGCTCATTGAGTAATTAGCCCTATCTATTTTTAGCCATTATTCATGGAATTAGTTTTGATTGAAATCCCAATACCAAATCGTTGCACCGTAACTAGAGTCAGGGAAATCTGGCATTAATTCACCCTGTTTAAACAAAGCACGGCTATTTTGCTTGGCGGGGGTATACCAGTAGCCTGATTGCGGGCAAGGCTGATGCGCTTCGCAGCGCTGTATATCCGTGTTATTTTGAGGGAAAGGCACGACAACTGCATAGGCTACTGGCTCATCTGGAATATCAAAGCGCTTTAGCCATTGATCTGTAAGGTCTGGTGTAAACCTAGCCTCACCGGCGATCGAGCCGTAATGCAAATTGGATAGCTCCGCTACACGGGCCGGTTTTAGGATGCGGTTGGCAGCGATATAACTGGCGGGTAGCGGGCCTTTTTCTATCCAGCCCAGCTCCGGGTATTCCCCCGTTTTGACCATGATGCCGCCGGAGTAATTCAGTAAGCCAAGCCCCTCTTGTTCTAAAGCCGATGCCAGCACATCTTTGCCGCCCAGCTTAGGCAAATAATCGTCCGATAGAATCGTGTACCAGTTAATGCTTTTAAAACCTTCACGTAATTCGTCATGACTAAGGCAGCTACCGACATCAAAACATCTAAATTGCTCGGCGTGTTCCAGTTCTAAATTTTCATAACGATGATATTCATTACACTGCTGGAAACCTAGCCCAGCATAGCCATGCAAAGGTTGTAGCAAGCTGGCCCATTCGCGTAAGCGCCGCTCGAATACAATTAGACCGTTGCCTTGCAGCTCCTCTATAGGTAAGTAAATATTAAGGTACGAAATTCCTTTGTAATTTTTTTCTTTCCATCCAGCCATTGAGTATGCTTCTATAGCATAGCTGCCAACGAACTCATAGCCTGCGCCAGACGACCAAGTAAATTCAAGAGGATGAGTCATGGGTAAGGTTCTTACCCATTCGCTGCTGTTGGCATAATCACTGGCGGAATAGGCGCGGATTCTGTCCTGCCCATCCCCCCAATAGCCCCATTGAATATGCTGACCATAATGCAGGTGAAATTCTTGCATCACTTGAGCAATAGCTTGGCGGCGGGCAGGCAGATAAGCACCGACCATGTAAAACACGGCCACTAAGCCCCCTTGTAAGGTTGTTTTATTTGGCTCGTCTTCATCCACATAGGTGAAATGCCAGTTGGCCTCTTCCCATTCTTCAAAAAAGCTCATGACTTAATCCTGCTCAGCATCCCAATACCAAATCGTCGCACCGTAAGTAGAGCCGGGGAAATCTGGCATTAATTCGCCCTGTTTAAACAAAACACGGCTGTTTTGTTTGGCGGGGGTGTACCAGTAGCCTGATTGTGGGCAGGGCTTGTTAGCGACAACACGTTGTGGGCCTAAATCATTCTCGGGCGATGGTTGCTCTGTTCTGGAGCGGGCAAAGTCGATCAAGTCTTTTGGGTAATACAAATGATCACGATAGCTGCTGTCATCAACATCCCATAGAAAAGTAACTAAAGCGGCTTCAAAGGCCCAATAGCCAAAGTAAGAAGAATGGCCGACTTCATCTGTATGGGAGCCATACCAATAGCAATCTTTCATTTTCTTATACCAGCCATCCAGAAAAGCTTTAACTAAAGCAGGGCGCTCTTCTGCTGGGGAAACAATCACTTTGGCCAGAGGGCGATAAACATCGGCATGCAGCAACGTGCGCTCAATTGGCCCAGTTTCAGGGGTAAGCTTTTGAACAATATATTCAAATAAACCATCACGGTGACGATTAAATTCAGCGTTTTTATTAATCCAGCCCATAATTCGGGGGATCTGCTCCTCATGACCGAGCAATTTGGCGAGGGATAATAGCCACATAACATAAACATAGGCTTCTATCTGTGTGATCTCTAGAGATTCAGCTACGCCATTTTTTTTTATCTCATTTTTAATAAAATCATCGAAGGCATCAATTATTCCTATGAAATCAGCTGATGAAGTTTGAATAGATTGACCTGCTGTATAGTTAAGAATAAAAAGTTCTAACTTTTCAGATGCAATGCTCCATTTAAATGACTGCCTTGCCGCAGGTCGCAAGGATTCAGCATGTTTTAATTCTTCCTCAGATGTTCTTATCATATACAGCAGGCCGGCCATAAACTCTTGATAATGATCCTCACTAATGAAGCGCTGTCTGCGATTTTTATTAAATGTCATATTCCCTCCCTAAAACTCTGTATTATTGGAATCTGTTGATTTAGGTTTTCGTGGCTTTGCCACTGCAGACTCTAAATCAATTCCAGCGGCTTCAACGTCGATGAAAATATATAACTTCCCCACTTTAGTATCCCCCAGAGGCCCTGGCAGACAAATAAATATCCAACGAGAATACCCGCTTTTTACTATCGATTTTCTGATATCGGTGCTCTCTTCACGGCTCCGTGATTTGTCTTTTTGCAAAGCAGTAGGAATTCTTTTTTCCGTCCAAACAGTGCCCATTTGCTGGCCATCACACGTATTCTTTAGTCTGTTTTTTGCTTCTTTTTTTATCCCTTCGGTATCTTTTTCATCAAAGTGCTTAGCAATATTTTTTGCCTCAAACACCACAAAACGTGGGTAGGCAGGGAATGGAAATTTTTCATCCCATGAGTATTCAATGTTAGGTGGCCTTGTTTCAGCAGGAATGAATATTATTTTTCCTGATTTAGGCTGGGTCACTAATGCAGGAAATGGGCTAGGTTTGTTTTTTTCTTGTTCCGGCTTTTCAAACAAGCCATCCAGCCCTTTCCCTTTTGGTGGGTCAATTAAGCGCTTATACAAAAGGGATTTTTCCATGATCCCATAGCCATCATTTTCACATTCTGCGCCATTCTTTTTGTTCTGATCTACTTGATCTGTGCATCGATTGTTAGTTGTATTAGATGTCGCAGTATTGGCTTGGGTAACTTCTAAAATAATCAGTTTTTTCTTTTCTTCAGCCAGCTTTTTCCGACGTGTTTCACGCTGGGCCATTCTATCCAGCTCTTGCTGTTCCGTATCTTCCTGCATTGCATTGCCAGGAATGGTTAGCAGAAGTAAGCCAATCATAGCTGGGGACAAGGCAATTCGAGCCATGGATGCGAGGCGTGAAGGTGCGGCTGCCGTTTTAGGCATGGTCATAGGCTCTAGCGGCACATCCGTCATCGTAGGCAAGTAGCTTGGGCTTGGAGCAAAAGCAAGTTGAACTGGCGGGCCATTTTGCGCTAAATGGAGCGCAGTATCTTGTTGCTTTAAAATATCCAACCATGCCTTATGCTCTGATTTGATCTTGGTTTGCGCCCCTTTATAATCAAATTCTTCAATATATTTTCGGGCATCACCGTAGCCAATATGGTGCATAAAGGCTTTGATTTCAGACCACTCCCTGCCATCGTAAACCATATCAATCAGCGTGCAAGAAGCCCCGTAAGTCGGCATAAATCCACTGAAATAATACGCAAGAGAATCAGATGTTTTGCTGCGTTCTCCACCGCTGAGAATAGATTGCAAATAGTCTCTGACTAGCTGCAAAAAATCATCGCCATTATGAAAAGCCTGAATGCGGGAAAGCCATTGGCCTGTGATTTTTTCCGCGACTTCATGTTGAGCGATCAGTGCCGCTGGGTAAAACAAACCAAGAAACTGGCCGACTTCCCGCACTGCCATCCTAATTGCGTCTGTTGAGCTGGTTTCTACTGGAATGATAGAGATGACACGTTTGCTATTTATACTCATTTTTTTAACATGCCTTTAATGAGAGCCAGTGCGGCTTCCGCGTCGGAAGCAGAGCCTGCATGAGGATTCTCAGTTTTATTTTTTGCATTCCATTTACGGTTATCTTCACCTAATTTTACTTGTGCAGTACCAAGGGGGACGCCTTGAACTCGAGCAAAGCCCTTGTCATCCAATACCCCATTGATTTCTGTTCCATCTGGGTACTTCAATTTAAACGGAGCACCTTTAACGGGCTCCAGATCGTTATACCCATAGTTTAATTCTATCCAATTATCTTTATTTTCCGGCTTAGGCATAAAGGGGAAGTTTGAATCTAATTTCGCTGGCCCACTCAACTCATGGCTGGCCCCTTTAATACTCACTTCCCCTGGGCAATGGATCTCGATATTGCCCCCTTTTAGCCGGATATAGCCTCCACCAGAGGTGAAGAGCACTTCATCACCTGCCGCGATTTCTACTTTTTCTTTGCAGGCAGTGATTTTGATGTTTTTGTCTGCTGTGATTTCAATATCATCGCTCTGTGCTTGCAGCTGGATTTTACCTTTGGCTGCGATCAGCTTTAGCGCGACTTTGTCTTTTACTCCCGCTACAAACAGGCTGATATGTTGGCCGACATTATGAATCCAGCGGCGGCCAGAGGTTTGATTGCTGTCTCTTTGAGCAACTAAATCAAGGTTTGTGCCTGCGGTGATCGTCTGGCTCTGTGGCGTGGTGATGGCTACGCCGTCCTCACCATGTAGCAAGATGATTTGCTGCTGGCCAGCTTGATCTTTCGATTTGCTCTTGCCGTCTTTATCGGTGTTACTGCCTGCTTCTAAGCTTTTGCTGGCGTGCACATGGTGGTGAAGATGGCCGGTAGTGGTTTTGTCGCCTGCGCTGTTGTCTGACTTAACCGTTTTATCGCCATCGCCGGTTTCGATGGTATCAGCGAGTTGATTGGTGGCGGTTTCACCAAGGCTTTGTGCTAGCGCAAGGGCTGAATCAAGCTGGCTTTGCGCAGGGCTGTGATCCAGCTGTTTGCCGCTTGCGCCACCTTTGGCTTCGGTGCTAATCAAGAGACCGCTGGCGCGGATTGCGCCTTGTTTGTCGCTGCGTAATTCAAAGCCTTCACCGCGTGGCTCGCCTTTACCGTCGGTGCGCGGGTGGGTTAAGTAGCCAAGATTGAGCTGGGTTTTGCCGTGCTCGCTCGATAATTTGGTTCGAACTTCGCCCTTGGTATCATCAAACAGCAGCTCGCCGTATTGGCCGCCTTCATGCTCTTTGGTTTTGATGCCTGATAGCGTTTTATTAGCTGGTAAAGTACCTGCACCGCTGAAGGTGGGGACTGGATGGCTGCCGTTGTGCAGTACGCCGGTAACAATGGGGCGGTCGATGTCGCCCTCTATAAAGCTTACAGTCACCTCCATGCCCACCCTAGGAATGAACTGATGCCCAAAACTTGCGCCAGCCGATGATATTGCAACGCGAATCCAGCAGGATGATTTATCGTCTAGGTTTGCGCCAAACTCGGGATGTTCGGCGGCACGTTGCCAGTGGTACTGCACCTTAATACGGCCTTGCTCGTCGGTGTGGACTTCTGATCCAGCAGGGCCAACTACGATAGCGGTTTGCATGCCATGACTTTTAGGCTTGCTGTGCTCTTCATGGGCGAAGCGTGGAGTAATTGGCTGGCCGCGTCTTTGAGCGGTAAAGTCAGCTTGGTAAGGCTTGCTATCCTTAGCACTAGCGGTCAAAAGGCTGGGGGCGATCAGGCCAAGTTGCTGAGTCAAATCCACAGGCAAATTATTATTAGCGGTGAATTTTAGCTCAGTCACGGCAAATTCGCGTTGCTCGGCAGCATCCCAAGAATGAGCGGGGTGATCTTCTAGGCGGAACCACTGACCAGCCTGCAAAGCACGCACAGTACCAGAGCCGGTGAATGATTTCTTTTGTGCATCGAGTGCTTGCTGACGCAACTGCGCATAGTGGCTGAGGCCTTCAGAATCATTGGCGTAATACAGAGATTGCGGATCGTAATCCTCAAAGCTTGCTTGCAGCTGCTGCCCACCTTCGCCTTGGTCGATACGACTTTCATCAAAGCTTTGGTTTGTGGTGGTGGCCTTGTAATCAAAGCTGGCGAGCGACACCGAGCTGCTACCAATTTGGCGCTGGCTATTCCATACTGTAAGTGCGTCGCTTTCCTCCGTCGCATCTATCCGGTGAAAACGCACTTTTTCAGTTTCTGCTAGGGAAAATGCATCATCAAATACAAGCAGCTGTACCTGTGGCGTATCGCTGGCTAAATGTATAAATCGCCAGGCTAAGCCTTCCTCGTGCATCAGCCGCACTAAGAAATCAAAATCTGATTCTCGATATTGCATGCAGTAGGATCTAGGGGAATGCGTGCCAGAGAGTTTGAAATCCAGTGTTTGCACGGCAGCAAAAACGGGGTTTTTAGCCTGATGCTCGGCCAAGACTTGCTTCACAATATCCGGAGTCGATAGATCCTGAAAAACGCGTGAAGTGCGTCGGTATCTAAGCAGGGCAAAAGGTGGCTCTACTGTGAGAGCGTATTTAGCAAAGCCCCCATCTGAGCCTAAAAGTTGTGCTTGTGAAATTACCCCACAGCGCTCAATGGCGTCGCCATTTGCATCGGCCACAGCCAAAACAACCGGCAAGCCGAGCAGAGATTTAAGCTCTATGTCGCATGAGGGGGAAAGGCACTCAATCTGATAGCGATAAGCCCGACTAATTCCTTCACTGCCTGTTACACGCTGAGGCAAGAGCTGTTCGCCCCATGCTGCACCGTCGCCTAGCTGAAGAGAGATAAGGCGCTGATCCTGATTAAAAGCAGCGGCGAAAGAGGCAAGCAGATCAAGGGTCATGAGAAACCAAGGGCTTACAGGAGGGATTCTATATTACACGAAGCTTTATTCTCGCTGGTGTAGGATTGCAAACATCGTATGGTGTAATTATGAACATTGTTGAGTTTTGTAAGGTATATCGCTTATTACAATATCGCGATAGAACGCCCAGATGCCAGCGATATAACCTTATAAGACTAGGGATGGACCCAGGTTCACCCATTTAAATGAAAAAAATCAAACACATAATCAAGCAGATCAAGCTCTGTCTCTATGGCCAATTATCAGCAAGCCATGTAGAAAAGTGGAGTGACGCCTACAGTCTTTGAAGTCATTTACTCCTATTTTTGGCAATATCCTGCGCAAGTTTTAGAAGTTGGGTATTTCGTCGAGCACGCTCTGGAGAAGTATGAATCAGTGACTCAAAACGCTCAGGGGTGAAGAGTAGTTGTTTTGTAAAAATCGTCGGAGCTTTGGCTGCTTCGTTGGTTTTTGTAAAATCCTGAACTCGAAGAATTAAACTTTCAATCAGCGTACCGTCTTCTGCTTTAATTTCAGCTCGATGATGCAAGCACTGCAAATCAAGCGCATACCATGCGCTCCCCTTCTCAAGTCGCCCTGATGGCGAAATACTCGCCTGCGGCACTTGCGCAAGAATGAGTGTTGCTAGCTCAACATTTTCCCCTACTGGCTGCATAAATAGACTTTGCGTTGGACCAAAATAAGCAATCATCCAAGGCAGATTTCGAAGATTGGCTCCTGTATATAGGTAGCCCTCTGAATCAAACCATTGCTTAAGCATTCGTCCCGCAAATGCATCCGAAAATGCGAAACCGAAATCATCACGCAGAATAAGTACAATACGATCAAACTCAGCGATGGCCATGTCTATTAATTGTTGGGCAACTGGCCCCATCTCCCTTCGTACATGTTTGTTGTGTGAATGTGTTTTTAGCCTGTAGGGGCAGAATGCCAAATCAAGCTCATTAAATGGAAAACCTAAAATAGCCGTTCCTGTGTGGCTACCATATGGCCTCGGGCTGTTTTCTTTTTGCTTGTATACCCCTTTCAATTGAATAGGCGTATCGCAATATGGGCACAGGGCAAAATGCTTGTCATCTCCACGCAACTGCCCTTGTCTAAACCAAGGCGCACGTCGCCCCAAGAGTTTTTCGACGTTCTCCCGGGTGATTTTATGAATAGGAGTATATCCAGCTACAACCTTAAAATGAGCAACCATTCCCCTGCTCCTTGCATTTTGCCGGTGTTCAAAAAGAGTAATTGTTTTTTATGCGGTAACCGCAACGATTCTATCGTCTAATTGTAAAGCTCACTACAAGAGCCAAGCTTGTCAACCAGTGCGTTTCAGCTCCATGATTTCGGCTTACGGCATACACCGACTTTATTTTAATGATTTACCTGCAGTTGATACGGTATACGCACGCCAGGCTCATCCGCGTGAAAGTCTTTAGGGTTACGAGTGACCAGCAATAAATTATTTTCTTGAGCTGTTGCCCAAATAATTGCATCTGGTAGCTTTACCCTTTTAGCCTGCCTAATTTCAACGGCCCTGCGTGCAACGTGCATATCAACGGGCAGTAGTTCAAAAGATTGTAAAAAACTCTCTGTCTCAAGCCGGTCTAGGTCTGTGGCCCCTGCCATTACCTCCATCCAGGTAATCATGCTGATTGCAACTTCTGTATAACGGGATAGCTCGTTACGCGCTTCTTCATGGCCATTCAAATAGTCGATCAGAATATTGGTATCGAATAACGCCTTTACCATTCTTCTCGCATCCCGTTTTCATATTCCACCCCGTCAATGGGCCGTGTTTTCCACAAGCCAAATGCTTCATCTGTTTTAGGTGTATTGGCTTGAATAAATGCGTCAATAGCACGCCTCACAGCTTCAGCCCTGCTGATACCTGCTCGCTCACAAACCTTGGCCAACGCATCTATTTTGTTATCTGGTATATCCATCAGTGCCCGCATAGCAGCATCTCCATGTGTACGATATACATATCATATATCAAAGTCAGATAAAACCAAAAAGGCAATATTCTTCGCGCCATGAACGGCTCAAACATTCTGTCTTGAAACCCGTTCTGGAACACTTATAGTTGGTCCGATATTTGTATACATTTTTCGGACAAAAAAATCAGACTCATAAATTAAGGCACTCGATTAGCAGCCTTTATTCCATGAAATACTACGTATATGCTACGTATATCTTTAGCAAGATACAGAATGTAATTATTTATACTACGTATTGAATACGTAGTATAAATTGATCAATACAGACATAAAATCTAACTCCAATCTTTCCCTATAAATATTACTCTAGCCTTCACAGCGCTTTGTTAAACTATCATTTTGATAGGCTAATGAAATCGCCGATGGATGCTAAAATGCAGACCAAAACTCAGCTATACCACTATACGATGTGTGGTTTAGACAACGTTTATCTTGAAAATGGCTATACGCACACCCAAACCACTTATGGTCTAGCGGTTAAAATCGAAGACTCCGAGGGTCTTGATCGAGCAATCGCCGTTGCTCTTATCAATGGCAACGCTCACCTCAACGGAAAAGAAATACGGTTCATGCGAACAATGATTGGCATGTCCCAAGGTGATCTAGCAGCTCAATGGTTAAACAAGGATGCACAAACGATTGCACGCTGGGAGAAAGGCACAAACCAGATCCCTTGCGCTGAAGAAATGCTATTTAGACTATTCAGCAAGGCATTTTTGGATGGCAATGAGACTGTGCGGCAAGCCGTTCATTCACTTAATTTTATCGATCGTGTAAAAAGTCAGCCTATCGTTTTATCTAAGGCAGATGGCCACTGGGTCCCATCAACCCAAGTTATCGAGCCTGAAAAATATACTGGGTGATTTACGACTCCAAAAACAAAAAAGCCACGAAAAAATTCGTGGCTTTTTAACATTAAAGCTCCTTAACCTGTTGAGAGCTGGCGTATCAAAAATTGCGCCTAAAGTGCACAATTCCATGCTGTTCCACGGCAGAAATACGGCTGGTCTTAGAAGAGGCAAGCGCCTTAATTGCCCCAAAAGTAATCACTTTCCCTTCCAAAACTACGGGCCTTTTTGAGTGGGTAGCCCCTTCAGTAGTCACGCCGTTATGCTGGTATAGCAGTGAAGAATTGGACATCATTTTTCCTTAGCCCTTACACAAAAAAAATCGAAGAGACGTATTAGCAGTACCTCTCTTCGAAAATCCCAAACGTCATAAGCTCACACACAATAACGCGGCCTACTTCCGCGCTTCAAGCCTTCAAAATTCACGCACTCAAAACTGATAGAGGCCATGAGATATGGCATCTTGTTTGCTCTTCGGTTGTACAATTGCCCAAAATAACGCTTGCCAGTTCGTCGCTGATTTCACCCATAACAAAATGCGTTGGGATGAACTTTTTCATTCCATCAAGAATGTCATTTGAAGTGGTCAGTTTATTTTCTTGGCTCATTGTCTTGCTCCAGTTTAAGAGTGGGTTAATGTTGCTGCTTCTGGTTCGATTAAGTGATTGCCCAGCCAGATTGAACTCATCTCAGCAAGGCACACATCGAGTGACGAAGCTATTGCTTCCTTACCTGCTTGAACATACGTACTGCTCACATAAGAAAAAAGATCGAGCTGTATTGCCTCTTTACCAAAATTATTATCTCTAAACAAATCAAACATCATTATTCAATACAAACACAATACATTTTATTTATTCATAATCAATAGCAAAAGACAGATTAAATTTAATAATTAAAAATAGATTATTTGATCTAGGCTAGTTTCCTCACCAACCCTGCCTGGTGTATCTGAAACTTCATCGACCTGATTTGGATATAGACTTTTCATCAAATGAGCACGAAGAGATTTTGAAACAAGCACCAAATCCCCTTGATCAGAAATTTCATACACCCCTGTCTCTTGTCTCCCTCCTGATAGTTTTTTTGGCATTAAACCTGTCCATTCCTTCTCAATTTCAAAAGGTTTCGCACGGCAACAAACAACCCTATCGTGCCAAAATATACTGAATCTACAACGGCATTATCAGGCGTAGTTAGAAACACAACGTGCTCATTAAATGTCACGCGGCCCATGCTTTTAACCTCCCAATATTCTTTAGCTTCTGAAGCCAAGGTATGCAACGTCGGAATTTCAATACGCCCTGCTACAGATGAATTTATCACCATCAAGTTTTCTAAACTTGCCCCTTCAATCGACCCGGATACGTGCAAAATTGTCAGCATAAAACTCTGAAACTCTGTCTTAATAATCCAGTGAGAAACACACTCTGAAACCATCTGGTCGCGTCGTGGGACTTGAATTTGAATGACCTTAAATGCTGATTTTTTGGTATACCATCTACATATCGCTTTCACATAAATGTTAAGCATTTTTGGTAATAACCAAACCATTAACTTATGATCATTTGCGGGCTGGCGTAACAGAGATCTCGTAATCGAAAAGCCCGCAGCTACCATAAAAGCAATAACCGTAAACGTCTTGATTGCATTAACTTGAACCTGCTCTGGCAGCGATGAAAGAACAACCACCACGGCGAAAACCACTCCCAACAAGCTAATCCACAGCAAGGTTTTTGGCAACGCTTGCATGGTGATAATCATTGAGACAATTGCGAAAAAAGATAAGCACATGGCAATGCAGAACAAAAAATTTATAACCAGGCTAGGTAACGGAATTAATTGAAGCACGCATAACATTACGCCGAAGCAAATTAGAATCGCTTTGGAAATTTTTGACGCCAGCTTATCTATAAATAGTGGAGCAGTTTTAGACATACAAACCTACTTATTCATGTAAAAGAACGAGGCTCAGCACAGTTTTTATGCCCTTTAAATTTGATCTACTGGAGTACTGGATCGGGCGATATTGTCTTCAGCAATTTTCATAAAAGACAACTCAAGATCATCATCTGACATCTGATTCAAACCATACTTTAATGCGAGCCTGCCCAAGCGATCTATTTTAACTTTCAGCTCTTTCTGCTCTTCAGCCTTAATTCTTTTTTTCAAATCTAGCAGCTCAGCCCGATGTTTTGCCTCTTTATTTTTTAGCTCCAACACACCACTTTTAGCACCGGCCATCTCTTAATTCCCTTTAAAGAAGTTCAATTATTTAAGCCCCTATTTTACGACAGGGCTAGTGTCGCCTCGTTTGCTAAGTCCCCCTATATTTCACGCCATTAGTACACGTAAAACTAAAGCCGTAAAAAAATCACTTAATGAGTGATAATTAGAGAGACAAATCAATGACGTTAATTATCAATGATTTACCCCCATAAATAATGTGATACTTACAGGAGATTAAAAACTGAACGCAAAATAATGTTGACACTTACAAGTGTTTTACTTAGATTGATGTTGCAGTCACAAACGCAAGCTGAGCGTTCAATAAATGCAGCGCCCCTAAAAAGGGCAAATCAAAAATGCTGGTAGAGATACCGGACTAGGCTAGGACTACCTAGACCATTTAGAGGAGTTCGCTCCTTTTGTAGATCAGTAGAAAGAGCATCAAGCGATTGAAGCTATTTGAATACTGATGAGTTAAGAAGTACGGCCAAGGCAATAGCTTAGGCACATAGATCAGTTTTTTTTTCAGACTGACAGTAAAAAAGCGATAGAAAATATCGCTCCTATTGGCACTCGCCAATGGGTCTAGTAATCCACACCAGTTGTTCTCTCGAACAACACATACCAATGCATCTTAAGTAAGCAAATTTCGCAACGCCTGTAGTGTTGGCATTTTTTCGCCCCTATCTACTTCGCACAACGCGGTTTTTGTTTTTTTTGATCCATTGAATAGATCGGCCATGCAGAGCCGGTTGGTAAAAAAAATACGCATATAGCCCCATAGCACCCGCAAGCAGCCGCTTGAATTACATACCGAACCTCCCTATCGCAGGCGTGGCAATCGTTATGAAATTGTGCAGAACTGATCGCTCAAAAGTAGGCCCATTGAGTGAAGATATGATCAGGATGGAGGTGCGAAAGAATTAGTTGCCGGTACTTATAACCGGATCATTGCTTATCGGGTTTTGTCTCCCGATAAGCCTACGCCTAGCGTAGCCCTGTATTGCGTATGCCACGCACAACAGGAGGATGAATTCAGCTCTAAAGAACATGGCTGGCCAAGATTTATTGATCGCAACACCTGCGGCACTGCAACCGCACAGCATTGAATATTTATGACCTCGACTGCACGGGTATTGAATTGATTTACAAATACAGGCAGAGCACAACATGAACACACTTAAACAGGCTGCAATCAATAAAGACCGAGCACGCCGGAAGCGAATAAACACAAGTAGCCCAGCACACAGCCCAACAGTAAAAAAAGATTTGCAAGTCGAAAGAATGGCCACGAGATTGCGCGAAAAAAATGGCGAATTGCAAATAAGCCCACTGCACCTCGATATATGCACCCTGCTTGCGGAGCACAGCGGCAAACCCGCCAAGATGAAGTACAGCCACCACAATATAGTGAGTGACGAAACCAGAGATAAAAAAGCGACAACGATCTTTAACGCATTTAAACAATTGCGCGGGCTTGGTTACAAAATTGAGCGTAGTCACTCACTTGGCCAAAAGCACTTGATCGCATTATTTTCGCTTTGGCAGAATCAAAACTTAAGCGCATCAACAATCGAAAATCGTGTCAGCGTATTACGCCAATTTTGCTGCTGGATGGGAAAGTTTGGCATTGTTGATGATGCAAAGGCTCAACTTTCTAAGCCTCTGCCTAAACGGGCATATGGAGCAACAAGCGACAAGACGTGGACGGGAAATGGCATTGATGTGCTCAGTAAAATTGAAGAAGTCGCGAACGAAAATTTAATTATCGGTTTACAACTCAAGCTTCAATATCACTTTGGCCTGCGCCGGAAAGAGAGCTGGCTTTTCCAGCCTTGTATCGCCGACTGCCTGGATATGATTGAGCTATCGCGAGGGACCAAAGGTGGCCGTGGCCGTGTTATTGCGATCAAGACGGTAGAGCAACGTCAGCTACTCGATACCTGCCGATCCCTTTTCAAAGGGAAGGCAACCATGGTGCCAAAAACCTACAAGACACTCAAAGAATGGGAAAACCATTATGCCTACGTTTTGCGCAAACATGGCATCACAAAAAATGAACTCGGGATCTCCAGTCACGGGCTCCGACACGAATTTGCAAATGAGCAATATGAAAAATTAGAAGGCGGGCCATCACCAATTAAAGGTGGAGTATTGCGTCCACAGCAGGACATGACCACTCGCTACCGTATTTCTCAAATGCTCGGGCATGGTCGGCCTTATGTGACCAGCTGCTATATCAGCAGCCCAGGCTTATTGAAACGGCATCATGCAGAAACACAAAACAAAGATATAGCGTAGTAAATACGTAGTAAATTCAGAATTTATCGATTTATGCGACAAGATTAAAATAAATACTACGTATTAAATACGTAGTACTTTTTTATCTTTTTGGTTTAAGTAAGAACTTATCAGAGCACTTCACACAGGAGGCATTGTGTGGCGCAATTTAAGAACCGGCGTTCTACACACAAGCTTGTAGAGAGCTGTAAGTCGTTTGGTTCACCATTATTGTGTCCAATCTTCCAGCAACAACCCTGGCATGTGCTTAAACGCCTGATCGTTGCTTACCATCACAGCACCGATACTTAGCGCATGAGTTGCAATCAAGCAGTCCAAAGGCGCAAGGCTTTTACCATACTGGGCCATTTCGACACGAGTTACACCGTAACGCTCAGCAGCATGGCTATCCCAGGGCAATACTTCCACCCTCAAGAGAAACTCTCGTACAGCAAGATGCAAGCGCTTAGCATCAGGGCGTTTTGCCAAACCAAACAGCAGCTCTCCCTCTGTAATCGCTGAAATACACAACGAGGCCATCGGTACAGCTTGAATTCGTTGTGCCACTTGCGGATGCGCTTTAATCAAATGGCTAACGGTATTGGTATCCAACATGTAGCGCTTCATTCCCCATATCCAGCAAATGGATCACGGTCTTGAGTGCCCTGATCACGCTCATGCTCACTCAAGAAATCATCATCCACGCATCCGGCTATTGCAGCAAAAAAACCATCCCAGTCCGCAGGTCGTCGCGACAAAATCACATCTCCGGTTTCTGCATCTTGCCGAATGTATATTTCTTTAGTCTCAAAGCGATATGCCGCAGGCAAGCGCACGGCTTGGCTACGCCCATTTACAAATAGTTTGGCGATGTGGCTCATGGCGACCTCCTTATACTTTGGTATATATCAAAGTATATACCAGTCCATACATAAAGAAAGCACTCACACATAGGGTTTGCCACTTGAGGCAAAATTTTCTCAAAGCATCAATTTTCATGCTTCGCACATGTTTTTACGTAGTAAATACGCAGTACTTAGTGCCCCCAAACAATAAACACTACGTATTTACTACGCATAATTCTGTAATTATTGATCAAATGAGCAAGACTTGACAGCCCACATCGGCTCAAGCTAATGTGATGACTCATGCCCTATCTTTATCGCTTCATACGACGTGCGAGCTGGCCACGGATAGACACACAGCAAGGACTCCCTATAGTCCCTACTCAAAATCTTGCGCTTTCTGCAAGTTCGACACCTTTGGTACAGATGTGTGATTTCAACCTGATCCTTGCCGCATTACCTCGGCACTCCCTTCTACCTAAGTAAGACCATCCCCACGCATTTTTAATGCACTTGGATGGCTTTGGCACGTCCTGTTTCTCATAAGACCGCCTGCGGCCACGGAACCCACTCTCATGGCACATTGCGTACTAAAAATCACCCGGATTGCACTAATCTCCCTGTGATTTTTTTGCGTGTCGTCATGAGAGCATCCGCCAGACTGCGAGAACCTTGTTCTCGCAGTCTGGACATCAATTCCAGAGTCCGCTTCACGCGAGCACTGAAAACCTGCGTCTATGAACTTTGAGGCATTCCTTCCCCCTGTTTTTTATCAACTACGATTTATTCACCCAATGGGCGCACTACCCCAACGGGGGTGTTGCGTCGTTTTTAAGGAAAACATGATGAGCAATGAAATTGCTTTAAACAGCAGCATGGATAAAAAAGCAAAATCATTTATCGTCTGCTGGACGATTGGTGATACAGATCACTGGCAGCCATACCTTCTTGGCGATCATAACGACCCAGAAACTGAAGCTCTAAAACATTACGATCGTTTAATCGAAAGCGGCGTAACTTTAGTCAATGTGACCGCAGTAATTAAAAGCACAGACTATGACGAACCAACGCTCAGCGCTCATCCAGAAAGAACTCAGATTTTTACAGCCAATCAAGTGATTGCATTACGCAGTATTTTTGCTGATGCCTTTGGTGCCTTTCAAAAAAAAGCAACGCCTGAAGAACATGATTGGAAATATCACTTACTCAGTTTGCAAGAGCTGAAGGATGCATTCCCTTCGGTACTCAACTACGCACCAGACACTTCAAATATGCCTCTAGCGTAATCAAACAAACTTCATTCAATCCCCATTGGGTCATGCCCAATGGGGGCATGATTCCCTTCAGAAAGGAACAATCATGCATAAAGTCAGTGAGCATAATCATCTTCTGGCCAAGGCTACGGAGTGGTTGCCATGGGAGGATATTCAGGTTTCAGATAACCATGACGATACTTTTTTAGCCCTAGCATGTTACAGCTCAGACTCCTATGGCTCATGGCAGGACGCTATAAACCAAGGAGGAGTTTATGAATTCAATTTAGAGACTCAGACACTTGGTGAGTGCCTAAGTTTGATGGCTGGCGCACGGTTGGCAGGCAAATGCTTAGGGTATAAAGAAACCCTCGAATTTATCGCTAAGACCGACCACAGCAAGCAGCTAATGGGTCATGCTTGATGGTTAAAAAACATAACTACTCAGCTCGCAAACTAGCCGATCATTTACGTGTAGCGGGGTTGGCCGGTGCGGGGGGGACATATATCGTCTGTATGAAAGTAGCAGGTGATGAGTACATTCTGGTGAGTGCTTTCACTGCTATACTGATATGGCTAGCTGCACTTTTGGCAGCCACTCTGCTAGATATTGTTTTTGGGGAGCCAGATCAATGAACCCAGCACTCGCACAAATCATTCAAGTTGCATGTATGTTCATTGGTGCAATTGTTTTCGTTGCTGTTTTTGGTGCCGTTGGCCAGGTTTGGAGTAATCGAATCCGGCAGAAACGCCACGATCAAAAAACAAAACCAAGCTAAAAGTTACTTTTAGCCCAATAAAGCCTACGTTTCGACGTGGGCTTTTTTACGTCTATTTTTCAAACCCAGTGGGCGCAACACTCCCCACCGGGTGTGTTACGCCTCCTTTTAAAAGGAAGCCTACCAATGTTAGTTCTTATCCCCGCCCATCCTCAGCATAAAAGCAGCCGTGACATATGGATCAACCCTGCGTTTGTTGTGAGCGTAAAACAAGTTGAAGATAACTACGTTCTCGTGACCGGAGGAACAGAAATCGTTCTCGTTGAATGTGGTTACAACAACCAATACTGCGTTGTCCGCGTTCACTACACACAAGCTGAGATCGTAAATTTTCTAAATGGCAGCAATGAACAAGCTACGGGCATTACTCAAAGTTTATTGCCGGCCAATGAAAAAAAAGATCCAGCAGGAGTAATGCCGCAATCAATACCTATCGCTCATTGGGACCACTACTCCAAGGATGCGGTAAAGGAAAAACCATTCGAGCTCAGTATTAATGATCAACGAGAAAGTAATGGCCAGTTATATGCTGACCTAGGGATTTCTTGTGGCCATATAGACGATATGGCCAGCGTTATCATGGAAGTCAATACAAACCCTTTAACGGGGGATGATGATGTGCCTTGCATTCATGTGTCCTTCGACGCGAGTAACAATGCGATCAGCTTATATAAAATTGCTGATCGCTATCTGCTCACTACAGAAACTGGTGTTGAACTTGAACCATTTAAAGGTGAGTTCAGGGGCACATCAGAATTAATGTACTGGATAAAGTAATACTTTAGCTAGTACTAACCATAGCGTTTTCATTCCTTTTTTAAACCCAACGGGTGCATCGACACCTAACGGGTTGGTGTACCTGCTTCTTGAGGGATACACCATGAAAAAACTAGCGATTTCCATTACCGGCAAAACAACGTCAGATTTAGAAAATTCCATCCGTGAGGTTCTACGGCTGATAAGTAATGGCAATACTTCAGGCTTCGATTCAAACGAGTTAGGCCAATATACTTTTGAAGTAGAAAGCCAAACGGAAACTAATGCCTTTCCAGAAGAATTTAGCAAAGGGCATTGGTATTTAGATCTTGAAACCAGTCAGCTTTATATCGTTCCCAATAGCCAGTATGCAATTGCCGAAATTATCGGGGCTGACGATGAAAAGCTGGAGTTACTAAACACAATTTATCGAGAAACGCCATTCGATAAAATTAATCCATTTATGGTCGCTGAAAAACTCCATCTTGAAATTGTTATTGATGCACTTAAGCGCTTTGACCCAGATGATGAGTTTTACTACGTAGCGTAATCTTTTTTTAAATCTAAATTGGAAATATATAATGACCATTCACTCAACACATCCAGATTTTATTACGCGTGCTCATTCAAATGTTCTACTTATTCAAGCAGGATACGATGTTATCGACCCAGACATTATAGATTTAGCTTACCAGCCTGAAGAATTCAAAGACAATGATCTTGATAAAAAACATGAATCATTAAAAATAAACGCATTGGAATGCTATCTCGATAATTTATATTCTCATTATGAAAAATCAGACACATTTATTGACAAAGTAGCTGAAAAAGTCAGCGACTACGTAAGTAATCATTTAATAACCACTTTAAGTATTTTACTCATAATATTGACGGCAACAATCGGAGCAATAAATAGCTTTCATTCCAAAGAAATTACATTTATCCCTATTGATGAAATTCAACATTTCTGTTTCTCATTTGAAACATCAAAACCATACATATTTTCGCCGGGAGGAGAATATACGTTTAACGGAAAAAACTATCGGTGCGAACAGGTAGCCAATTTTTACCAATGGATACCTATCGATAGCAATGCAAATAACTAGAACTCGCTCTTAATACCAGCGCTAAATAAAAAAGCCACTCCCTTCACAGGGGAGTGGCTTTTCTACAGCTAATGTAGATGGATAAAAGGTTATTGGCCTGATGTTTTGAATAGTTCAGCATCCGCAACATTAACTGCAAATTGTTCGCGTACCTTATCATCGGCAAGATGCGGGGCAGTAGATCCATCTCGCTGGGCAACATGAGCAGCCGCCGTGGCCAGCTCAGTTTCGCCAACGTGAAGCGAAACAGACATACCAAAATTCCCAAGATCATTGGGAGACATCCAGCACGTTAGACCCATCACTCGCAGCTTTTCAGCTGCGTCGTTGATGATGCCCATTGCTTGCAAGTTGTTCATCATACTCATGCTCGTTCCCGTGATTATGCGCTAATGCGACTTGCAGTGATAATTGCCGTAGCAATAGCTGCCTTACGACGTTTACCGCCTCTCGGAGGCTTTTGCTTAGCAAAGAGAAAGCAAAACATAGCCAAGATTGAGCAAGTGAACACTCCCAGCAACATCGCAACAATGGGATGAGGGAGAAGTGCACTGCTTGGATAATTATTGATGTAGAGCCAAAGCATGCCACTGCAACTCCCTAAAAAGCAGAGTGCAGCAACCACACAAAACAAGATACCAATCTTTTTTAGATCTCGTTCTCTCATTTCCCTTAATCCTTTGTAGATTACTGAGTTGCAGGCCGCTTGAATGTCAGCACTGGACAAATATCCTATGTTTTCTTACCAACTTGAAACATATGATTACAACGATTACAAAGAAACGAGTCATCCCATATGGCTTTGAGAGGTGGCCATGTTTTCGAGTTGTAATTAACAGCAAAGACAATCCAAGCTACAGAGCCTGCAATCCACAAGGTGCCAGCAAGCCCAGCGAGTACCTGGTTGTGCCCCAAAAAAAGGCTAAGAACAAAATACACTAGGAAGATGTACCCAAGCGGCTTCAATAACCGTTTTTTAGGTGGAGGAGAAGCCTTCAGAGACATTGCTGTCTGGGCGGTTCCCCGTGTTTTCGTTTTGGCCAAACCAAGACCTAAACCGCCTCGGCCAAGCCCGATACCCGATGTATTGGATGAAGTATTAATGTCAGAAATTCCGTGTTCAAAGATCACGGAAAGTCGCTGAGTCGCATCGCTATTACATGTAGGGCAATTTAAGTCTGTACTCATTGTCATCTCGCTGATTTTATCCTTCGAGCATTGTAACAAAGGAGTAAAACTTTGAAAGAAATTATGCTGATTTAATATGATTATTCTCAAAATAATTCAAATAATTAGCACTTCTCTTTCATGTTGCAAACAATAAGGGCTTCGTAGATAATGAAAATTCATGCTTCAATCATTAATTTGACGTGCGAACTGAACACGAGCTGAAACACAGTCATTGCTTATAGCAAATCGCCTCAACTTGTATTTTTTACCCCCCAAACACAAAGAAGATTATTCCGTTTTTTTGTGTAGTAGATCTTGAAGCCGTTTGTACTAAGGCACAGATCAGCATTTAAGCTTTTCACTTTTAAACTCACCCCACTGGGAACACCATCCCAGGCGGGCATGGTGTTCTTCTTTTTTGGAGATTCATCATGTTCGGTACTTCTCATTTAATGCACAGTAATCGTGGCGCTATCGCGTCCTCTCTAAGCAATGACCAACTCCGTCGTGCAGCTTCAAGCGTCTTTGCTGAAGATCCTCACGACAGTCGTTCTGAGCGTTATCAGTTCATCCCCACCATCCAAGTACTTGATGCCATGCGTGCTGAAGGTTTTGTGCCGGTTCGAGCCATGCAAAGTAAGACGCGTGATCTCGACCGCCGTGATCACACTAAGCATATGGTTGTGCTTCGACACCAAAATGATTTATCTAAAACAGATATTTGCCCTGAAATTATTCTATTAAACAGTCATGACGGAAGTAGCAGCTACCAGTTGCATGCTGGCTTATTCCGCTTTGTCTGCTCCAATGGAATTATTGTTTCTGATGCCACTTTTGCGTCTGTGCGAGTACATCATTCCGGTCGAAATTTGATTGATGATGTTATCGAAGGGACCTATGAAGTTGTTAAAGAAACACCCATGTTGATGGGCAAAATAGACCTGATGCAATCCACGCAATTGAACGATCGGGAGCGAAATATTTTTGCTGAATCGGCATTAGAGCTGAAATATGAAAGCGCAGATGCAGCTCCCATCGACAGTTCAAAGTTACTTTCTTATCGTCGATCAGAAGACAAACTGCCTGACTTATGGACCACCTTTAACACTGTTCAAGAAAACTTGATCCGTGGCGGATTAAGAGGAAGAACAGCCAAAGGGAACCGGACGTCAACACGCGCAGTGAAAGGCGTATCTGAGAATGTACGCCTGAATAAAGCCTTGTGGACGCTGGCCGAAAAAATGGCTCAGCTTAAGCATTAATTTTTAAAATCGCACCGAAGCTATTACGGTGCTTATCAACGGAGAGTGTGGGCCTTAGGCCCGCGCTCTTTTTTTTTGAGGAAAATATTTATGCTCACTACTTACGAAATGGCAACTCTTGCAGCCTTATGCTCGAAGTTGAAAAACATCGATGTAATGCAGATTATGCTTTCAGACGGGGAATATGACCTAACGTTGCAAAGACGGATCCACATTCCAGATTTCACCACAGCTCTTAACTTAATCACGATTGCAGAGTCTTTAGAACAACTCAAGAAAATCATCGAGAGGTGCGATGCCCTTTATTTCCAAGGCAGCCTAGAAATGGCAGATGAAAATTGGCCACTACTAACTCATGCAATCTCTATTCGCGCAGACCAAATTAGGCTGCAAACAAATAAGCCGCAATAAAGGAACAATCATGGCGGTGAAATATGTCGTTAAAGATGAACATACCCTTGTTATATTAATGATGAGTATCCAGGCCTAATGAGGGTTCTTTTTGGAAGCAGGCTTAAAGGTGGCCATGATTGGCTAAACGGGCCAGTTCACATTACAAGCGATACACAGGTACGTTCTGCCACTAAAGAGGATTTTGAGACTTTTCGGGTAGTGATTCCTTCAGACTTCACGTAAGAAAGATTGATTGCAATTTAGCCTTACCGATTTATCGTAATTAATCATTAAATTAAGTTTTAGTCTTTTATATAAAGCGTTTAAAAAATCTTCACATTTTATAACCCTTAGGGATACTAATCCTTAAGGGGATTGGTGTCTCACTTTCGGAGCACATCATGTCTTATAAAACGATTCGTAAAAACGCACTTAAAACCATTCAAGCAACGTTAGAAGAGTGTTCGGTTATACATTGCTACGAATATGATGAGATGAAATCAGATACGGATAACAAGATATTCTCTGTTACAGACGTACTTGAAGCAGGAAAAAAATTTGAATTTGATCGGGTATATCTCAGCTTAGAAGGTGAGCAATGGACCTATATTCGTTGTGTAATTCATAGCAACTATTTTTTCACCGGCTATCGCTCTAAAGAAGCCGCAAGACGTCTGATGACAAAAGAAGCATTTGCTAAATCTTTCCCTGACGATGCAGCAGCAGAGCTTGTCCTCGATGAATTAAAACAAAAGCAATTAGCAGAACAACGCAGCAATGATCAAGCTAAAGCAGTAATAAATCAAAAAACAAATGTTTCTCAGCCAATTTTCTATTTAGGGCAACACATAATTGCGAAATTTTCAACGCAAATAAAATTTAGCCATATTGCAGACTATATCAATGAATGCTCTAAACCACAGGAAAATCCCCCTTACTGGATAGACAACCAATGGAAGAAAAATTTCAACTGGGAAATTAGAGAATGCAAAATACAAAAAATTCTGACTTTAGATCCATTAGAATATGATTTATTTATGGCCAGTCTTTTAGAAGATCGCTATTATTTTTTCAATGGGACAGGAGGGACAAACAGCGACTTCAATCTCAATAGAGAAATTAAAAATTTTGGAGAATTAACCGATGAGGAACAAGTAAAGTGGCGAGCTCATGCATATAGCTTGGTTGTCATCATTCAATCGCATGGACGTAAATCAATTGCGGTAAATCCAGAAGGACATAACTATGTTCGCTACGTTGGAATAGAACCGACACAAATATACGTGGATAAATCAATTAAAATGGTGAGCAATCAACATTAGTAAAAAACCACCATTAAAAGACAAACCCCAGCCTTATTCCTTTGGAATTAAGCTGGGGTTTTTTTAAATTTTATTGCTATAAAAAATGTAAACATGACACAAAAAATAAACACCATATATACTTAAAAATCAAAAAAATTCTTTAGCTGTTTATAATGCCTGACTGAATTTGAATATTTTTTCAATAATTCATCACTGACATTTTTCATCGGCTCAGCAAATTGAGGTTTCAAAGAAAATGTACCTGTAAATTCAAGCGAATATTTATTTAAGGCATTGAGATACGCCAGCATCATTTCTCCCTCTTCAAGAGGGCTCTTCCCCCATGATCTTAACATAGCTAAATCGTGAATTTTCTTTTCAATTTCACTCCCGACCTCCAAAAAAAGCTGACATTGCTTTTTTAAAAAATCACTATCTCTCATTACATTGCCGTCAAAGATCGTCAAACCATCAATATCAATATCTTTAGCACTTTTTACAAGTTCATAAATTGTTGTCATTACAATTCCATTTTTTTTAAATAAAAATACATAAAACCGAAAAGCAATCAATAACACTACATTTTAAATTTATATTTTTTAACTATTTAGGCAATCTGATATAACCATTTCGACTAGGTATAAAACAATTATCGCTTCTAGCCGAAGTTTTAAGATTGCCACGCAATGCCTGAACCCAACCCCGCTCATACTCATTAAACTGCACGGAGCCTTGTTCGAAAGGTATCTTTAACGGCAGGCCAGATAAGAAATTTTCTTGCCCTAATAAAAATTCATTAGATTCCATCAGGAACGTTCCTTACTATTTTCCTTATTGCGCTCACGCAATTGAATAGCAGACATTCCTTGAATAAGTCCAAGCATGCAATGAAGCGCCCCAGAAAAAACAATAAAGTACAAAATAAAATCAAATAAGCTAGATGAGCGATTTGAAGTGATTCCGGCAACATAAGCCGTCATTATTAAGCCAATAGAAATGGCTATAGCGTAAAGTGCGCCTTTCTTAAGACAAAGGCACCACTTATAAATGGCGAGTAATTGATTGTTTGTCATTGGTAAAAACGCGATTCATCGCAAGTTGAAGAGGAAAGCTGTATATGGGCGATCACTTTATTTTTCGCTTTAAATAAAAGTGCAAGTCCTTCTTCACGCTCAACTTCATTTGCAAAATTAGCCTGCGAAAAACAAGCGCCTAAATTTTCTAATGCTGAGCGTGCCCGCAGGTAATCCGTAGATGGAAGAGTGTCAAAAAGTTTGAAAAATCTTTTTGTCTCTTTTTTCATTTGATTTAAAGCGTAACTCATACCAATCACTCCAAATTACTTTGTTATATGTATAGCTAGCGATTCTATCGCTCTCCAATACGCAATGGGACCAACAGATAAGATTCACATAAAACCGAACTGAAATAAAAAAATTTAATGTTGCCATTCTCTATGAGGGTACAGTGGCAACATTAATATTGTAGCAAACAGTAGGAAACTCTAATTAACCAGCACATTTCAAAGCCAGCCAAAATTTACTCCATTCAGTACTGATATTATCCCACCCTAACCTTTGTAAGCTTTCACCGACAAACCTCAATAAATATTATACCAATCGAAAGCAATGAAACAACTTTAAAATGGAGCAACAACTTAAATGTCGCTATTTTTTAAAAATAAAAAAAACCTCGCTTAATCCCCGGAGAAGGGATTAAAGCGAGGTTAAGATTCAAAATCATAAAGCAACTTCTTTACTTTCCTGAGAGACGCGATTGTCCTCATCAAGCGGCAAAGGTAAAGACTGCTGCTGTGCATCATCAGGTGTTTCCGGCTCAACTAACTCCCCCATCAGCTCCATGATCTCTTGGCGAAGATCATCCGGTAAATGATCAAACACCGGGTGGGCCTTTAACTTAGCTACAGTTGCATACAGCTTTGGGGCAGCTTTTTTTACCTGTTTTTGATGAGCAGTCTGCGGATTTAAGTGCTTACTTGTAATCTTTACGCGAGCACTATTATCAACAACACCGCCTTTCACAGAAAGATCAGCTTTAGCTCTTAGTTCTGCCAAAGCTTTTTCCAGAACTTGCACAACATTGCTTCCGTGCTCTTTAATTGCATCGATGGCCACATCAACAGCGACTAAACGCTCCTGAACCATTTGACGAACACGAAGAGGGGAAGACATCAACAATAATAAGCGATCAACGTGAGTGACCGATACGCAGGCACTATGGGCAATTTCAGCGGTCGTTTTACCGAACTGCATACTTAGCCTCTTAAATACCACCGCCTTTTCATACTGGGTTAGTTGCTTGCCCGAATTGCTTTGGACCAATCCCAGAGTGATATCCTCCATCGAGGTGCCAGAAGAAACTGTAACAGCGTAAACCGTTTTAATTTGATCTGCTTCACTTAGCTCTGAGTTAGCCAAGTGCACCGCTTCATACCGGCAATGACCATCTGTAATGTAGATAACATCTTCTAAGCCTTCTTTCGCAACAAAGACCTCCATTGCTCCGTTTTTCTTAAAACCGTGAGCCTTCATGCTGTCTGCCAGATAGCGGATATGAGCGTGGTATTCCTCATCTTTCACACGCACATTGAAATCAGGCAGAATTTTCAGCTTATCAATTGATGGCTGCCAAAGATCGGCACTGCTCGTACCTTTCATACTGCCTTTAATTGAGCCAGGAACCAAATCTTTGATTATTGATTGATCATCGGTCATTTTTAATACCTATTAAATAATATGGCATGCCATAAAATGTACATGCTGAATATTGAATGATTAGGTATATCATAGCAAGAGGGAAATAAACCCCTTTTGCTATGAATTACCCATTATGAATTTTCTACTTATTATAGCATAATGCCAGTTTAATTTATTAATGGAACATATAGCGATCCAAATTACTTAGCAATCTAAAAATATAAAACATACTTTATATTAAAATCCTTAAAACATAAGCGTCAATGATCGCTTATGTCCCATACAAAGCATATTTAATCTATTTTTAACATATGCATGCATGCGTTCTCTTGCACTATTCCTCAAGGGAACCTCCATACGTTTGATACTCTCTATTTTTGCGCTTAAACGACGCGACAAAGGATAGTTTTTATTTTCAAAAAGAATAACCAATTCATCATCTGAGTAGCTCTCAAAATTCTGCCCTGATTCACGCATTAGCTCTTTTTGAATATCACAAAATTCAGACCAACTTAATTGACCTGCATTAACTTTGTAAATCAGACTATTTAACTCATTTCCTTGCTTCCACATGGTTGTTCCGCTCAGCTTATCTAGCATGCCAAGTGCTTTTAAATGATATGAACAGCACATTTCTTCTGCGGCAAGCTCAAGTGTTTTATATGTACCGTGTGACGTAAACCCTGAAGCCCGGAAATATTGGATGCGATAAGCCCCATCTTCGGGATTGCTCATTTCAGGCAATATCACGGCCCATTGATCACCAGAACGATTAGAGAACTCAACACCCACAGGATTGCCCTGTGTGGACCCCATAACCCATTCATATTTACGCTGCAAACCTAGCGTAAAATTTTTTAATATGCACATGGACGGCCCACGGGCTTGTTCTGCCAGCCTACTAGGGCAAAGATACTTTCTCATAACACCTCCAAAAAAAGTTAACGAGAGGTGCCCCCTAGAGGTTGCACCCTCTAGGGACTTGAATAAAATTTATTTATCCAAAAATAATCTTTTTTAGATAAAGTCTGGACGAAAAAAAACGCCACTGAAGGCGTTAGCTAAACATCGTCTTAAACGAAATAGATAAAGTACCGAGTAGGTACATACTGTGTTTTCAGCTCGCGTTCAGTTCTCGCGTCAAATATATTGATAAAAGCATGAAATTGTATTGTCATTGAAGATTCAGTATCTTGCAACTGCAAAACCACTCTAAAAAAAATTAGTCACACCTAAGCTAGAAGTAACTGGCCGAAATATATTTTCGCTATGAAAACTAACTGGAAGTCACAATGAGACGGCTAGAACACCCTATTTTTGATAGCATTCGTGAATACTTTGGCCAACCTGCGAAACTATTACGCCTGTTTGAACAACGTCAGGATATTCATGTAGCACTAAAACCTACATCAACACTCATTGATGTAGAAAGCGTTGTTGCATGGCATGAATTAGGTAGTATTCTTCGTCTTAATAAAGGAGATATCCAAGGCTGGAGCAGCAGCAAAGGCCATTTCTCCACACACCGACCAGAGTATGCTCAAATTAGTAGCTGTGAGATTATCGAACAGTGGGCCTGTGATATCCAGGAAGTGTATGGATTTGCATTATCAAAATCCGACCTAAGCAAATTTTCCAGTACCGATGCAATGGTAGAAGAAAATGCACCTGAGATGATTGATGAAATCACCACTGAAAAATTAACACAAAACCTTGCTCATAAAGAAATTCGTATAATCCACTCCCCCAAAACTTCAGACTGCTTTACCGTACATCGATGGGATAAACGTATATTTTTACTGAACTCTGGCGGCTCCCATCATTTGGCGGCGGCTAAACTTATTGCACGCCGACTCAACATAAAGGTACCGCTGAAGAGCAAAATTCGTGTTCACAAGCTTAACCCCCTAGCAATTGCCTCACTACGTAACGATTTTGATATTTTTATCATTTCAAATAAACCTGACGTCTGTAACACAATTCGCGATGCCATGAAATCTTTCAAGGCAACATGGCTATCACACGAACTACCAATTCCCTATAACAATGCCCAAGCAATATTGCTCCCAAAAGACGAGCAACGATCAATAACTGTATCCAACACATTACGCCAGGCTGGAATAGTTGACCTTGGCCGATATCTAGCCGACCTCTGCGATAGGCAAGATCAACATTAAAATTCCTTAAATAAACATATCCCCTCAACCATGCCATATTTAGACTTAGACAGCCCCCCCCAATGAGATAACTTGGTTTGCGGTTGCATTCGGGCACTTATGCCTACGCTCACAATCCATGGTGCAGCTATCATCGCTATTACTGTGGCCTCGCAGCATCAAGAATACGTTCAACCGCTGCATACATTTGTTTTCCATCACTTTCTTGATAAAAAAAGTCGTTGATGAAAGTTGAATACGCCAGTCCTTGGTTTTTCTCATCAGACCATTTGGCAAAATCGTTAGCGGTTGAGATTGCTTTGCGCTGAAAAACATGTGCAGCTTGCCGTGCTGCTTCTTTATCTCTGCGTTTTTGAATGAGCTCAATTTCATCTGCAGTTAGTTCCACAGTAATTCTCCTGCCAATTAAACTTGCTCGGTTGTCGGATGTGCTACTTCCAGCTCTATTTGCTCAGCCTCATAACCAGCCAAGCGCTGCTTAAGCGTAAGGAGCTCCTGTTCAAATTCTTCAATTCGATTGCATGTGCATTCAATAGCAGATGCAGTATTGCGTTTTGCCCATGCGATAACTTGAGCCTTATCCGTCGAAAAGCTGTTTTCATACATCATACAACCGTCGTGAGTGACATTGGGCCAACCAACAATTTCACATTGTTTCTCAATAATTTTGATTCCATCGTAAGTATAGACAGGGATAGAAGCAGCAAACGTATCTGGGGCAGCAATAAGCGCTACAATTTCTTGGGGGGTGGCTTTCAGTAACGCCGGATATTTCTCTCGAATAAGTCCATGAAAAGTTTGATTTTCCTGAAGCGCCCCCGTTTTGGGGTCAATGGTTACAAGATCATGAACAAACCCAGACCCAATACAAATACCCTTTTTCGTGACCTGAACAAAGTGTTCAATATCGAAATGTTCTTTTAAAGTCTTCCAGCCCATATCAAAATCCTCTTTTTTATCTGTCGCACCATCGAAAATCACGATTTAATCTATGAATTCAAAATTTAAAGAATGGATAGTCGTACCTACCCGATGGACCTCAGTGCAGGATGCATTTCAAAACCATTAAACTTTTGAAATAACCCTGCGGCCCCGCGCAAATATTGAATGATCAACTCTGTAGACATCCAACGACGGCCAAGGCGCTCTGCAGCCAGCCCCGTTTTTATTGTTCCTCCAAAACAATCGACAACTAAGTCATTTGGCTCGGTCAAGAACTGGATAAAAAACTCGGGGATGCTCGTAGGAAACATTGCGCCATGAACAGGTAGGTTATGATTTAGTGCGTACTCTCTGTACGCTTTAGTATCACTACATGCGTGGCCACGCTCTAAAACATTTCTAGCAATTTTTCCCTCAGTAACTCGGCCAAACGAATCCGGGCGAATCTTATAAGCGCCATCTCCATACGATGCCGATCGTTTTGCCCCACCAGCGGCCATCAAACGTTGCTGCCTATCGCTGTGAGGCTCCAGCACGCGCCGGTTGTCCGATCGGACTTTTAATGGATCATTTGTAAACCAAAAAATTGGCTCATATGCCGTTGTTAATTGCACTCGATTAACACAGGCCCAGTATGTCGGGCCAGGAGGCTTACTTTTATTAACCCACGGGATCCGATCCATAAGAAAAAGTCCCAATCGGTCATGTAGCGACAAGACCAGTCTCTCAACATACAAGGAGCGAGCCGGAGATTTACTCAGAAAAATGTCACTACTCAGATTTAGAACAACGCTAGCACCTGGAATTAAATTTTTAACGATGGGCTCTAACGCGGAACAAATGAAATCAATATATTCTGATTCGGCTGGATTCCCATATGCCCGTGCATTCCGTAAAGGGTAGGGTGGAGAAGTAATGCACAACGAGATAGGCTCACTGACAGAGGTGAATATGTCTTTGCAATGCCCCCAGATAGCAACACCCAGATCTGTACTAAAAGCGACAAGACGAACACAATCAGCAGCCTTGTGCAAGTCCTTACCTACTGCCTCAGTAAGCCGCCATACGCCCCTTTCTCCTTGGACCCGCTCTATTACACCAAGCTGTTTAAGCGTCTGCTGAAACCAGCGTATTTTACGCTTTATCAGGTTGTGCATTTCTCCTGAAGAGCCAACAGGAGTTTTAATATTAAGCAACTCAGGCCGACCCAATTTCTCAGCCACAACCACATATAAAGAAGCATTACTTATTGCTTCATCACCAGCTTGAACATACGCATTGCTCACATGAGAAAAAAGATCGAGCTGCATTGCCTCTTTACCAAAATTACTATCCATAAAAAAACCACACATCATTATTCAATACAAACACAATACATTTTATTTATTCACAATCAATAACAAAAGACAGATTAAGTTTAATAATTAAAATATATTATTTATTTTGTATCGAAATATTCTTTCTCAACATTTTCAATTTTTTCAATATCCATTATAAAATCTGGCCGCATAGATTGCCTTTTTTTAAAACGATACTCTTTCCCATTTATGTGCAAAGGAAAAAACTCCGTTAATATCTTTAGGCTTACATCAAGAGGCATAGGGTGCTCAAAAAACAAGGCAACAACTTGAATTTCGGATAAGGAATAGGCAGGCCGTCCATCAACGTATACTTGATATATTGGAGCGCTCAAAACAGCGCAGCCAAATTCAACAAAAAGTCGATCTTTCGCAGTCTTTGCTGAGCTAGACTCTAAAATTTCGAAACTACGGCGGATTTCCATCACAAGCTTAGCCACTAAATAGAGCACAAACAAAATAGATATATACGACAATATAAGAAACATATAATATACCCGTGATTGATAAATCGCCACAAATCAGCATTTATTCAGAACGGGTAATTATGAAGCATCATTTAATGTAATATTTTCTTTAATGAGTGCTAATTAGCCATAAAAAAAGCTTAAAAAACAAACAAAAACATATGAAATTTTAATTAACTCATTTAGCAGACAAAAAAAGGGGGGAAAGCCCCCCATTTCAATCCGCCACGCCACCATCAGGGTGCAATACCAATATCCCAAGTGTACCTTTCAGATCCATCCTCAGCAGCACAAGTCAGAACGATCCGTTAAACTTCACTCGGCTCAACCTGCTTGATATATGGTTTTACACTCATAATCGAAGTATCTTCTAAAATCACATATTGAATGCCTCGATCACCACGCCCGTTAGACTCATAGCAATCAAGTGTTCCAAAAATCATCCAAATACCTAATTGTGCAAGACGCAGATTACGTTCTTCTTTTGTAAATTTAGATTGCGTCATTTGAATAATCTTGCGAGCATCCAGTTTATCCGTAGAAGGCATTTCACACTTAGCCAGATGCAAAAGTTTAATTATTGAAGAACGGGCCTCAAAAGTCTGTTTTTTAAAAGGTTCATCAAGGTTAATGACGTAACTCCTATTTCCCCTTACCTCAACCTCATATATTTTCCCTAAATCTTTGGAATAACATCTCGCGACTAATGGATCTTCAGTTAAATATACTCCTGGCCCCAAAGGAGTATCATTTTGCGCAAAGGCAATTTTTAAGCTCGTAAGATCAGGCAGAGCAGAACCATGAAATAATCTCAAGGGTATATGCGGAATAATCATCATTATGATTTAATAAATTAGTTGGTGATACTATCAATAGGTTAAGGAAATGCAATCTCCCTCACCAGCCCAATGCCATCAAGCCGTAGTTTTTTCTCTCACAGTTTTTCCTGTAATATACAGAACCGCACAGCCAGCAATTCCAATATATACAGGTGCTTCAGAAACTTGAGCCAGCATAGAAGAATCAAAAGCCGCAGCAATAAAAATCACGCCTGAAGGAAAAGAACTTCCTGTAATACCAACGACAAACATGTCCTCGACGGTAACAGGTTTAGATTTAAGTGTGCGATAACCCCAAACAGTGAGCATTACAACTAGCCCACAAACAACTGGCGCAACCTTTATGCAGGTATTCAAATCAAAGGTCATCTGAAGCCTTCTTTGCATGCTCAGCCAACGCATACCCAATCAATGCCCCAATAATCGCCCCAACAGGCCCCGCTACACTTGCCCCAAGAATCCCTCCACCGATAGCAGCCCCTCCATCAGAAACTTGATTGGCAACTTTTGACACCTGCAAATGAAAACCCGTGCGTTCAATATTATCGAGAATTTCGTTTGCATCAGCCCCAATAATCTTTTGACCAAGATTAACTTCTCGCGACTTAATAAACGTGAATGGGCCAAGCTGTTCGAGCACGCTGGAAACAACGGCACCTGGATCATTATCTGCCATCACAAAGAGGTAAAGATCTGAGCGTGTCTCAGGCCTGTAAATATCAATATTCATCCCGTCCCTATTTATTAATATGTCGATGTCTTTGGATTTTACCTTTCTTTTACCCAAGGTCAATCTTACTATTTATTTAATAAGGATCAATTACCGCACCCCCCCCCCAGCAAGCCGCTCAGGCTCATATAACCCCATCACGAAGCGAGAGCGGAGCAATTTGAAAATATTGATCGCAGGATTATCATAAATCTTCCCTTGGTCATTTAGTCATTGCGAGAATTAACTGTTCACAGTCAAATCTCGCCTGGCCATAAACCCCACCGGCATCCCAAAACTCCCCCTGTGACGTTTGATAGCTCTCGCCAGCGGCAATACACGCTTCTCCACCGCAGGCTTTAGCGGCATCATTCAAAGCCTGCCGGTAGCCAGCTTGGTAATCAGCGGATTTAGCATCAATCTGAACGCCCATAAGCATTCCTTTGTTTATTCACACTTTAAAAGATACTTTCTGTTTCTTTATGTCGTTGATTTGAATCATCATCGACATAAATCATCGTGGTATTCATATTGCTATGACGTAAATTACGCATCACATTACGTAACTCAATGCCATGATCCACCTGCCATTTTCCATAAGCATGGCGCAGCCAATGTGGGCTAGCACTGCTCACCACCTCGGCCTGCTCCAAACGCCCCTCATTTTTCAGCTCAAGTGCAATGTCTGCCAATACCCCTTTAATGATGCGATATAGCGATTTCCTATCCAAAATCATAGGCGTGCGCGTAGACACATTGATGCCAAGGGGCAGTAGCAGAGGTAAACGTGCAATTTTGCTCTGAGTTCCCATTACGCCAAAGCAGACACGGTATTCATACAAAATAGGCAATAGCGCGGGAGGGATCGGAACCTCAGCCCGCTTTCCCCCCTTGCCAACAACGCACCAATACCAACGCGTAATATCACCATCTCGCCGACCGACAAGATCGCCTGAATATGTGGCCACTCCCTCGCTAGATCGCGCACCGACCATAAGATAGAACGCCATAACGAATCGTGCACGAGCCAGCTTTCTTTTTTCTATGAGAGACACACCATCTGGATAAGTCAGGTTTTTTGAAAAAGCTAAAATCCGTTCGATGATCTCACTCTCAAGCAATCTAGCCCTTACTGAGGTGCGAGCATCTTGCCCCTGGCTACGCCTTAATTTGCGCGATAAAGCGACTGGATTGCCTTTTAAGTAATTCGCCTCAACAAGGTAACTAAACATGGATTGCAGACAAAGCATGGTGTGATGGACTGCTCCTGGCTGAAGCCCATGAACAAACGGTTTCCACTCCGCATGTGTACGAGCTCTTCTTGGCCCGCACCATTTAACGGCTGGCTGAGGATCCGCCAAAAAAAGGGTGTACCTTAAAATATCCTCTCGACTGACATCACTAATTCCACGCCAAGTCTCCGCCAACCACAACATGAATCGCTCCGCCTCTTTTCGATAGGAGACTACGGTATTCGGGCTGCCCGTATATTCACTTAACCAACACAGCACGGCTTCGGCATCATTCATTGCAGAAATTTGAGCAGTCCCAGATGCACGATTTTTCCCATCAGGAATAGGCCAGTGCACGAAAGAGCCTTCAAATATTTTTGGAAAAGTAGGGGCAAGAAGTTCTGTCATCATTCAATCCCGCCCGCAACAGCCCCTGCTATAGGCTTGACAACCAATTGCTCAGCTGCGAGTTCAAGCCGCAGGCACTTCAATTCCAACTCATTCCGCCGGATATTGTCTTGCTGAGCCTGCTCATTCATCGCGCTTATCTTTTCTAATGCACCGTCTAACCTGGCTCGTTCATGAGCAAGATCCGAGCTCAGTTCATTACCACGCTGTGTGGCCAAGGCTAAGTACTGGGTAGATTGCTCAAGTTTATGGCTGTAATCCCGAGCTTCGATTTGTAATTCATCCAGCCTTTTACTCATAACAGCCACTTGCTCCTCAGCCGATCGTTTTATTCGTTCTGCCTCATCAAACTGCGCCTGCAATTTTTCATGAGTGATCACAGAGGCTGAATGCAGTGCAGCGTCCCACACAGCTAAAATTGGTGCGATTAGAGGACTAGGGAGAGGGGGCTGCTGTAGTTGCTGAGACACACGCAACCCAAGAGACTCTTTCCATTCATTCAGCACGCCTTGCAGCACTGTATTAGATCCTGAGTTACCCAAAAGCTGACGCAACTTTGTGATGCTTGAGGGTAATTCATGCTGCTTAAAAAACATATCATCTAAAATAGCCGCGGCTTTAGAGCGTGTATTAGTGAGTTCTAGTTCTGGATTAGGCATGGGTCACGACTTTAGAGAATTGAGAAGTTCCAGCATTTTTTAATTGGCTCTGTTCAATAACATCCAACATCGCATAGAGCAGAGTTTCTTCAGGAAGAAAACGCCATTGATTACATAAGTTCACAACCGCCTTTCCCATTAAATAATCTGTATTTTCATCATAAACAAAAAAACCATTTTGTTTGTACTGTGCATGTAATTCAAAAAGTATTGATTTCAGATCATCTAAAGATTTTCTGCGTAATAAAGGCAGATGTGTGTTTTTCCTGATTTTTTCCGTAACATTAAAACATAGAAGTATTTTATCAAAGTGAGCTGGCCCCATTTGCCCACTCGAATACATTTCTAAGGCCATAAAAATAGGAACAACCAAATTATTGTATAATTCAGAAGAAATAATCTTTTTTTGTTTTTTCTTAAATGGATTCATTTTGCTCTTAAACCACTATTCAGAATGTTATTAATATAGAAAAAAACCAATTATAAACAAGCACTAGGCAGAGCAAAAGGGTAGTGCTTGCTTAAAATATCATTGAGTTTATCAATTAAATTTTTCTGCAAAAAAACAATATGCGCCGTGCCTTTTTTAAACCAGCGAACAGAGAAAAAATCATTCTGAAAGAATCTTTGCCCACTCCTTTCTTGATTCCCAATCAAGTAGCTCATTGCATGCCGATGATCTGGTTCTGGCCGATTACATAGTTTACAAAAAATTCTCATTAAATCATCCAACTTATTTGTTGCTTCACTTCTAATATAAAGAGATTTTCCACACATAGTAGAGCTAAAGTAGTTAATTATTATTTTATTCCCAAACTTGAAGGGCTGATTAGTTTTATGGTCCCACGACAAATTCTTGAATAATTGAATCACACCACGTTCTAACATTTCCTGCCTTTGAGCATAAAGAGAATTAAATGTGGACTCAATCGCATTTCTATCTAGGGGAACAACAACTCCTTTTCGTAATTGATCCTCCCACTGCTCACGAGCGGAGCTATCCATAAACGAACGAATTCCAGATTCATTCATCAAATAACGCCAACCATTAATATCCAACACCCTAATCAGTGACTCAACCCCACATTCCAGTAAGCGATGCTGGCTTGGCATATGATTCGAATACTTAGACTCTAAAACTAGCAAATCTGATAAGTCCCCCAAATGAGCTTCACCTGCCAACTCAGCGGCTTCGCAAAGCAGACGATGCGCCTCTGTTAAGCGCTCAATCACAGCGCTACGCTGTAGCAGCATTTTTTCAAGACTCACACTAGGAATTAAGTTCATTTAGCGTTGCACCAAGCAATTACTTTGCGACAAAGATGAGGAGGTCATCCAGGCAATCAAATTCGCCGGAGGATCCGCAGGCAAAGAGCACCAGCAGAGCACATCGCGGCTCACATCCAACCCATCAGAATTATCTTCAACCCACCGAACAAAATGCGGATCGTCTTCGTCTGGACAGCTGCATATCACAACCGTTTTTCTGCCTCCTTTCAAAAAAGCCAACACGGGCTTTGACTGTGGCCACCCGTATAAATTTTCTGACAACAGAGGTAGCACTCCAGTTGATTCCCACGCCATAAAATTATTCCTTTTAGACCATCAATCTTTAAAACCACTTGGTTTGAAGCAAAACTCATTCGCTTTGCAATACAAATACAGAATACAGCATGTTTTTTTGCACACAATGGGCAAAGAAGGCCAAAAAGCCATAGATGTAAAAATAAATGAATTATTGTGTAATTCATGCATATTTACATGAATTGATTTATCAATGCCCCATAACGATTATTATGGGACATTTGAGTATGAATTAATCCTGTCACGTTACGCACTTAGTCACAATACAGACAATGAAAAACTATTAGATATCAGCGTAAAAAAAGCCCAACCAATTAAGGTTGGGCTTTTTTTTCTTGAATTTAGCCTCACATAAAATAAAATTAAGACCGGTTAGCTCTGACCGAACATTTGCACAAGTTTGCTTAACTCTCGTTTTGATTGTTCGCTTTGAACTCTAGTCTCCATGCTACTTATTTCATTAAGATACTGCAGGCCCAGCAACGTGGTTGCACCGCCAAACATTTTCTCACACACATCCTTCAGTGAAGCATAGGTAGAAACAGCATCTCGCTCCTTTATTGAGGAATTAAGCACCGCGTCGTTAAGCCCAGATAAATAGCTTTCCATAATCCCACAAACTTTTCTTACTCGAAATTCATTCTGCTCTTCTGTGCAATTCGCACCTAAATCAGCAACTACAGGCATTACGAAAAAATTACGATACTCCTGCTCAGGCATAATCACCTCATGTTCGTTTGAATCTTGAAAACTAATCATCAGACCATGCGTAAATGGGGTGGCAGAAAAAAAATTTAAAACATTCTCAGTCATAATTATTTCCTTCTTTATTCTTGTTTAGACGGTAAAAATTAGCATTACGATTAATCACCTAACACTCTCCTCAACGCCTCCCTGCTGGAGGTATAACTCGGCGTTCAGTGACACTGTTTCATCTGGTAATAAACCCCAATAATTCGGTGGCCATTCTCGATGAATGCTTTTAGCGCTTGCGTAGCCCCAAGGTATTCATTCCCTCCATTAAGGCAACCAGTTGCTCAACCACCCCTTCATCAAAGTCCTCCCGGTCCTGTTCCTCGTGAGTGCCTTTGTTCAAGTACTGCCATAGCATGGTCTGCTCAGGTATTCCGAGAATCAGCGCCAATGCATCCAACAAAGGCTGTTTATCGCCATGCTCGAATGTGCGCGCACCATTCAGTCTTACGCGAAGACCTTCGCACAAATTTCGTAGCGAGGGTTGATCTCCGACACCTCCCAACTGGACACTGATTACACCTAGGTCAAAATGCCCAAGCCATCGCCATATTTTGTTAGCGAGCATTTCTAACGCCTGTCTGCATGGCTGAAGAGCCCCGCGATGGTCTCCTCGGTTAACGGCGGCCCTAGCTATAATTAGGTAAGCTTGCGGCGGCAAATCCCGCAAGACACGCGGATGATGATCCCCGGAGTGATGACGAAATGTGTAAGACACCCACTGCGCACGATCAACATTGTTCTGAATGTCCTTTATGAATTCATTGCTGTGGCAGGTCACGAGGATCTGCGTATTGGCAAAGCGCTCATTCTGGAACAAAGCCTCCCGAATTCCCTGTTTATGCTCATGGTCGATAGCATTGATCGCATCATCGAAGATCACTGTAGGCGCTTGGATGTGAGAAGCTTTTGCCAACAGGATGGCCAACCCAAGGCACCGGACATGTCCCTCACTCAGAACTTGGAGTGCATCAACACGCACTTGTGGAGAGCCTATGAAACTCAACTCGATACGACCGTCTCCGGTAACAGGCAGGTGTAGTGCAGCCAGCTTATCTACTGCAACATCCCGGACGTTGAACTCGTTGTACAGCTCCATGGCCAAGTTGTTCAAACCTGCCATCAACGTTCCTGGCAACCCAGAGCGGTAATGCCGAAGCAGGCTCAAGAACTCATTGTAGGCGACTTGAATTCTTGTCTCCGCTGCAATGCGTGCCTCCTCCTCCGCGACTGCCTCGATCAGTGCAGCGTTCTGCAATTCAAAAGCATTGATACGCTGACGAGCCTCTGCAATGGCTGCACAGGCATGTTGGCGTCGAGTAACATGTTGAGTTAGTACTATATGCGCCTCGGAAAGTCGATCCCGCTCAGCTATTAGTTGCGCACGCTGCTCAAGATTTTGCTGAGTAGCGGCATCCGTCTCCTCCAACTGAAGTGCGTAGTTGACCGCCTGCTGTGACAGTGATGCGCCTCCAGCAACAGGGGTGTACCCTACCTTCCACCATGCCGTTCCGGGTTGAACACTTGGATTTGCTAGATAGCGAAAAACTTCATGCTCACTATCGACCGTAGCTCCAACGCGCTGGGAAAAATTGGCGAAGAATGCTTGCAATTTATCTGAGGCGATCCGCCGCTGATCAACAGCAGCTTGGTGCCGCTGCTTGAGCTGAGTTAGTGCCCGCAGGTGTTCCAGACCCTGTACAGCCTTTACAAAAGGATTAGCATGGACATGCTGCTCCCCTACAATTGCAGTCTCGCATGCTGGGCAATGATCAGGAGAAAGATCCTGCAACCCAAGAACTGAAGTGTAGAGTTCTTGGTATGCGGTACCATCCTGCTGCAATGCCAACTGACCTGCAAGCACCTCAACGAGCTCGTGAGCCTCATCTGCAGCACAAAATGCGGAAAGAAAATCCTGCTGCCGGATACCGTACAGGGATGGCGCAGGTTTGTTCAATATTTCTCTCAAAGCCTGCAATCGACCTGGGACCTCCGTAGAACCCACCGCCTGTTGCAACTGCGCATACGTCCATCCGGACTGAAAAGCTTCAGCGTACTCCCGCTCAACCTGATCGAATGCAGCGATAGAGACCGCTTCACCAGCAAGCAGTTCGGTATCATGAGCGATTGCTTGGCGTCTGCGTGTAAGCTCCTGACCTTGCTCTGGCAGAAGCGAGAGCTGCGCATCAATCGATTCATTAAACTGACTTACGAACTCGTTGAAGTCGTCCATACCGAATAGCGCGGCTATCAGCTCGGTTTTCTGACCGGCAGGTTTTGCAGCAATCCTAGAAAAGGAGTCAATGCGGTTTTTCTCAATAAAGCAAAAACGATACGCATCGGCGTCCACCTGAACAACAACTCGCTGACCTTGTGCGTTCAATGCCGTCAGTTGAGGAGGTATAAATCGACCTTCATGGATATTGCGTAAGTACTGAGCGGCATCAATCCGCTTTTGCGCCCCCTCATCTACAGCTCCGAGCAGGGCAAACTCAAGCGCCTCGCAAAGACTGGTCTTACCGCTGCCATTGGGGCCATAAAACAACACAATGCGTCGTGTAAGATCAAACTCCTCTGTGTTCCGAAACCCCCGGAATGGTCCAAGCGAGAGATGGGACAGACTCTGCCAACCCCATCCCGCCCCAGTCGCTATGGAATTCAGCTGAGGTTGCCCCGGATCAATAGCGGTGAACTGCTGGCGCACAAGATCAACCAAATATACCGACCGTTGGCTCCTATTACGGGTAGTTGCACTGACACTTGAAAAGTTGTCCAACACTAGCCGTCCAAAACGGCGGACATCTTCTGGCACCTCTCCGTCAGGTCGATGAAGCCATTGAATGAAATGCTGATAGTCGTGTTCTGCTGACGCCATCCCTACCTCCCCTGTATCCAGCATGACTGTGATCGGTCACAGTCTTAATTGGCTTAATTCATTATCTCATGAGCAATCAGCAACCAAATAGCTAATCCCTTTCACGCGCAGCATGCACACCTCTTGGCGTCGGCTTTGTAATGCTGTCTTTAATAAACGGAGAGCCAAAGGTTATGGCCATCAGCGATATAAGCCCCCCAGTGGCGAGTCTTTCTCGGCATTTACCAATACACCAAGCAACCAAATAACTCCTTAAATTATTTGGTTGCTTGATCTCTGCTACCGCGAACTAAACCAAGATCATGCATATAAGGATGGCAAGGTACATCGGCATGTTGCAATTCACATTTACGGCAAATGGTGTCCCAGAACATATCGCCTTTGCTTTGCCGCATCTCTCGCCAATTTTGCAGACGCTCTTGCGTAATGCAGCATTGTGCCTCGAACATCAACAGAGATACGTCTATTCGAACTCATTTTTTCATCCAATCAATTAAAAAAATTACTTTTGATTAAATATCACTCAATTTACTCCTGTATGCTATCAATAATTATAAAAGCATTATTTAAACCAACCCTATTAATAAAGTGCTCCCCTAGTACCATAGGTTTATAATTAAAATTCGGAGTGCTTAATTTTTCTGGTGGGCCATAGACAACAGTACCAATCAATTCTGGTTTGTTATTGACTTTACCAAAACTGGTCATAAAGGATACGTCTAATATTTCCATGCTAGGCAATGTTAACCATACATGCAAATTTGCAGCACAATTCCCATTATGTCCCATTGGGGAATTAAGTAATGTAGCAATCTCTGCTTCAGTCATTTTATAGTAATCGAAATTAGGGTAATCCTCAATATAACCAATAGTTAAAACCAAAGGAACTCCAAAATGCTCTTCTAAAAAATTTTTTATAAATATATTAATTCTCCAGCATTGCCCAGCTACATCGTCAGCACGAATATTATTTTCAATAAAAAATTCACTAAGAACCTGAGCTAGTTTTGAGGCACTTTCCATATCAGACAAAAAAGTTTGTTTTTTAAAGGATATAGAGTCAACTTCAAGCCCAAAATTTATTGTCCGTTCTCTCGCCTCAATAAACGTCCGGTGATAATCCCCTGGATATGCTACATTTTTATCAGAATATTTTTTAATAAACGCACTTTTCAACTTTTTCAATAGAAACACAATCAACTCCAATTAAATAAACAACAATTTCAAAAACAAACAAAACCAAATTAAAATAGTAAATTTCAATATATTTTTATCAATCCTATACACTAACCAATTCCGTATAAATTCATTTAACAATTTCAAACACAATATCAGATAGCAGCCCTGAATCCCGCTGATGTTCGCACAAGGCTCCCCAGCTGAGCGAGTTGGCAATCACATCCCAATCCTCGTGACGATCGATCAACTGCGTGAGCGGCGCATTATTAGTAGCCCATTCATCAAGCATACTTTTTATAACATCCTTAGCAGCAAAAACCATTGAGTTCGCCGAACGTGACCATGACCTATTGCTACCAAGCCCATTTATCCATTGGCAGATAAGCAGGTTAGTAAGCCGATCGTTGGCGTATACTTCGGCCCAAGCATTATACTCAACTCGAATACAAGGAAAATCTGAGAGGATTTTATCTGCATAGTTATAAGAGATCCCGTCAGCGCTTGAGCCGTAAGCCACACTGGCGCAATGCTTAGCAAGTTTACTCCGCTCACTCTTATTCATCAGATTCATTGCTATTTTTAAGATGGTAGCGTTCTTCCTCGCCATTCCAACTTGTGGAAATTGAAATTCAATTATTATTTTTTATCATTGATATATTTCTAAATTTTAAATTATCAACAGATCTATACATTTTCCCATAGTGTAAGCACCCTGATGAATTTAAGTAACTCTTTCCATTTTCTCCTAAATGGATCTGATCTAATTCAAACTCATAATCAGTTAAATTTATTTCTTTAGAGTGAACCCATTCCATTAAAGTTTTTGAATTTCTTCCATCAACCAATCTATAGTAACCATCTTTTCTACCAAAACGCTTAACAAGCCAAATTGCAAGCCATGCCCAGGGAACAGAAAATACTAGCTTTGAATCTGCATAATCATTGAATACACGAAAACGTTGCATACTATGCCCCTATAGTTTAAAAGTTAAAAAATATTTACAAATATAAAAACCATATTTTACATTTATTTCTACAATTCAAAAGCAAGAAGACATCTATAGTCACCAACCAAATGAAAATGCCCCAAAAATTCATAAAGAATTATTGGGGCATGTAAATCATATAAACATAAATGGTTTCAATCATATTCAAATCACTTTGAATTGAACTACTTCCTTCACCTCAAACTGTGATCCATAGACAAGACACCATTCTGACTTAGCATCAATTTGATGTTTCCGAGTAACAGAAAGCCCTTGGTCACGACACGTCCAGCCATCATTGCTAAACTTCACGGTTACAACCAATCCAGCTTCACTAGACGAAACAAGTGACATTTTATTTCTCGAATGTTATTGAACATGCAGGATAACCAACCTCGAAAGGTTGATTACCATGCTTTTATATTAATTTCACTTAACTTTCTAAATTAGTAAGTTTTTAGAAAGGAATGTCATCCTCAAAATCGTCAAAGTTTCTCGGAACTGAAGAAGCAGGCGTTGCTGCCGCAGCAGGACGCTGTTGCCGCCCACTACTTTGCTGGCCATCCACTCCACTGCTGCTATCACCGGAACGACTACCAAGCATTTTCATTTCATCGGCAATAATTTCAGTTGTATAGCGATCTTGCCCTGTGGTTTTGTCTTGCCATTTACGGGTTTGCAAACGCCCCTCCAGGTACACGGAAGAACCTTTTTTTAGAAACTGGCCAGCAACTTCGGCCAAGCGCCCATACATAGTGATGTTATGCCATTCGGTTTTTTCTTGCTTTTGCCCGGTGGCTTTATCTTTCCAACTTTCGGTGGTCGCAATACTGAAGTTACACACTGCACCACCCGATGGCAGAAAACGATTTTCAGGATCTTTACCTAAATTTCCAATCAGAATTACTTTATTAAGAGAAGCCATGATTACAATCCTTGAATGTTTTATGTTTGCAAATCAGCATTTAATAATTAAATACTGCTGCATGAATGAATTAACGTTTTTAACAACAAGGCTGCCGTCAGTCGATTTAATATTTTTCTTAATAACAACAGGAATTCTCCCGTTTTTAGAAAGAGAAATTTTATCACCTACTTTTGCGCCTGACTTTTCCAATGCCCGTTCAAGATCAACGCCCCAAATTTCACGGCCATTAATTTTCAAGAAAAAAGAATCAGACTCTTCTGGATTGTGTTTATAACAATCCCCGCCAAAAGATTCTAAAGTTCCTCGACGAACAAATGTCGATTCACTGTGATTAGAAGTTTCAGCTACAGCGGGGATCTCATTCACAGTTTCAGCAACTTCATCCTGTCTTCCTGAATAACTCTCTGGCATTTTTTTAATCGTTTCATTAAGGGGTAAGACAATAACCGGCTCAGGCAGTGTAGGATCAGGCTTGCCATCCAACATTGCATAGACTTGCTCTAATGAAAACCACTTAATAACTTTTTCTGTTATTAAAGCAGTCACTTCAATCACACCCATATCGTGTTTTTCGGACAAGTTATATTTTTTTTGAACAAAGTCATCGCACAATAAAGTGCGTCGAATTGCCGTAGTGGAAACCTCCATTTGCAAGGTCATTCCCTCCTGGATCCAAACGTTAAAAAAGTTTGTTCCATCAAAAATATTTGATTTATTACTATGGCGATCTTCCTCGTTAAAATAATAACGAGGCAACTCAACACGATGACGAAGAGTTGAAGGTTTAGGCTCTAATACTTCAGGAGCAGTCGTTTTGGCAGGTGTTTCCGCTACAAATAAATTACGAAAAAATTCTGCTGGATTTACGATAAGCATAAAAAGGTTAGATTTCATGATAAATTCCAAAATAGAAGTATTTAATAAGGGAGTGCCGTAGATTAAAATTCAACAGAAAGCGAAATACCTTTTCGACAATCTAAATCTGCGTAACCACACCATGTTTTAAAGTCAGAATTTGGATCATAAATCCAATCCAAAATTTCAGACTGACAAATCAAATCACCACTTTTTAGCAGTGAAAAAGTATGTTTTAAATATTTAATTGAAAGCTTATGAATATCATCCTTGAAGTAATGACAAACAAAGTTCCTATAAAAATCGACATCATGTGAGGGCTGATTATGCGAATGATGGTATTTATTCATTGCATCAACCCACATATCTAAATCGCTTGTCGGGTCAATAAACCAAATAAGCGTTTCATGAAACAGTTTTCCTTTTCTTATCGCGAAATGCAAATTTCTCATTGATTCCACAATAAGCGCCTCAGCCAGCTGTCCTCTACTATTTTCAGAAAATGTAATATCCTGAAAAATGATTTGCTTCTCGCGCATCATGATTTGTCTCCATTAAATCAAACGAGGTTGTATTAATGAATCATATGAATCACTAAGCTGAGAGAGTGGAACAGGTTTAAATTCAATTGCATCGTAATATAACTTACGATTTGGTAGCGTATGAGACGAAACAATTGCGGTTTCATCTTTACTCCCAAAAAAAAGAATAATTTCATTCTTTTCTACAATATCTATTCTTGCCTTATGAATAACAGGGTGCTCTAAAGTCCACGTATAAAGCCGCTTACACACATTGGCCATACGTGCTTCAAAACCTTCAGGTACTTGAACAGCCATGATGTTTACCTTTATAAAAAAGACAACACCACGCCGCAACGGGTGGTGTGCCCGTTGGGGTTGGATATAACTGAGCAGAAAAATACTGCCCCTACTGCGTTTCTTCCGACGTTCAGGTCGCGCCCTCAATAAATTGAGCAAAGGAAGAATCTATTTTTCTAAAAAGCCACGAATATAGTTTTTTAGAAAAATCACCCCCTACGGGGTGATTAGATAAAACTGATATCAAGCAAAATTAGAAAGTTTTCTTTTAAACTCTTCTTTTGCTTTTCCTTGATAAGACGATGGAATTGATTTAATACTTGAATTTATGATTTTAGTAGCTTCTTCTCTTGAAGCAGCTACGTTTAACCTCACCATAAAATCATTAAATATCTCTTCTGGATCATTACTTTCAGGAGCACCAGCATCAGGTTTTTTATTGCCTTCAGGCTGGTTCACAGGTGCAGCATCTTTCTTTGCATCGGGCTTTGTACGGTTCCGCAGAATATCTGCGGCACTCGCTTTAGGTTTAAGCTCGCCTTCTTCCCCTGCCGGAACATGAGAGAACTCGCCTTCAATCGCCTTCCCATCTGCTTCCTCTGCGGTAACATCCGCGCAGCACTCGGGAAACCCCTTGCGTAACGCTGCCGCTTCAGCACACTTATCAGCCTGGCCATATGGCCGACTCATCCATGTGTCATTAGGCCGTTCGGATTTTGAGAGCTTTGCATAAATCTCCATCCAAAATAATTTAGCTGGAAATTCGGCAACGCCCCCATTTACTGAGCGCTTAGCAACTACTTTCACCCATTCAGGGTGAACAAGCGTTCTTGCTGGATATACCTTCTCTTCCCAATCACCTTTAGCATTCATAAAATTAGCTTTATGCTCTGGGAATGTCGTCGAAATTGGCGGGCCATATTCTGTATCACTTAACCCTAAATATGTCCCAGTCCTTGTTGCATTAATTCGATGCAATGCAATACCAGGCATCACAACATCACGAAAAACTGACGCAACAGAACCATTTGCCGAACGTACTTTCGTATACATCGGAACTAAATACACAACACGAGAAAGAATATCTAAATTACGAGCTTGGCAATATGCCACGGCCATTCGTATTGCTTCATCTGTTGCCCCAGGGAAAACTGTATCCTGAAGTGTTTTAAAAAGAACGGGAGATAAATTTAACTCCGCTAATTCTGATTTTGCGGTCATTATTTATTCCTCTTTGTATTAAAAAACAATCGAGTATTTTGTTTTCTCTCTTTTGTTTTTTGCCGGTGTTCATGAATGAATCCACCAATCACCATTGGCAACAAAAAAAGACAAAGACAACCTATATATACTGTCAATTCATCAGAAAGATTCATGGATGACTCCGTAAATAGCAGCCACCCAGCGCGGGTGGCCCGCAATGGGATGAGTAAATAAAAATTAACCTATTTTTTTACGACGTGTTGTTGGAGCTAATGAAATTAGTCCTTCCAAGCTTTTAATATTGCGTGGAGTCGTAGGCCAATGGTTTGTGAGTTGACTTTGCTTAATCTGTTGCAATGCTGATTTATACTTATCCCGACCCTGCTCTATATAGCTAGAATCGACTTCGTACATATAAACAGCATGTGGGGCTTCTTTATGGACCACCGCAAAAATAAACGGAGGTACTTCGCCTGTAATTGCTTCTACACCATCAACATACATCGCTGCTTGCATGTCATAACCTTTATCATCAGCTTCATAACGAAACCGATGTGGCCGAGGATCCGCTGCAGTTTTAGGATCAACAATAATGTGCCCAAGCTCTGGGTTCATCATGTCAATCCTTCCCTTTAACCACATACCTGTATCTACATCTTGCCAATACATTGATTGCTCAAATACAGAGCCCTCACGTATTGCTTCAAAAACAGGGTTGGTTTGCAACGCGATTTGCATTCCAGAAATTAATCCCCAATCCTCGAGAGAAATAACTTCCTTCTTACCAATAAGCTGCTCCCTTCTTTGATCCCAAGTCTGAAAATATGGGTCCACTTCAAGGATACGATCAATTAAATCTGCCTTTGCTCCCGATATAGCTAAACCAGCATCTTTGCAGCGCTGTTTTAACTCCTCAGCAGAATTAGCATATCCATTGGGTCGTTCAGGCTCTTGGCAATATTGATCAGCAAATTTTAGAGGCTCTAAAACCGCCTTGTGAAATGCCGATCCGAACGCCATGGCTGGTGTTCGTTTTTTTGATGTATTGGAATCCCATTTATGCTTGAGATATGCGGTTCCCCATTGCTCCACAATCAACAAATCGCTTCTGCTTAACGCACGGCAATCTGAGTGATAAAGATCTTCGGGTGAATCAAAGAAACCCGCCTTGAGAGGGGGAAGGTCGTTTAGGTTCATAAAATTTCCTATGAGCTAACGAGGTTCCGCCCAAAGGGGCCGGAGCCCCAAAGAGGGTTGGTTTTACTCGCCTGTTGCTTGGGCGATTGCTTGTTCATGCTTTAACTTTGCAGCTGCAACAGCGCTCGTTGCGCCTTGTGCAAAATATGAAAACGATGCAACGGTAATGGCTGCAATAACAAATAATTTTTTCATGATGGACATCCACCTTGGCTGGAAGGGATATTAAAAAATATTCTCCACGGCCAGCTGCACGGGAGAAATGTGCACCCGCACGGAAAAACTAAAACTTACCAATCAAATTGGCATGATTTGACTTTTAATTAAGCCTTTTCAACTTGGAAACATACCCAACCAGTTCCTTGAAAACGCTCTGTTAGTTTTGACCCATTTAGAACGATCGTTCTTTGCATGATTAAACCTCTATCGTGAAGATGAAAAAAAATGCGCATCACGAATGTGAATGCGCATTATTGGAATACCCTTGAATCAACAAGGGCTGGTTTTCAGTACTCGCGTGAAGCAAGCACTGGAATTAGAGGCCAGGCTGCAAGAACAAGGTTCTCGGCAGCCAGGCGGATGCTCTCATGACGACACGCAAAAAAAATCACCGGGAGATTAGTGCAATCCGGGTGATGTTTAATGCGCAATGTGCGATGAGAGTGGGTTTCGTGGCCGCAGGCGGTCTTAAGCGAAACAGGACGTGCCAAAGCCATCCAAGTGCATCAAAAATGCGTAGGGATGGTCTTACTTGGTTAGAAGGGAGTGCCGAGGTAAAGCGGCAAGGATCAGGTTGAAATCACACATCTTTACCAAAGATGTCGAACTTGCAGAAAAAGCAAGATTTTGAGTAGGGACTACAGGGAGTCCTTCTGTGTGTCTATCCGTGTTCAGCTCGCACGTCGTTGAAAAACGATAAAGATAGTGAGGTATGAGTTCCAACATTAGCCAATACTGGCTGAGCTTGTCAAGCAACTTGTCAAGCTTGCGTTTTTCGAGCTTTAAATACCGCGGATTGATTGCTATCAGTCATTTCTAACTCAATACGGCGATTCTGGCTTCTACCCTCTTCGCTCTCATTGCTGGCAATATAATCGAATCGTGCTTTGCTAAGCATCCGAATTTTAGACGCATGAACGCCTCGCTTAATCAAAAAACTTCTCGCCTCAATAACTCGATTAAGGGCAGCGGCCTCACTTTCAGAGTTGTCACCACGTCCCCGCAGTATAATTCGCTTCGATTTATTAGACTTCCAATTACTGACAATTTGCAGTAAAGCCGCTTCATTATCTTCTGCGATCTGAGTTTCATTTGCCCCAAAGTTGACTTTCACCACACCCACCTCACTAGAGGTAAAATTTGCATCCATTACAGAAGTTGAAGAGCTTGGAGCTTGCGCCAGCGCGGGCAAAATCCCACCTTGATCATTTACAGCCTGCACAGGCACCTTGCGAAATCCCACCGCTTTCGCTTTTTCATATGCGACCATTGCCTTAGCTAGCCCTTTAGATGGCCCTGAACTCGCCACCTGAACATCAGCCGCTTTGTTTGCCTGGCTCATGATCATTTCTGCATCAATGGTCCCTCCCCCAGTTGACCGCCCCTCATAGTGAAAAACTTCTGATCGCCCACCCTCACCAGCCAAGATATAGTGATTTGCAGAGCCTGAAACAACAGCCACATTTCCCACTAATTCAAAAGGTACAGGCTTTGTGCTTTGGCCATCGACAACAAAGATTGCAGGCAAAGAACCTTCCGAAAGGACAAAATGAGTACTGCCATTTTCTTGATAAACTAACTTTGGGGCTGCTCGCTGATCACCAGAAACAACAAAGCTTGAGTCGGCCAGTGCAGCGGCTGATATAACAAGCAAAGCAGAGCAAACAGCGATTTGGCATAGGTTTTTTTGCATCTTCCACAATCCTTGTTAGTGGCTTATTAGCCTTTCCAGAATCGGCGGCGGCCAATATCAATATGAATAAATTTACTCCCAGGGTAATAACCAACGCCCCCTGCTTTGAAGTAATTCGCTACATTAAACAAATCAGGAAGAGGGACGCGCTCATAACGCAAGTCTGCCGCTGCTCCATAAATATGGAGGCTTTGTTTAGCTGCATTTTCTAGGGAGTTATTGGTTTTAACTGTTCGATGCCCTGATAGCAAAATACCAGGCTGGCGGCGATAGTATGTAGCAACTGTTTCTTGCATTGCCCACCATAAATTCAACAAGCCGGGCTGCATCAAAATAGTTTGGTTTTGCCGGATATCTCGCATAATCCGACAAATTTTCATGTAGCCATCTTTTTGAATTTGCCCATCAGCCCAAAAAGTTTCTTTTATCTGCTCACCGCTCTCAGGTCGAGTCAACCAAATCGACCGGTCCTGAGTCCAAAACTTCTGTGTTGGTGACGCCTGACTTTGAAGAGGACTAGCAAGCAAAATCACCCCTGCTCCTTGCTGTAGAAATGCTCGCCTATCCATTTTGAACGCCACACGAAAAATATAATTGTCCTCTATTTCTTATGGCTACACATTTATTAAGTCTTCATATTTAATACACAGTTAAGCAACAAGAATTATCTTAAACCAACAAAAAAGCTCGGCAGGTTCTCTTGAACCTATCCAAGCTTTAAATAAGACCGCAAAAAAATAACTTTACCAACTAACTAACTTTAATCGTTCTATTCATTAATTACCAAATAGATAAAGAATTCGCAAACAACAAAGAAACTTTATAGACCTTTGCACTCTTGGCTTTTCCTTCAGCCAAGTGCCCAAGCACATCAACCAACGATCTAGCCTCCTTAACATCTAAACGAACTAAAGGTGAAAGCGTATCCGCAGCAACTTTAAACTTTTCTGAAAGTACCAATACTGATTTAACTCGACGATTAGCCTCATAGCCCTCATTAAGCCACGAAGCTAAATAAATAAAATCAGTTTTTCTCCCTGTAATTAGATGATCACCAAAAACTACATCATCACCATCTTTATCTACTTGTTTAAAAATTTCAAATGTCATTTTATTATTGCCTTTCTCTCAGTAAACGCAAAAAAACAATTAAGACGAAGTACTTTACTTACCCACTATTTGCATAGGCTTTCGCATGCGACACCATCCCGATCACGATCTAATTTAGTTCGTCCACACTTTGTTAAGTACATCTGAGCCTCTGCACATGAGCTCATTTCTTTACAATATTGTTTAACTCCACAGGAGCTTAATGAAGGAGAAGTAGATACAGTTGAACTTGACAATTTACTACCATGCCGCCATTCCCATGGTGGAGTAGGTGCAGAATCATTCCAGAGTCCAATGCGTTGGCTCTTAGCTTTTTTTTCAGCTTCACGATAAACCGAATCATGCCCATATTGCGTATAAAACCAAGCCATCCCCCTTTTGATTTGCTCTAAATTAACATCAACACCATTAACAAAAATCGTTCCAATAGTGCGCCCATATTTATCAACACTTTCAGTCTTAATGGTTACTGTTTTCCCATAAACTAAATCTGACAATGATTGCTTCGACTTTTGCCCTTGGGGTTGCTTCGACTCAGGCGCATCGATTTGAGAAAGTCTTATTTTAATTTGTTTTTTGTCTAATGTAACAACCGAAATAGTATCTCCATCCATTACGCCATAAACCTTAGCTTGGATTTCAGACGTTTGGGCATAGGCAGATTTCAACAAGACAAACATTAGCAGCATAATTTTTAGCACACTTAATGATCGCATATTTATATAACTCCTTTGTTTAAACTAAAAAAAATTATATTTATTTCAAGTAAATAGACCAACCTGTATCACTTGTACCAAGAGAATCACCATATGCATCCTTACGTCGTTTTCGATAAATATTACGCTGATCTTGGATCAATAAATCATCCGGCTGAGTACATGCCAAAACTAATCCACATTGCAAAAAATGCAACCGATCCGGTTCAGAATTAGAGCTAAATACATACGCTCGCACATCATGAAAAGGACGGTGAGCAACAATATACAAAAAAGGATTTTCAAGTAACTTGGCATTAATCAATTGCAGCGTATTTGCATCAAATCGACCACATCGCCTCACTAATTGATCTGTATCTGCAAATTGTTTCGATGCTTTAGCGATTGTTTGAGTTAAATTAACCCGCAACACATCAAATGAAACTTTAGGTACGTCTAACCAACGTGGAATTTTCCCTCTGCACGTATCTTCTATATGTGAAGATAAACCTAATAACACTTCTCCCATAGTTTGAGAAAACTCAGCGACTTGCTCATGAGTTCCAATATACAGCGGCAAATCTGGATACGATCGCATTCCCTTCGGTGGCCAATGTGCATTACGCCATTTCCGAAATAGCCCCTCCGGGCTTAAAGACGAGGTTTTTATATTTTCCATTTTTCAGTTTAGGCTATTTGCTTAAATCAAATAAGATGAAATAAATCATATCTGACCTTGTAAATGAAACAAGCTAAAAACAGCCAAACAACGCTGATTTCGATAATTTAATTATTCAGGGCTACGCTCTAACTACTCACGAAGAAAGACACGCTCACTGGTGAACAATCACAGGCATATATCCATGCTTTAGCCGACGAGCACACTCTTTTCTCATGGCAGTAACCTGTTCCTGAACGGACTTCACAATAACAAGGCATCGAGGCTTATTTGCAGACACATGCCCAATTCGTCCATTTCTGATCGTGAGCTCTAGCATGCCAAAGAGATCCGCCGGTAAGCACTCAATAATATAAAAACGGAATCTGTTTCTCGAAGGATCAATGCTGTGCCACTCGATACATCGGGCGCTCTGCAGTTGATCCAAAAGCTGCTGATGCTCTTCACTTAGCTTCTGTGCCATTCCCACGCTCCTATAAAAGAAAACGCCAATAACTCCCAACAATAATATTTGTATGTTACACACTAAAATTTTATGTAAAATCAATATAGTTGCGTGTATCTTATGTCTACTAAAAAATATTGAAAATTATAGGGAAAGTGCCAAATGAATATCTTGATCGGGAATTTAAAAGGAGGCGTTGGGACAACCACTCATGCGACAAACATTGCGGTGAAACGGGCAAGCATTGGGCGTTCAGTTTTTTTAATAGATACATCGACGCTACTTAATGCAGACATGTGGTGCACCGCACGATCAGAGAAGCACCCTGGTAAGGCAGAGATTGTAGGGGGGCCAAAATTTGGGACTGGAGTGAGTGGCCATATACAGCAGCTAGCACGGCATTACGATGATGTAGTGATCGATGCAGGCGGCTCTGAGACAGAAGAGTTTCGCCTAGCCCTAACACAGTGCCAATTGCTACTGGTTCCTTTCCGCTCCAGCCAGTTTGATCTCTGGGTGGTCAAGCGCATGGCCACGCTGCTAGAGGAAGCACAAAAGATCAATCCACTATTAAAGGCTCGCGCCTTCCTTAACTTAGTGAGCACTAATCCCAGTAGCCGCGATATCGACGAAGCTCGTGACCTATTTGCATCCGTGCACATGCAACTGCCGCTGCTAACTTCAAAAATAGGTGATCGCATTGCCTTTCGTCGTGCATCTGCAGAGGGACTAGGGATCACTGAGTACAAAGGGAAGGATAACAAAGCGCTAACAGAGTTTGAGGGATTCTATGCAGAGGCATTCCCGTCATGAACACCGGCAAAGAAATTATTGAATTTGGCCCAGAAACTAAAGCGTCTTCTGAGGAAAATATCCCTGTCTGCCCACAACTCATTCAGCAGCTGGTGAGCGATGCTGCCGATCAAGCGGTAGTTCAAACTCAAATCCAAACCGATTATGATTTTTTTGCCCAGTTAAGCCACAGAAATTTCACTAAAACACTGCCGCTGCGCGTCACACCAAGGCAGCAAGCTATGCTGGATTTTCATCTCGGAAAAAAAGTAGGGATTGCCGATCGCACTGCATTGTTCAGAATGCTACTTGACGCATATTTAAGACAAGCTTTCAAAAAAATACATGGAATTGACGCTGATGACCTTCTTCCTAAAGATTCTATTAGCAACTCACAAGCGCAGTACTGAGTGAAATTAACTGGAAATGAGTAAACGATAATGAGTAATGCGGACCCAATATATCTTGCCGCCCTAAAAAAGATTGCTGCCCAGCAAGAATATGCTGTTCAAGTCGCAGACATACTTCGAATTCGGCAGACTCGTATTAGTAAAACGAGCAGTGAGGCACGGCTGTTTACGTATCACCCTGTCAGGTATTCCATACTGCGAAAAGATCCATTATGGAGAGTTATTGATGATGCAATTGCCTATGGATTCTCTGAGGCACTAATCAGTACAAGTGAGCGGATATTGGATTTATATCTTGATGGACTCATTAACCTCAGTACTGAAGATTCCAATGTATATTCAGGCTCGGAGATCGAAGAAATTCTTCGATCGGAGGGATCAGGCGATGCGGATAGTCTTGGGCAAGCAGAGCAGATGTGGTATGAAAATGGCGAGCAGATATTTGATCTCAGTCAGATATCATCTTTGTTTAGCGAAACGAATGCTAGCGAAGTACCGCTATCTGCGATCAAGTTTCCTTATCAGTCATTCTACCTGTACTGGGGTGCTCATCTCGAAATTCCTAGCCCAAACCCTTGCCGATATATCGATGGCTGCTATGTGGCACATATTCAGGATGGCCCCCTTGAGAATTCACTAGACATTGTTTTCACATCGTCATTAACGAAAGACTTTCCTTGGGACAAATGCTCACTGCTATGTAATCTGGCGCATGACGCTGAGGGGGCCTTAGGCATGGTGGAATTTCTGCATCCGGCAGAAAACAATAATAAGGAGCTCACTTTCGGAGACTTATATGACAACCTTAATGAAAAGAGCCACTACCCTAAACCCCAAGAGGACAAATGGGCTCCCGTTCTTAGCCGTGCATTGAGTATGGCCGCTAATTGCCTGTGTTATTTGTCGGCAGAAAACGCAGAAGTGGAATCTGGCTACCCAAGTGAAGCTCCAGCTCGACTGGTACAGCAAACCGATAGCATCAAACAGAAAGACCGTGATCGCGCTAAGAGCAAGCTTGCCTCCTTGGGCTTTCGTCGGATTCACCTTTGTGGCCGAGCCTTGGCAGAGAAGATGGGGTTATCTCTTAATTTGGCCAACATGCCTACGCACTGGCGGCGTGGCCACTGGCGCAAACAACGGTACGGTGAAAAACTGGCAAAAACTAAAATTATTTGGTTGCCTGGTGTATTGGTAAATGCTGAGAAAGGCTCAGCAGCCGGTGGTCATCTATATATCGCAGATGGCTATGATGCTTGATTCCCTTCCTATTAAAAACCGAATTACTCAGCCGATGCCAAGAGATGTTCGCGCTGCGCGTGAACTTGCTGGATCATCTCAGACTCAAGCAGCTGCATTGATTTCCCCCCAGCAGAAAAGGCGGGACAACCAAAATAGCCGATTTGGAGAAATCCATCGGCGGTTTTTCTTTGTCCGTTGGCTTTCATGCTCAGGCTCGTCAAACGAAGGTGTTGATACAATATTCCTGAAGATTTAAGTTGTGCAGAGGTTTCCTAAAAGATACGCCTCGCAATAGAAACAAAACAGCCAGTTCATAGTAATGAACTGGCTCTGGTCATGATGTTACAAAACTACCGATTCTAATTACTGATTCTGGCTCAGTAACTTTGCTACTTCGGTCATGCCAGCATCCAGAGCATCAAGCAAGATACGCCGTGGTTTGCAATCGTCGTAGCCACGCTCAACGATGATGCGGGCCTGTGACAGCACCTCCAGACGCTCGGCATCCGTTTTGCAGAGGGGTGATCTCTGCGGGCCATAGTATAAGTCATACACCACATCAGGGTGCTCATGCTTATGCTCCCGAATCACCCATTCATTTAGGCTGGAACGGGCACGTAATAACTTCATACTCACCCGAGACATAAAGCCAGAACTGAGCGCTTGCATGAGGGGGCTAAGCTGCAGATGCAGTTCAAACGGCATTGCTTTTTTGGGACGCCATTCAGAAGGAATGCCGGCAGTACCGCCGTATGGCACGGCACCTTTGTACTCTCGCCAGGATGGCCCGGGGCGAGGGCGACGCGGCCTCGCATCAGCCTGGCGATTCGGACTAATAAAATCGTCGTTGTATGGAGCAGTCTCATGTGGCCATGATTCCGGAACGGGAACGGGAGCAACGCTCGCCAAGATCGTTGAGATACGCTGCAACAGCTCGGCGTTATCACCAATCAGACGTGGCAGACACTCGCCCGGAAAGTAGATGCCCTGCCAGTCAGGTGCTTTTTCGAGCAAGTTATTGTACCCAAGCCAGCCTTGTCGCTCCCCAGCGACGTTACGCAGGGCTGGGGCATACGGTTCATCGAGCACCAGGCTGGAGCCGGTAAGCGGATCGAACCATTGCGATTGATGATCGCGCCCAGGTATGTTGGTAATTAGGCTGAGTCGATCACGTTGCTTCTGAGTAGTAACCGGCTGCAAGCCAGTGGCCTCAATGAAGCGCAGGCCGCGTGCAGCGGTCAACAGCAAATCTCTGGCCGCATCCTGCCCTATGACATCTAAGCGGTGCTCCAGGTGATCGTTATATTCCATGCGGAAACCATGCAGACCCCGACAATAGGCGACACGATGTTTGGCAACAATTTCCGGAAGGGGCCGGTTGAGGTCGACGCGCCACATCTCACGGCCTGCACGCAGTTCACCTGGGTCGCGATGTGGGATGTGCCAGTGCACAGTCAGATATACAGGAAAAAGTGGTCGTTTGACCTGTCTTCGAGCATGCACAAAGTTCTCATAGCCAGCCTGTCGGCTGGCCACATCGAGAGCAATGGTGTGGGAGATTTTCTGCTCGCGGCTGATTTTTTTGGCAAGCTGCTTTATGCCGTCAAGAGTAGACGGTCGAATGCTGGCGATATTCATACTTTCAATCCTATCGGCCTAGTCCGCAGTGTTACCGTCGCCACCGCTATAGGCCGGGATAGAAGTATCGGCCAAAATACGTTACAAACACTGCTCTAGGAGCTTCGGAAGACGGTATCGGGCTTGTGTCAAGCGCAAGCAGAAATTAGCAGCTTCATCGGGCGGAGTCAACTGCCGCAGGCAGGACGAAAAACGCCTATGCAAAGGCAGTATTTGTAATTTTCAGATACAACCAAAGGTATAAAGACCAGTTTACATCGTGATTCTTGGACAGCATATGAGGCGCTGGCCAAGATAGCCAATGAGGTGGCGGCTCAACAACAAACGTGGCCCTTTCTGCTAATGCAAGAAGTAGGCATAAAAGAATCATACGTAGTAAATTTTAGTCATTGATTGCTAAATAAGGACTACTTGACAGCCCACATCGGCTCAAGCTAATGTAATGACTCATACCCTATCTTTTTCGCTTTATACGACGTGCGAGCTGGCCACGGATAGACACACAGCAAGGACTCTCTATAGTCCCTATTCAAAATCTTGTGCTTTCTGCAAGTTCGACATCTTTGGTACAGATGTGTGATTTCAACCTGATCCTTGCCGCTTTACCTCGGCACTCCCTTCTACCCAAGTAAGACCATCCCCACGCATTTTTAATGCACTTGGATGGCTTTGGCACGTCTTGTTTCGCTTAAGACCGCCTGCGGCCACGAAACCTACTCTCATCGCACATTGCGCATTAAAAATCACCCGGATTGCACTAATCTCCCGGTGATTTTTTTGCGTGTCGTCATGAGAGCATCCGCCAGGCTGCCGAGAACCTTGTTCTCGCAGTCTGGCCATCAATTCTAGTGTCCGCTTCAGGTGAGCACTGAAAACCTGCCGCTATGCATTTAGAGGCATTCAAAAGGCCTTGTAGCCCCAACCAAAGGTGACTTCATGAACCCTGATCAAAAGAAACAACTCCTTTTAGGTTTATTAAAATGGGCATCAGTATTTTTACTACCATTTATATGGCCGCTATTAAGAGGAAAATATAAACTCGGATTTATTTTACTAATAGCATCCTCTTTTGGATTTTGGGTAATAGCGGCCACGTCATTTTTCGGCATTTATTACGCATTTTTTTATAAAGAAACACGCTCAATTAATGGTACAAATCATCGTGACAATTATGATGATAATATAAATATTTCTAGGAATTCAAAACGTAAAACCGTTAATTCTTAGCAATTAAACTCGCAACCTACTTCGGTAGGTTGCACCCCTATGTTAACCAACGACATAGGAGTGCAACCTACCAACCAGGAGTAGACAATATGAACACATGCGAGGCAACAACACTACAAAAGAAGACAAAGGCAACAATTAGTAATGCCAAAGACTTTAATGCGTGGTGTAAAAAATTCGGCATTTTTGATGCCGCAACCCAAGCCCGTGATGCAGGTGTAGATGTGCTAACTTGCTTGAACTGGCTAAAAAGTACTCATTAAAAACGATCCAGTGTTGTTCCCTAACAATAATGAAACAACACTGGATTTTCCTAAGTAAGACAATAAACTTTATTTAGGAAAATTAATTCTTCCTTTGCCCAATTGGGGACGCGACCTGAACGTCGGAAGAAACGCAGTAGGAGCTTTTTTGCTCAGTCATATCCAGTTTTACAATTACCTTCATCACTTCAATCCCAACGGGAACATCCTCCCGTTTCGGGCTGATGTTCTCTCTTAACTATTCAAGAGGAAACATCGTGATTTCTATTTATTTCCCTCCCGTTTTTATAAACATCTTATCCAATTTTGGTCTTTCTTATTGACCTTTTAATTTTTTATTAAATATCAGGAGAAGCAAATGGGTAACGATAGTTCAATAGAAATGTATAAAGAACGGATAAAAAATACCATATCCCTAGCCAACGGGCATTGGTTATTTATCCTTGATCGCTTGGGCATTGATAAAAAATATTTGTCTGGTTCTAATACAGCTTGCCCTGTATGCAAAGGAACAGATCGTTTTCAATTTCATGATAGAAATGAGAATGGGGATTGGTTTTGTCGTAAAGCAGGCGGCCACAGTCAAAGTGGTAACGGCTTTAATTTACTCATGGAATCATATGGCTGGAGCTTTCATGAAGCACTGGTTGAAGTCGAAAAAACAATTCAATGCAATAGTTACCGCACTGAATTGAAAAGATCCATTTCTCATTCAACTCAATTAAAAGAGAAACAAGATGCAGCTGAAAAGATCCAGAAGATTCTAAAGTCCTCATTTCCGTTTGAGAAAAATGATCCAGTAGGCCGGTACTTAAAAGCGCGAGGCTATGAAGGGGTTGCAGATAAGTGCGACTTTCTTTTCCATCCTTCTTTGGCTTATTGGGAAAAGCAAGGCTCCCAGTTTGTTAAGTTGGGCACCTATCCAGCAATGATCGCCAAAGTAGTCAACACCCAAGGCGAAATCATAAGTCTCCATAGATTATGGCTCACACCCGAAGGAAAAAAAGCCCCAGTCCCATGCCAAAAAAAATCAATGCCTCCGATCGGTGGTTCAATGAAAGGCTGCTCAATACAGCTTTTTAAACCCGATAGTGGTCCCTTAGTTCTTGCGACGGGCATTGAAACATCGCTAGGTGCAGCAGCATTAACACAGCGGCCAGCATGGGCAACCATGTCTGACGCAATGCTGGGATCCGTCATCCTCCCAAGTCATACCACCGAAGTATGGGTATTTGGTGATAGCGACTTCCCCTGCACAAATAGTAATAACCCAGGAAAAGATGCGGCCATAAAAGCTGCTCAAACTTATCGTGACCAAGGTAAAAAAGTTCGTTTATTTTTACCGCAAACACCAGGTTTAGATTTCGATGATGTTTGGCAAACAGGGCAATATAGCCAGCAAAACAAAATTGCTGCGTAACTATTGCCAAGAATTGATTTCACACCTCCTTTATTCTCAACTCAATATGCTCTTACATAGAGGTAATAAATGAACAATCAGCCCAACCAAAGTCTCTCACAACGCCAACAGAGCCCACAGAAAAGTCATGATCATATGAGCTTAATGAGTTATCTCGAGGAAGAGCGTCAGCGAGAGCTACACAAAATTTACAGTAAACGCCCGGATAAACGTTAAGAGCAGATTAATGACTCAAGCAATAACAATTTATCTTTCATCACGTCCTTTATTCCCTGTTGAGGGAATAAAGGACGGATTTGGCGAAATTAGAATTGGATCTGTTTCTGGTTGGGATTTTTCTCGCCCACTCACTAAAAATGAAATTGCAAAAATTGAGTATCCTGAAATAGTTTCAGTGGATATGAAAATTACACCATAATCATTTTTGACTAATTAATATTTCATCTTCCCAACAGGGCATATTTGCCTGTTGGTGAATATGCCCACTTCCATCAAGAAGTCAACACAACACCTAAGACAATAAAAACCCTCGACAGCACAAAGCTGATCGAGGGTTTTTTATGATATAAAAGATACTTTTATGAAGTAATTGCTTCAAATGCTTCATTCATATTTGCATTTGCGCTAATAGCCATCCCACGAATTGTAATCATCTTTTTACAAAAATCTTTTTCATTTTCATCGGTACTGGCTCGTAACTTTGCGCGATAATCTGTCGTATCATTTACAATCTCATTTAATGTTTTTCCAGTTGATCCAACGCGTTGGAATGCTGGGTTTTCATAAACAATACCACGAGAAGGCGTCTGAAATGATTTAGTAACAAATTTATAACTTAATATTGTTTCAAACTCAGCATCCGTATCGCTATCTATTTCCACACGATTAAATAAGACGCGAATTTTTTTAGCAGGAACACCCAGTTTACTCAACAACCGGATTGTTTCGATAGTATCTTTTTGCTGTTTATCTTCTGAAACGGTTGGCAGAATAAAAAGATCAAACTCACTATGAGAATCAACGTTCTGAGCCATTAACTGCAAGAAAAGCTCTACATTAGAAGAGCCCACATCAACAACAGCAGAATCAAGCCCTAATAGCTCTTCATGCAAAACGTTAAATTGTCTGCCCCGTAACTGCTCAACTTCAATACTGTCAATTTGATCAGATGAATTAATGCTTTCAACTGAAAAATATTGAGCATTAGGCATACGAGGCATAAACATGTGCTGTGCAAGTGTTGATTTACCTACATTGCCACTGTAATTTAAAATGCATAACTTGATATCTTTTTTCATAAATAATTCCTTTATTTAGTTTTTTTACTTTGACGAAATTGTTTAATCATTTCGTCGTGATTAATTGGTTCTGGTGCAAATTCATAAGGCATGACTACATTGCCATTGCCAGGAGCAACCACCTCCTCTTGCTTAATCTCAACACTGGGTTGAGCTGACGCATTAGATACAACTGTCTCAGCCACATGCGCCATGCTTGGGAGAACTGTCACCCCCCTACTCTCATGCCATGCTCGAGCAGCCTCTGCAATGGCTACCGGCGCACGCTTTAAATGCCGACACCGAGAGAGATAAGTTGTAAATGTTCTTGCCGAAAAAAGAGGTATTTCTTCACGGATAAACTCAAGTACTACTTTTGATGACTCCCCCGCCAGCAGTCGCTTTTCAATCACAGGGTACATACTCTTGAACTTAGAGTACTGATCCTCCATTCCCGATTTGCCAACCCCAAAATTTGTGGATTTCACACAATCACTCCATTTCTATTACTACGTATTTGATACGTAGAATCATACTACACGTATTTTTTTCTGGCGCAAGTTTCCAAAAAATACTACGTATTTACTACGTATATATATTTAGAATAATCAATGAGGCCAATCAACAGATGCAGAAGTTATGCCTTTATGATTTAGAAAGGGGGCATTACAACCCAAGCTCATTGCTGCTTTACTGAGGGCGCTGTGGCCACTGGCAAATCAGAGCATGACCAAACTGGTCCGCCCGGAACAAGAGATCACAGCATGGGCTCTTAGCATTAGCCAAAGCGGTCAAAGCAAAAAGATTTGAATAACCACACATTGCGAAATCTTTTTCGATTTATCCACCCAAACTCATTGGCCACAGCCAGTAAACTTACCAATTTAGTCACCATCAAACATAGGTCAGTGCTTAGTAGAAACGGCTGAGTTAGACTATGCGAGAGGCCGCAGTTGGCCAAGAGCCGTCTCTACGACGTGATGATTGCTCTCGTATGGACGTCAGCGATATTCATAATTGCAGACACTAACGTCAAAATTAAGCAGCTGGCCTACGCTGCAATTGGATAAAGAGCCGCACGTTCCGGCCTGTCTGCTTGAATGACATGTTAGGCGTATTGCCACTGCACAATAAATCCCCCCCCCGTTTTTCGTAGTAAACCACAAAGCTAAATAAAGAAGCCACTAAAATGGAGCGAACGAATTAAAGGCGTATTAATAGACAGAGTAAACAGAAAGCTACAGGACAGAATAAAAATATCAATACACCGCAATACAAACTACCGCTACAGCGCGCTGACTGAAAAATAAAACAAAGGTTGCGCATGCCTAACCTCTCATTGTGGGGAAGCATAGCTATCCCACACCAATTATTTGTTATGCATATGCACATTCCTTGTTTACTACTAGCAAGAAATTAATTTGTTATTTACAGGAAAAGCTGAATCTAAATTAAGGTCTTTCCACCAAGCCATGGCCTGATCTGCTAAATCAAAAAAAAACACCTCATTCCTTGCATACGTAATTGTGGGGAAAAATAACATAACATTACCTGTATCTGTTGTTTTTGAAAATCCTTTATTTATTAACAACTCATATTCAGATTGCAGAGTTTTTGAAACATCAAAAATTATTTTTATATTTAAATTTTCAACAAAAAAGCTCGGATGTTTCCTATGTGCGTGTTTGCATTCGTTAGATATATCGATTAATGCAGCAACTTCTGGGTTTTGTAAGCGAATCCAGTTGGTGAAAAAAGTTTCATTTTTGTTTTTCCAAATATCTTTATATGCCAACTTCAAATGAAAAATCCAATCAGCGATCATGGACACACTAATCGAAAAATTTATAATGTGATCATACATTTCAAATATATCTGAGCACTTTTTGGCTCGTTCTAACTCTCGACATGCTTTTTCAATTATAAATTGCTCATCAAATCGACCGTTAAGAAGTTTTTGGGCACTTATTGTATTCATATTTACGCAAGCCTATTTAATATGCATAACGTGCAATATACACTCGGGAACGTGTGTATATTTCTATTCTTTGTGTGTAGAACACAGAATACTACACTTACGATCCTTTACATCTAAGCCTTATAGAGGTGGATATACATGAAAGTGCACAGCAAGATGTGACTGCGGTGCCACACTTGCTTAATGTTATGTGCGAAGGGTAATTCCCCTGGAAATTAATCGCTATTAGACGTAGAATCTTCACAAACTACAGCTAGCTTGAGTGGCTACTAAGGCCGATGAGTCGATGGTGGGGTCAGAAAAAAGAATGGCCGCAGTCCATCCGGTTGCGGCCATCATTATTTTTGCATTCCGCTGGGACTGTTCGGCCATTCCAGCCATTCGATTACCGAACCATCGTAGTCAGGAACGAGACAATTACCTGTCGTTCGTAGGTTGAATGGCACGGCACCTGCTCAACTATCTTGCTCTTCGGGGTACTCTGCTTGAGGAATTGATACCCAGCCATCGCGGATAATGCCCGCGCCCCGATGCGGAGGTTCTTGCTTTCGGTTGCCGCCCAGTGGCCACCACGGTGTGGTACAGCGCGAATCACCGACTTCCGAGGATGATCCTCATCTTCCTTGGCGGGGCTGCCTATGGCATTCCAAGTATGTTTGTCTGGCATGTTGTCCAATCGTAGACCGACCAGTTGATCCAGGATTTCAGTCGAAACATTGTGCCGCCCACCATGATGAGGCACCTAGAAACACCGAATACCTAGCAACGCAAGCCCGGCAAAAGGCGCGTAAATAACCTCTTGCAGCGCTTCACGCCCGGCATCGCCAGTAAGCATGACACGATAAGCGTTCAGGACCGCCGACTGGGCTACACTCATTTCATTTTCACGACTGGTAGGCTCAGGCGGAAAATATTCCTCGCCCCACAGGGATTTGATGTAATCGGTCGCGGGCTTCATCGCCCGGAATATGCTACTCAGCGCGCTATCCAAAGCACTTTCTTCAACAGCTTACTGATTTATAAGTTTCGAATCGATCAATCAACTGATCTGCATAGATCCACTGCCTATTAATCCAAAGATTTTTGACCGTGCACTGCTCCAGAACTTTTCGCAAGCCATTTGCATGATCGCGATCAGGGTGCGTGAGGACCACATCGTCGATAACAGTTGTTCCGTAATAGGTCTTCAGATGCTCGACAATCTGATCTCCTGTATCTAGATATCCACCGTCAATGACGTGCACGCCTTCAGTACCATTCACTGAATAGCGCAGCGTGATCGCATCACCGCTTTTCGCTGTTTTGACGCCAAGAAAATCGATCTCGAAGTAGTCAGCGATACATCCCTCTCGTTTTATGCCAATAAAGTGCTGGTGGCTTTGCCCCTACCAGCGATCCACCGCACACGTGAGCCCTGTCGGAGTCCATACCAACGACACAGCGGGAAGGCCACCTGCATCCTCGGCAATGTTGCGCAATGTATTTCGGTCTATGCCCGAGTGTGGGCCGCCTTTCGGGTGGCTGTGCCAAGTTCCGATGAAGGCGAGATACCCCAAAGAGGCTCCGTTTGCCGTGCGCAAATTCTGAACAAGTCCATCCGTTCCGAGGACGAAGCGGGCGGCCTCTCGAATGCTGTCAGGCGGCGCGTCCACGATGCCCGCAATAGTGATGGTTCGATTTTCAAACGAGATGCGGCCGACCAAGGCTCCGCCTGTTTCCAGAGCACCCCAGCGCAACGCATCGGCATGGATTGTTTGCACGACCGGGTGCAGAATCCGAATGTTCCAGCCACCATCATCTGCCACTTCGAGCACAGTGGTTGGGCCAAGGCCGGCGCGGGTCCATGCCATGCCGAGGCCTTCGGCATCCGAGATCCCGGCGCAAAGCATTGCCTCCTTCGGAAGTCCGCCAACGAGCCAGCGCTCCAGTTGCAGGCCAGCCAAAGCCGCAGAACGCGAAACAACGGCATCGGACATTGGCATCGTTAGTGAACGGCAGTTGTCGCCCACAAAAATACGAGTCGGCTCCGATGTGTCACCAGCAATTGACGCCCGCAGTTCCGGCACAGACCGACAGCATTCGAACAAAAATGCCGTAAGGTCGTCCACCCGACCGACGCGACCAGGCCCTTCGAGCAAAACCGCGACACAGCGCCCCTGTCCATACATCACGATCCGTACCAGCCGTGAAATGGATTGGTTCAAGGCCGTTGATTGTGTTTCTGCGGCCAATACCTGAAGTGAGGCCGTCGCATCTACGATGAGGGGCGCATCCTGCGGAACGGTTGCAGCAAACTGCGCTGGATCGACCAAGAGAGTCACAGCGTTGGTGTCAACCGCTCGCGATTGAAAATGCGACAGCGACTCAAAGGCCGTCTTCATCATCGCAGCCTTCCGAGGTGGGACCAGCGCCGATGCCCGATCAATGAGCGCATGCCGGGCCGCGTTGTGAGGCGACATGGACTCGTTATCGACGAAAATCATTGAGCCGAAGCCCGCTCGCCCCAGTTGCATCGCGATTTTCGATCCCAAACTTCCGCAGCCGAGTATAACCAGAGACTGCGATGTGGCTGCTGAGGGAATTCCGGATGTTCTTGCCAGCAGTTCGGGAGACAACGCATGTGAGTGAAAAGCTGGGTGAACCGTGGCGTTTCGCTCTAGGAGCGATTGCGCGTTAAGTTCATAGCGCACCACATAGGGTAATACCTCGATACTTCTCCCTGGTGAGCCCACAAGCGAAACTGGTCTTTGAACAGTCAGAATCACAATCGCATACAAGCCATGCGTCCAGTCATGTGAGTCTTGCTGCCTATCCAGAATCGAACGTCCGTAGTAGCCGTCCAACCCTTTAGCCAAAGCATCACGATCGATACCAAGCTCCGCGGCTCGATCAAGCAGCGTCGCGAGATCGACAACCGTCTCGGGTTGATAGTGTCCGACCACATGCGGGTGGCCTTCAGTCATGGGAGCCCGTGCAATGAAGGCAGCGGTATAGCCATTTCCCCATTTACCCAACTTGTCGTCGTGAATATCCTGGTAGAACACGGGATCGACTTGTGCGGTCAGTTCGGGATTGATGATGGCATACAGCCCACCGTTGATCGTCACATAGTCTGCGGAAACTACCAAGATGGTGCCATCAGCGGGTGCTGCGGCTATGACCTTTTCGGCACTAAACACAACATTCGAAGGACAACTGTCTCGACGCGTCGGCTCCCAGCCCTGTTCCAGATCCAGCAACGTCCCGGCTGCAGCCTTGTGCAGCCAAACAATCAGTTGATCGACAATAGCGTCCAGACCAAACCGATGCAACAGCTCGTCCAACGACCCCTCAAACAGGCAAGGCGAGACGAATTCACCTTCGCGATGGGGATTGATGTGTGGCAAGTTGAGCGGGAAGTCCGCACGCAAGAGTGGATTGGGCGCTGACAGGGGCCAGTCCCTGCCAAATACCAGAACGCATGTCTCGACAGAGCGCACACCAGTCTCGGATACGCCATTACGCCGAGATCTGCTCGGTAGTTCAACGTCAACATCGACTTCAATCAGCGTCGATTCACCACTTATCCTGGGCTCGCCAACGCGGGCAATTCCTCGATGCCGCTGAAGTTGATACAGTGCGTCTGCAGTGAAGTCCGTCATGATGCCCCATGCGGCATAGGAGTGCGCGCAGAAGTCACCACGGCAGCAGCTTTTGAGCCGGACTCCTTCTTTGAGGGAGGCTGCACGCCCTGAGCGGTGATGGTGAAAACGAGGGGTTCCACGGATTTTTCGCTTGGATACTCGCCCGTGCAGTAGAACTCGCCTTTTACTTCATCCACGATCTCTATGTATTCACGCTTTGCACGGATGCAGGGTGGATCGTTGTTGTCGTCTGCAATTGGCTTGCAACTAGCGACGATGATGGCGCCATCACGGGTTTTCGAAAGCGCCTTGCGGGCATCGGCATCGAGTTTGGCCTTTCCGCCATAGTCGGACCAGCTGTCTTCGGATAGCGAATGCCAGGAACAGTGATGCGGAGCCTGCATGATGTCGTATTCAAGCACATCAGCTTCGGCATTATGGCGTTGCCACAGGCGATTCCATATCAATACTTCAGCATCTCCCCCGGTAAGAAATTTCGCACCATCCAACGTTCGCACGTCTGCGGCCAGTGTAATGTTCATGATCACACTGGACTCATTTTTGGTTAGGCGCTCTTCCAATTCTTCGTCATCCTGAGCATTCAAAGGCGCCAACAGAAAAGCGGAGAAGAATGCGGAACTCTTACCATTAATCGTCGAGAAGCGCGAGTCGACCTTCCGCACAATCGAGGTGAGATCATCGGTTTTACCGTCGATGTCCTCTCCCATAATCTGAATACGGTCACCATTTTCTACCGCGAAATTTTTATCACGGTTCAGTTGCACACGCCTACGAGCCTCGGCATTGAACTCTTTGGCGTCGTCGCACAGTGTGTGCGTCTTGCTGGCGCGTCGAAACACAATTGGGGATGACCACATCTCACGGATAACGATTTTCTTGTCCTTGTCGTCCTTCTTGTCATCCGGATACTTGTCCAGCGGCCCCAGATAGAAATGCCGCGTCAGGCCACGACAATGATCCTGGTCCGGGTGGCTCAACAGGAAAGCATCGACATACGGTCTGCCGTCCTCATCTTTTTTTAGTCGTTCACGCAGATCCTTGGCGACGTCACGCATGTCCTTCCCAGGGTTGTCGGCGTCTTGCCGGATGTTTACGTCGATTAGCAAGGTGGTTGCGTCGAGGTCGCCGAACTTGATGAGGGTCATGTCCCCGTTCTCGACGGGAAAAAACGTGATAGTTGTAGGCATTAGGGGCTCCGGGTAGACGACCGAAGGGCGATCGCGTATAGTTAATGTACGACTATTTTTTATATCCGTCTACTTTTTAGGCGCAAATGATGCAAGAGCCCGCTATTACTGCCGCTGATCCTGCTGAGCCCAAAGGGCTAAGCTGGGGATTGGAGGCCAGACTTCAATTCATCGATTTCCGTTTGCGCTGGGAGAGGCGTATCAATCGAATGGATCTCACTGAGCACTTCGGCATATCTATTCCCCAAGCGTCACTGGACATTGCCAAGTACACGGAGTTGGCACCGAACAACCTGACTTACGACCGCAGCTCCAAGACTTACGCGGCAGGGCCGAATTTTCACCCGCTTTTCCAACGAAGCTCGGCGCAACACTATCTAGCGGAGCTGCTGGCTACCAATATGGGAGTCATCGAGCCTGCTGCCAGCTTTATCGGCACAGCAACTGAGGCAGATTGGGCACCATCCCCCTGGCGCACAATTAATGAACAGACCGTCGAAGCAGTGGTCCGGGCAATTCGGCAGCATGAAGCCATTTGGGTGAGCTACCAGTCCATGACGTCCATGGACGAATCGGTACGTCTGCTGTCTCCCCACGCCCTTGGCAATGACGGTTTCCGCTGGCACATGCGCGCGTTTTGCCACAAACGCCAGCGTTTCAGTGATTTTGTCCTCGCCCGAATCCTGCACATCGACGGCTTCGAAGCGAGCCAAGTGGACGCCAGCCAAGATTCGCACTGGCAAACTGTTTTGACGCTGGTGCTTGCGCCGCACCCCGATTTGCCCGCTGCCAAGAAACGAGTCCTAGAGTTAGACTATGGAATGGAAGACGGGCAGGTCAAACTTCCATGCCGCCAAGCGTTCTTGTACTACACGCTGAGACGTTTGGGCTTGCATACCAAAGAAGCACCCGACCCTCTCGCGCAGCAGATCACTTTGAAGAACCGCGATGAAATTCAACCCTATATTGATGCCTTGTCGGCCCAAAGCTAAACGCCCATGACAACTATTTTTGAACTGGTCAAAGACCCCTATGAGCGCAAGGCGTGCATGATCCCTGGACTGCTTGTAGTGTTACCGCTGCTCGTTCCTTTGTTGTGCGTGTACGGCGCAAAGCACCCGGTACTTACAGGCGTGATTGGCTTACTTGGTGGCTGCGGTGCCATTTATGCGCTTGCGAGCGTGGCTCGCGGGCGCGGAAAGAAACTTGAAGAAATTTTGGTTGCGAAGTGGGGTGGTATGCCGACAACCATCGCGTTACGCCATCGCGACAAGTTTCTCGATAGTGTCAGCAAGCAGCGCTACCACACGGCGATAACAGCCAAGCTGGGCATGGCCATGCCAACGGCAGAAGAAGAATCAGCAAGCCCTGACAAGGCAGACGACATCTACGTTGGCGCCACAAAGCGGCTTCGCGAACTCACGCGTTCCAACAAGCAGCTCTTGCTGAAAGAGAACATCTCCTATGGATTTCACCGCAATATGCTGGCGATGAAGCCCGTCGGCATCGTGTCGTGCCTTCTGGGCATCGTCTATGGATTGCTGATTGCAAAGATTCTGCAGGTAGTACCCCCCCATTTTGACCCGGTACACCTTGCCGATCCGGGGCTTGCCACAGGTTTGACACTGCTTATTTCGCTGGCATTGCTTGCCGCCTGGCTGCTGTATTTCGATAAGGACGCGGTCAGACAAATGGGGTTCGTCTATGCAGAACGCTTGTTTGAGTGCTTGCCGTTTTTGCCTTCATCAGCCACACGGAAGCGAGCACCAAAGCTGACTGCGGATTAAGATCCCCTTCAATCGGCAAGCGAAATTAAGTTGTCGCTGGCAGTTTCCAACCCGTCAGCGTTTCAGAACGATTTCGGGCGAACGACAGTTTTCTGAAACATTGCGGATCAAGAGAAATCTAAGGCGTAACGTCAGTTTTGGCCGAGGAGCTGAAGCTGAGCTTAGCTCACAGAGCGGCAGCTTTATTTTCGAAACCCGTCACTCATGCTGTCGGCGAACCAGTGTCGGCAATGGCCGAGAGCTTCCTCCCAAGTCACCGGATAAATGCGAAAGAGCGTGTGGATAAATTGAGAAAAATCTGCACACATAGTTTATTCATTCGTATTGCCCAGATTTACACATTACAATGCCTGCCTATTTTCAGCATCACAGAGTTTTTATGGAATTTGAACTATCCAACCTTCCAAGCCCTGATCAATACAGCGAGCAGGAGTACTTTACTTTAGTAGCTAAGGCTTTTATCAAAGCCGCACCGATACCAATGCCATCTAGTGCATTGGCAGACGTGATCAAAACATTTAAAGATAAGCACGCCAACAAAGATGCCTTGTATGCTTTTTTGCAAAAAATGTACGTGCAAGTGGAATCAATGAATGACCAACTGGAAAGCCTCGGCAGCGAACCGGGTGAGATGCTTCAGCTAAAAATGGAAGATGGCACACTAAGATTAGAAAAATCCACGGCCAAGCTGGATCTCTCGAGCATCCGTCCAATTGACGGCAGGCACGAAGAAATGAACATGACGGCTGATTTAATTTGCGAAACATTGCAAGCGCAAGACAACGGGCTTTCGCCCACACTACTAACAACTGCTGGTTTAGCGGGAGTTCAGAGTTTTGCTAAAGAAGCAGGCCTCACAAAAACAGCTTTTATAGCCTTACTACACAGTCATGCGGTCATATTGGCAGAGACTGAAGATGAAACTACACCGTTACATTGAGCATAGACTCACTTAACTAGATCAACCTGGCCACCTATTGACGTTAAAAAATGAAGTAGGCGGCTAGGTATTGCAAACTAGGAATACACATTTTACTGCGATAAATTTAGAGCTTATCTTTTTCTTGCCCTCTTAATGCCAATCACCACCCAGGGTAAAGTGCATACAATCTAGCCCAATCACCTAGTGCATCACTTTTTTTGAGCTCATTAATACCTTCACACGCATGCCATTTTTTCGGAACACGAACCATCCAATAATGATCAGGCCCCTGCCTATATAGCTGTAAGATCGTGGCCACCATCAATTGTTTAGTAAGAGACAACAAACGAAACTCAGCACGCCATTGGGATAGCACATTGGGCAGCTCGGGCTGATCAGGGTCGGTCCAATTACCCCCCCGTGGGCGCATGCAATAGTGATCACCAAGTCTAGAATCACCTTCCACTCGCTCAAAAAATACGTCCAACTGGTGTCGTGCAATGACATCCCAAAGATGCTTTGCAAATGGCTCTGGATTGCTCCAAAACGGTGGTGATACATCAATCCCACACACCGCTGCAAAAGCAAGAATTTCCCTTTCATCCATAGCTGGGCGCTTCTGAATAAAATCGATAAAACTTACTTTTGGGAAACGCCCCAGAGCAAATTCAGGTGAAACCATAGTAAAACCAGCTAAGGCTGTAGGCATTGATGAATGATGGACATAACACTCACCTGCAAGATAAAAATCCACAATTTCAGTTTGCCCACCTAAGCCAATTACCAAACCGAATTGATCTAAAATCTTCTGAGTTGTAATGGATAATTTCATATCTGGATCCTTCAGCCCTTGCTTACGCGGCAGTCGATAAAGCTTTGTAAACAGGTGTAGGTGGCACTAATCGCCGAGCAAGGTTCACGACCCTTCTTTCAGCCTTTGATGATTCAGCTAATGCATTCGAAATAGGGTTAAATCCCATCAAAGTCGCATTAACAATTCGTTTCGCAAAATTTGTATTGCTCCAACCATCCAAAATCATTCGTAGTCGATTTAATTCTGTGCCATGACACAAAGGAATCAATGTATCCAGATTATTTAAAGCGGCAGGTGACCTAGAAATCACTGTTCCTTGATTAACAGATTTCCAATAAGTGCCGTGCTCAGCAATGCGCATAGAGATCAACCGAAGGGGGACTGATTGCATTCGCTTGCATAATGCATCAGCTAATTCATTTAAACTTCTTTCAACCTTCACTACATATAAATAGTCAAAGCTTTCTAATAGGTAATTTCTTCTCTCTACAGTTTCATTCAAACTCAAACTAAGCGTCTTTTCAGCCCCGTCCTTTTTATAATAAGGGATCCCACCTGACATAAACTTCACAACGGCCAATGCATCAGTGTGAATGATTAATTTTCTTATTCCCATATCAGCAGCTAGAGCCATAACACGCAATACTGAATTTATTTCAGCATCAACACTATTACTACCTTCAGCCAGATCAGAATACATTACTAATATATTTTTCTTAGAAGAGCAAATATACCCACCAATTTGTAACCGATCAGGAGCACCACCATCACACCATGCCAAATGAAAGGACTCTACTAATGGGTAGTTTGAGTTTTCTTTTGCAGCAACAACCACCGCATTATTTTTCACCGAGCGGAGCTTACCAAGTAGGTTCCTATGTAAAGGACGACTAAATGGGCGGGTTGATTTTAATTTTGGCATTAACGTAACGGCATCAAAACTAGGAATAGTGTCAGTTTGTTCTAATAAATCATTAGTTGATGTCATTAAAGAACATTTATCTTGATTAATCACATTAATTCTCTTTAACCACTCAGATAAGAACACTATATCTAAGTTAAAAAACACAACAATAGCAAAAATCAAATTTAGTATGGATTATGATAATTTATTAATCATCAATGTATTCAAGCATGGGTTGATTTTTTATAATTTTCGAACAACAGAGACAGGTTGAAATTATTGATACAATGCAAAAAATTTCCTAAAATTCTGTTTTGATGGAGGGCAAATTGCAAAATATGGCACTGCAGGAAAATGGCATTTTGTAGCAGCCGACCTCAACAGATCACCCATCCCGTCGTATTTGTCGCATAAGGCCTAATAGGCATTTCCACCACTTGACTAGATTTAAGGCGGCCATATAGGCCATTGCGCGATTGATCAAGCTACTGTGTCATTAGCACAATAGCCTTGCATCGCCCGCCTTACTTTTATAAAGCATCAAGGTATTTTCTCCATGCCTTGCTATTTGGTCGGGTAATCCTGCCTATGTACCCACACACTCGACACCAAGAACCACGAGCAATCGGGGTTGGAATACCTTTCCATATATGGCCTCGTTTGCATTGCCAAAGCATTGGATCATAAGGGGTATATTGATCAGACAGGCAAAGCCCTCCCCTTTGTTTTGCAATACTTTGCATTTTTTCCAGCGTGAACCAATGGCTATCTTTGTGGCATTGCATACAGCCAGTACCATTTTGAATTGACTCTAATGATGCATTGAATTCGTGGCCCTGATCGCAACGCCATGCTACGGGAGTTTTGCAATTTTTATATTCAGTTGCTAGACTCTGCCAGCCACGAGCCGCGGCCAAATCTTGTAGTGATTTTAGACTTGCATCCTCATCCTTATAACAAATAGGGCAGAAGCTGCCATATATCAAACGTCGTGGCTTGATCTCAAAGTTATGCCCTTTTGCGCAACGCATGGACATATAACTTAGATGGGTTTTATATTCCGCAGACAGGCATTCCCCGCCCCACGCTTTAGCAAGGTTCTGAATAATTTTCAGTCGAGTTACAGCCATATGTGCACGTGTCACGCCATCGTTTTTCAGTTCCTTCCAGTTTTGAATGACTTCCTGCACGGCGTAGGGAATAGAAAGAAAATTGTAGGAGCGGTGAAGTTGTATATTCTCTAATTTTTCCTTTTTTCTTTTCTCAGGCAACCGTTCAGCATTTTTCTTTTTTATATTGGCAATTCTCTCCCGAATCAACCTTCTCCTATTTTCCATCATGGCAAGATTCATTCCTTTATATTTTATCCGCCACTCACTAATCATATGTTTATTTATACTATATTTAAGGCTTAGTTCTTTGCTTGTGGCTCCAGCTTCAGCTTGCTCAATAATTGCCACGATTAATTCATAGGGGTAATATTTAGCCATATTATGCAACTATAAAATTAGTTTTTCCTTGTAACTAAAGATATGGAATAGATTTTAAATTATCATGATTATGTCTCTTACTCAGTCAAGTCGCCACACAGCCATTACCCAGTTTCAGTAAAGTGGACATGGAATAAAAACGTTCCCCCATTTAACCATTCGAATTAGTTGCGCCGTGTAAGCAGCTAAATCAAAGATTCTGGAGCAATAGACATAATTAGGTAAATTATTTTAAAGACATAAAACCTTCACCTCCACTTTTCTAGCTAATAAAAAGCATACGTTCAAGTTCCTCACGTACCTATGCAGAAAGTCACTATTAAATTCTACTTTAATTAATCCCCTTAGGAACTAAAATAGCGGATTTAATTTTACGCCTCCCCTTTATCTTTCCTAGCAACCTTTAAATTAGGTATTAGGTTTCACCTGCTGCGTTGCTAATTTTTCTCAGGCGGTTAAAGCCATCCCAAGTGTATTGGGTGCTTTATTCGCCTTGCTGCTTTTCGATCAGATTGATTCGAGCGTCATATTTGTAATGCGTTCCGGTGTATTGCTTTAAAAGGTTGCCGAGTACGGCGGGCATGGCAGGTAAGCTGCTGCCAGCGTGTTGTTTGTATCGACCAAATTACTGGCGAGATCAAAGACGACGTTTTCATGACCGAGGCGGCTATTGGCGGCGATAAGGCGTCCTCTACCGAGTCGTATTGATAGCTGATCTGTCCACTGCGGCTGTCGTTAATGCCCAGCAGCTGTCCAAACGGATCGTACGGATAGCTACGCTGGTTATTGGTTTTGCCCGTTAGCGTTTGCTGGCTGATCCGGCCCATTTTGATAACAGGCCGAATATACCCAGCCTACTATTTGTTGAAAAATATATTTTTAAAGAGCTTATAAACAATTAATCTTGATTTGCATCCCAGTACCAAATCGTAGCGCCATAAGTAGATGTTGGGAAATCAGGCATAACTTCACCTTGTTTAAACAGGGCACGGCTATTTTGTTTGGCAGGGGTGTGCCAATAGCCATCACGTGTGCAGCTTTGCTTGGCAATAACACGATATTGAGTCGGCTTCTCCGCATCGCCTTCACGACTTGTATAGCGGCCCTCATCACGTAGTTTTTTTGCATAGGCAACTAAATCTTTGGGGTAAACCATATGCTCGATTTGGCTGTCGTCCAGATCTAATAAATAGGCAGTTGCACCCGCCTCAAATGCCCAATAGCCATAATAAGGGGCATTATCATCAATAATTTTACGATGTGCATCGTACCAACGCGCACCTTCTTGCGCGGGATACCAAGCTTTAAGATATTGCTGTATCAAGCCTAGCCCTTCCGTGCCTTCGGGGTCAAAATAGACCTGCAGCAGAAGTTTGTAAGGGTCGTCATGAAATAGCTCGAATGTATCTAAGCCATCATCCACAAAATCAAAAATTAATTGCTCGAATAAGCCATCACGTTGCCGATAGAACTTAAGTGCTTTAATAATGCGCTGCACACTAGATTGGTCGCGCAGCATAATGGCAACAGAGAGCAACTGTAGTGTATCTTCATAATTTAGTTGGTTATAAAAATCGGGCGCAGCAGCGTTTGGATCAATATTTTTTTCGGGAGACTTTTTAATTAGACGCTGGTTATATGCTTTTTCAACATTAAACCACTCATCAAATAAATCGACTATTCCTGATAAGCGCAGGGCTAACTCATCAAGATTAATACCTGCGGTGTAGTCAAGCATCCATAGCCAGAAGGATTCGTGATAAACATAGGCTTGGTATAGAGCATGATCAGAATGCCCACATCCTCTTTGGGGGTCATTAAGCACTGCCTGGACATTCTTATATTCCATTTGAATGCTTTTTATCTGGAAATCAAGGCAATTCTTATATAAATCAGGGTATAAAAATTGTTGTCGACGATTTTTAGTTATTTCAGATGCATTCATTAGGCATTACCCCCTCTTTTTGATTTTCCACCTGAAGGTTTTTTATCTGCAGGCTTAGGTGTTTCTTTGGCTTTCTTCAGAGGCGTTAATTTCTTTGCCTCTTTAAATAATTCACTTACTGAGTCAATCTCTGCTGCAGTAAAAATATCTGAATATTCATGCTTCGCTTTATGCTTATCGTGTAAAGCCATTTCATAAATATCCCCGCCATTAAGCATTCTAAACCCCACCTCCGCACTGACTTCAATATGCTCAAGAATGCCTGAGGCTAAACCTTGCTTAAGCGTGGCTCCTGGCCTAAGCCCCACGTATTCTTTGGGAGGCTTGCTATTACCTGGAATAGCAAAAAAGACATAGACCCAACGATTATTAATTGTGGCATCTGATTTCATTTCAACTTGTCTCACAGTTGCTTTTAACCAGTCTTTAGACATTTGCAAGCCTTTATTCGGCTGCCCCAACATAAACCATAATGTCATTTGTCGTTCATCCATGCCTGCAGGCGGTGGAATCTTCTCTTTTTGCTCGCGTATTTCTTTTGCTCCTGCACCAAACAGACGGCCAGCTGATTCGTAAGCTTTGGCTTCAACAAAATGGTAAACCTCATTGCCCAATGACCATAGGCCATCGACGCCATTTTGATTAACGCGGGCTAAATGCTCTGGAAAGAGTTCAGTAGGCGTTTCTTCATGGCCAGCTTCGCTGACTAATTTAGCTTCGCTCAACCACTTCCCTGTACGGGCACCATGTTGTTGCCACTCTGCTTTTACTTTAGCCATATGGTAGTAATGGGCCATGTGCTCACCTACCAGTGCTTTGTAACGCTTCCCAATTTCAGCCCAGACTGCTTTCGTGCTCCGCGTTGTGTTGTCATGACCAGAAGGTTTTTTCTTAGCATCCTGCACGTTTTTATCAGCAACGGGCTTATGCGGTTTTTGTTGAGCAGGAGAGGAGCTATGTTTATTGCTGGCACCAGGTTTTTTTAGCCCAGAAGTACTGCCGACTGCAACACCAGCGAGTTGCTGTGCTACACGATATCCATCTTCACCAAGTAGCTCGGTCACAAATTCTTGTAACGCCTTGCTACCTTCTTGTACTCCTGTTCTAAGGGGACCGCGTATTTTTTTAAGCTCAGGGCGTAAGTCGTGTGCAAGGCCTTCAATATCAGCAGGTAACCACCAGTGAGGCGTGGCAAGTTGCCCAAGTAGCTGGTCACATAAATCAAGGGCAAGCATGGTTTGTTGAAGCGCTAACTGAGTATTTCCTGCCCAGTTAAAGGTTTTCATAAACTTTATCGCAGCACCTTTTCCCTTACCTAACATGCTTTCAAGGAAAGCTTGCCCACGTAATGCGCCCTTTAATGCTTTCCTACTTTTCCAAAGTGGTTTGATGATGGTCTTAAAGAGGCTACCGACTTCAGGAATACAACCAAAGGCTGCTAACGCCAAATCAACCCAATCATCTTTGCTGCAATTCTTTGTACCTTTGCGGTTAATTCGATAAATCATGCCGGATACATCCCGCACGTCCATCACCTGATCAACAACAGGAATTAAAGAGACCAATCCGCCAATCACCATCGCGGCATTGCCAGGTTGCTGCTCAAAATCCCCCAAGATCAGGTCTTTGCAAAATTTTGAAATATCGTCGCCCAAACTCATACTGATTCATCCAAACGTGGTTTATTTTGCTGTAAGCGTTCTTGTTCAAGAATGCGCTCTGCTTCGCTTTGTTTTTGTTTGTATGCCTGATCATTTTCAAGAGGAGGGGCTTGCCATGGCCGTTCATCTTCGCCGTATTCAACGGTGTAGGGAAGCGGGGGTGCCCCCTTAATCTGTGCATGGCCTTGCTTATCCAGCTTGCCTTCGATAATCGTGCCATCGCTAAAGGTCAGCTTATACGGCGCACCTTTTACGGGTTCCAAATCGTCGTAGTGATAGTTCAACTCCAGCGCATTTTTCCACTCGCCCTTGGGTAAAAACGGTGGCGTCACATTCAAACTCTTCGGCCCGCTCCAATCATGGCTCCCGCCTTTAATGCTGACTTTCCCCGGTGCATGCAGCTCGATTTTGCCGTCTTTGATGCGGATATAAGCGCCGCCGGCGGTGAGCAGGATTTCTTGTTTGGCGTTGAAGAGACCCTTGCCTTTGATGGCGGTGAACCTGGCGTTTTTGTCGGCGGTGATTTCGATGTCGTCGCTTTGGGCCTGCATTTGCAGCTGGCCTTTGGCGGCGATCAGCTTCATGGTGATTTTGTCTTTAATGCCGCCGGTAAACAGGCTGATGTGCTGGCCGACGTTATGAATCCAGCGGCGGCCGGTGCTTTGGTTGGTGTCGCGCTGGGCGACCTGATCCAGGTTGCTGCCTGCGCTAATGGTCTGGCTTTGCGGGGTGGTGATCGCTACGCCATCCTCGCTGTGCAGCAGGATGATTTTTTGCTGGCCAGCCTGCTCTTTAGATTTTGTCTTACCGTCTTTATCCGTGTTGCTGCCCGCTTCAAAGCTTTTGCTGGCGTGCACGTGGTGGTAAAGATGGCCGTGGCTGGCTTTGTCGCCGGGGCTGTTGTCGGGCTTGATGGTTTGTTCATCGTCGCCGGTTTCGATGGTGTCGGCGAGTTGTTTGGTGGCGTATTCGCCGAGGTTTTTGGCGGTTTCCAGGGCGGATTCCAGCTGGCTTTGGGCTGGTGTGCGGTCGAGCTGTTTGCCGGATGCGCCGCCTTTGGCTTCGGTGCTGATGAGTAAGCCGCTGGCGCGAATGGCACCTTGCTTGTCGGTGCGCAGCTCAAAGCCTTCGCCGCGTGGTTCGCCTTTTCCATCCGTGCGCGGGTGGATTAAGTAGCCAAGGTTGAGCTGAGTTTTACCATGCTCGCTGGATAATTTGGTGCGAACTTCGCCTTTGGCATCGTCAAACAGCAGCTCACCGTATTGGCCGCCTTCATGTTCTTTGGTCTTGATGCCGGATAATGTTTTGTTGGCGGGTAAAGCGCCTGCGCCGCTGAATGTCGGCACCGGGTGGCTGCCGTTATAGACCACGGCGGTGACGATGGGGCGGTCGATATCGCCTTCGATAAAGTCGACTAAAACTTCCTGCCCAATGCGCGGAATAAACTGGTGACCAAAGCCTGCGCCGGCACTCGGCATAGAGACACGTATCCAGCAGGATGATTTGTCATCCAGGTTTGCACCAAACTCGGGGTGCTCTGCGGCACGCTGCCAGTGGAACTGCACCTTAATCCGGCCTTGCTCGTCGGTATGCACCTCCGATCGTTGGCTTGAGTCGGCAGCGCTGCCTTGTGGGCCAACTACGGTGGCGGTTTGTACGCCAAAGCTTTTGGGTTTACTCAGTGGCTCATGGGCAAAGGCGGGGGTAATCGGCTGGCCGCGTCTTTGGGCGGTGAAATCGGCCTGGTAGGGCTTGGCATCCGCCGCGCCTGCGGCCAGCAGGCTGGGGGAAACTTGCAGCAATTGCTGGGTAAGATCCGCCGGCAGATTATTCTGCGCAGTGAATTTAAGCTCGGTAATGGCGAATTCGCGCTGCTCGGCCGCATCCCATTCGTGGGCGGGATGGTCTTCTAATCTGAACCATTGCCCGGCTTGCAGGCTGCGCAAAGTGCCAGAGCCAGTAAACGATTTCTTTTGCCCATCCAAGGCCTGTTGACGCAAATTGGCGTAGTGGCTTAGCCCTTCGGCATCGCTGGCGTAATAGTGCGTCTGGGCGTCGTAATCTTCAAAGCTGGATTGAATTTGCTGCCCGCCATCGCCCTGATCCACCGCGCTATGATCGGCGGTGTGGCTGGTGTTGGCGGCTTTGTAATTAAAGCTGGCGAGCGATACCGAGCTGCTGCCTACCTGACGCTGGCTGTTCCACTCGGTAAGGGCATCGCTTTCTTCGGTGGCATCCGCGCGGTGAAAACGCACCTGGCTGTCTTGTGCCTCGGGTACAGCAAAGGCATCGTCAAAGATCACCAATTGCACCTGGGGATTGCTTCCTCGCGACGCTGCGCTACCTCGCTCGGTCGCCGGCAGATGAGCAAAGCGCCACGCTAAGCCTTCCTCTTGCATCAGCCTCACTAAAAAGTCGTAATCAGATTCGCGGTATTGCAGGCAATAAGAGCGCGGGCCGTGCGTGCCGGATAATTTGAAATCCAGCGTTTGCACCGATGCAAACACAGGGTTTTTAGCCTGATGCTCGGCCAGTACCTGCTTCACGATATCCGGCACGGATAAATCCTGGAACACGCGGGAAGTGCGGCGGTAGCGGAGTAAAGCAAACGGTGGCTCTACCGTCAGCGCATACTTTGCAAAGCCCCCATCAGATCCCAGCAACTGCGCTTGGGATATCACACCACAGCGCTCAATCTCGCTGCCATTGGCATCGGCCACCGATAAAACAATGGGCAGGCCCTGTAAGGATTTAAGCTCTAAGCTGCCATCGGGTGATAAGCAATCAATCTGATAGCGGTAAGCCTGATTCATCCCCTCGCTGCCGCTGACCTGCTGCGGCAACAGCTGCTCACCCCATGCCGCCCCGTCGCCAAGTTGCAGGCTGATAAGGCGTTGATCCTGATTAAAGGCAGCCGCAAAAGAAGCAAGGAGCTGGTCGAGGCGCATGGGCATTCCACGATTTTAATAATCGCTTAGATTACCCGATGTTATGCTTACCTGCCAAAAAAATTACAAACCCCTTGAATAATTACATATTTTACATACTAAGCAGGTAAGTATTTGTACTTAGTACATTATCCTGAGAATGATTTTGCTCTAACTAACTCCCACACAGGAATGGCCTTGCCAAAGTAGGTTATTTGAGAGATAAGGTTACCATCCAACGTCGCTGTGCCCTATGCAGCTAACATGAAGGATTCAGGAGAAAGAGGCATAATAAGGCTTAGTTATATATGGATATATGCAAAGAATGAGACTTCGAAATACAATGCATCATTGTCTTTACATTTATTTCCCTCTTAGGAAAGTAATAGTTGATAATTAACTTAAGAATTTTTTTGGTATAAATCTTAAATCGACGATAGTTACGTTAGCACAACTTACTGAGATATTTAATTAAATAATTTACAACCACTATTGGCTAATTATGTTGAATACAACAAATCAAAATTTCTTATTTCCAGTTAATTATGCATACTTCAGAGATCGTGGTTCCATCAATGATTTTTCTGTTCACCTACAAAACCAACTTTTTGAAATAAAAAATGATTTGTTGTATAGCCTTATAACCTATGGAGACCTTTTACCAAAAGACGATAAATTTCTACCCGGATTCACAAAAAGCAAAGGCGTTTCAACAGCACTTTTATCTTTTTTTGTCGGCCGAGCTCTTGATATTTATCGCCTGCCTTTTTTACCTGACCGATTACTCACTACAGGAATGTATTTTGGTGAAAAAAGCAATACTTTAAAAAAAATACTATCTAGCCTTGATAGAAATACTGTAGATGAGATTACAAAAGAAACATTAAAAATTTATGAGCACACGCAAAAGTGTCTAGCTAAAGCTAATCTTAAAGAAGTTATACTGACTCGAAGAGTTTATGATTGCGATAACACAAGGAGAGATACTCAAGAAAGTAACTATGCAACATTAATTAGCAGAATGAAGCTGGCAGCAGAATTTTATAACGAAACAACTATAAAATTCGAAATGGATACACTCAATTCATTTGGTGATGATGGTGGGTATTCTAATTACCCAGTTACATTGGAGTTCCAGCTGCCTGCTGAAGATATTTTTTATTGCGCTAATTTTATTAAAAATAGGAAAAATAGGAAAAATAGTGAAACTTATTCACACTCACACGCTATTGAACCTGGCGAGTGGGTGGTTATAAATAAGGCGATAGATGGGATCGTGGAACTTCCGATCAATCAAGTACATGTAAATAATAAAGATTTTTTTGATGTACTAAGTAAAAAAAAGAATTGGATAGATTCTCATCGTGAGCAATACTCACCAATAGTATTAAGAAATTTGACACATTTGCGGAATGACTACAAATATTATGGATATGGATTTGAACCAAAACTATTCAATCGGTTAATAGGCGCTGCATCAGGGCTAGTGCGTGGAGCAATCCAAGGTTATAAATCAGGGCGTTAAACATTTAAAAAATAATTTAAAAACAAAAATTATTAATCATTATTTAATTGCAAGTTAGACAAAATCATAAACAATGAAACAGAAATAAAACCAAACCACAAAGGGACCATTGATGTTGAAATATATACAGGGATACACAAGTAAACTACCAGCAAGCCAACTAATGCAATGACCCCATGTTCACCTAAATTAAACACAATAGGGTTTGATAATTTAAAATTAAATTTCCTAATTAGCTTATTCGCCCTTGAATCAAAAAAAACACCGACAAAAAATACTGAAAATGGTATTGCCCATAAGCAAAAAACCAGCGAGCGCAAGATAAACCGATACCCTAAAATTACGGATGTAGCGACCACTTTCGACATTACGTTATTACTTTTTGAAATGCCCTCGCCGACGGTTTCTCTCGTATGGTCTACTTCAGCATCAGAAACGATATAATCTCGCATTGCAGCGCGAACATATTCAGAAGTCATCACAATTTTATATGTAGAATCGACTTTTGTAGAAATCCATTCACTAGAGCCGCTACCGACGTGAGATTTTAATTCAGAAATTTCATACTGAATTCCACGTATAGCGCCAACAGGGCTTTGGGTAAAAGCCCCATAAAAAATCACACCAATGATTATAAGTAGCCAGATGCGAAAGTGAATTAAGAAAGACATTTTAACAATGCCTTTTTTATTACAGAGTCACGATACAACGTAGCCATACCTGGGATATCAAGAATTCGGCTACACATCATATGGACTACAATTTCATCAAACTGAGGGGTATGATCTTCCAAAAAATCTTCTAAAATAAAATCAGGAGATTGCTTCACTAAAGATCGGAACTCCGTATAGGGCTCAACAAACGGCCTCCAGTTTAATGACTTATTCCCAATGTGAAATGCCGCTTTACAATGAACAACCTCAGACGTGAGCTCTACTAAACCCAGTAAAAAGATTCGCATACCCTCGATTGTTTGCGGTTGATTTGCAGCAGTGTATTTATCTGCTGCATTGGCCAGACAGCGAATAAATAATGGTTCGTCATTAAATTTACAACCAGGAAAATCACCCAATTCAAACTGCAGCCTATTAATTGCATGATCTGCAGCTGGCCAAAGTGTTCTAACTTTACGAATTACATTGTGATAATTTTGAGGTCTTTTCATTGTCTTTATTTCTTAATTAGTGATAATCGGCAAACGACCTTTAACTATCGTGCCACCCGCAATAACTGCAAAATATTGAAGATTCGGAAGAGCCCCTAAGCATTCAGATGGGATTCTATCCATATCTTGAAAACCTCTTGATTTGGACATCCCCCCACCAAAATGAGCTAGGTTTTTTTCTGAGGATGTAGAAACATTTTGTGTTTCGTTTTCAATTTCGATGGGACATATCCCAAATTTGCGGGTAACAAAGTCCCATGTATCTGTGTCAACGGTTCTTAGTACAATTAAGTTGTTGGCATTACCCAACAACTGAGTGGCCTCCGCTTGCGTGCCCATTTTAGCGGTAAAATCAGCAACGGTTTGTGTCGCAAACGTGTTATTAAAACCTGCGCCACGCGTTTTATTTAAAATCTGGACGTACCCTTTATTGACAGTTTCAGAGGCTTCATCAACAAATACACTAATTTTAATTGGGTCGGAATCATAGTTATACCTTACACCCGCAGCCGCCTTTAGGTCCTCGATGAGCGATGTGCCGATAACGGTTCCGATCACATCATTACTCAGCATGTCCAAGCCCACGTAAACACATGCTTTTTGCTTAATTACCCGGTTCCAATCCCAAATTTCTCGCGTGTCATGAATATCAGCAGCATCAGGTGAAAAGAGATCCCCGACCTCCCCTGAGGTCAGCATTTTCAAAATTGGAATAACTTCAATCATGATCTTAGAGTAGTGCTTCTGATCATGCCCAGCTGACGCGATCAAGGACTCTAAATCTGGATCTTCATAATCAGACATGTGCTCTGAAAACAGCTCGATCAGCTTTTCACCACGATGGATGTTTTTTGTTTTCTTCCCCGCTAAGGCCTGCTCAAAGACAGAAATGCCCAGATGTTCTTTCAGTAGCTTTTCTAACACGCGAGCAACCAGCTCAATAGGCGGTTGCAAGGCATTTTTTGCAATTTTCTTAATTGTGGGGCGCTCACCTAACAACAGTAGGCCATTCACAATATCGTTCATGACCTGCCAGCCATATTTAGTACTGAACGACGAACCACTGCCTATCGTTTCAATCACAGATGTCAAACGACTAGCAATCTCAGATTTACTGTTCCAGTTTTTTAGCGGGTCCATCCTGGCGGATAGTTCAGGGTGCGCCAAATGGATATATACAAACGGCTTCCCCTTTCTTAAGCATTCTTTCCTTAAGCGTTCAGCCCAATCTTGATCACCCTTAGGATCCATGCAAATCACTACATCGTCACGATGGATGGCCTGAGTTGTTACCGTTTCATAAAGCCGAGTCTTGCCCGATCCCGTTGTGCCAACAACTAGCGTGTGCCCGGCTTGGGCAACAATTGAAAACCTAACCGATACTTCTTCAGTTTCAACGCCATGAATCCATGGTGCACCAATTGGATTACTATCGATAATGCCATTAGACTTTCTAAGTTTTTTATACCAGCCAGGGACTTCCAGGTACTCGGGCTTACTACGCATCAAGTCATATAAGCGCTGGGAATGCTCTGTATGCCATTCAAACCCATAGCCCAACCATATTGCATCAGGGACCTTCAAGCACCATTCTTGCAGCTGCTCTGACTTAACAGTGGGCAACTCTTTAATCTGCAAAGTATATTTTTTTTCCCAGCTATCCCATGATTGCTTTAGCCTTAAGCCACTAAAAGAAAGTGCAAAAGCAGCATAAATAGAAGCCGTACCAAGAGGCAGTCCTGCTGCATTTGCAGCAATGAGCGTACCAATCCCTGTTGTTGACCAAGCAAGTGCCGCTGTTGCCTCGTAAGTCGGCCTCCAAGGGGTTTTATAGTTATTCAGGGCCATTGGTAGGCTCAACAGTAGATAATGTGCCCAAAATAGAAAGCATCACTGGCTTCGTCAGGGTATAAGCATCCAGTGACTTGCCATCGACCTTCACTTTCTTCTTCGTGGCTTTACCTGCCTCTGTTTTAAAAAAGCCTCCGACTTCTAACGATTGAGCAACACGCTTAGCATCAATTCCATACTGGCCTAACAAATCAAGCGTAATTTGAATGTCATCGTCTGTATGAATAAAATGCTTTTTTGTATCTTCATTTGACTGGCGCAAGTCATCAACAATACTTTCAAGAACCAAAAGCCCAATTTGATCTAATTTTTTAACCAGATCCGCAAATGGAATCTCAACAAAGGACTCGTCAGGATTATTAACCTCCCCAAGCTCCTCATTTTGGGTATTAGCATTAAATAAATCAATTTGTGCTTCTGGCACTAAAGCAGCCCCACCTTTACGAGAAACACTCGGCGTGGAAACTGGATCTGGAGCACTAAAGGATGAGTCTAAAGGTAATAAACTAGCAGGATCTCTCACTTTGATAGATTTAATCAATACACCATTAAATTCCACCATTTCATATGGAGAATGTTCACCTGTTGACGTACTAAAAAAACCGCACTTCAACAATGTATCAACAATCGTTGTTTTGCTACGTGGAATATCCACAAACCCATTAATCAATGCACATTCAATCAATTCATCAATGCATTCAACATTAACAAATAAACTTTTATCTTTCTTTAAAATTCCCAACCCGAGGTCAACACTCCATCGATTCCTTTCAATAAGGAATCGAATATTGTCAATAATCTTGGGTTCAAGATAAATATCCTGCCGTGATGTTGAGAAATTGTGAGAAAGAGATTTGTCATGCTCAATTAATTTAGTGATGATTTTATTGAGAAGATTAGATAAGACAGTTTGCTCACTGCTTCCATAGAGCGCATTATTCAATGCAAATAAAATCTGCACATCCGCTTCAATAAGATAATTAAGAGAATTTTTTGAAACGAGTTGTGAAAAAACGATAGGTGATAATTTTCGGGCATGAACAAAGGATGTCATTACACTGTGCGGCCAACTGGCAACAGCCGTGCCATGCTCCATCTCCCACTCTGCAAGTGGTCCCTTGTAGATATTCCAATCATGCAGGCCCGCTGCGCGTACTACCCTTCCATCAAGGAGCCAGCAAGCACCTTGATACAATCCTGCCAAAAATGCTGCATAACGCCATACAGGCTCGAGCTTACGTCTTTGAGCCATGGTTTCAGCGGCACAAAAAATTATTCCATCTGTGGCCTGCACACAGAAAAAAGCACTTTTCATGCAAAACTCTAACATCCCACCTGGATGTGCAAACTCAGCATTACTCGTTAATGGCTGCTGGCCGATATAGGAGGCAAGCTGTCGAATCGGCAAGGAAACCAACTCAGCACTGTTTGGCATACTGAGTAGAGATAAAATCTTTCTTTCGATCTCCGCGTACTGAAAATCTTGAGTCAACCGATTTACATTAAGCGTGTTTTTCTGAGGTTCATTTCTTGCTTTGTCCGTAGGCTTTTGTCGTGAAAACAGCTTAAACATAAGATGGGTGACTTATAAAATTTATCCCATATATCTAACCATAAAATCAGGAAAAAAAAAGCGCGTAAGTCTGCAAAAAAACGACACAATTAAGCAACAAAGACGAAGTAGCCTAGTCTGGTCTATTAATTTTTCTTGTTTTTTTTGATGCCTGTTAGACTTTTGCTTTTTGCCATCCATCTTGCCATTGACCCATTGCATATAGGGCACACATAGGTGCTCCTAAATCCAAACGAGGGCAGGATATATAGCCGTCCGCAATTTTTCTTAGAGCAAACAACCTCCATTACATGATTTGTATTGACGTGCGTAATTAGCTCCCAAAGTGTATTTATGCAAACACGGGGCTCAATCCCGGCTATATCACAAATACCTAAATATAAGCGCATGGTTGCATGCATTGATTCTGATAAATCAAAACCAGCAGACTCTAATCGGCGGTACTCTGATAAACAAAAAGAAAATTCAATAACGTGCTTTACCGATCTAAAAAAATACTCACCGGATGTCGTTTTAGGCCGTGGCCCCATTTTTTTATAATTTGGCGCTAAACGAATACGCTGTTTCAAATGCATTGTTGGAAAAATAACTTCGAGAATTTCAGAACGAGCTCCTAATGCTGAAAATGAAGTGGCCAGATATTCAAGCCTGTGCTTTTCATCTATCACCTCAATCCAGGAGTTTTTAGGCATTTTCTGCATCTCTCATCTCATGAAATACAACCATATTTACTCCGTAGCCCTGCTGCAACGCAGAAATAGGTTTTAGTTTGAAAATGGGTGATGTCATGCGATCGGCAATAGCCTTTAGATTTTCAACATCACCATCGCGCAATAAATCAACATCTGCGGGATGAATTCCATACTCCGCCATTGCCAAAGCAGGATCACGAATCATTTCGTCGCGAATTTGCATTAAAATACGATAATTAAGATTTTTTCTTATTTTTTCGTGTCTCAAACTCACAGATGTAATTTCATTCATTTCTATAGCTCCCTAATTAGCTATCAAATTTTTATTAAGCAATAATTTCATATACGCAGGTAATGAATTAACCAAGTCGTCATTTAACGTTGGAACAGGTAAATTTTGGGTAACATACTGAAGGCCAGTCATTCGCAGAGGCGAGTTTAGATCCTCCCCCACACCAGCATCATTGTTTACGTGATGCTCTGAAGATGAGAATGAAGCAAATGGTGCATCATCATCCTTCCAGAAATAATCTGGCACATTCAATTTACCATTATTTGCGTTTTTGACTAGCGCATTGAAGTACGCAATAGGCTTGGCTATTTGTTTTATGCTTAATTTTTGAAGAAATATTCGAGCAACGTCAGGTTGATATGTTTTTTGACATTGCCTCATCAATATTTCGATAGTCCGGCATTGACTATTAGGGAGCAGTTTTGCAATTAAATTTAGAAATTCAGCACCAATTTTTTTAGTTTTAACTTTGGCGCTATCTGCTTCAAATACCTGGCTGGATGCATTTTCATTTGAAGCACCAGCGATTTGGCCCGAAGCATCAATAGGCTTAACAACCTGAGAAGCTGCACCAGTAGGGGTAGAGTTATCCACACCAAGCTGGTTATCACCCTGTGGTTTGGTTTTAGAATTACCAACATCCTGTACAGATAAGGGAACGGGAGTTTTTGCTGTTGTAGAACGGGATTTTTTGGCTTGATTGCTGGCTTTGTAGCCGGGAAAGAAACGACTTACTACGCGTTGAATCAACTCCGAATTACGCACCCAGATCATTAGATTACGCTTTCTGTCATAGTACGAGGCATACAATTTGCCTTTAAAAGGTTCAGCTTCAGCAAAAAATGCGGTCGCACTTTCATAACGTGAGCCAACACTGTCAAATGAAGCCCTGACAGTTTTAGCAGACAGATGAAGCGCCTCACACATGCTCTGACCCTCTTTGTACAGGCGATGCTTTGGAGATGGTTCTAAAAATTTATAGAACGTTTTTTTCCCCTTCTTGCTCATGACCTCAAACCAGTGTTCCAGCTCTAAAATGAGCAGAATTAGGTTGCCAGGGCGAGCATAGCCCTGATTAACGACATGAGTAGAAAGGGCGACGCTAATGTCGCGAATGGAGGGGTTAGTGCTCATTGACACACCCCCTCTTTTTGAAAAGAGGACGACTTTTTCGGCAAGCGAAAATCGTGCGCGATCGGCGGCGCAATACGTTGATTACATGAATTATTCACGCAAATATACCTTGCGGAAATTGCATCGCCGATGTACAATTTCCGCAGTTGTTGGGAGTACCGGTGCGCAATCTCCGGTAAGAAATTAGGCGCACCCTGTTTTGAAAAAAAACCTCATTTGCCGTGAGGTTTTTTTTCGTCTGTACTTTGCGTATCGCGAAGAAATCACCCTAAAGATAAAATTCTCATTAGAATGCTACGCAAGCGAAAAAGCATGGCCTTAGCTTCTAGGGCACATGCTTAACAGGTCGTGTTTTTTGGGATTTACTGCTGAGGAAAAATCATGAGGCTAACTAGATATTTAACCTGGAACGTGCAACACGTTCCAGGTCAAAAATTGGTGCCGACGGCAGGAATCGAACTCGCGACCCCCTGATTACAAGTCAGGTGCTCTACCAACTGAGCTACATCGGCATAAACTTTTACAACGCCTAATTATCTTAGGTTTTACTACTGTAAAACTGGTGCCGACGGCAGGAATCGAACTCGCGACCCCCTGATTACAAGTCAGGTGCTCTACCAACTGAGCTACATCGGCGTAAAACTTTACAACTAAATTGTGCTGCCAGATAAGCCAAGCTTACCCTTAAATATTTTCTGGTGCCGACGGCAGGAATCGAACTCGCGACCCCCTGATTACAAGTCAGGTGCTCTACCAACTGAGCTACATCGGCAACGGCACGCAGAATAATTCATCACGCTTATTAAGGCAAGCCTTAATCTTAACTATTTCGCTAAGTCCTTGGAAGTAAAGAAGGCATCAGAGAAAAATTCATCATTTGGCAAACCGCGTGAAACACAATGCGTGTACGCCGCCTCTACCATCACCGGAGCACCACAGGCATACACCTGGTAGCCTTCGAGGTTAGCAAAGTCATTCATCACGGCTTCATGCACCAGCCCGGTACGGCCATTCCATGCATCTGCGTCGGCAGGCTCAGACAAAACAGGAATAAAAGTAAAATTTGAATGCGTTTGCTGCCATTCGGATGGCAGCTCAGGCATATAAATATCGGCCAGAGTGCGTGCCCCCCAGTACAGAACGATTTCGCGCTGAATGCCATTATTAAAAGCGTGCTCCAAAATACCCTTGATCGGCGCAAAGCCTGTACCGGTCGCAATCAGTAAAATCGGCTTATCGCTGTCTTCACGCAAGAAGAACGAGCCCAAAGGGCCGGTAAAGCGCATGATTTCGCGCTCTTTCATGGTGTTCCATACATAATCAGAAAACTCACCACCTGCTACGTGGCGAATATGCAGTTGCAGGTATTCAGCATCGTGCGGCGCATTGGCAATCGAGAACGAGCGTTTCTTACCATTTTTGGTGTGGATATCAATATATTGCCCGGCTAAAAAGGCCAGCTTTTCGCTGCTTGGCAATTTAAGCGACAGCACGGCCACATCGTGTGAAACTTTATTTATGGTCTGCACACGGCATGGCAGGGTTTTAATCTGAATATCTTTGCTGGCAGCCACTTCTTTGCATTCAATCGTGATATCTGCATCAGTGCTGGCGCAGCAAAACAGCGCATAGCCGTTTTCACGTTCCATTGCGGATAAAGCGCTTTCAGCATGATCGCCGTGAGTCACTTCGCCGGTAATCACTTTGCCTTTACACGAGCCACATGCGCCATTTTTGCAGCCGTAAGCCATATTAAAGCCGCCGCGCATGGCCGCGTCTAAAATAGTTTCATTATCATTCATGGCGATTTGCTGGCCACTTGGTAGAATAGTAAGTTGCTTGCTCATTGCGATCCGCTATGCGAAAAAATCGATTACTTATTATAGGGTGCGGCGATGTACTGATCCGCGCCCTGCCTTGGTTAACTCAACGTTTTAAAGTGTATGCCACTGCGCGAAGCGCTGAAGCGGCAGCCAGGCTGCGTGAGCTTGGGGTCATTCCTGTGCTGTGCGACTTAGACCATGCAGCGAGCCTAAAGCGCTTATCCGGCCTGGCCCGCTGGGTGGTTTACAGTGCGCCGCCAGCAGGCGATGGTGCGGAAGATATGCGCTGCAAGCGCTTTATTGCCAAAATGGAGCGCTACACAGGTTTCGATAAGTCAGCGATTCTAACACCTCGTCACCTTGCCTACATCAGCACCAGTGGCGTTTATGGAGATTGCAAGGGTGAATGGGTGGCAGAAACCCGCCCCCTCTCTGCACAATCAGCCAGAGCGATTCGCCGGGTAGCGGCTGAAAGCTGCTTAAAAGCATGGGCCAGATCACAAAAGATCAAGCTGGCGATCTTACGTGCCCCTGGCATTTACGCCAAAGAGCGCTTGCCTGTACAGCGCATTATGCAAGCCACGCCGGCACTGATCGAAGAGGAAGACAGCTGGTCTAATCATATCCACGCCGATGATTTAGCCCGCGCAGTGAGCATTGCCTTGTTTCGCGGCAAGCCATTACGCGCCATTCATGTGGCGGATGATCAGCCGCATAAAATGGGTGATTATTTCGATCAGGTTGCCGATTTTATTGGCCAGCCCCATCCGCCGCGCATTAAGCGCGAGGAAGCCCCGGCAGTATTATCTGCCGGCTTAATGTCGTTTTTAAATGAATCAAGACGGCTGAAAAATATCCGTTTAAAGAAAGAACTCAGGCTGCAATTAAAATGGCCCACGACTGAGCAATTTCTAAAACAACAATAAAAAAAGGGGCGATGTATTTCGCCCCTTTTGTTATTTAAAACCCGGACATTATCCGGTTAAAGCTTTCCTTTCGGCTTCCAGCTGCGCCATTAAACGCTGGATATTCGCTTCGGTTTGCCTTGGCAAATTAACAAACTGACAGCCCATCATCCATGCAAATTGCCCTGGCCTTTGCTCCAGCTGGCGTAATGAGCGTACTTCAAAATTAAGCTTCAGAATTCCGGCAGGACCAAAATCAAAAGGAACTTCATTATAAACATTCCCCCTTTCAATTAAGGGCTTCAGCTCATCAGGCACCCATGCACCAATACCGCCTAAAGAAACATCATGCAAATTAACCCACTCACGCGCACCATTTGCAAAAGTCATCTGGCAGCGATAAGGCCGTGCAACAGGCGTGGGCAGCCGGTAATATTCGCGGCGTTGCAGCTTAATTAAATCTGCAGGAAAAGCAGCAGTTAATGCGGGGCCGCCTTCATATTTGCAATTGCGTACAATGCCCACAGCAAATTGTATTTTTACGCCATCGGGGATGGCCAGCACCAGGGAGCGGGCAGAATTAAGTAAAATCTGATTGGTTTCGGCATGACCGCCCACATCAAAAATAAAGGTTTTACCTTTAATATCCACTTCAAGAATACGGGATAAAATCAACTCCCGGCCTTCATTCACATAGATGGTAATAAATGTTCCACGCTGCGCCAGCGTGCGCAGCACTGCGCCAATCTCCATCGGGGCCGTGATCCGATAAGCCTCAATATCTTCACCATCCGGAATCGGACTTACTTGCTCGCTTTCACCCACGGATTTCTCGCCTTCATTAATTATTCATTAAGCAAAAGTGTTAAATCATGCACAAATACACTTGCACCCGCACCATAGCTTACCATTACACGCGGCTTGCCGTTTTTATCCAGCAAATAACTGCCTGCACTATGATCCACTGTGTAATCGCCACTGCCGCTTACTTGCTTTTGATAAATGATTTTATAACGGCCAGCGATCTCTGATAATTGCGCCGGCGTGCCGTATAAACCTAAAAACCTTGAATCAAAAGCGGGTACATACTGACTTAATACTTCTTTTGTGTCTCTCTCCGGATCAACAGAAACAAACAAAACCTGAACCTGATCTGCTTTTTTACCCAATTGCTGCATCGCATTTTTTAATTCAATCATTGTGGTCGGGCAAACATCAGGGCAATGAGTATATCCAAAAAACACCACAACGATTTTATCTTTAAAATCGGCTAAAGAGCGCGTTTTACCTGAATGATCACTTAAAGTAAACTCGCCGCCTAAATTACTGCCACTAATATCACTGCCCTGAAACTGAGGCTTGGAACAAGAAGTCAAAAAAACCAGACATAAAACACACCACAGAGCCTTAAACATCAGCATGATCCTTTCAGTTATTTATAGTGCGCTTTGCACCCGCTCTACAAGCAATTGCCGCTATTGATTGAGCAGGTAAAGCCTGATCCTGGGCCAGCGGGCTATAAGCGATTTCAGCCAGCAAAGGGGCAGGCAAATGCGTTTGCAGATATTGCACATTCTCGGCATAGCGCGGCATTACTGAATCAGGCTGATTAGCAATCCACCCTGCTAATGGCAAACCTGCTGCTAAAATGGCTTTAGCACTCAGCATGGCGTGATTTAAACATCCCAAACGCATGCCGACCACCAAAATCACCGGTGCTTGTAAACGTGTCGCTAAATCGGCCATGGATGCGTCTTCTGACAAAGGTGCAAACCAGCCGCCCGCGCCTTCCACCAGCACCACATCCGCCAGCGCCTGCAGCGCATTTGCGGCGCTTACCATCAAATCCAAATCTAAAGCCTGACCTGCATCTTTGGCCGCCAAATGGGGCGAAACAGGGGCCTCAAATAAATAGGGGCAGGCCAGATGAGCGGGGGCTGAGATATTCGATGCTGCGGCGTGTGCTGCCACATCGCTATTCCAAAGCTGACCACTACGCCACTCGCAGCCTGCCGCCACCGGCTTCATGCCCACCGCCGATTGGCCGCCCGCCACAAAAGCGCGCAAAAGCTGGGCTGTGGCAATGGTTTTACCAACGTCGGTGTCGGTGCCGGTTACAAAATACATTTGCCCGCTCATGCTGGCCGTGGCCTGAATTCAATAATCTGGCTGCCATCGGCATTCTTTCTGGCAGGCTGGGTAAGCGGCTTCCATGCGTGGCCGTAAACCACTTCGTAGGTACACGGCAGCAAGCCATCACGCCTGAATGTCTCGTATTCAGCCACAATTTTTTGCCAGGCTGCTTTGCCCAACATGCCCCTTGAGCGCCCTTCTGCCACATTGTGCGCGCCAATATCTTTTAAATCCTGCATGATGGCCTTGGCGCTATCGTAAGTCATGGTGAGGTATTCCATATCCATCACCGGCGTGCTCAGGCCATTTTTGACCAAAGCATCACCCAGATCATGCATATCGATAAAACGGTTCACATGCTCTTTATCATCCACCGCAGCAAAAGATGCACGCAGCTCTTTAAGCGTATCCGGGCCAAGGGTGGAAAACATCAGCAAGCCACCGGGCTTTAAAACACGGGTGAATTCTGCAAATGCAGCATCCGGCTCATTACACCATTGCAAGGTCAGGCTGGACCAAATCACATCGACCGATTCATCTGCCAGCGGCAGCGATTCAATATCGGCACACAAATAGGCCGCGCCCTGGCCACGCAAGCTGGCCCAGAGCTTTTTAAAGCCACCGCCCTCTTTGGCTCTGGCCACCTGCAACATACCTGGCGCTAAATCCAGCTCTATCAGCCGGGCGTCTTTATAAAGGGTTTGCAATTGCGGCGCACAATAGCCCGTACCGCAACCTGCATCTAATACAGTTAGGGGATTAACCTTGATGTAATCCAAACGTTCAAACATACGATCTGCTACTTCGCGCTGCAAAACAGCGGCCGCATCATAGCTTGTTGCTGCTTTATCAAAAGCGGCCCGCATGGCCGCTTTTTCGGTATGAAAGGATTTGCTCATTGAGGCCTTGTAACACGTTTACAGCGATATCAAATAACACCGGATCACATCAGAGCCATCCGGCTAAAACCAGGATGCAAAACAGCACATGCTTGCAATCTGATCTGCATCAGCAGCGAAACAGGCGTGTAAAACACCTGTATCCGGCCTGCTTATGCTTCTTTTTTAGCAAATTTCATTTTAAAAAATTCAATCACCACCGGCATGGCCGGAATTAAAACCAAGGCAATGGCAATAGAGCCGATATTTTTGGCAATAAACGGAATACCGCCCAGGAAATAACCGGCGTAAAGCAGGGAAACCACCCAAACCGCTGCGCCAATAAAATTGAACATTAAAAAGCGGTGATAACTCATTTCAGCCATACCGGCCACGAAGGGTGCAAAGGTGCGAACAATCGGCACAAAACGCGCGAGGATAATCGTTTTACCGCCATGCTTTTCATAAAACGCATGGGTCTTTTGCAAGTAATCCTGGCGAAATATTTTAGAATCTTTATTGGCAAACAGTTTATGCCCAAAATAACGGCCGATGGTGTAATTCACTGCATCCCCTAATACCGCCGCAGTAAATAATAAACCCATCAGCACATACAGATTCATATGCCCGCCACCGGCCAGCATCCCTGCAACAAACAAGAGCGAATCACCCGGCAGAAAAGGCATCACCACCACACCGGTTTCTACAAAAATGACGGCAAATAATAGTGCATAAACCCAGCTGCCATATTGGGCAATAATCTGGGCCAGATAGACATCTAAATGCAAAAAAACATCAACTGGATTGAATTCCATACCTGCTCTCCTTAGAGGCAAAAACACCCGGGATATGAATCATCACCGAATGGCATGCCGGGGCTATTTACCCGGGCGGGGGATTATTTTGCTATGGCTGGCTTAACATAAAAACGCCGACGAAATACTCGTCGGCGTAGGGTTAAGCGCTGGAAAAAACCTTAAACCACCGCTTCTTCTTTAATTCTGACAGGTTTCACCATGTTTTCGCGTGTGACCCCCAACATCAGCAAGAGAGGCGATGCCACCAGAACCGATGAATAGATACCAAACACAATACCAATGGTCAGCGCCATTGCAAAACCATGCAGCGCAGCACCACCAAAGATCAGCATGGATAAAACCATGCATTCGGTAGAGCCGTGGGTAATGATCGTACGGCTGATCGTCGCGGTAATCGCGTTATCAATCACTTCCGGCACTGTTTTACCGCGCAGATTAGGCTTGCGGAAGTTTTCACGAATCCGGTCAAACACCACCACAGATTCATTCACTGAATAACCCAGTACAGCCAGAATACCTGCCAGCACGGTTAAGGTGAACTCCCACTGAAAGAGTGCAAAGCAACCTAAAATAATGATCACATCGTGCATATTCGCGATCACGGCGGACACCGCAAACCGCCATTCAAAACGAATAGCCAGGTAAGCAATAATGCCAAGGCAAACCAGCAAAATCGCCGTTGCACCATGAGAAACCAGCTCGCTGCCTACAGAAGGACCGATAAACTCAACTTTACGCAGCTCAACATCAGCGCGATCTGTTTTAAGCAAATTCAGCACTTCATTTGACAACTGTGCACTGGTTTTAGTTTTGATATTTGGCAGACGCACCATCACATCGCGCGTGGTACCCAAAGACTGAACCTGCGCTTCGCCATACTTTAATCCGTCCACTTTTTCGCGAATCTGATTTAAGTCTACCGATTGTGCGTAGCGCAGCTCCATTACTGTACCGCCGGTAAATTCTACGCCCAGATTCAGGCCTTTCATTACCAGAAACGCTACCGCCAAAACAAAGGTTGCCAGCGAAATAGCCGTTGTAAGCTTACCGTAGCTCATAAACGGAATATCACGCTTTACATGAAAAAATTCAATCATTGCGATGCACCCTTACACAGCCAGCGTCGAAACACGACGGCCGCCATAAATGAGGTTAATGATGCCGCGAGAAACAAACACCGCGCTGTACATCGACGTTAAGATCCCTATGCAATGCACCCACGCAAAACCACGTACCGCACCCGAGCCAAAAATCAGCAGGGCCAGACCCGCAATCAGGGTTGTGACGTTGGAATCTAAAATCGTAGCAAAAGCATGTTCGTAACCATTGCTAATGGCGGCCTGAGGCGTCATCCCGAGGCGCAGCTCTTCACGAATCCGCTCATTAATCAACACATTCGAGTCAATCGCCATACCCAGGGTAAGAGCAATCGCCGCAATACCCGGCAGCGTTAAGGTCACGCCCAGCAAAGACAACATCGCCAGCAGGAATAATAAATTGCCCGCCAGAGAAATAGCCGATACCACACCAAATACGCGGTAATAAACCATCATAAACACGGCAATCGCAAGGAAACCATAAAGCGTTGAGTGGAAACCCTTGCTGATATTGTCTTTACCCAGGCTTGGCCCAATGGTGCGTTCTTCAACAATATTCATAGGCGCTGCCAACGAGCCAGCGCGTAACAGCAGCGCAGTATCGTTAGCTTCTGCAACCCCCATCGAACCGGAGATCTGAACACGGCCACCGCCAATTTCAGAACGGATCACAGGAGCTGTCACCACTTCGCCCTTGCCTTTTTCAACCAGCACCATGGCCATACGCTTACCAATGCTTTCTTTAGTCAGCGTTTTAAAGATGGCTGCACCAGTAGAATCAAGGTTGATGTGAACCGCTGCTGAGTTTTGATCATCAAAGCCCGCTTGTGCGTCATTGATATTATCGCCAGTCAGCTCAACTTCTTTCTTCAGCAGGATAGGACGATTCTGACCATCATTACCGCGCTCGCTCAACAGCTCAAAGCCAGCAGGCACATTACCATTCAGGGCTTCGGACATTTTAGCCTGATCGTCTTCCACCATGCGCACTTCCAGCGTGGCAGTACGGCCCAGAATATCTTTTGCCTTTGAAGTATCCTGCACGCCAGGCAATTGCACCACGATACGGCCTTCGCCCTGCTGCTGAATCACCGGCTCAGCCACACCCAGCTCGTTCACACGATTATGCAAGGTGGTAATGTTTTGCTTCACAGCATCGTTTTTCAGCTGCTGCAATGCAGCAACAGAATAAGAAATCACAATTTTGTTATCGCGAATATCAATCTGGCGCTGTTGCAGAACCTGACGCAATGCTTTAGCAGCGGCCTGTGTGGTTTCCTCATCACGCAGCTGAACTTCAACGCTGTCGCGGGTTGCAACAATCCGGCCATAGCGAATTTTCTTTTCTTTTAATTCACGACGCACATCGCCTGCGGTTTTTTCCAGCGCCTTATCTACGGCTGCCTTCATATCCACTTCAAGCAAGAAGTGCACACCACCGCGCAAATCCAGCCCCAGCGACATCGGCTTAGCACCGATGCGGGTCAGCCAGGACGGGGTATCTGATAACAGATTTAAAGCCACGCTGTAATCGTCGCCCAGCTTGGTTTGTAAAAGATCTTTGGCCTTAAGCTGAACATCAGTGTCTTTAAAACGAAACTTCACTGAATTGACATCAAGAAGCGCATCTTCAATTTTGACACCGCCACTCTTTAAAATAGCTTCAGCGTTTTGCTGTAGCGCAGCATCCACCTTCACTGTCGCGCGAACGCTGGCAATTTGTACTGCAGGGCTTTCACCAAACAGATTAGGCAGGGTATAGAGCGCAGCCAGAGCAACGGTCAGAATAATTAATAGGTATTTCCAAATCGGGTAGCGATTCATGGCAGGACCCAGAAATGCACAAAAGGCGGCGGGGTTGTTGTAACAACCACGGCCGCCTGATTGGCTTTACTTGTTATTTTTAATAGTGCCTTTTTCCAAACGAGCCGCAACAGCAGAACGTTGGAACAGGATTTCTACGCCATCGGCTAATTCAAGAGTGACATACTGCTCATTCACCTTGGTGATGCGGCCAACCATACCACCGCTGGTTACGACTTCATCACCTTTAGCCAGAGCAGCCAGCATGGCTTGTTGTTCTTTAGCGCGTTTTTGTTGTGGACGAATCAACATAAAATAGAACAAAACAAAAATCACGATCATGGGAAGAAAAGACATAAAGTCCATTCCTGGCGCCGGTGCGGCACCTTGAGCAAACGCGGGTGCAATGAACATATCGGGTCGGTTCCGTGTCAATAAAGCAAAGCGGCCCATTCTAGCCGCTGAACCACACAAAATCTACCCGGCTTTTTTGCCTTGAGTCATCAAAGCAACTTAAATGCGCCTGGCTTTGCTCCCTGCCCGGGGCGGCATAGCTTTTTTGAAAAAAAAATACGGAACTTTAATCACCAGCGAGGATCGCGCCGCAAGCCCCCTGAGCCAGGGCTCGTTCTGACTCGATTCTGGCGCTATTTATCCTTGCCATTGCTCAGGCCAGGCCACGATTTTTTACTTTGCCCAGAAGCGCTCCAGCCAACTTTTTTTATGCCAGCTCGCCTGAGCACCCCGGGATAAAAAATGCTCGGTATAGCGCTTGTCGCCTTCAATAATGTGATGAGTCAGCCAGTTTCTGAGGAAATGCATCAGCTCAAAAGTGATGGCCTCTCCACCCAGTAAACGTGCTTGCAAGTCATTCATTTGTTTTATTAAATCTTCATGATGTTGCTTATGTGCATCGTAATCGGGATACCCCAAAATACGCATCAGGCTTTCTTCCACAGTAAAATGAGTCCGCGTGTAATCTGCCAGCCGGCCCAGAATATGCCCTGATGCCTCACTGCCATGATGCAGACGAATCGCATCATGCAATTCATTCAGCAAATCAATCAGCACTTTATGCTGCTCATCAATTTCCTGAATGCCTACTGACAGCTCATCATTCCATTCAAAAAAGACGGACATTTCGTGTTTCTCCCTATTTTATTTAAGAAGAATCTTGCAGACAAAATGCCATCCAAATATTGAGCCATATCAATTTTTGCATAAGCCCAGGGAAAGCCTGAACAAGATTGCACACGGATTTTTTTAAGTTTCAAGCTAGAACATACTGACATCCCCAGGATAAATACCGGCTGATCAGGCAAAATAAATAACGATAAAATCACCAGAAACCGCAAAAGCGTTCTCAAAAGAAGGCTGGAATGCGACAATACGGCAGAGAACTCCTATTAGGTAAGAAAAAATGCCCTGGCAAGAACTACGCATCACCACTGAATCATCCCAAGCAGAACGCTTTTCCGACGCACTTTTTGATCTGGGCGCTTTGTCCGTGAGTGTTGAAGATGCAGCTGCGGGCACAGATGCAGAAAAACCCATCTTTGGTGAGCCAGGCGAGCCCGTCGATCAGATGTGGGAAAACAGCGTGGTCCTCGCACTTTTTGATGAAGATATCGACACCAGCCTGATTGTCACCGCAGCCAGTAATACGCTGAAACTGGCCATCCCGCCTTACGACGTGGTGCGTGTGGAAGAACAAGACTGGGTGCGGCTGACCCAATCGCAATTTAACCCCATCCCTATTTCTGACCGCCTCTGGATCACCCCAACCTGGCATGAATGCCCTGATGCAGGTGCGATCAGCATTCAGCTTGACCCGGGCCTGGCTTTTGGTACGGGCAGCCACCCAACGACTCGTCTTTGCCTGAAATGGCTGGACAGCAATCTGGCTGGCGGAGAGAAATTGCTCGATTACGGCTGTGGATCGGGGATTTTAGCGATTGCAGGGATTAAGCTCGGTGCTGCCTCGGCTGCCGGTGTGGATATTGACCCGCAAGCCATGACCGCATCCCGGCAAAACGCGGAACAAAATGCAGTTGAAGTCGCATTTTACCTGCCGGATGCAGAGCCCGCAGACACCTACGATGTGGTGATTGCCAATATTCTGACTAATCCGCTCAAAGCCTTAGCGCCAATGCTGGCTGCTAAAGTAAAAATCAATGGTCGCATTGCTTTGTCCGGCATTCTGGCCGAGCAGGCAGACGATGTGATCGCTATTTACAGCCAATGGTTTGCCATGAACGCGCCGCAAACCGAAGACGGCTGGGTCTGCTTATCAGGTATTCGCAAATAAACCGCATGAACGATATTACCCGTTGCCCAAACTGCCAAACCGCTTTTCGTGTAACGGAAGCGCAGCTGCAAGCCCACCGCGGCAAGGTTCGCTGTGGGCGCTGCGCCTTTGTTTTTAATGCCACTGAGTGCCTGGAAAGCGACACAGAATCTGCCACTTTAGCCACAGAAACGACAACAACGCCCGCGCCTGTTGCCGCTCCTGCTAAGCCAGCGCCTGAGGCTCCCGTCACGCCGGCCGGCCCTAAAACTGCCCAGGACAAGCCTCAGCTCAGCCTTGAGCCTCAGCCTCAGCCTCAGCCTCAGCCTCAGCCTCAGCCTCAGCCTCAGCCTCAGCCTCAGCCTCAGCCTCAGCCTCAGCCTCAGCCTCAGCCTCAGCCTCAGCCTCAGCCTCAGCCTCAGCCTCAGCCTCA
>NZ_JAAOLX010000060.1 GCF_011601265.1 Iodobacter violaceini
CTTCGATGCCGGTAATGGCCGGGCTGTCGTTATCCAGAATCCCGCCGGTGGCTGAAACGCCGCCAATGGTCAGAGGAACGGTTTCCGGAGTGATTTCAACCAGCGCGTCATCCACGGTTGGCAGAGTGACGGCGAAGTTGGTCACGCCTGCAGGCACGGTGATCAGGCCGGTGGTTGCGTTGTAAGTGACGCCATTGCTGAAGGTGGCTGTGCCGTAATCGGCTGCACTCGCTGATCCGCCAC
>NZ_JAAOLX010000061.1 GCF_011601265.1 Iodobacter violaceini
TGGTTTCGCCGGTTTTAAGGGCTTGCACATTATCCGCATCGTTATTCAGCGTATAAGTCCACTTGCCATCGCTGCCCAGCGTCAATTTACCGTAAGTGCCTGCGGCACCGGTTTGCGGCACAAAGGTCGCGCCGCCGGTAGCGGTCAGCGTGCCGCTGCTGCTTTGAACGGTATCTTCCTGTACTGCGCCGTGGCCGACGGTGGCGGTTTCATTGCTGCCGTTCACAGTCACGGT
>NZ_JAAOLX010000062.1 GCF_011601265.1 Iodobacter violaceini
ACTCTGCCAACCGTGGATGACGCGCTGGTTGAAATCACTCCGGAAACCGTTCCTCTGACCATTGGCGGCGTTTCAGCCACCGGCGGGATTCTGGATAACGACAGCCCGGCCATTACCGGCATCGAAGTCGGCAATCCGGGTGTGGCGGATGACAATGTGGTGGAAGGTAATAACCTTGTCTTCAATGTTTCGCTCAGCACCGCCACCACCAAAG
>NZ_JAAOLX010000063.1 GCF_011601265.1 Iodobacter violaceini
CTTTTTGTACTGTAGAAGCAGCAGAAGCAGCAGCTTTCTTAGCTTGAGCTTTTTGTACTGTAGAAGCAGCAGAAGCAGCTACTTTTTTAGCTTGAGCTTTTTGTACTGTAGAAGCAGCAGAAGCAGCGGCTTTCTTAGCTTGAGCTTTTTGTACTGTAGAAGCAGCAGAAGCAGCAGCTTTCTTAGCTTGAGCTTTTTGTACTGTAGAAGCAG
>NZ_JAAOLX010000064.1 GCF_011601265.1 Iodobacter violaceini
TTGGCGGCGTGAGCGCCACCGGCGGAATTCTGGACAACGACAGCCCGGCCATTACCGGCATCGAAGTTGGCAATCCGGGTGTGGCGGATGACAATGTGGTGGAAGGTAATAACCTTGTCTTCAATGTCTCACTGAGCACCGCCACCACCAAAGCAGAAACCTATGCCTTTAACCTGGGCGGCGGATCAGCGAGTGCAGCCGATTACGGCAC
>NZ_JAAOLX010000065.1 GCF_011601265.1 Iodobacter violaceini
TGACGCCATTGCTGAAGGTGGCTGTGCCGTAATCGGCTGCACTCGCTGATCCGCCACCCAGGTTAAAGGCATAGGTTTCTGGTTTGGTGGTGGCGGTGCTGAGCGAAACATTGAAGACAAGGTTATTGCCTTCCACCACATTGTCATCCGCCACACCCGGATTGCCGACTTCGATGCCGGTAATGGCCGGGCTGTCGTTGTCCAGAATC
>NZ_JAAOLX010000066.1 GCF_011601265.1 Iodobacter violaceini
TGACGCCATTGCTGAAGGTGGCTGTGCCGTAATCGGCTGCACTCGCTGATCCGCCACCCAGGTTAAAGGCATAGGTTTCTGGTTTGGTGGTGGCGGTGCTGAGCGAAACATTGAAGACAAGGTTATTACCTTCCACCACATTGTCATCCGCCACACCCGGATTGCCAACTTCGATGCCGGTAATGGCCGGGCTGTCGTTATCCAGAATT
>NZ_JAAOLX010000067.1 GCF_011601265.1 Iodobacter violaceini
TCTACCAACAGCATGGCTGCGCTGGAAACCCGCGATCTGGCCGTTGTCAGCACAGCAGGGATTGCCGTGCTGTCGAGCAATCAGATTAAAGCCCTGACCACCGCACAAGTGGCCACGCTGACCACGGATCAGACCCTGGCCCTGACCACCGGCTCATTGCAGGGCTTAACCTCTGATCAGGCTGCGGCGCTGACCACGGCCCAGGCCG
>NZ_JAAOLX010000068.1 GCF_011601265.1 Iodobacter violaceini
CATCCGCCACACCCGGATTGCCGACTTCGATGCCGGTAATGGCCGGGCTGTCGTTGTCCAGAATCCCGCCGGTGGCGCTCACGCCGCCAATGGTCAGAGGAACGGTTTCCGGAGTGATTTCAACCAGCGCGTCATCCACGGTTGGCAGAGTAACGGCGAAGTTGGTCACGCCTGCAGGCACGGTGATCAGACCCGTAGTTGCGTTGT
>NZ_JAAOLX010000006.1 GCF_011601265.1 Iodobacter violaceini
GTTACTCCTTACTAATGCAAGCACTTGTTTCGCTTCCGAATCAAGCACTCACACTCATCGACTGTATTTTTTTAAAGATCGTTTCGCTGCTTCTGCATCACTTCGTTTCCGTGTGTGCTGCAGCGAGAGGCCGAACTATACCGGCGACACTCAAACCGGTCAACCCCTTTGCAAAAACAAAACCAAACAAGTTAGTAAGTCATTGATTTTAAAAAGCACCCCATTGTTTCTTTTTTGCAGCTTCATCATAAAACCACAGATCAATGCCGTTTTAGTATTCGCCCATCCACATAAAAACCTGAACATTCGATCAAAACGACCTCATTTATATATAGTCAGCGTGCTGCTTTGGGGTCTGCAAGCGATGCATTTAACTGATCCACACTGATTTCATTCTTACCACCATTGGGCATCCCAAACATGGCAGCCATTTCCTGTGCCTGATCTTTCGTAAGTACTAATAACTCAATACGACGATTTGATGCGGACTTAGGATTTTGCACATCATAAGGCGCACGGTCTGCCATACCGGCAACTTGCAGGATATTCTCTGCGGGCATGCCACCTTCTAAAAGCCCCACTCTGGCGGCCATCGCGCGATTGCTGGATAAGCTCCAGTTAGAGAACGCTGCGTAATTAGCATTCTTGTATTGCATTGAATCTGTATGCCCGATCACCAGAAGCTGGTGATCAATACGGGAAAAGATGGCGCCCATTTTGAGCAGCAATCGCCGAAAGCGCTCGCCAGGCACCTGACTGCCACGCTCAAACATGCCCTGTTTATCGGTATCGTGCAGCATGATGCGCAGGCCATAGGGGGTAATAATAGTTTGGATATTCTCAGACAGCCCCGCTTCTTTAAATAACTGCAGAAAGGTTTGTGCTAATTCCTGCATATCACGCGGGGTGTCGTATTGTTTTTTAGGTGAGGCATTATCTGAGTATTGCAGAGAAGCTTGTGCGCCACCGCCCTGCCCCTGTGCAGATTGAATGGCCCCCGATTGATTAGTGCCGATGATAGGCTCACGCGGGATCAGACTGCCCCTGGGATTACCCTGATGATCTATCAGTTCACGATTACCATTACTGGCCAGAGAGCGCCCTGCACCGTTACGCAGTACGCGCTCGAGACTTTCCTTATCGCGGGCAGATAAAACCCATAGCACCAGAAACAAACACATCAAAGCCAATACGAAATCGGCAAAGGCCACTTTCCAGGCTCCACCGTGCGCCTCGGCGCTTTGCTTGCGCGAAACCCGGCGGATAATGGTTTCTTCGTGCTTATTATGCTTATTACTCAATTAAGCAGTTCCCTCTAGCGTATTGATCCACGTTTCAAGCTGAGAGAAGCTAGGCTTAATATTCAGCTGCACCAAACGACGCCCGGCATCAATCGCCAACAAAGGTGGCTTGCCTGATACATGGGTCACCAGCACCACTTTTACGCATTCCAGATTAGATAATTCTTCTTTTACTAATTGATGCATCATATTGCACAGCGGATCAAGCACGCCGTAGCACATAAAAATCCCGATAAATGTCCCCACCATAGCCGCCCCCACACGCTCGCTGATTTCTGCGACTTCTGCGCCCTCGCTAATGGTGTGCATGGTCATCACAATCCCAAGCACCGCAGCCAAAATACCAAAACCCGGCATGCCTTCGGAGATTTTATGCAGCGATTTGGAAGGCTGATTCAGCTCTTCGTGAATCGCTTCCAATTCCTGCTCCAATACGCCTTCCAATTCATGCGCATTGATTTTTCCCATCGCCATCAAACGGAAGTTGTCCACAATAAAGGCAAGTAGCTTGGGTTGCTCTAAGACCAGAGGGTAACGCTGAAAGAGTGCACTTTCTCTTGGCGATTCAACATGCTGATCAAGTGCTTTTAAACCCTGCCCAGCTGTAATCAGCAACTCATACATTAATAATAGTAATTGGCGCTGAAAATCCGGCCCCTGCTTTTTACCCATGACCACACGACGGATTTGCCCCAGCATTTCTGCCAGCACATGCTTAGGGTTGCCCAGCACCAGCGCACCCACACCTGCACCAATAATGATAAGCAGCTCAACCGGCTGCCAGATCAGATGGAAAGTCCCCCCGATCATAAAGAAGCCACCAAACACACACATCATGACGATGCCGATACCTAAGAACAGCTGCATGCTTCATTCCAACTTTATATTAAGCCCCACCCAGGGCGATTTTCATTTTCTTAATTGCCGATTTATTAATCTGGCAAACCCGTGCTTCTGTTAAATCCAGCACCAAAGCAATTTCTTTCAGATTCAGCTCAAACTCGTAATACATCTGGATAACACGCTGCTCTTTTTCATCTAAGCCAGATAAAGCCCGCGCTAAGCTAAGACGATTAATTACCCCGTTTTCCGGCGATTCTGCACCGCCTGCTTCGTGCACACCCTCACTCAGTAAATCATCAAAGCTCGCCAAAACCTCGGCGTTTTCGGCCATTTGATAATCACGGTATTCTTTAGCTGAGATATCCAAACCTGCGATGGCATCCGCCTCGCTTGGCTCCCTGCCTAGTTTTTTCCTTAAGGCGCGGATCTCATCCCGAATACGATGTGCGCTTTGCCGCACCGAACGTGGCCGCCAATCCAGGCGCCTGAGCTCATCCAAAATAGCGCCACGCATCCGCAGCATGGCAAAGCCCACAAACTGATCATCGGGCGTGCCATAGCGGCGCAATGAATCGAGCAGGGCCATCAGGCCAATCTGCTCCATATCTTCACGATCCAGCACAGCCCCCGCCTGCGTTGCCAGCTGCCTGAGTACACGATTGAGCAGCGGCATATATTCCGCCAGCTGAGCGGCTTCTTGCCTGCGGTCTAAAGCGCTATGAACATAAGCGTCAGCAAGATCCACGATTTACTCAACAATCAATTTGCTGACCATCACATCAGAAAAAGGCTTATCTGATGCAACGCCTTTATAGGCAGCAGAAAACTCTTTATTTAAGAGCGCGTGATAATCCTCGATGGTCATTTTATTGGCCATATTCAGATTAAGATGAGACAAGACCTTAACTGCGGTGCTCTTTAAAAAAGGCAGATGATTTTTAATCTCGGCTTCTTTTTCCTTGCTGGTTCTAAACACCAGATCCACCGCAATATAATGGGTAGATAAAGAGCTGCCATCGTCATTACGCAACATGACAATAATCTTATCCACCGAGGCGAATTTATATTCAACCGGCTCGGCCCTGGCTACCTTAGGCGCACTGTCTTGCTTAAAGTAATAAGCCGCCCCGCCGCCCACTCCGGCAGCAATCAATAAACCTAAAACAATAAAAATAATATTCTTAGACATGTGATTTCCAGATCGGTTAAATGCGCGCCAGAATGGAGCCAAACTCGCTCGCTTCTTCGTCTAATTCCGCCAAAGCCTGACCGACCTCATCCGCTTCCTGCTGATGCTTTTTATTGGGCGAGCCATTGGCAGACGGATCTCTCACCTCCACCGCCACGCTGCTGTATTCCTTCTGGCTTAAATCAGCACGCATCTGCTCAGTAATTGCATGCAGCTGCCTGGTAACATCGCTATTACTGGCGTGCAATTGCACCGATAAAGCACCCGCCTCGTGCTTAATGCTGATTTCTAATGCGCCAAGCATAGGCGGGGATAATTTAATCACCGCACGCTCAATGCCATGCCCAAGCTGCACATCGAGGCGATCTTTCAGTGCGGTTTCTAAATGACGGGACCAGCTGGCGGGCTGAGCAGGCTCCAGCTTAATCGGTGCCCACTCTGAAGGCTTAGCTTGCGGCACGCTGCTTGCTGCCAGCGTATTTAATTCAAACGGCCGGGCAGGCTGATCTGGCATATCACCCGCCAACAATACCGCGGCTTTTAGCAGGGGAGCCTCTGTATCTTCAGCAACTGCAGTCTGAAGTATCGCTGCAGCTGGCGGCGTAGATGCCTGGCCCTGCTGCACCAGAGTAAAGTCTGCAGCGGGCGCTTGTGGCTCAGGCATTTTAGGAATGATGGGCGCAAAAAAAGCAGGCATGCTCAAAAGAGCAGCATCCGTGCCCGCCACCGCGGGCTGCTCAGCAGACACCGGCTCATTCTCAGGCTCAGCCTTAACCACGCCCTCCGTATCAGGCGTGGCGCAGCCCTGCATTTCACCACTAAATAACATCGCCAACAGCGGGTCAGGCGGCAGGGCATTAAGAACGGGAAGATTCAAATCCGCAGGGGCGGTCAGCGTGCTTGCGAGCAGATTCATAGTGCCTGCGCCGCATAAGCAAGGCTGGCATCACGCTGCCCGGCAAACTGCGCCAATTTATCTGCCAGCTCCAGGGTTGCCAGACGGCAGGCTTCCTGCATCGTGGCATAAGCGCTGCGCACATTTTGCAAGGCTTGCTGCTCTTGCTGATTCCAGGCATGGCCCGCCAGCAAGGCGGCAAACTGTGCGTCCAGGATCAGCAGCTGATCCCAATCCTGCTCAGCCAAAGCACCCTGCATTTCGGCCATTTTGGCACTGATTGCTTTAAGCCTTGGCATCACGCACACCCAGCCAACCACCACGCAAGGTGCCTAATAATTGTTCCACTTCGGTAACGCCTGCCACATCCAGCTGGCTGCTGGCACTATAAAGCCGGTAGACACAAAAATCGTATAAACGCGCCAGATTGGTGACCACTTCACCGCCCTGATCAAAATCGAGGGCGCTGGATAAGCCATTTAAAATATCGATGCACTTATTAATACTCTCGCCCTTTTGCTCAAAACGCTTGTGCTGCATATGCGCTTTGGCGCGGGCGAGTTCTTCCAAAAGACCATCGAATAACACCAAAACTAATTGCACGGGTGAGGCATTAGAAGTCTGCGCTTCCAAATTCACCGAGTGATAACTGCTATATGCTTCGTAATCCATTACAACCTCATTTTACCTGCATGTATCCGGGCCAAGCCGCGCGAGCACGCCCGGAACTCAACTACTAAATAAACGACATGCTGTCGAACATGCTGGATGTTTCACTCATTTGCGCCTGCAGCTGCTTAAGCTGGGTAAATTGCTTTAATGCTCGCTGATAAGCCTGATCGTATTGCTGGGAAATCTTTTCCGCCTGAACGCTTAATTCGCTGCCCGCCTTAGAAACCGATTCCTTGCGCGCTTTTAATAAGCCATTGCTGGCATTCAGCCATTTGCCAAGGTAATCATTATTTTCTTTAATCAGATCGGTACCCGTACTGGCGTTAAAAATCTTCTCCAGCCCTGCCGGGTTTTCGATCAGCGCTTTATCGAGCTTAGTGCGATCAAGCGACAGATTGCCGTCGCGATCGGTTTTTACGCCAAAATCCATCAGGCGCACGCCGTCAAAACTTTGCCTTACCAGACTGTTTAACTTATCCCGCAGCGCGCGAATGCCCGAATCGGAGGCAAATGCACCGCCTGGGTCCCGCTTACCACCGTCATTTTTATCGTTTTTGGCATTAGCCAGCATGGCCGTTAACGATTTCTTTGCCGCATTAAAACCATCAATAAAAGTTTGTAAATTAGCAGCCGTATCGTTATTGCTGGTGCTCACAGTAAGCTTTAAAGCTGGGTCACCACTTTTCATAGCGCGGTTTAAATTCACCGTTACACCTTCGATGCCGGTAAAAGTATTGGATGCCTGCTTAATCGGCACGCCCGTGTTTTCTTCCCCCAAAAACACCAGGGCATCTTGCGCCCTGGATAAAACCTTGGGAGCTTCAAGCGCTAAAGCCGCTTCAACCCCTGCGCCCGTTCCGGTCACTTGCAGAGTATTGGCCTCACCTGTCTGGCTGGACGTCAGCACCAGTTGTGACTGGCCATTTGCTGTAAGCACCATGGCACTGACTTTGCCCGAGCTGTCTTTGGATTGATTAATACTGCGCGCAAGTTCAGTGAGCGATAACTTACCGTCGGCATCCTTATCTGCACTGGCTAAATCAATGGCAATCGTCGTTGCACCCACTTTGATATTGAGCTTGTCGCCTGCGGCCACAGTCATGCCATCGAGGCGGGAAAAAGCCTGCTGCTCTGCGGTGGCCACTTGCTTAACAAATAAAGAGTAACTTCCAGGCTGCGCCTTGGCCCCTGCCGTTACTGTAGCTACTCCTTCCTGACTTAAGGCCGTGGCATAGGCCAGCACTGATTTTTTACCACTTAAACCACCCAGCGTCGTTTTAAAGTCCTGCAGCGTTTTTTGCAGCTGCACCAAGGCATCAGAACGGGCTTTATTCTGTTTGGTACGCACATCATTACGGCTTTGCGCCTGCTGTACTGCATAGCTGGCAATCTGGCTGGCCAGCTGCTGAGGATTAATTTCTGCCATGGCGTTTTTTCCGTAAAAGAAAATTAGTGGATACTAATTAAACAAGGCGACCAAGGCCTTCGCATTTAAAAATGTAAATAATCACAAGGCATCGACAAATATGTGCACCCAGAGGTTCTGATTCAATCCTGGAATCGTTGCGCCGGTGTTTTTTCATCCCCTGAGACAAGCCGAGCGAGGAATAAGCGGGGCGGGGAAGTCGTCAATTCGTGTTTGAGCGAAGCGAGTTGAATTGACGCCGCCTCGATTATCCGCAGCGAGGGAACCCCGCGAAGCGGGGCGCAGACGCCGGGGTCGCCTTCTTTAGCTTCCTTTCTTGGCGACGCAAGAAAGGAAGGCCCATGCGGGGGCTCCCGCACCAAAACCACCGTGCCGAAGGCACTAAACTCAAAGCGCAACATCACCCCCACCCCTTCTGCGCAAATACGCCTGTGTCGCCGTTTCATCCGACTGCTTTTGCAAAGCCCGCTCACGCAGTGTTTGCAGTGCAATACGCTCTGCAGCCCCTAATTTATCTATCACTTCACGGCGCGAAACGGCGGCTAATAAATCTTTACGTGCCACGGCCAGATCGGCATCGCCCAAAGCTAAGTCTTGCTTTTGCAGTGAGATGAGCTGCAGCAGCGAGTGCTTAAACGCGCCCGCATTCATCGCTAAAGCAGGGTGCGGTGCGGCGCTGCTTCCCAAATGCTGACAGAGCGATTCCATGCGGCTGATATTCTTTTGATAGCGCTGCGTCAGCTGGTGCTTATCGCGCACTACGGTTTCATGCTTATCCACATCACTTTGGCGTAAACGTAACATCAGCTCTAAGCGCTGCACGGCTTGAGGCGTACTCATTGCAATAGCGCCTTTAAATCGTCAAGTGAATCAGCCAGCGGCGCGGCTTCATGCACGCCCTGCTGTAAATAGGCTTCGATGCGTGGAAATAAGCGCACGGCACGGTCGGTTTCGGCATCCATACCGGGTACATAAGCCCCCAGCGGGATTAAATCGCGCACTTCGCGATAACGCGATAGCAGCGCCTTAATCTGCCGTGACACGGCGTTATGCTCGCTACTGCTGATCTGGCTCATGCAGCGGCTGACCGATTGGGCAATATCAATAGCAGGAAAGTGCCCACGCTCGGCCAGCAGGCGTGACAATACGATATGGCCATCCAAAATTGCCCGCGCAGTATCCACCACCGGGTCTTGCTGATCGTCCCCTTCGGCCAGCACGGTATAAATTGCCGTCATGCTTCCCAAGGGGTTTTCTCCATTGCCCGCGCTTTCCGCCAAGCCGGGCAACAGCCCAAATACCGATGGCGGATAACCACGGGTGGCAGGTGGCTCACCCAGAGCCAGCGCCACTTCGCGCTGTGCCATAGCGTATCGGGTCAAGGAATCCACCAGCAGTAAAACACGGTGCCCCTGATCACGATAATGGGCTGCAATGCTGTGGCACAGCTCGGTGGCATTCAGACGCATCAGAGGTGATTCATCGGCCGGGGCCACCACCAGCACCGCTTTTGCCAGGCCTTCTGCTCCCAGCGAGTGTTCTACAAATTCACGCACTTCACGACCACGCTCGCCGATCAGGCCAACAACAACAATATCGGCCGAGGTATTACGGGTAATCATGCCCAGCAGCACACTTTTACCCACGCCACTACCAGCAAACAGACCAACGCGCTGCCCCTTACCTAAAGACAGCAGACCATTGATGGCGCGCACGCCGATATCCAGCGGCTCGGCCACCGGTTGTTTACGCAGGGGGTTAATTTTGGGCGGTGCGGCGGCCAGCGGTTTATCTCCGCCCAAGGGGCCAAGATCGTCCATAGGTTCGCCCAGGCCATTCACAATCCGGCCCAGCCACGATTCACCAATCATCAGCGAGCTGGCCTGCGGTGCGGCCTGCACTCTGGCGCCGGTTTGCAAACCGACCGGCTTTTTGAAAGGCATTAAATAAGAAACTTCGCGCCGAAAGCCCACCATCTGCGCCTGTATCCATTCGCCTGATGAAGTTTCAATCAGGCAGCGCTGGCCCGTTTCTAAAGGGCAGCCAATGCTTTCCAATAAAATGCCCGACACGCCAATCAGGCGTCCGGTCATGGTGGCAACGGGAACGTCGTTCAAATCCAAGCGGCGCAGCGCGTCACCAATCACACTCATTCCTCAGCCTTTGCTGCGTCGTCAGTCAGCAACTGCTCTTTCAGCTGATCCATGCACAGGTCCAAGCGCTGCATACAACCTGCATCGGCCTCCATTTCTGCGCTATGAATACGGCACTCGCCCGGGGCAAGATGAGGATCGGCCACCAGCTGCCAGCGCGCGACCCGCTCCGGTGCCAGCTCAATCACGCGCTGGCATTCTTCAGCATTTAAATGCACGGCAACTGCGGTATTTGTTTGCGACGTTGCTGCCAGCGTTTCATCGACCAGGGCCAGCAATTGCACCGGCTGTAAAGTCAGCTCGCAGCGAATCACCTGCCTTGCTACCCTGGCCACCAAATCAACCACTTCCTGTCGCAAGGCGAGCTGGTAATCATCACTTGCCCGCTGCACCTGTTGCAGCAGCTGCTCAATCAGGGCGGCTTTTTCATCAAAACGCGCTGCCGCTGCCAGCCTTGCCTCAGCTTCGCCCTGAGCCAGCCCCGCCGCGTGGCCTTCGGCAAAACCTGCCGCCTCTCCACTGATTAAGCCCTCGGCGTGGCCATCGCTATGGCCGCTGTCCCAGCCCTGCTGATAGGCCTCGGCAGACAAAGGTGCAGCTTCACCGGCATGGCTGGACTGCGCTTGTAAACGCTGCAAAGAAGGAAAACGATGAGGGCGAACCGATTTCACTCGACCACCGCCTCAGGGAAAAGTTGTAAATCAATTTCGCCCGTGCTGGCTAATTCACGCACGATAGTCATGATTTCCTTGCGTACTTCCTCAACACGGCTCAGCGGCACAGGGCCGGAGCGGCGCATCATATCTTCGAAACTTTGTGCCTGACGGCGTGGCATGGTCTGGGTAATGGCATTACGCACTTCCGGCTCTGCGCCTTTCAGTGCAATAGCCCACTGCTCCAGTGCTACATCTTCCACAATCCGCATCAGGGCGGTTTCGGTCTGGCGCGACAAGATAAAGAAGTCGTACATACGGCTTTCGATCTCTGCTACCAGATCGGCATCATGGGCGCGCAGCAGCTCGATCATTTGCTGCTTATTGCCCGAATAGCGGTTAATGATGTCGGCGGTTTGCTGCATACCCGCAACTTCGGTGCTTTGGGTGTGCAGATTATCCAGGCAGCGATTCACCAGGTCTTCCAGCTCAAGCAATAATTCCCGGTCCACTTCTTTCAGGCGGGCAATACCAACCAGCACATGATCTTGCGTCGCTACCGGCAGCGCTTCAACCACCTGGCCCGCTAAATGCGGCGGCAGAAAAGCCAGAAAGACGGCCTGCATGCGTACATGCTCGTGTGCAATTCTATCAGCCAGCCACTGCGGGGAAACCCATTGCAAGCGCGCCATCTTGGGGCGGATTTCATCACCATAAATGCTGTTGAGCACGCTATTGGCAATATCGCCGCCTAAGGCCAGATCCAGAGAGCGCTGCAAAAAAGAGCGCGAGGCGCCATGCACGCCGCTTTGCTCGCGGTATTCATCAAAAAATTTCTGAATCGATACCTTTACCGTGTCGACCTTAATGCCACTCATGCGCGACATCACCTGCGTAACAGCCAGCAATTCCTCACGCCCCAGGCAGCGCAGCACATTGGCAGCAGGCTCTTCGCCCATGCTCAATAAAACAATGGCCGCCTGCTCCACCGGAGTCAGCACGGCTTCAGCCTGATTACTGCTTGCGTCCATCTTTTTGTACCCATTGTTTAACGACTTCGGCAACGCGTTCCGGCTCTTTGGCAGCCAGCTCTTTCAAATGATCAACCAGCACATCCACCGAAGAGCCCGCCGGAGGAAGATCATAGTTCTCCAGCAAAGGCACCACTGGCATAGGCTTGCCCTGTTGGGCTACAGATTTGGAATAGCCACCCGCAACAGCGGGCTCTGCCGCGTTTTCAGGCGTGATATCCAGCTCGGCAGGCGGAGCAGCCAGGCCCAGCGGCGCGGCAGGTTTTCCTATCCATTCTTTAAGCAGCTTAAAAGCGGGCCGCACCAGGAATAAAAACGCCAGCAGCAATCCCAGCACATAAGCCAATGAACCGACCGCATCGTAAATGGTGCTGCGTTCCTGCCACCAGGGTGTGGCAACCGGGCGGGCATTAAACGGCAGGGCAGAAACCATTAACTGATCGCCCCGCTCGCTGTTAATGCCCAAACCATTGCGTAAAATATTTTCAATATTGGCAATTTGCGCGGGCGTCCAGCCGGCTTTCACCGAAGGGGCAGCTGCATGGCTCAAGACCACGGCCACATTTAAACGACGCAATGTGCCACGGGCTTTTTTTGTGCTGGTAATACTCTTGTCGTAAGCGTACTGACGAGTCATCGCATTTTTCTTAAAGCGACTGTCATCAGTTTCAGGCTTGGCTGGATCCGCATTAACAGGGCGGTTACTTAAGGAGCCGGGAATACCAATCGCACTTTTCTCGCTGGTTTGTTCATCACGGCTGGCCTCACTGGTTATTTTGGGCGCCTCACCGTATTGCTCGCGTGTCTCTTCTACCTGATCGTTATCCACATCGGCGGTGACGCTCACCTTGAAGTTATCCGCACCTAACACAGGATCAAGCAAATCACGGATGCTGCTCAGGGTTTGTTCACGGTAGCGGCTGGCGCTGTCGTTTTCATTACCAGCAAAACCGCTGGCAGCTGTATCGAGGCGCGCAGATAAAAGACTGCCCGCTTCATCCACCAAAGTGACTTTTTGCGGGCTGAGGCTGGATACACTGCCAGCCACCAGATTAACAATCGCGGCAATTTGTTCCTGATTTAATTTCTGGCCAGGCTTTAAAGCAACCATCACCGAAGCAGAGCTTTTATCAATTCCCGAATCAACAAAAGAAGAAGATCTGGCTATCGATAAATGTACCCGTGCGCTGGCTATCGGATCTAATGCCAAAATACTTTGCACTAATTCACCCTCAAGCCCGCGGCGAAATCGTACATCCTGCACAAACTGGCTGACGCCTAATGGGTCATTTTTATCGAGCAATTCAAGCCCGGCGGGTAATTTAGCAACCACACCTTTAGCTGCCAATAGCATACGCACGCGGCCTAAATCACTGTTTTCAACCAAAACCTGGCCACTTTGCGGATGCAGGCGATATTTAATATGCTCGCTGTCCAATACCGCCATCATATCTGCTGCGGCAATTTTTTCTGTATTACCAAATACCGGTTTGTAATTTGAATCGTCATGCCACAAATACAGAATAAGCAAGACGCTGATTGCAATGGCTAAGACTGTAATGGGCAATACCATTTTTACAAGCGACTCAGGATTACGCTCATTATTTTTTAGACGTAATGTTTCAAAGCCGGCTTTTAATTGTGCGTACATATTTTCCTGCTGCCTTTACAAAGGCATTTTCATCAGATCATCAACTGCACCCATGACCTTATTGCGCACTTGCATCATCATTGAGAACGATAAGCCCGCCTCCTGGCTCATCAGCATTGCGCCGACTAAATCGTTACTGGCACCGCTATCCACCTCGGCCATTTTGGCCGCCGCCATTTGATCTTTGGCATCAACGCCACGAATGGCATCGGCCATGATCGCCATAAAACCGCCATTATTCTGGCCATGAGCATCAGGCGAATGCAGGCTGTTTCCTGAGATGGAAGCCATCTCGCCCAACATTTTTGTTTGCTCAGTTTTTAAGGCCGAAGCAATTGCATTCACCATTTAAACACCCCGTGTTGGCCAAGAAATTACGCCATTATTTTTTACAAACCACTTACAGGGCGCGGATTCTAACAGCAGTACACAGGCGTAGTTAGCTGTGAATTTTTACCATGTAAAACAGATACATGAACATATCATAAAATTCTAATGTTGAAGTACAATACGCGCGATTTGCCAAATCCCCTCTCCTCTAGGTTCTTTCCCTGATCGGTATATAGCTGCGTGTCCATAGCAAAAACAAAACGTGTAATTCACGAAAAAAATGCAATTCAAGTGCTGGATCACAGCAGCTTAGGCCGCCCTTTGCACCTTTTAGCGGGATTAAACGAGCGGCTGAAAATTGAAACAGAGCAATTCCTGAAAAGCGAATTCAACCGCCCCTACCGGGCCACGCTGGGCGTGACTCAAATCAGCCAGTCTGCCCGTAAAGCCAATCCTGTGAGCTGGATAGATTTGGGTGTTGGCCAACTAGCAGTAGAAATGTCGCGTTCATTTTTGCTGCGTACGCTGGATTATCGCTATGGTGCAAAAGCCCAGCCTGCTGCAATCAGTGAAGAAGATTTAAAAGGTGAAGAAACCAGCACCGAACAACGATTAAAAACCAATCTTGCCAATAAAATAGCCCGGCTGTTTTTAGCGTTTTTAAATCAGGAGGCCAGCGGGTGCAGTGGTCTGAGATCTGAAGCCGCATGGCAAATTGAAATCGAAATAATCGATCAGATTGACCAGCTGAAAACCAATCTCTGTTTAGTGCTGGACCACGCCCTGTTTGATTTACTGCTGAAATTAGTTGCAAAACCACGTGCCAGCAACAAAAGCCAGACCGCTTTTTTTGATCAGTTAAAAATAAAATGCCATGCGCATCTGGCAGAGAAATCGCTGACTTTAGATGATGTATTAAACCTAAAAATTGGCGAGATTATGCCAATTAACTTACAAGCTAAAGCCAATGTCTATATTGGCAAAAGCAAATTGTTTACCGCCAGCGTTGCCGAAAATAACGGCGCTTTATGCCTTACATCATTTGAAGATGCAGAATAACTCCATGAATATGAATGACGATTTTGATTTAGAAAACGCACTGCAGGAAATGGAATCAAAAACAGAAACTGCTGCACCGGCCAAGCGGGATCTCAACCCATTTTTAAGAAAAATCCCCGTTACGCTGACTTTAGAAGTAGGCGCGAGCGATATTTCCCTGGCCGAGCTGTTAGCCATCGAATACGGATCGGTTTTAGAGCTGAATAAGCTTGCGGGTGAGCCACTGGATATCAAAGTCAATGGCACCACCATCGGCAAGGCCGAAGTGGTCATTACCGGCGAGAGCTACGGCCTGCGCGTGGTTGAATTAGATCACCTTGATTTACAAACTCTGGCCTCATGAAGTTCTTTTGGCGATTAAGTGCCCTGCTGCTGGCATCTGCCCCGGCATGGGCCGAAGACTCACTCAAGATCTTATCCAATAGCGCGACGGTGGGTGATTTAACGGTTAAAACTCAGGTTTTAATCATTATGACGTTGCTGGGACTGATTCCCACGCTGGTTTTAATGATGACCTGCTTTACCCGCTTTGTGATTGTGTTATCTCTGCTGCGCCAGGCACTGGGCCTGCAGCAGGGCATGCCCAACCGGATTACCACCGGTATGGCACTGATTTTAACGCTGCTGGTGATGCGCCCCGTGGGGGTGGAAGTCTGGCAAACCGCCATGCTGCCCTACGATCAGGACAAAATCACCCTGCTGGCCGCGCTGCAAATCGCCGAAAAACCAATGTCCAAATTTATGCTGGCGCAGACCAATAAATCGGCACTGGCGCAAATATCACGCCTTGCTGGCGAAGGCCCGGTGGCTAAACCCAGCGATCACGCTTTTACCGTAAAACTGGCGGCCTTTGTACTGAGCGAGCTGAAAACCGCCTTCCAGATCGGTTGCATGCTGTTTATCCCCTTTCTGGTGGTTGATCTGGTGGTCTCCAGCGTTTTAATGGCGATGGGGATGATGATGCTGTCACCGCTGGTGATTTCATTGCCACTTAAACTGCTGCTGTTTGTGCTGGTAGATGGCTGGTCGCTAACGGTAAATACCCTCGTCACCAGCATACAGGCCTACTGATGATCACCCCCGATACCGCGGTTGATCTGGTCAACCAAAGCCTTTATGTAGTGGTGAAACTGGTGATTTTACTGGTGTTGCCAGGGCTGATTGTGGGTGTGCTGGTGAGCCTGTTTCAGGCCGCTACGCAGATTAACGAGCAAACCCTCAGCTTTTTACCCCGCCTGCTCGTCACCCTCGCCGTCATCGCCCTAGCCGGGCATTGGATCGTTGGGCAGCTAATGACGTTTTGCATCGAAATTTTTAATAATGCAGCGATGTTGGTGGGGTAGACGGTTGTTATCTGGCAGGGGCGGATGAAAAATCCAAAACTCTTTTTAGTGCCTTCGGCACATTGATTTAGGTGCGGGCGTCCCGCTGGACCTTCCTTTCTTGCGCGGCCAAGAAAGGAAGCGAAAGAAGGCCGCCCCAAACAGCACGAAGGCCCCTCGCTGCGGACAATCGAGGCGGCGTCAATTCAACTCGCTTCGCTCAAACACGAATTGACGACACCCCCGCCCCGCTTGTTCCTCGCTTCGGCGTGCTTCAGGTGGATAAAAGCCCCATGCTCAGAGCGTAAAAATATACCGGCATTTTCGGCTTGCATAGCAATGCAATCAAACACCAAGGAGTTTACCTCCTTCCCAGCACAAGAGACCCATGGACGCCCTGATTAAGGAACTACTCGCAATCCTACCCCTGCTCTGGTGGCCTTTTTGCCGCTATATGGCGGGGTTTAGTTTTGCGCCCTTAATAGGCGAGGCCATGGTGCCGGTGCGGGCGCGGATTGGTTTATCGCTGGTGCTGAGCGTAATCACCCTGCCCATTATGCAAAAAACCCAAATCAGTATTGATCCCTTCTCAATGCACTGGATTCTTGCCACCTTTGAGCAGGTGATTATCGGGCTGATTTTTGGCATGGCGTTTCAGATGGTCATGACCATTCTGTCCATCCTGGGATTTTTGATTTCATCGCAAATGGGCCTGAGTATGGCGGTCATGAATGACCCCATGAGCGGCAGCTCGTCAGACGTGATTTCCACCCTGCTGTATTTATTAGGCGCACTGCTGTTTTTTGCCATGGATGGACACTTGGTGATTGTGCAGATTATCTATGGCAGCTTTAAGCTTTGGCCGGTCGCCGATGGCATTCATTTTGTATCGCTCAGGATGCTGGCGCAAAGCCTGAGCTGGGTATTTGCCGCCGCGCTGCTCCTGGCTATTCCCAGTATTTTCTCTACTTTTATTGTGCAGCTGGGCTTAGGCTTACTGAACCGCGTGGCACCGGCGCTTAATTTATTCTCGCTGGGCTTTCCGCTGATTACCCTGTTTGGCCTTTTTACCCTTGGCCTGATGAGCCGTTTTATTCCCGGCCATTACAGCCAGCTCAGCGAAAAGATTTTGCAAATGATTGAGCAAATGCTGCATGGGGGCGTGCATGGCTGAAGCGTCCAATGGCGATAAAACAGAAAAAGCCAGCCCGCAGAAATTAAAAAATGCCAGAAAAGAAGGCCAGATTGTCCGCTCGCGCGAAGTGGCTTCTGCCGTAGGTTTACTTGCCAGCTTAAAAGTATTTTCCTTGCTGGCACCAGGCTATTTAAACGATTTTAATGCGCTGTTTAATCTGGCTTTCAGCTCATTAGATCAGCCCGGCAGTATGGACGAGGTATGGTCTAATTTATTTAGTGGCAGCTTTTTATTGCTACTCAAAATGCTGCTGCCCTTAGCCATTATTCCGCTGATGATTATCATTGCCTCGCTTTATCCGGGCGGCTGGATATTCTCTGGCAAGCAGCTGATGCCTAAGTTCGAGCGTATGAATCCGCTCTCTCATTTTGGGCGGATCTTCTCTGCCCAGCATGCCAGCGAGCAAATCAAAGCCATTATTAAGGTACTGATTCTGGGCGTCGTTTTGTTTTATGTCAGCCGGGACAGCTTGCCAAAATTCTTCAGCCTGCAAGAGCTGACCCTCACCGAAGCGCTCACAGGCGCGGCGCAATTATTATTTGATGCGCTGTTTAGCTTTTGCTTTGTGTTTATCTTATTTGCCGCCATTGATTTGCCATTGCAGATTTTCTTGTTTATGCGTAAACAAAAAATGAGTAAGCAAGAGCAAAAAGACGAATATAAAACCAGCGAAGGCCGGCCAGAGATTAAACAACGTATCCGGCAGATTCAGCAGCAATTAGCCCAGCGCAGCATTCGCAAAGCCATCCCCAATGCCGATGTGATTATCGTCAACCCGCGCCATTATGCGGTGGCTTTAAAGTACGACGAAAACCGAGCCCAGGCACCTTTTATTGTGGCCAAGGGCATGGATGAAATGGCGATGTATATCCGCCAGCTAGCCGAAATCCACAAAATAGACATTGTGCCAATTCCGCCCTTAGCCCGTGCTATTTACAAAACCACCCAGGTGAATCAGCAAATTCCTGCGCCTTTATTTAAAGCTGTGGCGCAGGTGCTGACCTATGTATTGCAGCTAAAAGCTTTTCGCAGTGGCGGCCGCCGTGTTGCGCCCCAATTACCCGATGATTTGGGCATTTCGCCAGAATTAGCAGAGATTAAAGACCCCGCATGAAATCACTTGCACCTTATTTAAGCGCCTTAAAGCAATTCAAACTGGCCGCGCCGCTATTCTTGCTGGCCATGCTGGCGATGATTATTCTGCCGATTCCGCCGCTGGTATTGGATCTTTTATTCACCTTTAATATTGTGCTGGCCATTATTGTGATGCTGGTGGCGGTATCGGTGAAGCGGCCGCTGGATTTCTCTGCCTTCCCAAGCATTATTCTGGCCACCACCCTGCTGCGGCTGACGCTGAATGTGGCCTCCACCCGTGTGGTCTTACTGCACGGCCATCAGGGCACAGAAGCTGCAGGTAAAGTGATCGAGTCCTTTGGTAAGGTAGTGATCGGCGGTAATTTTGTGGTGGGGATGGTGGTGTTTGTCATCCTGATGATCATTAACTTTATTGTGGTCACCAAGGGGGCGGAGCGCATTGCCGAAGTCTCAGCCCGCTTTACCCTGGATGCCATGCCCGGCAAGCAGATGGCGATCGATGCCGATCTGAATGCGGGGCTGATTAATCAGGAACAGGCCCAGAAGCGCCGCCGCGATATTGCCGCAGAAGCCGATTTTTATGGCTCGATGGATGGTGCATCCAAGTTTGTGCGCGGAGACGCCATTGCCGGTATTTTAATTCTGCTGATCAATCTGATTGGCGGGGTGGCCATTGGCGCGGCCATGCACGATTTAAGCATGGGTGAGGCTTTCCGTCTTTATGCACTGATGACCATCGGTGATGGTCTGGTAGCCCAGATCCCCGCCCTGCTGCTGTCGGCCGCAGCCGCCATTGTCGTGACCCGAGTCAGCGATTCCGGCGATATGCAGGAGCAAATTGGCGAGCAGCTGCTGGCATCCCCAACGGTGCTGATGAGCGCTGCGGGTATTATGTTTTTGCTGGCAATTATCCCCGGCATGCCGGTGGTGCCTTTTCTGGCCTTTGCTGCCCTGCTGGCTTATTGCGGCTGGAAAATGCATCTGAATGCAGAAAAGAATCCCAAGCCTGCTCAGGATTTAAAAGCCATCGAATCGGCACTGCTCAGCAGCGATGAGGCCGAGCTGGATTGGCAAGCCCTGCCTTATGTCGATGTGTTATCTATATCGCTGGGTTATAAATTAGTCAGCCTGATGGATAAGGAGCAAGGCGCGCCGCTGAGTAAACGCATCCGTGGCGTGCGCCAGACGCTCAGCGAAAACATGGGTATTTTGCTGCCCCATATCGCCATGCGGGATGATCTGCGCATCAAGCCTTCGCAATACACCATTCGCCTCAATGGCAGCGTGGTGGCACAGGCCGAGGTGTTTAGCGATCACCTGATGGCTATTCCATCGCCTGAGGTGTATGGCAATCTGGACGGCATTCCCGGCGTTGATCCTGCCTACGGCATGCCAGTCACCTGGATTGCCAGCGGCGACAAAGCCAATGCGCTGGGGCTGGGTTATCAGGTGATCGACTGCCCAAGCGTAATTGCCACCCACTTAAATAAAGTCATCCGCAGCCATCTGGCCGAGTTGTTCCGCCACGACGATGTCAGCGCCTTATCGGAGCGACTTACCGTGCTGGCACCCAAGCTTGCCAGCGCACTGAATACCGCACTGAATGCCAACCAGCTGCTGCGCGTTTACCGCTATTTGCTGGAAGAAAACGTCTCGCTCAAAGACATCGTGCCAATCGCCACCACGCTGGTCGACGCCGCCGACAACGCCAAAGACCCCATCATGCTGGCCGCCGAAGTACGCTGTACCTTAAAGCGCCAAATCGCCCAAGCCATTCTGGGCAATAAGAGCGAAATCAAAGCCTTTAACCTCAGCGCCGAGCTGGAAAACATGCTGTTAGGATCGCTCAGCCAGGCCCAGCAAAATGGCAAGGTGACCTTAGACAGCTTCCCGATTGATCCAAATGTACTCAGCCAGCTGCAAAGCAATATGCCGCTGGTACGTGAGCAGCTCAAACAGCAAAGCGCCCCGCCAATTCTGCTGGTGATGCCACAAATCCGCCCCCTGCTGGCCCGCTACGGCCGCTTGTTTTCACCAGGGCTGCATGTGCTTTCTTATAACGAGATTCCGGATAATTATGATGTGAGTTTGGTTGGAACCATGGGGTGATGGCGTTTCTAATCCCAAGTATTGAAACACGGCAAGGGAATACAAGCTCGCCGGCCAAAGCCATCAATGCCTGTTTTAGGGCCTCCGGCACGTTGATTTTAGAATGGCAGCCGCTGCGGAAGTTTGAGGTACTTGCTCCCCCCTTTGAAAAAGGGGGGAGGCTGCAGCGCTGAAACGACGGCTAAAGTTGTGGAGTGATTGTGCTTTGAAAACATTTCAGACACAGTCAAATGTTTTGCCTTTTTCCGTGAAATGCCGCTTTCTCTGCGCTCTCTGTATTTCAAGAATAAGTTTTCTGCTCAAGCATCCATCGCTTCCAATAAAACCAGTACTTCAGCAGCAAATTTGAATAAGGGCAACGAAAGCTGGGCTGCACTCAAGGTGGCGGCTTTGCTGGCGGGCATGCTGCGAAGACGCTGTTGCCCAGAGACACTAAAACGAACTAAGCGCAAACCAAGCCGCATCGCCACGGCTTTGAAGTGATATTCCAAAGCACCCAGCTCATCGTTCCAAAGCTCATCGGCCCACAGGCTAAGCGCCAGATTCTTTGCGCTCTGACTGAGTACCAGCTTAATTGCTCCCCATTTTGGCAAGACAATCTCCAGCAGCAGCTCAAGCGGCGCAGGGTATGCAGTGCGGCTTTCAGGGGAGTCTTCCTCAGCCAACCACAACCTTAATACGGGGCCGCCCCACAACCATAGCGGGATATTGGCCGATTCGGCAGGAGCTTGCTGGCTGAGCAATTGCGGGCTGAATAAACTGCCTGCGGCAAATTGCCCGCCATCTTGCGCCGCACGCATTGCAAGGTAAGAAATCGTCCCAAGTAATTGCACCCGCCAGGCATTAGCCAGCTCGGCAATTTGAGGCTTATGCCTGGAAAATCTGGGGTTATCCCGTAAAACCAGTGCATCCAGCAAGCCTTCATTTGTTGATACTTGTGGCCTGGGCTTAGTTTCCAGTGCGAGTAATAAGCGGGGCTGATTTTCCAGAACACGCAATAAAAGCGGCTTGTTTAAAGGCCAGTCTGCAGCCAGCTCCGGCAGACAAATATTAAGCTCTACCCCGGCGGCACTGCGTAAATGCAGCTCGCCACAAGGCTGGCGGGCAATAATATCCAGCAAGAGCAATTCATTACTTTTAAACTGGCTGGCCAGGGTTTCCTGCACCCGTGGTGTAAGGCCTGTGCTGCACACTCTTCCCAGCATTTTTAAGTCCCAAGCTAAAAAAAAACCAGCCACAAAAGCAGCTGGTTTATTGATCCGGAGAAAAACCGGATTATTGCATCAGAGACATCACCATTTGGCTCATAGAACCGCTTTGCTTCAGCATCGAAGTACCGGCTTGCATCAGCATCTGGTTAGAAGTCATTTTTGCTTGCTCAGTAGCGTAGTCAGTATCCATGATACGACCCTTAGCCATCTTGGTGTTGCTGTCCATATTGCCCAGGTTGTTATAAACGTGGTCAAGACGGTTGGCATTGGCACCAAGATCTGAGCGAACTGTACCTACTGCTTTCAGTGCGGTATCCAACAAGGTGATTTGCGCGTTAGCCGTGGTCATTTCTGCACCAGCTGAACCATCGGTATAGCCTTTAGAAGCCGCTTTCAGCGCATCATCCAGCGCTTTCATATTGGTCTTCATATCGACAGACATCTTTTCTGCAGCGCTGGAGCCGATTTGGAAATCAATGGCAGCTGCACCTAATTTGCCTGTAACGCCTAATAATTTATCGCCACCAAACGAAGTGTTGGTCACGATATTGTTCATTTCTTTACCCAGAGCATCAAACTCTGCCTGCATCGCTGCTTTGTCGTCTGTTGATGCGGTCGCATTCGCGCCTTCAGTAGCAAGGTCTTTCATACGCAATAAGATATTGCTTACTTCACCCAAAGCGCCTTCAGCAGTTTGCAACATGCTGATACCGTTTTGGGTGTTCTTCATCGCAGCCTGCATACCACGGCTTTGCGCGTCCATACGTGTGGCAATTTGCAAGCCAGCAGCGTCGTCCATTGCAGAATTGATGCGCAAACCTGTACCCAGACGAGTCATGGATGTGGTCAGAGCTGATTGGCTGGTGCCCAGGTTACGTTGGGTAGAAAGGGCTGCGGCGTTTGTGTGCAGGCTCAACATGGGGAAGAACTCCAAATGACAAAGTAACGGCACCCGCCATTGGGCGCCTCTGCCTATCCAAGGCGGCAAGCCCGTGGAAATTCTTAAGTAGTATATTAGTAAATATTTACATACAAGCTGTAGAGGGCGGAGGAGAACCCAAATCTTGAACCACGGAGGGGATAGAGAACACGGAGTTTCATGGAGAAAAACAAAGACAGAGTAAAAACACTTGGTTTGGTTTGAAATAATTTCAATGCACAAGCATGCATTTATTATCACAGCTCGTAGCACGAGGCTAAAATTTCCCCTTGAAGCACGCCGAACGAGGAATAATCAGATCGGGGTTGCGGCAAAGGGGTAGCGGGCTTGCTCCCGCGCAGCCTTTGTCACCGAGCTGATTATCCGCAGTGAGGGGCTTTCGTGCTTCGTGGGGTCGCCTTCTTTTGGTTCTTTTCTTGGCGAAGTGTATAGACCATAGACATGGGTAACACTTGTGCGGGGACATAGGTAACACTTTGGCGGTGTTTTTAACCGCTTGGGATGCCTACTTACCATGCCTTGGATGCCCATCAATATCATGTCTATTCGCTCAGAATTTGTACTCCTTACACTACAAGATCATTGTAATTTTAAAGCGCTTTGCCAGCGTTTCGGCATCTCAACTAAAACAGGCTACAAGTGGCGGCAGCGCTATCTGGATAACCCCCAAGAGGGCTTTCAAGATCGATCGCGCCGCCCCAAATCATCACCGGCACTGACTACAGCAGAAATCGAAACCCTCGTTGTAGATCTGCGCCAGAAGCACCCTGTTTGGGGCGGACGCAAACTCCATCGAAGGCTGTTGGAGCTGGGGCATGTAGATGTTCCTGCGCCAAGCACCATCACCAATATTCTGCATCGCCATGGCGTAATATCCGCTCAGGCCCGTGAACAAGCCCAGCACTGGCAGCGTTTCGAACATGATCAGCCGAATGCTTTATGGCAAATCGACTTCAAAGGTAACTTCAATACTGCCCAGCAAATGTGCTTTCCCCTGACGTTATTGGACGACCATTCTCGCTTTAATCTCACCTTAACCGCTTGTGGCAAAACCACTGCAGCCATTGTCCAGACGCACTTAACAGATGTGTTCCTTCGCTATGGCTTGCCTGCTCGTATCAACGCTGACAACGGTTCCCCATGGGGAAGCTCCAGTGATGCCAGCCATGGCATCAGCCAGCTCTCCATCTGGTTAATCCGTTTGGGCATCCACGTTAGCCATAGCCGTCCGGGACATCCGCAAACCAATGGCAAAGACGAGCGCTTTCATCGCACACTCAAAGCCGAAGTCTTAAATGGGCAGGCATTCCGCGATTTAGCCCATGTTCAGCATGCATTTAATGACTGGCGCACGGTTTATAACGAGCAGCGCCCGCATGAAGCCTTAGGGTTGGCCACACCGATTACCCGCTATAAACCGAGCTTAATTGCCATGCCTTCTGCTTTACCTGAAATTGAATACGGCCCCAACGATCAAGTCATTCCTGTGGGCTGGGGTGGCGAAGTAAAATTACAAAATTATAAATTTAAAGTGTCTAGTGCCTTACATCGTTTACCTATCGCACTGCGTGCAGATAGCCTAAACGATGGGGTATTCGACCTCTATTTTTGCCATCAGCGCTTCGGGCAAATCGATTTGAATGCCTTGCGGTTAAACGACTAAAATGTGTTACCCATGTGTCCGCACGTATGTTACCTATGTCTCCGGTCTATACAGCGAAGCAAGAAAAGAACGCCCCCGCGGTGGCTACCGCTCCTAAATCAACGTGCCGAAGGCACTAAAAAGACCTTTTTGACTATGCTTAGCCCCTTGATTTAATTAGTAGCTTTATCTTGTAACCCAAGCTACAAATGCATCACCACTTATCTCAACGCCAGCAAAGACAACACCCGATAACGACTCATCCCCATCAAGGCCGGGGCAATGTCACTAAAGAATCGGTAATCACTGCTTTGATTAAAACGCGCATTAAAATCGCCCACAAAGCTTTGCGCCCATTGCGATTCATTCATGGTGGAGAGCTGCTCAATCGCCAGCTTCGCCTCGCCCATGGCGCTGCTGATAGCGGCACGGGTTTGCTCCAGCTGCTCAAGTGCAATCACTACTTTTTGCAAACTCTGCCGCACGCTGGCGTGGTCATCAACAGCCCAGCTGTTGGGCGAGATGGCGACGGCTTCGCTTTCAATTTTTAAACGATTAGCCTGGCCGGCAGGAAAACGAATTCCCCCTCCCCGAATCGCCAGCTTATTTTGCAGTGGCGCTAAGGCGTCTTCAGCTACCGAAAAAGTGAGTGCGCCGCTTTGATCGGCTTCGGTACGGATACCCGATGGCGCAAGGGCGCGGTTAAACTGGCGCAATACATTTTCACTGCTGACCTCAGAGCCTACCGCCACCGAGGCGGGGCCGGTGCCGCGCACGCCGGTATAAAAAGTCAGCATTTCTGCCTGGCCGCTGCTTAAGGATTCCAGCTCCAGGCCACGAATACGGAAGACTTCTTTTGCATCCTGAGCCAAATGAAACTTTAAACGGCCATCCACACTGCCACCGGTGCGCTGGCTGCGATCAGCCCAAAGAGCAGAAAACCCAGCCACTTTAGCACCCAGATCGCCCGCATCTACCCTGCGCTGCCCCAGCTCCTGGCTTAATTTCAGCTTTAGGCTGGTGAGCTGATCGCTAAGCTCATCGACGTAATCCAGCGCCCGCTGCCCGGCCGTCAGTTGCTCATTCAGCTGAGTGCTGTAACGCCACACGCCAAGGCGCTCGCCTTTTTGCTCACGCACAGGTGCCAGCGCGCCTGATGCTGCTGGCGCGGCAGCAGAAACCGGTCTGCTGTTAATCCCAAGGCTGCTGCCTGATTTAAGACTGCTATCCAGCCTGGGCAACGGTACTGCCATACCCATTTATCCTTTTAAATCACTTCAAAATGCCCAAACGCCCACAACAGTATATAAGTCATGCTTGCCAGGCTGGAGCGCAACGACTTCATCTCTGCGCGTCCTGCTTCATTTAAATCGCGTCAAATAAAGTCAGGCTGCTGATCTTGCCATATGCCTTTTGCGAAGCTTGTAAAGCCAGCTTATAGCTATCCATCGAAATCATCGCTTCACCATAATCGAGGCTGCCTAATAAGCGTGCCGATTGCTGATTCGATAAGCTGACATTGGCGTGATTGTCTTCCATCATCTGCATATTATTTTGCGCGCCGCCCAGATTGGCGATCTTGCTGCCCACACTTCTGAGTGCCACATCAATCCCGTTAATACCCTGCTCTACTGCCGGGCGATAGCCTGTGGCGGGTGGATTTTGCAGCGCAGTAATGGCCAGATCAAGCTGGTTTAATAACGCCGCCATTTCTGGCAATGCCACATTTGAAGCCTGTGTTACGCCATTGCCCACCACCACTAACTGCTGATCACTATTGCCCAGAGCGGTATAGCGGCTGCCCGCTGCGGCTGTGTTATCCAGGCCCAAAGTAGCCGTAGAGCTGGCTGTGCCAGAGAAATAATAATGCCCTTCCTGATCCCTGGTATTGCTCGTGAAATACAGGCTGTCCCTCAGGCTGACCAGGCTGGCAGCGATGTCTTTTACATCTTCTTTAGAGACCGTATCGTCCGCGCCAAGGAGCAGCACACGCGCCTGCATCAGATCCTGCGTCATACCATCCAGATAAGATTCGTTCATAGATAAGCGCGAGCGCAGCGCGCCGATATTGCTGGTGTACTGGGTGATTGCGGCTTCTTCACGCTCTAACCGCAGCAAACGCACGCTGGAAATCGGGTCTTCTGAAGGAAGTAAATAACGCTTACCCGATGACATTTTTTGCAGCAGCTCGGCCATATTGCCCGAAGCCGATTGCAAAGATTCATTCATGGTTGTTTGTAACTGGGTACTGGCGATACGCATAAAAACTCCGTCAATCAAATATTGCGCCGCCCAGATCTGAGGACATCACGCACAACTGCTTAGCAACTAAACACTTCCGTCATCCCCGGGTGTTTTTATCAGGAATCCAGCAACGGGACTCCCGCCTGTGCGGCAAAGACGCCTGGCAATAAATTAGCCAAAAGAGGCCAGGGTGCTGTCGAACAGCTGATTAGCAATTGCAATCACCTTCATATTGGCCTGATACATTTTCTGGTACTCAATGATATTCATCGCTTCTTCATCACGATTTACGCCGCTGGTGCTTTTCCAATCCTGCTCGGATTGATTGCGCACCACCTTGGCCGTGGCAAGGGATGATTGGTTCTGCTGGCTTTCAGAGGCCAGACGACCTAATAGCTGGGCATAGGCGTCGCTCAGCGTCACAGTGCCAAGGCCCGCCACCGTAAGCGCCTGGCTTTGAATATCAATCAACTTTTGTAAATTGCCGCTGCCGCCAGGCTTGCTGGCTTCACTGGCAAAGGCCAAATCTTCCGCCACAATGCCGGGGCGCAGTTTGAGCATGCCTTGTGGATTGTTCGCATCAAATACAAACAGCGGCTTGCCCGGTTGACCTGTTAAATCAAAACCGGCAGCAAGCTGGCCGTTAATCCGCCCGGCAACTTCACTTGCCAGGGTGCGGATGGCGTCTTCCATGGGTTTTAAGCTGTTTTTCTCATATTCATTTAAGCCACCCAACTGGCTGCCGATACTTGCGCCGTTCAGTGTGAATTTTTCCTGAGCAAAAGACAATTTAATCAGCTGGCTGCCATCAAGCTGCGCTTCGGTACTCATCACCGATGCACTATCACCCACCACCAGGGGCTGGCCTGCGCGTAAGGTCACCGAGATGGATCCATCGTTTTGATTGACCACGCGCACATCCACCAGGCCGCTAAGCTGATCAATTTTGCGATCACGCTCATCCAGTAAGCCAGATGGATTTACGCCGGTAGCGGTGGCCGCAACAATTTCTTTATTCAGGCGGGCAATCGATCCGCCCAGGGAATTTACCTGCGCCACCAAAGCCGTACGCTGCTCGTTAACCGAGGCATGCTGGGCGCTTAATACGCGGTTTAAATTATTAAAACGCTGTGCCATTGCGCCCGCTTCGGTAATCACGCTCTGGCGCAGCGCCAGTGAGCTGGGCTCTACGCTGGCCGCGCCCAAAGCGGCATAAAATTTATCCAGCCCGCCACTAATGCTGCTGCCAGATGCGCTCATCACCTGTTCCAGCTGGGTTAAGTAACCCTGTTTAGCCGCGCTTTCGCCCATATTGGCCGATGCCTGCCACATTTGCAGGCTGCGATACTGATCATTAAAACGGCGAATCGATTGGATATCCACGCCCGAGCCCGCGCTATGCGGGTCGCCCGCCGATGGGGCAATGGCGGATAAAATCACGCCCTGACGCGAATAGCCAGGAGTCATTACATTAGAAATATTTTGGCTGGCGGCATTGAGCGCGGCTTGTGCAGCCAGCGCTCCGGCCAGCGCATTTTGCATCATGCGCATCGGGGGGCTTATTCAGGAGTAAAAAAAGTGTGGCAAATGCGCCGGCAACACGCAGCGCACTCTGTTCTAAGGCGACACGATTGGCGTTTTTATTAAGCAGAATATTTACTAATATGGCCGCTTACAGGCCAAGCCAGGTCATTTATCCGGCAGCAGCTGCGTCATAATGGCATTGGCTACGCCAAATACCCGTTGTTTGGCCAGCTCTGCAGCCACGGCCTGATCGGCAAAATCGAGCATATCGCTATTGATGGTATTTTTAAAAATACTGTCTTCACTGCTCATTTCGCGCGTGGCTTTACGCATTTGCTTGAGCATATCCTGGATAAAAAAGCTTTCGAACTGCACCGCCGCCGTTTCTGCTTTTTTACGATAAGCCGCATTCTCAGAGACAGGCGCTTGCAGGGGATCAGCCCCTGCTTCAAGCTGAATCGCCGGGCTGGAAACAGGATTCATCAAATCACCACCAGCTCGCCATCCAGAGCCCCCGCCTGATCCAGCGCCTGCAAGATCGCCATAATGTCGTCCGGCGACGCACCCGTGCTGTTTATCGTATCGATAATTGTTTTTAAGCTCGCCCCCGGTGGCCAGCGGAACATCTGGCCCGAGCCTTCGCGCACGTCCACTTTAGAGCGGGGCACGGTGGTGGTAGTGCCATTGCTAAACGCACCCGGCTGGCTGACTGCGGGCGCCTCGGAAATCACAATTCTTAGTGAGCCATGCGAAACAGCAGCGGCTCTCACCGTCACGCCCTGGCTGATCACCACTGTACCGGTACGGGAATTAAACACCACACGCGGCACTTCGGCGGCGGCTGTAATATTTAAGGACTCCAGCCTGGCAACAAAAGCCACCCGCTCGCTTGGGTCGCTTGGGGCAATAATCTCGATATTGGTGGCATTCTTGGTGCTGGCGATTTTGCCAAAGCTGCGGTTTACTGCAGCGACAATTTGCGTGGCATTTTGAAAACTAGGCCGCTTTAAACTGAGCGTGACCGTTGGCCGGGTGTCAAAATCACTCTCAATCTCGCGCTCTACACTAGCCCCGTTCGGAATCCGCCCTGAAGTCGGCGTATTCACGGTGACACTGGAGCCACTGCTGCCCTGCGCCGACAAACCCGTAATCACCACATTGCCCTGCGCCAGGGCATACACCTCGCCATCGGCGGCCTTGAGAGGCGTAAGCAGCAATACCCCACCACGCAAGCTTTTAGCATCGCCGAGTGATGAAACGGTGATATCTACCGTCTGCCCCTTGTGATAACCCGAAGGCAGAACCGCATTCACCACCACAGCGGCCACATTCTTAACCTTGGTTTCACCCGTCTGCTTAATGCCAAACTGGCGCAGCAAATTAGCCACCGACTGCCCGGCAAACTTCACCTGCGAGTTATCCCCCGTGCCATTCAAGCCCACAACCACGCCGTAACCCATCAGCTGATTCTCGCGAATCCCTTCCACACTGACCAAAGTACGCAATTCCTGAGCAGAGGCCGTTTGCAGCAACAGGCAGAGCCAAAACAGATGTTTAAACTTCATAGATTCCACTTCAAAACAACGATGTACAGCCCTTAGGGCTGGGGTAACCAGCCATACTTTGGCATTAGAGGCAACAGGCGGAGGGTTACACCCGCCATAAAAAACCCAGCACAAGAATAAATAAAACCCACACTGCATGCATGGGGCTTTTTGCCCCCCTGAAAACACGCCGAGCGAGGAACAAGCTGGGTGGGGCAATCGTCAATTCGTGTTTGAGCGAAGCGAGTTGAATTGACGCCACCTCGATTGTCCGCAGCGAGGGGCATTCGTGTTTTAGGGGCGGCCTTCTTTTGGTTCTTTTCTTGGCCGTCAAGAAAAGAACGCCCCCGCGGGGGCACCCGCACCAAAATTAATGTGCCGAAGGCACTAAAACTACTTACAAAGGGAGGGTAAAACACGCCCTCCCCACAAACTCAAAACGGCATCCACGGGCTGTTAAATAATCGCGTCAGCCAGCCCGCTGTATTCACATCATTGAGCACACCCTTGCCCGAATAGCTGATTCTGGCATTGGCAACACGCGGTGACATCACGCGGTTGTCGCTGTCGATATCATCGCTGCGCACATAGCCCACCAGGCGGATCGATTCTTCACCCTGATTGAGCGAGAGTTGTTTTTCACCACGAATCAGCAACAAGCCATTAGGCAGCACTTTTTCGACCACCACGGTGATTGCACCACTCAACATATTTTGCTGGGTGCTGGATGAAGACCCAGCAAAATCGCGCTTGGCTTGCACCCCCACATTGGTGGCATAGCTGGATGCGCCCAGAATCGTTGGCTTAATATCGACGCCACTGCTTTTATCAAAATTGGTACCGGCCTTTTTGCTGGCCTGCGTGGTTTCCTGCAACACCACCGTCAGCACATCCCCAGCACGAAACGCACGGCTGTCGGCCAGCCAGGAACTGGCCGTTTCGGCCGTAAACACGCCACCCGATTTAGCCTTGGCAGCAGGCGGAATCATCACCGGCACAGGCGGGTCCTGCTCTGGCGCTTCGGCCATGGGGTTGCTTACGCATGCGCTCAGCAGGCAGAGCAGCAGCATCAAAAAGACAGGTTTCATCTTACCGACTGCGCCAGGTATTGCATCATATTGTCGGCAGCTGAAAGCACTTTGGTATTCATCTCGTAAGTGCGCTGGGCGGAGATCATATCGACCATTTCTTCCACTACTTGCACATTGGAGCCTTCCAGCGAGCCTTGCCTAAGCTTACCAAGCGAGTTTTCTCCTGGGTTGCCTAAAGTGGGTGCACCGCTGGCAGCGGTTTCCTGAAATAAATTGCTGCCCAAAGCCAGTAAACCCGTTGGGTTTACAAAATTTGCCAGGGTAATCTGGCCCACTTCCTGCGGCGCGGCACTGCCAGCCATGGAGACCGAAACAAGGCCATTTTCAGCAATCGTCACCGAGGCAGCGTCTTTAGGAATCGTGATTTCAGGAGTAAGTGGCACGCCCTGCGCGTTGACAATCCGGCCTTCAGAATTGAGCTGCAACTGGCCAGCGCGGGTATAGCCCGTTTCACCATTGGCCATTTCCACCTGCAAAAAGCCACTGCCCATAATGGCGACATCCAGCGGCTGGCTGGATGTCATCACCGAGCCGGTGGTAAATACTTTTTGCGTACCGGCCAAACGAGTACCGTTACCCAGCTGCACGCCAGATGGCGAGGCATTATTCTGATCAACTTTAGCGCCTGGCTGGCGCTCTACCTGATAAAACAGATCTTCAAACACCATACGATCGCGCTTAAAACCAACCGTGTTCACGTTGGCCAGATTATTAGCGATCGCATTCAACTTAGCGTCTTGCGCCTGAATACCGGTCTTGCTGATCCACATTGCTGGATTCATAAAATAGTCCTTATCAGGGTGTTTTATTAATTCAATTAATACGTCGTAGGGCGGGTGAAACCCGCGTATTTTTCAGCATTGCTCGCGGGTTTCGCCCCATATGCGCTAAGCAAAGTCAAAAGACTTTTTTATTTGTGCCTTCAGCACGTTAATTTTGGTGCGGGCGTCCCGCTGGACCTTCCTTTCTTGCGCGGCCAAGAAAGGAAGCGAAGCCGCAACCACAAATGCACGAAGGCCCCTCACAGCGGACAGTGGCGTTGTGTCAACTCGCTTCGCTCAAACACGAATTGACGACTACCCCGCCCCGCTTGTTCCTCGCTTCGGCGTGCTTCAGGGGGACTTAAGCCCCGTGCCGAGAGCGTGGGCATAGAGTTTTAACTCACATGGAGTTTCACCCGCCTTACAACTCCCCATCACTACCCACGAATCAAACGATTCCCCGCATCGGCCATATCGTCGGCAGATTTAAACATTTTCATTTGCACTTCAAAGCTGCGAGTCAGCGTCATGGTGGCGATCATTTCTTCGACTGCCGATACATTGCTGCGCTCTAAATGGCCACCCAGAACTTGCACAGCGTCGTCCACCGGCAGGGGCTGGCCAGAGCGGCTAACCACTAAACCTGCCTCATTTTTTGTCAGCTCACTGGCAGTGGGGCGAACCAGTTTCAGCTTGCCAGCTTCTTGCAAAGCGCCTGTTTCACCCTGTGGCAGCACAGAAATCGTACCGTCGTCGCTAATCGAAACCTGAGCAAAAACGGGCAGAGTAATAGCACCGCCCTCCCCCAAAACCGCACGACCATTGATTGTGAGCGCGCCCTGACTATCCACATTTAAATTGCCGCCGCGGGTATAGGCTTCACCACCTGCGTATTCCACCGCCAGATAGCCGTCGCCTTTTAGTGCCACATCTAAGGAGCGGCCTGTCGCCGTGACGATTCCGGCACGATTATCCACCGCGCTGGCTTGCAGCTGCGCCATATGGCGGGCGTCGTAACCAAAGCCCGGCACGGCTTGTGCGCTGGCCAGCTCGATATCCGCCCTGAACCCCGTTGTTTCAGCATTGGCCAGGTTATTGGCGTGGATTTGCTGTGCACGCAGGGTGCGGTCTGCGCCGCTCATTACCGTGTAGATCAATGCATCCATAGTGCTTACAGCGCCTGCATCAGGGCTTGAATGACTTGATTTTCGGTAGAAATCACCTTGGTATTGGCCTGGTAATTACGCTGAGCCGTCATCAGATTAACCAGCTCACCGGTCATATCCACATTAGATTGCTCCAGTGCGCCAGCGGTCAGCTTGCCGGTCATGCCGCTGCCAGGCGCGGAATACAGCGCCGTACCTGTGCCTGCTGTTTCTGCCCAGCTGGTATTAGAGATTTGCTGTAAGGCGCTTTCATTCGGGAAGGTAGCCAGCGCCAGGGTGCCGGCGCTTTGTTTCTGGCCATTACTGTATTTAGCCATCACTTCACCGTTTTCTTCGATCACCACACCGGTGAGCGCGCCGGAGGCATAGCCATTGGCGCTGTTTACTGTGTTGGTTACTTCACCAGCAAAGCGCGATGTACCTGCGTAATCAAGGTTAATCGAGAGCGGCGAAGCATTAGCAGGTGTACCCAAAGCCAGCGTGACAGGTGCTGTCGGGCTGCTTAATTTACCGTTGGCATCAAAACTCAGGGTATTGGTGGCGGCAATCGTTGTGCCATCAAAGGAGTAATGTGCCGTTACCCCTGCTGGCCCTTTGACAAAATACTGGGTCAGATTGTGCTTGGTGCCCAGCGAGTCATACACGGTGGAAACCATAGAGGCATTAAACGAGGTGGCGTCGTCTTTATTAAACGTTGCAGTCGCCGGGGTTGGCCAGTCGGCCGATAAATTGCCGGTAAATTGCAGCTTATCGGTGGCCTTGGCTGGCACTTGCCCTACTGGCACTTTAATATCGCCAATAGCGCCCATCGCTGCTCCGCCACCATTACCAACAGGCGCATAGCCCTGAGCACGGCGGCCAAAGCTATCCACCATATAGCCGTCTTTGTCTTTATCAAAAATCCCTACACGGGTATAGGCCATGCCGCCACTCGGGTCTTTGGTAACAAAAAACCCGTTGCCCTGAATAGCAGCGTCCAGCGCGCGGCCGGTAGTCAGTAAACCACCGCCCTTAGCGATATTTTGCGTATGCGATGAGGTTTCTACCCCAATCGCCTGCGAGCCTGCATAGGCCGATGAAAAATTAGCCCGGCCCGATTTAAAGCCGTAAGTGCTTGAATTAGCAATATTATTACTAATACTGCCCAATTGATTATTAACGGCATTAATGCCTGACAGCGCAATTTCAAAACTCATAATTCAATCCTTTTTACGCAGAATGGCCTTTTAGCTTTGAAATCGCCGCCACTGGAAAATCGCCCAAACCTGCAATAGTCACCATGGGCAAACCATTACTTAAATTAACGCTCTTAATCACACCAAATACTTCTACAGCCGCTTTTTCCTGGCTATCTGTTTCTACCGAAAGCGAATAGGAACCTGGCTGTAAACCCAGTTTTTTTGGGTCAAAATTAAACGCCACATCCCCAACCGGCTTACTGCCCAAATCGACCACAGTACGCTGCTGATCAGCCCCGGTAATCACTAAAGACACTTTTTTAGCCGGGCTTTCTAAAGAAAACTGCCCTGATACTGCGTCTTTACCCAAGGTAATTGCGCCGCCATTAACCGCCACAGCAGAGCCCACATGATTACCCAGAGTCAGCACCTGCAAATCGCGCATCATTTGCGAATTCGCTTTTAATTCGCCCAACATCTTTTTGGAGTTATCCATTTGATTAAGCTGAACTAACTGATTCACAAACTGGCTGGGATCGGATGGCTCCAGCGGGTTTTGGTTTTTGATTTGCGCGACGAGCAAAGTCATAAAGAAATTACCGTCACCTTGCCCGGCAGCCGGTTCAAGCGGGTTTACTTGCTGCTGCGGGTTGGTATTTTGCTGAGCGGGAGAAAAGGCAATCGACATGGCTTGTGCTTATATTTGCAAGGCGGCTTTGGCCTTGAAGAAAATAAAATGCGGGCTTAAGCCTCGCCCATTTTTAATAAATCCTGCTGCATCGCCTTTACCCGCGATAAGACTTCCACATTGGTTTGAAAGGCGCGCGAAGCCGACATCATGTCGGTCATTTCAGCTACAGGGCTTACATTGGGGTAAAAAACATTGCCTTCGCTATCGGCCAGCGGGTGGCTGGGCTCGTGGGCTTTACGCAGCGGCTCGGTGCTTTCAACGACATCCAGAACCTGCACTTTGCCACCACTGAGTGCAGAAAAAACCGGCTTTCTGGCGTGATAGGTGGTGGCTTCATTACCCGAAGCGGATTCTGCATTGGCCAGATTGCTGGCAATGGTATTCAGGCGGGTGGTTTGTGCCGTCATTGCCGATCCGGCAATTTGCGCAATATTTCTAAAAGACATGGTTTATCCCGAGATCGCCTTGGCCAGCCCTTTTATCTTCATATTGACGAAGGCAAGGCTGATTTGAAAATCAGATACGTTTTGCGAAAACTCGGCCTGCTCAACACCCAGTTCAACCGTGTTTCCATCGCGGCTGGGATGATTTGGCGCGCGATACAGCAACTCATCGCTATCTCCCAGGCCGCCCGGCTCCCCCGCTTCTGTCGCCAAAGCGCTGTCTAAACGCTCACGAAAACTGAAATCACGAGCCTGAAAGCCCGGTGTGTTTTCATTTGCAATATTTGCAGCCAATACCTGTGTGCGCTCTGCACGCAACCGTAAGGCTTCAGGATGCATATTCAAAGCCTTATCGAAATGAACACCCATTGATATTTTCCCTTTACTTTTTTCCTGCTCAGAATACTTATCCACCTTTCATACGTGTAAAAGGCGAGCGCGGATGGTAAATATTCCCTTGGAAACCGTACAGGGTATAATTACCCGCTAATATTCTACTATGCTGATATTTAAGTGAAAAATGCACGGACAAAATTCCAAACTGTCATATTTTATCTAATTTTTTCAAATACTTATGTATATTCATCTGAAGTGAGAAATACTCAGTTAGAAGAAAATGTAAAAAATTTCGCACAAAATTACTTTGAAATGGCCGCCAAAAAGCAATTTAACCGTGAGATTTTTCTGACAGTCTCTATTATCCCTCCACGGGATATCAGCTTAATCCCCCCTTGCGAATCAACACCAAATCTGAAGGCCTTTCAGGGTGAAGATTCTGCATTGCTAAAAATCAACGTAAGCTGCACAACAGGCAAAAAATGGAATGTACTCTATCTGGCAAGGGCCATGTACCGGCCTGAAGCATCAGCTCCTCTGCGTGTATACACCAGCAAAGCTGCCAAACAAATTGTAAGCCAGCCCCAGGCGACAGGGTATCTCGTCAAAAAAGGGGATGTATTGGAGTTAATTGCGCGGGCAGAGCAAATAGAGATTCGCAGCAGCGTAATCGCTGAGGAAAGCGGCCGCTTGGGTGAAGTGATTTGGGTGAGGAACAAACGCAGTGGCAAAAAATTACGTGCCATTGTGAACTCTGAGCAAGAAGTCTCACCGCTCTGATTAGGGCCTTAAAGATCTGACTGCATCCACCACTTTAAGCAGCTTCTCCGCATAAGCGGGATCAGTGGCATAGCCACCTTTAGCCAACGCGCTGGCAAAAGCTTCGGCGCTGTTGCCTGTGCCCAGCGCCGGACGAAAGCGCTTGCTCTCGCTAAAAAATGCGGTGTAATCCTGAAAGGCGCTGCGGTAATCGACATAAGCGCGAAAATGATCCATCTTTTTAACCGACGCGCCATTTTCAAATTCAGTCGTCAGCACCGTGGCATGCTCACCACGCCAGCCTGCTGCCGCTTTAATCCCAAATAAATTAAATGCATTCTGCCCATTGGCTTTTGTAACCGGCGCCTTACCCCAGCCCGACTCCAAAGCCGCATGAGCCAGCAAAATATCACTCGCCACGCCCAGCTTTGCCGAAGCTTCCCGGGCATAGGGCTGCATTTGCTCAATAAAAGCGTGTTTGTCTGCATCCATTGCCCCGGAAGGCAGCGAATGGGTGGCATTTCTAAGCGCAAAGCCTTCCGGACTGAGCGGCATAGCCAGGCTGCTGCCCTCCTCAATAAAGTGATTCACTTCAGAACGGGTTTGTGCAAAGAGCGCTGAAAATGCAGATCCATCACCCTGAGGGCGGGGAGAATCTGAGCGTGGTGAAGGTAAATAGCCAATTTGATCAAACTGGATCATAAATATCCTGCTCACCAAACAAGACTCTTTGCATGATTTCTTGCTGGGATAATATAAATTCGCCGTTGCGCTGATTTAATTGCTTGGCCTGGCGTAATAATGTGCCTAACTGCTGCCATTTGGATAAGCAGGCTTGTTGCAAAGCAGCGGGAAATAAAGCCATCAAGGCTTCACAATCGGCGGCTTTACTGGTTTGAATCATTTGGCTGCGGCGCTCGCGGCGCACTTCTATAACGGCAAGCTGCCCGCTTATTTGCTCTAATACATGACTTAATTGTGCGGTCTGCTGCTGCACAGAGGCAGAAAACTGCTCATCAAGCAGAACTATTAAATCCTGATAGGCTTTTATATCGCTTTGCAAATCAGTGGCAAATTGCCGGATCAGGGTATTCAAGCAAGCCCGCCATGATATTTTTGCATCAGCCCTGCTACTTTATCTGCATCAAAATTAATCTCGCCACGCAACAAGGCATTACGGATTTCCTGCACCTTGGCCATATCAATCTCCGGCCCGGCTTGCAGTGCTTGTTTTGCTGCACCAAGAACAGAAGTTGCATCTGTTGCTTTAGCTGCAGATGGCTTAGCCACCGGGCTTGCAGGAGAAGAAGTGATAATGGCTTCGCTTAGCTTAGAGTTAATACGCATAGTTATTTTAATACCTGATCAGCACTCAATAGATAAGCGACACAAACGAAGAAAATCTTAAATCGAAGCCACATACAAAAAAGCCGCTATTCGATTGAATAGCGGCTTTTTTAAATTTTTGGTTGCGGGGACAGGACTCGAACCTGTGACCTTCGGGTTATGAGCCCGACGAGCTGCCAACTGCTCCACCCCGCGACGGGTATTTGCTGCAAATGCATAACTGGTTGCGGGGATAGGACTCGAACCTATGACCTTCGGGTTATGAGCCCGACGAGCTGCCAACTGCTCCACCCCGCGACGGGTATTTGCCAGAGTGCTGCTGGTTGCGGGGACAGGACTCGAACCTGTGACCTTCGGGTTATGAGCCCGACGAGCTGCCAACTGCTCCACCCCGCGACGGGTGCGTTACTTCAAAAGTAACTCTGACAATGCATTTCTGGTTGCGGGGACAGGACTCGAACCTGTGACCTTCGGGTTATGAGCCCGACGAGCTGCCAACTGCTCCACCCCGCGACAGAGGGGCGAACTATACAAGAGCTTGTCAGCTGTGTCAATACATAAGGAATACTAAAAACTAAAGACTAATAAATAAAATCTATTGAGCCCTGTAACACACAAATCACAGGGCCCTGTTAATCAACGACTTACTCAACCAAATCCTTATAGGCATACCAAGTGGCATGTCCAAGAAGAGGGAAAATCACCACCAGCCCTACTACCGTGATAAAGCCGACAGCCGTCAGCAAAACAATCAAAGCAGCCCACTGAATCATCACAACCCGGTTTTCAGATGTGACCCGCAGGCTGGTCATCATTGCCGTAATGCTGTCGACTTCTCTGTCTGCCAGCATGGGGATAGAAACAGCGGTCAGACCAAATACCAAAAAAGCCAGCAGAAAACCAGCCAGAGTCCAAGCCAGTGTGAACGGTAAAAACTCACCCGTTAAAGAGCTGATATAGCTGACCAGGCTCACATCCTGTCCGCCGTAAAACACGGCAAATAAAATGGCCGAGAAGCGCTCCCAAGCAATAGCCACCATGGCCAGAGCCAGGCCAAGAAAGCCAAGCTGCCCCAAATTAGCCAGCAAATCGCGAATTGACTGCACAAAAGAAGTTGGCCTGCCCTCCTCACGCTCAGAGGTAAGCTCGTAAATGCCCGCCGCACCTAATGGGGCCAGCAATAAAAAGCCTGTAATCGAGGTAGTAAACAAATAAGGATGATTTACAGCAAGAGAGAGAACCAAAGCGCCAATAAGAGTAACAAGCACGCCGTACATCAGGCTTGGCCCAGGATGGGCCCATAAATCCTGCCAGCCTTTTTGCAACCAGACCACCGGGCTGTTTGCTGCAACTTCTCGGGTTTTAGGGAGCGTGAAATGCTGATCCAGCACGTCCATATGAATACTCATGGTCTTCCTCCTGGGATGGTACAGATCTATTGTCAGGAGGAGGTTCGTATCTTCGAACTTTGCTCCGTCCCTGTGGTGGCTAAAAAGCCGCTGATCACAACAACCTGTGATCAATCTGATTTTTAGTACACATACAAAAGGACATAGCAACGTCCAGACAGACGGCAAAAAATCAGGTACGTGTAAGAATTTAAATATCGAAGCTGACTTGCATATATCGAAACTCCTGCTAGCTTGTATTGATAAAGATTAAATTTGCGACCGTCCCTGTCAGTCAAGAGGAAGGCGCTACACCCCGGGAGGTGAGTAATGCGAATACTTGCATTGGCTTTAATGCTGCCTGCTGCCGCACAAGCAGGAAGCATGAACTTCCAGCCAGCTCAATCTGCAATCGCCCACGACATCACAAATCTGCACACCTTGCTTATGTGGGTCATTCTGGTGATTTTTGTGCTGGTGTTTGGAGTGATGTTTTACTCAATATTAAAACACCGTAAATCTCTGGGCCACGCAGCCAAACCCTTCCATGAAAACACCACGGTTGAGATTCTCTGGACCATTATTCCAGCCCTTATTCTGGTTGCGATGGCCTGGCCTGCTGCGCGGGTAGTCATAGCGCAAAAAGACACACGGGATTCAGAAATCACCATTAAAGCCACGGGCTATCAATGGTTCTGGGGTTACAAATACCTGGACCATGGCGTGGATTTTAAAAGCCGCCTCACCACAGACCGTAAGCAAATTGATGAATACCAAGGCAAAGGCAGTGCGAAAGGCGAGCATTACCTTTTAGAAGTAGACGAGCCGCTGGTAGTGCCTGTAGGCAAAAAAGTACGCATCCTGACCACCAGCAACGATGTGATCCACTCCTGGGCGATGCCTGCATTTGGCGTAAAACAAGACGCTATTCCCGGCTTTATTCGCGACACATGGTTTAAAGCAGAAAACACCGGCACCTTTCGTGGCCAATGCTCGGAGCTTTGCGGCAAAGACCATGGTTTTATGCCCATCGTTGTAAAAGTCGTTACCGATAAAGAATTTCAGGATTGGGTAGGCAAGAAACAAGCCGAAGCCAAAGCCGCTGCCGACGATCCTAATAAAAAATGGACCAAAGATGAGCTGATCGCGCGTGGCCGGACGGTTTATGAAGGCAATTGCGTGGCCTGTCATAAAGCAGACGGTAAAGGTGCAGGCCCTTACCCATCGCTGGCCGGATCCAAAATCGCCACTGGCCCGATTGCAGGTCACCTGGCCATTGTATTGGCTGGCAAAAACGCAATGCCTGCCTGGAATGCGCTTTCAAACACCGAAATTGCGGCAGTCATCACTTACGAGCGCAATAGTTTTGGCAACACCGCAGGCGATGCCTTATTCCCCGCCGACGTTAAAGCCGCCAGAAAGTGAGAATAAACCCATGACTACTGCACACGACGCGCTCCATACCCCAGCCCACGATCACGCCCATGAGGAGCATCATGTTTCCTTTGTGCAGCGCTGGTTTTATGCCACCAATCACAAAGACATCGGTACGCTTTATCTGTGGTTTGCCTTCAGCATGTTTATTACCGGCGGCATTATGGCGCTGTGTATCCGTGCCGAGCTTTTTCAGCCAGGACTGCAATTCTGGCAACCGGAGTTCTTTAATCAGCTGACCACCCTACATGGCGTGATTATGGTGTTCGGCGCGATTATGCCTGCCTTTACCGGCCTTGCTAACTGGATGCTGCCGCTGATGATAGGCGCGCCGGATATGGCATTTGCCCGGATGAATAACTGGAGTTTCTGGCTGCTGCCGCCTGCTGCCGCACTATTAATGATTTCATTCTTTGTGCCTGGCGGCGCAGCAGCGGGCGGCTGGACGCTTTATCCGCCTTTGTCGATTCAGGCTGGCATGGGGATGGATCTGGCGATTTTTGCCATCCACCTTTTAGGGCTGTCATCCATTATGGGGTCAATCAATATTGTCACCACGGTGCTGAATATGCGGGCACCGGGAATGACGATGCTGAAAATGCCGCTGTTTGGCTGGACCATGCTGATTACGGCCTATCTATTAATTGCCGTGGCTCCGGTGCTGGCGGGCGCAGTCACGATGCTGCTGACCGACCGCCACTTTGATACGCATTTTTTTAAAGCGATTGGCGGCGGCGACCCGGTATTGTTCCAGCATATTTTCTGGTTTTTTGGGCATCCGGAGGTTTACATCATGGCCCTGCCCGCCTTTGGTGTGGTCAGCCAGATCATCCCCACCTTTGCCCGCAAACCGCTGTTTGGCTATGTATCCATGGTTTACGCCACCTGCTCGATCGCCATTCTGTCGTTTATGGTATGGGGCCACCATATGTTTGCAGTGGGCATGCCGGCCAGCACCCAGCTGTTTTTTATGTTCCTCACCATGCTGATTGCCGTGCCAACGGGGGTCAAAGTCTTTAACTGGATTGCCACTATGTGGCAGGGCAGTATGACTTTTGAAACCCCGATGCTATTTTCAATCGGCTTTGTTTGCCTGTTTACCATTGGTGGTTTTTCAGGGCTGATTCTGGCGATTGCCCCGGTCGATACCCAGATGCAAGACACCTATTATGTAGTGGCGCATTTCCACTATGTGCTGGTGGCCGGTGCCTTATTTACCCTGTTTGCCGCCACCTATTACTGGCTGCCTAAATGGACCGGCAATATGTATCACGAGGGACGGGGGCAGTTTCATTTCTGGTGGTCGATGATCTGGTTCAATGTGACCTTCTTCCCCATGCACTTTTTGGGCCTTGCCGGTATGCCGCGCCGTATTCCGGATTACGCCCTGCAATTCACCGACTTTAATGCCATGGCTACGGTAGGCGCATTCTGCTTTGGCCTGGGGCAGATTTTCTTCTTATTTAATGTGATTCACACCATTCGCGGTGGCGTGGGCAAAGCCCCAGCCAAACCATGGGAAGGCGCTAACACACTAGAGTGGGAAGTGCCCTCACCAGCACCACACCACACATGGGAAACCCCGCCTTCTTTAGAAATTGTCGAAAAAGGCCTGAAAGCCCAAGGCCTGCTGGAGGATCATCATGAGTAAAAATCTGCGCACCGCACTGATCACAGCCAGCATCGCCGCCGCCTTTTTTGTGGGGATTATTATCCGGCGCTGGCTGATGGACGTGTAGAGCCAAATCTGAAATCTGCGGGCACACGCAGCGCCTTCAAAGAGAGCACACCGGGACAAACCAAGCTTGCACCTGCACACGAATAAACTGGGCAGATCATCCTCTCAGGGCTTGGTTTTCTCCGCATAACTCCGTGTTTCAAGATTTGGGTTTTACATAAGTTACCCGAGTATAAAAAGGCCGCAATGCAAAGCACTCTCCAGCAAGCCAATCGCAAACTCGCTATACGGATGCTGGTAATTGCCTGCCTGATGTTTGGCTTTGGCTATGCGATGGTGCCATTTTATGGCGCGCTTTGTAAGGCAATGGGGATAGACCGGGCGAACAGCGATTTTGCCAATGTAAATGCCGCAGTGATCCGGGTGGAATTTGATACCAATGTGGCAGATCAGCTGCCTGCCACGCTGATGGCGCTTGATCCGGTGATGGCAGCTAAGCCCGGTGGCTTAATCAAGGCCAGGTTTCGTTTAAGCAATTTATCAAATCAGCCGCTCAAAGTGCGCGCCATTCCCAGCTTTGCCCCTGCCAGGGCAGCGGGCTTGCTGCAAAAACTGGAATGCTTTTGCTTTGATGCGCTGACTTTAGCGCCTAATGAGCAGCGGGATGTCACCGTAGTGTTATTGGTCGCCAATGAATTACCCGCAGAGCTTGGTGCCGCCACGCTCTCTTACACGCTGCACCCGGAATTGAAATCATGATTGCAGCACTTAAAACGGTACTGGCCGCCTTTTTTGGCGTACGCAGCCGAAAAAATGCCGAGAACGCCAAGCTGAAACCTCAGCAGATCATTGCAGCGGGTTTGTTTTTAGCACTGTGCCTGGCGCTGGGCGTATTTCTATTGGTGCGGGTATTGATTGCCAATACTTAGGGTGGGCTACGGCAAGAAACCGCCTCACCCACCCTACAATTGATGGAGCTGAAAATGAATGTAGAAAACGGAATTCACGACGCACACTACTATGTGCCAGCCCCGTCGCGCTGGCCCATCGTCGGCTCTGTCGCCTTATTCTGCATGGGGTTGGGCGCTGCTTTTGCCATGAATAGTGTGCCAGCCGGAGGCTGGATTTTGCTGCTGGGCTTTGCCATCTTAATCTGGATGATTTTTGGCTGGTTTGGTGATGTGGTTAAAGAATCACAAAGCGGCAGCTATGGTCAGCAGGTCGATTACTCATTTCGCTGGGGAATGAGCTGGTTTATTTTCTCTGAAGTGATGTTTTTTGCCGCCTTCTTTGGCGCGCTCTTTTACACCCGCACCATTTCTGTGCCTGAGCTGGGGTTTTTTTCTGATACCAATACCCTGCTTTGGTCAGGGTTTCATGAAAGCTGGCCCGCCCTGACCGGCCCCACAGCCGCACCTTATACCCCTATGGCGGCGATTGGCCTGCCCGCCATCAATACCGCACTGCTCCTTACCTCGGGTGCAACCCTCACTTGGGCGCATTGGGGATTGATGGAAAACAAGCGGGGCCAGCTCAAACTTGGCCTGCTGCTTACCGTCCTGCTTGGCAGCTTATTTTTAACGCTGCAAGCCATCGAATACCACCACGGCTGGACCGAGCTGGGCCTGAAAATGAGCTCCGGCGCTTACGGCGCCACCTTCTACATGCTCACCGGCTTTCACGGCATGCACGTACTGGTTGGCACCATCATGCTCTCTACCATGCTGGTGCGCTCCACAAAAGGCCACTTCAGCCCCGAACACCACTTCGGCTTCGAAGCTGCCGCCTGGTACTGGCACTTTGTGGACGTGGTGTGGCTGATCTTATTTGTGTTTGTTTACTGGTTATAAGAAGCAGCAAACAAGCAAACCAAAATCTTGAACCACAGAGGGCACAGAGAACACGGAGTTGCACGGAGGAAAACAAGCTCAGAGTTAAATCGTTTGGGTTTGGAATCCCCCTTGAGCATTTAAATTTATATCGCTGATCGTAGCACGGGGCTTTTACCCTCCCCTGAGACCAGCCGATCGGGGAACAAGCGGCATGGGGAAGTCGTCAATTCGTGTTTGAGCGAAGCGAGTTGAATTGACGCGCCATGCCGATTGTCCGCAGAGAGGGAACCCCGCGCAGCGGGGCGCAGACGCCGGGGCGGCCTTCTTTGGCTTCGTTTCTTGGCCGTTCAAGAAAGGAAGGCCCCTGCGGTGGCAACCGCTCCAAAATCAACGTGCCGTAGGCACTTAAAAAAGATTTTGATTAGAACAAAAAAACGGCGGGTTGCACCCGCCCTACAAGAGCCGTAAAAAAAACACTCATGCATTGGGATGTATCCACCCCATCCCATAAGCAATCAATAACAAAACAAATAAAGCAATCGACAAGCCCACCCTCAGAGTCAGAGCACGTACCACCTGCGTGGATCGCCCGCCGCGAACCAGCTGTAAGAGTGCCCGCCCGAGGGCGATGATGATAACCAGGAGCAGGATGATGGCAACAATTTTCATGGAAAACCCTCCGTCTACTCCCATCTTAGCGCAACGTCGCCGATATGCGCTCATCTGTTTGGCAATCCTTATCCTGATTACTTTTTGCATGGGCCTGTGGCAGCTCAGCCGTGCAAACAATAAACAATTGTTGATTGAACAACAGGCAAAACAAGAAGTACTCGCACCTCTGCAATGGGCCAGGGGCTCTCCCCCCTTATTTCGCCCACTCAGACTAACCGGCCAATGGCTGCCACAAGCCCAGATTCTCCTCGATCACCGGATTGAAGCCGGGCAGATCGGCTATCACGTCATCACCCCTTTTCAGCTGAGTGATCACAGCATCGTACTGGTCAACCGTGGCTGGTGGCCGGATACCCAGCCCCCCCAAGCCGGTTACAGCCCCATCGTCAGCACTCAGGCATGGCCGCGTTATATCGAGCTGGCCCAAACCCTGCCAGCAGATCACATTTTTCAGAATATCAATCCGGAGCGCTTTGCTGCATGGAGCAAGCTGCCCCAGCCCATTGCCTATGCGCTGATGCAAGAAAGTAAAAATGGTTTGATTGTGCAACACAGCCAGCCCGCTATCCCGCCAGAACGGCACCTTGCCTATACCGCCACATGGTGGGGAATGTGCTTAGCAGGCATTTTTCTTTGGAGACGTTTTAAAAGGGAGACAGAACTATGAAAGGACGCACCGTACTCATCGCTTGCTTTATGTTATCCCTGCTGCCCGTATTAGCCGCACAAGCCGTTTGGCAGTGGTGGAGACCGGTTGGCGGCAATAGCTTTGGCGAGCTGCTCGCCACCCCCATCGCAGCACCCGGCCCCTGGCGGTTAGCCGCTGCCGATGCCGCGTGCAGCGAGGTGCACAGCAAGCTGCTTTTTGCTGCCGGGCAACTGCGGCTGGCTCAGGGCGAAGCCAGCCAGCGGATTGTGCGTGCCAGCTTTTGCCCCTCTGATAACGCCGATATCGCCTACCTGCCCAGCCACGCCCCCGATAGCGGCCTCTACCTGATCGACCCCCACGGCAATGCCGTACTGCGCTATTCCAAAGAGCAACTCTCTAACGACGACGGCAGACGCAAGGCACTGAAAGAAATTGGGCAGGTTTTGAAAAATAATAAAGCGATGGGTTGAAGCCATATGCGCTAACCAAAAGCCCCTGCGCTGCGGACTATCGGGTCGGCGGCAGGCGGGATTGGCTCGCTGCCTCGCTCCCTGGCCGAAACCCCGCCCGCTTGTTCCTCGCTCCGGCGTGTTTCAAGGGGATTTGAAAACCCTATGCGAAGAGCGTAGTTATTGCGTTTTTCGCTGTTTGCTAATGAAAAAACATTTGGTTAGCCCGTATGGGGCGATACCCGCCGTGCTTTGCCAATAAATATTACGAAAATGGCGGGTTTCACCCGCCCTACAGGAGCCACTCAATGAAACCACTGCTCTGCCTTACCCTGATCTGGACTTTCTGTCTGGTGATGCTCGGTGCTTATGTGCGGCTTTCTGATGCGGGTTTGGGCTGCCCGGACTGGCCGGGCTGCTACGGGCAACTTGGCGCACCGGATGAAGCACATGAGATTGCCCGGGCCAGTGCAAACTTTGGCCGAGATATGAGTGGCGAAATAGAGCCTGCCAAAGGCTGGAAAGAAATGATCCACCGCTATTTTGCCGGCGGATTAGGGATATTAGTCTTAGCGGTTTGCTGCTTGCTCTGGCAAAAGCGTCAGCAGCTCAGCCGTATCAGTATTCTTTTGCCACTGGCCGTGATTATTTTTCAGGCTCTGCTGGGAATGTGGACAGTTACCATGAAGCTGATGCCCGTCGTCGTCACGGCGCACTTGCTGGGCGGCATGACGCTGCTGGCGATGCTAACCTGGCTGAGCGCTCGCGCCACTTTAGCGCCTCAGCTGCCCGGCCAGCTGCGTCCGCTCCTGATCATCAGCCTGATCGCCATCGTGCTGCAAATTGCCCTGGGCGGCTGGGTATCGACTAATTATGCGGCGCTGGCCTGCAATGGTTTCCCTTTATGTCAGGGCAGCCTTGCCGCGCCTGCTGGTTTAAGCGAAGCCATGCAGCCGATACGCGAACTAGGGCAGACGGCCGGAGGTGATGCGCTGACGATTCATCACTTAGCCGCCATCCACTGGCTGCACCGCCTGGGTGCAGTGCTGCTGCTGGCCTGCCTGAGTGTGCTGATCTGGCAGCTGCGCAAAGCCAGCCCCAAGTGGGCAGGGCTGATTGCTGCGGCGCTGCTGCTGCAAATCTCGCTGGGCATCAGCAATGTCTGGCTGGATTTACCACTGCCTCTGGCTGTGGCGCATAACGGCGGAGCGGCGATTTTGCTGATGCTGGTGGTTGCTGCATTAGCACAGGTTTTACCCATTCATCAGCAAGCAACAAGCAGCGTCTTTAACACCGCTTCCCCTAAACACTCAGGAGCCTGACCATGCGTACTCTCGCCCTTACCCGCTCCCATGCCCAGCTGGCTGAGCTGCTGAAACTTGGCAAGCCACGCGTCATTGCCTTGATTGTGTTCTGTGCCGTGGTGGGCATGCTGCTGGCCACGCCACAGCTGCCATCCATCACCCTGCTGCTGGCTGCCACAGCAGGAATTGGGCTGGTAGCCAGTGGCGCTGCTGCTTTTAACTGCCTGATCGAAGTAGAGCGCGATGGAAATATGCGCCGTACCCAGCAGCGCCCGCTGGTCAAAGGCTCGCTAAAACACAGTGACGCCCTGCTCTATGCCCTGATCACCACCGCAGTGGGGCTGTGGCTGCTGGCTGTTTTTGTAAATATGCTGACGATGTGGCTGACGCTGGCCACATTCTTTGGCTATGCGGTGATTTACACCCGCTTACTGAAAGCCGCCACACCGCAAAATATCGTGATTGGCGGGGCATCCGGTGCCATGCCACCGATATTGGGCTGGGCCGCCGTCACCGGCAGCGTGCCGCCCGAAGCGATGATTTTATTTTTGATTATTTACACATGGACGCCGCCGCATTTCTGGGCGCTGGCGCTCTACCGCCGCGATGAATATGCAAAGGCAGGCCTGCCGATGTTGCCCATCACCCATGGGCTGGCCTTTACCAGATTATCTATTCTGCTCTACGCCGCCATCCTGGCCGCAGTCACCGCCCTGCCTGTGGCATTAGGCATGAGCAGCTGGCTGTATGGAATCAGCGTGGCCGTGCTGAATACAGGTTTTTTATCGCGGGCATTTAAATTGTGGCAGGAAGAGGATGAAGCGAAAGGTGATGTAATTGCGCGGGAATTATTCAGATATTCGATTAAATATCTGGCGTATTTATTTGCGGCTTTATTGCAGGATCATTGGCTGATGGTGTTGGTGGCGTAAGGCACTGCCCCAGGTAATGCCCCGCTTAAACTCAATACCGCAGGAGCGGCTTCAGCCAGGCCACTCCTGCAAAAAACGTCTGACCTTAAACCGTCCAGCTCACCAGACCACTGTAAGCCGTTGCCAGTACGATCAGACCAAAGGCAATCCGGTAATAGGCAAAGCCAACAAAGGTATGAGTAGAAACAAACTTAATCAGCGCACGAATGGCAATAAAGGCAAAGATAAATGAGGCAATAAAGCCCACAGCGAATACACCACTGTCGCCAATATCTAACTCATGGCGGTGTTTAAGCAGGCTGTAAATTGAAGCCGCACCCAGCGTTGGAATCCCTAAAAAGAAAGAGAACTCGGTTGCGGCCTTGCGGGAAATGCCGAGGAACATGCCGCCAATAATGGTAGCGCCAGAGCGGCTGGTGCCGGGAATCAGGGCTAAACACTGGCAAAGCCCCACTTTTAAGGCATCTTTCAGGCTTAAATCATCCACCGTTTCAATGACCGGGGTTTTATTAACCTGGCGTTTTTCCGCCCAAAGAATAATCAAACCACCCACAATAAACGCCATCGCCACCGGCACTGGCTGGAATAAATGCGCCTTAATTGCTTTGCTGAACAGCAGGCCCAAAATAGCCGCAGGAATAAACGCAATCACAACCGCCAGCAATAAATTACGCTCGCCACCTGGCTTAACCGCGCCGGTTAAGGTGCTCACCAGCTTGGCACGGTATTCCCACACAACCGCCAGCATAGCGCCCAGCTGAATAAAAATTTCATAAACGTCGCGCTTTTCCTTGCTCATAAAATTGAGCAAATCACCCGTTAAAATCAAATGACCCGTGCTGGAAATTGGCAAAAACTCTGTAATACCCTCAACCATGCCCATAATGAGCGACTTAAACAGCAATACGATATCCATTGATAATCTGCCAATAGCCTGAAAAGAGAAGCGCATTATATCTGCGCAATCTTATTCACTGATTAAGATCTGATGTTTATTGCAAGGATTTACATTGGAGCCTGTTGGCTTATTTTTTGCAGGGCATGTAAAACCAATCGTGCTCTATGTGTGCCCGGTGTCTGCAGACCTTTTAAAACACCAAATCAAACCGGCAAATGAGCACGTAACCGGCTGGGCAGCCATGCCAGCAGAGGCTCAAAATCAGTCGCATCCATCAGGTTTTTTAGCGTGAGGCCAAGCTCGGTATCGCCCTCAATGCTTAAACGGCGCTGGAAAAACAACGTGTCCGGATCTTCCAGGCGGCGGGCCAGCACCAGGTAATCGGCAAGGCTGGCGCTGAAAGTGACATCCGCCGCACCGGTCCCCCGCTTAAAACAGCCATTCTGAAAAGAAAGCGTCAGGCCACGGCCAATATCCAGCACTTCTAAACGAATATTGCGCCCCGCCAGCCATGCAAAGTCTTCCTCCGGCCAAAGCTTGCTTTTAACCAGATTTAAACTGCTGGCCAGAGCGATAGCCACTGGGGCTTCGGGAAGTTTTAATAAAACAAACTGACGTAAGTGCTTCATACACATTCCTTTATGCCCGCTTCACCATGCCAATAACCATTCACAAGCCCCTGTGGATAAGCTGTTGAAAAGTCGTGGATAGCGTCGGGATAAGTACATTTTTCAGCATAAGCAGCGACCAGCTCTGCCGTGCCGGTGGATTGCGGACTAATGCGCAGATAATCAATGCCCATCTGCGCCATTTGTGGCAATTCGCTGTAGAGCGACTGGCAGGCGGAAGACTGAGTCTGAATACCGTTCAGGCGCAAAAACCCCTGCCCTTCACGGGTAGCAACTAACTGCCCGTCGGCATGGTCCAGGCAGCGAAACTCACAGGCATCTTTGCTCAGGCCGTAATAACGCGCGGTAAAGCAGCGGGCCGAAAACGCCAGTGGTAAATGGCCGTGCACAAAGACTTCGGTTTCGATGGCGCTGGTTTTCTCGGCCAGAATAGCGGCGATATCGGCCTTGCTGCTTTCTAAAGAAGGTACCCAGCGCATCGCGCCCTGAGCCGCAAACCAATCCAAAGCCGCGCCGTTATAAATATTAAGATGCGGCCCGGCCACAAAGCGCATGCCCAAATCCCGCGCCACTTTCACCGCGCCTAAATCATTGGCCTCGATACAGCCCCCTGCCTCGGCCAGCCTTTTTAAGCTGGAAAGATCGCTGGCGGATTCCAACAACGCCTGCGATGAAATCACCACCTCTTTACCCGCAGCACGCAGCTGCTCCGCCACTTCCAGCCAATCCGCACTACGCAACTCGTGGCGGCGCGAGCAAACCACCTCGCCCAGATAAATCACATCCACCGGCCAGCTTGCCGCCCCGGCATAAAAATCCAGCACCTGCTGCTTAGGCCAGTAATAAAGAATGGGGCCAAGAGAGAGTTTCATTGTTCTTCCTGTATAAAGCGTCGGGGCTTACCCCATATGCGCTAACTGCCTTGATTTTAAAATTCAAATGAAGCAAAAACTAAGCTATGGCTGCGCTACCTGCATAGGGCTTTACCCCCCTGAAAACGCGCCGAGCGAGGAACAAGCGGGGCGGGGTTTCGGCGAGGATGTTTGAGTGAGCCTGCAAGCGAGTCCCGCACGGGGGACTCCCGCACCAAAATACCGTGCCGAAGGCACTTAAAAACGTTTCAAAACCCCATGGACAAAACCTGCCCTCATCGCCACGGCCTGCTATAAGCCCCCAGCGTTTGCTGATGCCCTTCGGACACTTTATCCAGCGTGGCTTGCCAGGCAGGTTTAACTGAGTAACGCGGGTCGGCACAGGCATCGATCGCCATGCGTAAAGTTTTAGTCACCTCGGCCACATAAGAAGGGCTACGCTGGCGGCCTTCTACCTTGATGGCAGCCACGCCGATGCGCATCAGCTCGGGCAAAATGGATAGCGTATTCAGGCTGGTCGGCTCTTCCATGGCGTAATAGGTATCGCCATCGACTTCAAAGCGGCCCTTGCACAGCGTGGGATAACCAGCAGGCTCGCCTGCCTCAAAACGATCGATCAGTACGCCATTTAAACGCGCATCCATACGCTCGCCCTGTTTATCCCAGCGTACAAACTGTGCAGGAGAACATACGCCGTGGGTATTGGGCGACTGGCCCGTTACATAGCTGGATAAAATGCAGCGCCCTTCCGCCATCACACAGAGGCTGCCAAAACCGAAGACCTCGATTTCTACCTGAGTATTTTTAATCACATACTCAACCTGCGGCAGAGTCAGCACGCGCGGCAATACGGCCCGGCGCACGCCAAAACATTCGTGGGCTAAATTAATCGCTTCAAAATTAGTCGCCGAGCCTTGCACCGATAAATGCAGATGCAAATGGGGATGGGTGCGATGGGCATAATCCAGCAGGCCAAGATCGGCCAGAATCACTGCATCCGCGCCCAGATCGGCCGCCTTATCCACCGAAGCACGCCAGTCGGCAATTCGCCCAGGCTGAGCGTAGGTATTAATCGCGATTAATATTTCACGGTTTTTAGCATGAGCGTAGCGCACGCCCTCGCTGAGCTGCGCATCACTAAAATTGAGGCCAGCAAAATTTCTGGCATTGGTGGCATTTTTAAAACCGAGGTAAACCGCGTCGGCGCCCTGGTCAACGGCGGTTTTTAAGGCAGGCAGGCTGCCCGCCGGGCAAACAAGTTGGGGCAGGGCCATAAGCACCCCCGAAGTATAAACAGAGGCAGCTTACAGGCAGGTGACAACATGCTTTTTAAGCTAAATCAAACTAAGCCCAGAATAGCGCACAGAAAAAAGCGTGCGTCTGCAAAAATGCAGCTACGCACGCCCCAAACACCCACACACAGAGAGTCTTTTCACAAAGCCCACACGCTTTGCGACGACTTTTTAATCATAGTGCACTGCAATATATTTTGCCTTAACCGAGATCAATTTTGCTGAAATAAGCAAAAAATTCTTAGAAAACAATGAAAAACACCGTTTACTGCGTTTTGTAGGCATTTGCTTCGCACTACGCACCAAGCATAGTGCCATAATTCCCAATTGGCAGACACTGGACTAAGGTTCATGCTGCACGCTATTCCCGCCGGGGCACAATCCCGGCAACGAAAACCAACAAACAAGGATGCTCAAAATGCAAATTGCAATGATTGGCCTCGGTAAAATGGGCAGTAATATGGCACGCCGTTTGGCTGCTGGCGGAGCCACCGTATTTGGCTTTGACGTAAGCGCCGAAACACGTAACCAACTTGCCGCAGACCACGCCAATATCCGCAGTTTTGACTCCGTAGCCAGCCTGATTGCAGAATTACCAAGCCCGCGCGTGGTATGGATGATGCTGCCAGCCGGTGAAATCAGCGAAACCATGTTTGGTGAGCTGACTGCACTCCTGGCACCAGGTGATTTAATTATTGATGGCGCAAACGCCATGTATAAAGACTCACAACGCCATGCAAAAGAACTGAACGCCAAAGGCTTTAAGTTTATGGATGCGGGCGTATCTGGCGGCGTATGGGGCTTAGCTAACGGCTACACCATCATGATTGGCGGCGAAAAAGACGCATTCGCGATGGCAGAGCCATTCGTTAAAATCCTGGCTCCGGCATCGGATCGCGGCTGGATTCACGCTGGCCCGGCAGGCAGCGGCCACTACGTGAAGATGGTTCACAACGGTATTGAATACGGCATGATGCAAGCTTTTGCCGAAGGCTTTGCCCTCTTGGAAGCCAAAAAAGAGCTGAATCTTGATCTGGCTGAAGTGGCTGAAACATGGCGTCATGGCTCGGTAATCCGTTCATGGCTGCTCGACTTAACTGCCGACACACTGAAAAACGATACCAAGCTCGATGATATCAAGCCATTTGTTCCAGATTCTGGCGAAGGCCGCTGGACCGTGCTGGAAGCGGTAGAGCTGGGCGTTCCTGCACCAGTGATTGCAGCGTCGTTATTCCAGCGCTACACCACTCAGGGTAAAGGCGATTACGTCGCTAAATTGCTTTCCATGATGCGCAATGCCTTTGGCGGCCATCATGTAGCCAAGAAGTAAGTGACTTACTCAAAAAAACCCGTCTTTTTTAAGACGGGTTTTTTTTATAGATCGAGCAGCATAAAAATTTCACAAGAATGATGGCCCGTTGCCCCCATGGGCTCTGCAATTTGCCTGAAGCCCATTTTTTTATAGAGCGCCAGTGCAGCAGGAAGGCAGGCTGTCGTTTCTAAATAGCACTGCCGGTATCCCGCGTTACGCGCAAAATCACAAGCCATGATCAGCAAACGCTTCCCCAGCCCCAGGCCCCGGCAATCATCCAATAAATACATCTTTTGCAATTCACACACCGATGCATCTGCCCCTGCCAGCGGCGCAATTCCTGCCCCGCCTGATAAAGCACCCGACTCTTTTTGAATCACCCAATAAGCCGCACCAGCCTCTTGATAACAAGAGTAAAGCTGATCCAGATGCGGATCTGCCACGCCATAGCCGCGCTCTTCACTCAGGCCATGTTCGGCAGAAACCTGCCTGATCACCGCAGCAACTGCAGCATTATCCGTTTCTGCCATCAGGCGAATTTGATAGGCCTTTTGCGAACGGGCTGCGTTTAAAGCCTGCCGGTATAAATCTAAGCCCGCCTGCAGGCGCTGCTGCTCAGCCGAATCCAGCTGCTGTAAAACACATTCAATTTCTTCATCGTATTCAGCATGCACAGCACGTAAAACGTCCCGCCCGGCCAGGGACAAAACAGCCTGCTTGCTGCGCTTATCGCTGGCATGAGCCTGCCATTGAATCAGCCCCTCTTCCGCTAATTTTTGCAGTGTGCGGCTGATATTGGATTTATCGATACGCAAACGCTCAGCCAACTGTAAATTGGTCTGCATGGCCTGCTCCAGCTCGATCAGAATATGCGCCTCAACCGGGCTGAGATCGACCTTGCCGCATTTTTTGGAAAACACGCCCAGCTCGCGGACAATATCCCGTGATACGGCTCTTAATGATCTGGCATTCATAGTGGCTCAAATATAGTTGCGATTTACAACTATATTTCATTCTTTCAAAAAACACCACAAGCAGCTGATATTTTGCATCTCGCTTACCCCAATATATTTAAACAGCATAGCCACGTAAATTCATCACTCATCTCTCAATCAATAAGACCTCCGCCCAATGCCTAATCCAATTCGCACCGCCATTGCTGCGCTATTTATTGCAGGCTCGGCATTCAGCCATGCCAATAATCTGGTTTTAGAAGCCGGTGCGATGGACAGATCGGCCGATCCTTGCAGCAATTTTTATCAATATGCCAATGGCAACTGGCTGGCGAATCATCCTGTGCCTGCGGATCGTGCCCGCTATGGGGCTTATGATGAAGTTTTTGAGCGCAATCTCACGGCGCTTAAAAATATTATTGAAACTGCAGCTAAATCAAACAGTGCCAATCCTTCCGTACAAAAAGTGGGCGCATTTTATTTAAGCGGGATGGATGAGGCGCGTTTAGAGGCAGAAGGCGCTAAACCACTGGCAGAGCAATTAGCCCGGATCAGCGCAATTAAAACGCAGGCAGACCTTATTCAGGTATTAGCACAGCTGCATAAAGAAGGCATTAATCCGCTGTTTGATTTTAATGTAAGCCAGGATGCAAAAAATTCACTGCGCTATATTATGGATTTATCTCAGGGCGGCTTAGGTTTGCCCGATAGAGATTACTATTTAAAAACCGACAGCAAGCACCAAAAACTACGCCGGCAATATAAGGCACATTTGGTGCAAATATTTGGCCTGCTAGGCGATAGCCCGCAGGCTGCAGAAAAAAATGCCATTCGTGTGATTCGTTTAGAAACAGGCCTTGCCCGTGCATCAATGACAAAAGTTGAGCAACGTAATCCTGAAGCCACTTACCATTTGCTTAATTTAAATGGCCTGCAAAAAATCAGCCCGCACTTTGCATGGCAAGCTTATTTTGAAGCGATTGGTGTCAGCAAGCCCTCTGATATCAATGTTTCACAGCCAAAATTTTTTAGCCATATCAGTCAGGCAATGGGCTCAGTACCATCAGATGATTTAAAAACCTATTTGCGCTGGCACTTGGCGCATGCGCAGGCCAAATATCTTTCTTCTGATTTTGTAAACGCCGATTTTGCTTTTTACAGCCAGACACTGACTGGCGCAAAAGAATTAAGGCCTCGCTGGAAGCGGGTATTAAAAAGCCTGGACCAAAATCTGGGCGAAGCACTGGGTGAGCTCTATGTTGCAGAATACTTTAGCCCCGCAGCCAAAACCGAAGCGCTGGAAATGTTGGCAAACATTAAGCTGGCCATGGCAGAGCGAATTAAAAATTCAGATTGGATGAGTGCAGTAACTAAAGAGCAGGCATTAAAAAAACTGGATAAGGTTGTGGTCAAAATTGGCTACCCGGATATCTGGCGCGATTACAGCAGCCTGCAAATTACCAAAGAATCGTATGCGGCTAATATCCGCCGTGGCCATGAGTTTGAATTTAAACGGCAGCTGGCTAAACTGGGCAAAGAAATTGACAGAAATGAATGGGGAATGACGCCTTCTACAGTGAATGCCTATTACAACCCAGGCATGAATGAAATGGTTTTCCCTGCAGGTATATTGCAAGCGCCGCTATTTCACGTTAATGCCGACAGCGCCAGTAATTATGGCAATACCGGCGCCACTATCGGCCACGAACTCATTCATGCTTTTGACGATGAAGGCAGCCAGTTTGATGGTGATGGCAACTTAAAAAGCTGGTGGACTAAGGAAGACAGAAAGAACTTTACCCGGCGAGTTACACGAATAGAAAAACAATTTGATGAATTTAATCCGCTTGATAAGCTGCATATCAATGGCAAGCTCACTGCGGGTGAAAATATTGCCGATCTGGGCGGATTAACAATTGCCTTTCAGGCCTTAAAGAAATCTTTGGTCAGCAAGCCACAGGCAGAGAAAATAGATGGCCTTAGCCAGGAGCAACGCTTCTTTATTGCCAATGCACAAAGCTTCAGAAGTAATACCCGGCCTGAAGAATTACGCCTGCAAATACTCACCGACCCGCACGCGCCAGAAAAATACCGGGTGATTGCGCCAATTGCCAATATGCCAGCATTTGCAGCGGCTTTTTCATGCGATAAATCAGCATTAAGAAGTGAAGATAAGCGGGTAAATATTTGGTAGATTAAGATTAATTTCAGGATGGGCATAAAATGTGCCCATCCTGAGAAGATCCTCTAAGCTTTTAAGTTTTGCGCTACAAATCCATTCAGGCTGTTTAATTCACTTTTATTTAAAGATGGCAATTGCGCAATAATATGTGCCAGTACAGAGTGATCATTCAGGCCAAATTCTGAAGATTGAATCAGCACCGTGCCCTGCCCACTGAAATCAATCTGCTTTTCTTCTCCTGATAAAGTAATGCTTGTCATGGCACCTACCGCCGACAACACATTAGTTACATGCTCGTAATCATAGCGATATGAAGGGCTGGGGCAATCTGCCCAGCCTAAAATGGCCTGCTCATCCACGCGGCATGGCAAATCTAAAAAATGTACCGGGCCATTGCTTGAGGCAATTAATTTACCATTGCCCATTAAGGTCAGAAAACCCGGCATGGTGGATTCCTGGCAAATAATATTTTTGCTGAAGCCCAGCAAATGGCTGGCTTTAATGGTCATATTGGCGTCTTCAAGATCATAGCAAGCGATATCATTGCCATTATCTCCAAGAATCAATTGCCCCTGTCCTTTGGCAACAACAAAATGATTAATATAAAGCGGGGAATTAAATGATTGCTTAACCAGGATATCCAGCAGGCTTGAGCCCAGCGCATTAAATTGCAGCTGTCCATAAAATGCAATCATTTTACCCTTACGGATAAATATCTCATCAGCCACATCCACCACAAAGGCAAAGCGGTTCAGATTATCGTTTTTGGGTAAATTACCGGGATTATAAATAGTCATTATCTTTCACTCGCCTGAATATAAACCGTGCCCTGCCCCATAAACTTCACCTGATAGGATTCGCCCGAAGCCTGTCCGACAAAAGTTTTCCAATTTAAATCGGTCACAATGGCAGAAGTCAGATTTCCTTTGTGGCCGATATAGGCATTAGGATCAACAAACACCGGCTGCTCGGCTGTCACTGGCAGGGCAATCGCATTACCATCCGATAAAATCGCCATTTCACCCGTGCCTTGCAAGGTGGTGGTAAACAAACCCTGCCCGCTCACCGCGCCACGCACCATGCTCTGCACGCCGCCCTGATTACCCAAAAACATAGTGCCCACAGTAAGCCGTGCATCGTAGGCGAGCAGTATTTCGCTCTCTACATACACCATCTCATTATTGAGCTGAATAATGCTGACAAATAATCCATTGTGCCCGTAATAAACTTTTCCCGATCCTTTTGCCACCATCACGGCATTGCTTTCACTCGTTACCGTGCGCATCGCCAGGTCTTGCACTCCGCCACCGGCCAGAAAAGAGCGGGCGAAATTCAGCTTGCCCTGATAAGCAATCATTGAGCCTTTTTTGGCAAAAACTTCTTCATTATTCAGGGTGATTTCAATCAGTTTTTCATTGATTTGCGTGTAAGAAGGCATGGCTTAATCCTTAAATGGCAGGCTAGTTTTAACGCTCAGCAGGCTGGATATACACCACGCCCTGGCCGGTAAACTTAAATTGATAAGATTCACCCGATGCCTCGCCCACCATCGTCCGCCAGTTCACATCAAACACAAACTCTTGAGAGATATTGCCCTTGTAACCAATAAAGGCATCCGGATCTACAAACAAGGGGTAATTGGGCCCTACTTCCAGCGTAATCAGATTGCCACGCGAAATCACTGCGATATTGCCGCTGCCTTCTACCGTGGTGGTAAATAAGCCCTGGCCCGATGCTGCCCCGCGCAGGCCAGCAAATGTGGTATTGGTTTTAAGGCCCATGTCGTAAGCCAGCAGGCTGCTGCTTTCAATAAAGAGCTTTTCATTTGCCAAAGGAATCACGGCAATTTCGGCCGCATTGTGGGCAAAAAACACTTTGCCCGTGCCACTGGTTTGCATCAGCGACATGCCTTCGTTGCTCACCTTGCGCTTAAGTGCACCAAACAAACCTTCACCGCCCAGAATGGCTTTTTCAAACTTAACCGAGCCGGTGTAAGCCACCATTGCACCGGCAATCGCCAGTACTTTTTCATTCTGCAAATCCACCTCTAGCAGGCGATCCGAATTGATTCTGAAACTACTCACAACGCCTCTCCTCATGATGCATGATGACTGGCAGATGGATACCAGCGGCTATTTATCTGACATAATACTGGATAAAATCAGTGTATTTAGCAAGGATAATGCGGGCAGATAAACAGAATATATTTTGTGTTTCTTACATAAACACCCATGCATAACCAGGCTTACAGTGTTCTCTAATTATTTGAGGCAAAAAAAAACCTGCCTTAGCAGGTTTCAGTACAATCATCATTAATTTAAACCGAACTCCACTTCGTTCAGCCCCAGCTCATGGCAAATAGCAATCACCATTTTCTTTTCGCTTGCATCAAAATCACCATCGGCAATACCAATAGCACAGCAAACACGAACCATTAATTTTCCTGCATCTGTATTGCTTTTAATTTTAGCGATTGTTTTAAGCGCTTCTGCCTTGCCAATTTCATAATCAAAATCAAATTTCAGCGCTACTTTATTAAATGAATCGATCACATCAGCCTGATCAAATGCTTTTAATTCATCTGAATTATTAATATAGCCAAGCATTTTTCGTTTCTCATCTGCGCTAATCGTACCGTCACTACTTGCAACTAAAGCACAGCCCGCAATAACTGCATTTAAAAAATCTTTATTTTTAAATTTAGTTACTTCATTCGCCAGCATCGTGCTTGCATCCTGACCCATCTTTTTGATCGAATCTAATAAAGCCATGGTCTGTCTCCTGCTGTGTTTAAGTAAACGATGAGGATCTAAAATTGATGATACTCATGTTTAGGTCTGCGGCAGAAGAAATAGTTCATTTATCCCCAATAATGGTACAAATGATTGGGGGATAAATATTTATCCTGGATTTTTAATCAATTAAATACAGTTGCAGTGCAACAAATACATTGGCATTCTATTTATTGATTTTCTTGTTCTGCGCGCGCAGCCGCAGCGCGTAATTTATCTTTTTTACTCATGCGCACGCCTTTTACCCCACCTGTATTTACTACCGCAGGCAGGCTGGTCAGCCTGGCTTCAAAACCAGCCAGCACTTCGCGGTTCAGGCGGATATTCAGGCGATTTTCAATCAGACGAAAATGCGCTTCAGTAGCTGCACTGATCAGGCTGATTGCCGTGCCACTCGCGCCATTACGGCCGGTGCGGCCAATGCGGTGGGTGTAATCCACCGGCGAGCGTGGTAAATCGTAGTTCACCACAAACGGCAGGCCATCGATATCGATACCACGCCCAGCCAGATCGGTCGCCACCACCACTTGCAGGCGGCCCGATTTAAATTCGGCCAGCACCTGATTACGCCGACCCTGGCTAAATTCACCATGAAAAGGCGCAGCATTAATCCCTTTGGCGTACAGCGCATTGGCCAGCTGCTCGCTGGCCTGCTTGCTGGCCACAAACGCCAGTACCCGCTGGTCTTCATTACTTTGAATCAAATGCGCCAGCACATCCGTACGGCGCCCGGCATCCACAAAAATCGCCCGCTGCAGGATATCCGGCTGCGTGGTTTCGGTAGCGGCAATCATCACCCGCGTTGGATTATTTAAGATGCCCGTCGCCAGCGCGTTCACATCGTCTGGAAATGTCGCAGAGAAAAACAGGCTTTGGCGCTTAGCCGGCAGCAGCGCCAGGATGCGGTTAATTTCGGCAGCAAAGCCCATATCCAGCAAGCGATCGGCTTCGTCCAGCACCAAGGTATTAAAAAACTCCGGCCGGACCGCGTTCTTATCGATTAAATCCAGCAAACGGCCAGGTGTTGCCACCAGCACATCAGCACCACCGCGCAGCTGCATCATCTGCGGGTTAATCGCCACGCCACCAAATACCGTCGCCAGCCTGATGGGCTTCGTCATATTGTTCTTGCCCAAAGCCGCCAGCAAGCCCTTGATCTCTTCCCCAACCTGCACTGCCAGCTCACGCGTTGGCACCAAAATCAGCGCCTTGCTGCTGCCCTTCGTCATCAGATGCAGCAGTGGCAAAACATAGGCAGCCGTTTTACCCGACCCCGTCTGCGCCTGAGCCAGAACATCCCCTCCCCAAAGCACAGCAGGGATCACCTCCGCCTGTACAGGCGTCGGGGAAAGATAGGATTTTTTGCTGGCAGCAAGTGAAACGGCGGGTGACAGACCCAGAGCGGAAAAGGACATAGCGGGCCTTAGATAATATTTCTGACGGGAGCGAAGTATAAGCGAGAAGGAGGGTGCTGTCCCTGAGGATAGAACAAGATGCATAGCTGGATGGGCATGTTGGCCAAACGGCCATGCACATGCCGCTTTCAAGCAGGGCACTTTGCTGCTCATCAGCCCGAATGACGCTGGATATTCATAGCAGTAGCCACCAGCCTCAGCTAAAACTTAAAGAACGAACAAGACCGGAGCTTTCAGGGTGAAAATGGAATATTTACTGGCAATGCTTCTGACAAGCTGGCTGCTGCCTGCCACCGCAGCGGATCTAAAACTATGCCACCAGGATGTTGATGTTTATCCGTGGACATACGGTAAGAACCAAGGTTTAGATCGCTATGTTATCCAAACCGTCGCCAGCCGGCTGAAAATCACCATTGAATATCGCGCTCGTCCCTGGAAGCGCTGCCAGTATGAAGTCCGTAATGGCACTAGCGACGGCATGTTTCCAGCTTCGTTTACTCCCGAACGGCAACAATACGCGGTGTATCCTAGCCTCGCCACTGGAGAGCCAGACCCAAACTACCGCCTATCCCGTGATGAGTACCGCATTTACCGGCGCATGGGCTCAAGCCTCAACACGCAAAATCTCCGCTCAAACCTTAGCAGTTTGATCGGTATCCAAGCCGGCTTTAGCATCTATGCGGAGCTACATAATGCAGGTTATGCATTGGAAGACAGCTCAAAAGATGTGGGTGATCTGATGCGCAAACTAGATACGGGACTTGTTGATAGTGTCATCACAGTGCAAGGCCAAGCTCAATACGCTCTGAAAAATTTGCCTGACTTGGCTAGCCGCATCGAAGTCGATCCCGTTCCCTACAAAGTGATCAATCTGTATCTCCCCTTCAACAAAGCTTACTGCCAGAAACAAGCAGAACGCTGTCAGGCTATCTGGCAGGAAATCCGCAATGTAAGGGAAACAGCGGAATACCAGAATATGCTGAAGGCTCATGGCTTCTGAGCTGAAGACATGGGGATCTATGATTCGGTACTTCAAAAACAATACGCCGCCATTAAGGCGGCGTATATCCAAGCGTCAGGCCATCTTTTTTATTAAATCTGAATCTCTTCCACACGGTGGCAGGCCACCAAACGCCCTTCTACTGGCCGTAGTTGCGGTACTTCCTGGCGGCATTGGCCGGTAGCAAAGGGGCAGCGGGTGTTGAAGGCGCAGCCTGTTGGCGGGTTGAGAGGGGATGGCAGCTCGCCCAGCAGCTTCACTTTTGCACCACGATCTTCGGCACGGATAGCTGGCGTGGCCGACATCAGTGCGCGGGTATAGGGGTGCAGCGGGCGATCAAAGAGAACGTCTTTGCTGCCGTGCTCTACCGCACGGCCAAAATACATCACCATTACATCATCGGCTACGTGCTCTACCACGGACAGATTGTGGCTGATGAATACGTAAGCGATGCCCAGCTCGTCCTGCAGATCCATAAACAGATTCAGAATCTGCGCTTGGATCGATACATCCAGTGCCGAAGTCGGCTCGTCTGCCACCACCACGCTTGGGTTCAGCATCATGGCGCGCGCTACGGCAATACGCTGGCGCTGACCGCCGGAAAACATGTGCGGATAGCGGTGATAATGCTCAGGCCGCAGGCCAACACGCGCCATCATGGCGCGGACTTTTTCTTCGCGCTCTGCTGCGCTTAAAGACGTATTCAGCAGCAGAGGCTCAGCCAGCATGGTGCCGATCTGCTTGCGCGGATTGAGCGATGCATAGGGGTTTTGAAACACCATTTGCACCTTGGGGCGCAGTGCTTTGAGATCTGCTGCGCTTGCGCCCACCGTATCGATACCGGCAATCTGCAGCTGGCCGCTGGTCAGCTCTTCAATCAAGGTCAGCTGCCGCGCCAAAGTCGATTTACCACAGCCCGATTCGCCCACCACCGCCAGTGTTTTTTTGGCCTCCAGGCTAAAGCTGACGCCATTTAAGGCTTTCACTGTGGCGCTTGGTTTCATAAAGCCGCATGAAACATGATAGTGGCGGGTAATTTCGCTGGCGACCAGAATTGGCTTGTTGCTCATAATTGGGGTCTCCCAGCCGTATCAAGCGGTGTAATACAACGCACCGAGCTTGTGCCGGTAGTGATCAGTGCCGGACGATTTGTTTTACAGGATTCTTGTACATAGGGGCAGCGTGGGGAAAGCAAACATCCTACCGGCCTGTCGTACTGGCCAGGCACCACGCCAGGTAAAGTGGCCAGACGATGCGCGCCCTTACTGTGCTCTGGAATCGAGCTCAGCAATGCCTGGGTATATGGGTGGCGCGGGATATCAAAAATATCAGGTACCGGGCTGGTTTCAGCCACTTGCCCTGCATACATCACCACCACACGCTGCGCCACTTCGGCTATCACGGCCAGATCGTGGGTAATCAGGATCAGCGCCATATCATGCTGTTTTTGCAGGCTGACCAGCAGCTCCATAATCTGCGCCTGCACGGTAACATCCAGCGCAGTGGTTGGCTCGTCGGCGATCAGTAAGCGTGGCTTGCAGGCAATGGCCATGGCAATCATCACCCGCTGGCTCATCCCGCCGGATAATTGATGCGGATAGGCATCCAGACGTGATTTGGCGTCAGGAATCTCAACCATTTCCAGCAGCGCAATCGCCCGTGCTTTTGCCGCAGCACCACGCAGGCCTTCATGCTCGCGCAACGTTTCCATCAGCTGATAGCCCACGGTATAGGCCGGGTTCAGGCTGGAGAGTGCGTCCTGGAAAATCATAGCGATATCTTTGCCGATAATCTTACGCTTCTCGCCATCTTTCATATTCAGCAGGTCTTTGCCTTCAAAAGACAATTCATCTGCAGTAACGCGGCCAGGGGCGTCGATCAGGCCCATCAGGGCCAGCATGGTCACGCTTTTACCCGAGCCCGATTCGCCCACAATCCCAACGATCTCGCCACGGTTAATCGAAAAATCGACGCTTTCTACCGCCCGAAATGGCTTATCAACCGAACCAAACGCTACGGAGAGGTTTTTTATATCTAATAAACTCATCGTTTTCTCTTTATTAGAATCATTACATAAGCCAGCTGCCTGCAATCCCAGGCAAACCCAAATCTTGAACCACAGAGGACACTGATAACACGGAGAAAACCAAGGGAGGCTTTCTCCGTGTTCACGGTTTTGTCCTTCTCCGTGTCCTCTGTTTATGGTTTTTTTAAGCCAGCTTTTTCAGTTTTGGATCCAGCGCGTCGCGCAGGCCGTCGCCCATCAGGTTGAGTGCCAGTACGGTGATCAGAATCGTTACCCCCGGCATGGTCACTACCCACCATGCGCGCTCGATATAGTCGCGGGCGGAAGCCAGCATGGTGCCCCATTCAGGCAAAGGTGGCTGAGCGCCAAGGCCCAGAAAGCCCAGTGCCGCAGCGTCCAGAATGGCGGCAGAAAAACCCATTGTGGCTTGTACAATCAAGGGGGCCATGCAATTAGGCAGCACGGTGTTAAACATCAGACGCAGCTGGCCTGCACCGGATAATCTGGAGGCAATCACATAGTCTTTAGATAATTCACCCATGGCGGACGCCCGTGCAAGGCGCACATAAGAGGGCAGGCTCACCACGGCAATCGCCAGAATGGTATTGAGTAAGCCCGGCCCCAGCACCGCAACAATGGCTACAGCCAGCAGCAATGAAGGCAGCGCCATCATCACATCCATCGCCCGCATAATCGAAGTGCCGATAAAGTTGGGATAAAAAGCAGCGATCATACCCAGCACAATACCTGGCAGCAGCGACATCAGTACCGAGATCAGGCCAATCATCAGGCTTAAGCGTGCGCCATGCAGGAGGCGGCTTAAGATATCCCGGCCGACTTCATCGGTGCCCAAAATAAACTGCATCGATCCGCCAGTTTGCCAGGAAGGAGGCGCCAGGAAAAACTCGCGAAACTGCTCGGTTGGCGAATGCGGAGCCAGCCACGGGGCAAACAGTGCAGCAAGCACCAGCAGCAAAAAGAAAATAAATGAAGCCAGAGCCCCGCGGTTGGCGCTAAAACTTTGCCAGAATTCTTTAAGGGGGGATGGATAGCTGTAAAGCGGCTCAGCAGCGGCCAGGGTTGTAGCGTTTGTCATACTTACCTCGCGTGGCGAATACGTGGATTGATAACGCCGTACAGCACATCAACCAGCAGGTTCACAATAATAATCAGTGTGGCGATCAATAAAATACCGCCCTGCACCACCGGATAATCACGCCGTGAAATCGAATCAATCAGCCATTTACCAATGCCTGGCCATGAAAAAATACTCTCGGTCAGCACAGCACCGGCCAGCATGGTACCCACTTGCAAACCAATCACTGTCACCACGGTCATCAAAGCATTACGCAGTGCATGCACCAGCACGATGCGGGTTTTAGACAAGCCCTTGGCGCGGGCGGTACGGATATATTCTTCACGCAGCACTTCCAGCATGGATGAGCGCGTCATCCGTGCAATCACCGCCATCGGGATGGTGCCCAGCACAATGGTCGGTAAAATCAGGTGCATAAAGGCCGATTTAAACGCGCCTGCTTCACCAGAAATCAGCGTATCAATCAGCATCAGCCCTGTAACACGGGTGATGTCGAATTCCAGATCAATGCGGCCAGAAACCGGTGTCCAGCCCAGCTGCACTGAAAACAGCATAATCAGCTGCAAACCCAGCCAGAAAACCGGCATGGAATACCCGGTAAGGGCTGCGCCCATCACGGTGTGGTCAATCCAGCTGCCACGGCGGATTGCAGCAATCATGCCGATAATCAATCCAAATACCGAAGCCAGCAACATGGCACAGATCGAAAGCTCTAATGTGGCTGGAAACAAGGCCCAGAAGTCTTTAATCACCGGCTCATGCGAGACCAGTGACTGCCCCAAATCACCTTGCAAAACCTTCAGCAGATAATTCCAGTACTGCATATAAAGCGGCTGATCCAGCCCCAGACGAACGAGCGCCTGGCGATAAAATTCAGGGTCTAAACGGCGCTCACCCACCATCACCAGTACCGGGTCGCCCGGAATCATATGGATCAGGGCGAACGCTAAAACAGTGATGCCTAAGAATGTAGGAATCGTGACGCTTAAGCGGCGCAAAATAAAACTAAACATGGATATTTCCCCATACGGCTACTGCCGTTTGCATATCAACACCGCACAGAGCAAGAAACACACCCTGCAAATGCAATTTTCATAAGTTCACTACAAAACGCTTACGCAAAAACGGCCGCCCGAATCGCAGCGGCCGCTCTTCTCAGACCAGGAAAATTACTTCAGGCTCACACCCACAAAAGAGTTCAGACCAAACGGGCTGATCTTGTAGCCCAGAACTTCTTTACGCATCGGCTGATACACAGTCGAATGAGCAATCGTTGTCCATGGCAGCTCACGCTTAAAGATATCCTGTGCTTTTTCGTACAGCTTGGTGCGCTCGCCCTGATTATTTAATGAACGTGCTTTTACAACCAGGCCATCAAACTCTTTATCGCACCACTTAGCGTAGTTATTCCCTTCAACAGAGCCGCAAGCCAGATTCACGCCCAGCCAGTTATCAGGATCGCCATTGTCGCCTGTCCAGCCCACCAGCATGGCGTCGTGCTCACCTGCTTTACCACGCTTCAGGTACTCGCCCCACTCGTAAGTGGTGATCTTGCCCTTGATACCGATTTTTTCCCAATCAGACTGAATCATTTCAGCCATCAGTTTTGCATTCGGGTTGTATGGGCGTTGTACTGGCATCGCCCAAAGCGTGATCTCCGTACCTTCGGCAATCCCGGCTTTTTTCAGCAGAGCCTTAGCTTTAACCGGATCGTATGTTTGATCTTTCAGCTTTTTATTGTAAGACCACTGAGTAGGTGGCATTGGGTTAGTGGCAGACTGGCCGGCTCCCTGGTAAACCGCTTCGATAATGGCTTTTTTGTTAATTGCCATATCCAGAGCCTGGCGTACATCCCGCTTATCTAGTGGCTTATGTTGTACGTTGTAAGCCAGGTAGCCCAGATTGAAACCAGCTTGCGATGGCACAGTCAGCTCGGCATTTGCACTCATCGCTTTCAAATCAGCCGGGCGTGGGTAAACCATCACATGGCATTCACCCTTTTGCAGTTTCTGGTAACGCACAGAAGCATCAGGCGTAATTGCAAAAATCAGCTTGCTCAGTTTTACATCGCCTTTCTTCCAATATTGCTCATTGGCATCAAAGCGGATATTGCTGTCTTTTTGATAGCTTTTGAAAATAAACGGGCCAGTACCAATTGGCATGGTATTCAATTGCGAAGTCTTGCCGCTCTTTAGCAGGCTGTCAGCGTATTCAGCCGAATAGATCGAAGCAAAAGACATGGCGATATTTTGCAGGAACGCTGCATCAACCGTTTTAAGCTTTAAACGGATGGTATAAGCATCTACTTTTTCGATACCCACGATATTGGTATCAAGGCCCATATCGGCAACATATGGGAAATCAGATGGTGCAGCCTTATTAAATGGCAGGTTTTTATCTGTCATACGCTGAAAAGTGAATGCCACATCATCGGCATTAAAATCACGCGTTGGCTTAAAGAATGGAGTGGTGTGGAATTTAACGCCTTTACGCAGATTAAATGTATAGGTCAGGCCATCGGCTGACACTTCCCATTTTTCTGCAAGGCCAGGCTCAATCTGGGTAGAGCCTTGTTTGAATTGAACCAAACGATTAAAGACAGTTTCGGCAGAAGCATCGAAATCAGTACCAGCGGTATAGCGTACCGGATCAAAACCGGCAGGGCTGCCTTCAGAGCAGAAAATCAGAGTTTTGCCTGCGGCCATCGCCGTACCAGCATTCAGTGCACACGCCGTAGCGAGAATATATCCGAGCTGTTTTAATCGCATTAGTGATTCCCCACCTTACTAAGTTAATAGAGAAAACTCATAAGAGCCTTAAAAGTGCTGTGTATCAGTAAACCTCACGTTAGGGCCTAGTCCTACTAGAGATATCCCCAACACTTTGCTGATCTGCTTCTTTATTTTTGCGCCCACTCCGGCCGCCATGACAGCATATGCCTTAGCAAAAAAACGATATAAATCATACATCAAAGCAATTAAACCCTAGCCTCGCCCTCAGCAAGCGGTTTCACATACACCATAAGCTCAGGAGAAATAATTATTTAGCATAAAATGCTTAATTTTTTAAAAACAGCGCATTTACCGCAAAGTTTGTCAGTTTGGCCGAAAGAATAAATAAGCATTTATTCTTAAAATTGAAGGCGAAATAAGTACTTCATACTGAGATAACACAAAATTTACTTACAAAAACATACAAAATATCAAAAATATTCATTTCATTTTTACAACATGCGCGTAAACAATCGGCTTCACACGCTGAAAAAAAAGCGATCCCTGCAGGGATCGCTTGATATCAGGCTAATTTATTTAAACCGCATATATACGTTTACGACGCAAGGCCAAACCTAATACCCCCAGCCCCATCAATGCATAGGTTTCTGGCTCCGGAACAGGTGTAACCGTGGCTAAACTGGTATTCACTTTAAAATCCAGCGCAGCCCCTGGAATAAAATCAGCTTGAGCAACAATGCCGTACGGATCATTGCCCAGGATGCCAGCGTAGTTTTTATCCAGCACAGCAAAAGTAAAGCTGGTGCCAGAGCCAAACTCATCCCGGCTATCCGTAAACTCCACATCAAACTGCAGCTGTTTGCCAAAAATCAGCCCCTGAGTAAACTGATTTAACAAGCGGTTATCAAACTTGAGCGATGTATTTAAATCGCCCTGCACATTAAAAGTATTATCCGCATCAATCAGCCCCAGGCTGCTGCCGCGATACTGGCTGAGCAAAGCCCCCACAAATGGAGAGTCGCTCAGGCCATTTAAGCCAAACGCAATAAAACCGTCTTTCCCGTCAATGCTGCTGGTATCCAGATTAATGTGGTACGCAGCGGCAGAAGCCATACTGCTGCAAGCAAGGAAAAGCCCGGCCAGAGCCAGTTTAAGAGTGTTTTTCATTATTTGAAGTCCTTAGTCGCCAGAATCTGTGCGTTAAAACGAATTGCCACGCGTGCGGGATTATTGAATTTAAGCGGCAAGACCAGTGCCGCGCCTGTAGTGATATTGGCCGTGATAACGCCATCTTCAGCACCTGCCAGGCTCACACCAGAAGGCAGGTCTTTAATTTGCACCCGAACAGGGCCGCTCACCACGTTTTGCGCGGCCAGAGTCAGGCTGCCATTAAAGGTTTTGCTGGCAGCGCTATACACCAAACCCGATTTTTGTTGGGTAAAACGATCGCTCACATCAAACCATGGCTGTGGCAGTTTGATTCTTGCGACTTCCGGTTCATGGTCAGAAGCCTGATCTGCAAACTCGGCATTCACATGCACCACATCATATTCTGTGCGGGCGGCCAAAGCCGGGGACGCCAGGATATGATCCAGCACCTGGCTGTTGCCTTCAAACACATAGGTATAACGCTCGTTTTCTGGCAGGGCCTCGACCAGATCAACCAAACCAACAGCCTTCAGTCTGGCCACCGTGGTGGAGAACTGGTAATCATTGATATCACCCAGCACCACGACATTGGCATTACGATCCAGCGCATTTATCTGCCCTACAAAATCAGCCACAATTTGCGCCTGCTTATTGCGCTGAACTTCTGAAGTACGGTTTGCAGGCTGGAAGCGGCCACTTAATGGCTGATCGCCCCCTTTAGAATTAAAGTGGTTTGCAATCACAAACAGCTTCTGACCATTAAAGGAAAACTCACCGGCCAGTGGTTTACGGCTGGCATTAAAAGCCGGATCAAGCGGCAGAATGCGGCCCGGGCTGGCTGTCAGGCATGCTTGTTCCGGGCATGCCACCACATCAACGGCCTTGGTGGATGTGCCACCAGCGCGGTCAATAAAGCTGACGCGGGCGGGGTTAAATAAGAACACCTGACGAATATTGCCGCCTGGCTCGCCACCATCCTGGCCATCAACCGGATTAATCTGGCGATACTGATAAGCCGGGCCGCCCGCACTTTGGATAGCCGCGATCAGCTTTGCCAGTGTCTGGGATGGATCAACCGTGCCATCGCTGGTGGCACCGTTATTATCCTGAATTTCCATCAGGCCAAGAATATCGGGCGATTGCAGGTTTTGCACAATCTGTGCCGCAAGACGGGCAAATTTGGCATCTCCCTCTTTGGCATCCAGGTTTTCTACATTGAACGATGCAATGGCCAGCTCATCGGCAGCCTGTTTGCGCGTCACTTCTGGCTGCAGATTACCGCTTACCGCTGCCGACAAATCGCTCAGAACAAGATTGAAATTAGCAAAATTGTAATCAACAACGCCTACAGCCCTGGTGAACAAGTCACCCACATTCACTACCGGCGGCTTCACAGAGCCAGTCACCAGCATAATGCGCTCAGGGTTGAAATCGGTTTCTGTGACCACAACACCACCACGCGGCGAACGCGGGCCAGCATCACGGCCATAATTGGGCACTACAAAGGCTTCACCATACTGATTGGTCGGGCCGGTCACCACCGCTCCATCAATCTGTACGCGCATCCCTTCCAGGCTTTCATAAAAATCGAGGCCATTGGCCAAATCCAGCGAGGCTGCCAGCTCTGCATCGCTGACATTCCCCTGCCACAAGCGCTGATTGGGTACATTTGCCGCTAAAATCACCGGCTCTGGCAAGGCATTGCCCGATGACACTTTGCTTACGCCACCTGCGGCCACTTTGATTTGCGTGGTTGTCAGATTATTCGTGCCACCCGTGCCGCCAGGACGGAACTCACTGACCACACCCGAAACCAGTACCGCATCACCCACTACTACACTGGGCGCGCTGCCAACAAAGACAAAGATACCTTCAGACGTCAAAGGATCATTATCTGGCTGGATATCCTGGATATAAAAACCATTACTACGTACAAGAGTGACCACGCCTGGCACACTGCTTACCTGACGGTTTTCCATTGCCGAGCGATGAGCACGGCCTTGAATATCATGGATGCGCTGTGCGCTTGGTGTTGGTGTTGGTGTTGGCGTTGGCGTTGGCGTTGGCGTTGGCGTTGGCGTTGGCGTTGGTGAAACGCCACCGCAAGTCTTAATCAGCGTTGCCGTATTACGCGGAGCAGGCGTCGTAACAATAAAGTCAGCGCCATTATTATTACTGTCAGTACAACCATCATTTTTACGTAATGCAGCCGTTGTATTGCTTAATACTGCGGTTGGGCTGGTTTCAGCATTATTTGCCGCACCAAAGCCCACATAATCAACCACATCGGCAAAACTGCTGCACTCCGTACCGCAACCCAATACCGCATTATTTTTAACCAGAGCTACTTTGCCCGATGTGCCACTCATGGCAAGCGTGCCAATTGCATCAGGCGTTGGTAAGCTTATGCTGCCCCCCGTGCCCGCGGCCTGCTGGATCAGATAGTACTGCCCTGCAAGCAAGACGCCATTGATGGGCGTTTTTTGCCAAGTGCCACCCGCGGCAGAAGTGTATTGCACACTCCATCCGGACAAATCTGCAGGCTGATCGCCTGCATTAAAAAGCTCAATAAAATCATTTTTTAAAGTGGCTCCACTATTTCCGCCACCGCCGTACACCTGGCTAATCACCACCGCAGAATGGGCGGGAGCAGCCATACCCCAGGCCATCAGGCACAGCGCCATCAATTTTTTCAGCTTGCAGCTTTCTTTAAGCTTATTGTTCATTGCAACCCCTGCTTATAAATATGGTTTAGCCGGTGCTTCCGGCGTGGGATCAGACCATATAGATAAACAGTGAATGCATGGTGTCAGTTAAATGACAGATTTAATACAGTAGATAATGCTGATACTCAAAAGAAAACAACGAGTCCGGTACGTTTGCTCTGCGAAACATTTCATACATGCAAAGCAAAAAAATAGCGCAAGCCAAGGCCTGCGCTGATCTGAACAGGCGCTAGTTTTCCAAAGCGCCTCCTCCGTTACCGGCCCGGCATTAAACCGCGGGCATCGCAAAACCAAATGCAGCTTCAAAACGAGCCGCCAGCTCTTCACGGCTGATGGCATGATTTTGCCCGCCCTTAGTGGCAATCTTAATAGTGCCTAATAATGAAGCCAGCCGCCCCGTAGCGGGCCAATCCCAGCCTTGGCTGATTCCATACAAAAGCCCTGAGCGATAAGCATCACCGCATCCTGTTGGATCTAAAACTTCTTTGGCAGCAACAGCAGGAATATCATGGCACACACCATCGGCATAGATTCTGGAGCCATCCCCTCCCAGCGTAACAATCAAAACTTTCACCGCCTTTTGCAGTGCCTCCAGGCTCAGCCCCGTGGTATTGAGCACCATTTCCAGCTCGTAATCATTCAGCGTCAGAAAGTCTGCCAGTGAAATCATGCGCAATAGCTCATCCCTGCTAAACATCGGCAGGCCCTGGCCAGGGTCAAAAATAAAGGGGATGCCCGCCTCTGCCAATTGCTCGCAATGCTCCTGCATGCCCTGCTTGCCATCAGGCGAGATAATGGCCAGGCTGACCGGCACTTGCGCATCGCTCACCCGGTTTAAGTGTGAAAAACTCATTGCACCAGGATGAAATGCATTGATCTGGTTATCATCCAGATCCGTGGTTAAGAAGCACTGGCCGGTAAAAGTGTTTTCAACTTCGCGAATATTGTTGCGGCGAATGCCCAGCGTATCGAGGCGCTCTGCATAGGGTGCAAAATCACAGCCAGCGGTGGCCATAATCTGCGGGTCGCCCCCAAGCATTTTCAGGCTATAGGCGATATTGCCCGCACACCCGCCGAATTCACGGCGCATTTCCGGCACCATAAAGGACACCGAAAGCATATGAATTTTTTCTGGAAGGATATGATTTTTAAAACGATCAGGAAAAACCATGATGGTGTCGTAAGCCATAGAACCGCAGATCAATACAGACATCGTTTCATACCTCGCCCAAGGTTAAGCTGGCAATTATAGATTGAAGAAAGCCATTAAAAAGTCCATGCATTATGAATACAACATATTTATATAAAATAAATAATAGATTCGTTGGGCAGGAAATACCCGCCGGATAAAAACAACACAGAAACAAGCCCTGCAACAAGCTTATATTCCGCCGCAAAAATTATGACGACCATCTACACCCTTACAGAAAAAGAAGTAAGGCATTTTCGTACATAAATTAACTATATTTGTTCACACTGTAAAAATGGGCCAAAGTTTCACAATATCAGTGTTGGTCAGCCATCCCGACCCTTATTTGGAGAAATAGCGATGAGAAAGAAACTGATTACCAGTGCAATGATAATCGCTGGTGTATTAAGCACTTCGCCCGTTTTTGCTGCAGAAAAAGTAAAACTGGAATTTTGGACCATGAATATGGCACCCAAATTCAACCGCTATTTTACAGACCTTACCACTCAGTTTAATCAGAAGAATCCAAATCTGGAGGCAGTCTGGGTTGATATGAACTGGGATCAGATCCAGCCCAAACTGATCGCAGCCATTGCCGCAGGCAACCCGCCCGCCTTAGTTAATTTTAATGTGCCATGGGTACACGATTTTGCCCGCCAGGGTAATATCCTTGCACTGGATGAATATCTGGGCGCAGATAAAAATCTATATCAGGCCAATGCGCTGAATGATGTCACTTATAAAGGGAAAATCTATGCTTTCCCCTGGTATAACTCTGTTTCTGTAATTGCATACAATAAAGAACTATTCAGTAAAGCAGGCATTAAAGCACCACCAAAAAACTTTGATGAATTACTGGCCCAGGCCAAAACAATTAGTGAAAAAACAAAAACACCTGCTTTTGCACCAAAATTATCAGCAGAAAGTGGCGGCAGTTTTATTAACTGGTTTTACTATGCGGGCCTGCCTGTGATTGAAAATGGCAAAGCTGTTTTCAATTCGCCAAAACACATTGCTTTATTACAGAAATTTGCTGATTTATATAAAGCAGGCGCAATGCCTAAAGATGTATTCAAAATGGAATTCGAGCAAGAAATTGCTTCGTATAATACGCAAAGAATTGCCATGATGACCACGGCTCCGCAGGCATTAAAACGTACCCAGACGGACAGCAAGGCCATCTACGCCAAAACAGATATTGCGCCCTTCCCGATTGCAGAGGGCAAAATGGCTTTTGGCGGGTGGATGATGGATTACGTGATTCCAACAGGAACAAAATCACCAGCCGACGCCGCCAAACTGGGTAAATTTGTAACCAGCGATGCAGCACAGCTGGCTTTCTCTAAAGAAACCGGCACAACTTTCCCTTCTACTAAGCTGGCAGCAACGGATAGCTACTTTATGTCGGGGGCAAAAAGCAGTGATCCTGTCGAAAAATCACGGGCTATTGCAGCGCTCTCCATCGGCAACGCCAAAACGCTGACACTGGAGCCCGGCATTTTGCCAGATGAAACCACCATGCAGCGTACATTGCAAAATGAAATACAAGCCGCTATTACTGGCCGCAAATCAGCCAAGGCCGCACTGGATGCTGCGGTCAAAAACTGGAATGAGCGTTTAAAAAAATAAGCATTTAAGCGTGATGGGGCTTACGCCCCGCTAAAGCCTCTAAAATCGCCAGTTCGTCGTCACTATGATTACGAAATGGCGATTTTTTTATACCACCGCTGGCATCCAGCAGATGTGCCCGATGGTGGCTGGCCTTTACCCGAAAGCGTTTGGCCTGCTGGTGCATCGGGCTTAAATCGACTTCGCCATAGCAGAGGCAAAAGTAGGTGCTCTGCTCGCTGGCCTCAGCATAAAGCCCAGTACCACGTATCCCCGCTGTTACCGTTGGAGTAATAATCTGCTTATGCCCTTTAGAAAACACCGCCAGTAAAGCGCCGCTCAGCAAGCGTAATCCACTCAGCACCGCCCCTTTTTGCTCCAGCTGCAAGGTAGTATTGGCGCGCAGCAAATACACATCGCCCTCTGCCCTTACCACCAGTTTTGAATTTGTACCGGTACGTAAATGATCTCCTGCGGCAATCGGGTCGCCCACTTTTAATGGCTGATCATTTCGCCACGCCTGCCCTTCAAGCAGCTTCACTTCTCCTGCCCCCCCCGCAGCCCACGCAGGTATAGCCGCTGTGGCAAGTAAGCTGCTCACCAACATTAAAAACTGCCTGCGCTGTAAACAGATATGTTTCATTCACTTACCCCTTGAGTATGGCTTTAACCATAGTCAACCAGCCTGAATGTGATAACGTGTTTTTTTGCGCGCAAGAAAAAAGCCGCAGCTTCTTCCTGATTCAGGAAAAAGACTGCGGCCTGATGCATTACGGCTTAGCGCCGTAAGCCATGGCTTAATTCAATACACTGATCCGCTCTGCATTAGGCACGGCAAGCAAAGGATTTTTCTTCAGGTAGTTTTCCAGGGCATCCACATCTTGCGGGCCGCCCAGCACGTTTTTACCATTTACAAATTCCAGGTAGCCATCACCGCCTGTGGCCATAAAGTTATTTACAGTCACGCGGTAGCTGGCTTTAGGATCGATAGCCACGCCATTGAGCTTAATGCTGGCGATATCAATCTTGCTGCCATCAGGCTTGCTCTTATCCCATGTGTAGCTGAAGCCTGCTGACACCTGCATGATTTTGACTGCAGCACCATTCCATTGCTGCTCCAGCACTTTATCAATTTGCTCACCCGTCAGCGTCATCGTTACCAGCGTGTTACCAAAAGGCTGCACGGTAAACAGCTGGCCGTAAGTGACCTTGCCAGCCGCGTCAGGTGTTAACTCAGCACGCACGCCACCCGGGTTCATAAAGGAGATTTGCGATGCGCCAGTGCTCTTATCTGCCGTTGCATCAAGCTGGGCATCGGCAATCACACGGCCCAGTGGCATCTCACCTGCTTTTGTCGCCGTTTTAGTCAGCGCACCTGCAATGGTTCCGGCTACACGGTCTTTAAGCGGGGAAACCAGCTTCTGGAATTTTTCGATCAAAGAGGTTTGGGCTGCGTCTTTTGGCACATCGCGCGTTACCGCCAGATTATTGGCGCTCATCTTCGTGACATTGCGGGTTTTTGGATCAATCGTCAGATCGATATCTGTCACCATACCGCCGTATTGGTAGGCGCTGGTCACCAGCTTATCGTTGATTTTGCAATTGTAGGGCTGATGGGTGTGGCCAGAAATTACCACATCGATGGCCTTATCCAGCTTGTTCACGATATCGACAATCGGGCCGGAAATACCATTACATTCATTGTATTTTTTATCAGTGGTAATACCACCTTCATGCAGCAAGACCACGATGGTTTCAATGCCCTGCTTTTGCAGCTCAGGCACCAGCTTATTGGCGGTTTCTACTTCGTCTTTAAAATCTAAACCCGCAATACCAGACGGCGTAACAATGCCTGGCGTGCCTTTTAAAGTCATTCCGATAAAGCCAACTTTTACGCCATTAAATTCTTTGATCAGGTAAGCAGGGAAAAGTGTTTTACCTGTTTTACTGTCTTGCACATTGGCGGCCAGAAACTTAAATTTAGCGCCATCAAACTTACCATCGGCACAACCCACTTTGTCTGCGTGGCAGCCACCATTTTGCATGCGCAGTAATTCTGCACTGCCATCGTCAAATTCGTGATTACCTACCGCATTGAATTCCAGACCCAGCGCATTCATCGATTCAATGGTTGGCTCGTCGTGGTAAAGCGCCGAAATCATCGGGCTGGCACCAATCAGATCACCGGCTGAAACCACCACATTATTTGGGTTTTTGGCTTTAAGGTTTTTAACCCAGGTCGCCAGATATTCAGCACCACCCACGGTTGTTTTGATGGTTTTGGCCGGGTCTTTAGGATCAGGGGAAGTGAGGGTAATGCCCTCTGTGGCTTCGATATTGCCATGAAAATCGTTAATCGCAATCAGCTTAACGTCAACCGGAGCAGCGACGGCTTCAGGGGCCGCCACATCAGAGTCATTACATGCAGTAAGCGCCAGCGCAATGCTGGCTACAAGCAGGCCATTACGTAAATTCATGGGAATACCCTCGGCAGAAAGCAAAAAGTCAGTAAGGCTAAAGATGTTTAATGACAAAGCTATAACAGATAGATGACTAAGCCATGACATAAGCAGCCTTACTCTGCTTTTTCCCCAAGGGTTTTACTGCGCAGGCACCAACAGCGCCATTTGCGCCTCAGTTAAATAACACCACTGCCCTTCTGCTAAATCCATTTCAGCCAGCTTTAAGCCACCAATTTCGGAACGGCGTAAACCGGCGCAGTGGTTGCCTGCTGCGGCAAGCATGCGTTTTACCTGGTGATACTTGCCCTGCTCCAGCACGATTTCCAGCTCGTTCTCACCCAACTTTTTGCAATGCACTGCAGCAAGCGGCGCAGGCTCGTCGTTCAGCTGCACACCGGCCATTAAGAGTGAAATCAGCTCTTCTGTTACAGGCTCGGCGGTCATCGCCACATATACCTTGGGCACATGACGCTTGGGGGACGATTGCGCGTGGATAAAAGCACCGTCATCCGACATCAGCAAAAGGCCGGTAGTATCGTGATCCAAGCGCCCAACCGGCTGCACTTCGCGCCAGTTAAATTGCTCGGGAAGAAGGGTGAGCACACCGGGATGGTGGCTGGGTTTGCGTGAACATTCAAAATTGGCCGGTTTATTCAGCGCAATATACACATGCTCACGATAGGGCCAGCTTTCACCAAAGATGGTCAGCTCAAGGCCCGTAGTTTCAAAAGCGAGCTTAAAGTTGCTCACGATTTCACCGTTTACGGCTACTTCACCGTCGGCAATCATCTCGCGACAACCCTTGCGCGTACCAAAGCCCTGCGATTGCAGGATGCGATCTAATGTTAATTTGCTCATGGACGAATTTTACCGGATACAAGCAGTCAGCCAAACAGTAAGTGCATAAAAAAACCGCACTTAAACACCAAGCGCGGTTTTTTAATAGTAAATACAGACCTGAAATTAAAGGCCAAACCCCTCAACTTTCATTGCTGCTTTTGCTGCTTCAGTTCCCCAAATCGTATGCCCGGCCACGGTTGGATGTACGCTGTCCGCAAATAAATAAGTCACATCAGCATTAGGAGCAACCAGCGTTTTCGCATTACAAATCAATGCAGTCACACCCGTTGCCCCAACGCTGTTACATGCCATCTGATCCACATTCGATAGCTTAAATGCTGCAGGCTGAGCGATGGCCGTATTAACCAGTGTTGCAGTATCAAAAATCACCAGTTTTTTATCTGTTACAGCCTTAGCCAAAGCCTGTTTCACTGCATCGTTATACCCTTTCGATACACCTGTTGCTAATGCAGCAAATGCCGTGCCTTTAAATTGAGGAGTCACACCCAGATCCGGCATATTTGAATACAGAATATGCGTAGCCCCGGCTGCAAGTAATTCACTTACACGATCTGCGATTGCTTTGGTGTTTTTAGCCACTTCTGCATTGGCTGCAATCTGAATGCCTGCAAGATCGCCATATGCACCCGCCTTTGCAGCCGCAAAGAAGGCGAGGAAGTCATTTGGCCCGCCTTGCAACAGAACAAGCTGGCTGGAATTAAAGCTGGTGCGCGCAGCTTTATATTTAGCAATCTGAGATTTAATAGATAAGGCTGTGGCCGATTGGTAAGTTACCCCAGGGGCAACAGTCACGACGCCATCAACAATCTTCTGGCCCTGTGCATTTACAGTCAGCTCGGTCTCTATACGAGCGCCGCCTTCTGCATAGGCATTGCCACCCAGAGAATAAACAACGCCCATCACGCCCGGAGTACCGACTGGCTTACCTGCAGCATCCAGCCCGCTGAAGCTGACCTGGCGATTAGCCGTCATATTCAGGCCATAAGCAGCAGCAACCACATCTGTCCAAACTGCGCCTGGAGTGGGCTGATCAGGCTTGCCTTCTGCTTTCAGAAGAGGCTTGGTTGTAAAACGCAGGCCCAGCGCCTGATCATTCGTCAGATCAGCATCGGCTGTAGTCGGGTTATACGTGCCCACATCGCTCAGGCTGTCGCCAAAAGAAATCACTTCTTTAATATTGCGGGTATCCGCCGGGGTACTTGCATCTCCGCCACCGCCACACGCGGCGAGCAAGGAGGTCAGTAGCAGAACAGCAAAGGGGCGGCTTGCCCGTGGCAGTGAAGAATTCATGTAAATCTCCCGTCTTGTTTTGATTAGCACAAGCCAAAGCCCGATGCTTTTTGTAGTAAACCCACTTGATGCTACGAATCAAACATGTGTTTGACAAGCCAAACTAGCCCAGGATTATCCCTAAGTCAGATCAAGCCTGTTCAAATTACTGCATAACCAGGGGCAATTGTAAGAAAATAGCAATATCATTGTGCATCAGCACAATATTCACAGAATGGGCTCCGGCAGCCACTTTATGCTGAATAAAAAGACTTATTCTTCTCCTTGATCATTTACTGACCCGGCTTAAAAACTTGCGTATCCTGACAAAAATCTACAAATAGATTCAGCTCTCCTCTGCCCCTGCCTGGCGGTATTGATGTTTTTAAACGACAAACAAGCAAAACTCGTCTACTCAAAGTAGCCGCAGATTAAATAAATACAATTTTTATGCTGATTTAAATCGATATACGCCCACCAGCCTAAGTAAACGCCAATGATTGAATTGCTCTCCTTATTTATCGTTTCTTTAATTGCCAACACGCTTTCTGCGCTGGCCGGTGGCGGTGCGGGGCTGCTGCAATTACCTATTCTGCTGTTTTTAGGCCTGGCGTTTCCCGTGGCACTGGCAACACATAAAGTAGCCAGTGTGGCGCTGGGGCTGGGCGCTACTTTCAAGCATTTAAAAGCAGGGACACTAAACTGGCGTTTTTCTGCCTTAGTGCTGGCCAGCGGCTTACCTGGCGTGCTTGTTGGCACCCTGCTGGTCTTGCATATTCCTGAGCAATTAACGCTATTCATCCTGGCAATTCTGACCAGTGGCCTAGGCCTGTATTCACTATTGTCCCCGGCTCTTGGCCAGCAGCAGCGAAGCCGCCACCGCAGCGGCTCAAAGCTCTGGCTGGGCGTAGCAGGTTTATTTTTTATTGGCGTGCTGAATGGCTCTTTTACCTCAGGCACTGGCCTGTTTGTCACGCTGTGGCTGGTTCACTGGTTTGGCATGGATTACAAACAGGCCGTGGCTTACACCATGGTATTGGTGGGGCTGTTCTGGAACAGTGCCGGCGCCGTTTCGCTGGCCCTGCAAGCTGGCGTTTACTGGCCGTGGATTCCAGTATTGCTGCTGGCCTCTGCCCTGGGCGGCTATCTGGGCGCACACTGGGGATTAAAGCAGGGTAATCAGATGATTAAACGCTGCTTTGAAAGTGTCACTATTCTGACAGGAATATCACTACTGATTAAAGCTCTGCATTAAGATACTGGCATTGCACAACCGCCTGACTCACTAAAAGAATTGGCCATGCTTCCCTCCACGTTTATTCCTGAATACAAACATCTGCCAGCCAGTGCAAACAGCCTTTGCCTGGCTTTTATCGGCGATCAGCTTCTGGTGTTTCCCGACGGCCGCCTGCCAGAGCACCACGAATTGCCTGCCCATGATTGCGCCGAAATTTCAGTACAAATAGGCAGTGTGGCAGGCCTGGCCTGTGTGCTGGTTGCATGGCATAAAGACACACCCTATGCAGCAGATCTGCAAACCATTGGCCTGCGTGCGGCTTGGGGCTTAATTGAAGACAGCCATTATTGGATTGCGGCAAGGGCACAGCAATTGCTGACCTTTGACAGGCAGCATCGCTTTTGTGGCTGCTGCGGCACAGCCACCGTTCGTATGAGCAAAGAGACCGCCAGAGAATGCCCGGCCTGCCTGCACCGTGCTTATCCCAGAGTTTCGCCTGCAATTATGGTGCTGATTAAGAAAGACCGGCAGCTGCTGCTGGCCCGCTCTCCGCATTTTCGCCCAGGCGTTTACAGCGCGCTGGCCGGCTTTGTAGAGGCCGGTGAAAGCTGCGAAGAGGCTATTTTTCGCGAAATTTATGAAGAGGTAGGGGTAAAAGTCTCCAACCTGAGCTGGTTTGGCAGCCAAAGTCATCCTTTCCCGCACTCTTTGATGCTCGCTTTTATCGCAGATTATGTTTCGGGGGGGATCACACCGCAGGAAGAAGAGATCGAAGATGCGCAGTGGTTTGGCCTTGAAAACCTGCCTGAGCTGCCGGGAAAATCCAGTATTGCTTATCACCTGATCCAGGCGGGTTTAGCAAAAATAGCCCAAGAATAACAAGCCAGGCTCAGGCAGACTCAAATCATAAACCACAGCACAGGATAAAGTGTTTCAAGACAGAAAGCTGTTTTTATAAGCACAAACAGGCAGAAGGCAATCTCAGAATGCATCGTAGCGCAAGCAGCTCCTCATTTCGCCTTGGCGTTATTCTGGCCATTTTTGCCGCGACTGGCTTTTCGTGCAAAGCCATTTTTGCCAAGCTGGCTTACCGCCACGGCACAGACGCCATTACGCTTGTCTGCTTACGCATGTTGTTTGTACTACTGATTTTGGCCAGCTACAGCCTGTGGCGCAGCAAGGCACGGCTCGCCGGGCGCGATTATCTGGCGCTGATTGGTTTAGGGCTTTTAGGCTATTACCTCTCCAGCGTGCTCGATTTTATTGGCCTGACCACTGTCAGCGCCAGCCTGGAGCGGCTGATTCTCGGCCTTTATCCCACACTCACCGTATTGTTTTCGGTTGTGCTCACCGGCACGGTGATGACCCGGCGGATGAAGCAAGCATTGCCACTCACCTACCTCGGTATCGCGCTTGTGATTGCACCTGGCTTAGCTCAGGCCAATGCAGACTGGGTGGGCATCGGTTTTATTATGGCCAGCACCACCTGCTATGCCTTATATATGAGCCTGAGCCCGGTTATGATTTCCCGGATAGGCGCGATGCGTTTTACCGAGCTGGGGCTTACCGTATCGAGTATTGCCGTGCTCTGCCATTTTTTAATCACTCATCCGCTTAATGCGCTTATTCAGCCGCTGCCGGTTTATAGCCTTGCTGCCGCAATGGCCGTTTTTGCAACCATATTGCCGATTTATGCCACAGCCGCCGCCATGAGCCGCATTGGGGCCAGCCGCACCGCCATCATCGGCAGTCTTGGCCCCATGCTGTCTATTTTAATGAGCATTGGTATTCTGGATGAGCGCCTCACGGCCATTCAATGGCTGGGTGCAGCCCTTGTCATGCTGGGGGTGTGGGTTGTGAGCAGAAAGTCTTAAACACAAGCAAACGAGAGGAAGCCTGCTATGCCTGAAACGATTTACTATCATTTTAGCGACTTAGAAAACATCGACCCGGCCCCATTTATTGCAGAACAAATACATCTTAAACAATTTAACAACAGCACGCCTGATGAGCGCCGTGAGCTGATTCCGGCGCTTTTTGCAAAAGCAAAAGATGTGAATATATATCCGCCGCTGTATTTATCACGCGGCTGGGAAGTTGAACTAGGCCGCAAAGTAATGATCAATCTGGGGGTCAGTATTTTAGGTGGCGCCCCCATTACGATAGGGGAGCACAGCTTAATCGGCCCTCACGTTCAGATTATCAGTGTAAATCACCCAGTCGATCCCACCGAACGCCAAAGATATGCCTTTACCGCAAAGCCCGTCAGCATTGGCGCTAATGTCTGGATAGGCGCAGGGGCTATTATTTGCCCCGGTGTCAGCATTGGTGATCACAGCGTGGTGGGTGCAGGAGCCGTAGTAACTCGTGATGTGCCACGCTGCACTTTTGTAGCCGGGAACCCTGCCCGTGAAATCCGCAAGCTGGAAGAGCCCGACCTCAGTACACTTTATTTGGATAGCCCATGAAACTCTGGAATGCACTCTGCTCTGTTTTTACCCGTGAACCCGCTGCGCCTGCCTGTGATCCGGCCCTGCTGACGGCATTAGCAGACAGTGCCAATCCGCGCATTAAACTCGCCAGCCGTTATCTGGCCCGCCTGCAAAATGCCTATGCAATTGCCCACTCATGGAGCGGACGCATCGTAATGCAATTGCCCGCGCCGGTAGAGCTGTCCAGCCAAAGCTGGAGCCAGGAAGCCCATACCCACGCGGCTTTTGGTACAGCAGAAAGTGTGCAGGAAACCATCAGCCGCTCCGAAGAAGTCAGAAACTGGTTTGCGCAAAACCCGCTGGCCGATCACGCTTACGCTGTTCTGATTATGCAAAGCCAGTTACAGCAACGCTATGGCATGGAAGTCTGCGGCGACAACATCAGGCAGGATGTGGCCCAGCAAGTACTCGTTTGCCGCGGCCAGCAAATCAGCCAGGTAGCGGGCAGCATGACGGATTTACAAGAAAAACTCATCAGCCGCCTGCTCAGGCTGCTGGCCAGCCACGCAGCATGGCATATCGAAGCCAGAGAGCAATTTAAGCGCCAGCTGGAAACCGAGCTGAATGAAGTCCGCATGAGCTGGCGTTATTGCAAACCCGCCGAACCGCGCTATGCCGTACTCACACAAGAAGTAGAAAAACTATCTGCAGAATTTAGCGCCTGCCGCAGCGCACTGGAGCCAGATGCCCTGCTCGCCCTGCTTGAAACCTCGCTGACCGATGCCAACAGCCATCTTAAGCTGGAAATCCAGGTCTTAAAACTCGATAAAATGGGCGTACAAAGCCAGGCTGAAGATGCAGCAGAAATCACACTCTGCCATGTATTGGCAGAACGCGGCCAGTGGCTGGACCGCTGCATCCTGCCGGTTAAAATCTTACGAAGCGATGTAATCCAGCCCAAAGACTTCAGCCAGCGGCTGGATGAGGTGCTGTTTTAAGCCGCAGCCTCTGAAGCCAAAAGGTTCTGCATACACATAAGCCCAATCTGAACACCGAGCAAAACAACAGACCTGGCACCTCAATGCCCTGCCTTGTTTGCAAACCAATCAGTGAGAAAATCAATCAGCGCCCGCAGCTTGGCCGGCTGTGGCAAACGCTGAGGGTAAACCAGATACAGCGATTGCGCAGGCAGGCTGTATTCGGGCAAAAGCGCTTGCAACTGCCCGCTGGCTAAATCTCCGGCAATTAAGTAATAAGGCAGGCAGGCAGCCCCGGCCCCGTCCAGGGCCAGATTTCTGAGCAAACCATAATCGCTGATTCTGAGCTCTGCCCTGACATCCACCGCGTGTAATTCCTTGCCCCGGTTAAATACCCAGTGGCAAGTGTCGCGAAAATGAGAGTTAGCAAGGCAGGGCCAGGCCAGTAAATCAGCTGGTGACACCAGCACTGGTGAGCGGGCAATACAAGCCGGGGAAGCAACAAGGCAAAGCTGCGCCGAAACCAGGGGCCTGGACACCAGCCGCTCATGCCCCAAATAACCGGATCGCACCGCCAGATCATAGCCATCGGCCTCTAAATCCCGCGGCTCGCGGCTGACATCCAGCTCGACCTCCAACATCGGATATTGTTCGCGCAGCGCCATTAAAATCTGCGACATAAACACCCCGCCAAAACTGGTTGGCACAGTGATACGCAATAAGCCTGCCACCTCTTCACGTATAGCCTGCACGGCCTGCTGAGCGGCCGAAACCTGCGCTTGCCATGATTGGCAATGTGCCAGATAAACCTTGCCCGCCTCAGTGAGATTGAGTTTGCGTGTAGTGCGAAAGAAAAGATCCACACCCAACAGATTTTCCAGTTGCGATACCTGCTTGCTGGCATAGGATTTAGAACAGCCCAAAATTTCTGCCGCCAGCGTAAAGCTGCCTTGCTCTGCCACACAGGCAAAGGTATTGGCCCAAATGACTTGCTGACTGATTGTTTCCATCATGGCAACACTCGTTTGATTATTGGGCTAATTATCATCGACAAAAGATTGTTTATGCTAGTGGCTGTACACAATCAACGCTAATCAAAGGCACAGGGCCTGTTTAGCAAACCCAACTTCAAAGAGAAAAACTATGAAAATCCTCGTTATCGGTGCCAATGGCACAATCGGCAAAGCAGTTGTTGCAGAACTGGCAGCACGCCATGAAATCATCACCGCCGGCAGAAGCAGCGGCGAATACAGAGTTGATCTGAAAGACGCCGCCAGCATTACGGCTCTGTTTAAAGAAGTTGGCAAGGTAGATGCGGTGATCTCCGCAGCAGGAAATGTACACTTTGCCCCGCTGGCCGAATTTAGCGCCGACCATTACGCAATCGGCATCAACGACAAACTGATGGGGCAAGTGAACCTGGCGCTGGCCGCGCAAAGCGTATTAAATGACGGTGGCTCGATCACATTAACCAGTGGTATTTTAAGCAGCGATCCGATTCGCTTTGGCAGCAGCGCCAGCATGGTCAACGCCGCCATCGACGGCTTTGTCCGCGCCGCCGCCATCGAATTACCGCGCGGCCTGCGCATCAACAGCATCAGCCCAACCGTATTACAAGAAGCCCTTGAAAGCTACGGGCCCTACTTCCGCGGCTTTGACGCCGTACCCGCCGCAAAAGTAGCGCTGGCCTACAGCAAAAGCGTAGAAGGCGCACAGACCGGGCAGGTTTATACGGTGAATAACTGACACCACGGATGTCCTTCAAAACACGGAGTTGCACAGAGAAAAGGCCTTCGTGCTTTTGAGGTTGCGGTTTCGCTTCCTTTCTTGGCCGTTCAAGAAAGGAAGGCCCCCTCGGTGGCTACCGCTCCTAAATCAACGTACTGAAGGCACAATCTTTTCGATTAGCTAACTAACAAAGGGCATCACTTGCTGTTTATTTCAGAGCAGCAACTTGTGATCAAACAAACGCCCCGTCACACCTCTTCCACACTATATCGCCCGCCGCCCTGAATCTCAGAAGCCACCAGCCTTGCAACAGCCGCCGCCACATCTTCTGGCTGGCGTAATAAGCCCTGCTCTTTGCGGGCAATAAAGCGGCCTACATCGGGGAATTCCTCTGTGGTGCGCGAGCGGATTTCAGCCTGCATGGCGGTATCCATCACGCCGGGGTCAAAATTAATACAGACCACCGGGTGCGCCGCCGTACTTTGCTCTGCCGCCAGCGCACGGATAAAGTGCTCTAAACCTGCTTTACTGGCGCAATATAATGACCAGCTGCCATAGCCACGAATCGCTGCGCCGGATGAAACCTGCAGCACAGTTTTACGTGCAGGCAGATCGCCAAAATGGCGGATAAACGCAGCAATAATGCGGATCGCTGCATTGAAATTCACGCTCAGATTGGTGGCAATCGCCTCATCACTGAGCCTAGCAACCGGGGCCAGCGGGCTGAGCATGCCGGCATTATTGATCAGCAGCACTTCTTCCCAGTCCTGGCTGGCCAGCTGAGCAAAATACCCGTCAACCAGACTGGCCGCATTGCCTACCGCAAGATCAACGCTGATATGCCCTGCAAGCTGGCCACTGCGCGAAAACTCACACACCTGCCAGCCCTTAGCCTGATACAAGCTGACCAGCGCCGCGCCCAAGCCAGCGGATCCGCCGGTGATACAGAGTAATTTCATGTTTATCCTTTGGATCTGTTAAAAACAATGCAGCCCCGCATTTCATGCAATACAGGTGAAACCCGCGTATTTATTCAATAATACTGGCGGGCTTCTCCTGCCATTCAGGGCGGGATGGTTGAAATAATTCCTCACTCACCACTCTGCATTCAAGCGGGCCAATTTCCTGACCGGCCTGAACAAGCAGCGGTGCTTTTACACTGACCGCCGTATAGATTCCTTTGGCGGCTTGTCTGGCTTCAATCACCGTTTCACCTGCTTTTAGCAGCGTAACCCAGCCGGTTTTTTCATCCACAGAGGCAACATCTGGCTGGCTGCTGTAATAGCTGATCACTCCTTTGCTATTGCTGGCAGGCGCTGGGATAAAAAACGGCTCGTCATCCAGGGTTTTGTTTGCCATCGTCAGTGCAGCCAGATCTGGCATAGGCAAAACGGCCTGTTGCTGAGGGCTGAACACAACGTCATCTGCATTTAAAGCACCAAGCTGGGGCCGTGACAGCGAGCCAAGCTGCTCAGGGCTCATGGCGATCAGGCGTTGGGGAGGCAGAGCGGCCAGCTGTGGCGGGCTCAATACCGGCAGTAATTTTAATGCCGCCAGCTGAGCTTCTGTCATTGCCGCAATCACTGCAGGGGGTAAAGAGAGCAGTTGCTCCGCATTAAACAGCGCCAGCTCGGCCACGGGAATACGGGCAAACTGTGCTGGCGATACTTTCTGCAGGCCTAAAAGCGTAGGGAAATTTAAGCGTTTCACCGAAACCAGCTTAGCATCCCCTCCCTGCCCGGCTTCGGCTTTGCTTATTTCCACCTCAATTTGCAGTATCGCGCCATCACTTTGCTGCACATCCAGAATATAGCTGCCTGCTTGCTGAAAGCGAGTCAGCATCGCCCTGATTGTGCCTGCCTCAAGCACAAATAGCTCCGCCCCACGCTCGCGAATCACGGCTTTATCTGCACTTTGTAGTGCAATAATCGCCTTTACCGGCTGCAACAGCAAAATAGTCTGGCGGTTGCTGATATCAATGCTCACCCCACCGGTATCCGCGTTTTTCTCAGGCACAACGCCGCTCAGGCCGCTGTAAACCAGCACCGATTTGGGGGATGGCCGTTGAATGGCCTCGCTTAAAACAGGCTTATAGGATTTGGAAGCAAGCTGATAATGCGCACAACTCCGACTTTTCATCCCCCCCCCATACAGGGGAATCGCGTAGCGCAGCACAACATTGCCCTGGGCGTAATCCTGCTCCAGAGTATGGGTAGCCGTCAGACTCCATTCATCCTTGGCAATCCCCAGGTTATACAGACGACTGGATTCGCTGCCGTTATAACCTCCGCTGAGGCGCATGCAGTTGGCAAAATACTGGCTGTATTGCACTAATGATTGCCGCTCTTTTTCCCCCCACTGCGCCCCTGCTGCATCCTGAGCACGCTGATAGCCCAAACCAAAATCAAGCTTGGAAAAATAATTGGGTGCAAGGCTGATATTGTAAACAGCCCCCTGACGCCGTGTGCCGGACATGCGCGGGTCAAAATACAGCTCGCTGCTGCTCTCCTGCGCGAGGCCTTTGTTTTTCAGGCTTGGGTCGGCGGCATAGACTGTGACCCCCAGCTCTGATAACACACGGCCCCTGTCCCAGCTCTTTTTTAGATTTAACAGATAATTATTCTGCCGCATCTCCAGCTCATCACTGCCATATGTAAACTGAAACTGCTTCTGCGCCTGCTGCTGCCCTGCAGAAAGTCTTAAACGCAAATGATCCGGCGTGCTGAAAACACCCGTGAGCAATGCTTCCTGAAAGCCCTCGCTCACCACCAGATTAGCGCCCAAAGCAAAATAATCGCTCAGCGCAAAGCCCGCATCCAGATTCAAAGCCGTTTGATTCGATTCCGAATAAGCAATGCTTGCAGTAAGACGCTCAGTTGCCGTCTTAAATCCCAAGGTTGCCCCATCGGTTCCCCAATTAATTTTGCCCAAACCACTATCCTGAGCGTCGGGTAAATCAGGCAAATTTGCGGCGTGCAAAGCCGTACAGCTTAGAAAATTGAGGAGAAATATTTTTTTATACGATAGAAACGAAGTCACATACTTCCTGAATCAGTCTGCAGAAAGGCAATCTATGAATCTAATGAAAGCCTTCCTCAATGTCTTGGTAAAAATACGATCATCTTAAATGAAACAGTCCCCCTTTCAATAAAAAAGCCCCCATAAAAGGAGGCTTTAGCCGCTGCACCTGAGCCTAAAATACAGCCAGCATTTTTTCCATAGCACTTACATCCACTTTTTGATCACTTTGCAAATGCTTTACCACTCTGGCGGGGTTGCCCGTTACCACGCAAAAAGGCGGTACATCCTCGCTGACAACAGCCTGTGTGCCAATCACAGCGCCCTCACCAATTGTTACGCCTTTCAGAATCGTTGCGCCCGCACCAATCCACACGCCATTACCAATACGCACTGGAGCCGAGCGAATTCTTGCCGCCTCACCAGGCTGCCCGCGCCCAAGTAAAGGATGGCCACTGCTATCCATAATGGTGACCATAGGGCCAAAAATGACGTCATTGCCAATTTCTACCCGCTGATAAGCCAAAATTGCCGCGCCCTGCAGCACAACCCGGTCGCCAATTTTTATTTGCCCAACAGGGCCGTCATTAATCTGCACCGTACTGAGCTTAACCGGCAAATTATGAAATGCAGGGATATGGCCAGATTCGATATAACACTGGCTGCCAATCGTAATGCTGCCCGCAAACAGAGCTTCATCAATTTGCTGCTCTGCCAGATCCGCATCCAGCAGCTCTTTATCAATCACCCTTGTATAAGACAAACGGGGAGTGCCTGAAAAGTGCGTATTCAGGCCTATCTTAACCTGATGCCCGATTAGTTTTTCCGGCACATTGTCGGCGGGACTGCCTGCTAATTCTGGCGGAATAAGATAAATATTCTGATATTCGCAAGGCATTTTATGCCCCCTCGGTTTCAAGCAATTGGGCGCGTTTAGTTTTTTTAATCGCATAATCGCGATGAATTTTAATGACTTTATTTAATGAGTATTTTTCATCATTTAAATCTTTGCCATAAAAGCTGGTTGACCACAGCTGATACTTTTGATGAATACGTAAAGCGGCGATTTCTGATTGCTCTTTTTGATCATCCACTTCTTTTTTATGCGGCCAGTGGAATGAAACGGCTTCGCGCTCCATTGAAAACTGATTGTTATTCAGATGTAAACGCACGCCTAAATCAACATCTTCCCCGCCCCAGCTATTAAATGATTCATCAAATAAACCGGCTTTCAAAAGCTGCGCGCGCTCGGCTGATGCATGGCAAGTCCAGAAGATATCAAAGGGCGCAGGCCAGTTGCTGATGTTGTCCCCAAGCTCATCATATTGCTGCTGGCGAACATCATGCGCTCCCAGCAGGGCCAGACGATTGATGGTGGCATCAGGCGTTTGATAATCAATCTGTGCGGACATTTCTTCCAGCAGGCTGTTATCCACTTCAAAGCCATAAACATAGCCAATGATCACCACAGGAAATTCAGACTGGCTGTGCACCTGAGCGTGTACTTCCAGTGTTTTACTGCCCAGCAGCACGCCGGTATCAATAAATACAATATATTGGCCTTCGGCAATCGCCGTGCCGATATTGCGTGCCTTACCCGCCCGGAAGCCTTTGTCTTCCTGCCAGAAGTATTTGATATTCAGCTGCTCAGCAAACGCCCTGACCACCTCTTCGCTATTATCCGAGCCGCCATCATCAACCACAATCACCTCAAATAATTGCTTGTCCAGCGTTTGCAAAACCAGAGATTCAAGGGTGTAGCGTAATAAATCGGCCCGATTATAAGTGGGAATGACAACACTGATCTGTAGCTTAGACATGCTCTTTCCTTTGACTTCAAGTTGATCAAAAACCCAGCCTGAATACACTTTGAATAATCAAGCCGTGAGACTTCGTATGACTGTTGAGCAAAGCGATGGCCGCGAAGCAACTACATCAGCGGCTCATGATGTAAAATTTAATTTCAAACATCAACAATTAAATGACAATTTAAAGTAAGTATTCTATGTTTATTTACTTTATATTGCTTTCAAACAACTGTAAATAGTATGCCAATGTAGTTTTGTAACAGATTTTTTTGTAGTAACTCGTATTTTTACTACAATGGAATATTCCGAAGGAATGCACATGGAGCAAAGGCTGCTTTTTGCTTACAGAACGGCAGCCGCCCTGAGAGAGCTAAAATAAACAGAAAAGGAGTGGCGGCCTGAGCAGGCAGCATAAGAAAGGACGATCTGCAGAATAAAGCCAGGGCGAACACCCCGGCTCAAAGCACAACTTAAAACTTATGAATCTAAAACCTGCGCCAGAAGCTTGGTTAAAAAATTTTTCATAGCAAGAACGCGCTGGCTTGCTTTTAAATCACGGTGATAAACCAGCCAAAGCTCGCGCGAAGGGACAACAGACGGGGCATCCAGCTTGACCAGTGTTTCATCAATATCGCCCACATATTCAGGCAACAGGGTGATTCCCAGCCCGCACCGCACCGCCACATACTGAGTATGCAGCGTATTGCCTTTAATCAGCGGGGCACGGTTTTGGGTAATCTGCTTTAACCATTTCACCATTGGCAAATAAGCCCAGCAATCGCTTAATTCAATAATGGGCAATGCCTGCCACGGGTCTTGATTTGGCCCCAAATCTGCCAATAAAGACTTTAAACAATAGGGAGCAAAATGCACATAACCCACAAAATGCGTGATGTAATCCTGATTATTATCGACCACAATTGAGTCACCATAACGCAAGGCCACATCCGCCTCCCGCCGGGCCAAATTAGCCGGTAATGCCCCCACTAACAGCTCTACCTGCATTTTTGGATAAAGCGTCAGAAACTCCGGCATATGCGGCATGATTAAATAGCTGGCTAATGATTCAGCCGCAGCCAGCCTGATTAAGCCGCTGACCTGATCAATAGATTGCAATTGGTCGCTGTTTCTTTCCACGGTGAACATGGCATTTTCAACCTCGGTCACCCTTGCCAGAATGCTCACCCCCTGATCGGTAAGCAGATAACCAATTTGCTGCCGCAAAAACAGCTTAACCCCCAGGCGGTTTTCCAAAGCTGAAATATGCCGGGACACTGTTGATGCGCTGCTACCCAGCTTAAGCGCTGCTGCGCTAAGGCCGCCTTCACGCGCCACAGCCAGAAAATACTTTAAGTCATTCCAATCCAAATCAGTATTTTTCATTTTTAGAAAACTGTTTTCCATTCAGGGCTAAATACATCTCAAGGATCAGCAACAATAATGACGGCAATTTCAAGCCAAAGCAGTGCACACCATGCCACATTTGCTGACGTATCTACAACTCACACTGACTGTCTTCTTCTGGGGAGCAGTATTTCATATCGGCAAATATACAGTGCAATTTTTATCCCCCATGGTGGTTGGCAGCTGGCGGTTTATCATTGCAGGCTTAATGCTTTTTGCGTTTGTTTCTTTGCGTGAGAAATGGGATATTCAAGCGTTGCGCAATAATATTCGCCCATTATTATTTATGTCTGTGATTGGCATTATGGGCGTCAATTTTTCTTTATTTTATGGATTACAACTGACCTCGGCCATTAATGCCGGCTTAATTATGGCGCTCAGCCCCATTCTTACCGCTCTGCTCACCGCTTTTTTTCAAAAAGAATCACTGAACAGCCAGCAAATACTGGCCATGGGATTAAGTTTTTTTGGCGTAGCAATTGTTGTCAGTGGCGGCTCGATGCAAGCCATTCGCGATTTACATTTTGCCCTCGGCGATGCTCTGGTTCTTATTGCCAGCTTTAGCTGGGCTTTATATTCAGTGATTCCAAAACGCTTTGTCCGTGGCGTATCCCCCCTGCACACCACCACCGTCACCATTATGATGGGGGCAGCCTTTATGACGGCCGTTTCGGCCAGCATCAGCAACGATTTTTACACGCTTCCCGCATGGAATGTTTTGCTGGCTATTGCAGCCATGGCCTTCTTTTGTACCGCACTGGCCTTTGTGTGGTGGAATGAGGGCCTGCGCAAGATTGGCCCGGCTCAGGGGGCCATCTTTATGAATCTGGCACCAATATTTGCAACATTAATTGCCATCGCGCTTGGCCAGTCGCCCAGCCTGCCGCAATTTATTGGCATGATCCTGATCATCAGCGGCGTGGTTTATAACTCGCGTAAACCCGGTACGCCCAAATTACTTAGCCGCCCGGCGTATCAGCGCTCATCGATTCCTTCAGCTTTGCCTGCAAACGTGGCACCGCAAACTGAATAAATGCTTCGTATTTTTTAGGCATGGGCTGCCGGTAAGGAAACACCAGAAAATACGGCTTAGGCGTAGCCAGCCAATCCGGTAATACTGGCTGCATTAAACCCTGGCGCAAATAGGGTGCCGCAATAATATTATCCAGGAGGCCCACGCCATAGCCCGCCTCCACCGCGCTGGCAATCGCCCCAAAGGTATTGCACACCAGCGTAGGCCGCAGCTCTACCCTGACTACTTCGCCGTTTTTCTCCAGCTGCCAGCCCATCTGCTCGTGCAGGCTTTCGTGGCAAAACACCTGATGTTGCTGCAAATCACAGGGATGCTGCAATTTGGCCGCTCTGGCCAAATACTGCGGCGATGCATAAAGGCGTTTTTGCGTAAAACCCAAGGGGCGCGCCACCATGCTGTCATCCAGCACCGTGCGTGAATGCAGGCAAAAATCGATCCCCTCATCTGCCATATCCTGCAGCTTATTTTGCGCAGTCATATGTACCTGCACCCCAGGATATTGAATGGCAAACTCGGCCAGAACCGGTGCCAGTACATACTGCCCTATGCCACTTGGGCTGCTGATCAGCAAAGGCCCGGCCAGCTGGTCCTGCATACTGCTGACTTCTGCTTTCAAGCCTTCCATGAGTACCCGCAACTGAGCCGCCCGCATGGCCAGTGTTTGCCCAACCTCAGTCAGCGTTACCCTTCTGGTGGTCCGTAAAACCAGCACGGCACCTAAATCAGCCTCCAGCCGCTTAATATTTTGGCTTACATAGCTTTTAGCACAACCCAATTCATCAGCCGCTGCAGTAAAGCTTCTCAGCCGGGCAAGCGCATCAAACACCAGGAGCGCATCAGACGAAGGCATTGTTTTCATAGAGGAACAGTTTGTCCAGTTATCATGGGTTTATCCAGATAATGAATCAAAATACACTCCAATTACAAATTTAAAAAGCAAATTGGAGATACTATGAAAGCACTAATCAGCAAACTGCTAGTTAAGCCAATGGCATTCTGTGATGCCCGCCATCATGGGCATGGGTTCCATGCAAAAGCAGAAACAGATGAAGGCCTTGAACACCGCCTGCGCAAAGCAGCGATGATTGCAGCCGCCAGAATGGAAGAATGGCGATGTCGATGCAGAGAGCGAATTTAATCCCGCCAGTACAATTTATGGGAATGAAAACAATGAATATAAAAAGGGCAAGCCTGGAAGACTTAACTGATATCTGCATTCTGGCCGATGAAATTGCCACACAACACCATCAGCAGCAGCCAGAAATATTTGCCCCGGCATCAGGCATGATTCGGGACAGAGACTTATGGGCATCCTGCATTACGGCAGAAAACGGGGTGATGTTTATCGCCAGATATTCCGGCCAAATCGCTGGATTTGTAAGCGCTCAAATCACTGACACCTCAGCGATCACGCTTTTACAGCCCCGGATTATTTGCAGAATTGGCACTATTCTTGTCTCTCAGGCACAGCAAAGACAAGGCCTGGGTAAAGAGCTGATTAATGCCGTAGAAAAATGGGCAGCAAGCAAAAAAGCCCGTGAAATACGCTTAGAAGTCTTTAATTTTAATCAGCAGGCCATTGATTTTTATGAAGCTCAGCATTTTCAGCCGCAATCTCAAATTATGACAAAGAGATTGAATCATGAATAAACAACTGTATCGGGGTAAGTGTTTGCCAGCAGCATCGCCAGCCAACACTCACCTCAATCTGCGCCAAGGGCTTTGGCCACGAACTTATTGAACCAACGGTGTTTTCGCGGCTAAAGCCACTCCAATAAAAAAACGCCTTCTTTTGCCCGCTTTATTAACAGAGCCGTATTAACGTTTTTTCACCTTAGCCATCGATTACGCCGTAAAAAACCGCTCACCCATTTCATCCAAACCCAGCTCTGCCAGCACGGCAGCCAGGCGCTCGGCGGGTTTGCGGCGGGGCAGGTTTTTATACTGGGCGATAATTAATTCGTTTTTCATCGAATGCTCCCAGCCGACCAGCTCAGTTACCGTCACCTGATAGCCGTGCGCTTCTAATTGCAGGCAACGCAGCACATTGGTGATCTGGCTGCCAAATTCACGGGTATGAATCGGATGACGCCAGATTTCTGCCAGTGGATTCTTCAGTGATTTAGCCTTGTTTTTACGCAGCACGGTTGCCACTTCGGCCTGGCAGCAGGGCACCAGCACCATAAATTTGGCTTTCTTTTTAAGCGCAAAAGCAATGGCATCGTCGGTGGCGGTATTACAGGCGTGCAGCGCAGTCACCACATCAATGGTTTCTGGCAAGAGATCAGAATTCGTTGATTCTGCCACCGATAAATTCAGAAAAGACATGCCGGGGAAGTTAAGGCGCTGTGCCAATTCTTGCGATTTTTTAACCAGCTCATCGCGCGTTTCAATGCCATAAATATGGCCGGAACCCGGCTTATCTTTAAAGAATAAATCGTAAAGAATAAAGCCCAGATAAGACTTACCCGCGCCGTGGTCAACCAGCGTAACTTCGGGATGATCCGCCTGCACTTCTTTTAAGAGCGGCTCAATAAACTGGTAGAGGTGATAAACCTGCTTGAGCTTTCGGCGGCTGTCCTGATTGAGCTTGCCGTCGCGGGTCAGGATATGCAGCTCTTTGAGCAGTTCGACCGACTGGCCGGGCTTGATTTCGTGATGTTCTGTCATAGTCTTGTCCAAAAGCTGTGCTTGCAGCAAGGCGTGATTCTACCTGCTCCCTGGCGATATAGATTGCCCTTTCCCATTGCAGAGTATAAATCCTGCCGGACAATGACGTTTCACCCCCTTATGCAAGCAATAAAAGCCCCCATTAAAGCAACCGCTCAGAGGTTGGCAAGTGCAATAGAAGAAAGTAAATGCTAAAAACAATTAAACAGTAAGTTTGCAGTCATCGTCATGTGATATTTCTGCAATAAAATAAGAAATACTTATGCCTTTGAACTATTTAGCGGCATTCCATTCTGAGTAATGCCACATGAAAACCCATGTGTTTTTTACACTCTGTATATAAAGCATTAAAAAAACAAAGCAATTAATTATTCAAGGAAAAATGATGAAATCACTACCGTTTATTCGCCCTATCGCCCTGGCTCTAACGCTGGCTTGTTCACTTAGCTATGCAGCAGACGACCACGGCGGCACAGTCAAGCCAGAGCCTTATGCCGTCGGCAAAACCATGAGCAAGGCGATTCAAGCCAGCATCACTCCCGATGCTGCGCTGGATATCTTAAAAAATGGCAATCAACGCTTTGCAGCCGGAAAATCAATCAAACGTAATTATAAAAAACAAATCATGCAAACCGGCCTGGGCCAGTATCCCTTTGCCAGCGTTGTAGCCTGTATCGATTCGCGCTCTGCTCCAGAGCAAGTTTTTGATCAGGGCATTGGTGATTTATTCGTAGCCCGCGTGGCAGGCAATGTAATCAACAGCGATATTCTTGGCAGCCTGGAATACGCAGCCAAAGCCGCTGGCTCCAAAGTAATTGTGGTACTGGGCCACACTCAGTGCGGAGCAGTAAAAGGCGCATGTGATGCGGTGCAACTAGGCAATCTCACTGGCCTCTTAGATAAAATTAAACCTGCCGTAGAAGCCACCAAAACCTCTGGCGAGCGCAGCTCCAAAAACCACGAATTTGTGCAGGATGTGGCGCATGAAAATGTAAATAACAGTGTGCAGAAAATCCGTGAAATGAGCCCCCTGTTAAAAGAAATGGAAGAAAAAGGGCAAATCAAAATTGTAGGTGCAATGTATGACGTAGGCACTGGTAAAGTCACTTGGTAATCTCAAGCTACTGATATCTCATTGATTTAAAAGAAACGGGGATGCCTGCAGAGGCTCCCCGTTACTATTTAAGCTTTCACATCAGTAAAAACAACAAAAGCAAAAGCCATTGTTTCGGCCTGCCGTTCAGAGGCAGCATTTACATATCCTTATGAAAAACAAGCATTTTTTTGATGCGGCGGGGCTAAATCTGCGACAATGCGCGATTAGTATTGCTCATCAAAGCCATGAATCCCGCTCCTACTGCTATTTCTGTTCTGCCCGCTGGTGTTTTCCCCCGCAAACCCGCCCCCTTCCTGCCTATGAGTCGTGCCGAGATGGACGTACTTGGCTGGGACGAGTGCGACATTATTCTGATTACGGGCGACGCCTATATCGATCACCCCAGCTTTGGTATGGCCCTGATTGGCCGCCTGCTGGAAGCGCAGGGGCTGCGGGTTGGGATTATTTGTCAGCCAGACTGGTTGTCCGCTGACGAATTCAAAACGCTGGGTAAGCCAAGGCTGTTTTTTGGCGTGACTGCGGGCAATATGGATTCAATGATCAACCGCTACACCGCCGATAAAAAGCCCCGCTCCGACGATGCTTATACCGCAGGTGGCATAGGTGGCAAACGGCCTGACCGCGCGGTTACCGTTTATTCCCAGCGCTGCCGCGAGGCCTATCCCGGCGTGCAGATTATGATTGGCGGGATTGAAGCCAGCTTGCGCCGGATCGCTCAGTACGATTACTGGAGCGATAAAGTTCGCCAGTCGGCGCTGATTTATTCCAAGGCCGATATTCTGTTGTTTGGTAATGCCGAACGCGCCCTGGTTGAAGTTGCCCAGCGCGCCGCAGCGGGCGAAAAGCTCAAAGATATGCGGGATATTCGCGGCACCGCCTTTATGACGCCGCAGGGCTGGCTGCCCGAAGGCTGGGTGGAGCTCGATTCCACCACGGTCGATACCCCAGGGCGCATCGATAAGCATATCGATCCTTACGAAATGCTGCCGGAAAAAACAGAAAAAGATATCACTCCACCCAGCGACACCAAGGCGATTCGCATCATCAGCAAGGCCGAGCGCATCGCCGCCAAGCAAGCCGACCGCCAGCACACGGTAATCCGTATTCCGGCCTATGAAGCCGTGGCTTTTGATCCGGTGCTCTACGCCCACGCCAGCCGCACCCTGCATCTGGAATCCAACCCCGGCAATGCACGGGCGATGGTGCAGCAACACGGCTCGCGCGATGTGTGGATTAACCCGCCGCCCATTCCGCTTAGCACGCCAGAAATGGACTATATTTTTGGCCAGCATTTTGCGCGTAACCCGCATCCAAGCTATGGCAAAGCGCATATTCCGGCCTGGGAGATGATTCGCTTCTCCATCAATATCATGCGTGGCTGTTTTGGCGGCTGTACCTTCTGCTCGATTACCGAGCACGAAGGGCGGATTATCCAGAGCCGCTCGGAAGAATCCATCCTGCAGGAAATCGTGGACATCCGCGATAAAACCAAGGGCTTTACCGGGCAGATTTCCGATCTGGGCGGCCCTACCGCCAATATGTATCGCTTGTCGTGCAAAGACCCGAAAATCGAATCATCCTGCAGGCGCTTAAGCTGCGTTTACCCCGGCATTTGCGAAAACCTCAATACCGATCACGCGCCGCTGATTCAGTTGTACAAAAAAGCCCGCAAGATTGATGGCGTAAAGCGCATCACCATTGGCTCTGGCGTGCGCTACGATATTGCGGTGGAGTCCCCTGAATATGTGAAAGAGCTGGCCACCCACCACGTTTCAGGCTATTTGAAAATCGCGCCGGAACACACCGAAGAAGGGCCTTTATCCAAGATGATGAAGCCTGGCATCGGCACGTTTGAGCGTTTTCGCGAGATGTTTGATTATTACTCCGAGCAGGCGGGCAAAAAGCAGAGCCTGATCCCCTACTTTATTGCCGCCCACCCCGGCACCAGCGATGAAGATATGCTCAACCTTGCTTTGTGGCTGAAGAAAAACGACTTCCAGCCCGATCAGGTGCAGGCCTTTACGCCAACACCGATGGCGATGGCGACCACCATGTGGCACACCCGCCGTAATCCGCTCAGAAAGCTGGCCAGAAGCTCGGAAAAAGTAGATGTGATCCGTGACGGACATCGCCGTAAGGTACACAAGGCCTTCTTGCGCTACCACGATTCAGATAACTGGCCTATCCTGCGCGAAGCCTTAATCGCCATGGGCCGTGCAGACCTGATTGGTAACACACCAAGACATCTGATTCCTGCACAGCAGCCTGGCGAGAAATTTGTACACGAAAAAAACAATGTCGTGGTTCGCCGCAGTGATAAACCTAAGGGCAAAAAAACCTTTGGCCGCAGCCGTGATGCGGCGGCGCAGGGCACTAAAAAACGGTAAAGAAACCCCTGTATACAGAGCATAAAAGCCGCCCACGGTAAAAACCCAATCAGACGCTTTAATTTGAAAGGGGGTTTTCTGTGAGCTTTGTGTCTGCAGAAATATATGCCAGAGAGAAATATATGAACTTAGAAAGCCGTATTACCGAGCTGGAAATCAAGCTGGCGCTGCAAGATGAGCTATTAGAAGAATTAAACCGCATCGTAGCCACTCAGCAGCAGCAGATGGATCAGGTAGTGAATGAATTACGCTGGCTGCAACAGCAAGAACCCAGCGGCCCGGCGCAGAAATCCTTATTTGATGAAGTACCACCGCATTATTAATTTCAGCGAATAAAAAAAGGGCATATGAAGCAAAGTTAGCGCTTCATATGCCCTTTTTTATGCTTCAGACATTTAAGCAGGCTTTAAGTAATGCACCAGCAGCTCGCCAAACAGCACACTAAAACCATCCCAGAAAATCTGAATCCCGATGCACATCAAAATAAATGCAGACAGACGCAGAAAAATAATCGACCCCGTGCTGCCCAATAGCTTAAGCAGGCGCTCTGCATGGCGGTAGCACAGATACAAAGAATAAGAAGTAATCGCCACAGCGGTCAGGCTGGCTAAAGGCATAGAAAACTTCTGCAGACCCGGGCCGTTAAAGCCGGCTCCCAGAGCGATCGCTACGGTAATCGAGCCAGGTCCTACCGTAATTGGAAAGGTTAGCGGATAAAAGGCACGCTCACGTAATTCTTCGTTACTGGGGCGGGTGGCCCCTACCTGCAGCATGCCTGCAGACTTATGGCTGTCATCGCCCGAGCTCATCAGTTGCCAGCCCGCCGTCGCCACCAGCAAACCACCGCCGATACGCACAATAGGCAGCGACACACCAAAAAACTCCAGCACATAGCTGCCAATAAACATGCTGATCAGCAGCAAAATAAAACTATAAATCCCCACCCGCCGCGCCAGAATCGTCCGCTCCTGCGAGTTGTAATCCGCCGTCATGGTTAAGAAGATAGGAGCGTGACCCGGCGGATTTAAAATGGGCATTAAAGCGCCAAAAACCAACAGCATATTGCCAAAAAATACGGTTAAGGTTTGCAGCATCTGGATTAAAACCTTGCAATAAACAGCAATGAAAATGGCATTTTAAACGAAGAAAAATATAAAAAATGCCAAAGTATTATGGTTACTTTACCAATTCAAACTGAATCACATAAAAATGATCCTGCCCCGGATAAATTTCTTTAATAAGCTGCTTCAATTCTGGCAAGCCCATATTCTCCTGTGCGGCATGCAAGGGGGTTAAATCCGCCCAATCGGTCTGCGTTACCGACAAAACCTGCACACGACAAAACCAGAGCCCTTCTTCCAAAGTGCTGACTTCCAGAATATCACCGGCCTGCACATTCGCTTCGCTGGAATCACGAATGGTGATGGTTTTGCGTTCTGCGAGAATATCGTCAACAAAACGCTTAAAAAAAGTAATCTTCTGCATACCATTCTTCCCGGGAAATATTACTACACGCTATAAGCAAGAATAAAAACACTCGGCCAGGCCGTCATCTAAAGAAAAAAACATCAAACCACTTTTCGATCAAAGGCTTATAAACAGTCACTTTTGCAATGCCATGTAGATAATCACACAAAAGTGTAGTTGTACTACTTAAATTTACTCTATAAAATTCGTAGTAATACTACATACATAAGAGATACACCATGATCAGCCTGCTAGCCAGCCTTTATCACTTTTTCTTTTCCGCATCACACAATATTGCCATCAACACCCGTGTAAACCGCATCGCCACGATTGATGGCTCAGAAAAAATTGACGGGCTGGTCATGAAAGTTGAGGGTGGCCGCGCTCGCGTATGCTGGAGCAAGGGCGAAAAAACCCAGGAAGACTTAAGAAACCTGGTCACCATTGTCGACTGATCAAAGCAGCACAACAATGGACAAATCAAAAAAGGCTGACCGGGATCAGCCTTTTTTTATGAAACTGCTTTAACCCGCTTCGCCATCCAGATGGCCAGCAAGCCAAATACACAGCTTAAATAGCCTACCCAATCAAAATTAATAATTCTGCCACTGCTGCTTTGCGTCATGATCGTACCTGCCAAAAGTGCGGCCACACCCGAGGCAAAATTTTGCGTTGCTGAATTAAACGCCATTAAACGCCCGCGCATTTGCGGTGCGGTGGCCCCTGTAACCATTGCCGTTGCAGGAATAAACCGCCCGCTTACAAAAACAAAAAATAGTGTGGAAAACAACAGCTGCCATGCCAGCGCTAAAGCAAATGTTTGCGTAACCAAAATCAGCGGCACAAAACTTGCAATCACCAGATAGCCAAGAATACGTGTGGGCGAATAGCGATCAATCAATCCGCCTATAAACGGCCTTGAAAATAAAGTAGCCACGCCCCCCAATAAATACATATAAACCAGCTCATGCGTCGTTAAGCCGGAATTACTGACCATGGTGGATGCGATATAGGGAATCACGCAAAAACCCGATAAAGTCAGCAGGGCAGTTACACCGCAAGCCCACCAGTGATTAATATCAGCAAATAACTCTTTATATCCGGCAAGCAAACCCTGGGGTTCCTTTGTTAAATGGCCTTTAACGGCGGGCAGTAAATACCAGACACCGATCCATACCAGAACACACATCGCCGACAGCGCCACAAAAGGCATGCGCCAGTTAGAGTGTGCAGCAATAAATAAGCCCAGCGGCACGCCCGCCACTGCGGATATAGAAAAGCCCAGCATCACCCAGCTCATTGCCCAGCCCCGGCGCTCTGGCGGAATTAAATCCCCCACGATGGCAAAAATAATCGAGCCAATCACTCCGCCAAAAATACCTGCCAGGCCACGGGCCGCTAATAAACTATAAAAACCTGTCGCCGCCGAGCATGCCATCGTTGCCAGCACCAAGCCTGCGTAACACACCAGCAAAGCCTGCCGCCGGTCAAAGCGATCTGCTAAAGATGCCGCCAATAATGAGGCCACGCCTGCTGCCAGCGAATACGCTGAAACTAAAAACCCAAACCGTGCCGTATCAATATGCATCTCGCGCATTAAATCGGGAGCAAGCGGCATCAGAATCATAAAATCTGCGATAGAGGTAAACATCACCAGCATTAAGACCAGAAGCATGGCCTGTGTACGGCGTTCCGGATTAAGCGATTTCAGCATGCAAAGCTTCCTAAAAATAGAGCGGAGTACTGGCCGGCCATTCCAGCAGGCAGGTTTCAGCCTGAATGGGAAAAAAATACTTTGAAGGGCTTGCTGCCCCTCAAGAAAAACCAAAACTCAGCCGATAAGTAATAAACAACTTTTGAGCACCTGGCCATGAACCCGCTCTCTCTGCTGAATAATCGCACAATCCCGAATCCTTATACGTCTTCCGCAGAAAGCAGCATCGCCCGCACGCAGGCCATTAAACCTGAAACCACAGTACAAAAAAGCAGCGATGCGCTGGCAAGCCGTGCCGAAAATTTAGGCAAAGCCACCACCGATTTAGCACAAAATCTAATGCAAGGTTTTGCCCAACAGCTTTTTGGCGACGCAGCCAAAGGCATGACTTTTCAGTTTGATCAGGCCGAGTTAAGCAGCTCATCCAACTTTGCCGCTGCAGCTCAGCAAAGCGCTGAAGGTGCCGCAGCGGGCTTCAGACTGGAAGACGCCAGCCACTTTAATGGTAAGGGTAAGCTATTTACCGCTGATGGCCGCCAGTTTGATTTTGAGATTGACGTTCGTTATCAATCTATTATTGAAGGGGCCAGCGCCAGCAGCATCCAGCCTGCCGCCGAAACTAAACCCACAAATACCCCCGCAGGCAATCTGAACACACAATTTGCAGACACCGCAGAAAACCTGTTGAAACGCTTAAGCAGCAAGCCTGAGCGCCAGCCATTTCAATTGCTCAAGCAGGGAGAAGATGGCAAATCACTGCTGAAGCTGCTGGGCGATATGAGCTTGCAACTGCTCAACCTGCCCGGCGGGCCACGCTATCTGGATTTAGGCCAGGACGCTGCAAAGCAAGGCTTTCAGGAACAGGCTTAATACAAAGCTATTGCAAAAACTGATCCCAGCCTGGCTTGCTGCCAAAGCGCCCGGCCAGAAAATCTAAAAGGCTGCGCAAAATATTGGGCATATGCCGTCTTGAGGTATACAGCCCATAAATCCCCAGCTCATCAGACTGATAATCCGGCAGTAAATGAACCAGCTCACCCGATTCTATATAGGGTGCTGCGCTGAAAGTGGGCTGATGCGCAATACCCGCCCCAGCCAGAGCCGCTTGTAAAATTACATTTGCATCATTCGCGCTAATCGCCCCGGTCACATTCACCAAAAAAGGCTCGCCATTTTTAGTAAAGCGCCAGCCATTTCTGCCAAAAAAAGCATGGCTTAAGCATTGATGCTGCAATAAGTCTTCCGGATGCAGGGGAGTGCCGTGCTTTGCCAGGTAGGCCGGTGTGGCACACACAACAGACCTGCAAATGCTTAATTTTCTGGCGATCAGATTGGGATCAACATCGTTGGTAATCCGAATCGCTAAATCAATCCGCTCCTCGACCAGATTGATGCTTCTGTCGCCCACAATCAGCTCGACCTGGGTATCCGGGTACTGTGTAACAAAAGCCGCTGCAGCAGCCGCTAAATGCGATTGAGCAAAGGAATTGCTGCTCGCCACACGAATCAAACCATGTGGCGCCGCGTTCAGATTATGCGTGATTCCCTGCACATCATCAGCCAGCTCCAGCATTTGCCTGCATCGCGGCAAAGCATCCTGCCCTGCGCTGCTCAGGCCTGTGCTGCGGGTGGAGCGGTGCAATAATCTCACCCCCAGCCACGCTTCCAGCTCAGCCAGATAGCGGGAAACCATGGCCCGCGACATATCCAGTTTATCTGCAGCAGCCGTCAAGCTTCCCTGATCCACTACCTCAATAAACACCCGCATTGCGGTCAGCCTGTCCATCATCCTGGTAACAGCATGTGCTGCTCCTTTTGCAGATTGATCATCTGCTCGAATTATGCAACAAACTAACGCCTGATTTGGGCTTTTTCTGTGCCCGGTATACAACTAATCTAGCGTCCATTGCAAAACCAAACACATTCAAGGAAACAAATCATGCTTAAACCTGCTGCTGTTTTATCCACACTTGCTCTGTCTTTTGGCCTGATCGCCGCTGCTCAGGCCGCTGAAGCGCCTTTAAAACTTGAAGTTTATGCAAATCCTGATCCAAGCACCTTTGGTGTGGCCTCTACTCTGGTAACAGGTAAGACCGAAGCCATCCTGATTGATGCACAATTTACCCTCGCTGATGCCCACCGTGTTGTTGCCAATATTCTGGCCAGCGGCAAGAAACTAACCACTGTGTATATCAGCCACGGTGACCCTGATTATTACTTCGGCCTTGAAGTGATCACACAGGCTTTCCCTGGCGTAAAAATTGTAGCCAGCGCCCCCACAGTGGCTCACATCAAGCAAACACTGCCAAAGAAAATGGCTTACTGGGGCCCGATCTTAGGAACAAACGCTCCTAAGCACCCGGTTGTTCCTGCGCTGTTATCAGGCAACACACTGACTGTGGATGGTGAAAAATTAGAAGTAGTTGGTCTGGATGACGATAATGCAGAGCACAGTTTTGTATGGATTCCATCGATCAAAACCATCGCTGGCGGCGTATCTGTATTTGGTAACTTCCACCTGTGGACTGCGGACGATGCATCTGTATCCAAGCGCGCACAATGGCTGAAAGTGATTGATAAAATGGAAAGCCTGAAGCCTGAAGTGGTTGTTCCAGGCCACTTTAAAGCCGGTACAACGTTCACTGTTGAGCATCTGCAATACAACCGTGACTACCTGAAAGCCTACGATCTTGAGCTGGCAAAAGCCAAAGACTCTGCAGCGCTGATTGCGGCCATGAAAAAACGCTATCCGGATGCCGGCCTTGGCATGGCGCTGGAAATTGGCGCAAAGGTCAACAAAGGCGAAATGAAGTGGTAAGTACTCACCTGATGTAAAACAAAAGCCCGGAAATCTTCCGGGCTTTTTTATTTAATGATGCGCCAAAGGGCTTACTTCCCTGGGCTTTGCCGCAATCACAGCAGAATGCACGGCATCATCCTGCAGGCCATGCCAGAACACATGTGCAGCGACCGCATGGCTGTGATCATTAATTTGCTGCCATGCACGCACCGCATCACTGGCAAGCTCAAACATCACAATAGAATGATGCTCTTCCAGCGCCTGCGCCACCGTAATCATGCCCGCATCACTCAAATAATCGATCAAAGCCCCCCGTGATTTAGTCGTTCGCTCATCCGTTGTATCGTAAGTCAGAAACAAAACTGCATCGCTTAACTGTGCAGATGCAACACGAATAAAATCAACCCGGGACAAAATACTCACCTTCCCACGCGGACTCTCGTTCTTCATGATAAAACTCCTTCGCCTTAAGCATGGCCTTACTGTGTTCTAGCAGATAAAAATCTGCACACTGGCAAAGAAAGTGCATACTACTGCTAGCTTAAATGAGATAACGCAGTGCAACAAAGCGGAGTATTGTTTATGCGTAAGCAAACTATTTATTGGGGAAAGCCATGGCGCGTACAGCATTAATTATTAGTGGGGGTGCACCCAACTCCACCCTGATCGCAGGGGCCTTAGAAGCCTTTCACGAACTTGGGGTAAAGGTGGATGTTATCTCTACAGCGGGGGCCGGGGCACTGCTTGGCCTGATGTATATTGCTCCGAAGAACGGCGATGTTGTAAGCACACTGCGCGGCCTGAAAGAAATGGGCGTGGCAGATTTTATCTATCGCGCTTTCCCGGTGAACTTTAAAGTTTTTCATAAGCCTGGCCCCATGGCCGGGGCCTACCGCCAGGCGCTGGCGGCCAATCCATTACTGCAAATGATGCAGCAATGGCCAGCCAGCAATCCCTGGGCGCAAACATTAAAAGACGGAGCTGCTCTGGCCTTAGCCAGCGCCAGCCCCAGTGATTTAAGCAGCGATTCACTGGGCCTCTGTGCTCATGTACCCTTTGCCGAACAAATAATTGATTTTGAAGCACTGAAAAACAGCGATGCCCATTTCTGGCTTAATGCCTATAACCTGAGCCAGCATCAAATGGAAAACTGGCCGCGCAGGCAAATTGATTTAAAGCATTTACAAGCCGCATTGTCTTTTCCCTATCTTTATCCGCCTACCGAAATCAATGGCGATTTTTATATCGAAGGCGCAGCAATTGACTGCCTTAACTTTAAAGACCTGCGCAAAAATCACCCTGAATTAGAAGAAATCATTGTTTTTGATTTGCTGGGTGCGGAAAAATTACTCCGCAAACCCAAAGATTTATATGATGCATGGGTGATGTCTATCATTACCCCGCTGGTAGAAATTGCCCGGGACGATATTAAATTATTTGAAGCCCTGCATAGCGACGGCATTACCCTGCATAAAGTACCCTTAATTGATGCTATTGCAGAAAAAGATCTGCCGGATGTATTTGACTGGTCCAGAAGCAATATGGACAGGCTCTATCAGACAGGATATCTGGCCGCAAAAAATTACGCTGCCGCTAAACTGGCACACTTAATGAATTAATATTTACTGGAAGTATTTAAATTAATAACTGTTCTTTTATTTAAATTAAGTTGCTTTACTTTAGGGAAAAGCAACTGATCGAAAAGGCGGCGTTGCAAACCACTTGCCAGCGCCGCCTGTAATGCTTTTTCAATCTGATTTCTGAGCTGGGGATAGCGCGGGGAAACATAAAAAACAAAATCGCGCTCGTAACTTAACAGCAAATCAGGCTCAATCTCTAAATCCGGATGTGCAGCCAAATCATCCAGAATCTCTATCGCACCACGCGGAAAATAATCGACATCCCGGTTACCTGCCGCCAAAAGCTTAAACAAGACTTGCCAATCACCAATTTGCTCATACACAGGCAATTGGTTTTCTTTCCAGACCATCACATCAAACCAGCCCTGAGCCATACCAGCGCGTTTATTCATAGCCTGCAAATCTGCCAGTGTTTTCACTCTGGAATAGGCTGCAGATTGCCCTTTTTTAATCAGCAATAAACGCTGGCCAATCAGGCCAAAGCTTAAAGGAATATCAACGCGTAAGAAACGCTTATCCCGCTCTGCTGTTTGTAAAAACCAGTGTACAGATAAATCACCGCCCTCTAATAGCTTATTGACACGAGCCACAGGCATTTCCGGCTCTGAAATGACATTGACCTTATGCCCTTCTGCCTGTAATGATTCCTGTAATAAACGATGATAATACTGCTGCTGTTGATCACGCCGGTTCATTAAATGAAGATCAATCACTTCCGCATGTGCAAAGCTGACCAGAAATAAAAAGATACATGGCTTATACATAATCTTAGCCTTTAGCTGTCCTTGATTCATAATAGATGAATATTAAATAAAGCCAATAATCCTTTTAGCTGGCTATTAAGAAAATAAAGATAAAGAAAAGCCCAATCAAGCCTAATGTGCTAGTTCTGAATCAACGGTGGCATGCTAATGAACTACTTAATACGATTCATGCGCTCACTCAGCTACCCTGCCCGATTCGCCGTAATGGGCCTTGTAATCGCAATTGGCATTTGTTTTCTGGGCTACTCACTTTATAAAGTGACCGAAACCAACCATCTTTTCTCTGCCCGCGAGCAGCAAGGCATGGCCTATATTCAGCCATGGCTGAGTTTGCAAACCAGCCTGCAAACTCTGCGGGCAGCCAAAGCAGCAGGGCAGCCAGGCAATGACAGCGCGTGGATTGGTGAGTTTGAAAAAACACTGGGTAGTGCGGAGCAAAGCCAGTTAGCTCAGGATTTAAGCTTTGATAAGCAAAGAAGCGCTTTACGCCAGGGATGGGAAGAATTTCGCAAACAAAATGCTACAGATCCCAAAAGCGCTGAGCAAAGCTACGCCACAATATCCAGCCTGATTACCCAACATATATCTGACGCTTGCGATCAATCCAACCTCACCCTTGATCCGGATATTGACACCTATTACCTGATGGATAGCGTTTGCTTTCGCTTACCTGCCTATCAGGATTTACTGGGTGAACATATGGCGCGAGGAGCCATTACCCTCAAAACAGAAAATGCCGACCAGGCCACCCGCCTTATCGAACTAAGGCCGCTTGCCCAGCAAAACCTTAGCTTGATTACCGGAAATCTAATTCGTGTTGGCAGTTACAACGCAGAAATGAATAAGCGTTTTGATGATCATTTAAATACCATGAGCAGCCAGTACAACAAGCTGCAAAGCCAGCTTAGCCCGGAGGCATTAGAAAATCTGAACGCTGAAACATTGCCGGCTCTGTTACAGCAACACTCGCAGGGCAGCAATGCTCAGGCAGAGCTGAATAAAGACCTGCAAGCGGCGCTCAATAAGCTTTTGCAAATACGGGTTGATGGCCTCACCAGCCAGCGCAACAATTATGTGGGCGCGGCGATTGCCGCACTGATACTCACCATTTTGCTCGGCTGGGCATTTTATCGGGCACTCAGTATGCAGCTTGGCAGCGATCCCAATACGGTTGTCGCCCTGGTCAAGCTGATTGCTGCGGGTAATCTGGCCGTGCCGATTCCACCTTCAGATCAGGGCAGCCTGCTGCAAGCCATTGATAGCATGCAAAGCGATTTGCGAAGCATGGTGGCCGAAACGCAAATCGCCACTACATTATTGGGCGATATCGCTATTGAATACGCCAAAACAGTGGCCAGCATTGCCGATATGGCGGTGCGGCAAAGTGAAACAACTCAAATGGTTTCCAGTGCGGTGGAACAGTTATCCACCAGCATCGCGGAGAGTGCATCTTATGCCACCAATGCACTGGAGCTTGGGACAAAATCTGAAGCTCAGGCAATTCAAAGCGTAGCAGAAGTGGACTCGGCATTTGGCCAGATGCAGCAAATTGCCGACAGCATTAACACCGTATCCAGCAGCATTAATCACCTGAGTACCGAATCCACGCGCATATCATCATTGGTGGGCGTGATCCGTGAAATTGCCGACCAAACCAATTTGCTTGCGCTTAACGCTGCTATTGAAGCCGCAAGGGCAGGAGAGCAAGGACGGGGCTTTGCCGTTGTTGCAGATGAAGTACGCAAGCTGGCCGAAAGAACTTCCAGCTCTTCAGCTGAAATTGTTGGTGTTCTCGGCAAGGTTCAGCACGCCACACAAGATGCCGTCAGCAGCATGAACCACAGCGTGGCCGAGGTAGAACGAAACAGCAATATGTCGCAAAAAATCAGCGCGTCAGTAAACACCATGCGCGAGCAAATGAGTGGTGTGGTTGGGCAATTACGCTCAATCAGCGATACCCTGGTAGAGCAGCGCACCGCCAGCGAACATGTGGCGATGCACGTTGAGGCGATTGCCAGGGAAGCAGATGGCAGCCGCGCCTACACCGAAAAAGGCCTGCACGCCTCTGAAGAGCTGCAACATGTAGCATCTCGTTTGCAAGAGAGCGTCAGCAAATTAAAGATTTAAGCAGGCGATGGAGTTGCTTTGTATTCACCACCGCTTTTGCAAAGCGCGGAACGCTCTGATAAACGCTCAGGCACTTTTACGCTGAAATATCCATACCCCGGCTTTTAACTCAGGCGGCAGAACCAGCTTGCTGAGTACGGCGTCTTCCTGCCAGTCAAACGCCGTTTGTGCTTCATAATCGGCCCAATTGCTGGTAATAAAGCGTGAATGGCTGCCCAATACGATATAAGTTTCTACGCTGCGGGTGCGAAAGATCTGTTTTTCAAAACGATTTCCCGATGGCGGCCAAGAGCAAATCACCACCTGTGGATTAAATCGGGCAATGGCGGCGGCAGCATCCAGGCGCTGTACAGATTCGGGATATTGCAGCACTTTTCCCCAGCTAAAATCGTCGCTGGCGGTGATATCCACGCCTTCATCACTTAAAAACCGGCTGAGCGTGCCGTCTCCTGCCGCAATTTCCAAGCAACTGCGCTGGCCGATGATCCGGGCTAATCCTGCAATCAGCCCTCGGCTGTAAAAACAATAAATCCCACGTTTTTCTACCAGCGGCATCAAAAGCCGCTTTTGCCATAAAAGCGGCCAGATGCACTTAAATGCCCGCATCGACACCGGTTTTCTGACTAAATCATGCTCAAATAATAATTTTTGCGCCAGAAAACCATTAAAGAAATTAAACCTTACTTTGCCCTGATATACGCCTGTAGCAGCAGAAAAAGCATATTGGCGCAGGGCGAGTTCCGTCATACGCTGGCGAATTTGAGCACGGACAAAATCTGCAAAAGCACGGCCATTTCGCTCGCCCGATAAAAACCTCGCATCGGGTTTCATTCTCTGTGAAGAGCGTTCAACCAATTGCTTCAGCTCAGCCGGATTGCGCCGCGCAAAAACCGCCGCCAGCTCATCACGCACCAACAGCCAATCCTGTGGGCAAGCCTCGCTTAAAGCTGCCAAACCCGGCCCGCTCTGCAGCCACTGCCACTGCTGCTCAGGGGTTTTATCATTCAAAGCGATACTCCTGAGAAAACCCAAATCTTAAACCACAGAGAACACCGTGACACGAAGTGGCACGGAGAAAACCTTGTTCATAATTTTCTGCTTAGCCCTTCGTATTCTCCCTTTTCACCGGGGTGCAGATTTGGATTTTGCCTGAGGCTCATTTCGACTGGTGGTGTACAAGCATAAAAAAATGCAAACCAGCGGACCAGTTTGCACGAAGAGAGAGTCTTGCAAGCCAGCCTGCAAGCAGGCTGGCGTAATCTTACTTACCGCCAAGTGTTTCCAATACTTCCCACTTGCCACCTTTTACTTTGTAGACCGTCAGGCTGCCGTCTTGCAAATCGCCTTTATCGTCAAAGCTGATATTGCTTGATGTCACACCACTGTGCTTGATTTTAGCCAGCACAGGCAGGTATTTAGCAGGGCTGGCCGAGCCAGCTGCCTGCATTGCGGCCAGCATCAGGCGGGTAGAGTCGTAGCCGTACGGAGTGTAAATTTCCAGCTCGCCGTACTTGGCTTTATAACGGGCGGCAAAATCTTTACCGCCTGGCATTAAATCTAATGGCTGGCCTGCAAGCGCAGCAATCGTGCCTTCAGCATCCGGGCCAGCTAATTTCAGGAAGGTATCTGAGCGGGTCATTTCACCTGAAACAATGGGAGCTGCAATAGCTAAACGTTTCTTTTGACGGGCCATCGGGCCGGATTGTGCATCGGTGCCACCGTAGAAGATCACGTCTGGCTTAGCACCCTTGATGGAGGTCAGAATCGAAGTGAAATCGGTTTCTTTATCGCTGGTAAATTCACGTTTAACGATTTCAGCGCCTGCGGCTTTGGCTGCTTTTTCAAATTCATCAGCGAGGCCCTGGCCGTAAGCAGAGCGGTCATCAATGATGGCAATCTTCTTAGCGCCAAGTTTTTCTACTGTATATTTACCAATGACCGAGCCAAGCTGAGAGTCAGAAGTCAGCGAGCGGAATGTGGTTTTAAAGCCTTGAGCGGTATAAGCAGGCGCGGTGGCCATGGCAATTTGCGGCAGGCCCGCATCGGAGTAAATCTTAGAAGCCGGAATGGCACAGCCAGAATTAAAGTGGCCGATAATCCCTGCAACCTTTGCATCTACAAATTTCTCAGCAACCTGAGTCGCTGTTTTTGGATCGGCCATATCGTCTTCGGCCACCAGCTCAAATTTAACAGCCTTACCATCCAGAGTCGGTTTTGTTTCGTTTACATCGTCAATGGCCAGCTGCACACCATTTTGGTAGCCCTTGCCGTAATGCGCTTGTGGCCCTGTAAGCGGTGCAGCAAAACCAATTTTGACGACCGAAGAATCACCAGCAGCAGCTACAGCGGGCGCTGGGGCAGATGCAGCGGTGTTGCTTTCTGGCTTTTGGCCACAAGCTGTCAGCGCTAAAGCAAGGGCCGCAGATAAAGCTGCCGATTTCTGAACGAATTGCATAAACAAAACTCCCCTCGAATGTGTTTATGCAATGTGATCGTGTTCATTTTTTACAGCAATCGGGGGTTTCCTGAACAGGGTTTTGCTTGGTCCATGCAAAAGATGCCAGCAAAAAGCAAGTTAAGCCGCAACACCGCTTAAAATGCAAGCTACAGCGACTATATGCGGTGAAAAAACCCCACATAAGCCGCCTGCTTTTTATTTTTGTAACTGCTTCAGCTGCTCAATACTTGGGGCAAAAAATGCAGCCCCCGTCACAGCACGAGTAAAATTGAGCATATGGTCAACTCTGCCATCTGATGTGGGGGCCACCATTCTGGTCAGCATTTTTTCAAACACAACAGGTGTTTTACAGTAAGAAATAAAATACAGCCCTTTGTCGCCACCTGGTGAGCCATAGGGCATTGAATGCCTGAGCATCGCCAGCTCTTCGCCGTCTTCTTCAATAATCACCCGGCTGATATGCGCTGTATGCGGCCTGTCTTCATCCGGTAATTCTTCATTCGTGTCTTTAGTGCGTCCAATCACAGCTTCCTGCTGGCGCACCGGGAGTTTTTTCCATTGCTCCATACGGTGCACATAGCGCTGCAAATGAATATAACTGCCGCCCGCCCAATCACCATCAGCCAGGAGGGCCACTTCTGCCCGCTCTTCACCAACCGGGTTTTCAGTACCATCCACAAAGCCGGTTAAATCACGGGCATCCCGGTAGCGAAAACCATGCACGGTTTCGATCACATCCAGCCATTCTGACATTTCAGCACTCAGCTGATCAGCAAACTCGTGCAGCAAATCATAGCGCTCACCGCGCAAATGAAGCAGTACATCAACCTCACTGGCCGGAGCGGGGTGAATGGCGCCTGATATGGAAGGAAAATCACGCAGCAAAGCCGGCTTACTGCTGTAAAGCTCCGGCCAGACATGAGGGCCAAAAGCAATCACTCCGCTGGCTTGCGGGTCTTCACCCTGTAAATGAATAATCCGGTCTGAAACACTGGCCAGAAGCGCTTTTAAGCGTGCATCAGCACGCCTGCCCAAACGCCGCCGGAATAAAGTAAATAGCGCGTGCCCGTTGGCGGGAGGAAGAATTCCACTTTGTGGAGTCATGCTTTAATCCTTAAGCAAAAATCTCAGACATCAGGCGGAGCATTCCGCCTTAAAAACACTCAATATTGTTAAAACCCAGCCATGCAAGCCATCACCCTATGCAGTTTTCTTTGCCCTGGGCAAAGCCCCATATTTCGGGCAGCCACTGCTGAAAATCTGCAAAACCATGATCGCCCCCTTTGATGATCGTTTGACGACAAGCAGAGTAATAGTTCACTCCGGCCTGATAATCCAGCACCTCATCACCCGTCTGAGTCAGCAGCCAGTACCGGTTTGGCTGGCTTGGCTGACGCTCAAACTCTTTGAGCTGGTCCGCAAAACGAATATCGATGATATGTATTTCACCGGTTTGATAATTACGCTGCGGGCCTAAATATTCATTAATTCTTTCATAAGGTCTTACCGCAGGATTAATCAATACCGCCTTGCACGCAAAGGTTTCTGCGGCCCATGTAGCAAAAAATCCACCCAAAGAGCTGCCAACCACACAAACATCTTCGTTTGCTAAATGAAAAAACAAACCCTGAAGCATCACCCCCGCAGCATTGGGATCCATAGGCAGCTGCGGGCAATGAAAATAATCCTGCAAGCCCTGCTCACTCATCCATGCGGCCATTTCCTGCGCTTTTTGGGATAGGGGGCTGGATAAAAATCCATGCAGATAAATAATGTGCGGGCGGTATGACATTGTTTAAGGCCGTAATAAGGTAGAGCCTTGCGTTTTACGCAGCGCTAAATCCTGATGAGCCTGTGCGGCATCGGCTAATGCGTAGCTCTGGCCAACTTCCGGCTTCAGTAAGCCACGACGCACGGCATGGAAATAATCTGCTGCTGTATTCACCAGTTCGGCTCTTGTTGAGGTGTAATGTCCCAGTGTAGGACGTGTAAAGAAAAGCGAACCTTTTTGAGCCAGAATGGCGGGCTCAAAAGCAGGTACAGGCCCGGATGCATTTCCAAAACTCACCAGCATGCCGCGTACGGCCAGGCAATCCAGTGATCCAGCAAAAGTATCCGCCCCTACTCCGTCATACACCACAGAAACGCCCTTGCCACCTGTTATTTCACGCACTTGCTCAGAAAAGTGCTCGTAACCAATAATATGATCGCAATAGGCGCCCGCAATCTTTGCTTTTTCTTCAGAACCCACCGTACCAATCACAGTCGCGCCCAGCTCCCGCGCCCACTGGCAGGCCAGCTGCCCTACCCCACCGGCAGCAGCATGAAATAAAATGGTTTGCCCTACATGCACAGGAAAAGTTTTCTTAAGCAAATATTGTGCAGTCATTCCCCGCAGCAGAGTTCCTGCTGCAATCTCATCACTCACCCCGGCCGGAACAAACACCAGTTTTTCTGCAGGCATCACCCGGTGCGCGGCGTAAGCCCCCGGCGCGCCGCCTGCATAAGCTACCCTGTCACCAGGCTTAAATTCAGTCACACCCGCACCAATCGCCTCGACCACACCGCACGCTTCAACACCTAAACCAGAAGGCAGGCTGAGCGGATATAAGCCCGAGCGATGATAAGTATCAATAAAATTAACGCCAATTGCAGTTTGTTTCAGCAAGACCTCCCCTGCCTGAGGCGCTGCTACTGAGGAAGTTTCAAGCTGCATAACGCTGCTATCACCATGCTGATGGATACGAATCACCTGAGTTTGCATCACTTTTCCTTTGAGTAGAGAAAGCTGACAAAATAATCCAGCTAAAAACAAACAAGCAAAAGACAAACCATAGCGCGAGTGCAAGCTTACCGCACCGGAATTAATTGAAATTACGCAGGCCAAATGCAAATTAATAAGCAGACCCACGGCAAGAACCTTAAAAAGTGTAAAAAGCCCATCATCACGTAAAAGCCCTCCCGGGCAGGCCAAAAACCTGGCCTTACCATGGTAAAATTGCCAGCTTTGTATTAAGCCCAGATTGGATACGCTTATGACCCGCCACCAGAGTCTTTATTCAGAACTACACAACCAGCTCAAACAGCGCATTCTGATTTTAGACGGCGGCATGGGTACGATGATTCAGGCTTACGATTTGCAAGAAGCCGATTACCGCGGGGAGCGCTTTGCCGGCTGGCACTGTGATGTAAAGGGCAATAACGATCTGCTGGTGCTGAGCCAGCCACAGATTATCAGCGAAATCCATCAGGCCTATCTGGATGCGGGCGCGGATATTATCGAGACCAATAGCTTTAACGGCACCTCGATCGCCATGGCCGATTACGAGATGGAAAGCCTGGTTTGGGAGCTTAATTTTGCCGCTGCCAGGCTGGTAAAAGATTTATGCGTGGCGCAAACCGCAAAAACCCCCAACAAGCCGCGCTACTGCGCCGGGGTATTAGGCCCAACCAACCGCACCTGCTCGATCAGCCCCGATGTAAACGATCCGGGCTATCGCAATGTCACCTTTGATGCGCTGGTTGAAAGCTATCTGGAGGCGATTGATGGCCTGGTGAAAGGCGGAGCCGATATCCTGCTGGTGGAAACGATTTTCGACACGCTGAACGCCAAAGCTGCTGTGTTCGCGATTAAACAGTATTTCCGCAAAAATAATATCGCCAAAGAAGATCAGCTGCCGGTTATGGTTTCCGGCACGATTACCGATCAATCCGGCCGCACCTTAACCGGCCAGACCACCGAAGCGTTTTACAACAGCCTGCGCCACGCCGACGCCATCAGCTACGGGCTGAACTGCGCGCTGGGGCCGGATTTGTTACGTCAGTATGTGGAAGAAATGAGCCGCATTTCTGAAAGCTTTGTTTCAGTCCATGCCAATGCGGGCTTACCAAATGCTTTTGGTGGCTACGATTTAGACCCGGCCATGATGGCCGAATCGATCAAAGAATGGGCCGAATCGGGCCTGATCAATATTGTGGGCGGCTGCTGCGGCACCACGCCAGCACACATCGCCGCTATGTATGCGGCAGTCAAAGATCTGCCGCCACGCGCCCTGCCTGAGATCGAGGCCAAATGCCGCCTCTCTGGCCTCGAGCCATTTAATATTGGCGACAACGATTTATTTGTAAACGTGGGTGAGCGCACCAACGTCACCGGCTCCAAAGCCTTTGCCCGCTTAATTTTAAACGGCGATTACGCGCAAGCCTTAGTGGTGGCGCGTCAGCAGGTAGAAAACGGCGCACAAGTCATCGACATCAATATGGACGAGGGCATGCTGGACGCCCATAAGGCCATGGTCACCTTCCTGAACCTGATCGCCGCCGAGCCGGATATCTCGCGCGTGCCAATCATGATCGACTCCTCCAAGTGGGATGTAATCGAAGCCGGCTTGAAGTGCGTGCAGGGCAAGTGCATTGTTAACTCGATCTCGATGAAAGAAGGCGTTGAAGCCTTTAAACACCACGCCCGCTTAGTTAAAGACTACGGTGCAGCCGTGATTGTGATGGCTTTCGATGAGGTGGGTCAGGCCGATACCTATGCACGCAAAGTAGAAATCTGCGAAAAGAGCTACCGCATTCTGGTCGATGAAGTAGGCATGGACCCGGCCGACATTATTTTCGACCCGAATATCTTTGCCGTGGCCACGGGCATTGAAGAACACGCCCGCTACGGCCTCGACTTTATCGAAGCCACCGGCTGGATTCACCAGAACCTGCCCCATGCCAAGGTGAGCGGCGGCGTATCAAATGTGTCCTTCTCCTTCCGTGGCAATAATAAGGTGCGCGAAGCCATCCACGCCGTTTTCCTCTATCACGCCATTAAAAAAGGCATGACCATGGGGATTGTGAACGCGGGTGCACTGGAAGTTTATGAAGAAGTACCACGCGAATTACGAGATTTAATCGAAGACGTCGTGCTGATGTTGCCCGCTGGCACCAGTGCCGGCGCGCCGCTCACCGATGGTAATCTGGATGTGACCGAGCGCCTGATCGACATTGCCGAGCGCTTTAAAGGCGACGCCAGCCAAGGGAAAACCGAGGATCTGGGTTGGCGCAATGGCACGCTGCAAGAGCGCATTACCCACGCACTGGTACGCGGCAACACCACCTTTATTCTGGAAGACACCGAGGAAGCACGCCTCGCCTGCGAGCGCCCGATTCATGTGATCGAAGGCGTACTCATGAACGGCATGAACCACGTAGGCGATTTATTTGGTTCCGGCCAGATGTTTCTGCCGCAGGTGGTGAAATCCGCCCGTGTGATGAAGGCCGCCGTGGCGCACCTGGAGCCCTTTATCGAAGAAGAAAAAATCGCCATGGGCCTGCAGGATGCGCCCGCCAAAGGCAATATCGTGATGGCCACGGTAAAAGGCGATGTGCACGATATCGGCAAGAATATTGTGGGCGTGGTGCTCCGCTGCAATAACTATCAGGTGACCGACCTGGGCGTAATGGTGCCAGCGCAAAAAATCCTTGATACCGCCAAAGAAATCGGCGCGGATATGATTGGCCTCTCTGGCCTGATTACCCCAAGCCTGGAAGAAATGAGCCATGTGGCCAAAGAAATGCAGCGCCAGGGCTTTGATATTCCGCTGCTGATTGGCGGCGCCACCACGTCTAAAGTGCACACCGCCGTTAAAATCGAGCCGGGCTACGCCAACGGCCCTGTGGTGTATGTGCCCGATGCCAGCCGCGCGGTGGGCGTGTGCTCCAATCTGTTAAGCGACGAGCTGAAGCCTGCCTTTATGGAAAAGCTGCGCGCCGAATACCAGAATATCCGCACCATTCATGAAAACAAAGGCAAGAGCAAGCTGCTGCCTATTACGGCCGCCCGCGCCAATAAATTTGAAATCGACTGGGCCAGCTATACCCCGCCCAAGCCTAAGCAGCTGGGTGTGATGCGCTTTGAAAAAGTACCGCTGCAGGACATCGCCCCCTACATCGACTGGAGCCCTTTCTTTAATGCATGGGAGCTGGCGGGTAAATATCCGCGCATTCTGACTGACGAAGTGGTGGGCGAGGCTGCCACAGCCCTGTTTGCCGACGCCCAGGCGCTCATGGCCAAAATGATTGAAGGCGAGTGGGTACAAGCCAATGGTGTGATCGGCCTCTTCCCGGCCAACAGCGTGGAAGACGATATTGAAATCTACCACCCGGAAAACGGCGAGCGACTGATGACCTGGCACAATCTGCGCCAGCAAAACGCCAAGGCTGCTGGTAAGCCTAACTGGTGCCTCGCTGACTTTATTGCACCAAAAGACAGCGGCGTAACTGACTATATCGGCGCGTTTGCCGTCACCGGCGGGCTGAATATTGAACCGCACGTAGAGCACTTTGAAAAAGCCGACGATGACTACAACGCCATTATGGTGAAGGCTCTCGCCGATCGTTTTGCCGAAGGCTTTGCCGAATATATGCACGAGAAAATCCGCAAAGAGCTATGGGGCTATGCGCCGGATGAAAACCTGCATGTGGATGATCTCACCGACGAAAAATACCAGGGCATCCGCCCCGCCCCAGGCTACCCCGCCTGCCCGGATCACACGCCCAAAACCGGCTTATTTAATCTGATCGACCCGGGCAGCATTGGCATGAGCCTCACCGAAGGCTATGCCATGCTGCCAACCGCAGCAGTGAGCGGCTTCTACTTTAGCCACCCCCAAGCGCAATACTTTGCCGTGGGTAAAATCGAGAAAGATCAGGTAGAAAGCTATGCGGCACGGCGTGGGGTAACAATCGAGCAAGCCGAGCGAGATTTAGCACCTAATCTGGGATATAACGCCTGATTATTGTTGTAACGTATTTGGAGTAAATCGCAGCCCACTGCCTGGGAATCGTAATCCCTGTGTTGCTTGTACCGGGAATCCAGTAGCCATACTGGATTCCCGCCTGCGCGGGAATGACGAAGCTGAACAGACCTTAGCACGCCTGGCAATGGCGGGTTTCAACCAATAACCTTGAATATACAAATAGTTGGATAAAAAATGCAGCTCAGTGAGTGGGAAAAACAATTCGAAAATAAGATGGCTACCATCGCCAGCAGTGACGACCCTGCCCATGATTTGCTGCACTTTAAAAGAGTTGTACAGCTGGCTAAAAAAATAGGCATCGCAGAAAACGCCCAATTAGAAGTCATTATCCCTGCGGCATGGCTGCATGATTTTGTGATTGTGCCCAAAGACAGCCCGCTGCGCAGCCGTGCTTCCAAATTATCGGCCGAGGGTGCTATTGAATATTTAAGCTCAATTCAATATCCGGCAGAATTTTATCCAGCAATTGCCCATGCCATTGAAGGGCACAGTTTTAGCGCCAATATTGAAGTCACCACGCTGGAGGCCAAAATCGTTCAGGACGCTGACAGGCTGGATGGTCTTGGCGCAATAGGCATCGCAAGGTGCTTTGCAACCGCAGGCTTATTGAAAAGAGCTTTTTATGCCGATCATGATCCCTTCTGCAGCGAAAGAGCGCCGGATGATGCTCAATTCACGATTGATCATTTCTATAAAAAATTATTCAAAACGGCTGAAACATTAAAAACAAGCGCAGGTAAAACAGAAGGCCTGAGGCGAATTGAAATCATGAAAAATTATTTAGCCGCCTTAGAAACAGAAATTCTCTAAGATAGGCTAAAGCACTAAGAGCTTGCCCAAGCACCAACAATCTCATCACCAGCCCCGGACTCCCCATGCCCAACTCACATCGTTTTTCAGAAAGCGAAATCGAAAGCCTGACCCGGCTGATGAGCCAGCGGCGGGATATTCGTCAGTTTAAAACCGGGCCGCTGCCAGAGGGGCTGATGCCGCGCTTGATTGAAGCAGCGCAAATGGCCCCCTCGGTGGGCTTTATGCAGCCCTGGCGCTTTCTGCATATCACCGACGATGCATTACGCGGGCAGGTGCATGCGCTGGTAGATGCCGAGCGCGAACGCACCTCGGCGGCACTGCCCAGCCGTCAGCAGGAATTTATGCGGCTAAAAGTAGATGGCCTGGCTGAATGTGCCGAAGTATTGGTGGTGGCTTTAATGGACGGGCGCGAAAAACATATCTTTGGCCGCCGCACCCTGCCGGAGATGGATCTGGCCTCGGCATCCTGCGCCATCCAGAATATGTGGCTCCTAGCGCGGGCGGAAGGCATTGGGATGGGTTGGGTATCGATTTTTGAACCTGATGATCTTGCCAAGCTTTTGAAAATGCCGGAGGGTGCCAAGCCGATTGCGATTCTTTGCCTTGGGCAGGTGGAAGCGTTTCCGGAAAAACCCACGCTGGAGCGCCTGGGCTGGGGCTGCCGTCTGGAGCAAGAGCAGATCTTTTTTGAAAACTGCTGGCCGGAAGGCGATCACAGCACGCCGATTAGTTATTAAGCGCGCTTGTCTCACCCGCTCTCAATATTTCAAATTGATTATCACCCGGCATGATCCCCGATAAAAACACTCGGGGATGACGCTTTAAACTCCAATATGACTTATATTCAGACGTAAAAAAAGCCGCTTACGCGGCTTAATTTGCTCTTGGCAGGGGAAGAAGGATTCGAACCTTCGCATGTCGGAATCAAAATCCGATGCCTTAACCAACTTGGCGACTCCCCTGAAGAGATCGGCATACTACATGAAGAATTTTGTTTTGTGAAGCTTTTTGCAAAAATTTGTAAGCCGTCCGGTAGAAATCCGTCTTTCAGCCATCTCAGCGGGCCCGTTTATAGCGCATTACAGGCCCAATCCACGGCCAATACAGCGCGATATTATCCAGAAAACCACAGTAAGTATTTCTACTTACTTTCTTGTTTTCATTGCAATACTTTCCATATACCATTGGCATCAATAATCTTCATGGGACTAAGTCTTGGTGCAGCATGGATGAAACAGAAGATCTGGAAGCATTCTTTGAGGTTTTTTCCAAAGTCTACGCAAAGCTGGATGTGGATGGCGTAACGGATATGTTTTGCCTGCCGTTTTTTTCCTTAATCAACGGGGAAAAAACCGACTGGCCCAAGCTGGAAGAGCTCTATCACACTACATGCATATTATTTGACTGGTATAAAAACCAAGGCTTTCACAACGCACGCTACACCATCGTCAGCATGCTGAAAATTACGCCAACGCTGGCCACTGCCAGGCTGCGCTGGCGGGTACTGCTCACCGATGGCAGCCCGTGGGAATATTGCACCAGCTATCAACTTAAGCGTATTGATGGCGAGTGGAAAATGGCAGGCGTGATTCAGTTTGAAGAAAAGACCTCCAACACCCCGCCCCCACCCTTGGTTGCGGCAGAAAACGCGCTGCATCATCTGGCCGATCTGTCTGAAAGCGAAGCGAATCAGCTAAAAAATGTGTATTTCGACATAGAGCAATAAAAAAGGATTTTACAGAAGATCAGAGCCTGGCTGGTAAAATCATCATTTGCCCGCCTGATCTGATCATGTCTGAAACCCCTGTTCCCTCGCCATGCATTGGCCAGTGCAAGCTGGACGACGCACAAACCTGCACAGGTTGCCGCCGTACCCTGGATGAGATTCGCCTCTGGTCTGCAGCAACAGATGCAGAAAAAACCATCGTCTGGCAACGCTTGCTGGCCCTGCCTTTAATCAACAAACAATGCCAGCGTTGCGGCTCAGAATTTAGCTGCGGCAGCGGCGGGCAGAACGGGGGATGCTGGTGTATGGATTTCCCGCCGGTGTTATCGCCATCGGGCTCACCGGGCGATTGTTTTTGCCCTGAATGCCTTGCCCAGGTCATCAGGGAACGTGGCCAGAGCTAAACCGCAGGCCAGTCCTTCACTTGTAATTCCTGAGCGGTATAACTGCGGCGGCTGACTAAAGCCGCCAAAGCCTCTGTACCCACATCCAAATCATAAAGATGCCAGAGGGTGTTTTCACCATCGCAATGAATCATTGCCCGCATGCGCTGGTTTTCACACTGTGGCAGCACCACCTGCGACATGGGTAAATGCAAACCCCGCCCAAACGCCTTGAGCACCGCCTCCTTGCGCACCCACAACTTTAAAGCCTGTACTGCGCTTAAGGGCTGAGTCATTTTCCTCAGCTCCGCAGGGCTTTGGAAATCACTGAACCAATCCGGATCAGTGTCATTATTATGCAGCTCGATATCTGTTCCCAAAGGCCCCAGGGGCTGCAAAGCAATCAGTGCAATCCCCCCGCTGTGGCTTAATGAAAATGCAGGGCCATGATGCAAAAATGGCTTGCACCATGGATTATGCTGGTAGCGGATATCGCCTGGCAGGCAGTCCAGCTCACTGGCCAGAACAGCGCGTAAAGCAATATGTGCAGCCGCATAACGGTTTGCATCAAGCGCCCTGCGCAGGCTTTGCCAGCGCTGATACTCCTGCTCATCCAGCGCAGCCAGCCCTGGCCCGCTCAGCCAGGCTGCATCATCCAGATAAACACGCCAGATCTTCAGCACACATTTTTCCGGTTAAATACCCAGCGTCGCCCCGCCATCCACACACAAATTATGCATGGTGATATGGCGGGCACCGGGCGAGAGTAAAAAGAGTACCGATGCGGCAATATCCTCCGCATCCGCAATCCGCCCCAGCGGAATACCTGTGCGATAGCCTGGCAAAGAGCCTGCTATCACTTTTTGCACATCGCTTTCATCTTGCCAAAGCTGGCGCTGCATGGCCGTATCAGTAGAGCCAGGGGAGACAATATTACAGCGTATGCCGTATTCAGCCAGCTCCAGCCCCAGGCACTTGGTAAAATGCCCCACTGCTGCCTTTGATGCCGCATAGGCCGCCATTTGCAGCCGGGGCACTTCAGCCGCATTTGATCCTACCGTGACAATCGCGCCGCTGCGGCGCGGAATCATACGCTGCGCTACGGCTCTGGATAAATAAAAGGGACCATGCGTATTCACCGCAAAGGTGTTTTCCCAATCTTCATCGCTCATCGCGCAGATGGCCGACATATGCAATATGCCTGCGGCATTCACCAGCACAGCAACCGGCCCCAGCTCAGCTTCAATTTGCCCAACCACCTCGTTAATCCGGCTGCTGCTGCGCATATCCACAGGATAAGCATGCACCGCCAGGCCTTCAACCCGATATTGCAAAGCCGCAGCCTGTAAGCGCTCCGCCTGAATATCCAGTGCTGCAACAATCGCACCCTGGCGGCCTAAAGCCTGCACAACAGCCGCACCAATCCCCTGGGCCGCTCCGGTCACAATGGCTACTTTTCCACGATAAAGCTGATCTTGCATAAGAGGGCTTTCCTTGTTGTTTTCTGATGGCACAAGACGCTTTTCAGGCCGTCTGAATCAATATTTTAATACGAATAATAATTATTCGTATTAAAATAATTAATAAGGCTGTAAGCGCCAGCTTCATTTACAGGCTCTTTCCCCTGCCGCCAGCAAAAACCACACAAGCGAGTCTTTCAGTGAATACAAAACACGGCCTTCTGGCCTTTATGCTTATTGGCGCGGCCCTGCTTGCAGGCTGCGATTCCGGCTCAAAAACAACTGCAGCCGAAACGCAGACCAGCGGCTGGCCACGTACTTTCGACACGCCTCAGGGCAAGCTCACGATCAAGGCCCCGCCTCAGCGGATTGTATCGACCAGTGTGACGCTTACCGGCACGCTGCTCACCATTAATGCCCCTGTGATTGGCAGCGGCACCGGGGCGGTTAACACCGTAACCTCGGATGAGCAGGGGTTTTTCCGCCAATGGGCGCATATTGCGAAAGAGCGAAAAGTAGAACCGCTTTACCATGGCGAACCCAATGCCGAAACCATTGCAGCAGCCAATCCTGATCTGATTATTGTGTCTGCAACCGGCGGCGATTCTGCCCGTAAAATTTATGATCAGCTCAAGCAGATTGCCCCAACCGTGATCATTCATTATGACGATAAAGACTGGCAAACGATTGCCACCCAGCTGGGGGCCATTACCGGCCACGAGCAGGATGCCGCGGCAGCAATCAAAGACTTCAGCAGCAAGCTCAGTGCCACAAAACAAAAAATCCATCTCCCGCTCCAGCCCGTAAACGCGATGGTTTACTACGAAGATAACTCTGGCGCCAATGTCTGGACTGCCAACTCCGCACAGGGGCGGCTACTGCTGGATCTGGGCTTTACGCTTGCGACTATTCCGGATGCAGCCAAAGGCGATACCAGCATGGGCATACGCAAGGACTTCACCCAGCTGACGGGTGAAAAATTCTCTGCAGGGCTGCAGGGCAAAACCATGCTGCTGTTTACCGCCGATGATTCAACCGTAGCCAAAGTCAAAAATAATAAGTTTCTGCAACAAAATCCGGCCATATCCGGCAATCGCGTTTATGCCGTAGGCCTGGATACTTTTCGCATGGATTACTACAGCGCCAGCAATATGCTGAAGCGTATTGAGCAGCACTTTAAGTAAACAGCAGCCTGGCTGGCATATTCAGGCAGCCAGGCACACATTGCTTTAATGAGCCGCCTCAGATGCCGCATCTGGCAGCTCAGCCTCTGGCTGGGGATTCTGCAAGCGCCGCAAACCACTAAACCCAAGCCCCAGCATGGCCCCGGCCATTGCAACGCCACCTGCAAAAGAGCACACCGCCAGCAGTGGCGCAAATGCACGGGCCAAAGCACCCAGCCCCAAAGCCCCTGCTGAATCCCCCACCACATCCTGAGCACTCCACAGGCTGTTTATCCGCCCCAGCAAGTGATCCGGCGTATGCTGCTGCACTAAGGTGAACTGCAATAAAGAGCTGATCGAGCCCAGATAACCAAATACAACAAGCGCCACCAGGCCCGACGGCAGGTGAGTAATCAGGCCAAACACAACAATCGCCAGCGCCGCTGAGATCACCGCAGTAATCAGTAACAAGCCCGGCCGCTGTACCCGCGCCACCCAGCCACTGGTAAACGCACCCGTCATCGCCCCCAGTGGCACCGCCGAATACATCAGGCCCACCTCAAAAGCACCGCCGCCATACACAGCCAGAGCCAGCACCGGAAACATCACCCGCACCGAGCTTAATAATGTTTGCAAAGTACCCATCACGACCACGGCACCAACCACCGGACTTTGCTGCAAAAAACGCACGCCATCGGCTAAGGCACGCAAGGGATGTTGCGGCTGACCCGCTGCCGCTTTCATGGAAGGCAAACGCAGCAAAGGAATTAATGTGCACAGGGTGCCAAGCCCTGCCAGCAGGTAGTTCCAGCTCACCCCTGCCGAAGCAATCACCATACCGGCAATGGCCGGTGACAAAATCGCCCCCAAACGAACGGTCAGCATGCTTAATGCGCCTGCCGCCGGCAGGTTTTCACGCCCAACCAGCGCCGGAATACTCGCCATCAGGGCCGTGATTCCAAGTGCCCCAAAAAAACCATCCCAAACTGCAACCAGATAGAGTGCCAGCAGAGAGGGCGCTGAAATAAAGCTGTTCAAAGCCAGCACTAAAAAGCCAATACCGCACAGACTGCGGGCCATCAGGATCAGCTTGCGCCTGTCGTAGCGATCGGCCAGCACACCGCCACACATCAGCCCTGCAAACATCCCCACGCCATCCAGCGCCACCGCCATACCTACATGCAAGGCCGAGCCAGTCAGCGCATGAATTTGCACCGGCACCGCTACGGTGAGCATGCCCAATGACAGCACAGAAATTAAACGCGCTATAAAAACAGACCGAAAGTTTGAATTATTTTTAAGCAGACTGAAATCAACAAAAATAGACGATCCGGGTTTACTCATAAGAAATCCAAAAAAGAGAAATAATCGGGAGCAGCACAAGGCGAAATCTGTCACCAGCTTGACGGCTATGGTATCATCAAGCATCAAAATGAATATGATTAACATTCTCATTTAATGCTTAATTCCGCTGCGCCTCCCACTTTTCCCAAGCAAAAAAACCGCTCCCGATATGCCTTAGTGTTTATCTTGCTCTGTTTTTTTGTGGTGCTTAGCCTGACCATGGGAGCCAAGCCCATCCCGCTGGCCGTGGTTTACGACAGCTTTTTTGGCGCAGCCCAACACCCGGACAGCATTATTGTGCTGGAGAGCAGGCTGCCCAGAACGCTGCTTGGCCTGTTTGCCGGAGCCGCACTGGGCCTCGCTGGTGCACTGATCCAGGCCCTGACCCGTAATCCGCTTGCAGATCCTGGCTTGCTTGGGGTGAATGCAGGGGCCAGCTTTGCGGTGGTACTTGCCGTAGCGCTATTTAATATCCAGCAGCCTGCCGCCTTTGTTGGCTTTGCCTGCGCGGGCGCTTTAATCACCACACTTCTGGTCTATTTTATTGGCGTCTGGGGTGTGGGCAGGCTGGACCCCAGCCGCTTTATTCTGGCGGGTGTAGCGATTGGCGCGGTGATGCACGGTATTTCTTCGGGGCTGGTGCTGTTTAACCCCATGGCTTTTGATCGTATCCGCTACTGGAATGCAGGCACGCTGGATGTACGCAATCTGGATCTGGTCCTGATGGTCTTACCCGCCATGATCACCGGCAGCGTATTAGCACTCTTATTAGCAAGGCCGCTGAATGCACTCAGCATGGGTGCAGAATTATCCGTAACACTGGGTACACGGCCCTGGATTACGCAGGCCTTCAGTATTTTGGCCATTACCCTGCTCACAGGCGCAACAACGGCCATTGCGGGGCCAATTGGTTTTGTCGGCCTGATGATCCCACAGGTGGCGCGCTGGCTGGTTGGCCCGGATCAGCGGCGGATCTTGCCACTGACCATTTTACTTGCCCCTATTTTGCTGCTCGGTGCCGATATGCTGGGCCGCCTGCTGGTGCCCGGCGAGCTGCGCGTATCTATTGTCACCGCCTTTGTGGGTGCACCAATGCTGATCTGGCTGGCCCGCAAGCAGGTGCGCACATGATGGCGCGCCGCACTATCCTCATTGGCAGGCCGGATGGGACCATCAGCTTCCGCCTCAATTTTGCCGGGCTGCGCCTCGCTTTTATCCTTGCGCTGGCCTGCCTGCTGCTGGGAGTGATGGCCTTAAAACTGGGTGCATTATCGTTTTCAAACGCCGAAGTTTTTGCAGCGCTCAAAGGTGAAGGCAGCAGCCGTGCCATGATTGTGATCAAGCAATGGCGGCTGCCACGCGTATTGATGGCGCTGGTAATTGGCGCGGCATTGGGCATGAGCGGGGCTATTTTTCAATCGCTGGTGCGAAACCCGCTGGGCAGCCCCGATGTAATTGGCTTTGGCACAGGCGCACATACCGGCGCGCTGATTACCATTATTGTTTTAAATGGCGGCTATCTGCAGATTGCCACCGGCGCCATTATTGGCGGGCTGCTGACGGCACTTCTTGTTTATTTACTGGCATGGCGGCAAGGCATACACGGCTTCAGGCTGATTATTACAGGGATTGCCGTCAGCGCCATGCTGGCAGCCTTTAATACCTGGCTCAGCATTACCGGCAGCCTTGAAGCGGCCATGAGTGTGGCGCTGTGGGCAGCCGGATCGCTTAATGGCATGTCATGGGCCAAAGGCCTGCCTGCTGCGGCGTTTTGCCTCTGCTGTATGCTGCTGGCCCTGCTGCTTGGCCGCAGGATGCAGCTATTAGAAATGGGCGACGATAGCGCCAGCGCATTAGGCGTGCCTGCCGAACGCACCCGTCTGCAACTGATGGCGCTCGGTGTGGCCCTGATTGCCGCAGCCACGGCAGCCACCGGGCCCATTGCCTTTATTGCCCTTGTTGCACCACAAATTGTGAAACGGATAAGCAACACGGCAACTCTGTATCTTTCTGCCCTAATGGGCGCGCTGCTGCTGCTGCTGGCGGATATCACCGCGCAACATTTATTCTTCCCCCAACAATTTCCGGTAGGCGTTATCACGGTGAGTATTGGCGGGATTTATCTGATCTGGCTCTTACTCTGTGAAGCAAAACGCATATGACCGCAATGCTAACCCAAACCGCCCCCGCCGCCAGCCGCTTAAAGGGTGAAAATCTGCAGCTGGGCTACGGGCAGCGCGTGATTTGCGGGCAACTTAATCTGCAAATCAGCGACGGCGCTTTTACTGTCATTATCGGCCCCAATGGCTGTGGCAAATCAACGCTGCTGCGCAGCCTGGCAAGGCTGATCAAACCCTCCACAGGGCAAATCAGCCTTGATGGCAAAGATATCCACCACTACCCAGCTAAATTTGTAGCCACGCAACTTGGCCTGCTGCCACAATCTTCCACCGCGCCCGAAGGCATTTGTGTGGCCGATCTCGTGGCCCGTGGCCGCTACCCGCACCAAAGCCTGCTGCGTCAATGGAGCCGCAGCGACGAAGACGCCGTGGCCAGCGCCATGCAAGCCACAGGCATCACGGAGCTTGCCGGGCAAAATGTAGACGCACTGTCCGGCGGGCAAAGGCAACGCGTCTGGGTGGCCATGGCACTGGCCCAGCAAACATCCATTTTGCTGCTGGATGAGCCCACAACCTATCTGGATATTGCCCACCAGATTGAGCTACTGGAGCTGTTTCGTACCCTGAATGAGCAAGGCCGCACCCTGGTGGCGGTATTGCACGATCTGAACCACGCCTGCCGCTACGCCTGCCAGCTGATCGTAATGAAAGAAGGGCAAATCGTCGCCACAGGCACCCCCCGCCAGATTATGACGCCAGAGCTGGTAGAAAGTGTCTTTGGCCTGCCCTGCCTGATTATCGACGACCCGGTCAGCCACACCCCAATGATTATCCCGCGCGGCAGGCCGCATTTGCGCTGATCAAACCAATACAAAAAAATACCCCGCTTATTTTGCGGGGTATTTTTTATCAGCTCAGTGTTTTAGTCAGGATCTGATCAAGCAAAGGCCCGAGCACCGTCAGGGATTCGGGCGAGACGATGTCCTCGTGGGCGCAGTCCAGGTAGTGGACTTCCAGCTCTTCCACATAAGCCGCCCAGCGGGCCTGAATGTCCCAATCTGCGGGCAGTGTGCGGCTGGCTACAAACAGCTGTGCTTTGCCATCAAAACGGGGGGAGCGTGCGCTGGATAAGAGCCGTACGGCATCCGCGTAGTTGGCCACAATCTGCTCAAACATCTCGGTTTTTTCACGCAGCATAAATTCATCTGCGCCCTCTTCTGCTGCCAGCATAAATTGCTCGCGCTCCCTGTCCAGCTCGGTATTGGCTTCCTCTTCCGAAGGCGCGGTCCAATCCTGCTCTTCGGGCGGATACATATCAAACAACCCCAGGAAAGCGACTTGCTCACCCATGGCCTGCAGCCTTGCCGCCAGCCCGTGCGCTACCGCACCGCCAAAAGAGTAGCCCAGTAAGTGATACGGGCCTTGCGGCTGAATGCGCAGCAAATTAGCCAGATGCCGGTCGCACACTTCATCCATATTGGCGCAAGTGGCAATCACGCCGTCCGGTCTTGGCGACTGCAAGCCAATTAAAGGCCACTGGCCGGAGAGCTGGCGGGCAAAGCCGCTGTATTGCCATGCAAAACCGGAAGCAGGATGGATAAAGAACAGCGGTTTGCCAAGGCCGGCCCGCAAATAAAGCACTTCGCCAAAGCCTGCGTTATTCGGGTCATTCGCCTGCTGCTCATCGCTCAGCAGCGCGGCCAGTTTTTGCACGCTGGACGCCACCATAATTTGCCCAACCGATACCGGCCGCAGGAGTTCACTGCGCAAAGCCGCCGCTAAACGCATCGCCATCAGGGAATGGCCGCCCAGCATAAAGAAATCATCTTCGGCAGAAATAAGCGATTGCCCGAGGATTTTCGCAAAGACATTCGCAATCTGGCTCTCCAGACCTGCCCTTGGCACACGGCGGGCAGAATTCGCCATTAATACAGGCTCGGGCAAGGCTTTACGATCCAGCTTGCCATTGGCGCTTAAAGGAAACCCGCTCAGATAAACCAGCGCCACCGGTACCATATAGGCGGGAAGCACTTGCGCCAGCGCCGCAAGCACTGCCTGGGCATCAGGCGGTGACTGGTTGTCTTCGGCAATGGCATAGGCCAGCAGCTGGCGGGCATCCGCGCCTGTTGCTGCCGCCTGCACACCCAGTAAACGCGCGTGCACCACAGCACGGGCAATGCCTGGCTGCTGCAAGAGCGCCGCCTCGATTTCGCCCAGCTCGATGCGCTGGCCACGAATTTTCAGCTGATCATCGCTGCGGCCAAGGTATTCAACATCGCCCGTTGGCAAGTAGCGCACCACATCTCCCGTGCGATACATCCGCCCGCCCGCTGCAAAAGGATCGGCCACAAAGCGCCCTGCCGTCAGACCCGGCCGCCCCAGATAACCATCTGCCAGCTGCACGCCCGTCAGATATAAATCACCTGCCACACCCAGCGGCACTTCGCGCAAATAGGCATCCAGCACGCGCAGCCGGGTATTCCAGACGGGGCGGCCAATTGGCACACTGCTCGCGCGCTCTGTGCCTGCGTCTTTATCCTGCGCGGGCTTGTATGTCACATCCACGGCGGCCTCGGTCGGCCCGTAAAGATTATGCAGGGGCGCGGCAATCAGCGCAGCATAGCGATCAGCCAGCTCGCGGGGCAGCGCTTCGCCGCTGCAAAATACGCGCCTCAGGCTGGCGCAATCTGGCGATAAGGCATTGGGCTGGGCAATAAATGCGGCCAGCATCGAAGGCACAAAATGCAGCGTTGTTATCTGCTGCTCAGCAATCAGCGCCAGTAATTCTTCCGGGTCTTTATGCGCTTCAGGCGGCGCCATAAAGAGCCTGGCACCGTACATCAAGGGCCAGAAGAATTCCCACACTGAAACATCAAAGCTGCACGGGGTTTTTTGCAGCACCACATCATCGGCCTGCAGGGCATATTCATGCTGCATCCAGACCAGCCGGTTCACAATGGCGCGATGCGAAACCAGCACACCCTTGGGGCGGCCAGTCGATCCCGATGTATATAAAAGATAGGCAGCATGATCTGGCGTCAGCACCACCGCAGCCTGCTGCGGCGCTTGCCCTGGCAGGCGGTCTGCCAGCAGCAGCGGCCCCATTTCCGCAAAACGGGCAGCCAGCGTGCTGTCGCTGATAATTAAACGCGGCTTGGCGTCTGCCACCATATAGCTCAGCCGCTCATCCGGGTAGCCCACATCCAGCGGCAGATAAGCAGCGCCTGCTTCCAGCACCGCCATTAAAGCAAGGCTGAGATGAGCCGAGCGGGGCAGAGCCACTGCAACAATATCGCCCGCACCCACGCCTGCGGCTTGCAAGTGCCCGGCAAGCTGCGCCACCTCCAGCCGCATTTGCCGGTAGCTGAGTGATCTTTCCACATCCTGCAAAGCCACAGCATCCGGCGTTCGCTCTGCCTGCGCCTGCATTAAATCGCACAGGGTATGCGCGGGCAGCGGGGTGTCGGTTGCATTCAAAGATTGAATCAGGGCCTGCTCGGCCTGAATCTGCGGTTTGAAAGCAGCCCATGGAAGATCTGCATCATCAGCCAGATGGCTCAGCAACATTAAAATCCGCTCTGCCCACTGAGCCACATCCTGCACCACATCCCGGTATTCAATGACGAGGCGTAATTGCTGGCCCGGCAGCACCAGAACGGTTAAAGGATAATGGGTATAACCGCGGTTTCGCAGCGCTCCTGCCCGCAAACCGTGGTAATCCCGCGCTAACAACTCGTCCTGCTCCGGGTAGTTTTCTACCACCAGCAGGGTATCGAATAAGGTGGGCGCTCCCGCCAGGCGCTGAATTTCCCCCAAACCCAGGCCATCGTGCTCCAGCAGCTGAATCTGCTGAGCCTGCACGGCGGCTAATTGGGCGAGCAAAGGCTGATGCGGATTAAGCCGCACGCGCACAGGCAGGGTATTACTAAATAAACCAATATGCTCTTCCACGCCGGGGCTAAAACGCCCCGATACGGGCGAGCCAAACACCACATCATTACGCCCGCTCATGATTGAAAGCAGTGCAGCCCACATTCCCTGCATCATGGAATTAAGCGTTAACCCCTGCTGGCGCGCCTTTGCAGCTAAGGCTTGCTCCAGCGCATCCGGCACCACCAGCTCCAGGGTGTTCACTTTGCCGGGCTCAGGATTGTCGCCAAATAACACGGTTGGTTTCACCCCGGCCAGTACATCTGTCCAGACCGCCCTTGTGGCCGCCAGCGGACGGGCTGCCAGTTGCTTCACCACCGTTGCATAATCCACACGGGTAGCGGCTAAAGTGCCATCCCCGTAAGCGCGCAGCAAATCACCCAGCAGAATCGGCGTAGACCAGCCATCCACCACCAGATGATGTGCCGTTAAGCAAAGCGTGTGCTGATGATGGCCCTGGCGGATTAGCAGCGCGTTGAGCAGAATATCTGCGCCACCAATCACAAAATCACGGTTTAATTCCTGCTGCTCTGATCGTGCCAGCTCAGCCTGCTGCTCCGCCCCGCTTAGGTGGCTGATATCTTGCTGCACCCATGGCCAGCGGCGCCCGCGGCCACTCACCAGCGGCAAGAGCTGCAAACTGCCCGATTCATCATCAAACATCGCCGCCAGCTGAGGATGGCGATCAAGCACCGCTTCCAGCGCATCGCGCAGTCTTTCGGTATCCAGCGGGCCAAGCAGCTCAATGCGGGTAATCGAGTTGTATTTGCTGCCTGCATCGCCCAGCTGGGCATGAAACAGCAAGCCTTCCTGCAAAGGCAAAGCGGGTAAAACCGCCGCCAGTGGCCCGTAGCGCTGGCTTAAAACATGCAGCGCCGAATCGCTCACCGGCGTTTCCACGCCCACCAGCGTATCCAGCGCCAGCAAAGGCCGGGCCTGAGCAAAGTGCTTCAACCCTGCCACATAGGCGGTAAAGCGCTGATGCAGGGCGGCTATATCAGCCTTACTAAACAGCGCAGTCGCCCATGTCCAGTTCAGGGCCAGTTGCGGGCCGCTGCTGCTTTCTTCTGTAAATAAATTAACTTCCAAACCATAGAGCAAAGGCATCGTTGGGTCGGTATGCACCGCAAACGCATCGGCAAAATATCCTGCCGTGCTTTGCGGGGCCCAAAATTCGGCCGCACCCGTAAAGCGCCCCAGATAATTGAATAAGAACTGTGGCCGGTTAGCGGCTTCCAGCTTTGCGAGGCCAGGGCCGTTTTCATCATCCAGATAACGCAAAATGCCGTAGCCCAGGCCCTTATCTGCAATCCCACGGGTGCTGCGCTTGATGGCCTTTACTGCCTCTGCTGCCGCATGGTTTCCTGCAGCTACACCCGCCAGATCCAGGTTTTTCAGCTCAATCGCCAGCGGATATTCGCTGGTCAGCCAGCCTATGGTGCGGCTTAAATCTGCATGGCCGTCATCAAGCTGGCGGCCATGAGATTCCAGCGAAACACTGACGCGCGGGCTGGCAAATACCTCGCTATACGCTAAGGACACCGCAAGCAGCATCAGCTCTTCAGTCTGCGCCTGATAAGCAGCGGGCAAATCAGATAAAAGTGCTGCGCTTAAACCGGCATCCAGCAAAGTACGGCTCTGACTTGCCGAGCCATAGGTATCCCGTGCTGGATTTAACACCCGCCCGGCAGAAGGCCCGGCCAGCGCAGCCTGCCACATTGCCAGCTCCGCACGGCGGGCAGGGATTTGCCCGGCCAGCCGCTGTGCCCAATCCTGCACCGTGCATGATTCACGCAGCAGCAGCGCCGCCGTATTGTTCAGCGCAGCCTCACTGGCCTCTTGCAAATCGGCCAGCAAAATTCGCCACGACACGCCATCAATCAGCAGATGGTGCAGCACCAGCATCAGATAGCTTTCGGTTTCCCCGACAAAATGCACCGCCTGCATCATTTTTCCGGCTGAGGGTTTTAAGCTGGCGCAGGCCGCTGCAAACCGGGCATCCATCACGGCAGAGAAATCATCCTGCGGCAGTAATTGCTGCTGCTCTGGCTGCGCTGTATCCCAAGCGGCCGTGAGCAGCAAACCCTGTTCATCCGCCATGGCGCGTAAAACCGGGTGGCTGCGTTGCAGGGCGTGCAGTGCGGTGTGCAAATGAGCAGGCTGAATTTCCTTTGGAATACGTAAAAGCACACCTTGAGCAAAGCATCTGTCCAGCCCGTAATGCTCAGCAAACCAGCTCACTATTGGCAAGCGCCCCATGCGCCCTGTTGCCTCGCTGCCTGCTGTGGGTGCGCTGTCCAGCCGCTCTAAAATGGTGGCCATTCTGGCAGGTGTGCGCTGGGAAAACACATCGCGCGGCCTGAGTAAGAACCCAGCACGTCTTAGTTCTGAGCCCAGCGCCATTGCCGAAATACTATCTCCGCCCAAATGAAAGAAATCATCATCCGGGCCAAGAATTTCCAGCCCCAGCACCTTAGCTACGCCATTGCACAGCAAGCGCTCGGCATCGCTGGCAGCCGGGCGGCTCTGGCTTTGCTGAGCGGGTTTGGGCAGCGCCTGCTTATCGATTTTGCCGTTCACATTCAAGGGCCAGGCAGGCAGGATCATCAGCGCTGACGGAATCATATAATCGGGCAGCTGCCCGGCCAGCCTGGCAAGTAAATCCAGGTTTAAGCCCGGCGTATCGTGCTCTGCCGTGCAGTAGGCAATCAGACGGTGGCTGGCCCCAAGCGGCTCGGCAATCACCACAGCGCCCTTCACCCCTGGCAGCTTAAGCAGGGCGTGTTCTACTTCGCCCGGCTCAATCCGAAAGCCGCGTACCTTGATCTGAAAATCGGCCCGACCGATAAACTCCAGCAGCCCGTCGCTGCGCCAGCGGACTAAATCACCCGTGCGGTACATCCGCCCTTCTGCAAAAGGATTTGCCACAAAGCGGCTGGCGGTTTGGCCGGGGCGGCGCAAATAGCCCAGCGACATTCCTTCACCCGCCAGGTATAAATCACCCACCACGCCCTGCGCTACTGTTTGCAAGGCATGGTTAAGCACATAGGCCTGAGTATTAGCCACAGGCCGGCCGATGACCGGCTGCTCTGCCTGCGACACGCAAGCACCTAAGGCATCGATAGTGTATTCAGTGGGGCCATAAAAATTATAAACATGCAGGCGGGGATGCTGGCGCAGCTCATTCCACAGCGCCGGAGGCACTGCCTCGCCGCCTATCAGGATCAGATCAGGCACATGGCTGGCAGCGGCCAGACCGCAGCCAAGCAGCTGCTGTAATACCGGTGGCGGCACATCCAGCATATCGATTTGCTGCACCTGAATAAATTCGTGCAAGGCCTGGGCATCGCGCCGCAATTCTTCATCGCAAAGATGCAGCTCATGGCCCAAAAGTAAAAAGAACAGCGGCTCCCACGAAGCATCAAAAGAGAAAGAGGTGCTGTGCGCCGCACGCACTCTGCGCCCGCCAAGGCGCTGCATCATGTCTGCAATAAATCCATGCTGATGTGAGATCAGCAAATTAAGCAGGCTGCCGTGGCTCACCAGCACGCCCTTCGGCTTGCCGGTCGATCCGGAGGTATAAATGATGTAAGCAGGATCTGCCTTATTTAATGGCACAGCCCTATCGCTATCGCTGACCGGCTGAGCAGATAAAGCCGACAGTTGCGCCATGCATTCCGGCGAATCCAGATATATGGCCGGTGTCTGCAAAGACAGATCGCAATTGCTTAAAGCCAGCAGCAGCGCGGGCTGCGCATCGTCGCACAGCATAGCTAAACGATCTTTGGGGTAATCCAGATCCAGCGGCAAATAGGCCGCGCCTGCAGATAACACCGCCAGCACAGACACCACCGAATCCACGCTGCGTGGCAAAGCAATGGCCACAATATCGCCCCGGCCTGTACCCTGCTGCATCAGCAGGCGGGCAAGACGGGCCACTTTGGCGCTCAGCGCGCTGAAATCCAGCGTTTCCGCCCCAAAAACCAGCGCCTTATCCCCGGCAGATTGCAAAGCCTGCTGCTGAAACAAATCAATAACGGTGTTGATTTCTGGCATTGCAATCGCAGGCCCGGCTGACCATTTATCCAGCCTTGCTGTTTCGGCAGGGGCTAATAAGGCCAGCGTATCAATCGGCTCATGCGGGCTGGCCATCAGGGCATTTAAAAATGCGCTTAAACGTTCACAATGTAATGCCAGCTCTTCCGGCTGATAGTGATCGGGATTAGCGGTCAGGCTAAGCACCAGCTGCTTCTCTTCCAGCGCAATACCAAATTCCAGATCATCAACCGGGCCTGCAGCCAGAATATGCGTCGTGGCTTGCAAGCTGCCCAATTGCAGGCTTTGCTCGTAAATCTTTAAATTAATGCCTGGCCCGTACAAGGGGCGGCGGCCGGCTCCCATATCCCGCTGCACCTGCTCCGCGTCATAACGCTGGTGCCTGCGTACCCGCTGCAGCTCTAAAGCCAGGCGTTTGGCCAGCTCACAAAGGCTTAGCCCCGTATCCACCCTGAGCTGTAAAGGCAATACATTCACCACAGGGCCAATTGCATTCAGCGCGGCAGACCCCATGCGGCGCATAAATGGCACGCCCAATACCGGCCTTGCCGAGCCTGTCATCCTGGATAAATAAGCAAAAATGCCCGCCATCAGTAATTCTGGCTCGCTCACATCAGCAGGCAAGCCCGTGCTTCTTTGCAGCTGAAAGCTTTGCTTTAAGGCATTTACATTGGCAAAAGACTGGCCGCCATGATGGGCAGTCAGAGAAACCGGCTGTGCTAAACCGGCGCTGTAGTCCTGCCAGAACTGGCGGTCGCGCTGGTAAAGTGCAGACTGCTGATAGGCCTGGTATTCATCCACCACGCGGGCAAAAGAGATAAAGGGCGTGGCGCTGACCGCATGGCCTTGTTGCAAATCGGTATAGATTGCCGCAATCCGCCGTGTCAGTGCGCTAAAGCTATAGCCGTCAACGCACACATGGTGATAGCGCTGATACCAGAACCAATGCTCATTGCCCGCCTTAAAAATAATATGCCGGTACAGCGCCTGCCCCGAATCAGCCGCCTGGGCCTGATCAAGATCGGCACGCATCAGCACCAGCGCCGCAGCGCCCGCATCGCTGTGATCACTTAAATCTAAAAATTCGGCATCAGGCAGGCAATCTGCATCCACAGCCAGCGGCAAATATTGCACGGGGCCTGAATCACCTTCCCGAAAACGCGCATGCAGCGTATCTGCTTCGCTCAGGCCAAGCCGGATAGCACGTTGCAGGCAGGCCACGTCCAGTGCGCCTTGCAGCTCAGCATAATGCGCAACGGTATAGCCATTTTTTAGCGGCGATATCTGATCGGCCAGCCAAATGCCCAGCTGTGATCCAACAATGGGCAATTCCAGCCCGCTTTCTGCTGAGGAGTTCTGCGTAACAGTACTTAACAAGATGCCTATTCCCTTTAAAAGTAGACCCGCTGCGGGCAGACTAAAAATTAATGCACAGACTGGGTAACGCGAATATCCAGCCAGTTAAGCTCAATATATTCAAGGCATCGGGCATGGCTTTCCGGCCCCAATACCTTATTCCAGCCTGCAGGCACCGCAGCAAAATCAGGCCACAGGCTGTATTGCCCCAAGGCGTTTTTCAACACAAAAAAATCCTGGCTTTCATCATCAAAAGGATTAACCTGCTCGTTGCTCATGCTTTGAATCTCCGCTTAAAACCGGTTTTAAAATGGGCTGACTTCAGTACGGTATTTATTTGCACTGCGCTAATAGCCCGCTCAGCCCTTCAAGCAGGCCGCCCCGCCAGCACAACCAGTCGTGCCCGCCTTCAAACAGGCGGTAACTCACCTGATGGCCTGCCTGCACTAAGGCATCGCGCATGGTTTCATTTACATCAATCATCACGTCTTCACGGCTGCCAGCTTCCTGAAATACCTTTAATGCCCGCGCCACCGGTGCCAGGCCCGGCAATTGTTCGGCAAGCTGCCCCCTGCTCCCCGGCTTACGAATTACCGGCTGATTCAGCGGCATTTTTAAAATATCGTGGTAAGGCCACCAGAAAGAGCCTGACTGGCTGAGCACGCAGCCAAAACGCTCCGGCCAGTGCAAGGCCGCATACATGGCCGACAACCCGCCATAGCTTTGCCCGGCAATGACGGTGCGCTCCGGCTGATCACTGCAAGGTGCAATTTGCTGAATCAGCGGCAACAGCTCGCTTTGCACGGCCAGCCAGAACTGAGGGTTGCAAGGCAGCTCGAGGCTGCGCTGCCCGCCATCAATTGCATCGATCAGCACATATACGGCGGCAGGCAGCTGCCCGTCTGCAGTGGCACGGTCAATCGCCGGATACACAGGCATACGCTCAGCCCAGTGCTGGCCATCCAGCAGCAGCACAAGGGCGCGGTCGCCATCTGGCTCTCCTGTCTGGTAAACCCAGACCCTGCGCTGATTTGCCAGCATGGCGCTGTGCCAGTTCAGCAGCTTAAGCCCGGCCGGATCACCCTCGTCTTGCCCGTCTGCATACAGCCAGGCTGTCTGTGGCGGCGCTTTTGGTAAATGCAGCGCCGACATTGCAGAACGCCATGCGCCAGCGCGTGGAGATTGCAAATTCAAAGGATCTGCCTCTGCCGCCTCAGCGATTGAGCGCCACCAGCTGCGCTGATGGCTGGCCTGCTCAGCAGAGGGCGGCGCTGAAAAATCCGGCAGCCGGGATGCTGCTACGGGTATCAGGCAATAACTGCCCCGCCAGTCTGCTGGCAGCTGCACCTGCCAGTACCAGATATCGCTGCCTGCCATTCTGGCCAGCGATTGCGGGTCTGCGCTGTGGTGATCGGTCACCGAATTAACGTCGATATAAACCCGTGCCAGCTCTGAGCAAGATTCATCGCCTGCCGGATCACGCCATAGAAACGTCACCCAAACCCTGTGATCAGCACACTCCTCAATAAGCGGTGTGCCCTGCTCTGCAATCTTTAACCACCAGCTTTCACTGCCAGCATCACTAGCTTTCAATAAGCCCGTGGCTTTGCTTGCTTCTGAATTTAGTGTGCACAACATGCTGCGGCTCATCCTTTTTGCTGCTCTTGTCATAAAGGGATTATTGCACATTGTAATGAGAAGTATTATCATTTCATAGCTGAAATTTATTACATATCGCTTAAAAATCACACTATTTAGAAAACAACTGCTGATTTATTGCAGCAAAAAATGCAAGCAATTGAAATAAATAAGAAAGGTATTTGAATGGATATGCAATGAACGGCCTCGCTCCAACATGACCCGCAAGACCTGAAGCCCAAGGCATTACGCCAGCAAGCGCTCACATCAATCTCTGACGGAAACAAGAATGAAACACCCAACCCGGCATTACACATTACTGTTAGCAATCAAACTGGCCCTTGCGGGCTTAGGCGGGGCAAGCGCCGTGGCTTATGCGGATACATCGGCGGCAGAGCAGGTTTATCAGCTGCCTGCCGGCTCTTTATCTGCTCAGCTGAAACAGTTTTCCCAGCAATCTGGCATCAAGCTCAATATCGATGAAAGCTTAGTTAAGGGCTGGACAAGGCCTGCGCTCAATGGCCGCTATTCAGGCCAGCAGGGGCTGAATGCCATTCTGGCCGATACCGGCTTACAAGCTGTAGCCAGCGGAACGGGCTATCAGCTGATTGCCAACACCGCCTACTTAGCGCCTGTCACGGTAACTGGTGAAAAAATTAACCGCTCCATGCAGGAAACCACCACCGCCATCACTGTATTAAATGGTGCTGATCTGGATAAGGGCCATGTCACATCGATTTATGAAGTAGGCAATCGTGCGCCCAACGTCAATATCAATGGCGCTGGTGGCGTAAACATCCGTGGCGTGGAAGGTACTGGCCCCGCAACAGGCGTATTCAGCTTTATCTCTGGTGCACGCCCGCGCGTCAGCACCAGTGTGGATGGCGCGCCGGAAACATGGTCCGGCCAGCAGTATGTTGATTTCGGCATGTGGGATGTAGAGCAGGTCGAGATTTTGCGCGGGCCCCAATCCACCACCCAAGGCCGCAACACCATAGGCGGCGCGGTGGTAGTGAACACAAAAAATCCGACTTCCAGCTGGGAAGGCGCGGTGCGTGCCGGTTATGAAAACGAGGCTGGCCGCACACTGGGCGCAGCCATGATTTCCGGCCCGATTGTTCAGGATGAACTGGCTTTCCGTCTGGCCGCCGAAGGCATCAAAGGCAAGGGTTTTGTTGAATACCCTGGTGCCTGGCCATGGGACCCATCAGATTTTAAACGCCAGAATGTGCGGGCCAAATTGCTTTGGACACCCAGCAATATGCCTGATTTTTCGGCCAAGCTTACCGTTTCCCAGCGCGATCAGGAAGGCGAATACTTAAACCGGATTAACAGCGCTAATTATTCTGACCGCACCTATTCCAAGCTGAATTCCAGAGTAAATACCCGCACTCAGGATTCATCCAAAACCACGGCAAACGTAGACCTTGAGTACAAAATTTCTGAGAGTTTAAACAGCCATCTGCTCTACAGCCGTGGCAAATACCATGCATCCTTTAAAGAAAGCGGTGCTGACCGCTTCCAGCTGCAAATGGATGAAAACAGCAACACGCTGGAATCCCGCCTGATTTTTGATCCGCAAGGCGGCAGAGTCAGCGCGCTGGCCGGGTTTTATTACTACGACCGCCATCAGGATTTAAACGCCAGCCCTTATAACAGCGGCTTTTTTGGCACCGATAAGGTAGACACCCTCGCCGTATTTGGTGAATCCACCATCACCTTAAACAGCAGTTTTGATCTGAATCTGGGCGGGCGTATCGAGCGTGAAAGCCAAAAACGTAATGTTTTAGGATGGCCAGGCACCAATAATGAGGCACTGATCAAAACCGATATTTCCGAAACCATGTTTTTGCCTAAAGTTGGCGTCATTTACAAAGCCACCCCAGAAACATCGTTTGGCCTGACCTATCGTGAAGGCTATACCCCGGGCGCAGGCAGCATTAACTATGACGACAACCAGTTTTATGAATATGGCAAAGAAGAAGTCAGCACGATTGAGCTGAGCAGCCGTTCCAGCTTCCTGAATAAACGCCTGGCCTTAAATGCCAATCTGTTTTACAACCGCTATAAGGACTATCAGGCCTTACTGAATAATTACTTTACCAATATCCCTAAGGCAGAAAGCTATGGCCTGGAAGTCAGCGCCGACGCCAGCGTCAATTCCTCGCTTCAGCTCTTTGCATCTTTAGGCCTGCTCAGCACCAAAATCACCGAAAGCAATATTCGCAGCGCTTCCGTTGAAGGAAACCGCTTAGGCTACGCAGCCCCGGTGTCTGCCAGCTTTGGCTTTAAGCAAAAGTTTGATATGGGCTTCTTCCTGAATGGCGATATCAGCCATACAAGCGAATACTATTCAGACTTAAGCAATACAGAGCAGCTGAAAGCGGGCGATTACACCCTGGCTAATTTGCAAGTGGGCTACGACAAAGGCAATTACGCAGTACGTGCCTATGTTAAAAACCTCTTCAATAGCGATGTCATTTACCGCAAAGGCAGCCGCAATCACGAAGCAGACGCAGGTGCACCCCGCACGCTGGGCGTCACGGTAGATTACCGCTTCTGATAAAAAAAACGTCCACCTCTGCAGGTGGACGTTTTTTCTTGCCGCACTGTTTATTAAGACTTCGCCAACAAAGCCCACCATGCCGCCAGTGTGGCTTGCCCGGCAAGCCGGGCGAAGCTTAGCTCTGTACCCGCCCTTCTCCAGCTTTCCTGCAAGCTCATTACCCGGATTGAATCCAGGCCCCAGTCGATCAGATTGTCATCATCGTGTAAATCAGATGCAGGAATTTGCAAGCTGCTGGCGATGATTTGCCGCAGCTCATCAATCGAGGCAGGCAGGCTGCCGCCTTGTAATTGCTGAATTAAAGCCGTGGTGGAGGTGGTATAGCCGCAGCGCTGCGCCACGTATTCCAGCGCCATCTGATGCTCTTTGGCAGAGAAATCAGCCAGCGCATCGCCCACAAAGAACGCCTGGATATCGTGCATAAAGGCATCGCAAGCCGTCATCATGCAGCCGATATGCGCGTAAACGCCGCAAATAATCAGCTGATCACGCCCCTGGCTGCGCATGGTTTCCAGCAAATTAGAGCGCTGAAATGCGCTATAGCGCCATTTTGGCAACACAGTATCCTGCGGCTGCGGGGCAAGCTCTGCCAGAATACCTTTACGTGCAGGCTGGGCCACAAGGCCCGCTCCCCACATATCCTGCAACAGCCCGCGCTCTTCTAATGTCTGATCCGGCGTTTGCGCGGTATAGACCACAGGGATACCCAGCCTGGCTGCCAGATCCAGAATACGCCTTGTATTGCCAATTAGTTCAGGCACAGGTGCGGCAGATTTATCATAAAAATCGACAAAGTAATCCTGCATATCGTGGATCAGCAGCACAGCACGTTTTGCTTCTGGCTGCCAGCTCACACGGTTAGCAGGAAACCCGGTGGGCATTGGATAAGTACTGATTTTTGGGATGGCCATGTGGATTCTTTTCAGTGTTTAAAGGTCAGTAATGATATGCATGGGGTGAAACCCTCGTGTTTTTCAGCTTCACTCGCGGGTTTCATCCGCTCTGCGACGCGACCAGCAACCGCTGCTCTATTATTTGCCGCAGTATTTTTTTGCTGACTTTGCCCACGCCGGTTTTGGGGAAGGCATCGGCAAACTCGATCCGGTCGGGGATTTTATAAGCGGCGATGCCTAGTTTTCGCAGATAGGCATTCAGCTCCACTGCACGCAGGCTGGCATCGCGCCGAATCACAAAGGCGCAGCTTTTTTCACCCAGAAAAGCATCCGGCATGGCCACAATCGCCACGTCGGCCACGCCCTGATGAGCCAGCAGCAGATGCTCTACTTCTTCAGCAGATATTTTTTCGCCGCCACGGTTAATCTGATCTTTAGCCCGGCCTTCCACCACCAGATAGCCCTCAGCGGTTTGCCTGACTAAATCACCGGTACGGTAAAAACCATCGGCTGTGAAGCTGCGGGCATTGTGTTCGGCAGCGCGATAATAGCCATGAATGGTGTAAGGGCCACGCGTCAGCAAATGCCCCACTTCTCCTGCGGGCAAGGGCTGATCTTCATCGTCCACCACGCAGATTTCATCGTCTGGCGAGATCGGCCTGCCCTGGGTGTGCAAAACCAGCGCATCGCTATCGTCATAGCGCGTGTAATTAACAAGGCCCTCGGCCATGCCAAACACCTGCTGCAAGGTGCAGCCCAGCTCACGCACCAGGCGTGCAGCCATTTCGCTGTTAAAACGAGCGCCCCCCACCTGCACGACTTTCAGGCTGGATAAATCCGGCTTCAGGCTTGCTGCCGCATCCAGCCACACCGGCACCAAAGGCGGCACCAGAGCCGTGACAGAAACACGCTCTGCGGCAATCAGCGGAAAAACATGATCGGGGCTGGAGTTGTTGCTCAGCACCACGGTGCCGCCCGCATAAAAAACGCCCAGGGAGCCGGGCGAGCTCAGCGCAAAATTATGCCCGGCGGGCAATACGCAGAGATAAACGCTCTCCGGGCTAAGCTGGCAGATTTCTGCGCTGCCCCGCAGGCTGTAAATATAATCATCGTGGGTGCGCGGAATCAGCTTTGGTGTTCCTGTGCTGCCGCCTGAAAGCTGAAAGAATGCAACATCTGAAGCCTCTGGCGGTGCAGGCAGTGTGCCGTCAGGCAAATCATGCAAGGCCGTAAATGGCCCGGCATCACCCAGCACCAAAACATGCTGCAAGCCTGGCGACACGGCTTTTACTTCACTGGCCAGATTGCGGTAATCAAAGCCGCCATGCTGACCGGCGATGATATAAGCCACGGCTTCGGCATGCTGGCAAAAATAGCTGATCTCTAATTTGCGATGCGCTGGCAGTGCAAAGACCGGCAAAGCACCCATCCTGAACAGGGCAAAAATCACCGCAAAAAACTCGGCACAATTTGGCAGCTGCACCACCACCCTGTCTTTTGGCCCTATGCCCAGGGCACTAAACCCCCTGGCTAAGCGATCCGCCTCTGCGGCCAGATCACGGTAGCGCCAGCGGGTTTGCCCGCTTACTACGGCCAGCCGCTCACCATATTGCTCTGCCCGCTCGTCCAGCAAAGCACTAAAGGTTTGACCACGCCAATAGCCCTTGCGGCGATATTCCCCGGCCAAAGCTTCTGGCCATGGCGTGCAATGCTTTAAAAAATCACTCATCACACAGCCCCTGCGTGAACAAGGCCCATGGCATTCAGCATGGTGCGAAACTTTGCTGACGTTTCTGCCAGCTCACTTTGCGGAGAGGAATCGGCCACGATGCCGGCCCCGGCAAACAGACGCAGCGATTTACCCGCAACTTCAGCGCAGCGTATCGTTACAATCCACTCACCATCGCCATTGGCATCGCACCAGCCCAGCATGCCGGTATAAAAGCCGCGATCAAACGGCTCGATCTGTGCAATTAAATCCCGGGCATTCTGATTGGGGTGGCCGCACACGGCGGGCGTAGGATGCAGGGCTGAAGCCAGCATCAGCGATGTGGTTTCTTCATCAATCAGCTCACCGCTGATTTCTGTGGATAAGTGCCACATGGTTTCGGTATGCATTAAGACCGGCTGCTCCGGCACATTCAGCGTGCGGCAAAATGGCCGCAAACCGGCCGCAACGGCATTCACCACAACCGCATGCTCGTGTAAATCTTTTGCCGACTGAAGCAGCGCTTCGCCGCGCTCGCGATCAATTTTAGGATCAGGGCTGCGGGCGGCCGAGCCTGCCAGCGGATTAGAAAACACCTGGCTGCCTTTTTTACGCAGCAAAAGCTCGGGACTGGCCCCGATCAAAATACGTGGCGGAGCTTCTGCCTGCCCGGAAAGATTCACAGCAAAGGTATAGCCATGGGCATTACGCTGAGCCAGCGTGACCAGTAATTTGGGGATATCCACTGCTTGCTCAGCAGCCAGATCCAATGCGCGCGCCAGCACCACTTTGTCTAAATCTTTATTCTGTAAATGCTGTACGGCCAGCGCTACACCATCGGCATAAGCTTGCGGTTCTGGCAGGGGTGTGATGGAGCAAGGCACGGCCTGCGGCTTAGGCTGGGCAAGACTTTGCGGTAAAGGACCTGCCCGCAGTACGCTGCGGGGGATGCTCAGGCAGGCAGATTTTCTGCCATCAAAAGGAATCGCCCCCACCACCACCGGATCAAGATGCCCTGTGGCTTTGGCCTGCTTCAGTGCAAGGGCTACAGCCTGATTAAGTGCATCTAAACTATTGGCCGCGGGAACCGTGGCATAGTGGCCCTGAGCCAGCAACGTTTGCCTGGAGCTGGCAAAAAACATCGCTGAATCTGTTTGATAACCCGACAGCAAATATTGAGCCTGTGTACGCAATTCGCCACGGAATAGATCATTCATCAGATGAGCTCCTCTTTATAAAAGTGGAATAGGCAAAGTTAAATAAAGCCAGCCGCAGCCGCCCTGAGTGGCAGGCACTGACGCCAGCTGATCCCCATCCGCCAAAATCACTCCCCGCAGCTGCAAGCACGGAAAAGCAAGCTTGAACAAGGCCAGTGCCAGGCTCACAGCTTACTTTTGATGAATATAACTCTTAAACGATAATGAGAATGGGTATCGTTACTAAAGTATGCCACGCTCAATCAAAATTGCACAAGATTAATGTAAGGGCACAATCAGCAAACAGGAGAAAAAGTGGGGAATAATGAGAAGTAACAGACGAAAAAAAGCTGGCCCCAAATTAGAGCCAGCTTTTTAAAAAACAATCAATCAGCCTAAGAGCAGCGCATCGTCGTCGATTTTCTCGCCACGGTTTTTTTCAAACATGGCCAGCAAATCGCCCACTTCCATGGTGTGGCGCTTATCTCCTGCCACATCCAGCACCACCTGCCCCTGATGCAGCATGACGGTGCGATGGCCGTGATCCAGCGCCTGGCGCATGGAGTGCGTTACCATCAGCGCGGTTAAGTTGTTTTCTTTAACAATGCGATCGGTCAGCTGCAACACAAAAGCCGCAGTTTTAGGATCCAGCGCTGCGGTGTGCTCATCCAGCAGCAGCAAACGCGATGGCTGCAAAGAAGCCATTAACAGGCTGACCGCCTGCCTTTGCCCGCCGGAGAGCAAATCCATCCTGTCGCCAAGACGGTTTTCCAGCCCCAGCTCTAAGGTAGCCAGCTTGTCGCGGAAAATGGCCCGCTGCTCGTTTTTAACCGCCCGGCCAAAGCCGCGCTTTTTACCGCGCTGCCAGGCCAAAGCCATGTTTTCTTCGATGCTCAGCCCTTCACAGGTGCCAGCCATCGGGTCCTGAAACACCCTGGCCACCATGCCAGCGCGCTGCCATGCAGAAAGCCGGGTCACATCCTGCCCGTCGATATGAATGCTGCCGCTGTCCATTTGCAGATCGCCGGAAATCGCATTTAGAAAAGTCGATTTGCCCGCGCCATTGCTGCCGATCACGGTAATAAACTGGCCGGATTCAATGGTGAGCGATAAACCCTTTAAAACCAGATTTTCAATCGGTGTGCCGGGGTTAAAGGTCTTATATAAATCACGGACTTCCATCATGACCGTTTCCCCTTTTTACGAAACACCCTGGCTTTAACTTTAGGCAGCACCAGGGCAAAGCCCACCAGCACGGCGGTAATTAAGTTTAAATCCTGTGCCTTCAGGCCAATAAAATCAGCATTCAGCGCCAGAGCAATCAGCAGGCGGTAAAGCAAAGCGCCCAGCACGGTAGCCAGCGTAATCACCCACAAATTACGCGATGGTAAGAGTGTTTCGCCAATAATCACCGCAGCAAGGCCCACCACAATCGTGCCCACCCCCATCGATACATCTGCCCCGCCCTGCGTTTGCACATAGAGCGCACCAGCAAAGGCAATCAGCGCGTTAGAGAGCGCCATCCCAATCAGAATCATCCGATCTGTTGCTATGCCCTGCGCCCGCGCCATACGGGGGTTGGCCCCGGTGGCCCGCATCGCCAGCCCGGCCTGCGAAGCAAAAAAGAAATCCATACCCAGCTTGGCCAGCACAATAATCACCGCCAGCACTGCGGGTTGCACCAGCCAGCCTCTTTCCAGCTGTTCGCCAATAAATGGAGTAAATACAGATGGAGCGCCAATCAGCGGCAGATTCGGCGCGCCCATAATGCGCAAATTGACCGAATAAAGGCCAATCATCACCAGAATACTGGCCAGCAGCTGCAAGATATTCAGCCGCACATTCAGCCATGCCGTCAGCCAGCCCGAAGCGGCCCCGGCCAGCACCGCCATGGCACAGGCAAACCAGGGATCATGCCCGCCGGAAATTAAAGTGGCCGCCACCGCTCCGCCAAGGGGAAAGCTGCCATCGGCAGTTAAATCAGGGAAATTAAGCAGGCGAAAAGAAATCAGCACCCCAAGCGCCACCAGCGCAAAGATCAAACCAATTTCCAATGCGCCCATCAGGGCAATGGGAGTCATAAGTATTCCAGGGGGTGAATATCAAAAACATTCGCAAAAGGTCTGCAGACACGGAAATAAATGAGAACACAGAGGAAAATAAAGTTTTGGCCTTGTCTTTCTCTGTGTGCTTCGTACCCTCTGAATATTCTGTGTCTGCAGACCTTTTTTTGATTAATACAGAAGGGCTTACTTCACCACTTCTTTAGCTTCTTTTAGCAGTGCAGCAGACAGCGTTACGCCTTGTTTCCTGGCTGCACCGGCATTCACCATCAGCTCTTGCTTAGCGCCCACTTCAGGCGCGATATCACCTGCTTTTTCGCCTTTCAGAATACGCACCACCATCTTGCCGGTTTGGCGGCCCAGGTCGTAGTAACTCATGCCCATGGCTGCAATTGCGCCGCGTTTCACCAGGCTGGCATCACCCGAGATCAAAGGAATCTGCGCTTGTTGTGCCACACCCACTAATGATTCGTAGCTGGACACCACGTTATTGTCGGTATTGGTGTAAATCGCATCCACCTTACCCACTAAGCTTTTAGCTGCAGTCGAGATATCCACCGTGCGTGCTGCCGGTGCTTCTACCAGCGTCATGCCACGTTTAGCCAATTCGGTTTTTAATTCTTTAGCCACGATCGTGGAATTCACTTCACCCGGGCTATACACCATGCCGATACGCTTGGCCGTGGGTTTTACTTTAAGGATTAAATCAATTTGCGGGGATAACTGCAGCATATCGGATACGCCGGTTACATTATCGTTGCCTGTTTTCCAGCTTTTCACCAGCTTAGCCGCCACCGGATCGGTTACCGCCGTAAACACCACCGGAATTGTGCGCGTTGCAGCCACCACGGCCTGCGCGCTTGGTGTGGCAATCGCCACGATCACATCGGGCTGATCACCCACAAACTTGCGTGCAATTTGCGCAGCAGTGGCGGTATTGCCCTGTGCACTTTGAAATTGATACTTAATTTGCTTACCCGGCTCAAAACCTGCTGCTTTTAATTCGTCTTCTACCCCTTTACGCGCAGCATCGAGCGCAGGGTGATCAACAATCGCGGTTACAGCCACCGATTTCATTTCTGCAGCGCCCGCTGTACATGACAAACTAACAAGTGCGGCCAAAAGAGCAGGTTTAAATAATTTAAGCATCTGACAAATCCTTATTTCAAAGTGATTTTGAAGCTTTGAGGGAAAGAAGATCGCGACTTTTTAATGGAATAGATAAGCTGATTCGCCCACCTTAAACAATCGTTTTATTTTTTCAATTAAATGACAAGCAAATAGCCGGAACCCGGCTTTAGCCTGCAAATCATCCTGAATAAAATACCGGCAGGATAAAGGCAATAAAGGATCGTTGCGTCAAAGATAATAGAGGGAAGTCTGCACAAGATACAAAACGGGGATATCCCTAATAGAGGGTGTTATCTCTGATATAAATTCATATACACAGAGGCAAAACAAGCTGTGGATAACTTTGTGGGTAAGATATCAATTCACCCCTGATTAAGGGGATTTAAATCAATAAATCTGCTGAGTAAAACAGGCGTAAAACAGGGCAAGACCCAAGCCAGATACCACTTGACGGGCAATAAGAAGAAGAGAAACCGTGTTTAAAAAAACCAGCCCTAAGCACAGCGAAGCCTGTGTGTAAAGCCCTGATACGCGCATTGATATGCCGCAAAAAAACAGCACTTAATGTGCCTGCAGCAGTACAAGATTTAATAAGTTATAAAGAATTATCAGGTCATGCAGAAAGTTGCCTATCAGCCTAGTTCACAAAAATGACATTTTCCAGCCATATTTATACAGAATAAGCTTGTAAGCTGAGGAACGGTAAAATGCCTTTTCTGCCGCTGTTTCCTGCCTGATTCAGTTGATTTTCAAAAAAACAAAGGCAGAAAACCTTACGATTTTCTGCCTTTATTTTCAGAGCATTAGCCGGGATCAGCTGCAGGCTGACAGTGGATAACTATTAATCCTTACACCGCACTAAGATTAAAGCACGTAGCGCGCCAAATCTTCATCCGCTGCAACACCACCTAATTTGCTGCTCACAAAATCTGCATCCACCACAATCTTGCCGCTTTTTGCATCAAAGGAGATTTCCTCCAGCAAGCGCTCCATCACGGTGTATAAACGACGCGCGCCGATATTCTCAGTGCTTTCATTCACCTGCCAGGCAATTTCGGCCATGCGCTTCACGCCTGCATCAGTGAAATCCAGTTCTACGCCTTCTGTGGCAAGCAAGGCTTGATATTGCTTCACAAGGCAGGCATCGGTGCCAGTAAGAATGCTGGCAAAATCCCCCACGGTCAGCGAATTAAGCTCTACCCGAATCGGGAAGCGCCCTTGCAGCTCAGGAATTAAATCTGAAGGCTTGGCTAAGTGGAATGCACCGCTGGCAATAAACAGAATATGGTCGGTTTTAACCATGCCATATTTAGTAGTGACCGTTGTGCCCTCCACCAGCGGCAGTAAATCACGCTGCACGCCCTGGCGGCTGACTTCACCGCTGCCCGCTTCTGCCCGGCTGGTGACCTTGTCTATCTCATCAATAAACACAATGCCGTTTTGCTCAACCGCTTGCAGCGCTTCGGTTTTAGCATCTTCTTCATTAACCAGCTTGCCCGCTTCTTCCTCGGTTAAAAGCTTCATCGCCTCAGCCACTTTCAGCTTTTGCGATTTCTTTTTATCTGAGAACGCGCCTTTAAACATTTGCTGAATCTGGCTGGAGAAGTCTTCCATTCCCGGCGGGCTCATCACCTCCATCGTTGGCACTGCGGCTGCCACTTCGATTTCAATTTCTTTATCGTCAAACTTGCCTTCACGCAGCATCTTGCGGAATTTCTGACGGGTATCCGATTCATCGTTGCCACCTGGCGGCAGGAGCACATCTAAAACACGATCTTCAGCAGCATCGGCAGCACGATGGCGATTGCGGCTGATGGCTTTATCCCGCACCTGCTTGACGGCAACCTCAACCAGATCACGAATAATGCTGTCTACATCTTTACCGACATAACCCACTTCGGTGAATTTAGTCGCCTCTACCTTAATGAAGGGTGCGTCAGATAATTTGGCCAGACGGCGGGCAATTTCAGTTTTACCCACGCCAGTTGGCCCAATCATCAAAATATTCTTAGGTGTGATTTCACTGCGCAGGGGCTCTGCCACCTGCTGCCTGCGCCAACGATTACGCAGCGCAATCGCTACCGATTTCTTGGCGGCAGCCTGGCCAACAATATGCTTATCCAGCTCGTGAACGATTTCCTGCGGAGTCATTTGGCTCATGATTAATCCTTAACAAAATATATCCAGCAGATGGCGGCGCACAGAATAAATTTAAAGTCTGAGCAACAGATATTTCATCTTTTCACGGCTTTATTACGTTCTAAGATAAATGCATGGAAGATTTACAAAATAATGCTCACACACACAGATAAGTTCTACACTAGCTATATACGGGCCTTACACAGAGAGAAATATGAGTAATAGCGCGGATGAAGATTGGCTGGACGAAGACAGCAGCGATGAATCAAACAGCCATCAGCATGATTGCTGGACGATTCTGGTTGTAGATGATGAACCTGATATTCATCATGTCACAAGGCTGGCGCTCGCTAATATCGAATTTTTAGGCAAGCGCCTGGAAATTTTATCCTGCTACTCGGGGGCGGAAAGCCTTGCGCTGCTCAGCACCCGCCACGATATCGCCCTGGTATTACTTGATGTGGTGATGGAGCAGGAAGATTCCGGCCTGCAAGTGGCCCATGCCATTCGCGAAACGCTGGGCAATCATCAGATTCGTATTATTTTGCGCACTGGCCAGCCCGGCGTTGCACCAGAGCGGCGGGTGATTGAAAGCTACGATATTAATGATTACAAAGCCAAAACCGAGCTGACCCGCGATAAACTTTATACCGCCATTCTGGGTACTTTGCGCTCGTATAAAGACATTATGCTGCTTGAGCATCAGCGCCAGATGCTCGCAGCCAACCGCCGTGGCTTAATTAAAGTCATTGAAGCTTCAGCAAGCATTTTTAAACAACAATCTATTCAGCAATTTGCTCAGGGCGTACTGGAGCAACTGCAATCCCTGCTCTTTTTTGAACAAGAAGCGCTTTATATCATTGTGCAGGGAGGCATAGCAGCGCTCTCACAAGACGGGGCCATTCAAGTTATGTATGCCACCGGTGGCTATGAGCCGCTTTGTGGCAGACCACTGGAGCTGAATGAGCGGCTGCGCTTTGATGAATCCATCAAAAAAGCCATGCAGGAAGAAAAAAGCATTTACGCTGCAGATCACTTTATCGGTTTTTTCCATACCGAGCGTGGCCCTGTCAATTTGCTGATCATTGACGGGCCAGTGGCTTTATCCAACCCGGATAAAGAGTTGATAGAGCTGTTTTGCCGCAATGTCAGCATCGCATTTGAAAACCTGATGATGAATAAAGAAATTCAATCGCTGCGCGATGTTGAATAAAACGCTGAGAAAATACGCTGAATGAATCAGGCATCCTTAGGCTGCTTGCCTTGCATCACCGGCACAGGCCAGCGGACTAAGCATATTTAAACCCTCACAGGGGATAACACGGCCTCCTCCCCGGCTTTTGCAGCTAAGCCACATTGGAGTACCCACGTAAATCTGCCTGATTTTCAGCGTGTCTCATCTTCAAAGCCCCAATTTACCGTTTTCAACGGTAGAATCATCCATTCCCTCTCACCAACCCGTAGCATGCTATGTCGAAAGATTATCTGGAAAGTATTATCAAAGCCCGTGTCTACGACGTGGCCATTGAATCCCCGCTTGAATTTGCCCCCAATCTATCGCGCCGCATTGGCAATAAAGTGCTGTTTAAGCGCGAAGATATGCAGCCCGTGTTTTCGTTCAAAATTCGTGGCGCGTATAACAAGATGTCCAAGCTAAGCCATGCCGAGCTGGAGCGTGGCGTCGTTGCGGCATCAGCAGGCAACCATGCCCAAGGCGTAGCAATGGCCGCCCAGCATTTAAAATGCCGTGCCACCATTGTGATGCCAACCACCGCTCCGCGCATTAAAGTTGACGCCGTCACCCGCCGTGGCGCAGAAGCGGTCTTGGTGGGAGACTCTTACTCTGATTGCTATCAGCACGCACTTAATTTATCCGAGCAAACCGGCGCTACCCTGATTCACCCCTTTGATGATCCCGATGTGATTGCCGGGCAAGGCACGGTAGCAATGGAGATTTTGCGCCAGTACCCCGATCATATCGACGCGATTTTTATTCCGGTAGGTGGTGGTGGCCTGTTGGCAGGGATGGCGGCGTATATCAAACGCCTGCGCCCGGAAATTAAAATCATTGGGGTTGAGCCAACCGATGCCAATGCCATGTATCTGAGCCTGAAGCTGGGCGAGCGCATTACCCTGCCGCAGGTCGGCATTTTTGCTGACGGCGTAGCGGTAAAACAGGTGGGAGAAGAAACCTTCCGCCTGTGTAAAGATTTTGTCGACGACATCATTCTGGTCGATACCGACGCCATGTGCGCGGCGATTAAAGATGTATTCGAAGATAATCGCTCGATTCTGGAGCCTGCCGGCGCACTGGCCATTGCTGGCCTGAAAGCCTGGGCAGCGCGTGAGGGCAAGCAAGACGCCACTCTGATCGCCGTAGCCTCCGGCGCAAATATGAATTTCGACCGCCTGCGTTATATTGCCGAGCAAGCCGAAATGGGTGAGCAGCGCGAAGCGATTGTGGCCGTTACGATTCCGGAGCAGCGCGGCTCTTTCCGCGCATTCTGTAAGCTGATCGGCGCACGCAATATCACCGAATTTAACTACCGCTATTCCACCGCCAGCGAAGCTCATGTGTTTGTAGGCTTATCGATTCAAAATCGCAGCGAAGTAGTCGATCTGATCAGCGACTTAGCTGCAGCAAAAATCGCTGCGGTCGATCTGACCGATAATGAACTGGCCAAGCTGCATATTCGTCATTTGGTCGGCGGCAAAGCGCCTAATGTCTGCAACGAGCGCCTGATGCGCTTCGAGTTTCCGGAGCGACCCGGTGCCCTGCTTAACTTCCTGGATGGGATGAATGGCGAGTGGAATATCAGCCTCTTCCACTACCGCAATCATGGTGCAGATTACGGCCGAATTCTGGTCGGCATTCAAGTACCTGAGCAAGACAACGATGCATTTAAAGCCTTTGTGGATAAACTGGGCTATATGCATTGGGATGAAAGCGATAATCCTGCGTATAACTTATTCCTGAGCGCATAAAAAAAGGCCGTCATTCAATGACGGCCTTTTTACTTACTCATTCAAACCATTACAGCAGATTACGCGCAGCTTCAATCACGATATCTACTGCAGTGTGTTCTGCAAGCTTCATGGCTTCAGCATCCGGGATTTCCTGCTGAGTGCGGTTCACGATTACACCCGCTACCATCCCTGCACGCCAGCCTTGGGTGGCGCACATAGTCAGCAGAGTGGCGGATTCCATTTCGTAATTCATCACGCCCATCGCCTGCCATTCTTTCATCGAGCCTTGCATGCTGCTCACTACACGGCCGCTGCATGTATCGTAACGCTCCTGGCCAGGGTAGAAAGTATCTGATGAAGCAGTCACACCGATATGCAGTGGTTTACCGGCTTTTTTAGCCGCATTTACCAGCGCAGTCGTACAGTCAAAATCGGCCACGGCTGGGAAGCTCATCGGGGCGAAGTGCAAGCTTGCACCGTCCAGACGCACCGAACCGGTGGTTACCAGCACATCGCCTACATTGATATGCGATTGAATTGCACCGGTTGTACCCACGCGCAGAAAGGTATTGATCCCCAGCTGAGCCAGCTCTTCTACCGCAATCGAAGTAGACGGGCCACCGATACCTGTCGAGCAAATCACAATCGGCTTGCCATTCAGCTCGGCAAGGTAGGTGGTGAATTCACGATGGCTGGCCAGTAACTTGGCATTGCCCATTTTTTCAGCAATACGCTGCACACGGGCAGGATCACCCGGCACAATCGCAAGCGTTGCACCAGCTAAATCGCTTTTAGCGAGACCTAAATGGAAAACTTCAGATTTAGACATGAGAGTCCTTCAATTTACGATGTATTTGTAGAGCGGATTCAAACCGCTCTGCGGTTTTGATTTTTAAAGCGCGGGAGTCTCATTTGGGTCAAGATAGAAAGCACCCGGCAGCAGATCGCCTGCGGTGGTGATTTCCATATCTTCTTTCATATTACCCAAGATCACCGGCAACGCAGGTGTACCAATTTCGATCATCACCTGACGGCAGGCGCCACAAGGCGCGATCGGGCCAGGGGTATCACCCACAACGGCAATGGCCGAGAAATCACCTGGCCTGTAGCCATTGGCAATGGCGCTAAACAGCACCGTGCGCTCTGCACAATTACACAAGCCATAAGACGCGTTTTCTACATTGCAGCCGTGGAACACACGGCCATCTTTAGTAATCAGCGCTGCGCCAACCAGAAAACGGGAATACGGTGCGTAGGCCGAAGTACGGGCGATACGGGCCTGATCGAGTAATTCTTTTGCGTCGAGTTCTTCACGTGTCATGACTTACTCCAGAAAAGCTTTCCCAACCGGGAAAGAAGAAAGGTTGAACCAGTTAGCCAGGCTCTGGCCAACGTCTGCGAAAGATTCGCGAATACCAATGCTGCCAGCCGGAACGCACTTGCCATAAACCAACACAGGCACATGCTCACGCGTGTGCTCAGTGCCCGGCCAGGTTGGATCGCAGCCGTGATCGGCCGAGATAATCAGGATATCGTCGTCTTTAAGCAGGGCCAGCATTTCTGGCAGGCGCTTATCGAATAATTCCAGACCGCGGGCGTAGCCCGCCACATCGCGGCGGTGGCCAAATTTCTCATCGAAATCAACAAAATTGGTCATCACAATGCTGTTGTCCGGAGCTTCTTCCGTGGCTTTCAGCGTGGCATCCCACAGTGCGGTTAAGCCGCTGGCTTTAATGCCTTTGCTAATGCCGCAATGCGCATAAATATCAGCGATTTTACCGATAGAAACCACCGTGCCGCCTGCATCGGTCAGCTTTTCCAAGACTGTTTTAGCTGGCGGAGCAACAGCGTAATCATGACGATTGCCGGTACGGGCGTAAGTGGCTGCGGTTTCGCCATTAAACGGGCGGGCAATCACGCGGCAAATATTGTAGGGCAGCATTTCTTCATGTGCTATCTGGCACAACTCATAGAGTTTTTCCAGGCCAAAGCTGTCTTCGTGCGCCGCAATCTGGAATACCGAATCGGCCGAGGTATAAAAAATCGGCTTACCTGTGGCGCGGTGCTCATCACCCAGCCTGGCAATAATATCGGTGCCCGAAGCGTGGCAATTACCCAGATAACCAGGCAGGCCAGCACGTTTTACCAGGGTTTCCAGCAGCTCTGGCGGGAAAGTATCGGTTTTCTTAGTGAAATAGCCCCAGTCAAACAAGACCGGCACACCTGCTAATTCCCAGTGCCCTGACGGCGTGTCTTTACCAGAGGAAATCTCAAAAGCTGCGCCATAGGCGGCAGTGGGCTTGATCGTGGCGGATAAACCAGCAGGCACTTTGCCACTGGCCAGACCACAAGCCAGCCCGAGGCCTAATTGCTCCAGATTCGGAATTTTCAGCGGGCCGCTGCGATCAATATCAGCCTCACCCTTAAAACAGCGCTCTGCAATATGGCCGAGGGTATTGGAGCCAACATCACCAAACTTATCTGCATCGGGTGCAGCGCCTACGCCAAGTGAATCCATAATCAGGAAGATGGCACGCATGGGATACTCCTTAAGCCTGTGAAGCTTTTAAATCAATAAATAATAGGATGGCTGGCAACGGCAACTACGCCGTATGTAAACGCAGCCTGTATTTCTTGCACCGCCAGCTCTGCCGCCTGTGCGTTTTGTGCATGCACAACCGCCAATGGCTCACCTGCCCTGATTTGCTGGCCTAAGCCGGCAATTTGGGTAATACCTACAGCGTAATCGAGTGCATCACCCGGCTTACGGCGGCCACCACCCAGGCTGACTACGGCCATGCCCAGCGCTCGGGTATCTATAGCCACAATAAAACCATTTTGCGCCGCTGGCACCGCAATTTGTAGCGCGGCCTGTGGCAGATATTGCTCTGGCTTTTCAATAAAATCAGCCGGCCCGCCAAGGCTGGCGATCATACGGCCAAATATTTCCGCTGCACGGCCACTATTCAGGGCCGCCATGAGTTTGCTTTCTGCTTCGGCCACATTGGCGGCCAATTTACCCAGCACCAGCATTTCGCTGCACAGCGCCATCGTGACCCGATGCAAGCGCGCGGGGCGATGTTTGCCGCTTAAATAATCCAGCGCACAACGCACTTCAATGGCATTGCCCGCACATGGGGCAAGTGGCTCGTTCATATCGGTGAGCAGCGCTGCGGTGGGCAGGCCTGCGCCATTACCAACCTCAACAATACTGGTCGCCAGCTCACGAGAAGCAGCCAGATCAGGCATAAATGCGCCGCTGCCTACTTTGACATCCATCACCAGCGCATCCAGCCCTGCCGATAATTTTTTCGACAAAATCGAGCCGGTAATCATGGCCACCGATTCCACCGTGGCCGTCACATCGCGAATCGCGTAGAGCCGTTTATCCGCAGGGGCTAAATCACCGGTCTGGCCGATGATCGCCACGCCCACTTCACGCACCGTTTTGCGAAATAGCTCAGTGCTTGGCTCGGTGTTGTAGCCAGGAATCGCGTCAAATTTATCCAGCGTGCCGCCGGTGTGGCCCAGGCCACGGCCGGAAATCATCGGCACAAAGCCACCACAAGCCGCAATCATTGGCCCAAGCAACAAGGAAACCAGATCGCCCACGCCGCCGGTTGAATGTTTATCCAGCACCGGGCCGGATAAATCCAGGCTGCGCCAGTCTAAAACCTGGCCCGAATCACGCATGGCCAAAGTCAGCGCCACACGCTCATCCAGCTCCATACCTTTAAAGTAAACTGCCATCGCCAAGGCCGCGATCTGCCCTTCAGAAATACTCTGATCGCTGATCCCACGCACAAAAAAACGAATCTCATCACCACTTAAAACTTCGCCATTGCGCTTTTTACGGATGATTTCCTGGGGCAGAAACATATAAACCTCTTTGAAACAACTCACATTCTGTAGAGCGGGGAAAACCCGCCACATCCATCAATACGCCGATTTAGCCGTTGCACCTGCATCGTGCCCCAGGGTGGTCAGCAGGCTGCCCATCAGGCTGGATGCGCCAAAACGGAAAGTTGCAGCTTGTGCCCAGTCCGGCCCCATGATGCGGTCAGCAATGGCCAGATATTCCAGCGCATCTTGTGCTGTGCGCACGCCGCCTGCGGCCTTAAAACCAACCGCTTTGCCGCTGTCTTTAATCGCCTGAATCATAATTTCAGCCGCTTCCTGCGTAGCGTTCACCGGTACTTTACCTGTGGAGGTCTTAATAAAATGCGCGCCTGCGGCAATAGAAATCTCACTGGCTTTACGAATCAGCTCAGGCGTTTTTAGCTCGCCACTTTCGATAATTACTTTCAGAATCTTATCGCCAACCGCAGCGCGGCTTTGTGCCACTACATCAAAGCCAACCTGCTCATCCCCTGCCATCAGCGCACGCCATGGGAACACCACATCCACTTCATCTGCGCCATTGGCGATGGCAGCGGCGGTTTCAGCAGCTGCTTGGGCCGGTGTTGGCTCGCCCTTAGGGAAGTTGGTTACGGTCGCCACCGGAATATTCAAACCGTGAGCGGCCAGTGCCGCTTTGGCAGTGGGTACAAACTGCGCGTAAACACAGAGCGCAGCAGGATTACCAACCGGAGTTTTAGCTGATGCAGCCAGTGCTTCAATCGAAGCCACGGTGTCAGTATCGTTTAACGCAGTTAAATCCATTAAATGCAAACCACGCAGGGCTGCGGCACAGAGTTGATTTTGAGTTGCCATGATTTTTCCTTTTACAAAATATTTGAGCGGTTCGCTTCAAAGATGAAGCTTGATCTTGATCTGAGCATGTTGGCTTAGCTGGTTTATCTGGCAAAACGGCCAGCAACCCAGCTAAACCAAACTACCCACCAGGCTCTGTTGACTTGTATTTCACAAGGGAACAAATCAACAGAGCCTGCTTTAAAACTTAAGCCATGCTGATAAACAAGCCAGCAATCGTTGCGCTCATCAGATTAGACAGCGTTGCAGCAGCCACTACGCGCAAGCCATAACGGCTTACTTCGGAACGGCGCTCTGGCGCTACTGAGCCAAAACCACCTGCCAGAATGGCAATCGAGGAGAAGTTGGCAAAGCCGCACAGAGCAAAAGACAGAATCGCCAGTGTTTTAGCATCCAGTACTTGCAAGCCTGCGGCCGAAACAGCAGCAGCATCTTTAAGGTATGGAGCCAAGCCCACAAAGGCCACAAATTCGTTCAGAATCATTTTCTGGCCAAGGAAATTACCCGCCAGAGTGGCATGTTCCCAAGGCACGCCAATCAAATAAGCCAATGGCGAGAAGATCCAGCCCAGAATCAGTTCCAGGTTATATTCAGGATGACCAAACAAGCCGCCCACACCTGCAACCAAACCGTTAACCAGTGCAATCAGGCCAATAAACGCCAGCAACATCGCGCCAACATTCAGAGCAATCTTCAGCCCTACCGATGCACCTGCAGCACCCGCTTCGATCAGATTAGCCGGGCGCTCATCGTCAAAAGTCAGGTCTTTAATTTCTACTGTGCTCTCTTCAGTGCTTGGGCAAATAATTTTGGCAAATAACAAGCCGCCAGGAATCGCCATAAAGGAAGCGGCAATCAGGTATTCCATACGCACGCCAAGGCCTGCGTAACCCGCTAATACCGAGCCGGCAATCGCAGCCATACCACTGGACATCACCGCAAACAGCTCAGGGCCGCTCATGGTTTTCATAAATGGCTTAACCACCGCAGGCATTTCGCTCTGGCCGAGGAAAATAGTCGTCACAGCAGAAAAAGATTCCAGCTTGCTCACACCCAAGAGCTTTTGGAAGATCGTGCCTAAAATCGTCACAATCCAGCGCATTACACCAAGGTAATACAGCACAGAAATAAACGAAGTCATAAAAATAATCATCGGTAACACACGGAATGCAAACACAAATCCGCCGTTGCCAAATACCTCAAACATTTTTTTATCGACTAAGCCGCCGAATAAAAATGAGATACCATGATTGCCGTATTCCAATACATGATTCACTGCATTAGCCACATTCAGTAAAATATCTTTACCCAATGGAATAAACAGCACAATTGCACCAATAGAAACCTGGGTTAATAGTGCAGCAATAATGATGCGTGGTTTAATTGCTTTTCGGTTCATTGAGATTGCAAAAGCAATCAATAACAGAACAGCGATACCTATTAAGCTGCGTCCAACTTCAAACATCTTCGTCTCCTGAAATTTCACATACCGCTTTAATATTTGCGTGCGCTGCGGCTTGTTTTTTACGGGTTTTCACTCAGCCTGCAATATAGGCCTGGTAATATTTGAAGAAATAAGGTGTTTCACTTATGTGTCGGCCACTTAAAAACGTAATGAATGTTTAGCAAATCCGTACATGTAAGCGAAATACCCTGATTTCAAAAAAAGCGGCACATATTAATGCTTTTCAGGCAAAAAAAACTAAATTTACCTGCCAATCATCAGAAATTATTCATTTTATTTGTTTTATATTTTCTAATGACGTAAGAAACTGCATTTACTGTTTTATTTGAGAGAAATCAAAAAAGGCGCAAGCTGTAAAGCCTGCGCCTTTTCTGGCGATTAATTACCACATACTTTTAATCGAATAAAATGGCAACAGGCCATTTATACTCAATAAAAAAAATAATATTTTTATCCATCAGCGATTATTCTTAACCCATTCAAGCCAGGGCTTAAATAAGGACGGGCAACGCGCAGCCACAACCGATCTTTGCCAAATATGATCCTGCCAGTAATTATCATGATGAATACTTGCAATTTGCCCGCCGGACTCCAGCAAGATCAAAACCCCTGCCGCGTAATCCCATAGCTTTTGCGAACCATGCAACATTAAATCTGTGCGCCCTGCCGCCAGCCAGCACCAGTCTATAGTCGAAGAGCCATAATTGCGCAGGCTGCTGAATGGGGCCACGCTAACCACCCGTGCAGGCAAGCGCCCGCCTAAATACTTAGGCTCCACGGCGGCTACGGCCTCACACAACGATTTAGGCACTTCCTGACGCAGCGGTAAAGTGCGCCCGTTCATCCACGCCCCATACCCTGCCGCAGCCGAAAAGCATTCATCCAGGGCGGGCACATAAACCACACCCAGCACTGGCCGGCCCTTGCGGAATAAGGCAATCGACACCGAAAAATGCGGCAAGCCGTGTACAAAATTAGTTGTGCCATCAATTGGATCAACAATCCACAGGCCATCTTCATGATCTGCCCACAGGGCTTTTTGCTCGGCCACGCTCATTTCTTCGCCCAACACCGGGCAATTCACAATCTTAGGGAGCTCACGCTGCAATGCAGCTTGCGATGCCATATCCGCCTCGGTAAAGAGGCTGCCATCATGTTTACGGCTGGACGCCACCTGCTGAAAGCGCGGCATAATTTCATCAGCCGCTACACGGCGGGCCAAAGCAACTAAATCGGATAAACGCTCAAAATCGCTCACAGCTCTCTCCCATATTTACCCCTCATTGTAAGGCCCCAGGCCCAATTTGTTGCATCTGCACATAAAAAATATCAAGGAAATCCTGTAGAGATCGCACGCATAAAAAAACCGCTCACCCGAAACCGGGGAGCGGTTTTTTGCGCAGATTAGTTATGCAGCTTGCGCTACAGAATTAATATGCCCACTTCCAGTTTTTAACTTCTGGCATATCGTCGCCGTGTTCTGCGATGTACTGGCTGTGTTCTACCAGTTTGTCCGACAGTTTCTGACGTACATGTGCGCCGATCTTTTGCAATGCAGGTACACGATCAATCACATCAATGGCCAGGTTAAAGCGATCCAGCTTGTTCACTACTACCATATCAAACGGTGTAGAAGTTGAGCCTTCTTCGATATAACCACGCGCATGGATATTGCTGTGACCATTGCGGCGGTATGTCAGACGGTGAATCAGCCATGGGTAGCCGTGGAAAGCAAACATCACTGGTTTATCTGCGGTGAATATGGAATCAAATTCACGGTCAGACAAGCCATGTGAGTGCTCTTCTTCTGGCTGCAGTGTCATCAGATCGCACACGTTCACAAAGCGGATTTTCAGATCAGGGAAGTGCTGGCGCAGCAAATCAGTTGCAGCCAATGCTTCCATGGTCGGTACTTCACCCGCGCAAGCCATGACTACATCTGGCTCACCTCCCTGGTCATTCGAAGCCCAGTCCCAGATCCCCAGACCCTTGGTGCAATGGGTGATGGCTTGATCCATAGTCAGGTATTGCAGCGCTGGCTGCTTACCGGCTACCACGACGTTTACATAGTGACGGCTGCGTAATACATGATCAGTTACGCTGAGCAGGGTGTTGGCATCTGCTGGCAGGTAAACGCGGATCACTTCGGCGCGTTTGTTGATCACATGATCAAGGAAGCCCGGATCCTGGTGTGAGAAGCCATTGTGGTCCTGACGCCATACGTGCGATGTCAGCAGGTAGTTCAGCGATGGCAAAGGTTTGCGCCAGTTGATGGTACGTGTTGTTTTCAGCCATTTTGCGTGCTGGTTAAACATCGAATCAATCACGTGGATAAACGCTTCGTAGCAGCTGAAGAAGCCGTGACGACCGGTCAGGTTGTACGCTTCCAGCCAGCCCTGGCATGTATGCTCAGACAAGATTTCCATTACACGGCCATCTTGCGCCAGGTAATCATTGGTTTTATCTGCTTCAAGGTAGTCAGCAAACCAGGTTTTACCCGATACATCGAATACATCGTTCCAGCGGTTGGATGCAGTTTCATCCGGCCCGAAGATACGGAAGTTCTTTTGCTCTTCGTTCTCGTCCATTACATCGCGCAGGAATTTACCCATCACGCGAGTGGCTTCGGCGTTTACAGTACCTGGCTTATCGAATGTAACCGCGTATTTGCGGAAATCCGGCATGCGCAGATCTTTAGATTCCTGGCCATGTACTACTGGATTAGAACCCATGCGCAATGCGCCTTCTGGTGCTAATTCAGCCAGCTCTGCCTTGAACGAGCCATCGGCATTGAATAGCTCTTCCGGACGATAGCTCTTCATCCAGTTTTCTAAGTTATGGACGTTTTCTTCATCGATATCAGAGAACGGCACCTGATGGCTGCGCCAGTAATCTTCAACTTTCTTGCCCTTAATTTCCTTAGGACCAGTCCAGCCTTTAGGCGTACGCATCACAATCATTGGATAGCGCGGGCGGGTAATTGGCTGGCCGGCATCCATTTCTGCCTGTGCCTTAGCACGAATCGCATCCAGCTCGGCCATACACAGATCCATGGTCGCAGCCATTTTTTGGTGGATCTCAGTAAATGACTCGTCTTTTTCATTAAATGTTTCGGTTTTCAGCTCAACAAAGTGAGGCTTATAACCAAAACCTTCAAACATCTTGGTGATTTCTTCATGGCTGATACGTGACAGCAAGGTTGGGTTAGCAATCTTGTAGCCATTCAGATGCAGAATAGGCAGAACAAAACCGTCATTCACAGGGTGCAGATATTTATTGGAGTGCCATGATGCAGCCAGCGGGCCGGTTTCAGCCTCACCATCACCCACAACAGCGATAACAGTTTGGTTTGGATTATCAAAAGCAGCACCAAAAGCATGTGAAAGCGAATAACCCAACTCGCCGCCTTCGTGCATCGAACCCGGAGTTTCCGGTGCTACGTGCGAAGGAATACCGCGTGGGAAGGAGAATTGCTTAAACAGACGTTGCATACCGGCAGTCGTGCGGTCGATATGTGGATAGAATTCTTCGTAGCTGCCTTCCAGATAAGTATTTGCAACCAGACCAGGGCCGCCATGGCCAGGACCAGTGATATAAATCATCGGGCTTTTGCGTTCTTTAATTACGCGATTAGCATGAACATAAATAAAATTCAGACCAGGCGTAGTTCCCCAGTGGCCCAACAGACGAGGCTTGATGTGTGCAAACTTCAGTTGCTCTGTAAGAAGCGGATTATCTAACAAATAAATTTGACCAACTGAGAGGTAGTTAGCCGCACGCCAGTAAGCGTGCATTTTGTTGATTTGTGCATGAGATAGCTGTTGAGTCACGGAACACCTCGTTGAGAGTTGCTAATCAGTAAATCGTTAAGAATTTCATCTGTTGAAACTACTGTACATGATTGCTATTTAAGGCTGTATGACAAAAATCAAATCTGCCAGAGGTCGAACACAATAAGTTTTTCACCTTATACAAGACCTTCTTCAGGCTGTTTTGTTCCTAGAATGATCCTGAGCAGCAAATAATACCAAATCATAATGAGTTATTATCACCCATCATCCTGAGTACAAAACAGGATTAATTCAACGGCGAAAAAAATAACGCTTTATTTTATAACAAATATTATTCTTAGCAAGTTTTCCCTCAAGCTATGGTTTTACAAAAAAACGCGCGTATTTTTTTAAAAAACTATCTTGTTAAAATTAATATTAATTGCATATTTATATGTATCTATCAGATATATTATTCTGCATATTGCAAGGCTGAGGTGCAAAACAGCGTTATTTTTCATCCGGCATTCAAAGCTAAACCATTGTAATTTGAAATATTAAGCTGCCCCGCACACATGAAACGGTACTTTATACATCTGCGTAATGATTACGTCCTGATTTTACAAGAAAACCCGCCAGCCTGAGACGACTCTGCCAGCTTCATACCTTACTTGCTCTTTGTCTATTGCTCCGGTAACTTGCCGACATAATGTAAGACTAAAGTAATAGAGCTTGGATGCCTGCTGCGCACTGCACTAGCTAAGCAGGCCTGTGCACTCAGATTATATATACGAAATTTTTAGCACGATTGTGCCTGCCCCTTTTTACTATCTTCAACTGGAGCAACAGATGAGTTTACCCATGGCAAAAGAGCAGGATAAAGTTCGCCTGATCTTACAAAAACAAAATGTACCGCCAGGCTTTAAAATAAACATGAAATTATTTGCTGATGTAAGTGGCTCATTTAAAGATGAATTTACAAAAAAGCTTCCTGGCGGCGGCTATATTGTTGATCCATTTTTTACGGCAGCGCTTGCAATCGCAGGGGTAATAGATCCTGACCGCAATATCCAAATTATTGGTTTTTCAGACCGTGCTTTAGATACCGGCGATTATTCAGTTGATACTGAAACAGAAATCCGCTCCGATTTTTTAAACAGAGCCAAGCCTATTTTATGGGGCTCAACCGACTATGCCAAAGCGCTGGAAGCACTGCTAAAAAGTAAAGCCATGGAGCAAACGCTGGGGGGCATGCTCAAAGGCTTGTTTGGTTTTGGTAAAAAAACCCCTGCAGAAAAGAAAGAAGCATTCTTAGTATTATTTGTTTCAGATGGCGAAGATATGGGGTCTGCTCCGAACTTTATTTCTCAATTAAAAGAACTCGCCAAAATTGGTACTTTTGTCGTATTAATTGGTGCAAACTCTGATAAAAAGGTAAAGTTTAATTTAATGCAAAAAGCGGCGAATGAAGTTGAAGGATGTACATTCCACCGCTTAACTGAATTAGCAAATCTCTCTACCGATCAGCTTTACGACCGTATTTTTGATACAGAATTCAAACGCTGGTTTGAGCAATTATCAGCAGAATATAAAGGCTGAGCCAGATACTTAAGTGTTGCAAAATAGCTGATTAAAATTCAATAAAACCCAGTAAGGATAGAAGATGCTCCCAATGACAAAAGGCGGTAGCTTGCCGCTCACTAAAAACAACGCTCCACTACAAGAAGTGCGCCTTGAGCTGTCCTGGTCCCCGCCCAAAAACACCAGCAAAGGCAGCTATGATTTGGATGCCAGCTGCTTTCCGCTTAACAGCACAGGTGGCGGCCCCTTAGGGAAAATCACCGAAGTTGATCATATTTGCTACTGGGGCCAGCAAAAAACCCCTTCAATGGAACACCTGGCCGGGGACGATCGTACCGGTGATGGCGATGGCCCCGACGAAGTCATCCTGATTCACTTTAATGCCCTGCCCGGCAATTGCGATTTAATCGCCATTGTTGGCACCATAGATAAAGCGATTGAGCGCGGGCAAAGCTTTGCCGAAGTAGCCGATGCAAAAATGCAAATCTTCAATAATAAAAGCAATGAATTACTGGCCGAAGCGAAACTGGCGTCACTGGATGCAGGATCTACCGGCTGCTTATTTGCAAGCATTCGTAAAAAAGATCAGGTATGGACAGTAGAAAACGTCAGCCAGGGCTATCCAGGTAAAGAATTGCCTGATTTCTTCCAATTATTTGGTTATCAAGGCTGATTATGTCCGGCTATCGCGATTTATTTGGTGCTCCTGCAGCCCCAATGCGCGATCTGTTTGGGGAGCCAGAAGCTCCTCAAACAGCCCCTGCAAGCGAAAATCTGGCAGATCTGTTTGCCGGCCAGACAAGCCCTGCCAGGCCGGATGAAATCAAAGCAGACAAAGCACTCACCACCGCACCTAAAACAATTGCCAGCACCGAAGGCGTTAATCTGCGCTATGCAGAATTAATTAAAGCCAGCGAGCAGCTGATGCATCGTGTCATCGACCTTACTCAGTCGGTTAAGAGTCGTGAAAATCTGTTAAATACCATCTTTACTGAAGCAAAGCGTCAGGCGGATGATCTGCAGGCAGCCATCAATCCCAAACGCAGTTTATTGTTTGGAAAAAAGGCCCCGGATAAGACTCATGCACACGCATTAATCGATCAATTGCAATTATTTATGCGGCAGGAATTAAAGCCGGATTTATTTTTACAAAATGATATTGATGAATTACTGCGCCAGACTGATTACCTGGATCGTTTGGCTGATGTTTTAAAAACAGACGCTCTGCAGGTACTGGCCCCGGAAGATCAGCTGCTCAGCCGCATCATGACTCAGGCTCATATTTTATCCCTGCAAGCCGCATCCACACGGCAGCTCACAGCCCAACTGGACGAACAGCTGCTTGATATTGAAAATTGGCGGGGCCACTTTCTGTCTCTGCTGGTTGTCGAGATTCAGCAAAAACTCTGAGGATCACCATGTCGCAATACAAAGACTTATTTGGCAGCCCATCACCCGGCCCAAGCCCGCTGCCCGTCGATCTGAATCAGGCCGCTGATGCGCCGCTGAGCGTTATCCAGCCTGCCCAAGCAGCTGATCCGGCAGCTGATCCTGCCCTGGTAGCACAAATACGCCAGCTGGGCAGTGAGCAGCTCGAAGAAATCGGCAACAGGCAAACGCAGCAATTGGTTCAGTTATCTGATCAGCTGCTGGCCAAAACACGCGCCAGCGATACCGGCGACTTTGGCCGCGGCATGAATGATGTGCTCAAACTGATGACCACCGTGCACTACGATCAGCTTGGCGAGCCCAGCGGCCTGAACGGGCTGGTCAACCGCCTGAAGCGCACACTGAACGTCGCAAAAGTAGATGTAGTGCAGGCTTTTGACAGCGCAAAAGGGCAAATCGACAAGATTTGCAACGATATGCGAAATCGCCTGCGCGTCATGGAAACTGACAACCAGTGGCTGAGCAACGCTTATGAAGCCAATCTGGCCGATATGCGCGCGCTGGAGCAAATCCTGCCCGCCATCGGCGTTGTACTGGCCGAAGAGCAGCAAAAGCTGGCTGCTCTTGATCCAAATGACCCGATGCAGGTAGCAGGACAAAGACAAAGGGTAGATCGCCTGACACGCAGGGCTGAAACCATAGAACTGCAAATCCATCAGGCAAAATTGCGCGCATTTCAAATCAAGGGATTAGAAGACGCAAACCGCGGGATTACCGATGATTTTCGCTCTTTGCTGGAAAACGCGATTCCGGCATGGGGTACCGATATCAGTATGGGTTTGCTCAGCCTGCGCCAGAAAGCCAATTTAGAAATCAGTAACCGCGTTAAAGACCAAATTCAGTCGTCCATGAAGCGCGCAGCAGATCAAATACACGACAATGTAATTGGTGCAGAAACCGCTTTGCAAAGGCAGGCTGTGGATATCAGCACACTGCAGCACGTGCAGGATAAAACAATTGATATGATCAGGCAGAAAATACAATTAGCAGAACAGCGCGGCCAGCAAAGGGCCAAAACCACGCAAGAAATTGCGCGGATGGATGCGGAGCTTAAACAAACATTAAAGCAATAAAGCCGGAAACAGGCTGAAAATGACAAGGAAATAAAAAAGGCCCCGCTGTTTTGCAGCGGGGCCTTTTTTTTAAAACGAATGACTAAAAAATACTAAAGTCATTAACACAAATAATGGCAATAAAATGGCACAAGACCAGGCCATGTAGCCAAAGAAGCTTGGCATTTTAATACCACGGTCTTCGGCAACGGCTTTCACCATAAAATTAGGCGCATTACCGATATAGCTCAGTGCCCCCATAAATACCGAGCCCGCCGAAATAGCCAGCAGCGTGGATGCCATTGGCCCCATCATTTGCACAGCATCGCCATGAGCCAGATTAAAGAACACCAGATAAGTCGGGGCATTATCCAGAAAGGCGGATAACAAACCCGTCATCCAGAAATACATATAATCAACCGGGCCACCACTGGCATTGCTCACGGTATTAACCAGAGGCGCTAAATGCCCTGCCTCACCTGCACGCAAGATTGCAATTGCCGGGGCCATAACAATAAAAATACCGGCAAATAACTTAGCCACTTCTAAAATTGGGCCCCAGTTAAAATCATTGCCGGCACGTACGGGCTTAGGCGTAAATTTCAAAGAAACCAGTGCTAATGCCAGTAAAATAAGATCGCGCATTAAATCCTGGATCGCCAGCTCTGTGCCTGCAATATGCCAGCTGATACCAGGCTTCCACACACCCGACATCACGACAGCAGCCACGACGGCAGCAATCAGAAAGAAATTGAATTTTCCATGGATTTTAATCGGCTTATCTTTGGTTTTATCAATCTCCAATACGCCTTCTTTTTTGAAATAATAACTATCAATAAAGTAAAACGCAGTGAGCAATAAAGCCGAAGCAAAAGCAACTAAGGGCAACATATGGCTGAAGGTCCAGAAAAAATCCACACCTTTTAAAAAACCAAGAAATAAAGGCGGATCACCCAGAGGGGTTAAGCCTCCACCGATATTAGCCACCAGGAAAATAAAAAACACCACCACATGCACATTATGCTTGCGGTTGTCATTCGCCTTAATCAAAGGACGAATCAGCAGCATGGCAGCGCCTGTTGTTCCCATAATCGAAGCCAGTACCGTGCCTAATGCCAGCAGACCTGTATTTAGCTTTGGTGAGCCATGCAGATTTCCCCAAACCAGTATCCCGCCAGAAATGGTATACAAGGCAAACAAAATCAAAATAAAAGGGACATATTCCTCAATCATTGCGTGTGCAATCACTCCCAGCGAAGCAGGCACACCAAAGACCATAGTAAATGGCAATAAGAAACACGCAGCCCAGAAAGCAGCGACCTTACCAAAATGGCTATGCCAGAAATGTGGCGCAAACAAAGGAAACAGCGCAATTGAAAGCAATATCCCTACAAAAGGCAAGGCCCAGGCCAGGCTTAATGTAGCGCCATCAAAATCTGCGGCTAAAGCAAAGCCTGGTAACAAACTTAAAGCTAGAAATAGGTGTTTTTTCATTTTTGGATAAATTCGATTTTATAACCATCCGGATCTTCAACAAAAGCAATGATGGTGCTGCCATGTTTCATTGGGCCTGGCTCACGCACAACCTTGCCGCCCTTTGCACGCACATCATTACAGCGCATATAAATATCATCTGTTTCAATCGCAATATGCCCGTAAGCATTGCCCAGATCATATTTTTCGGTATCCCAATTATGGGTAAGCTCCAGCACAGTGCCACTGGCTTCATCTTCATAACCCAAGAATGCCAGCGTAAAACGGCCTTCTGTGAAGTCAGTGCGGCGCAATAAACGCATACCCAGCACTTCGATATAAAACTGAATAGATAGTTCAAGATTGCCCACACGGAGCATGGTATGCAGCAAGCGCATGACGATTATCCAATTCAAGAAAACTTAAGTTTACCGTGTTTCTGTAAACTTGCCGCATTAACACTTTTGCATAAATTCACGATTTCTTTACCCGCATAAAACTGCACGAGGAAAGGGAAATCAAAAATACTGATGCAATATCTGCCCAAGACTACAATAAATAATATTTATTAAAATCAGAGAGTAAACAACAAATTCCGCTGATTATGACTGCAAATTTCCTCACAAGGCTTGACACAAAATCTCAATCCATTACAATGCGTCCTCTCTGAAGTGAGAGCGGGTCGTTAGCTCAGTTGGTAGAGCAGCGGACTTTTAATCCGTTTGTCGCAGGTTCGAATCCCGCACGACCCACCACTCTTCTCACTCAATGTGTGTTCAGGGCTGTTAGCTCAGCTGGTAGAGCAGCGGACTCTTAATCCGTAGGTCGACAGTTCGAATCTGTCACAGCCCACCATGATAGATGTGATATCTGGCCCAATCCAAAAGATTGGGCTTTTTGTTGTCCGCCCCCTGCACATGCCTCCATCAATCAGCGCTTAAGCACTGACTTCCACAGCGCCGTATTCTTGACACTGCCGCTTACACCAGCCAAACACCTTATATAACACACACCCCAGACCAAAAAGCATACCTTTATAAATTGTCGGCCCATTTTGCAGCAGCCCTGACTGTCTTGTTCATTGAAACAAAACCTGTCAGCGCAGCAGAAACACATATAAGCCTGGCTTGTAAGCAGGCCAATTGCTGCATCTCTTCCGGAACAATAACGCCTATGCATTCGATTCGTATTCGACTCATTGTGTTATTTATCGTGATGACCACATCCATCCTGGCTGCATTCGGCATTTATGCTCAGGGTTTGCTCTCCCATGAGCTGGAGTTGCGTTTTGAGCAATTGCAAAAAGAAACAATAAACCGGCTCACCATTAGCTTGCCCCGGCCGCTGTGGGATCTGAACCCTGCATCCGCGCATAGAATAGTAAGCGCTGAAATATTGCCCGAAGAAGTACGTGGCATTTTAGTCTTGGATCTAGACGGGGAGCGATTCGCTTCTGTACAAAAAAGCTCAGACAAGCAAATTACAAACCAATGGACAGACATTCAGGGAATTCATATTACCCAGCCGCTATACCGTGATATAGATGCCTCAAATAACACAAGCAAAAACATACCCCTTGGCGAAGTAAGCGTTTATTTCTCCAGGGAGCGCATTGATGCGGCTCTGAGCGCCAATATCTGGCGAAGAGCACTGGAAATCTTAGTCATAGACTCTATCCTGCTGCTGGCCTTTACATTCAGTTTAAGAATGGTATTTACCCCTCTGAGCCAATTGCGTGATGCCCTCTTCGCTTTATCACGCCATGATGGCGATGAAGCAGAAGAGCTGGCTGAAACGCAGCTCAGCGAGTTTAGTGAAGTCATTCAGGGCTTCAACCAGACTCAGCGCAAACTCAGGCGCATTATGGGTCGCCGCCGCCAGGCAGAAGATGCCAGTAAACAAGCCTATACCGATTTGCAAGCCGCTCAGGCATCTTTGCTTCAATCAGAAAAAATGGCTTGTCTGGGCAGCTTAGTTGCCGGTGTAGCCCATGAAATCAATACACCTGTTGGGATTGTACTGACCAGCGCCTCTGTACTCAGCGATGCAACATTTCAACTCAAAAATGCCATGAGTGATGGTGCAATTCGAAAATCTTCGGTCATGCTTTATATCGAAACAGCAGAACAGACATCCCAACTGATTATGAGCAACGCAGAACGGGCTGCCACCCTAATCCAAAGCTTTAAACAGGTGGCTGTCGATCAAACCAGCGAGCTGCGGCGGGAATACAAATTAAAAGAGTATATCGATGAGGTGATTTCAAGCCTGCACCCTGCTCTCAAACAAAACGATGCGCAGGTCACGGTAAACTGCCCGGCAGAGATTGTTTTAGAAGGCTATCCAGGTGCGATGGCACAGGTCATTACCAACCTCACCATGAATGCGCTGGCTCATGCCTTTAGCCCGGAAAAACAGGGGCAAATTGTAATCAGCGCAGAGCAAAACGGGGAGCTTGTAAAGATGAGTTTCAAAGACAATGGCAAGGGAATTTCGCAGGAACATATCGGCAAAATATTTGATCCATTTTTTACAACAAAACGCGGCCAAGGCGGTACCGGACTTGGCCTGAATATTGTATTCAATATCATCAATAAGCAATTCGGCGGCTCAATTACGGTGCAAAGCCCGCCAAATGAAGGCACTCGTTTTATACTGCAGTTTCCATCAGTCAGCCCACAAACAACGCCCGGACCGCCTTAAAAAAAATATATCAGCAAAATTATTTTTTATAAATAGTTTGACAATGGAAATTTATACGCTATAATCCGCATCTCTTTAGAGCGGGTCGTTAGCTCAGTTGGTAGAGCAGCGGACTTTTAATCCGTTTGTCGCAGGTTCGAATCCCGCACGACCCACCAGGTATATTAAGCATTTAGCCCAGTCTTCGGATTGGGCTTTTTGCTTTTTAAGCAGCCGGAACCGCTTTCAGCCCGACACACAGGTTGCTTTGTTTATCCTGCACAAACCCGCTCCCGCTCCAGTTCAAATCACACGCAGCCCATTGCCCATTCGCCTGTTTTTAATGGTGGGCGGCCTTTGCACGTCTATAACGATTTATCCCATATGCGGAGCATCGTTATGCGCTTCTTCTATGCCCTTCTCTTTATAAATTCTGCAACCATGGCTGCCGGGCTCATGCCCCAGCCAGGCCAATGGGAAATCACCAGTGAGATGCTGCCTGAACAAAAAGCAATGATAAGCCAGATGAAGCCGGAAATGCTGAAACAAATGCAGCAGCCCAATATGCGCTTTGATCTTAAAGCCGGAACCATAATCATGTCGTCCTGCTTATCCAAAGACAAAGAAACCAGCTGGCAACTGATGGGGCACAAGCAGCAGAAGAATTGCGACATGCCCAAAATCAGCAATAGCGGCAATACGGTCATTATGGATATGCAATGCCATCAGCCACACCCTTCAGCCATGCACAGCGTGATTCAATTCAGCCCGTCCAGAGACAGCTATCAGTTTGAACATCAGATAAAAGCACAGAACAGAACAATGACGGTAAAAGGCAGCGCCAGGCGGCTGGGGGATTGCAAATAAGACGTGCAAACGAAACGTGGGCAGAGCTGCCCACGTTAAGGGATATTTAGCCTTGAATGCGGAAGGTACGCAGGAATGGGGTATTGGTTTGTGGCCCGAACCAGCGATTAAAAATCAATTCAGCTTCGCCGCTTTTCTCGGTTTCTAATAATGTTTCATTAACCAGATTAAGCAGGCGTTTCTCATTCAGTTTCACCGCGACAGAAAGAATCTCTGTGGCATTTGAAAAGCTCGATAATTCATAATGCGATTTCGCAATCATTGAGTTCAAGGCACCAGCCAAAGTGGGTTCGTCATCCATCACCACATCTACAGCCCCCTGCTCTAATGATTTAACGGCATCAGAAACATCCGCATAAGCCACAACATTCGCTTTTGGGTAGAGCTTTCTGGACAAATCTTCGCCTGTGGTGCCCCTGGAGACAGCAATTCGCGCCCTGGACAAGGATTCTGAAGTGGGATATCTGCCCTTTTTACTCAAGGCTTTTTGCGAGGCAACAAAATAACCAATACTGCAGGCCACTTCACGCTCGCGCTCAGGCGTTTTGGTAAATGCAGCAACAATCACATCCACTTTGCCGGATTTTACACTGGGTATCCGCTCCACCGGGTCTACATCCTGCACCAGCAGTTTAACGCCCAGCTTTTTTGCAATAGCCGCTGCAAAATCAACGTCATACCCTGAAACAGTTTGATTTTTATTTCTTTGCCCAAATGGCGGAACATCTGCAGACACGCCCGCAATCAATGTACCACGCGCTTTAATTTTATCCAGCAGATCAGCATGCGCCAGCATGCTGCTTATGCACAGTAAACCCGCCAAAAGTAATCGTTGCATACAAAGCCCCAGGCAATAAACAGCACACCATTGCCGTATCAGATTAGAGAGAACTAATCTTAAAGCCCTTTCACAACGACAGTCATACTGTGGTAATCACCAACTGTGGAACACGCTTAACTGTGTCTGCATTCAAAAGCAGCACAATAAGCAGTTTCACTTACTTTTGACAGGTCTTTGTTACAGAATTACAACACTAACATTACATGTAAACCTTACAAAATAATGCTCGGTGTTGTTAAATTAACCACGAATTTTAAAAGTGCGTGGAAATGGTGTTGCCGTTTGCGGCCCAAACCACTGATTAAAGATTCGCTCTGCCTCACCGGTGTTTTCCATTTCGATCAGTGTTTCATTAATCAGATTCATCAAACGCTTTTCACCTAATTTAGCGGCAATGGCATAAATCTCAGTGGCATTGGCGTAGCTGGATAATTCAAACTGAGTCTTATTGGACATCTTGCTTAAAGAGCGTGCCAGTGAAGGCTCGTCATCCACCACTGCATCAATTTTTCCATCTTCTAAAAAACGCACCGCTTCAGGAATATCATCAAAAGCAATAACCGTTGCCTTTGGATACTGCTTGCGTACCAAATCTGAGCCTGTTGTTCCGCGGGCTACGCCAATATTGGCTTTTGCCAGGGATTCAGGTGAAGGAAACTTGCCCTTCTTTGATAAAACTTTTTGTGCGGCAACAAAATAGCCATTACTGCAGTTAACTTCACGCTCACGCTCGGCTGTTTTTGTAAACGTAGCAACCAGGATGTCAATTTTGCCCGTCTTGACTGCAGAAATACGCTCATTTGGATCTAAATCCTGCACTACAAGCTTTACGCCTAATTTCTTAGCAATCGCACCCGCAAAATCCACATCGTAGCCAGAAACGGTCTGGTTTTTATTTCTTTGGCCAAATGGCGGGATATCGGCACGCACACCGGCCACCATAGATCCGCGGGCTTTAATCGTATCTAACAAGTCAGCGTGAGACGCCAGGCTGCTTAATGCAAACAACGAAGCAAGCAAAAATTTATTCATTTTTATATACCCTAAAGTTGTCGATGTCATTTACAAGCCGGTCAGGATTGCACTGATACATAAGCTTTTACTAATCTTATGCGTTTGAGATAATTTAACAATAGGGGATAAATCGCAGGTGCAGCGACCTGGAAACAGTGCTAACGCTTTTTTAGCAGCAGATGAATAAAAACAGGCTGGCTTTTATGGATGACAAACGCCTTCGGTCAGGCCTCTGCCGAAAACGGCTTACTCAAAATAAAACAGCCCCGCTGCGTTTACTTAAAAACGAACGGGGCCATTAACCAAATCAAATGACATCTAACAGACGGGCTTTTCAAAGTAAATCTGCCTCAAAGCAGCCGTCACGCCAGCTTAAGACTTAATAAAGCTCCTGATCTGGCCTAACAACTCCTCTTCCTGATAAGGCTTTCCAAGGAAGGCATTCACGCCCAGCTCAAATGCGTAGTTCTTATGTTTATCAGCCGTTCGCGAAGTAATCATGATGATAGGAATCTGCCGCGTGCTTTCATTTGCCCGCACATTCCGGGTGAGCTCAAACCCATCCATGCGCGGCATTTCAATATCAACCAGCATTACATCAGGAATCACATCAGAAAGCTGTTGCAAAGCATCCACACCATCTTTAGCGGTGAGGACCTGGAAGCCTTCACGCGCCAATAAACGGCCCGTGATTTTGCGCACCGTAAGCGAATCATCCACCACCATCACCAACGGTGTTGTTTTCAGCTCTTCAGGAACCATCTGCACCGCCGCACTGCGTGTTTCACCGCGAGCGAGGAGGGTGAGCGGATTCATAATCATCACCACATCACCATTCCCCAGCACGGTTGCGCCGGTTACACCCGGAATACGGGCCAGCTGTGGTCCAATGGTTTTCACCACCACTTCCTGATTGCGTACCAGCTCATCCACATGCAGCGCCATACGCCCGGTACCACTGCGCAGCAACAAAATGGTGTTGTAGCGCTTTTGCTCTGGCACTGAGACAGCATCGCCTAAAAGCCTTGGCAGGTATGCAAAAGGATAGCGGTGATCCATCCACTCCTGGAAACGGTTCTCGTAAATTCGCTCTAAAACACCGAGCTTAATTTCCTGAACCTGCTCGATCATTCCGGAAGGAATAGCAAATTGCTCTCCACCCGCTTTAACCAGTACAACCTGGGTCACGGCCAGAGTCAGAGGCAGATAAATGGTAAAGGTTGTACCCACACCGGCCTGGCTTGATACATCAATCCGCCCGCCCAAATCACCCAGCTTATTCTTCACCACATCCATGCCGATACCACGGCCGGAAAGTGCAGTCAGCGAGCTGGCCGTACTGATGCCCGGCTCGAAAATAAGCCCGGTCACCATCTGATCACTTGCCTGCGGGCCAATTAAACCTTTTTCTACCCCCTTAGCCCGTAAGGACTCCAGATCAAGCCCTTTGCCATCATCTTTTAACACCAGAACCAGCTCATTGCCTTCCTGGCGAACTTCAACCTGTACTTCACCAAACTCTGACTTGCCCAGTGCAATCCGCCGCTCGGTGCTTTCCAGACCATGGTCGATCGCATTGCGCAGCATATGCTCAAACGGCGACATCATCTGATCCAGCACACCACGGTCTACTTCCACACGACCGCCGCGCAGCTCCAGATTGACCTTTTTACCGACTTCCTTACCCGTCTGACGGGTAAGGCGGTAAAGCCGGTCTGACAAGCTGCTGAACGGCACCATGCGTACACGCATCAGGCTTTGCTGCAACTCTTTGGTCATCCGCGCCTGCTGCATTAATGCACCAGTTGAATCATCGTGGTTTTTCAACAAGTTTTGCTGAATCGTTGCAACGTCGTTAACGCTCTCGGCAATAAAACGAGTCACTTCCTGCAAACGTGTAAACCGATCGAACTCAAGCGGATCAAAGTTGGCCTCATGGCCATCCTGAATCTTCGCCTGCATTTGCGATTCAGCCTGAATTTCCAGCTCACGGAGCTGGCTGCGCAAACGATTCACGTTTTCTGTTAAATCAAGCAGAGAGGTCTTCATGGTGATCATTTCGGCTTCAATACGCGATCTGGCGATCGATACCTCACCGGCCTGATTAACCAGCTGATCCATCAGCTCGGATTTAACCCGAATCGTGGTCCCGCTTTCCACTTCAGCAGCCACTGGAACAACGGCCTGCACAACCGGAGCAGGCTGCTTCACACCTTTTAATTCATCCGCCAGAGATTGAATCAAATCAAAATCGGCATCCAGCGCATCAAGAAGCGCAGCAGAATAGTGATTTCCTGCCGCCAGCAAACGGCTTTCCATCTGGTGAGCAACCTCACCCATACGCATGGCACCTGCCATCCGCGCACTGCCCTTGAAGGTGTGTAACAGCCGCTTCAGAGCGCCTGATTCTTTCTGCACTTCATCCGGCAGGCGTAAACCACGCAGGGAGCTGCTGATTTGTTGCATCAGCTCATCCGCTTCTTCGATGAACACGGGCAATAGCTGCTCATCAATATCGTCGGCCTGCAGGCTGTCCAGCTCGGATTTACGCTGAACATCATGCTTATCCATAAGCTGTTCAAACGGAGTAAGCGACTCCATATCCAGCAGGCTGACTACTTCTTCATCATCGTCCTGCTGATCCAGCAAGCTGCTCAGCGGTGACAGCGGCTCAGCGGCCGGCTCTGGCATAGCAGAAGGCTCAGGCAGAACAAGAGCCTCAGCCTGATCAGGCAGCACATCACTGAAGCCGGTATCTGCATCTTCATGCAGAGCTTCTGCAATATCTGCCTCATGCTGATCGTCGGATAAATGATCAAACGAACCGAGCGCTTCAATAGGTTCTTCGTCTTTAAAGATATCTGCAGCGGACTCTGCAGCAAATACCTCTGTCAGTACTTCGCTTGCAAGTTCATCATGGGATTCATGCAGGGCAAGCAGCTCATCCTGCTCAGACAACGCTTCAGCAACAGCGGTTTCCGGCTCGTCATGCAGAACGTCAGGCGCTGTAATATCCAGATCAAGCGTCGTTTCAAGCCCTGCCAGGCCTGCTGACTCATCCAGGGTTAACTCAAGCTCATGCTCTGCCTGCACAACCGGCGGCTCGATAAGCTCAAGCTCAACAAGCTGAGCTTCGGGTGTTTCATCCAGCGAAATTTCGTAGGTTTCGGCTTGCAGATTTTGTAAAGCAAGAATTTCTGCCTCTGCAAAGCCTGGCACTTCAAGCGCAAAGATCGATTCCAGCATGCTGGCAATACGAGTAACCGCCTGATCAAGTGCTGGCTCCTGCCCGATCACCATTTCACCCTGCTGCTGCACAGCATGTTCAAGGCTGTAGGCTAATTCGCCCAAGCTGCGGAAACCTGCTGTTGACGCAATACCACCCAGAGTATGCGCAGCCAGTAAATAACTGGAAGGATGGCTGTTCTTACCACCTTGCAGGGTAAGCAGATATTGAGCTGCTTCCTTGCAGAACAATGAAAATAAGGATGCCGATACTGTAACCGTGCCGATCGTCACCTCATCACTTGCGCTTAGCTCACCTTCCAGCGACACGCTGATGCTTTCGTCAGGCACGCTGGCTGCAGCATCCAGCTGTGCTCTCAGCCGCTCTGCCGAAGCAATTAAATCGCTGCCTTCTACCTGAGCAACACCCTCGCTGCTGAGCTGCTGCACCCAGCCAGAGAAAGCAGTATGGGCTTGGGCAAGCAGTTGCAATAACTCCAGTGAAGCCGTTTTTTCAATTTGCATTAACTTACTTAAAAGCTGCTCCATCGCCCATGCAACCTGGGCAATGTGGTTAAGCCCCACCATGCGCCCGCTGCCTTTAAGGGTATGGAAGCTGCGTCTTAATACAGTTAACGCTTCTCTGTCGTGCGGAGTTTGCTGGCAAACCAAAACCTGCTCAGCAATGCTGGCCAGTACTTCTGTTGCTTCTTCCAGGAACACCTCGAGCAACTCGGCATCAACGGCTTCATCCGTTGCTGGCAGAGGGCGGGATGGGTCGGCAACGGCCTGCTGTACAGGCGCACCATGGGCAACAGCATCAAGCTGCGGCTCAACTTCCAGTACTTCTAACTCGTTTTCCTGCTCATCCGCCTGCTTCGCACCGGTCAGCTTATCGATCATGCTCAGCAGTGAGGCTGGCTCATCCCTGTTTTGTGCAATGCTGTCGATATAAAAACCAAGGCAAGATAAGCCTTCAGCCAGTAACTCAAGCTCTTCCTGAGCAGGTAATAAGAGCTCGCTCTGAGTGAATTGCTCGATTCTCAGCTGGCAAGCTTGCAACAGAGCAACAGCTTGCTGTTTCTCCAGCATCAGCAGCGCACCCATAATCTGGCGCAAACCCGGATCAATCTTGCCTAATTCGCTGCCGTTATCAGGCTGGCGGAACCATGCATCAAGGATATCTTCAACAGTTTGTAAATTACTGCGCATTTCATGCGCCAGCTGGGCTTGCAACAAACGTTCTTGTGCCTGCCGGGTAATTTCATCCAGATGAGGGACTTCATTTTTCAGAGAGGGGTTCAGCAGCCGCTGACACATGGCCTCAACCTGAGCAGGGAAGTCTTCTGCAATCAGGGGATAAATGGTGAGGCAGTTATCAATCAGAAGCAGAGCGGTAGCGACTTCCAGCGCATTTGCATCGCTGGGGGCCTTCTGATTTAAGCGTTGTACCGATGCAGAAATCGCTGGCCACAACTGATCCAGCCCCGGAATACCCAGGGGCTCGGCACGCTGGGCGAGCGGTTCAAAACCTGCAATAAATGAACTTAAGCGCTCAAACTGGCCGGAGCAAACACGGCCCCAGCTTTCTTTACATGTATCCAGCTCGTCGCGCAGAGTGCGCGCCAATGAATGGCGGTACTCAGATGCAGGCGAAAGCAGATCGCTGTCTGCGCCTGGCAGAAGGCTTTCTAAAGCAAAAGACTTGCGCAGCGCTAATGCCAGTGAGCTGCTGGTTTCCAGCATCAGTAATGCGTACAGAATATCGCGGTATAAACGCTCGGCAACCTTGCCGGAGCCATCGCTCAAACGGCGCAATTGCATATTTAAGCGGAGTACCAGTTGTTTCAGATCGACATCTGGCTCAGTCTGGCCCTGCTGATGGCTTAAGCCATCCAGTAAACCAGCAGCTGCCCACCAAAAGTGACGGGAAATTGCCAAAGACTGAGTAGCCGCAATCTCGGCCAGATTTTTAGCCATCACGCCTGCCGCAGCTTTGTCATGAGCGATCCAGCTCAGCAGTACAGCTTCAAACCGCAGACGACGCGCACGGACAAATGGCCCGGTTTCATTCGCTGCTAATGTACGGGCAGGTAACCCTTTAGGCAGGGATAATTCGGCAAGCTGAGGAAAAAACAACTCCGAACCGCTGTCTGAAGCCTGGCGCAAAGCTGCCATTTTTTTAAAGCTGGCCAGTAATCGAAGCGGCTGATTGGGCGCGCCCACAGCAATTTGCTCAAGATAGCGGCTGGCCTCAACAATAGAGCGCTGAATAATAGCCAGCGTGTCGGCGTTAATCTCATCTGCAGCCAGCGTTTGTTCAATTTCTTCACAGAAACGGGCAAGGCCGGTGAGCTCAACCATTTGCACAGCACCATAGGCCTGATGCAAAAAGGTTCGGGCATGTTTCAGCAGTGCGCTGTCTTTGGTCTCGCCAAACTGAGCCAAAGCTTGCGACGCTTTTTGTAAAGTTTGCTCGATTTCGCTCTTAACCCAGACCAGAGAGCCCAGATCGAATTCGGTATGCGCGCTCATTTAAAGCCTATTTTCAAGTAACACTTCAACGTAATTCAAAGGTATGCAGGAATGATCAGGGCTTTCCCCTGCACCATCCTGCAATACCATGACCTAAAACCAGTCCGATTAAAGCTTAAAGCCCGAAGCGGAGTCTTTCAGCTCTTGCGCCAGAGAGGTCAGCTGCCCCACCGCGATCGCAGATTGTTTTGTACCTGCAGTCGTTTGCTCAGTAATGGCCAAAATATCACGCATGGATAAGTTAACCTTACTTGCCAGCTGGGTCTGATCTTCCGTTTCATGCGCAATCGATTCAATCAAACGCGCCAGATCACGGGAAACCTGACCAATCTCAGTCAGAGCCTGACCCGCCGCATCAGATAGCTTCGCCCCTTCAACCACACCCTGAGTGGAAACCTCCATCGCCGCTACCGCATCATGGGTATCGGTCTGAATCGTTTTCACAATCGCACTAATCTGCTTCGTCGCTTCGCCTGAACGTTCCGCCAGGCGCTGCACTTCCTCAGCAACAATCGAGAACCCACGGCCCGCATCACCCGCCGCCGCCGCCTGAATCGCAGCGTTCAGAGCCAAGACGTTGGTCTGTTCGGTAATGTCTGAAATCAATTCAACGATTTCACTAATTTCTTGTGAGCTTTCACCCAGACGTTTAATCCGCTTCGCTGTTTCCTGAATCTGCTCGCGAATATCGCCCATACCCTTAATCTGATTCTGTACCGCCTCAGCACCCTTTTCAGCAGCCATCAGGGATGACTGCGCCACGTTAGCTGATTCGGCAGCATTACCCGATACACCACGAATCGATGTCACCATCTGCTCAACCGTTTGGTTGGTGCCCTCAATCTCAACAGACTGACGCTCCGCAGCGGCCAGCAATTCATCAGAAATACCCTGAGCTTCCTGCGTGGCTGAAGTAACCTGCCCTGTTGCGCGGTTAATCTTGGTAATCAGGGAACGCAACTCTTCAATCGTGTAGTTAATCGAGTCAGCAATCGCCCCGGTCAGATCCTCTGTAACCGATGCACGAACAGTCAGATCCCCGTCCGCTAAGTCAGCCATTTCATTCAGCAGGCGCAAAATCGCCTCCTGGTTCTTTTTATTCTCAGCTTCCAGTACCAAACGACGGCGTACCGACTCTTGGTTAAACACCGAAACCAATTGGTACAGAGCAAACAAAGCAACAACAACGAAAATAAACTCTAAGAAACCAGTAACAAAGCTGCCTGTTTTGTTTTCATAGGCATCAGCAAGATCGCCAGTATCTTTCAGTAGTTTTTCTGAATCAGTAACAATGCTTTGGCTGGCCAGTCGCGAGCTAACCAGGGGCTGCATGTTTTTAGAGAAGGAGGTAATAACCACTTCAAAATCGCGGAAGCGTTTATCAATTTCTTTTAATTTTTCAATCAGAGCCGGATTGTTGACCGCGCGAATTTGTAAATCCGGGTTTTGGCCATCCAGAAACGCAGTAATGATTTCATCGAATAAAACAGAGTCTTTACCCAACAAAGACACCACTTCAGGGTTGATCAGATCATCACCAAAAACCGTATTGGAGTTTTTGGCCATACGCTGAGACAGCATGGATAAATGCTGTGCGTATTCCAGATCGTGTGCTGAGCCGCCATTGGCACCCAACATTTTGGCAAATTCCTGAGTGTTTTCCAGCAGAATTGCATCATTTCGGTTAATCGTTAAAACAGACTGACCAATCGTAACCAGCGCTTTTTCCTGCTTAAGAATCGTATCAACAGTAGGGCGTGCCGCATTGCTGCTAAAAGACTTTTTCCAGATGGCATTAACCGAATTAATCAGCTGAGTTGGGTTATGCGCCAATAAGCTGGCCAGCAACCCACCACCCGACAACTGCTTCAAGTTATCGTCAAAGCGGATGTATGCGTCTTTTAAAATGGGGAATGCTTCTGCCTTACCCTGTACGGCCTGAGTGGATGCACGGGCAATACGCTGCGAAAGCATCTGCATTTCAGTAGAAACCGCACGACGCTCAGCGTTATAAGACGAAGCTTGGAAAGCCAAAAACGCCGTGATGATAAACAAACCGGCAGACAACAACATCACCGCAAGTAAAATAGCCATTTGCTGACGAATAGGCAGCAGGCCAATCAGTGGCAGTGGTTTTTTTAACTGTGATTCATCGGCTTCTGGCAGGCTCAGCTTGCCCATAATCCATGTTGTTTTAGTCGGCTCATAAGTTGTATTCGCCGAAACAGGGGCTGCCTGTTTTCTTCCGGAAAAAAGGCGCTTAACGCCATCCAGATTCAGTGCCATTGTGTATTACTCCCGATCCTGTATCTATTTTTTATGGCTGCTGCTAATCAGCAGACCATTAAAACAACCACACCCTCACCACAACGCCCAGAGAAACCAACAGAAAAACTCAATAACCGCTTAAGATGAGATTTCTGCCTAATTCTTTCTGCCAAACGCTTTTATGCGGGGATGCTACGTTTTTCAACGGCCAGCTATATTTGACCTGTTTGTAAAAAAGCAGGCTGTGCAACTAAAGCCTGAATATCTAAACATCGCCACGAAACACCTGCCGCATCGCGATAAGCATCCCCTGTCCAGGCAGATGAACGCGTGAGCAAAGAATCAGGCGTTAAATCAGCCAAATGCTTTAAACCAAGCATACGATCAACTAAAACAGCGCAATGCAATATATGCCGGGAATGTATTAACAATAATCGGGCAGCAGGCGTGGCCGATAAACTACCCGACCCCATAAATGCAGCCAAATCACTGACACTCACCAGATTTCCGCGCAAATTTGCGACCCCCCTGAACCAAGGCTGAACCAGAGGAACAGTCGCAATTGCAGGTAAAGGCATTACTTCAGCGACATCGGATAAATCGACCAGCCAATTCTCACCACCGATCTTTACGCCCAAACGAGCATCCACTTGAGCTGTAGAGGTAACGCTTTTTAATCGCGCCATTACCCCTTCTTGATAGTCACGCAGGCTAATCCGTTTGGCCATGGTTTTTCCGCTGAAAGAAGCTTCAATTTATTTACACACAAAATCGCTGGCGCATCAGGCTAAAACCAAAACTATATATGACGATGACTTAGCACCATTGCATATAAAAATATCGGTTTTTACGAGTGAAATTCCATTCGCACCTTACATGCTTTTCGCGGGCATATTGATTTTTTAAAATCAGCCCGCGATCTTAATTTATGCACAACACACTATTTTTACAAAGCCGCAATTTTGGAAAGTAATTCCTGCGGGTCAATAGGCTTTACTACGTACTCCACAGCACCCTGGCGGCGTCCCCAAACCATATCTGTTTCCTGGTTCTTAGAAGTGCACATAATAATTGGAATATGCTTAGTCAGCTCATCACGGCTAATTGTGCGTGTGGCTTGAAAGCCATTCATGCCGGGCATGACAACATCCATCAAAATCAAATCGGGCATCAAGTCTTTCACTTTTGCCACGGCTTCTTCGCCTGATTCAGCGGTCATGACCTGAAAACTATTTTTAGTGAGCAACTCACCCAAAAAATGGCGTTCAGTTGGTGAATCATCGACGATCAATATTTTTTTAATACTCATTGCAATCCTACCCATAGTCAAACGCTGCGAATATGCGCAGCAACAGCCAATAACAGGCTGTCTTTAGTAAAAGGCTTAGTTAAATACTCATCAGACCCTACCATTCGTCCTCTGGCACGATCAAATAAACCATCTTTAGAAGACAGCATAATAACGGGGGTTGTTTTATAACGTGGATTCTTTTTAATCAACGAGCAAGTTTGGTAACCATCCAGCCTTGGCATCATCACATCAACAAAGATCACGTCAGGCAAACGATCACTGATTTTAGCTAAAGCATCAAAACCATCTTCTGCAAGAATGACTTCGCACCCCGCTTGCCCCAAAAAAATCTCCGCACTTCTGCGAATGGTATTACTGTCATCAATCACCATGACTTTTACTCCGGCGAGCGTTGACATTACATTTCCCCTTTTCAAAAGCCAGTATGTTTTCAGTATGGTTTTATCAGGAGCTGGCAGAAATCATCATGATATGGCGCAGTATATGCGCTCAATTTTATCTGCAAGCGCTCTTAATCATAAAATAATAAGTTAATACTAAGTCAAGATGCAGAGATACAGAAAAAAAAGAAACCCCGGTCTGAGCAGGCATCGACCGGGGCCATACAGGCTTTGGCACGTTGCCAAAGCACCCGCTCAGGGAGGAAAAAGCGGGAGGTGCAGGGGCGCACCTAGAATCAAGATAGAACTATGTCATAAAACTGCAAGCCCCTTTACTCCCCGTCTATCGGCTCTGAATGCTCCGAGCTGGCCTCTGCCTGCGACGCCTGGTAATTCATGGCATCAAACCAGCCACCAACTACCTTTTCTGCAATATCTACTCCTAACTTTTTAGAGCTGGAGAACAGCTGAACGGTAATCATCGATTCGTCAGCAAACTCAGCCTCTACCTTACGCAAAATCGCCGTCTGTTCCTGACGATTTAACTTATCGCATTTAGTCAGAATGCAATGGATAGGTTTACCTGTAGGGCGGAACCAATCCAGCATCTGACGATCAAGCTCAGTCAGCGGACGACGTGAATCCATAATCAGCACTAAGCCAATCAGATTGCTACGGCGCACCAAGTACTGGCTTAATAATCTTTCCCAGTGTTGCCTAACTGACACAGGTACTTCAGCATAACCGTAACCAGGTAAATCGACTAGTCGGTTATTAGCATTACCAAATTGAAAATAATTGATGTGTTGAGTACGGCCCGGTGTTTTAGAAACAAAGGCAAGCCGCGTATGATTGGCCAGTGTATTAATAGCACTGGACTTGCCGGCATTAGAGCGTCCGGCGAATGCAACTTCCATACCGTCAGCCGGAAGAGCCTTCAGGTCGTTAACGGTTGTCAGGAATTGCAAGCCTTGGAAAAGCGACATTGGGTAACCACTGTGGTTTGTGAACGGGTCTTGTTATAGAATACCAGCAATTGAATAATCTTCGGCCGGTTCAACTTATTGCAAAATTACTGCGATGCTCGCAGCAGGTGCTAAAAACAACAAAAATCCTCATTTACTTTAGTAAATTCCAGTTTTTTTGTCCCGCCTGCCAGAGGCCTGCCCCGTTTAATTTTTCAACAAGCTGATATACCCGGCTACTTGCACTTTTGAGGACAAATGCTTATGCGCCGTGCGCCTGTTGCAGCAATCATTGCCACACTATTGATGGTGGCCCCAACCGCGTTTGCCGCTGACGGCACGAAAGCAGATCCGGCAAAAGGTAAACTATTGGTCGAGCAAGTCTGTGCAGCCTGTCATGGCATAGATGGCAATAGCGCAGCTTCTGCCAATCCAAGCCTTGCAGGCCAACATCCTGAATATATTGTAAAACAATTGAACGAGTTCAAGACTGCTAAGCGAAAAAATCCCGTTATGATGGGTATGGCAGCGCCTTTATCGCCAGCTGATATGAAAAACGTTGCGGAGTATTTCTCTGCCCAGCAAGCTAAAGATCGCGGCGCTTCTGATAAAGCCCTGATTGAAGCAGGTAAAAAAATCTACCGGGGCGGCATTATGGCTAAGGGCGTACCTGCCTGTATGGCCTGTCATGGCCCGTCTGGCGCAGGGATTCCAGGCCAGTACCCGCGTATGGGTGGCCAGCATTCAGCCTATACGCTGGCGCAGCTGACTACTTTCCGCAGCGGCGAGCGTAACAACAATACGGTCATGACCGATGTTGCGGCCAGATTGTCAGACGCTGAAATCAAAGCCGTGGCTGAATACATCCAGGCTTTGCATTGATCAGACCGTAGAATGCACAGGTTTTTTGTCATGAAAAACCTGTGTTTCTATGCCTTACCGGAACTTTATCCGGTATCAGGGCTCTTTAGCTGACTAAACCAGCTTATTTAGCAGATCCCTAAAACAAGGGGCCTTTAGCCCCTTTTTGAATTCTATGACACCCAAAACTTCATTCCCAAAAGCATTGTACGAATTATTTTCGTCAATGCGTTTTGCCGTAAGCCTGCTGACTATTCTCGCTATCTCTTCGATTATTGGTACGGTTTTAAAACAAAACGAACCTTACGCCAATTATAAAATTGAGTTTGGTGAGTTCTGGTTTCAAGTATTTCACCCACTTGGCTTGTTTGATGTCTACCACAGCGCTTGGTTTTTGCTGATACTGAGCTTTCTTGTGCTATCAACCAGCCTGTGTATCTGGCGGCAAATGCCCGGAATTTGGAAAGATATTCGGGGCTATCGTGAAAACGCCAGCAATAATTCATTGCGCTTGATGTCGCACAATATCGAATTAAACAACGAATTACCCACCGAAGACGTTATCGATACACTAGCTGACCGGGGATACCGCAGCCGCATTCGTGAAGAGAATGGCCAGGTCTTGATTGCTGCCAAAAAAGGCAGCTTTCAGCGTTTAGGTTATGTATTTGCCCATGCGGCCATTGTGGTGATCTGTATTGGTGGCTTGCTTGACGGGAATGTGCCGCTCAAATTAACCGAGCTGTTTGGCTTTAAAACACCAGAAACGCGCGATTTACCGCAAAGTAAAGTCCCCCCACAAAGCCGCTTGCCCGAAGATAATTTATCTTTCCGCGGCAATGTCACCCTGCCCGAAGGCTCAGTTGGCGATGTGATTTTCTTAAATGCAGGCCAGGGGTATTTTGTTCAGGATCTGCCCTTTGCAGTGCGCCTGAATAAATTTTATATCGAGCATTATTCAACCGGGCAACCCAAACTCTTTGCCAGTGATATTGATTTACTGGACAAAAAAACTGGAACCGTACTTAAAAGAGCCAAAGTAGAAGTCAATAAACCTTTAATTTACAAAGGGGTAGCCGTTTATCAAGCCAGCTTTGGCGATGGTGGCTCCCTGCTGAAAATGCAGCGCTGGAATTTAAACAATCACAGCGCTCAAGCATTTGATGTTCGCTCGCAATCCAGCCAGAGCATGCAAATCAATGGTCAGGCTTATCAATTAGAAATGGGTGATTTCCGCCCGTTCAATATTGAAAACATGGGCAAAGTAGCCAATAACGCGATGGCAGTCAGCAAATTTGCCCAAGCCATGGCCTCAGCGCAAGCGGTACAAAGCGAGCACAACCTCAAAAATATTGGCCCGTCGATTCAATTTAAATTACGCGATAAAAACGGCCAGGCCACTGAATACCTGAATTACTTTGCTCCATTTTTTGAAAATGGCGCTGGCTATGCCGTTACAGGCATGCGCACCGAAGTAGCAGCTCCATTCCAATTTATTCGTATTCCTCTGGATAAAGACATGGAACCGGCTACCTTTATGCGTTTGCGGGCCAGTCTGCTTGATAAATCGCTTTACCCGGAAATTGCCCGCCGGACTGCGGCAAAAGCCTTCCAAAGCGGCGGGATTACTAAAGAAGGCGAAGCGCAATTTAAAGACGTCACCATTGGGGTACTTACACGCTTTAGTGAAGGGGGTTTCCCTGCCATCGAAAGTTTCCTGGATCAGAAAGTGCCCAAAGAGCAGCGCCAGACTGTAGCCCAAACCTACATCAAGATCCTGCAGGGTACGGTGATTGATGCAATGGATGTCGCGCAAGGAAAAGCGGGCCTGCCTGTACTGCCGATTGATGAAGCACAATACCGCTTTCTGATGGATAGCCTGGTCGCAGTCAGCAGCCTGTATGAATATGGCCCGCCAGTCTGGCTGCAAGCCAGCAGCTTTGATGAAGTCAAAGCCAGTGGATTTCAAATTACCCGTGCACCCGGCCAAAATATTGTGTATTTAGGTTCTTTATTATTGGTGATCGGTATTTTCTCTATGTTTTATATTCGTGAAAACCGGGTTTGGGTACGCCTTGCAGCTGGAAAAACCCTGATTGCCATGAGTAGTAACCGCAAGAATTCTGATCTGGATCGTGAATTTACTGAGCTCACCACTGATTTGGCTGCAAAAGGAAAAACACCATGAATATCTCCAAGCGCCGCTTATCACCATTCGACATGGTGTTTACCGGCCTGATTATCGCTGCGGGCCTGTTTGCCTATAAGCGCTATGCCGCATTTATGGATTATTACGAAGAAGGCATCTTATTGGCCGCTGTTGCAGCCATTGTGTGGTTTGGCCGCTTCTGGCCAGCCATGCGGGTTTTTCTGCCTGTCAGTGCACTTTTTTCACTTGCAAGCATTGGCTTGTATCAAGGCACGCTTGCTAACGGGCAAAACGTTTTTTGGCTCAAGTATATTTTGTCCAGCCAATCAGCTGTTATGTGGATGTGCGTGCTTTATTTGCTGGCAACCTTAATGTACTGGCTGGGAATGTTGCGTCGTTCCAACACCGCACTCGGCATCGCAAGCAGCTTAACCTGGGCCGCTGCATCGGCAGCTCTGATCTCGAAATTAGTGCGCTGGTATGAAAGCTATCTGATTGGTGCTGACGTTGGCCATATTCCTGTTTCAAATTTATACGAAGTCTTTATTCTGTTTTGCCTGATTACAACACTGATGTATCTGTACTACGAGCAAAAGTTTAAAGCACAAGGAATGGCCAAAACCATGGGCGCCTTTGTGCTGCCCATTATCCTGGCTGCAGTCGGTTTTATTCTTTGGTACAGCGTTGATCGCCAGGCACATGAAATTCAGCCACTGATCCCCGCGTTGCAATCCTGGTGGATGAAAATACACGTCCCTGCCAACTTTGTAGGCTACGGTGCTTTTGCCCTTTCAGCGGGGCTGGGTGCCGCCCAGCTTTTAGTTTCAAAAGGCATTTTATCCAGCCGCCTGCCAAGCTACGAAACACTTGGCGAGGTCATGTATAAAGCCATCTCGATTGGTTTTCTATTCTTCACGATTGCTACCATTTTAGGAGCAATGTGGGCCGCCGAAGCATGGGGTGGTTACTGGAGCTGGGATCCAAAAGAAACCTGGGCGCTGATTGTATGGCTGAACTATGCCTCATGGCTGCATATGCGCTTAGTAAAAGGCTGGCGTGGCAATGTGCTGGCATGGTGGGCGCTGATTGGCCTGCTGGTCACCAGCTTTGCCTTTATTGGCGTAAATATGTTTTTATCCGGCTTGCATTCCTATGGCGGCCTTTAAGTAGTAAAGCATTTATTCCTGCTTATATCATATAAAAAATCGCTCCTCATTCAGGGGCGATTTTTTTATGTATTTTTCTAATAAGTATAAGAGTGTAGTTTTATAAGATTTAAACAAATATAAACATATCCATCATTAATTTTTTATATTATTCATGTTGGCTTATAGGTCAGAGTACGTTAACCTATTTACACACAATCCTCTCTGGTCATAAAAATGGATCAGCCGCGCTTCACTAAGACCGCAAAAGGTAGTAAAGAAATTGAAGAGCGCAGCGGCTTGCTTTCTTCAGTTGCCCGTCGCATTTTAATTATGGTCGACGGAAAAAGAACCCGCAGCGATCTGTTACAGGCATTTAGCTTAGCCGAATTAGAAGAAGGCCTCTCAAGGCTTGAGCTGCTTAAAATGATAGAAGAAAGCAATGGCCCGGCAAACGGCCACGAAGGGGTGAGTATCAATCAAAGGGCGCTCGCTCAAATCCGCCAGATGATGTATATGAGTAATCAGCAATATCTGGCTGGCCAGCTAGACCGCTTTTTAGATAAAGATTTTGCGCTTATTCACGACCGGGCAGGTTTAGAACCGGTATTAGAACACTGGCATCGCCTGTTATGCGATGCAGGCCATGAAGTCACCGCTTATGCCTATCTCCGGCAAATTAAAACCACGCTGGGGTGGAGCAAGAAATAGCCAGTGGCCACAGCTGTTTTATTAAATATATTCAATGACTTACGCTACAAGTGGCGCATACGGCTTTGCGTTTCTAATTGCAAAATTTGCTGCTTGTGCTTTGCGCTGATTTTAAATTTTTCTGTATCTTCATTTTGAATCAGCGCATTAAAAGCAGGCAAAGCCAATTCATCGTTTTGCCGCGCCAAATGCCACTGAATTAAAGCCATATTACAACGGTTTTGTAATGGTTTTATACCACCTGACTCTGCCAGACTTAAAGCCTGCAGCAATATTGTACCGGCATTATTTTCACCCAATGCCAGCAATACTTCAGCCAATGCTGTTAAAGCATGGGCTTTTCCCCATAAATTATCATTTTGATCACTCAGAGTAAAAGCAGTTTCAAGCTCTATTTTAGCCTGAGCCCATTGTTTTTGTTCCGCATGTACAACACCCAGATAATAAATTATTTCAGCCGACCAAATAGGATTTACAACCGATTGCTGTAATAGTTTTTCTGCTTCAGCCAGACATTGCAAAGCATATGAAAAGCGTTTTAAGCGGCAGGCATCGCTGGCCACATTCAGCAATACCTCACACTTTAAATGATCACTGCCTAATTTTCGTGCCAGCTCCAGTGCCAGTTCATTAAATCCCAATGCAGCCTGATTATCACCAAAGCCAATATAAACCTGGCTAATGCCCATATATATACGGGCACATAGTTTTCTATTTTTTAATTTACGCGCAATGACGAGCGCATCAGACCAATAATCAAGCGCAATCAGCGGTTCATTGCTTAATAAATGCGAAAACCCCAGCAGGATCAGGGTTTCGGTTTGCTCCTTAAGGCACCCCGCCGCTTTAAAACTCAGCATGCCCGCTAAAAATGCCTGCTGCGCCTTAAGATGCTCACTTAAATGCTGCCATGAATGCCCCAGAATCACCTGAGCCAGCGCCATCAGCCGGGGCTCATCAAAAGTGTTCTGCAGCAGTTGCCTGGCCTCGGCCGGTGCAGGAGGCGAGCCACAATATGATTCCCTGGCCAGGATTTCCAATTGGGCGGCAAACTGTAGTTTTGCGCTCATCGGGTTTCTTCATCCCAAAACAATTGTCCCAGCCCCTGCCGCTGCCCCAGAAAAAAAGCCAGATCAGCCCGAAGTTGTAAAATTTCGGCAGTATCCCCTGCCTGAAAAAATGCCCCGCCCATGCTGATACTCAGGGACTCAGGCAAATGGGCATATTCCAATAAAGCAATATCCTGCTGCACTCGTGCTGAAAATTGCTCTATCTCCGCCTTATCTAAAGCCAAAAATACCAATGCAAACGTGCCAGATCCACTGCAAACCAAAACAGCCTTAGCCGGCAAATGGCGCTGTAAAATGCGTGCCAGCTGATGATATGCAATGCTGGCCAGCTCACTGCCAAACACCTCACGGATACTGGCAAACTGATCAATCCCAATGCTAAGCATGCAAAGCGCAACATCTTCACGAGCCTGATCCAGCAAACCCGGCCAGCATATTTCCAGATAGCGGGCATTATGCAGGCCAGTCAGCTCATCACGGAAAGTGACGTTTTCCAGCTCCTGCACCTGCTGATGCTGTGCCACGTTTTTCTCACGCAATAATTCAATTTCAATTTCACTGGTCATATGCCGCAGCTTGTATTCCACCGCAGCCAAACGCCTGGGGCGTGTTTTTTTCTGTGCTTTGGAAGCAATCTGCAAGGCCTGCATAAAATGAGCCGCTGATTCAGAGAACTGCCCCAGCGCCTGACAGGCACGAGCCAGCTCTGCGTGTACTTCACGCTGGGCATTTGGAAGTAAGTGCATGTATTTTTGAACAATACTCACGCCATCGTGATACTCAGAGCGCACCTTAGCCCTGCCCTGCAACTTAAGCAGGGACAGACCACAACTAGCCATCGCCACCGGGTCATCCTGATACAGCACGAGCGCCTTTTCAATCAGGCTGAGCGCTGGCAGCCATTGCTCCTGCACAATGCAAAGCTGGCTTAAGCGCTCCAGCAAATAAGGACATTGGTATAGCTGAGGGTTCGCCAAGACCTGCTGCATCATGGCGCGGGCCATCTCTTGCTGGTTTAATTCCCACAGATCGGCAGCCAGACCCAGCCTTGCTGCACAAATCAAGTAATCATCGTCCCCAGCCAGTTGCAAGCCATACTGGTTGAGCGCTAACGCCCGCTCTGCCTGGCCCGTTTCACGGAATAAATGCGCCAGCTCGATCCAGTAAATGGTTTCATTTCCTCTGGCCTCAAGCGATTCCTCGATACCCGCCAAAAAGCTAGAAACAGCCAGAGCATGCTCGCCCTGCCGGTAGAAGCTGCGCCCTTTAAGCAGGCGCTCTTGCTGGTGACTCATGGTGATCTTTACATCCGGGCTGGCAGTACAAAAGGGCTATACGTCATAAAAAACAGAGCAATCAGCCCAGCACAACCAAACACCACATCAAGGCTAAATTCAGCAGGCAGACCAATTGCGCCGCACTGCCTAAATCTTTGGCCCGCTTAGCCAGCTCATGACGCTCCAGGGAGGTGTGATCTACCGCGGCCTCAATGGCCGAATTAAGCAGCTCAACAATCATACTGGCCAAATGACTGCCTATCAGTAACGCCCTGCCCCAATGTGGCAGCCCTGGAATTAAAAACGCGCAGGGAATACCAAGCAGCGCCAGCAAAGTAACCTGACGAAATGCAGCTTCATTTAGCCAGCCTGCTTTTAAACCATCGATGGAATAACCCAGAGCATTAAAAATGCGGGCGACTCCTGTTTTACCTTTGAACGGGCTTTCCAACACATTAAACTCCATCAGCGCCGGCAGGCACTGCAGCAAAAATTTCTCGGTACGCAATATATTGCATCAGCATCATCACCGGCAAGACAACTAAAAACCCCAGCAATAATGTAAATACTGATAAAAAACACAAGGCAATCGTGACCAGCCCACTCACTAAAAACGCCTGCCAGTTGCGGGCAATGCCTGCAAATGAAAGCTTCATCGCATCGATGGCAGAATAACCATCAAACAATATTAAAGCGGGGGCAAACCACACCGCACACATTACCGGCGTCATTAAAATAAGGCTCAGCGAGGTATGTAAATACAGCGATTTCATTTGCTCTGGCGTAGGCAAGCTTCCGGCTGGAATATCAACAAGACTGGCCTGGCTGCCAAATAAGCCCAGCACAACCGTGACCAGCATCGCAGCAAGCACATTAATAAAACCCACCCAAAGCAGGGGTTTTATTTCACCGTGAAATGCCGCAAATAAATCCAGAGGGCCAACTCTGTTACCTGCATCGCACCGCTTAGCCGCCAGATATATTCCGCCTGACAATACCGGGGATACCAGGGTATAGGCCAAAGCGCCTACTACAGGCAGCACGTTCGCCAGCAAAGCTAAAACAAAAAATTGCAGGGCGATGACAATCCATATCCCAGGCTGGCGGCGAAATAACTTAAATCCATTTACATACCAATGCCAGCCACGATTCGCAACAAGGCGACGCGGCTCGGGCAAGAGATCAATTACGCTATCGTTTTCCATGATTTTCCCACTGCTGCTCCGGCAAGGCTTGAAGGATACGTGAACCCTTAACTTACTCAAAGGTAAACATATCAGCAGGGAGAACCTGATGCTTCCTTACTAAATAAAACCATGCCCGCACCATGAAATGATTTACTTTCTTAGTTATGATTCAGCCAGCTATTGTGCGGGTTTTGAATAAAAATATAATTTCAAATAAATAACGCCGCAGAATAGTGTTGCGATTTACCACAGACAAAAAAAAGCCACATGATCTGCACCATGTGGCTTTGATTAAAACTAAAAATTACGCAGCAACGCACTTCAAAGCGTGGCGGGCAATCATCAGCTCTTCATTCGTTGGAATGATATAAACAGGAATACGGCTGCCTGGCAATGAAATGCAGCGCGCTTCACCTGAGCGTTTTGCATTTTCAACTTCATCAATTTCCACACCTAACCAGCGCAATTCATTACATACAGTGGCGCGGGCAATATCGTCGTTTTCACCGATACCTGCAGTAAACACCAGCGCATCAAAGCCTTGCATCGCAGCAGCTAAAGAAGCCGCTTCACGCACAACACGGTGAGCAAAGTAATCAACAGCAAACTTAGCATGCGGATCTTTACTTGCATGCAGATCACGCATATCGCTGGAAATACCCGACATACCCAACAGACCGGATTGCTTGTAGATCAGCTCTTCAATTTGTGAGGCATCCATTTTCAGATGGCTCATAAAGTGCAGAATTAAGGCAGGATCGATCGTGCCGCAACGGGTGCCCATAGGCAGGCCTTCTAAGGCAGTAAAGCCCATGGTTGTTGCCTGGCAGTGGCCATTAATCAATCCAGCCATCGAAGAGCCATTACCCAGATGGGCCACAACTGTGCGGCCTGCCGCAGCTTTTGCATCAATACCTGGCAATACGCTGGCAATAAACTCATAAGAAAGGCCATGGAAGCCATAACGACGGATACCATGTTTTTCGCTGAACTCGTACGGCAAAGCGTATTGCTGCTCGATTTCAGGCTGAGTGCGGTGGAAAGCGGTGTCAAAACAAGCCACTTGCGGCACGGTTGGTAAAAGCTGAGCCAGCACGCGCATTGGCATAATATTGTGCGGGGCATGCAATGGAGCCAGAGCAATGGTTTCGTCCAGGCCCTTTAATACTTCTTCAGTAATGCGCACCGGCTGGCAAAAGCTCAGGCCACCATGCACAACGCGATGACCAACCGCGGCAATCGTACGGCCTTCAATACGGCTATTGAGCCAGGCCAGCATATGACGCAGTGCAGAGTCGTGGTTCTTAGGCATATCTGCCGGCATAGATTCAGAAACCAGCTTATTGTCATCCGCGTCTTTTGCTACAAACTTCGGATCAACATAAATACCGTCTGCCAGGCCTTTAAAGAGCAGAACAGGATCAGCCGCGCCGGTTTCAAACAGGGAAAACTTGATGCTGGACGATCCGGCATTAATAACTAAAACCAACTCACTCATAAACTGCTCCTTAATATTACGCTGGCGGTGATAAGACTCATCTCATCACATATAGGTTGATTGTTCTGATTGCACTTTAAAATCATCATTAGCAGGCGCAAATCACATAAGCCAGACTTAAACAGCCAGGATACGGACTTTGCTTACACACAACGGCTGATGGCTGCGTTAATATCCATAAACTTGGGGCTTTCCCTGCTGAATCGGGCCCAATGTTAGGAACTGCGATGCTGCACTGCAATGGAATAATTACTGCTGCATATTCTAAGCAGTAGTAAAAACAGCAGTATTGGCCAAAATCAAGCAAAATCATTGAAAAATAGGTGCATATTCACCATGAGTACATTCACCACGCACCTGATATGCGTTCCTGAGCTGGATGAAACAGCCAGCGTCAGCGCCGTACATATCTTACCAGGCCATCATGTACACAGTAATACACCGCTTCTGACCTTAATTTGTGGTGATAGTGAGGTTGAGATCTGCGCTCCGGAAGCAGGTTTGGTTTCGCATATCATGGTAGAAATTAAAGAAACCGTGCAATGCGGTGATCTTTTATTACAAATGGAGATTGAAGAAGAGCCTGTGCAATTATTTGGAGCAGAGGCCACTTTTGCCAGCGCCTGCCAGCTGGACTGGCCTGCAGCACCAACTACCACGCTCAATGTCAGCCTTGGCGCTGCCCGCCTTGCGGCTAAGCTGGGCGTAGACCTAAGCACGATTACAGCCTTGGGCGAATGTATTGAAGAAGCGGATATAGAAGCTCATGTCCGCGCCGTTATGCTGCAATGGCAGCAAAGCCGCCCGTACTAAAGTTATTTCTTTTGTAATTGATCCATGATCGCTGCAGGATCCTGGCTCAGGGCCAAAACAGCACGTACTTTATTAAAAGCGGCGGTCGCCTCTGCGGGATGCTTGCCATAAGACACCACACTGGCGTGTTTCCAGCCCGCAGACAACAAAGCATTACGCTTAAAAGTTGTACCTTCAACGCCCCCTCCGCCTAATTGCATCAAAGCCTGCTCAATGAGCACGTGCGGCAAGGGGGTGCGGGAGATGATATTAAAATGATCTGGAATAACTTCATCAAATTGCATAGCCTGACTCCGGTATCAATAAGTGATGCATCTTCAGTAAACGACCTGTATCTTTCGCGCCCAGCCAAAAAGAAACTGCTGAAGTGAAACTGCATCAGATAAATGATCCGGTGCATCAGGGTATTTTCAATACTAGTAAAGAGCAGAGCCAAATCCAGTAATTCCTTACCGCAGGCAAGTCAGAGCGGCAATAAACTCAGTTTCAGATTCAGAAAAAACAAACGCCCCGATAAACGGGGCGTTGAATATTGATAAGCTGGAAACTTAAATATGAACCTTGGCAATCGCGCGGCGATCCAGCACGGCCCTGGACAAATCTGCCAGCATCGTTTCTGTCTGATCCCAGCTGATACAACCATCAGTAATTGACTGACCATAAGTCAGTGGCTTGCCTTCAACATGATCCTGACGGCCACCAATAATATGGCTTTCAACCATTACACCAAATATACCGTTATTGCCACGGGCAAGCTGAGCACAGACATCAGCAGATACATCAACCTGACGGCGGTAATCTTTGCTGCTGTTGGCATGGCTAAAATCAACCATTACTTTTTGTGGCAGCCCGGCAGCGGCCAGATCGGCCAGCGCAGCACGCACATGATTAGTGTCGTAATTAGGCTCTTTGCCGCCACGCAAAATGATATGGCAATCAGGATTGCCGCCAGTTGCCACAATCGCAGAATGGCCCATTTTAGTTACAGACAAAAAGTGGTGTGACTGGCTGGATGCGCGAATCGCATCCAGTGCAATTTTTAAATTACCGTCTGTTCCGTTTTTAAAACCTACCGGGCAAGATAACCCCGAAGCCAGCTCGCGGTGTACCTGTGATTCAGTCGTACGCGCCCCAATTGCTCCCCAGCTCATCAAATCAGCCATATATTGTGGCGTGATCATATCGAGGAATTCGCCGGCTGTTGGCATACCATCATTATTTAAATCAACCAATAATTTGCGTGCAATACGCAGGCCATCGTTGATATTAAAACTGCCGTTCAGGTAAGGATCATTGATCAGGCCTTTCCAGCCTACCGTTGTGCGGGGTTTTTCAAAATAAACCCGCATCACGATTTCTAAATCGTTTTTGTGAAGCTCGCGCAGCACTTTAAGCTTTGCGCCGTATTCGTGCGCAGCCTCGGTATCATGAATTGAGCACGGGCCAATCACCACAAGAAGGCGGTCATCGCTGCCTTGCAAAATGCGCTGAATGGCTTGCCGGGTTTCAAAAACAGTAACGGAGGCAACTTCGCTGACAGGGAATTTCTCCATCACCGCAACAGGGGGGAGTAGCTCTTTAATTTCTCGGATACGGACATCATCTGTTTGATATTGCATATTCTTCCCTGGAGCGGCTGCCTAGCACGGCGACAAGCACATCATAAAAGAAAGAGATTATCGTCTAACGACAGTCGGCGCAAATACCTTTAACCGTGATTTCAACCATGCGGGCCACGAACTGGGCAGGCAAGCTTACAGGCAGATCACTGCTTACGTTTTCCAAACAAAAAAAACGTCCGCAATTTTCACACTGAAAATGCGCATGGTGGTGTGGGGCAGGTGCAACAGAAAAGCGCCATACCCGATCATCACCGGATAATTTATGCGCCAAATGCTGCTCGGTTAACCAGTCTAAAACCCGGTATACCGTTACGCGGTCGATAGCGGGCTGCAACGCCGCCAGCACATCCAGATGTGACAGCGGGCGTTGAGCATCCAAGAGCGCAGCGAGCACCCTAACCCGTGCAGGTGTAGTACGGGCACGGGTTTGGGCGACTAAATCACGTGCTTTCGCAATCGTCTCAGAAGCATTACTCATCAAAACAGCACAACATTAATCTGCGTACTGCTTTTTCATACGTTCACGACGCTCTTGCGCTTCCAGAGACATTGATGCCGTTGGGCGTGCAACTAAGCGTGGCAGACCAATTGGCTCGCCTGTGTCTTCGCAATAGCCATAATTGCCATCATCAAGCTTACGTAAAGTAGACTCGATTTTAAGCAACAACTTACGCTCACGATCACGCGTGCGTAGCTCTAATGCATACTCTTCTTCCAAAGTAGCGCGGTCAGCCGGATCAGGCGTGGCTTCCTGCTCTTGCAAATGCTGGCTGGTTTGATTGGCATTTGCCAACAGCTCTGCTTTCATTTGCAGAAGCTTAGCCCGGAAAAACTCGAGGTGATCCGGGTTCATGTAATCATCTTCTGAACCGTTCCAGCTAATGATTTCTTGTTCCGTGAGTTTGGCCATGGTCGTTCTCCCTTTCTGCAAATGGGGGCGGGGCAAAATCGCTCTGCAGCTTTATTTCATCTTACTGAAACAAAAACCAGACAGAACATAAACTTACGAGCATACACCCCACCAAATGGGGAGGCAGCATAATCAAGTCCCCGCCGCAATGCAATAACTCGTTTCGCCATACAGACGGTATGGCATTAATGCGACAGTACCCAACGTACAATAATCCTTAAATCTTTCTCTTCAATTTGCTGCGCGGGCATGGGAATTTTCCCCCATTTTCCGCCGGGCAAACCACTGCGTACTTCTTTCATCAGCATAGCTTCTGCATCTTTTTGCCCGCGATATTTTGCTGCAACTTCCTTATACGCGGGCCCAACAATTTTAGTATCAATCGCATGGCAACCCAAGCAGTTGTATTTTGCCGCAACTTTTGCTCCATCTTCAGCAAAAGCCAATGGAGTACAGACCAAAAACAGCGGTAGTAAATACTTAATCATACTTATTTCCTTACAGATAATTGAAGCGTAGGAGTATTTTAGCAGCAAGCAGAGAGCATGCGCCGTGCTACACTCCCGCGATTAAAAATCTTAGGTAATACAGGTTGGCAAATGGATAGAGCGCAACGTTTTATGGCTCTGGGCGTAGCCTTTTCGGTGCTCGCACATGCTATTCCTATTTTTGGCATGAAGTTTGTAATGCCCGATCCTAAAACACTGTTTTCAGCCCAGCCACTGGAAGTGGTGCTTGTAAACCAGCGCACATTGCAAGATGCTCATAAAGCGGATGCGCTGGCTCAGGCCAGCTTAAATGGCGGGGGCAATACAGATGTTCTGAATCAGCACGTTAAATCACCCTTGCCTGCCAGCGATAATGCGCAGTCTAAAGAAGTGGAACGCGCAAAAGCTCAGCAAAAAAAACTTGAGGCCGATGCAGAAAAACTCATGTTGCAGCTGAAGGCGGACACCCGTGTTGCTCAGGATCTGGGTAAAAGCACGCATAGTGAAAATACGGGCCCCGATAATGAGCAATTAAAACAACAAGCCCGTGAAATCGCCGGCTTAGCAGCGCAGATCAGCAAGCAAACCAGCGAATACCAAAGCCGCCCGCGCATGACTTTTATCGGTGCACGCGCCAGAGAATATCGTTTTGCCCGCTATGTTGAAGACTGGCGCATGAAGATGGAGCGGGTTGGTGCGCTGACTTACCCGCTTGATTCGCACGGCCAGAAACTCTATGGCCGCTTATTGGTATCCGTTGAGATCGACGCGAACGGCAATGTCCGCAGGGCCGAAATTACCAAATCATCAGGCAATAAAGAGCTGGATGCAGCTGCTTTACGTATTGTAAAAATGGCAGCGCCTTTTGGTAAGTTTCCTGATGATATTCGTAAAGACACCGATGTGATCAGCATTAGCCGAACATGGACCTTTGCCAAAGGCGATGCTGTTTTAGGCCGGGATTAATTTTGCCTCAGCAGGGCTTTACCAAGAGTCACGTGTGTTCCAGGTTAAATAAATGCGAATTTTAGGAATTGACCCGGGCTCCAGAATAACGGGGTTCGGGGTTATCGATACAGACGGACAAAACCGGAGTTATATCGCCTCAGGCTGCATTCGCACGCCGGGCGGCGAGCTGGCTACACGCATTAAATCTATTTTGCGCGGCATTGCCGAAGTAGTAGATACCTATAAGCCCGATGTAGCAGCGGTTGAAATTGTCTTTGTAAACGTCAACCCGCAATCAACGCTGATGCTGGGGCAAGCACGGGGAGCGGCAATGTCGGCGCTGGTTTTGGCTGATCTGCCGATAGGGGAGTACACCGCGCTGCAAGTAAAGCAGGCAGTGGTTGGCAATGGCCATGCAGACAAAGATCAGGTCAGCCAGATGGTGCAGCGAATGCTGCGGCTCAATGGTGCCCCACAATCAGATGCCGCCGATGCACTTGCAGTGGCGCTCACCCATGCTCAGCACGATAGCGGCGCGATGAAGCAGCTTGCCAGCCTTGGCTTAACCATTAAACGCGGGCGCTTAGCTTAGGCTCGGCTGACATTTGATTCAGTGCTTCGCTGGCTGCAGCCCTAAACTTTACTCCGGCAAGAAGGAAGCTCTGCGTTAAAACGGGCCAGGAATTCAGGGTCTTCTTTTAAGAAGCGGTGGCCAAAATAAACACCTAAAGGTTTATCTTCCTGAAGCTCCGAGCGGATTTTGTACTCGGCATGCTCCGCATGAATCGCCTCATTCATCGCCAGATCGCTGGCTAATACTGCGGCAACCCTGCCAGCCAGCAGCATTTTAAGCAGCTGGTCATGGGCAGGGGGGGTGGCATAAATCCGATAACCAGATGCTTTTAGCCAGGTCAGCATATTCGAACCAAAATAAGCCCCCACGGTGGCCGACAGGCGAAACTCTTCGCTTAATGGCTTCGCCGTGTTTTCCGTACGGAAATACCAGCGCCATTGCTGGGGAGCAATTGCTTGCGAAAGCGTAGCAAAGCGATCCCGCTCGCTGTTTTGGGACGCCGAAAAAAAACCATCCGCCTCACCAAGCTCAACTAAATTTTGTGCACGCTTCCATGGCAGAAATTTAATCTCTACCGGACGCTGCAATTTATTCATCACACAACGCACAGTTTCCAGCGCAAGCCCGCTCTGACGCCCGTCAGCCTGCTGATTGCTGTACGGCAACTGTTGCTGCGTCAATAAGCGTACAGGCGTGGCCTGTGCCTGCAGCATACTGAGCAAACAAAAAATACCTGGCTTCAAGTTCGTCAAGCTAATCCCGGGCATTTATACTCCCCGCTTTCCTTTAGAGATGCACGCCATGATCGGACGCCTTACCGGAACCCTGATCGAAAAACAGCCCCCGCAGATTGTGATTGAAACCAATGGCGTGGGCTACGAAGTTGATGTGCCTATGAGCACGTTTTATGTACTGCCCCACACAGGGCAGCCATCCAGCCTGTTTATTCACATGGTGGTGCGTGAAGATGCTCAGCTTTTATATGGCTTTGCCACCAAGCCGGAGCGCGATACATTCCGCGCCTTAATCAAGGTCAGCGGCATTGGTGCAAAAATTGCGCTCGCCATTTTATCGGGAATGAACGCCGATGAGCTTGCGCAAGCCATCGCTGCAGAAGATCTGGTTCGGCTGTCAAAGGTGCCGGGCATTGGTAAAAAAACGGCAGAAAGACTGGTTTTAGAACTGCGCGGCAAGCTCAACAACCTGCCTATTATGACTTCTGTCAGCAATAATAGTGCACTGTTTCAAACGCCTGCATCAAATAAAGATGATGTGCAGCATGCATTAATTGCCCTGGGATACAGCGAACGCGAAGCCAGCGGCGCGGTCAAAGAGCTCGCCAGCGATGTTGATGTTTCAGACGGCATCCGGCGCGCCCTTAAACAACTGGTTAAATCCTAAATGCGAATCCTGCCCGTCACCGCCATTATCGGCACCATTTTGTTCATTTTTCTGGCCACAGTCTTAGGCTCGCCAGAACTCAATGCCCTCGATGATGCCATTGGTAACGTCTTTTACAATGGGCCGGCATGGCTTATTGCAGCCTGCAAAACTTTAGCCTGGTTTGGCGGTGCATTCGGCTCCCTGCTGCTGGCCGCGGTGATTGGCGCAGGCTTATGGTTTAAATTGGGAGATCGCCGCAATTCAATTGGCTTAGTGCTGGCCATCTTCAGCGGCTGGCTGCTTAATGCAGCCCTTAAATTCAGCATCTTACGGCCCCGCCCCACCCTAGAGTTTCTGGCCTCGGCACACGGCCCGTCTTTTCCCAGCGGCCATGCAATGAGCGCATGGATTATGTCTTTTGTACTGGCCCTGATTGCCACACACTATCAGCCACAACGCCGTACACTCTGGTTCAGCCTTGCCTTTTGTGCAGCAATTTTTGGCGGCTTAGCCAGACTGGTACTGGGTGTGCATCATTTCTCCGATATCATTGCAGGCTTTAGTGTTGCGAGCGCTATCGTTTATCTTTACAGCTACGCCGCAAGCCGTATTACCCCCTTGGATCGCCTACAGCCATGATCGAAACCGATGCGCTTTCTGCAGCTCCTGCTGATCGCCTGATCAGCAGTACAAAATTATCTAATCAGGAAGAAAAACTTGAGCACGCTCTGCGGCCCAAATTACTCGACGAATATGTCGGGCAGGCCAAAGCACGTGAGCAATTAGAGATTTTTATCGAAGCCGCTAAAAAGCGCGGTGAAGCGCTCGATCATGTACTGCTGTTTGGCCCGCCGGGCCTGGGTAAAACCACGCTGGCCCATATTATTTCCCGCGAGTTAGGCGTAAACCTGCGCCAGACTTCAGGCCCGGTGCTGGAACGCGCTGGCGATTTAGCGGCAATTCTGACGAATTTAGAGCCGCATGATGTCTTGTTTATCGATGAAATTCACCGGCTCAGCCCGGTGGTTGAAGAAATTCTTTACCCTGCGCTTGAAGACTTTCAGCTTGATTTAATGATTGGAGAAGGCCCTGCGGCCAGATCAGTAAAGCTTGATCTGCCGCCATTTACACTGGTTGGCGCCACCACCCGCGCAGGGATGCTGACCAACCCGCTGAGAGATCGCTTTGGTATTGTGGCAAGGCTGGAGTTTTACTCTGCAGAAGAGCTGACCCGCATCACCACACGTTCGGCACAATTACTCAATGTGAATATCGCACCTGACGGCGCATTCGAAATTGCGCGAAGATCACGGGGCACGCCGCGGATTGCCAACCGTTTGCTGCGCCGGGTGCGCGATTACGCCGAAGTGCGCGCAGATGGCCATGTCACCCGTGAAGTGGCCGATGCAGCGCTTTCGATGCTGGATGTGGATCACGCAGGGCTGGATGTCATGGACCGGAAGCTTTTATCTGCCATTCTGGAGAAATTTGCTGGTGGCCCGGTAGGGCTGGATAACGTCGCGGCGGCCATTGGTGAATCATCCGACACCATTGACGATGTGATTGAGCCCTTTTTGATTCAGCAAGGCTTTTTACAAAGAACGCCACGCGGCAGGATTGCTACACTGGCAGCGTATGAGCACTTTGGGCTGAGCCCGAAAAAACAAGATTGATACCCGATATATTATTTCGGCGGAATAAGCCGCCCTACCATTAACACGCGAATAAAGGATTACCCAAAGTGGACGTTGCTGCTGCAAACCAAGATTTGTCTATTCTCACTTTAGTCCTGCACGCCAGCCCCGTTGTACAAGCCGTTATGGGACTTTTACTGGTGATGTCATTTATGTCCTGGTGGTATATCTTCAGCAAACACTTCGCCATTTCTCACGCCAGAAAACAAACGGAAGACTTTGAAAATCGCTTCTGGAATGGCGCAGACCTTGCGGCCCTTTATGATCAGGTACGCCGTGGTCAGACACTGGGCATGGAAAAAATATTTCAGGCGGGTTTTGGGGAGTTTTTAAAATTGCGCCAGCGTGCTGGCGAGCGCGGCAATATGGAATTATCCGATGTAATGGAAGGCAGCCGCCGTGCCATGCGCGCCGCTTGCCAGCGTGAGCTGGATGAGCTGGATTCACATACAGCGTTTCTGGCCACGGTAGGCTCGATCAGCCCTTATATCGGCTTATTTGGTACCGTATGGGGCATTATGAATGCCTTTACCGGCCTCGCAAATGTAGGCCAGGCCACCTTGGCCACGGTTGCTCCCGGCATTGCAGAAGCGCTGGTTGCTACCGCCATTGGTCTGTTTGCGGCCATTCCGGCTGTGGTTGCTTATAACCGCTTTGCTAATGAAGTCGATAAACTGGCCAACCGCTTTGATACCTTTATCGAAGAGTTTTCCAATATCTTGCAACGTCAGGTGAAATAATGGCCCGCCGCGCACGCAGGATTAAAAACGAAATCAATGTTGTTCCCTATATCGACGTGATGCTGGTTTTGCTGGTGATTTTTATGGTGGCCACACCGATGATGCAACAGGGCGTGGTGAATCTGCCCACGGTGGGCAAATCCGATCAGGAAGTCAATGTAGCCCCGCTGCGTGTTGAAATTGACGCGGCTGGTGCGATCAAGCTGCACGATAAGGAAGAGACCAGCGATCTGGCCGACCTGAAAGCACTGGTTGCCAGTGTGCAGGCCAAACAAACCGTCACGCCCAATCGCCCTGTAGTGATTGCCGCAGATAAATCCATACGCTACGAGCAGGTGATGAATGCGATGGATGCTTTAAAACAGGCCAATATTGCCCGGGTTGGCCTGCTCGTTCAGCCGAAGTGATATGAGCAGCTTAACTCTTAACCGTAATGAACGCCCCACTCTGGCCTTTGCACTGGCCGCTGCCGTCCATTTATTACTGGTGGCGGGCTTATTGCTGTCGATGAACTGGCAAACAAAGAAACAAGAACCCGTAGTCGTCGAATTATGGGGCGGGCCACCACCTGCCAGCGCACAGCAAGCGCCCGATCCTGAACCACCCAAGCCCAAAATTTTGCAGCCCAAAGTAGAGCCCAAGCCTGAGCCTTTACCCGAAAAGCCAGCGGATATCGCTACGGCCAAGGTAAAGCCAGCGCCAACCCAGCGGCCGACTCCAGCCCCCACGCCAACACCGTCGCCCAAGCCTAAGGCGACGCCGGTGCCAACGGCCGTACCTGTGTCTCCGCCCGTACCACACAAACCGACTGCGGCTCCGGTAGCCAGGCCAACAGCCGCTCCCAAAGCCCCGCCAAAGCCCAAAGTATCGGCATTTGATGCGGCACTCTCTGAAGGCAGCTCCTTAGAGCCCAATAAACCCGGCGCAAAAGCTGGCGGCAAAGGCAATAACCCCAATGCCACCACCAACACAGGCCCAGGCTCGGGCAGCGGTAATAGCGCAATGGCCAGCAAGGGCCTGGCCGACTATCGCAGCAGGGTTTCGCAACTGATCCGCTCTAAATTGGTCTACCCCAATCCTAAGGGCAATCCATCGGCAGAGTTCAGAATCAATGTGTTGCCAAATGGTGAGATTCAAGAAGTAACGCTATTGAAACCCAGCGGCGAAACAATGTACGACGAAGCCGCTAAGCGTGCCATTCTGGCCTTGCAGCGCATGCCGCCCCTGCCTGATGGGCAGGCATTTAGTGGTGATATGCGCAATATTAAAATATTGTTCCGTTTAAATGATTAGGCCGCCGCCTTTGGCGAAGTGAGCTGTTAACCGAATGGAATAGCCATTCATGGAGAACTCCAATAATGCTTTGGCGTAAATTTTTTAAGCTACTGACCGCAGGCTTGCTCCTGAGCAATGTGGTTCATGCTGATATGACCATTGATGTGGTTGGCGTAGGTGCATCGCAATACCCTATCGCAATCGCACCATTTCAGAATGAAAACCAGCAAAAACAAGCGCTCACACCGGTTATTAGCGATGATTTAACGCGCAGCGGCTTATTTAAAGTGATCGGAGCGGGTGATCTGTCGCCAGTGCCCTTTGCTCCCGAGCAGGTAAATTACACAGCAGCTCTGGCTAAAGGCGCACAGACCATGGCCATTGGCCGGGTAACGCCCGATGCAGGCGGCTTTAATGTGCAATTCTGGCTGATTGACCTGGCCAGCAAAAAGCCCCTCATCACCTGGGAGCGCAAAGCCACAGCAGGCCAGATGCGCCGGGTAGCGCATCAAATTGCCGATTTGATTTACCAGCAGATTACCGGCCAGCCTGGCGCGTTTAATTCACGGATTGCCTATGTGCTAAAACAAGGCGCACGCTTTGAATTACAAGTGTCCGACGCTGACGGCTTTGCCTCGCAGGCGATTCTGGTTTCCAAACAACCCGTGATGTCGCCAAAATGGTCGCCAGATGGTGGCAAATTAGCCTATGTTTCTTTTGAAGATCAAAAACCCGTAGTCTATGTGCACGAGCTGGCTTCAGGGCGCCGCTGGAAAGCAGCCGGTTTTAAGGGCAGCAATTACGCCCCCGCATGGTCGCCCAATGGCCGTGAGCTGGCGGTAGTACTGACCCAAAGCGGCAGCTCGCAAATTTACCTCGTCAATACTGATGGCAGTGATTTACGGCAGCTGAGCCGGGGCGGCGAAATCAATACCGAGCCTGCGTTTTCACCCGATGGGCGCTTTATTTATTTCACCTCAGATCGTGGCGGCAGCCCGCAAATTTACCGCATGAACAGCAATGGCAGTAACACAGAGCGGGTAACGTTTCAGGGGGGTTACAATAGCTCAGCCAAGCTTAGCCCGGATGGCAAAAATATGACCTTTATTACCCGTGATGGCGGCTACCGTGCGGCAATTATGGATTTAAGCAGCCGTCAGGTACTTACCCTCACCGATTCCGGATCTGATGATTCGCCCAGCTTTTCGCCAAACGGGCAAATGATTCTGTACGAAACCAAAGCTGGCGGCCGTGGCGTTCTTGCGGCGGTTTCAAGTGATGGAAGAGTAAAACAGCGCCTGAGAGCGCAAGCAGGAGACGTAAGACAACCCGCATGGGGGCCTGTACTTCGGTAAAGATACCATTTGCGGAACCTTTGCTAAGCTAAATGTCATACAGCCCGAACGCTTAGCTTTATCTCTTTAAGATGTAACTAAGGAAGAAACACAATGAAAAAAGTAGCGCTTAGTTTAATCATGACTGCCTTGCTTGCCGCTTGCGCGAGCACCCCGGTACCAACAACAACACCTGCTGATAATTCTGGCTCAACAAATACCAGTACCACTCAGCCAAGCACGACCCCAGCTACCGTTGACCTGACTCAAGGCACAACAAAATCCTTTACCGAGCTGACAGATCCAAACAGCATTCTGTCTAACCGCCGTGTCTATTTTGATTTCGATTCCTTTATTGTGCGCCCGGATTTCCATGAGCTGGTTCAGGCTCATGCCAAATACCTCAACACACATAAAGATGCAAAAATCATCCTGCAGGGCCACACTGATGAGCGCGGCACAGCAGAGTACAACTTAGCGCTGGGCCAGAAACGTGCCGATTCAGTACGTAAAATGATGAATGTACTTGGTGTACCGGACAGCCAGATCGAAACCGTAAGCTTTGGTGAAGAGCGCCCGCTTGAAGCAGGTGACAGCGATGCAATACGCGAACGTAATCGTCGTGCCGAAATTGTTTACAATGGTGAATCTGCACAGTAACCAGCTTGCTGCAGACTAAAAAAAGACCTAGTCTCTGCCACGGACGAGCGATAGCTCGTCCGCGCGTTTTCAACTTCAAATCAGATCAATCTATGAAACGAATTGCTACTCTGCTCTTGCTCGCATTTTCTGTGCAGGCTCACGCTGGTCTTTTTGATGACAATGAAGCGCGCCAGCAATTAAATGATCTGCGAAATGCTCAAACTCAGGCACAAAAAAAGACCGATGATCGCCTGATGCAATTAGAAGCAGGCAATAGCCGCTCTATCGAATTAGTCGGTCAGCTTGAAAAACTACGCCAGGAAATCGCCACCCTGCGCGGGCAAAATGAAGTACTGCAATTTAATTTGGATGAAGCTGCCAAGCGGCAGAAAGATCTTTATACCGATCTGGATGCCCGGATGCGTGCAATGGAAATGGCCAAAGTAGAAAGCAAAGCTGCTGCCGTAGTGTCAGAACAGCAGCAATTAGACGATCTGGTGCAGCTCACCCGCTCAGGCAAACACAAAGAAGCCGTTGTCGGCCTGCAAAAATTTATTAACGAAAACAGCAGCAGTGCCCAGCTTCCTTCTGCTTACTACTGGATGGGCGTAAGCCAGACTGCGCTTAAAAGCTATAAGGGCGCACAAGCATCTTATCAGCAGGTGCTGGCCAGCAATGATGAAACCCGCGCCCCTGATGCTCTGTTTGGCCTGGCGATTGTGGCCAACTCACTGGGCGATAAAAAATCATCGCGCAAATACCTTTTACAGCTGATTGAAAAGTATCCACAGGCAGAAAAAGCCGCTGCAGCCAAGAAAGCATTGCTTGCAACCGATTAAGTGTAATTAAAACAACTCTAGAAACACTAAAACTGCGTAAAATTGCTCAGCTTAGCTGAAACATTGCAACGCCCACATTTTTACCCGGCGTCACCGATCAGGTTGGCGCCGTTTTTATTTCCACCGGACTGTTTTCCGGTTTGCCATGCAGCAATTGCCGCTGGCTTAGGAGCTACTCTTGAAAGACGCATTACGCATTACCGAGATTTTCTGCTCGTTACAGGGCGAAACCACCCGTATGGGCCTGCCCACGGTGTTTGTCCGCCTCACCGGCTGTCCGCTGCGCTGTGGCTATTGCGACAGCGCCTACGCTTTTACCGGTGGAGAGACGCAATCTTTTCAAACCATCCTCGATAAAATCGCCTCGTTCAATACCCACCATATTTGCGTCACCGGCGGCGAGCCACTGGCGCAAAAAGGCGTGCACGAACTGATGCGCTTACTTTGCGACGCTGGCTATTCACTCAGCTTAGAAACCAGCGGCGCTTTATCGATTGCTGATGTCGACCCGCGTGTTTCACGCATTCTGGATATCAAAACGCCCGGCTCGGGTGAATTATCCAAAATGCACTGGGAAAACCTTGATTACGTGAATAAAGCAGACGAAATCAAGTTTGTTTTATGCGATCGCAGCGATTACGAATGGGCACGCGATTTAATCCGCGAGCGCCGTTTGGAAACGCTGGCCCCCGTGCTGATGTCGCCCGTCTGGGAGACACTTCCTCCCGCAAACCTCGCCGCCTGGGTACTGGAAGATCATTTACCAGTGCGTATGCAAGTGCAATTACACAAAATCCTCTGGGGTGAACGTCCCGGCGTTTAACAGGCAAGCTCATGTATTGGAAACGTTGGCTGGTACGCATTAAACACTTACCAGAACGCAGCCGCGCCACACTGGCTCTCTGGTTTGGTGCCGCTATGGTGGGCCTTGTTGCCGTTGTTCTGGCCAAGGCTGCGGACGGCGCACTGGCGATTTTCCAAAATATGAGCGCACGCTGGGCATGGTGGCCTTTTTTTGCCTTGCCCTGCGGTGGCATGGCGATACGCTGGCTGATGCAAAAAATGGGTAAGGGCTCGGAAGGCAGCGGTATTCCGCAAGCCATGGCCGCGCTGCAAGTAACCGATCAGCCCGCCATCATCCGGCAACTGCTTAGTTTACGTATCGCATGCGCCAAGTTTATCGGCGTGGTTGCAGGCCTTGGCTGTGGCTTTGTGCTGGGGCGTGAAGGCCCGACGGTGCAAATTGGCGCAAGCTTAATGTATGCCTGCCGGCGTTTTATTCCATTATCCGATGCCGTATTTCGCCGCCAGCTGATTCTGGCAGGCGGGGCAGCGGGGATTGCCGCCGCATTTAATACGCCACTGGCTGGGATTGTGTTTGCATTTGAAGAACTGGCGCGCTCGGTAGAAGAAAAAACCTCGGGCAAGCTATTAGGCGCGGTGATTTTAGCCGGTGTGGTTTCTTTGGCGATTCAGGGTGATTACACCTATTTTGGCCGGATTCACGTGCCCGGTTTTAACTACAGCATTTTGTGGCCGATGTTTATTGTGGCGGTGACCGCGGGCTTAGTTGGTGGCTTTTTCTCCTGGCTTTGCGTGCATCAGGATCGCTGGCTGCCAGTTAAAGTGAAAATGTGGCGCGCAGCCCGGCCCTATTTATTCATCGCCGCATGTGGCTTTTTAATTGCCTGCATGGGGCTGGCCGCTCCTATTTTTGGCAGCGGAGCAGAAATCACCAGCGAAGTGGTCACAGGCCACGGCACTATGGCTTGGTACTTCTTGCCGATGAAGTTTTTAGGGCTGCTGGCTACCTTTTTGACCGGTTTACCCGGCGGTATTTTTGCCCCGTCGCTCTCTATGGGCGCGGGCGTCAGCAGCTGGTTTTTGCCATGGTTTGACAGCAGCATTCATATCAAGCTGATTGCCATTGGGATGGCGGCAATGCTGGCCGCAGTAACGCGGGCACCGCTTACCTCGGCTATTATTTTGATTGAAATGACAGATGGCCACACGATGGTGATTTCAATTCTGGCCGCTGCGATGATTTCATCCACCGTAGCACGCCTTTTTGGCACCAATCTTTATCATGATCTGGCGGAAAAGGCCCTGCAACGCTTGGCTTCTCCCCAACTTTTAAAGTGATCCTATGCGCTATTTTTTAGCTGTATTTGCCTTGATAGCCACCTTTGCTCAGGCAGAATCCACAGGCCCGGACGGCATGACCACCGCTCAGCTGGCTGAATTTTTAAAATCACTGCAAACGGCTGTCGCCAAAGACGATGCCGCCAGCGTAGCCAAGCTGACCCGCTTTCCCCTGAAGGTAAATCTGCCTAAGAAAATAACGCTAAAGGCACCGCAGTTTATTGCTCAGTACTCAAAAGTAATCACACCCAAAGTAAAAGCGGCCGTGCTCGCGCAAACAACTGAAACGCTGTTTCGCAACAGCAATGGCGCGATGATAGGCAATGGTGAAATCTGGTTTTCCGGCATTTGCCTGAATAAGGAATGCTCAGAGCAAACCACCAAAGTCATCGCCATCAATCCATAAACATTATTTAAATTGAAAATATTATGACCAAAAAACCTGCTGTGATCTTACTCTCCGGTGGCCTCGACTCTGCCACCTGCCTTGCCATTGCCAAAGCCGAAGGCTTCGCGCCCTATTGCTTATCCTTTGATTACGGCCAGAAGCACAACGCCGAGCTGAAAGCCGCCGCCCGAGTAGCAGAAGCGCTGGGCGCAGTTGAACACCGTATTCTGAAAATTGATTTAGCAGGCTTTGGCGGCTCAGCACTCACCGACGCCACGATTGATGTGCCAACAGATGGCGGCAACCCCGGTGAAATCCCCGTGACCTATGTGCCCGCACGCAATACCGTGCTGCTCTCTTACGCGCTGGCATGGTCTGAAGTGCTCAAAGCGGATGATATTTTTATTGGCGTCAATGCCGTGGATTACTCGGGCTACCCGGATTGCCGCCCGGAATATATTGCGTCTTTTCAAGCAATGGCCAGACTGGCAACCAAAGTGGGCGTGGAAGGTTCAAACCTCACCATCCACACCCCGCTGCTGAAACTCACCAAAGCAGAAATCGCCCAGAAGGGCACTGAGCTTGGCGTGGATTACGGCCTGACCGTAACCTGCTATAAAGCCGACGAAGAAGGCCGCGCCTGCGGCGAATGCGAAGCCTGCCGCCTGCGTAGTGCTGGCTTTGCCCATGCGGGGCTGGTAGATCCAACCCGGTATCAAAAATAATATAAGGCGTAATCAAAGCTTCGCTGAGCGACGATTTGTGTTGATCGGCGTTAGCGCAGTACGCCAGTAATTAGATGTAAAAAAATCGGCTTACGTGTTTGCACGGAGCCGATTTCCTTTTGTATCAACTAACAACGAGAAAATGTATTAACCACGCTCACTGCATGGGGCTAAAGTCCCCCCTGAAGCACGCCGAAGCGAGGAACAAGCGGGGTGGGGTAGTCGTCAATTCGTGTTTGAGCGAAGCGAGTTGAATTGACGCCACCTCGATTGTCCGCAGTGAGGGGCCTTCGTGCTGTTTGGGGTCGCCTTCTTTGCTTACTTTCTTGGCGAAGCAAGAAAGTAAGTCCCTCGCGGGGGATTCCCGCACCTAAACGGATGTGCCGAAGGCACTAAAAAAGCATTGTTTTTGATCTGCTTCACCCCTTACAACAACACATCACTTCCCCGCCAGCCACCGCGCTGCATCCAGTGCAAAATAAGTCAGAATCCCATCTGCACCTGCGCGTTTAAAGCCCATTAAACTTTCCAGCACCACCGCTTCTTCATTCAGCCAGCCGTTTTGCGCGGCGGCTTTGAGCATGGCGTATTCACCGGAGACTTGATAAACAAAGGTCGGTGCGGCAAATTCATCTTTCACGCGGCGCACTACATCCAGGTAAGGCATACCCGGCTTCACCATCACCATATCCGCGCCTTCGGTCAGATCGAGCGCTACTTCGTGCAAGGCTTCGTTCAGATTGGCGGGGTCCATTTGGTAAGTCTTTTTATCGGCCTTACCCAAATTAGCTGCCGAGCCAACTGCATCGCGGAAAGGTCCGTAAAAGGCTGATGCGTATTTGGCCGAGTAAGCCATGATACGGGTGTGGATAAAATCTTTGGCATCCAGAGCCTGACGAATCGCGCCAATACGGCCATCCATCATGTCCGATGGCGCAATAATATCGACGCCCGCTTCAGCATGGCAAAGCGCTTGCTTAACCAGTGCGGCAACAGTTTCTTCATTTAATACATAGCCATTGCCATCAATAATGCCGTCCTGACCATGGATGGTGTAAGGATCAAGTGCACCATCGGTAATCAGGCCCAGCTCTGGGAAACGCGCTTTTAACTCACGCACTACTCGGGGCACCAGGCCTTTCGGATTCCAGGCTTCAGCCGCATCCAGCGTTTTTAAATCCTGCTCAATCACAGGGAAAATGGCTAAGGCAGGTACGCCCAGCTTAACGGCCTGTTCGGCGGTATAAAACAGCTGATCTAAGCTCTGGCGATTTACCCCGGGCATAGAGGCAACCGCCTGCGTGCGGTTTTCACCATCTAAAACAAACACCGGCAAAATCAGATTATCCGCAGTTAAATGATTTTCACGCATCATTCTGCGCGAGAAATCATCGTGGCGCATACGGCGTAAACGGGTAGTTGGGAATGAGCGATTGCTATGCATAGGACGCACCTGTAAATGAGTACGCTTATTTTAACGAAGAATAGGAGGGGGGGCTGCGCAATGCTGACAAAAAATGAAAAAAAGTGGGCAGCTTTTGCTGCCCACCCTCAATACATCCGTTCCCGTGCGTCATTCCCGCGAAAGCGGAAATCGTGCAACACGGCTGGATTTCCAATAAATACGCCCGGAAATAACGGGCTGTATAAGCATTATGCTTAAGTTGAGCCAACCCTGCCCTCAATCAATAACGCGCTAAAGCCAAGCCGCTGCTTTCGATTTCCGGTTTTTTCTTGCTAATCAGATCCGCCAGCACGCGGCCTGAGCCGCAGGCCATGGTCCAGCCCAGTGTGCCATGACCGGTATTGAGCCACAGATTTGGATAAGACGTACCACCTACCAGCGGTGTGCCATCCGGCGTCATTGGGCGCAAGCCAGTCCAGGGCGTGCCCTGGCTGGTATCCCCTGCATCCGGAAACAAATCATTGGTCACCATGGCCAGGGTGGCAACGCGGCCCATATCCAGATGCTTATCGTAACCCGCAACCTCCGCCATGCCACCCACACGCAGGCGTGAATCAAAGCGGGTCAGCGCAATTTTGTAGCTCTCATCCAGTACGGTAGAACGGGGAGCCGCATCTGCATCTTTCAAAGGAATCGTCAGCGAATAGCCCTTCACCGGATAAACCGGTAAATCCAGCCCCAGGGGGGCGGCCAGAGCGCGCGATGTGCAGCCAGCGGCCAGCACCACATGATCAGCATTCAAAACTTCACCGCCTTTGAGCTGAACCTGGCGGATTTGCTGGTTGGCTGCAATCAAACGCTCAACGGTTACACCATAGCGGAACACCACACCAGCGGCTTCGCAACGGGCGGCCAGCTTATCGGTGAACATTTTGCAGTCGCCCGTTTCATCATTGGGCAATTGTAAAGCGCCAACCAATTTACCCGGCACACGCGCTAAGGCCGGCTCTGCATCGACCAGGCCCTGTGCATCCAGTAAATGATTAGGCACGCCGATGGCGCTTAAGATATCCGAATCACGTTGTGCAGCTTCAAGCTGCTTGGCTGTGCGAAATACCTGCAAGGTGCCTAAGCTGCGTTGCTCGTACTGCAGATCCAGCTCTTCGCGCAAATCACGCAAGCAGTCACGGCTGTATTCGGCCAGCGGCACCATACGGCCTTTATTGCGCTCATAAGCTGCGGTGGTGCAATTAGCCAGCATTTTGGCCATCCATGACAGCTGAAAAAAGCTGCCATCCGGACGAATTTTGAGTGGGGAATGGGGCTGAGTCAGCCATTTAACCGCTTTCCACGGAATACCCGGTGCAGCCCAGGGTGCTGCATAGCCAGGCGATACCTGGCCCGCATTGGCAAAGCTCGTTTCGGTTGCAGGCCCGTCCAGTTGTTCCAGTACGGTGACTTCGCATCCCGCTGCGCGCAGGTAGTGCGCAGTTGCTACGCCGACAACGCCAGCTCCGATTACAATCACTTGCATATTATTTAATCCTTAACCCATTCGGGTGTGTACTGTTTGCAGCATATCGCCGGGGAAGAGGTTCAGCGATAGGTGATTCCCCTTGCATAAGTATATTTGGGTATTTATTCCTTAATCAAATAAATAAAGGAATGATCAACCCAACTTTTTGCTATATGAGCAATAAAATTGTTTGATGTATTAAATGTATGGCATAAGTTTTATTATCACGGCCAATAGAATGAAGGCTGTGCATTTCATAATAAAGACAGCCCCTGCCCTTCACAGCAAAACACTTGATCAGCACATAAACATACCGTACGATTGGTTTGTTTTTATGCCAGAGTGCTGCAATGCCAATCACTAAACAACAACTTATCGATCAAGCCACTGCCTTATTCAGAATGAAAGGCTACGCGGCGACCAGTATCGGGGAAATAGTGCAGGCTTGCGGCATTACCAAGGGCAGCCTTTACCATCACTTTGCCAGCAAAGAAGCACTGGGGCTGGCTGCGCTGGAGCAATTAGAAGCCTATTTTGACGAGCATATTTTCTCTCAAATACACGCTTCTCAGCCCGCTGCTGGCCTGGCAGCGTTTAATCTGGCAGTAGAAGAATTTTTCTGGCAGCACCCCGATGGCTGTCTGCTGGCCAGCTTAAGCCTGGAAACAAGCGCAGCAAGCGGGCCATTCCAACAGGCTATTTCACATTTTTTTAATAAATGGCAAGGCTGCTACTACCAGGCATTTATCGCCGCTCATCCTGCCGACAAAGCCAAAATACTCAGTATTGATGCCCTCGCCATCGTCCAGGGCTGCATTCTGATGTACCGGATCAATGGCAATATCGAGCCCTTACAGCGCCAGCTGCAAGCATTACTCCGGCACTGCGATTAAAGATTCACCATACCCAGACTGATCATTTTTTATACAAAAACATACCAACCGTTCAGTATAAAATAAAGGAAAACTTAATGGATACTCACACTTTAAAGCATGCCTTACTCGCGGGAACAGGCGGGTTTATTGCGATTTTACTGCTGGCAGGCGTCAGCGAATTTGGAACAGCAGCACTGATTATGGCGCCATTTGGTGCAAGCTGTGTTTTGCTGTTTGCTCTGCCCGAAGCGGCCCTATCTCAGCCACGAAATGTAATCGGCGGGCATTTGCTTACCGCCAGTGTGGGGCTGGCGTTTTATTCACTGGCCCCGAATACAGCGCTGTTTGCCGCACTGGCGGTGGGGCTTGCCATAAGCCTGATGGTACTGACTAAAACAACTCATCCACCAGCCGGAGCAAACCCGCTGCTGTTTTTTCTGGCAGCCAAGCCGCTGGGGGCCTGGTTTTTACTCACCCCTGTGGCAAGCGGAGCTATTTTGCTGGTGCTGCTTGCCACCCTTTACCACCGTGCCACAGGTAAATTCAGCTATCCGGTAAAGCGTTAAGCTGCAATCACCATATCGATATGCGGGATATTGTCTTCTAAATATTCCTGACCCACCGGCACAAAGCCAAAATTGCCGTAAAAACCCTGCAAATGGGATTGCGCTCCAATACGATGCCCCTGGCCCGGATAAAGCTGACTTGCATAGCGCAAACCTTCTGCTACCAGCTTTGATCCGGTTCCGCCACGGCGTGCATCCGGGTGAGTAATCACCCGCCCAATCGAGGGCTCTGCATATTTAAGACCGGGCGGGACCAGACGCAGGCTGGCAAGCACCTGGCCGTTTGGATCAAAGCCTAATAAATGCTGCGAAACCGCATCGTATTGATCCATATCCGGATAAACACAGTTTTGCTCAATAATAAAAACATCCTGACGTAACTTTAAATGAGCATACAAAGTCAGCGCATCAAATTCCGCCAAAGCAAACCAACGCCATTGCAATTCCATAATCTGTATCCTAAGAAAAAGGCTGCCAAAGCAGCCTTTTTGATGAAGTGGCGTAACGGCACAGGAGTGCTAAAAACAAAACGGCGATCCACGAAATACACACAAAACATAAAAAAACCGATTGTTTGTCTTGGTTTTCTCCGTGTAAATCTGTGTCCTCTGTGGTTCAAGATTTGGGCTTTGTGCACACACCTGCTTTATTTGGAAATCACTATATTTTTAGCAGCCCAGCTTTTCACGCCATTTGGCAATTTGCACCAGCACCTGGAACGGCGCAGTGCCACCCACATGGTTACGGGCATTCAGAGAGCCTTCCAGCGTCAGCACTTCAAAAATATCGTCTTCAATCAGCGGAGAGAAACTTTGCAATTCAACCAGTTGCAAATCGCCAAGGTCTTTATGCTTTTGCTCGGCATAGCGCACAGCTAAAGCAACCGCCTCATGTGCATCGCGGAACGGAATGCCACGCTTCACCAGATAATCGGCAAGATCAGTTGCAGTAGAAAAGCCCTGTTTCACCGCACGCACCATGGCATCAGGTTTTACAGTAATACCACGCATCATATCGGCATAAATACGCAGGGTATCTGTGAGTGTGTCTACCGTATCAAACAGCGGCTCTTTATCTTCCTGATTGTCTTTATTGTAAGCCAGTGGCTGGCCTTTCATTAAAGTGAGTAAGGAAATCAGGCTGCCATTCACACGGCCAGTTTTACCACGCACCAGCTCAGGCACATCCGGATTTTTCTTTTGCGGCATGATAGAGCTGCCGGTACAAAAGCGATCAGCAATATCAATAAAGCCGTAACGCGGGCTCATCCAGAGGATCAGCTCTTCGGATAAGCGCGACAAATGCGTCATCACCAGCGCTGCGGCGGCCGTAAATTCAATTGCAAAATCACGGTCTGAAACCGCATCGAGCGAGTTCTGACAGACATCATCAAAACCCAGCAATTTTGCGGTGTATTCCCTGTCAATAGGGTACGTTGTACCGGCCAGCGCTGCCGAGCCCAGTGGTAAGCGATTCACACGTTTACGTGCATCAATCAAACGCTCAGCATCGCGGCCCAGCATTTCTACATAAGCCATCATATGGTGGCCGAAGGTTACAGGCTGAGCCACTTGCAAATGAGTAAAGCCAGGCATCACGGTAGAGGCATTTTTTTCTGCAAGATCAATCAGGGAAACCTGCAGCTCGTGCACAAGGCCAACCAGCAAATCAATTGCGCCGCGCAGATACAGGCGGATATCGGTGGCTACCTGATCATTACGGCTGCGGCCGGTATGCAGGCGCTTACCTGCATCGCCTATCATCTGAGTCAGGCGACGCTCAATATTCATATGCACGTCTTCTAAATCGAGGCTCCATTCAAACGTGCCTTCACGGATTTCGTTCAGGATATCGGCCATGCCACCCTGAATAGATTTCAGGTCTTCAACTGACAATACGCCTACTTTATTCAGCATGGTGGCGTGAGCCAGGGAGCCCTGAATATCTACTTCGGCCATGCGTTTATCAAAATCTACCGAGGCGGTATAACGCTTGACGAGTTCTGTAACCGGCTCGTTAAAACGGCCAGACCACATCTTTTTGCTCTGATCTTGCATGTTTTTTTCCTGATCGAATCTTGATTTAAGCCAAATTATATCTGCCCGCATCAACAATACGTAAAATTTCCGTTGAATAAATATGCCACGGTAATTTGTCTGAAAGAGCTTCCTGTTGCTATTCTGACAAAGAAAAGAACCTATACTGCAGGCAAAGTAGATTATTGCTTATACAGCGATAAGAATACGCTGTAAAAACGCAGAATACCTTATAAAAACCAAGAATGTTGCCTGCTCCAAAAGAGCAAAGGCCCGTATAATCCGCTGCATAAATAAGAATGAAAGCCGATTCATGCAAAAAACATAATCAGTTTCATTTAGTTATGACAAAAAACGAATGCCCGATAATTCAAACAATATTGCAGGCATATCGATCGTTTCATATTCATCTTCGAAACGTATCCTCTGAAGCAAGAATTGTGAAACAGTCAGGCAGACTATGACATAAAAGCAATACCCGCTTTGTGCTTCTGGCCTGCCCCAACTTAAACCGTTATTGAATACAGCAGCGCCACAGAGAGTATGCAATGTCCAGAGACATGAAAAAAACACCTCGCAGCAGTACCAGCAACTCCTCAAAAAGTGGTGGCGGAGGATCTCTGCTGACAGGATTGCTGATTGGTTTATTTGGCGGTGTCGCTGTCGCCGTTGCTGTTGCGGTATTTTTAAACCGCAGTGGAAATCCTTTTGCAGGCAAAGTAAGTACCACACCTGCTGATGCCATTTCTTCAGCACCTGTTGGCCAGCCGCCACAAACACCGGAAGTCTTATCACCCGGCGGCAAAAATGATGTGATTATTGTCACACCCACACCAACCGCCTCCGCAGTTAAGAATGAGAATGGCGAGCGCTTTGATTTTTATAAAATGCTGCCGGAACTTGCAGACAAAAAACCTGCCGAAGCAGCTAAGCCTTCCGAGCCTAAAAAGCCTGAAGCCAGCCCGCCGGTAAAAGTAGAAGTACCAAAAGGGGCATATTTACAAATTGGCTCATTCCAAAATGAACAAGATGCAGATAATCTTAAAGCCAAACTCGCCTTACTTGGCATAGAAGCCAGAATTCAAACCAGCGATATTCCTGGTAAAGGAATCTGGCATCGCGTTCGGCTTGGCCCGTTTAATTCCAGCAATGAGCTGGATAATGCCCGCTCACAACTAAAAGCGAATGGCGTAGATAGCGCCGTTGTTAAATAACAAGGTAGGACTTGCGTATGTTAAATACTTGGCTCAAACGATTACTGATTGGCACCACACTCCTGGCAGCAAGCCTTGCCCACGCCGACATCCGTGAAGGCGTTGAATACAAAAAAATGACGAAGCCACAAGCGGTTGCCGTTGCTGGCAAAAGCGAAGTAATCGAGTTCTTCTGGTATGGCTGCCCGCACTGCTTTACCGTGGCCCCTTATGTAGAAGACTGGGCGAGTAAATTACCATCCAATGTTAATTTCCGCCGCGTGCACGTTGCATGGCCAGGCCGCAGCGATATGGAAGGCCACGCTAAAATCTTTATCGCCTTGCAGGCAATGGGTCTGGAAGGCAAGCAGCAGCTGGCTGTTATGACCGCCGTGCAAAAAGATCGCATTGAATTACGCAAGGAAGATGTATTGTTTGACTGGATCAAAAAACAAGGCATCGATGCAGAAAAATTCAAAGCCCAGTACAACTCATTCAGCAGCAGCGCCAATATGAATAAACTGGCGCAAATGACACGTGATTACCAGGTAGATGGCGTGCCTATGTTTATCATCAATGGCAAATATGTGACCAGCCCGGCGATGGTTGGCAAAGAAGATGGCACCATTACCCAGGTTATTAATGAGCTTCTGGCCAAAGACAAACCTGCAGCGGCTAAAAAGAAATAAACCAGCCCCCTGCAATAAAAATGCCCCGGATATATTCGGGGCATTTTTTACGCCCTAAATCCTGAAACAACAAGGCATACTCAGAAGCCTGAATGTAAGTACAGTGCCATTCCCCCTACAGGAGCGTTAAACATGCAATGGATTGATCTGCGTAGTGACACCGTTACCCAGCCTACACCTGCCATGCGTACAGCCATGATGAATGCAGCCGTTGGCGATGATGTCTATGGGGATGACAGCAGCGTGAATGAGCTTGAACGCTTTGCTGCCGAAACACTGGGCTTTGAAGCGGCCCTGTTCGTACCTACAGGCACCTTTGGTAATCAACTGGCATTGTTCACCCACTGCGAGCGTGGTGATGAAGTAATCCTGGGCGAAGACAGCCATATTGTCTGGCACGAAGTAGGCGGAGCTGCCGTAATTGCAGGCGTTAATCTGCGCCCTGTTCCCACACATAACGGCGTGCTGGATGCCGCGCAGGTTCGCCGCCGTATCCGGCCGGAAGGCGATATCCACCTGCCGCGCACAAGCTTAATCTGTATGGAAAACGCTCATTCCAGTGGCCGGGTTATCCCGCTTGCCGCCATGCAGGAAGTCTGGGAAACCGCAAAATCTGCAGGGCTGAAAGTTCACCTTGATGGTGCCCGGGTCTTTAACGCCGCCACCCACTTAGGCGTGGATGTAAAACAGATCACCCAATACGCAGACAGCGTGATGTGCTGCTTATCCAAAGGCCTGGCGGCCCCAATCGGCTCTATTCTTGCCGGTGATACTGCATTTATCGCCACTGCACGTAAAAAGCGCAAGCTTCTGGGCGGTGGGTGGCGGCAAGCCGGAGTGCTCGCGGCCCCTGCTATGCTGGCGCTGACAGAAATGACCCAGCGCTTGGGGGACGATCATAAAAACGCACAATACCTGGCCCAGCAACTGGCCAGCCTGCCTGATGTGCACGTTTGCACCGACCAGCTGCAAATCAATATGGTGTTTTTTAAAATCAGCAAAGAGATTGACGAAGCCAGGCTGCTTGCCTGCCTGAACGAGTGCGGCATTAAATCAAATGGCACCGAAGACGGCCAATGGCGTTTTGTTTGCCACTGGCAGATCGGCAAAGAAGAGATTGATAAAGTCATTGCAGCAATGAAAACAGCTCTGGCTGCGGCTTAAGGTTTTAGATTAAGGAGTGGGTACACCACTCCTTAATTTGATTACCTTAACTTATCCACAACCGCCAGCAGCGGCAGCAAAACGCTTGCGCCAAACTGGCGGCTCCGCTCGCCGCTCCAGCCTACTTCTGGCAATGGGCGTTTAGCGGTGTCTTTAAATGGCATTTCAATGGTGTAAGCCAGGCAATCAAAGGCATCGCCTACCCAGTTGGTACCAATGGTCAGTGTTTCCGGGCCAAATTTGCCTTTTTCATAACCAAATTCGCTTTGGAAATCCGGACTTGTTGCCAGCCATGCCGCTTTAAAAGCCTCCTGCAGGCTGGCCTGGTGAGCCGAGAATGAAGCATTGTCATCACAGCCCGCCACAAAATTATGCGGAATCGCTTCGTCGCCATGCACATCCAGGAAGGCGTCAATACCGGTTTGCAGCATCATCTGACGCACCAGGAATACCTCAGGACTGCGCTCCATCGTTGGCGTTGCCCATTCGCGGTTCAGATTGGCACCCGCCGCATTGGTACGCAAATTACCGCGCACGCTGCCATCCGGATTCATATTCGGCACGATATAGAACACGGCTTTTTCCAGCAGCACACGAGCCACAGCGTTTTCCGGATCAAGCAGCGTTTCCAGCAGGCCTTCCACAAACCATTCAGCCATGGTTTCACCCGGATGCTGACGCGCGGTAATCCATATTTTTTTCTTGCCAGGCATTTCCACGCCAACGCGCAGCAAATCCATATCACGGCCATCCAGCGTGCTGCCTAAATGCACCAGCTCGCACAGCGGGCTTGCTTCAACGGCCTCGCCAATCAGGCGCATATGGCGCTCCCACGAGTAAGGCTCGAAATAAGCGTAGAAAACCGATTCGCGCTCCGGGCGGTGATGGATACGCAGCGTTTGCCCATCGTAATCACTGGCCACGCGGAACCAGTTTTCAGTGTCGTAGCTGGCCACGGCATTGTAATCAGGCCAGCCATCGGGATAAGCGCTGCTGGCAGCATTATCAAAATGAATCACACAGTCCTGATCTTTTGCGCCCAGCAAACGGAAATGAAACCACTGGCTGAATGGCGAAGCGTTATCGCTGCGGATCTTTAAATGGATATTCTGGGCGTCAGCAAGGCTGACGACTTCAATAGCGCCAGAATCAAACTGGCTGGAGATTTTTAGCATGATGCAATCCTGAATTAGAAAATATTGAAGCTAAATAAAGATTAACTGCCTGTTACTTCAAACGGATAGACCAGGCCCAGCCCGGCTCTGGCTGCGTCCATCATGGCAATCATGGCCCTGGAGTGAGCATAAGGCATCAGCGGGCTTTCACTTTGGCCTGTGGTCAATAAATGGCAAAAATGGGCGGTTTCATATTGCAGGCCCGAGCCCACTGGTGGCGCTTCCAGCCTGACTTTGCGGCCATCTTTATAAAAAACAGTAGCAGCAGTTGGGTTCCACCATTTCTCATCCAATACCACATGGCCATCCGGCCCAGCCAGCATGGCCTCACCCGATCCTGCTAAATCCAGACCACAGTAAAGCTGGCTGATGCCGCCGCTGTGCTGGCTGTTAATGCTGGCAAAAGTATCCACACCGCCATTCAGCCGCCCCAAGGCCTGCACATTCTGCACGCCGCCCAGCCAATCCACCGCTAGAAACGCACCATAAATGCCGATATCCAGGAGGCCACCACCCGCCGTTTCTGGCTTGAGCACGGCATGATCCGGTGCCACATTCGGGTTGGCAAAGCCGCAGCGCACAAAAGCCACCTGGCCAATCGGATCTGTGGATAAGTGCTCACGCAGCGCCTGATACAGTGGATAAAATCCCGGCTTCATCGCCTCCATAAACAACTGGCCAGTCTGTGCCGCCACATCCAGCACGCGTTCCAGCTCGGCAAGGCTGGTGGCCGCAGGCTTTTCACACAGTACCGCCTTGCCCGCTTTCATCGCTGCAATGCTGTACTCAACATGGCTGGTATGGGGCGTGGCGATATACACCGCATCAATATCGCTGGCGAGCAAATCATCCACACTCTGATACACCACCCCGCCATACTGCTCCGCAAAAGCGCTGGCCTTAGCCTGATTACGATTCCACACAGCAGCAAGCCGGGCCTCGCCGGCAATAACAGCCAGGCCCTGAGCAAAGCGATGGGCGATATGGCCCGTGCCGATAATCCCAAAACGAATAGTCATTGAGCGCCTTTTAATCAAGATAGAACCCTAAACCTGCAAACACAGTGAATTGGGGAGAACACAGAGCACACTGAGAAAAAACGTAATAACTACACTTTTTGCACAGGGCTTTTACCCTCCCCTGAAAACACGCCGAGCGAGGAACAAGCGGGGCGGGGTAGTCGTCAATTCGTGTTTGAGCGAAGCGAGTTGAATTGACGCCGCCTCGATTGTCCACAGCGAGGAGCTTTCGTGTTTTAGGGGTCGCCTTCTTTGGCTTCGTTTCTTGGCGAAGCAAGAAAGGAAGGTCCAGCGGGACGCCCGCACCTAAATCAACGTGCCGCAGGCACTAAAAAGATCTTTTTGACTTTGGTTGACAAGCACGGGATCAAGCCGCGTACTTGTCAACATTGCCCGCGCGGGTTGCACCCGCCCTACGAATAACGCTTCACTTATATTGAAAGTGATTGTGTGCTTACAGCCCCCGGTGTTTAAAGTGCTTTAAGATTTAAACTTTATTAAACCGCACCAAAGCCAGGCTGCCGAGCAAATTAGGCAGGAACTCTACTTTTTCACCCTGATTCAATACCAGTTGATGATCGATTTTTAAGCCTGATTTATGCAATAACTTAGCAAAATCATTCACGGTACAAAAATGGATATTGGGGGTGTTATACCATTCAAATGGAATCGTTTCCGACACCGGCATTCTGCCCATGAGGATTTGCCAGCGGTTTTCCCAGAAGCCAAAGTTAGGAAAGGTCACAATCCCGGTTTTACCCACTCTGACCATTTCCTGCAAAATACCTTCGATATTGTGCATGGCCTGAATCGTGAGGGAAAGCACCACATAATCAAAGGAATGGTCTTCAAAAGTGGATAAACCACTTTCCATATCGCTTTGAATCACATTCACGCCATTGGCCACGCAAGCCACTACGCCATTGACATCAATTTCCACGCCGTAGCCACTGACTTCTTTTTTGGCCGCCAGCCAGGCCAGCAATTCACCGTCACCACACCCTAAATCCAATACTCTGGATTGAGGGGGAATCCAGTCGGCAATATATTGCAAATCAGGACGTAAATTTTCTACTTGGCTCATTGGGCAATCTCCTTCGCAATCCGCTGCATATAGTTGCGCATAATGGCGTGATAAGGAGCGTCTTCCATTAAGAATGCATCATGGCCGTGTTCTGATTCAATTTCTGCATAAGAAACCTGGCGCTTAGCTGCGAGTAATGCTTTTACAATTTCTTTAGAACGGGCAGGAGAAAAGCGCCAGTCAGTAGTAAATGAAACCACCAGAAATTTCGCTTGGGCCTCACTTAAAGCCGCCACTAAATCATTATTGTAATGACGGGCCGGATCAAAATAATCCAGCGCTTTGGTCATTAGCAAATAAGTATTGGCATCAAAGACTTCGGCAAATTTATCCCCCTGATAGCGCAGATAGGATTCAATTTCGAATTCCACTTCAAAACCGTATTTATATTCGCCCGAACGCAACAGGCGGCCAAATTTCTCGCCCATACCATCGTCGCTTAAATAAGTAATATGCCCCAGCATGCGTGCCAAGCGCAGGCCACGGCGCGGCAGGGTATTGTGCTGATAATAATCACCGCCATGGAAATCCGGATCGGTCAGAATTGCCTGGCGGGCCACATCATTAAAAGCAATATTTTGTGCAGTTAATTTAGGTGCAGAGGCAATCACCAGGCAATGGCGAATGCGCTCCGGATGGGTAATCGACCAGCGCAATGCCTGCATCCCGCCCAAACTTCCGCCAATAACCGCTGCAAATTGGGCAATGCCTAAGCGATCGGCTAAGCGTTTTTGCGTTTCTACCCAATCCCTCACCAATACCAGCGGGAAAGTCGAACCATAGGGCTGGCCCGTAGCAGGATTAATTGAAGAAGGACCGGTTGAGCCATGGCAGCCACCCAGATTATTTAAACCAATTACAAAGAATTTATCTGTGTCGATCGGTTTACCGGGGCCAATCATACTATCCCACCAGCCCGGATTTTTATCATCAACGGTATAGCGGCCCGCTACATGGTGATTACCAGAAAGAGCATGGCAAACCAAAATGGCATTAGAAGCATCGGCATTTAACTTGCCATAGGTTTCATAAACCAACTCGTAATACGGCAGGATAGTGCCGGAAGATAAAGTAATTGGCTCGTCAAAAACCGCTTTTTGAGCGGTGACTAAACCAACGCTGCGAGGTAGCTGCATTGTTTTTCCCAAGTCTAAAAAGCTCAAACTACAAACCCAAACCATAAACCTTGGACTCGGAGCACACGGAGAAAGGCAAAAACGAGTGTAAAAATATATAAACCTCTCTAAAGGTTTTCTCCGTGTACTCTGTGCGCTCCGTGGTTTCAGACTTGGGTTTTAAGCCCTATTTATTCAATTGTGCTAATTGCGCCCGCTCTGCATCCGACCATTTATCTTCAAGACCAATCAGCTGCTCTCTGTCTGCAAAAGGCGGATAGCCTGCTTTCATTGTCAGGCGGATATAGTGGTGGATAAATACATCCAGGCAAACATGCATCGCGCGCATATCGCCCACTTCCTGTTCGCGCTTTTTAGTACGCAGATATAAATCGAAATCTGCGGCCTGAATGCGCTCATCCCACTCGCCAATTTTTGCCAGAGCACTACGGGCAATCATTACCGTATTACCCACAAAGCCTTCTTTAATCTGATGCTTAAACCGTGTTTGCCGATCAAGGCAAAAACCTTCCCAATTACGATACATCAGCTTATGCATCCAGCTCAGTGTGGTGCGATTAAAACCAAATAAACCGAGGATGTTTTTAATTTTTTGCCAGCGGTGCTTCAGCTTTTTAGTCGCCTGGGCATTTTCAATTTGCTCAATTCCGCAAACCGTCGCCACCTCTAAGCCATTCGTTGTCATCGATTCAATCAGCTTCAGGTCCCATTGGGGGGATACGATAATGTCATTATTCAGAAACGCAAGCCAGTCATATTTTGCAATGGCAATACCCTGATTCTGGCTGTGTGGATAAGCATAATTCGCGTGATTGCGAATCACCGTTACACCCACCGAATCAAAAAACTCCGCACTGCCATCAGATGAGCCATTATCAATAATAATCAGCTCAAAGGGGTGATGGGTATAACGCTGCAGGTTTTCCCAGAATAATTGATTCACCGCTAATTGATTATGGATGGCCGTAATAATGCTGATCATAAAGAAACCTTACGCTGAAAACTGGAACCCGCCAACAAGGCACAAGCCAATAAAACATAAGCCAGGCCCGTAATATTATCGGTGAAAAAGGAATTGGCTAAGGTTGATACGCCATAAGAGCAAACTAAAACCAAGCCCAGCCAGCGTTCAGCCGAAATGGTATTCCAGGCCTGTTTTGCTGTAGCGAGTAAAACTAAAACCAAAGACAACATCCCCGCCACACCCAGCTCTACACCCAGCCATAAATAATCATTATGCGGGTTAGCAAATGAGCGGCGCACTTCGGAATCGCCGGCATTTTTTAAATAATTCTGCTTATAGCTGCCGGTACCGTGCCCTAAAACCGGTGCTTCTTTAATTAAATCTTTAGCTACTTTATGAAAAAATAATCGTAAACCGACCGAGGTATCAATATCGCCTTTATCGTAGCTTTGTACCTCACTTTGCACCATGTTCATTCCTGTGCGCAATGAGCTTGAGCCTAAATAAAGCAGAGGGCCCATTACAGCAGCAGCAATCAGCGCAATAAAAAAACCACGCCTGCCCTGCCACAACACCACTAATAAGCCTAATAATAAAAGCAGCAATACTTGCGCTGTGCGCCCTTTCACCATAAAGAACACATCAAAAATACACAGGGCAATGGTGATTGCTGCTGGCCAGCGCCATTGCTTGGGCAAACGCCCCGCCATCCAATAAGCGGCAATACCGCAGGCAAAAAAACTCACAAAGGTACTGTGATAGGTATGAGTTCTGAAAACGGAGTAATCACCAATTACACCTTGAATAATAGGCGTACCACTGAGGCCACTGCCAATTGAAAGCACAAGGGTAATGGCTGCGCCTAAGCCAAATCCGGCTAATAAGTACTGGCGGACAGGCGCTAAAGTACACACAGCAAAAAATAAAGGCGCTAATAGATAAGCCCGCATTTTAAGCAACATGCCCAAAGCATCGTTGATTGTTGCGTCGGTCCAGAATACGCCCAATACAAACAGCGAATACATCAAAAGACAGGCCTGAATTAAAGGCTGGCGTAATGCATTGCCAATATGCTGGCGGATTTCGGGCGTAAAAATCGCGAATAAAACCAATACCCCCGCGCTGATATTTTGCATGGCGGTGGAAACGGGAATAGCAAAGCCCGCAAGGAAGGCAAACCAAAGCAGAGGCTGCCGGGCGATATTTAAATTCATACCACCACCAGTTGGTAATGTTTTTTAGTTAAATCGCGGCCCAGTAGTTTTTCTACTTTCATTTGCCAGCGATGACGTTTTTCGCGTTTGGATAATCGATATTGCGGATCGGCCGTAAAGACTAATTCGGCATAATCCTGAAACCATGGCAGCACAATAGCCGGATGCTTGCCTTTAAAGGGCTGCAAAATACTGGCATCAATCTGGCTGTAATCATGCGCCTTTGGGGTGTGATTCCAATAGCGGGAAACCTGGCGAATTTTTTCATTCATTTTTTCGCTGGATCGCACATGGCCATAATGATAAATCGGACAGCCCACTAAAGCGGCATTCGGATAGCGGCCCCGCTTATTCTGATGCATTACTACCCAGAACAGGCCATCCGGTGCCCAGCTGCGAATCGTGTTACGAATAATTCTTGGTGCGCGGCGATACCATGCGGGGCTTTTTGCCACTAAATCCGGGCAGCCATAAAAATGGTGATAATCAAATACCAGCGCTTCAACTTCAGGATTGGCTAAATGCTTTTCCATTGCGGCGCGAATCAGTGGCGCATCTTCTTCATGAATGACTTCATCGCCTTCCAGATAAAACGCCCAATCACCGCTGCAATTAAACTGAGCAATCATTTTTTGCTGAGCATAGACATAGCCACGGTCTTTCATATCTTCATTCCAGGTGGTTTCAATCACCCGAATTCGTGCATCGCCGATGGAGCGAACCCGCTCCAGAGTATCGTCATCACTTTTACCCACCGCCACGACCACTTCATCGCAAACGCTAAGTAAGCTTTTTAAACTTTCAATATAGGGATAGCCCAGCAGAGTGCCATTGCGCAGGAAGGTAAAGCCACTAACTTTCATAGGGGATCCATAAAATGTGAGGATCTATTAAACACAATGAGATAAGTCATTACGCAAAAGTTTTCCAGCAGAAACGCCTTTGATGCCTGTATGTGAAATACGGCAATCACAGCGGGGAAGTTTTGCCTAAGTACTAAATTGTTAATAGAGCCTTGCGGGCAACAAGCCAATCGGGAGATTATAGCAGCCTCAATACAGCCTTATACGCCTGCAAATCATGTTAAAAATAAGTGGTCTGATTATTACGTTTAATGAAACGCACAATATCGTTGAATGCCTGCGCTCCATGAAACAGGTTTGCGATGATATTGTGGTAGTTGATTCTTGCAGTAGTGATAACACCGTGGAATTAGCGAGACAAGAAGGTGCAACGGTGATTTCGCAGCCCTTCCTGGGCGATGGCCCGCAACGCAGCGTGGGTTTGCCGCACTGCCGCCACGATTGGGTACTGAATTTAGACGCCGATGAGCGTTTAGAAGACGATTTAGTGGCTTATTTAAAAAATACCGATTTAAGCCAGCAAAATGTCAGCGCCATTGAAACGCGCCGCCGCAATTATATCGGCAATCAAACCACCCGCTTTGCCGGGCAATATCCGGATTATGTGCGGCGCATTTTTAATAAAACACAGGTGGATTTTTCACCTGTTGCTGCGCACACCAAAATTCAAAGCAATTCTTTAAAACAAATACCCGCGCATATTACCCATTATTCTTATAAAGATTATCCCGATATCTTCAAGCGAGCCTGCCTCTACGGCACATGGCAGGCACAAACTATCGCAAAAACCAATAAAAAAATCGGCCCATTCACACCAGGCTTTCATTGCCTGTTTTCGTTTTTAAAACATTATGTAATTAAGCTGGGCTTTCTGGCGGGGCACGATGGATTAGCGATCTCATTAGGCAAAGCCATCGCCTCTTACATCAAATACGCCCACGCGATTGAATTACGCCGCAACTAAAAAACCAAATCTTGAACCACAGAACACGGAGAAATACATTCTTTAGTTTTCTCCGTGATGCTCCGTGTCCTTCTAAACTCCGTGGTTCACGGTTTGGGTTTGGAACTCACATCATCGCAGCCAGGATGGCCGCCTCTATCGCCGCCCAATCGGGCACGGTATCGCTGCTGACAATCACTTCAAAGCGGGAATCACGGCGATAGGCCGTGGTGGTGGCTCCTGGCATGCCGTCTACCCAATCGAAGCGATACCAGTCCCGCTCGGTATGGAACACGCCTTTTGCACGGGATAATCCTGCCAAGCCCAAGCTTTGCGGATTAGATAGCGCATCAAATAAATCGGCCAGCTTGCCACTAAAAAAGAGCGTTTCCGGGGCAAAAATCCAGCCACAGCTGTGCGATCCTAAGGCGGAATGGGATTTTTTAATCGGCCAGACCGGCTCTTCTTCCTCCACAGCCACGGGTTTTACGCGTTTACGCAGATTATGGCTATGCGTATTTGGCGTGCTAGTGGCTGGCCAGCGCTCCGGATGCAGATCTAAATCCAGCAAAGCAGGATCGAATACGCCTTGCACGGCTTCTACAATGGCGAGCTTAGGCGGAAACATGGCTTGCGCCATTTTCCACGCTGCACCCATTTGCTCCACATCGGCCAGGTCAGCCTTGCTCAACACAATCACATCGGCCAGTTGCAGCTGATCGCGCCATGTTTCATGGCTGGTATAGCGGCTGTCTTGTAAATGTCGTGCATCCAGCAGGGTAAGCACCGCACGCACATCCAGCGCAGCGGCCAAAAAAGGATCCCGCAGCAAATCGATAATCCCAGCCGGATGGCCCAAGCCGGACGGCTCGATTAGCAGGCGATCCGGGCGCTTACCTTTGAGTAATTTTGTCAGCGTCACGCGCAGCATGGGGCTGGTGGTGCAGCAGATACAGCCGCCGGGCACTTCGGCAACCTGCAAGCCATCTGCCGCCACCGACAGGCTTGCGCCATCAATGCCCACTTCGCCAAACTCATTCACCACCACTGCCCAGTATTCATCCTGCGGCTTGCTGGCCAGCAGCTTCATCATGGCGGTGGTCTTGCCCACGCCTAAAAAACCACTGATTAGATTTACCGGAGTGCGATTCATAGAGCTGAATCTGGTTTCGGTTTATTTGGCCGCTGCACACCCGCATGCAATTGCTGCATCGCCCCGCCCATATCCCCCGCCAGCATTTTAGGCAGTACGTGATGGGCTTTAATAAACACATCCATAATGCCTTCGAATTCTTCTTTACGCGGTGGCTTGAGTACAAAATTAGCCACTTCGGCCTTATTACCCGGATGGCCGATGCCCACACGTAAACGCCAGAAATCAGGCGTACCCAGATGGGCCTGAATATCTTTTAAGCCGTTATGGCCGCCATTGCCGCCCCCCTGTTTGAGCTTGATCTGCCCTGCGGGAATATCCAGCTCGTCATGCACCACCAGGATTTCTGCGGGCAGAATTTTATAAAACTGCGCTAAGGCCACCACAGATAAGCCGCTGCGGTTCATAAACGTTTGCGGCTCCAGCAGCCACACATCGCTGCCATGCAGGCGGGCTTTGGCAGCCAGGCCGTGGAATTTATTATCGTGGCGCAGAGAGGCATTGGCATCTTTAGCTAATTCATCCACCCACCAAAAGCCCGCATTATGGCGGGTTTGCGCGTAGTCGCTGCCGGGATTGCCCAGCCCTACGATCAGTTTAATTTGCGGCATAGTCTTTCTTAAAAACGGGCGAAAAGGGCTATATGATACCCTGGGGCCTGCTGACCTTTGGTTTACAATTTGCACAGAACAATAAAACAATCAGACACAGGTTTGTCTGTGATGCTTTAGCCAGCCGGACTGTTATGCCCCCATTTTTCTGAGTGCGGCCATAGCTGCAGCATTGGGCTCATGACGGATAAGGCGCAAGCTGCCATCAGGGGCCAGATAAATTTTCCCCCATGCAATACGATCTGATTCTATTTCGATACTCCAGCCACCAGACCATGCCCAGCCTGCACTGGCAGAAATCAATTTAAACCGCCCAATCCAGCGGCCAGGTGTTGCCGCTGTCACGTCCCCCTCTGCGGGCACATCCAGGCTGGCCTGCCAGACAATTGTCCCAGCGTGATTCCTTAATACTAATTGCTGGGTATTTTCAGATGAATACTGGCTCAGCGTATAAAATGTCCATGCCCATGGCAAGCCCAGCTCCGCCTGAGCAATAAGCATGCCCTGCGGCGCTTTACGGTCTGCAGATACCTGCACATCCGTAAAATATGGCGCGTAATCCAGGCCATCCTGGCGGACATGAAACGGCGAAATACCCAGCCTTGGAGCCAGCCAATAAATCAACAGGCAAATTGTCAGCAATAGAGCTGCACCGTTCACCTTTGCCTTATGCCGCGGCGGTATCACCGGTAAATTAGCCAGCCAGGCCAGGGGACTCCAGACAAATGACTGAAGGTGATTCTGACTTGAATATAACTCTTCATCTCTCATTGCTTTCCCCATTTATTTCCAACAAAAAAGAATAGCAGATAGCAAGAAATGAAAGACGAAAAAAAACCCGCCGCAGCGGGTTTTTTTTGAGTTTTAAAACTTAAACAGCTTTTGCGCCGTTCAGGTTTACGATACCCAGGTCTTTACCAGAAGCCAGCGATACCAGTTCGATACCATCTGCAAGCTTGATGTCTGACAAGTGAACGGATGTCTTCAGTGCAGACAATTCGCTCAGGTCAACAGTAACAAATTCTGGCAGCTTGGAAGCTACACAACGAACCATTACTTCGTTCAGTACAGTGCTGATTGAACCGCCTTGCATTTTAACGCCCAGGCAAGTGTCACCGTTGATGAAGTGCAATGGCACTTTCAATTCAACAACAGTAGCGTCGTTTACGCGTTGTAAGTCAACGTGCAGAACCAATTGCTTGAATGGGTGGTATTGAACAGCGCGAACCAGAACTTGCTCGGAAGCAGCGCCTTCGATGTTCAGCTTGATCAGAGCAGTGTGGAACGCTTCTTTTTGCAAAGCGTAGTACATGCTGTTGTGGTCAAGAGTTACGGCTACAGGGGCTACATCGCCACCGTAAACGATTGCTGGCAAACGACCGTCACGACGCTGGCGGCGGCTCGCACCCGTACCTTGCGCGTCACGTGCTACTGCATTGATTTCAAAAGTCATGATAAAACTCCGTAAGCACTTTGCTTACCCTCAGGGCAGGCTTGGTGCATTTAAATAAGTGCTGTCCGCGACCAGACAGCACAGCAAGCGGACCGAAGTCCAAAATTTAATCTACAAACAAGGACGAAACGGATTCGTCGTTGTTGATACGGCGCATCGTTTCAGCCAAGAGGCCGGCAATCGATACTACGCGTACACGACCACTATCTTGTGCAGCCTGGCTTACCGGGATAGTGTCAGTCACAACCACTTCATCCAGGTCAGATTGCATAATGCGTTCTACTGCAGCACCCGAGAACACAGCGTGCGTTGCGTAAGCCAATACGCGTTTCGCACCGTGTTGTTTCAGGGCTTGCGCGGCTTTACACAGGGTGTTGGCGGTATCGATCATGTCATCGATAATCACACAGGTACGGTCTTTAACATCACCGATAATGTGCATGACTTCGGCAACGCCAGCCTTAGGGCGGCGTTTATCGATAATCGCCATATCCACACCCAATTGCTTAGCCATGGCACGGGCACGTAATACGCCGCCTACGTCCGGGCTGACAACCATCAGGTTTTCATAGCGCTTTTCGCGGATATCCGACAGCAACACAGGTGTCGAGTAGATGTTATCTACCGGGATATCAAAGAAGCCCTGGATTTGATCTGCGTGTACATCCACAGTCAGAACACGGTCTACCCCGGCCACGGTCAGCATATTTGCGACCACTTTGGCAGAAATAGGCACACGTGCAGAGCGTGGGCGACGATCCTGACGGGAATACCCGAGATAAGGAATCGCTGCAGTAATGCGGCCAGCCGATGCGCGTTTTAGCGAATCAACCATCAGCATGACTTCCATCAGATTGTCGTTGGTAGGTACACAGGTGGACTGAAGAACAAATACATCGCGACCGCGAACGTTCTCCAGGAGCTCAACGGTCACTTCGCCGTCAGAGAATCGACCAACCGTTGCACGGCCGATCGAGATGTCCAGGTGGTTAACTACACTGTCAGCAAGCTTGGGGTTAGCATTGCCGGTAAACACCATGAGGCTATCGTAAGCCATTTCCGTATTCCAGAATGACGAAAAGCGTGTAATTTAAAATTACACGCTTCTCTGAGAATGATTGGCAGGGGAAGAAGGATTCGAACCTTCGCATGTCGGAATCAAAATCCGATGCCTTAACCAACTTGGCGACTCCCCTAATGAAACTGCCTAAAACTCGGCAAATTCATGTAATGGATGCTTACTTAATGACCTGGCAACATATCCGGTCATATTTTTAGGCAGGTCGTATATTACACGGTTTGCTTCGTTGGGTGAAGAAAAACTTGCAAAAACACAACTACCTGAACCAGTCATCCTTGCATTAGCATACTGGCTAAGCCACGTAATGTTTTCGCGTATTTCAGGATGATTCTTACAGGCCACGTATTCCAGATCATTTTGGGTGGTGGCGCTGCTGAGGTGCGGAACTTTAATCGGCGGCGTATTTCTTGTCAAGTCAGGATCTGAAAAAATTTGTGGTGTCGACACATGGACTTGCGGATGTAAAACCACAAAATCTACGTCGGGCGTAGCCACTGGCGTCATGATTTCGCCGATTCCTTCTACGAATGCGGATTCGCCAAAAATAAAAAACGGCACATCCGCACCAAGGCTTAAACCCAGCTCCATCAGCCTGCTGCGCGGCATATTTAATTGCCATAAGCGATTTAGTGCCAGCATTACGGTAGCAGCATCCGAGCTTCCTCCGCCTACCCCGCCCCCCATAGGCAGGCGTTTTTCCACGCGGATATCCACGCCTTTGCTGCAACCGGTCTCTTTTTGCAGCAAGCGCGCAGCACGCACGGTTAAATCACTTTCTGCAGGCACCCCAGGCAAGGGGTTCAGATGCTGGATTGCTCCGTCTTCATTGATGCGCAGGCTAATGGTATCGGCCAGATCAATCAGCTGAAAAACAGATTGCAGCAGGTGATAGCCATCGCTCCGGCGCCCCACAATATGCAAAAAGAGATTGAGCTTGGCGGGGGCAGGAAAATCCTGCCAATCGTGGGAGTTACTCATTAAGGATTCCATTGCCATTCTGTAATCACAACTTTAATTTCTAAATCACTGCGGCTCAGCGTTAATTTGTGCGGCAAACTGGGCTGCCCGCGATAATCGGTGCTTTCAATACGCCAGCCTGATTGTAAGAGCAGACGGCCATTTTCAATCTCACTCTGGCTTGTTACTGCAAGCTCCGGATCAGCCTCACCGCGCAGCCACCAGCGTAATCCTGACACAGGCAAGGGCCAGCCTAAAGCTTCAGCAATTAACTCATCAGCAGAGTGAGCTTTAGTTTCCCGCTGATTTGCATCACGCAAGCTGGCACTGCCAGGACTGAACCGCAGCTCTGCCGCCGTTTGCCCAAGTGGCCCGGATAAAGAAAGCTCACTTTGTTCACCCAGCTGATGCCAGTCGAATTGCGCATAATGCCTTTCATTTGCTACTTTTAAAGCCACCCTGCCACTGGCTGAATAACCAGCACGCGGGGCCTGGGGCACAGAGCTGCAGGCGCTTAATAAAAACAGCAAAACCAGCCATAAACGCATCAGCGGATACCCAGGCGTGAAATCACCTCAAGCAGCGTTTCATTTTTTGCATCCACTAAAAGCGCTTCATCCACGATTTTTTTTGCTTCGGCTTTATCACCGAGCTGCCACAATACTTCTGCCAGATGAGCCGCCACATCCGGCTCGGTTAATTTTGCATAAGCCCGTTGCAGTAAATCTTTTGCCTCCTGCTTTTTACCCTGCTTATAACGCAGCCAGCCCAAGCTATCCAGAATAACCGGGCTGTCTGGCTCAAGCGCAATGGCCTGCTCCAGCAGTTTTTCGGCTTCTGCCAGCTTACTGGTACGCGTCAGCAGGGTATAACCCAAAGCATTCATTCCCTGAGCATTGGCTGGCATCAGCGCCACATACTTACGTAAATCGCTTTCAGCCAGGGCGTAATCACCTTGCATATCCGCCATTAAAGCCCGATCGTAAATTAAATCTGCTGACTGCGGATAAACAGCGATGCCCTTACTTAAAGTATCCACACCCTTTTTGAAATCTTTGGCCTCGCGCCACAGCTGCGCATCCATCTGGATGTGTTCAATTCGCGCCTGCTCAGTGTCTGCCGGCAAGGCCGCGATGGCTTTACGCGCCTCTTCCATTCTGCCTAAGCGGGCATAAACGCGGGGTAAGCGTTTTTTAGCAGAAGACGCAAACTCGCCCCCTACCAGGTTGTACCAGCTCAGTGCTTCATCAAAACGGTAGCGCTCTTCAGAAATCTGGCCAAGGTAATAACGCAAGTTATCCACATTGCGTGGGTTTTGTGTAATAGCCGCGCTTAAATTCCGGTAAGCCGTATCCAAATCGCGCTGCTGCAATGCAATTAAGCCAGTGCCAATTAAAGCGTCTAAATTTGTTGCCTGCAGATTCAGCACTTCCTTGTAAACCTGATTTGCCTCTGGTAAGCGCTGGGCAGCAACCAGCTCGCGTGCCAGCGAGTTGCGCAGCACCAGCGACATCGGATTGTCTTTTACTGATTTTTGCAAAAATGCCACGCTGCTGGCAGGCGATTGATTCGATAAAAGCTGAGCTTTGTACTGAATCACCGCATCCCAATTGGGACGGCTGGCCAGTGCACGATCCAACTCTGCAATTGCATCGTTAAAGCGCTCCTGATTGGCCATCGCTACCGCACGGGCAAAATGCGCCTCTGGCAGCTGCGGATATTTTTGTGTCAGCTCATCCGTCAGCAGCCATGCGGCTTTTCTGTCGCTGGTTTTATCCCACAGCAAATGCATTTGCATAAAGAAAGCAGGGGCTTCCTCAGGTTTTGCAGCGAGTAAAGCCTCAATATGCGGGCGGGCTTCTTCTATCCGGTCGGCGCGAATTAATAAAGTCAGTAATATTTGCCGGGCCCCTGCCGAGTTGGGTGCGGCAGTAATCCATTGCTGAGCGGTTTCCTGAGCAAGCCCCAGCTGCCCTGCCCCTACCGCAACTTCTGTTGCCCGGCGCGCCACACGCGGGTCATGCGTGCGATTAGCAAGGTCGTACCATGTTTGCGCAGAAAGTGCAGTACGGCCACGCTGCAAGGAAATATCCGCGACTAAAAAGCGCAGTAATAAATCATTGGTTAAAGGTAAGCGCGATAAGGATTCCGGAGCAAAACTTTCATCCCTCACAGGCTCAGCATCACCTGCAGCTTCGGCGGGCTCGCTTGCGGCAGTGCCAGACGTTGATGCAACGGGCACAGAGGCGCAGCCGCCCAGGAATAAGCCGCTAATAAGTAAGCAAAGAGCATAGTGTCGGAAAGGGACGGGCATGGCACAATCCAGTAACGTCAGTAATCATTCCATATTAACTCGGATATTTCAGATAGTAATAGCTCGTCTTACGCTTACTTTATTTGAAACGCATAGCAAGCAATAAGCTGATGAATGCACCACACCATGCAAAAACAGAACTAAATCCTTTTAAAACAGATAATTACGTTATTTTTGTACATTATTTCCACGTCAGAACACCCTACAGCCCGATCAGGCTTCAGCCCGCTCACAGGAAAACAAAGTGCCAGAATTACCAGAAGTTGAAACCACACGAAGAGGAATCGCATCGCATATTGAGGGTGCAGAGATCAAAAGTGTGATTATTCGCCAGCCAAGGCTGCGCTGGCCCATTCCTGCCGATCTGGCACAAATGCTGGAAGGCCGGAAAATTCTTAGCCTGAGCCGCCGTGCCAAATACCTTCTTTTTAGCTTTGAGCACGGCACACTGATTATCCATTTAGGCATGTCAGGTAATTTACGCGTATTAACTGAAGCTTTTCCTGCAGAAAAGCATGATCATTTTGATTTGATTTTAAGTAATGGAAAACGGCTGCGCTACCGGGACCCGCGCCGTTTTGGCGCTTGCTTGTGGCAAGCCGCAGAAAACGGGCCGCACCCGCTATTACAAAAGCTGGGGCCGGAGCCATTATCAGAGCAATTTAATACCGACCATCTTCTATCAGCCAACTCTAATCGGAAAATAGCGATTAAACTTGCGATTATGGATAATCATACAGTGGTAGGCGTAGGGAATATCTATGCCTCTGAATCATTATTCAGAGCAAAAATTAATCCAAACCGGGCGGCAAATAGCTTAAATCCTCAAGAATCAGCGCAATTAGTTGCAGCAATCAAAGCAACACTAGGGGATGCAATTATTGCGGGCGGAAGCACACTGCGTGATTATGTGGATAGCGATGGTAAAGCAGGTTATTTTCAGCTGAGTGCATTTGTATATGGCCGGGCAGGTATGCCGTGCCGCATTTGCAACTCTGAAATTAAACAAATACGCCAGGGGCAACGCAGTACATTTTATTGCCCACATTGCCAGCATTAATAATTTAATTAAAAAGAACGACTTACAAAGCCTGCATTTGTGCGGGCATCGCAAATAGAGAGATGGCAATGAGCACCGATTATCTGCATCAAAACGATTTGGCAGTAAATGACCCAAGTGGCAGCGATCGCTTAGTCGGGGATTTCCAGGCGTACAGCACTTGGCGTGCCGAACTCACGCAGGCGATCAGCCAGCTTGCACGCTGGTTAACCGAGCAGGATTTAGAAGATGCACAAAGTAATTTACGTATTTCCCAGCTGATCGAAAAACTGCGTGAAGACAAACTGAATATTGCGTTTGTAGCGGAGTTTTCCCGCGGGAAATCAGAGCTCATCAATGCGATTTTCTTTGCTCATTATGGCAAGCGCATCCTGCCTTCGTCAGCAGGCCGCACCACCATGTGCCCTACCGAGCTGCTTTACGATGCATCACGTGAGCCATCGATTCAGCTATTACCCATTGAAACCCGCGCTCAGAATGTCACCACCAGCGAATACCGCCGCTATCCGGAAGAATGGAAAACCATTCCTCTGGATATCAATGATTCTGACGCCATGTTTGAGTCGTTTCGCCATGTTGGCCTCACACGCCGTGCCCCGGTGGCAGAGGCAGCCAGCTATGGGCTTTATAATGCAGAAGACCCGGATCAGCTGATTGCAGTGGACGCCCAGGGCACTATTGAGATTCCATGCTGGCGCCATGCAGTGATCAACTTCCCGCATCCGCTGCTTAAACAAGGCCTGGTCATTTTAGACACGCCGGGCCTGAATGCGATTGGTACAGAACCTGAGCTGACGCTTAATCTGCTGCCTAATGCACACGCTATTCTGTTTATTCTGGCGGCAGATACGGGTGTAACCCGCTCGGATATTGATATCTGGCGCTCCCACATTGCCAAAGGCGGCAATCGTGGCCGCCTGGCTGTGCTTAATAAAATTGACAGTATGTGGGACGAATTAAAAACCCCGGAGCAAATCGAAGCGGAAATCGAGCACCAGATCAGTACAACGGCCGAGCTGCTGGGCGTGCCTGTTGGCCATGTTTATCCTATTTCGGCACAAAAAGCGCTGGTGGCAAAAGTAAATCAGGACGTCGATTTGCTCGCCCGCTCGCGCCTCACTGCCCTTGAAGAAGCGTTGTCTAACGAGCTGCTTCCTTCCAAGCAGGATATCGTGCGCGACAGCACCATTACCGAAGTAGAAGACATCGTTAAAAGCATGCGCTCAATCCTTAGCGTTCGCCGCAGTGGCGTGCTGGAGCAGCTGAACGAGCTATCCACCTTGCGCGGTAAAAATCAGGATGTGGTCGGGCAAATGATGGACAAAGTCCACGCCGACAAGCGCAAATTTGAACAAGGCTTAGTACGCTTTCAGGCCCTGCGCAGCATTTTTAGCCAGCAAACCAATCAATTATTATCCTTGCTGGGCATTGATGCGCTGAAAAGCAATATTGAAGCCGTACGCAATCAAATGGAACACAGTATGTTTTCCTTTGGTGAAGGCGGCCTGCGCGCCATCATGGATCAGTTTTTTAAAGACGTGAATGGCAACATCAGCCAGTCTGCCGTACAGGTAGCTGAAATCCAGGCCATGATGGCGGCAATGTATAAAAAGTTTAGTGAAGAACACGGCCTTGGCAATGTCACGCCTCCGCCCTTCTCTACTTTGAAATACCATAAAGAAATTTCACGGCTGGAAAAATCCTTCCGCGAGCATTTCAACACCATCAGCACTCTGCTGACCACCAGCAAGGGCAAGCTGTCGCACAAGTTTTTTGAAACCATCGCCAGCCGTGTGCTTTATGTATTTGAAGTAGCCAACCGCGATGTTGAAAACTGGCTGAAAGCGGTGATGGCTCCGATGGAAACACAGGTACGCGAGCATCAGCTGCAATTACGCCGCCGCCTGGAAAGCATCAAGCGCATCCATAAGGCCACCGACACACTGGAAGGCCGTATCGAAGAGCTGGAAGAAATGGACAGGCAGCTCGGCACCCAGCTGGCCGATATGGACGGACGTTTACGCAATATTTATGCCGCGCTAAATGCAGATATTTTTGCGGCAAAAGCAGCGTAAATACGCATAAAGGGTGTCTTCAGGTGAAAAAGCCCGACAGGCAGGATCCATACAACGTTTCCCGCCTTCGTGCTTTATGCCTTCACCCGAACCTTTCAAGCTTCACCGTGTCTTACAGAATCTGTCTATTAACGCCGCCTTTCACAGGCGGCGTTCTCTTTTGGAAGCTGATATGTCTGATATTTTGCTGGAAATCTGTGCCGGATCGGTCACCTCATGCCTCGCTGCCCAGGAAGGCGGAGCACATCGGGTTGAGTTTTGCGACAATCTGCTTGAAGGTGGCACCACGCCATCTTACGGACAAATCGCCGTTGCCAGAGAGCGGCTGTGGATTGGCCTGAATGTCATTATCCGCCCGCGTGGCGGCGATTTTTTATACACAGAACTGGAATACGAAGTCATGCAGCGAGATATTATCGCCTGCAAAAAGCTGGGGGCAGATGGCGTAGTCATCGGCATACTCACAGCTAATGGCTATATCGATGTACCGCGCTGCAAAGCCCTGGTTGAGCTGGCCAGCCCCATGCAAGTCACCTTCCACCGCGCTTTCGATGTGGCGCAAAACCCGCTAAAAGCGCTGGAAGACGTGATTGCCACCGGCTGTAACCGCCTGCTGAGCAGCGGCCAGGCCGCTACGGCCTCAGAGGGCGCGACCATGCTCAAAGCGCTGCAAACCGCCGCTGGTGATCGCTTAATCGTTATGCCCGGTGCAGGCGTGCGCAGTAATAATATTGCTGAATTAGTTGCCGCTACCGGCTGCAAAGAATTCCACACCTCGGCCCGCCTGCCCTTTGCCAGCAAAATGCGCTATTGCAACCCGAATGTACATATGGGCATCCCCGGCCAGGACGAATACGCCTTAGTAGAAACCAATGCCGGGCTGGTAAAAGAAATCATTGCCAGGGCCACCATATAGATATAACGATTAAATCCTTCGTTTAGCAGCCCAACTTCGGTAAATTCGTCAGGTTATAGCATTGGCTTTGCTGCGGCCCACGGCCTTGCAGAGCAAAGCTCACAGAAAATCACCCGCATTTTGAAACAATCTCTTTGCCCGGATAAAGTATGACTACCCTCAGTGAAGCAAGGCTGACTCACCTTAAGCAACTCGAAGCAGAGTCCATCCATATTATTCGAGAAGTAGCCGCAGAATTTGATAACCCGGTCATGCTTTATTCCATCGGCAAAGATTCTGCTGTAATGCTGCATCTGGCACTCAAAGCCTTTGCCCCAGGCAAGATGCCATTTCCGCTGATGCATGTGGATACCACATGGAAATTCGGCGAAATGATTACATTTCGCGATAAAATGGCGGCAAAGTGCGGCTTTGATCTGATTGTTCACGTTAACGAAGAAGGTGTAAAAGCGGGTATCAATCCATTTAGCTCCGGCTCGGCCAAGCATACCGACGTGATGAAAACCGAAGGCCTGAAGCAGGCGCTGAATAAATATAAATTTGATGCCGCTTTTGGTGGTGCCCGCCGCGATGAAGAAAAATCCCGCGCCAAAGAGCGCGTGTATTCATTCCGCGATAAAAACCATCGCTGGGACCCCAAAGTACAACGCCCGGAGCTGTGGAATATCTATAACTCCAAAATCGACCAGGGCGAAAGCATCCGAGTATTCCCATTGTCTAACTGGACAGAGCTGGATATCTGGCAATATATCTACCTGGAAAACATCGATATTGTGCCGCTCTATTACGCCGACGTTCGCCCGGTAGTAGAGCGTAATGGCACCCTGATCATGGTCGATGACGACCGTATGCCTTTAGAAGCAGGTGAAGTGCCGCAAATGAAATCGGTGCGTTTCAGAACGCTGGGCTGTTACCCGCTCACCGGCGCGGTGGAATCCACCGCGCAAACGCTGCCGGAAATCATCCAGGAAATGCTGCTCACCACCACCAGCGAGCGCCAGGGCCGCATGATCGACCACGATTCATCCGGCTCGATGGAAAAGAAAAAAATGGAAGGGTATTTCTAAGGCGGAGAGTCGGGAATGGGGGGTTGAGAGTAGGCGCAGGATGGGAAGGTTTTACTCCCGACTCCCCTCTCCCGACTCCCAAGCGTCCTCCCCGCCCTCACTCCCTTAATAATCCATACTCTCGGAATATAAACATGTCACACCAATCTGATCTGATCGCCAGCGATATCGAAGGCTATTTAAAGCAGCATGAAAACAAAGACCTGCTGCGCTTTATTACCTGTGGCAATGTGGACGACGGTAAATCCACCCTGATCGGCCGCCTGCTGCACGATTCAAAACTGATTTTTGAAGACCAGCTGGCCGCTATTCAAAAAGACAGCAAAAAGTTTAACACCACCGATCAGGAAATCGATCTGGCCCTGCTGGTGGATGGCCTGCAAGCCGAGCGTGAGCAAGGCATTACCATCGACGTGGCATACCGCTACTTCAGCACTGAAAAACGCAAATTTATCATTGCTGATTGCCCCGGCCACGAGCAATACACCCGCAATATGGCAACCGGTGCCTCCACCTGTGATCTGGCCGTCATCCTGATCGACGCGCGTTATGGCGTGCAAACCCAGACCCGCCGCCACAGCTATATCGTCAGCCTGCTGGGCATTAAACACGTGATTATCGCCATCAATAAAATGGACCTGGTTGAATTCAGCGAAGAGCGTTTTAATGAAATCCGCGCCCAATACCTGGAGCTGGCTAAATCCTTAAATATTGCCGACATTCAGTTTGTGCCGATCTCCGCCCTGCGCGGCGATAATGTGGTGACTCCGAGCGAACAATCCCCCTGGTACACCGGCCTGACCTTTATGCAGCATCTGGAAGCCGTGCAGATCAACCGCGACAGCCGCCTAGAAGCCTTCCGCCTGCCGGTGCAATACGTAAACCGCCCTAACCTCGATTTCCGTGGCTTTTGCGGCACCATCGCCGCTGGCCGAGTTTCCCCCGGCGACGAAATCATCGCCCTGCCCTCCGGCAAGGCCGCCAAAGTCAAAGCAATTGTCACCTATGAGGGCGAATTAGACACCGCCTTCACCGGCCAGGCGATTACCCTGACGCTGGATCGCGAGATCGATATCAGCCGTGGCGATATGATCGTCAAAGCCAGCGAGCTAGCCCCGCAAACCGGCCAGGCACTTGATGCCCACATCGTATGGATGAACGAAGCACCGCTCACCGTTGGCAAAGAATACAGCTTTAAACTGGCAGGCAAAAATGTCTTTGGCCGCATCGCCCAGATCGCCCACCGTGTGGACGTAAACAGCATGGAGCATGTAGAAGCCAGTGAGCTTAAACTCAACGAAATCGGCCTCTGCCGCGTCATTCTGAATGCACCCGTGGTGTTTGATAGCTACCGCGATTGCAAAGGCACCGGCAGCTTTATCGTGATCGACCGCCTGAGCAACGCCACCGCCGGCGCAGGCATGATCGAACAGGCCGCAGCCCATTCAGCCAGCAATGAGCAGGATGAACTGGCCAAATGGCGGGCGTTTGAAGTGGACCTGAACACACTGGTACGCAAACACTTCCCGGAATGGGGAGCGCGGGATGTGAGGGAGATTTTTAAGGGGTAATGATTTTTAAATACCTATAAAATATAAAAATGGCCCACTCATTGAGCGGGCCATTTTTTTAATACTTATGCTGCAATACCGTTTTTATTTTATCTAAACGCGGGTCATCCTGAACAGAAGCAAAGCTCTCTCTAAATGAGCCAATAAACTGCGGATATTGATCAAGTATATTCTTCACAATTGCCGCACCTTCATCTGGCCTGTTTTTATAGCTAATAAAAATAGCGTGCCTGAATATCATTTCTGCATGAGGGCGGAATTTCAAAATTTTGCTGCTTAAATAAAGCTTATAGTCCAAGTTTCTATCATCTAAGCTAAGCATTGCTAAAGTATAAAAATCAGCCATGTCCTCAACAAGTAAATTCCCCCCTAGCGATACACTTTCATTTACTAAAGCTTCGGAATACGCTTCGCTTTCATACCGGTTATTCAAATCAATCAACTTTACAACCGAATATAAGCCATAAATACTTGCAACAAGAATAAATACTGGAAATATATATTTAACCCCAGACCTTGCTGTTGATGTGTAACTATACAAATCCAGCTTTACTGTAGATGCCAAAATAGTAAATAAGATAAAGAAAGAAGCATACCAAAGCGGATATTCAAGCTGGCTATGAATAAACATGGTAGACAGTGCAATGAGTACAAAGGCCGCATGGATATCCAGCTTATTTTTTATAATTCCATATACTACAGCTATTGTGCCAAACAACAGGCTGATCCCGCCTAATATGCCCGTTTCTGCCAGCAGTTGTAAAAAGATATTATGGCAATGTGCAAATAACTGATAAACAATCTCCCCGCCTTTATAAGGAAACTGCGCGCCTAATTGATAACTAGCCGCAGCATAAGTACCCACCCCAGTACCAAACCAGGGGTTTGCAAGGAAGGTGTGCCAGGCTTTTTGCCACTCCGGCCAGCGCGTATCATTCACACCTGCACCCAAGCGCTTTAAGCCACTTCCCTCGGTTAATAAAGGGAAGTATTCAACCATTATTTTATTCAAATATGGGCTAAGTACCTGAAATACAATACAACACGCTAAAAACCATAAGAAAGCTTTACTAAATTTTTTAGTATCATCGCCTTTGAAGTGCAATAGGGCGACAACGGCAAATCCCATCGCAATATATAACAAAGCTGTTCTGGACATAGATAAAGAAATAGCCAAGCCAATAGCAATAATAGAGCCAATAAACGTTATTTTTTTTATTTCTGTCTGGGCATATAAATAGCAAGCTGCTGCACCACTCATAAACAAATAGTCTGCAAATTGATTGCGCTGAAACATGAAACCGTTTGGTGTTCTATTTACATTAAAATGTGGCACCCAAAAAGGCAACCCATTAATCCACTGAGAGTAAATGACAAAAAAACCTGACATTTTAGAAATACAAAAAATAAACTGAACAACCCCTCCCCAAAAAAGACCTTTTGCAATTAAATATACAACTTCATTTTTATCATTTAAATTATATATGTAGTGAGCTATAAAAAGCCCTATGAATAAATATAGCACATATATAATTAAAATTGAGTCATAAGATGGGGAATTGACAATTTTACTTAAAAACGCAGAGAATATGAGTCCCAAAAATGTAATCTGTACAGGGCCAATAAAACTATCAGTACTTTTTTCTTCATTACTGAATAAAAACATAACTGAAACTAAAACAAGTGCACTTGTTTCAGCTATCCAAGCTCCGTATGGCCTATAGGGGTATAAATATACAAATGGCAATAAAGCAACTAAAAACAATATAATTCTATTATATTTTTTCATTTTTTCTTTTCAAAAAAAACGCACAAAATTCATTTGTGCGTTTTTTATTAAGCTAACCTCAAACGAGCTTGAGGCTAAAATTAAGCATCACAACCTTTTGATTTTGCTGCAGCATCCGCAGTAGAAGAGCAAGACCATTGTCCATCGGAACTACGTGTTTGAGTGATAAGTTTACCTGCTACCGCCTTAGGGCCACCATTAATAGTACAAACGATGGTACCGCCTTCAGATGAAGATGAAAAACCATTCAAAACATTTGTAGTGCAGTTTGCAGTACCTTGCTTAATACCAATATCAGAAACAGTTGGCACTGTTCCGTCAGCAATACGAGCATCAACACCAGTCTTTGGTGAAGCTGTCTCAGCTAAAGCAGCAGCAAATTTAGATTTTGCTGTGTAATTTTGGTACGAAGGAATCGCAACCGCAGCCAAGATACCAATGATCGCAACTACGATCATCAATTCGATCAGGGTAAAACCTTTTTGCATGTTTTTCATATTTATCGCTCCCATATAATGTTCCAGAAGGAAACCCTGCGTTTCTCTTAACCAAAACATTCACGGGGAAGTACTAAGCAATAGTCATGCCAGCTTATAAAACAAGTGAACTCAAATTATTTTCCGATAAGTGCACTAATTATCGGCCACAGGCAGAGGTAAGGCCTAATGTACATGCTTTTATGTAGTTTTCTCTGGCTAGCTCTGGCTTTGCCTGAAGCTCAAAGACACGGGCACGGCCCAAGTAGGGCCTGAAGTAATCAGGCTTTAATAAAATTGACTGATTAAAGTCTTCCAGCGCCTTTTGATAATCCTGCATTTCAAGATAAACAGCTCCTCTGTCATTGTAAACAAAGCTGTACTTTGGCCATATTTCTAAGGCCTTATTAAAATCATTCAGTGCAGAAAGATATTGTTTCTCTTTAAAAAAAGCCAAACCTCTGTTGTGATAAATACGCTCTACCCCAGGTCTGTTTTCTTTTCCATCCAGTAATCTGGCTGCATCGTCCCATAATAATAATGGATGAGAAAAGCTGACTAACCTTTGCAAAGTTAATGGCAACATCAGTACGGCTATAGCACTTAGCAATATAATTGATTTTTTAGCATTCATTTTTTGTAAAAAAAACGGCAACGCGCAGGATACAAAAACAAGCCAAATATAGCTGCGATAAATAACAAATGATTCCTGAATACGTATTGTTGAAAATTCTGTAAAAAACATTATCCATGGGCAAAGGAAAGAAAAGCCTAACAATCCCGGCAAACCTCTTTTTTGCAATAAGTACATAAATGGAAATGGAAATAAAACATAGAATATGGCAGCAGGCAACTGAGGAAACAATATAAATTTGGTTGCAAAAACTTCATAAATGTCTATCGACATCCACCGCGAAGAAGGTAAAAACCAGATCATTAAATATTTATAAAACAAACCTGCCTGAGTAAATACTGAAAGTGGATAGGCTAGTTTTACGTTAAAATCAGGATCAATTAATGCCAGCCTGGAAAACATCGCCGGAGCACCTAATTCATATGCTGAGCCGTACAGGTCTATTTCGTTTTTTTTAGCATAAAAGACATACGCAGCAATAAAGGTGCATATTAAAAAATATGGCCAGCTGAATTTCAAAATATGCTTAATATCTTTTTTTACTAAAATTGCAGCAATAAATGCTATACCCGGCAACATGATAGCGTTTTCTTTGCAAAGCACAGACAAGCCATACAATAATGTTGAAATGAATAAAAATATTTTATTTTCAAAAACAATGCTTTTAATAAACAGCAGTAACATGGCTATCGCAAAAAAAGTAGCCATCAGCATACTTCTTTGTGATAAATAGGCTACAGAATAAGCAGCAGCAGGGTGCAGGGAAAAAATTAAACTTGCAAAAAACGCGGTATTTTCTAAAGATAAACCTTTGACTTCACTCTTTATTACTTCTTTAAAAATATACTTTAATAAAATGTATAGCATGATACCATTGCAGGCATGAATAATTGAGTTTCCTAAATGAAGCCATATGACATCATTTCCAAAAGCAACGCGGGTCCATTCAAATGTTGCATAAGGCAGCCATCGTAAAGAAAAATCAAAATATTTATTTAACAGCTGATCATGAACAGCACCATTAAAAAAATAATTATCGTCAAACATAATAGGGTTATTAAAAAACATGAAGTACAAAAAAAATGGAATCAGCACTATAAGAGATACATGAATTAAAAAAACATACTTCGCAATATAATATCTCAATGCCATCCCCTTTATTTTATAAAAAACCCCAAGCTTGCTTTATTGCAAACCTGGGGTTTAGATAAATATTAACGGCAATATTTAACACTAAGACAAGTACCAGACTGAGCCCAGGTAATTGCTGAGCCTGCGGCATTTAATGTTGGACTTAAAATAGAAGTATATCCTCCCGCAGCTGTGGTTCCGGTAAAATTAATAACACCATTTGCTACCGTACCGCCAGCAGCGAGACCTGTTGTAGCAGCAGGTGCAGCAGGAATGCCCTGTGTGCCCGCATTACACCCTGTAAATGTGCCTAAATCAGCATGGCACAATGCGACAGCTTGCTTGTATGAATCAGAAATGCTGAGCACTTCGGAGAATTTGGCTTTTTTAGTGTAATCCTGATATGACGGAATAGCCACCGCAGCTAAAATTCCGATAATTGCCACAACAATCATTAATTCAATCAAGGTAAAACCTTGTTGAATATCCTTCATTTCATGCTCCAAATACATATTAGTTATTAAAAATTAATAATAATTAAATATTTTTTAAAAATAGATGAGCCCGTTATTATCAAACCAGCTCATCTACAAATATATTATTAGCGGCAGTATTTAACAGACAAACAAGTACCTGTTTGTGCCCAAGTAATTGCAGATCCTGCTGCATTTAAAGTAGGAGATAAAACAGAAGTATATCCACCTGCAGCAGTAGTCCCCGTAAATGTAATAACCCCTGCTGAAATAGTGCCACCAGCAGCAAGCCCGGTTGTAGCAGCAGGAGCAGCAGGAATACCCTGAGTACCCGCATCACAACCGGTAAAAGTACCTAAATCTGCATGGCACAGTGCTACCGCTTGCTTATACGAATCAGAAATACTCAGCACTTCAGAGAATTTCGCTTTCTTGGTGTAGTCCTGATAAGAGGGGATCGCCACTGCTGCCAGGATACCGATAATGGCTACAACAATCATCAATTCGATCAGGGTAAAACCCTTTTGCATGTTTTTCATTTCTTGCTCCTAACCTTTGATTTAAAAGCTTTTTTCCCTGAGCACTTACATGCAAAATATGTTCTTTGCTTGGGTATGACAATGCAATATAGGTGCCTGACGGCATAGGTTTCAGGAGTCAGCTGATTAACGGCGGGATTTGTCGGCAGACCAACGGTGAGTGCTTTATACTTTGCTGAGTACTGCCTGCTGGGCAGCTGCCGTTGTAGCTCAGTTGGCAGAGCAACTGATTCGTAATCAGTAGGTCGGGTGTTCGATTCACCTCAACGGCACCATCTGGTTAAATTAAAAAAAGCCCCACTGGGGCTTTTTTTATTGCGGGGGCCAACTGCAATGTGACGAAAATGGTCAGGTAGCGCCCAAATTTGACATCAGGCAGATCATTTATTCCAAATGTCATATTGTAAGCACATTGTGAATAAGCTTAAAGCCAGCCACTTTTCAGGCAAAAATTGAAGTCTTTTATGCTGAAACAGCAAGTAAACCCAAACCATGGCGGGCAAGCAGTGTGGCGGTGTCGTGCAGGGGCAGGCCCATTACGCCACTAAAGCTGCCTTGCAAATCAGAGATAAACAACCCCGCCGTGCCTTGTATACCGTAACTGCCCGCCTTATCCATAGGCTCGCCACTTGCTACATAGGCAGCAATTTGGGCAGGACTCAGCAGCATAAAGGTTACGGTACTGACCGACAGCACAACGTCTGTACCGGTATTGGTGCGTAGCCCCAGGCTGGTCAGCACTTCGTGGCTGCGGCCGGAGAGCTGCTCCAGCATGGCCGCAGCGTCGCTGGCATCCAGGGGCTTACCCAGAATTTGCCCGTCCAGCACCACGGTGGTATCTGCGGCTAAAACGGGCAGGGGATGCTTACCCTGTGCAAGCATGACTTGCCAGCCTGCTTCTGCCTTGGCTTTGGCTAAGCGCAGCACATAATCTTTGGCACTTTCATTGGCCAAAGGCGTTTCGTCTATGGGGGCAGAAATACGTTCAAACTGAACGCCAATTTGCGCCAGCAGCTCCTGGCGGCGCGGGCTGCCTGAAGCAAGATAGAGTTGGGTCGTTGGCATGGTTTTTTATATCAGGTTTTAGAATAAATGGATGGCCAATTAGGGTGACGGGTATCGCAAAAAGCCGGCGCCACCCATCCTGCAAGACCAAGCATCACTCGCGATGATAAGGATGGTTATTAATGATCGATACGGCCCGATAAAGCTGCTCGGCCAGGATCACTCTGACCATGCCATGGGGCAGGGTCATGGCGGAGAGTTGTAATAGCTGATCGGCCCGTTTTTTTACGCTTGGGTCGAGGCCATCGGTACCGCCAATAATAAATACCGTTTCACGGCCGTCGATTTGCCAGGTCTTCATTTTTTCGGCCAGCTGCATGGTGGTCCAGTTGGCACCATGCTCATCCAGCGCCAGAACGCGGGCGTCTTGCGGAATAGCGGCCAGAATGCGCTCAGCTTCGTCCACCATTACTTGCTGTGCCGTTTTACCACTGCCACGTTTATCAGGCTTCAGCTCCAGCAATTGCAGAGGAAAATCGCGGGGCATGCGTTTAGAAAACTCTTTATATCCAGAGTCGATCCAATCCGGCATCTTGTGCCCAACAGCAATTAAAGTCAGTTTCATACGGCTTCAGGCAAAGGGGCGAAGCTTAGCGGTTTAAGCGTTGCAGGGGTAGGGCTCTGCAAAAATTGCCTCAGATCAGCATAAGTCATCGCCTTTGCATAAAGCCATCCCTGGCCCCATTCAACCCCCATTTCTTTCAGCGTAACTGCCTGCCCGCTGGTTTCGATTCCTTCAGCCACCACGCTCAGGCCCAGATCTTTAGCCATTTGCACAATATGCAACGCCACATGATGCGTGGCAGCACCACTGCCTAATGCATGCACAAAACTTTTATCGATTTTTAAAATATCGACGGGTAAATTATGTAAATAGCTGAGGCTGGAATATCCAGTGCCGAAATCATCAATCAAAATGATGTGACCCGCTTGCCGTAAGCGGGTAATAACTTCAATTTCTTGTTGGCCCATTACCAGGCTGCGCTCGGTGATTTCCAACTTGATGCGGTTCGGGGCCAGCTGATGTTTTTTGCACAGAGCGGCCAGGTTTTCTATAAACATCGGTGAAGCTAAATCTGCACCTGATAAATTAACAGAGACAGCAATATCCGTGTTTGCAAGCTGTGCTAAATCAGAGACCACCTTTTCCAGCACAAATTGTGTCAGCAGGCTGATCTGGCCGTTTTCTTCGGCATAGCCAATAAACAGATCAGGGCTGATTTTGGAGCCATTTTGTCTTTTCCAGCGTAATAGCGCCTCGGCAGAACTCACTTCTCCGGTAGCCAGAGCCACAATCGGCTGATAATGCACTTCAAATTCGCCTAGCCGCAGCCCTTCGATAATCTCCAGCCCCATGGTAAAACTGCGGCGGGTAAACCAAATAGTAATCCCAATAAAAACAAGACAAATGATGCTGCATAGCGGCAGCAAATCTTCAAAATAGTCCTGCCACGCGCGCTGCAATTCTTTAGGGGGCAGATAGGCAGTAATGACATACTCAGGATTCGTTTTGCTCACCCTGAACCGGCTTAGCCATGTATTGTCTGGTTTCTTCTTTGCACCCTGGCTGCTGGCCAGTATCCGATGATTCAACACGGCTTCAATATACAAGCCGCGTTTTTTTACCGGCAGAATATCCACTAAATACAGGGAATCCAACGCGGCGTAATGCGGGCCGGGCCCATATAAAACAGAACGCTTAGGAAGATCACCTTTAAACTCAAACCAAAGCGAGCGCCCCATGGTGGTTTTCTGATCCCACTTTGGCAAAGGATAAACCTGACGGCTGGAGGCAGAGCACTTCACAATACCATCAGGCGCATACAAAACATTCCGCACAAACAGCTCATCAAAGGCTATCTCACCCAAGCGTTGCTGGTGCTCTTCACTACAGTCATTTAAGGCTGAATTATTTAGTTTATCTAAAAATTGACTGCTTACTGTAAACACACGATCACTGCGTAACATGGCTTGTTCTGCAATATCCTGCAGATAGTTCTGTAACTCTTTTTTTGCCTGCGCTCTTGCCAGCCAGGCCGCAAACAGTGTTACTGCCACACAGGCAAGAATCGAGATTAAAATGGCTTGCCAGAATAGTTTCTTTTTGCGCATATGATTATGCTTACATCCTATATTTAGCAAAACGTCTCTTATCGTAATCTCTTTACCTTAGCCAAGCATGACCCTATATACAAATCACACTTTTATCGCATATGAGCACCCTGATTTTCTGGTTGCCATCAAACCTGCTGGCCTGTCTTTTCATCAGGAAGACGGAGAAGCCGGCTTTGTAGAAGTATTACGCCAGGCACTAGATGACATGCCACTTTGGCCGGTACACAGGCTGGATAAGCTAACCTCAGGTTTGCTGCTTTTTGCCAAAAGTGCAGAAGCAGCCCGCTACTTTGGCGAAGCCTTTGCTGAGCACCGGATTAATAAATATTACCTGGCCCTTTCAGATAAAAAACCATCCAAAAAACAGGGCTGGATCAAGGGGGCGATGGAAAAGGGCAGGGGAGGATCGTGGCGCTTATGCCGGGAAGGTGAATTAAAAGCCACCACGCAATTCTTTAGTTATGGAGATATACAAACAGGTAAGCGGCTGTTTGTGCTCAGGCCGCTCAGTGGGCGCACCCATCAGTTGCGTGTAGCGCTTAAAAGCCTGGGCAGCCCTATTTTGGGTGATGAGCGCTATGGCGGCACGCCTGCGGATCGCGGCTATTTACATGCATGGGCTTTAGATTTTGATTATCAGGGAGAACAGCAGCAAATTTTGCTGGCCCCGGAAACAGGATTGGCTTTTCAGGGGATTGAAGCGCAACTTGCAGAGATCTCAGCGCCCTGGGATTTAGCCTGGCCGAAATAGCTATGGATAATTTTCATTCAGGTAGTTGTACTCTGCACTTTCGCGAAGCGACTAAAATCTGTTGCACGCTGCGCTTCGGGTACGCCTTAAGCTTTGTGATCTTTTCGCTTAAGCCTGTTGGGTTACGCCTGTTTATCCGCTAAAACCCGCGTATTATTGTCTAACCCAAACTACGCCCTGGCACCTACCTGCCTTCACTTTCCAGTTTTTTAAGCTCTTTAATCACATGCTGCTGCCTGCGGCTTACTGCAAGGCGCTCGGGTAAATCGCGCAAAATCACCTGCCAGTGCGCTTCGCTGCCCCCTACCGCAGATTTTTCAAAGCCCGACATCATGTCGCGCGCAACAAGGCAATTACGATGAATACGCACAAAGTGATTGCCAAATTCTTCTTCTAAACGGGTCAGCGAATCTTCCAGCAAATACTCACGATCGCGCGTGCGCAAAGTAATGTATTTTTGCTCGGCTTTTAAGTAATACGCATCAGAAACCGGGATTAAATGCACCCGGCCACGCTCTGTAACGCTGAAATGTGTGCGGGCATGGCTGGCTGGCTCTGCTTGCGATCTGGCGGTGCGCATGTCCTGCACCCGTTTTAAAGCAGAAATCAGCCGCTCTTTACGAATCGGTTTTAAGAGGTAATCAACGGCCCGTACCTCAAATGCGGCCACACCGTATTCTTCAAAAGCTGTAGCAAAAATCACCACAGGCGGGTGTGAAAAATGGCTTAGCTCCCGGGCCAGCTCAATGCCACTCATTTGTGGCATTTGAATATCCACAATCACCGCATCGGCATCAGCTTCGGCTAAGGCAGCAAGGGCGGCCATACCGCTGGTAGCGGTACCCACCACATCATGCGGGCACTCGTCAGCAACGTCGGCCAGCACATCTTGCAGCCTGCGCAAGGCGGGTATTTCATCATCAACAAGAAAAAGGCGCAGTGGCGTTCCCATGGGGAATCTCCCGGTAAGGCAAGACGATATGTACTTGATAATAGTCGTTATTCGCGTAAGTGCTTAAATTGGCTTCAGCATCAAAGTGGAGCAACAGCCGCTGACGAATATTTTGCAGCGCCATTCCATTGCCCTTATGCTGGCTCACCGTCCCTGCTGGCGGCAGAGAATTTTTAATACCCAAATGAATGTGTTTATCTTTTTCTGCAATGCTGATCATTACCGGCCCGGGATCTAAAATGGGCTCTACTCCGTAATAAATCGCATTTTCCAGCAGGGGCTGTAATAAAAGCGGGGGAAGGGCGGCCATCAAAGAAGATGGCGCAATATCCCACTCCACTTTTAGCCTGTCCCCCAAACGCACAGCTTCAATATTCAGATAACGGCGCGCGACTTCCAGCTCACATTCCACCGTGGAAAGCTGCTGCTTATCAACCATGACCACCCTGAACAAATCAGCGAGGTCTTCCAGAACCTGCTCTGCACGCCTTGGCTCGCTGCGTATTAAGGACAGCACCGCATTCAGGCTATTAAAAAAGAAATGCGGCCTGATTCTTGCCTGCAAGGCCGCCAATCTTGCTTCTGTCAGCCTTGGTGACAATGATTTCCAGCGTAAACGCAGATAAAGCATCACAGACACTACCAACATCATGGTAAACAGAAGCGCAGGAAGCAAGGCCGTTGCAGGCTGTAATACAGAGAACAAGACTTTTCTCTGGCCAAAAACCAGCAGCATAGCCAGTGCGCTCACAGCCAAAGTGCCCGTGCGATAAGAGAAACGATTCAACCAGGGCATTACAACAGACAGCACCAATAAAGTGCCCAGCAGCGGTGGCTCTGCCCACATTGCCGCCTCGCCCAGCCTGAGCGGCCACTCCTCCCATGCAGAAAGCCCCAGCAATACGTAAGCCAGCATACCAAGGTGAATAAGCAGCAAAATACGCAGCATCACCCCAAAATTACGGAAATCAGGAATCGGGACCGGCTCTTCAGTCGATTGCTCAAGCAGCATACGATTCATCCATTTGCGTACCTACAACGTCATGATCTAAATTGAAAAAACAACCATCTTCATAAAAACCCACACAGCTGGCGGCCAACCCATTTTTGCACCAGAACTGGATCACACCTAAATCAAAACATCTCATGACTCATCGTCATATTGTTACCTACACTATAAGGAACCCACTCCGAGCCTGCTGAATGTCTCTTGCCATTGTTCATAGCCGCGCCATGATCGGAATAGAAGCAAGCGCCGTGCTGGTGGAAATCCATCTGGCCAACGGTTTACCGGCTTTTAATCTGGTAGGGCTGCCCGATTTAGAGGTCAAAGAAAGCAGGGAGCGCGTGCGGGCGGCTTTGGCTGTGTGTGGTTTTGAATTTCCAAACCGGCGCATCACCGTCAACCTTGCCCCTGCCGACTTACCCAAATCATCCGGTCTGTTTGACTTACCCATTGCTGTAGGCATTCTGGCAGCCAGTGGCCAGCTTCCTTTAGAGCCGCTGAATGATTTTGAGTTCGCCGGCGAATTAGGGCTATCGGGTGAATTACGCTCTGTTCGTGGTGCGCTGGGTATGGCCTGGGCCGCCCAAGCCGTGGGCAGAACGCTGATTCTGCCCGCAGAAAGCGCAGCAGAAGCCGCCTTACTCAGCAGCGCCAGCGTGCGGTCTGCCAATCATCTGATGCAAGTTTGCAGACATTTACTCGGCAGTGATCAACTTCCACTGGCCACCCCGGTCGCCATCGAAGCCCCGCCAGCCACGCCCGATTTAAGCGAGGTAAAAGGGCAACAACAGGCCAAACGCGCTTTAGAAATTGCGGCAGCGGGCAGGCACAGCCTGCTCCTTATCGGGCCTCCGGGCACGGGTAAATCCATGCTGGCACAGCGTTTACCCAGCTTACTGCCCGAGATGAGCGAGCTGGAAGCGCTGGAAGCAGCCAGAATTCAATCTTTAGGCCGGGAGCGCCTGGATGCCAGCCGCTTTGGGATCAGAGCTTACAGATCCCCGCATCACACCGCATCGGCAGTGGCCTTAGTTGGCGGGGGCAGTGTGCCACAACCGGGTGAAATTTCACTGGCGCATCATGGAGTGTTGTTTTTAGACGAATTACCAGAATTTGACAGAAAGGTATTGGAAGTCTTGCGAGAGCCACTAGAAAGCCAGAAAATCCACATCGCCCGGGCGGCACATTCCACCGAATTTCCGGCTGATTTTCAATTAATTGCTGCTATGAACCCCTGCCCCTGCGGTTTTTTAGGACACCCTAAAAAAGCCTGCCGCTGCACACCAGATCAAATTGCCCGTTACCGCGGTAAATTATCCGGCCCGTTTATGGATCGGATCGATTTAGTGATTGAGGTGCCACTATTACCAGAAACCACCCTGCTTGCCGCAGCGACCGGCGAGAGCTCAGCCCTTGTCAGAAAACGGGTCGCCACGGCCCACCAGATGCAGGCAGCGCGGCAAAATACACCGAACTCCCGCTTAAGTGGCAAGCTGCTGGAACAACACTGCCCGCTCGATGAGGAAGCGCGCAGCCTGCTGCAAAGCGCCATCCAAAAATTATCGCTTTCCGCCCGCGCCACCCACCGGGTGCTTAAAGTAGCCAGAACTATTGCCGATCTGGCAGGGGATGAAGCCATCAGTACGGCACATATTGCCGAAGCAATCCAATACCGGCGCGGCCTTGGCGGATAATGAATATACGAGCCTCTTTCTGTTGAGATACAACGATGCAGGATTGCCGGTAACCCTCCACGGAAATGTGGTTTTTTAAAACTTTATAGGAAGCGCTGACAAGCACTAAACAAGGTGAACTCCGGCCCTGCAGGTTTTATTTATGTGTCCTTGTGGTAGTTATATTTGTCTCAGCTTGCTAGACTCGCGACAACTTTAGTAATCGGTTTCACGTGAAACATGGCAACTCCTAAATACGACGAATCTTCCGTTAAGGTTTTAAAAGGCCTTGATCCCGTCCGGCACCGTCCCGGTATGTACACCCGCACCGATAATCCCCTGCATATCTGCCAGGAGGTGATCGACAACGCCGCCGACGAGGCTTTGGGCGGCTATGCCACTCAAATTGACGTGGTGCTGTACCGCAATCAAAGTGTGCGCGTCAGCGATAATGGCCGTGGTATTCCGGTTGGGCTGCACCCTGAAGAAGGCGTGCCGACGGTGCAAGTTGTATTTACCCAGCTGCATGCCGGCGGTAAATTCGATAAAAAAGACGGCGGTGCTTACGCGTTTTCCGGTGGTTTGCATGGTGTGGGCGTTTCGGTTACCAACGCTTTATCCACGCGTTTAGAAGTAGAAGTCAAACGTGAAGGCCAGCAGCATCGCCTTGTATTTGGCTCAGGGGAAGTCATCGAGCCACTGGTGGTACTGGGCACATGTGCCAAAAAAGACAGCGGCACCAGTGTTTATGTAGAGCCCGATCCAAAGTACTTTGATTCGCCCAATATCCCGCTGGCCGATCTGGAACATCAGCTCAAATCCAAGGCAGTGCTCTTACCGGGCTTAGTCGTCAACCTGGCCATCGAGCAGCCTAATGGCGAACTGATCAATAAAAGCTGGTGCTACCCGGATGGCTTAACGGGCTATTTATCCGAGATAGTAGCCGGCTACAACCAGCTGATCCCTATTTTTGAAGGCGAGAAATATATCGAGCAGGTTGACGATACATTCTCGCTGGGAGAAGGCTGCGCATGGGCGCTGACCTGGACAGAAGACGGCCCGGTTAACCGCGAATCCTATGTAAACCTGATTACTACGCCATCGGGCGGCACGCACGAATCGGGCCTGCGCGACGGCGTGTTTCAGGCAGTTAAAACCTTTATTGAATTCCACAGCCTGCTGCCTAAGGGCGTGAAAGTGCTGCCGGAAGACTTGTTTGGCCGCTGTTCTTTCGTACTTTCGGCCAAGATTCTGGACCCACAATTCCAAGGCCAGACCAAAGACAAGCTCACCAGCCGCGATGGCTTAAAGCTGGTTTCAACTGTAGTGCGCTCGCCATTTGAAATCTGGCTGAATCAGCACGTTGATCTGGCTAAAAAACTGGCCGAGCTGTGTATCCGTGCAGCGCAGGCGCGGCAAAAGAATTCGCAAAAAGTAGAAAAGAAAAAATCTTCTGGCGTAGCCGTTTTACCCGGCAAGCTCACCGATTGCGCATCGGATGAAAGCGAGCGCTGCGAGCTGTTTTTAGTAGAGGGTGATTCGGCGGGTGGCTCGGCCAAGCAAGGCCGCGATAAGGATTTTCAGGCCATTCTGCCGCTGCGCGGTAAAGTGCTGAACACTTGGGAAGTCGATCGCGATCAGATTTTTGCCAATAATGAAGTGCACGATATGGCAGTGGCCATTGGCGTTGATCCGCATACCCTGGATGATGTCAAAGCCGATTTATCAGGCCTGCGCTACGGCAAGATCATCATTATGTCGGATGCGGACGTAGACGGCAGCCATATTCAGGTACTGCTGCTGACACTGTTTTACCGCCATTTCCCTCAACTGATTGCCCAGGGCCATGTGTTTGTGGCGCAACCACCGCTGTATCGCGTGGATGTGGCTGGCAGCGGCAAGGCCAAACCACCGCGTAAATTCTATGCACTGGATGAAGGCGAGCTGACCGCAATTTTAGATAAGCTGCGTGTAGAAAAAATCCGCGAAAACGCATGGAGCATCAGCCGCTTTAAAGGTCTCGGGGAAATGAATGCCGAGCAATTATTCGACACCACAATGAACCCGGATACCCGCCGCATGCTGCGGGTAGGCATTAACGACGATGTGGCGCTTAACACCCGTGAGCTGATGCATATGCTGATGGGTAAAACTGAAGCCAGCAGCCGCAAGGCATGGCTGGAAGCGCGGGGTAATGAAGCCGAGGCCGATGTTTAAGCCTGATGTGATTTAAACCGCCATAAAAAAAGGGCCGCAGATTTTATCCTGCGGCCCTTTTTATTAAATTACTTTAAGAATTTAAGAAATTTACCCAGCGATGTTGTTGATTCCGGCGCTTCACTGCCAGCGTCAGATTCATCAAAAGCGGGGGAGCAATCATGTGGCAAAGCATCTGTATCCACTTTACCCTTTACGCTGCAAGCCCAGCTGACCGAGCCATCATCACCTGCAGAAGGGCTGAGAATGATCTCTTTATCCTGATGAGGCGCGTTAAGCGCTAAGCTTATTTCAGCCGATTCAGGATTGATTTCTACACTTTTAATCAGGCTCTTCGCCGGAATTTTAAAGCCCAATGCTTCAACGGCTTCCGGCATATATTGGTTTTCTTCGTAGAAGTTTCCTGCCAGCTTGGCCGCCACCATGCCCTCAGTATAAGCCTGGCTTAATTCCACCTGTGTTTTAGCATTTAGTGCTTTCGTCTGGTACTTGGAATACGCAGAGATAGAAACCGGCAACAGAATCAGCAGCAAATAGATATAAACAACCATCGCGCCAATTAAACCAAAACCTGTGTTTGGAATCGTGGCAGAAATAATCCATGCAAAGATATTACGGCGTGGAAATACCGCAGCATCACCGTTTTCTATGCGGGCAACCCGCTTACAAAGCCATGGGTAATCTGCGGTTAATTCATTCACAGCCATCCAGAAACCATCTGTATCCTGGGCCTGAGCAATATAGGCCTGAGTATTCAGGTTTTTCCAGCGGCTGCTGCCGGCTGCTAATACCGCCAGAGCATGCACAGCGCTTTGTTTATTGCTTGTGCAGGCTAAGCCGTACTGATCACAGCTGTATTCTCTGGCACGGGAGTACGCAGTGCCGAGCAGGGGAATCCAGCTGGCAAAAACCAGCCACCAGTGATGCACTAAATGCTTTTGTGCAATATGACCCAGCTCGTGGCCGATATAGAAATTGAGCGCCTCGTTATCATCCTGCAAAGCATCGACAATATCGCTGAGCAGCACCACGTAATAGCGGCGTAAAAAACGGGTGGCAAATGCATTTAAAGCGCCATTACCGGTCATTAAATAGAATTCCGGCTGTTTTTTCAGCCCGATCATCTGGCAGCAATTTTGAAAACGGGTATGTAAATCAGGAAACTGCTCAGCAGTAACTCGCACGCCATTGCCGCGTACATAAGAAATAAAATATGAAAACCCAAATAAGCCGATGAGATAAAGCACCAGCATAATGATCCAGATAATGCCAAAGGTGACCAGCGTTAAAGCCAGCCAGCTCAGCCCTGAAATCACCGCCATGATCACAAACAGGCGGCGCTCGTTAGCGTATGGCCTGATGACTGCCCTTTGGGGATGAATTGATGATGTACCCTGCTCTTCCATGATGCCTCTGCTGACTTTTTTGCAAAGCAGCAATTATAGCGTTTTAATCGCAAATTACTTAAACGAATCTGACTAATTTCGTTCAAATTAGTTAGTAAAAATACTTACACATGTAAGTATTAAATATCCTTTTCTTTTGGCTTTAATCAAACGGGGTTCTTTATTTCTGCGTAAAATCCGACTAAATTAGTCGGGAATAAAAGGAGAAGCATGATGTCGCTGTTTTCTGCTGAATCAATCACATTTGAAACACCCATCGCCATGCTGATGGCCTGTCACGACAGGGTGCGCCAGTACGCAGAATTAACGCTCAAACTGGCTCAGTACCTGATAAAAGATGGGGCCGACAGTAAGGCGCAGGACGCTGCAGCAAGTATTTTGCGTTATTTTGATGTGGCAGCACCGCTGCACCACGAAGATGAAGATCTCGATTTGTTTCCGCTGCTCAGCCATTACGGCGATGCAGAGCTGCAAGCCCTTATTGCATCGGTCAGTGCAGAGCACGAAACACTCGCACTGCTTTGGCAGGATGTACGCAGCTATTTAATTCCACTGGCAGCAGGCCATGGTGAAATCTTACCGCTGGCTCTCGCACGGGAATTTGCCAGTCTCTACCCGGCCCATGCCGATCTGGAAGAAGCCCGCATTTACCCCTGCGCCGAAAAACTGCTTGATACGCCCACACTGGCCGCAATGGGACAAAGAATGGCCGAACGGCGGACAAACAGCCCCGCAGAGGATGAAATTTTATAATCAGAGTGAGCAAACCCTTTGCCGGGCCTTGCCCTGGCACTATCATGCTCAAATCCTTTGCTCCTGGTTTTCTCATGCTTTACGCCGAAGTTCTTCTTACCCGGATTACTCAAAACCCATCCCTGAGCAGCGATCTGCTTTCCGCCAGCAGTAAAGCTAAGCTGGCAATGATCCAGTCCCCCAACCGCGCACAACAATTCATCCTTGGCCGTTTGTTGCTCGCCAGGGCAGCAAGCCAGTTTTTAGGGATTGAATACAAGGCAGGTGATATTGAAGAAGGGGAGTTCTTCCCCTATTTAAGCCAGGCCACTCATTTACATGCCAGTATTTCGCACAGCGGTGATTGCCTGGGGGTAACGGTGAACCCCCAACGAATCGGGCTGGATATAGAAAGCTGCCGCCCCAAGGCCAATATCGCCAGGCTGGCTGAATTTGCACTGCATAGGGATGAAGCCCGCTGGGTAAACGCCATTCCGGAAGAATCGCAAGAGCGTTTTTACTTGCTTTGGACTCTGCGTGAAGCGGCTTTTAAAGCCGGGATTCGTGAGCAGGTAATCCGTGGCAGCAGCTTAATGATTGATGGGGATATCAAACCAGCCTGGCACTGGGCCAGTGAAAGAGAGCCCTCTCAACGGGTCAGCATCGCCTGTTTAGCCCCCTGCTCCATGGTTTTAATCCACAAATCCAGCCTTTAGTTGCCACAAGCACAGCACTTCCGGCAAATAGTACCCCTGTAGCCAAAAATACAAAAAACAGGGTGAAATTCAGCCTAAAAGACAAAAAATGCCTGAAAAATTGAGATTAAAGATGCTTAATCCACTTTTTTCACCGTATTTCAGCAACACAAACCAGCTAAAAAGCCATTTTCAAAAAGACCGATAAGCGACACTTTGCGATAGTACGGTATATGCAAACGCTGAGTTAAGGTAAGCTACCCCTTCATACCAACCCTAGTTTTCTAATGATGACCGATCAAAATTCAGCTTTAGCTCAAGCATTACAATCTGCGATTGGCGAGAAATCAGCCCGTCAACAGCAAATTATGATTATTGAATTACTTTATCAGCGTTATCCGGTGATGAAGCAGTTCAAGCCTTTAATGATCGGTGTTCATAAAGAACTGGAAAAAGCACTGCCACAATTCGGTGCCAATCATGTACATCGCTCGATTGCGGCCCATTGCCGTAAAGTGCGCTACCTGAAATCAGTAGCCCGTGGCGGTAAACGCTTTGATCTGAATGGCAAACCGGTAGGCGATGTAACTGCAGAAGAAAAAGCAGCCGCAGCCAAGTTTGTACAAAACATCGAAGACCGCAAAAAGCCACAAACCGCAGCCACAGCAGAAGAAGTGGCGGTAGATCCAATTCTGACCAGCGAAGTGATTGCAGAAGCAGCCATCACCGGCGCAGAAAACAAAGCAGAATAAGCTTTGCTCCATAAAAAAAGGCCGCAGCAGCGGCCTTTTTTAATCCCCTCAGTAATCCACTCAGATTACGCAAACCTTCTTATCTGTGCAGCAACTGCCCTGCTTGATATGTAACTGCATCATCTTTTGCCATAAAAAACATTGCATACCGCAGCGCCACATAGCCCACTACCACGGTGGCAACACCTAATTCAAACTGTGCCAGCCATTGGATCTGATTCACATAAGCGGCAGCAAATTCCCATTGCCCAAGCAGGTGGCTCACTTTAAACAGCGCTGTAGCACCAATCACCAGCGGAAAGGTAAAGGCAGCATAGCCAGGTGAGAAAGGCAGAATCAGCAGCTTGAAAAAGGCGAGGTAGATAATACCTGTCATCAGCACCGCAATCCCGAACAACAGCGCCACAATCAGCAGCGATGGCTCGGTGGTCACAGTTAAGTAGCCAGCAAGTGAGAGGCTGGCAGGCGCCGCCAGAATGGCGATAGTGGGCTTGGCCGCATCAGGTACTTCGTAGCTGAAGATCAGGCGGTAGAGCATCAGCGGCAGCATCACGGCGTAGCAAAATATCCCAAACCACAGTAAACCATTCGCTAAAGCGGCAAACTGCCCGCCAGGAAAAGCCACATCGGCCACGATAATACCTACCGGCGGCACAAACCAGCTTGGCACCATATGGTGAATTTCAAAGTCTTTAGCACGATGCCAGATAAACGTCGCCAGAAACACCATATGCAAGATCACGGCAAACAACCAAAGACCCTCAGCAAAACCAGGGGCGAACTGGTCTAAGGCCTTAGACACCACCATCGTTGCCATTGCAAAGGTAGGCACCACGCTTCCCACCACAGGGTGGGCTAAATCTTTCAGCAGTAAGCGGGGATGAATCACAAATTTGAAAGCTAAGATAAGTAACAGCACAGCGGCAATCACAGCGCCTGATAACTGAGCATGACCAGAAAAATCGCCTGCGTTTTCCCAACACCACCCAAGGCTGGCAAGGCCTAAAGCTAAACCCGCCATTGGGGTAGGAGCGGCGGCAAGTAATTGATGAATTCGCTTAAACATACGACGACCTTCTTATTTATTGCAGTACAAATAGAATACCGCCCGGATATTGTTTATCATATCTAAATGATTTGAATAAGGTATTTAGTAAAATCAAATGAAGCTCACTCTGCAACAGCTAAAATCCTTCGCTGCCATTGCCCGCTATGGCAATCTTGGCACGGCAGCCAATGAGCTGTGCCTGAGCAAGGGCGCCATTTCGCAGTCTTTGCAAGAGTTAGAACGCCAGCTGGCCACGCCGCTGTTTGACCGGATACATCCGCGCCTGCAATTAAACGCAGAAGGTAAATTATTACAGCCCGTGGCCGAAGAATTGCTCGCCCGGATGATGGATATTGAAACGATGTTTGCCAGCGACAGCGAGCCGGTCGGCCAGCTTCGCCTTGGGGCCACCCAAACCATAGGCAACTATCTGCTGCCGATTCTGCTGGCACGCAGCGAGCAAGCCACCACGCCACGCATATCCATCGCCAATACCCATATTCTGAGCCATGCGCTTGCGCATTTTGAGCTGGATCTCGCCCTGATCGAAGGTGAAAACCACCACCCCGACCTGATCGCCGATCCCTGGCTGCAGGATGAAATGTGCATTGTGGCGGCCCCCGCTCACCCATTAGCTAAACAGACCGATCTGGCCATATCTGCATTAAGCGATGAAACATGGGTACTGCGAGAACCAATGTCAGGCAATCGTGAGCAATTTGAGCAGCTGATCCAGCCACAACTCAGCACCAGCCGCATTGGATTAGAACTAAATACACTGGAAGCGGTGATGTTAGCTGCAGAGCAGGGGCTGGGGATCAGCTTTATATCCAGGCTGGCTGCACAAGACCGTATCGATAACAAACGATTAGTTTGCCTTGCCATGCAGCAACGCTTTCCGCGCCAGCTTTACCTTGCATGGCACAGACAAAAATATCACTCCACCGCTTTGCGCAGGTTTATTCAGTTTTGCAGAGATCAGGCGGGGGTGATTTGCTAAAGCGGCACATCAATCCACAACGCTGATGTATCACCCGCGTGGGCAAAATAAAACATTTTGCCCTCCCTGCAAAAAACGTTAGCTACGCTACAGGACCCTGCATTGAACAAATTCTTTCTGCGCATCATGCCTGGGCTGGCCATATTCCTAAATTATCCCCGGGATTGCTGGCGGCAGGATTTGCTGGCGGGCTTATCGGTGGCCTCCGTCGCACTGCCGGTAGGGGTAGCCTATGCCCAGCTGGCGGGGATGAGCCCGATTGCCGGCCTTTATGCCAGCATTCTGCCTATGGTGGCTTACGCGCTGTTTGGCTCTTCACGGCAGTTAATCGTTGGCCCGGATGCCGCGACTTGCGCCATGGTGGCCTCCACTCTGCTGCCGATGGCAATGGGGAATTCTGAGCTGTATATCTCGCTTTCTGTGGCTTTGGCGCTGATTACCGGGCTGTTTTGCCTGCTTGCCAGCCGCTTTAAGCTGGGTTTTCTGGCCGACTTTTTATCCCCGCCAATTCTGGCAGGCTTTTTAAATGGCGTAGCGATCAGCATTGCGCTGGGACAGCTGGGTAAATTACTGGGTTTTACTTTTCAAAAGCATGATTTTATTGGCCGTATCCTCGAGCTGCCAGATCGCCTGCCCGAGCTGCATCCAGCCACAGCAGTCATTGGCCTTGGCACGCTGTTAGCCATTCAAGTCATTAAACGCCTGCTGCCCAAGCTGCCCACCGCCCTTGTTGCTATGGGGCTGGCAGGATTAATCATCTTTAGCCTGAATTTACAAAATGCAGGCATCGCCATTATCGGCTTATTGCCAGCGGGCTTACCTACCCTGCACTGGCCCACTGTTCCCCGGGCCCATCTGGGAGAATTACTCGGGGCAGGGGCGGGGCTGGCGCTGATCAGCTTTAGCAGCGCCATTCTGACCGCCCGCAGCTTTGCTGCCAAAAACCGCTATGAGATCAATGCAGACAGGGAGTTTACCGCACTGGGTATGGCCAATATTGCAGCTGCTTTTTCACAGGGCTTTGTAATCAGCGGGGCGGATTCCCGAACGGCGGTGAATGATCATGCCGGTGGTAAAACGCAAATGGTGAGCATGGTTGCTGCGGCGTCTGTAGCCATTGCCATCGCGCTGTTTACCACCCCGCTGCAATATGTACCGATTGCCGCGCTGGCCGCCGTGCTGATTACCGCCTCGTTTGGGCTGATGAGCTTTGCCAATTTTATATATTTTCGCCAGGCCAGCCGGGGCGAATATGGCATTGCCATCCTTACCCTGATTGGCGTGGCCTGTGTAGGCGTGATGCAGGGCATGTTGTTTGCCGTATTAATGGCAACGCTAAGGCTGCTGATTAAGCTGGCCCGGCCGCATGAAAGCCTGCTGGGCATTTATCCTGGTAAAAACAGCTTTCACGATTTATCCCACCATCCCGGCGCAGCCCCCATTGATGGCATGCTGGTGTATCGCTTTGATGCCTCGCTTAATTTCTTTAACGCCAATTACTTCCGCCAGCGGGTTTTATCTTTAGCCGACAGCAGCTCGCCGCCTGTTTCATGGGTGGTACTGGATACGGTGCCAATTAATCAAATCGATATTGCGGGCATCCAAGCGATCATTATTTTGCAAAGAGATTTAAAAGAGCGCGGCATTGCCCTTGCTCTGGCCGGACGCAAAAAACAAACCGAGTTTATCGCCGCCCGCCACCATAAGCTAGATGAATTACACGCCAATTTTCTGATTTTCTCCAGCTTAAAACAGGCTTATCGGGCATTCAGGCAACAAGTGTTGGTACAAACTCAAATGATGCAAACTGCTGCTCAATTGCCGCTAAAGTGGCAGGCTGAGGAAAATGAAGCTGAGCAGAATTAATCAAAGCAGGCTCGATACAGCCAGCAGGCCTGAAGGATTGCAAGACATAGCGCTGCACCCCTGCCTTGCTTAATATTTGGGCAAGGTGAATGAGCTCATCCTCGCTATGCAGGCTGGGGTGAATGGTGCTGCGGCATTCCAGCGCCACCTTGCCCGCCAACAGCAGCTTTAATGAAGCACTGGCAACAGCACCACTGCCAGTGACCGCAGTGACTTTTTCGTAGAGCATAAAATCACTTTTGATATCAAAGCCCACCCAATCCAGATAAGGCAGGCATTCCTGCAAACGCTTGGGATAGGAGCCGCCACTATGCAGCCCAATCTTAAAACCCAATGCTTTTACGGCATGCATCATCTCTGGTAACTGAGGCTCGATAAGCGGCTCGCCACCCGAAAAAACCACCGCATCCAAAAGACCACGGCGCGTTTTTAACCAGATGAGGATTTCATCCCACTGTGGTGCTGCATCGTGCTGCTCACGCGCTTGTAAATGCGGGTTATGACAGTAGCCACAGCGCCATGGGCAGCCCGCCAGAAACACCACACAAGCCAGCTCGCCGGGATAATCACAGCTGGAAAACGGCACCAAGCCGCCAATCTTGGGCGCGGGCTTCATTAGGAAGCGGTATTACATTCGTTAAAAAATTGCCGTTCTTTAAACTCGCCTTTTTTACCAATATTAAAACTGCTCACTGGCCGGTGATAACCCATCACCCGAGTCCAGACTTCGCAGCGGGTACGTTCTTCATCTTTCAGCTCAGGAGCCAGCTTGGTTTGCACCGATAAATCACTCATGACGGATCCTTTTTTTCAAATATTCAAAATCAACAAATGCAGGCTATTGCTGCGCAACTGCATAAGTTCGATGCACTTTTTCCCCTTTTACCAAGGGGGCAGCACTGTAGTGCCACCTGTGTAGAGACTTATGCAGCAGCACAGCTCTTCTTCGCCAGCAACTCGCCATCGCACTTCGGGCAAAACTCATGGTGGCCGCTCAGGTAGCCGTGTTTCGGACAGATAGAGAAGGTGGGCGTGATGGTGATATAGGGCAGGCGGTAGTTGGTCAGCGCTTTTTTCACCAGTGCTTTACACGCTGCGGGGCTGGAAATCGCCTCATTCATATACAGATGCAAGACCGTACCGCCGGTGTATTTACGCTGCAATTCCTGCTGACGGCCCAGGGCTTCGAACGGGTCATCAGTAAAGCCGACCGGCAGCTGGCTGGAGTTGGTATAAAAGGGCTGCTCCACCGTGCCTGCTTGCAGGATATCGGGGTAAAACTTTTTATCTTCTTTGGCAAAGCGATAAGTCGTGCCTTCGGCTGGTGTGGCTTCCAGATTGTAAAGATGGCCGGTTTCTTCCTGAAACGCACTCATTTTGGCGCGGATATGATCCAGCAGCCGAATGGCTAAGGCATAGCCTGCTTCAGAGCTGATATCGTCTTTATCATCGCTGAAATTGCGAATCATCTCGTTAATGCCATTCACCCCCAGCGTACTGAAGTGATTACGCAGCGTACCTAAGTAACGCTTGGTATAGGGGTAAAGGCCGCCATCAATTAAGCGGCCAATCAATTTGCGCTTAATTTCTAAAGATTGCTTGGCCAGATCCATCAGCTGATCAACACGCGCCAGGAGGCCCGCTTCATTGCCTTTGAATTCGTAACCAATCCGCGCACAGTTAATGGTCACCACACCTAAGGAGCCAGTCTGCTCAGCCGAGCCAAATAAGCCATTACCGCGTTTTAACAACTCGCGCAGATCGAGCTGCAAGCGGCAGCACATGGAGCGCACCATATGCGGCTCCAGATCCGAATTTAAGAAATTCTGGAAATAGGGCAGGCCATACTTAGCGGTCATTTCAAACAAAAGATCGGTATTGGGGTGATCCCATGCAAAATCTTTGGTGATGTTGTAGGTGGGAATCGGGAAGGTAAACACCCGCCCCAGCGCATCGCCTTCCATCATCACTTCGATATAGGCGCGGTTAATCATATCCATTTCGGTTTGCAAATCACCGTAGCTAAATGGCATTTCCTTGCCACCCACATAGGGGATTTGTTCGCGCAGGTCTTCCGGGCAGATCCAATCAAAAGTCAGATTAGTAAACGGCGTTTGCGTGCCCCAGCGGCTGGGCACATTCAGGTTGTAAATCAGCTCCTGGATGTATTGCTTTACCTGTGTGTATTGCAGATGATCGGCCCGCACAAAGGCTGCCATATAGGTATCAAAGGAGCTGAACGCCTGAGCGCCCGCCCATTCATTTTGCAAAGTGCCTAAAAAGTTAACAATCTGGCCGATGGCAGCAGAGAAATGCTTAGGCGGTTTGGCTTCTACCTTGCCCGGCACGCCATTAAAGCCTTCTTGCAAGAGGCGGCGTAAAGACCAGCCCGCGCAATAGCCAGACAACATATCCAAATCATGAATATGCATGGCTCCAGAGCGATGCGCCTCGCCAATTTCCGGCGGATAAACATGGCTTAGCCAGTAATTAGCAATCATCTTGCCACTGGTATTTAAGATCAGCCCACCCAGGCTCCAGCCCTGATTGGCATTGGCATTAACCCGCCAGTCTGATTGATCCAGATATTCATTAATCGAAGATTCAACATCCACCACCGTGCGCACATCCGAGCGCAAACGCGCATGCTGGCTGCGGTAAACAATATAGGCACGTGCAGTTTTTAAATAATGATATTGCAGCAGCGCTTCTTCAGCCTGATCCTGAATCTGCTCGATGGTGGGGGTGAGATCACCCTGCAAGCGGCTGCTGATCAGCGTACTTAGGCGGATTGCTTCTGCCTCATCAAACTCACCGGTTACGCGACTGGCATTCAGCAGGGCAAGGCGAATTTTATCGATATCGAAAGGCACGATGCGGCCATCGCGTTTCAGCACATATTGCGGGTATATGGTCATTTTTCCCCACCTGGACTAGGGTAGAATATTTTTACAGACCACAATATATGGTGTTTTAAATCTGTGTGCTTAGCTAGATATAGGGTATTTGACCAGAATCAAATACTTTCAGGTCAGGCTTGCAGAGCGGGCAGAATACCCGCTCCGGATCAGTAAAATTAATAATCAGGCTGGCCGTGCGCGGTCAAAATATAATCGTTTTTCGCAGGGTCCATTGGCTCAGCCACATAGGGTTGCAGCAGGGCAATACGGGCAGCATCCAGCATATAAGAGAGCTTCATTTCAGGATCAGGCTTATCTTGCTCATGGCGAAACATGCTGAATAAAAACTCAACGCTGATGGTTTCGGCTATGGCCAAATGCCCGATAAAACCACCATCCATGCCTTTTTCCCATACTTCAATATTGCGGATAATTTTCATAAACCGTTCCTATAAACACCACAATCAACGTTTTTTCACAGAGCGCACAACGGTTTCGCTGTACGCCTTATATGGCCAGAATAAGCGCGCAAAATAACAACCCAGTTTCGGTTATTTCTATCCCGGCGCCCAGGCAATCCCCAGTCATCCCGCCTAATTTATGCATCAGCCATTTGGCATAGGCCAAAATCAGCAAGGGAGCCAGCATTAATGCAGGGGCAATAAAACAGGACGCCAGCAAAAGCGCAGCCAAAAGAATATACAGCGAGTAGCTGGTTTTTTGCCACGCAAATTGCTCGGCCATGCCGGGTGCTAAAGCCGGTAAGCGGCTCCAATACAAAACGCCGAAGCGCGCCCATGCGGGGATCAGCAAAAGCGCCAGCCATTCCTGCTGCTTTGCCAGCAGCATTAAAAGCACCAGCTTTGCGGCAGACTGGCCAATCAGCGCCAAAACACCAAAGCTGCCCAGGTGCGGGTCTTTCAGCACCGCCAAAAACCGTTCCGGATCACGATGCGCAGCACCTAAGCCATCCGACATATCAGCAAGGCCATCTAAATGCAGGCCGCCGGTAATCCATGTCCAGAGCAAAAACCCCGCCAAAGCCGCCAGCCAGGGGTCTGCTTTGGCCGCAAAAAACACCGCCGCACTTAAAAACGCACCAATCAACAGCCCAACCACAGGAAACCATGGCGCGGCAGCGGCAAGTAAAGCTGGCTCAAAATGACGAATCTGCGGCGTTGGCAGCCGGGTTAAAAACTGCACCGCCAGCACGGGTTCGCGCCAGTCAAATTTCATTAATTATTCCTATTTAGTTATGCCCCATGTGCGCTAAAGCAGATGCCCACAAAAAACACATAAGGCACGAAAAAACGGATCATTTCTCTTGTTTTTTTCCGTGAAACGCCGTGTTCTCAGGGCCCGAAGCAGTTCAAGGGTGGGTTTTATCAGCACAACTATTCCAATAGCTCACGCACCCAACACAACTTCATTATCAATCCCCTGTAAAACAGGCGGATATTTATCATCCCAATAAAGCGTAATCATCCCCGCATGCGCCAGCCAAAACTGGCTATGCCGCGCTGCGGGCAGGCCCAGCCACTCCAGCAATAATGCTTTAGCCACTCCACCGTGGGTAATCAATACCCGATGATCCCCCTGGCCAGCTTGCAGCCATAAGCGAAAAGCGGCATTCACCCTGGCAGAAAAATCCGCCCAGCCTTCAATACCAGCCCCTGTATAACCCACAGGATTATGTGACCAAAGCGCCCATGCCGCCCGCTGTTGTTCGCTCCATTGCTCCATGGGCAAGCCATCCAGCTCACCAAAATGCATCTCACGCAAATTGCGATCGATATGGCAATCCAGCCCCGACGTTGCCGCCAATTGCCGGGCAAAGCCCGCACAGCGGCCAAGATCAGAGCTGGCAATGCTGCTTGGGGGAATGCGGACAAAGTAATCATTGCGGCTGGCCAGCTGCTGCTCACCCAGGGGTGACAATGACAGATCGGTATGACCGATTAACATCCCCGCCGGAGCAACCGTAGCGCCATGCCGCAAAAGCGTAAGCCGAAAACTACTCATGATTTCATACCGAAAGCTTGCAAAAAATCTGCAAACACAACTGACTAAGGTTATTTAGGAAAAAGAATGCTTACTTCGTCGTAATCCCCGCCGATGAAAACGTGGCCATATCGCGGTGCAGGGCGAGGGCGCTTTGGATGAGGGGGAGGGTGAGCGCCGCGCCGCTGGCTTCGCCTAAACGCAGACCTAATTGCAATATCGGCTCCAGCTGCAAGGCTGCCAATGCAAGGCGATGGCCTTTTTCATCTGAGCAATGGCTGGCCAACAGCCAATCGGCCACTTCAGGCTTATTTTTAACGGCAACCAAGGCGGCGGCCGTTGAAATAAACCCATCCAGTAAAACCGGAATACCTGCTTCGGCAGCGCCGGTATAAAAACCAGCTAAGGCGGCGATTTCTAAACCGCCGACTTGCATCAGCCAGTCTTTAGCCGTTACAGCACCGGCAGTACGGGCGCGGGCAAGCGCGTCTTTTACCACTTGAATTTTATTTTCACGGCTTTGAGCTGTAATGCCTGTGCCAAGGCCGACGATTTCTGCCGGATCGATATCGGTCAGCGCACAAATCAGCGCTGCGGCGGCAGTGGTATTGCCTATGCCCATTTCCCCACCAATCAAAAGCGTTTTGCTGCGCACCAGGCCTTCTTGTGCGCTGCCCACACCAATCGCCCAAGCCTTATTGCATTCTTGCTCGCTCATTGCAGGCTGAAGGCGCAAATTAGCCGTACCGGCACGCACGGGCACTCTGAACAGCTGAGCACTGCTGCCCGCCGTTACGGCGTAATGGCTGGCTACGCCCACATCAACAACAGACAAGCTTGCCCCGGCTTCGCGGGCCAAAACACTAATTGCAGCACCACCCGCCACAAAATTGGCCACCATTTGCCCGGTAACTTCGGCAGGGAAGGCAGATACCCCTTCGGCAGCCACACCATGATCAGCGGCAAAAACCACAATCGCAGGCTGCAAACGGGCAGGCATCGCCGAATTTGAGCGCGCAGCAAACCAGACTGCCAACTCTTCAAGCTTGCCTAAGCTGCCCTGCGGCTTAGTTAATTGGGCCTGATGAAGTCGTGCAGCAGTAGCAAGCGCTTGATTTGGAGTAGACATAGGAGGGGCCAGGCAAAAAGAATGCACCGTAGACGATGCACATTCATCATGCAAGCAGATAGTAAAGAGCGTCTGACTTAAAGCATTAATACATCACTTTATTTGGCCCTGTTGTCATTGCTTTTTGCAATGCAGTATCTGCAGCTAATAATAAATCTTCTGTGCTGTCCATTTCTGTCTGAGTCTGAGCCACACCTATACATACAGTCATGGCGAATTCCAGACCATCGGGCATCATTATTCTTTTTTCTTCTGCTTTTCTACGGATGCGCTCTGCAACAACAATCGCACCGTCAAGAGGAGTATCAGGCAGCAGCAGGGCGATCTCTTCACCTGAAAAACGAGCAATCAGATCAAAATCCCGAACGCTTTGCCTGCAGGCTTGCGCGATATGCTGCAAAGCTAAATCACCCCCAACCTGACCGTATGTTTTATTCAGGTTGCGTAAATCATCAACATCGATGATTAAAGCGCTAAGCGGATTAGAAAAACGCTGGCTGCGATTAATCTCACGCGCGGCAATATCCAAAAAATGCCGCCGGCTGGATAAACCAGTAAGCGGGTCTTTACCGATTAATCCTGTGAGCTTTATTTTCTGCAAGCGGCGTTCGCGCTCGCTCCACAGCCATAAGCCAAACATCAGCAGCGCCAATGCCCATGGTATAAAAAGTATGATTTTATCGATCATTATTAACTAACCCAGTAACAATGCGTCTTTGTCAGTGTAGTTCTTATAAAGCAAGTGCGGGTAGAATGCTGCCATGTTTCAGACCCTCATTATTCGTCTCTCCTCGATGGGAGACATCATTCATAATTTTCCTGCTCTTAGCGATTTAGCAAGGCACCGCCCTGACATTGCCATTGATTGGGTGGTAGAAGAGAGCTTTGCGGCCTTACCTGCTTTACACCCTGCAATACGCACGGTAATTCCCACCGCATTAAGACGCTGGCGTAAAGCACCGCTTAAATCAAAAGCAGAATTTATTCACTTTCGCCGCAAATTACACCATCACCAATATGATTTAATTATTGATTCACAAGGCTTAATTAAAAGTGCCTTTATTGCCAAACAAGCCATTGGCCCAATTAGCGGTTACGACAAAGCATCCGCAAGAGAAGGCTTAGCCAGCCTGGCGTATCAGCACAAATATGCTGTGCCACGTAATCAGCACGCCATTCTCAGAAACCGCCAGCTTAGCGCGCAGGTGTTTAACTACAAAATTGATGACACCATCGATTATGGCCTGAATATTCCACAGCTTGATTTACCATGGCGCCCGGCTCAAAGCTATGCGGTGCTGCTTTCTGCAACCAGCCGAAGCGATAAAGAATGGGCAGAAGACAACTGGATTGCGCTTGGTACACGCCTGAATGCGATGGGAATCCGTAGCGTTCTGCCATGGGGTAATGTACAGGAGCAAGAACGCAGCCTGCGCCTGGCAACCGCCATCCCCAATGCGGTTTGCCCGCCACGGATGAGCTTAGCCGAAGCAGCATCGCTTCTGGCATCCAGCCAGATTGTGGTGGGTGTAGATACTGGGCTTGCCCATCTTGCCGCCGCCGCCGCTGTGCCTGTAGTGGCTATTTTTTGTGCATCCGATCCACAGCTCACCGGCGTTCTGGCCAGCAGCTATGCCATTAATTTAGGCCACAACGGCGCACCACCAAGCCTGGAATCAGTCTGGCAAGCCACGCTGGATGGCATGAAATGAGCCGCTGGCTTTATCGCGCTCTGCTCTGCTGCGCTTTTCCTCTTATCTTTTTATATCTGCTTAAACGCTCTAAACGCCAGCCTGCTTATCGCCAGCACTGGCGCGAGCGGCTGGGCTTTTACAACAGCAAGCCAAATAGCGCTCCATTAATTTGGCTGCACGCGGTATCGGTCGGAGAAACCCGTGCTGCAGCCCCCTTAATTGCGGCGCTTAAAACAGCCTATCCGCAGCACCGGTTTTTAATCAGCTGCATGACGCCAACAGGCCGGGCCACCGCGCAAGAGCTATTTGCTGACTTCGCCGAAATCGTCTATCTGCCTTACGACTATCCCAGCGCAGCAGGGCGTTTTTTAAAGCATTTTCAGCCCAGCTTTGGCGTACTGATGGAAACCGAGATCTGGCCGAATCTGACTCACGCTTGTGCAGATCACAAGATGCCCTTGTTTTTAGCCAATGCGCGTTTATCCGAAAAATCGCTAAAGGGCTATTTAAAAATCCGCTCTTTAATCAAGCCCGCTGTCGCACGCCTTGCCGGCGTATTGGCGCAAAGCGAAATGGATGCAGCACGCTTAAAGCAATTAGGCAGCAGCAATACGCATATTGTCGGCAATATTAAATTTGATAATCTGCCCGATGAAAGCGCCATCACCCATGGGCTAAACTGGCGTTCAAACTTTGGCTATCGCAATGTGCTGCTGTTTGCATCCAGCCGGGATGGAGAAGAAGCGTTGCTGCTTGATGCTCTGGCAAGCTGGCCAGAATCATTGCTATTAATTCTGGTGCCACGTCATCCACAACGCTTTGATGAAGTTGCGACGCTTATAGAATCCCGTGGTTTACAACTGCTCAGGCGCAGCGCATGGGATGAGGGCCCGATATCAAACCATGTGCAAGTCTTGCTGGGCGACTCGATGGGGGAGATGACCCGCTACTATGCCGCCAGTGATCTGGCCATTATTGGCGGCTCCATCCTGCCTTTTGGCAGCCAGAACCTGATTGAAGCCTGCGCCCTGGGCACGCCTGTATTGCTGGGACCATCCACCTTCAACTTTAGTCAGGCCGCTACGGAAGCCATCGCCAGCCATGCAGCATGGCAAGGCGAAGACATCCACGCCATCATCCAGCAAGCCAAGTATTTGCTTACCCATACAGATGAGCGCAAAGCCATGGGGCAAGCAGGCAAATCCTTCGCCAGCGCACACCGGGGCGCTACTCAGAAGCTGCTTTCTTATTTGCCACTTGCCATAGAAAAACCCAAATCTTGAAACACTGAGGGCACAGAGATCACGGAATGTATCCTTAGGGTGGGTTAGGCGAGAAAATGTATTAAATATGGGCGTTGCCATATCTTAGCCGTAACCCACCACAGCGCAGTGTCATGGTGGGTTACGGTCGAAATAGATCAGCGCCCAAATGAGCAACAAGAGCGGCCTCACCCACACTGCGATGACCTTTTTCTTCTACATAAATTGTGTAAATACTTTTGTCCCGCGAGGATTCCGCACCTAAATAAACATACCTAAGGCACTATTTAAAAAAGGTGTACTTCACCTTAATTAAAAACTCAACCCCTCCCTCGCTGCGCCAGTAAATGCACCGCCAGCCCCAGTAAAATACACGCCGTTCCCCAAATCAAAGATCCCGAAACTTCTTCGCCATTCAGGCTGTATCCCATCCATAAAGCCGTCGTTGGCGTGATCAGGGAAATAAGTGACACGGTAATCGGCTTGCATTCACGAATCAGCCAGTAATACAAGCTAAAGCCCAACACCGAGCCAAACACCGCTAAATAGCCAATAGCAGCTAAGCTTTGCTTAGGAAAAGTTAAATTTGTGACATCGGTTTGCCATATGCACACTGCGCTCAGCACCACCGTTGCAATGCTTAATGCCCCTGCATTCACCGCCAGGGGAGACTGCCCGGCGGCTAGTTTTTTTAGTTTTACGGCAGCCGCAGCCTGCATCAATACCGCGAGCAGCACCACCGCCACACCCGATACGCCAGCCGAATTTAACTTTTCAGCAAAAATAATCAGCAAGCCTGATATCCCTATCACCATCGCCAGCACTTCAAAGCGACGTAATTTTAAGCCCAGCCATAGCCATGAAAAACCGGCTGTAGCCAAAGGGATCAAGCCAAACAACACGGCAACTAAACCAGACGATACGGATTGAGATGCCCAATACACACAGAGCATGGCCAAAGAAGTAGCAATACCAGCACAGGCACTGGCAGGCCAGCTGCTGGCAGGTATTTTTTGCTTGCAAATGATCAGCAAAAGAAGTGCTAAGGCAGCAGCCAGCCCAAATCGAGAAGCGAGTGCGGCAGAGTAGGGCACGCCTTGCACGCTCCAGTTAATCGCCAAAGGCGTGGTAGACCAGAGTAGAACTAATATTAAATACGCTATTTTTTGCATGGATTATTCTTATTTTTTCCACCTTTTACACACGTCAATTTCAACAGAAATAATACAAGACATAAAAAGTGAGTAGATTCGGGCGAGTATCTAGGCATACTATCTTGCCTTCAATGCAGGCCCACTCATACTAAAAGCAAATGCCCCTGCTGTTCTGCAAGCAGTTGCAAGGACATTGTGACATTTTGCATGCAGAGTGCAGGCTTGATAATTAGCTACAATCCCATCCTCAAATGTTCCACGTGAAACCATGACTCAGCACGATATAGAACCTAATGATGCCGACGAGTTGGAAAGCATCGCAGATCAAGGCCCGCGCCGTTTTGTTGAAGCGCAGATATCTGCTACTCCGGACGATGCCGAATCCGTACAACTAGGCTTGTACGCAGAAAAAAGCTATCTCGAATACGCAATGAGCGTGATTAAAAGCCGCGCCTTACCCCAAGTGGAAGACGGGCAAAAACCGGTACAACGCCGCATTCTTTACACCATGCACGGCCTTGGCCTGGTTGCTAACGCCAAGCCGATTAAATCGGCACGTATTGTCGGTGATGTAATGGGTAAGTACCACCCGCACGGCGATCAATCTGCTTATGACGCGCTGGTGCGGATTGCTCAGGACTTTTCGCTGCGCTACCCGCTGATCGATGGTCAGGGGAATTTTGGCAGCCGTGATGGCGATGGCGCTGCAGCGATGCGATATACCGAAGCACGCTTAACACCGATTGCCGAGCTGCTGTTGAGCGAGCTGGATAAAGGCACCACCGATTTTGTGCCCAACTATGATGGCGCATTCCAGGAGCCTTCCTTATTACCTGCACGCCTGCCCATGCTGCTGCTCAACGGCGCATCGGGGATTGCAGTAGGGATGGCAACAGAAATCCCTGCGCACAATCTGGGTGAAGTTGCTGATGCGGCTATTGCGCTGATTAAAAAGCCCACGCTTTCCACCAGCGATTTGCTCACTTATATCCAGGGGCCAGATTTACCAGGTGGCGGGCAGATTATCTCGCCACGCAAGGATATTGTGACGGCCTATGAAAATGGCCGGGGCAGCTTAAAAGTACGCGCCCGCTGGACCAAAGAAGACTTAGCCCGTGGCCAGTGGCAAATTGTGATTAATGAATTGCCGCACGGTACTTCCACCCAAAAAGTGCTGGAAGAGATTGAAGATTTAAGCAATCCCAAAATTAAAAAGGGCAAGAAAGCCCTGACCCAGGAACAGATTCAAACCAAGCAACTGATCCTGTCTTTAATCGACAGAGTAAGGGACGAATCAGGCAAGGAAAACGCCGTTCGCCTGGTGATCGAGCCTAAATCATCGCGGCAAAATCCGGACGATATGATGAAGCTGCTGCTGGCGCACACCGCGCTGGAAAGTGGTTTATCCATCAATATGGTGACTATTGGCCGTGATGGCCGGCCAGGGCAAAAATCACTGCAGCAAGTGATTGCCGAATGGATTTCTTTCCGCTTTGATACCGTTACCCGCCGTACCGAGCATCGCCTGGGGCAGGTGAATGATCGTATGCATATTTTGGAAGGCCGCTTAATTGTCTTCTTAAATATCGACGAAGTAATCCGCATTATTCGCCATAGCGACGAGCCTAAAACGGCGCTGATTGAGGCGTTTAATTTAAGTGATCGCCAGGCGGAAGATATTTTAGAAATCCGCCTGCGCCAGTTAGCACGCCTGGAAGGCATTAAGCTTGAACAAGAGCTGGCCGATTTGGCAAAAGAAAAAGCCGAGCTTGAGCATCTTTTAGCTACGCCAGAAGTCATGCAAAAGCTGATCATTAAAGAAATTGAAGCGGATAAAAAGAAGTTTGCCGATCCGCGCAGAACGCTGATTGTAGAAGCAGAACGTGCCTCGCTGGAAGTCACGGTAGTGGATGAGCCAGTCACAATTATCTTGTCTGAAAAAGGCTGGATGCGTGCACGCCAGGGCCATGGGCTTGATCTGCAAAACCTGAGCTTTAAAGACGGCGATGCAATGCTGGCCTTTATTGAATGCCGCTCTGTTGATCCGATCGCGATGTTTGCCAGCGATGGCCGGGTGTACAGCATTCAAGCCTCGGTGATTCCGGGCGGCAGGGGTGATGGCGTACCTGTGACTACTCTGGTTGATCTGGCGGCTAAATCACAAATTATTCAACTGCTGGCTGCAAAACCACAAGAACACTTAGTGATTGCCAACTCCAGTGGCTATGGTTTTTATTGTTTGTTTGAAAACCTGATGAGCCGCCAAAAAGCAGGGAAGAGCTTCCTGAACCTGGAAGAAGGTGAAACACTGCTTAAGGTTTCAACCTTTGTTCCACGTGAAACATCGCAAGTTGCTTGTCTCTCCAAAGGCGGCAAATTGCATCTGTTTGCCTTTAGCGAGTTTAAGCAGTTAACAGGTGGTGGACGTGGTGTGATTACCATGGCGCTGGATGATAAAGACACGCTCTCGGCCATTACAATTTGCGATGGAGTCACTTTACAAATCAATGGCACGGGCCGGGCTGGTAAAGCTGTGGAATGGAAGCTGAATGTAAATGAAATGGCACCTTATCAGGGTAAGCGCGCGCGTAAAGGTAAGCCAATCAGCTCCAACCTGAAGTTTCCGAGTTTTTGATCATGGCCATGACGGCGTTGATTGCAGCGGCTTGGGCTGAATTGGGTATTCCACTTGATCTGCTTGAACATCGGCCTTTGCAGCTTTTTGAAGAAGCGAGTGAGCTGGTTGATGTGGCCATCGCCAGCGACGGCCGGGTGTGGCAGCTCACCCCGAGTGCAGCAGCAGCTTGGCTGGCAATGCAGGCGGCTGCACAGGCGAATGGCATCGATATCCGCATCGCTTCTGCTTACCGGGCATCCAGCCGTCAGTGTGAACTGATTCAAAGAAAGTTATCGCAGGGGCAGGATATCGGGCAGATCTTGCAAGTGCTTGCCCCGCCTGGCTGCAGTGAACACCACACCGGCCGGGCTGTAGATATCTTTCAGCCCGGCGGGCCTGTGGTTGAAGAAGCCTTTGAAAATACCGATGCCTTTAGCTGGTTAAACCTCAACGCTGCACTCTTTGGTTTTAGCCTGTCGTTCCCACGCGGTAATCCATCCGGCTATCTTTATGAGCCTTGGCATTGGTGCTGGCATGATGTGTAGGGTGGGTGAAGCCCATGAGTGTCAGACATTTTTTTACAAACAGCGCAATCATGCAATTACCAGGCTCCTCACATGGGGCTTTTATCCTCCCCTTGAAGCACGCCGATGCAAGGAACAAGCGGGGCAGGGGTGTCGTCAATTTGTGATTGAGCGAAGCGAGTTGACACCACGCCACTGTCCGCAACGAGGGGTTTCGTGCTGGCTGGAGCGGCCTTTTTTGGCTTCATTTTTTGGCCCCGCAGAAAGGTCCAGCGAGACGCCCGCACCTAAATCAACGTGCCGAAAGCTCTAAAAAGGTCTTTTGACTTTGCTTAGTGCAAAACCAGCCATTTATTCGCTTTTGAGACATCAATCTGGCAGGTTTCACTCCCCCTACACAAGAAACAATATACACTTTATTTATCATTCACCACTGTCGTCACCAGCTTTAACAGCTCAGGCAAAATTTCTGGTAATCGATCCTGAATGCTGCGGCCAGGCAAAAGCGGCAGGCAAAGATCATAGCGCCCATCGTAATAGCACTCCACCCTTGGCCGCTGCGGGTCCAGCATCCAGCCAGAATATGGCAGCCATACCAGCATTAAATCGCGCCAGCGCGGGCCAATATCTGCTCTCTCCCCAATATGCCTGAACACAGCCCAGCGCCCGGCAGGACGCTGATACTCCCCAAATAGCCTGGGTAATTTAAATTGACGTGAGACTGGTACAGCTACATCGTAGCGGCGGCGCTCGGCAGGGGTTGTGGCAGGATCGCTCCAGACCAGGCCAAACCATCGATCGGCCTTAATCTCAAGCGTTTGGCATTGCTCCTGAAAGCTGGCCAAAAATTCTTCTAAATGAAAACCATAGTCGCCCACAGCACGCAGATATGCCATCCGTTCTGTTGGCCATTCTTCTAAGTTGATACAGGCCTCAACTTCATCCCAGCTCCAGACCCGATCCACATCGGTGCCTACAATCGCAGGCCCTGGCCGATAGGACATTGCGCCTAAATTATTAGCAATCCAGCAAATTGCCACAGCCCGCCCGGCACGTAAATCACTGGGCGTAAAACCAAAGCTGCGGCTGAATGCCCGGCTGAAAGTGGCTGGTGAAGAGAAACCAACTAAATCGGCGACCTGCCCAATGGATAAATGTGGCGACCACTGCAAAAGTGAAGCAGCAACTTCTAAGCGCAATTGCCATAAAAACGCCTGTGGGCTATCGCCATATTCACTTTGAAAGCGATGCGCCAGATGCCATGGCGAATAATGAGTGACATCGGCTAAATCAGCCAATTGCAAAGGCGCAGCCAAGCCGCGCACCATGCGATCAATCGCTTTTTCCAGTCTCAGGCAGGGGGGATTAGTCATGTTTCACGTGAAACAATTAAAGTGCCTCATCAAGCGGGGTGATCGTTACATCATCAGCAGGCCTTGCCCAAAAGAAGCGATCAGGTATCTGCTGCCCCATGCCAGGCCGGTAAGCGGCCTGCAGTGTTTGCCAGGTGTAGTCCTGGCCTTCTTTGACTGCTTCGTTAATTTCAGCGCCATTAGCCAAAGCGCCTGTTAATGCCGCGGCTAGTGTGCTGCCTGCTCCGTAAAAACTGCCAGGCAAGCGATCCCAGGTATCGACGCTGGCCCGCCCCATATCACTGTATAAAGCGTTAATGACCTTAGGCGTATTTTCGTGAGCACCGGTAATGAGTACATATTCGCAGCCACAATCTAAAATTCGGCTGGCCGCAATATCCAGTGTTAAATCTTCCTGCTCATCCAAATCATCCGAGGCCAAGTGTCTTGCTTCAATGCTGTTTAGCGTAACCAGCGTGGTATGAGGCAATAAAAGCTCACGCGTCATAGCCAGTAATTCTTCATTAGCCAAATGATCCCCGGCCTTAGAGAAAAAGACCGGGTCTAATATAAGTGGAATTTCAGGGTAATCAGATGCAATCTCAGCGATTACGGTGAGTGTTTCTAAGCTGCCAATCAGGCCTACTTTGATGGCATCTACTTTCATATCTTCAAGAATACAACGTGCCTGATCTTCTACCCATTCGCTCTCAATAAGTAAAACATCTTGTTCACCTGCGCTATCTTGAATAACGATGCCAGTAATCACTGGTGCCACATGGCAACCCAAGGATGATAAAGCAAGCATATCTGCAGCAAGTCCAGCACCACCGGATGGATCATTACCAGCAAATACAAGCACAATAGGGGGGCTGGTAGTCATGGGGACATTCACTGAATCAGGTAAAATTGAAATTTTATCTTACTTAACAGGTAACTCGAATGAAAAAATATATGTGTCTCATTTGTGGCTTTATTTACGATGAAGCTGAAGGGATGCCAAACGATGGCATTGCTGCCGGAACAACTTGGGAAGATGTTCCTCCAAACTGGACTTGCCCGGATTGTGGAGCAAGAAAAGATGATTTTGAGATGATAGAAATCTAAAGGGATAGCTATGAAAAAGCTGATTAGCGCTGTTGTACTTTCAGCCTTATTACCAGGCTGTCAGCAGGTAAGTACAACAGAATCAGGCGTAACCCAGATTAACCGCAAGCAAAACATGAGCATGCTATTGTCAGAGCAACAAGTCGACAATATGGCCAGGCAGTCTTATCAGGAAACGCTGAACAAAGCGCAAAGCAAAGGCGTGCTTAATAGTGATAAGCAAATGACAGCCAGAGTGCGTGCAATTGCTAATCGAATTATTCCGCAAACCAGCGTATTTCGCCCGGATGCCAGCAAGTGGCAATGGGAAGTCAATGTAGAAAACAGCCCGGAGCTCAACGCCTATTGCATGGCGGGTGGCAAGATTATGTTTTATTCCGGCATTATCGAAAAACTAAAACTCACCGATGATGAAATTGCCCAGATTATGGGTCATGAAATCAGCCATGCTTTAAGAGAACACAGCCGCGAGCGCATGAGCAGTGCATATAACAAGCAATTAGCCATGCAAGGCCTATCCCTGCTGACGGGTGGCAAATATGATGGTTATATGGGCATGGCCGATGAGCTGATGCAAGTAGGCTACTTCCTGCCTAATAGCCGCGAGCATGAATCTGAGGCCGATACTATGGGCTTAGAGCTGGCGGCAAGGGCTGGATATAAGCCACAGGCAGCGGTGAGCCTGTGGCAAAAAATGGCTGCGGCCAGCAAGGGGCAGCCTGCAGAATTTCTGTCTACTCACCCTTCAAATCAAACGCGTATCCAGGATTTGCAAGCCAAAATTCCAGCCGTACAAAGCTTATACGATGCAGCTGCGCGTAAATATCCAAATAAAAAGGACAATTAATGCTCTGGGTAAAAGCACTGCATATTATTTTTATTACCAGTTGGTTTGCAGGCCTGTTTTATCTGCCCAGATTATTTGTCAATCACGCCATGAGCACAGACAGCGAAACCATTGCACGCCTCAAATTAATGGAGCATAAGTTAATCCGCTTTATGACGCCTTTAGGTATTTTGGCACTGATATTAGGTATCTGGCTTTGGTCTTACTTTGATTTTTATATGGGAGCAGGCTGGCGCTGGATGCATGTAAAACTCATGCTTGTGGCCGTTTTAATTGCTTACCATGCTTATTGCTGGAAGATTTGCAAAGATTTTGCAGCAGACAGAAATACCCGCAGCCATCGCTGGTATCGTTTTTTTAATGAAATTCCTGTGCTTGTTTTAGCGGCTTGCGTCATTTTGGTTGTAGTAAAGCCCTTTTAAATGTTTTGGGGAAAAATAAATAATGGCTACAGAAATTGAACGTAAGTTTTTATTAAGTAATGAAGATTGGCGTAAAGAAGTGCATCAGTCCAGCCGGATTGCACAAGGCTATTTATCCAGCGATCCTGACCGGGTAGTGCGTGTACGTTTGCGTGCAGAGCAAGGATTTATCACTATAAAAGGTAAAACAGCAGGGATTGAACGGCTGGAGTTTGAATATGAAATTCCCTTTACTGATGCAGAAGCTTTACTGGGGCTGTGCCCCAATGTCTTAGATAAAACAAGACATTTAATCGATTTTGCAGGATATATATGGGAGATCGACGAATTTCATGGCGAAAATACTTCCCTGATTATTGCTGAGCTTGAATTACCCGCCAGTGATGCTGCTTATACCAGGCCAGCATGGTTAGGTGAAGAGGTATCGGATGATCCGCGATATTTTAATAGCTATCTTTCAGAACATCCTTATTCAAGCTGGTAATGAGCATTAATCAAAAATAAGCGTCTTGCAAAAGGCGCTTATTTTTTACCTGACGTTTTTCAACTACGTAGTTACAAATAAAACACTACGTTATATAAGAAAACAATAAACAAACAGCCTATGGCGGTTTCTGCACAAGATTGATGGCGCTATGATGTGGCTTTCTAATTGTGGAACTCGTCATGAATCAAAACCAACAATTATTTGCTGCCGCACAAAAGCATATTCCTGGTGGCGTAAATTCGCCCGTACGTGCTTTTGGTTCTGTTGGTGGCACTCCACGATTTTTTAAAAAAGGCGAGGGTGCTTATGTTTGGGATGCAGATGACCAGCGTTATATTGATTATGTAGGTTCCTGGGGGCCGCTTATTTTAGGTCACACGCATCCTAAAGTGCTTGAAGCAGTTATTCAAGCGGCTAAAAACGGTATGAGTTTCGGAGCGCCAACAGCTGCAGAAGTAGAATTAGCTGATTTAATCTGTGAAATGCTGCCATCAATTGAGCAAGTTCGGCTTGTTTCAAGTGGTACCGAAGCCACAATGAGCGCTATTCGCCTTGCTCGCGGTTTTACTGGCCGCGATAAATTAGTGAAATTTGAAGGTTGCTATCATGGCCATGCGGATAGCTTACTGGTAAAAGCAGGTTCTGGTTTGTTAACTTTCGGAAACCCTTCATCAGCCGGTGTTCCAGCGTCAGTTGCTGCCGATACCTTAGTCTTACCATATAACGATGTTGCCGCACTCGAAGCATTGTTCGCAGAAATGGGCGATAAAATTGCAGCCATTATCGTAGAACCAATCGCTGGCAATATGAATATGGTGCAAGCCAGCCCGGAATTTGTTCAGGCGATGCGTAAATTAACTGAAAAATACGGTGCAGTTTTGATTTATGACGAAGTCATGACTGGTTTTAGGGTTGATTTACACTGTACTCAGGGTTTGCATGGTGTAAAACCAGATTTAACATGCTTGGGTAAAGTCGTTGGCGGGGGTATGCCTCTGGCAGCTTTTGGTGGCCGCAGTGACATTATGTCTAAGCTGGCACCTTTAGGCCCGGTTTATCAGGCAGGTACATTATCTGGTAATCCAGTTGCGGTTGCAGCCGGGCTGGCTACATTAAAACTTATTTCTGAAGACGGTTTTTTTAATCAATTATCAATTCAGACTAAGAAATTATGTGATGGTTTAATTCAAATTGCAAAAGAAACAAACACTGTATTTTCTGCCCAAAGTACAGGGGGAATGTTTGGTTTTTACTTTAGTGAGAATATTCCCCAATCTTTTGCAGATGTAATGAATTCAGATCGTTCTAAATTTAATGCATTTTTCCATGGCATGTTAGAGCAAGGAATTTACTTAGCACCTTCTGCATTTGAAGCAGGTTTTGTTTCTGCAGCACATTCAGATCAGGATATATTATTTACTCTTGCAGCAGCTAAAAAAGTTTTTATGCAAATTAAGTAATTTTTATGATATATAAAAAAACGGCCATTTGGGCCGTTTTTTTTGTTTCTTTTTTAATGCAGGCAAGTTTTTATATTACATTATATGATATAAGTCATTGATTTTAAACGCAATTTTAAACTGATTTTTTAATTTCTTTTTCAATCAATTTTTCAATTTCATTTATATCAGCAACACCTACGTATTTTTTAATAATATCGCCATTCTTATTAATTAAAAAAGTACTGGGTGTTAATCCTACATCGCCAAAAGCTTTAGCAATATTTCCATTTACATCATGTTGTATGAAGAAAGGTAATTTTTTTTCTGCCACATAATTAGCAATATATTCTGGATTGTCATAATCCATAGCAATTGCAATGGTTTTAAAATTATTATTTTTATATTTTTCTTGCAGCTTAATTAATTCAGGCATTTCCTGAATACAGCCTGTGCAACTGGTTGCCCAGAAATTAACCAGTATGATTTGGTTTTTCAATGCAGACGGGTTTAGGTTTTGCCCCTGAATACTGGTTAATTTTATATCAGGTGCTTTTTTATTGGGTGCTTGAAAAAGTAAGTATCCAGCTATGGCTACGATGGTAGTGATAACAAGCAGATGTCGAAAATATTGTTTCATAGCTGTCTTCCTGAACATGCAAGTGGGCGATTTTAGAACATTTTTGGACAAATTTGAGCTGGAAAATATATTTACACTTTTTTTCTTTTAATACTTCATTTAAGAAGAAAGATATAAGAACAACTAATAAGGGCAGCGGTTTTCTGTGGATAAGTCATTTTTACTTGTTTTTTCAATGACTTAAGTTATCCACATGGCTGGGTGTGGAATATGTTTGGCCTGTGGATAATTTGGAGATAGTTTTTTGGGTTTTGCAGGCTTGAAGGTTTTCCACAGTGCTGCTTACTTTTATCCACAGCCCAAGTAGTTGATTTGATGGATCGTTTGATTTTTCACCGTATAATGGCCCGTTTTGATGGAGGGGTTCGATGGCGATTCAGTGGTTTCCAGGGCATATGAACACTGCCCGCAAGCAGGTTGCAGAGACCATGGCCAAGGTAGATTTGGTGATTGAGGTGGTTGATGCTCGCTTGCCACTGTCCAGCAGCAATCCCATGATTGAGCCAATGCGCCGCTTAAGGCAGCGTCCTGCTCTCAAGGTTTTGAATAAAGCTGATTTGGCAGATCCAAGGCTCAATAAAATCTGGCTGGAATGGTTTAAGTCTCAGCCAGGAACTGAAGCCGTATTGCTTGGTGAAGATAATAAGATTCAGGGTGCAAAGCTGATTCCTCAGTTATGCCAGGCACTTGCGCCGCATCGTGATGGTGAAGAAAAACCACTTCGGGCGATGATTGTAGGTATTCCTAATGTGGGTAAATCTACACTGATCAATCATTTAGCTAAGCGTAAGATCGCAAAAGTGGCTGATACGCCAGGTGTGACTAAAATGCAGCAGCGGGTAGAAACGCTGGCAGGTATGATTTTGTATGACACACCTGGTTTGATGTGGCCAAAAGTGCAGAATGAAGATTCTGGCTATCGTTTAGCGATGGCGGGATCGATTGGCCGCAATGCTTATGATGAAGTGGATGTGGCGCTGTATGCGATTGAAACTTTGGTAGAGCGTTATCCGCAACTGTTGCTTGATCGTTATAAATTGAAAGATTTGCTGGGTGATGCAGAGCCGTTATTTGAGCTTATTGGTAAGAAGCGCGGCGCTATGCTGTCGGGCGGTCGTATTGATACGCAAAAGACAGCAGATATGATTTTGACAGAGTTTCGCAGTGGTACATTAGGGCGAATTACTCTTGAAACACCGGATGATTTCCTTGAAATGCCTGTGTACGATCCAAACGATGAAGTTGAGTTGCCAGATCCGGATTTGTAAACGAAACTGGGTGTTGCACACAATTAACAGAATGAAAAGAGTCATTATCGGCGCGGCGTATTCTCTTTAAGTACCTTAGAATTCGTTTGCTCTGCTGCCTATGGAAGTCGTTGATGGAAGCTGAACTTTTAAATCTTGAAGACAAAGTGGCTCAACTTGCGTTGCTTTGCCGTGAGCTGCGTGATGAAAATCGGGGCTTGCGTCAGAAGTTATTGCTGACACAGCAGCAAAATCAAGGCTTACTGGCAAAAATAGACGGCAGCAAAGAAAGAGTTGCCGCCATTCTTGCCAAGCTGCCGGAGGATACAGAATGAGCGAGGCGGGGATTAAGCAGCTCGATGTTTCTATCATGGGGCGTGAATTTCGTGTGGCGTGCCCGGATGATGAAGAAGCCACATTGATACAGGCAGTTGAGCTGCTGGATCAGCGTATGCATGAGATCCGGGCCTCCGGAAAGGTGGTAGGGCTTGAGAAAATAGCTATCATGGCGGCTTTGAATATCACACATGAATATTTGCATACGCGGGTAGACGGGGGTTTTGACATTGCGACAATTCAGCGTAGAATTGCCAGCATGAATTCAACAATAGACGCAGTGATGGGTGAACAGACTGAATTGTTTTCCTGATTTGCGGCTTTTGTAAACCAATGCTTTCCTGCGGTGTTTGTTACGGCTTGTCTCTCTGAACCAATAATTACTTTGGTTGCCTGCCATGAGTATGCCTGTTGTGAGCATCCCCCGTTGGATGCACCTGATGGCATCCGGTCGGTGACCGCTTGAACCTTCGGTTCAAGATTGCTCGTCGGACGGCACTCGCGGGAAGCTCTTCATTGTTTCACTATTCGTGAATATCAATAGTCAATCTGCTAAATCCGAAGCGCGGCGTGTTATACGCCGCGCTCGTGCTTTGATCCCCCCCTTAGAAAGACATTCCGCAGAATCCGCTGTTGTTGCCATGGCAAAACAGCTTGGGCTATTACGCCGGGGTTTAAAAATCGCCGCGTATATTCCTGCCGGAAGTGAGTTTTCCCCCTGGCTGTTAATGTTGAATGCGTTAGTGCGTGGGGTTGATGTGTATCTGCCCAAAGTGCCAAAGCGGGGAAGAAAATTAAGTTTTGTGCGTTTAGATTCAACTAATCGCTGGAAACTGGGGCCGCAAAATATTCTTGAGCCTTTGGGTGGTGAAATATGCCCGCCACGCAATTTGGATATTGTGTTTTTGCCTTTGCTGGGGTTTGATGCAAGTCTTGCGCGAATGGGGCAAGGCGGAGGCTATTATGATTGCACGTTTGAATTCAGACGTTTGCGGCAAAGCTGGAAAAAGCCCCGTTTAGTTGGCCTTGCATTTGATGTGCAGTATTTTGAGCAATTACCCGTAGATACTTGGGATTTACGTCTAGATTACATCTTGACTGGGAAAAAAGTTTGGCGGAAGCCATAGTTATGTTGTTTTTTTGTAATTTTGCTTCTGTTAGTCTTTCTTTTTTAGAAAGTAAAAACAGTTCTCTCAGCAACTAGGCGGCAAAAATACGATTTTCATGAGAAAACGCAAATTATTGCCATGACAAAGGCAATAAATACACAGTTATTTTTTTTGACATCGCACTAAACTACGTCGCGATTGGCCATAAAGCCAACATAGAGTCTCTACAAGCACTGCCCCCCAATAATGAGGTTGCCATGAATAATTCGACTCAAGCCTCTCGGCTGGATCTTTTTGCACCGTTATCAGGTGTTGTTGTCGCGATAGAATCGGTTCCTGATCCGGTGTTTGCGCAAAAAATGGTGGGTGATGGAGTATCGATTGATCCAATTTCCAACCTGCTGCTTGCCCCTGTTGCGGGTAAAGTAACTCAGCTGCATTCATCAAAACACGCCATTACCATCACAACTCCCGCTGGGATTGAAGTGCTGATTCATATTGGTTTAGATACCGTGATGCTGCGTGGCGAAGGATTTATGGCCAAAGTGGCTGAAGGCGCTGAAGTAAAAGTGGGTCAGCCTCTGATCGAGTTTGATGCCGATTTGGTTGCTCGCAAAGCTTTGAGTTTGCTGACCCAAATCGTGATTACAACAGGCGATAAGGTTGTTAAATATATTCCAACGATTAAAAAAACGATCACTGCAGGCCAGGATATCGTGCTGTCTCTGGATTTAGCCGGTGCAACCGTGGTGGGACAGGCTGTTGCTGCTGATGCAGCGATTCAATCTGCTGCAGTGATTGTGCCAAACCCAACAGGCTTGCATGCACGTCCTGCTGCAGTGTTAGCAAATACAGCTAAAACATTTAAATCTGATTTAAAACTGGTGCGTGCCGGAGACGAGGCAAATGCGAAGTCGGTTGTCTCCATTATGGGTCTTGAAGTACAGCATGGTGATTCGGTCTTTGTAAAAGCGACCGGTCCTGATGCTGCTCAGGCTGCAAAAGCCCTGGCTGAGCTGATTGCCAGTGGTTCCGGAGAAGATTGTGGTGGCGTGTTGCCGCCGGTTGCTGCAAAGCATTTGCCTAAGCCGCAAACTCGTCCTGCACTGAAATCGAATGATCCTAATATGCTGATGGGTGTTTCTGCTTCACCAGGTCTTGCAGTAGGGCATATTTATCAGGTTAAGCAAGAAGTTATCGATGTTGTTGAATCAGGTGATGTACCTGAGCTGGAAAAACGTCGCCTTGAAAATGCATTGAAAGAAGCGTACCAGCAGCTTGAGGCGTTAAAAGGTGAAATTGCCGATCCGGCAAAAGCAGAAATTTTTGCTGCACACCAGGAATTACTGTCAGACCCTGATTTGCTGGATCTGGCAACGGCCGGTATCAGCAAGGGTAAGAGTGCAGGATTTGCATGGCGCGCGGCGTTTACCAATTATGCAGATAAGCTTGCTAAGCTGAAAAATGAAGTTTTAGCTGGCCGTGCCAATGATATTCGCGATATAGGCCGCCGCGTTTTGCGTTTGATTGCTGGCATTAAAGAAGCGGCACTTGAAGTACCAAATGATGCCATTTTGATTGCAGAAGACCTGACTCCATCCGATACCGCTTCGCTGGATCGCAACAAAGTACTTGGTTTTTGTACGATTGGTGGCGGTGCAACCAGCCACGTTGCTATTTTGGCACGCTCTTTGAATATCCCTGCAATTTGTGGGATTGAAGAGGCCGCATTGCAATTGGCAAATGGCACGCCTGTGATTCTGGAAGGCAGCAAAGGCTGTTTGCGTTTAAACCCTTCCAGTGAGGAAATCAGCAGCATCCGTGAGCGCCAGGTCAAGCTTGCTAAGCGCCAGGCTGAAGAATTGGAGTCTGCGTTTGAGCCGGCAACCACCACAGATGGTATCTGTGTTGAAGTTGTGGCCAATATTGGTGGACTTGAAGAAGCTCAGCAATCGGTGAAGCTGGGCGGTGAAGGTGTTGGTTTACTTCGCAGCGAGTTCTTGTACCTTGAGCGCACAGATGCGCCAACTGAAGCAGAACAAGACAAAATCTACAGCGATATTGCTAAATCACTGGGTAAAGACCGCACCTTTGTTGTGCGTACGCTGGATGTGGGTGGTGATAAGCCGCTGCCTTACTTGCCTATGCCTGCAGAAGAAAATCCATTCCTGGGTGTACGTGGCGTACGCTTGTGCCTGGCAGAGCCAGAATTATTGCATACACAAATTCGCGCGATTTTGCGCTCGGCTGAGCATGCCAAGTTAGCCATCATGTTCCCGATGATTACGTCTTTAGAAGAAGTGCGTGAAGTTAAGCGTATTGTTGCAGAAGAAAAAGCGGCTCTGGGCATCACCGCTCAGGTACAGGTTGGGATTATGGTTGAAGTCCCTGCCACAGCCGTGATGGCAGAAATTTTTGCCCGCGAAGTTGATTTCTTCTCGATTGGTACTAACGATTTAACCCAGTACACACTGGCGATGGATCGTGGTCATCCAAAACTGGCTAAAGAAGCGGATGCCATGCATCCGGGCGTATTACGTTTGATTGCCAACACAGTAAAAGGCGCGCACACCCATGGTAAGTGGGTTGGTGTTTGCGGTGGTATTGCATCTGACCCGGCTGCAGTTCCATTACTGATTGGTATGGGCGTTGATGAGTTGTCGGTGAGCGTTCCTGCTATCCCTGCTGTGAAAGCGCTGGTACGTAAACTTTCAAAAGTGGAATGCCAGAAGCTGGCTGCAGAAGTATTGCAAATGGGTACTGTAGCTGAAGTTCGTGCCCGTTTAGCCCAGCAAATAACAGATTAAATTATGCTGAAAACAGGCCGGAAGCGGCCTGTTTTGTCAAGCGTATAGGTCAATGTCTTGCTTCACGGTTCATGCGGTATTCTATGGATTGTGGTATTACATGTCATACGTGAGAATTAACAGTGGAAAAAGTAAATACAATGAGCGATAGCTTTCCTATTCTGTTGGTGGCAGCCCTTGGTGGATGGAGCAATATTCGCTCCTTAGAAACTGTGGCTTTGACTCGTTTAAGGGTGGATTTGATCGATGAGAGCCGTTTTGATGCAGGGCGTTTACAGCAGGCTGGTGTATTAGCTGTGATGCCTTTTGCAAATCATGTCTATCATTTGCTGATTGGCCCTGAAGCACCGCGTTATATGGAAATCCTGTCTTAATCTTGATTGATGCCCTGGCGGCTTTTTGCGCCTGAGCTGGGTCGTACGGAGAAATTATGTTTAAGAACGCATTTGCATTCTTACAGAAAATCGGCAAGTCGCTGATGTTACCGGTGTCAGTATTGCCGGTTGCTGGCCTGTTGCTTGGATTTGGTGCATCCAATTTTTCCTTCTTGCCGGATGTGGTCTCACACCTGATGGCAGCGGGTGGTGGCGCGATTTTTGGTAACTTAGCGCTGATTTTTGCAATTGGTGTAGCGCTGGGCTTAACCGAAAATGATGGCGTTGCTGCTATTGCGGCTGTTGTAGGTTATGTTGTGCTGCTGGCAACGATGGGCGTAATGGCCCCTGTGCTGGGCACAGAGCCAGCGATGGTCATGGGCATGAAGGCAATGGAAACCGGCGTATTTGGCGGGATTATCGCTGGTGCTCTGGCAGCTGGCCTGTTCAACAAATACTATCGTATCGAGTTGCCCCCTTACCTTGGCTTCTTTGCAGGTAAGCGTTTTGTGCCGATTGCAACCGGTATCGCCGCGATTTTTGTTGGCGTGATCTTGTCGCTGATCTGGCCTCCGATCCAGGGCGTGATTAAAAGCTTCTCGCAATGGGCTGCGTATGCTGATCCGCGTATCGCTGCAACGCTTTATGGTTTTGTAGAACGGATGCTGGTGCCGTTTGGTCTGCATCATATCTGGAATGTACCGTTCTTCTTTGAAATCGGTAGTTACGTGGTGGATGGCAAGCCTGCTGTTCATGGCGATATTGCACGCTTCTTTGCGGGTGATCCTACTGCCGGTATCTTGTCTGGTGCGTTCTTGTTCAAAATGTTTGGTTTGCCAGCGGCTGCAGTTGCAATTTGGCATACGGCTAAACCTGAAAACCGCGTAAAGATCGGCGGTATTATGATTTCAGCTGCGCTGACTTCATTTATGACGGGTATTACCGAGCCAATTGAATTTGCTTTCTTGTTTGTAGCTCCACAGCTCTACGTTATTCATGCTTTCCTGGCTGCATCTACCCAGTTTGTTGCTAACTCGCTCAATATCCATATGGGCTTTAGCTTCTCGCAAGGTGGTATCGACTTCCTGATGTTTAACGCTTTGGGTAAATACGCGCAAAACTGGTGGTTAATTCTGCCTCTGGGCGCGGTTTACGCAGCGATTTACTACTCGGTATTCCGTTTTGTGATTGTGAAACTCAATCTGAAAACGCCGGGCCGTGAAGACGAAACTGCAGAAGAACATGTTGTGGATAGCAGCGAGCATGGTCGTGCACGTGAATTAGTGCTGGCATTTGGTGGTCGCAGCAATATCAGTGGTCTGGATGCATGTATTACCCGTTTGCGTATTTCGGTTAAAGATATCTCGAAAGTGAACCAGCCAAAGCTGAAAGCCATGGGCGCTGCCGGTGTGATGGTGGTGGGCAATGGTATTCAGGCTATTTTTGGTACGCAATCAGACAATCTGAAATCCGATATGGTTAATTACCTGAAAGTAGCTGGCCCTGAAGCGGATGCAGTGACTGCTCCTGTGCAACAAGCCGCAACAGCGGGCGTGCAGGCGGCGGCAGCAACTTCCTCAGGCGATATCAACGGTAAAGCCATGCAAATTCAGGCGGCATTGGGTGGTATTGCCAATATCCGCAAGCTGGAAGCCATTGCAGGTACTCGTTTACGTGTAGAGCTTGCAGATGCTTCACGTCTTGATGAAGCCGCTTTAAAAGCAGCGGGGGTAGAAGGCGTGATGCCACAGGGTGAACAAGTATTCCACCTGATTGTGGGGCAACAGGCCGGTGATGTTGCTAGTGCCTTAGCAAAATAAAAGCTTAATGTTCTATAAAAACCCGCCAGTGATGGCGGGTTTTTTTGTTTAAATACGGAGTGATGGTAAGCTGGCTGTTAAAGTATCTTGCAAACAAAGATAAATATGAATGCTTTTGAGCGTGATGGTTTTGCTTTGGTTTCTGCCATATTCAGCCCTGCTGAATGCAGAGCCATTGCCGGGCAGATTGAAACAATGCGTTGTGCCTCTGCCGGTACGCGGCGTTTATTATTGCAGGACGGGTGCCGCTCTCTGGCTGTAAAAATCCGCCAGCATCCGGCTTTGTCATCATTGTTGTCTGGCATGGTTGCGGTGCAGTGCACCTTTTTTGAAAAATCTGCTTCCCGCAATTGGCTTGTCGCAGTGCATCAGGATTTAAGTATTCCTGTGGCAAAGCGTATTGAGCATCCGGCATTACAGGGTTGGTCAGTTAAAGAAGACCAGTTGTATGTACAAGCCCCTGTGGAGGTATTGCAGCAGCTGATTGCGGTGAGGATACATCTTGATAGCTGCGGGGCAGAGGATGGCCCGCTGCGTCTTGTGCCAGGATCGCATTTGCAGGGCTTGGTGACGGCAGAGGATGCTGCCAATGCCCGTCGGCAAGAAACCGTCTGTGTGGCAGACGCAGGCAGCGCATTGCTGATGCGGCCTTTACTTTTGCATTCATCTTCAAAATCATCAGGTACAAGCCAGCGCAGGGTTTTGCATTATCTGTTTGCTCCTTCAGCGTTGCCTTTGGGGCTTTGCTGGAGCGATACAGTTTGATTGAGGTATTTGTTTGATTATTGATCGTACGGAAACGTGATATTTTTTGTGAGTCAGAAGTTAAACCGCAGGATTAACGAGGAAGAAACCATGAATAAAGTCTTACGCAGAAGCCGCGATGATCAATGGATTGCAGGGGTAATGGGCGGGCTGGCAGATTATCTGGGAATAGGTTCGGGCAAGCTGCGGTTGATTTTTGTGATTGTGTCTTGTCTTTCAGCCGCATTTCCAGGCATTTTTGTATATTTGATTCTGTGGTTTTTGATGCCAAAGCAGGGCGCCTGATTATTAACATGGCTTCATTGTGCTTCTAATTAAAGGCGCTGAATTTGACTTTACTTACTCTTAATCGCGGTGTTTATGCCAATGTGCAAATCAGGCCGCGGTGGCCTGCTCAGCAGGTGCAGGTAGATTCAGATGCATTTAGCAAATTGCAGCGAATTCAGACGAATTTACCTGAGCATATTGGTTTGATTTTGACCCGGGCATACGAAAAAAAAGAATCTCAGCTTGGTTTTGCCCGCAATAAGTTTCGTGCTCTGGGTATCAGCGCTTTTCGCTTTCTTTACTCCAGCAGGCAAGGTGAGATCGCTGCCATTTTTGGAAGTAATGGCCACGACGTGGATGGCACACATATTGATGTGTCCTTTCTTCTGCATGGGCGTCGTGTACGGCTATTGCCTCTGAGCGTGTTTACGCCTTTGTTTTGGCAAAAACGCCGGGTGGAGCGATACGCACTTCCGCTGTGTCAGGTGAAAGAGGCCCTTATTAAAGAGGGTTTTCGAATTCACTTAAATTTAACTGAAAGCCTGCAAATCCATTGTGATCTTGTTGTGTAAATGTATTTAAATCAGCTCACGATTCAGCTGTTGAATATTGGCTGTGTCCACGTCCTTACTCTCATATTGAAGTGCATAAAAAACCCATCGCCCTAAGGACGATGGGTTTTTTTGAGGGGCTTGAATAATTTAAAACCCCATAGCCAGATTAAAGCCCTCGGCAATGGCGCGTTTGGCGTCTACTTCGCCAGCAAGCAGCGCTCCGCCAATGCGGTGCACTGGTGCACCGCTTGCACTGAGTTCATCCCAAAGCGTTGTTACAGATTCCTGCCCGGCGCAAAGCACGATTTGATCGACTTCAAGGCAGATCTCTTCATTATTCTGCCTGATATGCAGGCCTGCATCGTCGATTTTCAGGTATTCAACGGATCCGAGCAGGTTTACGCCGCGCAGTTGCAAGGTGGCGCGGTGAACCCAGCCCGTGGTCTTGCCGGGGCCGCTGCCAGGCTTGCCCTTGCTGCGTTTTAACAGCCAGATTTCGCGGCCACTAGGCTGCATAGCGGGTTTGGCTAAGCCGCCAGCGCTCTTCATGCTGGAATCAATACCCCAGTCGCGGATAAAGTTGTCTGCAGGGCTAAGATCGCTGTGGGTTTCAGATAAAAACACCGCTGTATCTACGCCAATACCGCCTGCGCCAATAATCGCAATTTTTTTGCCGGGTTTTACTTCTCCACGCAGCAGGGCTGGGTAGGAAACCACGCAGGGGTGAGCGATGCCTGCAATATCCGGCACACGCGGTTTTACGCCGCTGGCGATCACGATTTCATCAAATTCACCAGTCAGCTCGGCTGCTTTGGCAAAGTGATTGAGTTTTACACTGACCCCAAGGTAATCGAGCTGATTACGGTAGTAGCGCAGCGTTTCGGTGAATTCTTCTTTGCCAGGGATGTGCTGGGCAATACCAAACTGGCCGCCAATGGCAGCGCTTGCTTCAAACAGCGTGACCTTGTGGCCGCGGCTGGCTGCTGCAGTGGCGCAAGATAATCCGGCTGGGCCCGCGCCTATCACGGCAATGCGCTTGGCTTGCTGGGTTTTGGCGGCAATCGGGAATTCAGTTTCGCGGCAGGCGCGGGGGTTAACCAGGCAAGAGGCCGCTTTGCCTTCAAATACATGGTCGAGGCATGCCTGGTTACAGGCAATACAGGTATTGATGAGATGGGCAGCCTTGCCCGCCGCTTTATTGACAAAATCAGGGTCGGCCAAGAGGGGGCGTGCTAAGGAAACCATATCCGCATCGCCGCTGGCTAAAATATGCTCGGCAATTTCCGGGGTATTGATGCGGTTTACTGCGATCAGCGGGATAGACACATGGTCTTTTAGTTTGCGCGTGACCCAGCTAAAGCCACCACGCGGCACGGCTGCAGCTATGGTGGGAATTCGCGCTTCATGCCAGCCGATGCCGGTATTGATCAGGCTGACACCTGCGGCTTCAAGTGCCTGTGCAAGGGTAATGGCTTCGGCCAGTGTGCCGCCATCTTGTACTAAATCGAGTAAAGACAGGCGGAAAATCACAATAAAGTTGGGGCCAACCGCCGCGCGCACCGCTTTGCTGATTTCAACCGCAATACGCTGGCGGCGTGTTGCGTCACCTCCCCATTCGTCATCACGCTGATTGACATGGCTGCACAGAAATTGGTTGATCAGATAACCTTCTGAGCCCATGATTTCCACACCATCGTAGCCCGCGCTCTGTGCCAATTGAGCGGTTTTAGCAAAATCGGCGATCGTGCTGGCAATTTCTTCTGTAGTTAATGCGTGTGGTGTAAATGGCGTAATCGGGGATGCAATGGCCGACGGGGCCACACTGGCTGTGTGGTAGGCATAGCGGCCGGCGTGCAAAATTTGCAAACAGATTTTGCCGCCCGCATCGTGCACGGCTTGGGTAATTGGCAGATGACGGGGAATATCGGCCTCGCCGGCCAGCATGGCTGCATCTTCATAGATGCGGCCTGCTGCATTGGGCGCAATGCCGCCCGTTACAATCAGCCCAACGCCACCTTTTGCCCGCTCGGCATAAAAGGCCGCCATGCGTTCAGGGCCATCGGCGGCTTCTTCAAGCCCCGTATGCATTGATCCCATCAGGACGCGGTTTTTAAGGGTGGTAAAGCCCAGATCGAGGGGGCTTAATAGCTGTGTAAAGGTCGACATCGGAATATTTCCCAGCAATTATATTGATTAAAAATCAAGCTGATTTATCTTTTTTCTTGGTGCTTAATAGCTGCGTTCAGGCCGAAATTGTGGCGTTTCTAAACGATTGTTTGAATTAACATTAGCCTGATTTCTCTTGCTTGTCCTATTGGGGTTTACCAGCAGAGAGCCAGAGATGGCGTGTTTGCTTACCATTTTGGTAAAAATAGCCTGTGTATTTTTTAATAATGCGCGAAGCTATGGCCTTGAAATGTTGAATTTAAGGTAAGGTAATGCCTCTTTTTTACCGCCAGATACTATGACTACTACTCACTGGAAATCACTCTTGTTCTCCCGGCGCATGCTGATCTGTGTGTTTACCGGATTTGCCTCGGGTTTACCTCTGTATATCCTGATTAACTTAGTCCCTGCGTGGTTAAAAAGCGAAGGTGTTAATTTAAAAGCGATTGGCTTTTTTGCGCTGATTCAATTCCCATTTACATGGAAATTTATCTGGGCCCCTTTATTGGACCGCTATGCGGTGCCGGGGCTGGGGCGGCGGCGTGGCTGGATGTTGCTCACCCAGCTCTCCTTGCTGGTTTTAATCGCCTCATTTGGCCTATTTAACCCCAAGCTGGATTTATGGTCGATTGCTTACTTGGCCATGGCTTTAGCCTTCTTTAGCGCCAGCCAGGATATTGTGCTCGACGCTTATCGTCGTGAAATTTTAAGTGATGAAGAATTGGGGCTTGGTACATCGGTCCATGTGAATGCCTATCGCATTGCCAGCCTGATTCCCGGCGCTTTTTCTCTGATCCTGGCGGATCATCTGCCGTGGGCGCAGGTATTTATGATTACTGGCTTGTTTATGCTGCCGGGTATTGCGATGACACTTTTGGTCAGCGAGCCACAATTAGTTCGCCCGCCTAAAACACTGCGTGAAGCCGTAATCGAGCCTTTCCATGAGTTTATGACCCGCCATGGCTGGCGTAATGCCATGTGGATTCTGGCCTTTATCTTTTTATATAAATTAGGCGACAGCATGGCCACCGCCTTGGCTACGCCGTTTTATTTAGAGTTGGGTTTTAGTAAAACAGAAATCGGTGTCATCGCTAAAAATGCAGGACTGTGGCCTGCGGTATTTGGCGGCATTGTGGGCGGTGTGTGGATGTTAAAGCTGGGTATTAACCGTGCTCTGTGGGTATTTGGTGTGGTGCAGGTTGTATCCATTTTAGGTTTTGCATGGCTGGCAACCGTGGGTGCAGATAAAGTAGCGCTGGCCATGGTGATTGCATTTGAAGCCTTGGGTGTTGGACTGGGCACCGCGGCATTTACGGCCTACATTGCCAGAACCACCGATCCGCGTTATACCGCCACCCAATTTGCGCTGTTTACTAGTTTGGCTGCCGTACCCCGCACCTTTATCAATGCCAGCACCGGCTGGTTGGTTGAGCAAATGGGCTGGATTAGCTTCTTCTTCCTCTGCACCGCGCTGGCGATCCCGGGCATGCTGCTGTTGTTTAAAGTAGCACCGTGGAATAGTGGATCAGAGAGAGAGAAAAGTGTGCAGACGCAGAGTTAAATCAGAATAAATCGCTAAACTTTGAACCACGGAGTAGAACGAGGACACAGAGCATGCAAACACCGCTGAGGTTTTCTCTGTGAAACTCCGTGTCCTCTGTGGTTCAAGATTTGGGTTTTGATTTAATTAGTTTGGTAGTCGTAATCCACAATCAGCGGGGCATGGTCGGAGAATTTCTCCTCTTTATAAACCGAAGCACTTTGCGCCGTTGCACCAATTCCAGGGGTGGTGATGTGGTAGTCGATGCGCCAGCCTACATCTTTGGCATAGGCTTGGCCGCGGTTGCTCCACCATGTGTAGCCGGGGATTTCCGGGTAAAGCTTGCGCCAGACGTCTACAAAGTTCAGCTCGGTAAATAACTTACCCAGCCAGCTGCGCTCTTCCGGCAAGAAACCGGAGTTTTTAAGATTGCCTTTCCAGTTTTTCAGATCAATCTCATTGTGGGCGATATTCCAGTCGCCGAGCAGAACCACTTCGCGGCCGCTCGAGGCAAGCTGTTCCAGATGTGGGCGAAAGCGATCCAAAAAGGAAAACTTCACTTGCTGGCGCTCATCGGATGAAGAGCCTGATGGCAGATAAAGTGAAACGACCGAAAGATTGCCAAAATCGGCTTGCAAATAACGGCCTTCAAAATCGATATCGGCAATGCCAAGGCCGGTAATGACACGATCTGGCTCGCGGCGGCAATAAAGGCCTACTCCGCTATAACCCTTCTTTTCTGCATAATGAAAAAAACCTTTTAGCCCCGCAGGCGCTTTCATTTGCTGGGAAAGATCGGCCTCTTGTGCTTTAAGTTCTTGCAAGGCCACCACATCGGCGTCTTGTTTTGCCAGCCATTCAAAAAAGCCCTTATTTGCAGCTGAGCGAATGCCGTTTAAATTAGCACTGATAATGCGCATTCGGTGTCCTTTTGTAAGAAATGTTATGCTTCGCTTTATTGAGATCAATAAATGAGGAAAATGCAGCATGAGTGATTTTCGCCGCGACTTTATTTCTTTTGCTGTAGAGCAAAATGTGCTGTGTTTTGGAGATTTTATCACTAAGGCTGGCCGTCAATCGCCGTACTTTTTTAATGCGGGCTTATTTAGCGATGGCGCGTCGGTAGGTGCTCTGGCGCAATTTTATGCACAGGCGGTACAAGCGTCGGGCGTAGAGTTTGATGTGTTATTCGGGCCAGCCTATAAAGGAATTGTGCTGGCATCGGCCACTGCCGTTGCTTTAGCTGCCCAAGGCCGGAATGTGCCCTTTGTGTTTAATCGCAAAGAAGCAAAAGATCATGGTGAAGGCGGTGTATTAGTCGGCGCGCCGCTTAAAGGCCGTGTGATGATTATTGATGATGTGATTTCTGCGGGCACATCCGTGCGTGAGTCGGTCAATATGATTCGTGCTGCAGGTGCGGAGCCAGCAGGTGTTCTGATTGCGCTTGATCGTATGGAGCGCGGCCAGGGTGCATTATCAGCAGTACAGGAAGTGGAACAACAGTTTGGTATTCCAGTGATTCCTATCGCCTCACTGGATGATTTACTGGGATATTTGGGTGCTCAGGCTGGTATGGATGAGAAGCTGGCCAAAGTAAGTGCTTACCGTAATCAATACGGAATTTAAAAGGTTTATCTGATGCTGCGTGGTCTTAGTACATTTTTTATACTGGCTTTATTAACTGCTTCCGCCTCTGCCAAGCTTTATCGTTGGGTGGATGAGACTGGCCGGGTGCAATACAGTGATAAGCCGCCTGTGACCGCTCCAACAAGCGGTGTGACTGAGCTGAATAAATCCGGCATCGTCAAGACCACGCCAGCACCTGTGCTGAGCAGGGAAGAGAAAGATAAAATTCAAAATGAGCAGGCGCAGCAAAAAGAGCAGCAGAGAAAAGACCGGGCTTTGCTGCAGTCTTTTTCTAAGCCTGAAGAAATAGATCTCATCAGAGACAGGCGGATAGGCGTGGTGGAATCGGCCATCGCGGCTAATGCAATCCGTATGCAAAATGCTACTCCGCGTAAAACCCGGATCGAAACACAAATTGCCCGCCATAAAAAAGCAAATCGCGTTGTGCCTGCTGATCTGGCTGCAGATTTGGTTTCTGTACAAAAAGAAGTTTTTGATATTGAGGAAGATAACAGAAATAAAAAGAAGGATATTGAAAATATTAAAGCTAAGGCTGAAGAAGATAAAAAGCGTCTTTTAGAGCTGAAGTCATCTAAATAATATTTGAATAAAAATTCTGTTCTTATTCATCTGATAAAATAAACAGATCTAAAAAAGAGTGAAAAATGACTGAGCAAACAGCATCCGCAAAAATTGTTCTGGGTATTGATATTGGCGGTACAGGAATTAAAGGTGCTCCGGTTAATGTGGAAACGGGAGAGTTATTGTGCGAGCGGGTGCGTATTGATACCCCTCAGCCAGCCACACCAGAAGCCGTGGGCGCTGTTGTTAAGCAGCTGGTTGATCAGTTTAACTGGCAAGGCCCGATTGGCTGTACTTTTCCGGCCATTGTGCACAACGGCGTAACCCTGTCGGCGGCAAATGTCGATGCTTCATGGCTTAATGCGCCAGCTCAGGATATTTTATCTCAGGTGACAGGCTTACCTTTAAAGCTGATTAATGACGCGGATGCTGCGGGCCTCGCGGAAGGGATTTTTGGCGCTGCCAAAGGGAAAGCGGGCAAAGTGCTGGTTATTACTTTAGGCACAGGCATTGGCAGCGCTTTAATTGTTGATGGTAAATTAATCAGCAATACAGAATTTGGCCATTTAATTTTTAAAAATAATGAAATTGCCGAGAAATACTGTTCGGGAAAAGTAAAAGACGATTTAAATTTAAAATGGAAAGAATACAGCCAGCGTTTAAATGAATATGTTCAGCATTTACAATTACTGTTATCGCCTGATTTATTGATTATTGGCGGAGGCATCAGTAAAAAGCACGAGAAATTTATTCCGGAGCTTACAGATTTACGTTTCCCTGTGGTGCCTGCAGAGCTTAAAAATGATGCGGGTATTGTGGGGGCGGCTTTAGAGGCGGCTCGTGAGTTTGGTGTGTTGTAAAGACTGGCCGGTGGTGGCGTTAAAGGCGCATGATCATTCAAAATGATATGCAGCTGGTATTTATTTTTCAGTTAATTGTGCTTTATCCACAGGACAGATTTTAGGCTTGTAACTGTTCCTCGTGAAACGCCCCGTAAAATCGGGGCGTTTGTGTTTTAAGCGCTGGCATAAACGTCTTCCGGGGTATTGCTACAATGCGCTGGGGGCGTTTTTGCACAGGCACTCATCGCTTCGCGATAGTCGTCAGGGCTAATACGGCGTAAAATCTTGCCCCTTTGCTTGCTGGATGCTCAACGCTATGCTTTATCCTACTCGATACGACGTGATTGTTGTCGGCGGCGGACACGCCGGGACTGAGGCTGCGTTGGCGGCCGCCCGCATGGGTAACAAAACCCTGCTGCTGACGCACAATATTGAAACCCTTGGGCAGATGTCCTGCAACCCGTCGATTGGCGGGATTGGTAAGGGGCATTTGGTCAAAGAAGTGGATGCTTTAGGCGGCGCAATGGCGCTGGCGACAGATTTTGGCGGCATTCAGTTTAAAACACTCAATTCCAGTAAAGGCCCTGCTGTTCGCGCCACGCGCGCGCAGGCAGACCGTGTTCGCTATAAAGCAGCGGTGCGTCATATGCTGGAAAACCAGCCGAATCTGGATTTATTCCAGCAGGCTGTGGATGATCTGACTTTAGATGGCGATCGCGTCACTGGCGTGATTACCCAAATCGGCATTCGTTTTGAAGCTGGTGCGGTGGTGCTGACTGCCGGAACTTTCCTTTCTGGTAAAATTCACGTCGGCTTAGAAAACCACGTGGGTGGCCGTGCTGGTGATCCTGCTTCGGTCACTCTTGCGGCACGTTTACGCGACTTAGACTTACCCGTTGGCCGTTTGAAAACCGGTACCCCTCCACGGATTGATGGCCGGTCGATTGATTTCTCGGTGCTTGAAGCGCAATACGGTGATACGCCTGAGCCGGTATTTTCGGTACGCGGTAATCTGGGCATGCACCCCAAGCAATTGCCTTGCTGGATGGCGCACACCAATCTTAAAACGCATGAGATTATTCGCAGCGGTTTTGATCGCAGCCCGATGTTTACCGGCAAAATTGAAGGCGTTGGCCCGCGCTATTGCCCAAGTATCGAAGATAAAATTAATCGCTTTGCCGACAAAGACAGCCACCAGATTTTCTTAGAGCCTGAAGGCTTAGATACACACGAATATTATCCAAACGGTATTTCAACCAGCTTGCCGTTTGATATTCAGCTGGCCGCCGTGCGCTCGATTGCGGGTATGGAAAACGCGCACATTTTGCGCCCGGGCTACGCCATTGAATACGATTACTATGATCCGCGTAATTTAAAAGCCAGCTTCGAAACCAAAAGCATTGCCGGTTTATTCTTTGCCGGGCAAATTAATGGCACTACGGGTTATGAAGAAGCCGCCGCGCAAGGCTTGCTGGCAGGCTTAAATGCGGGTCTCTATGTGCGTGAAAAAGACGCGTGGACACCAAAACGCAATGAAGCATACCTTGGTGTGCTGGCTGATGATCTGGTAACCAATGGCGTGACCGAGCCTTACCGCATGTTTACCAGCCGTGCCGAATACCGCCTGCAATTGCGTGAAGACAATGCCGATTTACGCCTGACTGAAAAAGGCCGTGAGCTGGGCCTGATTGGCGATGCGCAGTGGGACGCTTTCTGCAAAAAACGCGATGCAATTGATTTAGAATTGGAACGCTTGCGCACGACATGGGTAAATCCACGTATTCTTGCAGTGGCTGATGCAGAGCGTGTGTTGGGTAAGGCGATTGAGCGTGAATACACGCTGGCCGATTTACTACGCCGCCCGCAGGTCTCTTACGATAGCCTGATGACTATGGACATTGCCAAACCAGCAGTAGAAGACCCGCTTGTGGCCGAGCAGGTTGAGATTCAGCTGAAATATCAGGGTTATATCGAGCGGCAACAATCTGAAGTGGCTAACCGCGATAATCTGGAAGAATTCATGCTGCCCGCAGATCTGGATTTCACCGATGTATCGGGCTTATCCAAAGAAGTGCAGCAAAAGCTGATTAAACATAAGCCGGAAACCATGGGTCAGGCTTCCAGAATTTCTGGTATTACCCCAGCGGCCATCGCTTTAATGCTGGTTCATTTAAAGAAAAAGCAACTGCTTGAAAAAGGTAAAGAATGACTGCTACTGATTCCATGTTTTCTGAGCTGGCCACTGGCCTTGCCGAGCTAAAAATTGATTTATCAACAGCACAATCGGTCAGCCTGCTGGCCTATGTGGCGCTGATTGCAAAGTGGAATAAAACCTACAGCCTGACGGCAATTCGCGAGCCGGAGCGCATGGTTTCGCATCATTTGCTGGATTCACTTGCGCCTTTGCCTCATTTTAAGGGCGAGGCTAAAGATAAGATTCGTATTCTGGATGTAGGCTCGGGCTTTGGTACGCCTGGTATTCCATTGGCTATTGTTCGGCCAGACTGGCAGTTGTTTTTGCTCGATTCAAATCATAAAAAAACGACGTTTTTGCGTCAGGTGATTGCTGAGTTAAAACTCACTAATGTTACGGTGCTGACCGAGCGCGTAGAGCTTTATAAACCTGAAGCGCCATTTCAGATTATTACTTCACGCGCTTTTGCTGAATTGGCCGAGTTTGTAAAACTCACTCAGCACCTGTTAGCGCCGGAAGGGGAGTGGGCTGCTTTGAAAGGGGTTTACCCTTTTGAAGAAATTGCACACTTACCTGAAACAGTAAAAGTAACGGCTGTGGATCATTTAAAAGTGCCGGGAATCGATGCAGAACGCCATTTAGTGCATGTGGTTAAGGTGTAATACATACTAGACAGCCTGTCGGACTGAAGACTGATCTACTGCGGAAAAGTCGGATTTGGCCATATTTCACGCATTTTTTCGTTGAATAGCCAGCTATTCGCCTTAAAAATCCATGAAATCTGTCTCAAGCCGGTCTTTCCCTCGCTACGATCGCTTAAGTCCGACAGGCTGCCAGGGCGGGTGAAGCCCGCCATTTTGCTGGGTGACTTAAGGGCTAAATAATGAAAATTCTGGCGATTGCCAATCAAAAAGGCGGAGTAGGTAAGACCACTACAGCCGTTAATTTGGCTGCAAGTCTGGCGCATCTTGGCAGAAAAGTGCTGCTGGTTGATCTGGACCCGCAGGGCAATGCCACCATGGGCGTGGGGATAGATAAGGCAAAATTAAGCAGCTCGGTTTATAACCTTTTGCTGGCCGCTACACCGATTCAGGATATTATTTTGCGCTCAGAATCTGCGGGCATTGATGTGCTGCCAGCTAATCGCAATCTGGCGGGCGCTGAAGTTGAACTGGTCAATCAGGAGCACAGAGAGTCGCGGCTGAAAGATGCTTTAGCGCAAGTTGCTGATCAGTACGATTACATTATTTTAGATTGTCCGCCCGCGCTGACTTTACTTACGCTGAATGGCCTTGTGGCTGCGGATGCGGTATTGATTCCGATGCAGTGTGAGTATTACGCGCTGGAAGGCCTGTCTGATCTGGTGAATACACTGAAGCGCGTAAAGCAGTCGATGAATCGTAAAATTGAAATCGAAGGCCTCTTGCGAACTATGTTTGATCCGCGCTCAACTTTGGCCCAGCAAGTGTCAGATCAGCTCATTAAGCATTACACCAGTAAACTTTACCATACGGTTATACCACGCAATATTCGTCTGGCTGAGGCGCCTTCATATGGTCGCCCAATCTTGTCCTACGACAAAAACTCCAAAGGTGCACTGGCGTATCTTCAGCTTGCCGAAGAGTTGCTGGCTCGTCACAACCTGCTTGAAGAGACTCCCACAGCATGAAAATGAAAGGACTTGGACGCGGTTTAGATGCGCTGATGGGGGATAGTCAGGATTCCTTGCAAAATTTGCCGATTGTTTCTCTGCAGCCGGGTAAGTATCAGCCCCGCTTGCAGATGGATGAAACGGCTTTAGAGGAACTTGCTGATTCGATTCGAGCCCAAGGGCTGATGCAGCCCGTTCTGGTACGGCCAATCGGGCTGGACAAGTACGAAATCATTGCAGGGGAGCGCCGCTGGCGTGCATCGATTAAAGCTGGCTTAGTAGAAATACCCGCATTAGTGCGTGAAATTGCCGATGAAGCTGCTTTGGCAATGGCCCTGATTGAAAATATCCAGCGTGAAAATTTAAACCCGCTTGAAGAAGCATTAGGCATTTCGCGCCTGATCGAAGAATTTGGCATGACGCATGAAGCGGCAGCCACTGCAGTAGGTAAATCACGCGCCAGCGTTTCAAACTTATTAAGACTATTAAGTTTGTCCGAGCCACTGCGGAAGATGCTAATGGCCGATCAGCTGAGTATGGGGCATGCTCGCGCCCTGTTGCCTTTGGATGATTTATTGCAGCTGGATACGGCAAGGATGGTCATTCTGAAGGGCTTGTCGGTCAGAGAAACCGAGGCTTTGGTCAAAAAACAACAAGAAGCTGTGCCAGAAAAGCCAGTAAAGCAAGCAGACCCACGGCTTTCTGAATTAGCCGCAGAATTATCAACAAGGGTAGGTGCCAGGGTGTCTATTAAGGCCGGAAAGCAGGGAAGTGGCCGGATTACAATCGAATACAACAGCCCGGAACAATTGGATGGCTTGCTTAGCAAGATGTAACAAAGTTCTGACTAGAATGCACCAAGTTTGGCGAAAGCTTATCCCGCCAATACTCTTGCACAAATTGAATGACAAGTAAATTTTACTAAAAAGATCAATAGGTAAAATTGACGCAACACAAATCAGGTCAGTATAATCGCGGGGTTTTTCCCCAGTGGTGAAGTAATGATCGGGAAAGCACAGGTTCGGGGCATCATCCGGCTAAAGATTGGAATCGCCATCAGTACGGCTCTCCTCCTCTTCTTGATCTTGGGACAAAATCCGGCAATTTCAAGTTTACTGGGCGGATTTATTGCGGTGATGGGCAGTGTTTTATACGCAGCCATTGCATATCGCATTGAATTCGCTCCGCCAGCAGTACTTCTCAAGCAGCACTTTGCTGCAGAAATGTGCAAGTTGGTTTGTACACTCGTCGCTTTTGCGGCGTTGTTCATTTTGTACCGAAAGGCAGATTGGCCATGGACGTTTGTGGGTTATCTTGCCACCACCAGTGCCTTTTGGTTTGGGCTTTTGATAAAATTTGACGGCAAAAAATAACATGACTGAACATCACGCACCCGCTAACGCTACCGAGTATATCCAGCACCATTTGTCCTTTAATCAGGCCGCCAATGGTTTTCACCTGGATACATTCTGGGTGGCTCTTGTTTTAGGCTTCCTGTTTGTCGGTATTTTCGCATTTGCCGCACGTAAAGCGACCGCTGGCGTGCCAGGCCCCTTGCAAAATTTCGTAGAAATGATCGTTGAGATGGTGGATACCCAGATCAAAGATGCATTCCACGGTAAATCAAAAGTAATTGGCCCATTTAGCCTGACGATTTTCTGCTGGGTGTTTTTGATGAACGCCATGGACTTCTTGCCAGTTGATCTCTTGCCTTGGATTGGTTTACACGTATTTGGTATTGAGAAGCTGCGCGTTGTGCCTACGGCTGACGTAAATCAGACTTTTGCAATGTCATTGTCTGTATTGCTGATGATTATTGGCTTCTCCATCAAGTCTAAAGGCTTGGCAGGCTGGTTAACAGAACTGGTTACCGCACCGTTTCATGCTGAAGGCCTTGTTGCCAAGATTTTGCTTTCCCCATTCAATCTGATGATGCAACTGGTTGAATTGATTGCAAAACCAATTTCTTTATCTCTGCGTTTGTTCGGCAATATGTATGCCGGTGAGCTGATCTTTATTCTGATCGCACTGCTGCCATTCTGGGCGCAGTGGGTTCTGGGCGCGCCATGGGCGATCTTCCACATCCTGGTGGTTACCCTGCAAGCCTTTGTATTTATGATGTTGTCTATCGTTTATCTCAGCCTTGCGGTTGAAGATCATTAATTTATTCGGCCAGCCCAGGCTGGCCGCTATAAGTGTTTTGCTTTCCCCTTGTTTTACCCAACCTTCCTCTTGGAGATATTAGAAATGGTTGCACCAGAAGTAATTGCTAGCGTTCAAGGCATGACTGTAATCGCTGCCGCGATCATCATCGGTTTAGCTGCTATCGGCACTGCACTTGGTTTTGCTCTGCTTGGCGGTAAGTTCTTAGAATCTGCTGCACGTCAGCCAGAAATGATCCCGGTTCTGCAAACTAAGCTGTTCATTATTGCTGGTCTGTTAGATGCTATCTCGATGATCGGCGTTGGTGTTGCTATGCTTTACACATTCAACAACCCGTTCCTGACTCCGCTGCTGAGCCTCGTTGCTAAGTAATCTAGCCCGTCTTTTAGGAGGACATCAGCGTGGATATTAATCTGTCGCTTTTTGGCCAAATGATCACATTTGCGATCTTGGTCATCTTCACGATGAAATTCGTGTGGCCTCCGCTGACCCAGATTATGGACGAGCGTGCTAAGCGTATCGCCGACGGTTTAGCTTCTGCTGATCGTGCCAAGCAAGATCTTGAACTGGCCGAGAAAGCAGCGGCTGACAAGCTTCGCGAAGCAAAGCAGCACGCAGCCGAAATCATTGCGCAAGCTGAAAAGCGTGGCGCGCAATTGGTTGAAGAAGCCAAGGGCCATGCAAAGGCAGAGGGCGAACGCCTTGTTGCCGGCGCTCAAGCGGAAATTGACCAGCAAATTCAACAGGTAAAAGAAGCCTTGCGTCAGCAGGTTGCAGGTTTGGTACTACAAGGTACTGAACAAATTCTGCGCCGCGAAGTTGATGCAAATGCCCATGCCGAGTTGTTAGCATCCATCAAAGCGGAACTGTAAGAGCGTCATGGCAGAACTCATTACCGTCGCAAGACCCTACGCCGTAGCTATTTTTCGTCTGGCCAAAGAAACCGGCACCTTACCTTTATGGTCTGATGTGCTGGCTCAGCTCGCCCTGATTGCAGGCAACGAGCTGGCGCTGGAAGTAGTAGCTAATCCAAAGTTTTCCGTGGCTCAGGTTAAGGAGCTGTTGCTTGGATTATTGGGTGGTCAGCAAAGCGCTGAAGTACAAAACTTCATCGATGCTGTACTTGAAAATCGCCGCTTCACCGTCCTACCGGCGGTGGCAGAGCTATTTGAAGAGTACAAGGCAGCAGATGCAGGCGAAGTTGAAGCCAGCATCGAATCTGCTTTTGCTTTGACCGATACCCAGGTTGCTGAATTATCCGCAACTTTATCCCAACAGCTGCACCGCAAGGTCACGGCCCAAGTCAGCGTTAACCCGGAACTCATCGGGGGCGTGAAGGTGACGGTAGGTGATCTGGTCGTAGACGCATCTGTCCGCGGCAAGCTAACCGCTCTCGCCTCGAGCCTGAAGAGTTAGGAGAAATCATGCAACTTAATCCGTCCGAAATCAGTGAACTGATTAAAGCTCGGATCCAGAATTTATCGACTGCAGCAGAAACACGTACCACAGGTACTGTAGTTTCCGTAACAGACGGTATCGTTCGTGTGCACGGCCTGTCAGAGGCTATGCAGGGCGAAATGCTGGAATTCCCGGGTAATACCTTCGGTCTTGCGCTCAACTTAGAGCGTGATTCCGTTGGTGCCGTTGTGCTTGGTGATTACAAGCACATTCAAGAAGGCGACGAAGTCAAATGTACCGGCCGTATTCTGGAAGTTCCAGTCGGCCGTGAATTGATTGGTCGTGTTGTTAACTCTCTTGGCCAGCCTATCGACGGTAAAGGCCCATTGGGTACAACAGAATCTGCACCAATCGAAAAAATTGCGCCGGGCGTTATTGCCCGCCAATCTGTGTCGCAACCACTGCAAACCGGTATCAAGTCTATTGATACTATGGTGCCAGTAGGTCGTGGTCAGCGCGAGCTGATCATTGGTGACCGTCAGACCGGTAAAACTGCCGTTGCTCTGGACGCGATCATCAACCAGAAAGGCACAGGCGTGACATGTATTTATGTTGCGATTGGCCAAAAAGCTTCTTCGATTGCCAACGTAGTGCGCAAGCTGGAAGAGCACGGCGCGATGGGTCACACCATTGTGGTTGCTGCTGCTGCTTCTGAAGCTGCTGCTCTGCAATACATCGCTGCATACTCCGGTTGCACGATGGGTGAATACTTCCGCGACCGCGGCGAAGACGCTCTGATCGTTTATGACGATTTGTCCAAGCAAGCTGTAGCTTACCGTCAAATCTCCCTGTTACTGCGCCGTCCTCCGGGCCGTGAAGCGTACCCGGGCGATGTGTTCTACCTGCACTCGCGTCTGCTGGAACGTGCTTCCCGCATCAACGAAGCAGAAGTAGAAAAACTGACTAACGGTGCAGTGAAAGGTAAGACCGGTTCTTTAACCGCTCTGCCTATCATTGAAACCCAGGCAGGTGACGTTTCTGCATTCGTTCCAACTAACGTGATTTCGATTACTGACGGTCAGATTTTCCTGGAAACTGACTTGTTCAACGCGGGTATTCGCCCGGCGATGAATGCTGGTATTTCGGTTTCTCGTGTTGGTGGTGCAGCGCAGACCAAAGTGATTAAAAAGCTCGGTGGTGGTGTACGTCTGGCTCTGGCTCAGTATCGTGAACTGGCTGCGTTTGCGCAGTTCGCTTCTGATCTGGACGAAGCAACACGTAAGCAACTTGAGCGCGGCAAGATGGTTACAGAACTGATGAAACAGGCTCAATACAGCCCGTTGAAAGTGTCTGAGCTGTCGATCACGCTGCTGCTGATCAACAAAGGTGTGTTTGATGACATCAAAGTTGAAAAAGCACTGGCGTTTGAAGCTGCATTCTTGGCTGACCTCAAGGCTAACCACGCAGACGTACTGGCTCGTATCGAAGACAAGGGTGACCTGGCTTCTGATGACGAAAAAGTGATCGTTAAAGCAGTGGAAGGCTTCAAGGCCAGCGCCGCGTATTGATTTGATACGTTGAGACAAGGATCAAATCATGGCAAGCGGTAAAGAAATTCGGACAAAGATCAAGAGCGTAAAAAATACGCAAAAGATCACCCGTGCTATGGAAATGGTTGCGACATCAAAAATGCGCAAGGCTCAGGAACGCATGAAAGCGGCACGCCCTTACGGTGAAAAAATCCGTAATGTGGCTGCCCACCTGAGCGCTGCCTTTGTTGATTACACGCATCCTTATTTGCAAAAGCGCGACGTTGTTAAGCGTGCGGGCCTGATTACGATTACTTCAGACAAGGGGCTGTGTGGTGGTTTAAACACCAACTCCCTGCGTCTGGCCGTGAACCGTATGAAGGATTGGCATCAGGACGGCGTAGAAACCTCTGTAACCGCAATCGGTAACAAAGGTATCGGGTTTATGAACCGTTACGGCGCAAAGGTTTTATCCTCTGCGCACGGACTCGGCGATACCCCGCACCTTGAGCAGCTGATTGGCCCGATCAAAGTCATGATCGACGCCTTTGTTGCTGGTGAAGTAGACGAAGTACACCTCGTTTACACCCGCTTCGTGAATACCATGAAGCAAGAGCCAGTGATTGAACAGCTGCTGCCGTTATCAGACAACGCATTTGGCGAGCCTAAAAAAGGCTACAACTGGGAATACCTGTTTGAGCCGGATGCGAAGACTGTGATCGACGAATTAATGAGCCGTTACATTGAGGCACTGGTTTACCAGGCCGTAGCGGAAAACATTTCTTCTGAGCAAGCGGCCCGTATGGTGGCGATGAAAGCGGCGACTGATAACGCAGACAATGTGATCGGCGATCTGCAGCTCCTTTACAACAAAACCCGTCAAGCAGCGATTACGAAGGAACTCTCCGAAATCGTTTCTGGCGCGGCAGCGGTGTAAGGCCCTGACGCACAACGGATTAACTGGGATTTAGGAATAACGATGAGCCAAGGTAAAATCGTACAAATCATTGGCCCGGTTGTTGACGTGGAATTCCCACACGACAGCCTGCCCAAGGTGTATGACGCAATCAAGCTCGACGCAACCGACCTGACGCTGGAAGTACAGCAACAGCTCGGTGATGGCGTAGTGCGTGCGATTGCAATGGGTACTACTGACGGCCTGAAGCGCGGCATGTTGGTGAGCGGTACTGGCGCACCGATTTCGGTGCCAGTAGGTAACGCTACACTGGGCCGCATCATGGATGTGCTCGGTAACCCGATTGATGAAGCCGGTGAAGTGAAAAGCGAAAGCAAGCGCGCTATTCACCAACTTGCACCTAAGTTCGATGAACTGAACCAATCTATTGATCTGTTAGAAACAGGTATCAAGGTTATTGACTTGATTTGCCCGTTTGCTAAGGGTGGTAAGGTTGGTCTGTTCGGCGGTGCGGGTGTGGGTAAGACCGTTAACATGATGGAACTGATCAACAACATCGCTAAAGCTCACTCGGGTCTGTCCGTGTTTGCTGGTGTAGGTGAGCGTACCCGTGAAGGTAACGACTTCTACCACGAAATGAAGGACTCTAACGTTCTTGATAAAGTGGCGATGGTTTACGGTCAGATGAACGAGCCACCAGGCAACCGTCTGCGCGTAGCGCTGACTGGTCTGACTATGGCCGAGCACTTCCGTGATGAAGGTCGTGACATTCTGTTCTTCGTAGATAACATCTACCGCTACACACTGGCTGGTACTGAAGTATCTGCTCTCTTGGGCCGTATGCCTTCTGCCGTGGGTTATCAACCTACTCTGGCTGAAGAAATGGGTGCTCTGCAAGAGCGTATTACTTCGACCAAGACAGGTTCGATCACTTCGATTCAGGCCGTTTACGTGCCTGCGGATGACTTGACCGATCCTTCGCCAGCAACAACATTTGCTCACTTGGACGCAACCGTTGTTCTTTCGCGTGACATCGCCTCCCTGGGTATCTACCCTGCGGTTGATCCACTCGATTCAACATCGCGTCAGCTTGATCCGCAAGTTGTGGGTGAAGAGCATTACGCTGTTGCCCGTGGTGTGCAGCAAACACTGCAAAAGTACAAAGAACTGCAGGATATTATTGCGATTCTGGGTATGGATGAATTGTCTCCTGAAGACAAATTGTCGGTATCCCGCGCACGTAAGATCCAACGTTTCTTGTCACAGCCTTTCCATGTGGCCGAAGTATTTACTGGTTCCCCAGGCAAATACGTGCCACTGAAAGAAACCCTCAAGGGCTTCAAGGGCATTCTTAATGGCGATTACGACCATCTTCCGGAGCAAGCCTTCTACATGGTAGGCAGCATCGAAGAAGCGGTTGAAAAAGCCAAGACCATGCAATAAGGATTAGTGCCATGGCAATGACAATGCATGTGGACGTGGTAAGCGCAGAAGCACTGATTTACTCCGGCGTGGCTGAGTTTATCTCGGCACCTGCCGAAAAAGGTGAAATTGGTATTCTGCCGCGTCACGCCCCACTACTCACTCGTGTGAGGCCCGGAGCGGTGCGCATCAAAGTTGCCAATAGCGATGAAGAAGTGATTCTTTATGTTTCAGGCGGCATGTTAGAAGTGCAGCCTCATGTGGTTACTGTGCTGGCAGATACTGCCATCCGCGGTAAAGACATCGACGAAGCCAAGGCGCTGGACGCCAAACGCCGCGCCGAAGAAGCATTAAAGAACCACGGTTCATCGATGGACTTTGCGATGGCTCAGGCCGAGCTGGTGGAAGCGGTAGCAAAACTTGCCGTGATCGACAAGCTCAAAAAGCGTGGTCACTAAGCTTTAGTGTGGTGATAAAAAAGGCAGCTTCGGCTGCCTTTTTTACGTTTGAAGATTAAGTCAGCAGCTGAGTCCCCGCTGTGAGCAAGCTGGTTTTTGGCAAGCACTGTTTAAAATCGTTTAATTTTAAAAAATGCCAGCATCGTTTGCACCTGGCGGGCCTGATTGCTCAGTTGTTCAGCTGTGGCAGACAGCTGCTCAGATGCAGCTGCGTTGGTTGCTACGCGCTGTGATACTTCGCCAATATTCTGGTTGATCAGCTCAAGCTCATGGCTTTGTTCGTGGCTGTTGGCGGCGATTTCCTGAACCAGGTCGGCGGTTTTTCTAATGGATGGCTCTATTTTGTTGAGCTGTTCGCCAGCGGTTTCAGCAAGCTGTACGCTGCTCTGGGATAAGTCGCCAATCTCTTGCGCGGCCAGCTGGCAGCGCTCTGCCAGCTTTCTGACTTCAGCCGCGACCACAGCAAAGCTTTTACCATTTGCGCCTGCCCGGGCCGCTTCAATGGCTGCATTTAAGGCCAGTAAATTAGTTTGATAGGCAATATCGTCAATGATTTGAATCTCCTTAGCAATTTTTCGCATGGCTAAGGTGGTTTTTTGTACCGACTCACAACCGCTGCGCGCATCCAGCGTGGATTGACGTGCCATCGAGTCGGTAATGTGTGCGGTATGCGTGTTCTGGCTGGTATGAATACTGAGGTTATCAATCGATATGCTGCTTTCTCTCAGGATGTCGGCATTGATGCTGGTGTTCTTGCAGACTAGTTGTGCGGCACTTGCTACTTCTGAAGATGAGCTGTAAGTCTCCTCTGTTGCATTTCTCAGGGCGATAACAATAGAGCTTAGTTTTTCTACCATCTGGCGCATGGCAAATAAGAGGCTGTTTTGATCTTTGGCGTGCACCAGCACATCCAGGCTAAGATCGCCGGCAGCCACCTGCCGGGCTACAGCAACTGCATAGGCTGGCTCGCCACCCAGCTGCCGCAGAATTTGCTGCGTACTTAGCCAGACGGCAGCAAGGCTGATTAAAAAACCACCAAGGGCAGTAATAAGCACGGTCCAAAAAGTGTTCTTACCCCTTATATCGATCTGCTTGCGGGCGATTGCAATATCGTTTTCTTCCAGTTTCACTAACTGGCTAAGATGGCTCATTGCTGTTTTATAAGCATGGTAGGCATCCCCATTTATGAGCGCATAGGCCTCAGTGGGTTGCCCCATCCGTGTCAGCTTAAAGGCTTCTTTATCAATTTTCTCAAATTGCAGAAGCTGGCTTTGTGCCTGATTGATGATCGCTCTGCGGCTGGTGTCTTGTTCGATGGCATATAAACTCTTTAAAGCGTCTCGTCCTTTATCCAGATTTAACTGAAATTGTTTTTCCGCCGCATCTTCCATTTGCGTCGTCCAGGCATGGATTTGATTACGGTCGTCGGTGGTGGTGCTCGTGATGTAAAACGCGGCCTGATTAGCCAGAAATACTCTGCGGGCGTTTTCATCTAAAGCATAAGATGCAAGCCCGCTGATCGATGCTATAGCGTGCAGCGCGAGTAATACAATGCCCAGGGTAACCAATGTAAGTAATCCTGCAGGCAGCATTATTTTCCAGATAATTTTAAGATCCCGCATTGCCAGTTGTCTCAATTTATTCCCTGAATACAGATTAGCTGGCGTCTGGCTTACCTGCTGTTATACCTTGCTTAAACACGTATGTGGCTTAGCTGACTGGTGCCAGGGTTCAAAGCAATTGCACTTGTTATCCAAGCTGGCATGATAAGTATTCTTACCTACAGAGATCCTATTTCAATGAGCCAAACCGCCTACCAAGCTGTTGTTGCAACGTTTACCCGTATTTATCGTTATGAGCATCTGGGCTCGCTGGCAGGCTGGGATCAGGCTGCCATGATGCCTGCAAAAGGCAATGATGCACGCGGTGCGGCGATGGCCGAGCTGGGTGTGCTGATTCATAACACGCTGACCGATCCGGCATTAGCAGAGCTGATCAAGGCTGCAGAGGCTGAAGATCTAAGCACGGCAGAGCAAGCCAGCTTGCGCGAGATTAAACGCCAGTGGGAACATGCCAATTTATTGCCCGCCAGCCTGGTAGAGGCCAAAACGCTTGTGGGATCGCACTGCTCGCATGAGTGGCGTACACAGCGGCAGAATAATGACTGGCAGGGTTTTTTGGCTAATTTCCGTGAAGTTGTGCGCTTATCCCGCGAAGAAGCGCAGCTTTTGGCGAAAGAAACAGGTCTTTCGCCTTACGAATCGCTGTTAAATAAATACGAGCCTGGTATGAGCTGTGCTGAGCTCGACCGTATTTTTGGCGATGTGAAAAGCTGGCTGCCAGGGCTGATTCGTCAGGCCATGGAAAAGCAGGGCACAGAGCAGCTGATTGCTGCAACGGGCCCGTTTGCCGTTGAAAAACAACGTGCGCTTGGTTTGGATGTCATGGCTTTACTGGGTTTTGATTTTGAAGCTGGCCGCCTTGATGTATCGAATCACCCCTTCTGCGGCGGTGTGCCCGAAGACGTGCGTATCACTACCCGCTATCGCGAAGATGATTTTATGCAAAGCATGATGGGCATCGTGCATGAAACTGGCCACGCCCGTTATGAGCAAAGTCTGCCGCGCGAAACGGTTGCCCTGCCGGTAGGGCGCGCCCGCTCTATGGGCATACATGAAAGCCAGAGTTTGTCGTTTGAAATGCAATTAGGCCGCAATCCGGCATTTTTAGCCCTGATCAGCCCGCTGGTTAAAAAGCATCTGGGTGATCAGCCCGCATTTGAGGCGGCCAATCTGGCTAAAATGTACACCCGTGTGCACCCGGGTTTTATTCGTGTGGACGCCGACGAGCTGACTTACCCGGCCCATGTGATTTTGCGTTACGAAATTGAGCGCGCCCTGATTGATGGCGAAATCGAAGCTGATGATGTGCCAGCCCTGTGGGATGAAAAAATGCAGGCCTATCTGGGCGTGGATACCAAGGGCAATTTTAAAAATGGCTGCCTGCAGGATATCCACTGGACGGATGGCATGATTGGTTATTTCCCAAGCTACACACTGGGCGCAATGTATGCAGCGCAATATTTTGCGACGATTCGTAAATTGCACCCAGATCTGGACGAGCGTATTGCCGCCGGTGATTTGGCACCGATATTTAATTGGCTGAACGCCAATATCTGGAGCCAGGCCAGCCAGTGGGAAACGGGTGAACTGGTCAGCCGTGCCACAGGCGAGGCGCTGAACCCGGCACATTTCCGCAAGCATTTAGAACAGCGGTATCTGGCTTAATAAAAGGCAGGGAAATTCAGGGCGGGTTAGCCGGTTTTTGGGCCCGACCCGCCATCGCAAGGCGATACAGGTCAGTATGACTTTTTATCCGGAGTGGTGCAGAGTAGCTAATCAATTAAATGCCATATTCTTCACCCTCTCTGCATTGTTCACATTACATTTAGCCGCTGGTTTGTAGCGTAAAAAGGGTTAAAATAATGTCTTTTAGCTTACCAGGTCTTGTCGCATGAGCGCTTTGCTTGATGTTGTTGTCCTCGCTGCCGGCCAGGGCAAGCGTATGTATTCCAAAATGCCTAAGGTTTTGCATCGGCTGGCGGGGAAACCCTTGCTGGGGCATGTGCTGGATACGGCAAGACAGTTGCAGCCCGGTAAACTGGTTGTGGTTTATGGCCATGGTGGCAAGCAGGTACAGGAAGAATTACTCGGCAGCACTGATCTGGCTTGGGCGCATCAGGCCGAGCAGCTGGGCACGGGCCACGCGCTGGCGCAGGCTTTGCCACATTTACAGGGTGAAACCACGCTGATGTTGTATGGCGATGTGCCTTTAACCCGCTTAGCCACACTGCAAGCGCTGTTAGCAGCCAGCAGCCAGGGGAAGTTAGGGATTCTGACGGATATTCTGGACGATGCCACGGGCTATGGCCGCATAGTCCGCGATGCTGCGGGCAAGGTAACGTGCATTATTGAGCAAAAAGACGCCAGCCCTGAGCAAGCGGCAATTAAAGAAATGAACACAGGCATTCTGGCGTTGCCCACAGCAAAACTGGCGGGCTGGCTTTCCGAGCTTAAAAATGACAATGCACAGGGCGAATATTACGCCACCGATCTGATCGCCCTGGCGGTGCGTGATGGCGTTGAAGTGGCCACCGTGCATCCTCAGGATCACTGGGAAGCCGAAGGCATTAATAATAAGGTGCAACTGGCCCAGCTGGAGCGCATTCATCAGACGGAGATTGCGCAGTCACTGTTATTGTCTGGCGTTAGCCTGATTGATCCGGCCCGTATCGATGTACGCGGCACGCTGCGTCATGGCATGGATGTGGTTATCGATGTGAATTGTGTGTTTGAAGGTGATGTTGTTCTGGGCGACAACGTAAGCATCGGCGCAAATTGTGTTTTAAAGAATGTAACGATCAATGATGACACCATCATTCATCCTTTCAGCCATCTGGAAGACGCTGTAGCAGGTAAGGGCAATCTGATTGGCCCGTTTGCCCGTTTGCGCCCCGGTGCCGAGCTGGCTGACGATGTGCATATCGGCAACTTCGTTGAAATCAAAAAAGCCACCATCGGCAAAGGCTCAAAAGTAAATCATCTGAGCTATATCGGCGACACCACCATGGGCAGCAAGGTGAATGTGGGCGCGGGTACGATTACGGCTAATTACGATGGCGTGAATAAATTCCGTACCGTGATTGAAGACGAAGTGCGTATTGGCTCGAATAATGTGCTGGTTGCACCCGTTACCATCGGTGAAGGTGCAACTACTGGCGCAGGATCGGTGATTGGCAAGAACGCACCGGCTGGCGAGCTGACCGTAGCGCGGGCCAAGCAGGTAACGATTTATGGCTGGCAGCGGCCAGTAAAGAAGTAAGGGGTCAGATGTGAAAGGCGCAGTGTCTGATGCGCCTTTCGCTATGTTTTGTGGCCTTCCCAGTGAAATAAATGCAAAACCCGGTGGGCCACCGGGGCAAGCAACATACCGATGGCTGCAACAAAAACTAAACCCGCGTAGAGCGCATACAGGCCCACAAATAATTTGCCGGCATTGCTTGCAGGCGGAGTCAGCGGCCCCATTCCTCCCAGCATCATTGCGCCATTTAAAAAGCCATCGTGCCAGCTGTGCTGCTCAAAATAGACATGGCCTGCTGCCCCTAAAAACAGGGAGAGCAAAATGAGTAGTAAAGCGCCTGCAAAATGCCACAGCAGCCGGGTACAAAATTTTGCCCATGGCAGCGGAGGATGATGTCTGGATTCGTACATGTTCTGTCTGTCTTTGAATAATCATCAGATATGACTTTATTCAGGCCAGCACAGTTCCCGCTGGCTTTCAAAACGCCTGCTTTCACCCGTAAACGGATCAACAAACTCAATCGCCCTCGCTAATAATTGCAAGGGGCGGCTGAAGTCATCGCCTTTTTCGGGCAACAATTCGGGATACCAGGGATCATTTAAAATCGGCACGCCAAGCGCACTTAAATGCGTGCGCAGCTGATGCTTTTTGCCAGTGTGCGGTTTGAGGCGATAGCGTGCCCATTCGCCACGCTGCTCAATCAGCTCGATATAGGTTTCGCTATTAGGCTCGCCTGGTGCTTCTTCCATGGTAAACATGCCCTGCTGCTCCTGCATAAAGCTGCGGTGCACGCGGGGTAGCTCTAAATCAGCTCTAAAAGGTGCAATCGCCTCGTATTCTTTCGCCACATCCCGCTCAGAAAACAGCGCATGGTAGCCAGCGCGGCAGGCGGGATCGAGGCTGAACAGCATAATCCCTGCTGTTTCTCTATCCAGACGATGAATCGGCGCAATGTCGGCCACTCCCAGCGACTTACGTAGTCGGGTCAGCAGCGTTTCCTGCAAATAACGCCCGGCCGGAATACAGGCCAGAAAATGCGGCTTATCCGCCACCAGCAAGCGCTCATCCTGATACAAAATATGCTCGGCAAAGGGCACCGGCGTTTCTTCGGGCACTTCGCGGTAATACCAGATCCGGCCATTGGGCTGAAAGCTGCTGGCTACATTCAATACCTCGCCCTGGTGGTCAACAATCTCGCCACGCTCCAAACGCCCGCGCAATATTTCGGCCGGCATATGTGGAAAACGGGTAATGAGAAACGTCAGCAAATCTGGCCATTGCCCGGCAGGCAGTTGTAAAAAGCTCGGGGCAATGCCATCGCGATGCGGCAAGGGGGAAGTACGGCGTTTACTCATTAGCTGGGCAATCAAAGGCAAAGGAGCTGCAGTTTACGGGGCGGTGGCGGGGAAGGAAACCTTAGCATTGCCCAGTTTGGGGATGTTTGTGCCGTGCTATCAGTGCTTTGCTTCTGATTTGGCATTTTAAACGCGATGATTTTCAGTGGTGCAACAGCCATTACCCGCCATTTGACGATGGGATTTGTGCAGGGTGGGAGCGGCGGCGTTCACAATCGGGTAAAATCTCGTTTTTAAGTATATGTTGGCCGCGATTTGCGGCGAAAGGATGATATGAGTCTCAAATGCGGCATCGTTGGCCTGCCTAATGTCGGTAAATCGACCCTGTTTAATGCACTGACCAAGGCCGGTATTGCGGCTGAAAACTATCCTTTTTGCACCATCGAGCCAAACGTTGGCATCGTTGAAGTGCCGGATGTGCGCTTAGCTCAGCTGTCAGAAATCGTAAAACCACAAAAAATCCAATCGGCGATCGTCGAATTTGTGGATATCGCAGGCTTAGTTGCGGGCGCCTCCAAAGGTGAAGGCCTGGGCAACAAGTTCCTGGCCAATATCCGTGAAACCGACGCTATTGTGAACGTGGTGCGCTGTTTTGAAGACGATAACGTCATTCACGTTAACGGCAAAGTAGACCCCATCGCCGATATCGAAACCATCGGTATCGAGCTGGCACTGGCTGATATGGCCACAGCAGAAAAAGTATTCACCCGCGACAGCAAAAAAGCCCGTGCTGGTGATAAAGAAGCCATCCAGATGGTGGCCGTACTGGAAAAACTGTTGCCTATCCTGAATGAAGGCAAGCCAGCCCGCTCTGCCGGCCTGTCTGATGATGAAAAACTCGCCATCAAATCCCTGTGCCTGATGACCATCAAGCCCGCCATGTACGTGGCCAATGTGGCCGAAGATGGTTTCCAGAACAACCCGCTGCTTGATCGCCTGGTGGCCCATGCCAATGCTGAAGGTGCGCCGGTTGTGGCTGTATGCGCTGCTATCGAAGCTGAAATCGCTGAGCTGGATGACGCCGACAAGCAGGAATTCCTCGCCGAGCTGGGCCTGGAAGAGCCAGGCCTGAACCGCCTGATTCGCGTTGGCTACGATTTACTCGGCCTGCAAACCTACTTTACTGCTGGCGTAAAAGAAGTACGCGCGTGGACCATCCACAAAGGCGACACCGGCCCGCAAGCCGCCGGCGTAATCCACACCGACTTCGAACGCGGCTTCATCCGCGCCCAAACCATCTCCTTTGATGATTTCATCCAGTACAAGGGTGAACAAGGCGCAAAAGAAGCCGGCAAGATGCGCGCAGAGGGTAAGGAATACGTGGTGAAAGATGGCGATGTATTGAATTTCTTGTTTAACGTTTAAAGTATAAAACAAGAGGTAGTAATACTTTAAAATTTGTCATTTTCCAGAAACATAAATGTAATATTATTAAGGTGATACTAATGAGCCGCACTGTGAACTGTGTAAAGCTGGGGCGTGAGGCGGAAGGGATGGATTTTCCGCCGCTGCCGGGTGCTTTAGGTAAGAAGGTTTTTGATAATGTGTCTAAAGAGGCATGGCAGGCTTGGGTTAAGCATCAAACCATGCTGATTAATGAAAACCGCCTGAGCCTGGCTGATCCGCGTGCGCGTCAGTATTTGCAGCAGCAGCTGGAGAATTATTTCTTTGGTGATGGTGCAGAAATGCCAGCAGGCTTTGTGCCGCAATAAAAGTTAAGCACAGGCCACTTATAGTGGCCTTTGTTTTTTCTACAATCCCATTTTGTCTGTTGCAAAACGTGGGTGCATTTAAGATTTAGAGCTCTGGCGGGCTTGCTTGCCCGTTCATTTGTAGATCCAGCTGATTGATTTGTTTGGGTTTATGCCGGCGTTATACAGGCGTTGTGAAGTTTTCAGGACATCCCTTAGCTGGTTGAGTTGCATTTCTTGTCATCCGTATTTTTGATGGGCTATTTAATTTGAGCGAAGAGTGATGAGTTACAAACCTGCCGATAATCAATTAATGCTGAACCGTGAAATGGGGTTGTTAGAGTTTAATCGTCGGGTATTGGCCCAGGCGGAAGACGCAAGTAATCCTTTATTAGAACGTTTGAAATTTCTGTGCATTGTGTCATCCAATCTGGACGAGTTTTTTGAAGTACGCGTGGCCTGGCTTAAAGAAAATATGCGTCATAACCCAACCCGGCTTTTGCCTGAGGGAATGACGCCGCTGCAGGCTTTTGAGCTGGTGGCGCGCGAAGCGCATGATTTGGTTGATCGTCAGTATGATTTATTACTGGAAGTGATGTTTCCTGCGCTGGCTAAGGAAGGTATTCATTTCTTCCGCCGCAGCGTATGGACAGACGAGCAGCGCGAGTGGGTGCGTGATTTCTTTTTCCGCGAGCTGATGCCTATTCTCACGCCAATCGGGCTGGATCCTTCGCATCCTTTTCCGCGTGTATTAAATAAGTCGCTGAATTTTATTGTTGAGCTGGAAGGCAACGATGCCTTTGGCCGCAGCTCGGGCATTGCCATTGTGCAGGCCCCGCGTATTTTGCCGCGCTTTGTAAAAATGCCGACCGAGATTTCGGGCGTAGAGCATGGCTTTGTTTTCTTGTCTTCTATTTTGCATGCACATGTGGATGAATTGTTTTCTGGCATGCATGTGCTGGGTTGTTATCAATTCCGGGTTACGCGTGATTCTGATTTATCGGTGGATGACGATGATCTGAAAGATCTGCGCGCTGCGCTGAAGGGCGAATTGTCGCAGCGCTCTTATGGCGATGCCGTGCGTTTAGAGGTGGCCGATAATTGCCCTAAGCATTTACAACATTTCTTGCGTGATCAGTTTGGTTTGCAGGATGTGGATCTTTATCGTGTAAATGGCCCGGTTAATCTGGTGCGCCTGATGCAGGTGCCGGATCAGGTTGATCGCTCAGATTTGAAGTTTGAGCCCTTTATGCCGGGCGTGCCTGCCGAGCTGCGCAAGCAGCCGGATATGTTTGCCGCTATTCGTCATGGCGATATTCTTTTGCACCACCCCTACCAAAGCTTTACCCCCGTGATTGATTTGCTGCAACAGGCGGCAAGAGATCCGCAGGTGGTGGCGATCAAAATGACGGTATATCGCACAGGTACAGAATCGGCTTTGATGGAGGCCTTATGCGATGCAGCCGGGCGCGGTAAAGAGGTGACGGCTGTTGTTGAGCTGATGGCGCGTTTTGATGAAGAAGCCAATATTAACTGGGCCGCCAAGCTGGAGCTGGCGGGTGTGCACGTAGTGTATGGCGTATATGGCTATAAAACACATGCGAAAATGCTGCTGATTGTGCGCCGCGAAGAAGGAAAACTGCGCCGCTACACCCACGTTGGCACGGGTAATTACCATCCGCGCACCACAAAGCTTTATACCGATTTTGGTTTGATGACCATTAATGAAGAAATTGTCAGCGATGTAAATGATGTGTTTATGCAGCTTACCGGGCTTGGCCTGGCGGGGGATCATCATCAGCTGTGGCAGGCACCGTTTACCTTGCAGCCGAATATTTTAAAGTATATCGATAAAGAAATTGTCCACGCTAAAGCAGGCCGCAAGGCGGTGATTATCGCCAAGATGAATGCTTTGCTTGAGCCTACCGTGATTGATAAGCTTTATCAGGCATCGCAAGCCGGCGTTACGGTTCATTTGATTGTTCGCGGCGTTTGCGCCTTGCGCCCGGGTATTCCGGGAGTATCAGAAAACATCCGTGTGCGCTCAATTGTGGGGCGTTTATTAGAACATCACCGCGTTTTCTATTTTTATAATGGCGGTGCAGAGGATGTTTATCTTTCTTCGGCAGACTGGATGGGGCGTAATTTATTCCGCCGCATTGAAATTGCGTTTCCAATCTTAGATCCAAAAGTAAAACGCCGTGTGATTCGTGAAAGCTTGCGCCCAAGCCTGGTAGATAACACCCAGGCTTGGGAAATGCAGTCTGATGGCCGCTATCGTCGTAAGACTGCGCGAGGCGGTAAGGTGCGCTCTTCACAAGCAACATTATTGGCTGAGTTAACAGCTAAACCACGCAATTAAGGGCGACTGTGGATTTAATTTTGTGGCGTCATGCTGAAGCAGAGGAGGGGGCAGATGATCTGCGTCGTCCTCTGACAGCGAAAGGGCGTAAGCAGGCAGAGAAAATGGCGGCATGGCTGAGTAAGCGCCTTGATGGCGGGGCAATCACCATTATTGCCAGCGAGGCGGTGCGCAGCCAGGAAACGGCCAGGGCTTTAAGTAAGCAATTTAAAATTGATGCAAGGTTGAACCCCGGTGTTTTATGCGGCTCTTATTTGGAAGTGTGTAACTGGCCAAGGGAGCCGGGAAAGACCATTGTGCTGGTTGGGCATCAGCCAGAGCTGGGCCGTGCTGCAGCCGTGATTATGGCGGGTAAAGAGCACGATTGGGAGCTGCGCCGGGGTGGTTGCTGGTGGTTGCAGAGGCGGGTTAAGGAAGGACAGATCAGCTATTTATTACGAATGGTGATGTCGCCGGATTTACTGTAATACTTGTTTCATTAGAATTTCATGTTACTGAAATAGAAAGTTTATTATTTGTTTCAAGTCAATTTTAGGCTAATGATGTCAATGTATTGTGTTAATATCAAGTAATATGCTATTGCAAATTACTCGGGGGCAATAAAATGCTAACTAATACGCAAGTCCGTAAACCCGTTGTTCCTCCTGGCCATATTTCTCCTGCGCCTGATTTTTTTGAGCGTAATAAGGGATCTGCTCCATTTTCATGGATCACCTTCTCTGATGAGAAAAAACCAGCTGCACCGCCACCTCATAAAAAATAAGAGCTCAATACGCAAAACGGCTGCAATCAATGCAGCCGTTTTTTATTGCCTGTTGCGGTTCAATCGTGCTTTAAATCAGGCTGGCCTGGGGTAATGCCAGTGCCAGGCTTGCCTGGTAATGCCGGCTGGCGGCATCGTTTTTATCGAGCGAATCCAGTAATTCTGCCAGCTCTGCATGGGCCACAGCGGTAGGGTGTACAGCAATACTTGCTTCAAGATAGGTTTGCGCTTTACCCCAAAGGGCACTGGCACGGCAGAGCCTGCCAAGTGTCAGCAGCAGCAAATGATCTTCAGGATGCTGCTTAAGCCAAAGCTCGGCCTGTTGCAGCTGGGAAATAAGGGCTTCCCCGGTCAGCCCCAGCGAGCCATAGCGGCCAGCCAGGGTGCCGGACCATTCGTTTCTGAGGGTTTCTTCCAGCAGGCTGCGGGCCATTGCGGGCTCTCCCTGCTGTTTGTAGCTGTCTGTCACCGCTTCGATCAGCTGTGGCAAGGCTTTATCGTGGGCTGGCAGCTTATTCCACCAGTCTTTCAGCTGATGGCTGGATAAAGGTTGTTGTCTCAGCTTGAGCAGATAGGCTTGGTTGCGAATGCGTCTGGCCTGTTCGGCATCAACCGCTTCACTTTTGGCTAACTGTTCTACCAATCGTAATACGGCATCCGGGTTTTCTTCTCGCAGGCGTAAACGCAGCTCCAGCTGCAGGGCAGCGGTCAGCTTGGGTGAGATTTGCTTGGCTGCGGCAAGCGCATTGCCTGCATCGGTATAGCGGCGCTCATCCAGGTACAGCTCGGCAGCCATCATTGCTGCGGCTAAGTGCTGGTTGCCAAATCGTTGCTGAAGTTTGTCCAGATACTGATCGCGGCGGGCAAAATCACGCATTTGATGCGCGGCACGTGTGGCAAGCAGCGCATTAACGGCAAAAGCATCATTGTTTTCGCTGTTATTCAGCGCTTCGCTGGCCAAACGTTCGGCGCGCTGATAGCGGCCTTCAAAAAAAGCTAAACGCGCTTCGCGCTCCAGCTGAATTGAGGCATCTCTTTGCTGGCGTTCGCGGTATTGCTTTACCTTGTGTGGCAGGCCGCCCAGCTCTGCAACTACACGAAGCAGCAGATAGAGCAGGGCAATGGTCGCCAGTGTCAGCATTGCAAATACATTCAGCGAGATTTCAATCCGCCATGGCGGCAGGAACAGCAGCACATAGCCAGTATTAAGCTGGGCAAACAGCGTCAGCCCCACGGCCAGCGCAAACAGAGCGATGATCCAAAGCAGAATTCTCATTGCTTGGCCCTTTCTGCAATGGTACGGGCGCTGCGTACTGCCGCCAGGCTCGTACCGAGTTCCGGCAGCTGAATTGCCAGATCTTGCGCTGCTAACTGTTTTAGCGTGGCAATCGATGTGGCTGTTTGCGGCGCTTTTTTATCGAAGTATTGTTCTAAATAACGCAGGGCAGCCGCAATATCGCCACGGTAGCTGGCTTCATCTTTAAGCAGCAGGGACGTACGTGCATCCAGCAGCCTGAGCTTGATGTTTTCCCGCAGGAAAAAGCTTTGTTCCGGTGAAAGCAACATGGCTTCTGGTTTGTCCATGCGGCGGATCTGGATCAGCTGCTTAAGCTGTTGCCAGATTTCATCAGAAAAATTGGCCAGGGGGGTAGTACTGGCTGATGCTTTGACCGCAGGCGCCGCCTGGCGATAGCCATCAATTGCCAGAGGCAGGTCTTCCAGGCCTTTAATCAGGCTGTCTAATTTGGCGCTGATCCCAATGATATCTACATAGGGCAGGGCTTTAAGGGTATCAATATCACGGGTAATGCTCTGACGCAGGCTGATCAGCTCCGGGCGGTTCAGCTGCGCGAGTTTTTGGTCGATATTCGCCAGTGCAAGCAGCGCGCCATTTACATTGCCGCCTAATTGCAGTTGCTGGCTGGCAAAGCCAAGGATTTGTTCTATTTCAGAAAGGGCACGATGGGTTTCATTATGGGTAAGCGCCTCATACATATTATTCAGCGCTTGCTGCTGGCTGAGCGATTCCGCTTGTTTGGCATCCAGAAGTGCCAGTTTGGCGCTAAATTGCTCCTGCAATTTAGCGCTGCTTGCCAGCTGCTGGCTGAACTCAGCAGTGCTGTTTTTATTGGCGGCCAGCTGACGGCTTACTTCAAGCTTGAATTGCTCCATGGCTTGCTGCTGATAAAGCCAGACACCCGCTGTAGCAATCAAGGCTACGCTGCCAAGCACAATAGCGGTCTGCGGAACGAAGCGACGGTCAGGCGTTTGCAGTGCCGCCGCGAGCGAGTCTTGTGAAGTATCCTGAGTCATTTTGATTCCTGGCGGGGTTTTGTGAAGTGCTGACAAATGCCATGCAAAATACCGCTATCCCCTGCATTCGTAAGTTCTATTTGTTTTGCACCCAAAGCGATTAGCGTCTGTGCAATACGCGGATGGGGTACGAAATATATGCGTGATTGTAACGCTTGCAGCGCCTTGCCTCCAGCGAGCTGGAATAAGTGTTGCGCTGCTTCCGAGCTGGATATGACGATGCCATCGCAGCCACTGCTCAATTGGGCATTTAAATGCTCCGGATCGAAGCGGGGAGGCTGTCTTTGGTATGCGGTAATGATAGTCAGCAGCGCGCCACGCTCTTGTAAGGCTTTTGGTAATAATTCACGTCCGCCATTACCGCGAAATATCACCAGCTTTTTACCTGCTAAAAATTGCATTCTGGTTTCTTGCAGCAGGCCTTCACTATCAAATTGTACGGCAGGGCAGATAATATCCTGCACCCCAAGTGCGCTTGCCCGCCGCTCGCTGCCCGGCCCCACCACCGCGACGGGCAGGTTTTTGGGCCATGGTGCGGGCAAATGTGCAAATATGGCGTCAAGCGCGGATGGGCTGATAAAAACGGCCAGATCAAATTGCTCAATTTGAGCTAAAGCGGCCTGCAGCGGCGCAGGATCGTCAGGCGGAGCGATTTCCAGCAGCGGCAGCGGCAGTACTTCTGCACCTGCGGCTTGCAGCAAAGCAATTAAATCTGCTGCTTGCTGTCTGGGACGGGTTACCCACAGGCGCAGGCCGCTCAGTGTTTGCATTATTCTGCGGCTGCAGCGGCCAGACTCTTCAGAATCTCAGTCGCGCCTTCGGTACAGAGCAGTTCGGCTACCTGTAAACCCAGCCCATTGGCGGCGGCTAAAGAGCCATTGCCTTCGGCGTAGATAATATCGCTGCCATCGGGGTTAGCAATAAAGGCACGCAGGCGTAAAAAGCCATCATCTTCTTCGGCAAAAGCGCCTAATGGAATCTGGCATGAGCCACCCAGACGGCGGGATAAAGAGCGCTCTGCAGTTACACAGGCTGCCGTTGCCGCGTGGTTAAAGGGGGCGAGCAGCGAAATCAGATCAGCGCGATCGCTGCGTACCTCAATGCCCAGTGCACCCTGGCCCGGAGACGGCAGGCTGTCGGCAGGTGAAATTGCGCTTTTAATCCGGCTGGCTAAACCCAGACGAATCAGGCCTGCTGAGGCCAGAATAATGGCGTCGTATTCACCTGCATCCAGCTTGCCCAGACGCGTGCCCACATTGCCGCGTAAAGGCTTAATGACTAAATGCGGAAAACGGGCGCGTAATTGTGATTCGCGGCGCAGGCTTGAAGTGCCCACGACACAGCCAGGCGTTAATTGATCGAGTGAATCGTATTTATTAGAAACAAAGGCATCGCGCGGATCTTCCCGCTCGCCAATGGCGGCCAGCGTAAAGCCTTCGGGCAAAACCATCGGTACGTCTTTCATCGAATGCACGGCCAGATCGGCACGGCCTTCGGTAATGGCGGTTTCCAGCTCTTTAACAAACAGGCCTTTGCCGCCAATTTTATTCAGGGTTACATCTAAAATCCGGTCGCCCTGCGTGGTCATGCCGAGTAATTCAACCTGAAGCTCAGGATAAAGCGCCTCAAGCCTCGCCTTTACGTGGTTGGCCTGCCAGAGCGCAAGCGGGCTTTCGCGGGTGGCGATAACAAGGCGGTTAGGTTGAGTCACTTGCGTATCCTTTAGCGTGATTGCATACAGGGACGCATTCTATCATTAGCTGATGCCTTGGTTGGCTTCAGTGTTTACGCGGCTCAAAGACTGAAAGCGGTGGGTGTAATTCGATTTCTAATTCCACCAGATCAATTTCTTCGATGGGTTCGGCTTCTTCAAGTGAAACAGGCGCTTTGATTTCAGTTGGCCCGATTTTTTCATAATCAACCGGCGATTCGATCTCAAGAATTTCTGTATTTTCAAATGAAAGTGGCGCTTCAAGCTCTATGGGCTTGGTTTCTTCAAAGGAAAGCGATGCTTCTGCTTCCACCGCTTCCACCGCTTCCACCGCTTCCACTGCTTCCACTGCTTCTTCTAGCGGCAAAGAGGCTTCTATTGTTTCTTCATTGTTTTGTAATGAAATATCCAGGGGGCTGCCTGCATCTTCTTCAAGAGAGAATTCCAGCGGGGGCAGATCCAGCGAAATGATTTGCGGGGGTGTTATGGATGAGGCTGGCTTTGCTGGTGGTTCTTCAGCGGCTGGCGCAGATAAAAACTCCATCAGCATGGCGTCTTGCGCGCTTAATGGCTCGGCAGCAATGGGCCCGGGTGCGGGCAGCGGGGGCTGCTGAGGGCTGGTCTCCGCCTCAGGGTGTTCTTCAATCGCCGGCTCAGCAATGGTTTCTGCCCTGTCTTCGTGAGCGCTGTATAGTGGGTTTTCCGGATCCAGCCGGTAGCCAATATTGCGGACCAGCGCCCAGTCGTCTGCATCGCCGCCCAGATCATGGAAGCGCCTTGCCAGCTGGGCATATTCAGTTTTCATGCCTTGCTGGCGTAAAACGCGGAACAGCAGCAGCCATGGCTCACTATCGGCCTCGTTTTCGTCGATCGTCTGATAAAGAAGCTCAATGGCCTGATCGGTTTCACCCTGGGCCACCAGTAATTGCGCACGCTCCAGTGTGGCGCTGCCGTCTTCTTCTTCCTGCACTTCAATGCCGCCGTAGAACAGCTGGCTGTGGCGGAAAAGAGAATGCTCATCCGCGTCTGCGGCGGCAGGTTTAATGATTTTGGGACCAGTACGAGAGATAGGAGAAATCGCGCTTTCTGCATCTGCGTCCCAGCTGGTTTGATTTTGCTGGCGGCGGCGCAGCCATAAGCCCGCCCCGGCTGCGGCAGCTAATGCGGCAATCACGGCGGCCATCCACCAGCTGTTGCCTGCAGAACCATCTGCTGTTGTGCGTTTGGGGGCTGCGGGTGCCGGCGCTTCAGAAGGTGCTGGCGGAGCTGCGCTGCTGATATTCAGGGTGGCAACCGGAGAGCTTGTGGGCTCTGGCGTGCTGCTTGTTGCTACAGCGCTTGCACCGCTTAAAGCCTGCAGATGCAACATGGATTGTTGCAGGCGCAGCATTTCTGATTGCAACTGCTCTTGCAAGCTTTGCATCATGGCGATTTTGGTTTTCAGCTCTTCCGGGCTAAGTACTTCAGGCGCCTGGTTTTTAAAGCTTAATTCGCTTTCAATCCGCAGCTGGCCATTGCTGGCAGGCAAAGAGGGCTGTATTTCAGCAGGTTTTTGCTTGCTTTGGACAACCGTTGTCTGGCTGTTTGTGTCTTTACTGGCACTGACGGGCTTTGCTGCACGACGGGGGCGGCTGGCTGTGGTGCTGATTACAGGGCGGGCTGCGGCGTGTGTTTCTTCTGCAACACTTGGAAGGGTGAGCGGCGCAGGATCTAAAAACACGGTGTAGCTGCGTTGCAGCAGCTGGCCCTTGCACTCCATTTTTATACTGAAGCCTGCCACAGGCTCATTTACAACATCGGCAGACTGAATCAGGATCTGCCCGCCGCGCTCTTTAGCCAGCAGGCGCAGTGAGGCCTGGCCTAAGCCTGGCAGTTCGTTGGCAGGGGCGACGATACTTAGTTTGCTGCAGTCTTCTGCTAAGCCATCTTCAGGGGCAAGCTGGTAACTTACAGTGCCCCGAAACCGCTGGCCAACGGCGGATTGAATGTTCAGCTCCCCCAGCGTCAGGGCTGCAGCAGGCTCGCTCACGACCAGAGCAAGACACAGCATCTTCCAGCTAAACTGCAGCTTGAGAGGGGGAGTGTTTATCATCATTAATTGAGTAAGCCGTTTAAATGCCAAGTAGATGTAATTTAACGCTGTAGCTGGACTGTAGACTATTTACTTAGGGCTGACAAAGAGAGTGTCAGAATTAATGCGCTTCTTCCCAGTTTAAACCTGCACCCACTTCAGCCAGCAAGGGGACGGTCAGCCTGGCGGCGGCGGCCATCTTAAGCGGCAGTTGTTCACGCATCATCTCAACTTCGGCGTCGGGTACTTCCAGTACCAGCTCATCGTGTACCTGCATGATTAATTTACTTTGCAGGCCCTCGGTCTTAATCCAGTTGGCCACATTAATCATGGCCAGCTTAATTAAATCGGCGGCGGTGCCTTGCATTGGCGCATTAATGGCGGCGCGCTCTGCACCGGCACGGCGTGCGGCGTTGGCGGATTTAATTTCCGGCAGCCACAGGCGGCGGCCAAATACCGTTTCTACATAGCCGTGTTCTTTGGCGCTGGCGCGGATGTTTTCCATATATTGGGCAACACCATTGAAGCGTGCAAAGTAGCGGTCGATAAAGTTTTTGGCGGCGTCACGCGGGATTTCCAGCTGGGCCGCCAAGCCAAATACGCCCATGCCGTAAATCAGGCCAAAGTTAATGCTTTTGGCGTAGCGGCGCTGCTCGCTGCTGACCTGATCGAGTGCCACGGCAAATACTTCGGCGGCTGTGGTGCGGTGGATATCTTCACCTGAGTTAAACGCGGCGATCATCGCCTCATCGCCGGACAGGTGGGCCATGATGCGCAGCTCGATTTGCGAGTAATCGGCCGACATAATTTGCCAGCCTTTGGGCGCAATAAAGGCTTCACGAATCTTGCGCCCTTCCATGCTTTTGATCGGGATATTTTGTAAATTTGGCTCGGTAGAGCTTAAGCGCCCGGTCACCGCTACGGTTTGGTTGTAGCTGGTATGCACACGGCCAGTGCGTGGGTTTACCATCAGCGGCAGCTTGTCGGTGTAAGTCGATTTCAGCTTGGATAATGAGCGGTGTTCGAGCAGCACTTTAGGCAGCGGAAAATCTTTTGCCAGCTCCTGCAGCACTTCTTCATCGGTGGATGGCGCGCCCTTGGGGGTTTTCTTGATCACTGGCAGCTTGAGCTGCTCAAAGAAGATCTCGCCAATTTGCTTGGGGCTGGACAGATTGAACGGCTGGCCGGCTAAAGCGTAAGCGCTTTGTTCCAGCTCCAAAAGGCGCAGGCCAATTTCGTGGCTTTGCTGGTTGAGCTTGTGGCTGTCAAGCAGCACGCCGGTGCGCTCCATTTCAAACAACACGCTGCGCGATGGCATTTCGATTTCGCGGTAAACATGTGCCAGCCCGCCGGTCAGGCGCGGCAACATTGCGTGGGCCAGTTGCAGCGTGATATCGGCGTCTTCTGCGGCGTACGTGCTGGCAACATCGACCGCCACTTCGTCAAAGCCAATCTGCTTGGCACCTTTGCCGCAGAGTTCTTCAAATTTAATCGTGGTCACGCCGAGCTCTCTTTCGGCTTGTGCATCCATATTGTGTTTTTCGTGGCTGGCCAGCACGTAAGACATCAGCAGCGTATCGTCTTCGACCCCTGCTAAGGCAATGCCATGGTTGGCAAAAATATGCTGATCAAATTTTAAATTCTGCCCCAGCTTTTTATGGCTGGCCGATTCCAGCCATGGCTTGAGCCTGGCGAGTGTTGCATCCAGTGGCAGCTGATCAACTGCATCCGGCCCGCGGTGGGCGAGCGGCAGATAGGCTGCATGGCCTTCGCTGATGCAAAACGACATGCCAACAATTTGCGAGTTTAAAGCGTCTAAACCTGTGGTTTCGGTATCGAGCGATACCACCGGAGCAGCCATTAGCTGCTTCAGCCAGCTATCGAGCTCGCTATCGCTCAGAATAGTTTGGTAATTGCGAGGGGCGGCTCTGCGCTCGGCAGGCGCTTCAATGGCAGGGGTGCTGCTTGCAGGTGCGGCTGAGGGGCTGGCGGCCAGGCTGAATAAATCGTCGGGCGCCGGAGCTGCCAATTTGCTTTCGGCTTCGCGTATCCAGGTTCTGAAGTTGGCCTGGCGGAAAATCCCCAGCAGGGTGTCCCAGTCTTCGCTTTGTGGTATCAGATCGGCAAATTGCTGAGGCAGTTCACTGCTTAAGTCCAGATCACATTTTATGGTAACCAGCTGTTTGGCCATGGGCAGCCATTCCAGCGTATTGCGTAAGTTCTCGCCCACCACGCCTTTGATGGCGTCTGCGTTGGCCATAACCGCATCAAGGGTTTGATATTCTGTCAGCCATTTTTGCGCTGTTTTTGGCCCGCATTTTGGAACACCAGGTACGTTATCGACGGTATCGCCAATCAGCGCGAGATAATCAACAATTTGCTCAGGTCGCACGCCAAATTTATTGATCACGCCTTCAACATCGAGCACTTCTTCGGTCATCGAGTTTTCGATACGCACATACTGATTAACCAGCTGGGCCATATCTTTATCGCCGGTCGACATGATGGTAGTAATACCATGCTCTGTGCCCCAGCTTGCAAGCGTGCCAATGACATCGTCAGCTTCTACGCCATCCACCATCAGTATCTTTATGCCAAATGCTTTCACCGCAGCATGAATCGGTGCGATCTGAACGCGCAGCTCGTCTGGCATAGATGGGCGTTGCGCCTTGTATTCGCTGTATAAATCGTCGCGAAAGGTCTTGCCCTTGGCATCAAAGACACAGGCGATATAATCGGCGGGCGTTTGCTGACGCAGCTTTTTCAGCATATTAACAAAGCCGTACAGCGCATTAGTGGGGGTGCCGTCTGGAGCCGCCAGATCGCGGATCGCATGGAAGGCCCGGTAGAGGTAGGAAGAGCCGTCAATTAAAAGCAGGGTCGCCATGCGATGAAACTCTCTATACTTGATGTAAGAAAAACAGCAGCTTGCTTAATGCTTAAGCCAGAAGTGCTCGGTTTGGATTTGCTAAAATGAGGGTGAATCCAGCGTATTATAAGGCTTAAGCCATTGAATCGCTGTTTTTATCTGTCAGTTTAAACATGTCACTGCTGACATTTGTTTCATGATCATTCTGATGTATACGTCAAGTTTCTGCTGAGCCCTTGCATGGACATGGTGATCATGAAGCCGGGCTTTGTGGCCATTTCTACAAATCATGGCCGGTGTAAATCAGAAATCAGACCGGGCCTTTGGCCTGAGCTGGCCTAAAAAGGAAATCAAATGCGCCCTATTTTACTTAGCCTCTTATTGAGCAGCTCCGTGTATGCCGCCGCTCCCAGTGATGCGCCCCCGCCTTTGCCAGCGACCGAAAGCGAAGCAAAAGTGCTTGAGGCACCGGAAATACGTGTGATCGAGAAAACCGACGCAACGATTGCCGAGTATCGCCTCAGGGGGAAACTTTACATGATGAAAGTAACGCCTAAGGTTGGCCTGCCATATTTCCTTGTTGATAAAGAAGGGCAGGGGCGTTTTGATCGCAGTGATGATTTGGGCGGCAGTAATTTATCCGTGCCACGTTGGGTCATTTTTGAATTTTGAGTTGAATCTATGTCCGTTTTTACTACCGTGACTGCGGAAGACCTCGGTCCCTTCCTGAAGCGTTACTCTATTGGCAGCTTGCTGGAGCTTAAAGGTATTGCCGCAGGGATTACCAATACCAATTATTTTGTCACGACTACTCACGGTCGCTATGTGCTGACCTTGTTTGAGAACCTGGCTGCAGATGAGCTGCCTTTTTACGTCAATTTAATGGCTCATCTGGCTGATCATGGCATTGCCGTGGCGGCACCGATTGCAAATTTGGCGGATCAATACGTTGATGAGCTCAATGGCCGCCCAACCTTGCTGGTGCAGTGTGTGCCTGGCACGGTGGTGGACGAGCCAAGTGCAGCACAATGTTTTGAAGTGGGTGAAATGCTGGCGCAAATGCATTTGGCGGCAGGCAGCTATCGCGGACAAATGCAAAATCCGCGTGGTGCCGCCTGGTGGAATGCAACTGCGCCGCAGTTATTTGCTTTGATGAGCGAGGCCGAAGCTGAGCAGTTGCGGGGCGAGCTGGCTTTGCAAGCCGGGCAGGATTTTGCTGATTTACCCAAAGGCGTGATCCATGCGGATTTATTCCGCGATAACGTCTTAATGAATGGCGATCATGTTGGCGGTTTTATTGATTTTTATTACGCCTGTAATGATGTTCTTCTTTACGACTTAGCCATTACTTTGAATGACTGGTGCGTGTGCGAATCCGGTGATATGGATGCTGAGCGGGCCAAGGCTTTATTGCTGGGCTATCAGGGTGTTCGTGCTTTACAGGCCAATGAAACAGCCGCATGGCCAAATGTTTTGCGCGCCGCTGCCCTGCGTTTCTGGGTGTCGCGTTTGTATGATTTTTATAAGCCGGCAGCGGGTGAAATGACCTTTGCAAAAGACCCCGGACATTTTCAGCGGGTCATCAGTGCTCATGCAGAGCGTCAGGATTTTTGGCTGTGAACACTTTTTTAGAAACGCTTAAAAGTTTGCTGGATACGGCTGGTGTTTTAACAGGCAAGGATACCGCTGCTTATTGCCTTGATCAGCGCCGCCGCTATCAGGGATCTGCGCTGGCTGTAGCCAGACCACGTTCTACTGCTGAAGTGGCTGCGGTGATTGAGCTTTGCGCTTTGCATGGCATCGCCATTGTGCCGCAGGGGGGAAACACCAGCTTATGTGGCGGTGCAACACCCGATGCATCAGGTACGGCGCTGGTGTTGTCGCTGGAGCGGATGAATCACATCCTTGAGGTTGATCCTGAAAATAACACCATGATTGTGGAAGCAGGTGCCATTCTCGCCGATGTGCAGGCCGCAGCAAGGGCGGCTAATCGCCTGTTTCCTGCAGAATGGGCAGCTTCTGGCTCTTGCCGTATTGGTGGTGCGTTGGCTACCAATGCAGGCGGAGTCAATGTGCTGCGCTACGGCAATATGCGGGAGCTGACCCTGGGTCTTGAGGTGGTTTTGCCCAGTGGCGAAGTCTGGAATGGTTTGCGGGGTTTAAGAAAAGACAATACGGGCTATGATTTAAAGCAGCTCTTTGTTGGCTCTGAAGGAACATTAGGTGTGATTACCCGTGCGGTCTTGAGGCTTTACCCACTGCCAACAGCCCATGCAACGGCTCTGGTGGCCGTGAGTGATCCTGCGGCAGCGGTAGATTTGTTGCGTGGGGTGCAGGCTGCAGTAGGTGACCGGGTGACTTCTTTTGAGTTGATTTCCAGACCCTGTTTTGAATTACTGGCCAAGCAGTGCCCTGCCTTACCGCATCCATTCAGCCCTTTGCCTGAATGGGCGGTGTTAGTAGAGTTATCTGATGGCGGTGACAGCCATGCGCTGACCGATCAATTGGCAGAAGTTTTACATGCACTTGCCTGTGATAACGCTTTGCTGGCGCAAAACAGCAGGCAGGCCAGAGATTTTTGGCAGCTCAGGGAGCATATTCCTGAGGCGCAGCGAAGAGAAGGTGTGAGTATCAAGCACGATATCAGCGTGCCAGTGGGGAATATCCCCGCATTTTTAAATGAATGTGGTCAGCAATTAGCATTGGCATTCAGTGATGCGTCAATTATTGCTTTCGGGCATTTAGGTGATGGTAATTTGCATTACAACGTTTTCAGGACAGATAAAACATCGGCATTGTATGCAGATGAGCCGGCTGTCAATGATATTGTTTATTCCTGTGTTGCGTCTCACAACGGCAGTATTAGTGCAGAACATGGTATTGGACAATTAAAGCGTTATCATTTAGCTCAATATAGAAATCCTCTGGAATTAACTATAATGCAGCAAATAAAACGAGTGTTTGATCCTAAGCAAATCATGAATCCGGGTAAAGTATTAATTGATTAATGTTTATAAAATTTTTTTCATATACATTTCGCAATGATATTCTATACAATAGGGGTAATGATTAGGTTTGTAATTGCGGCAGCAATATTCTTTTATCACTACTAAATATAAAGTTAATGCATGAGCGAGTCCAATCCCAGCCATTCTAAAGCGACTGATCGCCCTGACTGGCGAGTGGGAGAGCATCAGAGTCGTTTTGATCCACTTCTGGATTGTCTTGCCGAGCTGACACGCATTCACGGGCAGCCGTGGACGTGTGAAGCTTTATCGGCAGGCCTGCCTCTCACAGATAATCTGCTTTCGCCTTCACTTGTGCCACGTGCCGCTGCACGTGCCGGGCTTTCTGCCCGAGTGGTCCGCCGCGCTTTGCAAGAGCTGCCAACCAGTTTGTTCCCCGTTATTTTGCTGCTTAAAGACCGTGGTGCCTGCCTGCTGCTTGAGTGGACAGACGATGGCATGGCCCGTATCTGCTTTCCTGAAACGGGCGAATCATCCGAGCTGGTGGATGCCGAATCTTTAGCAGCGTCGCATAACGGGATTGTGATTTTTGTCCGCCCTAAATTCAGGTTTGAAACGCGTGCGCCCGAGCACGGTGCGGTGCGAAGCCGGCACTGGTTCTGGGGTGTGGTTAAAGACAACTGGCGTTTATACCGTGATGCTTTGCTGGCAGCGCTGCTGATTAATCTTTTGGCGCTGGCGATGCCGCTGTTTTCTATGAATGTATACGACCGTGTTGTGCCTAATCATGCTCTGGAAACATTATGGGTTCTGGCTGTAGGTGCATTGGCGGTGCTGTGTTTCGATTTAATTTTGCGCACAATTCGCGGCCATATTATTGATGTCGCGTCCAAGCGGATTGATGTGACGCTCTCTGCGCTGATTATGGAGCGCGTGCTGGGCTTGCGTATGGAAGCGCGTCCGGCCTCTGTGGGCTCTTTTGTGGCAAATCTGCGTGCTTTTGAATCGGTACGCGATTTTATTGCCTCTGCTTCGATCACCACCCTGGTTGATTTACCCTTTGTGCTGATTTTCCTTCTGGTGATGGTGTGGATTTCGCCGTGGCTGGCTGTGCCTGCCATGGTGGGTATTGTGCTGGTGGTGGGCTTTACACTGCTGGCTCAGGACAAAATGCAGGAAATGGTTGAGCTGACCCAGCGTGCCTCTGCGCAGCGTAATGCAACTTTGGTTGAGGGGCTGGTGGGGATTGAAACCATCAAGGTGATGGGGGCAGAGAGCGAGTTTCAGCGCCGCTGGGAGCGATCCACCCATTTCCTCGCGCAAATTGGCTCCAAGCTTAAATTACTGTCGTCTACCACCGTTAATTTTGCTTCATTTATCAGTCAGTTAGTCAGCGTGGTCGTTATTATTGTGGGTGTGTATTTGCTGACTGAAAATATGGTGACGATGGGGGGGATTATTGCTGCCTCTATGCTGTCGGGCCGGGCATTGGCACCACTGGGGCAAGTAGCTGGTTTATTAATGCAATATCAGAATGCGCGTACTTCTTTAGCCGGTATTGAATCGCATATGAAATTGCCGGTTGAACGCCCTGCAAATAGTAACTTTTTACACCGCGAATCATTTCGGGGTGATATTGAATTTAAAAATGTGAGCTTTGCCTATGCAGGCAATGACGAAAAAGTATTAAACAATGTTTCATTTAAGTTAAAAGCCGGTGAAAAAATGGCCATTATTGGCCGTATTGGCTCGGGGAAAACAACCATAGAAAAACTCATTCTTGGTTTGTATTACCCAAGTGAAGGTGCGGTATTGATTGATGGCGTGGATACGCGGCAAATTGATCCCGCTGAATTGCGCCGTGCAGTGGGGCATGTGCCGCAGGAGCCCATCTTGTTTTATGGCACGCTGCGTCAGAATATTGCTATGGGTGCACCCTTTGCTGATGACGGCAGTATTCTGGCTGCTGCAGAGCTGGCCGGGGTTAAAGAGTTTTCAGATTTGCATCCGCGCGGCTTTGATATGCTGATTTCCGAGCGGGGCGATTCATTATCAGGAGGCCAGCGTCAGACCGTTTCTATTGCCCGTGCCATGCTCAATGATCCGCCGATGCTGCTGCTGGATGAGCCCACCAGTGCCATGGATCATCTTTCTGAAGAAAAACTTAAAGCGCGTCTTAAAGCGTATATCACGCAAAAAACATTATTGCTGGTGACTCACCGCACCTCACTGCTTGATCTGGTTGATCGCCTGATTGTGCTGGATCAGGGCCAGGTGGTGGCCGACGGGCCTAAGGCTCAGGTGATTGAGGCGTTGCAGCAGGGCAGAATAGGCAGGAGCAGCTGATGATGCAAATTGAAAGCGCCAAGCCTAATTTCTTGCGCAAAAAGTGGCAGCAACTGGTGAGCTTCAGCTCTCACTGGTTTGACCGGTATTTATTTCGTGGCGAAGCTCACGATATGGTCGATCACAGTGATTTTGTGGCCGATGCCGACTGGGTGATTGTTGAGCAGAGCCCGCGCGGAGCGCGCATTCTGGTGTGGACTTCGGCGGTCACTGTATTTGTAGTGCTGCTCTGGGCAGGTCTGGCAAAAATTGATGAGGTTACCCGTGGTGAAGGGAAAGTGATTCCTTCAAGGCAAATTCAGGTGATTCAGAGCCTGGATGGCGGGATTGTTAAAGAAATTCTGGTCAGAGAAGGACAGCAGGTCAAAATGGGCCAGCTGCTGGTCACGATTGATCCTACGCGTTTTGTTTCATCGCTGAAAGAAAACCGGGCTCAGTATTTATCGCTCAAGGCCAAGGCTGCACGGCTTGAGGCTTTGGCATCCGGACAGCCTTTTGTTGTTCCTGCAGAAGTGCAGGCCGAGTCGCCGGAAATTGTGATTCAGGAACGCGGCCTTTATGAATCCCGCAAGGCAGAAATGAATGCCCTGATTAGCGGTGCACAGCAGCAGTTGGTGCAGCGCGGGCAAGAGTTAAATGAAGCAAGAGCAAGGCGTGAGCAGGCGGGCCAGGGCTATGCGCTTACTTTGCGTGAGCTGGAAGCCACCAAACCATTATTGAAAAGTGGTGCTGTTTCTGATGTGGAAATCTTGCGGCTGGAGCGCGATGTATCGCGATATTTGGGTGAACGTGATTCTGCAAGCTCGCAAATTCCGCGTATTCAATCGGCGATGAGCGAGGCAGGCAGCAAGATTCGTGAAGTAGAGCTGACATTCAGAAACCAGGCCCGCTCAGAATTAGGTGAAACAGTAGGTAAGCTCAATAGCCTGACTGAAGGCAGCGTGGCGCTGGCTGACCGCGTAAAGCAGTCTGAAATTCGCTCGCCCGTAAATGGCACAGTTAAACAGCTTCAGGTGAACACCGTTGGCGGAGTCGTGCAGCCTGGCAAAGACATTATTGAAGTTGTGCCAGGGGACGATGCGCTATTGCTGGAGGCCAGAATTTTGCCGAAAGATATTGCTTTTCTGCGCCCGGGTGCACCAGCAATTGTGAAGTTTACTGCCTATGATTTCTCTATCTATGGCGGGCTTGATGCAAAGCTGGAGCACATCAGTGCAGACACTGTGGTGGATGAAAAAGGTAATGCTTTTTATATTGTAAAAGTTAGAACCAACGCTAGTTTCTTGAAGGCGGGCGATAAAAAGCTGCCGATTATTCCAGGTATGGTGGCCGAGGTTGATATTCTTACTGGTAAAAAAACAGTGTTGTCTTACCTGCTGAAACCGGTACTCCGTGCAAAATCTAATGCGTTGACTGAGCGATGAACTACTCAATACTGACTGCTGATCCTTTTTTGTTTGCTCATGTTCAGCAGGCTACCCAACAAGAGCTGATCAGGCTGGACTCACTGGCGGCTTTGGCTGGCCGCTCTGAAGGTGTGGTGCTGATCGACCTGGCGCTTGCTGCTTTGCCTGCGCTGAATGATCCGGCCTGGCTGAGCTACACCTCTGAGCATCAGATTATCTTTGTCAGCTCTGCCCCTGGCGATGCAGAGCATCTGGCGGCTCTTACTGCTGGCGCGCGCGGTTACTGCCATGCTTATGCTGCAAGTGAGTCACTGCTGGCGGTGATAAACGTAGTTGCGGCGGGGGGCGTGTGGGCCGGGCCTGCTATTTTGCAAGCGCTGATTCGTTCAATGAATAAACTGTTTGCGCCTAAAGATACAGATGCCTGGATGGCGCCTTTAACTGCCCGCGAGCGCGAAGTGGCAATCCTTGCCTCAAATGGCAGCGTAAATAAAGATATCGCCAGAGAGCTGGGGATTACCGAGCGCACAGTTAAATTTCATTTAGGCTTGATTTTTGAAAAGCTGAAAGTGAGCGATCGCTTACAACTGGCCTTGCTGGCGAAAGGGATTCGCTAGATTTCAACCCTGGAAATCATCTCTGACAAGAGGCTCCGTTTATCCGGAGCCTTTTTTCTGATCGGCGGCATGTGCGGCTGTACTTGGGTACAGTAGGCATTCACATGGGATGAGTCTAGCCTGAAGCTTAACTTATTCACTGGTTGAACGATCATGGCCGAGCAAATTAGTGTAAGCAAACCAAACGTGACTGTTGTGCACATCGATGGCAGCGTTTTTTTGCGGGATGCAACCGGAAAGTCTGTGCCTTTAAAAGAAGGCCAGCAGTTGAATGAGAATGAAATATTTGTAACCTCCGCCGATGGCCGGGTGCAGCTGCTTATGCCTAATGGCGAGCTGCTTGAAATCGGTGGTGATCGTACCGTCCAGGTAGATGCTCAGATGCTGGGCAGTGAGCCAGCTGATGCGGCATCTGCTGCTATTGCAGATCTCAACGGCTCAACAGGAAAAATTGTCGCCGCTACCCCCATTGATGCAGCCGCTGCCGAGGCTCTGTTAGAACAAGAAGCAACTGCGGCAGGCTTAGGCGGTGGACAAGGAGGAGAAGGCCACTCCTTTGTAGAATTAAGCCGCATTGCTGAAGGTGTTAACCCCTTAGCATTTAACTTTGCAGTCTCTGATTCAGGCACGCTTGATTTACCACTGATAACGGCTTTGCCGGTTCAGCCCAGCCCTAATCCGGCCATTCTTGGTGCAGATACAGTCAGTGGTGCAGAAGACTCCGCTATTACAGGCAATGTGCTCACTAATGACAGCGATGCAGACGGGCCATTGACTGTTACAGGCTTTACAGTAGCGGGTCTGGCAGATGCTTTTACTGCCAGCCAGGCCGCAACGATTCCAAATATTGGAACATTACTCATTGCGCCTAATGGTGATTTCACCTTTACACCAGTTGCGAATTACAACGGCCCGGTGCCTGTCATTACTTACAGCGTTATCGATCCCGTTGGCGGCACTGGCAGCAGCACTCTTACGCTTACAGTAACGCCTGTTGATGATCCGGCAAATCTGCAGGCTGATAGCGCAACAATTCTTGAAGACACACCCGCTACAGGCAATGTGTTAAGCAACGATAGTGATCCTGATGGTGCATTAACCGTAACAGGCTTCACCGTCGCTGGGTTGCCAGATTCCTTTACAGTGGGCCAGCCAGCCAGTATTCCCAATGTAGGTACTTTAATTATCGCCCCCAATGGCGATTACACCTTTACTCCTGTTGCAAACTACAATGGCCCGGTCCCTGTTATTACCTATAACGTGGCAGACCCGCAGGGAGGCACAGGCAGCAGCACCTTAACGTTAACGATTACCCCAGTTGATGATCCTGCAAATTTACAGGCAGATAGTGCAACAGTCCTGGAAGACACACCTGCCACAGGCAATGTTTTAAGCAATGATAGTGATCCGGATGGCCCGCTTACAGTTACTGGCTTTACTATTGCTGGTCTGCCGGGCACGTTTACACCGGGCCAGGCTGCAGTCATTCCTGATGTGGGTAGCCTGGTGATTGCCCCAAATGGTGATTACACCTTTACTCCTGTTGAAAATTACAATGGCCAGGTACCTGTTGTTACCTACAACGTAATCGATCCTGCTGGCGGAACAGGCAGCAGCACGCTGACGCTGACCGTTACTCCGGTTGATGATCCTGTCATCAGTCAGATCGAAGTCGGCAATCCGGGTGTGGCGGATGACAATGTGGTGGAAGGCAATAACCTTGTCTTCAATGTCTCACTGAGCACCGCCACCACCAAAGCAGAAACCTATGCCTTTAACCTGGGTGGCGGATCAGCGAGTGCAGCCGATTACGGCACAGCCACCTTCAGCAATGGCGTGACTTACAACGCAACCACCGGCCTGATCACCGTGCCTGCAGGCGTGACCAACTTCGCCGTTACTCTGCCAACCGTGGATGACGCACTGGTTGAAATCACCCCGGAAACCGTTCCTCTGACTATTGGCGGCGTGAGCGCCACCGGCGGAATTCTGGATAACGACAGCCCGGCCATTACCGGCATCGAAGTCGGCAATCCGGGTGTGGCGGATGACAATGTGGTGGAAGGCAATAACCTTGTCTTCAATGTTTCGCTCAGCACCGCCACCACCAAACCAGAAACCTATGCCTTTAACCTGGGTGGCGGATCAGCGAGTGCAGCCGATTACGGCACAGCCACCTTCAGCAATGGCGTCACCTACAACGCAACTACGGGTCTGATCACCGTGCCTGCAGGCGTGACCAACTTCGCCGTCACTCTGCCAACCGTGGATGACGCACTGGTTGAAATCACCCCGGAAACCGTTCCTCTGACTATTGGTGGCGTGAGCGCCACCGGCGGGATTCTGGACAACGACAGCCCGGCCATTACCGGCATCGAAGTCGGCAATCCGGGTGTGGCGGATGACAATGTGGTGGAAGGTAATAACCTTGTCTTCAATGTTTCGCTCAGCACCGCCACCACCAAAGCAGAAACCTATGCCTTTAACCTGGGTGGCGGATCAGCAAGTGCAGCCGATTACGGCACCGCCACCTTTAGCAACGGCGTGACCTACAACCCAACCACGGGTCTGATCACCGTGCCTGCAGGCGTGACCAACTTCGCCGTCACTCTGCCAACGGTGGATGACGCGCTGGTTGAAATCACCCCGGAAACCGTTCCTCTGACTATTGGCGGCGTGAGCGCCACCGGCGGAATTCTGGACAACGACAGCCCGGCCATTACCGGCATCGAAGTCGGCAATCCGGGTGTGGCGGATGACAATGTGGTGGAAGGCAATAATCTTGTCTTCAATGTTTCGCTCAGCACCGCCACCACCAAAGCAGAAACCTATGCCTTTAACCTGGGTGGCGGATCAGCGAGTGCAGCCGATTACGGCACAGCCACCTTCAGCAATGGCGTGACCTACAACCCAACTACGGGTCTGATCACCGTGCCTGCTGGCGTGACCAACTTCGCCGTCACTCTGCCAACCGTGGATGACGCACTGGTTGAAATCACCCCGGAAACCGTTCCTCTGACTATTGGTGGCGTGAGCGCCACTGGCGGGATTCTGGACAACGACAGCCCGGCCATTACCGGCATCGAAGTCGGCAATCCGGGTGTGGCGGATGACAATGTGGTGGAAGGTAATAACCTTGTCTTCAATGTTTCGCTCAGCACCGCCACCACCAAAGCAGAAACCTATGCCTTTAACCTGGGTGGCGGATCAGCAAGTGCAGCCGATTACGGCACCGCCACCTTTAGCAACGGCGTGACCTACAACCCAACCACGGGTCTGATCACCGTGCCTGCAGGCGTGACCAACTTCGCCGTCACTCTGCCAACGGTGGATGACGCACTGGTTGAAATCACCCCGGAAACCGTTCCTCTGACCATTGGCGGCGTGAGCGCCACCGGCGGAATTCTGGACAACGACAGCCCGGCCATTACCGGCATCGAAGTCGGCAATCCGGGTGTGGCGGATGACAATGTGGTGGAAGGTAATAACCTTGTCTTCAATGTTTCGCTCAGCACCGCCACCACCAAAGCAGAAACCT
>NZ_JAAOLX010000007.1 GCF_011601265.1 Iodobacter violaceini
TTACTAATGCAAGCACTTGTTTCGCTTCCGAATCAAGCACTCACACTCATCGACTGTATTTTTTTAAAGATCGTTTCGCTGCTTCTGCATCACTTCGTTTCCGTGTGTGCTGCAGCGAGAGGCCGAAATATACGGGCCTTGCCGTACCAGGTCAACCACCACCAAGCAATAAAACCGTAGTAATACGCTAAGTTATTGATTTAGATAAGAAGCAATATCAACAAAAAACGTCGCATTTTCTGCAAAACAAAAACGTCGCGCTTAGCCCGCAGCGTTTTTACTCATGACCATGGCAAACTAAACAGCCAAACGCCTTCATAAATTCAAATAGTGCCTCTTTGGTGCAGGCCTTTTTCAGCTTTTATTCTGACATTCTCACTTTTGCTTCACGTTCACATTGCCAGAATTTTGGCCGCTGCAATGAATTGATCCGGCAGATGGCGATCAATGATGCCATCGCCGATAGCTAGTCCAGCCGCTTTGAACAAGGCATGGCCACCATGATCAACGCCTATTGCCTTTAAGTGGACATATGCATCACGCACAAAATCAATGGCGCGGTTGTCTTTGCTTAGTCTTGCTGCACCATCGTCGCCAAACAAAATGATGATGGCATCGGGCATCACAGAAGGTGTACCTGCGAGTTGCCTATCAACCATAAGGGTTGAACCATCGCTTAATAACTGCCTTGCCGATTTTTTGCGCAACTACTTTTACCTTGCCCCCTGCCTTGATGACCACCTTGGCGCACGCATGGATACTCGCCTGATCTGATCCATAGTCGATAAGTCAGCCGACTCTGGAAAGTTCAAATATAAAGACCGAAGCTATATGTGCTTGCTCATAAGCACTCTGGCTGAGATAGAACTGCCGGGGCTGACAATGAATAATTCTTAAGCCCCATACCCAGGGTCAAGAAAGCTGGCGCGATATCGCAGGCTAAACTCCACTCACGTCAGATGATTCTGTGTCTGACCCGTGCGTATCCAAACCGGCGTAGCCTCGGCTGACGTATCGAATGAAACAGGGAAAGAAAAGCGACTCATGGAAGGCTCCTAAGATAAATCATGGCCAAGCGCAGAACGAGGATTAATTCTGACCATTTCAGCCCATAGGAAAGCGCAAGCATGCTCTGTACGCTTCCCAACATAGCTAAAGGCGCATTCTTTCATTGGCCAGCAATGCCGCTAGTGGATCAGCGCCACAAAGAAAGATTCTTTGTACACAAAAAAACGCCGCGAGATAGCTCGCGGCGTTTTTATTACTTTATGGACTTAAATCACAGCTGATTTAGCGTTTGATTCCATACACTTTGCCATTTGGCAGGGTGATGGTGATATCGCTTGGCACAGTCAGCGGCATAAATACGCGCATGCCGATGGTGATGGTCTTACCTGCACTAAAATCTGCTACACCCCAGCCTGATTCTTTCATCGCATAGGTCAGACGATGGAAGCCATCTGGCAGCCCCCCCACATTGCCTGTTTTTGTACCGGCGGTTGTCGCAGTCCAGGTGCCACCGCTATAGATATCCACTAAATTCTCTACGCCATTGCCTGCTGGTGGATCACTTGGCTTGAGGTATTGAACTTCAGAAGGAATCAACGGTGTAGATGGTGCAACATTAAATGAAACCTTGGCACCGGTTAAGTCGACTGTTGAGTTGTTTTTCAACTTCAGGCCAATCGCAAGTGGATAGTTATCATCCCCCTTAGGCTTATAGCCAACCATATCAACCGAGACATCCAGCAAATCTGCCGGACGAACAAACTTCTCATCACCTGCTTTTGTGCCATAAGGTGCAGCTGCACGCATCTTCGTTGCTGCCAGTTTGGTCAGTGTGCTGCCCATGGAGTAATAACCCAGACCATTTTCTGATGGCTTGCTGTAGTCCCCTGCCATTTCCCAGAACATGATACCGCCAGCGCCCTGATCAATTGCGTACTGAACTTTGGCAGCAAAAGACTGCTCGTTTTCAGTTGACAAGAACACTTTGGTGGTTGGATTCCACAACCAGGAAGCTTTAGCCACGTCGTCGTAGTTTTCCTGATATGTGCCACGCACTTTGGCTTCCGGACGGCTTTGGTCATGGCCATACTGAGTAAAGTAAGGCGCACTCAGACCATCACGCAGATTATTAACGTGCCACAGCGGGTTAACCCCTGCATACATTTCATTGCCATCCGCATCCCGGTCGAACCAGAGATTATCAATCCCCTGAGCACCTAAACCGCAAGGTGCACCTGCTTTGGCGCTCAATGCATCCGGACCTAAATTACCACCCGTGCCGAGATAACATTTTTTCTGATCGGCCAGAGCAGAGATACCCCACAGACCATTGGTGCCGCCAGCTACATTTTGCGAACCACGGGTGTAATAAGGCAGACCGATATTAATACGACCACCAGCAAGCGCGGTGCGGAAGTATTTATAAGCCCAGTCAATATTCAGATAGCCTTGCGAGTTGTAATAATGCGCATCGCCACCGGAGTAAATCTTGGCATCGGCGATCTCATTATCTTTACCTGTATCGTAGAGCGGTGCATTGTGCCCCACGAAGTGGTTCCATGCCCCGTGCAAGTCGTACGTCATCATATTGACGTAATCCAAGTATTTAACAGCCTGCATGGCTTCCATGCCACGCAATAAATAGCCAGATGATGGGGACGCAATCGTCAGCATGTAGTACTTACCTTTTGCCGCCGCCGCCTTATCCAGCTCAGTACGCAATGTTTTGGTCAGGGCCATATAGCCTTTCCACAACTCACCACGGTGAGCGTTACCGATCTTCCAGTCTTCCGGATTACCCGCATCATTCATTGAGGTTGGATATTCATAATCCAGATCAATCCCGTCAAAACCATATTTTTCCAGGAAGGCAACAGCCGACTTAGCAAAAATGTCGATCCGGTCCTGACGCACTGCGCCTGTTGCAGCATCGTTGGTCAGGGCATAGTAGCCACCGCTCACGGTACGGCCATCGGCATCGTTAAAATAACCGCCTGTTTCAGCCCAGCCACCCACTGACAGCAGCAGCTTCACCCCCTTAGGTGCGTTTTTGTGCAGCATATTAAAGTGGCCTTTGTACGGCAGGCTGTTATCCAGCGCGTATTTAGGATCACCTTTTTTATCATCGAATGTGATGCCGACTGCGGAGTTTTTAGGGTCTGCTGTGTTACCAACCGAAACTTGCCAATTGCTATCAATATGCGCAAAAGCGTAATTGACGTGGGTAATGTCATTCCACGGGATATCCGCAGCCAGATAAGAATTAGGCCCGGAATTACGCCAGTTAGTGAAGTAGCCAATAGAGCGGCGTTTCATATTGTTTGGCAGCTTCTCACGGCCATTTACATCGTACACATCGCAATAAGGCACATTTGCAACGTCAGTGACCAAACCTTCAGGCTGACAAGCAACACTTGGAGCTGGAGTAGGCACCGGGGTTGGAACTGGCGTTGGCACTGGGGTAGGAACCGGTGTTGGTACTGGCGTTGGCACCGGAGTAGGAACCGGAGTAGGAACCGGTGTTGGTACTGGCGTTGGCACCGGAGTAGGGACCGGTGTTGGTACTGGTGTAGGAACCGGAGTAGGCGTAGAACCGCAAGCTCCCAGATCCAGCCAAGGCTTACCTGCGCCTACATTGCTGGACGGCACATCGCCCTGAGTCCACCACTGCGCTTTATAGTTGCGACCTGCGTAGGTCACACTTTGGCCGCCCGAATAAGCGGTCGTTGACGACCATGCTAAGAAACAGCCAGCGGGAGTCGGTGCTGGTGTTGGAACCGGTGTTGGAACTGGCGTCGGCACTGGTGTCGGTACTGGCGTTGGCACAGGTGTTGGAACTGGTGTTGGCACCGGTGTTGGAACTGGTGTCGGTACTGGTGTTGGCACCGGTGTTGGAGCTGGCGTTGGTGTACCACCTGCAATCAACTCCCAAGGCCCCCACTGCTCAGCACCTGGCACATTGCCCTGAGTCCACCATTTAGCTTTCCAATCTTTCCCACCATAGCTTACGGTCTGCCCAGCAGTATATGTACCGGAAGCCGTCCACGCGGGTGCAGAAAACGCTTGGGCGGCAACAAAGGCGGCCGGAATGGCCGCCAGCATAAAGCGACTAAATTGCGACATAGTTTTAAGTCTCCATCCATCTTATGAATTGGCGTTATCTGTCAGTATCAAGTGGTATTGATGCTGCAAATACGGATCTATTGTTTTTGTAATAATTACGTAAGAATATCGTTCGCAGAATACTTCTGAAAACAACTAAATAATACGTAGCTGTGATTAGCCACCAGCGTATTTACCATGTCAATAGCCTCTTCTCTGCACATCAGCAGAAAAAACAAACTGCTTCTGCCCCGATATGCAGAAACTACACGACCCATCACTTTTCTTTTAATTCCATCCAACACATAGAAACGTAACAAACTGATTTTTATTAACAATTCAAACAAAAAAACCATACAACAAAGAAAATGACATTCAGTTCATGTAGTAATCAATCGACACCGTATGTAGTTTAAATCAGAAAAAAAGAGGTTTTTTTGATACAGAGCTTGCCGCAGCCAGCGTTAACCCCTGATAAAACACTTGAAATACTTTCCCAATTCTTTCGTTGGTTGTTGCTTCGGATGGGCAACACCATCCCCGCAAAACTTCTTACAAAAATCAGTAATTTCTTATGAATGGACTTAAAAAAAGTTCCTAAGTGGACCTATACAAAAAGCGATTGTGATCAATACCTTGCTGATCTGCGCTGCATCTGATAGAAACCGAACTGACTCTTTGACCTGCCATTCATTATGCTAATTCGTAAACTGTTTAAATTTGAAAACGCGCATATCGTGCGCAACTGCTCCAGCGAGCGCTGCCGCAGCTCGATTCACGGGCATAGTTACCGTGTTGAAGTACTGCTGGAGGCAAATGCACTGGATCATGGCCAGATGGTTTATGACTTTGGCCTGATGAAAGGCACGATCCGCGATGTAATCGATGCCTTTGATCACGCGGTGTGTTTTTGGGATAAAGACGACGCGGAATATATCCGCCTGTGCAAACAATTCTCCACCCGCTGGATTGCGATGCCGGTATCGCCATCTGCCGAGCAATTTTCCCGCATGTTTTTTGTGATTATTGATGCCCTGTTGCAGCAGACAGTAATGGCCAATGGTGAAGCCGATGTCACTCTCCACTCCGTCATCGCCCACGAAACCGATACCGGCTATGCGCAAGCTTTCCGAGCCGATGCCATCAATGAACGCATGGGCATTATTCGTCTGGAAGATGTGGTGTTTTCAGAGCAGTGCCAGGCTGAATGGAAAGATCCTGAAATGTATAAAAAGCTGCTCGACGGCCAGCGGTTTATTAACCCGGCAGTACCCAGACAAGTTGAAATCTGAGCATTTATGCCTCAAATCAGCAGCAAGTAAAAAGCGCGGCCCATGGGCCGCGCTTTTTTTGATCTGAGCGAGGAAAGAGCGATTAAATCTCTACCTGCATCCCCATCTCAACCACCCGGTTGGGCGGGATCTTAAAGAAGTTAGTCGCACGCGTTGCATTACGGCTCATGATGCTGAAGAGATTTCTGCGCCACCAGCTCATCGCAGGATATTTAGCCTCGACAATAGTTTCCCTCGAAAGGAAATAAGAGGTCTGCATGCTGTCAAACACCAGCTCTGGCTGTAATTGCTCTACCTGAGCCAAAATAGCCGGCACGCTTGGCTCTTCTTTAAAGCCGTATGTGGCAATAATCTGGCAGAAGCTCTCACCTAATTTACGTACCACCACCCGCTCTCTGGCTGCGACATAAGGAATATCTGTTGTCAGCACGGTCATAAACACCACGCGCTCGTGCAGCACTTTATTGTGTTTCAGATTATGCAGAAGAGCATGCGGCACCGAATCGGTACTCGCCGTCATAAAAATAGCAGTGCCTTCCACGCGCTGTGGCGGGCTTGCTTCCAGGGCTTCTACAAAACCAGCCAGAGGCAGCTCACCATCGTGCATACGCTCACTCAAGAGCTTGCGACCGTACTTCCATGTTGTCAGCAAAGCAAACACCATCAGCCCGATCATCAGCGGGAACCAGCCGCCTTCGTGCAATTTAAGTAAATTGGCAGAGAAAAAGGCGAGATCAATGACCAGCAAGAACGATAGAACAAACCAGATCAGCAAGCGATTCACTCGTGATGCATCACGCCCCAGCACAATAAATGCCAGTAACGTGGTAATGACCATTGTGCAAGTTACGGCAAAACCATAAGCCGCAGCCAGATTGCTGGAGGTGCGGAATGCCAGCACCAGCAGAATCACTGAAACCAGAAGAAACCAGTTAATTTGCGGGATATAAATCTGACCAATCTCATTCTCGGATGTATGCTGGATATCCATACGCGGGCAAAAGCCCAACTGCACAGCCTGGCTGGTCATCGAATACGCACCGGATATCACCGCTTGCGATGCAATCACTGTAGCGCAGGTTGCCAGCACCACCAGCGGCGCTAAAGCCCATGCGGGAGCCATCAGAAAAAATGGATTCTTAATAGCCTCCGGGCTGTGTAAAAGCAAAGCCCCCTGGCCAAAATAATTTAAGACCAGCGCAGGCAGCACCAGTAAGAACCATGCATAGCGGATAGCAGGCCGGCCAAAGTGCCCCATATCTGCGTACAACGCCTCAGCACCTGTCAGAGACAGCACCACAGCCCCCAGCAACACAAAAGCCAAACCGGGCTCTGCCGCAAAAAAATGTACTGCATGAATTGGATTCATCGCAGCCAGCACGTCCGGAGATTTAATGATATTCCAAATACCAAGCGCTGCAAGGATGGTAAACCAGACCAACATAATCGGGCCAAACAGCTTACCAATGCTGGCGGTGCCCCTTGCCTGCATCATAAACAATGCAATCAGAACAATAATGGTGACGGGAATAATATAGGCATCCAGCTGATGCGAAATCACACCAATCCCTTCTAAGGCTGAGAGCACCGATACCGCAGGGGTAATCATGCTGTCACCGTAGAACAGGGCGGCTCCAAAGAGGCCAAGACCCACAATGATCGCGTATTTTCTTGACCCGGGGGCTGCAGAGCGCAGTGCTAAAGCCATGAGGGACAACACGCCGCCTTCGCCACGGTTATCCGCACGCAAAATGAAAACAACGTATTTCAAAGACACGACCAGCATCAGCCCCCAAAAAATCAGGGATAAGATGCCCAGAACATTAAAAGCAGACAGAGTCAGCTCTGCGTGGTTAAAACATTCTTTAAGTGTATAGAGCGGGCTGGTACCAATATCGCCATAAACGACACCGATCGCTCCGATGGCCAAACCGGCTATTTTTTTTGGATCGCGATCCAAACTTGATGCTGAAGACATATTTTATTGTGGCCTAACAGAAGGTCGGCGGATTATAACGCTGGCTTTTGCAAAACAGCTGACTTTTTGGACAAATCTTGCGGCAGTGCAATACGACTCCAATCAAAAAAAGGCCCGGGATCGCTTTTTCTATCCGGTGCAATCTGGCTGTGCCCCAGCAAATGCTCTATTGGGTATTCTGCCGCTAAAACTTTGAGCAGCGCGTTTAGCTGCTGATACTGAGCGGCTTCAAACGGCACAAAATCAGAGCCTTCCAGCTCGATGCCTATCGAAAAATCATTACAACGCTCCCTCCCCTGCCAGCTGGAAACACCGGCATGCCAAGCTCTTTTTGAGCAGGGGACAAATTGCAACAACTCCCCATTGCGACGAATCAGAAAATGAGCTGACACCCGTAGCTCAGACAACTCACCATATGACGGATGTTTGCCAGCATCCAGGGAATTCGTAAACAAACGCTCAATATCATCCCCCCCAAAGGGCTGGCCCGGAGGCAAATGAATATTGTGAATCACCACCATATCCACGGCCATCCCGGGAGCGCGGGCATCGCAATTGGGGCTGTGCACAATACGAGCCTGATTACACCAGCCTTGCGCATCAAAATGCATGTTTTACTTCCTTATCCGGCTTACAGTCCGTAGGGCGCGCCTGGTAACGCATCAATCACTGAATTCCCAGCCGGTCTAAGCGATAACGCAGGCTGCGAAACGTGAGGCCCAGTATTTTAGCGGCCTGAGTACGATTAAAACGTGTTTTTTCAAGCGCCTCTAAAATCACCTGCTTTTCTACCCTGTCCAGGTAATCCTGCAAGGGAAATTTATCCCCCAAATCCAGCCCTTCTTCAACCTCATGATCACTCAGGCTGAGCTGTAAATCGGCTGCCGTAATCGCATGGCCATCGGCCAGCGCCAAAGCCCGCTCCAGTACGTTTTCCAGCTCGCGCACATTACCGGGAAAATCGTAACGCTGCAGTGCAGTGAGCGCATCAGGCGCAAAATCAGGTAATTTTTGCCCGTTTAATTTTGCCACCCGCGCTAAAACATGCCGGGCAATCACTAAAACATCGCTGCCCATTTCCCTTAAGGCGGGCATACGCAGCTCAATCACATTCAGCCGGTAATATAAATCCTGCCTGAAACGCCCCGCTTCCACACACTGACTCAGACTTTGATGCGTGGCAGAGATAATCCGCACATCCAGCGCCTCCTCAACGGTGGCGCCTAATTTTCTCACCTTACGTTCCTGAATAACCCGCAATAATTTAACCTGCATGGCAAGCGGAAGATCCGCCACTTCATCCAAAAACAAAGTGCCACTATTAGCGGCATGAAAGAAACCATCCCGGTCTTCATTTGCGCCAGTAAAAGCCCCTTTTTTATGCCCGAAAAACTCGCTTTCCATGAGATTTTCCGGGATAGCGCCGCAATTTACCGCCACAAAAGGCTGCTTGGCACGGCTGGAGCTGGCATGAATCAGACGTGCAGCCCGTTCTTTGCCTGAGCCGGACTCCCCTGTGACATAAACAGGAGCCTGGCTTTTGGCTAATTTAGCAATCAGCTCTAACGTATGCTGCATGGCCGCCGACTCACCCAATAAAGGACGGTCACTCGCCTGGGATGCCGGCATATCGTCAAGCGCTAAGGCAGATTTCACCAATAAACGCAGCTGATCCAGGGCAACCGGCTTAGCCAGATAATCAAATGCGCCCGCTTTGAGCGCGGCCACGGCATTATCTGTACTGCCATAGGCAGTAATCACCGCGACAGGCACATCCATTTCTTTATCCTGAATATGGCGAATAATTTCCAGACCCTCCCCATCCGGCATACGCATATCCGTCAGGCACAGGTCATACGCTACGTTATCCAGCCGGGCACAGGCATCCTTAACGCCATAGGCACAATCAACTTCTAAGCCCATTTTGATCAGCGTAAGCTCAAGCAGCTCAGCAAGATCATGCTCATCATCCACCACCAATACACGTTTACTGTTTTTATTGATTTTTTTAGCCATTACCACTCCTGACGCACAACAAGCCGCAGATTTTAGGGTACTAAAATGACTCTGGCGATCAGCCCAAGGCAGAACCCCATATTACAGAGAAGAAAAGGCCCGCCCTCCGGGGACGGGAGCACAATCCGCTTAAATCAAATTTTTTTGCCCGTAGGTATAGCCAAACACAATTCTGAAACAGGTCCCAGTTTCAGGCGATGCAACGTATTCCAGTACTGATCCATTGGCAGCACAAATTTCACGCGCAATATATAAGCCCAAACCGGTGCCCTTGGTTTCCGTGGTAAAAAAAGGCTCAAACAACTGTGTTTGCGCATCTGCCGCGACTGGCGGCCCGTCATTACGCACATCCAGAACCCAGTGCTCGTTTTCCCGCCATACTTTAAAGCTCAGGCTGCCCGCCCTTTTTTCACAATAACGCCAGCCATTGCGGGACAGATTCCACATCACCTGATGCAAATGCCCCGGATCAAAACGGATCTCAGCATGAGCCGGGCACTCTAAAGCCAGCTCAACATGAATTTCCTCCTGCATACTGAATTGCTCAATAAAAACTGCCAGCCAGTCTGCCAGCTTAATTTGTGTCATTTGCACGCGATCGCGGCGATTAAGCTCCAACACATCTTTCACCATACGCTCTAAGCGCTGGCCATTATCATCAATAATGCGGGTCAGCCGCCTGATCAGCGCATTATCCTCAGCCTCTTCACCCAATAACTGTGCCGCATGCGTAATTGCGCTCAAAGGATTTCTAATTTCATGCGCCAAATTAGCCGTTAAACGCCCCAGCGCTGCCAGCTTTAGTTGCTGAGCCTCCCGGCGCAATTTATCTAAATCTTCTAAATAAATCAGCACATTGCCATGTGAATTATTTGAAAGCGAAATAAAACGCGGCCTGAGTGTTTTACGGGTTAAAGCTGTAGTAATTAAATTGGGGCTCTCTGAGGGATTGCTCCGCCAGCGGGCAAGCGCCACTGCAATCACCGGCATTGCATGTAATAACACCCCTTCTGGCCGCATACCCGCCAAGCGAATCGCCTGCTCATTACACTGGCGGATCACACCATTTGCATCCACTACCAAAACGCCATCAGACACATCTTGCAAAATTCGCTGATTAAGCTGGCCCAGATTAGCCAGATCAACTCCACGCTGTTCAGCCAAAGCCTCGCTGGCCTGAGCAAAGCGGGCCAGGCGATGCGCCAGCCACGCCACTGCAAAAGAAGCCACACATAATAAAGCAGGCGGTAAGTAATCACTGGCGCTCGCATTCCCCTGCCAGATTTGCCAGGTTTGCTCACTTAGCAGCGCAATACTTGCCATTGCGGCATGAAATAAAGTCATCCTACCGCGCGAAATCAGCCCTGCCGCAGCCAGATAAGGCAGCAGCAAAGTGCCAATACCACTGCGCAAGCCGCCAAACAAATGCATCAGCCCCACAATAAACAGCACATCCGTGGCCACCTGAATACTCAGCTGTATTTCAAAACCAGGCCGCCGGTGGCGGATACCTAAAGCAAATAACAGAGCTAAAAAGCTATCCACACCGGCAAGGGCAAGAAATGAATACCAGCTGCTGACATCATTCAGCGGCTTATAAGCCAGCCAGAGCACGCTGCAAAAAATGCCGATATTGGAAAGCAGGCGAAAAGCATTCAGCAGCGCTAAAGAGCGCCAATGCATTTCAGTATGAAAAGCGGAGGAGGAATTGGGCATGGGAGCGGAGGGAGATACGCGGGCTAAAAAAACCTTAGCCCGCGTTGGGTAAGCACTAGTGGCCTGAAAAACGCATGGCGCGAGCCACACGCTCAGGTGCTTCTTCAAAGAAACGCGTCAGTTCAAAAAGGGCAGATTCATACACCGTACGCTTGAATTCAATCACCGAATCCAGTGGTGACCAATATTCTGTCCAGCGCCACGCATCAAATTCAGGATGCGTAGTGCGGCGCAAGCACACATCAGAATCGTGCCCTGTCAGGCGAAGCAAAAACCAAATTTGCTTCTGCCCCCGGTACGTACCGCGCCATTCGCGGCGAACCCAGTTTGTCGGCACATCGTACTTCAACCAGTCCCTTGTGCGGCCAATGATTTCAACATGCTGAGGGCCTAATCCGACTTCTTCCATCAGCTCGCGATACATCGCCTGTTCGGGTGTTTCACCCTGTTTAATACCGCCTTGCGGAAACTGCCACGAATGCTCTCGCACTCGTTTACCCCAGAACACCTGGTTTTGCCGGTTGATGATGATGATGCCGACGTTAGGCCGATAGCCATCACGATCGAGCATATCCTTACCTGCGTAAATTGCTTAGTTAACTCGATTTTTCCACATCCTACCCTGCTTGGAAACAGGTATTGCTCGCAAACTGGAAGTTAATCGCAGAATTTATATAAATAGTTTTCTGTCATTGTGCGGATTCATCCGGGCCAGATCACTCACAAACTCAGGGAACTCAAGCCCCAGCTGGGTTTCAAGCACTTTGGCACGCTCTGCCAGCTTGTCCCATGTTGGGTTGCCCTGCCCCGAACAAAATGCAAAAGCAATCACGTTTCCCTTCTGCCTTGCAGGTAAACACAGCACCCGCCCTTCAAAAACTTCTCCAAGGCGTTCTAAATAATGGTTAAAGCGACGATCGGCACCCCATAAATTCACCGCCAGCACACCATTATTGGTCAGCCTTTGCTTGCACGCATTGAAAAAATCAACCGTGGCGAGCGGCTCTGCAATGCCTGTCGCCGAGTAAGCATCCATCATAATCAAATCGCTTGAATCCTCTGCCATATTGTAGACATAGGCAGCACCATCCGTGCACAACACTTCTAAGCGATCATCATCGGGCGGCAGACAAAACATTGAGCGGGCCACCGAAATCACCTGCGGGTGCAGCTCAGCGCAAGTCAGCCTGGTATTCTCCAGCTTATGATGTACCCATTTAGCAATCGATCCGCCACCCAGGCCAATCAAAAGTGCCGTTTTAGGCAACTCGGTAAACAATAAATAACCAAACATGCAGCGCGAATACGAAAGAATCATTTCGTTCGGATCAGATACCCGCATCGCGCTTTGCGTATCATCTGCACCAAAATGCAGTTTACGAATACCTTGCGATTCGGACACATCGATCATAATTTCATCGCCACCACGGCGGGGAGTGCGTCGGCCCAGCATTATGCTTCTCCACAGGATGCTTCAACCTGGATCGGCTTGCGGCTGTCCATAATTGAAATACGCGCCGGATCGCTAAATACTTCCTTATCAAAAGCCTTATCACCATCCTCACGCGGCAGGCCGTCGGCCTTGATATTGGCAAAGTCATAACGCTTAGGATCGGCCAGATGCGAAGGCACTACATTGCACATGGCAGTAAACATGGTTTCCAGGCGACCGGGGAATCGTTTATCCCAGTCGCGCAGCATGTCGGCAATAATCTGCCGCTGCAAATTGGGCTGAGAGCCACATAAATTACACGGAATAATGGGGAATTCACGGGCATCGGCGTAGCGAATGATGTCTTTTTCTTTACAGTAAGCCAGCGGACGAATCACCACATGCTTACCATTATCCGACACCAGCTTAGGCGGCATGCCTTTTAGCTTGCCACCATAAAACATATTCAAAAACAGCGTACTGAGAATATCGTCACGATGGTGGCCAAGGGCAATCTTGGTTGCGCCTATTTCTTCCGCCACGCGATACAAGATGCCACGACGCAAGCGTGAACAGAGGCTACAGGTGGTTTTGCCCTCTTCAATCACCCGCGTCACAATGCTGTAGGTATCTTCTTCGATGATCCGGTATTCAACGCCAATGCCTGCCAGATAGGCCGGTAGAACATCCTCTGGAAAGCCTGGCTGCTTCTGATCCAAATTAACCGCAACAATGCTGAAGTTAATCGGCGCAGATTTTTGTAATCCCAGTAAGATATCCAGCATGGTATAGCTGTCTTTACCGCCAGACAGGCACACCATCACCTTATCGCCTTCCTCAATCATATTGAAATGATTGATCGCATCGCCCACATTGTGGCGTAAGCGTTTGGCGAGCTTATTAAAATTGTACTGCTGTTTTTTTTCCGCTTCGGAAAGAGTTGAATCAGTCATACGGGGCACCAATGCAGAGCAGGGCGCATCGCGCCCTGCTGTAGATTCTTGAATTAATGCGGATTTTACCCGATTCAGGCGAATTGCCGTAGATTCAGTGCTACTTTTTCTCAATAAATATCAACCGCCACCACCAATAACCGCAGCCACCCCGTCCTGTTCAGCCCCTGAAATCTGTGCTGATCCAAGGCTTCCTCTCAGCGTGAAGTGCTTACTCGCTCAAACTGCTGCTAATTTCAATCGTGCCGGTCAGCAATTTATGCACCGGGCAGGCATTGGCGATTTTCAGCAATTGCCCACGCTGCTCTTCACTTAAGTCCCCGGTCAGGGTGATCTTGCGGCTGATCACGCTGTGCTGCGGTGCAGGCTTGCCATCAGGATTAAATTGCAGCTCAACATGCACATCAGTAAGCGGCCACTGCTTACGTTCTGCATACATTTGCAAAGTAATTGCGGTACAAGACCCCAGGCTGGATAAGAGCAAATGAACCGGCGAAGGCCCGGCATTGGCCCCGCCCATTTGAACAGGCTCGTCAGCCAGCCAGTGATGGCCAGACTCGTCTGAAACTGAAATGGTGTACGGCGTTCTCCCCGTCTTGGCTGTAACGACGATCAAGCTTTCCATAGTTAACTCCCATTTTGCAGTGCGATGAAGGGGGCACGATTAAGTGCCCCCTTTTTTTAGGATTACTTAGCTGCAGCGGCCTTGCTATAGCTTGAAATCAAATTACGATAATCAGGGATATGCTTGGAGAACAAAGCACCCAAGCCATCAATATCATTACGCCAGTCACGATGTAGCTCACCTGCCACGCCAAACCATGTTGTCAGTTGCGCTCCTGCTGCAGACATCCTATCCCAAGCTGCCTGGCGGGTAATATCGTTAAATGTGCCAGACGCATCTGCCACAACAAACACCTCATAACCCTCAGCCAAGGCAGATAACACGGGAAATGCAACACAAACCTCGGTTACAACTCCTGCAATCAACAACTGTTTCTTGCCCGTAGCCTTAACCGCCTTAACAAAATCTTCGTTATCCCAAGCGTTAATCTGGCCGGGGCGGGCAATATAAGGCGCATCAGGAAAAATCTCTTTTAGCTCAGGAACAAGCGGGCCATTTGGGCCGTCTTCAAAGCTCGTGGTTAAGATAGTTGGCAGCTTGAAATACTTAGCCAGATCAGCCAAAGCCAGCACATTATTTTTAAATTTATCCGGATCAATATCGCGCACCAAAGACAATAATCCTGCTTGATGATCGATCAAAAGAACGGCAACTTGGTCTTTATCTAGGCGTGCGTAAGATGTGCTCATGGTGTTTTCCTTAAAATTGATCATATATTTTCATTAATTAAAAAAATAAGCGCTGCCGTTAAACAGGCATTTGCCCAAATTTGCCGCTATTGAAGTCAGCCATGGCCTGCATGATTTCTTCCTGTGTATTCATCACAAACGGCCCATGCCCGACTACAGGCTCATCAATCGGCTCACCACTAAGCAGCAGCACCACGGCATCGCTATTGGCCTCGATCGCCACGCTGCTGCCAGCGCGATCCAGCAGTACCATTTGTGTTTCATTCGCCACCGTATTGCCATTGACCGTTATTGAGCCATGCAGCACAAACAGCCCCGCGTTCCAGCCATCAGGAATCGCCAGTTCACTGATTCCGCCCTGATTCAGGCGTAAATCCAGCACGTTCATCGCGGTAAAGGTGTGGGCCGGGCCTTTTTGGCCATCGTACTGGCCAGCAATAATCCGCATCGTGCCTGCGGCATCCGGCAGGGCCAGCGTTGGAATCTCCTGGTTTACGATGGCCTGGTAGGCAGGATCAGTCATTTTGTCTTTGGCAGGCAGATTCACCCACAGCTGAACCATTTCCAATACGCCGCCCGAGCGGGTAAACGCTTCGGAATGAAACTCTTCATGCAAAATACCCGAGCCCGCTGTCATCCATTGCACATCTCCCGGGCCAATCACACCGCCATTGCCTGCGGAATCCCGATGCGCCACTTCGCCTTTATAAACAATCGTCACCGTTTCAAAACCACGATGAGGATGCTGGCCAACCCCTGCTGGCTTGGCAGATGCAGGAAACTCCGCAGGACCTGCGTAATCCAGCAGCAAAAAGGGGCTTAAATGTTTGCCATGATTGGCATAAGAAAACATGGAGCGCACAGGAAAACCATTACCAACCCAATGCTGACGGGGTGCGCTGTAGAGGCCGAGAATCTTTTTCATGTAAATCTCCTTGCTGGACCAAAGTTGAACGATGCAAGAAGCATAAACTGGGCAAGTTTGGCTGAATAGATAGTAAAATCTAACCTCATAGTCCTATTTTTAGAACGATAAGGCCGATATGCAGGATTTAAATGACCTTTACTACTATGTACAGGCTGTCGATCACGGTGGCTTTGCCCCTGCCGGGCGGGCACTTGGGATACCCAAATCCAAATTAAGCAGAAGGATTGCCATGCTGGAGGAGCGATTAGGAGTAAGGCTGATTCAGCGCTCCACAAGGCAATTCTCTGTAACCGAGCTGGGCCAGACTTACTATGAGCATTGCAAAGCCATGCTGGTAGAGGCAGATGCGGCGCAAGAGGTGATTGAGCAAACGCAGACCGAGCCATGCGGAGTCGTGCGGATGAGTTGCCCCATTGCGCTGCTGCAAGTAAGCGTAGCCCCGATGATTGCAGACTTTATGGCCCGGCACCGCCGTGTCAGCGTGCAGATAGAAGCCACCAACCGCCGGGTTGATCTCATTGAGGAAGGGATTGATTTAGCTATCCGGGTGCTGCCGCCCCCTATCAAAGACAGCGATCTGGTGATGCGGATACTGGGGGAGCGCAAACAGTGCTTAGTGGCCAGCCCTGCACTGCTGGCTGAAAAAGGCATACCCGCTGTTGCAGCAGACTTATCCGGCTGGCCCAGCCTTGCTCTGGGCGTGCCTCAGCAGGAATTTATCTGGCGCTTACTGGGGCCGGATGGATCAAAGGCCGAAATCCATCACCGCCCAAAGCTGATTTGCAACGATATGCTGGCTTTGAGAAACGCGGCACAAGCGGGGGTTGGTATTGTGCAGCTGCCCATGATGATGATGCGGGAACAGCTGGCAGAGGGCTCTTTGGTGCAGCTGATTCCGGGCTGGGCCCCGAAGCAGGAGATTATTCATGCCGTGTTTCCATCCCGCCGCGGATTATTGCCATCCGTTCGGGCCTTGATTGATCATCTGACGCAGTATTTTACTCAGCTGGATGAGGATTAGCAGCCCCCCTTAACTACAGCACCACACTCCTGCCGCCATCCACCGGCAGGATAACGCCGGTTAAATAGGGGGCTTCCAGCAAAAAGTGAATCGCCTGGGCCAGATCTTCGGGGCTGCCGTTGCGCTCCAAAGGAATGGTATCGATGATGCGGGCACGCTCGGCATCATCAAACACAGAATCGCCCTCCGGCCAGATATTGGCACCGGGGGCGACGGCATTCACGCGTACATCAGGGGCCAGGTCTCTGGCCAAAGACTTGGTCATAGCCACCAGCCCTGCCTTGGCAATGGTATAGATAGTGTGATTTTTATAAGGCCGGTCGGCGTGGATATCCGTAATTGAGACGATCACCCCGCCCGTTTTTCTAAGCTCGCCGGCAGCGGCCTGTGCTAAAAACAAAGGGGCTTTTAAATTAGAGCCAAGTAAATCCAGCCATGCCATTTCGCTGAATTCACCCATCGGCGTTGGGAAAAAAGATGAGGCATTATTAACCACGGCATCTAAGCGGCCAAATGCACTAATTGAAGCAGATACCAATTCTGGCAAGCGCGTGGTGTCGAGCAAATCTAATTGCACCAGCGCAACTGATGCCGGACGAGTGTCATTCAGTTCATCTGCCAGTTGCTTTGCCGCCATGGCAGAAGAACGATAGTGCAGCAGCACGTTCCAGCCACAGGCATGCAGATAGCGGGCCAGCCCCGCCCCCACCCTTTTTGCCCCGCCGGTAATTAATACGACTTTATGTTGCATACTCACCCCTTGCCCCATGCTTCATTTCCCGCACCAACGGCACTCAATACCACTTTGTGCTGCATATTCTCCCCCCGCCCCATACAATATTGTTTTTATGCCCGCGATTTTCCCGCCCTCATGACTAATCCGCAACTCCCAACGCCATCAGATGAGGCGCTGCAAGCCAGCCAGGCCTTAATCTTACATATTCGCCAACAGATCAAGGAATCAGGAGGCTGGATTTCTTTTGCCGACTATATGCGTATGGCGCTGTACACACCAGGCCTTGGCTATTACAGCGGCGGCGCGGCTAAATTTGGCGGCGCGGGCGATTTTGTTACCGCTCCGGAAATATCACCGCTGTTTGGTACCTGCATCGCCAATACACTGGCGCATGCTTTACAAGAATGCGGCGGGGATGTCTTAGAGATTGGCGCAGGAACCGGCCAGCTTGCCGCACAAATCTTACTGGAATTAGAGCGCCTTGAAGCCTTGCCCAGCGAATACCTTATTCTGGAGCTATCAGGCGAATTACGCGAGCGCCAGCGTAAAACCCTGCAAACCCTTGTCCCACATTTAGCCCATAAAGCGACATGGCTGGATGAATTGCCCAAACAGTTTATTGGCGTCATGGTGGGCAATGAAGTGCTGGATGCCATGCCTTGCGAACTAGTGCGCTTTGACGGCTATAACTGGCTGCAATGCGGTGTGGTTGAAAATGGCATCGATCTGGCATTTGAGCACCGCAGTATCGAAGACCTGCGGCTGGAAGTGGCCTGCGAACCTCTTCCGCATATCCCACAGTACACCACCGAGATTCAGCTGGAAGCGCAGGGTTTTATTAAATCGCTGGCTGCAAGCTTGCAATTTGGCATGATTTTACTTATCGATTACGGCTTTCCGGCCGCCGAGTTTTATCACCCGGAGCGCAGCATGGGCACGCTGATTGGCCATTACCGCCACCACAGCATTCACGATCCTTTCTTTTTGCCTGGCCTGACGGATATCACTTGCCACGTTGATTTCTCAGCTATTTATAATGCGGCCGATCAGGCGGGCCTCAGCCTTGAAGGCTACACCTCGCAAGCCAGCTATCTGATCGATGCAGGCATTTTAAACCGCGCCGCACAAATGGAAGTTGGCAGCGTGGAATACCTGAGAATGTCGACTGCCTTACAAAAACTGACCAGCAATGCAGAAATGGGCGAGCTGTTTAAAGTAATTGCCTTCTCAAAAGAGCTGCAGGGAAAAACAGCACCTGGACTGGGCGGGCGGGACCGCTCGGGCGAGCTTTAAGTAAAGTTTGCCCCTATATTGAGGAGAGGTAACCATGGAGCGCTCCTCATGAAAGGCATTATTTTTACTGAGTTTTTAGAGCTGGTTGAGCAAACCTGGGGCGATGCAATGGCAGATCAGTTGCTGGATGAAACTGATTTGCCATCTGGCGGCATTTATACTGCGGTGGGCACTTATCAGCACAGCGAAATCATCAGCCTGGTTAACGCGCTAAGCGAAAAATCCCAATTACCAGTCGCTAAGCTCTTACATCTATTTGGCGAACACCTCTTTGGCCGGTTTGTAGCGCTCTACCCTTCGTTTTTTACCGATGTACAAGACCCTTTGGATTTTTTACAAGGGATAGAGCAAATCATTCATGCTGAAGTGCTGAAGCTTTACCCTGATGCGGAGCTGCCCCACTTTAGCGCCGAACGATTAAGCCTCAATGCCCTCACCCTTAAATACAATTCACCTCGAAAAATGGGCGACTTTGCCCAAGGCCTGCTCACAGGCTGTATCCGCTATTTTGGCCAAGCTATTTCTTTAGATACAGAAAATCACGCTGATTACGATCTGTTTAAATTAAGCCGCCATGGATGAGCATGAATTTCAGCGGCTGCAAAAACGCAGCCAAAGAGAAAGATTAGCCCGCAAAGAAGCCGAAGCGCTGCTCGAAGCCAAAAGTCTGGAACTCTATACCGCCAACCAAGCCTTACAAAAGCTGGCCGATCAGCTGGAAGCAAGGGTTGCACAAAGAACAAAACAGCTTGAAGCCGCCCTTGATGCAAGCCAGGCAGCCACACGGGCCAAAAGCAGCTTTTTGGCCATAATGGGCCACGAAATTCGCACGCCGCTAAATGGCATTTTGGGCATTGCCCAATTATTGGAACACAGCCCGCTTAACAAAGACCAGGCCAGTATGCTGGCCACACTCAGCCGTTGTGGCGATTCCCTTTTAACGCTGATTAACGAGATTCTGGATTACTCCAAGCTTGAAGCCAGCCAAATGACGCTGGAAGCTACCCCGGTAAACCTGCCAGAATTACTGCACGATATTGTCAAGCTCTACCATCCTGTCGCCAGCAAAAAACAGCTCTCACTCACATTAGAAATCAATAGTAATGTAGAGCAGTGGGTTAAAAGCGACCCGCTGCGCCTGAGGCAAATTTTACAAAACCTCTTAGGCAACGCCATCAAATTTACCGACCACGGCTACGTTTCCATCCATGCAGAGCAATCACAACAAACGCTGACGCTTAAAGTAAGCGATAGCGGCATAGGCATCAGGCAAGAACAGCTCAGCACATTATTTAAGCCCTTCTCACAAGCAGACAGCTCAATCACCCGCCAATACGGAGGCACAGGCCTGGGGCTGGCGATTGTCGCGCGCATTATCGAGCTGATGGGCGGCGATATTCAGCTAAGCAGCGAATACGGGTCGGGCAGCGTTTTTTTAATCCATTTACCGCTGCAAAGCAGCGATCTCACCACGCCTGTCCGGCCTGAAAAAACCGCCCCCACCCAACTTCCCCCTGATTTACATGTGCTCATTGCTGAAGACAACGCCGTCAACCAATTTGTAGCCCGGCGCTGCATTGAGCAAGCTGGCGCACGCGCCACCGTGGCAGATAACGGTGAAGCGGCACTGCAAATACTAAAAATCATGCGTTTCCCGATTGTGCTGATGGATTTATCCATGCCCATCCTGGACGGACTAAGCGCCTGCCGGGCCATACGCGCCCAGCCAGAATGCTACGGCCAGCCATGGATTATCGCGCTTACCGCCAATTCACTCACCGATGATCGCGCGGCCTGCCTTGAAGCTGGCATGGATGATTTCATCGCAAAACCTTTTAATTTTGAACAAATTCAAGCAGCTATCAGCAGAGCCATCACATTTCAGCACAGTACAAAAAAATAAAATAACAAAATATCGCCAAATTCTCATAAAGGGTGTTGACAGCTCAATTAAAAGCCACCATAATGCGTCCCTCTTTAAGGCTATGTAGCTCAGTTGGTTAGAGCACAGCACTCATAATGCTGGGGTCGCAGGTTCGAGTCCCGCCATAGCCACCAGATACTTCTCTGGTTAGCGCCAGAGAGAAAAGCCCCGCAAATCTAACGATTGCGGGGCTTTTTACATTAGCCGTCATTCACACAAGTACCGGGAAAGCCAGCCACCATTGTTGGTATATTTGTTGGTATCAAATCTACCAACAATCAACGTTTGGGGCCATTCCCCCATCAAATCGCGCTGTTAGATAATCGCGTTGCATTTTAGCTTTTAATAGCCCCCCCCCCATTTACCCCAATACATAGCCTATCTCTACGTTAAGAACGACCATGTGCTTATGGTATGACCTGTATGCTTAACATATCTCACTTACTTCAGAAGCAGCCCCTCAGACGTAATGATTGCTCTCGGTTGTGCGTCCGCAACATTCACGATTGCAGGCACTCAAGCCTTCAGCAATTCTTCCGCTCCTCGGCCTTAGCGGACTATCAAAACCTCTTTGTCTCTGATCAAAATCAGTTCATCACTACATTCAGGAAAGCCTGCTTGAATTCATCAACAGTAAAACTGGTTTTCATCTCAGTTAAGTTCCATGTACATGGTAGAGGCAGTTAGCTAAGCCAGACTAACAACACAGAAACGCATGAAGAGCTATTCGCTCAACTAACTTGCTTGCGGCCTCGGATCGTTGGTTGCCGCGTTTTCATTTCGAAACCGCTCAACAGCGTCTGCAATCGCCTGTTCCGCAGACATTGTCATCATCATGTTTACGGGAATCACGACTTCACAATCCACCGGCTCATTTTCGCCGCAAGTGAGTTCGGCAATACCGTTGCTAAAGACTTTGTAGAAGAACGTGGCATACGCCTTTACATCATTCTCGGTAGGTTTACTTTCGCCATTGAGCAGTCCGCCATCTTCAAGGTTCGTGTGTATTCGCCCGCTTCGATAGTCAAGAAAGAAAACCAGCAGTATAGTTTTTCGGTCGTTGATAAGCACAATCTTGACTACACCGCTTTCAACTGCGACGGTATGCATTGTCATTCGTTCAAGACCAGGTATTGGCCCGTCTGGCCACAGTCCGATGGACACGATGTGTCCTGTAAGTGCGGACACCTGGTCTGGAGCCCCTCCGTTTTTTAGTGACTCTAATACTTCCTGTGACAGTAGCGAAGCCCAAGGCTCTAGGCGATCCCGCTCCCGATAAAGTGAACGTGAGTCAAGAACTCGAAGCTCGTCGCGTATAAAGATGCGCGCTAGTTCTTTCATGATCACAAGATCTGCGCTTAGGCGTCGTCTGTCTTCCGGAATGTCTGGATCAACAATTTCACCATCTAGCGACGCGTGAGCCACAGCGCAGCGACCACTGTCAAATAGATGACGGCTCACATCTGTACCAGCAGCTCTAAGTTCTGCCACGCGTATCGCGGCACGGTCAGTCAGTTTGTCAATGTGCGCGGTTATCCATTCTGCTTTCTTCTTGCCATTGGAAAACTGTGATTCTATGACCTTGTAAAAACTCAAAAATGCATAGCTATCGTGGATTTCATCGAGCCGCTCTCCCTCTCGCCAAAATGCCAGTGCCTTGCGCACGTTTTCCTGTTCGACGATGGGCATGTGATTGCAGTTGAACGATTTGTCGCCAGCGATTCCCATAGACGAGTAAACGGTGCGTCCGCCATAAAGGATAGGATGGCTGCCCCATATGTAGCCTGACACATCTACATACCCCCCTTCGAACCAGCTCAGTATCGAAGTGAATCTGTAAATCTTGGCAATCGCATCATCGACACCACCATCCTTGCAAGCGATGGTTATGCAAGGAGGTGAAGTATTGTCGCCGTTTTTTGTTCCGCGCAGGAAATACTCGTCGCCTGCATAAACGACGCATACGTCCAAGGATGGCCAAGGAATTGATGATGCGACACCTGCTGTGAGCCAGCCTAGGCGACTGGTCAGCTTTCGCTCTACTTCCTCTCCGAAGATGTGGGGCACATAAGGTGTTTTCATATAAGCGATTTTATTCCTGTTGCTTGGTGTGTAGTGGCTTGGTAATTTCGGGCATCAACAAAGAGGCAAACTGTTCGCAAAGGCCGAAGTGCAGAAGTGCAGAAGTGCAGAAGCTCAGCATTGGACACTGTACGGCAGCTTCACTTTCGATACCTGCAACTCATAGCAAAGCTTGCTGAGTCTCGGTAGTGGGTCGGGTACTGTCACTTAAGTCCACGGAATAAATTGATTAGAATCCGCAAAAGCAAAAAAAGGAATATAGCCTTGCTCTCTTTGAGCCGATACTAGGGAGAGTTCAGACCTCTTGGCCATAGAGTCACAAGGAAACAAGGCCTCTTATAATAAAGCACAGTGTGATACTTCTGGGGGCATGATGGCCTTGAGCGTATTACAGACCTAAAAAAACCGCTCTGCCCGGAGCGGTTTTTACGTTTATGGTCTGTATTGCATCCGTTTGCTTATTCTAAGCGTTACCCCAAAGCCCCCAGCGTCGGGAATACGGATTAAGGAATGGGCGGCTCTATCATTGCCAATGATTGGGCCGGGACCAGTTGGTAGCCCTTCGCTGTCGCCAGCACCGCCGACAAGAAGCCGAGATTTTCTATTTGGGCAAACAGAAACACGTTGTCCTCATGTGAACACGCTAAAAAGTCCGCTACGTTGTTCAGCACTTGCCGCCACATCGGCCACACGGGAAGTAAGAAAGCTGGTTTTAATTGAGCAGGTGGCAGGGCCTGAGGGGGGAGCAGACAGGAACGCTGCCAGTGCCGCAGCGCCTGCCGGTGGAATTTCACTTAAGCCGCATTCTGGCTGGGCAGAGAGGGCGTTATTCATCCTCCGCTCCCACTCCGTACAGCATGGATAGATTGACCACATACACTCCCGGCGTCAGAGCGGCCTCTGCCCGGTAAGCTACTGGACAGCATGGCCTTGCCATCTTTAGCCAGGTAAGTGCACCCATTTCAAGCAGCAGCTTATTGCCCGCTTTAAAACATGGTCTTTCAGCAAATCATTGGCCCATGATTCGCGGGAAACTTCTTGTGGCTGTTAGCGCCATTAATTCTGCGCCCCCAGAAAATGTACTTAAGTCCTCTGTATTTCATCCGATATAGCGGATGACGGTGGCTTTAATTTCGTCTTTTATATCAAAGCCATCCGGCGGGTTGATTGGGCGGTTTTCCTGATGAAAGCCAGGTAAAAACGATTCAATACGATGCTTGTTTATGCTTGCCTGATCACAACGATTGAATGGCCCTGCCCGGCTCAATGTTTGCTTAGTTTTATGCGGCATTTCACTGAGAGAATCAGGATAGGAAAATGGCGATAAGCCTGAATACCAACCTTACGGCGATCAGTACTCAGCGCAGCCTGAGTATGTCGCAAAGTGCTTTGGCTATTTCCTTAAATCGCCTTTCATCCGGCCTGCGTATCAACCATGCACAGGATGATGCTGCGGGGCTGGCAATCAGCAGCCGTATGACTTCACAAATCAATGGCACAAGCCAGGCCATCCGCAATGCCAATGATGGAATCTCGATGGTACAGACTGCAGACGGGGCGATGAGCGGAATCAGCGACAGCCTGCAGCGTATGCGTGAACTGTCTGTTCAGGCGGCCAATGCGCCTGTTTCAAGCACAGACCGCAAACTCATTAATGATGAAGTTCAGCAGCTGAGTGCAGAAATCCAGCGCATCGCCAGCTCTGCTCAATTTAATGGCATTCGTTTATTAGACGGCAGTTTTAATTCACATTCATTTTATGTGGGCGCAAATCAGGAAGATGTAATCAGCATTGCTTCGATTAGCAATATGCAAACATCGCATTTAGGCAGTACCGGCTCATCATTTGAGGCCACGCTAAAGAGCGAAACAATAAGCACCCAGCTGAATACAGGGGATTTATTACTGAATAAAATATCGGTCAGCGCGTCAACGCAAGGCGCTGCCGCAGGGCAATCTGCAGACAGTGCTTTTGCTATTGCCGCAGCAATCAATGAAACCACGGCCACCTCTGGCGTAAGTGCCAAAGCCAATGCCACAAAAATCACCACCGCCGCGCCCGGCTCATTCACAGCGATTGCCGCCTTCAGCATCAATGGCGTGGATATTGGCCCGGTCAGTGCGGGGACAGATGCAAGCAGCCAGAGCACTAATTTTGCAAATGCGATTGCCAATTTTTCGGCTCAGACAGGCGTAACCGCCACCGCCAGCGCAGGGATAGTCACAATCAGCGCAGCCGATGGCCGCAATATTAATATCGGCCTGAGTGGTACAGCGGCCAATACCGCTGCTGCTGCAGCAAATAAAGCAGCCTTTCTTAACCAGACAGGCCTGGCAGCAGGCTCAGTAGGCACGCAGGGAACAGCAGCTGTGGCGGCTCAAAACACCTTTAATATTGCGGCTAATGTTGGGGCGGGAGCGCAGTTTGCAGTGAACGGCATCAGCTTTACTGTGCGTAATTCTGCGTCAGGGTCTGCTGTAGTGGATGCCAGCCATGTTGATTTAAACATACCGGGCGCCAGCAATAATGCAGCAACGGTTTCATCTGCGCTCAGCAGCGCCATCGCGATGGCGCAGGGCAATGTGCTGACGGCTGCCGCACTCAGCGCCTTTAGTGTTTCAGATGGCGGCGGTACTGTTGTTTTAAATGACAACACGCCAGGCGCATCAGGCACCAGTATCTCCAGCACGGCAGGATCAGTAAGCCGCAATATAGCGGGGGCCGCCACCAGCAGCGGCAGTGCGGCCAGCAATCGCGGGACGATCACGATTTCCAGCTTTAGCGAAGAAGGGCTGAGCGTCGCCGGGGCAGCGCCTGAAAACGCAGGATTAAGCTCGGGCATCACGGCGGCAACAGCAATTGCCACTATCGCCGGGATTACTTCTCTGAATACTTTAACTGCAGCCAATGCACAAAAAGCCATTGCTTCACTGGATAGCGCACTGGATATCGTCAATAGTGCCCGCAGCACATTAGGTGCGTATCAAAACCGTTTTATTCAGGCTGTATCTGGCATGCAAAGCGCACTGGCAAACCTGAGCACCTCCCGAAGCCGGATATGGGATGCCGATTTTGCCGCCGAAACCGGCAACCTTACCCGTGCCCACATTTTGCAGTATGCGGGCACGGCCATGCTGGCCCAGGCAAACACTACGCCTTATATGGTGATGGCTCTGCTGAAAGGCGCACTTTAACTTAAAGCTTTAATTAGCTTTACCCACACCGATCATGGCGGTTGTATTCGTCCCAAGGCTGGTGGTTGGCAGCTGACCATTCCACTTTTCTATCCACAAAGTCTGATTTTTAAGCTGAGCTGCTTCTGCGCCATATTTCTTGATCGCCTCCCCCACCACTTCCAGGGCACGGGCATCACCCTGCGCTTCGGCAATTTTTGCATCCGCCTGCCCTTTGGCAACGGCCACGGCATTTGCAGCATCAGCAAGGTTTTTTCGCAGCATGGCTTCGGATCTTAAAGCTTCTTGTGTGGCTTGCAGCTTGGCATTGATGGCCGATTGGATATTGGATGGCAGCCGCAGCTCGTTCACAAAGCCAAATTGCTCGACCATGATGCCGTAGGTGTTCATTTCATGATTTATCTTGGCGCGTACTTCTTCGGCCAGCTTGATTTTTCCCCCGGCCAGCAAGCCCTCTGCATCGTATTTGCTGCCGTAATTATTCAGCGCATTACGGATACCATTACGGATAATCTGGCTGGTGATTTCTTCATAGCCGCGCTTGTACTTTTGATACAGAACCGGCGCTTTGCCCGAATCAATACTGTATGAAATGCTGATATCGGCATTGATCACAATGCCGGAAGCCACCTGAAAATTCATTGATTCATCCGTAGGCGAGCCTTCCGAAGCGGATTTGGTCCAGGTGTAGGTTTGAGTAAAGGTTGGAAACTCGACCACGCTGGTACCGATGCCGATCAAGTGCCAGCCACTGGAAAGCGGCACAGGCTCGACCTTGCCATCAATCCGGTTAAACTCCACCCCCACATGATTGGCCGAAACCGAGGCCACAAAAATATGTAAAGAAAAAAACACTAAAACCGCAACAGCAAACCCAATCACAATCCGAAGATGCTGCAATATACCGTTCATCATTTGCTCTTTTAAAGGAGTGATCCAACAAAAAAACCCGCCGCCGTTTATGAATACAGCATGCTTGCCGCCTTTATACGCTTACGGTTTCTTACACACAACAAACGAAATAAAAAAACAACACTAAAGACCCCAGAGTAATGTCAATTTATGCCGCCTATATACGGCGCACTAATCTGCTAAAATACAGCGCATTCATGCTATGCCACTGATAGCTGCAGCCACTTTTAATCAGGCTGCCTCATTTCTCATTAGCCCGCTCTGCCGCCCCATCTCGATCAGATTTGGGAGCCCTTACCGTAAGGCCCTTTCATGACCACTGCTTCTACTCCCCGCAAATCTGTCACCATTATTGGTGGCGGCCCTGCCGGCCTTATGGCCGCCGAAATCCTTAGCCAAGGCGGAGCAGACGTAGATATTTTCGACGCTATGCCATCGGTAGGGCGTAAATTTTTGCTGGCTGGTGTGGGTGGCTTAAATATCACTCACTCTGAAGCTGCAGAACCATTTTTAGCCCGCTATGACAAGCGCAGTAAGGAGCTGCAGCCGATACTGGCCGCCTTTGGCAACGAAGCTTTGCAAGAATGGGTTCACGGCCTTGGTATTGAAACCTTTGTAGGCAGCTCTGGCCGGGTCTTTCCAAAAGAAATGAAGGCAGCACCACTATTGCGTGCATGGATTTCCAGATTACGCAGCAGCGGCGTGCGTATTCATGTGCGCCATCGCTGGCTGGGCTGGAATGAAGCAGGACAAATGCGTTTTGCAACACCAGAGGGCGAAATCAGCCACAGCAGCGATGCCACCATTCTGGCCTTGGGCGGCGCAAGCTGGGCCAAGCTGGGGTCCGACGGCCTGTGGCAGCCGCTGCTGGCAGAAAAAGGCATCGATATCGCGCCTTTAGAGCCTGCTAATTGCGGCTTTGATATTGGCTGGAGCGATCACTTAAGCGAACGCTTTGCCGGCACGCCGCTAAAAGCCGTTGCCATTGAATTTAAAGGCGTGCGTAAACAAGGTGAATTTGTACTGACTAAGGGCGGTGTGGAGGGCAGCCTGATTTACACCTTCTCTGCGGCTTTACGTGATGAAATCAAAGCCAATGGCTGCGCCGGCATTCTGCTGGATCTGGCCCCGGGAAAATCACTGGAGCGCGTATTGGAAGACCTGAAGCGCCCGCGCGGTGCGGACTCCATGGCCAGCCATTTGCGCCGCAAATTAGGCATTGAGGGCGTAAAAGCGGGCCTGCTGCGTGAAGAAATTTCCCGCAATGATTTTAACGATATGAATAAGCTGGCCGCTGCCATTAAAGGCCTGCCGCTCAAATTGCTTGCCACGCGGCCAATAGACGAAGCCATCAGCAGCGCGGGCGGCGTGCGCTTTGAAGCAATAAACCCGGAGCTGATGCTGGAAAAAATGCCCGGCGTATTCTGTGCAGGTGAGATGCTGGACTGGGAAGCCCCCACCGGCGGCTATTTAATTACCGCCTGCCTTGCCAGCGGCAGACAGGCTGGGCTGGGTGCTTTGGCCTGGCTGAATCAAACGAAGTAAATTCAATGGGCCAGCTCAATCACCTGAGCAGCCCAGGCATTAGTCCAATCCGCCTTAATACGTCTTTTTATATTCACAGCCAACATCCTGACAATAGTCGTATTTCTTGTTTAAGATTATGATATATGCCAGATGCAATAGCGCAGAAACAGATAACTGCGCTATTGCATTACCCATTCACATATTGAGCAGGCTTAGCGTGAAGATCAGGACCATCTGCTGTGTATTTATACTCTGTTCATCAATTGCTCAGGCAGAAGAGGCAAAACAAGATGATGGGCAAATTCTTGTCGGCGGGGCAATTGCTCAATGGACAAAGTGTATCAGCAGCGAATTAACTGAAAAAATTCAATTCATTGCTTCCCCCGCCTATATTGCTGAACAAATACTTGAGCAATGCGACGGGCACTATTTAAAACTAAAGCAACTGATGCTCAGCGATATGATGGAAAGAAACCATCATCAGGACGATAAAAAAACAGAGCAAATCGTGCTCAATAGCCTGCAAGACACCAAAGATAATCACCGGGCAAAAATCATTTCTTTAGTGATCACTCATCGCAGGAACAAGTAGCAGCACTGCATTTAGCTTTTGCACTACGGCATAACCAGCGTTAATGTACGATTTAATCGAAAACGATTTAGAGGAATACTGCGGCGTTTTAAAATAGCAAAATAATAATGCTTACCGTTCATCAATAACCACAGCACTTATTTTTGGTATTGCGAGGCTGCCCGTTCAAAGACACAAGCTGCTTGTTTTTGGCTGGTGTTTGATATTTGTTATATGTAAGCTTAAGCAATAATACCTTGTGCCTAAGATGCCAGATTCAAAATACACTTCCTAGCCTAACACCACTCTATCGCATTATTTATTGAGCCAGCGCCCCAATTTACATACAAAACCAGCCTGGCCAGGGCAAAAACTCTGCTACCTGAGCTGATTTTTTGAATTTATGGCGTATTTTATGCTTACTCAATATTCAGTCTGACGGCAGCGTCCTCCACAAAACCTCTTTGCCAGATTGCTTTTTGCTGTGCAAAACAGCCTTAAAAACTTACAAAAAATCAATTTACTCAAACGGCTTATTTTTGTAAGTAAAACCTTAAAACCCAACAATGACGCCATTAAGCGCAAAAAACCTGCGTAAGGTTAATTTACGCTCTGATGACCTGCTGTCAGTAAAATAAAAATCCTGCCCTTTAGTTATCAGCGCTCAACCATAGTAAGCATGAACGGTAACCCCAAATGGTGGTGTGCAATGTCTTCCTTCCAAAAAAATCTAATGGCGTCTATCGGCTGTTTAATTACGCTCGTCATCTTGTTTGCCATCTATGTCGGCCTGCATTTGCGCGTGGACGACGCCCATTTGCAACGCTACCAATCCTATTTACTGGCCGATGAACTACGCCAGTCTTCAGATGATTTAACCCGGCTGGCACGCACCTATGTAGTTTCGCGTGATCCTGCTTACGAAAAACAATATATGGATATTTTGGCGATCCGTAATGGCGAAAAAGCACGGCCAGAAAACTACAACCGTATCTATTGGGATTTTGTGGCCGCCACAGGCAGCGCACCAAGGGCAGACTCCGCAGTAAAACGCCCTCTCTTAGAAATGATGAAAGAGCTGGGTTTCACCGATGAGGAGTTTGGCAAGCTCACTGAAGCCAAAAAGAACTCTGATGGGCTGGTAAACACCGAAGTAGAAGCAATGGGTCTCGTCAAAAAAACGGGGGAAGGTGCAGAAGAGGGCTACGCCAAGGCCCGGGCCATGATGCATGACAAGACTTATCACACCAATAAAGCCAAAATCATGCAGCCTATTGACGAGTTTTACACCCTGTTAGAGGCACGAACGGCAAAGGCAGTGCTCGATGCCAACCAACTTGCAAGCATCGCTAAAATCATCTTTATTCTGGTGGGAATCTCGACCCTATTTATGCTGTGGCGCACTTTTGTGGCCCTGCGCAATACCATTGGTGGCACGGTAGAAGAGGCAAGACAGCATATTTCCTATATGGCAGGTGGAGATTTTGCCCACCGCATAGAAATGAGCGGGCGCATTCCCGATAGTTTTCTGGCTCTCATGGGGGATATGCAACTCAAACTCAGCCATATCATGCAGCAAGTTTCACATGCAGCCCGGGAAATAGAACAAGGCGCAAATGCCATTGGCAATGCCTCTGATGAGGCGGAAGATTTAGTTAAAAACCAATCCAGCTCGATGCTCGCCATGCGGGAAACCGTGCAACAGCTGGTAGCCAGCATTAATCAAATATCGGGCAGCGCCAGCAATGCCAGTGACATGACAAAGATCTCCGGCCAAGCATTAAACCGTGGCGATCAGGTCATCCGTGAAACAGTAGACAGCATCAAAACCATTGCCGCCACCGTGCAGGAAGCCTCTGGCAGTGTTGCCATGCTCACCGGCCATGCCCAGCAAATCTCTGTGATTGTGCAAGTCATCCGGGATATTGCCGACCAAACCAATTTACTTGCCCTCAATGCGGCCATCGAGGCAGCAAGGGCGGGCGAGCAAGGACGTGGCTTTGCCGTTGTTGCAGATGAAGTAAGAAAACTGGCCGAACGCACCGCCAGCTCCACACAGGAAATTACCGAAAAAGTGCGCAAAATTCAGGAAGGCACCGAATACACAGCAGTGCATATGAATAATGGTGTAAACAAAGTAGAAACAGGCGTAGAGCTGGCCTGTCGTGCAGGCACGGCCATCGAAACCATCCGTGTTGATGCCGGGGTAATGGGGGAAGTGATTAGCGGGATCAGTAGCTCGCTGCATCAGCAATCTCAACAGGCAATTAAGGTGGTCGATAATATCGACCGTGTTTCACAGCTATCCTCTGCCAGCAGCAGTGCAGTAGAAAAAGCTGCTGGCAACGCTCGTCACCTGCGCGAGTTATCAAAAGCACTATCCGTAGAAATGCAGCAGTTTCATTTGGTTTAATGCCAAATCAATAACAACATCGGCCGCAACATACGTTTAATGTACTTGCCCCCTTTTAAAAAAAAGGGGGGTTGCAGCACTGTGGTACGACTTAATGTGTATGGATACTTATGCCCCCTACTCCACCGCCCCGCCCAAAGCTTTATAAATGGCCAGCAAATTACTCACCTGATCAAAGCGATTTTGCAGCAGGCTGGTTTGGGCGTTGCGGCGACGGGCGATGGCGTCCAGCCAGGGCTGGATATCCGTAGCCCCTGCTTCAAAACGTGCCTGAGCGATGCCATCCAGCTTAATTGCTAGCTGCAAAGATTGAGTCAACTGTTGATTTTGTTCGTCAAGACGAGACCGGGCATCCAGTGCCTGCTCCGTTTCGGCCAATGCCTTATAAAGCCCTTGCCTGAATGTAGTGAGCTGTTCTTCATACTGGCTGCGGCTGATGTCTAAATTCAGCTGATGCTTTTCCCAATCAAAAAAAGGCAGTGCCAAATTTAAGCCTGCAGATGCAACAGGGTTCTGAAATAGCTCGGCTAAGGCTGCGCTGCTGCTACCTAAGCTGGTGGTCAGCGAAAAGCTGGGGTAAAACGCAGCTCTGGCCACATCAACTTGCGCAAGGCTGGCCCTTAATCTGGCCTCCAGCGCCTGTAAATCAGGGCGGCGGCCCAGCACTTCGCCAGGAACACCTGCCGCAATCACAGGTAAATCACCCTGCGGCAAGCTGGCTCCAGCCAGAGTGAAGCTCTGCGGAGGCCGGTCAAACAATAAACTCAGGCTATAAAATGCTGCTTTTCTTTGTTGTAAAAGCTGGGTGTGATTAGCCTCTTCACTTAATAAACTTTGTTCAGCACTGAGTACCTCGCTTTTTGCCAAAGCCCCAGCCTGATTTTTAGCCCGTGCAATCGCCAACACCTGCCGCTGCTGCTGCAAATTAAGCGTGCTGGCGGCCAGTTTTTGATCCAATAGCGCAATCATCCAATATTGGCTGGCCACCGATGCAGAGATCGATAATTTAAGTGCCTGCCTGTCGGCCTCAGTGGCAATACGCTCTTCTCTGGCTGCGGCTCTGTCACCCGCCAAACGCCCCCACAGATCAAACTCATAGCTGGCCGTGCCCGACAGGTTGTAGCTCTGACGATTCACCACGGGATCAAAACTGCGATTCACACTGCCGCCACCACTACCACTCAAAACCGGCAAGGCCGCGTGCTCGCTCACACCCTCTCTAAGATGCGCACGGCGTAGCCTGATAGCCGCCACAGATAAATCGGCATTGCTTTGCAAAGCATCGTCAATCAGTTGGGTCAGCTGGGCATCGTGAAACGCCAGCCACCACGCTCCACGCTGAGGGTTTGCCTGATGATTCTGCTCTGTCCATTGGTCGGGAAGTGCAGGCAAAGGAGCACTGGGGCTTGGGCTAAGCAAAGAGCCGCAAGCACTGAGTAACACGGTGGATAATAAGATTATTTTTTTCATTTTTATTCTCGCGCCAAGGCTTCAATCGGGTTTAAACGCGCCGCATTGCGCGCAGGCATAAAGCCAAAAAACACCCCAATCAGCGTCGAGCAAATAAAGGCCGCAACAAAAGAGCCAAGAGAGAAAATCATTTTCCAATCGGGCAGGATCAAAGCCAGCAAAGTGCCAATAGCCAATGAAATTGAAACCCCAATCACACCGCCAATCAGGCAAACCAGCACCGATTCGGTTAGAAACTGCTGCATGACATCGCTTTGCCTTGCGCCCACCGCCATCCGAATACCAATTTCACGCGTTCGTTCGGTTACCGACACCAGCATAATATTCATCACACCTATCCCCCCCACTACAAGGGAAATCAGCGCAATCATAGAGAGCAGCAAAGCGAGCATCTGACTGGTTTGTTCAATCGTTTTAACAATACTATCCATATTGTTAATAAAGAAATCCTTGCTGCCATGGCGCAAAGTCAGCAGTTTCTCGATACTTTGCTCAGCAGCGGCAGAGGATTGACCATCCTTGATGCGTACCGTGATATTGTTAAAATATTGCTGCCCAAACAGGCGATTAGCCGTAGTGGTATAGGGTAGCCAAACTTGCAAAGATTGCCCGCCACCGCCAAAAGCACTCTTATTTTCTGCCGTCACACCAATCACCGTGGCCGGCAGATTGCCCACTAAAATCACCCGCCCTATGGGGTCCATCCCCTTTGGAAAAAGTTTGCGCTGGGTATTGTGATCAATCACGACCAGCTGAGCTTGAGCCGTCACGTCTTCACTATTAAAAAAGCGGCCCAGCTCCGGCTTTAAACCACTAACCCGGAAATAATATTCGCCCACCCCGCTCACACTGGCCCCAATATCCAAGGATCGATGGCGCAGCCGCAAGCTGGTGCTGGTACTTGGGGTGACACTATCTACAAAAGGCATCGCTTGCAGCGCATGAATATCCCCGGGCAACAGGGAGCGCAAACTGCCCGCTCTATCGTCCCCCCAGTCTTTTCCGGGGAAAATGCTCATCGTATTGCTGCCAATTTCGCCAATATTTTGCAGAATCTTGCGCTTAGCCCCTTCGCCAATCGCCACAATCGATACCACCGAAGAAATCCCGATCACGACCCCCAGCATGGTAAGCAGGGTGCGCATCCGATTGGCCGACATCGCCCGCCAGGCCATACTTAAAGCCGCTAGAAAACGATCTAACACAACTCTTGGCGATATGACTTCCCGCCGGTGTGGCGCAATTTTCCCTTCCACCACCACATCCACCGGCTTACTGTGATCGCTGATGATGCGGCCATCACTGATCTCTACAATACGCTCGGCGCAATCCGCCACTTTATGATCGTGGGTCACAATAATCACGGTATGGCCCTGCGCGTGCAGCTCACGCAGGATATTCATGACTTCTTCGCCGCTATGGCTATCGAGCGCACCGGTTGGCTCGTCAGCCAGAATCACTTCCCCGCCATTCATGAGCGCGCGGGCAATACTTACCCGCTGCTGCTGGCCACCGGACAACTGGCTGGGGCGGTGCTCAAATTTATCGTTTAAGCCAAGGCGGCTGAGCAAAGATTTGGCTCTGTCCTGCCGCGCATCCTTAGCCAGCCCCGAATACACCGCCGGCATTTCCACATTGCCCTGCGCCGATAAATGCGGCAATAAATGGTAGCGCTGAAAAATAAAGCCAAAACGATCCCGCCGCAGCCCCGCCAGCTCGTCACTATCAAAGCCGGATACGTCCCGGCCATTCACCAGATAAGTGCCAGACGTTGGCTTATCTAAACAGCCCAGAATATTCATCAGCGTGGATTTGCCCGAGCCAGATGCGCCCATAATGGCCACCATTTCACCGGCATGGATACACAAATTCAGCTGGTTCAGCACCACCGCCTCACCATCACCAGCTGGGAAGCTGCGTACAATATTGGCGAGTTCCAATAAGGGTTTACGCAAGGCTATGCTCCAACCGTGACTGAGGTTTCTGGTTTACTTAAGGCCGCATCACCTGTGACCACCAGATCGCCTTCTTTTAAGCCATCGAGCACTTGCACCTGCACATTATTATTCAGGCCCGTTTTAATCTGCTTATCAACCGCAATGCCATCCGCGCCCACCACCCGCACGGTGTAGCGGCCATCTTTAGCCTTTACTCCAAGCGCAATGGCAGGAATCGTTAAAACACTTTTAGCGTGATCAAGCACAATGGCTACCTGTGCCGTCATATCCTGGCGCAGGGCGTGTACCGGATTAGGCACTTCAAACAGCGCATTATAAAAAATGGCGTTGTTTACTTTCTCTGGTGTGGGCTGAATGGCACGCAGCTTGCCGTAATAACGCTTATCAGGCTGGCCCAGGGTAGTGAAATACACGGTCTGCCCGGCACGGACTTTCATCACATCCGCCTCGGAAATCTGCGCTTTCACAGTAATGGTGTCTAAATTGGCCAGGGTTAACAGATTGGGCGCTTGTTGCGCCGCAATGACGGTCTGCCCCTCTAAAGTTGTAATCGCCGCCACTTCGCCATCAATGGGCGCCAGGATGCGGGTGTAGCCAAGACGGGTTTTTGCCGAATCGAGCGTGAGCTTAGCTTTTTTAATATCGGCATTGCGTTGTGCCAAATCAGACTGCAACGTTCTGAATTTTAAACCCGCCTCTTCCAGCGCCTGCTTAGATGTTGCCTCACGGCTTAGCAGGGTTTGCTGGCGGGCATATTCTGTTTTTGCCTGCTCCAATTGCAGCTGGGTTGATTGCATTTGCGCGAGCAAGCCTTCCAAAGAAGCCTCGGCATTGAGTGCTTCGTTTTGTGCCAGCTCCGGATCAATCGTCGCCAGCAATTGGCCTTTTTTGACCCGATCACCCAGCTCGACCTCCAGCTTTTGCAGCTGGCCTGAAACCTGCGCACCCACGTCCACCTTGCGAAAAGCCTGCAAAATACCAGTGGCCAGCACTGCATTTTCAATATCGGCCTTAAGCACCTTCGCCGTGGTGTACTGGGGAGCGGCCTTACTGGGAAAGAAAATCGCCTTTACTCCCCAGCCAAGCACGAGCAGCAGCAATAAAACCATGGCGGTTTTGAACCAGGACCAACGTTTAAACTTCCAAGCCATCGCGTTTTCTTCCTGCCAGTCTGATAAAACAAGACGACTAGCATAACATTCGATGCAATCAACCTCTGTCGTAAAAAAGTAGCAAGGCTGCATACTTTTACGACAAAACACCCCCATTCAGCCGTGCATGACCAAGCTATCCTCCGGCGCCTGATCGCGCTCATTCAAACCATAATCCCGTGTCACCGCTGCCACACGCAGGCGGTAATCTGCAAAAACCTGCTGGCGGCCAAGCGACTGCGCAGCTCTGTGCTGCCCACTACAGCGCCAGGCTTTTACTGCCGCTTCATCTCGCCAGAAAGACAAAGACAACAGCTTATCCGGCTCGCTCAGGCTGCTAAAACGCTCTATCGAGATAAAGCCATCCTGCTCGGCCAATTCACTGCGTAAACCGGCAGCAATACTTAAATAATCCTGCATTTGCGCAGGCCAAACTTCAAAAATGACAGCAATCATAGGGAGTCCATTTAATAAGAAATGTTGCACAGCGACCCCCAACTCTTAAACCACTTAGGCACCAGAAAAAAGGAGGTTCACGGAGAAAAACAAGTTCGGAATGAAAGCTAAATCACATTTTCCTGATGGCTAATAAACCTGGGAATTCGCCCATTGACTGAGGCTTGGTATCTCCATTGCATGGGCCCTGCCATACCCACTTGCGCCAGGTAGTCGCTCAAAACAGCCGTGGTTATTTTGATTGCCAGCGCCTGCCCGGGGCAGCTGTGCCGGCCATAGCCGAAGCTCAGGCTGCGGTGATCGGTGCGGCCTTGTGCAAAATCATCGCCCTTTGCGTTAAAGGCAGCATCACGATTAGCCGCCGCCAGGAGCAGCAGCACAGCATCGCCTTTGCGCAGCAGCTGGCCGTTGATTTCCAGGTCTTGCACCACAAAACGCCTGGTGTTTTGCACCGATGGATCATAGCGGGCCACTTCCTCTACAAAGGAAGTCAGAGGCAAATCATCCGACATCCCTTGCTGCTGCAGCGCAATCAGGCAATTGCCAAGCAGACCCGCCGTGGCTTCATAGCTTTGTGTCAGCAGGCCAATCAAATTAGCAAGTAAAACTTGGCGATCGATGCCTTCAGAATCTTGCAAGAGATTCGCCAGCACACTGCCTTGCGGTACATCCCCCTCCAAAACTCCTGTGAAATGCGTCAATAAACACTGCGCCGCCACGCTTGCCCTGGCCAGATCTGCATCGCGGCTTAATGGGGAAAGACAAGCCACAAAATCGGCAAGCCAGCCCATTATTTCGGGCTGGGTCTCTGGCGCAAAGCCCAGCAAATCGGCCAATACGGCCACCGGCACAAAATGGCAAAGCGCGTGCAAGTCGCATTCCGCTCTGCGCCATTTTTTAACCAGCTGTGGCAAACACGCCGTATCAACCAAGGCTAAGCTGCGCCCGATAGCCTGCTTTAAAGGCAGATGCGCCTGCCCCTCATTCATCCGAATCAGCCGGGCAAATACTTCAGCCGCTGGCGTTCCAACAATTGCAGCAGGGACCGGCTCGTTTGGCGGGCGCACCACACAATGCGGACTTTGCATCAGCTGCATAATCAAATCTGCCCTGCTCACCACCCATATTTTGTGCTCCGCATCAAAGAAAACAGGAGCTTCATTTCGCAGTGCTGCGTAATAGGGATAAGGGTGTTCATGAGCTGCCGCAACCAGCGGGTTAATCCTTGCAGAGGGCATCGCATTCCATCCATGCTTGTTTAATCATGGCGATATTGTGTAGATTGCCCGCACCGCTTACTTCGCTCCGGAGCGAAATATGAAATACGCCCCACTATTCAACACGCCCTGGAGCTGACCATGGAAGACACCCGCCTGGCCAGCGTTGCCGCCGCCATTGCCGAACCAGCCCGGGCCAGAATGCTTTGCAGTTTGCTCGACGGCAAAGCCCGTACCGCAACCGAACTGGCCATCGTTGGGGAAGTGAGCGCATCCACCGCCAGTGCCCATTTAGCACGGCTAAAAGCCGAGCAACTTGTCAGCATGCTGACCCAGGGCAGGCATCGTTACTACCGCCTGCATAACCACGATGTGGCATCGGCGCTCGAAGCGCTGCTATTAATTTCAAACACGCCCAAAGCGCCATTTAGCCCCAACACGCCTCATTCTTTGCAAGCAGCGCGCACCTGCTACGACCATATGGCGGGGACGGTGGCAGTGCAATTACACGATCGCTTATTTGCTATGGGCTGGCTGCTCGCCTGCGATAACAATGCATCCCACTATGTTTTAAGCGGACAAGGCCAGCAGGCCCTCAGTAAACTGGGCATAGATTTGCCTGAGCTGGCAAAGAAACGCCGCCGTTTTGCCTGCGCCTGCCTCGACTGGAGCGAGCGCAGCCCACATCTGGGCGGCGCACTCGGCGCGGCGCTGCTGCAGCTGGCCAAAAAACGCGGCTGGGCAGAGCAGGATTTAGACAGCCGCCGCCTGCAAATCAGCCGTGCAGGCCAAAATGTGATGAAAGATATTTTTGGCATCACGATTTAAACCCCTTACCTCCAGGCCCGCTATGTCTCTGCTCAATGCCGCTCTTGCACAAGAAATCGTTAATCGCACCATGGCGATTATTGGCAGCAATGTGAATGTGATCGATGCCTCGGGCACGGTGATCGGCAGTGGTGATGCAGAGCGGCTGGGCAAGCAGCATGAAGGCGCTTTGCTGGTGTTATCTCAGCAGCGCACTGTAGAAATTGACGATGCCATGGCGCAGCAGCTGCACGGCGTGCGCCCCGGTGTGAATTTACCTTTGCGCCTTGCCGGGCAAATTGTGGGCGTGGTCGGCATCACAGGCCAGCCCGATGCGGTGCGCCACTATGGCGAGCTGGTGCGGATGACAGCTGAAATGAGCCTGGAGCAAGCAAGGCTGATTCAGGCCTTGGGGCGAGACACCCGCTACCGCGAAGAGCTGGTTTTGCAACTGATCAAAGGCGAAGCCGCACCGCATTCAGACCTGGAAGCCTGGGCGCAAAAGCTGGGCGTCGATATCCAGCGCCCGCGCGTAGTGGCGGTAATTGAAGTAGACAGCGGCACGCTGGGTATTGATGCGGCATTGGCCGAGTTACAAGAGCTGCAAACCCTGCTGAGCACACCAGAGCGCGATAATCTGGTTGCCACCGTTTCTTTAACCGAATTAGTGGTACTCAAACCAGCACTGGATCATCAGGGACGCTGGAATCCGGAAGAGCACCGGCTGCGCGTACACGATTTACTCACGCGGGTCGCCAGCAAAAGCAGGCTGGGAGTACGCATCGCACTGGGGCAATATTTTAGCGCGACCAATGCAGTGGCGCTGTCTTATCAAAGCGCCATCACCACCCTAAAAATCGGCAAAACACGCAAACCGGAGCAGGCCTGTTTTTTTTATCAGGATTTAAGCTTGCCGGTGCTGCTGGCCGGATTAAATTCAGGCTGGCAAGCCGCACAACTGCGTATTCCGCTTAAAAATCTTGAGCACCAGGATAGCAATGGCCAGCTGCGTAAAACATTACAAGCATGGTTTTCCTGCGATACCCGACACGTAGAAACAGCGCAGTTTTTGCATATTCACCGCAACACGCTGGATTACCGCCTCAGCCGGATTGAGGCCATTACCGGCCTTACCCTCAGCAAAACAGACGAGCGATTTTTGCTCTATGCCGCTTTGCAAATTGCATAGAAATAAACCATATGTAATAAAATCCAAAAATTACACTAATAACCTTAGTTATTTTTATGCATCCGCACGAAGATATCCCCTCACAGGGCGTTTATCCTGTTCAACATCCGCTATCTGCAATACCAGCCTGAACAGGAGTTTCAAGCGATGGAAGTCAGCACTTTTGGGGCGCTCAGTGCGCTCGTTGTTGCCATTTTTCTGATTTTACGAAAAGTGCCGCCCGCCTACGGCATGATCGTTGGCGCTTTAGTTGGCGGGATTGTGGGTGGCGTGGATTTATCCAGCACCGTTAATTTAATGATGGGTGGTGCAAAAGGCATCATCCCTGCCGTGATGCGGATTCTGGCCGCCGGGGTATTGGCAGGGGTATTGATCGAATCAGGCGCGGCAGCCAGTATTGCCGATACCATCGTCAAAAAAGCAGGCGAAACCCGTGCGCTCCTGGCCCTGGCAATCGCCACCATGATTTTAACCGCCGTTGGCGTATTTATTGATGTGGCGGTGATTACCGTAGCCCCGATTGCCCTCGCGATTGCGCGCCAGGCCGACCTGTCCAAAATGGCGATTCTGCTGGCCATGATCGGAGGCGGTAAGGCAGGCAATGTGATGTCGCCCAACCCGAATGCGATTGCAGCGGCCGATGCTTTTCATGTGCCGCTCACCTCGGTAATGGCGGCGGGGATAGTGCCGGGTTTGGTTGGCTTAGTGGTTGCCTATTTCATTGCCAAAAAGCTGGCCAATAAAGGCAGCAAAGTAGAGGCCAGCGAAGTAGTTGCTTTTGACCGCAAAGCCCTGCCTTCCTTTTCCACCGCAATAGTTGCCCCGCTGGTGGCGATTATCCTGCTGTCGCTTCGGCCCGTATTTGGCATTGTGATCGACCCGCTGCTCGCCCTGCCCCTTGGCGGCTTGCTCGGTGCGCTGGCGATGGGCCGCTTTAAAGACAGCAATCAATTTGCCGTAGCGGGCTTGGGCCGCATGGCTCCGGTGGCGATTATGCTGCTGGGAACGGGTACCTTGGCCGGGATTATCGGCGCGTCCAGCCTTAAAACGGTACTGATCGAAGCGCTGCAAAGCTCCGGCCTGCCAGCCTATATGCTGGCCCCGATATCAGGTGCGCTGATGTCGCTGGCTACCGCATCCACCACCGCAGGCACTGTGGTTGCGTCGCAAGTATTCAGCAGCACCCTGCTTGAGCTTGCCGTCCCTGCTCTTGCAGGAGCCGCCATGATCCACGCGGGCTCTACCGTGTTTGATCATATGCCGCACGGTAGTTTCTTCCACGCCACGGGCGGTGCGGTCAATATGAGCATCACAGAGCGCCTCAAAGTGATTCCTTACGAAACAGCAGTCGGTTTGTCGATTACGATTGTCTCTACGCTGATTTTTGGTGTGTTCAAATTTTAAGTATTGGAGTTGATGATGAAAATTGTAATAGCCCCCGACTCCTACAAAGAAAGCCTCTCCGCGCTTGAAGTGGCCACGCAGATTGAAGCCGGTTTCAAAGAAGTACTGCCCGATGCGCAATATATAAAAGTGCCGGTAGCCGATGGTGGCGAAGGCACGGTGGAAGCCATGGTCGCCGCCACGGGCGGGCGAATTATTCTGCAAACCGTCACCGGCCCGCTGGGTGAATGTGTTCCTGCATTCTTTGGCTTATCTGGCGATGGCCATACCGCGATCATCGAAATGGCGGCGGCCAGCGGCCTAAGCCTCGTGCCGCCTGCATTACGCAACCCCATGCTCACCACCAGCTACGGCACCGGCGAGCTGATTCTGGCCGCGCTGAATCACGGCGCAAGACATATTATTCTGGGCATAGGCGGCAGCGCGACGGTCGATGGCGGCACAGGCATGGTGCAGGCTTTAGGCGGGCAGTTTTTAAATGCAGCAGGCAAGCCGCTGGCTTTTGGCGGCGCAGATCTGGCCCAACTGGCAAAAATCGACCTCAGCAGCATTGATAAGCGGGTTCAGGACTGCAAATTTGAAGTGGCTTGCGATGTAGACAATCCACTTATAGGCGGGCAAGGCGCCGCCGCTATCTTTGGCCCGCAAAAAGGCGCAACACCTGAAATGGTCGCCCTGCTCGATGCAGGCCTTGCCCATTACGCCCGGCAAATCAGCCAGCATTCAGGCATTGAAGTGGCACATGCCAAAGGGGCGGGTGCTGCGGGTGGAATGGGCGCGGCGGCCCTGGCATTTTTAAATGCCAGCCTGCGTCCCGGCGTAGAAATCGTACTGGAATCGGTGCAATTTGCCGCTCTGTTGCAAGACGCAGATTTAGTCATCACCGGCGAGGGCCGCATGGACAGCCAGACCATACACGGCAAAACGCCTATGGGCGTGGCACAAATGGCCAAGGTATTTGATATCCCCGTGATTGGCATCGCAGGCTGCCTCAGCCCTGATGTAGGCGTGGTGCACCAGCATGGCATTGAGGCCGTATTCAGCGTACTCAACCGCGCCGTATCGATTGAAGAAGCACTCGCTCATGCCGCAGAAAATGTTAGGCTCTGTGCCAGAAACATCGCCGCCACCATAAAGCTGGCGCAATGCTTGCCTAAGATATAACAACCAGCGGGCAGGCACCCAACCGGGTCTGCCCGCTGAAGCGCCATGCCCTTCGTAAATCCAGCATTCCAGCCATGGTTTTGCTGCAGAAAGCCTCTTATTTACCAGCAGAAAACCCCTGATCCGCGCAATAAATCCAGTTTTCACACTCACGTAAATCAGTCTAAGCTTTCAATACGCCCGCTAGCTTGTTAGCATTGCGGGTTTTACCAGCGGGAATCCCCATGCCTAAGTTCTTGTTTTGGCTAGCGCTTGCCATCAGCAGCCAAAGTTACGCCGCTCGCATTCTGCCCAATCAAGGCCAGTTAGGGGACCTGCAAGCTGCAGCGCTGCCCGAAGTTAAAATTGATGGCAAGCTCTACCGAACCGCGCCCGGGCTAAGAATTTACGGCACCAATAATGCCCTGATCATGCAGAATCAAACCCCGCAACAAGCCCCGGTCTGGTATCAGTTTGAAGCAACTTCCGGCAATATCTGGCGAATCTGGCTGCTTACCAATGATGAAGTCGCCACCATAAAAGCCCGCCCGAAAACGACCATCTTTGAATAATGAATCTCAGGTACCCGCGACAGGGCGATTCCTGCCTTTGAGCAGTCCGATAAGCAAATGCAATACAAAGAATGAATTTGAAGTAAAACTAACAATCAGAGCATGTATCAATGAGCAAGAAAGTATTTATTAAGACCTTCGGTTGCCAGATGAACGAATACGATTCGGACAAAATGGCCGACGTATTGCACGCGTCCGAAGGCTTAACACAGACCGACAATGTTGAAGAAGCCGATGTGATTTTGTTTAACACCTGCAGCGTGCGCGAAAAAGCGCAGGAAAAGGTGTTCTCAGATCTGGGCCGCGTAAGGGAGCTCAAGCTTAAAAATCCAAATCTGCTGATTGGCGTAGGCGGCTGTGTGGCCTCGCAGGAAGGCGCGGCGATTGTGAAGCGTGCGCCCTATGTGGATATGGTGTTTGGCCCGCAAACACTGCACCGCCTGCCTGATTTAATTGCAGAACGCCGCAGCAGCGGTATCTCTCAGGTGGATATTTCTTTCCCTGAGATTGAAAAATTCGACAATATGCCGCCAGCGCGCGTTGAAGGCGCAACAGCCTTTGTATCCATCATGGAAGGTTGCAGTAAATATTGCTCGTTCTGCGTCGTGCCTTACACCCGCGGCACCGAATTCAGCCGTCCGTTTGAAGAAGTACTGGCCGAAGTGGCAGGCCTTGCCGCGCAAGGCGTAAAAGAAATCACCCTGCTGGGGCAAAACGTTAACGCCTATCGCGGGGCTGTTGAAGAAGGGGAAGATGGCGAGGTGGCCGACTTTGCTACCCTGCTTGAATACGTGCACGAAATTCCTGGCATTGAGCGCATGCGCTACACCACCAGCCATCCGCGTGAAATGACGCAGCGGATTGTGGATTGCTACCGCACCTTGCCTAAACTGGTTTCCCATTTGCATTTACCAGTGCAGGCTGGATCGGATCGCGTGCTGGTGAATATGAAGCGCGGCTACACCACGCTGGAATTCAAATCGCTGGTACGTAAGCTTAAAGAAGCCCGCCCGGATATTTGCCTCAGCTCCGACTTTATTGTGGGCTTTCCTGGCGAAACCGAAGACGATTTTGAACGCACCATGAAGCTGATTAACGATGTGGGCTTTGATGCCTCATTCAGCTTTGTTTACAGCCGCCGCCCCGGCACGCCTGCGGCCGATTTACCGGACGATGTGCCTGAAGAGCTGAAACTCACCCGCCTCAGACGCCTGCAAACACGCATCGACGAGCTGGCGCTGGACGTCAACAAAAACATGATCGGCACGGTGCAACGCGTGCTGGTAGAAGGTATGGCGCGTAAAAACCCTGAGCTGCAAGAGCTGGCAGGCCGCACAGATAACAACCGCATTGTTAACTTTGCCGGCAACCCGCGCCTGATCAATCAGTTTGTAGAAGTGCTGATTACCGAAACCTTCCCGCACAGCCTGAAAGGCGAAATTGTGGTGAAGTAATCAGGCTTTAAGCTGCCAGGCCACAGGAAGAAACAAGCGTTTCTTCCTGTCCTTCGCTTGTTTATTTTTGCTTAATCACTATGATTGGGCTGAATCAGCTTGTCAGCCCAACTAAGCCTTATAAGATATTAATTACTGCGACGATTGTCATCAACGCGCCCGCCAAAAGTATTAGGATATAGGCCTTGCCTTACCCTGATACGCATTACCCAAGGAAAACACCATGCTATCGCCAAAAGATGCTGAACTTTTTGCCGTACTAAGCGACGACGACCTCGACCTATTGGCCGATTTTTTAGAATCTGATGCCGCCCCGGAGCAAGCAATGGATTTATCCATGCTGCATGGCTTTTTAACCGCGCAACTAATTGGCCCGGAAGAAATCCCTGCAGATGAGTGGTTTGCTCAGGTTTGGGGTGAAAATGGCGAGCGCCCAAAATTTGCTTCAAATGCAGAGAAAGAAAAAATTGAAGGCCTTATTCTGCGCCTCTATAACCAGCTGATGGACGAACTGGCCGATGCTGAAAACGCCTTCAGCCCGATTGTGTATGTGGATGAAGAAAGCGGCCAGGATATCTCGCAGCAATGGTGCTACGGCTTTACGCTGGGTACATCGATGAACCCGGATGCCTGGCAGGAAATGATGGACGACGAAGAATACGCCCAGCTTGTCTATCCGATTCTGGTTTGCGCCGACGACGAAGGCCGCGCCAATCTGGAAAGCGATGGGCAAGATATGGCCGAATTCGAACACGAAGTGGCCGCATCTCTCGTCGATATTATTCCGGAAATCCGCGACTTCTGGATTGATCGCCGTGGTGTTCCAAAGCTAAAACACTAATTCCGCTATGCCAGCCGCGGGCACGGTCGTGCCCGCTTCTATCCTGATCTGCCCTCGGTGAATCGCTTTTGAATAGCCAAATCATTCATTTCACGCCTGTTGATAACCGTCGCCTTGCCAACCTGTGCGGCGCTCTTGACGAAAATCTGAAACAAATCGAAACCGCGCTCGATATCACGATCGTCAGGCGCAATGAGCAGTTTCGTGTCAGCGGCAGCGCCAAAAACTTGCAGCAAGGAATTACGCTGCTGGAGCATTTTTACGCCATGGCTGAAGAGCCGCTGGAGCGGGATGATTTACAGCTCTCCATTATCGAGCACACGCAAAACACCGCCCCGGCTTATATCGAAGAAAACACCACACCGCTGCGCACCAAGCGCCATGATTTACGCGGCAGAACACCCCGCCAGACGATCTACATCAAAGCCATTCAGGATCACGATATTACTTTTGGCATTGGCCCCGCCGGCACAGGGAAAACCTATCTGGCTGTCGCTTGCGCTGTCGATGCCCTGGAGCGGGATCTGGTTAAACGCCTGGTGCTGGTTCGCCCGGCCGTAGAAGCAGGTGAAAAGCTCGGTTTTTTACCCGGCGATTTAGTACAGAAAATCGACCCTTATCTGCGCCCGCTTTACGATGCACTCTATGATTTAATGGGCTTTGATAAAGTCACCAAGCTGTTTGAAAAAGGCATTATCGAAATCGCCCCGCTGGCTTTTATGCGCGGCAGAACGCTTAACAACAGCTTTATTATTCTGGATGAAGCTCAAAACAGCTCTCCCGAACAAATGATGATGTTTCTGACCCGTATTGGCTTTGGCTCAAAAGCGGTAATCACGGGCGACCCAACGCAGATCGACCTGCCCAAGCACCAGAAATCCGGTCTGATCGATGCACAGGATGTACTCGCCGATATCAAGGGCATCGCCCTGCACCATTTCACCAGTGAAGACGTGGTTCGCCATCCCTTAGTGCAAAAAATCGTCAACGCCTACGCAAAGAAAACTCAGGAACGTGAAGTGGCAAGGCGTAAAGAATAGCACCGGGCTTTCTCAAAGCCTGAGATTGCAAGCCGGGGAGAAATGCTGAGGAATGAATGCGCGGGATGCTTCATTTCATTCCTTAGCTCTCACAGGCCCCAGGCATCTGTAATATGGGCCCGCTTTTAGACCACCACGCTGCACATCAAGCCCGTGCCCTGCACTTTATCTCAGGTCAAAACATCAACCCTGGGATGCTGTAATGCTTACAAACGAGTGAAAGTCATCAACCGCAGCCCCTCCCCAATGGCGCGTTATATGTGAAAAATATCGGAAATTAAGCAGAAATTACAACAACTTGCCCGATACAAGCATCACAAAGCAATATAACGGGATAATTTGCTGTTAAATACACAAGTCTGAAATAGCTTGTCAGCTTGCGGCCTGCAGACAATCTGATCAATGCAACACACAAATCAACGCCCCCCCCTGGCCATGCAAGCTTTGATCCGTACCGAAACACCGTTTTCCCGGTATCTGCTTGAGTAGAGTCAAACTGCGCGCTCAAGAATATTTAAACAAAAGCCTGACTTTGGAGAATATTTCTAATGCAAACGCCCCACAAACACCACAACGTCCGCCAGCTATCTCTCAGCCTTTTTGCCAGCCTGGCACTGAGTTTGCCTGCATGGGCCAACAACCAGTCCCTGCCCAAAGCAGGGCAATACAATGCCAATAACAAACTGTTTGAACGCACCCTGGTGATTACAGAAAATGGCCAGTTTTCTCTGGAAGTTTCTGGCAAGTCAGCCGGAACAAATAACCGTTCCGGATCAGGCGAAGGTAAACTCAAAGCTGTGGGTGAAGGCTGGCTATTCAATGAAGGCAACTGTCAGATGCTCCTGACCCCGGCCAAAGATGGCTTATTAATGCAAGTTGATGGTTGTTCTGGCAATTGGGGCGATGTGATGTTTAATGGCCTCTACCAGTATGGCAGCGCCAGCGCTGCATCCAGGCCTGCGGCCAACAGCAACCCTGCAGTGAATCCCAAACTGGCGAAAACGTTCAATTGCCAAAATCTGGAATTTAACAATGCAGGGATTCCAAACTGGCTGGCGAAGATGGCCAATGTGCCGCTGAATCAGGTTTTTGGCACCGAGCTAAAAGTTGCAGCGGGCTACACCTTCCAGGGCTTACCGGTACAATCCGCGATCCTGTTTGAAAGTGAAGTGCCTTTTCTGGCCATGCTGGTAGACGCAGACAAGGCGGCATTAACGGCAGCGGTTAAGAAATCCAAACAACAGAAAAACGCCGGCGTGGCACGCTTACGCAAAAATGGCGAGTTATCGACGGAAGGTTTTGCAGGCAAGGGGCCAGAAGCGTTGTACATCAGTTGTGCCGAGCGTTAATTTACACAGGCTGATCTGAAGTCATAAGCACCAGGATCAGCCAATTTACGCAGTTATACCGCAAACCACATCAGACCAGTATCGCCAAATTTTTAAGCAACAACATTTACAAAGATCACTTATGAAGCAACGTTTAGAAATCTGCCACCAGGTAGAAAGCACCGCCACCGGGTTGCCAGACACGGCACAGTTTCAGGCATGGGCAGAAGCCGCACTGCTGCCTGATGTGGCCTTCGCAGAAATTACCTTCAGAATTGTCGACACAGAAGAAGGCCAGCAGCTGAACCGCGATTACCGCGGCAAAGATTACGCCACCAATGTGCTGACTTTTACTTTTGATGAAGATATGCCCGATGTACCTGGCCTGCCGCTGCTGGGCGATATTGTGTTCTGTGCGCAGGTAGTAGAGAAAGAAGCACGGGAACAAAATATCAGCCTGCCTGACCACTACGCCCATCTCACCATTCATGGCGTACTGCACTTGCAAGGCTATGATCATCTTGAAGAAGATGAAGCGCTTGAAATGGAAGCTCTTGAAACAAGGCTGCTGGCAGGCTTAGGCATCAGCGATCCCTATAGGGAAGAGAAGTAAGCTTACAAAGGGAAGGTGGCTTACCCGGTAAGCACCTTGCCTTGCTGCATAGCCATCTAACAGAACAATTCAGGAGCCTCACTACAACAATCCCACTATAACCAACACGGCTGTAACCCAAAAAGCACGATCTTCCGGTATCATTCGGGCATCTTTATCATTGGATCTTTACGCCATAATGGATGATTACCCCTCGGGATCACCGAAATTGAATGCCCCCAAGTCATCATGGCTTGAACGCTTGACCCATTTTTTATTACGAGAGCCTGAAGATCGGGGCCAGCTCGTAGAAATTCTCCACTCCGCTTTTGAGCGCCAGCTGCTTGATGCCGATGCATTAGGCATGATTGAGGGCGTACTGAACGTCGGCGATATGCAGGTGCGCGATGTAATGGTGCCGCGCAGCCAGATGGACATCATCGACATCAATGATGCGCCTGCCAAATTTATCCCCTATGTCATCGAAACCGCCCACTCTCGCTTTCCTGTTGTGGATGGCAGCAAAGACAAAGTGCTTGGCATTTTGCTGGCCAAAGACCTGCTGCGCTATTACGCCAGCGATGAGGAATTTGACGTACGCGATATGCTGCGCCCTGCGGTGTATATCCCCGAAGCCAAACGCCTGAATGTGCTGCTCAAAGACTTTCGCAATAACCGCAACCATATGGCGATTGTGGTCGATGAATACGGCGGCGTGGCAGGCTTAGTCACGATTGAAGATGTAATGGAGCAAATTGTTGGCGATATCGAAGACGAATTCGATTACGACGAAGCTGAAGACAATATCATCCCGGACAGGCGCGGCAACTGGCGTGTTAAAGGCCTCACCGAAATCAGCGATCTGAACAAAGAAATTGGCTCTGAGTTCTCTGATCAGGAATTTGACACGGTAGCGGGCTTAATCACCCAGCACTTTGGGCACTTGCCAAAACGCGGCGAAATTGTGGCTTTCGACGGCTACCGCTTCCAGATCCTGCGCGCAGACAGCCGCCGGATTTATTCGGTGCTGATAGAAAAATTAGCAGATACGCCTGCTGAAGAGTAATACCAAAGAGAAGTGCTTAGGTTTTTAATAACGAACCAAGGAAAAGCCTAATGCTTTCGGCACAGGGCTTTTACCCTCCCCTGAAAACACGCTTCGCTCCGAACAAGCGGGGTGGGGCCGTCGTCAATTCGTGTTTGAGCGAAGCGAGTTGACACAACGCCACTGTCCGCAGCGAGGGGCATTCGTGTTTTAGGGGTCGCCTTCTTTGGCTTCGTTTCTTAGCGACGCAAGAAAGAAAGGTCCCGCGGGACATCCGCACCAAAACCAACCTGCCGAAGGTACTAAAGAGATCTTTTTGACGTTGCTTAGCATGTGCACCCGCCCTACGCAGTCACGCCTTACTTTATACAATCCCCATCCCAAACAGGAACGGTCACAGGCCGTGTTGCAGATGCAAAAACTTAAACCTCTCCTGCCCCACCTCCTGCTGGCCCTGTTTGGCGCGATCAGCGTCTTTTCTTTTGCCCCGCTGTATTTATTCCCCCTCATGTGGCTGTCATTAGCCGCGCTGACTTTTGCCATACAAAAATCCCCTTCCCCTAAAGCCGCTGCATGGCGTGGTTTTAGTTTTGGGCTGGGATTTTTCCTCGCCAATATCCACTGGATTTTCATCAGCCTGAATACCTTTGGCGGCATGCCTGCACCCATGGCTGCAGGGGGGATTCTGGTGCTGGCCGCTTATATGGCGCTGTTTCCGGCATTGGCTGGCTGGCTGACGCTCAGGCTGCCCAGCCCTGAACAACTGCGTGTACTGCTGCTGCCTACCGTATTTATTCTGACTGAATGGCTGCGCGGCTGGCTGTTTACAGGCTTCCCATGGGCCAGCATCGGCTATTCGCAAAGCCCGATGACGCCACTTGCAGGCTACGCGCCAATCGGCGGCGTATATCTGATCGGCTGGCTGCTGTGCCTGAGTATTGCGCTGATTGTCAGCAAGCCCAAGTGGCTGAAGGGCTGGGGCATTGTGGCCAGCATCTGGATTGCAGGCTGGGGATTAAATCAGCTGGAATGGACAAAAAAAGTCGGTGCACCAGTAAGGGTGAGCCTGGTACAAGGCAATATTTCGCAAGATATCAAATGGGATAATGCTTTTTATTTGGATAGCCTGAAAAGCTATCTGGAGCTGACCCAAAAAGCCCGCGGCCAGCTGGTGGTCTTGCCCGAAACGGCCATTCCTTCATTTATCAGCGATGTGCCGGATTGGTATCCGCAATTACTGCGCGATGCCGTAGCACCACGCAAAGCGGATTTAATTCTGGGCATTCCGATTTTAGGCAAGCATGAGGCGGAGTATTACAACGCCGTCACGGTGATGTCGGACCCGGCATTACCGCTGTATAAAAAGCAGCATCTGGTACCTTTTGGCGAGTTTATTCCGCTGCCCTGGTTATTCAACTGGATCTATCAGTTTATGGATATGCCACTCTCGGGCTTTAGCCGTGGCGCAGTAAAGCAAGCTCCGTTCTCGCTGGCATCCGGCCAGATTGCTGCAAATATCTGCTACGAAGATGTGTTTGGGCGGGAAATTATCAACGCCCTGCCCGAAGCTACCATGCTGGTTAATTTATCCAACCTTGCATGGTTTGATGGCTCTTGGGCGGCAGCTCAGCACGCACAAATGAGCCAGACCCGCGCCTTAGAAACCGGCCGCTATATGCTGCGGGCGACCAATACGGGGGTGACGGCGATTATCGACGAGAAGGGACGGTTTAAAGGCGTGCTGCCAGAAAGAACAGCCGGCATTCTGGAAGGCACCGCGCAGAACCGCAGCGGCATGCCCCCCTATGCCTGGGGAGGCGATTATCCGCTGCTGATTGCTTTGGGCGCTTTATTGCTGGGATTGGGCTTACTCAGGCGGCGTGAGGCACAAGCCCGCTTTGCTCAGGCATGATGATTGCCCACGCAATCCATGACTTAAACCCTGGGTGGTGCGATCAACAGCTGAGTTCCCGCCAGCCTGTCATGCAAAAACCGGCGTTCTTTATCCAGCAGAGCCCATAAATAAGGCAGAAAGAACAAAGCCGTTAACAACCAGGCCACAATACGTAAATCCGCATGATGGCGGGCAAAAATCCAGAATGGCGCGCAAGGCAGAGTACAAATCACCACCACAGCAAAACGGATACCCACCTCACGCCAGCCAAGCGGGCTGCCATCGCTCTTTACAAGGCAGATTCTCCATGTGCGCATCGCTAAAGTCTGTCCGCCGCGCCAGCACCACGCGCAATAAGCAAAAGCCACCGACATCACCCAAGTAAAATGCAGCGCACTTGCCAAAAGATGCTCAGGCAGAGCCGTCACAGGCAAGCCCGTTAATAATTGAAATACCCCCTGGGATATTCCTCCTGCCAGCAAAACCACCGCAATAAGCAGCAAAAGCTCGTATAAAAAGGCAAACATACGCCGCCACCAGCCTGCCGGCCCCGTTGTAATCTTCACAAATCATCCTTTTACTGCATCATTTTTATAAGGCGCATCGTTTTTTTACTGACGATGCACCATGCACTTGATTGAAACCAGGCAAACGATCATCAAATGTGCAAAATATTTAACTTACATGAAACGTTTAGCTCGCTTTTCATACTATAAATAAACTAAAAAAACCCGTTTACAGCACTTAAGCAGCCCGCTCGCAATCTTATCAAGAAACGCGAAGTACCTTTACCCCAAAAAAGGGCAAGCAAAGCAATCGTGTTGTAACTTTCTTTTCAGATAGAAGAGAAAATCAAGGCTGAGATACTAACAAAGTCAATATGCAAATCACTAGAAGAACTTGCCATTTATACCGCAGTGCGGTAACTTTCTAGTGCAATATCCAGCCAATAATGCAGGCGGCACTCTACATAGTCAGCCTGCGCCGAAAGGTCTCCGCCAGCGGACACACACTGGTCGTCAAATACAGGTCACAAACCTGTTTAATGCGGCGGAAGACCCGGTAAATCATTTGCAAACGGATGGCCTGTGGCCCATCCGTTTATCTATCGTTCTGACCTAGGGAATACCCATGGAAATTTCGGGCGCAGAGATCATCACGCGCTGCTTGCAGGAAGAAGGAGTTGAATTTATTTTCGGCTACCCTGGCGGCGCAGTTCTATCTATTTACGATGCAATCTTTAAACAAGATTATTTTAAGCATGTGCTGGTTCGCCACGAACAAGCTGCCGTGCATGCTGCCGATGCTTACTCCCGCTCCAGCAAAAAAGTGGGCGTTGCGCTTGTAACATCCGGCCCTGGCGCCACCAATGCCATTACCGGCATTGCCACTGCCTATATGGATTCGATTCCTATGGTGGTGTTCTCAGGCCAGGTTGCTACCGATGCAATTGGTTTGGATGCTTTCCAGGAAGTCGACATGGTGGGCTGTTCGCGCCCTATCGTGAAACACAACTTCCTGGTGAAAGATATTCGTGAGCTTGCTCCGACCATCAAAAAAGCGTTTCACCTTGCTACTACGGGCAGACCAGGCCCGGTTGTGATTGATGTGCCTAAAGATATTGCGGCTCAAACCACCGAGTTTATTTATCCGGCATCGGTTTCGATTCGCAGCTACACCCCGCCAACTAAAGGCCATCCCGGGCAAATTAAGAAAGCGGCTCAGCTATTAGGTGAAGCCAAGCGCCCATTTATTTATGTGGGCGGCGGCGCAATCTTAAGTAATGCCAGCGCAGAAGTGACTGAGCTGGTGAAGATGCTCAACCTGCCTTGTACCAATACCCTGATGGGCCTTGGCGCACTGGACGGCACCGATCCTCATTTCCTTGGCATGCTGGGCATGCACGGCACTTACGAAGCCAATATGGCGATGCAGTATAGTGACGTGATTATTGCGATCGGCGCACGCTTTGACGACCGCGTTATTTCATCGCCCGAGCATTTCCTTTCGCAAGCTAAAAAGATTGTGCATATCGACATCGATCCATCGTCTATCGCCAAGCGAGTTCGGGTAGATGTACCGATTGTGGGCGATGTAAAACATGTATTGATCGACCTGATCAACATTCTGAAAGAAACCGGCATCAAGCCACAGGCCGAAGCTTTGGCAGACTGGTGGAAACAGATCGAAGAGTGGCGCAAACCGCAAAGCCTGTGGTACGAGCCATCTGATCTGGTGATCAAACCGCAATTTGTGGTGCAAAAACTGTGGGAAGTCACCGGTGGTGAAGCCATCATTACTTCGGATGTTGGCCAGCACCAGATGTTTGCCGCCCAGTACTACCCATTTAAACGTCCGCGTCAGTGGATTAACTCGGGTGGTCTTGGCACAATGGGCTTTGGCCTGCCTGCGGCTATGGGCGCTCAGCTGGCAAACCCGGATGCGATCGTCGCTTGCATTACCGGCGAAGGCTCTATCCAGATGAATATCCAGGAGCTTTCAACCTGCAAGCAGTACCATATTCCGACCAAAATTATTAATCTGAACAACCGCTATCTGGGCATGGTTCGCCAGTGGCAGCAGTTCTTTTACGGCAACCGCTATTCCGAATCGTATATGGATGCGCTGCCAGATTTTGTAAAACTGGCCGAAGCCTATGGCCATGTTGGTATGAAGATCGAAAAACCGTCCGACGTAGAACCAGCGCTGCGCGAAGCCTTTAGCGACAAGCTGAAAGATCGCCTGGTGTTTATGGACTTTATTACCGACAGAGAAGTAAACGTCTTCCCAATGATTCAAAACGGGAAAGGCCTGAGCCAGATGGATTTACCACCACATATGCGTGATATGCAATTGGTGCCATTTGAAAACAACCGTGATTACGGCAATCTGTGCTGAGAGGAGATAAAAATGCGACACATTCTTTCAGTACTGATCGAAAACGAAGCAGGTGCACTATCCCGTGTAACCGGCTTGTTTTCAGCACGTGGCTACAACATCGACTCGTTAACAGTGCAAACCACTGAAGACACAACGATGAGCCGGATGACCATCGTCACCCATGGCTCTGAAGACGTCATCGAACAAATCACCAAACAGCTCAACAAGCTGGTAGAAGTGGTGAAAGTGATCGACCTGAACGAGGCCGATCATATCGAGCGTGAACTGATGTTGATTAAAGTACGGGCGACCGGCAAGGAAAGAGACGAGATGAAGCGGATGGCGGATATTTTCCGTGGCCGCATTATCGACGTCACGGAAAAAGCCTATACCGTAGAGCTAACCGGAACAGGCGAAAAGCTGGATGCCTTTATCAAGGCACTGGATCCGGCCGCCATTCTGGAAACCGTACGCACCGGTGCCTCTGGCATTGGGCGCGGCGAGCGTATTTTAAAAGTTTAATGGAGCATGGCCCTTTGCCATGCTCAAATCAAAATCAAACAACAGGAATTCAGCCATGAAAGTTTCTTACGATAAAGACTGTGATCTTTCCATCATCAAATCCAAAAAAGTAGCCATCATCGGTTACGGCTCGCAAGGCCATGCTCATGCATGCAACCTGAAAGACTCCGGCGTAGATGTTGTAGTTGGCCTGCGTAAAGGCTCGGCAACCGTTGCAAAAGCTGAAGCGCACGGTTTAAAAGTAACTGACGTAGCATCTGCTGTTGCTTCTGCCGATGTAGTGATGATTCTGACTCCGGATGAATTCCAGTCAAAACTCTATAAAGACGAAATCGAACCAAACATCAAGCAAGGCGCAACCCTGGCTTTTGCTCATGGTTTTGCAATTCATTACAACCAGGTTGTGCCACGCAAAGACCTCGACGTGATTATGATCGCGCCAAAAGCACCTGGCCACACTGTACGTTCCGAATTCGTTCGTGGCGGCGGCGTACCTGATTTGGTTGCTATTTACCAGGATGCATCGGGCAAAGCCCGCGACATCGCCATGTCTTACGCTTCCGGCGTGGGTGGCGGCCGCACTGGTATTATCGAAACCACATTCAAAGACGAAACCGAAACCGACTTGTTCGGCGAGCAAGCTGTTCTGTGCGGCGGCGCGGTTGAGCTGGTTAAAATGGGTTTTGAAACGCTGGTTGAAGCCGGTTACGAGCCAGAAATGGCTTACTTCGAGTGCCTGCACGAGCTGAAACTGATTGTTGACCTGATGTTCGAAGGCGGTATCGCCAATATGAACTACTCGATCTCCAACAACGCAGAATACGGCGAATACGTAACTGGCCCTAAGGTCATCAACGAAGAATCCCGCAAAGCCATGCGCCAAGCGCTGAAAGATATTCAAACTGGCGAATACGCTAAGAAATTCATCGTTGAAGGCGCAACCAACTACCCATCCATGACCGCTTACCGCCGCAATAACGCAGCACACGGCATCGAAGTAGTGGGTAACAAACTGCGCGCCATGATGCCTTGGATTCAAGCGAATAAAATCGTAGATCAAACTAAGAACTAATTGACCTTGATTTAAAACGTAAAAAGCCAGCTTTCGAGCTGGCTTTTTTTTGGAATAATGATGCCCACACTTGAAACCCCTCGCCTGATCCTCAGCCCATTTAGCTTTGACGATGCGCCAGCAGTGCAAAGCCTCGCCAGTGACTTTGCCATTGCCGATACTACCCTCACTATTCCCCATCCGTACACCGATGGCGCAGCAGCAAGCTGGATCGCATCCTCCGCCAGCCTGTGGCTGGTACAACAAACGCTGGCCCTGGCCATACGCCGCAAAGAAGATGGGGCCTTGCTCGGAGCAATCAGCCTGTTTGATATTTTGCCCGAGCACCGGGCTGAGCTTGGTTACTGGATAGGCAAACCCTTTTGGGGAAAGGGCTACGCCAGCGAGGCGGGCCATGCCATCCTGGAATTTGGATTTAATGAACTGAAACTTCAGCGAATTTACGCAGAGCATCTGACCAGAAACCCGGCATCCGGGCGAGTAATGGAGAAAATTGGCCTCAAGCAGGAAGGTATTTTGCGACAGCACGCGATGAAATGGGGCAAGCTGGAGGATGTTGTTTACAGGGGGATTTTGAAAGATGAGCGTCAAAAAATGAATCAAACAGTGCGATAACTTAGGCATTTTTATCAGCAAAGCATTCCATAACGATGATACCCGTTGGACTGATAAGGCTCTACTTTAGCCCAAGCTACTCACTAAAACAGGTAGAAATAGTAATTATCATTCAAATTAAAAAAAATAAAACAGGGCAATACATTTTATTTATTCGCAGGATATTTAAATTAATAAATCTCCATAAATTAACGCGTATACCAGCGTAGAAATATCGAAATCACAACTGATGTAATAGCACCAGTCATCATAATTAATTTCGCATCCTGAAAGTCTGCAATCCAAAAGCCACAAACCACAGCAAATATACTTCCAGCACAACCAAGGACAAGCACATAGATAATTGCCTTAACTTTGCGTAAACGCGTTGCCAATATGCCAGTAAGAAGGGCAGGCAATCCACCCAAAAAATAAAACATCATCAATATACCCAAACAGACATAAACGATATAAGAAGCCTCCTCCCATGGCAGAGATGACCCTCTAAAACTAGTCCCATCAAATAATTTATGAACATTCATTATAAATAGAAAAACAACCCCACCCAACGGAGGGCCAAATAATAAAAACCACAACCATTCCCGTTTCAAAGTTTTTTCAGGTTTTTCTAAGCCGTCAGTACTCATGGCAATACCCTAGTTAAAATAATTTAACACCTTAAAATTTAAACAATCTATAAAGCATGCCAATAAATATAAATAATTAACATTCTTTACTTATATACAAGCTATTAACGAAATTCGAGGATAGCTAATTCAGCAGAAAACTCAACACGACAACTGGGGACATACCACAGTTAATTATTTGATTGTGGTTGATCCCATATGTTGGGCATCGCTTCGCTCAGCACCAACCTACAGCAAATGACCCACGATTTTGTAGACTATGGCTAAGCTTGCGAAGCCCTGCGCTCTGCCACAGCTACATCAAATCACCGCTCACAGCGGTAATTTTTGCTACGCGTGTTGCCCTGTAGAAAACAAGATATAGCTTAGCTCATGCCCATATTGGGCATGACAATACCCAATATGGGCATTGTCACACAGCATCAATCCCCCATCTTCTCGCCCATCTGCACCGCTTTTTCCGCTGCCCACTCAGCATTCAGCTGGCATTTTCCTTCGGGGAACAGCATCACTACGGTAGAGCCGAGCAGGAAGCGGCCCATTTCTTCGCCTTTTTTCAGCTGGATATCCTGGCCTGCATAATCCCATTTTCTGACTGTCTTGCTTCTTGGCGGGTTAACAATGCCGTGCCAGACCGTCGCCATGCTGCCAACGATGGTCGCTCCTACTAATACCAAGGCAAAGGGGCCGAAGTCGGATTCAAACATACAGACCACCCGCTCATTGCGGGCGAATAAGCCATCCACGCCACGGGCGGTCACGGGGTTTACCGAGAACAGCTCGCCGGGCACGTAAATCATTTGCGTCAGGCGCCCATCGCAAGGCATGTGGATGCGGTGGTAATCACGCGGGCTAAGGTAGATATTGGCAAAGCTACCATTAATAAAGGGCCTGGCCAAGTTGCTATCGCCGCCCAGCAGTGCCGTGGCACTGAATTCCTTACCCTTGGCCTGGAAAATTTGCTCTGCTTTAATCGGCCCCAGCTGGCTAATCTTGCCATCCACCGGGCTGACAAAACGCGCGGAGTGAATGGGCCGGGCTCCGGGCTTTAATGCCCGGGTAAAGAATTCATTGAATGTGGCAAATGCAGCAGGATCGGCCTCTGCGGCCTCGCTCATATTGACTTTATATTTGCCAATAAACCAGCGAATCACCGCTTGAGTCAGCCATCCCGCTTTAAAACCTGCAAACACTCCTGATAGCTGCGTCAGCAAGCGCTTAGGTAAAAGGTGTTGCATAAGAACGAACAGACGTTCTGACACGTAGAGCCCCTGTAATCATCAAACCCGGAATTATAACTCAGACCCTGTTGCACGCGGCCGGCATGCTGCATGGAAGCCTCAATTTAAAAGCCTGTTTTTCTATATTTTGATGCTTTTTTTGCAGCCACAGCCTTTAGATTTATGCGGTTTTTAAATTGAAACAGATATTGTGATGTCGTCCCGGCATGTTGCTGCGGCCCAAGTTAACAATAACTTATCAATACCTTAGATGGAGGCTCCCATGTTCGAGATGGGGAAGTCATATAGCCGTGAAGATATTCACGCAGAGTGCGGTGGCAATAAACACTCCTATTTACCACGCAAGAATGGCCGTGTTGTAGCCGCTTGCTTAAGGCCAGATCTTAATCCCGGCGCTCCTAATATTATTCTTTGCAACCCCAAGCTGCCTGAAAAAGCAGCCGCAGATCAATTGGCCATTCAAGGCGGGGTTATCCCGGTTTTTCTGAAACAAACCAGCAGTAGCTGGGTTTATCAGGGGCTTTTCCGGGTTGTATCCTGCTCCAGCCATCCTGATGATTGCGCCCCTTATGCAGCGCAAAGCGCCTGGACAAAAGGCCAAATTAAACGGGTATTAAAGCTGGAACAACAAATTAAATTCTGAAAAGAACACGCTCTTTGGCAAAGGCATAACTTAAATGCCTTTGCCTCTTTTGCATCCCCAAATCATTCCCACCTGCAAATGTGAATCTTCAAGCAAGCTATCGACCGGGCAAGTCGTCAGCTACAATTGCTACTCACTGTCTTCAGGACTTTTGTGTATGCAAGCTAAACGCCCGATCAATTTCCGCCGCCAGGGTATTTATTTGTTGCCCAATCTGTTCACCCTTGCCGCGCTGTTTGCAGGCTTTTATGCCATTGTGCAGGCGATGAATAAGAATTTTGATCAGGCAGCAGTCGCTATTTTTATTGCCATGGTGCTCGATGGCCTGGATGGGCGGGTTGCACGTTTAACGCATACCCAATCTGAATTTGGCGCACAGTTTGATTCGCTATCCGATATGGTGAGCTTTGGCGTGGCCCCGGCGCTGGTGGCCTATGAATGGATGTTGCGTGATTTTGGCAAGCTGGGGTGGATAACGGCGTTTATCTATTGTGCAGGCGCTGCAATGAGGCTGGCGCGCTTTAATGCCAATATTGAAGTCATTGATAAGCGCTGGTTCCAGGGCCTGCCATCCCCTGCTGCAGCGGCCATGGTGGCGGGGCTGGTATGGATCAGCCATGAATACGCAGAAGAGCTCACCCCCATCAGCGGCGCCCTGCCCTATCTCGCCCTGATTTTTACCCTGTTTGCCGGGCTGACCATGGTTTCTAATGTGCGCTTCTGGAGCTTTAAAGAGCTGCATATGCGTAAAACCGTGCCTTTCTTTGCACTACTCATTACCACGCTGATTTTATTGGTGATTGTCGCCAAGCCACCACTGATGCTGTTTTGTGTTTTTATTGGCTATGGCATCTCCGGCTATGTGTATTGGCTTTATCGCTGGATTAAGCCGCTTAAACCAGATACAGACCCAAACCAACCCTAAGCCTTGCCGGGGGCTTCGCCCCCTTCTAATTACAAATCAGCGCCTGCCTGCTCTCCTCTTTAACCCATAAAATCAGACAAAATGTCTAGTTTTTGTGTTTTTGTCTACAGAAATACATCTACCTTAAAAATTAAGTGCAAACTATTTGACACCCCGTCCTCTGGAAGCTACTCTTGAGTACATAAACCTTGAGGAGATTGCCGTGGAATTAGACATTGAACGTCTAATCGCCGATTTTGGTGGACCAAGCGTGTTAAGTGAGGCGCTCAATAATCTGTTTCCGAATGATGTTATCTCACGCGCGGCCATCTACAAATGGCGTGAACGCGGCAGCATTCCGCTTAGTGCCACCAATAAGCTGGCACAACTGGCAGCTCATCAAGGTAAAAGCTTCAACATTCAGTATTACTTTTCAGCCACAGCACCCAAACCTGAGAGAAATGGCATGAGCGATCGTTTGTATATTTTCGACACCACCTTGCGTGACGGCGAGCAATCGCCAGGCGCTTCGATGACTAAAGAAGAGAAAATCCGTATCGCCCGCCAGCTGGAAAAACTCGGTGTAGATATTATTGAAGCGGGCTTTGCCGCAGCCAGCCCAGGTGATGCAGACGCCATTAAAGCCATCGCCAGCATTATCGAAAACTCCACCGTCTGTTCTTTGGCACGCGCCAATGAAAAAGACGTGCGTGCCGCAGGTGAAGCCATCAAGCCCGCCAAGCGTGGCCGCATCCATACCTTTATTGCTACCAGCCCCATTCATATGGAGCACAAATTACGCATGACGCCTGATCAGGTGGTCGATGCTGCAGTAAAAGCCGTGAAAATTGCTCTGGAATACACTGACGATGTGGAGTTCTCTGCCGAAGATGCCGTGCGCTCGGATATGGATTTCCTGATCCGTATTTTTGATGCGGTGATTCAGGCCGGTGCCAAAACCATCAACGTGCCAGATACCGTGGGCTACAGCATTCCATCTGTATGGGCAGAACGCATGCGGGAACTGATTGCCCGCGTGCCGAATTCCAACAAAGTGATCTGGTCGACTCACTGCCATAACGATTTGGGCATGGCAGTGGCGAATTCTTTGGCAGCGGTGCAAGCCGGGGCACGCCAGGTGGAATGCACCATCAACGGCCTTGGTGAGCGTGCAGGTAATGCCAGCTTAGAAGAAGTGGTGATGGCAGTGCGTACCCGCAAGGATTTATTCAATCTGCAAACCCAGATTGACCCGATCCAGATTGTGCCGACTTCCAAACTGGTTTCCACCATTACCGGCTACCCGGTGCAGCCCAATAAAGCCATTGTGGGCGCGAATGCCTTTGCTCACGAATCCGGCATCCATCAGGATGGCATGCTGAAAAACCGCGAAACATATGAAATCATGAGCGCGGAATCAGTGGGCTGGAGCACCAACCGCCTGACTTTAGGCAAGTTGTCTGGCCGCAACGCCTTCAAAACCAAATTGCACGAATTGGGTATCGATTTGGCCAGCGAAGAAGCGCTTAACGCAGCCTTTGCCCGCTTTAAAGAATTGGCCGATCGTAAACGTGAGATTTTTGACGAAGACTTGCACGCACTGGTTTCGGACGAAATGATCGCCATTGAGCAGGAACATTTCAAATTTACATCGCTGAAAGTGATTTCTGAAACTGGTGAAATGCCTTCTGCTCATATTGCCATGAGCGAAGATGGCCATGAGAAACACGGCGAATCAAGCGGCTCCGGCCCGGTAGATGCTGTATTTAAAGCCATTGAAAGCATGGCTAACAGCGGTGCAGAGCTGCAGCTTTACTCGGTAAACGCCATTACCCAGGGCACAGACAGCCAGGGCGAAGTAACGGTGCGCTTGGAAAAATCCGGCCGCATCGTCAATGGCCAGGGCGCAGACACCGACATTATCGCGGCCAGTGCCAAAGCGTATATCTCGGCGCTGAACAAATTGCATAACAAGGAAACGCGCATTAACGCGCAGGGACCAGTTTAAAGATAAGAATTTAAGACCGGGATACGGCGGGCCAATCAGCCCTGCCGTCGGGGACGCTTCACTCAAGCCATCCCCAATCTGTTACAACAGGGCCACAAGTCTTGTGACGGGCAGACACTCAAGCCAAATGGCCAGAAACCAGAGCTAAAGATAAGCCTCTGGTTTTTGGCCTTTTTGTATTTATGCCGTAGCGTTTCCTAAAGACGGCCGCGTCAGCCATGCAAAAGCAGCAAAACCTGTAAAGCACAGCGTGGCCAGCGCGACTTCTGCCCCAGCTAAAATTTGCGACAAGCCTTGATCACCCCATGCACGCATCACGCCTTCTACAAACCAGATCAGGATATACATCGATCCCCATTGGTAGGTGTAACGGCGGCCTTTTAAAACCCCCATCAGCATCGGCAACAAAAGTACCGCCTTCAATGCCAGCCATGAGCCGCCCTCTTTCATCGGTGCAAGCCACAGCTCCCAGGAAATACACAACACAATCAGCGCAACAAGGCTGGCCACAGACAACCAATGCGAAAAAGTAATCAATCGTTGATTTTTCATTCTGCTGCCACCAGTTTTAGTGCAATTTGTGCAAGCCGCTTACCCTGAGCAAGACACAACTGTTTCTCTGCTGCAGACAAGGGCTGATCAGATTCGCTGCCCGCCACATGGCTTGGACCATAGGGCGTACCACCGCTGGTGGTGGTACTCAGAGTGGTTTCAGAATAAGGCGTGCCCACAATCAACATACCGTGGTGAAGCAGTGGCAGCATCATGGTGAGCAAGGTTGATTCATTGCCACCGTGCATTGAGCCAGAGCTGGTAAACACGCAGGCAGGCTTGCCAATTAACGATCCCTTCAGCCAATCGCCTACCGTGCCATCCCAAAAGTACTTCATTGGCGCGGCCATATTACCAAAACGGGTAGGGCTGCCCAGCGCAAGAGCGATACATTCTTGTAAATCGGCCAGCTCCGCATAGGGTGCGCCAGCATCCGGCACACTGGCTTCTACAGCCTCGCAAACCGTGGAAATACGCGGCACGGTGCGGATTCGGGCCGTTGCACCCTCTGATTCAATCCCGCGCGCGATCAGCTGCGCCATCTGACGGGTAGCACCATGTGTGCTGTAATAAAGTACAAGGATCTCTGGCATTGCAATTCCAAAATAGTGGGGCTGCGGTATTATAAAGCTCATCCTTCATTTAATCGCACAACCGTGACTCTTAGCCCTCTATTTAACCTCGGTGTTTTGCAACGGCTCTTCGGGTTTTCCCGCTTTGTGGGCCGCAGGCTGGTTGCCGATCGCTGCCTGCAAACAGCAGGCAGCCTGACTTACACCACGCTGCTGGCACTGATCCCTCTGCTGACGATTGCGCTCTCGCTTTTTTCTGCTTTCCCCATGTTTGGCGACTACAGTAGTAAATTTAAAATTTTCCTGCTGACCAATTTAGTACCGGATGCATCGGGCAAAGTCATCAGCGTGTATATGCGGCAGTTTTCAGACAATGCCGAGCGACTGACCGCCATGGGGATGATTGGTCTTTTGGTAACAGCTTTGCTGCTGATTTTTACGATTGAGAAAACATTTAACGAAGTATGGGGCGTGAAGCGCCCCAGAAAGCTATTACAAAGAACCATCATTTACTGGGCCGCACTCACTCTTGGGCCTCTGATTATCGGCATTAGTATCTCGCTCACCTCATGGCTCTATGCCCAGACTGGTTTACACAGCGATGCCAGCCTGATGAACCTGATCCTGCTCAAGCTTGGCCCTATGCTATTGATGTTGGGCTCGCTCACCCTGCTTTACCTGGCCGTGCCTAATTGCTATGTGCCCCGCAGCCACGCCTTTATTTCAGCCCTTGTTGTAGCAGCAGCTTTGGAGCTGATGAAGCGTGGCTTTGGGCTGTATATCCAGCAATTTGGCACGTTTAAGCTGATTTACGGCGCATTCGCCAGCTTCCCCATCTTTTTGATGTGGCTCTATGTAAGCTGGGTGATTATTTTAGGTGGTGCAGTGCTCTCCGCCTGCCTTTCCTACTGGCATGCCTCTGCATGGCGCTGGGAAGGTAATCAGGGCACCCGATTAGAACAATCCATCCGCCTGTTGCTGGTTTTAGCAGAAGCGCATAGCCGGGGCGAAATCCTGCATATCGATAAACTGCGGCGTAAAACCGAGCTGGGCTTAGACACCAGCTACTCTCTGCTGGAAGAAATGGCGCTAAAAAACTGGGTGGAATCAACGCGTGACGGGGAATGGATTTTAGCAGTAGACCTGCAACGCATCACCTTGCGCGATGTGTTTGAAACCATGGTCACCCCCCTCTCCGCCAGGCTGGAAGCGGGCTTAAGCACGATCCATGAAGAGCTGAAGGGCGTATTAGAAATGTCGCTGGCTGAATATGCCACAAAAAAAGCAGAAACAATATTGTCTTGATTCAAAATAACAAAGGGCAGGTTAATCCTGCCCTCCGTTATTTAAGCAGGGTTACAGCCCGCATCCAGAGCCGCAATCACATTTTCGCGGCTGAGCTCGCCAATATAAGATTCACCAAGGCAGCGCATCAGTACAAACTTAATTTTACCCGCATCAACCTTCTTATCCTGCGCCATTAAATCTAAATAACGATCATTACCCAACTGCGGGGCTTGCACCGGCAGGCCTGCTTTTTTCAGCAGGGATTCAATCCGGGCAATATCATCATCGCTGATCTGATCCAGCTCACGCGATGCGAAAGCTGCCAGCATCATGCCTGCCGCAACCGCCTCACCGTGCAGCCAAACACCGTAGCCAAGCCCTGATTCAATGGCATGGCCAAAGGTGTGCCCAAGATTTAACAAGGCACGCTGGCCCTGCTCCTTTTCATCGCCAGCCACAATGCGTGCTTTATTCTGGCAGCAACGCTCCACCGCATAGGTCAGCGCTTCGGTTTCACGCGCCATCAGGCGTTCAATATTGGCTTCCAGCCATTCAAAGAAAGCCAGGTCATCAATCAAACCATATTTGATCACCTCTGCCATGCCTGCGGATAACTCACGCAGCGGCAGGGTATCCAGCGTCGCCAGATCAGCCAGAACCAGCTTAGGCTGATAAAACGCACCGATCATATTCTTACCCAGAGGATGATTAATCCCCGTTTTACCCCCAACCGATGAATCAACTTGCGCCAAAAGGGTTGTCGGGATCTGAATAAACGGCACGCCGCGCTGATACACCGCAGCAGCAAAGCCGGTCATATCGCCAATCACGCCGCCGCCCAGGGCAATCAGCGTTGTTTTACGCTCGCAACGCTCAGTAAGCAGCTCATCAAAAATCAGGTTAAGCGTTTCAGATGTTTTATAGGCTTCACCATCTGGCAAGATAATGCTGTGGCATTGAATATCTGCGCTTTCTAAAGCATCCTGCAGCGATTTTAAATAGAGTGGCGCCACCGTTGCATTGCTCACAATCACCACACGGGGCTGAAGCAATAAGGGTTTAATGAGCTCAGCCTGAGTCAGTAAATTACGGGCGATATGAATATCGTAGGGGGCGTGGGCAAGGTCTAGTTTAACGGTCTGCATGGCGCTCCAGCTTGATAGGTTGGCAAGTGATTTACCCGCACATGATTAAAAACTGCGCAGGCATTGTTCGCCAGTTAACGATCGGCGTGCAGTTCCAGCTCTTTCATCAAAAGCTGCAATAAAGAATGAACGGTCTGCCGGCTGGTATCAATCACCAGATCAGCAACTTCACAATAAAGGGGGTCACGAATTTCGTAGAATTCTTGCAAACGTTGTTTAGGATTTTCAGTTTGCAATAGCGGGCGGTTTTTATCGTGGCAGGTACGTAAATACAGCTCGTCCACGCTGGCCCGCAAATAAATCACAAAGCCTTCACGCCTCAGTATCGCGCGGTTGGCCGGGTTCAACACAGCCCCTCCGCCCGTTGCCAGGACGATATTTTTTTGCGCGGAAAGCTCTTTGATCATGGCCACCTCACGACGGCGAAACCCTGCCTCACCTTCTACTTCAAAGATGATAGGAATCTTCGCGCCGGTACGTGATTCGATCTCGTGATCCGTATCATAGAAAACCTTACCGCTGACTTTAGCAAGCGCTCGTCCAACGGTGGTTTTGCCGGCACCCATCATGCCGACCAGAAAAAAATTGCCTGGCAGTTTCATGCCAAGCATTGTATCGGAAAGCAGAGCGGGGCGCGATTTGCGCCCCGCTTATCTGACTAAAAAATTTACAAAATCAGCGTAATGACAGGTCTGACTGAATCACTTTTGGTGAAATGAAAATCAACAACTCACGGCGAATGTCTTTTTCCAAGGTATTTTTAAATAAATGCCCCAGATATGGAATATCACCAAGCAAAGGCACTTTGGTCACATCCGAGCCAGCTTCTTGAGTGTAGATACCACCAATCACCACCGTACCACCATTTTCAACCAGAACTGTTGTATTAATCTGCTTGGTATTAATCGATGGAATACCCAAAGTCACCGTGCCACGGCTGTCTTTAGTTACGTTCAGCTTCATGATGACATTGCCATCAGGCGTAATTTGCGGTGTAACCTTTAATGACAGCGTCGCTTTCTTGAAAGAAATCGTTGTTGCACCATTTTGCGAGCTTTCCTGGTAAGGAATCTCTTCCCCGCTTTCAATAGAAGCTTCTACCTGGTCAGCCGTCACAAGGCGAGGACTGGAGATAATCTTACCTTTATTATCCGCAGCCAGAGCACTGATTTCCAGGCCCAACAACCAATTCGCGTTTGCAGCAATCAGAGCAAATGTACCCGGAGCACCAACACCAGAACCAATGGCAGGCAAGTTCACATTATTGCCCATCGTCAGAACATTATTTACAGGTGTGGTCGCTGTGCCGGTCGCAGTACTTGGAATAACACCAATCCCTTTACCGGCATTGTCTAAATTATTACCCAGGCCCAAATCGGTATTGCCCAAGTGGCCTTTAGAACCCCAGCCCAGCTTCACACCTAACTCACGGCTAAAGCCATCATTCGCTTCAACAATACGGGCTTCAATTTGTACCTGACGCACAGCCACATCGATTTTGCCAATGACCGAACGCACTTGCTCTAATTTGCTGGAAATATCCTGCACAAACAGTGTGTTAGTACGGGCATCAATCACAATACTGCCACGCTTAGACAGCATCTGCTGCTTATCATCAGTCAGCATTTTCTTTAAGTCTTCTGCCTTTTGATAACGCAACTGAAATGCTTCAGTGCGGGTAGGCTCTAACTCATCAATTTGCTTTCTGGATTCCAGCTCTTGCTTTTCCTTGCTGGCCAGCTCTTCACGCGGAGCCACCCAAAGCACGCTGCCATTCTTACGTTGATCAAGACCCTTAGCCTGCAGAATCATATCCAGCGCCTGATCCCATGGCACATCTTTAAGGCGCAGCGTTAAATTGCCTGTTACCGTATCACTGGTAATGATATTCAAGCCGGTGAATTCGGCAATCACTTGTAATACGGTGCGAATTTCAACATTCTGGAAATTCAGCGACAGCTTTTCACCCTTAAATGCAGGCTTGATACCCGCTTGCTTATTGCGCTCGTCATTCACTTCACGAACTTCAATAATAAAGCGATTTTCAGTCTGATAAGCCGAGTATTCCCAGTTACCCTTAGGCTCAATCACCATTTTGGTGGTTTCGCCCTGAGTATAGGAATCAACCTTTTGAATGGGCGTACCAAAGTCGGTGACATCCATACGGCGTTCCAGCTTTTTAGGCAAGGCCGCTTTATTGAAATCCACCAGAAGCATTTTTCCCTGCTGGCGGATATCAATACCCACATTCGGACTGGAAAGATCGATTACAACCTTACCTTCGCCATCTTTACCACGGCGAAAGTCGATGTTCTCAATACTATCCCGCTTGTTTTTACTCGCCACTTCCGGGGCTTTGCTCTCAGCAAAGTGAGTGGTACGCGCCTGGGCAGTTACCGCACTGCTTGTACCATCCACCGTGATATAAAAATCATTGCCTTCGGCCCTGGTTTGATAAGCCGCCTGCTTTTGCATATTCAGCACAACACGCGTACGGCCGGAGCCTTCGGCAAGGCTGATTAACCTGAGTGCAGCACCATTAACCTGCACCGAGCTTTTACCGGCCTGATTGCTGGTATCTGCAAAATCAAAAGCCACGCGGGGTGGTGTATTTACAGAAAAACTGGTGGGCACGGGTGCTGGCCCGGCAAAACTTAAACGAATAATTTGTTTATCCGCCGAAACATTGCTGATATCGATCGCAGTAATGCTACTTGCAGCCAGGGCAGCAAAACTCGCCAGGCTTAAAATAGCCGACGTGATGACATTGAGTATTTTCATTTTTTTTGCTCCGCTTCATCAAGGGATAAACTGGTAGTACGCTCCACCCAATCACCCCCGCTGTCCTCAACAATTTCTTTTAATTGAATTTCGGTATCCTTCACCGCAGTGACCATGCCGAAATTCTGCCCCATATAGCTACCGACTTTTACCCGATACAAATTGCCATCAGGTGCATGGATTAAACCGTTAATGGTTTTACCCTGAGTTAAAGTCCCCACCATACGTAATTTCTCTAAATCGTAGTTTTCCAAAATCTCTTTGGCACGATTCGTATTCGGAGCAAGACCACCACCCGTACCTTTTTTAGCTAATTCCATTTTAGCGGCACGAAATGGATCGCTTAAATCAAAGGCTTTATATTCAAACGAAACATAGGGCTTGGCCTCGGGCAAAGCTTCCACCTTGCCACGCAAGCCTTCGCTGCTTTCTTTCATCCAGCTTTTCAGATCACTGTTTTCCTCTCCAAAACATGCAGTTAAGGATGCAGTAGCGATCGTCATCAGCAGAATAGACTTAATTGATCCAGGACGGATTTTCATTTCTGTTTCTTCTTAGCGTCGAGAGCTGCCTGATGCATAGCTTGCAATTCTGCCTCATCAAGCGAGCGGTACGTTTTAGCAATCGCCTGCATGGAAATCACTTCAGGGTCTTTGGTCGATACAAGCTGCAGATTGCTCAAAGTAACAATGCGGGAAAGCTGAGCCACATCGCTGACAAAAGCCGCTAAATCGTGGTAATTACCAGAGATGCGAATATCAATCGGCAACTCAGCAAATTCAGCAGTTTTTACTTCCGAGCCAGGTTTAAATAACTCAAAAAACAAACCCCGGCCAACCCCTGCCTGATTGATTTCAGTCAGCAGGGATTCCATTTCAGATTTATTCGGCAATTGCCTGAGCAATGCACCAAAAGACTGCTGAATCTCCTGCAACTGCTGGCGATAGGCTTCTAAGTTAATCGCCTTGCTTTTCTTATCAATAAAATCTTTCTTTAATTGCTCTTCCTTCGCCCGTCCTGTTTCGAGCTCTTCCATCTGGCCGCCCCAAACATAAAAGTAGCCTCCGGAAATGAGCACAACAAAGACCAGAATAATCAAACCGATTTGTGCTGCCATCGGCCAGTTGCCAACATCTTTAGGATCTAAATTCCGTAGTTCGTCGAGTGTCATTCTAGCCACCCTGCTGTTTACGTTTGCCAGGAGCGGAGGCATTTACCGCTTCTTCTGTTGTACGGGTCACTTTAACGGTAAGCATAAATTCTGATAGTTTTTGATTCCCAACCTGAGCGGCTTTTACTTCAATAAGCACCGGCTGCTCAAAGATGTCTGAATCGTTTAAATTACGCATTAAAGTAGAAACGCGTGCATTAGATTGCGCATAACCAATCAGCGTGACCTGATCATTCACGGCTTTCACTTCTTTCAGATAAATGCCTTCCGGTGTTTGCCGGACAAGCTGATCCATCGCCAGAACGGTTTCTGAACGGCCGGATTGCAAGCGCTCTACAATCTTTTTACGATCCAATAAAGACTGTTTTTCGGCTTTTAATTTCTCAATTTCAGAAATTTCACGATCCAGCTTTGTGTTTTCATCCGTCAGGAATTGATTGCGCTGATTTTGTGTTTCGATACGCGCAGAATAAAAGAGATAGCCCGCAACAATAACGGCCACGGCAGCCAGGCACGCCATACCAAGCAGTACAAAATAGCGATTTTGGCGTGCAACACGTTTTTGCTCACGGTGAGGAAGCAGATTAATCCGAATCATGAAGGGTCAAACCTCCGCATTGCCAGTCCGCAGGCAATCAACAGCGAAGGTGCATCAAGCTGCACCTGCTTACCACGTACTTTACCGGTTGCCATTCCCTGGAAAGGGTTGGCCCGCATTGCGCTACTCACATTAGTGCGGCTCGAAACCGCATCGTCCAAACCATAGATCGCACTACAACCACCCGCCAGCAAGATATGATCAACCGAGTTGTAGTTACTGGATGTATAGAAGAACTGCAATGAGCGCGAGATTTCCAGAGCCAGCGTATCAATAAAAGGCTGCAACACTTCTGGTTCGTAGTTTTCCGGCAAACCGCCGTGCTTTTTAGCCTGCTCAGCCTCATCGCTGGACATATTAAACTTACGCTGAATTTCTTGCGTAAGCTGATTGCCCGCATAAGCCTGATCACGGCTGTAAATAGACTGGCCGTCTTTAAAAATATTCATATGCATGGCTGTTGCACCAATATCCACCACGGCCACAATCTGGTTTTCACCATTATTGGGCAATTGTGGCTGCATCAGCTCAAACGCGGCCTGTGTGGCATAGGACTCAACATCCAGCACCACTGCGCGTAAGCCTGCGGCCTCAATCACCGCAACACGCTCATCCACCTTTTCTTTCTTGGCAGCCGCGATCAGAACTTCCTCTTCGTCAGGGGCGACCGGAGACACGCCCAACACTTGGAAATCCAGATTCACTTCATCGAGGGAAAAAGGAATGTACTGATTGGCTTCGGTTTCAACCTGCATCTCGAGCTCGCGCTCGGTCAGCCCGGATGGCACCAGAATTTTTTTAGTAATCACCGCTGCTGCTGGCAGGGCAACCGATACATTCTTGATTTTAGAGCCCATTTGCCGCCATGCCCGCCGCACAGCCTCCACCACCACATCCATATTGGCGATATTACCGTCGGTTACGGCATCTTTTGGCAAGAGCTCAATCACATAGCGATCAAGGCTGTAGGTTGTTCCTGATAGGCTCAGCTCGACCATTTTTACGGACGAAGAGCTAATATCAACCCCAATCAGCGCAGGTGCTTTGGGCTTGAGGAAATCGAGATTCAACTCATTTTCCTTTTTTAAATAAAACACTTAAAAACAACTGTTACGAATCTGCTTTAGATCGTAGCAGCGCGACTTATCCCTGTAAAGAAAGAACCGTGTAGCTTATTCTTATACAAGCGTATTACTAACATTAGTGCTTTTTCAATTATTTGATGCCAGAAAATAAATGCCAAACATACATGCTCAGAATCGCGTAAATTAGCATCACTTCCAATCTTCTACCCTTAGCGATGAGCAAACGCCTTCTACTTATTTTTTGCGGCATTTTAATTAGCCTGATGATCCTTGTTGCTGGCCTTGGCGCTTTTGCGCTGGTGATTACCTATCCGCGCCTGCCTTCCTTAGAAGCACTCACAGACTACCGCCCTAAAATTCCACTTCGTATTTACACCAGCGACAATGTGCTCATTGGTGAATTTGGCGAAGAGCGCCGGGCATTTACGTCTATAGAGCAAGTTCCTCTGCTCATGAAGCAAGCCATTTTAGCGGCTGAAGATGAGCGCTTTTATGAGCATGGCGGGATTGATTATCTGGGCGTTTTAAGAGCAATGATCGGCAATATCACATCAGGGCAATCAAAATCGGGTGCGAGTACCATCACAATGCAGGTCGCCCGCAACTTCTATTTGTCTAACGAAAAAACATTTACCCGAAAATTTAACGAAGCCCTCCTTTCATTTAAGATTGAACACAATCTATCGAAAGATCAAATTCTTGAACTGTACTTTAATCAAATTTATCTGGGTCAGCGCGCTTATGGCTTTGCCTCTGCAGCACAGACTTATTACGGTAAAGAGCTAAAACAGCTTAGCCCGGCTGAAATGGCCATGCTGGCTGGCTTACCTAAAGCCCCTTCCGCTTACAATCCAGTTGTAAACCCTAAACGTGCGCAGCTCAGACAACAATACGTTTTACGCCGTATGCACGAATTAAAGTTCATTAACGACAGTGATTATGCAACCGCTCAAAACGCGCCATTAGTCCTGAAACGCACGCAGCAGGAGTACGCCGTTCATGCCGAATATCTGGCCGAGATGGTGCGGCAAATGATGGTTGAGCGCTATAAGGAATCTACTTACACCGAAGGTTTTAAAGTTTACACAACCCTTCGGAGCGACAGTCAGGAAACTGCGTATCAATCTTTACGGCAAGGCTTGGTTGACTACGACGTTCGCCACGGCTACCGCGGTCCAGAAGGGTTTGTTGCCCCTGAAGTGCTTATTCCAGGCAAAGAAGAGCTGCTGGACGAAGCACTTGCAGAGCAAAAAGACTCGGGAGATTTACAACCAGCCATCGTATTAAGTGCCAGCCTTCAGTCAGTAAAAGTTTATAAAAAAGGCGGCGAGCAAATTGAAATTAATGCCGAGGGCTTACGTTTTGCCCGCGCCATGTTGTCAGAAAAAATCGCACCGGCAACCCGAATCCGCCCGGGTGCAATTGTACGGATTAAGCAAACAGAAAAAGGCTGGAGCCTGACTCAGCTTCCTCAGGTTGAGGGTGCATTTGTTGCATTAGATCCACAAAATGGTGCAATCAGAGCGCTGGCTGGCGGCTTTGATTTTAACCGCAGCAGCTTTAACCATGTGACGCAGGCATGGCGCCAGCCCGGCTCCAGCTTCAAACCATTTATTTATTCTGCAGCCCTGGAGCGCGGTGTTACACCTGCCACACAAATCAACGACGCGCCACTGGTGATTGATCCTGCTCAGGTGGGAGGACAAAGCTGGGAGCCTAAAAATAGTGACGGTAAGTTTGAAGGCATGATGAGTGTGCGTACCGCTTTAACCCGCTCCAGAAACTTAGTGACTATTCGCGTGCTGCAAGCAATTGGCGTGGATTATGCCCAGGCCCATATCAGCCGCTTTGGCTTCAACCCTAAGCAGCATCCTGCTTATCTCACGATGGCACTGGGCGCAGGCAGCGTTACTCCACTACAAATGGCTGAAGCCTATGCGGTTTTTGCCAACACAGGCTATCGCGTGCGTTCATATTTTGTAGACCGGATTGAAGACAGCCGTGGCCGTGTCCTTGCAAAAACCCAGCCTGAAGTAGCAGGAGAAAATGCACAGCGCACACTGGACGCCAGAAACGCCTTTGTCATGAACAGCCTGCTGCATGATGTGGCCACACAGGGTACGGGAGCCAAAACCAACATCCTGGGCAGAAGTGACTTAGCGGGTAAAACCGGCACAACCAATGATGCCAATGATGCCTGGTTTGCAGGCTATCAGCCTGGCCTCGTGGCGATCTCATGGGTAGGTTTTGATCAGCCCCGCTCCCTGGGCGCAAAGGAATACGGCGGAGTAGCAGCCCTGCCCATCTGGATTAACTACATGAATAAGGCGCTTAAAGGCGTAGACAATGTGAGCTATCCGGTGCCTGAAGGGGTTACGCCGCAAACCATTCAGACAGAGCGTGGCTCGTATACTGAATATTTCTTCAGCGAATATCTGCAAACCAATCCAGAATTAGGTTTAGGAGGCGGAGCGGGCAGCGCTCAACCACTGGATGAGATCAAGGAATTACTCTTTTAGGGGCACCTAAACTATGAGCAAACCGCACGTTCTCGACCGTCAGTCTTCTGTCTTGCGCGCCCGGATAGCCGAACGTGCGGCGCGCTTAATTGCTGAAGATCTTTTGCATGATTTTGCACTTGCCAAAAAAAAGGCCGCCAGACAATTAGGGATTAGCGAAGGGCGCATGATGCCCTCGAATCAGGAAATAGAAACCGCCCTGGCCAATTACAGGGCGGTTTACCACCCGGAACACAGCAATCACCTCAATAATCTGAGACACAAAGCACTAAAAGTAATGCGGATTCTGGCGCATTTCCGCCCCTGCCTGACGGGATCGGTTTTATCCGGCGTTGCTGGCGCAAACTCCGACATAAATCTGATCATCTTTTTAGATGACCCTAAATCTGCTGAGATTTTCTTACTCAACCAACAAATTGATTACGATATTTTGCCGCCAGCGAACGGCCGCCAGCTTGCAGATTACCCTTCATTTTCTTTTTGGTTTGACGATAGCCCAATCAGCTTACATGTACGCCCCCGCGATGCAGAGCGGCAAAAAGAAGAACGGATGCGGCTGGATGAACTGGAAGCCTTGCTGTCTATCGCAAACTAAAGTGTTCAGGCCTTGTAATTTATGGCCTGAATAATAGTCAATCCATAGAATGACTTACACTATATTAATTAAAGCGCATGGTAAAGCAAGCTAGGATTAAGTCCCTGCCAATGATATAAAGTAGCTTATCTTTTCTTTAACTGATTAACACAATGCAACAACCTCCCACGCTGGAGCCCGTTTTTGTATCGGATACGGGGCCCTATCTCGTCAGCGCCAGCATAGAAATAAAGTATTTGCTAAAGCAACTACTGGATAACGGTGAAATTATTTGCCTTTACCCTGCAGGTAAACGTGAGCCATTTGCAATCAGCACCCTGCTCAGCATTACTGACAATGAATTATTGTTTGATGCCAGTAACGATATTGTCACCAATGCCGCGCTGATTAAAGAAGGCCGGATGCTGCTGGTGGGCGTTGTAAATAAAGTGAAAGTGCAATTTGAGCTGCCCGATGCAGTGCTAGTCGCCTATGAAGGGCGCACAGCAATACGCAGCAGTGGCCCGGTACAAACACTGCGTATGCAAAGGCGTGACTTTTATCGGCTTGATATCCCCATGTCGCAAAAAGTGGCCTGTGTTATCCCATTTGACGGAGGGCATACAGAGCTGTCGGTCACAGATATCAGCCTTGGCGGCTTAAGCCTGCTTGGGGTTTCACCGGACCTGCCTATGCAGGTAGGCGACACCTTGCATAATTGCCGGATTCAGCTGCTTGATATCGGCGTCATTGAAGTCGATATGCAAGTTTGCATTGTGATTGATGTAACACTGCGAAATGGCATTAAAACACAGCGGGTAGGCTGCCGTTTTTTTGACTTATCCGGGAAAATGCAAACGCTTATTCAGCGTTTTATTAACAAAATTGAACGCCAGCGAATCTCACGCGAATGATCAATTCCCCGCTCTTCTTTAGCCAAAAACTAAGACAAACCGAAAGCGCTGCAGCCGGTTTATCGCTGATGCACAGAGCGGGTGAGGCCAGCGCCAGCTGGATCTTAAAACACTATCCTGCAGCACAAATTATTTATGTGCTGGCAGGGCCGGGCAATAATGGTGGCGATGCTCTAATCACCGCCAGCCTGCTTCAGCAAGCAGGCAAAACCATTTTGCTCAGGCTGACCAGCCCTTGCCTGACTGCAGATGCCAAAGATGCTTTTGCCAAATGGCAGGCAACTGGCGGCCAAACCCTTGTTGCCACACCGGATCATGCCGATCTCGCCATTGACGGGCTCTTTGGGCTTGGGCTGAACCGCGCACCATCTGAAGCAGATAGCCAGATTATGGCCGGCTTGCAAGCACTGGGCTGCCCGATTATTGCATTAGATATCCCAAGTGGCCTGATGGCAGATAGCGGGGCAGCCCCCGGAGCCGTCATTCACGCCACTCACACCCTGAGCTTTATCAGCCACAAACCCGGCCAGTTTACAGCCAGGGGCTGCGATGTATGCGGTGAAATCAGCCTGCACGATTTGCAAATCCCAGCCCATCTCTATCCCGCCGCCGACGGGTATTTACAAAACCATGCACCCGCCAGCCTGAGCCGGCTATTACGCAGCCCAGACAGCCACAAAGGCAGTTATGGCACCGTTGGCGTAATGGGCGGGGCCAGCGGCATGTCAGGTGCAGCACTGCTTGCCGGGCGTGCCGCTCTGCATATGGGCGCAGGCCGCGTTGTACTGGGGTTGCTGGATAAAACCCTGAGCGCAGACCCAGTACAGCCCGAGCTGATGCTGCACTCCGCTGAAGAAGCCCTGCAGCACCCTGCCCTCAGCTTTATTCTTACCGGCCCCGGGCTTGGAAATAGCGCAACTGCCCTTGCAATACTCCAGCAAAGCATTGCCAGCCCACTGCCGCTGCTGCTGGATGCTGATGCACTCAATTTACTCGCCGGCTCAGAAGCGCTGACTGCCGCCATGCAAGAGCGCAGCTCCCCCAGCATAATCACACCACACCCAGCCGAAGCAGCAAGACTGCTGCACATCGGCACTCAGGCCGTGCAAGCAAATAGAATCGAATCCGCCCTTACCCTCGCACAGCGCTATAAAGCCACCGTGCTGCTCAAAGGAGCGGGCTCGGTATGCAGCGACGGGCAAAGCTGGAGCATCAACGCCAGCGGCAATGCAGCCCTTGCCAGCGCAGGGCAAGGCGACGTGCTCTCAGGTATCATTGCTGCACTTGCCGCACAAGGCCTTAAACCGCTGGATGCAGTGCAAAGCGGCTGCTGGCTGCACGGCCGCGCAGCAGACGACTGGCGCAGAATACATCCCAATGGAATTGGCTTAACTGCAAGCGAAACAGTTAGCTACGCCAGAGCAGCATTGAATCAGGTTTTGGGGGCGTATTAGATCTTCGATATTTCGTTGCAAAAGCCAAATCTTGAAACACGGAGACCACAGAGAACGCGGGGTTTCACGGAGGAAAACAGGGTTTGAATCTCCCCTTGAAACACGCCGAAGCGAGGAATAAACAGGGCGGGGTTTCAGCAAGGGAGCAAGGAACGAGCCAATTCCGCCCGCCGCCGACTCGATTGTCCACTGAGTAGATGCTTTTGGGGTCGCCTTTTTTAGCCTCCTTTCTTGGCGAAGGAAGGCCACGTGGTGGCTAAGCGCTTCAAAATCAACGAGCCGAAGGCACTAATAAGCATTGTTTTTGATGTTGCCTGGCACGCAAAATAATCCCTTACCACGCAAACAGCATTGCACCGTTTTGCTTCAGCCATAAGCGATGCGTTTTCCAATCAGGGCAGGCACTGGCGACGATGGCCCAAAAACGCGCAGAATGATTCAATTCCGCCAAATGCGCCAGCTCGTGGATCACCACATAATCAATCACTTGTGGCGGGGCCTGCATTAATCGCCAGTTCAGGCGAATATCCCCCAAGGCTGTGCAACTTCCCCAGCGGCTTTTCGCCGAGCTTAAGAACAGCTGCCGCGGCTGAAGGCCCATTACCCCGCTCCAGTACGCCAGCCTTTGTAAGAAATAAGGCTTGGCGCTGCGCTGATAAAAGCGTGTGATTGTGACGGGCAAGGGGCTTTGCTCTGATACATACAGCACATCTTCTTCCAGCCGGGTTCGGCCAGCACAGTGCTGCACAAATTTAGCCTGGCCCTGCCACAGAACGCTGCTGCCAACCGCCAGAGCAGCAGGAGCCGCGACCGGCGTAGCCAGCCTGGCCAGTATCCACTTTAATTTGCTCTCGATGGCCCGCTCGGCTTCTTTTAAAGGCGCGCGGGCAGGCAGAATCACGGTTAAACCATTGGCGGTGATTTTTAAACCAATCGAGCGCCTGCGGCTGCTGCGCTCCAGCTGATAAGGCAGCTCACGATCAGCCAGACGCAGCGAATGCGCTGTCATTTTTTAGGCGAGTAACAAGGGCCAACGCCGCCAAAACGCTGGATTTCATTTTCGATCCAGGTTTCAACTTCTTGCGTAAGCTCTAGCGGGCTGCGGCCAGCTGGTTCTATCGGCTTGCCAACCACCATGGTGATTTCACCCGGCCATTTAAGAAATGAATTTTTCGGCCAGAATTCGCCCGAATTAAGCGCCACCGGCACAATAGGCACTTCCAGATCAACGGCCAAACGCGCGCCACCCTGCTTATACGGCTTGTAGCCACCCGATGGAACACGGGTGCCTTCCGGGAAGATCACAATCCAGAAGCCTTTAGCCAGGCGATCCTTACCCTGGGCAATCAACTGCTTTTGCGCCTCGGCACGGTTCGATCTGTCAATCGCAATCGGCGATAAAGTTGCTAAGCCCCAGCCAAAAATCGGCAATTTCAGCAGTTCTTTTTTCAATACCCAAACTTGCGGCGGAAACACATGCTGCAAAGCCAGCGTTTCCCATGCTGATTGATGCTTGCACATCACCACGGCAGGGTCTGCAGGCAGGTTTTCAATGCCTTCTACGCGATAAGTCAGGCCACAGGTGAATTTCAGCCACTTGAGCATTGTCCACGACCAGCCACGAATAATCCGGTAACGCAGCACAGGAGGCAGCGGCAGAATCAAAATCGCAATCACACAAAAAATGGGAGTTACTACAGGAACAGCAAGCCAATACAGAATGGAGCGCAACCAAATCATTTAATCTTCACCCTCTGGTGCCAGTAGTTAGTCCTGATGAATAAAGCGGGTATAAATCGCGTTTTTCCGCCTGGCTGCGTTGTTCGTGATTGCATAGCTTGCTATGCGGCTTCCTCACGTCTTGCCAGACGAAAAACCCATTTATTTCTACCCCACCAATCCAGCAGGGCTAACTACAAGTAAATGCGCGGCAAATGCCGCCAAATCGTCAAATACCTGCGTGCCCTCGGGCATCAGGCCTTTCTGCTCAGTTTTTATGCCATTACCGGTGCGAACCAGTACAGGCTTACCGCCTACAGCCGCAATGGCTTGTAAATCACGCTGCGAATCGCCCACCATCGTCAATTGTGGGCATGGTATGTGAAAACGACTGGAAATATCTAAAATCATGCCGGGATTAGGCTTACGGCAAACGCAACCTGCATCGGGTCCATGCGGACAGAAAAACACCGCATCCACATGCCCTCCCTGCCCGGCAATAGCCCGGTGCATCTTGGCATGAATGCGGTTGAGCGCGTCCACCGCAATCATTTTTCGGCCAATCGCGCTTTGATTAGTCGCCACCACAATTGTCCACCCCGAGCGGGATAACTCGCCGATGGCTTCTAAACTGCCTGCAATCGGCTGCCATTCTTCCGGCGTTTTGATGTAATCCGGGCTGTCTTCATTGATTACGCCGTCGCGGTCGAGAATCAATAACTTCATACGCGACTCCGTTTTAAACCTGTTTCAAAAAAGCTCAAAGAGCCACAGACACAGAGGACAACACCGGGTACACAGAAAATACCTAAGCTCTGTGTGCCCGCTTTATTCACTTCATACTCTTAGTGTCTGCAGATCTTTTGAGCGTTTTTTGCGTTTACTCAGCCAATAAAGACAACTCAGCCACGCGGTTCATCAGGCTGGCCAGCGCGGCGAGCAGCGCCTGGCGATTGCCACGCACAGCTAAATCGTCGGCCATGACCATCACCGAATCAAAGAAAGCATCGACTGGCTCTTTTAAAGCGCTCAGTGCTTTCAGTGCACCGGTGAAATCCTGGCTAGCCAGAGCACTGCTCACCACTGGCTGCAGCTTTAATAACTCAGCATGCAGGGCAATTTCAGCTGCATCGCTCAGCAGCGCTGCATTCAGCTCTGGCAAATCGCCTTCGACTTTTTTCAGAATATTGCGAATACGCTTATTTGCTGCGGCCAATGCTGTGGCTTCTGGCAGTGCTTTAAATGCCGCAACAGCCTGCAGGCGAATCACCATCTCGTTCAGCAGCGTCGGGTTCAGTGCCAAAACAGCATCGATATCTGCGGCCGGGTAATCTGCAGCCAGATAGTTTTTCAGGCGATCTTGCATAAAGCCATACACGCCCTCAACAGTACCATCTGCAACCACACCCTCAGGGAAAGCATCGCTGGTAATACTGAGCAATTCTTTCAGGTCCAGCGGTAAATCCAGCACCATACGTAATACGCCAAGCGCGGCGCGGCGTAAGGCAAACGGGTCTTTATCGCCTGTTGGGATCAGGCCAATGCCGTAAATACCAACAATGGATTCCAGCTTATCCGCCAGCGAAACAGCCTGAGCCACAGCACCTTCCGGCAAGGTGTCACCTGCAAAACGCGGGTGGTAATGGCCTTCAATCGCATTAGCAACCGCGTCGTTTTCCCCATCGATGCGGGCGTAATACATGCCCATCACGCCTTGCAGCTCAGGAAATTCTCCCACCATATCGGCGATCAGATCGGCCTTGGCTAAGTATGCAGCGCGTTTGCAATCAGCCACATCGGCATTCAGCTTCACCGCAATGGCACCGGCAATTTTTTGCAGGCGCTCTACGCGCTCAAGCTGGCTGCCGATCTTGTTGTGATAAACCACATTGGCAAGCTGCGGCACGCGGGATTCAAGCTTCTTCTTTTTATCCTGCTCAAAGAAGAACTCGGCATCCGAAAGACGCGCACGTAATACGCGCTCATTACCATGAATAATATGGCTTGGATCGGCAGTTTCCAGATTAGAAACCACTAAGAATTTAGGCAGTAATTTGCCATTCTGATCCAGCAGCGGGAAGTATTTCTGATGCTGCTGCATCGATAAAATCAGGCACTCTTGCGGCACTTGCAGGAATTTCTCGTCGAAGTTTCCGGTGTAAATCACAGGCCATTCAACCAGCGCAGTGACTTCATCCAGCAAACCATCCGATGGCGCAATCTGAGCATTCAGCTCAAGGCAGGCATTATTGAGCTGATCAGCAATCAACGCACGGCGTGCATCAAAGCTTGCCTCTACAAAACCATCATCAAAGAGGCGGGCTGCGTATTCATCGGCGTTTGCCAGCTCAATCGCACCACTGGATAAGAAACGATGACCCAGCGTGCTGCGGCCCGCTTCCAGATGCAAGACCTGAGCAGGCACGATATCACTGCCATGCAGTGCAACCAGGCCATGCACAGGGCGAATAAACTGGCCATCCCGGTCGCCCCAGCGCATCATTTTTGGCGCAGGCAGTTTTTTAAGTGTGCCGGCAATAATGCCTGACAACACTTTAGTCAGCGCTTCACCAGTTTTTACGGATGAAAAAATATACACATCCTGCTTGCCATCCGAGCCTTGCGAAAGCTGCGAGACATCCACACCACAGCTGCGCGCAAAGCCAGCAAGGGCTGGCGTTGGCACACCATCTTTCAAACCAGAAGCAACCGCCGGACCACGGCGCTCGATGGCCTGATCCGGCTGCACAGCCAGCACGTCAGCGATCGATACAGCAAGGCGGCGCGGGCTGGCAAACGATTCAACTTCGGCGTCTTTTGCCACAAAGCCCAGCTTGGCTAATTCATCAAAAATACCACTCGCAAACACTGCGCCTAATTTTGGCAGTGCTTTGGGTGGCAATTCTTCGGTAAAAATTTCAATCAGCAGTGTTTGAGATATAGGATTGGACATGGGGATTAATTCTCTTCTAATTTAGCTTTAGCTTCTTTCTCGGCCATGATTTTACAAACTTGGCGAACAAAATCACCGCCAAAGCTATTGGCTGGCGGCTCATCGAATTCCCACTGAAAGCCCGGAATATCGTAGCGGGCCACCTGCTCGTTTTCCGCATCGCGCAAATCGCTTAATACACCCGCCATTTTTTTAGACGGGCAATCAATGGCATGGCGCGAATACTTCAGGCGATATTTCTTTTTGGTCGTTTCATCAATCTGATCCTGATTAAACTTCTGCTGCAACCAGACATAGGTGTATTTGGTTGGCGCGTAATCATCGTCATGGGTAATCGATTTCACATCGACCAGCATTTCATAATCCGCCATCGTGCCGTAACTGCGCCAGTCGCCTTCTTTTGGAACTTCAAGCGGGCCGTAAACCTCATCTTCAAATTTTCCACAGCCAGCCAGGAGAGTAATCAACAACAGATAGCGGATCATCATGCCCCCTAAGCCGGCGTAACTTGGCACATAGGGAAGCCCAACGCTTCGCGCGAATCGTAATAAGCCCGGGCCACAAGGCGTGAAAGCGTACGCACACGGCCGATATAAGCGGCACGTTCAGTCACCGAAATCGCACCACGGGCATCCAGCAGATTAAACACATGCGAGCACTTCATAACCATTTCGTAGCCAGGCAGCGCCAAATTGGCTTCCATCAGGCGTGCGGCTTCGCTTTCAAATTTATTAAATAAATCGAGCAACAAGGGCACATTGGCGTGTTCAAAATTGTAAGTCGATTGTTCTACTTCATTCTGATGATAGATATCGCCGTAAGTAACCTTCTGGCCGTTCGGATAAACTGTCCAGACCAGGTCGTAAACGTTTTCCACGCCTTGCAAATACATGGCCAGACGTTCAACACCGTAAGTGATCTCGCCCAATACCGGCTTGCAATCAATCCCGCCAACCTGTTGGAAATAGGTGAACTGAGTGACTTCCATCCCGTTCAGCCACACTTCCCAGCCCAGGCCCCATGCGCCCAGGCTCGGGCTTTCCCAATCGTCTTCTACAAAGCGGATATCGTGCACGCTGGTATCAATACCCAGCTCGCGCAGGCTGCCCAGATACAGATCCTGGATATTGTCTGGCGATGGCTTTAAAGCCACCTGGAACTGATAATAGTGTTGCAAACGGTTCGGATTTTCACCATAACGGCCGTCTTTAGGGCGGCGTGAAGGCTGCACATAGGCCGCATTCCAAGGCTCCGGGCCCAGGGAGCGCAGAAAAGTAGCGGTATGAAATGTACCGGCACCTACTTCAATATCGTACGGCTGCAACAGTGCGCAGCCATTACGGCCCCAATAGTTTTGCAGCGTGAGCAGAATTTCTTGGAAAGTCAGCATATTCCCATTCTCAGTTCTTTATTCTTAAACGCCCTGATTCTACTTGCTTTTAGCCTGTCCCGGGAGAAAGGGATTGAGCAAATCAGGCATGATTAATCACTCTGCCAGGCTGCACCCACAGTCTGAGCGCCTGCTCTGCCTGCCTTTACAGCGGTGATTTACGCCTTATTTTAGATGAGGAACAAATTGATTTGCATCTGATCATCACTTTAAAGCACATTTCAATTGATACGATGGAATCACCCGCTCTGTTTACACAAAACATCCCGGCAATACTGCCAAAAATAATACTGTATTTTCTTTCAATAATTTTGCACTGTCAGCATCTGCGTTTTACAAAGGATCAGGTAAAGCGCTGCGGTTTATCTTCAAATAATCAGCGGCCAGCACTAATTGCCCGCATATTTTAAAACCACAGGAACATCAGACTTAAGCAGCCAAACTAAGAAGCAATCACATGCCCTCCTTAATACAAGGCAAAAACGTGTTTATATAGCCAAGCTGCGCCCAACTCTTGCTTTGACAGGTAAAAAAAACAAATATTTTCCTGTTTTACAATTACTGACCTACGAATACCCGCAAGCCTCAGTTATGCTTGAAGTCGTGCTTGCCTGCCCCATACCTATGAAAAAAATATGAAAAAACTTTTATTGATTGCTTCGCTATCTCTTTCCGCCAGCGCACATGCACGTCTGGATTTGTCTTCCCTGCGTGAGGCCGCCCGCAGCCGTGATCTGCCTGCTATCGCAAAAATGGCCGATGCAAGCAATGGCGAAGCGTTAGAAATGTATCCGCGTTATTACTGGTTAAGCAGCCAGCTCACCACAATCAGCGAAAGCGATGCACAAAGCTTTTTAAAAAACTACGATAACAGCCCTCTGGCAGAGCGCTTTCGTGGTGAATGGTTAAAAGAGCTGGGTCGCCGTAAAAGCTGGGCAAGTTTTAATCAGGAATATGCAAAAACAGACGCTCCAAGCAACGAATTGCAGTGTTTGCGTGCGCAATCAGCCATCGCCAGCAATGAAGCAGCGCCGCTATCGGCCGCCAAACCGCTCTGGTTTTCTGCCAGACCACAGAGTGAAGCGTGCAACCCGGTCTTTGACGCCTTATTTAGCAATGAAGAACTAAGCCAGGCCGATGCATGGGCGCGCATTCGCCTGGCATTGGCCGACAATCGCACAGATCTTGCCCGCCAATTGGGCGCGCGTGCAGGCAACCCTGCCGAATTCACCGCAAGAAATATCAGCGCGCTCGCCGCCAACCCTGAGAACCAATTTGCAAAGCAATCCTTATCCACTCAGGCAGGCCGCGAATTAGCCATCTATGCCCTGGGACGAATTGCACGAACGAACCCGGATCGCGCAGCCAGCCTGCTCAATGGCATAGAAAAGCAATTACCAGCAGCGGATCAACGCTATGCATGGCAGCAAATCGGCTTAATTGCCGCTAAAAAACAACATGAACAAGCCTCTGCATGGTTAAGCAAGGGCGATACGCTGGGCATGGATAGCGAGGACAGAGCATGGGCCATTCGCGCCGCGCTGCGTTTCTCTGATTGGGAAACCACGCTGGCCCGCATCGAAGCCCTGCCAGTCCAGGAGCAACAGACCAGCACCTGGCTTTACTGGAAAGCGCGCATTCTGAAAAACCAGAATAAAACCATTGAAGCCAATCAGCTTTGGGCCGCCGCCGCAGAAAACCATGATTTTTACGGCCTGCTCGCCAGAGAAGAGCTCGGCCCAAGCATGGAGCCCGCCAACATCCGCTACAAGGCCAGCGATGCAGAAATCAAGCAAATCCGAGCCATGCCGGGTGTGCAGCGCGCTTTAGCCCTGATCGATCAGGACTGGCGTATCGAAGCCATCCGCGAATGGAATTGGGCCATGAAAGGGCTGACAGACCAGCAGCTGCTGGCCGCTGCCGAATTAGCGCGAAAGCAAAACTGGTACGACCGCTCGATTTATTCAGCCGAGCGCACCCGCCAGCTGCATGATTTTACCCTGCGCTACCCTACACCTTATTTAGATTTGATCGGGCCCGCAGCCAAAAACGAAGGCATTGATCCGGCCTGGGTTTACGGCCTGATGCGGCAAGAAAGCCGTTTTATCAGCATTGCCCGCTCAGGAGTTGGGGCCAGCGGCCTGATGCAACTGATGCCTGGCACCGCCAAATGGGTAGCCGGCAAAATGGGCAAAAAACACTTTAATCCGGCAGAAGTTAATGACTTAACGACCAATATCAGCTTTGGCACCTTCTATTTGCGCTATATATGGGAGCGGCTGGACGATAACCAAATTTTAGCCACTGCCGGCTATAACGCGGGCCCGGGCCGGGCAAGGGCCTGGCAATCAAGCCAGGCGATGGATGGGGTAATCTATATCGAAACCATCCCATTTAACGAAACACGCGACTACGTTAAAAAAGTAATGGCCAACGCCATCCACTACGCCCACGCCTTTGAAGGCCAGGGCCTGCCTCTGAAGCAACGCATCGCCAAAGTCGCTGGGCGGGGCCAGGCAGTAGACGCACCTTAATACTCAGTACGGGTGAGCCACGGCAGGCTTCACCCGCACTGCAACTTCAAAGAAGACTCGCATGTCAAAAATCTTATTAATCGGTGGCAGCGGATTTATTGGTAAACAACTGGCCGCCAGGCTGGCAAAAGCCGGGCATGCGGTCACCCTGCCCACCCGCCATAAAGAAAACAAACGTGAGGATTTGCTGCCCCTGCCCTTTCTCCGCTTAGTCAGCGCAGATATCAATGAAGATGCCACACTCACGCGCTTAATTGCCGGGCAGGATGTGGTGATTAATCTGGTGGGTATTTTGCAGGGCAATGAGGCAAGTTTTAAAAAAGCCCATGTCACGCTTACTGAAAGAATTATCGCTGAGTGCACCGCTCAAAATGTAAACCGCTATTTACATATGAGCGCCTTAGGGGCAGATATTTATGGCCCGTCCATGTATCAGCGCAGCAAAGGCGAGGCCGAAACCCGTGTTAAAGCCAGCGTACTCGACTGGACAATCTATCGCCCTTCGGTGGTATTTGGCCAGGAAGACCAGTTTCTTAACCTTTTTGCCTCGCTGCTGAAGATGGCCCCCTTTGTGCCATTAGCAGGTGCAGAGACACGCTTTCAGCCAGTATGGGTGCAGGATGTCACCCGGGCTTTTGCCGCAGGTGTTACAGATAAAACACTGATTGGCAAAACGCTCAGCCTTGTTGGCCCCAAAATCTACACACTTAAAGAGCTGGTCGCTTATACAGCACAAACCATAGGCATTTGTCGCCCAATTATTTCCTTACCCAACTTTCTGGCCCGGGTACAAGCTAGTGTAATGAGCCTGCTGCCCAATCCTCCGTTAAGCCACGACAATCTGGATTCACTGCGGGTTGATAATATTGATGCCGCGGGCTTTGCCCCGGAATTAGGCTGGCAGCCAACAGCACTGGAAGCGATTGCGCCTCTCTATTTAGCAGGAAAACAGCAACGCTATAATCAATTGCGCAGCCAGGCTCATAGAAATTAAGTCCATTTTTGTCCATCGTTTAAAGGGTAAAAACCATGCAAATTGTAATCGGCAACCTTCCTCCGGACACCTCTGCTGAAGACGTACGCAGCCTGCTGACTGATGACATTGGCCTGAACGACTTTGGCTCAATCACGATCACCGACAGCAATAGCGAAAGTGTCCTTGCGCTCGTGCAGCTTCTTACCGATAGTGCCGCTGCGGCCGATGTACTCACCGCCAAAATCACCGATTTCCACTGGAAAGGCCGCAACCTGACCAGCAGTCATACCCATATGTTTAAAGAAGGCTGAGCCTGGCTGATTGCATAGCCGCAACACCAGCTCATTTCACGATGAAACACGGGGGTAAAATCAGCCCCTGTTCTTCTTCTCAGCTCATGGGATCTCCCCAAAGATGACGGGGCTTTGCTTCTTGCCCAAGCAATCGCTTCGCATCAATGATGCACAACATAATCAAAGTGCCGCAGGCACTACAACTATTGAACAAGCAGGTTTCCCATGCGCATTGCCGTTTTTGACAGCAAACGATACGACCGGGCCACGCTCAGCCAGGCCAACGAACACCATGGCCATGAGCTGGTGTTTTTTGAAGACCGCTTAAATATCCAGACCGCCGCACTGGCATCCGGTTTTGAAGTGGTTTGCCCTTTTGTAAATGACCGGGTTGACGCCCCTACTCTGACACAGCTGGCAAAACTGGGAGTCCAACTGGTCGCGCTTCGTTGTGCAGGCTTTAATGGCGTCGATTTAGCCGCCGCAGCAAAACATGGCATCAGCGTCACGCGCGTACCGGCTTATTCACCCGAAGCCGTGGCCGAGCACGTTTTTGCCCTGCTGCTCACCCTCACCCGCAAAACACACCGCGCTTATAACCGCATTCGCGAAGGCAATTTCTCGCTGGATGGCCTGGTTGGATTTAACTTACATGGTCGCACTTTTGGCGTGGTTGGCGCAGGTAAAATTGGCGCAGCCACCATTGCCATTGCCCGTGGCTTTGGCTGCAAAGTACTGGCGTTTGATCGCAGCCCCTCCCCTGAGCGGGCAGAAACATTAGGCTGCACCTTTGTTTCACTGCCTGAGCTGCTGGCACAATCGGATATCATCTCGCTGCACACCCCGCTCACCAATGAAACCAAGCATATGATCAATGCCGAAACGCTGGCGGGCATGAAGCCAGGCGCGGTGATTATCAATACCAGCCGCGGCGGGCTGATCGACAGCAGCGCCCTGCTCGACGCACTAAAAAGCGGCCAGGCAGGGGGTGTGGGGCTGGATGTTTACGAATACGAAGAAGGCGTATTTTTTGAAGACCTGTCCGGCTCAGCATTAGAAGACGACGTTCTGGCAAGGCTCACCACCTTCCCCAATGTCATGATCACCTCGCATCAGGGCTTTTTAACCGCTGAAGCGCTGGAAAACATCGCCGATACAGTACTGTGCGAAGTCAGCGCCTTTGCCCGGGGCGAGCCGCTGATTAATCCGGTGCAGCAATAAGCATCACCTCAAACGGCCACCTATTAAAAGGTGCTCTGTGCAAAAAGTTTACTTTATTACCCACCCAGAAGTGCTGATTGCCCCAGATGTTCCGGTTACCCGGTGGTCCTTATCTGAAAAAGGGCGGGAGCGTATGACCGCCTTTCTTCAGCAAGCATTTATCCCTTCCTTGACGGCGATTTATAGCAGCGAAGAAAGCAAAGCGATTGAAGCGGCAGAAATACTGGCGGCTGCAAATAATATAAAAACAGAAAAACTAAGTAATCTCGGGGAAAACGATAGGACGGCCACCGGCTTTTTACAAAAAGAGCAATTTGAAGCGGCAGCAGATGAGTTTTTTGCCCACCCGGAAAACTCTTTTCAGGGCTGGGAACGTGCTTGCGATGCGCAACAACGCATTATCAAGGCGGTAGAACACATCATTCAAAAAAGTGCAGGCAAAAACATTGCCATTGTGGCCCACGGCGCAGTAGGCACGCTCTATAAATGCCATCTCAAAAACATAGCCATCAACCGCAGCGAAGATCAGCCATCGCAGGGGCACTACTATTGTTTTGATGTAAAACACCGCCAGCTGGAGCACGATTGGCTTTCGATTTCAGCAAACTGATTTGAGTTTTATCGGTGTGTACAAGGACGTAGTCGTTGCGCGCCAAGAGCGGTGCGCAAGAAAAACGACTTGCACACCCTAAGCAAAACCAAGCTTTGTTCTGTTAAGTGAATAGGATTGGGAATAAACCCGCGAGCGATGCTGAAAAATACGCGGGTTGCACCCGCCCTGCGATGATTCAATGCTTGTCATTGTCGGCAGCATCTAGCTACGTTGATAGGATTAAGCTGCTGCCCCACACACATAAGCAGCCAAAACCTAAGCTATCCTGGACAATTACTGACATCCGTGGATAATTAACCTTTCATTAGGTTACCCGACCTTTTCGGGTCGACTCCCTGGCTTATCAGATTGACTCTGCACCCTATCACCTTGTCTCCCCGTCTTGGCCGCTGGCTTCAACTGCTGCCCGGCCTGATTGCAGCGCTGTTTACGCTGGCTTTTGCCAGCTGGCTGCTGCTTACCACTGATGCCGATCAAAAACAGCGCAGTAACCAGCTGGAGCAGGATTTGCTCTGGCAAAAGCAGGCGATTCAGCAACAAATTACCGCCAATACCGATGCCATCAATGCCCTTGCGGTGACCGATTACAACAAGCAATCGGCGCTGTTTCAGGCACGCGCTTTTTCTTTAATTCAAAACAGCCCGGAAATTGTCAGCCTGGTGGTCAGAAATCAGGATGATTTCAAAGTCTGGTGGTCCGCCCCCCAGCAAAAAGTGCGGGCATTTAATGGGGAAAGCGGCTGGAGCACGCTGCCAGCAAAACATGATCAGCCCCCACTGGCCCAATATGCGGTGCCCAGCGCAGACGGGCACAACTTTATTATTGCTACTTTTTCTTTTGACCGGCTTTTGCAGCAGCAAGTGCCGTGGTGGATTGCCCAGCGCTATCAGGTTTTACTGCTTAACCATAATTATGTGACGCTGGCAGCCAAATCCAGCCGACAGCTTGATCCAAGCGGCCTGAGCACGCGCATTGCTCTCGATACCCCGCCTCTGGGGCTGTCGATACAGGCCGAGCTTTACCATGTGCCCCGCCACCGGCTGACTGAATCGCTGCCCTGGGTGCTGCTCTTTTTAGCCATCGGCATGCTGGCTTCTACCGCGCTATTACACCGAGTGATGCGGGTTCGCTCTCAGGCAGAAATGCAATTACGCGCCGAAACCGCGCTGCGCCAGGCGATGGAAGACTCGCTGGTCAGCGGTATGCGGGCGATGGATAAGGATGGCCGCCTGATCTATGTAAACCGGGCTTTTTGTGAAATGACCGGCTTTAGTGCCGACGAGCTGCTGGGCCAGCAACCGCCGCTGCCCTACTGGCCCCCGGAAGAGCTGGAGCGCTGTCAGGCTGCATTTGATGCGATCCGTTTAGGCCGGGCCGATCCCAATGGGCAGGCGGTGCGCTTTATGCGCAAAAATGGCGAACGTTTTGATGTCAGCCTGCATGGCTCCAGCCTGATCGATGGCGCCGGGCGGCATATTGGCTGGATGGGCTCTCTCTACGATATTACCGAGCTAAAACGCGAGCGCGAAGTGCTGCAGGCCTCGCATCAGCGTTTTGTCACCGTACTGGATGGTCTGGATACGGCGGTTGCCGTGAGCGATGCCGACAGTGGCGAGCTGCTGATGAGCAATCGTCAGTTTGATCGCTCGTTTAACCTGCCCGACTGGCGTGGCCGCTGCTGTATCGTGCCTTTCAGCGCCCGCCGCTTTGATACCCCCGTCGATTCAGAATGGTACGATCCGATTAAAAAACGCTGGTTTCAGATCAAAAGCCGCCACAGCCTGTGGGTGGATGATTCGGATGTCTGGCTGGAAGTAGCCACGGATATTACCGCGCTCAAATCTGCGGCCGAGCGCGAGCGCCTGCAAAATGAAAAACTACAACAAACCAGCCGGCTGATCTCGATGGGCGAAATGGCCTCCAGCCTGGCCCACGAGCTGAACCAGCCCCTGGGCGCGATTGCCAGCTATGCATCAGGCTGCCGCAATATTCTGGCCAATCCCCAGCCTAATTTGCAGCAATTATCCCAAGCCATCGAAAAAATGGGCGAACAGGCCCGCAGAGCCGGGCAGATTATTCGTGGTATTCGTGAATTTGTGCAGCGCCGGGCACCACACCGCCGCCGCTGCACCATTACCGGCCTGCTGGATACCGTGCTGGATTTACAATCGCACGAGGCAGTACGGCGCGGGGTAGAGATCAGTATTTCAGAATCGGGAGACTTACCGCCTTTATATGTCGATCCGATTATGCTGGAACAGGTATTATTCAATTTAATCCGCAATGCCATGGAAGCCATGAACGATACGCCTGCATCGCAGCGTACTCTGGCCATTATGCTGAGTAGGGAGCATGATTACTTACAAGTTATCATTGCGGATCGTGGCACTGGTATTAGTTCTGAACAAATGGAACAATTGTTTAAACCGTTTTACACCACCAAAGACACCGGAATGGGAATGGGGCTGAATATTTGCCGCTCTATTATCGAATATCACCAGGGCCGTCTTTGGGCAGAAAATAATCCTGGCGGCGGTTGCCGCTTTATCTTCACCGTACCGTTTTCCGAGGAAACCCAGGCTAATGAACCCTGATCGCCGCATTGCAATCGTTGATGACGATGACGCCATTCGCGATGCCCTCGTCTGGCTTTTTTCCACCCGCAATCACCGTGCTGACAGCTATGCCAGCGCTGAAGCGCTGCTTGCTGATTACACGCCCGAGCGCTACGGCTGCCTGCTGCTTGATGTGCGTATGCCCGGCATGGGTGGCTTAGAGCTGTTTGACCGAATCAAAGAGCATCCTTATTGCCCGCCCGTGGTGTTTTTAACCGGCCACGGCGATGTACCCATGGCAGTGGGAGCTTTAAAACAAGGCGCAACTGATTTCGTTGAAAAGCCATTTAACGATAACGATATCGTGGATCTGGTAGAGCGCTGCCTCGCCAACGACGCCACCAAGCGCGGCGTTTGGCAAGTAAAGATGCAAATCACCAAACGCCTTGGCACCCTCACCCCGCGCGAGCGCGAAGTGATGAAGCTGATCCTGACCGGCCGTTTAAACAAACAAATTGCAGATGATTTGTCCATCTCAATGAAAACCGTCGAAGTACACCGCGCACGGATTTTAGAAAAGATGCAGGTCAAAACCGCCATGGAACTCGCAGCCCTGCTGCGCGGATCCGGGGTAGAGCCTTAATTAGCCTGAAATAAAACCTAAGGTCTGCAGACACAGAGAAAACATACTCAATGAGTTGAAGTTTTTCTCTGTGCGCCCGCCAGTCTCTGTGTCTGCAGATCTTTTGCTTTCCGCTTATTCAACGATCATCCCGCAATCAAAGTCCGCCATGCTTATGCTGCTCTCTCCAGCCAAAACGCTGGATTACACCACTGCTCCCATCACCAAAGAATTCAGCCAGCCTGATTTTCTGGATCATTCTGCCAGGCTGATTGCTTTGCTCAGGCAGCAGACGCCTGCGCAAATTGCCGTCCTGATGAAATTATCCGATCCGCTGGCAGTGCTGAATGTAGGGCGCTATCAGGCCTGGCATCCTGATTTCACGCCGGAAAACGCCAAGCAAGCCGTGCTGGCCTTTATGGGCGATGTGTACGAGGGGCTGAATGCAGGGCAAATGACGCCGCAAGAGCTGGCCTATATCAGCCAGCATCTGCGCATTTTATCCGGCCTTTACGGCCTGCTGCGCCCGCTGGATCTGATTCAGCCCTATCGCCTGGAAATGGGCACATCCCTGCCCAATGCAGCAGGCAATAATCTCTACGCTTTCTGGGGCGAAACCATCACTGCCGCGATTAACGCCACAAAGCCCAAAGTGCTCGTTAATTTAGCCTCAACCGAATACTTTAAATCCGTCAAACCCAAACTCTTAAACTGCCCGCTGATTACGCCGGTATTTGAAGACTGGAAAAACGGCAAATACAAAATCATCAGCTTCTACGCCAAACGCGCCCGTGGCCTGATGGTGCGCTGGGCGGCAGAGCACAACATTACTCAGGCAAGCGATTTAAAAGCGTTTAATGCCGAAGGCTATGCCTTTGATGCCAATGCGTCCAATGACGTGAGCTGGGTATTCAGACGGCAGCTGGCGGATTGATAAGGGTTTTATTTCAATCCTATTAACTGTCCCCAAGACATGAGCTTTTGTAGATTGGGTTATGCAATATATCGTTGAGTGAGGTAAACCTCACACGCAGACTTCTAACCCAAGCTACAAATTCCCCATTAGTTAATAGGATGGGGTTTTACTTCCCCTGCTGCCAATCCGCCAATTTACGAAACACCCAGCTTTGCGGTTCGGTCTTACCGGTGCGGGCAAAATCCAGCAGATGCGTGGCTTCCTGCATGGCTTCATGGGCACTTTGGGCTTCGTGATTACCCGCAAACAGCAGCTGATCGCCAAAAGTCAGCTGCGTATCTAACGAAGGCCATGCCTGCAGCTCGTCACCGTGCACGCGCAGCAAAGGCAAGCATTGCAGCTTGTAGCCATGATCAAAAGGGTTATTAATCCAGTGGGCAAGGCGTAAAGGCGGCGAAGGGCTGGCTAAAAAGGCGTGCACGGCTGCGGTGTTTTTGGCATCCAGAGTAATGCTCCAGATCTCCGGCACTGTGTGATCGCATAACAAAGCCAATTGATCAGACAATGCCTTTGCCCATGCTTCATCTTCTTGTTTAATTAAATCCAGAAATTGCGCCAATAATGGCGTTTCAATCGCGCGTAAACATTCATGCGCCACAATCTCGCTGCGGATTGAGGTGATATCAGGCTTAAAAGCTTCAAATAATAAGTGGTTATCGCGCAGATTCTGCCTTGCCACAATAAACAATTTGGGATTAATCGCCCGAGCCGTTGCCAGCGCAGACAGATTATTAATATCATGATCATGGCAAACTAATAGCCCCGAAGCGTGCTCAATACCTGCGGCAATTAATGAATCGGCATTCACACCCAGCGCCTGCACAAATTGCTCCGGCAATAAATCAGGCTGCGGCTCCGGATCAATCACCGTTACCGTAGCACCCTCTTTAAGCAGCGCGGCCCGCATCGAAATGCCAAATCGCCCATATCCGACCACCACCCAATGCCCGCAAGGCGGGCGCACTAAGGCCGCAATAGGCTGGCCAGGAAAATCAGAAAGCAAATTCCATAAGCGATAGCTATGCGGCGCATGCAGCAGCATCTGAAAACGCTGCCCCACCGCATTAAACATATTAATCACTTTATTCGCGCCAAACGACTGCATATTATCGGCCACAGCCTTATTTTTGCAGCGGCACACCGATACCAGATTAGGCTGCAAAACAAAAGCCGCCATTGCAATCGCCAGATTCACATTTTCATCGCCGGTAATGGCCAACACGCCCCGGCAGAGCGGATGGGTAATTCCGGCAATTTTTAATAATTCAGGATTAGAAGCATCCCCCGCATAAAAAACCGGATCAGAATGAAAATCAGCTAAAGCCAAATTATTAACGCGCTCTTCTCTGAGCTCTATCACCACGAAGCGAATATTGATCCGATCAAGCACTTTACAGAGCAAACGCCCCGTTTGCCCATATCCACAAATTAAATAAAAGGGTTCACGCAGGCGTCTGACTTTATTATTAAACCGCACATACTGAATGGCTTTTTTTAAAGCCTGATCATTAAATAAAGTAAAAATAGCCCCTAAATTATAAGCCCAGCCGGTTACTGATAAATAAATACAGCATAAAACCCATAAGCGCTGAGAATAAGAAAACGCATAGGGCGTTTCGCCAAAACCAATTGAGGTAGCGGTATAGCTGATAAAATAAAAAGCGTGAAAAAACCCCATTTGATAGGGGCGGCCCTGATCATCCACACCGGGAATCAGCACCAGGCCCAGAACGGCAATTGAATAAATAAGAATCAGCGTGATAATCGGCGCACGCATGCGCCGCATCACCATAAAAAAGATATTCGGCATAATCAGCGGCGATGTTGTAAGGTTTCACCAATCAGCAATACCACCGAAACCACATTGGCGGCCAGAGCACCGGCAGAAAAAGATACCACCATTGATGTCACCCCCGGGGTCATTCCTATTTGGCTTACATACATGGCATGGCCCCAAACCAGAGCCGCTGCAATTAATTGCAAATCAGCAACCAAACTGGTTGCCAAGTGCAGTGCCCCCACTTGTGTGCGGTCACCAAACTTAATCACCGTAGCAATAAAACTGACCACCATGGCAGAAAATAGCTCAAAAACATCATGCTGGTGTGCAACATCAATCTGGCCCATTACAAAACCAAAATTAAGCGTAAATGCCAGCAGGATAAAAAACCCAAAAACTACTTTTTCGATATTCATACAACATTTAATCCCTGGCAATAATCAAGGCATGATAAATCATAGAAGAGATATCACAATGTATATCTTTACCTTTTAATAAATCTTGATATCTAGTTCACAATTATTCAGTAATAAACACCCGGAAAACTGATTCGTAAGAAAAATACCGGCACGCTCTGTAAACAATGCCTTGTTTTTCGGATCATGTAAAACTCAGTCCGTTTTCCCAGCATAGCACCAACACGCCTTTATTTCTGAAACAATAAAAAAACTTACATACAATCACTACGCCCGGACACAATTACCATTTTGCAACGATTAAATTAAATTCCGAGACAATCAAGCTCTGATATTTTATCATCTGTAATTGTATTTTAATAAGATTCAGCTACAGTCTGTGCATTATTTTATAATCGATAAGCCACTATCAGGCTTTATCTCCGATATAAAACATACTCAATAAAGGCCCACCATGTCTGTGGAATTGGCGTATATAGATAATAAGCATATAAACAGTGAATCCCCCCTTTTAAAATCACCGGTTTTCCAGCAATTTTTATATATGGCACTCCCCACTATTGTGGGCCTGGTCATTAATGGCATGTATATCGTTGTAAATGGTCTTTTTATCTCCCGCGGCATTGGCCCCCATGCAATGGGTGCCGTTTCTGCCGTTTTTCCTATTCAAATGTTTCTGCTTGCAATCAGTACCATGCAAGGCAGCGGAATGGCCTCAATTATTTCAAGGCACTTAGGGGCAAAACACCAAGAAGAAGCTTCCCGTGTTTTTTCTGCATCGCTACTGCTTGCCGTCAGCAGCGCCATCATTATTTCGGCCCTGTTTTTAATCTTCAGGCCTGCCATTTATGCATTACTGGCGGTGCCCAATGAATTTATACAAGAAGCCGACAGCTATCTGGTTCCGGTACTTATTTTCTCTGTGATTGGATTTATCAGCAATCAGATCACCGAAAGTTTCCGTGCATCAGGCAATCCAAAAGCAATGATGCAGGTATTATCCACCGGATCTGTTTTAAATATTGTTTTTGATGCGCTCTTTATTTTTGTATTTAAATGGGGTGTTGCCGGAGCGGCATGGGCCACAGCTTGCGCCATGGCTTTAGCACTGCTTTTAGCATTACAACTGCAAAGCAAAGGTGAAAATGCAGCACAATTCAAACCGCAATATCTTGTATCTAAATTTAAGGTTTATACAGATATCATTAGTTTCGGCATGCCTGTTTTGCTCTCGCACGGTGGTTTTTCAATCATCATGGCCATATCGGTTTATTCTATTTCTATCGTCATACCAGAGCAATCCGCCACACTAATAAGTGCGCACGGTATTTTAATGCGCTGCTATATGTTTTTATTTCTTCCTATTATTGGCATGATGATTGCGCTGCAAACCCTGTCTGCATTTAACTACGGTGCGCGGCAATATCAAAGAGTACAGAAGGCGTATATTTCTGCTCTTATTTGCAGTACCGCATGGGGGCTTATTGTAACGGCGCTTCTTTGCTTTAATCCTGAAGTGCTGTTACAGCTATTTACGCAAAACCATGAAATTATTACGGAAGGCAAAAAGATCGCCGCAATTTGCTTTCTTGGTATTCTTGCTTCCGGAATATGCATGATGTCCAGCGGCTTATTTCAGGGAATGGGAAAAGCACTGCCCGCAATGCTGCTTGATGCTGCCAGAACCTATATTCTGCTTATTCCGCTTATTTTTGTTCTGCCCATGTTTTTTCACAGCACAGGTATCTGGATATCTTTCCCTATTGCTGATTTTATTGGCGGAACCATAGCACTTACATTTTCAAGCCGCTATTTAATGAAACTGACAAAAACACACATGCACTGATTCAGTTCATTCATCGCGGCAGACATGCTGGGCATGCATACAGCAATAGCTGATGCCCTTTGATCCAATAAAAAAAGGCAGGGCAATCATTGCCCTGCCTTTTTATTCATGAATCCCGTTTATACCCGGCCTGAAAATATTTCACCGGCAATAGCATGCGTTGTAAAATTGGGAAAATCACGAACAGAAGCATGTACCTCAGGATCCCCCGTCACCATCCTGATCAATTGGTTAGTACCTTTTACAAAATAATAGGTTGAAGGTCCTTTGCCTGGCTTGGTAAATGTCCACGCTTCGGTTTCTCTGCCCAGCAAATTCTGACTTCCTGCGTAGCTGGCCTGATATTGCAGTAAAACATCCTGCGTTAATAAAACTTCATGGCAAGCTTCTGAATCATCCTCAAGCACAACGGCTTCATACTCCGTTACCCCCTCAGACGGCTCACGATAGTAAGCAATTTTAGACTTCTTTGTTTTCCCCTCGCTGGCAGTCACAATTTCTGACATCCAAAGGCGATGGCCTGTTTTTTCCTCAGACCATGGATTAAACAAGCCATCAATCCGGCAGCGGTTTTGCTCGTAATCAAACCAGCAGATGCCGGAAGTAATCTGGTCATCTTTCAGCATGGGCTGCCAGTAAGAAATGTAACTGCTGCTCCATTGCCCGGGTAAGCATGGCGGAACAATTTTTTCTGAGATCATTTAAGCTTCCTTACGCGATAACGCAGCACCCAGCGCCTGCGCCAGAGCAGCAGGCAAAGGAGGCAGCTGCTCGCGGCGCTCAGCAAAACTCTTTGCCAATTCGCCAGCGCTTAAATCCATTCTTTCTGCTGCCGTTTCAAACCAGGTACGGCTGATACCAGCGTGCCCGCTGAATAATTGCATAAGCGGAATAACCTTCTCATTAAAATCTTCTAAGGCAGAATCAAGCACATCGTGATCATATAAAGCTTTGACCAGCATTTGCGCTGCAACCACCGCCATTGTAGTGCCATGGCCAATAGAAAAATGGCCTGTTTGCAATGCATCACCAATCAGCACTAAATGACCTTCATATGCTTTTTTATGGCTAAGCGTTACAAAATTCCGCCATTGCAAACCAGGCTGAACAAGGACCGGCTGCTGATCAAGCTCTGCGCTGAAAATATTGGCAATAAATACTTTTGCTTCTTCATCAGATAAAGATTCAATACCCGCTGCGTGATAAGTTTCTTCACTGCACTCAACCACAAAAGTACTCATCGTGCTGGAATACTTATATGCATGGGCAATAAATACGCCGTGCACTGTTGCTTTAAAAATCAGATTCATTGAATCAAAAATTTGTGGTGTGCCGTACCACATATAGCGATTCTTACCAAACTCAACATCAGGCGCTAATACTTCATTAAAATGATTAGAGATATTATTAATGCCATTGGCAATGACGATTAAATCATAGGCCTCTGTATCAAGGCCTTCTCCATCAAATAATGGCGAAGAATAGCTGATTGGAATATGTAAATCGCTGCAAAGTGCTCTTAATGCCCCGACTAAAGCGCGTCTTTCTGCACCACACAGCGTAATACCTGTACTTGCCTTTGCATGCTCCCCCTGATGCACAAGACAAAACTCATCAATATACTGCGCATCAATCTCTTCATGATTTGGCAAATAACTTAATGGATTGGCAGGATGGTGCGGTGCCCTGCCGGGTAAAACCACTCCCCAGCCTGTAATTTCATCCACTGTATTTTTTTCTACAATGGCAATATCCCAGTCTTGTTTAATTTTCTTTAACTGACTGGCAAACATGAGGCCCGCTGGCCCGGCTCCAACAACTAAAATTTTCATTAGTTTACTCTCCCTAGTTTGTACCAAACATTTTGCTTCTGCTGAATATCTCTTAGCTCGCTATAAGCCATCGAGGTGAAATAAAGCTTTTCAGCCATATCCGGTGGATAGCTGGCAGGGAATTTAGTGCTCATATAACGGGTATATCTTGAGCGCATAAAGAAAATAGGGTCAGACTTACTCAGCACTTCATAATTATTAATGGCCATATCCTGCATTGCATCGGCCTCTGCTTTTCTTAACTGCGTAAATTCAGGCAGCATTTTTGCAAAATCTTCACCATATTTTTCAAATAATCCATCCAGAATATAAGCGTCTTCCAGCGCCATATTCATTCCCTGCCCCAGAAAAGGCGCAGTAGCATGGGCAGAATCTCCTAATATCAGCGCATTCTGCTTATAATGAAAAACAGAAGATTTAACATTAATTAAATCATTACTCGGTTTTTCCATAAACTGCGATAACATTTCTTTTCTGGTTTCTTCAGGCAGCATTGCATAATACTTATCAAAAAAACGCCCCATTGTTGCCGGGTCTTTTGCTTGTAAACTAATATCCCCCTGGTAAGGCAGGCACACTGCAAAGCTGATACTGCCATCAGGAATAGTGGCCGCCCGCCCTGCAAACAATCCGCCTGAATCCATACCAAAAAAATAGATTAAATCTTTTCTTAAATTTAACTTGCTGGCATCAGGAATCACCAGTGTTTTATAGCCGTGCTTAAAAAATGATTGCTGGTATTCAAATCTGCGGCAATTATTTTGCATGGCTTGCCGAACGGCAGAACGGGCACCATCTGCACCAATCAGCAAATCTCCTTTGTGCTCAACAATCAAGCCATCATTATCTTTTGTAGTGATTGTTTTATCGTCTAAATTTACTTCCAGGCAGCGCTGTCCATAGTGATAATGCACATTATTGATAGCCGCATATTTATTCAGTAATTTCTGGAAGTCTGCCCTGCTTAATGAAAGCGGAGATAATGAATCTACAGGGGCTAATTCTCTGGTTTTAAATTTACCCGCAATACAAAATGACATTCCAGAAATAGGGATGCCGCATAAATCCAGCTCTTCCTTAGGAATACCTGCATTTAAAACGGCCTGAATACCGCGCACCGTCATACTTACACCAATGGCCCGCGAGCTGACCTGATCTATATAATCTGAATAAGCCAAAAATGGATCACCGCGTTTTTCAAAAACATGCACATCGTGACCGCGTTTGGCTAAATAAATGGCAGCTAAACCACCCGCTAAGCCACCTCCCACAATAATGATCTTTTTCATTTGTCAGCCTTCCCGTGAAAGTTTTCCGGTTGCAAGTTCCATCATTTGCTTATCATAAAACTCAAGTAATTCAATTAGCGCCGCTGCTGGTTTAATCCCTTTAATTTCTCTGGCGTATTGAGCAAGGGCCCGGCATTGCTTGGCGAGAGCCTCACAAGCGGCCTGAAAATCAGCAATTTGATTAAATTGAATTGCCTGCGGCACAGGTGGCCCGGCATTGCGGCCAGGAATACCTGAGGGTATTGACATAATTTGCACCGACAATGGTCTTAATATGCCAGCCATAATATCAATGGCCGCATTCATTACCCTTGAGCGGCGCAAGCTGCCTGAAGGTTTTTGTCCAAAGTGTTGAATCATCATATGAAAGGTAAGCTCATGACATCCCTTATATAAAAGCATAAGTTGTCTGGCTTCCTGATTTAATACCGTATTGCAGCCCGGAGTCGGATCTAATACAGGATTCTTTAAAACCGGAATGGCCGGCTCAAATGGCGTTTCACTGGCGAGCAGCGTGCGCGATATTTCTCTCAGCCGCTTAAAATGGCTTTGGGCATAATGAGGTGAATCTGCGGCAGCCCCTTCTCCCTGCTCAGTAACAAAATCAATAGCAAATAACGCTGTTTCACGATTATTTACTTCTAATTGATAAGCAGGGAATTTCCGGTTCGTCAGCTCATTAAGAAACAAATGATGCTCACCGCTTGTTTTAGCTGATTCGCTGCTAAATAAATCAGGGATATTTGTAAATGCCCGGCGAATTAAGGCATAAAAATCGGCTATCGATTTTCCTGCAGAAGGAAAATAATGAGGCCATTCAAAGCGGACAAACCTTGCCAGCACATTTTCAGAAAATGGCTCAAAAGAAAATTCAGTATCGAGACCAAATTCTTCAGCTGCCTTTAAGCCAAATAAAGGCGTACCGGGGAAAAATGGCTCGCCCAAAGACATCAGTAAATTATTCACAATCAGATAATGAATCATTTCTTCGTGGGCAATTTCTAAAATAGTGCCCCGCCAGCCAGAATTTTGTCTTCGGTCGGCTGTACCGCAAACCAGAGCTAATTGTTCTTCGCTCCATTTTTTACCCGCCACTAATTGCTCGCCAGCAGCATAGTTTGGTAAGGAATAGGCGGCATAAATATACTGCAGCATAATAGACAGTTCTAAATTTACAGCCTGCTTTAACACCTTAACCAATTCTTCTTTACTGCTCACTTCACCATTTTTTATATTTTTTGTTGCAGGTAATTTTTTCTGATCATTTAAAGCAGACGCCTCAACATTACTTAAATATTTGAGAAACAGCATCGATTTTGCATAAGACATTTCTCTGGTGCTTGGCATGTAATAGCTTTTATCACGGTTCAGCGGATCACACATTTGCCACATTAATCGTGCATAGGTTTCACATTTACACTGATCAGCCATGCTGAACACTTTATCTGCCATAAACGGGTAAATAAGCTCGTAATAGCTCATCACCTGCTCATAAAGCAAAGTGTAATCCACCTGATGATCAGGAATATCCAAAAGCGCCCAATCATCAGAAAGCACGCGGACTAATATTTTTCCTCTGTAATCACCAATGAAAACCTCACTGACACCTGGTTTCAGACTGGTAAGGGTCAGCGCAGCCACACCGCTTTCATTGCTGCTGATGGTGAGCTGATAAGTACTGACAATCGATTTATTTTCAATAAATACACTGATATCTTTTTTCTGTCTGGGCTGGCCACGGTAATAGCTGAATATTTTCAGCTCTTTAGAGAAAAAAGTATTATTTCTTTTGTCCGGGGCTTCTAAAGAAATAATATTTTCCTCAGCCTGAATCAGCCAGTCCGATTCTTCCCATTGATTCCCCTCACCACGCAGTATTAATGAATCATCTGCGGCAGAATTTATTAGAGGAACATCAATCACTCCGGCCGTTTTCCAATAAGGCAGATAAACCGATTCGGGAATTCTGGCCAGAAGCACTCCGGATTTTGCTCTTAGCTCTAATGTGCCCAATGAGTATTTTGGCCCAAGGGCATGGGTGAGCTGTGGCCCGGGACATTGAGCCTCCCGGCTGGTAAATGGAATACTGCAAGGCATGCTGATACTTGCCCATTCACCCTGAATTTTAATTGCGACTGGCCCAAAGCCCTGATGCTGATCGGGATATAAAATCCTGTCATTGGCAAACGTGGCCATATCCTGCTTCAACCATAAGCCAATTGTGCCGCTTAAATCATAAAATACCGGTGTATCAGGCTGCTGAGGTGCAGACATATTAAAAACGCTGTACTGAATACTCAGCCCTAGTACATCATCTCTTTTTAACGCCTGCTGCAAGCACTCAATAAACTCTGATTTAAGTGATAGTTGCTTAAGATTAAAATGCTCTGAGTCTTTGCTTATAGAAAATTGAAATACCCTGGTTTTAGAAAACTCCGGCTCTAAGAAATGAGGCTGTTTTTGCAGAATATGATTCTCACCATAGCTGCGTACAGAGTGCACACAATCAATATCTGAAGAAAATAAGCAAGGAGCATTTGCCGGAGCAGCGGCCTCTTTAATGCATAGCTGTCCGGCATAAATTTGCGATGAATCATTGCGGCTTGGGTCTATATCCACCCACCTGGCCCGGTTAAATGTTGTACGTAAATATTCGTTGTAATGCCCCCATAGCTCCAGCTTGCAGCCGAGCAATGAATCCTTTTCCAGTAACTGTCCTGGCTCTGTTTGCAGCGAGGTAATCTGTGTGTTTTCCCATGAGAAATGATTATTTCCCATAAAATTATGCCCGGCGGCCTGATTAAAAGCCCCCTCATCATCCGGCTGGCCCTGCAGATTAAATCTTGGTGGCAATTGCCTTAAATACTGATGAAACTCACTTGGGTGCTTTTTTAAATCAAACAGCACTCCATCCTGATACACACGATTGTTTGCAATATCTAAAGTTCCGGCAATATTTCTATTCCCCGTTGGCACATTAAGCCGTGCAACACCTTTAAAGTGGATGCGTGGAAAATTCAAAATGCTCATTAAATATATATACCAGTCAGGATTTAAAATGAAATATTTTCAGGCAATTGCGGTTAAATTAATTTATTTCCGTCTCAGCCACAGCTGATTTTTCTAATTGCCTTAAAATGTAATCCGCTGCATTCCGGCCCGCAATAATTCCACCTTCCATCCAGCCACAATGAGGTGTATATGCATCTGATGTGGCAATAATAGTGCCATTATTTTTTGATAAAACCGGAGGGTGTTCAGGTGATGTTTCAATGGCAAATTCAACGCCACTGGGCCAGTATTTAAATTTATTTTGCACCGGCCATGGAAGTTCATTAATTGGAATATTTAATGCCATGCTGATTAAATTCATAACCGTGTTTATATATTCAGCCTCACCTTTTTTTGTTTCTTCATACCAGAAATCGGCACAGGCACTGTCTGTGTAAAAGAATATATATTTATCGCTTTTGAAATATAATTTTCTTAATGGATTATCTACAATTGTAACTTTGTTCTCTAAATTGTAATCCTGCCACCAGGGGTGATCAAAAAATATAAAACCTTTAAATAAGGGAATAGATCCATAGGTGAAATCACTCCAGCTGCCTGGAAAATCCAGATTAAGCGAGGCCATAGCCGTAGGCGGGAGCGCCAATACTGTGTAGCTGCTGTTATGCCAGATTTCCTGCTGATCACAGCCAGAAAATTCAAGCAAAGTGCTGTTTGATTTGGTCTGAAGACCGACTAATTGATGTTCGAAATAAAATTCAACTCCCAGTACTGCGGCTCTTTCATATAAGCTTTTTACCAGTGCAGAAAAACCATCGACAAGATTAAACCATTCATAACCTGCATTTTCTGAAAAGCACTGAATTTCCGGGTGTTTTTCAATAATATCATATGCAATTTCGGGTGAGATTTGGGGCAAATACAGCGAGTCATAGCCCAGGCCATTAATCATGGCATGAGATTTTTCATTTCCCAAATGATTGCACAGGAATTGAAAAAAGGATTCATTGTAACTGCTGACAATTTTTGGCTTTAATTGTGCGAGTATTTCTTTTAATCCAGCATGCTGCGGGTGCGGGCATACAATTTTGGTAAAAGGAAAAACTTCTGTTTTCTCTGCCAGTTCACTCACAATTTTTGAAACATTCGGATGTAAAGCAGGCGAAAACCGCCCTGCTCCAAGGTCTATGCTGAAATCATTCATTTTAATTGAATGAGCCCGGCCTCCTGTTCTTTCTCCATTTTCAAAAATACGTATCGTATAACCTTTGCTTAGCTTTGAACCCGCCAATTTTAAAGCGCAGCTTAGCCCTGATATCCCGGCACCTACTATAGAGATTACTTTGTTGTTTAACACAGTAAAATACCTCAATGTAAATCAAAAGGAATATTTATCTTTCGTATTTAATAAAATACTCAGAGCTGTGCCACAAAAGAAAAATGTTAAAGCTCAATTATGTTATCTGTATAAGATCCAATGATCCGGATCATTCATATTCTGGCAACAATAATTGCAATAACATCAGGCGCAGCAATACCACTTGACCACAAAACATTGCGGACTTTTTCTACCCTATATTGGGTTGTGGTTTATTTCATTTGACTTTGCATCTTGGTGCAAATGTGTAAATTTCAGGGTAAAGCTTCACTTTTATTACGTTAGGAAAAAATAATATTGTGAGAATGTAGAGCAACAACGCGGCGATTGTAAACACATGACAGGCAGCTGTTGTAAATACAACGAAAACTTAATAAAAGTTTAACAAAAGAAAAAGTAATTATTACGTAAGCATTTACTTTAAAAAGAGTACAAACTGCCCAAAAAATAGGCTTGTACGCCAGTTTATAAACTGAAGAACAGCCTTTGCTCCATTCTCAAGCTATATACAGCTCACTTCTGCCAGTTAGACAGAGGGCCAATTTTTCAGTCTGTAACGTTTTCAATTTGCACACAGTATTTGCGCAGCTGGCGAAATATTGTGCTCATATACAGTATTGAGCAGCCCCCTCCCCACCCTGTTTACGTCTGCAACCCCACCTCACTGCAACAGACCTGGCTCAAAATCAGCCCTTGCAGCAGGTATTTTTCAAGGCTTGTACGCCTGTCAAATACTTACAAAAATCAACTTTTTTATTGCCGACTAAAGACATAAAACTGTCAGTAAACACAAATAATTGCCTCTGTCTGCCCCGGAGACACAACGTGCTGCCTTTCTTTTTTTGTATGACAATTACGTAGCCAGCATCATCAAACTACAAAATAAGTATTAACAATGTAAAAGTACCTTTATCAGCATTCGCTTAAATATTGTTTATTCTCAAAGATAAGCACCATCAATAATTACAACACTGTATTGCGTGGGGGTATTTGAAACACCCCGGATGAAAAATTTAATATGAAAAACAAAAAATACCGCACAACACATTGTTTATATGCATTTTTTTAAAAACGGACCATCAGGTTTAATTCAATGCTTTAAGCAAAAATATAAAGAGAAAGTTTTTTTTCATCTTAATAAAAACACTTCATAACCGCTAAGACCATGATTGCAATGTGTTTTGTTTTTCCTGAAAAACCATCAATCCGGCTAAGGGTATCAATGTTGTTTTTCATCAAAAAACACGTAGTCGATAAGGATCAAACTACAAACACCTACTGCTGTGAACCACGCTCCATCTAAATAAGTAAAGCTTACAACGAGTAAATAGCACTATTACTTTTGCTTCTTATTGCTTACATAAAAATGGAAAACAGTAAGAGTAGCGTTTAACTTATTCCGTACCGAGGGCTCTAATCATGACGCAATCGTCCCATAAGCTAAGACTGACCGCGCTCACCGCGATGGTGGTCGGATCAATGATAGGCGGGGGGATTTTTTCTCTGCCACAGAACATGGCGCAAAGCGCCGGAGCGGGGGCCACGCTGATTGGTTGGGCAATCACGGCGGTGGGGATGCTGATGCTGGCCTTTGTGTTTCAGACCCTTGCCAACCAAAAACCAGAATTAGATGCCGGTGTGTATGCCTATGCCAAAGCAGGCTTTGGTAATTACATGGGGTTTTCATCGGCCTGGGGCTATTGGATCAGCGCCTTTCTGGGCAATGTCAGCTACTTTGTATTGCTGTTTGGCACACTAGGCTATTTTTTCCCCATATTTGGCGATGGTAATACCGTACCCGCCATCATCGGCGCATCTGTTTTGCTGTGGTCGGTACACTTTTTAGTATTACGCGGGGTTAAGGAGGCTGCGTTTATTAATCAGGTCACGACCGTAGCCAAGATTGTGCCGCTGGTGATGTTTATTATTCTGGCCGCCGTGGCTTTCAAGCTGGATGTGTTCACCGCCGATTTTTGGGGCAAGGGCAATCTTAAGCTGGGCAGCGTGATGGATCAGGTACGCAACATGATGCTGGTCACCGTTTGGGTGTTTATCGGTATTGAAGGCGCAAGTGTTTACTCTGCCCGTGCAGAGAAACGCGCTGATGTGGGCCGCGCTACCGTGATTGGTTTTCTCAGCACCCTGCTGCTTCTGGTGCTGGTGAATGTATTGTCACTTGGGGTAATGAGCCAGCCAGAATTAGCAGGCTTAAAGAACCCATCAATGGCCTATGTGCTGGAGCATATTGTGGGCCACTGGGGTGCGGTGTTTATCTCTGTCGGGCTGGTGATTTCGCTGCTGGGTGCTTTGCTTTCATGGACATTGCTTTGCGCCGAGATTCTGTTTTCAGCTTCCCGCGATCAGACCATGCCCAGCTTTTTACATAAAGAAAACGCCAATGGCGTACCGGCTAATGCGCTTTGGTTATCAAACAGCGCGGTGCAGGTTTTCCTCATCATTACTCTCTTTGCCGCCAGCACTTACACCAGCCTGCTGCTGCTCGCCACCTCGATGATTTTAGTGCCCTATTTCTTATCTACTGCTTATGGCGTGATGGTGGCTTATAAGGGCGACGGCTATGCAGAGCATGGTGGCAATCGCACAAAAGATTTAGGTATTGCTGTGATTGCCACCCTGTACAGCGCATGGCTGATCTATGCGGCAGGCGTGCAATTTTTACTGCTGTCCGCCCTGCTGTATGCACCTGGCGCCATTCTTTATACCAAGGCGCGTAAAGAAAGCGGGCAGATTGTTTTTACCACCATTGAAAAGTTCATTTTTGCAGCCGCTGTAATTGGGGCCATTGCGGCAAGTTACGGCCTTTACACCGGTTTTCTAAAGCTTTAACTGGAGCTATGTGATGAGTACCGAAAATCTAAAACTAGGCGTTCACTCTGAAGTTGGCATGTTAAGACGGGTTATGGTTTGCTCGCCTGGGCTGGCTCATATGCGGCTGACCCCCAACAACTGTGATTCCTTATTATTTGACGATGTGCTGTGGGTAAGCCAGGCCAAACGCGATCACTTTGATTTTGTCTCCAAGATGCGGGAACGTGGTGTAGATGTCATTGAAATGCACAATCTGCTGACCGCTACCGTGGCGATGCCTGAAGCTAAAAAGTGGATACTCGATCGTAAAATCACTGCAGATTTGGTCGGCATTGGTTTACTGGATGAAGTACGCAGCTGGCTGGATTCACTAGAACCCCGCCATCTGGCCGAATACTTAATGGGCGGTGTGGTTGCTCCTGATTTGCCGGTAGAAACCCCGTCCGAAGTGCTGAGCATCTTCCGCGAAAACTTTGGCAATGCCAGCTTTATCCTGCCACCGCTGCCCAACACCCAATTTACCCGCGATACCACCTGCTGGATTTACGGCGGCGTAACGCTCAACCCGATGTATTGGCCGGCACGACGACAAGAAACACTGTTAGTCACCGCTATTTATAAGTTTCACCCCGATTTTGCCGCCGCCGATGTCAAAGTCTGGTGGGGCGATCCCGATATCGATCATGGCAGCGCCACGCTGGAAGGCGGCGATGTCATGCCAATTGGCAATGGTGTGGTCCTGATTGGTATGGGCGAGCGTACCTCGCATCAAGCCATCGGCCAGGTTGCGATGTCTTTATTTAAAGCCGGAGCCGCCGAAAGAGTAATTGTGGCCGCCCTGCCAAAATCCCGCTCTGCCATGCACTTAGATACCGTCTTCAGTTTTTGCGATCGGGATTTAGTCACCATCTTCCCTGAAGTAGTCAAACAAATTGTCGCCTTCAGCCTGCGCCCGGACGAAAGCAAACCCAACGGCATCGACCTGCGTCGTGAAAACAAACCCTTCCTGGATGTTGTTGCCGAAGCACTCAAATTGCCTGCCCTGCGCGTAGTGCAAACCGGCGGCAATTCATTCGAAGCCGAACGCGAGCAATGGGACGACGGCAACAACGTCGTCGCCCTGCAACCTGGCGTGGTCTTAGCTTACGACCGCAATATCCACACCAACACTCTGCTGCGTAAAGCCGGTGTGGAAGTCATCACCATCAGCTCCGCCGAACTGGGCCGGGGCCGGGGCGGTGGCCACTGCATGACCTGCCCGATTATCCGCGACCCGGTTGATTACTGATTAGCTGAACGCTATTAGAAAAACCAAATTCTGAAGCACGGAGGGCACAGAGAACACGGAGTTTCACGGAGAAAACCTTCTGTGAATTTCAAACTCCACAGTGTGAATTTATAGCGCGGCTCGTAGCACGGGGCTTTTACCCTCCCCTTGAAGCACGCCGCAAAGAGGAACAAGCGGGCGGGGTTTCGCCAAGGGAGCGTGGAACGAGCTGAACCCGCCCGCCGCCGACTCGATTGGACCGCAGAAGGGGCCTTCGTGCTTTTGAAGTTGCGGCTTTGCTTCCTTTCCTGGACGTTCAAGAAAAGGAGCCCATGCGGGGGAATCCCGCAACTGAATCAACTTGCCGAAAGCACTTAAACGATCTTTTTTGCTTTACTCACAGGAAATCAGCGGAATCCGAATACCGCCAGGTTCATTTGTATTTCTTTCGTTTACCGGAGAATCATCATGTCCTTCAATATGCATAACCGTAATCTGCTTAGCCTGATGCATCACACCCAACGTGAACTGCGCTATCTGCTGGATTTATCCCGGGATCTGAAGCGCGCTAAATACACCGGTACCGAGCAGCAACATTTAAAACGCAAAAACATCGCACTGATTTTTGAAAAAACCTCCACCCGCACCCGCTGCTCGTTTGAAGTAGCCGCCTACGATCAGGGCGCAAACGTCACTTATATCGACCCAAGCTCATCACAGATTGGTCACAAAGAAAGCATGAAAGACACCGCCCGCGTGCTGGGGCGGCTGTACGATGCCATCGAATATCGCGGCTATAGCCAGGAAATTGTTGAAGAGCTGGCCGCCTTTGCCGATGTGCCGGTATTTAATGGCCTGACCGACGAATATCACCCCACCCAAATGCTGGCCGATGTACTGACCATGCGCGAACACAGCGACAAGCCGCTGCACGATATCAGCTACGCCTATCTGGGTGACGCCCGTAATAATATGGGTAATTCGCTGCTCTTGATTGGCGCAAAACTGGGCATGGATGTACGCGTTGCCGCCCCCAAAGCACTCTGGCCACACGAAGATTTCGTCGCCCAGTGCCAGCAATTTGCAACTGAATCCGGCGCGCGTATCACACTAACCGAAGACCCGCTGGAAGCCGTAAAAGACGTCGATTTTATCCACACCGATGTCTGGGTATCGATGGGCGAGCCTGTTGAAGCATGGGCCGGGCGTATCAAACAACTGCTGCCCTATCAGGTTAACAGCGCCATGATGAAAGCATCCGGCAATCCGCGCACCAAATTTATGCACTGCCTGCCCGCTTTTCACAATAGCGAAACCAAAATGGGCAAACAAATCGCCGAACAATACCCCTTCCTCGCCAACGGCGTAGAAGTCACCGAAGAAGTGTTCGAATCCCCGGCCAACATCGCATTCGAGCAGGCAGAAAACCGCATGCACACGATCAAAGCCATTCTGGTTTCAACCCTGGGGGATATCTGATTCTGCCTGACGCGGGCATAGCAAAACCCAAATATTGAACCACGGAGGACACTGAGAACACGGAGGAAAACAGGTTTGAAGTACGCCTGTTTTCCTTGAGTGTTGAGCGTGTTCAAACTCAGCAATCTGGCGTTTTTCCGCCGCTCATAGCACGGGGCTTAAATCTCCCCTTTGAAGCACGCCGAAGCGAGGAACAAGCGGGGTGGGGCAGTCGTCAATTCGTGTTTGAGCGAAGCGAGTTGACACAACGCCACTGTCCGCAGTGAGGGGCCTTCGTGCTGGTCGGGGCGGCCTTCTTTGCTTCCTTTCTTGGCCGTTCAAGAAAGGGAGTCCCCTGCGGGGGATTCCCGCACCTAAATCAACGTGCCGAAGGCACTAAAAGGATTCATTATGCGTATCGTCATCGCCCTGGGCGGCAATGCTCTGCTTCGTCGAGGCGAAGCCATGAGTGCAGATAATCAGCGTGAAAACGTCATCATCGCCGCCAGACAAATCGCCTGTGTTGCCCCAAATAATGAGCTGGTTATCGCCCACGGCAATGGCCCGCAAGTAGGGCTGCTCGCTTTACAAAATGCCGCCTACAGCCAGGTCAGCCCCTATCCGCTGGATGTATTAGGTGCCGAAACCGAAGGCATGATCGGCTATATGATTGAGCAGGAGCTGGGTAATCTGCTGCCCGTCGAAACGCCTTTCGCCACCATTCTGACCCAGGTAGAAGTCGACGCTGCCGACCCTGCTTTTAAAAACCCAACCAAACCCATAGGCCCGGTTTACAGCAAGGAAGACGCCAACAGACTGGCCAGCGAAAAAGGCTGGTCAATTGCGCCAGATGGCGACAAATTCCGCCGCGTTGTGGCCAGCCCAAGGCCTAAACGAATTTTTGAAATTCGCCCGGTAAAATGGCTGCTGGAACAAGGCACCATCGTAATTTGCGCGGGCGGCGGCGGGATTCCGACTTGCTACGATAAAGAAGGAAAATTGCATGGCATTGAGGCGGTTATCGACAAAGACCTCTGCTCCGCCTTACTGGCAGAAGAGCTAAGCGCCGATTTACTGGTCATTGCCACCGATGTCAGCGCCACATTTATCGACTATGGCAAACCCACCCAAAAAGCCATCGCCAGCGCCCATCCTGATGAATTAGAACGCCTCGGCTTTGCCGCAGGCTCGATGGGCCCCAAGGTACAAGCCGCCTGCGAATTTGCCCGCAATACCGGTAAAGTAGCGGTCATCGGTTCGCTCAATGATATTGAAGCCATTGTGCAAGGTACTGCTGGCACGCGGGTTTCAATACAGGCAACCGAACTAAGTTACCGTTAAGATTGATGCTTTTAACCCCCAGCCGTAGCGCAATGCGCTACGGCATCTCAATCCCCGCTGGTAAACGAGCCAACATCTCATCTGATTTTTGAAACTCCTGCCTTAGCCAATTCAAAAATACCAAGCGCCTTTCATCTTGGGCAAAGGGCTCTGCGGACAAAACAACATAGCTGGAGCCATCGGGCAGCAAGCCATAGGGGGCAATCAGGCGGCCATTTTTTAGCTCTTCTTCTATCATATAGGCCGAAGCAATCGCCACGCCCAAGCCTGCCGTTGCAGCCTGCAGGCTTAAATAAAAATGCTCAAAATATGAATTTTGATGGCTCGTCACCCCTTGCTGCGCCAGCTCACCCCAACGAGCCCAAGCATCCGGGCGGGTACGGGTATGCAAAAGACGGCTTTGTTCAAGATGAATCTGCCCATCTTGCAGCTGCTCAGGCACGCACACCGGCCCCACTTTCTCCTGCCCTATTTCTTCCGGGTAACAATCTTTTCCCCAGTTGAAATCATTGCGCCTGATCGCTAAATCAATATGGCCGCCCTGAAAGTCAACCACGCCGCCCGCCGTAAATAAATGCAGCTGAATCGCCGGATAACGGGCATAGAAATCGCTTAAACGAGGAATCAGCCAGCGCATGGCAATGGTCGGCTCACACGACACCACCAGCGGCCGGTCGTAAGGATTTCCCTTGAGTTTTTGCAATGTAAGTGTCAGCTGTGCCAGCATCTCCTGGCAGGTATTTTTTAATAGCTCACCTTCTCTGGTCAAAAAAATCGCCCGATTACGCCGTTCAAACAAGAGCAAGCCAAGGCTTTCTTCCAGTTGCTTAATCTGGCGGCTTACCGCTCCCTGCGTCACAAAAAGTTCTTCCGAAGCGCGAATCAGGCTGAGATGACGCGCTGCGGCCTCAAAGACTCGCAAGGCATTAAGTGAAGGGATTCTGACGCTCATAGTTGACTTTTTCTCATGCATTTTCATGAGCATAAATCGATTTTACTGAAACAACAAGACAGCCAAAATAGAGAAATAAAACACAAAACTAACTTTCAACTTTCTTTAGGCCTAGTCTATGAATGAAATTTTTGCCGTCGCTCTTATCACCATTCTGGCCGTTATCAGCCCCGGCGCTGATTTTGCAATGGTTACCCGCAATAGCTATCTTTACGGCCGCAAAGCTGGCTTATTAGCCGCACTAGGGATCGCTTTGGGGGTACAAATCCATGTGATGTACACCATGCTGGGTGTAGGGCTGATCATTTCACAATCACCAGCGTTGTTTACGGTGATCAAAATAGCCGGTGCTCTTTATTTGATCTATATCGGCTACAAAACCTTTACCAGCAAAAGTAAGCTCGATATAGACCTGAGCGCAGGTTCAACTGTAAGCCCTGCATTCAGAAATGGCTTTTTATGCAATGTGCTTAATCCTAAAACCACACTTTTCGTGGTAAGCACCTACACCCAAGTAGTCAACCCAAATACTCCGCTGGCGCAGCAAATTGCCTATGGCTTGTTTATGTCTCTGGCACACGGGCTGTGGTTTGCGCTGGTGGCGCTGTTTTTCTCTCACCCAACCTTAAGATCCGCCATGATTAGCGGGCAAAGCCTGCTCAATAAAATCATCGGCAGCGCCCTGCTTGGGCTGGGAGTATCGCTAGCCTTTGCACCGCATTAATATCGCACAACAGCACAAGCATTTAATTAAAAGTAACGCCCCAGGCTTACGGAAAAACACCGCGTTATCCGTGGTTCAAACCTTGGGTTTTGCTACATAACACCCGTCAATTAAAACGAACCCGGTGTATTGGCGCTGATCACCTCGGCAGCGCAATCGCCGGTATTGCGAAAACGATGCGGTAAGTTGCTGGGGAAATAATAGCCATCCCCAGCCTGCAAAAGATGCACCTGCCCGTCTATGGTCAGCTCCATCTGGCCGCTAACCAGCACACCGCACTCCTGCCCCTCATGCTGCAGCATCTCACTGCCGGTATCGGCCCCCGGCTGATATTGCTCGCGCAGCAGGCCAATTTGCCTGTCCGTAACCCCCGAGCCAATTAAATGCATTTGCACCGCCGCGTTGCCTAAATCAGGCTGCGTGCCGGCAGGGAAAATATAGCTGGGCAAGGTGTTTTCTTGCTCAAAAGTAAAAAACTCAGCAAGAGACATCGGAAACCCTTCCAACAGCTTTTTTAATGAGCTAATCGACGGGCTAACCCGGTTTTGCTCGATCAAAGACACAGTGGCATTGGTCATCCCCGCCCGCTTGGCTAATTCGCGCTGAGATAAAGCAAACCGGCCCCGCACTACTTTAAGCCTTGCCCCTACATCCATTGGCTTTGCCCGTTCAAAATAATCAACACGCTCTTAAAATATGCCATGCCCGGCCAATTAGCCAGAAAGGCCTCTGACTTTTTGCTGCAGCACCACAAAACAGACCCGCCAGGCCTTATACCGCATACAGGAAAATCATTACCGCCTGAATTTGCGCAAAAACTTGTCAAATATAATTAACGAACTAAGCTTAAAGCTATCCAGGGCGGGCATCGTTTGTGCCCGCTCTGTGCATCACATGCAAACCGGGGCCTGTTATGACTCAGCCTGTTATCGGGATTCCATGCTGTCGCTGGTGGTTAAAAGACAGCCATTTTTTTCACCTTGCCGGTGAAAAATATATTCATGCTGCGCTGGCCGCGGGTGGTATTCCACTGCTTATTCCTGCCCTTGGCGACGCCAGCCAGATTGCGCAAATATTAGGCACCATTGATGGCCTGCTGCTGACCGGCAGCCAATCCAATATTGAGCCGCAGCACTACCATGGCAAGCTTTTAGAAGATGATTTTAACGACCCGCAAAGGGACGCCACCACCCTGCCGCTGATTCGTGCTGCGGTGGCTTCAGACATCCCCGTATTTGGAATATGCCGTGGTGCACAGGAAATGAATGTGGCCTTTGGCGGCACGCTGGAGCAAGCCGTCCATCAGCAGACAGGCATGCTGGATCACCGCGAAAAAGACGGCAGCACCGATGAAATGTACGAGGAAGCACACGATATTCAATTGGTGGCTGGTGGCCTGCTGGAGCAGCTATACGGCCAGAGCACAGCCAGAGTAAATTCACTGCACCACCAGGGCGTGGCAAAACTTGCCGACAAACTGCATGCCGAAGCCCTCGCACCCGATGGTCTGATCGAAGCCTTCAGCGTCAAAAACGCCGCCTTCGCAATTGCAGTGCAATGGCACCCGGAGTGGAAATTCCAAAACAACCCGCTGTCCCTCGCCCTGCTGGCAGGCTTCGGCGCCGCCTGCAAAAAACGCCACCTGGCGAGGATGCTGAATCAATAGCAGATATTTAAAAAAGCATATTGAACCACCGCAAAATGATTTTGTAGGGCGGGTGAAATTCCATATGAACTAACCACTTTATTTTTTATATGCAAACAACCAAAAAATGTAATAACCCCGCTTTCAGCACAGGGCTTTTACTCACCCTTGAAAATACGCCGAGTGTGGAACAAGCGGGGCGGGATAGTCGTCAATTCGTGTTTGAGCGAAGCGAGTTGACACAAAGCCGCTGTCCGCAACGAAGGGGCTTTCGTATTTCCTGGGGTCACCTTCTTTGCGTACCAGGATTTCTGGCGAAGCAGAAATCACAAACTTCGCGGGGACTCCTGCACCTAAACACTGTGCCGAAGGCACTAAAAATAACGGTTTTAACGTTTTCTTGATGCAATAAAACACCCAACACAACAAAGCCACCACCATGCCTCAATCCACAAACCTAACGCTTCAAAGCTTCCGACCAGCCAGCGCCACCATGAGGACGTTTTGGCAGGCGAAAGTGCGCGTGCAACACGCCAGAAATACCACACAACCACTGCTCATAAACATGATCAGCAGTCTGATGCAGAGCCGCTACTTTTTCATCCAGATGATGCAGAATCTGCGCCTCGCTTTGCACCGAGCTTTGCCCCTGCCACTGCTGCAGCACCTGTCTGTCCTCAGCGCACCACTGGCGAATACTTTGCGCGGTCACTTCCAGATGCGATTGCAAGCCCAGATGCGGGCCCAGCGCAAAGCCTTTATTCATGCAGTAATAGCCAAACAGCGTGCGCTTAGCACCGCGCGGCACTTCAAAGGTATCGAAGTGCCAGTGAAACATATCCAGCTCACGCTTCTCGCCCATCCATTGGCGCGACTCATCAAACTTGGTCACCAGCACCTTGCCCCAGCCGATTTGCGGCACCGTATTACGACGTACCTGGCCACCCAGGCTTTTGGATAACAGCTGCCCGCCAAAGCAATGACCAAGAATCGGGCGCTCCAGCCTTAAAGCATCCTTAAGCAGAGCCTCCTCTCTTTTAATCCAGGCCAGGCCATCGTTCACCCCCGCATTGGAGCCTAAAACCACCACACCGCTAAATTCGGCAGCACAACGAGGAGGTGTATCCCCTGCATCAATCGCAAAAACACGATAGGGAATGGCATGCTTTTCTAAAAAAGCCTGTAAATAACCCGGCCCTTGAATAGCTTCATGACGACAGATTGCAATGGGTTTCACGGCGGATTTCCAAAGGAGTAATCGACACATCAAGCCTAAGCAATCCCAAAGAAAGAAACCGTAAAAACACACAGAGCTGTTATTAAATTTCTATAAAAATGCCCGCTTAACGAAGTGCTAAAACACGGAGTCAACCATGAGCTTAATCAGCGACTGGCTGCGAGAACGTCGAATCACTGAAGTTGAATGTGTCACGCCCGATTTCACCGGCATTGCCCGCGGCAAAATCGTGCCCAAAGAAAAATTCAGCGAAGACGAAGGCATGCGCCTGCCCGTTACCGTACTGGTGCAAACCGTAACCGGTGAATACGCCGAACACATCACCCCCATCACCGATCCCGATATGCTGCTGATTCCGGATCCCAACACCATCCGCATTATTCCCTGGGCAAAAGACCCGGTGGCGCAGGTGATTCATGATTGCTTTCATTTTGACGGCACGCCGGTAGAGCTATCACCCCGCTATGTGCTGCGCCGCGTGCTCAAGCTCTACGAAGACCGTGGCTGGAAGCCGGTGGTTGCACCTGAAATGGAGTTTTATCTGGTCGATATCAACCGTGATCCTGATCTGCCCTTGCAACCCCCCTTAGGCCGCACCGGCCGCCCGGAAACCGGCCGCAAAGCCTATTCTGTAGACGCGGTGAATGAATATGACGACCTGTTCGAAGATGTTTACGACTATTGCGATGCACAAGGCCTGCAGATAGACACGCTGATTCACGAAATTGGCGCTTGCCAGATGGAAATCAACTTCTTGCACGGCGATGCGCTGGAGCTGGCCGATCAGGTGTTTCTGTTTAAACGTACCGTCAGGGAAGCAGCCATCCGCCACAATATGTACGCCACTTTCATGGCCAAACCCATGGAGAACGAGCCGGGCTCAGCCATGCATATTCATATGAGCGTAGTGGATGAAGTCAGCGGCCAGAATGTGTTTTCTAATGTGGACGGCACGCCCAGCGAGGTGTTTTATCAATCAGTAGCGGGCATGCAAAAATACTTCCCTCAAGTGATTGCGCTGTTCGCCCCCTTTGTAAACAGCTACCGCCGCCTGACCCGCTACTACGCAGCGCCCATCAATGTGCAATGGGGCTTTGATAACCGCACCTGCGGCATACGCGTGCCGCACTCCGACCCCGTGGCCCGCCGCATCGAAAACCGCCTGCCCGGCGTGGATTGCAACCCCTACCTGGCCCTGGCCGCCACACTGGCCTGCGCCTGGCTGGGCATAGAAGAGCAGCTTACCCCCAGCGAGCCCCTCACCGGCGACGCCTACACCCTGCCCTTCGCTTTCCCCAGAGGGCTGGATGCCGCCACCCAAATCCTAAGCGACTGCAAACCCATAGCCGCCGTCCTGGGCGAGCCCTTTATCAAAGCCTATTGCGCAGTAAAAGAAGCCGAATACGTGGAATACGCAAGAGTCATCAGCCCATGGGAAAGAAAACATTTACTGCTGCATGTTTGATGGCTGGTTGGACCGTGAAAACCCAAACCTTTAACCACGGAGGGCACAGAGAACACGGAGAACACGGAGAACACGGAGAACACGGAGAACACGGAGAACACGGAGTTTCACGGAGGAAAAGCTTTTAGAGTTGAGCCGAGTCTTAGGTTATTAATTGTTTCAAACACTGAAAAATAAATTTATATCACGACTCACAGCAAGGGGCTTTTACCCTCCCCTGAAAACACGCCGAGCGAGGAACAAGCGGGGCGGGGTAGTCGTCAATTCGTGTTTGAGCGAAGCGAGTTGAATTGACGCCGCCTCGATTGTCCACAGCGAGGGGCCTTCGTGTTTTAGGGGTCGCCTTCTTTGGCTTCGTTTCTTGGCGACACAAGAAAGGAAGGTCCAGCGGGACGCCCGCACCAAAATACAACGTGCCGAAGGCACTTAATAGAAATACAGTTTTTGACTTGGCTTGCTTAAACGGCGGGTTACACCCGCCCTACAATGCACTCACGTGGGTACAGACCCCGCAACAAGGAGACACCCAATGAATCCGAATCCCATCAGCCCGGGCCACTCCAGCCCTGGCCGCAGCACGGCACAATACCAGGCGCTGGATGCGGCCCACCATATCCACCCCTTCTCGGATACCGCCGCGCTCAATGCCCATGGCTCGCGGGTGATTACCCATGCCGATGGGATTTATTTATATGATTCTGAAGGGCATAAAATTTTTGATGCCATGAGCGGGCTTTGGTGCGTCAATATCGGCTATGGCAGGCAGGAGCTGGCCGAAGCGGCTTACCAGCAAATGCTGCAACTGCCCTTTTACAATACTTTTTTTAAAACTACCCACCCGCCGGTGATCGAGCTGTCCAGCCTGCTGGCACAAGTGGCCCCCGAAGGCTTTAATCACGTTTTTTATACTAATTCCGGCTCCGAAGGAAACGACACCATTATTCGCATGGTGCGTCATTACTGGGCCCTGCTTGGCCAGCCGCAAAAGAAAACCATCATCGCCCGCGAAAACGGCTATCACGGCTCCACAATAGGCGGGGCCAGCCTCGGCGGCATGCACTATATGCACGAGCAAGGCGATTTACCGATTCCCGGCATTGCCCATATCGAGCAGCCCTACTGGTACGCCAATGGCGGTGAGCTTAGCCCCGGGGAATACGGACTAAAAGCTGCAAGGGCGCTGGAGCAAAAGATTCTGGAGCTGGGCGTGGAAAACGTCGCGGCTTTTATTGGCGAGCCGGTGCAAGGCGCAGGCGGAATTATTATTCCGCCCTCCACCTACTGGCCGGAAATCCAGCGCATTTGCGATCAGTACGGCATTTTGCTGATCGCTGACGAAGTGATCTGCGGTTTTGGCCGCACCGGCTCATGGTTTGGCAGCCAGCACTACGGCATACGCCCGCATCTGATGACCATCGCCAAAGGTTTAAGCTCTGGCTATATCCCGATTGGCGGTGTGTTAGTCCACGATACCGTGGCCAAAGTGCTGACAGAAGGGGGCGATTTTAACCACGGTTTTACCTATTCCGGCCACCCGGTCGCCTGCGCCGTGGCCGCCACCAATATCCGTATTTTGCAGAACGAACGCATTATCGAACGCATGAATGAAGACGTCGCCCCCTACGCCGCCCGGCTCTGGCACGATGCATTTGATGATCACCCGCTGGTGGACGATGTACGCAGCCTGGGCTTTTTCTTTGCCCTCACACTCGTGGAAGACAAAGCCAGCCGCAAGCGTTTCGAACACGGCAGCAGCATGGCCCTGCGCTGCCGCGATATCTGTCTGAAAAACCAGCTGGTCATGCGCGCCACCGGCGACAGCATGATCGCCGCCCCGCCACTGGTCATGACCCGCGCCCAAGCGGAAGAATTTGTCCGGCTGGCCAGGCAGTGTATTGATGAATATGCGCGGGAGCTGGGAATAACCCAAGGTCTGTAGACACAGAGATGTATTTCCCCTTTTGCAATGGGGAAGCCAAAATTTTTGCTCCTTTGTAACCCTCTTGCTCAGCAGGTGAATACATGGACTGGAATGATCGCCGCCTTGCCGCTACCCCACGCGGCGTAGGCATCAGCACGCAAGTTTTTATCGCCAAAGCTAAGAATGCCGAAGTTTGGGATATAGACGGGCGGCGCTATATCGACTTTGCCGCTGGCATTGCCGTACTCAATACCGGCCATTTGCATCCCAAGGTGAAGACGGCGGTCAGTGCCCAGCTGGAAGCGTTTTCGCATAGTTGCTATCAGGTCATGCCTTATACCGGCTATGTGGCGCTGGCAGAAAAACTCAATCAGCTCGCCCCCATCAGCGGCCCGTGTAAAAGCTTTTTCCTCACTACGGGGGCGGAAGCCGTAGAAAATGCCATCAAGATTGCGCGCGTGGCCACGGGCCGGGCCGGGGTAATTGCCTTTTCTGGCGGCTTTCATGGCCGCACACTCATGGGCATGGCACTCACTGGCAAAGTGGCCCCGTATAAAATCGGCTTTGGCCCCTTCCCCGCCGATGTTTACCACGCGCCTTTTCCCTGTGGCGATATCAGCAGCAGCGGGGCACTGGCCTGTTTAAAAGCGCTGTTTAAAAGCAGCGTTGACCCAAAACGCATCGCCGCGATGATCATCGAACCCGAGCAGGGCGAAGGCGGCTTTTACCCTGTACCGCGCGAATTTATGCAGGGCTTGCGGCAAATTTGCGATGAGCACGGCATTGTGCTGATCGCAGATGAAATTCAAACCGGCTTTGCCCGCACCGGCAAACTCTTTGCCATGGCGCATTTTAACGTTGAGCCAGATTTAATCACCGTGGCCAAATCCCTGGCAGGCGGCTTTCCGCTTTCCGGCGTAATTGGCCGGGCTGAGCTCATGGATGCCGCAGCCCCCGGCGGGCTTGGCGGCACTTACGGCGGCAGCCCGATCGGCATTGCCGCTGCGCTGGCGGTGCTGGAAGTTATCGAAGAAGAACAGCTCTGCACCCGTGCCAATATCATCGGCAGCAAAATCAAAGCCCGTTTGGAAGGATTAAAAGCCGGCACCCCTCAAATCCACGACATCCGCGGCCTTGGAGCCATGGTGGCGGTAGAATTCACCGAAAACGGCCAGCCATCCCCCGAATTCACTACAAAAGTAAAAACACAAGCGCAAAACTTAGGCTTGATCCTGCTCAGCTGCGGCATGTACGGTAACGTCATCCGCTTCCTCTGCCCGCTCACTATCGAAGACAGCGTGCTGGATGAAGCTTTAGGAATGCTGGAGCAGGCGATTAAGAGCGCTTAAAAAGGTCTGAAAACCCAAATCTTTAAGCACAGAGGCCACAGAGAACACGGAGAAACCGCAAAACTTGTTAACAGCGCGACTCGTTGCACGGGGCTTAAGAGTCCCCTTGAAGCACGCCGAAACGAGGAACAAGCGGGGCAGGGTTTCGGCGAGGATGTTTGAGCGAAGCGAGTCCCGCAGCAGCAGCCTCGATTGTCCGCAGTGAGGGGCCTTCGTGCTGGTCGGGGTCGCCTTCTTTGCTTACTTTCTTGGCGAAGCAAGAAAGTGAGTCCCACGCGGGGGATTCCCGCACCTAAACACCGTGCCGAAGTCACAAAATAGATATTTTTTTCTTAGTAAACACAGCGCAGTGCCATGGCGGGTTACGGCCAAAATATAGCAGCGCCCAAATGGGCATCGAGAGCGGCCTAACCCACCCTACAGTTACATTTGTTTATTTCAACTGGTGTGGATACTTTTACCCGCAAGGGCTACCGCTCTAAAAAACCCATCACGCGCTGGCACAGTGCCCAACAAAAATAAGGAAACCCCATGCTCCACCTCAACAACCCCGCCCTGTTAAAACAAGCCTGCTATATCAACGGCCAGTGGCAGGATGCCGCAGAAAAAATCGCAGTCACTAACCCCGCCACCGGGGAAATCATCGGGCATATTCCCAAAATGGGCACGGCCGAAACGGCCCAGGCCATTGCCGCCGCCAAGCTCGCCATGCCCGCATGGCAAAAGAAAACAGCCAAAGAGCGCAGCGCGATTTTGCGCCGCTGGTTTGAGCTGATGCTGGCCAATCAGGAAGACCTGGCGCAAATCTTAAGCGCTGAGCAGGGCAAACCTCTGGCCGAAGCGCGTGGCGAGATTGCCTATGGAGCCAGCTTTATCGAGTGGTTTAGCGAAGAAGCCAAACGCGTTTACGGCGATGTGATTGCCGCGCCACAAGCCGACAAACGCATGCTGGTGATCAAACAAGCCATTGGCGTGGTAGCCGCCATTACGCCCTGGAATTTCCCCAATGCCATGATCACCCGCAAAGCTGGCCCAGCGCTGGCGGCAGGCTGCGCCATGGTGCTTAAACCCGCCACACAAACGCCTTTTTCCGCGCTGGCACTGGCCGTATTGGCCGCAGAGGCAGGCATTCCCGCTGGCGTATTGAATGTGATTACCGGCACAGCCAGCCAGATTGGTGGCGAGCTAACGCGAAATCCCGATGTGGCCAAGCTCAGCTTCACCGGCTCCACCGATATCGGCAAATTGCTGATGCGCGAATGCGCCGATACAGTAAAAAAAGTCTCGCTGGAATTGGGCGGCAATGCGCCCTTTGTAGTGTTTGACGACGCCGATCTGGACGCCGCTATAGAAGGCGCCATGATCTCCAAATTTCGCAACGCCGGGCAAACCTGCGTCTGCGCCAACCGCATCTATGTACAAGAAGGCGTTTTTGATGCCTTTGCCGCCAAACTCAGCACAGCAGTAAGCCAGCTCAAAGTCGGCGTTGGCACGGAAGAAGGCGTGACCCAAGGCCCGCTGATTGATGAAAAAGCGGTGCAAAAAGTGGAGGAACATATCCAGGATGCGCTGGAGAATGGCGCAACACTGGCGCTGGGTGGCAAGCGCCACGCGCTGGGGCATAGCTTTTTTGAGCCGACCATCTTACTGAATGTCAGCGCCAAAATGAAAGTAGCCCGCGAAGAAACCTTCGGCCCGCTCGCGCCGCTATTTAGATTCAGCAGTGAAGCAGAGCTGATCCGGCTGGCCAACGACACCGAATTTGGCCTTGCCAGCTATTTTTACAGCCGCGACATCGGCCGAATCTGGCGCGTGGCCGAGGCACTGGAATACGGCATGGTGGGCATCAACACCGGCATGATCTCCAACGAGCTTGCCCCCTTTGGCGGCGTAAAACAATCGGGCCTCGGCCGGGAAGGCTCTAAATACGGGATTGATGATTATATTGCTATCAAATACCTGTGCATGGGCGGGATTGATCGCTGATTAATCTTTTGATGTGCATTTTTTCACAGGGCGGGTGCAACCCAACATTTGGCGCAAAAGAATATTGGGTTACGCGATAAAGCAGCTGACCCAAGCGGCGAATTCACCTTAAATTGATAAGTTTGAGGTGAAACCCGCCTTTTTCCGCAGCCTTTCATGCCAAACCCCACCGGGTTTCACCCGCCATACGAAAATTCAATGTTTGTGCACGCAGTAAACCCGCAGAAATTACGTCCCACCCCTCATTCTGTGCATCATTTCCCCTCTAAAGCGTAATTTATTCTCTTCGAATATCCTGGCAATTCTGTGACACTTAAAACACTGTCACCCAAATAAAGTGAAGCAAATGAATTGGATTGAAATTCTGCAAGCCCAGGCAATCAGCTATGCGCCTAAATTATTTTCTGCACTGATTACACTTTTTATAGGCTGGAAGCTGATCGGTATTGCTACGCAATTGCTCGATAAAATGCTGACTCGCAGCAATGTTGAAGCCACACTCAGGCACTTTTTAGGCAGCCTTGCTAATGTGGCATTAAAAGCGCTGTTATTAATTAGTGCTGCTTCAATGATTGGCATTGAAACCACTTCTTTTATTGCTATTTTAGGTGCTGCCAGTTTAGCCATTGGTTTGGCACTGCAAGGCAGCCTGGGCAATTTTGCAGGTGGCGTGCTGATTTTAATGTTTAAGCCATTTAAAGCAGGCGACTATATCGAGGCGCAAGGCCAGGGGGGCACGGTAGAAGGCATTCAGATTTTTACTACCCGTTTACGTACTGGCGATAATAAATTAATTGTGGTGCCTAATGGCCCATTAGCCAATGGCAATCTCATCAATTACTCTGCCCTGCCCACCCGCCGTGTTGATTTTGTATTTGGTATTGGTTATGACGATGATATCGATTACGCACGAAAAGTTATTTTATCTGTATTAAATAAAGATAGCCGCATTCACCATGACCCGGCCCCTATGGTGGTCGTTTCATCACTGGCAGAAAGCTCGGTTAATTTTACAGTACGTGTTTGGACCAATAGCGAACATTACTGGCCGGTCTTTTTTGATACCACAGAAAATATCAAAAAAGCCTTTGATGTGGCAAAGATTTCTATTCCCTTTCCGCAGCGCACTGTGCACCATATTCAGCATAATGAAACGGCTAAGCCTTTATCAAAAGCCCAGCCTGAGCATGTAAATTAACAAGATTCCCCGGCAAGGCTGGCCATTAATTCCCGTGAGTAATACGGTAAAAAGGGATAACAGCGCTGGGGAATGTTTGCCTGAACATTTATAATCTTCAGGGTCTGGTTTACCCACCCTGAAGGTTTATCCATGCCACATCTGAATATTGAATACAGCAAGAACCTGAGTACATTCAACCCACGCCTAGCTCTGCAACAATTAAACAATGCCCTGATTGAATCAGGCCACTTTGCAGAAGGTGATATTCAAAGCCGGGCGATGGGCTTTGATGATTTTTTGATTGGCAATGTGGATGAGGGCCGCGCCTTTATTCATATAAAACTGCAAATTTTGAGCGGCCGCTCACCCGAAGTTAAAAAAGCGCTTTCAGAAGCCCTGCTGCAGGCGCTGAAAACAGACACACCGCAAAACATAAAGCTGCTGATCCGTACCGAGATTATCGATATCGATCGCCCTTCTTATTGCATGCTGAATATCGGAAGCTAACCCGCTTTTAAAGCATGCAGCTTAAATTGTGAAATTAATCCTTTCATTTTAAGCGCCAGCTCATTCAGGCGTGCGGTGGTATCCACCGCGCGCTGAGTGGCCTCAACATTTTCACCCGACATCGCCACAATCTGCTCTATACCACGCGAAATCACATCACTGCCTTTATTTTGCTCCTGCATAGCCGTAGCAATATCGATCACGGATTCAATCACATCACCAGAGCCCGTGCTGCTTTGCTGCACCACTAAGGCCACCGCTTTGGCCTGCTCATTGCCATTTTTAACCCGCTGAACTCCTCTTTCCATACTTTCAATCGCATCCCGGGTACCTTGTAAAATGCCATTGATCACACTGCCAATTTCCTGAGTGGCCTGCGTGGTTCTGTGCGCCAGAGTACGCACCTCATCGGCCACCACGGCAAAACCCCGGCCCTGCTCACCCGCCCTTGCCGCCTCGATTGCGGCATTTAAAGCCAGCAGATTGGTTTGATCGGCAATTTCTTTAATCACATTCACAATCGAATTAATCTGATCAGACCGCTCGCCCAGGCCATGAATAATGCCGGATGTTTCAGAAACAGATTTTTCAACTTCTTCCATCCCGGCCAGCACACCTGCAATCATTTTTGCACCATCATTAGACAGCCCGGCCGATTCTGCAGTCAGGCTGTGCGCGCGCTGTGCACTGCTATTCACTTGCTCAATACTCACCACCATCTGGCCAATTGATTCGGCAATCGCCCCTGCCGAGGCGTTCTGATTTTCTGATGCGGTTCGGATTAAGCCAGACTGAGCTGCCAGCTCCTGCCCGTAGCAAATCACCTCTTCTGCGCTATCACTGACCTGGCGGATAATATTTTCTAAATGACTTTGCATCGCCCTGAGCGACAACAATAACTGCCCCATTTCATCTTTACGCGAAGTCTCAATATCATGGCAAAAATCGCCATGGGCAATGTTTCTGGCAATTGAGATAGCCTCGCTTAATACCGCCGAAATTTGCCTGGTTACCAGAGTAGAAACCAGTGTCATAGCAATAATCACCAGCACCAGAAACACCAGCATATGCAATTGAGACTTTTCAAAGACCTCTTCAGAGCCTTTTGACTGCTCAGCAGACTGCTTTTCAATTAAATCTGATAAGGCTGCCATTTCTTTTTCTAATACATCAAATTGCTGCTGAAAAACAGGTAAGTCTTTTTCCATTTTTTCTGGTGCATTTTTTGCGCTGGTAAACAGCTGAGTGGCTAATGCAATATATGCATCAACAACAGGCTTTACCGTGGCTATCTTATTTTTGATAAGTTCACCCTGCGCCAGTTTCTCATTGCTGGCAAACAACTCTTTAAAGTGCTTGCCATGCTCTGCTAAATCTTTTTCAGCAGAATCAACTTCTTTCATATCATTATTTTTAATAGCCAATATCGCAGATAAAACATCTCCGCGTATTGCATCATGCATCATGTCTGCTTCCATCTGATTACGCATAATGGAAAGGCCACCGAGTAAATCATCCACACTGTCACGTGATGAATTTTGGCCATTCAAACCAATAAATCCCATGATCAGGACCGCAGCAACACCTGAGAGCCCCATCAAAAACAATCTGAATTTTAATGACATTGCCGTATCCTCTGTCTGCGCATCAAACACATAAAAGATAGAACATTGGCAACAATTTGGTATTTTTATTTACTTACAAGCAATAAACTTACAAAAAAGCCCCACACAAAGGCGAAGCTTTTAATAATGAGTCAGCGACTACTTATTTTAACCATAATTTGAATATGGTTAATTGCTCAAAGAATTTCATCCCTGCTGCAAAGTAATTCGAGTTATTTCCGATGGCGCAAATAGGCGTTTAGGCGGCCCCCAATACCCTGTACCCCGGCTGGTATATACCCACACATTACCCAATAAATTCAATCCGGCGGTAAAGGGCTGCTGAAAGCGCACAAAAAAGTTCCACGGGAAAAACTGCCCGCCATGGGTGTGGCCGGATAATTGCAGATGCAGGCCTAAATCCTGTGCCTTAAATGCGCTGCGCGGCTGATGCGCAAGCAGCAATTTAAACGGCGAATCGGGCGATCCGGCCAGGGCTGCCTGTGCATCGCTTTGATGATCCGGATAAAAATGCCCGGCGCTGTAATCTGTCACCCCCGCCACCACCAGCTGATGACCGGCGTGTGAGAGTAAAACATGCTCATTAAGCAGCACTTGCAGGCCTAAACGACGCAGCTCGGCAATCCATGGCAGCGCGCCAGAATAATACTCATGATTACCCGTTACAAAAAACGTGCCGTGTGTGGATTTTAATCGCTCAAGCGGCGCGGTATGCGCGGATAAGTCAGCCACATTGCCATCGACCAGATCGCCTGTTACCGCCACCAGATCTGCACCAAGGCTGTTTACCTTATCCACAATGGCATCCAGATAAGGCTGCTTAATCGTTGGGCCAACATGAATATCGCTGATTTGGGCGATGGTAAAGCCCACTAATTCTGCAGGCAGATTCGCCACTGGCACGGCCACATCCACAATCGATGCGCTGCGCCGTGCATTGATCAGGCCCAGCAATGTAAACAGCACAGCGCCAGCCAGCACGCCAACAGCGCTTTGAAGCTGCCAGCTGCTATACGCCGCATCGCTCAATAAATAAGCAAGAGGCAGCAAGGAAACATCGCGCAACAAGCAAAGCGCAAACACCGATGAAGATAAACCCATCACCGTTAAACCCAGCCACGCAAGGCGGTCAGCCCATGGCGGCTGGCTGATAAATCTGGCCGCCAGGCCCAAAGGCAGCAACAGACTGGAAACCACAAGCGCAAGCCAGCCCAGCAACAGGCCCGGTCCCTGCAAACCCAAAGCAGGGAACAAACGCATGCCCAGGTAACTATGTGCCAGTAAAATAATGCTGAACATGACAAGCAGCGTTGAACGGGGCGGCGTGGTGTGTTTCAAGTGGGTTTTCCTATGAAGGTAAAAATACGCGCCCAGGCTAAGGGTTTCGCAGGAGCCGCTTTAACCGCCCCTGCGCTGTGCACTTAAATAGACAGGATTAAATTTCGCCCACCAGCGTATGGCCTTGCCAGGACGCAGAGAGGGTAAAACATCCCGCCCGAAATTTAATCCTTAGCCTGCGCATCCCGCATATTGCGGCCAAGCGGATTGGGCTGATTACGTTTTTTAGCCAGCTCGATCTGTTTTTGCCGCTCGCGCGCGCCGTTTCTGGTTTTTTCGCTCAGCGAATTCCAGCAGTGCGGGCAACTGATTCCGGCCACGTAATGCGGTGACTGGCGCTCTTCTGCCGAAACCGGCTGGCGGCAGGCGTGGCAGAGGTCGAAATCGCCTTCGCTTAAATCGTGGCGAACGGTCACGCGGTTATCAAATACAAAACAATCGCCTTCCCATTTGCTCTCTTCCTGCTTCACTGTTTCCAGGTATTTAAGAATGCCGCCTTTAAGGTGGAAGACTTCTTCAAAGCCCTCGCCCAGCATATAGCTGGAGGCTTTTTCGCAGCGGATGCCGCCGGTGCAAAACATAGCCACTTTCTTGTGTTTTGCAGGGTCGAAATGCTGCTTAATATAATCAGGGAATTCACGGAAGCTGGCCGTTTTTGGATCAATGGCCCCCTCAAACGTGCCGATGGCCACTTCATAATCGTTGCGCGTATCAATCAGCAGCACTTCAGGATCGCTGATCAGTGCATTCCAGTCTTCAGGCTCTACATAGGTGCCCACAGCCTGATTAGGATCCACACCCGGCACGCCCAGGGTGACGATTTCTTTCTTTAATTTAACCTTGCTGCGGTAAAACGGCTGCTCATCACAATAAGATTCTTTGTGATCCAGATCGATAAAGCGTGCGTCGCTTTTTAACCATGCCAATAAGCCATCAATACCGGCGCGGGAGCCAGCTACCGTGCCATTAATGCCTTCAAAAGCCAGCAGCAAAGTGCCTTTTACTTCGTTATCCAGCATGGATTGCAACAGCGGCTCTTTGAGCGCTTCAAAATCGGCCAGCGTTACAAACTTGTACAGGGCAGCCACAACAATGGCCTGAGCGTTATTTTGAGTCATTTTTTATATATCTCCAGGTGGTCATCCACGCAAAGGATGGACCGGATAAATGCGGGCAAAAACCAGCGAGGCCGCAGTTTACCTGAAGCAAAAATGAATAACAGCCCGCCAGTCTGCCGGCTTGTTTTCTATATATGGCCTAAACACAAAATATCAATCCTGCCTTGCTTTAAGCACAGGGTAAGGGCTAGTTTTAATGGGGTGTCTGCTCCCAAAATGCAGAGAATTGATGGCAATAATAGGCAGGCGATAGCGGGCAGCAAATACCAGGGGGTTAAAATGGCAATACCCACCATGAAAAAAATATTTATAAGCAGAGCCATTTTATTTCTGGGCTTTATAGCTGCTTTGTATGTGATTATTTTTTATAATAAAACAAATTCAGATCAGCTTTATTTGGCACAGCGTCAAGAGCACGCTGCCTTATGGATTGTAAATCAATTACATGCAGGCCATGATATTGCGGCGCAAGCACACAGCCAGATTATTTTTAATGAAATAAAAAATGAAGAAGATGTATTTAACGAAAGAACATTGCTTCTTGCCGCCGGATTTAACACCAAAGAGCAATCTTTACTGAAAGAGATCCTAAACGCCTCCCATCAGCCTTCACAAAAAACACAATTAATTAATCAATTATCTGAATCACTGGTAAAAAAGCATGCTGAAATCATTCAGCCAAAACACCAGCAACAGCAAAAATTCTTTTATATTATTTCAATTTTCACCCTGATATTGTGCATTATATGCGCCTTATTTATTTCCCAAACCTATATGGGCATTATCCATAGAATAGGCTGTGGCCCCGGCGAGGCAAGACGTCTGATCATGGAAGTTGTGGCAGGCAATTTACGCGGGGAATTTTCTGCTAATCATAAAAACAGCCTGCTTTATGCACTGCACAGCATGATTGAAAAATTGCATGAGGTATTGGCCGAAATATCCGAAGCATCACATTTACTGGCCAAAACATCACATTTAATCAGCACATCAGCAAAAAACCTCACCTACAACGCCATGGAGCAAGCCACCAGTATTGAAGAAACCAGTGCCTATTTAGAGCAGCTGACCGCCACCGTGGCGCAAAACAATGAAAATACCCGCATTACCGAAGATATCTCCGCGCATTCATCCATGAATGCCATAGAAGGTGGCGAAGCCGTTAAAAAAACAGTATTGGCCATGCGCGAAATTGCCAAAAAAATCAGCATAATTGATGATATTGCCTATCAGACTAATCTGTTAGCCCTGAACGCCGCCATTGAAGCAGCCCGCGCTGGCGAGCAAGGCAAGGGCTTTGCGGTGGTGGCTGCAGAAGTACGAAAACTGGCCGAGCGCAGCCAGACCGCCGCACAGGAAATCAGCATTCTGGCCAGCAACAGCGTAGAGCAGGCCGAGCGCGCAGGTGAATTACTGAACGAAATTGTGCCTTCCATTAAAAAAACAGCCGATTTAGTGCAGGAAATTGCCGCCGCATCGCGCGAGCAATTTATTGGCATTGAGCAAATTAATCAATCCGCCACTAAATTAAGCAATGTCACCCAGGCCACCGCCATTGCCGCAGAAGATTTATCCAATACATCGGATGAATTATCCATGCACGCGCAAAAGCTGGAAGACGTGATTGGTTTTTTCCAGATGAAATCTTAAACCGTACAGGGTGCCATTTTAACTGCAGCCCTGTCCATCAGCGGCACCGCCAGAATAGCCAGCACAGCACAGGCAAACCAAACACTATGCCCGCCAAAATGGCTGTATATCTGGCTGCTGAATACCGGTGAAATCAGCATACTGACACTCCAGCACACCCCGTAAAGCCCAAAATAATGGCCGCTTTTACGCCCCTCGGCACGCAGCATCACCAGCACGCTCATTGTGGGCATAAACAAGATTTCACCTATGGTCCAAATCGCGGTAGAAAGGCAAACATAGGCAAAGCCCCACTGCACCCCAAAAGGCAGCATACCCAGCCCAATCGCCAGCAAAACAGCACCAAGCGCAAGCTGGCCGCGCTCGCCCCAGTGCTCTGTGGCGCGGGTTAATGGAATCTGTAAAGCCACCACCAGCAGGCCATTAATCGTAAACTGCCAGCCTAAAGCCCCGGCACCCAGCTGATAAAAATCCAGCAGATAATTGCCCAGCATGCTGTTAACCGTTTCGTAAGCCAGCCCCAGCATCACCCCCACCAGCAAAAAAACCATAAAGGGCCAATCCGAATAAGGCGAGGCCAGCCCCTGCTCTGACCCGGCTGGCGCACTGCCCGCCAGCGGCACAGCACTCCAGCGCCGCAAAGCCCAGCGCAACCAGCCAGCCGCCCCAAAAGACATGCTTGCACTCACCACAAACACCCAGCGGTAATCCCAATGCGCCAATACACCGCCCAACACACCCGCAATCGCCACTGCCAAATTAACCGCCACCCGATTCAAAGCCTGTGCCCGTGGCCGCTCTGGCAGGCTGCAGTTTTCCATAATCAGGCGCTGGTTAAGAGGCCGCGCTCCCCCGTCACACACTCCGGATAAAAACAACAACAGCGCCAGCAACCATGGCGACTCAAGTAATGTAAGGCTAAGCAAGAGTACACCACTGGCAAACATCAGCCGCACAGCCAGTTTGCCTGTGGGCATATGATCACTCAGCACACCAATCGCGTAAGACCCCAGCAATAAACCCGCCCCGCTGCACGCCAGCAACCAGCCGATAGTATCAATCGAAAACCCCAGCACCTCACGCAGATACAAAGCCATAAACAGCTTCACCATCACGCCAAGGCGATTAACAAACAGCGCCCCCGCCAGGCCCCAGGCCATTTGTGGCAAATCAGACAGCTTATTTTTAAATGTATTCAGCGATGTGAGCAGCATCAGGCATCCCCATAAAGAAGCCTGAAACTCTACAGATATGCCCTGAGTATAAACAGACGCAATTTAATAAAAGTAAGGGGATACAGTTGGAATGGCCCCTTTATATGCTCAGGGCAAGTAAGCGAAACCGGAAAGAAGCAAGAGCAAAATATTTAAAAAGTATTTTGAATTTAACAGTTTCATGAAATAGATTTAACAATGCAACTGAACAAAATATTACTTTAATATTCTTTAAAGCTTACAAGCAGGCTAAATTTAAAGGAGTAAGAAATGGAAGCATACCTTGGCACTATTCTGGCATTTGGCTGTGATTATCCGCCTCCAGACTGGGCCCAATGCATGGGACAAACCTTACAAGTATCACAAAACAATGCCTTATTTGCCGTTCTCGGCAACCATTATGGAGGCACTGCTGCGCAAACCTTTATGCTGCCCAATCTTGCAGGACGCATGCCCATCGGTGTTGGCCCGGCACAGCCGAGCGTCCCCTTGCCAGCGTATAGCGTTGGTAATACCGGGGGCCACCAGGCTGTTACCCTGCTTGTAAATAATCTGCCTGCCCATAGCCATGCCATGCAAAGCCTGAGTGTTAATTTTCAAGCCGCAGGCACAGCCACCAGCCCGCTGAGCAGTCCCTCTGCCACTAACTCATTCATTGGTGCTTCTGGTGCAGGTACCGGGCTGGCCACCATCTGGTCAACCACGTTAAGTAATCCGATCAATGTCGGTGGGCTGAGTGCCAGCGGCAGCACCTCACCAACAGGGAGCGGCCAGGCCATTAATGTGGTGAATCCTTATCTTGCCCTGAATTTCTGTATTGCCATCAGCGGGTTATTCCCGGTAAGGCAATAATTTGGCCTTGAATACGCAGCCACATGATGGAGAACACTATGCTGGGAAACGTTTGTGCAGAGGATTTTCTACCGCTGCTGGGTAAAGTTTGTTATTTCCAGACAGAGCAGCTGGCGCCGGTAGCAATGCGGGTAGATGCCGTAACCATGCGCCCCGAAACAAAGTTACCCAGCTACTTAAACGTCAAACGCCTGCCATTTATGGTTGAGCTCAGCTCAGACGGCGCTGGCAATATTATTGATGCTACCGGCACCCTGGCGCTGCCTGCCGAAGAGCCCGCTGCATACAAACAGCTGCATTCTGTATGGATAGGCCGGGTAGCCCCGCTGGGGCGGGACACTTCCCTTGCCTATTTTCAACTGCTGTTCAACTGATTACACCCTTGCCCTGGCCGGGGAATGCTGCGGATACCATACCAGCTTATCTGCCATCACCCCCGGCTCTTCCACTACAAAACCCAGCTGCTGGTAAAGCAGCCTTGCCTGAGGGTTGTTATGCCAGACAACCACCGCAAGCGGCGTTTTGACTTGAACAGAAGCCTGCTGCAATCCCAGCAGCACACCCCGCCCATAGCCAAGCCCGCGCACCTCGGGCAGCAAGGCCAGAAAAATAATCCGCACCTCGTTGTGGCCAAAATCAGTCATCACCACACCCACTGCTGAGCGCGTTTTTTCCACAATGAAATGCATCGCCCCCGGGAAATGATCCCCCGTGCCTATCTGCAAAACCTGATACTGCTGCTCTGCCACCGAATTAATCAAATCAGCATCACCATCAATACACTGCAAATCCGGGCGGGCACTGCGATACAGGCTGGCAATAAAAGCCGAATCACTATCGCGCGCAGGCCGCAAAGACAAACCATCAGGCAAAGCATTAAACATAACAACCCTCTTTTTATTGAAAACAAACTGAATCTGAAAACCCTGCCCTTGCAAAACATAACGTGGCCGCAGTTGATACCAGCCAGCACATGCATTATTTATAAACCAAAGACAAGATATAGAAAGCAATTTGAAAGCAAAAAAGAAACAAGCCAATACAACGGACTGCAGCCCACGTTTAAATACAAAAAAAAATGATTATCTGCCAATGTGCAGCGCAAACCCCTGCTGATCCGGAGCGATATCTGCTTTTAGGGTTAGTGCGGGAATATCATAATCACCTGCATTTTGCGGGCGAAACGGGATGGGGGCCGTGATCCAAAGATCATCAAGGCGCTGACCCAGCGCTTCACAAGCACGGGCAAACTTTGCCTCATCAATCCGGCTGGTCTGATAAAGCACAAACGGGGGCAAAACATCAAAGCCGGGGTAATGCAAAATGCCATGCTGAATGGGGAACAACAGATCATCAATCGGCCCATTAATCCCGCGCGGGCTGTAGTGAGACTCCCATCCTCCGGCGGTGACCATCAGCATTGCCCGCTTTCCTGCCAGCGTACCTTCCCCATATCGATCGCCCCAGCGGACATCAGAATGCTCGCCAACACCATAAGCAAAACCATAGGCATAAACGCGCTCTGCCCAGCCCTTAAGAATGGCTGGCATAGAAAACCACCACAGGGGGAACTGCAAAATCAGCGCATCCGCCCACAATAATTTAGCCTGCTCCAGTGCAATATCTGCACTCTGAGTACCGCTCTCAAAGGCATGATCCAGCGCCGGATCAAAACGTATGCCCTGCCTGGCCATGCAATCGCTGGCATCCAGCGTGGCCTTCCACTGCATGGCATACAGGTCTGAAACCTGGACAAAGTGCCCTAAGCCCTCAAGGTGTTTGATAACAAAATTCTTAAGCGAGCCATTCAAGGATTGCGGCTCAGGATGGGCATAAACAAGCAGGATATTCATAGCGATGCTTTCAAGATTTAGGAATGCACAGCTTAGGTTTTTGTCAGGTATATTAAAAATGAATTCCCAAAATACCAGGTATTAGCATGAATAATCTCCGCAGGCTGGATCTCAACTTATTGCTGACGCTGGATGTGTTACTTGCCGAACACAATGTAACGCGAGCGGCGCAGCGGCTGAACCTGTCCCAGCCATCGGTCAGCGTGCATTTAGCCAAGTTAAGAGAGATATTTGCAGACCCGCTTTTGCTGCCCGGCCCAAGGGGAATGCGGCCAACCGCAAGAGCAGAAGAATTACGCGAGCCTTTGCGGCAAGCACTCAATGCCCTGGAACACGCGGTAGCCCCGGCCAGCCCGTTTAATCCGGCCGAGGCCAAGCACACATGGCGCATTGCCGCTGCCGACTACAGCGAAGCCAGCATCCTGCTGCCCGCCCTGCCCGGCTTACGCACCGCCGCGCCCAATACCCGGCTTGCCGTTCTGAACCTGGCCCCCGCACGTATTGCCAGGCAAGCAGAACAGGGGGAAATTGATCTGGCCTTCCACACCAGTGCCGGATCACCACAGGGATTGCGCCGCCGGGTACTGTTCTCGGAGCGCTATGTACTGGTCAGCCGGGCAGACCACCCCAGCCTGAAACAAAAGCCAACGCTGGCCCAGTTTTGCGAGCTGGATCACGCCATTGTTTCTGCAGACGGAGGAGGATTTTATGGGGTAACCGATGAGGCGCTACAAGACCTGCAGCGCAAAGTAGTGCTCTCTGTGCCGCACTTTCTGTTTTTAAAATCAGTATTAGAAAACACCAACCTCGTAGCCATGCTGCCTGCACGTTTAGTCAAAGGCAGTAAAACACTGCAAGTGCTGGAGCCACCACTTGATCTGCCCAACTTCGAAATGGCCATGCTCTGGCACGAACGCACCCATCGCGACCCGGCCCACCAATGGCTGCGTGAATACATTGCAAATTCAATTGAGGCGGATCAGAGGATTGGGTAACAGCAAGCTATTCGCGAAGCGGGTGAAAAACCCAAGACCTGAATCCATTTTTGTCTGCAGGCAATGAATACAGCGCTGTCTTGCAGATTAGAATCAACACAGCCTTTAACCAACATTCGCAGAGACCACAATGCAGCAAAATATCTTTCACGAAAGCAGCCCGCCAGCCACCGGCGAGCGTTTCGAGCCTTTGCACACCCAGCCCGGCCTGCTGATCGAGCGCATCATCAGCTCCCCCCGCATCGCCCACAGCGAATACATCCAGCCACAGGACGAATGGGTGCTGCTGCTTCAGGGCGAAGCCAGGCTGGATGCAGCCGGTAAAACCGTGGCCCTGCACAGCGGCGACTACCTGTTCATCCCTGCCCAAACCCCACACACCGTGCTGGAAGTGAGCGATGGGGCGGTTTGGTTGGCGGTGCATATTGGGGAGGGGGTGGGAATCCAGCCAGCAGATCAAGCTTGAGAAGCTTTTTAAGTGCCTTCGGCACGTTGATTTAGGTGCGGGTGCCCCCGCAGGGGCCTTCCTTTCTTGAACGGCCAAGAAAGGAAGCGAAAGAAGGCCGCCCCACGAAGCACGAAATCCCCTCGCTGCGGACAATCGAGGCGGCGTCAATTCAACTCGCTTCGCTCAAACACGAATTGACGACTACCCCACCCCGCTTGTTCCTCGCTCGGCGTGCTTCAAGGGGACTCTAAAGCCCCATGCAAAGAGCGCGTTTATAGTATTCCAAGCTGATTGCTGATTGCTGATTTCAAAAACTTAATTTTAATCTTCAGAAATTAAAACCAATCAAATACTTGTTAATGAAAATAAAAGCATTAACGACATAGTTTTTAAATCTATATGGCGTAATACCTTGCTTTAACTAATTCCCCGCTGCACACAAAGAAAGAATATCCATGCTGCGCTAGGTGCATAGGGCTTAAGAATCCCCTTGAAGCACGCCGAAGCGAGGAACAAGCGGGCGGGGTTTCGGCGAGGACTGTTTGAGCGAGCCTGCGAGCGAGTTCCGCAGCCGCCGCTCGATTGTCCGCAGATGAGGGGCCTTCGTGCTTCCGGGGTCGCCTTCTTTGCTTACTTTCTTGGCGAAGCAAGAAAGTAAGTCCCCAGCGGGGGACACCCGCACCTAAATCAAGGTGCCGAAGGCACTAAAAGTGAAGTAATCCCTGGCAAATAAATTGGGAATGTTTTATCTACCCAACGCGTCTCGACCAATGCAAATGTTGGGCTGATAAAGCTTTAGCCCAACCTACCGCGCTGTTTTAGCGAAGCGAGTTCCGCAGCCGCCGCTCGATTGTCCGCAGATGAGGGGCCTTCGTGCTTCGTGGGGTCGCCTTCTTTGCTTACTTTCTTGGCGAAGCAAGAAAGTGAGTCCCAGCGGGGATCCCGCACCAAAATCAACGTGCCGGAGGCACTGAAATGGCTTTAAGCCTTACCCTCAATGGCCCCACTTAAAACGCTATACATCATTTGATTAAGCAAATGACGGCAAGGAAAAAATTAGAACAAAGGAGCAAATGAGGATTGAGAGTATTAAAAAAAGTGATCCTAATATAAACGTTGCAGAATAGTTTCAACCCCAAAGTTCAATCAATGGATTTGTGTGTAATGGCATTTATTAAATAACCATCAACATATTGGGTAATTTGTTATGCTTTCACATTAGGAGCGATTATATGACCTTGTAATGATCGTCCAAATGGGGAGGATCAAACAGTAAAAGGAGATTCTTATGGGAGCTGATCAATGTATGTGGGGCTTTTGCTTTGTCCAGCTAAATAGAAATGGGCTGAAATTTTTTGGCTTCTCAGAATTTCTCGCGGGCCTCGCTCTCATGATGCTGGTTTGGACAATCGCCGACGTTCGCTACCGATTCCGAGTCCGGACTGCCCCCATTTCACTGCAAGGCATTACTTTCTCAGTTGTCGCCACTATTGGTGTACTCACGTTGCTTACGGACCTCTGGCGTGCTGAGCAGTGGCTAGTACCAAAGGGGAACCTCCTGACGCCTGCGTCGTGGCAAGCAGTCCTAGGCGGATTGTTCCTACTAACCTTCCTCACATGGACATGGTTCGCATTCATCCGACCTCCCATATACGGTAGGTATAATGCCGAGCGCTTCGCACAGACCTTGTATCGATTTATCCTCAAAGGCTCTCCGGCAGAGCTCGCCGTCATCGCTGACGAACTTGCCTACTCGGCTAGAGCCCTAGTCCACTACGCCACGGACAGAGGCAGACTAAAGAACTATCGGCTTGAGCAGGAAAACGAAAAGAAGCCGCCCCCGAAGGTGAAGGGATACGCCAACGATCTGCTTCTGCTCATTGCCGATAAAAGGTTGTGCCGTGCAATCGTCGAGTCGTCGCCAAGCACGGCGCTAGCCATTTTCCAAGCAATGGCCGACATGAATAAGCACGGCATTCAGGTAGAGACCTTCGCCAAGAACATAGTGAACGAGGCACTGGCAAACAAGGACTCGTTCCTCTACCACGAGGCTGAGGGCTATGAGTCGGGTCTAATCGGTTATCACAAGCCTCTCAGCCAAGCGATGTTCACTCACTATCAAATGGTCGAGACGATCGGGACCCTCCTTGACCCCGATATATACGGTAAGAGGGAATGGGATGCTGAACAGTGGAAGGCTTACTGCAGGGTGGTGTTGATGACTTTACGTAGCTACGTCAAAGAGGGGCAAGGAGGCCATTCGTTCGTGCTGTATCGCGCCAAGGGCTACATCGAAAACGCTGCCTCAGACCTCTACACATTAAACGAACTTACTAGCATTTGGGACAGCGACTCGTCCCGCCGTCTTGACGTCGTCGTCGAGTTCGTAAAGGACGCTGTCAAGATTCTTGACGAGAAAGGAGTTCACGACCAAGTTCGTATTCGCGTTAGAGAGAAACACGGCCACCCACGCGAGACCTTCTACGATCACATTGCCAGCATGATTTTCGAAGTCATCTTCCACGCTTCGGCGGTCAGATCGCCACAGCGGGGATGCTGGTCGATCCAGCACAACTCAGTGTGGGGCGAACTATTCAACTTCAATTGTCTCGATGGCCCTGCCGGCAAGGTGGTGAAGTTCAAGGTACGACGACTCCTGTACGACGAAATTACCTACATGAAGCGCTTCCCTAACTTCAAAGGAGCAAAGATTCTAGGCTTTTGCCTGAACGTGATGGGACTCACTATTAGGCAGGACGACAACGATAAGGACAGCCGAGCTCTTCAAAGAGCCGTGCTGGCTTGGACGAGGAAAAACTTTGTTTGGCTGCACGGCTACAACCCGCGCGTTGCAGAGGCGTGTCTGGTGGACGGCATAACCTTCGACTCAGCGAACCGGCAATTGGTGCGCACGTCTCCAGCCGAAGGACTCAGACGCGAACCAAGCTACACCTACTTCGAACTTGACCCAGCTCCGCTAGATTCTGAAGATGACGCATCCGTGTGACAAGTGCAAGTTAAAGGAAGAGGTGTTAATTCACTCTATGGATTACAGCCATGATGACTCATTGAACGGCAGATCACCTCACCATTGCAGTCTTAACCAAGTCGCCAGCTAAATTAATGACTGCAATGGTCAAGTCTCCGTTAGAATCCTATAGTAACTATTACAAATCCTACTATGTTTTTCTGTATAAATAGGGAAACTGCTCAACAAAAAAAGCCCCTTCCGGGGCTTTTTTAGCTTCAAACTGAAATCCCAAAAATCTAGAAAAAAGGGAAATATCCAGAAGTTAATGGGATCCTACACCATTGTAGGATCCCATTTCGATTGGAATACAGAGCTAGCAGAATTAAGGTCAATCTAGACGAAAATGGGACGGGTCAGAAATCTCTGTACCATTCTCATAGATTATCCTCTCCCAGGCTTTTTTCCGCTTTCGCGTCGTACCTCGAAGCTTGGCTGATTCATCTTCTGAAACAACGGCGTAGCGCTCCAAAAACCGCATCAAGACATCTGATTTAATATATACAGCCTGCCGACAAGACTCAGTACTATCCCCGCGTAAAGGATAGATATTCGTATCCGCCAACATATGCATTATTTTGCGGGGGGAGCGACCAATCCGATCTGCGATTTCAGTTCCAAAAATATGTGTCTGAAGAAAACGATCGATATCTTTCTTCTTCACTCGCGAGCCGACATGCATAAGTGTACCAAGCTTAACCGACGGAATGAAGCCGTTCTGTGTCAACCAGTAGGCAACCTGCTGTTTCACGCACAATAGTTCAGCCAGCTCAGGAATAGTAACCCAGTTGGCCCGACCATTATCCAGTGAGGTATGCCAACGCTTCAGATCCGCTCGATCAAACACCCAGCATGCAATTCCTGAAGTACCGCCCCAAACAGACAAAATATGAATTACTCCCGTCCGTATGGCTTCGATAAGGGAAACCACTTCATCTGCATTCCACTGCCAGAACTTCAGAACATGCCAGAGTGTAATGTGAGAGTCTTCAATCACCTGAATATGCGGCAATTCCTCGCCAAGATCGACCAAGTAATAAACTTCTTGCCGCGAGATGCACCATGGCAAGAAAAGCTGATCATTGACCCGCCTCGCTGATGGGAAAAGTAGCTTGAGGATTCGCCGCAACCGCACCTTGGGTAACCCAAGAACTTCCATCGCCTTAGTCATAGTAATTTCCCCTGCAAGCTTGTCTTCCAACTGAGTAAAATGGTCTTTGCGCACCATCAGTCTCCGCCGACCTGCTGCAGTAATCATTTCCTGCCCCTCTAGCTCTCCGTGCTGAATCAAAAAACGTAAACGAGCCCGAGAAATACCCAACTGATCCTGCGCAGCCTTGCCCGAGATCCATTGCATATCAGCCAATAGACTGGAGGCCAAACGACGGTTACGATGATTGGCTCCATTTGGCCAATGCTCGGCCATCCAAGCTTCGAATGCTTCCCGAACTGGTAAAAACACACTGGATCGAATCGCCCCCTTATATATATAGTCGTAAGCTTGGTCGAAAATCCCACGCAGCGTGGCTGATTCAGACTTAGCATCCTTGAGAAGCAAGGTAAACGCTTGATCAAATCCGGTTGGCCACTCAAACAGAATTTGCGCAGCCAATGTCGTGATCGGCCATGAAATTTCCAGCAAACCGGCATTACGAATTTTCAATGGTTTGGGGCCAGCCTGCGGATCTAGATAAGCACCGAGATATCGAACCAACACTTGCAATTGCAAGGGGCCTAGCCCAGCGAATGGATATGCACATGGATAGTCTGGTAATGGCTTACCTAACAAACCTTGCTCAATCACCATAGAGAGCCTCTTTACAAACCAAGGAGCCTCTTCCGCTTTTTCCTCCCGAAGATCCGAACCACATTTGCAGCGAACTAGCGAGTCTCGGTGCCAGTCCAAATGCTCACCGCATGTTGAACATTGATCAACCAGCCAAACGCCGTGATGTGGGCAGGCATCAAAAAAGAACACCTCCCAACTGGCCTGCCAAACCGGTTCGGCAATGAGGCATAACGGACAAAATCGGGCATAGCGCTGATTCCAAATTGCCGACTGCTCTGAACGCAATGTATGCATTCGAGCCATATACGCATGCAGCTCCGGAAAAAGCACCTCCTTTGGTAACAACTGATGTTGCAATAGCACTTCGGGTTGCAGCGTTATACCCATTTCGATCAAATCGCGTGGACGCATAAAATTGGTTTCAGCCAATCGGAACATGTATCCAGTTGGACCCTCGGTGGTTGTAGGGCAAGGACGAATCAATAGGTCAGGTGTAGCCATAACAAGTTCATTCATCATGCGCCCCCCTTACCAAGACTCAGGCCCAGCTTGTTAGCCACGGGAGAACCGACGATTTCCTGCCTGACATGCAGATGAAACAATTCCCCCGGCCGGTCAAGCGGACGCAGCGGCGACTCTTCATGAAAGGGGTTAAGCCGATCTGGCACATCCAGCCACACTCGGTTGCGGAAACCGGCAGCATAGACATCAAGGTCCAGCGTATCTACTTTGGCTAGGTTGGCCGCAGAGACTGCGCCTTCAAGGATTTTGATCACATAATCCAGCAAGCCATAGCTGCCGACCAAAAAACGCCGTGCCAGATTTGTTTCGTGCAAAGGGGTTGCAGGTGGAATCGGCAAGCACGCTTCAAACGCTCGTAAAATCCCTCTAAACTCCCGAAAATCGGCCTCATCCTCAAACGAAAAGGGCTCAATGCGTATCCGCTGCGAGAACCGCCGAGCCAGTTGCTCATTGCTGTCGATAACATATTCGCTTGCACGCAAACCACACGCGACCATGCCCGTTCGGTTTTCCTCCAGCAGATTTTTCAGCCAATCCGTTACATCTCGAAATGCCGTCGCATTCGGGGCGTAGAATAAGTGCTGAAACTCATCAAGCAACAACAGTTCAACACCACAGCGCTTGAAAAATGCACGGATCCGGGTGGTTTTTTCCGGAGCTGTGCCTCGGTGTGACCTTTGGTCTCCCATAGCCTCAAGAATACTGCCAGCTAGGCTGCGTACAGTTGGCGCTGATGGCACAGTTGCCTGCAATACCGGAATCCGAGTGCTATGCGTCTCAAAGTAACGTGGAAATTGTGCCGTATAGGCATCTAATATTGTGCTCTTGCCAACGCCTGACATCCCACACAACGTAATTCCCGCACCAGGGCTACCGTTGCGCTGCCGCTGATGTAGTTCAGCAATCTGAAAAATACTGCTCTTAAATCTGTGATGCACTATAGGAATAGAATTTAAGCGAAAACCTAATGACCTCCGGGGGTCTCGTCCTTCATCAGGAGCAAAGCTTGCAATGATGTCAATCGGGTCCATGATCAGATGCCCCCTTTTTTAGTTGAAGTAAACACGGGAAGGTCATCATCCAGCCCTGCAGGCATGTCCTCTGGTGGCCGTGCTGGACGTGGTTTATGTGGTTTACGTGCTTCCTCCAGTGGGTTCTTGCCTGCGAGAACGGCTTCACTGTCATGTTGCACGGTTTGAGCTGCTTTTTTACGACGCACCATTTTCTTGTGCTGAATGGATTCACGAATCAGATCTTCGACCTCTTTCTTCGCGTCCAGTAACTGATCTGCCGTGCAGTTTTCACCCAGCTTGCTCCGCGTATGCTCCCGAATCTGTCGATGCTGTTCGCGATTCAGTCCGTTGGCATACCCAGCTAGCTTGGCGGGAACGCGCAGGTATTCCTTGCGATCTGGATCCAGAACATGGATGTATCCCACATCATCTTCGTGGAATTTCAGGTCAAGTTTGATATTCTTGCCCGTTCTACGCCGGATTTCCTGTAATTGCAGACTGTTGTACTGCAAACCGTCCAGTTCGATGCCGTAATGAAACAAGGTTCGTTTGGCCGCGATCCCAACAATGACATCCAATTGCTGCGGATTAAGAGGAAGTTCAATCAATCGTTTTTGCGCGGATTCAATCCAAACATCCAGAGGACGTCGACCATTCAAGCCGCGATGTGGCGTCACGTTGTATACATCCACAATCCACTTGGTCAGAATATGTACTAACGCATTAAAGTCGATAGCAGCTTCTTTTTCGGATTGATAGTCACCGCGCTCATCCGGATTGGAAAACACCGTGCCGGGCATGCGATGCAGTAACCCAGAATTTTGAGTCCGCAAAAAACGCTCAATCGACCCTTTTTTATCGCCACTTTTAATAGGGCAAAACAGAGTATTTATTCCCAATTCCTTGCCTGCAACTTCAACAGCGATGCTTTGTAAATCAGGACCATTATCAACAGCAATCAGCTCTGGAATTCCAAATGCAGGCCATGGCTGCTTGATATCCGGAAAGCGTTTCAGGACGACATCCTTAGGCAGAATCGCCCGTTTCAAACACTGCAGAACGCTATTAGCGCTCGGATCCCGGAACGAAACATAGAAACCCACGATCAACCGAGAGTAACGATCAATGGCCATCGTTAAATAAGGCCGGCCATTGGCAATGCCCAATACGAGATCCACCACGAGAACATCAATCGGGGTATGGTCGATCTCGAAACGTTGCAGAATCGCGTTTGTTTCTACCGTACCGATGGCTGCACGGTATTTCATGCGGGCAAATTCAGCGCCTTCGCGCTTTAAATCAACTAAATCTTGTTCCAGTGCTTCTAACCACCGATAAATCGTTGTCCTGCCCGGACATTTAATTTGACTGTTTTCCGGCAAGCCATTATTGATGGCCTTAACCTGCCTCTGCATTGCCTCGACGACCGCCAGCTTTGGCAATTTCTGGTCAGTCAAATACACTGCAGCGATCACTTGTTCAAAAATCAGGAACCCAGGCTTATGCTGATGCGCGGACGATGGCTTAGAATATGGGATCAGCTTGAGAATAGATTTGGTCGCCCTAAACCGCCCCCACCATACAGCGACAGAAGATGCGCACGGTGGCTTAGCATCACCAATCAATTTAGATGCTTGAACAATCAGTTCCGACCAGACGTTGGCGTTGTACGGCGTTTTCTCTGGATCCACGATTTTCAGATAATGAAATCGGCGTTTTGCAATCGCTTGCTGTTCCGGCGGATAAGTCGACAAATCACGAGGCGTAACGACATAAATGGCGTTCCCCAATTCTGCCAGCGAAGCTTCATCAATTTGCCATTCTTGGCTCTGCCAACGCGACAGCAATTCGGCGTACTGCAAATTCAGGATTTCACCATCCTCAGCGATGAGCTGAATTTTTCCACTGGGCAACCGCCGTTCAATTAACCAAAGTTTGTTGTTTGGATCACGAAATCCGAGGCCGCGTTTAGAGGTAAATCGTTTCATCACGGCCTCCTTCGGGCAGGCCGATGCTGCTGAACCCATCCAGTGGTAATTCCAGATTGCAACTCAACCGACCAGTTGCAATCATGCGATACAAAGCACCCAAATTCCAGAACTGTTGCACCGCTGAAAGTGGTAGTTTTGTTTGCCCTTGAAATGCCATGCGCAGATCAAAATCGGTGGGTTGCTCATGCCAGGGGTGTGCATGCGCATAAGCCAACAATTGCAAATTACTAAATAGTGGCTCTCGGCGAATCTCGACCTCAGTCACAATCCGGTAGGGAGACTGGATTGACTGAAAATGGAGGGCTATCGCTTCGTATTTTTTCCGGATACTCGGCCGGGCTAATTGATCAAAGGGTTTAACCTCGATATAGCGAATGGTGCCATCCAGTAAAACAACCTTCAGGTCAGGAATGTATTCCCGAAACTGCTCGCCATCGAAGTATTCAATCACCTCAGGCTGCTCTTGGTAAGCCGCCACGCCGGGTGACAGCTCCAATAACAACAGGGCATCTTTTTCCAGCAAAGATTCCCAATGGACGGTATCTCCCATTTTTGAAGATGCGAAATAGCCGCGGAAACGTCGTCCGCGACGTGTGACTACTTTACGTACACGCATATCGTCTGCTCCCAATTACGCAAGCAATACTTCTCCCTGCGTAACCACGCATAATTAAATTAATTTGAAAATTTGGGACGAACTACTCCGCCGTTCAGCGTTTTGCTGTCCGTTTTTTCGGTTTACCGGGGATAAATGGCTTGACCACCCTGTGGCGGCAGACGATACTTGGCTTGTCTAGGGCGCTTGCATCATGCAACTGCTATAAGGGGGCAAGCCAGTGGCTTGCCTTTTTTATGTCATAGAAAAATCTCCTGCTTTCATCTGATTAGCCTCTCTCGGCCAACTAATTAAAAAAATAGCCCCCTCAAGTAGGTGCATATCACGTTTCTTAAACTCCCGGTTGCAACACCACCTAGCGATGATTCTCCAACTTTGAATCTAATGAATGTGGCATAAGTCCCTCAGAACGTAGATTCCAAAGCCATTTAGCAACCTCAAGCGTTAATGCATACCTACCCCGTCGTCCAGGCATCGTAAAAACCCTCACCTCAATTTTCCCATTTCGAATTGCCTTATCGAATCCTGCCCAAGTCTTGAAACCAAGTGCACGCCAGAGCACCGCATCACTCAGCAAGGGGCCATAGCCATCAAGCAGGCTATGATGCAATTCTTCAAATGATCCAAATGAAGCATCCATAGTTAGATGAGTTCCGATAAAAAACGATCAGGACTACGAGTAATAGCAAAATTAATGGTATTGTGAAAGAGGATATAAAATTGCCATTTTCACAATACCAATTGCGATGAAATGGGGAATTTCATGACACCAATAAAAAATCAACTCCGAGGACGCCCCTGCGCAACACCTGTGGAGCGCTTACGAGCAAGGTTCTGGTACTACTCAGTCAAGGCACGCACCTCACTCAGCGACTATCAATTAGATTTATTTTTCTTAGAAAAATTGGGGCGGCGACCAGAAGATCCTCAAAAACGAACTCGCATCTTTGAAACCATACGATTGAATGGAACACTTCCATCCAATGGAAAGCATCCCAAGCGAGATTTCGATCTGATTAAGCTAGTAGATGAAGAAGATGCCTTCGCAGGCACTGCAGAGATTTTTCATTCCCCGTACTGGCAATTACTCACTAGGGATGACGCAGATATTGCGGTTTACAACCAAATCGCTCAAAAAATGCTAAAGCGTTTAGGACTTACAAGACTGGATTCTGATGGCGAGTTTGGCTTTCACTGCCAAGCATATACTGATGTTAAAAAAAGTGGCTTAACCATATCTGTAGATGAAACGAATAGCCCATTTGCCCTCTACGAGAAGATATTAAATACAGTCATTAAAGAAAGCCCAACCTCGCTAGATCAGTTGGCGGCCTTAGGAGCTCTATTTCGGGAGGCTTATCTAGCATGCGCATTAGAAATTGCACTAATCATCAAGCATCTTTATTGCGACCTTCTAGATGAATATGTTCAACAAAAATGGCTCATGCCTATTGCAAATCCCTTGCAGGAGCTAGGCGAGGGATATTTGATTTTTCCTCATAGTTACAACTATATGTATAAGGCTACAGTTCCGCAGCCCTATGATGATGAGCCCCTCGCTGTAGTCGAACGAATTATTTGGTATGAAAAAGAGGCAAAAGAAGTCAGCAACCTTGGGGCTGAATTACGGGCCGCCAGGAAACGTTGAACCACCTTGCTTTTGTTGGTAGATTGATAAACGCCACATCAAAGTCTTGGCAATGATGCTCATATCCAAAGGAGTGGCTCAGGGATTTCTTGCATTGATTCAACAAAGCCATCGTACAGCTCGAGACTAAAAGCTTGCATACTGCCACTTAGGCGCTCGTCTCTACATCGTAATAAGCGAAATACCTTACAAAATGCAACCATGTTCATAATCACACCATACAATATTTGAAAGCAATATCGGCAATCACAAAGCTTCATGTAATATAAAAGACTTCCTGTAAGTCCTTGGTTTCTTATGACTGTTGATCTCCTTGCTTCTTTTGCCGCGGCCTTTAATCAGGATCAACGCCTTATCAGCCTGCAACTTGGCGACGGGGCGGCGTGGGTTGAGCAGCTGTTGCCGCAGCAGGTCAGCGGCAGCGAGGGGATGAATCAGGCTTATCGCTATCAGATTGATTGCTTGTCGCCCGACGGCAGCTTAGAGCTTAAATCCTTACTGGGCCTGCCCATTGTTTTATCTGTGGCCGATGCCAATGGCAGCGAGATTGAGCGCTGTGGCGTGATATCCCAAGCGCAGTTGCTGGGATCTGATGGGGGCTTTGCAAAGTACGCGCTAACGGTAGAGCCACCGTTTGCCTTACTCCGCTATCGGCGCACTTCCCGCGTGTTCCAGGATTTATCCGTGCCGGATATCGTGAAGCAGGTACTGGCCGAGCATCAGGCTAAAAACCCTGTGTTTGCATCGGTGCAAACGCTGGATTTCAAATTATCCGGCACGCACGGCCCGCGCTCTTATTGCCTGCAATACCGCGAGTCTGATTACGATTTTTTAGTACGGCTGATGCAAGAGGAAGGCTTAGCGTGGCGCTTTGCTCATCAGCCGGGTGACAATCCCCAGGTGCAGCTTGTCGTCTTTGACGATGCCTTTGCCGTACCCGAGGCGCAAGATAGCCAGGTGCGCTTTCACCGCGCCGATGCCACCGAAGAAAGCGATGCCCTTACCGAGTGGAACAGCCAGCGTCAGGTGGGCAGCAGCTCGGTATCGCTTGCCAGCTTTAATTACAAAGCCGCCAACACCAGCCACACCGCCGATCAGAGCGCGGTAGACCAGGGCGATGGCGGGCAGCAAATTCAATCCAGCTTTGAAGATTACGATGCCCAGACGCACTATTACGCCAGCGATGCCGAAGGCCTAAGCCACTACGCCAATTTGCGTCAGCAGGCCTTAGACGGGCAAAAGAAATCATTTACTGGCTCTGGCACTTTGCGCAGCCTGCAAGCCGGGCAATGGTTCAGATTAGAAGACCATCCCGCTCACGAATGGGATGCGGCCGAGCAGCGCGAATTCGCCATTACCGAGCTAAAATTCACTGCGCAGAATAATCTGCCGGCGGATCTGACCCAGCAACTACTGCAAGTTTCCCCCAGCCTGCTGGCCGCAGGCGCAGCAGATGCCAAGCCCTACCAGGCCGATTTCACCGCCCAAAGACGCGGCCAGCCGATTACCCCCGCCTTTGCCCATGAGCCACTGAGCAAACCCAAAAGCTTTGGCGTACAAACCGCCACCGTGGTTGGCCCCGCCGGATCGGAGGTGCATACCGACGAGCAAGGCCGGATTAAGGTGCAATTCCACTGGCAGCGTGCCGCAGAGCATCCGGAGTTTGGTGCAAACCTGGATGACAAATCATCCTGCTGGATACGTGTCTCCATGCCAAGTGCCGGTGCAGGCTTTGGTCACCAGTTTATTCCGCGCATCGGCCAGGAAGTTTTAGTCGACTTTATCGAAGGCGATATCGACCGCCCCATCGTCACCGCCGTGGTCTATAACGGCAGCCACCCGGTGCCGACATTCAGCGGCGCAGGCGCTTTACCCGCCAACAAAACACTATCCGGCATCAAGACCAAAGAACATGAAGGCGGCCAATACGGCGAGCTGCTGTTTGACGACACCAAAGGCGAAGTCCGCACCAAATTATCCAGCGAGCACGGTAAAACCCAGCTCAACCTTGGCTATCTGATCCACCCGCGCACAGATGGCAAAGGCGAGCCTCGCGGCGAAGGCTTTGAGCTGCGCACCGATAAACAAGGTGCCATTCGCGCCAGCGGCTTACTCATCAGCACCGAAGCCAAAGGCGGCGCCAGCGGCAAACAGCTAGACCGCAGCCCAGCCCAAAGCCAGCTGGAATCAGCCCTGGAAACCGCCAAAAACCTCGGCGAGTACGCCACCAAACAACTCGCCGACACCATCGAAACCGGCGACGATGAACAAACCATCAAGCCCGACAACAGCCCCGGCGACAAAGCCAGCCACGGCCATCTTTACCACCACGTGCACGCCAGCAAAAGCTTTGAAGCGGGCAGCAACACCGATAAAGACGGCAAAACTAAATCTAAAGAGCAGGCAGGCCAGCAAAAAATCATCCTGCTGCACGGCGAGGATGGCGTAGCCATCACCACCCCGCAAAGCCAGACCATTAGCGCAGGCAGCAACCTGGACCAGGTCGCCCAAAGAGACACCAACCAAAGCACCGGCCGCCGCTGGATTCATAACGTCGGCCAGCACATCAGCCTGTTTACCGGCGGCATTAAAGACAAAATCACCATGAAGCTGATCGCCGCCAAAGGCCAGCTGCAAATGCAGGCGCAAAGCGACGACATCGAAATCACCGCCGACAAAAACGCCAGATTCACCGCCATCAAAGGTAAGGGCCTCTTCAACGCCAAGCAAGAAATCCTGCTGACCGCAGGCGGCGCTTATATCCGCATCAAAGACGGAAAAATAGAGCTTCATGCACCGGGGAAAGTCAGTATTAAAGGTGGGAGCCATGATTGGAGCGGGCCTGCGAAGCTAAGCGTAGAACTCCCTGATTTACCTAAGAACGGGAAGTTCCAAGAGTTCTTTATTCTTAAAAATGCAAAGGGCAAGGTATTGCCAAATCATCCTTACCAAATGGCCTTGCCTGACGGAGGCGTGATCAAAAGCAAAACCGATGACAAGGGCGAAACCCAAGTCGCTCACTCGGAGCAAACTGACCCAGTACAAGCTAAAGCGCTGCCTAAAAAAGATGAATTGGACCTGTTGCAAGCTCGATATTGGGACGGCACAACGGCACATCAATTGGATTTTATTGATCTAACAAAAGCCGAAGATTCCGCAGACAATCAGGAGGAAATTTAAATGGCTAACCCTCCCAAAAAAAGCTCACAAACACCTGCCAGTGGCCGTAAAACCACGACCAAAACGCCTGCACAGGCGGGCACAACGCTGCCTGTGATGAATCCTATGGATTTGTGGTATCTCTGCCAGAAAGCAGGCTTTGCTCAGCGCTTCCCTCTGATGGCCAAAAATGGCACTCCCCGCTATCAGCGCCAGGTTTCTAAGTGGGTGTCTTTAGATTGTAAGTTTAATAAATGGAAGTGGCCTTACTACGGAGAGGTCGGCTTTGATATGGGGGCACCGGGTGGCCCTAAGCCGATTATGAGTAATGATGAGCCACATCGCCCATCAACTATGCCGATGAATTTTTATGAAATTTCTCATAAGCGTGCAGTGCTGGATATGGGGGTAGAGCTGTCTCTATTTGATGCAGTGCTTACGAAAAAAATGCTGGAAGATAACCTGTCCCCGGCTGATTTTCGTCAGATTAATATGCTGATCAACGTGGAAACTGCTGGGGTATTTGGCCTGAATAAACAAGGCAGAGTTAAGCTACCAGGCTTGTTACGCATTCCTGATGTGATCCGCTTTAAAGATTACAAAAGCCTGAGCGGTTCGGCGCTGTTTACCCCCGCAAACATTGCTTTTGTGATTGAAATGAAGTTTGGGAATGATCAACTGTGGCGCGATCAAAAAGACGATTACATAAAAATTGCTGGGGGGGTTAGAGATAAAGACAAACTTCGCTTACTCGAAACAAAACTATGCAAAATAGGTAAGCGCAAACGTCGTGCTTGGCTAACGGAAGCAAGACTGAGTGAGCCAGTGTTTCGTGATGTAGAAAATAAAGTAGATTCCCCTCTCCCGCTGCGCCAAGCGCTGGCTCCTGGCGCTTTGCTTTTGGGGGAAGTTCAGCAAGAGCTGGAGCAAGTGCGCCGCAAATTAGTCCCCGCTCAAATACCCGCAGGCACGCCGGTCTTACGTGCTTACGACCCCGCTCAAGCCGCAGCTGCAGAGCGGCAAAGAGAGCACACAAGACAAAGCCTGGAAATTACACTGGCGGCTCCTTTGGCAGGTGCAGCAGCTGGGGCAGCATGGTTTGGTGTCGCCGCGATGGCAGAAACTGCCACACTGGGCGATGGCATCGTTTTACTGGCAAGAGGGAGTAAAACCTTAATTCGCTTCCCAGCCAAACCCATTATTGCCAGCACTTTAGCCGCCAACGCTGCCATTTATGAGGCAGCGGCCAGCCCATTAAATACGCAGAATAAAGATATTTCGATGAATGTATTTTTCATCCCAGAATAAACAGGGGTAGATATGAGCTTTTTTGATGAATGGGAAGAGGCTAGCTGGCACTTTACCTATGTAGACGAAGACGAGCCAGATAAGACAACTTTACAAGGCGGCTTAGTGGCCGTGTTTTACATGGTCGGTGCTTATCTTCCTGCCCGCCGCCAAGCGATTGCCCAAGTGATGCAGGAATTTCACCTGCATTATGGTCAGCATCTTCAATGGGGTTATTGGGGTGACAGGCAGGACAGAATCCGCGCTTATTCCGCCAGCGATTATGCCAACGGCAGTGAATGGGTAAGAACCTTGCCTATGACTCATCCTGTTGAATTTACTTGGTCGTCTGGCGCTGGCTATGAGTTCGTCGGCAGCTATGCTATAGAAGCTTACTCAATGGCAGGCTGGAAAGAAAAAAATTACAAAGGAATTTCGTACCTTAATATCTATTTACCTATAGAGGAACTGCAAGGCAACGGCCTTATTATATTTGAGCAGCGCTTACGCGAATGGGCTAGCTTGCTACAACCTTTGCACGGCTATGCTGGACTAGGCTTCCAGCAGTGCAATGAATATCATCGCTATGAAAATTTAGAGCTAGAACACGCCGAGCAATTTAGATGTTTTGATGTTGGCAGCTGCCTTAGCCATGACGAATTACGTGAAGGCTTTAAAAGTATTAATTGGTACACGATTTTATCGGATAGTTATTTACCTCAATTGGGCGGCAAAGATGTGCTAGCTTCAGCGTTAGAACAAGAGGAGCTTAGCTTATTGAATTACTCTGGTGGCATCATGGTCAAAACGGGTGAATACCCGGAGCTGGGATGGGTAGAAAAAGGCCCGCTACCCGCCAGCTATATCGCTGCCAACCGCATCCTAAAACCTGCCCGTGTAGCTGAGCTATCCAATTTGCATTATGGCTCGATTGCGGGTGAGGCTCGCTTTACGCCTGACCTTACAGATCAATGGCTCAAGCGCTTTGATATTCCAGATGAGCCAGTAGCCTATGCAGTTGTTGTGCCTTTTCCTCAAAACAACGTGGCTATGCAGCGCTGCGAAGCCAACCAACCTTGCCCGCAATCAGGCTACTGGTATACCCCTGCCAAGCAAAACAGCCGTGCTTCGTTTAAACAGGGTGGATTAATGCCGGATTTTCCTGACTCTGGTTATGGTGCGACAATCTGGTATTGGGATGCAGATCAGAATTAATCATTTATAATTTCTTTAAAAAGATATTGATAAAAACAATAGACCGTATACCTTCGGTCTATTGTTTTTTTATGCCGTGCAATCAGATTTCAATGCCACCGCTGATAGTTTTGAAAGCATAATTTCATCTTAATAATTGAGATAACATGACTACTAGTTCAGATTTTGTGTTTTCTATTAGATTAGAAAGCCTGCCCGCGTGGTTCGTTCCAATCGGAGCACCTGCTTGCTGCAGAAAAGGGCATCGCTGGGAGTCGTAAGACAGCACTATATTGCGTAGAAGTCTTTGCCTAGGGTGCCATACTTTGTAAAGAGGAGGCAAAAGCATGTGTGGGACGCTGCCTAGTGTATTTTCTTTATTTGAGTCATCGCAGGTTGCGGAGTTTTACTCAACTGATCCAACTAAATTCTTCAATCATCGGCACAATGCTTGCCAATTTCGCCACCTTCAAGCGAGGGTTAATGCGTGGGGTATCTTACATGTTTAGGAATACAAAATCCGAATGCAGTAGGAAATTTTAATATCGCCCTAACACCTTGCAAAAATTTTACACCGCTAAGACCAACAATTGGCGCTTCGATGCAATAATTCCTCCAGATTTATTATCTGCAACACTTACAATTTCAGACACTAAACCAGTAATTACATCTTCTGCACTTCGACTAAAGCAGACTTTGCGGCGACAAAGAAACTCGAGACGATATAGCCCAAGACTCGCTTGACTAGTGGCCCTCCCTTGGCTTAAATGGCTTGTTGCTTGGGAGGATAACGTGATTTCTAAAGGTCAGATTGTTGATAGACGGTTTCTAGTTACGGACATCTGCAGCGAAGCAGGAGGCATGGGGTCGATCTTACATGTTATTGATCAGACCGACGCCACCGGCAAGCCCAAAGTACTGAAATACTGCAAGGACACTTCGACGGCATCGCTCCAGCGATTTAAGCGAGAAGTGCGCCTAATGCACAGCTTCAGCGGCAGTGATCACGTCGTGACGGTGCACCACTTCAACGTAGAGCACGAGCCCCCATATTTCGTAATGGACTTTTACAAGCAGGGTGATTTGTTCAATATGGCCACGCAAATTCAGTCGGATATTGCTTGCCAAGAGTGGGTTTTCCTCGCCATGTTGGACTGCATTGAAGTACTACATAATAACGGTGTTTTTCACCGCGACATCAAGCCACAAAACTTCCTGTTCAATGGGGAAAAGCTCGTTGTCTCGGACTTCGGCTTGAGCTCTCAAGTCGATTCACTGACTCAGTTCACAAGGTCCGCTGAATATGGGGGCACCCTGAGCTACTTGCCACCGGAATTCCTCAACGGCGGGTTTAAGCATCCCGATGCGCTAGGCGACATCTTCATGCTGGGAAAGTCGTTCTACACGCTGCTGACGGGCATGGATCCCATCCTTCTGCACCTTGAACACTCGCAAATTCCGCGGCAACTGCGACCAATCATAGATCGAAGCTGTCGGCCGCTGAAGGATCAACGATACCAATCTATCGATGCGCTGCGAGTGAGCTTGCGGCATGCCTACGACGCGATCAATGGCCGCGAGACGGGCCGGCCAACGACTTTTGGTCTGTGGACCACGATTGAAACGCATTATTCCAGCACCAATAACTTCTCTGACTCCATTGTGAAAGAGTTCATCGATGAGCTGCAGACCTTAGATGAGGAAGACGCAAAGCTGATTGGATTCAAGCTGTCGTATGAGATTTTTGGATTTGTTGCCAATGAGTTGTCGGAAGACTATCTAGCCGCATTACTCAAGAGCTATCGTGTGATGGTGGAGAGCGGCGACTACAGTTGGGCTTATGCCGAGACAATTGCCCGAAACATGGTGCTCGTCTTCTACACCCCGCACGCAGACCTCGCCAATCGAACAGAGGCTTTGCGTATTGCTATTATTGGTGCAGTCAATATGAACCGCTTTGCTGCCATGGACACGTGCATGTCGATGGTGACTTCGATAGACGACGATGAACTGGCCACGCATGTTCATGACTTGATCATCGAGTATGCCGATACGTTCATTGCTAGCAGTGACCAAGGAAAATGCAAGTCTATCGCCATCAAGAACGTTCTGTACAAGGTGAATCCGCCAGAGTAGATGGATAATCCCCTCACAACAAAACCAATTCGACCGTTCCTGATCTGTGTCGCCAGCAAGGTATAAGTTCCGCCCCTTTCTGCAAGTGGCGCGCTAAGTTTTGCGGCATGGACGCCTCGATGACGCAGATGAAAAAGCTGGGGGACGTAGGTGCTCACTTTGATTTACATTGTAAATGGCTGCCATGCCATTTTCTCTTCACACGAAAAATATACTTCTAAATCAACTGTAAGGACAAATGATGCACCTTTTGACGTGGAAACGTAGCACTACCCGTCAATTTTTGTGTGGGTAGGGCGATGGTACAATGGACTTGCCTTGAGCTTTTGATCCAGCGAGTTGGTTTACTACCTATTCATGCCTGCATGGAGCGTTTCTGCAGCGGATGGTACAGCAGCAGCGTGGATTTGATTAATCACTTATTGGGCATGGCAAATGTCATGTTCACAGATCATCTATCGATACTTGATCATTCCTTTACGCTGTTTAAGTCAGGAGTTTGAAATGGAATGCCCTAATCAAAATTGTTATTGGGTAAGAGCAGGACAATTGCTGGCGGGGGAATATCCACGTGATCAAGACCTCAAAACATCCCAACTAAAATTGCAGAAATATCTAAATGCTGGCGTAAGTTTTTTTGTGGATTTAACGCAAGAGGGAGAGCTTGCTCGCTATGATGATTTGCTGCCAGAGCTAGCCTTAAATGGCCTGCCTGTTGGATACATGCGCTTCGCGATTCCAGATAAATCAGTTCCTAGAAACAAACTGTTGATGCGGGCCATTCTGGATTCGATTCATCATGCAATCGGGCAGGGACATTGTGTTTATGTTCATTGCTGGGGTGGAGTTGGGCGAACAGGTACCGTGGTGGGTTGTTACTTAGTTGAAGGTGGGATGGCAGAGCAAGACGCGCTCATTCATTTACAGCAACTATGGTCGTCCGTGGATAAAATACATCGCCATCCCGTTTCTCCTGAAACACAAGAGCAACGGCAATGGGTCTTAGATTGGGCTAGCAATCAGGGGATGGATAAGGGCAAGAGCTAATCACCGCGGGTTTGATCCATAAAGCACGTGATTTCTTGTAAATCAGCATGCAAAACTTTCCAGGTTTCCGGGGTAAACAGCGCCCAATAGTTTCCACCCCGGTTGTGTAACCATCCGGTATTTCGCCGGAGAAACCTGGGGTGTTATCCATGGACATCATTGCCGAAATCCGGCGTCGCCATCTCATTAGTCACGAAAGTATCAGTTCCATTGACCGTGACCTTAAACTCTCCCGTCCTACGGCACGCAAGTACCTTAAAACCACCGCATCTCCCTCCTACCAGCGTGCCCGGCAACCCCAGCCCAAACTTAGCCGGTTTCAATCCATCCTTGAGCAATGGCTGGAAACTGAACAGCACCTGCCCAAAGCGCAGCGCAGAACCGCTCAACGACTCTTTGAAGGCTTGCACAAGCCGAGGGCTATGCCAGGGCCTATGACAGCATTCAGTGTTTCGTGAAACAGTGGAAGTCCATCGCCGCCGCACCCGGCAGCAAGCAGGCCTTTGTTCCCTTAGTCTTTGCGCTGGGCGAGGTGAGTCAGTTCGACTGGAGCCATGAACAGGTCGAAATCAATGGCGTCTTTCAAACCATTAAAGTGGCGCATTTCCGCCTGACCTACAGCCGGCAGTGCTTTGTGGTGGCCTATCCTAGGGAAACCCAGGAAATGGTCTTTGATGCGCATAACCGGGCCTTTGCCTTCTTCGGTGGCGAGCCATTGCGGATGGTGTATGACAATCTGAAGGCGGTTGTCGATGCGATTATGGCTGGCAAAGAGCGGCAATTCAACCGGCGGTTTATGGTGCTGGCCAACCATTACCTGTTTGAGCCAGTGGCCTGCACACCCGCATCAGGCAGGGAGAAGGTGCAGGTTGAAAATCAGGTGGGCAATATCCGCGAATGGCTGTTTACGCCGCTGGCCCGGTTTGCCAGCTTTGCGGCACTGAATGCCTGGGTAAGCCAGCGCTGCCGGGAATTGGGCGCACGCCAGCATCCGGTATACGAGGGCTCTATCGCCAGCCATTGGGAGTCCGAACACACTGCTTTGCGCCCAATGTCGGCGGTGTTTTATGGTTATGTCGAAGTCATGTTACGTGTTTCCAGCACTTGCCTGGTGTGTGTGGACCGAAATCGCTATAGCGCTCCCGCCATTTATGCGGGCAAAGAAGCCTGACTGGATCATTTGATTGCAGCCGAAACGGCCAATCGGGAAGTGCGCAGTTTGCGCTATCAGCTCAAGGCAGCCCGCTTCCCGATCCACCGGAATTTGATGGGCTTTGACTGGGCAGAAAGCCCCTTGGGCCCACCCCAGCTGGCACCGCTGCGTTTATGGAGCATGCGCACAACCTGATTCTGGTTGGCGGCACCGGCACGGGCAAAACCCACCTCGCCACAGCATTGGGTGTTGCTGCGATTCACAAGGGCAAACGGGTGAGATTCTTCAATGCCGTGGATCTGGTGAATTTGCTGGAGAAAGAAAAGGCGATAGGCAAAAGCGGCCATCTGGCAAGGCAGCTCAGCCAGATCGATGCGCTGATTCTGGACGAACCAGGCTATCTGCCCTTTCCTGTTTCAGGTGGCGCTTTACTGTTTCATTTACTCAGCCAGCTGTATGAAAAAACGAGCCTGATCATCACGATCAACCTGTCATTTGGCGAATGGGTCACGATATTTGGTGACGCCAAAATGACGACAGCGCTGCTGGACCGAATCACACATCACTGTGAATTTCTGGAAACGGGTAATGATTCGTTCAGGTTTGAACAGCGTAAAAAGGGGCAGAAAACGGGCTGACAAACTGGAAACTTTTGGACGCTGACGAGTGGAAAATATTAGATGCTGATTGACAATCATAGCCATCAATAATAGCTTACGCACACATCATTTTGATAACCATAGACATAACAAAAGAAACAATATAAAGTGCTTAAATAGGGCTTTCAGAGGCTGAAATGAACCATTCCGAGCAACTTACTACTTTGACACAAACCCAGCGAGATCGACTTGCATTTATCGAGTTACGCCTATGGTTTATCGGCGACATACGACGCCAGGATATCGTTGATCGGTTTGGAGTGAAGTCAGCGGCAGCATCAAGAGATCTGGCGCTTTACAAAGAGTTAACCCCCTTCAATATCGAGTACGACGCGAAGGCGAAAGCCTATGTGTATCAGCCCAGCTTCGTGGCTATTTTTGAGCATGCAACACAACGCGTAATGTCCTGGCTAACAGAAGGGTTTGGCGACGGATCTGCAGTCGCCCGACCTATTCTCTGGGCATTTGAAACACCAGCCCACCTCGGTCAACCGCACCTAGATGTACTAGCAGCAATAACTCGGGCCATCTGTGCCCAGCGTCCGATCCAAATTAAATACCACTCGATGAGCAATGGTGAAACGGAACGGGTGATTGTGCCATTTGCATTAGTCGATACTGGCCTGCGTTGGCACGCCAGGGCATTTGACCGCAAGTCCGGCGAGTTTCGCGACTTCGTCGTCACCCGCATTGAAGCGCCGACCTTGGTCGATGAAGTACCCAATGCCAACGAGCGCCCAGATAACGACATCCAGTGGACTCGGATCGTGGAACTGGATTTGGTGCCGCATCCGCGTCTCGCCCGCCCCGAAATAATCAAGATGGATTACGGAATGACTGATGGCTCGATACGGATGCGTGTTCGCGCGGCGGTGGCTGGTTACATGCTGCAGCGATGGAGCGTGGATTGCTCGCGCGATCATCGCCTTAAAGAAGAACAGTACCGTCTTTGGCTCAGTGATCCGTTGGCCCTGTACGGGGTCGAGAACGCTAAGCTTGCCCCAGGCTATCAAGCCCCGAGCAGTACAAAGAAACGATAGGAAAAAAGAAACCCAATGGCCAAGACACTTGAAGCCCACGACAAATTGATTCGGGAAATCTTCGAAGGAAGCTACCAGTTCGAGATACCTGACTACCAGCGCCCCTATGCATGGACGACCGAGCAGGCCACCGAATTGTTCGATGATCTGTATTCGGCAATGCTGGATGCGCGCACCTCAGGAGCCAGCAGTCAATATTTTCTCGGCAGCATCGTTTTAATCAAGGAAGATCGAGATCCAAAATCGTTTGTAGTTGATGGTCAGCAGCGACTATCTACACTTACAATTTTGCTTGCGGTATTGCGAGTTTTGATGCCCAACTCAGCATCTTTCCTCACCAAATACCTCTACAAGGAAGGAAATCCAGAGTGGGGTGAACTCAACGAGTATCGCCTGAAGGCGCGCGAGGAAGATGCCGATTTTTTCCGCACCTACATCCAAGAGCAAGAGGGGTTGGAACGACTCATTTCTAACACCGATAAGCTGGAAGACAGCCGTCTACGTTACCGCGAAAACGCTACGCTACTACTCAACAAGGCCAAAGCGTTGCGGCCTGACGATCTGAACTCTTTGTGGAAGTTCCTCGCCAATGACTGCTCGTTGGTTGTCATCTCCACGCCTGACCTTGAAGCGGCCTACCGCATCTTCTCAGTACTCAACAATCGTGGGCTTGACCTCGCACCAATCGACATCATCAAGGCACAGGTGCTGGGACTGATCCGCACGACTGCAGGCGAGTCCAAGAGCCGTACCTACGCCAAGGAATGGAGCCGCATTGAAAGCGCATTGGGCCGAGACGCCTTCGGCGATTTGTTTGGACACATCCGTAGCATCTATGCGAAGAAGAAGCAGAAGTTCATTCTGGTCAAGGAGTTCCAAGAGCACATCACCGAGTACAATACCCCTATTGACCTAATCGACACGGTAATCAAACCCTACGCCGAAGTTTGGGATTTTGTGCGCGACGCCGACTTCGAGGCGACCGAGCACGCGGATACAATTAACGAGCACCTATCCTGGCTCAACCGCGTCGACTTCAAAGATTGGGTTCCACCGGCGCTGGTTTATTTCAAACGATTCCGACAAAAGCCCAAACTGCTCGCGGATTTTTTCGCATCATTGGAACGTCTTACCTATTTCCTCTTGGTTACCAAAGTCGGTATCAACGAACGGATCGAAACCTATGCCGCTCTCACTAAGGAAATCGAGCCGATAGCCTTCGATGGCGATCTCGCGGCATTGAATACTTTGGCCCTGACGGAGAAACAAAAACGTGAGTTCGTGGCGGCGCTAGATGGGGATATCTACCGCAATCTGCCCAAAGCCCGCATGGCACTGGTCTTACGACTCAAATCTTTGGTACGCGCCCCTGGCGTACAGCTCCAAGATGCCTTGTCTCTGGAACACGTTCTACCGCAAACGCCGCCCGATGGGTCGGAATGGCTCCAATGGTTCCCTAATGAAGATGAACGAGAAGGCTGGACTCACCGCTTGGCCAATTTAGTTCCATTGGATAGAAGTAAGAACTCGTCTGCCAGCAACTACAACTTTGCCAAGAAGAAAGACGCTTATTTCAAAGGCAAAGGCCAGGCATCCCCCTTCGTGCTGACGCAGGAAGTCCGATCAGAAAATGAGTGGACCCCCTTGCTTCTGGCAGAGAGACAGAAACACCTTGTGGGCAAACTCAAAGATCATTGGAAACTCGCCGTAGTCACTGATAATGCTAGCGCTGCAGCGGCGAATTAAGGAAAGTATTAATGCGCAAGAAGCAACAACAAGACCAAAGCCAGATCAAGTGGATTTCCGACTTCATTTGGAACATTGCCGATGGCCGTCTGCGGGATGTCTACGTGCGCGGCAAGTACCGCGACGTGATCCTACCCTTCACCGTGCTACGGCGGCTCGATGCCGTGCTCGAGACTACCAAGGACGCGGTACTGGAGCGCAAAAGGCTTCTCGATGCTCACAATGTAGCCGCGCAAGACGGAGCGCTTCGTGATGCTGCTAAGCAGGCCTTCTACAACGTCTCTGAATTCACCTTGGTCAAACTAAAAGCCAGCGCGGCAGGCCAGCGGCTGCGCGATGACTTCATTGCGTATCTGGATGGCTTCTCGCCCAACGTGCAGGAAATCCTCACCAATTTCAACTTCCGCAACCAGATTCAGAAGCTGGTGGATTCGCATGTCCTTGGCTACCTAATCGAAGACTTTCTCGACCCTGAGGTCAATCTCGCACCGCATTCGATCAAGGATGCTGACGGCAGGGTCAAGCTACCAGAACTCGACAACCACGGCATGGGTACGGTGTTCGAGGAGTTGATTCGCCGCTTCAACGAAGAAAACAACGAAGAGGCTGGCGAGCACTTCACCCCGCGCGATGTGGTGCATCTCATGGCCAAGCTGCTGTTCCTGCCGGTGGCTGACCGGATCGAGTCCAGCACCTATTCGCTCTATGACGGCAGTTGCGGCACTGGCGGCATGCTCACCGTGGCCGAGGAATCACTGCACGAACTAGCCCAGCAGCAGGGCAAAGAAGTGTCCATCCACCTGTTCGGGCAAGAGATCAGTGATGAAACCTACGCCATCTGCAAGGCCGACTTGCTCTTGAAGGGCGAAGGCGAAGAGGCAGAGAACATCGTCGGCGGCGCAGACAAATCCACCCTGTCCGCTGACCAGTTCCGTAGCCGTGAATTCGACTTCATGATCTCCAACCCGCCCTACGGCAAGAGTTGGAAAACCGATCTGGAGAGAATGGGCGGCAAGAAGGAATTCAACGACCCGCGCTTCATCGTCAGCCACGAGGGCAACAACGAGTTCAAGCTCATCACCCGCTCCAGCGACGGGCAGCTTATGTTCCTCGTGAACAAGCTGCAAAAAATGAAGCACAACACGCCACTGGGCAGCCGCATCGCGCTGGTACATAACGGCTCGGCACTGTTCACCGGCGATGCTGGCCAGGGAGAAAGCAACATCCGCCGCTGGGTGCTGGAGAACGACTGGCTCGAAGCCATCATCGCCCTGCCGCTCAACATCTTCTACAACACTGGCATCGCCACCTACATCTGGGTACTGGCTAACAAGAAGGCCGAAGCGCGGCGTGGCAAAGTGCAGTTGATTGATGCATCGCAGTGGTTCCAACCGCTGCGACGAAATCTTGGCAAGAAAAATTGCGAACTAGCCGATGCAGATATTGTCCGTATTTTGGACATCTACCTTGGCAAAGAGCTGGAGTCAGCACAGTCTAAATGGTTTGAAACTCAGGACTTTGGCTACTGGAAAATCACTGTCGAGCGCCCACTGCGCCTGAAAAGTCAACTATCCGACGAACGTATCGAACCCCTACGTTTTGCCACTGGCGATGAGGAGCTGCGCGCCGAGATCTACGCCGCCCACGGCGAGGCGCTCTATACCGAGTTTGCCAAACGCAAACCGGCCATCGAGGCATGGCTGAAAGGCGAAGATGAAAACGATGACGACGACAACGAAGACAGCGACAGTGGCGATGATGGCGAAATCCCTGCCGCCCGTAAGGCCGTGCCCGCCAAGCGCCGCAAGAAACTGCTCGATGCATCGACATGGCAGCGTGATAAGAGCTTAATGGAGGTGGCACAACGGGCGCAAAAGGCACTAGGCAGCGCCGTATTTGACGATCACAATGAATTCCGAACCCACTTCGATGCGGCCTTGAAGTCACAGGGTAACAAACTCAGTGCACCCGAGAAAAAGGTCATCTACAAGGCCGTTAGTTGGCGCGACGAAGCCGCGCCGCCAGTCCTAGCTAAACGCACCAAATTGAAATCGAGCGATTTCTTCGAGCCTGGTTTCGACGGTGCGTACCTAGAAACCGTGGGAAAAGATCGCTTCATGGTCGAGTACGAACCCGACAGTGAGCTGCGCGACACCGAGCAGGTACCGTTGAAGGAAGCAGGTGGCATCGACGTGTTCTTCGCACGCGAAGTGCTACCGCACGCAGCGGATGCCTGGATTGCGATGGATAAGACCCAGATTGGCTACGAGATTTCGTTTGCCCGCTACTTCTACAAACCGACCCCGCTGCGCACACTGGATCAGATCCGTACCGACATCCTGAGACTGGAAGAGCAGACCGAGGGCTTGCTGCACAAAATCGTGGGAGCGCAATGATGGCTACAGCAAGCGCTTATCCGGGCTACCGCGCAGCACGAATGCGTTGGCTGCCACCCGTGCCCGAGTATTGGAACGAGCAACGCGCCAAGACCTTTTTCCGCGAAGTGGACGAGCGCTCGAAAACCGGTCAGGAAGAACTGCTGTCGGTGTCACACCTCACGGGTGTTACACCGCGCAGCCAGAAGAAAGTTACCATGTTCAAGGCTGCGAGCTATGTTGGTTCCAAGCTGTGCCAACCCGGTGACATCGTCATCAACACGCTGTGGGCATGGATGGCAGCGCTCGGTGCGAGCAGGCACGTGGGCATCGTCAGCCCCGCTTATGGCGTGTACCGCCCGCACAGTGCTGATAGCTTCAATCCGGCGTATCTTGACTACCTCCTGCGCACCCGAGCCTACGTGGCCGAGTACATCGGGCGCTCGACTGGCATCCGATCCTCTCGGTTGCGCCTGTATCCGAACCAGTTTCTCGACATTGCGCTGATCCAGCCCCCGCGCCCCGAGCAAGACCAGATCGTCGCCTACCTGCGCGCGCAGGACGCGCACATTGCCCGCCTCATCAAAACCAAGCGCGACCTCATCGCGCTGCTAACCGAGCAGAAGCTGCGCATCATCGACCACGCAGTCACCCGCGGCCTTGATTCATCAGTGACGCTGAAGCCGTCCGGCATCGAATGGCTGGACGAGATTCCTGAGCATTGGGAGGTGCAGCGGCTAAAAAACGTCGCGAATGTGGTATTGGGCAAGATGCTAACCACCGAAGCCAAAGACGCTGACGGAGAGTTCAAGCCCTATCTGCGATCCACGAATGTGCAATGGATTAAACCCGATGTGCGTGACGTTAAAGAAATGTGGATTGCCAAGTCTGAAATGGCACAGCTTCGCGTTCGCAAGGGCGATCTTCTAGTCAGCGAAGGCGGCGAAGTCGGCCGCGCATGCATGTGGAGCGATGAACTTCCGGAGTGTTACATCCAGAATTCAGTGCATCGGGTGGCGGTCAAGCCGACGATGCTGTCCGATTTCCTTTTTCATCAGTTTTTCGTTTACGGCAAGCGTGGACGTTTCAATGCCATCGTGAACCGGGTCAGCATCGCGCATTTGACACGTGAAAAGCTCGTGACTATTCCCTTCACAGTTCCACCAGTCCCCGAGCAGAAAGCCATTTGTCGCTGGATCGCCGACGAATGCCAGCCGCTCGACGAAGCGATCCAGCGCGCCAAAGACGAGATCGACCTCATCCGCGAATATCGCGACCGCCTGATCGCCGATGTGGTCACAGGTCAAGTGGACGTGCGCGGCTGGCAGCCCAGCCCAGAGGACGTGGTGGACGACGCGGTGCTAGCCGCGCTGGGCGATGAAAACGAAGATGTGACCGAAGAGGAGGATGGCGATGGCAAAGACTGACACCAGCGAGCGCTGGTTCGAGGCGCGCGTGGTACGCGGCTTGACCGGTGTGCCGCAGCCCGAGTACAGCCATGCGCTGGCTCCCACCGACTTCGCCGCCACCCACAACGGCTACGTGCAGGGCAAGCCCACCGACTACAACCGCGATATTGCGCTGGATGTCGTGCAACTGCTCGCCTTCTTGCAGGCTACCCAGCCCAAGGCGGTGGACACGCTGGAACTGGCGGCGGACGGCATCAAGCGCACCCAGTTCCTGCACCGGCTGCAGGGCGAGATCACCAAGCGCGGCGTGGTGGACGTGCTGCGCAAGGGCGTGAGCCACGGGCCGATACACGTCGATCTCTACAAGCTGCTGCCCACACCAGGCAATGCCGCCGCAGCGGATGCCTTCGGCAAGAACATCTTCAGCGTCACCCGGCAGGTGCGCTACAGCAACGATTCCGGCAACGAGCTGGACTTGGCTATCTTCATCAACGGTCTGCCGGTACTGACGTTCGAGTTGAAGAATTCGCTGACCAAGCAGACCCTGGCCGACGCCATCGTCCAGTACCAAACCACGCGCAGCCCACAGGAGCTGCTGTTCCAGTTGGGCCGTTGCGTGGCTCACATCGCAGTCGATGACGCGGAGGCCGCGTTCTGCACTGAGTTGAAGGGCAAGGCCTCTTGGTTCCTGCCGTTCAACCAGGGCTGGAACAGTGGCGCAGGCAACCCGCCCAACCCGGATGGTCTGAAGACCGATTACCTGTGGAAGCAGGTGCTGACCCGCGAGTCGCTGGCCAACATCATCGAGAGCTACGCGCAGGTGGTGGAGGAGGAAGAAGCAGACGCCAGCGGCAAGAAACGCAAGAAGCGCAAGCAGATCTTCCCGCGCTTCCATCAGTTGCGCACGGTGCGTGCGCTGCTACGCCGTGCCCATACCGATGGGGTGGGCAAACGCTATCTGATCCAGCATTCGGCAGGTAGCGGCAAGAGCAACACGATTGCCTGGCTGGCGCACCAATTGGTGGAGCTGCGCCGCAAGGACGATCCGATGACTGCGCAGTTTGACTCCATCATCGTCATCACCGACCGGCGCGCGCTGGACACGCAGATTGCCCGCACCATCAAGGGATATGACCATGTGGCGGCAATCTTCGGCCACTCCGACAACGCACAGGAACTGCGAGGCTTCTTGCAGAAGGGCAAGAAGATCATCGTGACCACGGTGCAGAAGTTCCCGTTCATCCTTGATGAGCTGGGCGACCTCTCCGGCAAGAGCTTTGCGCTGTTGATCGACGAAGCGCATTCCAGCCAAGGCGGCAAGACCACGGCGCGGATGCATGAAGCCCTCGGCGGCAAAGCCGCCGCTCCGGATGCCAGCGGCAAGGTGGCCGAGGAAGAGTTCGAGGAGGACAGCACGCAGGATGCGGTCAATGCGGAAATCGAGAAGCGCATTGCCTCCCGCAAGCTGCTGGTCAACGCCAGCTACTTTGCGTTCACCGCCACACCCAAGAACAAGACACTGGAGTTGTTCGGCGAGAAGACGCTGGTCGGTGACAAGGTGCTGTTCCGTTCGCCCGAGGAGCTGACCTACACCACGAAGCAGGCGATCCAAGAGAAGTTCATCCTCGACGTGGTGGAGAACTACACCCCTTACGACAGCTTCTACCAAGTGGCGAAGACGGTGGCGGACGACCCGGAATTCGACAAGGTGAAGGCGCTGAAGAAGATTCGCCACTACGTCGAATCACACGACAAGGCCATCCGCCGCAAGGCGGAGATCATGGTGGATCACTTCACCGCGCAGGTGGCGGGCAAGCAGAAGATTGGCGGCAAGGCGCGGGCGATGATCGTGTGCAGCGGCATTGCGCGGGCCATTGACTACTGGCGCGAGGTGTCGGACTACCTCACGCAGACCAAAAGCCCTTACAAGGCCATCGTGGCGTACTCGGGCGACTTCGAGATTGGCGGCCAGAAGAAGACCGAGGCCGATCTCAACGGGTTTCCGAGCAAGGACATTCCGGCCAATCTCAAGCAAGACCCATATCGTTTCTTGATTGTTGCGAACAAGTTCGTCACCGGCTTCGATGAGCCCTTGCTGCATTCGATGTACGTGGACAAGCCGCTGGCTGGTGTGCTGGCGGTGCAGACCCTGTCACGCTTGAACCGCGCGCACCCGCAAAAGCACGACACATTCGTGCTCGACTTCGCCGACAACGCCGAAGCAGTGAAGACAGCATTCCAGGACTACTACCGCGCCACCATTCAAACCGGCGAAACCGATGCCAACAAGCTGCACGACCTGAAGGCCGAACTCGACGGGCTGCAGGTGTATAGCTGGCAACAGGTGGAGGACTTGGTTGCGTTGTACTTGAGCGGAGCAGATCGAGACAGGCTAGACCCCATTCTTGATGCCTGCGTAGAGGAGTACACGGACAAGCTCGGCGAAGACGATCAGGTCAAGTTCAAGGGAAAAGCCAAAGCCTTCGTGCGCAGCTACGGTTTCCTCGCAGCAATCCTGAGTTACGGTCACCCAACGTGGGAGAAGCTGTCGATCTTCCTGAACTTCCTCATTCCCAAACTACCCGCACCAATAGAGGAAGATTTCTCCAAGGGAGTGCTGGAGACCATCGACATGGACAGCTACCGAGTGGAAGCCAAAGCGGCAATGAAGATTGCAATGGAAGATGCCGACTCCACGGTCGATCCCGTACCACCGGGGGGCGGTGGAGGCAAAGGCGAACCTGAAATTGACCGACTTTCAAACATTGTTAAAACCTTCAACGACCTGTTCGGGAATATTCCGTGGAAAGATGAAGACAAGATTCGAAAAGTGATTACTGTAGATATTCCTGCGCGGGTTGCCCAAGACAAAGCCTATCAAAATGCCCAAGCAAACTCTGATAAGCAAAATGCCAAGCTGGAGCATGACAAGGCATTGAACCGTGTTGTACTTGAATTACTGTCCGATCACACTGAATTGTTCAAGCAATTCAGCGACAATACCAACTTCAAACGATGGCTGACGGACACAGTGTTCGATGCAACGTATCAACCAGGGTCAGTTCTGCCAAAAAAGCAACCGCAGGGGCGCGCTTCGGCGTAAGTAAAAACTAAATGATAGATAAATTCATACCGAAAACCAGCAATGCTGACCACTTGAAAATTGCTACATTACGCCAATTCCAAGTAATACAAATTAATACTGGGGCATAAGGGGTCATTAACCGGCTCGATCGAAACTTATAGCGCCTTACAGGTACGTTGGGCGTTCTTATTTGTGTAGCTGCATTTGTACTCATGCAGCTCATAGGACCCTATACAATGCTAGGCCAGATATCTGAATTTCTTACCCAAAACCCTAAATCAAAAGCAAGGACTATTGCGTCTAGGTTAGCAGTAGATAAGAGCGAATTAAATCGTCTATTGCACGACAACAAGGATAAGTTCGAACAAGATGAAGAATTCAGATGGTCGATCATAAATTCGAGTTGTTCTATCGAATTTGGTGGTGCTACGTGGCTTACTGCCGAGCATTTTGAAAATGCGTTTTCTGACAACTCCCCATTGGACACTTCGCACACTTCTGTGATTTTCATCCTGAAAGATGGATGCAAGCCTATGTTAGATTTTATTGGGCGTTTGCTGGCATTTTGCAATCAACTCGTATCTGCAGGGAAAAAAGTCACACTCGATTTCGAGGGGCCAAAATCCGCTCTTTCATACCTTGATCGAATCGGATTCTTTGATGTATTGAATGAAAATATTGAGGTCTTACCGAAGCGCCCCAGCGGTAACCGGTCGAAGGCTTACAAAGGAAATAATGACGGCGTTATTGAATTCAGAATGATTGACCCAATTGCGCCAGATGCTGAAATACCGAAATTACTGCAGCATAGCTTTGTTTCCTGTGGAGGGCAGAGCCGCTCTCAATCCATGTTCACTGTTCTTGCTGAGCTTTATGGTAATGTCATTGAACATTCTCAAACAACTCTGCCTGGCTTTGCTGGCTTGCAATTTTATCCTAAGGCGAAAAAAATTCAGACAGTAATTTCAGACAATGGGCTTGGGATTGTTGGTACTTTGTCACAAGTAGTTCCACAAAAATATCCCCATGTAGCGCTTTTGATGGCTGCCGCAGAGCATCCAGGAGTTGCTTTACTAACTGAAATCTTTAAGGTGGGAGCACTTAGTCAGGTTAACTCTGATGGCCGAGGACTGGGTCTCAAGCTCTCAGGTCAAATTGCAGAAAAATTTAGTGCACGAATCTCTATTCGACAAAGCAACTTTGAACTTATGGTTAACTATGATCGCCATGGAGTCAATTTTGATCACCATCTTAATTTGCCATATTTGGCGGGAACACACATCTGTTTCGAATTTAAACTTGACGCCAGCTGCGATAGCCGCTTAAATTAACACCATGAACCAGAATACTCTTATCGTGAAGTTGATAGACTTCACTACTAGCGCTAGTCCCTATGGGAACATTGAGGGGAAGAGCGTCTACCATAAGCTCCTCAATTATGTTGAAGCTCATCCACGAGCATTGGTTTTGGGAGTTTCTCTAGATGGCATCGAAGCTACTGATGCATCGTTCCCTCGAGAAAGTGTTGTATCTCTAGCTAAGTTCCTTCGGGGTGAGCGTGGTATTTACTTAGTTGACCTACTGGACCGCGACCTAATCGACAACTGGACATACGCAGCTCGTGCTAAGGATCAACCAATTGTTATCTGGAATGATGATAGTTTTGAGGTGATTGGTCCGGAGCAAAACCCTTCGACCCGTAGCCTTGTTGAGTACGTACTTACAAAGCGTTCTGTGGTTACCTCTCAAGTCGCTGCAGACCTTGGTATCTCTGTTCAAAATGCCAGCACGCGCTTGAAGAATCTTGTCCAGGCTGGCTATCTCTTACGCGTCGAAGAAGTCGCCGATACCGGCGGCATCGAATTCAAGTACTGCGCCATCAAATAATCTGCTTAAACTGGTTGCTTTAACGAGAACTTAGGTTTAGACTTACACCTAAGTTCTCGGAACTCATACTGGGATCGATGTTAAACAGCTTAATTTAATCAGATTCGGAGAGTTTTACAATGAATCAATATCTACACGATTCCAGCTGCTCAGGGCAGCCCCTTCATGGTTCTTACGAAATTCTAGTGGGTGATCAGTCGCTGCAATTCGCGTCCAAGATCGTCGATGATCCGGTCGTTACTGGTAGTCAAATCCTGATCTCAGCAGGAGCATCCCCCGCAAGCGAGTTTCTGGTGTTTCAAGTTTTTTCTGATGGCGCTCTTGAAGTGCTGCGCCCAGAGGAGGCTGTAGATCTGCGCAATGTCGGGGTTGAAAAATTCATCGTATTTCAAAGTGATCGCTCATTTCGCATTTTCCTGAATGAACGAGCTATAGATTGGGGCGCTACGCGTATCTCTGGAGCAACAATCAAGAAGCTTGCTGGAGTGCAAATCGATAGTTTCGAAGTTTGGTTTGATGCTGCGGGAGGTCACGACCGTCAGATAGATGATAAAGAACTGGTTGATCTTACGACCCCTGGAGCCGAGCGCTTTATCACACGCAAAATCAGCATCACAATCAAGGTGAATTCTCGCCGCCGAGAAGTTGACCATCGCATATTGACTTACTGGGATGTGGTCAAATTAGCATACCCGGATGCGGTTCCCAGCGATCAGGTCATATACTCGATTGACTACGGTTCTGGCCCGCACCAAAACCCCAATGGCTCCATGGTAGAAGGTCAAACGGTCATTGTTAAAGAAGGGATGAAATTCTATGTCACGCCAACTGATAAGTCGTAATCCGGAACTGCAGCGCCTCATCGATGAGGGCTTTGACATCGAAATTCGATCCGGTTATCTGCTGATCCACTCGGTACCATATGTCACGTCAAGCAAGCAGGTAGCTTGTGGAGTAATTGTTTCTGAGCTGAGTATGGCCACTTCAGACATGCTTGACCGGCCCAGCACCCATCAGGTCCACTTCATCGGCGAACATCCGTGCAAAGCTGATGGCTCGGATCTCGTTCAGATACGCTGCCAAAGTGGAGAGTTCAAATTGGCGGAAGGCATCACCGCTCAGCACTGGTTCTCCAACAAGCCAAAGTGCGGCTATTACGAGAGCTACTACGAGAAAATTACGAGCTATGTGCGAGTAATTTCAAATCAAGCTAAAGCAGTAGATCCCAAAGCAGATGCGCGCACCTTTCGAGCACGTGAACCAATTGAAGAAGAGTCTGTATTCCTATATCAGGATACTGCATCAAGTCGAGCTGGTATCCAGCGGCTAGCGGCAAGATTCAATCAGCAGCGAATTGCGATTGTTGGTTTAGGAGGGACTGGCAGCTACATACTTGACCTGGTTGCAAAGACACATGTTTGTGAGATTCACCTTTTCGATGGTGATGTACTACGACCTCACAATGCATTCAGATTTCCTGGTGCAATATCTAGAGAAGTGCTCGATCGTGAAGTCACAAAGGTCGAATACCTCAGTGAACACTATGCGAACATGCGCCGTGGCGTCGTGCCACACAATGTAATGATCCACGAAGAGAACGTTAAGTTGCTTATTGAGTTCGACTACGTATTCTTGTCTGTTGACCGAGGCGAGGTACGGCAACTCATCCTGCATGCACTAGCTGACACTGATGTGAATATCATAGATGTTGGAATTGGATTAAACCTGACTGATGATCAAGAGTCTCTCTGGGGAACTTGTCGCGTGACGGCCAGTACGCCTTCAACTCGTGAAATTGCGCTCACTCGAATCCCCAAAGTTGATCGTGATGAAGAGTTGTACGCATCAAACATTCAGGTAGCAGACTTCAATTGCCTGAATGCTTCACTAGCTGTTACAAAATGGAAGCGCATGAGTAGTTTCTATCTCGATGATCATGTTGAACATGAAACTACTTTCAATGTGAACTTAAACCAACTTAGCAAGTGTACGCATTAATGAAAGCTGTACACTTTACGCATACTTTAGTCGATGAAATTCCAGAAGAACTGCAGACTGGAATCCTTTATGTGTCAAGGGATAGGGATGTGGCTGGGCACCTTTGTGCCTGTGGGTGCGGGAAAGAGGTAATCACTCCTCTATCCCCAACCGACTGGTCACTAACGTTAACCAGGCAAGGAGCCACTTTGGATCCTTCAATCGGAAACTGGGCCTTCCCCTGCAAATCTCATTACTTCATTTCAAGTGGCAACGTGATTTGGGCAAAAGACATGTCCAATAAAACAATTGCCAAAGGCCGCCAGCTTAGTCGAATGCAAAAGCAGAGCTATTACGATAATTTGAACAACCCAGCCTCGGCGATCAAGGATGTCGAACATAAAGCTCAGCCACCTAAGCAGCAACAGGGCTATCTTCAGAGGTTAGCTACTTGGTGGAAGAACTTCCTATCGCGATGAGACATGATCAAAAATGGATACTGTCCCCAATAAAAGTAGCCTAAAAAAAACCTACTATGGCTTTTGCAAATCCTACAGCAATTTTCGAGTATAAATAGGACAAAGGCTCAATAAAAAAGCCCCTTCCGGGGCTTTTTTAGCTTCAAACTGTGATCCCATAAATCTAGAAAAGTGGGAAATATCTAGAAGTTAATGGGATCCTACAACCATCAAATATCCACATTCCGCGCAATCAGCGCGTTCTGTTCGATAAATTGACGACGTGGCTCTACCTGATCACCCATCAGGGTGGTAAATACCGCATCCGCGCCCAGCGCGTCTTCCACGTTTACTTTGAGCAGGCGGCGCACGGTGACGTCCATGGTGGTTTCCCAGAGCTGTTCCGGGTTCATTTCGCCCAGCCCTTTATAGCGCTGGATGGCGATATTGCGGCGGATCAGGCCAAGCAGCCATTCGATGGCGTCTTTAAAGTTGCTCACGGCTTGCACTTGCTCGCCGCGTTTTACTTTAGCGCCGTCACCCAACAGGCCGTTCAGCATGTCGGCAGTTTTGCGCATTTGCGCGTAATCGCCAGACAGCAGGAAGGCTTCGTCCAGGTATTGCAGAGTCGATACGCCATGCTGGCGGCGCGATGCGGTGATCACAAAGCTTTCTTCTGAGCGGGTAAAGCTGAAGGTGTAGCGCGGGCTGTTTGGCGTGGCCACTTTTTCCATGGCGCTGGTCAGCAGATCCACGCTTTGCTGTGCTTCGGCTTCGTTGCTTAATGCCAGCGCAGGCATGCCAATCATGGCCTGCAGAATGGCGGCATCAATAAAGCGGCTGTGGCGGTCTACCACGGCTTCGGAGGCAAAGTACTGGCGGGCCATTTTTTCCAGCGCGTCGCCTGCAATGGCTTCTGCTTCTGCGCTTGGTAAGAGCGATGCACCATTTAAGGCCTGGCGCAGCAGGTATTGTTTAAGCTCGGCTTCGTCTTTCAGGTAAGTTTCGCTCTTGCCGTGTTTAATTTTAAACAGTGGTGGCTGGGCGATATAGATATAGCCGCGTTCCACCAGCTCTGGCAGCTGGCGGTAGAAGAAGGTGAGCAGCAGCGTACGGATGTGCGAGCCATCCACGTCCGCATCGGTCATGATAATGATGCGGTGGTAGCGCAGTTTTTCGATATTGAAATCGTCCTGCCCAATACCACAGCCCAGCGCAGTAATCAGCGTGCCAACTTCCTGGCTGGAGATCATTTTGTCAAAACGCGCACGTTCTACGTTCAGAATTTTACCTTTCAAGGGCAAAATCGCCTGAAACTTGCGATCACGGCCTTGCTTGGCCGAGCCACCCGCAGAATCACCCTCGACCAGATAAATTTCTGATTTGGACGGGTCTTTTTCCTGGCAGTCGGCCAGCTTGCCCGGCAGGCCCAGGCCATCGAGCACGCCTTTACGGCGGGTTAGTTCACGCGCACGGCGGGCGGCATCGCGGGCGCGGGCGGCATCCACAATCTTGCTGCAGATAATTTTGGCGTCATTGGGGTTTTCTAACAGAAAGTCGGCCAGTGCCTGGCTGATCACTTCGCTGACCACCGGGCCAATTTCGCTGGAAACCAGCTTGTCTTTGGTCTGGCTGCTGAATTTTGGATCAGGCATTTTTACTGATAACACGCAGGTCAGGCCTTCGCGCATATCGTCGCCGGAGGTTTCTACTTTGGCTTTTTTGGCGTGCTCGTTTTGCTCAATATATTGATTGAGGGTACGGGTCATCACCTGGCGCAGCGCCGTCATATGGCTGCCGCCATCCCTTTGCGGAATATTATTGGTAAAGCATTGCACGGATTCCTGATAGGAATCGTTCCATTGCATCGCCACTTCCACCATCATGCCGTCTTTCTCGCCATAGGCATGGAAGATATGCGGGTGCAGTACCGATTTATTGCGGTTCATGTATTCAACAAAGCCGCTTACACCGCCTACGTAGGCAAAGTTTTCTTCCTTGCCATGGCTGCGGTCCAGCAGTTGAATTTTTACGCCGTTATTCAGGAAGGAAAGCTCGCGAATCCGCTTGGCCAGAATCTCGAAGTGGTATTCAACCAGACCGAATGTTTCGGTCGAGGCCAGAAAGTGCACTTCGGTACCACGGCGCTCGGTGTCGCCAATGATTTTAAGCGGCGAAACTGCTTCGCCCTGGCGAAACTCCATGCTGTGCGCTTTGCCATTGCGGCGAATGGTCAGCTTTAGCCAGTCTGAAAGCGCATTCACCACCGACACACCCACACCGTGCAAGCCGCCAGAAACTTTGTAGCTGTTCTGGTCAAACTTACCGCCGGCGTGCAGCTCGGTCATAACGATTTCGGCGGCAGAGCGCTTGAATTCGTCGTCTTCTTTGATATCGGTTGGAATACCACGGCCATTGTCTTCTACGCTGATGGAGTTATCGGCGTGGATAATCACTTTAATCGTGTCGCAATGCCCGGCCAGCGCCTCGTCAATGGCGTTATCCAGCACTTCGAACACCATATGGTGCAGGCCGCTGCCGTCCTGTGTATCACCGATATACATGCCCGGACGTTTCCGAACGGCTTCAAGACCTTTCAGAATTCTAATGCTATCGGCGCCATATTCTTGTTGCTCAGACATTGCTAATTCCTTAAATCAACATACGAGCCTGGCCCATTTTTGGCCAGGCTAAATTTTTATAAAGATGTGCGCAGCATGTTCAAGCCCAAAAGCCTGATTCAAAGCCAATCAAAATCATAAAAACCGTGCGAATTATTCTTCGCAATAAAAATAAATCTAACATCTTACAAATGCAAAAGGCCGGGGCAACCCCGACCTTAGCCGTAAACTTAGCGTGGCTAAATACGCATTGGCATCACGATGTATTTGAAGTGCTCGTTATCCGGGATAGTTACCAGTACCGAAGAGGTCACATCGCCAAACGAGAAGTGCAGCGTTTCAACCGATGTATTGGTTAATACGTCCAGCAGATACTGGATGTTAAAGCCGATATCCAGCGGCGCGCCGCTGTAATCTACTTCTACTTCTTCCTGTGCTTCTTCCTGCTCATTGTTGTTACACATGATTTTAAGCAGGCCGTCGGTCAGCACTAAGCGTACACCACGGAATTTTTCGTTTGATAAAATCGCAGCACGCTGCATAGAGGCCAGCAACATCTGGCGCTCAATCAGCAGGCCTTTATCATTATTTTGCGGAATCACGCGGTTGTAATCGGGGAATTTACCGTCCACCACCTTGCTGTGAATCACAATATTGCCAAAGGCAAAACGCACCTGATTGCTGGCGATATCGATGGTGACTTCGTCATCCGAATCGGCCAGTAATTTATATAATTCCAGGATGGTTTTACGCGGCAGGATCACTTCGTTTTTAGCGAAATCACCCAGAATTTCTGCCGATGCAAAAGCCAGACGGTGGCCATCAGTGGCAACCAGTTTGAGCAAATTGCCTTCAGTAACCATGAATAAACCGTTTAAGTAATAACGGATATCCTGGTGTGCCATCGTAAATTGCGTACGGCCCAGCAAGGCTTTTAACTGGCCCTGGGGCATGCGTACTGTGGCGCGCAGATTGGTATCTACCGCCAGTTGCGGGAAATCAGCGGCGGGCAGCGTTTGCAGATTAAAGCGGCTTTTACCTGCTTTAATCGTCAGACGGCCGTCGGCCTCTTCCATGCTCACAACGGTTTTATCCGCAATAGCACGCAAGATATCAGACAGCTTTTTAGCCGCGACTGTAATGGCGAAATCGTCGCCAGAGAAGCCTTCGGCCTGACGGCTACTGATCTGAATTTCAAGATCGGTGCCGGTAAAGGACAGGGCGTCGCCATCCTTCTTGATCAACACGTTCGAGAGAATGGGCAGGGTATGCCTGCGCTCAACAATACCGGTGACCGTGGCCAGCGGCTTCAGGAGCGCATCGCGTTCGGCTTGCAAGAGTTGCATGGCGCCTCGTTCCGAAAAATGGGTTTAACCGCAGGATTCTAACCGATTTACAGCATGTGTAGGGAATGAATGGCGCTTCGCCACGCTAAATAAGCTAAGCAACCTTCAAACTTACAAAACCAGCCGGTGTTTTATACAAAATGCATAGTACATTTTAAAGCCACACGGCCGGCAAACGGGCAAACCAGCCGCGAATTTGAGCGCCTGATTTACCCACAAAAAATTAACTACGCAGCATTTGCAACAATACACCGTACTGATGGGCGATTTCGCTATCGCTGCCGCGCATTTCTTCGATGGTGCGGCAGGCATGCAGGACTGTAGTGTGGTCCCGCCCGCCAAACGCTTCACCAATCGCAGGCAAGGACATTTGTGTCAGCTCTTTTGTCAGCGCCATGGCAATCTGCCTTGGCCGTGCAATATCACGGGTGCGTTTTTTAGAATGCATATCTGCAATCTTGATTTTATAAAAATCCGCCACCGTTTTCTGAATATTTTCTACCGATACCTGACGGCTGCCAGACGCCAAAATATCTTTCAGGGCTTCTTTTGCAGCATCCAGTGTAATCGGCTGATTGGTAAAGCGTGAATAAGCCAATACCCGTTTCAATGCGCCTTCTAACTCCCGCACATTTGAGCGGATATGTTTGGCCACAAAAAACGCCACATTGGCATCAAGCTTGAAATTTTCACGCTCGGCTTTTTTCATCAGAATGGCCACGCGCATTTCCAGCTCTGGCGGCTCAATCGCTACTGTCAGCCCCCATGAAAAGCGCGAAGTCAGGCGCTCTTGCAGGCCGTCGATTTCTTTTGGATAGCGATCCGATGTGATAATAATTTGCTTGTGCGCTTCAACCAGGGCGTTAAAAGCATAGAAGAATTCTTCCTGCGTTTTATCTTTGCCCACAAAAAACTGAATATCATCAATCAGCAGCAAATCCAGCGAATGATAGTAGCGTTTAAACTCGTCAAACGCCTTGTGCTGGTAAGCGCGCACCACATCCTGCACGTATTTTTCGGCGTGAATATAGCGGATCTTGGCACCAGGATTACGCTGATGCACATAATTACCAATCGATTGAATCAAGTGAGTTTTACCCAGGCCTACGCCGCCATACACAAACAGCGGGTTGTAGCTTACGCCAGGGTTTTCAGCCACCTGAATCGCTGCGGCGCGTGCCAGCTGATTGGCCTTACCGGTAACCAGCGTTTCAAAGGTAAAATTTGGGTTTAAGCGTGTTGTTTCGTGATTGGCCGCAGACACACTAATCACGGCTTTGGCAGGTGCAGGCTTGCCTTCGGCAGCACCGGCATTGCTGGCCTGAGGCGCAGCAGCAGGCCTTTGCATGGAGCCAACACGCAGGGCAATCACCGGCGCATCGCCACTTGCAAAGCTGGCAGCAGCTTCTTCAATCATCCCAAGATAACGATCACGGATAAATTGTAAGAAAATCTGATTAGGTACGATCAGGTTTAAGCCTTCATCGGTCATTTCAACCGTAAGGGGTTTAATCCAGATACGAAACTGGTCCGCGCCCAAACGACGCTCCAACTCAGTAAGGCAGTGGGGCCAGCAATTTTCCAGCACAGACATAGGGGTATCCTGTCCGTCGTGATTCGCAAACACGCAAATATACCTCGTTAAAAAAGAGGCCCACGACGAAAGCGGTGATGTTATTCAAGGAGAACGAGGAGCGATTGTACCGCTTCATCCCATACTTATCCACAGCCCTATTATGCAGCGGATCAATAAAAGGTATTGACAAGACAGCCCAGTAGCTATGTAATCAACGGTTTACTTCGGTTTTGTTTGGCAGGGATCCAATATTATGAAACGTACATTCCAACCTTCAGTTATCAAACGCAAACGCACTCACGGTTTTCGTGCACGTATGAAAACCCGTGGTGGCGTAGCTGTTGTTAATGCTCGCCGCGCAAAGGGCCGCAAGGTTTTGACCGCTTAATTGCGGGCAAAAACCTTGAAGCTAAACTTTGTTGGGACACACCCAAGCTGGTTTTGCGCGCAATATGCGCCTGCTAAAAGCGGATGAATTTTCATCCGTTTTTAGTTTGCGCTGTTCTTCTTCCAATGAGTTTTTTCAAGTACTTGGCAGGCCCAATGGGCTGGATCACGCCAGACTTGGTTTAGTTGTTGGTAAAAAAACAGACAAACGGGCCGTAGGCCGCAACTACATCAAACGCACAGTGCGGGAAACATTTCGCCTGAACGCAAATAAAGTATCCGGCATCGATCTGGTGGTACGTGCACGCCGGCCATTTGGAAGAAAAGAAGGCGCCGCAGCCCGTGAAGCACTTATTTCACTGCTCGGCAAGATTCACAAATGTCGAAAATAATCGTCGCGCTACTGCAACTTTACCGGTTTACAATAAGCCCGCTCCTTGGAGCGCGTTGTCGCTTTACGCCAAGCTGCTCCCAATACGGTATTGAAGCCGTCACACGCTACGGCGTAGTGAAAGGGAGCTGGCTGACTACTCGCCGGCTGTGCCGTTGCCACCCTTGGGGTGGCTGTGGCTATGATCCGGTACCATAAATCTGCATACCCTTTCGAGCCAAGATGGATACCAAAAGACTCATCCTCTTTATCGCGTTGTCATTCGGCATTCTGTTCTTCTGGCAGAAGTGGATGGAAGAGCGTTACCCACAAATAAAAACGCCTGCAACCACTGCAAGCGCAACGAATGGTGCCTCGCCACAAGCCCAAACCACGCCCGGCCAAGCCCCGCAAGATGCAGGCAGACTGCAACGCGGCCAGCGCATCACGGTTAAGACCGACCTCTTTAATGCAGAAATCGACACAAACGGCGCTGATTTACGCCGCGTAGAATTGCTTAAACATGGCATGGTCGATAATGCTAAGAAGCCATTTGCCCTGCTGCAGGACGAAGGCGAACACGTCTATGTGGCACAAACCGGCCTGATCGGTGAAGGCCTGCCAACGCATAAAAGCATTTTTACCAGCGCACAAGCCGCTTACCAACTGGCTGAAGGCCAGAAGGAAGTTTCTGTTCGCCTGGAAGCCGCTGGCCCGGATGGTGTAAAAATCGCCAAGATCTACACATTTAAACGCGACAGCTATCTGATTGATGTGAAGTACGAGCTGGTTAACGGCTCCGCTAAACCATTAACCACATCGGCTTACTACCGTTTGCTGCGCGATGGCAAAACACCTGAAGGCAGCGGCGGCCATATGGGCGCAACTACCTTTACCGGCCCGGCTGTTTACACCGACAAGAAGAAATTCCAAAAGGTTGAATTCAGCAAGCTGGACAAGGGTGAAGCTACCTACGAGCAGGCAGCCAAAGACGGCTGGGTTGCCATGCTGCAGCACTACTTTGCCAGTGCCTGGATCGTTTCCCCTACTGGCTTGCCAGCAGTGGGCGGCACAAATGGCGTTCGCTATGAGCTGAAAAAACTGCCGGATGGCCTCTACTCTGCCGGTGTGATTGTTGATTTACCAACAATTGCCGCCAATGCAAAGTATGAAACCAGCGTTCCGTTGTTTGTTGGCCCGGAAGAAACCCGCGTACTGAACACCGTATCCGAAGGTTTTGATCTGATTAAAGATTATGGCATTTTCACCATTTTCTCTAAGCCCATCTTTGCTGTGCTGGATTTTATCCACAAGATGGTTGGCAACTGGGGCTGGTCGATTATTCTCCTGACCATGCTGATCAAAGCCATGTTCTTCCCTCTGGCTGCCGCGAGCTACCGCTCTATGGCTAAAATGCGCAAGCTTGCACCGCGCATGGAACAGCTGAAAGCGAAGCATGGCGATGACAAGATGAAGTTCCAGCAAGCCGTGATGGAAATGTATAAAACCGAGAAAGTAAACCCGCTGGGTGGTTGTCTGCCTATGCTGGTACAAATTCCGGTGTTTATTGCACTCTACTGGGCACTGCTGGCATCGGTTGAATTACGTCAGGCACCATGGATTTTCTGGATTACTGACTTATCGGTGAAAGATCCTTACTACGTACTGCCAGTGCTGATGACGATCTCGATGTATATCCAAACATCGCTGTCGCCACCACCACCGGATCCGATGCAAGCTAAGATGATGAAGATTATGCCGCTGATGTTTAGTGTGTTCTTCTTCTTCTTCCCGGCAGGCCTCGTTGTGTACTGGGTAGTGAATAACGTGATTTCTATTGCCCAGCAATGGTATATCACGCGCCAGATTGAAAAAGCAGATGACGACAAACCTGTTAAGCTAGCCAAAGCTTAATCAGTCTCTGCCAGATAACGCCGCCCTCGGGCGGCGTTTTTCATTTCAGAGCTATCGGGTGTTTGTGATGACTACACAGCAAATTCATACCGAAATTGAGCAGTTTTTTAATGCGTATTGCCTTGCTTACAATCAGCAGGACAGCCAGAGTGTTGCCAGACTGTTTGCCAGGCCTTCAGGTATTGCACAGCAAGGAAAATACACTCATTTTTCCAGCCCGGATGCCACAGCTAAGAATATGCACGAACTTTGCCAGTGGTATGCAGAGCAAGGCTTCTTACAAGCAAGCTTCAAAATTAATCACCTGTTTTTGCAAGGCAGCCAACATGCCATCGCAGATATAGACTGGCAAATAGAGCGCAAGCAGCAAGCGCCGTGGCTGTTCCATACCACGTATAATCTGATTAAAACATCGCAAGGCTGGCTTATTCTGCTTTGCACCGCTTACGAAGAAAGTTTCACTTAATCCCCATACCGAGTACGCCATGCTTTACACCCCCGACACCATCGCCGCCATTGCCACTGCCCCCGGTCGGGGTGGCGTGGGCGTTATTCGTATTTCTGGCCGCAATCTGGGCGATATCACAGAAAAGCTCATTGGCAAGCCCTTAAAGCCCCGTTACGCCCACTTTGCCCGCTTTAAAGCCGAAGATGGCACGGTGCTGGATGAAGGCATTGCACTGTATTTCCCAGGGCCCAATTCATTTACTGGCGAAGAAGTGCTGGAGCTGCAAGGCCATGGCGGGCCTGTGGTGATGCAGATGCTGCTGGCACGCTGCCTGGAGCTGGGCGCGCGCTTTGCCGAAGCGGGTGAATTCAGCAAACGCGCATTTCTTAATGGAAAAATGGATTTGGCTCAGGCCGAAGCCGTTGCCGATCTGATCGACGCCCAATCCGCCGCAGCCGCCAAATCAGCGCTTAAATCGCTGGATGGCGCATTCTCGCGAGAGATTCATGTGCTGGTCGACGAGCTGATCACCCTGCGCATGCTGGTAGAAGCCACACTCGATTTTCCCGAAGAAGATATCGACTTCCTTGAGGCCGCCAATGCACATGGCAAATTACTGGAGCTGCAAAGCCAGCTGCAACGGGTACTTGGCACTGCCACACAGGGCAAATTGCTGCGTGAGGGCATGCATGTGGTGCTTATCGGCCAGCCCAATGTAGGCAAAAGCAGCCTGATGAACGCCCTGGCCGGGGAAGAAATCGCCATCGTCACCGATATTGCCGGCACCACCCGCGACACCGTGCGCGAGCTGATTCAGCTCGATGGCGTGCCCGCGCATATTATCGATACCGCAGGCCTGCGCGACACCACCGATACTGTTGAGAAAATCGGCATTGAGCGCACTTGGGCCGCCATTGCCAAGGCCGAGCTGGCCCTGCTGCTGATCGACAGCCGCATTGGCATTACCTTGGATGACCAGGCCATTCTGGATAAACTCCCGCCCAATCTGCCCGTACTGCGTGTTTTTAATAAAATTGATCTGACTGGCGATGTGCCGGGTATTGTGGCCGACAATGAAATCCACGTTTCTGCCAAAGCAGGCATAGGGCTAGATGAGCTGCGCAGCAAGCTACTTACCTTAGTAGGCTGGCACGGCCATGATGACAGCGTATTTATCGCCAGAGAACGCCACCTGAACGCCATCCGCCGCGCCCAAAGCCATCTGGTCACAGCAGAATGTGCCTATCTGCAAATCGAAATCTTTGCAGAAGAATTACGCCTGGCACAAAACGCGCTTAGCGAAATTACCGGGCAGTTTACTTCTGATGATTTACTCGGCGTGATTTTCAGCCGTTTTTGCATCGGCAAATAACGCCGCAAACTCATTAAAAAACCCGCTTAAATGCGGGTTTTTGTTTTGAGCAAGAAGAAGCACACCGCCCCTTTCTGCCTTATATGAATCAACTTTCCCCTCACAAAACAGATGCAAAAAATCCACTGACCTGCCTATAACTTAGCAATGTGGCATCTTGCTGACAGCTTGGCTAAAGTAAGTGCCTGTGCAATCCAAGCGTATTATGATCAGGATATTATGCTTTTGATTGGCTATATCACGGTTTGATATTGCATAAATACATGATTTAACTGACGACCCCCCAGGCAGCAGCGTAGAATTTCCTTTCAATTTACTTTCATACATACCGTACTAAAAGGAGTCCACCGTGAGCACTACTGACGAAGCAGCCGTTAAGCGACTTTTAGAACTGATTAATCTGGATGACAGTGCCGCTGTAGAAGCGCAATGGGCGGCATTTGAAGAAGAGCTGGATGCACAAAGCGATGACGAATCTGATGATGAAGTGGAGCTGATCTGGATCATCAAAGACGTAATCGACTGGGAATCGGGCTTTTTTGTAGATTGGAAAGACACCGAATCCTTTATTGCCAGCGTAGAAGCACTGGCAGAGCGCGTTGATGTCAGTATCGACTGGGGCGTGGACGACCCGGACGATGATGAGTTTTTAGATAACACCAGCGTGCCGGACCTGATGGAAGCCGCATTCGAGCAACTGCGCACCCATGGCTATACGCTTTGGAACTGGGCAACCGACAGCGATTGCTACGGCGGCTGGATAGCTAAAAGCGCAGATGATGAAGAAATGCTGAGCCTTGCTGATGCGCTGGGCGTGGAATTTAGAACGGGTGATATGCCGTTTTAGGCTGCAGGGGACAATCCCGGCACAAGCTAGTTTTGCAGGGCGGGAGAAACCCGCGAGCAACGCTAAAAAGTACGTGAGATTCACCCCATATGCGCTAAGCAAAATCAAAAAGATCTTTTGAGTGCCTTCGGCACGTTGATTTTGGTGCGGGCGTCCCGCGGGACCTTCCTTTTTTGTGTGGCCAAGAAAGGAGGCGAAGCCACAACCCCAATAGCACGAAGGCCCCTGCGCTGCGGACAATCGAGCCGGCGGCGGGCGGGATTGGCTCGCTGCCTCGCTCCCTGGCCGAAACCCCGCCCCGCTTGTTCCTCGCTACGGCGTGTTTCAAGGGGACTTTAAAGCCCTATGCAGAGAGCGTGGTTATTATTTTTTTTGCTGAGCTCTAATGAAAAAACATATTGCTTAGCGTGCATGGGGTTGCACCAACCCTACAAAAAACATTTCGCTTAAGTTGATAAGATTGAGGCTTCCCCGCCACTTAAACCAACAAAGCCCCAGCCAAAGCAAACCCGGACCGGTAAGCGCCTTCTGCTTTGCCGCCTGCCAGCCAATCCCCTGCTAAGGCCAGGCCATCATCACTGAGGGCGTAGGGCTTTTCTGCTGCAGGTATAGCGCTGCTGGAATAGCGCCAGCGGTAGGCGCTCATTTGCAGCAGTTTGAAGACGGGTAAATTATCCACCGGCATATCGTGAAATAAATCGCCAAAAGCGCGGGTTAACAGGGCACAGGCTTTATCTGGCGTTAAGGCTAAGTGCTCGCGCGACCATTCTGGCGAGGCATGCGCCACCCAGTTTTCTTCGCTGCCACGGCCAGGTTTGCTGGTATTCCTGGCCAGCCAGGTAAACGGGCCTTGGTTAATAAACAAGCCATCAAAGGGCAGATCGATGGGTCTTGCCGAATGAATCAGCAGCGCCCAGCATGGCTCCATCGGGCAAGATGCAGCAACAGCGGCCAAAGCGTGGCCTGCCGGAAGCAGCGGTGCCAGCTGATCAGCGGGCATGGTCAGCACCAATTTGCCAGCTTGCCAGCTTTCCTCGCCTGCCAGCACTTGCCAGCTGCCATCCAGATTGCGGATGCCGTCGATATCAATCTCAAATAAAACTTCGATGCCTTCAACCAGCTGGTGCAATGGTGCGTCCATGCCTGGCACACCTACCCAGCGTTGTTGTGGGCCTGGCTGGCTGAAATACTGGCCATCCCATGCCAGAATTTTGCCTGCCCATTCACCCACACAGCCCGCCTGCTGCCACTTTGCAAGCTGTGCTGCAAAATCACTGTCACTGGCGGTAAAGTATTGCGCGCCGTGATCCCACACGCCTTTTGCCGTACTGCGGCAAGCCATACGCCCGCCTAAACCCGGCGCTTTTTCTAAAACTAAAACCTTCTTGCCTGCGTCCTGCAAGCGCCGCGCACAGCTTAAACCTGCCATGCCTGCGCCAAGAATAAGTACATCGTATTGGGAAGACATGTTTTCTCTCTTCAATCATTAAATAAATCTGCTGCCAGATCTTACCAGCCCGCTACCCGGCTCTGCTGACGTTTATTTCACCACTCAGCTCAGGCGAACAACAAAGAGCCTGCTTGCCGCTTATAAAGGACGGCCTGCTCTGCATTGCCGCCACTCTGTTCAGCACACCGTACATTTAATACACAAGAAGCAGGTGATGCTTGCTTTTCAGCTTACCAATTCCTAGATAAACTCTTGCGTAATATCTAAGTATTAAAATACGCGAACATACTTCGTTACTGCATCACCTCAAGCTTTCGAGATTACTCCATATGACGCTGTTTAAATTATTGGGCGACTTTGTCCGCCGCCATTGGCGTGCCTATATTTTGGCGGCGCTTATGCTGTTTGCTGTAGCCGTGCTGACGGTATGGATTCCACGTAAAGTGGGAGAGCTTATTGATGGCTTAGTTAATAAATCGCTGACGCCTGATTTATTGCTCTGGCAATTGGCAGGGCTGATTGCCATGGGTCTGACGATTTACTTTCTGCGTGTAGGCTGGCGCTTGCAGCTGTTTACCGCAGCCTATCGGCTGGGGATTGAGCTCAGGGTGCAGCTTTACCAAAAGCTGGCCGCCCAGGGCCCGGCTTTTTATCATCGCCAGCGCACCGGCGATTTAATGGCACGCGGCACCAATGATATTGATGCCGTAGAAATGGCCGCGGGTGAAGCCATGCTGGCCGGTTTTGATGGCTCGATGACACTGATCCTGGTGCTGGCCATGATGACGCTGGGTATAGACTGGCGGCTTGCTGCTGTTGCACTGCTGCCCTTCCCTTTGATGGCCTTTGGCTTTTGGCGGCTGTCACGTCAGGTGCACCAGGCTTCTACCGACTCGCTGCAACGCTTTTCAGCGCTGAACGATCATGTGCAGGAAACGCTGGCGGGCGTGCGCACGCTTCGTGCTTTGGGCTTAGAAGGCCGTAACAGCAAGGTGCTGTCTGGTCTTGCCGAAAACGCGGCCAAAGCCAGCCTGGATGCACAGCGCTGGGAGGCCGCATTTGAGCCAGTGGTGGGTATGACGCTGACTGCCGCCAACTTATTGACGATCTCCTTAGGCGGCTATCTGGTCTGGCACAATCAGCTGACCATTGGTGAGCTGACCAGCTTCAGCATGTATCTGGGCCAGCTGATCTGGCCGATGTTTGCAGCGGGCTGGGTACTTTCCTTGCTGGAGCGCGGTAAAGCTGCGTGGGAGCGGCTTGATCCGCTATTGAGCCAGCCACTGACCGTGGACGATCACGGCACGGTTGAAACCGCACCAAGTGGCTTACTCAATTTTGACGCGATTGAATTTACTTACCCTGAGCAAAACACTGCTGCACTGGCAGGCATTTCACTCAGCCTTGCAGCCGGACAAACGCTGGCTCTGGTTGGCCCGACCGGTGCGGGTAAATCAACACTGCTGCGTATGCTGCTGCGCCAATACCACCCGGAAAATGGCTCAGTACGCTGGAATGGCGTGAATGTTGAAGACTACAAATTGCAGCAGCTGCGCTCGGCCATGAGCTGGGTACCTCAGGAATCGTTTTTATTCTCGGCATCGGTCGCAGAAAATATTGCCCTGATTAAGCCAGACGCCACGCAAGCCGAGATTGAGCATGTCGCTAAGCTGGCGGCGGTGCACGACGATATTCTGCGCCTGCCGCAGGGCTATGAAACGCCGGTTGGTGAAAAAGGCGTATCGCTCTCTGGCGGACAACGCCAGCGCGTCGCCATTGCCCGTGCCCTATTGTCTGACGCACCACTGCTGCTGCTTGATGACGCGCTGTCGGCAGTGGATACGCAAACTGAAACGCAAATTCTGGAGCACTTGCGGGATGCCAAGCAGGGCCGCAGCATGATTATCGTCAGCCACCGCCTCTCTGCCGTGGTCGACGCCAACCATATCGCGGTACTGAAACACGGCAGGGTGGCAGAAAGCGGCACGCATCAGGAGCTGGTCGAAAAAGACGGCTGGTACGCCAGCCAATGGCGCTACCAGCAGCTGGAAGCAAGCCTGGAAGAGTGATTTTCACTTACACACAATGTTTAAAACCCTAAGTTCTGCAGACACAAAGCTAAGAGAGAACACAGAGCGCACTGAGAAAACCTTTAAAACGAGAACTTCGCAGAGCGGGTGAAACCCTCGACAATGAGTGAGAAATACGCTGCCTTCACCCGTCCTACAGCTTTTTACAGTTTTTCTCTGCTTTCCCGGAGTTCTCGCCTTTGTCTTTCTCCGTGTTATCTGTGTCTACAGACTTAAGGTTCGTTTTAACCAAAAAGGTTGATGTATGAGCGAACGTAAGCAAGCTATTTCGCTGCTTAATAAGGCGGCACTGCCGGAGCGCCGCCATTTATGGCTGGGTTTATTCTGGCTGATCAGTGCTGCGTTGCTGGAGGCCGCCGGGCCACTCCTTGGCAAGGCGTTTATTGATCAGCATCTCTTGCCGCGCGTTTTAAACTGGCCAGAAATTTTTATGCTTTTGGGTGGCGGGCTGGCCTGCGGCTGGGCGGCGTCTTTGATCCGCTATATGCAATTACTGCGGCTTGCCGGCGTGGCGATGCGCTCGGTTAAACGCCTGCGTGAACAGGTTTACAGCCATGTGTTAGCCCTGCCAATGGCGTATTTTGATAAAGCCATCACGGGCCAGCTGGTCAGCCGCGTGACCAACGATACCGAATCAGTTAAAGCGCTGTACGTACAAGTGCTGTTTGTGATGCTGGACAGCCTGATCGTGGTGCTTGGCACGCTGTCGGCCATGGCCTGGCTGAACTGGCGCCTCATGCTGATGGTGCTGATCCTGATTCCGGCGGTGGTTTTAATTGTGTGGCTGTATCAGCGCTGGAGCGCGCCATCGGTCACCAAAGCACGTCAGCTGCGCAGCGATATCAATGCCCAGATGGCCGAATCCATTGCCGGGATGAGCGTGGTGCAGGCAACAAACTCTGAGCAACGCTTTGCCGGCCGCTTTCAAAGCACCAACAACAGCCTGTACGCCGCACGGATGGCAGAATTGCGCGCCAATGCCTGGCTGCTGCGCCCTGCGCTCGACTTTTTAAATGTGGCGCTGCTGGCTACCGTCATCTGGGTATTTGGCAAGCAAAGCTTCAGCGGTCTGGAAATCGGTGTGCTCTACGCCTTTGTCAGCTATATCGCCCGCGTGGTAGAGCCGCTGATCCAGATCACCATGCAGTTCAGCCAAATCCAGCAAGCCGTGGTTTCGGCGGCACGGGTTAATGTGTTACTGGGTGAAAAGCAAGCCATCAATGGCGATGGCCAAGGGCAGGTCAGCCAGGGCGCCGTGCACTTTAAAGACGTGGCTTTTGGCTATGATGCCAGGCTGCCAGTGCTGCACGATCTGTCGCTGACGATTCCGGCGGGCTCTTTCTACGGCATTGTGGGCCATACCGGCAGCGGTAAATCAACGCTGCTTTCCCTGCTGCTGCGCTTTTACACGCCGCAAGCTGGGCAGATCGAAATTGATGGCTTCCCCTTGCTGGAAATTGGCGATGCCGCATTCAGAAGCGGTGTTGGCCTGGTACCACAAGACCCGTTTCTGCTGGCATCCAGCGCGCGCGACAATATCGATATGGGCCGTAAACTCAGCCAGGAAGAAATCGAAACCGCCGCCAAAGCAGCCAATGTGCATGAGCTGATTTTAAGCTTAGAAAACGGCTACGACACCGACATGGGCGAAAGCGGCACGCGGCTCTCTACAGGCCAGAAACAGCTGATCGCCATCGCCCGCGCACTGGCAGGCAAGCCGCGCATCCTGCTGCTGGATGAGGCCACCTCGCATATCGACAGCGAAACCGAGCAAATCGTCCAGCAAGCGCTCAGCCGCCTGCACGGTAAAGTCACCATGATCTCGATCGCCCACCGCCTGTCTACCATCCGCGACGCCGATCAGATCATCGTACTTAACCACGGCCATATCGCAGAAAAAGGTAATCACGACGAGCTGATGCAAATCGAACGCGGCATTTATCAGCGGCTTTATCTGTTGCAGCAGCTGGATGCGGGCGTTTAAAAAAACCAAAGCTCTGCAGACACAGAAAACACAGAGGTAAAAAGCAGCACACTGAAAAACCCTTAAGAGATTAAGGTGTGTGCTCTCCGTGATCTCGTTTAGCTCTGTGTCTGCAGAACTTCGCTTTTAAAGGTTTAACCATGTACACCCCTGCTGCTTTTGCCATCAAAGACACCGAAATCCTGCATCAGTTTATCCGGGATTACGGCTTTGCCACATTGGTTAGTCAAGTGGATGGCAAGGCCTTTGCCAGCCATTTACCACTTACTTTAATTGCAGAAGAACAAAAGCTGGTAGGCCATATCGCGCGGGCTAATCCACATTGGCAAGCGTGGCAAAACGACGCTCAAGTGCTGGGGATTTTTCAGGTGCCGCACGGCTATATCTCACACCGCTACTACCCCAGCGGGCCACAAGTGCCAACATGGAACTACAGCGCCGTGCATGTGCAAGGCAGTATTAAACTACTGGACAACCCCGCCCCGGCCTTAGCTGCCCTGCTCGCCCAATACGAGGGCGAGCCTTACGCACGGCCAGACATCATGCCCGCCGAGTTTATCCAGCGCTTGCAGGCGGCTATCGTGGGCTTTGAAATCAAAATTGAATCACTAATTGGTAAATTCAAACTAACACAAGACGACCCCCGCGCCGAGCAGAGCCGCATTATTGAGGCCTTAGCCCAAGGCTCGCCTGCCGATCAGGAGCTTGCAACTTTTATGCAAAAGCACAAACCCACGTTTTGAAACCCGGAGTTTCACAGAAAAATAGATTCCTTAAAGTTTTCTCTGTGTGCTTCGTTTTCTCATTTAGCTCTGGATCTGCAGAACTTCGCTTTTCAAAATGTGCAGGGTGAGCGCCTTTTGGCAAGGAACTGGCCAGCTTTTATGCAAAAGTGGCCAATAATCGGGCAAAATAGCGGCCTGTTGCTCCACTTTAGCCTTAAGGATTTTGCGATGACCGGCCTTACCACGACCAATTTGACCAGCCTGACTAAGATTTACTCGGGCAAAGTACGCGATCTTTACGCGATTGATGATGCGCGCATGCTAATGATCGCAACCGACCGCCTTTCTGCATTTGACGTGATTCTGGCCGAGCCGATTCCTGAAAAAGGCAAAATCCTGACCGCTATTTCCAACTTTTGGTTTGATAAGCTAAAAGATGTGGTGCCCAGCCATTTCACCGGCGAGCGTGCCGAAGACGTGGTCAGCGCAGCTGATTTGCCACAAGTTGAAGGCCGTGCCGTGGTAGTCAAACGCCTGAAGCCGGTTGCCGTAGAAGCCATTGTGCGTGGCTATATCGCAGGCTCCGGCTGGAAAGAATATCAACAAAACGGCACCATCTGTGGCATGCCTTTGCCTGCAGGTTTGCGCGAAGCAGATCAATTACCAGAGCCAATTTTCACCCCGTCCACCAAGGCAGAATTGGGCGACCACGATGAAAACATCAGCTACGCACGCTGCGAAGAAGTGATTGGCGCGGAGCTTGCCGCCAAGGTGCGCGATACCGCCATTGCACTCTATAAAGCTGCCAGCGTTTACGCAGCCACCCGCGGCATTATCATTGCCGATACTAAATTTGAATTTGGTCTGGATACCGATGGCACGCTCTGCCTGATGGATGAAGCACTGACACCGGATTCCAGCCGCTTCTGGCCTGCCGATCAATACGTGCCAGGCAGCAACCCACCGAGCTACGATAAGCAATTTGTGCGTGACTGGCTGGAAACCACCGGCTGGGATAAAACCCCGCCAGCGCCAGCGCTGCCTTTAGAAGTAGCGGAAAAAACCGCAGCTAAATATCGTGAAGCACTGGATAAGCTGACTAAGTAATCCATGCATCAATCAGGGCGGTAGATTCTTTTTGCAGAAGCCACCGCCCTTTTTCCTGGCTGAACAAAAAATACATTGACCACGCTGGCCCCTCCTGCAATCCCCCCGTCTTCTGCTAGGCTTAAGCACTCATCAGCCTGGTATTCAACGGCCATGTTCAAGTTCTTACAACAGCTTTTTTCGAAACCAGCACCACCGGCTCCCCCTGTGAACCCCGCACATCAGGGACCAGCGATTACTTTGCAGCTGCAGCACGTTAATATTATTGATAACAGCGGCAAGATCGTGGGCAGCCTGCTGCGCAGGCGGGCACAAAATAAAGAAAGCCTTGCACAGATTCTGCTTGAAGAAGGAGAACTCATCCGCCACGCCGTGCGGCTTGGCACAACGATGAGCAAAAAACGCCTGCGCCTCTTAGAAATCTCTGCCGGCAGCCTGCTGCAACCCGAGCTGGCTCAGCTGGCAGCTCAAGGCAATATGCTGCTGCTGAACACCAATACAGCCCTGCCGGACCGTGGACTTGCCGCCTTACAAAAGCTGCAGAAAGCAGGCATTGGCCTCGCCCTTCAGCTGCCCGCAACCTGGTCATCCGAAATCATCGCCCAGGCGCAATGGCTGGCTTTTTCTGTGAATGGCAAGCTGGCCCCGGATATCGAAAGACTGGCAAGGCGCATTCATGTGCAAGGCTTAGAAAAACCCATGCTGATGCTTGATCTGGCATGGCACGATGAATTTCAGCTTTGCCAGCAGCTGAATATTGCCTATGCAGCAGGCAGACTGTTTCATCAGAGCACCTGGCAAGAGGGGCCTGTCGAAGCAGGTTTTTTAAGAATTATGGATTTACTGAATTTGCTGCGGCAAGACGCCAGTAATAGCGAAATTGCAGTCTCGCTTAAAACCGATCCGCTGCTCTCATTCAGGGTGCTGGCGCAGGCAAATTCTGCAGCAGAAGCACGCAATAAAAAAATCGACACGCTGGACCAGGCCCTGGTAACCATAGGCAGAGAGCGTTTATACCGCTGGTTATCTTTGCTGCTGTTTTCTTTACCTGGCCAGGAAAAACCCAACCCAGGCTTGCTGGAATACGCCTTATTACGTGCCGAGCTGACCGAGCGTCTTGGCAGCCAGCGCTGGCCTCAGGAAAAAGATCACCTGTATTTGCTGGGCCTGTTTTCTGTGCTTGAGCAGCTGATCCACCGGCCTCTTTCACAGATTGTCGGGCTGCTTAAGCTGCCGGAGGCCGTCTGCGCGGCTTTGCTGCACGGCACGGGGCCCTACGCGCCATTTTTAAACCTCGCCATTGCCAGCGAATCTGCACAGTGCCCGGATGCCAGGCTGCTGGTTGCATGCGGCATCAATGCAAATCACTATTTCAAAGTGTATTACGAGGCACTGCTGAGTGTAGAGGCCGCCAGCGAAGAGGCTTAAAACAAGCGCTCTGCAAATAATGCAGGCTCAAACACCTTGCGCCACTCCACTTGCTGAGCGGGCACAAGCTGATCTGGCTCTCTGGCACAAAGCGCAGATAATGCCCCCCAGAATGGATCTTGCTCAGGCAGCAACTGCGCTAACTCTCCTGGCAGACAAAACATCGGCTTATCGGCCAGATTGCTTGCCATACTGGCCGCTATATCAGGCGTGCTGGCTTTGATAAACAAAGGCACTTCCGCACGTGTTCGCCATTGCTGCGGCGTTAATTTATAGGCAAAGCGAAATTTATCGTTGCGATCGCCTTTACTGCGGAAGAAGTGATCGTCAAACACGCCTTTACGATAAAACGCCGCGGTTAAAGAAGGCTTATGATCGCCAATTAATGCAATTACCAGCGGGCGTTTGCGCTTTTTAGCCTGCGCCTCAAGCTGTTTTACAAATTTTTCCAAGTGTTTGACTGCGGCATCCAGGCGCTGATTGTAATCGCCCAAACCACCGTCATAATCCCTGTCTGTGTAGTTGCCGTGTGTCATCACTGTCACTAAAGACAGCATGGTTTTGCTCTTAGCCGGGCCTTCCGCATAGGCTTTGAGCGCCGCGTCGTATAAAAGATCGTCCGTTGGCCAGGTTCTGGTTTTCCAAGACATTTCTTCTACAAAGCGTGTAGAGCTAAAACCAAAGCTGGGGTAAACATCGCGCCGCTTCCAGAAATTACCATGAAAATTATGCATACCAATCGTTCGGTAGCCCGCATCTTTGTAGCGGGAAACCAGCGTTGCTGCATCCTCACGATAGCTGCTGGCATAATTCTGATAATCAATACCCGGCAATACTGCTGACGATAAACCAGTAAGCATTTCAAACTCGGCCTCTGCCGTACCGCCGCCGTAAACGGGGCTGAGCATCATGCTGGCGCTAAAGCCCTTTTGCTTTAAACGCGCGATCGGTGTGATAAAGCGCTCATCATTCAGGCTGGTAAAACACGCCTCGCACAAAATCAGCGCCACATCCGGCTCAATGGCCTCCTGAGTTTTAAGCGAGCCCAGCTTATAAAAAGAATGCGGCCCGGCGGCGGGCAGCTTTACACTTTCAGCCGTTTGGTAAAGGTGGACTAAGAGGCCGTTCTGACGGGTATTCTGGATAAAATTATATGAAAGATAACTGGCATTAAAATGCTCGGCCAAAAGACTGCTTGTGGTTTTATTAAGCACACCATGATCAAATATACGCGTTAATAAAAGCCCGGGTAAAAGTAAGGCCAGAACCAGCCGCCACCATGCAAAACGAGGCCTTTTCCAGATACCCAAACCCACTGCACACGCCACCAGCAGTGTAAAAGCAATCATTTCCCAGTTTAAATAACTGGCTAAAGACACACCCTGTGACACTTCAAACAAATCACGGGCCAGCAGCGGCTCGCCCGTTTGACCTTCTTTCAGCCAGCTGGCCTGGCATAACAGCCCCTCTAAACTGACCGCAGCTACCGCAGCAGCCCAGCGGTTTAACAAAAGCGCCAGAAATGCAAACAACAGACCAGAAAACAAGAGCCGCTGAGTGTTCCAATTCTGATCCACAAAAAACCGGCCAAGCAGCAACAGAAGCACAGGGCCCAGAATATAGGCCAATTGCTTAGCAATTTTTTTAAATGAAGCTGTATTTACAGAAGACGACATCAGCATAAACCGGCGAGTGCACACATAATCCAAAAGGGCGGCAAATCTATCATAAAATCAACACATTAACGTAATAAAATCATAATGAAGCAAAATATTTACAGACAAGCCCCAGCAGCAAAGCAATCACTCTGCATTCCTCTGTAATAAAAACCGACCTCATTCACTTGGCATTTGTACCATGCACTCCGCCCCCATTGCCGTTATCCTCGGCCAGTGGCACACATCTAAAGGACAACTATGTATCAGGGAGAGCGCTTCAACAGCTGGAGCCACCTTATCGGGGCAGCACTCGCAATCAGCGGGCTGATTGTGCTGCTCACCTTTGCGGGCATGACGGGCGACCCGTGGAAAATCGTCAGCGTAGCCGTCTATGGCAGCACACTGGTGCTGCTATATGTGATTTCTACCCTTTACCATTCGCTCAAAGGCCAGGCTAAGGCAGTTTTTCAGCGGCTGGATCACTGCGCCATTTACCTGCTGATTGCAGGCAGCTACACGCCCTTTGCCCTCGTCACCCTGCGCGGCCCGCTGGGCTGGACCATCTTTGGCGTGAACTGGGCTCTGGCCATCTTTGGCATCGTGCAGGAAAACATCCTGGGTAAACGCACCCGCGCCTTATCACTGGGGATTTATGTCGTGATGGGCTGGCTGATTATCTTTGCCATCAAGCCCTTAATGGCAGCCCTCCCCGCTGCGGGCATGACCTGGCTGGCAGCGGGTGGCGTGGTTTATACACTGGGGATTGTGTTTTACGTACTCGACACCCGTATCCCGCATGGACATGGCATCTGGCATCTGTTCGTGCTGGGTGGCAGCCTCTGCCAATTTATCAGCATCTTGTTTTATGTGATTTAGAGTTTGGGGTGAAAGCCCTAAGATCTGCAGACACAGAGAAAACCACTCGAATCATCGCAGGGCGGATGCAACCCGCCTGTGTTATATCGCAAAGATCAGCGGGTTGCGCCGCCCTGCGTGGCTATTACAACAAACTCCACAGCATCTTGCCCGCCAGCAAAATCAGCAATGTTGCGAAGCATTTTTTCAGCACCGGCACAGGCAGGCGGTGCGCTGCAGCAGCCCCGAATTTAGCCATGGGGAAGCTGGCCAGCACAATACCCGCCAGTGCTGGCAGATAGACAAAGCCTAAAGCGCCCTGCGGCAAGCTGGCCGACCAGCCGCTGACCACATAGCCCAGCGCCCCGGCGAGCGCAATCGGTAAACCAATCGCGGCCGAAGTGCCTATGGCCTCTTTTACCGGCACATTGCACAACGTCATAAACGGCACGGATAAAGAGCCGCCACCTATACCTACCCAGCTGGAAACCAAGCCAATGGAAGTCCCCACCGCAGTCATGCCACCTTTGCCGGGCAAGGCTCTGGATGGCTTAGGCTTAAAATCCAAGAGCATCTGTACCGCAACCAGATAGGCAAACAACACAAAAAACCACTTTAAAGCCAAGCCGGGGACAAACGCGGCCAGCTGTGCGCCCGCAAAAGTACCGAGCAAAATCCCTGGCGTAATCCTTTTCACCACCGGCCAGCGCACAGCACCACGGGCATGGTGGGCTTTCAGACTGGCAATGCCGGTAAACACAATCGTCGCCATCGACGTGCCCAGGGCCAGATGCTGATGATGTTCAGGCGGCAAGCCCAGCAAGGCAAACACGTAGAGCAATGCCGGCACAATCACCAGCCCTCCCCCTACCCCAAGCAGGCCCGCTAAAAACCCGGCAATCAAACCAACACCGAGGTAAGCCAGAATTGCGGTCAGCATAGTTTGCCCAGAATAAAGGCCGCATCGGCATCAGAAACCGGGGTAATGGAAAGGCGCGAGCCTTTTTGCAATAGCACCATCTCGCAAAGTTCAGGAAAACTACGCAGCTGATTTAAGCTCAATAAGCGTGTTTTTTGCACGAAACGCACGTCAACCTGCAGCCAGCGTGGTTTGTCTGGCGTTGATTTAGCGTCAAAGTACTTAGATTTAGGGTCAAACTGCGTAGGATCGGGATAAGCCATGCGGCAGACGGTAGCAAGGCCAGCAATGCCCGGCTCTTTGCAGCTGGAATGATAAAAAAACACCTGATCCCCCAGCTGCATCTCATCACGCATAAAATTGCGCGCCTGATAATTGCGCACACCATACCAGCCTACAGTCTGATCAGGGCGCGCCGCCAGATCATCAATCGACACATCATCCGGCTCTGATTTCATCAACCAATAATTCATCCTTAGCCTCAATTAGTAAGCATTTCAGAGTGGTTTATTGAGCTACACCTTGAACCACAGAGTAAAACGAGGCCACAGAGCCCACAGAGAAAACCATTAAATCCAACGTTTCCTCTGTGAAACTCTGTGCCCTCTATGTTCTCTGTGGCTAAAGATTTAACACTGCTTCATGCGAAGCCAGCAATCACATCGCTTTAACCGTATCCCATACCAACTTAGAAATCAGCGTAACCGACAAAATCAAAAATAAACGACGAACCCAGACGTTACCGCCTTTTAGTGCCATTCTGCTTCCCACCTGAGCACCAGCAATATTGGCAACTCCCATTGGAATGGCATAGCCCCAGATCACCATTTTGGCAGGAATAAAAAATACTAAAGCCGCCAGATTCGTCGCCAGATTAACCACCTTGGCCGATGCCGAAGCGCGCAAAAAATCGAAGTGAAATAAACGCACAAACAGAAAAATCAGAAATGAGCCGGTGCCTGGCCCAAAAAAACCATCGTAAAAACCAATCACCAAGCCAATTAACAGCCCGATATAAAGATCACGGCGGGTCAGCTGCCGCTCGGTATCTTCTTGTCCGAAAGAAGGCTTAAGCCAGGTGTAAACCAGCATAATGGCAAGCAAACCGATCACCATTGGGCGTACCCAATGTAAGGGCAGGAAGTGCAAGGAACGCGCCCCCAGATAGGAGCCAACAAAGGCTGCGGCAGCAGCGGGCAGTAAGATATTCCAAGGCAACTTAACGCGCCGCGCATAGCGAACAGCAGCTGAAGCAGTGCCCATCATGGCGGATAACTTATTGGTCCCAAACAGCGCGGCCGGAACTTCACGCGGCAAAATGGCAAACAGCCCGGGAATCGTCACCAGTCCCCCTCCCCCGACTGCAGCGTCAATTAAGCCAGCGGTAAAAGCGAGAGGTAGCAGTAGAATCAAATCGGTAAGCATAGAAACTCGCAGATGCGGATAGCTGAGCATTATCGTGCAAGCTTCTGTTAAGTAACAGAGGCAGATTTCTTTAACATCTGCCATAACAGGCAAAAAAATAGAGCACTGAGGTGCTCAATTTTTTAGTGGTAGCAAAAAAATACGATTTACTAAATGTAGGGCGGAGCAGCTAAGTGAGAGCCAAGCAAAATACAAAAGACTTTTTAGTGCCTTCGGCACATTGCTTTAGGTGCGGGCGTCCCGCCGGACCTTCCTTTCTTGTGTGGCCAAGAAAGGAAGCGAAAGAAGGCCACCCCACGAAACACGAAGGCCCCTCTTCTGCGGACAATCGAGTCGGCGGCTGCGGGACTCACTCGCTTCACTCGCTCAAACATCCTCGCCGAAACCCCGCCCCGCTTGTTCCTCGCTTCGGCGTGTTTCAAGGGGATGTTTAAACCCTATGCGTAAAGCGTGGTTATTTCGTATTTTTGCGGTTTGCGAATGCAAAAAAATTGCTTAGCACTTATTAAGTGCAAGCAGCCATTAACTCGTAATCACAGTGGCTGCTTGCACCCGTCCTAACTTATATCACCCAAACAATTACCCCAACAAAATCCGCAACATACGGCGTAATGGCTCGGCAGCGCCCCAGAGCAGCTGATCACCAATCACAAATGCGCTGATGTATTCCGGGCCCATATTGAGCTTACGCACACGGCCTACGCCGATGTCCATTTTGCCGGTGATAGAAGCCGGGGTCAGCTCTTTCACTGTAACCGCACGATCATTTGGCACCCATTTCACCCACTGGTTGCCAGATTGAATCAGCGCTTCAATTTCACTTAGCGGCAGGTCTTTTTTCAGCTTAATCGTTAAGGCAAGGCTGTGGCAGCGCATTGCGCCGATACGCACACAGAGGCCATCAACCGGGATTGGCGCTGCATTACCAAGGATTTTGTTTACCTCTGCCTGGCCTTTCCATTCTTCCTTAGTCTGGCCGTTATCCAGCTGAGCATCAATCCATGGGATCAGACCGCCAGCCAGGGGGGCACCAAAGAATTCTACAGGCACATCGCTGCGGATTGTTTCTGCAACTTTACGATCGATCTCTAAAATCGCCGAAGCAGGAGTAGCCAATTCATCGGCAACCGAGCCGTACACCACGCCCATGCCCTTAATCAGCTCGCGCATATGATTTGCGCCGCCACCAGAAGCTGCCTGGTAAGTCATTGAGCTGACCCAATCCACCAAACCTGCTTTAAACAAGCCGCCCATACCCATCAGCATGATGGAATTGGTACAGTTGCCGCCGATATAGTTTTTAACGCCTTTAGCTAAGGATGAGCGAATCAGATCATCGTTAACCGGGTCCAGCACGATCACGGCGTTTTCTTCCATACGCAGGGTAGAAGCCGCGTCGATCCAGTAGCCATCCCAGCCTGCAGCGCGCAGTTTTGGGAAAATTTCTGAAGTGTAATCACCGCCCTGGCACGAAATAATCACGTCCATCGCCGACAGCTCTGCGATATCGTTGGCGTTTTTCAGTGTGCCCGCATCTTTACCAAAATTCGGGGCGGGCTGACCCGCTTGCGAAGTAGTAAAGAAAACCGGGTCAATCACGTCAAAATCTTTTTCTTCCTGCATGCGTTGCATGAGGACAGAACCCACCATGCCGCGCCAGCCAACCAGACCTACTTTTTTCATGGTTATATCCCTAGCGGTAAAATAAACCAGAATACTGAATATTCAGCCCCTTTACTAGGCTCTGTTTCTCATTTTTCAAAAAATGTAAATTAGGACTCTGCCGAACAAAAGCCAGCGCCAATAGGAATGTCAGCAGGCAATATTTGCGCTTAAGAAATTTCAAAGCCCATGTAATATCACTGCTTCCGGGGGAAAGTAATGCGTGTTTTAATTCAAAGAGTAAAGCAGGCCAGTGTGGCCGTGGAAGGCGAAATCTGCGGGCAAATATCTGCAGGATTATTGCTGCTGGTTGGCATTGAAAATAGCGACACTGAAGCCGATTTAAACTGGACCGCCAAAAAAATATGCAATTTGCGCATTTTTGAAGATGAAGCAGGGGTAATGAACCGCTCGGTGCTGGATTGCCATGGTGAAATACTCGCCGTTTCGCAATTCACGCTATTTGGCTCATACAACAAAGGCAACCGGCCATCCTGGGGCAGAGCTGCCAGGGGAGAAATCTCTCAGCCGCTGTTTGATGCCTTTGTGGCAAAGCTGGCAGAGCTGAGCGCCAAACCAATTCCTACAGGAATCTTTGGTGCAGATATGCAAGTTGCGCTGATTAATGACGGCCCGATCACGCTGATGTTAGATTCAAAAAATCCAGAGTAAAGCTGCTTGACAGCTAAGCCGCTCGCCGCCAAAATGAACTACACAGCGCCGAGTTGAATTTGCCAGCTTGCGGGCGCTTTATAAATGCAGCTAAAGCAGCGTAACCCGCGTTGCGGGTTTTTTTGTTTTACGCGCCTATTAATCGACAACTTGCGAGGCGCGCTCAGGTTGGCAGTACAAAACCTGGGGAAATATCGCTAAAGCGTTGGCCGCATCTGACTTCAAAAACCCTTGCGACCAGCTTCCCACTTTGTGAATTAGGAATGCTGCCATGTACGACTGCTTAGCCCCGGAATTAACCCGAGCCACCCGCGAACTCCACCCGGCACTGCGCTGGAAAACTCAAAGCTGGCTGCGCCTCAATGCCAAACGCAATACCTCGCCACTGGCACTATCCAAGGCCTTTGCAGCAGCCACCAGCTTAGGCTTTCGCACCGAGAATCTGGCCAATGGCAGCATTGTTATTTTGAATTTAAATTTACAAGATGCGCTGATGTTCAGCCGGCGATATCCCGATTTACTTGCAGAATACGAACCCATCAATCCATTTTGTTTGCGTAAATAGCAGTCTGTTGGACTCGATCTGCGGCAAGCAAGTAAAAAACTGTAGATCACTATGGCCACCACCCGACTCACCGATATCCGCGCCACCTGGCACCTTGCATGGCCCATTGCAATTGGGCAACTCGCCACCACAGGCACAGCCTTTATTGATGCCGTAATGGCAGGCCATGTTTCAGCAGGCGATCTGGCAGCGGTATCGGTTGGCTCGTCCATCTGGGTAACGATGATGGTGACGCTGATGGGCTTTTTGCTGGCGATCAGCCCGCTGGTGGCGCAAAAAATTGGCGCAAATGATCTCAAGCCCATCCCAAATCTAACCCAGCAAGCGCTGGTGCAAGCCCTCATCCTCGCCTTAATTGGCCTGATTTTAATTCGCTTTTTATTGCCGATTTTTAATCATCTGGGCCTTGAAGCCATCGTTGCACATAAAGCGGGTGAATTCTTAAAAGCCGTCAGCTGGGGCTTACCGGCTTTTGCCTGTTACCGCGTTTTATACAGCTATAGCGCAGCACTGAATCAAACCAAGCCCATGATGGTGATTTCCATCTTCTGCCTGCTGCTGAATATCCCCTGCAACTGGGTGCTGATCTATGGCCACTGGGGCTTTCCAGCCATGGGCGGCGTAGGCTGCGGCTGGGCCACGGCTTTTTGTGTATGGGCTAATTTTTTACTATTGGCAGCATGGATTCGCTACTCGCACGTCTATAAAAACACTCATCCATTTCGCGCATGGCAAAGCATTGACTGGCATGCTCAAAAGCAACTTATCAAGCTGGGCCTGCCCATTGGCATGATGTTTTTTGTAGAAGTCAGCGCGTTTAGCCTGATTGGCCTGCTAATTGCCAGCCTTGGCACTGTTACCGTAGCCGCACATCAGATCACGCTGAATTTCTCCTCGCTCACCTTTATGGTGCCGATGGCGCTGGGCACCGCACTCACCGTGCGGGTAGGCCATGCGATTGGTGCGGGGGATTATAAAGCGGCGCGTTTTATTGGCCAGAGCGGCATCCGCATGGGCCTGTGCATTGCCCTGTTAACCGGCACCACCATGATTTTTGCCTCGCGCTTTATCGCGGGCTTTTATACCAGCGATACCGTTGTGCTGATGCTGGCCAGCCAGTTGCTGGTGCTGGCAGGCTTCTTTCAGTTTTCCGACGCCACGCAAGTGGTAGTGGCAGGCGTATTGCGCGGCTACAAATCCACCCGCGGCCCCATGCTGATTCACCTCACCGCCTTTTGGGTGATCGGCATTCCGCTGGGCTATTTGCTCACCTTCGGCACCTCCACCCTGCCAGGCCACGGGGTGCAGGGCTACTGGATTGCGCTGGTCGCCGCCCTCACCTGCGCGGCACTATCGCTGATGGCGCTGTTTCGCAGGATAAGTTTGAAGCAGCTGGCGAGCTAAGCCTGGCTTGCGTTTAACAGCCTTGCATGCCCTGAAAAATAAGAATGACGACATGCATAGATCAAACCCTTAATCAAAATAGCGATGGAACATCGCCCGATGTTTAAAACCCCACCAGGCAGCAACAGACAGCTCCGGCGAATCGCCATAGCCATCTATAAAAACTGGACCATCTGGCAAAGAAACCCCCAGAGCATTTAACTTCGACATTACTTGCACTAAAGGTGGAAATGCTTCCATAGTTTTGTCCTGACTTTTTTATGTCATGTACGCTCTTGAATGACTGGAGGCAACAACGAAAGAACAGATACGCACTCCAGGTATCCACCAATCAAAAATTCGTAAGGTTGGTTTTCCTGATGCTGAGTGTAAAAGTCATCTCGAGTACTCTCAAGCTCCAGCCAGCCACCAGCATTTACTTTGAAAAGCCAGGTCGACGCAAGTGTTTGGCTGGCTGCGTTGACCCATACCGAAGCAAGATCAAGCTCATCAAGCATCCTTAACCCTTCAACTGACTGAAACTCGACAACAAAGCTACGACCTGTACGTTTTGAGGCCACTACAATCTGAGTGGCCTCAGTATCGCTCCAGAACAAACTTGTAACCTTTATCGTTTCATCGGCAAATGGAACAGCAATTGGTGTTAGATGTGCAGGATTCATGAAGGCCCTAAAAGCCCTGAAGGGCGAATTAGCCGCATGCATAACCCGCCATTCAAAACCTCAAAAGAATACAATTAATCAGTGGATAACTTCCATTTCAGCGCCAGGCAATACCAACAGATGCAAGTGCAGTAACTAGTTTCGGGTGAGTAAGGGCCGATTCGGAGATGAAATGCCCCTCCCCCTGCATTACAGCGCTATCAGCTTCGCCACCGCTTGCCCGCACAGCCTGCAAAAAAGCCTCTGCATCCAGCCAGGGATCGTCTTCCCCCGAAATAACAAGAAACCTTGTAGCCGCCTGGCTGGCAACAATCGGTACGGATGCGCCTGGAGCAATCGCAATATGAATGCCCGCCTGTGAACCAAGCTGAGCAAGCAATTGGCAAACCCCATCCGCACCAAGGCTGTAGCCAAGCAATGCGCTTGCCTCGTATTGTTTGCCAAGCCCGGCCATAAGATGAGCAAGGCGCTCAGCAGACCAGGCCCGCCCGGCCTCCAGCTGAGGGCAAATCACATCCGCGTTAACAGTAAGACGGCCTTCTTTAAGTGCAGCAGGAAGACCATACCTGGAGACCAAAGAAAGGTCATCCCCACGCTCCCCTATTCCATGCAGCCATACAATACAGCGCGCCGGCTTTGCGCCAGGCTTCTGAGGAAAGATTAAGAGCCTGAAGTCTTCGGGGGGCAGAACGGCGTACATTTAAGTCATACCCTTTTCAAGTAAAAGTAAGCCATAAGTAGTACAAGCACACAGGTGATTATGCTGGTTTCAGATCTGAATTGACCGCCGATAAATCGCCCAATCAACCATGGTTTATTTCAGGTTTCTCTTGCATCAAAAAACGAGGAACAATCCCGCCCGCTTCGCTGCTCTCGCACATCACCGTGCTTTGCATCGAATCGGCCGAATGTACGGCTTCGCTAAATTGCTCATTCTCAAATAGCACACAGACATTTTCACCCGCGCCCACGGCCATGCCAGTTACACTGGCCAGCAGCGGCTGACGCCAAGCTTCGCTATCCAGATGAGGGCAAAACGTAGCGGCTAACAGCCCCAGGCCACCGCGTATTCCACCACCCGGCACGCTATCCGTAATGTACTGCTCAAACCAACAATTCGCCCCCGCGCTGATCCCCGCCAATACCGTGCCCGCCGCGTAGGCTTGGCGTAGCGCTGCATCTAAGCCAAACTCGCGCCACACCGCCAACATGGCAACCGTATTGCCGCCCCCCACATAAATCAAATCTGCTTCCAGCACTTCCTGTGCATAATCACGCCGCATATCAAACGGAAAGAATGACAGGCTGGACGGCTGGCAACCCAATGATGAAAACGCCTTGTAAAACATTAATTGCGCCCGTTCGGCATCACCGGATGCCGTGCCTAAAAACAAAACGCGCGGAGCAGATTTGCGGCACAGAGAGATCAAATAAGATTCTTGCAAGAGGCGTGCATCATCCAATAAAAACCCACCACCACCGATGGCAACAATTCGGCGCGTAACAAGCGCTGGCTGTAAATTCGTCATTCAAATCCTTTTAATATTTTCTTAAAACCGAATGATTAAATACAAATATCAGGCTTTTTCAAACGCATCAGTATGCGTGCCTTGATGGAAAATCATTTTCCATTCGCCACCCGCTAAACGCCATAAAGAGCTGCGCAGGAAATAGCTGGCATCATCCGTTGCAGGCAATAATGTAATTAACCGAAAGGTAACTTGCAAAACGGAGGGAGCCAATTCAACAACAGTAAAGTTTTGCGGATAAAAAATCGGTGCTGGCCCGAATGGCAGGCGCTCAATGTCGATAACTTCCTGGAGAAATCTGATGCCGCCATAACACTTCCCACAATTGAGCCCTGATACCAGCAAAAGCATCATGTGCTTTAGAACGTGATGCGCAGCCAATAAAATTTATTTAATAATGAAAGATCAGGCATCAATAAAGACTGAAACTTCATTTACGCCAGCAAGACTCGCAACAGCAAAAAAAGATTTCAGCTCAATCGTTCTGTCATCATCTCCGGGCTGAGGCAAGTTTGCAGAATCATTTGCGATGCTAAAATCATCATCCAAAAAGCCAAGAAAGTACGCAACAAGCTTGGCATGTTGTGCTTGCAAGCTACCTACACAAAAAGCCATATGCAATATTTGACTGGAAGTAATTCGAGTCTTTTTGGAGAAGAAACTTCCCCATTTACGCTCCTCTGGCTTACTGGACTCATATAAATCCTGCCGATTGCGCACTGTATCAATAGCCAATCCATCAAAATTAAAATCCGCAATGGCTTGTTTTAAAAGAAAGCCACGGGGTGAATTTAAATCAGATGGAAGGCGCGACAATAACCAACGCTCAGCTTGCGCTGAAATAGGATAATGAATCGCCCCACCACACCCAAAATCAACAGAACGAATATTTGCAGGGCAACCTGAGCAATGATGAGCAAGCTGCTCCAACGGTGCGGCCTCTAGAAGTAAATCAGCAATTCGCATTTCCGTTTCTTCGGGGCCATCTGGCCCCAATACCACCATCTTAAAACTCCAATCAGACTCTGGTTTACTCTTATTATCAGTCTGGGGATTGTTTCTCATTATCTCCAATACGCTCAAAGCCCGATTTCGGGCCTTTTCCATTCTAAGCAAATCAGCATCAGAAACAGCTTCACGAACTTTACAAGGGAAACAGCCATAATAATCAATTCCCATATAATTCCTTTGAATACTTATAAAGATAAACAGATACCAAGCCTGATTTAATTTTTGGCCCGGAACAATAATGAGCAAACGATCTGCCAATTCATCACTATGCAGAAAGAAAACAGGAACAAGCCCGCAAGAATCTTACCCCCTGATTGCAAAGTAAAGATTTATGAATACAGTTTTGCAGCCATTCCTCAAGGCAACAACAGCCCACAGCTGGGCGCAGCCTCATCAAACACACCCAGTGCGCGAAATAGCGTGTGGGCCAGCAGGATGTGGCCGTGGGCATTGGGGTGGAATTCATCCGCCATATAGGCGGGCAGCTTTGCCTCGAGTTCATCCCACACCGCGGCGTGGTCGATCAGCGGCACGGCCAGCTCTGCAGCCAGGCTGCGCATGGCCGCATTGTATTGGGGCAGCGTCAGCGCCCGCTCCGGGGCCTGCCCCGGCAAGACCGGGGTAACCGTCTGCAAAATCACTTCCCCGCCCCAGCCCCGCACCGCGGAAATCATCGAGGCCAAATTGGCGCAAAACTCCTCCACCGGCACATATTGCCCATCGGCCAGCCTGCTGTTGCAATCATTCATTCCCGCCATCAGCAGCAGCACATCCGGCTGAAAACGCGCCACGCGCTGGGGGAAATGCTGCAGCATCTGCCGCGTGTTATGCCCGGAGCAGGCGGTATTAAGCACCACATCATCCGCCCGCCCCAGCTCAAAACGCAGCCGCTCGGTAAAGTGCTCACTAAAACAACGCGCCCCCGCTGTATGCAATACACCATGGGTAATGCTGTCGCCGTAGAACAGCCAGGTACGGGGGGAGGAGGATTGCAGCAGGCTGGGTAAAATCATGGCGATTTCCGTAAGTGCATCAGTTTTTTAGTAAATGTGCAGCGGCGGCTGCTTTGATATCAGCGATCCGGCGGGGATTGATATTTATGCAGGGCGTTTTAACAGAAGCAAGCATCACAGCGCTTTTTTGAAAAACACCACCCGCTCAGTTTCATTAAAACCGAGTGATTGATGCATGGCATGGCTCTGGGTGTTGTCTATTGCCGCATCAGAGGCAAATTCCTTGCAGCCATGCTCTTTGGCCCATTGCTCGGCGGCGGCAACCAGCTTGCCCGCGATGCCCCGCCGTCTTGCGATGGGCTCAACATAAATGCCTTCAAGAAAAGCCACCGGCGAGGACTCCGTGCCATTTACATAATCACCCCGCACGGCCAGCTCAATAAACCCAAGCGCCTTGCCTGATTGATCGTATTCCACAAATTGGGCAAAACGCTGCGGCGAAGCTAAAAACAACGCCATTTCTGCCAAGTGCTCAGCGCTTGAGCTATCAGGCCAAAGCGCTGCCCGAAGATCAAGCCAGCCCGGCTGATTAAGAGATTTACAGGGAGTGATCATTTCAATACCTGATGCAGTGTGCTGATAAGCGTTTAATCCTAGCCCTATTAGTTCATTGCAAGGATAGTGATTGCCCAATAAGTCAGTTTAAACTGATATCAGGCATTTTTTTGGTAACGCACGATGTGCATTCCATCCTTAATAAAATCAATTTTCCCGGTTTTCTTGTAGCCTAATTTTTCATATAAATAGCAGTTTCCGGCTTCTTCCAGAATAGTATCAAGCTGCCATCCATTTCTTGGCTTGTATTTGCTTTCGATAATTTCAAATACCTTCTGTGAAATGCCCTTATTTCTGTATTCTGGCAAAATAAAAACCGGAGAAATACGGCATATCTCTTCCTTAATATTCTTTTGTATTCTGATTGCACCTGCAAGGACAGTGCCAAAATAGATAAGGAAGTATGTAGAATTAGCCTGAGTCATTCTGGCTATAAATCTTTCTATAGGTTCTGCGCCAGGGCTCAATTCAAAATCTTGATACCGATCCAAAAGATCCTTAAATGATACCAATTGCATTTGATGAATTATTTGAGCATCGGCAAGTGTTGCTTCAACTATGTGAACCGTATTTTCATCCATTATGTTTCTACTCCCTCGCACAAAGGGGCGGTCTGGCAAATGCACAAGCAGCACGTAGGCTGGGCAAGCTTTATCTGCCCAACGAGTTGCGGTACGTAATTAGATTGTTGGGCTGATATAACTCTTGAACGCACCGCGCGAAATCGCAAAAAACACCACGGAAGACTCCTAACGTGGAGCTAACCAACAAGTAACGGTCAGAACAACCTTAAATCCTACTCTGACCCCAGTTATTCAAAGGTAGCATTTGGATTATTTGGATCCGCCCCTGGAAAATCAGGTGGCACATTCATTTCAATAATTTGTTCACCAGCAGCAGTCCTTGACGCTATCAATATTCCAGCCTCAGTTTTGATTACTCGTAACTGTTGCATCAATCCCAGAGAGCGGGTTTGGATGAATATGTTTATGTTAAGTCGTTGTCGCTCTGAGAGATCAAAGTGATAAGCCCCCATGACGATTTTGCTTGGATACAAACTTGCGCGTGAGAAGCGGTAACGAGTCCATAACTTTCCTTTATCTGGATCAATGGGTTCATCAAGATCAATGACTTCAGCATGAACATCAAAGACTGGATAGGTTGACTTATTTATCAGTCCCAACTCAAGCGCATTGTTGCCGGTCAGCATCGGAATGAAGTATGCAACGCTGTTTGCACCAGTGGTGTAGCCGAAGAAGTCCTGGGTGTGCTTCTCTAGTCTAGAAACCAATGTCTCAACTCGACCTTCGATGCTAATTAGGTTTCGTTCGACCTGAGCTTGCTTCTGAACACGAAAGAATTGCCCAGTTGCCCAACTAACGAGGAAGAATGTAGGAGCGAATACATTCAAGATAGTCTTGAATTCCCAAGGCGCACTGGATGTTTGGACGTTGTAAATTGTCCAGACGATAGCGATGGCAGCTGGAAACCAGAATTCCTTCAGCAAGCGGATCACAATATTCATGTGGGACCTAACGTCAAAATTAAACAGCTAGCCCTGTAGGGCGGGTTAGCCGCAGGCGTAACCAGCTTTACGGCTTAGCACGTAGGTTGGGCAAGCTTTACCTGCCCAACGAGTTGCGGTGCGTCATTAGATTGTTGGGCAGAAAAAACGTTTGCCCAACCTACCGTGCTGCCCCCGGTTATAAATTGGGGATTCTCAAGCGCCAAAATGTGAACGAATTTATTTTTCTTCTTCGCGCCACAATGTTTTTTTGCATTTAGTACACATCAGCTTTCTGCGGAAATCAGAAATTCGAATTAAACCAGTATCGAGTTGCTCTGTGTGGCCGCATTTTGAGCATGAAATCTTTTCGCCATGTTTTGCAGTTGGATTTTTAGCTAAGTATTCATCCAGCGTCGGAAGACGCTCCCAATCTTTTTGGGCAGACGGCATGTACATTGTGTAATAAAAGATCGCAGCAAATAAAAGCAGTGGCGCAATGATGTAGATGATGGTCATTATTTTATATTTCCATACATAGAGTTAAGGAAATCCTGAAAAGCGAGTTAGCCGCCGGGGTAACCCGCTTTACAAGCCGGGTGATAAAAGTAAGTTAGCTCAGCGGGATTAATAAAACTAAGCGGCTGGGCATCGCAAGAATAATACAATGCTTAAAATGCCGGCCCCTATTCAAACGAAGCTTGCACAATATTCGCACAACCCAAAACCAAGCCACCAAAACAGAATAATATCAGCAAATAGTAAGCATTATTTATTATTTCTTACGCCAAACACTAAACTCCTCGTCCTTATCAGTCGCTCTGGTGGTCTTTTTCAGCAGCGTATATTCCCCAATATTCACAGGCATAGCGCTGCCCTGGATAAGTAGCTGCGGGCATTCTTTGCCACGGCCTATTTCAAAGCGCTCTACCCGCATGCCGGTGTAGTAGTGGAAGTTGCCTCTTTCGTGCTCGCCTAGCCCAAAGCTAGCCAGGCACTGGGTTTTATCCAGTTGGCTGGCTAAATCCAGCATCATGGGTTTATAGCTTTTGCTGTAATTTAAGCCGGGCAGCAGCAGGCTGAAGACGAGACCATAGCTCATCACCAGCACCGCCAGCCAGCGCACTGCGCCCTGGTGTTTGCTCCATGCTGGCGCGCGCCAGGCCAGGTTCCACACGATGATGGTGAGTGCCAGCGCAAACAGCACAGCCAGCCAGTTTGGCTTTTCTGCAAAGCCTGGTAAGAAATGCAGCAGGCGCGCTTGCAAGGGCAGGCCGAAGTAGAGCGCGGCCCAAGCCCACCATAGCAATAGCGCACTGACGGCCACTAAGCACAGGGCGACAAGACCAAGGCGGCGCTCGAAGGCAGCGGGCACGCAGGAGGCTTGTGCGCCCATCCATACGGCAAAGGCCACCACGGCGGGCACGGCGTAAAGCTCCATCGAGGTTTTAGCCAGCGACAAAATGGTGTAAGTCAGAATACACAGCAGCGCTGCCGGGGCGGCGTTTTTAAATGCATCAAGGCGCTGCCGGAAAAGCAACACCGGCAAGTAGAGGATCAGCGGAAAAGCGTGCCAGGGCAGGATTTTCAGGTAAAAGCCACGCTCGTATTCCGGGCCAAGATTATTCTCGCCTAAGAAACGCCCAAGATTATTCACCCAAAACCAGGTATGAAATAACTCCGGCGAGGCCAGCCATAAGCGCCAGGGCCAGATTAGCCACCAAGGCAAAGCAGCCAGCAGAGCGATACTCAGCGTGAGTAAATAGGCTTTGTGACGGAAAGTGCGATCAAAAACCGGCAGCAGCAGAGCAGCCAAACCCAGGCAACCCGGGCCTAACAGGCCCTTGGTTAAGAAAGCCATGCCCCAAGCCGTACCCATCAAAATACCACTGAAGAGTGGCCGCTGCGGGAAGACAGAAAAGGCATAAAGGGCTAAGGCAAAGCTGGCAAATAAGGCGCTATCGGTGAGGATATGATGGCCGTTACCGACCAGGCCCAGCGTGCCTGCCAGCAAAATGGCGGTAAGCCATGCAGCTTGCGTGGGGTGATTACTGCGGCTGCGGGCAGCAAACTGCCCTGCTGCCATTGCAGCAAAGATCAAAGTCAGTGCGATATAAAATGCGGCAGCCAACCTTGCCGCCGCGTGCACGGGCAGAAAGGGGAGCAAATACTTGGCAAAGGCTGCGGCCGTCCAAAAAAACAGCGGCGGTTTTTCCATAAACGGCTCGCCAGACAGCAGCGGCACCAGCCAGTTATCCCGCAAGGTGTATTCATAAACCAAGCCCAGAATATAGCTTTCATCCGGCTTCCAGGGGTCGTGCGGGGCGAACGAGGGCCAGAACCACAGTGCCAGCAAAACAAAACAAGCCCACTTCCAGTCTATCTTTACATTCATCCCTTATCCCCCCAGCGCTGCATCAGCTGATGCGGAATCTGGAACTGATCTAAAATCCTTGCCACCACAAAATCAACTAAATCGGCAATGGTTTTAGGGTGGTGATAAAAGCCCGGATTAGGCGGCAGAATCACCACGCCCAGCCTGGCCAGCTTGAGCATATTCTCCAGATGCAGCACCGAAAAAGGTGCTTCACGTGGAACAACCACCAGTTTTTTGCCTTCTTTAATCATCACATCCGCAGCGCGCTCTAATAAATTATCCGAAGCACCCACCGCAATGGCCGATAAAGCGCCCATGGTGCAGGGGCAAACAATCATGCCGTCGCCGGGGTTAGAGCCCGATGCCATCGGGGCAAACCATTCCTGCTGGCCAAAAACCTGCAACTGCGCTTCGTCAGTAACGCCATAGCGCTGGCGAAAAAGCACTGCCAGATCGGCCGCGCGTGAAGGCCAGGTTTCATCCAGCTCTTGCTTAGCCACAATTTGCGCCGCCTGGGTATAGAGCACATGCACAGTACAACCCGCCGCCAGCAGGCATTCCAGCGTGCGCAAGCCATAAGGCAGGCCGGATGCGCCGGTAAAAGCCAATGTTATTGTTTTCATTTGAAGCCTATTAAAACGATGTAACACCTAAAGGTCTGTTGATACAGACTCAGAGTCAAAAACAGAAAGTGAAGAGAATTTAATCAATGGATACTTATAACACTTGAGTATTGCTGTAGGACGGGAGTAACCCGCCGTTTTCCGAATATTACAGACATAAATCTGGCGGATTTCACACCATATGTGCCAACCGCTTTTTTTTCATCAGCAAACAACGAAAAAAAATTATATCCACGCTCTTGGCACAGGGCTTTTACCCTCCCCTGAAAACACGCCGAGCGAGGAACAAGCGGGGTGGAGAAGTCGTCAATTCGTGTTTGAGCGAAGCGAGTTGACACAACGCCACTGTCCGCAGCGAGGAGATGTCGTGTTTTAGGGGCGGCCTTCTTTCGCTTCCTTTCTTGGCCGCGCAAGAAAGGAAGGTCCAGCGGGACGCCCGCACCTAAACCAACGTGCCGAAGGCACTTAAAAGATCTCTTACTTTACCTAGAGCGTAAGAGATTTAACCGCCCTAATTTCTATGAACATCTTCACTCATCCGCCAGCAACTTCGCTGCAATCACCCCATTTACCACACCAAATACCAGTGCCGCAGCTGCAAACAAGGGCACTAAATGGATGATGCCATTGTGTGGAATCAGCCACAGCCTGGCTAATAACAGCTGCCCGGCCATATGGGCAAAGGCGGCGGCAAGGGAATGCGAAACTGGCCCGAACCAGCGCCGGGGTAAATTATTTGCTGCCGCTAGGGCCAGCAGGCTGCATAAGCCACCCATCAGGCTCATGGCAAAGCCAGGGGATAAAAAACCGCCCAGCACAATACCACTGCCAAGGATTCTAAGCATGGAAATCCATGCGGCGTCTGTCCAGCCAAAGCGCCAGAGTGCAATCAGGGTAATGATATTAGCCAGCCCCGGCTTGATGCCCGGTATGGGCGAGGGAATGCCAGCCTCCAGCACCGACAGCGCAATCGCCAGCGCGGCATAGCGGGCAATACGCACATCGTCGGGGCTTGGCTTGATGCGGATTTCAGTAACTGAGGCTGTCGATTTCATAAGGGCGCGAGCCTAAAAGCTCGATGCTGATCCGGTTAGGCAGGCAAATCGCCATCTGGCCAGCCTGATCCAGCCAGCCCATGCGCACACAATACTGGCGCGGGCTGGGATCACTGCTAATCCGCACCCGGCCCGATTTCACTTCTACTGAAGTCAGCCCCAGGGGGCCTGCCACCTGCAAGGTGCGCTCTGCGTTCAGATCCAGCTCGGCAAAAACTTTGCCTGCCTGATAGATACGTACCCGCGTGGCACTATCCTGCCGCCAGCTCCAAAAGCCCAGATACACCACAAAAGCCAGCGCCACGATGGCAAACGGCCAGTCACCTGGCCGCATTACTTGATTATCCCTTCTCCCCCTGCCGTCTGAGGGGCGTGAGGGAACACCTGCGGTGCTTTTGGTTTCAGGCATGCTGCTCACGGTGTCTGAGCAAGACCTGCCTGTGTGCTGCAAAGTGTTTGGCTAATTGCTCTGCCAGATACACCGAGCGATGCTGGCCGCCGGTGCAGCCAATCGCTACCGTGATATAGCTGCGGTTATCAGCGTCAAATTCTGGCAACCATGATTCCATAAAGGTTTTGATCTGGGCGAGAAAACGCTCTACCACGGCTTGCCGCTCAAGGAAATCCATCACCGGCTGATCTTTACCTGTCAGCGGGCGCAAAGCTTTATCGTAATAGGGGTTAGGCAGGCATCGGGCATCAAATACAAAATCCGCATCCATAGGCAGGCCGTGCTTAAAGCCAAACGATTCAAAAATCACAGTAAGCCTGGAGCGATCCAGCGCTACAAACTGCCTGATCCAGCTGCGCAGCTGATTAGCCGATAAATCACTGGTATCAATGCGATGGGCAACGGCAGAGAAATCCGCCAGCATTTCACGCTCTAAAGCAATGGCCTCGCTTACCGTTAATGAATCACCAGAAAGCGGGTGGCTGCGCCTTGTTTCTGAAAAGCGCTTTACCAGCGTTTCGTTATTCGCTTCCAGAAACAGCATTTGCACTTCCAGCCCAAGCTCCATCAGGGCTTCCAGATGATTGGGGAAGCTGGCAAAGTTATGGGCGCTGCGTACATCCACTGAAATAGCGACATTGGGATAGCCATCTTCATCCAGCAAAGCCACCGTTTGCGGCAGCAAGGGTGCTGGCAGATTATCGATGCAAAAATAACCCAAGTCTTCCAAAGCTTTCAGCGCAACGCTTTTTCCGGCTCCTGATAAACCAGACAACAAAATAAGCTGCTGGTTACTCATTCGCCCATCTCCATAAACTTTTGGTGTCTTTCAATAAACTCACGCGTGGAATCTATACCGCGTAATTGCAAAATATAATTTCTAACCGCAGCTTCAACCAAAACCGCTAAATTTCGACCGGCTGCCACAGGAATCACCAGCTTGCGAATCGGCACGCCCAGAATATCCTGCGTGGCGGCCTGCATTTGCAATCTGTCCATCGGGGCAACTTTCTCGCCGCCTGCTTTAGCCAGATGCATAATCAGCTTCAGCGTTTTACGCGGCCTGACGGCGGTTTCACCGAAAATAGTACGGATATTCAGCACGCCAATCCCACGCACTTCCAGAAAATCTCGCAGCATGGGCGGGCAACGCCCTTCCAGCGTTTCGGGGTTGGTGCGATAAACCTCAACCACATCATCAGCCACAAGGCCATGACCGCGTGAAATCAGCTCCAGCGCCAGCTCGCTTTTACCCATAGAGGATTCGCCGGTCAGCAATACACCGACTTCCAGCACATCCAGAAACACCCCGTGCAGATGCGTGGAAACCGCCAGAGCCTTCGAGAGGTAATAGCGCAGTACATCCATCAGATAGGGGGATTGCTCAGGAGAGGTGAGCAGCGGTACATGAAAACGCTCGGAGGCTTCGCGCAGGCAATCGCCCACAATCTGCCCGTTGGCCACAATCACCGCCGCCATTTCATTTGAAAACAGGCGGGCAAGAGATTCTCTTTGGGCTTCAACGCTAAGCTGCAACAGATAAACCGTTTCTGCCACCCCAAGCACCTGAATGCGGTTGGGGTGAATAAAATTCAGGTGGCCAACCAGAGATAAAGTCGGTTTTTGCTCCGACGCATCATTAGATAACAGATTATTCGCACCCGATTGCCCTGCTACCCATGTGAGCCGCAGTTTTTCGGCGTTATCAATAAAAAGTTGTCTAACTGAAATCTGTGGCATAAGGCTCCCAAGTGCTGATTAACTTCCAGATCTGGCCTGGCTCTGTTGCTGCCAGCAAGCTCTCCCGCAGGACTTTATCCGAGAATAACTGAGCAAGTTCTGACAAAATTTGCAGATGTAAATCAGTAGCGTGGGCCGGCACAAGCAATACAAACACTAAAGAAACAGGCTTGCCATCAGGCGCATCATAAGGAATAGCTTCATTCAGGCGCACAAAAGCACCTGTCGCTTCTTTTAATCCTTTAATCCGGCCATGCGGAATGGCAACACCCTGGCCCAAGCCTGTGGAGCCTAGTTTCTCACGGGCAAAAAGGCTGTCAAAAATAACGCTGCGGGCAATACCGTGGCTATTTTCAAACAAAATACCGACTTGTTCGAAAATACGTTTTTTGCTGCCAACTTCCATATCAAGGAAGACATTTCCACTAGGCAGTATTTGGGCGATCAAGCTCATTGTAGACAGACCAAAACAAGGACGACACCTATTGTAGCGCCGTCGTTTAAAAACAAAAACGGGAACCTGAGTATTCCGGTTCCCGCTAAGATGAGAAATGTCGCTTTATTCAGCGGCAGGCTGGTGCTGTTTAATGGACTCGTTACGGTGATCCATCGATTTTTCTTTGTGTTTTACAACCTGTCGGTCCAGCTTATCAGCCAGTAAATCAATGGCTGCATACATATTCTCATCCGCTGCTTCTACATGGATATCGCGGCCGCGAACATGAACGGTGGCTTCAACCTGATGTTGCAGTTTCTCCACGGAGAGGATGACATTAACGTCAATCACATTATCAAAGTGCCGGATGACCCTTTCCATTTTGCTGTTTACATACTCGCGGATAGATGGGGTCACTTCAAGATGATGGCCACTGATATTCAAATTCATAGGGTTACTCCTTCCGTTGGGGCCTTACAAACTTTTGCGCTGACTTACTGGGTAAATCTGCAACGCCTCACGGTATTTGGCAACTGTACGACGCGCTACCACAATACCCTGAGCGGATAATGCTTCTGCCAATACGCTATCACTTAAAGGTTTTTTCTTATCTTCTTGCTGCACCATCTGCCTGATCAATGCTTTGATCGCTGTAGCAGAACACTCTCCTCCGGCATCCGTATCCACATGGCTGCCAAAGAAAAACTTAAATTCATACAGGCCACGCGGTGTGAGCATATATTTTTGCGTGGTGACCCTGGAAATAGTCGACTCATGCAAATCCAGCTCTTCGGCGATGTCCCTGAGCACCAGGGGGCGCATCGCTACTTCACCGTGTTCAAAAAACGCCCGCTGCCGCTCTACAATTGCTGTTGCTACCCGCAAAATAGTATCAAACCGCTGCTGCACACTTTTTACCAGCCAGCGCGCTTCTTGTAACTCGCGTGCTAAATGCCCGCCATCGCCTTTTTGTAAGATATCTGCATAAAGGCGGTTCACCCGTAATTTTGGCATCGAAGCATCGTGTAATCTGACACGCCAGATGCCTCTAACTTTTTGCACAATCACATCAGGGCTTACATATCTGGGTGATGCTGCAGACCATTGCGCACTCGGTCTGGGGTTTAAACTTACAATCAATTCTTGCGCAGCTTTTAACTCAGCATCCTCGCATTTAAAGGCTCGTTTAAGCTTAGTGTAGTCCCGTCCGGCTAATAAATCGAGCGAATTCTGGGCAATTTTTAACGCTAATTCTCTTGCGGCACTTGCAGGTTTCTGGCGTAGTTGTAAGCACAAACAATCTGCAGTATCCCTTGCCCCCACTCCTAACGGCTCTAAGTGCTGTAAGCGAATCAAAGCAATCTTTAAGTCATCAAGTTCGAGTTCATAATCCTGGATAAGTTCCTCTGGCAGCTGCGAAAAGACATCTTCTAAGGATTGAGCAAGAAAGCCTTCATCATCCAGTGCCTCAATCAGCATCATTAACAAGGATTTATCCCGGTGCGACAAGGGCAATAAGCCGGCTTGCTGCAAAAGATGCTCCCGCAAATCTAAATCACGGGCAATATTGCTGGCAGGGTCGAAATCTTCATCGTCATCCGATCCGCCATGGCCCGTGCCTTCCCAGCGCAAACCATCGTCTTCACCCATTTCCCACTGAGGCTCGGGCTGCTCTGCCTCGCCTGCGGCAGCTTCCTCGCCCCGCTCCAGCAGCGGATTTTCACTTAAATACTGTTCAAGCTCTTGCTGAAACTCAAGGGTAGAAAGTTGCAGCAGCTTAATGGCCTGCTGCAACTGAGGAGTAAGATTAAGTTGCTGGGATAACCGCAGCTGCAGGGTTTGTTTCATTTACATACGGAAATGTTCACCGAGATACACCCGACGCACACTTTCATTTTCAACAATATCTTTCGGAGCACCTGACGCCATTACCGCACCTTCGGAAATGATGTAAGCGCGATCGCAAATACCAAGGGTTTCCCGCACATTGTGGTCAGTGATCAAAACACCGATTCCTCTTTGCTTTAAAAAACCAATAATACGTTGAATATCCATCACGGCAATCGGGTCTACCCCTGCAAATGGCTCATCAAGCAAGATAAACCGCGGGTTAGCAGCCAAAGCTCTGGCAATTTCTACCCGGCGCCGCTCGCCCCCTGATAAACCCATTGCACCTGCATCGCGCAAATGTGCGATATGTAAATCATGCAAAAGCTCATCTAAGCGGGCGTTCATTTCTTCGCGGTTTTTACAATGCAGTTCAAGCACCGCAGTGATATTTTGCGCCACTGTCATTTTACGAAAGATAGACGCTTCCTGAGGCAAATACCCCAAACCACGCCGCGCCCGCTGATGAATGGGTAAATGGCCAATATCCTCACCATCCAGCGTAATTCGCCCGCCATTCATGGCCACGAGGCCAACAAGCATATAGAAACTGGTGGTTTTGCCTGCGCCGTTTGGGCCCAGCAAACCCACTACTTCACCACTGGATATCTCCATAGTGACATCACGCACTACGGTTCTTTTACCGTAACGTTTTTCCAGCTGTTCAGCACGTAAAGAGCTGGTCATGGGGCTGGTGCCTTTTTCGGTGTAATCACGATATTCACGCGCCCATTGCCTTCAGGCTTACTTTGCGCCTGATAGGCTTCATTGTTCAGATCATAGGTAATCAGATCACTATAAATTTGATCTTCACCACGTTTGACCCATGCTTTGTCCATAAGTTTAAGAATGCCAGTATGACCATCGTAATCAAAGCGTTGCGCTTCGGCATCTACCCAGTCATTACCGCCATCCATTTTCTGCCGGAAACGCACTGGTGCGCCGTTGCCTGCAACAAACTGGTTGCCCGCCTCATCCTGCCGCACAGTCAGCTTATCTGCACGGATACTGAGCGTGCCCTGAGTCAGCACCACATTTTTGGTGCAAACACTGGCCTGTGTTTTTTGATTCATTACACAATTTGCAGCTTCAATATTGATCTTTTTTTCGCGGTCTGCTTTTTCTGCATATGCAGAGCCTGCCAGCAACATGAGTAAAACAACTTTAACGGGTACGAATCGGCTCATAGCTCATCCTGACTTTAGATTTAAGTTCCAGCGTTTCAGCCTTAGAATCAGCAATAAAACCAACTGACTCAATAACATACGTGCCCATTTTTGCAATTGCAGGCGCTTCAGAGCTTGCGAGACCAGCCTGTGGCAAGACATGCATATCGCGCCCATTAATGGTGAGCTCTGCCTGTGTGCCGCTTGCCGCTCTGACCATGGTTACTACACCGGGGAACCACACATCGCTCCCCTGATTCACTGATTTAGCCCGCTCACCATGTACATCCAGGCGGGGCTGATCCGGCGCGGTATAGCGCAGCTGCGGTTTTTCCAGCCACGTAATATCACCTGCAGGTAAATGCGAAACATGAGCCGCCGTTAATAAAGACAAAGGCTGCCCGTTTTCTCCGAAACGCACAGCCGTAGCCTTATCAACCAGCATATCAGGCTGATCTGAATTAATTGCCACAGTTGAGCCGGGCAGACTTGCCGCTCTGTCCAGCAGCCAGGTCAGGCTGCCCAACAAAACAACAAGGGCCAAAGGCAGCAGGCGGGTTGTACCGGGCACTGCCATCAGGCGAGGTAAGGCGCCATGGCGGCATCAAGCGTGCCCTGAGCCTGCATCAGATACTCACACACTTCCCTGACCGCTCCACGCCCGCCCGGGCTGCCCGTAATGTAATGCGCGTGCTTGCGTACCAGCTCCGGGGAATCAGGCACGGCTACGGCAAAGGCTACCCGACGCATCACGGGGATATCAATGACATCGTCGCCCATATAACCACAGGCGTCTTTGCTCACACCCGCGGCCAGCAGCAACTCTTCGTAGCTGGCACGCTTATCGTGCGCCCCCTGATAGAGGTAATCAACGCCCAGATCTTTAGCCCGCTTTTCAACTAATTTTGAAGTACGGCCAGTAATAATGGCCAGTTTTACCCCGCTTGCGCGCAGCATTTTCAGCCCATGGCCATCTAATGAATTAAACGCCTTCAGCTCTTCACCGGCATCGGTGTAGTACAAACTGCCATCGGTCATTACGCCATCAACGTCAAAAATCATTAAACGCACTGCTTTGGCCATATCGGTCATTATTCTGTCTCTCAATATTTTTACTCGTAAGGTATTGCAAACAGTCACGGCAAAAAGCAGAAACGCGCATTTCATAAAGAGTAAATGAGGGCTTCCAGGGCTTTTTTCTATGTGCAATTAGCACAATGCCAGCCGCAACCAAAATATGCAGTCAGTTTGCAACAGCCTTCCATTTTAAACTACACGGGCACGCAGCAGGTCATGCATATTAATGGCACCAATCAGGCGGCCCGCCTCCAGCACCAGTAAGCCGTTGACCCGGCGGGCATCCATTTGCTGCACAGCTTCAGCGGCCAGCTTGCTTGCCTCTATCGTGGCAGGCTTAAGCGTCATCACCACAGAAACACTGGTATCTCTCACATCAACACCCAGATCAAGCGCGCGGCGCAAATCTCCATCGGTGAAAATGCCTGCCAATTTACCTTCAGCATCCACCACGGCGGTCATGCCCATGCCTTTTTTGCTGATTTCCAGCAGTGCATCACGCAGTAAAACATCCTGCTGCACCACGGGCAACTCATCACCGGTATGCATTAAATCACGGACCAGAACCAATAAGCGCCTGCCTAAACTGCCCCCCGGGTGCGAAAGCGCAAAATCTTCGGCCTGAAAACCACGCGCTTCCAGCAAAGCCACCGCCAGCGCATCACCCAGAGCAAGGGCTGCTGTTGTGCTGGCTGTAGGCGCCAGATTCAAGGGGCAGGCCTCCTGCGATACACCCGAATCAAGATGAACAGTCGCTTGCTTACTTAGAGTAGATTCAGCATTCCCTGTCATGGCAATCAAAGGAATAGCCAAGCGTTTCAGACTGGGTAATAAAGCAATTACTTCATCACTTTCACCCGAGTTCGACAACGCCAGCACCACATCACTGCGGGTAATCATACCCAAATCACCATGAGCGGCTTCGGAAGGATGGACAAAAAAAGCAGGTGTGCCGGTACTTGCCATGGTGGCAGCAATTTTTTTGGCAATATGCCCCGATTTGCCAATGCCAATCACGATGACCCGCCCATGGCAGGAAAGAATCAGCTCGCACGCTTTAACAAACTGATCATTAATTCGCCCGGCCAGTGCGAAAACAGCTTCAGCCTCAACCCGCAGTACGCTGCGCGCGCACCCGAGGATAAATTCAGCATTTTTCATATGCGCGAAAGTATAAGAGAAGCAGCCCCTCTCCCGCCACCTGCGTCTGCTGGCAATATGCCAATCAGGATCAATAAATACGGTGGTTTATACGTTTAAGGACAATTTTCAATAGAACTTCATAATAAAATCAGGCTAAGATCTGCAATGAGAAAACTATAAGTCACCTGCCATACTAAGAATTAATCTGTGGCAACAACACTACTCAGCTGATTTGCACTATTGCCCATACCCGCCGCTTTGGCTGGCTAAGATGTGGAAAACCACCAGTACGGGATTCCCCCTTCAGCACACGAAAACAAACAGGCTGCCCGGATGTAATCCCCAGCATTTTGTCTGCAAGCGATAAACTTACTCTGCCTATGTCCATCCATCTGTCCTCTTTATTGCTCCTGCTTGCTGCTGCCGTTTTAACGGTTGTACTGTGCCGTCGCCTGAAGCTTCCCGCCATGCTGGGCTATCTGCTGGTGGGCTTACTGATTGGCCCGCACGCACTGGGCTTTATTGCCAGCAGTAATGAGGCAACACACCTTGCAGAGTTTGGTGTGGTGTTTCTGATGTTTACACTGGGGCTGGAATTCAACCTGGCGCGCCTGAATGCAATGCGCCGCATTGTATTTGGCCTGGGGCTGATGCAAGTCAGTGCCATGCTGCTCACCGTGATGGGGATTTGCTTTTTTGCAGGCATGGATTGGAAAGTGGGGCTGGCCCTGGGGGGCGTGCTCTCTATGTCATCCACCGCCATGGCATCCAAACTGCTGGCCGACCGTAACGAGCTGCACTCTCCGCACGGGCAAAACGCGATCGGCATTTTGCTGTTTCAAGACTTAGCCGTTGTGCCCTTTCTGGTCATGATTCCGGTGCTTAGCCTGCCCGGCAGCGAGCTGCTGATGGCGCTTGGGCTGGCGGCGGTAAAGATTCTGGTCGTCTTATTGGTTTTGCTCTACTTCGGGCAAAAGCTGATGCGTCCCTGGTTTAATATTGTGGCCAGACAGCACTCCAGCGAGCTGTTTATGCTTAACCTGCTCCTTGTTACGCTGGGCATTGCCTGGATCACTGAGCTGGCCGGTTTGTCTCTTGCCCTCGGGGCATTTCTGGCAGGCATGCTGATTGCCGAAACAGATTTTCGCTATCAGGTTGAGGACGACGTACGCCCTTTCCGGGACTTGCTGCTCGGGCTGTTTTTTGTCACGGTAGGGATGAATTTAGATTACACGGTACTGCTTGCCCAATGGTGGCGGGTGCTGCTGGTGCTGTCTCTGCTGGGGCCGGGAAAAATCTTAATGATTGCCGCGCTCTCCCGCTTGTTTGGCAGCACACCCGGTGCAGCATGGCGCACGGGCTTTACGATAGGCCAGGGCGGCGAATTTGCTTTTGTTATGCTGGCTTTAGCCTCGAAAAGCGCCCTGTTGTCTGAAGATATTTTACAAACCACCATTGCCGGCATTGTTTTATCCATGCTGATTACGCCATTTTTAATTCAGCACTCGGATAAATTAGTGCTGCGTCTTGCGCGTTCAGAATGGATGAACTTAGCGGCCAATCTGCACCAGATTGCCGTACGCAGCATGCAGCAGCACGGCCATGTTATTTTGTGCGGCTATGGCCGCAGCGGCCAGTCTTTAGCCCGGGTTTTAAGCCAGGAAAACATTGGTTTTTTTGCGCTGGATTTAGACCCGGACATGGTGCGTGAAGCCTCTGCCGCCGGAGATTCCGTGGTTTATGGCGATGCAGCCAAGCGGGAAGTACTAATTGCTGCAGGCTTAATGCGGGCCAGCGCCATTGTGGTCACCTACGCCGAAACCCATTCGGCCATGCAAATTTTAGAAATCGTGCACTCAATCCGTCCGGAGCTGCCCGTTGTTATCCGTACCCAGGACGACAGCGATATCGATCAGCTCAAAAATGCCGGGGCCACCGAAGTAGTCGCCGAGATCATGGAGGGCAGCCTGATGCTGGCCTCGCACACCCTGATGCTGCTTGGCGTCCCTTTAAACAAAGTGGTCCACCGCGTACGCGAAGTACGGGAAGCACGCTACCAGCTGCTGCGAGGTTTTTATCGTGGCGTAAGCGAAGACGCTGACGACAGCGAACGCCCGCAGCCGCGCTTACACACCATCTACCTTGCCAATGATGCTGCGGCCGTGGGCCAGCATCTGGGCGAGCTGAAACTCGAAAACCTGAATATTGAAGTTCGCAGCGTACGCCGCCGCAATATGCCCCCCACACAGCCCGATGCCAGTTTTGAATTACACGCCGGGGATATTCTGGTGATTTTAGGAGAAAGCGATAATCTGGCCGCGGCCGAAATGCGTTTGCTGCAGGGTAATTAAATAATCATAAATGCTTAATATACAGCAGGTTACACCACAAAAAAATTTGACTTACACAAAAAGAAAGCTGACCATGGGCGCCCGCACTTCTGCTTTACAAAAGCAGAAATGCAAAGCCTGGTGGCGGACTAAAACACCATTTAGGCCGCTGCTGCATCCTTTCCAAGGAGGTCTGTATGCGTCGTCATCGCCTTACCCTGCTTGCCTTTCTCTCTGCCACTCTATTCAGCCAGGCCCCGGCGGCTGAAATCCCCCCAGAGCTGCAAAAAGCGGCCAGCAACGCCATGCTGCTACAGCTGCAGCCCCCTACCCAGCAGGGTGTTCTGATCGAAATCCAGAAATCACTCGCTGATCCGCGCTGGATACTTGGCAGCGCCACCCTGATCCTGCCCTCGCACCTGGATGAAGTTCCTGAAACCCGCTTCTTTATGGCGCAATTCACCGCGAATAACTGGCAGGTGGCCATTGAAGGCAGCGCAGAATATGCACAGCTTCTGGAGCAAGCGCCAGGCGCTCTTTTTGCCCCCAATGAAAGAAAAATTTTGCTGCAAGCCCACAGTGTTAATCAGCGGCTAAAACGCAATGCACCGCTGGCAGAAATACAAACAGGCCTTGGCCTGCCATGGGCAGAAGGCAGTGCATGGCGGCTGACAGGCGGGCCACACGGCGACGATCAAACCAGCCGGCCTTTCAATTCCCTGGATTTTGCAGGGGGCAACGGCCGGGTACTCGCACCCCGCGACGGGCTGATTTATCAAAGCTGCCTGCGTAATGGCAGCGGGCTGATTACCCTTGTCCACGACAACGGCTTCAGCAGCAGCTATTACCATATGGAAAACCTGACTAATCTGAGCAATGGGGCAGCAGTCAGCAAAGGCACTTATCTGGGGAAAATTGGCATGGGCCTGCCTTGCGGCGGTTCAACAACAGGGCCTCATGTCCACTTTGCCCTTAAACAAGGCAGCAATAAAACACCGGCCGATGGCAAAGTCATAGGTGGCTGGTTGTTCCGCGAAGGCAGCGCCCCCTATCAGGGCTACGCATCGCGTAATGGAAATCGCGTCAATGTTGGTGGCGAGCTGTATAACTTTGGCGGTGGTAACTCGCTGCCTTCTGGTGTGATTACGCCAAAAAGCGGTGACAGCTACGTTAATTTGCGCCAATCCCCCTCTCTAAGCGCCGCCATCACAGGAAGTTTGCAAAAAGGAGAAACGGCCTCAATTATTTGCAGCGCTCAGGGCGACTGGGTAGATGGCGTATGGGGACGCACCCGGCTCTGGAACCGCCTGACGGCAGGCAGCTGGATCAGCGATGGTTTTATTGATACCGGCAGCAATCAGGCCGTTGCACCTCCTTGCTGACAGCATAAAAAAATCCACGCCACGGCGTGGATTTTTTTCCCTGCAAAGCCTATCGACGATTATTAAACTTAGGCCTTTTGCCTAATTTCACAGGCAAGACGACAGGCTTGCCACGGCGGAATACTTCCATTTCTACCTCTTCATCAGGTTTGAATGCTGCAATCAGATTCAGCATTCCCGAGGCATTACGAACTTCTGAGCCGCCAATTTTAAGTAAAACATCGCCAGGCTTCAGGCCCGCTCTGTCGGCAGGCCCGCCACGCACTACGCCTGCAATCAGTGCACCTTTTGCTTCATCAAGGCGAAAAGATGCCGCCAGCTCTGGCGTAACTTCCTGCATCTCTACCCCCAGCCAGCCGCGTGTGACGCTGCCGTCTTTAATCAGCGCATCCATAATTTGCCGGATGGTTGATGCAGGGATAGCAAAACCAATCCCCAGGGAGCCCCCTGTTCTGGAATAAATTGCGGTATTAATCCCCACTAAATTGCCCTTGGTATCGATCAAAGCGCCGCCAGAATTACCAGGATTAATCGGTGCATCGGTCTGAATAAAGTTTTCAAAAGTATTGATACCCAGCTCGGAGCGCCCTAAAGCAGAAATAATCCCCATCGTCACGGTTTGCCCCACGCCAAAAGGGTTGCCAATGGCCAGCACAACGTCACCGATTTCTGCCTTGCTTGCATCTGCAAAAGTAATGGCAGGTAAACGATCCAGCTCAATTTTAATCACCGCCAGATCAGTATCAGGATCAGCACCAATTAATTTGGCCGTTGCCGTGCGGCCATCCGATAAAGCCACTTCAATTTCATCGGCCGACTCCACCACATGATTATTGGTGATGATATAGCCCTGCTCAGACACAATTACCCCTGATCCCAGGCTTGAAGCACGCTGCTCCTCCCCTCCCAGGCGATCGCCTAAAAAGCGCCGGAACCGCGGATCATTAAGCAAAGGCGGCAGCGGGGTCTTTACTTCCTTAGCAGTGTAGATATTTACCACCGAAGGCATCGCTCGCTTTGCGGCAGGGCTGTATGACGCCACAGCAGGCGCAGAAGCCACTTCTGTATGGCTTTGCTGCACAGTAACCACAGGCGCGGGCGCAGGGGGCTGAAGCAAATCAGGGCGAAGTAAGGACAATAGAAACCAGACAGCAAGACCTGCTGTTGTAGTTTGTGCGAAAATTAACCAAAGTTTTTTCATGTTTTCCAAGGCGCTGTTGAATATGCCCATAGCACGACAAGATCTAGAAAATTATATCGGACAACTGCTGCTCACAGACACCTGGCGTGACTACTGCCCAAATGGGCTGCAAATTGAAGGCCGTCCGGACATACAGCGTATCGTCACCGGAGTGACTGCCTCCCAGGCATTAATTGATGCAGCAATTGATTTAAATGCGGATGCCCTGCTCGTTCATCACGGCTTCTTCTGGAAAGGTGAAAACGCCTGCATAACCCGCACCAAGAAGGCCCGCATCGCCAAATTGCTGGCGAACGACGTTAATTTATTCGCCTATCATCTTCCTCTTGATGCGCATCCCACACTGGGAAATAACGCCCGGCTGGGAGAAAAATTAGGCCTTACAGGCACCCATCGTTTTGGTGATCAGAAACTGGGCTGGCTGGGCGAGCTGGAAAAACCACTCACATTGGCAGAATTTACACTCCAAATTGATGCGCAATTACAACGCTCCCCGCTGGTGATTGGCCCGGCTGAGCAATTAATCAAACGTGTTGCCTGGTGCACCGGCGGAGCTCAAAGCTTTTTTCACGAAGCGGCACAATTAGAGATTGATTGCTTTATAACGGGTGAAGCCTCTGAATTTGTCACCCATCTGGCCAGAGAAAGCGGAGTGAGCTATATCGCCGCAGGCCATCACGCCACAGAGCGCTATGGCATCGAAGCATTAGGCAAGCACCTGGCCAGCCAATACGGGCTGGAACATATTCATCTTGACCAAGCGAACCCCGTCTAATGAAACGTTTTTTACTCTCTCTGGCCACCCTGGCCCTGCTTTCCGCCTGTGCCAGCGCCCCTCAGAGTACGGGCGCCAATCAGGCCAAACCCCCTGTCACTATTCAGCAAAACCCAGTAAATACACCAGAAACAACAGACAGCCAGACCAGCATCCTGATTAAAGACAGGCCGGCACGCGCGATCTTTGACGATATTGTGGTCTATCGTAAACAAAAAGGCATGCAGCTCAAACGCAGAACGGCCCAGCGTTTAGAATTCAGCATGCAAATTCCTAATGTCACCCAGGCAACCGAGGCCAGAATGAGCTACATCCTTGCCCCGCTCGACGGAGGCTGGCAGCTTTCAGCCAGAGTCTGGCAAATTACTGCACCCGGAACGACACGCGAAAGTGTCAGTGAAATTACATCGGCTGTCGCCGATAAAATACATGAAGAATTACAGACTTACGCCCGTTCTAAGCCCTAAGCGGGGGCACGGGCAAGAAAGATTATCGAAGACATGCGCGCAAAGCTTTAAGTTCCCCTGTCGTTTCAGGTAGAATTTGGTGGTTTTAGCCGTCAATCAGGGATTGGGTTATGAGTGACCAGCAAGTAGATAACAGCAAACGGCGATTCCTGCTGATCGCCACGGGCGTTGCCGGTGCGGTAGCAGGGGCGGGTGTAGCTACGCCTTTTATCGCCAGTTTTTTTCCTTCAGAGCGGGCCAAGGCTGCGGGTGCCCCCGTAGAATTGGACATCAGTAAGCTTGAACTGGGCCAACAAGTGACCACCGAATGGCGGGGTAAGCCGGTTTGGGTTGTGAAACGCACACCCGAAATGCTGGCTAACTTACCAAAGCTCGACGGCAAACTGACAGACCCAACATCGGCTGCCAGTGAGCAACCAGAATACTGCAACAATGCAAACCGTTCGATTAAACCCGAAATCTGGGTTGCACTTGGCGTCTGTACACACTTGGGCTGTTCGCCAACCTTCCGCCCTGATCTGGCTCCGGCCGATTTAGGCCCGGAATGGCTGGGTGGCTTCTATTGCCCATGTCATGGCTCCAAATTCGACCTCGCTGGCCGCGTCTATTCTGGCGTTCCGGCACCGAAAAACCTCGTCATTCCACCGCACAAATATATTACAGAAGCGCGGTTGTTGATTGGCGACGATAAATAGAGGCTGACCCATGAGCAAAGCACAAGAGATGGGCCAGCAGGCCCTCAACTGGGTGGATGAGCGTTTTCCGCTGACCTCCACCTGGAAAGCACACATTTCCGAATACTACGCACCAAAAAACTTTAACTTCTGGTACTTCTTCGGCTCACTGGCGATGCTGGTACTGGTGATTCAGATTGTCACCGGTATTTTCCTCACCATGAACTACAAGCCGGATGGTTCTTTGATTCCGGGTACTAATATTTCGGTGGCATTTGCCTCGGTTGAATACATCATGCGTGATGTGGCAGGCGGCTGGCTGATTCGCTATATGCACTCCACTGGCGCATCGATGTTCTTCGTCGTGGTGTACCTGCATATGTTCCGGGGCCTGATTTATGGTTCTTACCAGAAGCCACGTGAGCTGATCTGGGTATTCGGCATGATGATTTACCTCTGTCTGATGGCCGAAGCCTTCCTGGGTTACCTCTTGCCTTGGGGCCAGATGTCATTCTGGGGTGCACAGGTTATTGTTAACTTGTTCAGCTCTATCCCTGTAATTGGCCCGGATTTATCTGTGCTGATTCGTGGCGACTTTGTGGTATCTGACGCTACGCTGAACCGCTTCTTTGCACTGCACGTGATTGCACTGCCGCTGGTATTACTGGCGCTGGTTGTAGCTCACTTGGTAGCCTTGCACGAAGTAGGTTCAAACAACCCGGATGGCGTAGAAATTAAGAAAAAGAAAGACCCGAAAACTGGCATTCCACTCGACGGTATTCCTTTCCACCCTTACTACACCGTGAAAGATATTTTTGGTGTTTCAGTATTCCTGGCCGTATTCAGCGCAATTATCTTCTTTGCGCCGGAAATGGGCGGTTACTTCCTTGAGCACCCGAACTTTGATCCGGCGGATGCACTGAAAACCCCTGCGCATATTGCACCGGTATGGTACTTCACTCCGTTTTACGCCATCTTGCGTGCTGTACCTTCTTTTGCTGGTACCCAAGTTTGGGGCGTTATCGCGATGGGTGTCGCCACCATGATTATTGCAGCGCTGCCTTGGCTGGATAAATCCCCAGTGAAATCGATCCGCTACCGTGGTCCGATTTACAAAACCATGCTGACTCTGTTTGTGATTGCCTTTATCGGCCTTGGTATCCTTGGCGCATTGCCTTCGACCAATGTCCGTACTGTGATCGCACAGATTCTTTCCGTGGTTTATTTTGCCTTCTTCTTTGGTATGCCTATCTATACCAAGATGGACAAAACCAAGCCGGTTCCTGACCGCGTAACGATGCACTAAGGGGAGGACAACATGAAAAAAATACTCAATACACTGCTGTTCGCCCTTTTGGCCAGCGTTAGCTTTGGCAGCCAGGCCAATACCGAAGTGCATCTGGATAAAGCGCCGATTAATCTGCGCGATACCGAAAGCCTGCAGCGTGGTGCGCAAACCTTCGCGAACTACTGCTTGTCCTGCCACGGTGCGGTAGCCATGCGCTACAACCGCCTGCAAGACATCGGCCTGACCGAAGACCAGATCAAAGCCAATCTGATGTTCCCTACTGAAAAAGTAGGTGATTTGATGAAGGTGTCGATGCAAGCCAAAGACGCCAAAGTTTGGTTTGGTGCAACACCACCTGATTTGTCGGTTATTTCACGCTCACGCGGTGCGGATTACCTCTATACCTATCTGCGCAGCTTTTACCGTGATGACACCCGCCCTACCGGCTGGAACAACCTGACTTTTGATAAAGTCGGTATGCCCAACGTATTGTGGGATTTACAAGGTCAGCAGGAATTAGAAGTTAAAAAAGAAGGTGAGCACGAACACAAAGCGCTCAAGCTTGTTAAACCAGGCAGCCTGACCAAAACTGCAGAAAATGGCGCATTCGATCAAGCCGAATTCGACCACCGCGTTGCTGATCTGGTGAACTATATGGTTTATATGGGTGAGCCGGCTCAGGTTAAACGCGAGCAAATTGGTTATGGCGTATTGCTGTTCCTATTATTCTTTTTAATTCCTATCAGCTATATGCTGAAAAAAGAATACTGGCGCGATGTTCACTAAACGCATTTAGTATTAAAGAAAAAGCGATAAGGTTTCCTTATCGCTTTTTTTATGCCCGCAATCTGCAGCAGTAAACCTCCCATTTCCAAATTTCCCCATTCCTGCCCCCCCCTCAAAGGTTTGCTGTTTAAATCAAAAACACACAATGCCTTACAAAACTCCCTCTAAAACAAATGGATGAGCGGTAGTCAAAATGCATTAAAAGCATAAAAACCTAACTAAAGTATTATTAGATTTCTTTTAATAAGCTTTTATAAAAATTACACAATTTTTATATGAAATAGAAAAACACGTAAGATAATAAAGATCACCCATTTGGGGGCTTACAGTGGCAAATATAGCTACCATCTTAAATATTTGTAGCGATCCGGTGCAATTGCGGCAAAGTTCGCAGTTGCTAAACCTTGGTGGCTACAAAGTACTTACAGCTGATAGCAAGGAAATGGCCTTACAGCTTTGTCATCATGCTATTGATGCCATAATGATCAGCGGGCTCTCCAGCACAAAAACCCCTCTGTGCTGCACGTTTCAAAGCAAACTCAATACCCAGAATATCCCCCTGCTGCTGCTGCACCAAAAGCATCCGCCCTGCCAGCTCTGCATGGCCCGCAGCCGGACTGCAGCGCTCAGCTGGCCATGTGATCTGGCCAGCCTGATGGATGCACTTGGACAGCTCATTAATCAGCAAACACCGGCAGCGGAACACACAAGCCTCCCAAGACAAGCTGCTTTTTTTGACCACAGCAACGATTTAATTTGCACACTTAACAACAAAGGACAGCTGGATTACCTGAATCAGGCAGGCTGTAAACTGCTGGGGCTCAAACCCAACGAAGCCTCTGGCAAAATGCTCAGCGACTTTATGCCTGCGGATGCACAAGCTGCTTTCGCAGAATCCACTCTCCCCCAAACCCTAAAAAAAGGTATCAGCAGCCAGGAAGGCAGCATTAACGATACTTTTGGCAATCAGTATCCCCTCTGGCAAACCCTGATCAATCAGCCTGAATATTCCCCCTTCAGCATCATGCTGTTTGCGCGGGATATCTCACATCAAAAGCACACAGAACACGAATTGCAGCAGCAAAAACTCTTTTATGCCGCACTGGAAGCACTCAGCCTGGCGATCATGATTAGCGACTCAAAAGATAAAAATCACCCTGTCGTTTACGTAAACAAGGCATTTTCAGCGATTACAGGCTACAGCGCCAAAGATTTGCTGGGGCAAAACGGCCGGATTTTACTGCGTAATAAACTGGATCAGCCCGAATTAGAAATCCTCAGGCGCACTCTGCGTAACCGGGCCTGCGGGCACTTTGTTCTGGAATGCTTTCGCAAAGATGGCGCACGCTATGCCAATGAAGTATTTGTTTCGCCACTGCTGGATCAGCAAGGTGAAGCCACCCATTACATCAGCATCTTTCATGACGTCAGTGAGCGCCAGAGGCAAGAGCTGCAACTTGCACAGCTGGCCACCCATGACCCGCTCACAGGGCTTGCTAACCGCGCCCTGCTCAACGACAGGCTGGCACGTGCAATTACCCACAGCCAGCGCTACAACAGCATTGCAGCCATTTTGCTGATTGATTTAGACCGCTTTAAAAAGGTAAACGACAGCCTTGGCCATGCCATTGGCGATATCTTGCTGAAGCTGGTTGCCAGCAGGCTGGAATCCATGATGAGGGCAGGCGACACCATCGCACGTATGGGAGGCGATGAATTTGCCATCGTCAGCGAGCTGGTCAATCAGGAAGATGCCGCTACCGTCGCCAGAAAAGTACAGCAAATGCTCTCCACGCCATTTCATATTGGTAAAACAGAGCTGTTTATTACCCCCAGCATAGGAATCAGCTTTGCCCCTATGGATGGAGCCAATGCAGATTCGCTCTTGCGCCGTGCCGATGTTGCCCTGTATCAGGTAAAAGAAAATGGCCGCAATCATTTCAGGTTTTTTTCACCGGAAATGAATCAAAGGGCCAGCCACATTCTGGAAATGGAATCGGCACTGAGAAATGCACTGCACAATAATGAATTCCAGCTTTATTATCAGCCACAAATTGATCTTTATTCGGGTGAATTAATTGGAGCAGAAGCATTAATACGCTGGCAACACCCCGAAATGGGACAAATTCAGCCCAGCCAGTTTATCCCATTTGCAGAAGAATCCGGCATTATCATTCCTATTGGGGAATGGGTACTGAACGAAGCCTGCATTCAGGCTAAAAAATGGCAAACGCAACTCTCTATTCCTGTTGCCGTCAATCTTTCTGCCCTGCAATTCCGCCAGGAGAATATTGTAGAAATCATAACTAAAGCGCTAAAAAACGCAAACCTTGAAGGAAGATGGCTGGAATTAGAATTAACCGAATCTGTGGTCGTACAGAATCTGGATGCCGCAATTATTTATTTAAAACAGCTGAAACAGCTTGGCATTTCGCTGGCAATGGATGATTTTGGCACAGGCTACTCAAGCCTTGGTTATTTAAAACAATTCCCGTTTAATACCTTAAAAATTGACAGGTCATTTATTCAGAATGTCACAACAGAACCTAATGATGCCTTAATTGCCATCGCAATTATCAGCATGGCCCACAGCCTGAGGCTGAATGTTGTAGCAGAAGGAGTAGAGACGGAAAGCCAGCTTAATTTTCTGCACAGACAAAACTGCGATCTGATTCAGGGATACTATTATTCCAAACCACTGCCTGCAGATGAATTTGATGCATTTATTGCCAATGTAAAAAAACAGCCTTTTAAGAATAAAATAAGAGAACAAAATTCACGCACATTACTTATTGTTGATGATGAGCCGGATATTCTGAATGCACTCAAGCGGCTGTTTCGCCGCAGTGGTTATCAAATCTTTACCAGCACATCGGCACTTGATGCACTTGAATTACTGGCCTTAAATTCAATTCACGTCATTATTTCTGATCAGCGCATGCCCCAGATGCATGGCTCAGAATTTCTGCGCCGTGTCCGTGAGCTTTACCCGGATACAGTAAGAATTATGCTTACCGGCTATACAGAGCTTAATGCTTTAACGAATGCCATCAATTCTGCAGGAATATATAAATTCATCACCAAACCATGGGAAGACGAAGATCTCTTAGAAGAAGTCCGTCATGCCTTTGCATATTATGAACAAACAATTAAACACAAACAGGGATCATTTTAAAAAATGGAAAATACAATAAAACTTAATCATTGGAAAAACAGAAAATGGCTATACTTAATCATTGGAAACGACTGAGTCTGCACAGCCGTTTTTATATATTATTTTTATATTGCATTGCAGCCTTTCTGCTATATGGGCATATTGCCCTTAGTGCAGCAGAAGGTACGGTTACTCTGGATGCTGTAAAACTAAGAATGACCGGCTTGTGCATTGGTATCATTATTACAGGGTTAATACTGATATCAGCACTCAGCCGCAGCGCCATTCAAGCTATGTCGGATATTTATGAAGGCTTAAACCAGATCAATGATCATCATGATTGGGAAATGCGTTTAAAAGTAAATGGCAATGATGAATTCAGCAAACTGGCAGATCAGCTGAATTATCTTTTTGAAAACATGCAGCAACTGGATCAGCGGGTCAAAGCCAAAACAATTCATCTGGAAGAAAGCAACCAACAACTTCGCGAAGAAATGGATGCCCGCCAGAAAGTAGAATCACAATTAGAAAAAAAGACTCAGGATCAGGCGCAATTAATTGATAATCTTGAAACAACAAAAATGCAGCTGGCGCAGGCTGAAAAAATGGCATCCATCGGGCAACTTGCTGCTGGAGTAGCACACGAAATAAATAACCCGCTTGGCTTTATCAGCTCAAACTTAAACACTTTAAATGAATACAGCAATAAACTAATTGCCGCTCTGGATGAATACAAAAACACAGTAACAATCAATGATGAAGTAAAAATATCAATTATTAAAAAACATGATCTTGCTTACATAACAGATGATCTGGCTGCTCTGGTAGCAGAATCAAAAGAAGGGCTGGAAAGAGTCAAAGGCATTGTAAAAGATTTAAAGGATTTTTCCCATGTAGATTCTGACGAATGGGCACCTGTGGATATTAACAAATCAATTGACAGTACCATCAACATGGCAAAGAACGAAATAAAGTATAAAGCAGAAATCATCCTTGAATACTCAGATTTGCCGAGGATAGAAATCATTGGGTCGCAATTTAATCAGGTCATTCTTAATTTACTTGTTAATGCTGCTCAGGCGATCGAAACATTTGGGAAGATATTAGTCCGCACCCGAATGGCAGATAATAATATTTATGTAGATGTTCGCGATACAGGCAGTGGGATTGCCCCTGAAAATCTCAACCGGATTTTTGAGCCATTTTTTACAACCAAGCCCGTAGGAAAAGGGACGGGCCTTGGCCTTTCCTTAGCCTTTGGTCTGATGAAAAAAATGCACGGGGAAATCAGCGTAAAAAGCATTGTAAATAAAGGCAGTTGTTTCACATTAAGAATTCCTATTAATGCAAGAGAGTTAAATAGCCTGAGTGAAGCTCAGGCCCTTTCTTAAACTAAATAGATTTTCAAAGGCCATATGATGAACGCACCTTTTTTTATCAGCAAAATTTGTGCTCATTTTCCATTTCCGGCATGGCAGAAAGATGCCTCTTTACACTATATATGGGCCAATGCCGGGTGGTCTGATTTTTCAAAAAACAAATCAGAACAATGGCTGGGCGGCACAGATTTCGATTTTTTTGATAAAGAAATTGCACAAAAAATTGAAGATGGTGATCGTTATTGCTTGCAAGCAGGAATTTCTGATGAAGAAATATCCCTGACTAACAGCAAAGGCCAGGAAAGAATTTTAAAAATACATCGCATGCACTATTACGATGAATCGAACAATCTCAGCGGCATTTCAGCGCTCGCCATCGATATTACCTATAATAAAGTACTGCTCCGGCAAATGGAAAACATTATATCTGAGGTTGAAATTCAAAGGCATGCCCTGCATAAAAATGCTTTAATCACCATTACCAGGCAAGATGGCAGCTTTATTTACGCCAGCGAGCCTTTTTGCCTGCTCAGTGGCTATACTCAATCAGAGTTATTGCAGACCAATCGCTTTGATATTGGCTTGATTTATAGTGCTGAATCTTTGAAATCAATTCAGGCAATACTGCCCTATGAAACACTCAGGTTTGAAACCTGTGCAAAATCCAAAAACGGTGAAGAATACTGGCTGGAAACACTTCTGGTTCCAATGATCACAGAAACAGAAAAAAACTATTATGAAATAAGCTGCAATATAACCGCCAGCAAACTCCGTGAAAAACTGCTGGAGAATGAAGTAAAAGACAGAATTCTCGAAGCTAATACCAACACACTGGCCTTAGAAAAAAGAAATGCAGATCTCATCAGGCTTAATGAGCAAATGAATAATATGCAGCATAAATTGCTTCAGTCTGAAAAACTGGCATCAATCGGCCAGCTGGCTGCCGGCATCGCACATGAAATTAATAACCCCATCGGTTATGTTGGTTCAAACATTAGTGCACTGGATGGCTATTTAAAAGAAATATTCACAATGCAAAGTAAGTATGAGTCATCCTTAGAAAAAAAAAGCATTGAATATATTACATTAGCGGAAGAAAAAAAATCAATTGATTATGATTTCATAAAAAATGACATCAGCTCTTTAATTATGGAATCAAGGGAGGGTATTAAAAGGGTAAAAGGCATTGTGCAAAATCTGAAAGAATTCTCCAGAATAGACAGCAACCAGATATGGGAAGAGGCTGACATTCATGCGGGCATAACCAGCACACTAAATATTGTGCAAAACGAAATAAAATATAAATCCGAAGTCATTCTGGATTATGGTGAATTACCATTGATTAAATGTGTTATTTCTCAGTTGAATCAGGTTTTTTTAAATATTCTGGTAAACGCCAGCCATGCCATTGAAAAACAAGGAAAAATCTTTATCAGTACACGTCAGCAAAACCAGCAGATTTGTATTTCATTCCGGGACAATGGCAAGGGCATTGCGGCTGAGCATTTAAGTAAAATTTTCGACCCTTTTTTTACCACCAAACCCGTTGGGCAGGGCACTGGCCTGGGCTTATCCCTTTCCTACGGGATTATTCAGGAGCATCACGGCCGGATTGATGTACACAGCAAACAGGGAGAAGGCACAACCTTCGATATTTGGCTGCCAATACAGCAGGAATGATTTATAAATAATGTCACGGATAATTGCATGCCTGTTTATTTCTCTGGTCAGCCTGAAAAAATACTCAGATTTAATTGCTGATCAGAATTTTTTTAATCAGATTTTGCTTAATATTTTATATTTACCCCGAACTGTGAAGGGATTCAATCGTGCCAGAAGCGGATCTTATCGATTACACAGCACCTGCTCTGTGCGAAGAGTTTACCGTGCTATGCGTCGATGATGAGGCCAATATTCTTGCGTCACTTCGCCGCTTATTGCGCAGATCCGGCTATCAAATTATTACGGCTGAAAGCGGTGCAGCGGCGCTGGTTATTCTTGGTCAAGAGAAAATCGATCTGATCATCTCTGATATGCGTATGCCAGAAATGAACGGGGCCGAATTCCTTTCTATTGCGCTTAATTACTGGCCCAATATTCCGCGTATTTTACTTACTGGCTATGCAGATATTCATTCAACAATTGATGCCATTAATAAGGCCAGAATCAGCCGCTATATTTCCAAGCCCTGGGATGACCAGGAGATGCTGGGTATTGTTGAAGAAGCGCTCACCGTAAAACGGTTGGAAAGAGATAAAAACCAGCTTAATTCACTGATAGGCGAGCAGAATAAAAAATTACAGGAATTAAATCAGTCACTGGAAGCCCAGGTGAAGGCCCGTACTTATGAATTAGAAGCTGCCATTAGTGAATTGCATGCCATGCATGAAAAACTAAAAAAAGGTTTTGTGACATCAGTCAGAGTTTTTGCAAATTTAATAGAAATGCGGGCCAATAATTTATCCGGCCATGCCCGTGTTATTGCCGATTTAAGCCGGAAAGTAGCAAGGCAATTAAGCCTGACAGAAGCAGAAATACAAGACACATTTATTGCCGCCCTGCTGCACAGCATAGGCAAAATAGGCCTGCCGGACTCATTGCTTGCAAAGCCATTTGTTGAAATGACGCTGCAAGAGCGCAATATTTATGCAAATTACCCCGGCAAAGGCCATGCTGCGCTGATGGCACTGGAGCAGCTGCAAGGCGCTTCTGCCATTATTCGCAGCCAGCATGAGCGCTATGATGGCCTGGGTTACCCCGATAAGCTGGTGGCAGCTGAAATCCCGATAGGCGCGCGAATCTTAGGCCTGTGCAGTGATTATGAATCTCTTCAGGCCGGTTTTCTTACCGGCAAGCCCATGCTGCAATCTGAGGCCATTAAAAACATCGAAAGCAGCAGCGGCAAACGTTACGACCCCAGGGTGGTTGAAGCATTTCTTTCCGTGATTGCAAGGCCGGAATACAGCCACGAGCAATTAATCCGCAGTAAAGACCTTAAACCGCAAATGGTGCTGGCCCGTGATTTGCTTGCCTCCGGCGTGATGCTGCTGGCAAAAGATCATGTTCTGGATGAGCGCCTGATCAGGCAAATTTGTGCATTTGAAAAAAGTGATCATTCCGCATTAGAAATCTACATTCAGGTGAAATAATGTCCCGGATACTGATAGTTGACGATGAAGCAAATATTCTTTCTGCTTTAAAACGCACGCTCAATGCCAAAGATGAATTTGACGGCACATCCCCAGGCTATGAAATTGATACCTATACCGATGCCAGAGCCGCCCTTGTTGCCAGTGAAGAAAAGTCTTTTGATTTAGTGATCTCTGATTACCGGATGCCCGAACTGGATGGTGTGGCTTTTTTAACGGATTTTCGCTATCGCCAGCCCGATTGCATACGCATTATTTTATCGGGAATGACTGATTTAGCCGGTTTGGTCCTGGCCATTAATGAAGTGGAGATTTACCGCTTTATCAGTAAGCCATGGAATGATTTTGAATTACGCTCTGCCGTTGCAGGCGCGCTGCGTTTTCAAAAACTGGCCATTGAAAACCAGCAGCTGGCTGATGAGCTGCGAAAAATCCGCAGTGAATCGCATAAACACAGCCTTACGCAAGTGAACTGGGGGCCGGATGGCTCTGTGCTTTTAGATGATGATGAAACGAGTTAAGCCAAAAAACGCTTTGTCATTTATTACATTTTTTTCTTAAAAATCATATTGTTATATTCGTTTTCTGGATTAAAGCCGCCAAAATGCGTAGAATGCTGCAATTCATATACTTTTGCAGAGATCCGTCACCATGATGAAGCTGTATTCCGGTACATCCTGCCCGTTTAGCCACCGCTGCCGCATTGTCTTGTTTGAAAAGGGCATGGATTTCGAAATCATCGACGTCGATGTTCACAGCAAGCCAGAAGATTTAGCAGTGATGAATCCATACAATGAAGTGCCAGTATTGATTGAGCGCGACCTGACATTGTATGAATCAAACATCATTAACGAGTATATCGACGAGCGTTTCCCGCACCCGCAGCTGATGCCAGCGGATCCTGTGATGCGCGCCCGTGCCCGTCTGATGTTGTTTAACTTCGAACGCGAGCTGTTTATCCACGTTAAAACACTGGAAACCAGCGGCACAACCAAGAAAGAAATGGAAAAGGCCCGCGCAACCATCCGCGATAACCTGACCCAAATCGCACCTTTGTTTGCCAAGCAAAAATTCATGCTGGGCGAAGAGTTCTCCATGCTGGATGTAGCCATTGCTCCACTGATCTGGCGCTTTGAGCACTACGGCATCGAAGTAACCAAGGCACTTGCGCCAATTATGAAATACGGCGAGCGTCTGTTCAGCCGTCAGGCCTTTATTGATTCGCTGACAGCAAACGAAAAAGCGATGCGTAAGTAAATTGCAGGCATAGAGGGAATCGTGAGTGAGCACTTACATCATCCCGCTCACCATTCCCCACTCTCCAGTCACCAAGGACAAACTATGCAAACCGTATCCACCAAGCCTTATTTAATTCGTGCTCTGCATGAATGGTGCTCGGACCATGGCTACACGCCTTATCTGGTTGTGCGTGTGATGGGCAAGCTGCAAGTACCGATGGAGCACGTTAAAAACAACGAAATTGTGCTGGATATCAGCTATAACGCCACGCACAATCTCAGCATTGGTAACGACTACATCAGCTTTTCTGCGCGCTTCAGCGGTGTTTCCAGAGAAATCATGGTACCCGTTGGCTGTGTGGTTTCTATCTTTTCGCGTGAAAACGGAGAAGGGATGGGCTTTGAATACGAAGGCCCGAATGAAGCAGCAGAAACAACGGACGAAGGCCCGGATGACACCCCGCCCCGCCCTACAGGCAAGCCACAGCTGCGAGTGGTTAAGTAAAAAAATCCCACCCCTGCGGTGGGATTTTTTATACCTGCCAGCGGTAAACAGCACCCGCCTGCGATTCACCAAATAAGCCCCCATCTGCGGTGTACATCTGCCCGTTTCAAACTACACTCATTTTATCTTCTTATTGCATTTCATTAATCTTGATTCAGGCTGGCTGCTTGCTGACTATTGAATCATATGGTCTCCGGCCACTCATCGCAAAGGGCACCTGATGTTTATTGCCGTCAGCCGCTTTACCGTAGCCAATAACACCCATGATGCTGTTGCTGAAGCCTTTCTGCAGCGGCCCCGTCTGGCAGATGACAGCGAAGGATTTATCAGGATGGAGGTGTGGAATCCCGAGTCAGATCCTAAGCAATTTATGCTGATCACCTGGTGGAAAAATGCCGAAAGCTTTCACAGCTGGCACCACAGCCACAACTACCGGCAATCCCATCAGGGCATCCCCAAAAACCTGAAGCTGATTCCAAATACAACACGCATCGAGTACTACAGCTTTCTCTGTGATTAAAGCGTGTGCATAAGGAGAACCATGATGCCCATTCTTAGTGAGATCCTCCTTGAGCACAGCAATGCAGCGGCAGACTATGCCACCACCCGAATTTATGCCTCCCACCCTGATCTGCAACATCGCTTTGGCGAGCAGGGAAAACGCAGCTGCCGGGCCGATATTGCACTGCATATCTCATTCTTAACCGGTGCTTTGAGCAGCGGTAACAGCAGGCCCTTTACTGAATACATCTGCTGGCTAGACAGCGTGCTGGCTGCGCGCAATGTGCCCGGCAGCTCGCTTGCAGAATCGCTGCACTGGCTGGCAGACTATTTTGAACACAAACTCACCCCCATTGACCACGCCATTGTTTCAGGCATTTTCAACGATGCCAGCAACGCTCTTTCTGCTGCCAGAGTATCAGCACAGATTCCCGCATTTATGCAGTGCCTGCCTGTGCCTCACCATTCTGCTGACTTACTTACATGCAAACTGGCAGCAGGAAATATTCGTGAAGTCCATGAGCTGCTGCAGCAAGCCCGCCTGGATGGAGCCGGGTATATATATATTGCGACCCACCTCTTACAACCCGCGATGTATCAGATTGGCCAGATGTGGCAACAAAACCTAATTAGCGTTGCCCAGGAACACCTGGCGACCACCATTGTGCAAAATGAGCTGGCCTGTCTGTATGGCCTTGCGGAATTCTCCCCCCCCAATGGAAAACGAGCCTTATTTGCCTGCGCAGAAGGCAATATGCACTCAATCGGGATACGGATGGTGGCTGATTCATTCGAGCTGGCAGGCTGGCAGGTACAACAGCTGGGAGCAAATCTGCCCATAACGGCTTTGCTCTCACAGATTTCAGCATGGCAGCCGGAGCTGGTTGGCTTATCGGTTTCTCAAGCCCAGCATTTAGATGCCCTGAGGCGGACGATTGAAGCGATTCACGGGGAGTTTGGTGAGCATCGCCCGCAGATCATGATAGGAGGGCTTTGCACCAACGCACTAAGCGAAATGTGGCGAATGCTGAAGGCCGACAGCTGGTCGCCTTCAGCAGATCTTACTCAGATAGTAACAAGCTGATGCCCTTCTCTGCCCCGCTGCCCCCGCAAACGATGATTCCCCCCATGCTGAGAGCCTTGGTTTCAATCAGCTATGCCATTCTTAACAGGGAGGGCAATATCATCGACGCCAACGATGGCTTTTATCAGCTGCTCCGGCATGACCCAGCCTCAAGGCCCCTCGATATCAGCCCTTTTATCATTAACCCTGATTTCAACACCCTTCTCGCTCAGATTGGGAGCAATGAAGATGGCATTTTGCACCGGGGTATTCTTAACTTTCTGGACAGCCAGGGTTCCGGGCATTCGCAGAGGGGCATCGTGTATTGCCGCAATGGCAATATCGAGATAATCAGTGAATACGATATAAAAGAAAGCGAGCAGCTTATCCAAACCGTGCTCACCTTAAATCAGGAGCTGGCCGACAAACAACGCGAGCTGGTGCGCGCCAACCGAGCCCAGGACAGCCTGCTCAAAAAACTGCAAGAGACCCAAAGCCAGCTGCTGCACAGTGAAAAAATGGCCTCAGTTGGCCAGCTAGCTGCGGGTGTTGCCCACGAAATCAATAATCCTGTCGCCTTTGTCAGCGCCAATTTAGGCGTCATGGGCGAATATATCAACGATCTGTTGAGCGTGCTCGATGCCTACACCGCGGCCGAAACACTACTCCCCGCCGGTACCCTCGCAACAATCCGCCAGCTTTATCAAAAAAAAGATATCAGCTATCTGCGGGAAGACAGCCAGCAGCTGCTGAATGAATCCCGCGATGGGCTGCGGCGGGTACGGGATATTGTGCAAAATCTGAAAGAATTTTCTCAAATTGAACAGACAAGCTGGCGAATGGCAGACCTGCACAAAGGCCTTGAAAGCACGGTGCAAATGATTCAAAGCAAGCTCCGCCCCGATACCATCATCCGGCGCGAATACGGCAATATCCCGCTGCTGCAGTGCCATTTAGCAGAGATCAATCAAGTTTTTCTTAATATACTTACGAATGCCTTACAGGCCGTTGGCAAAAAAGGATTAATCAACCTGCGCACAGGCTGTAATCAGGACTGGGTTTGGATAGAAATTGAGGACAACGGCTGCGGCATAGCACCAGAGCAGCAATCCAGGGTTTTTGAGCCATTTTTCACCACCAGACCCGTAGGCAGCGGCACAGGCCTTGGGCTTTCTCAGGCATGGAAAATCATCACAGACCACGGTGGCCACATAGACTTAAACAGCAACCCAGGCCAAGGCAGCCTCTTTCGTATTCGCTTGCCCTTAGTCAGGGCATGTTGACGTTTCATTCACAAGAGAGCTGAGCCCATAAAGCCATGCTAAGCAATCCTATTAAATTCAAAACTGCGCTTACATGCGCCACTTTATCAACCTGATACTATTTCAATATACTTACAAAACACTGTGTTACAGTGAGGCACAAGATGCAAAACCTGCCCAATGCAGCTATTGCCCCGCCCATAAGCTATTGAAAAAGATCCTATGCGCCTACTTTTGCTACTTACCCTGATGATGAGCCCTCTTGCTATGGCTGCCTATCAAACCCCGCCAGCCGAATTACAAGCCATCGCTGATGCCCCGCGTGGCCCCTTATTCCGCCTGGGGCCTAAGCACGGCACGGCACTGCTGCTCAGCCTGCCGGGTTTGCCCGGCATCAGCGATGTGGCTCAGCCCGAATTAAAACTCGCGGGCCTGCGTATCAACCCAAAAATGAGCAGCCAAAGCCGCTTTGATTTTGCCAATGGTGCCAGCCTGCTGGATATCAAAACCGGACTAAGCCGCAATATCAGCGGCCTGCCGAAGGAAGCGCGGATTGCAGATACGGCATGGTCGGCCAATGAGCGCTGGATTGCCTTTAGCCGCTGGGGCGATGCAGGTGTAGAGCTTTGGCTGATTGACGTCGCCCAAGCCAGTGCCCGGCCTTTGATTAAAGACCCCATCAACGCCATTGCAGGGGCAGGCTTTAGCTGGCTAAGTGCCAGCGAGCAATTGCTGGTGCAGCTTAAACCCGCAGGCACAGCGCCTACGGCAGCACTCACTCCAAGTGGCCCCAATACCCAGGACAGCCAGCCAGGCGCTAAAAGCGCAATCCGCACCTATGCAGATATGCTGAAAACACCGGCAGACGCCGATCTGCTCGACTGGCATCTGCAAAGCCAGCTGGCCACTGTCAGCCTGAAAGGCGAAATCAAAAAAATCGCCCAGCCACTGACCCTGCTGGCTGCCAGCGCGTCCCCTGATGGTGAATTGATTCTGACCACCTCGCTGCGCCGTCCTTATTCTTATCTGCTGCCGGTTTCTTACTTCCCGCAAGCGGTAGAGGTTTGGAATAAGCAGGGCAAGCTGCTTAAAACAGTGGCACTGCCGCTGCAAGACCGTATCCCGCCGGGCAACGACGCCGTATCCAAAGAGCCGCGTGATTTTGCATGGCGCAAAGATCTGCCCGCCACACTCACCTGGCTGGAAGCGCAGGATGGCGGCAATCCGGCGACAGAAGCAAAAACACGCGATGCGATCTTCCAGCAAAGCGCGCCCTTCACCGCCCCGCCACAAAAGCTGATCGGGCTGGCCTGGCGTGCCTCATCTCTTCAATGGGGAAGTGGCGATCTGGCACTGGTTGAAGAATCATGGTGGAAAACGCGCGATACCCGCACCTGGCGCATCCACCCCGATCACCCGGAGCAGGCACCTGAGCTGCTGGTGGCCCGTAAATCTGAAGACCGCTACGCCGATCCCGGCGAACCGGTAATGGCAAAAAACGCCTACGGCCAGAACATCATTAAAAGCGATGGCAAGGCTATTTATCTGATTGGTGAAGGCGCAGGCCCTGAAGGCGACCGGCCCTTTTTAGACCGCTATGAATTGGCCAGCAAAAAATCGGTACGCCTCTGGCAATCGCAAGCCCCATTTTATGAAATCCCCGTTGCGATGCTGGATGAGAACCGCTTTATCAGCAGCCGTGAAGCCACGACCGAAAGGCCCAACTTCTACCTGCGGGACTTAACGGGCAGCAGCCGTGCGCTCACCCAATTCCCGCATCCCACACCACAGCTTAAAGGCGTGCAAAAGCAGAAAATTCAGTACCCACGTAAAGATGGCGTGATGCTGGATGCCACGCTTTATCTGCCCGCAGGCTACGAAGCAAAACGCGATGGCCCGCTGCCGATGCTGATGTGGGCTTACCCGCGCGAATTTAAAAACGCCCAGCTTGCCAGCCAGGTGCGCGAATCGCCTTACCGCTTTAACCGCATCAGCTATAACGGCCCGCAAGCCATGCTGGCCCGTGGCTACGCCGTGCTCGACAACCCCGCCATGCCGATAGTGGGCGAAGGCAAAACCGAGCCTAACGATAACTATCTGCCGCAGCTCACCATGAATGCCGAAGCCGCAGTGGATGCCGTGGTAAAGCTGGGCGTTGCTGATCGCAATAAAATCGCCGTCGGCGGCCATAGCTATGGCGCATTTATGACGGCCAATCTGCTGGCGCATACCCGCCTGTTTAAAGCAGGCATCGCCAGATCCGGCGCGTATAACCGCACGCTGACTCCCTTTGGCTTTCAATCTGAAGACCGCAATTTTTGGGAAGCCAAGCCCGTCTACCAGGCCATGGCCCCCTTCAACTTCGCAGATCAAATCAAAGACCCGCTGCTCTTAATTCATGGCGAAATGGATAACAATTCCGGCACCTTCCCCGTGCAAAGCGAGCGCATGTACCAGGCCCTGCAAGGCTTGGGCGCAAGAGCACGCCTCGTGATGCTGCCCAATGAAAGCCATGGCTACCGCGCCCGCGAATCCATTATGCAAATGCTGTGGGAGCAGGATCAGTGGCTGGAAACCTATTTAAAAACCAAGCCATAAAACAAAAAAACCCATCCCTGGATGGGTTTTTTGCTGAAAATTGAAGCGGCACTCCCGCAAAATTCTATTGGCATCAATCAATATATTTGTCATGCTTACATGCAGACAGAAAACAACAACCGTTTAAAAAATTGACACAAAGCTCATGCCGTTTTACCACGCCATGGGCCCATTCATAAACAGAAGAGCAAGATGATTAAAGTAAAACAAACGGTACAGTTTCGCAGAAGCCAGATTCAGTACCTTAAACCCGAAATTGGCCGTCTGCTGGACCGGCGCAAAGGCTATGTACTGGATGTGTTTGTGCCCCTTGGCGGAACAAAAAGTCTAGTCAAAGTCCGCTGGATAGCCCGCCGCCCCACCGAAAACGATGTCACGATGGAACATCCGATCGAAGACTTAGAAGCGATTGCTTAACACCTCTGCTTACCTATGATGGCTTTTTTCAATGCCCATCAGGAAACACACCAAATTTAAACCATCATTCTATGGCGCCTTAACGGATCATGACGATACTGACTACTGCACGCCTGCGCCTCGAAGCAATCAGCGACCACCATTTTGACGGGCTGTTCAAAATGAATAGTCAGCCAGAAGTCATGCGGTACATCACCGGCAAACCAGAGACACCAACAGAAACCCGGGCAATGATAGAGCGCGTCAAGGCCCGCTGGACAGAATACGGATTCTCCTGGTGGAGTTTCATCGAAACCGACAGCGATGAAATCATAGGCGCAGGCTGCATACAACACTTGGGGCGTGACCCGGCCAATCCTCTGGAAATAGGCTGGCGTCTGCGTAAAGACAAATGGGGGCTGGGTTATGCATCAGAAGCCGCACAAGCGATGGCCGCATTTGCTTTTGACAAACTGGAAGCAGACTCCTTATACGCCGTCTGCCATCAGGATAATCATGGATCAGCCCATGTTATGAAAAAATTAGGCATGCAATATCGCGGCACAGAGCACTGGTATGAAATGGATACTGCAGTATGGTCTATGGATAAAGCAGCCTGGAGAGCAAAAGAGTAGTTCTGGCAGATGAACATTCAAACCGTGTGTTCACTCCGGATTTGCCAGTTTATACCCAAAAAAAGCCCATCAACGTGATGGGCTTTTTTTCATAACGCGGAAGCCATTAATCTCTTTGCATTACCGCCGCAAAGAAAGCATCGGCCTGATGCAGATGCGGAGATAATTTGAAGTAAGGGCCGGTCAGCGGGATTTCTACTTGTTCGGCTTTCAGCAGCTCTGCCGCATCCAGCAGTTTGAAATCTGGGTTAGCGGCAAGGAAGGCTTCAACAATGGCTTCGTTTTCGGATGGCAAGAAGCTGCAGGTGGCGTAAACCAGGCGGCCAGCGGATTTTACCAGGCGTGAAGCGGAGGCCAGAATACTGGCTTGCATGGTGTTCAATTCGGCCACGCTTTGCGGGTTCTGACGGAATTTCAGATCGGGATTGCGGCGTACTGTGCCCATGCCAGAACAAGGTGCATCCACCAGAACAGCGTCGATTTTGCCAACCAGACGCTTCACTTTCTGATCATTTTCGCTGGAAATCAGCTGTGCATTCACATTGGAAAGCCCGGAGCGGGCCAGACGGGGCTTGAAGTTATTCAGGCGTTTTTCTGACACATCAAAAGCATAGAGGCGGCCGCTGGAATTCATCATTGCACCCAAGAGCAGGGTTTTACCACCCGCACCCGCGCAGAAATCCACCACCATCTGGCCGCGCTTTGCGCCGGTAAGCAGACCCAAGAGCTGGCTGCCTTCATCCTGTACTTCCACACGGCCTTCGGTAAAGGCGCGGTATTTATTAATGGCTGGCTTGCCAGTCACACGCAGCCCCCAAGGAGAGTAAGGCGTTGGGATGGTGTCGATTCCGCCCACGTCTTTCAGCTCGGCAGCTACCTGCTCACGCTTGGCTTTTAAGCTGTTTACACGCAGATCCAGTGCGGCAGCGCCTTGCAGGCCAGCGCCCAGCGCAAGGATATCAGCGTCTGTCATGCCGCCAGCGATCAGATCATTCACGACCCATTCCGGCAAATCGGCACGTACATATACCGGTGCTTCGGCGAGTTTTTTGCTTTTACAGAGAGCAAAATTGTCTTTTTCTGTATCCGGGAACCAGTCGCCGCATTCACGCAAATTGCGGCGCTCTACCACTACCAGGTAAGCAGTAAGCAGGCTGCGCGCATTAGCCGGGCCACCTAAAACCCATTCCAGGCGAATTTTATTGCGCAAAATGCCATACACGCATTCGGCAATCATATGGCGGTCCTGCCCGCCCAGATTGGGATTGCTGCGAAAGAAACGCGACATGGTGGCATCGGACGGGGCGGCAAACACCAGCATTTCGGACAGAACAGAAATAGCGGCGTGGTAACGGGTATTATTTAAAGCAATCATGTCTTTTATCTTCGCATCATGCGGTTGGAGTTGGAGTTATGGCTATTGCTTGGAGGCTCCAGCACCATTTCCCCATTAATTTTTATATCATTAGCCCAGATATCGAAGCTGCCTTCGCTACCCAGTGATAAGGTCATTCGTACTGGCATATTGTGCCACTGTGGTGCCAGCCAAAAATCAAAAGTGCGGTCTTCAAAACGGCCCCGCAGCAAAATGGCTTCGATTTGCCTGTCACCTAATCGCAGGCTGGCCTGACCGCTGATTTCAAACGGTACGTCTTTATAAATCTTACGGCCGCTGGCGACGGTAAAAGTAAAATCTTTCATCCGCGAGCCTTGTAAGGCCAGTTGAAAGGCCGCAGAGAAAATATCCTGATCGCCCGCTTTTAAAGCTTCAACCTTGCTGCTGCCACCATCTTTAATGGTGACTTGCATATCATCCCAGTTAAACAGGGCCTCATTAATCAGCTTTTCGTCACGATAATCTGCAAAGCGATGCGGAATCACCCCTTTTTGCCCTACTTCACCATCACTGATAAAAGTGCGTGATTTGCTAAATAATGCGCCACGAAGCTTTAGCGAATAATGGCCATTTACGGCCTTCCAGCTCATACGGATAGGGAAGATCCCATAAGCATAGGTAATTTCTACCGCTGCGGGATAAGTTTGCTCCGCCACTAAAGGGCTTTCTTTGAGCGGAGGCAATTCTTCTTCAACCACTGCCGAGGCAATCACCACCACAGGTTTAACACTGCTTGCGGCCGAAGCCTGCGGCAGTTCTTTTACAACTTCGCTGGCAGCCACTGCCACACTGCTTGCAACGCGCTCTGCGGCAGGAGGGCTGCTTGCAACCATCCTGACCGGAGATTTTTTGGCCGCCAGCACCACAGGTTTCTCTGCGGGTTTTTTATGCAGCACAGGCCCATGGTGTAAATAGACGACTTGATGATCCGCAGGTTTTACCCCTTTCAAACCAGCAGGGCGGGCATCGTCTGCCTGCGCGATATCGCTCAGTTTTTGCGTGACTTTTTTTAGCTCACTTTCGGTGTAAGGTTGCTGCGTCAGCCAGGCATAAATTTGCTCATTAAATATAGAGCCCAGATGCAACAGCAGGGACAGCAGAGCCGCAATCCCCAGCAGCAAGCCCGGCCAGCGCAACATTAAAGCACCGGTGGCGCGATCAAAACGGCCGCAGGTGCGGGGCTATCCACGTGCACCCTGCCATTGATCAGCTTCAGGCGGTCTTCTACAAACCAGCGCACTGCCTGCGGGTAAATCAAATGCTCTTGCTCAAGCATTCTTGAGGATAAACTGGCTACTGTGTCGTCATCCAGCACGGCCAGCGCGGCCTGCAAAATAATAGGGCCATGATCCAGCTCGGCTGTCACAAAATGTACAGTGCAACCCGCAATTTTTACGCCATCAGCCAAAGCCCGCTCATGTGTATGCAGGCCAGTGTAAGCAGGCAGCAGGGACGGATGAATATTAATCAGGCGGCCAGCGTAGTGATTTACAAAGCCCGCCGTCAGAATACGCATAAAGCCCGCCAGCACGATTAAATCCGGGGCATAGCCATCAATCAGCGCAGCCAGTGCGGCATCAAAGGCCTCGCGGCCAGCATACAGCTTATGATCAAGCACGGCGGTGGCAATACCACGCTCTGCAGCCCAGGCAAGGCCTGCAGCATCGGGGCGGTTTGCAATTACGGCGCAGATATTTGCACCCGCAATTTGCGCGTCCACAATGGCCTGCATATTGCTGCCACGGCCGGAAATCAGGATAACGATATTTTTCATAAGTCTCAAAAGAGAAAGGGCGAGGTAAGTGCCCCTCGCCCAGTGTCTGCTCAGGCAGGCACGAGTGCCTGCCCTGCAACCATTACATGACCTGAGTCTGGTGCTCATCACCCACACGGGCACGGATCGCGCCCAGGGTGTAAACGGTTTCACCTTCTGCCTGCAGCAGGGCAATCGCTGCATCGGCCTGGTCTGCCGCCACAATCACCACCATACCCACGCCACAGTTAAAGGTGCGGTACATTTCCTGCGCGTCCACATTGCCTTCTTTTTGCAGCCACTGGAATAACTTAGGCATGGTCCAGGACTTGGCATCGATGGCCGCAACGACGTTAGCTGGCAATACACGCGGTACGTTTTCGCTGATGCCGCCACCGGTAATATGCGCCATACCCTTGACCGGCAAAGCTTGCATAAGTTTCAACAACGGCTTCACGTAGATGCGTGTTGCAGCCATCACTACATCGGCCAGGCTCTTGCCGCCATCAAATTCTGCAGCGTAATCAGCTTCTGCGCGGTGCATAATTTTACGAATTAAGCTGTAGCCATTGGAGTGAGCACCGTTAGATGCCAGACCAAGCACCACATCACCCGGCGCAATATCGTCGCCGGTAATGATTTTGCTTTTTTCGACCACGCCGACTGCAAAGCCAGCCAGATCGTATTCACCCACCGGGTACATGCCTGGCATTTCTGCAGTTTCACCACCGATCAGCGCGCAGCCAGCCTGCTCGCAGCCATTGGCAATGCCGCGGATTACTTCAGTTGCATTTGGCACATCGAGCTTGCCACAAGCGAAGTAATCGAGGAAGAATAATGGCTCGGCGCCTTGCACCAAGATATCATTCACACTCATCGCAACCAGATCAATCCCCACGGTATCGTGACGATTCAGCTCAAAAGCGAGCTTCAGTTTAGTGCCCACACCATCGGTACCGGACACTAAAACAGGCTCTTGGTATTTTTTACTGATTTCGACTAAACCGCCGAAACCGCCAATACCACTCAGCACCTCCGGGCGCATGGTACGCTTAGCGTAGGGCTTAATATTTTCAACCAACTGATCGCCGGCATCGATATCGACACCCGCATCGCGGTAGCTCAAGCTTTGATTGGTCATGCAAGGCCTCGTGAAACTGGCAGCGCCACTAGGGGCTTCTGCGCTAGAATGGCGAACATTCGTTATATTAGTGCAGGTGAATGCCCCTTTTAGGAACCGCACCTGCCGCAAAGCCAGACATTTTATCGCATCTTGTGAAAAAACACCCGCACGCTTGTCATCGACCTCTTGGAGCCCCTCCCGCATGAAGCAACTCGTGCTGGATCTGCAACTGCCAGCCCTGCCCTCTTTTGAGGATTTTATCCGTGGCGAAAACGCCGAGCTGCTTTATCAGCTTGGTTGTTGGAGCCTTGGTGAGGGAGACGTGCGCTTTCTCTATTTTTGGGGAGAACGCGGCAGTGGCAAGAGCCACTTACTCGCCGCCGCGCGTGCCATGCTGCCCGCCGGCACTCAAATATTTTTTACCGATGCCGCCCACGATGCCCTGCCTGCATCGCTGCCCAAAGAGGCAGCACTGATCGTAGACAACGTTGATGCCCTTAGCCGCGACGAGCAGATTCGCCTGTTTGATCACTTTAATACGCTCAAAGATGGCGGAGGCCTGCTGCTGGCGGCCGGCCCTAAGCCACCGATGCTGCTGCTGCTCAGGCCAGACTTAAGCACCCGGCTGGGCTGGGGCTTGGTATATCAGCTAAAACCACTCTCTGACACCGACAAAGCCGCTGCCCTGAAGCGCCGCGCCTATGCACTGGGTTTTGAGCTGGGGGATGATTTAGCCGATTACCTGCTGCGCCACGCATCGCGTGATTTGCCAACTTTGTATCAGCATCTGGATGCGGCCAATGATTTATCGCTGACTGAAAAAAGACCTGTAACGGTTTCTTTACTGAGGGAAGTGCTGCGCGGGGATTGGACAGAGTAAAAGCTAAATTACAAAGAATCGAGGGAACTGACCTTCGCAGTCCCCCGATTACATAAACCTCAAATTAAAATCCAATCAATAGCTAAGGTAAAATTTGTACAGACAACGACTGTTGCCCTGTAGTGATAGCCCAGCAATCAGACAGAGCGGTATAAACAGTCCCCCCATTGCTGCGGATATTTCCTGTTGTTGGTACACCGTCGTCAAATTTTTGATCCATCGCGCAGACATAACGACCATCAACAGCAGCATTACCGAGGGCCGTAGCGACCAAATAATTGCTCGTTGTTGCTGTATTAGTAGCAGCCGTCCCAACCGCAACAGCCCAAACAGAACCAAATGGATTTGTCCGCTCAGCAAGCGGTAAAATATTAGTACCGGCCGGAGGAGCAGAAGTCAGCACAGTCCAAAAACCAGCGATCTCATTAGCTCCTGCAATCAATCCGTTGTGTGCGCCTGCACTACAAGTTGTAACCGTTGCCGCAGCCGGGCAACCATCTCCTGGATAGCTGCTATAGCGCTCAAAATAAATATTCATGCCCGCTTGAATCTTATTAATGTTTGCTTGAGCAGATTTCACCTTCGCCCCATCAATCAAATCCTTGCCCTTAAAAGCCATCCCAAGGATCAGACCAATAATCACCAGCACAATGGCCAGCTCCACCAGAGTAAAACCACCTTGTTTAGCCTGACACCCCGCCTGATTCACACTCATTGCCCAGCTCCTTCGTCGATTTAGCCTCTCAGAGAATAGGGCCTGAACATCAGCAGAAGCATGTTATTACAAGGCCTTACAAGGTTTATAGACTAAATCTGGCCTTTGGGTGCATGGCGATTTAAGAGAGAAGCTATGGCCTGCCTTAAAGGCCCCTCTTCCAGTGTGTCAGCCAACTGCGAGAAAGCAGCGCAGGCCCCCTCTTTCAGATGTAAGTCTTTGCTTCGCATGGTATTTGTGGATTGCAAGCCGACTTGCACCTTGGGCTGAACTACGGTAGCTTTCCATCCGCCGGCTTGCAGTGCAGCAAGAATCTGAGGCGCGTTCAGACGTACTCTGGATGCCGCGGCACTACCACTTACACCAATTAATAAAGTATCGCCGGACCAGGCCACTCCAAGACAATGCGCTGACATCGCTGGCGGCAATACAGAGCGCACCAGCGTTAATACTCTCGCCAGATCATCAACCTGATGCATCAGACTGGCGAGCTGTCTGTCGTGCCCGACTTGCTGCAAAGTGGTTTTTTTCATGGCTGATGGCCTGTTAGGATAATGAAATGAATGTCATTGTGATGTCTGATCGCCTGGGCAAAACACTTACCCTTGATACACGGCAAGTGATCGTTCTGGGCCTGATTACGGCCCTGCTGATTGCTTCGGTCAGTGTTGCTGTTACAAGCAGCTTTAAGCAATCCCCTGCGCTGTGGAGACTGATGCCCCATAATAATGCCCGCCAGACCGAAATTGATGCTCTTGCCATCCGGGTGGGGGAGCTGCAGGCTAAATTATTACGCCTTGATGGTCTGGCCAGCCAGGTTGGCAATAAAACCGGGATTGATATTAAGCCCTTTTTATCCAGCCAGCCTGTGCCCCAGGGCGGTTTGCAACACAAGGGCACGGCACTGAGCACCGAAACGCTGGCCAATGAAATTGACGCGGCCAGCCAGAATCTGAACGCCAGGCTGGATCAGCTATCCTTAGCAGAAAGCGTGTTACTGAGACCTAAGGCGTGGCAACTGCCTTCAAAAGCCCCTCTCAATGCAGGCTTACAATCGTCAAGCTTTGGTAAACGGATTGATCCGTTTAATGGCAATCAGGTATTTCATGAAGGCATCGATTTTGTAGGCGATAGTGGCACACCCATTATGGCGGCAGCCAGCGGCAAAGTCAGCTTTGCGGCCTTCCACCCCCAATATGGTAATATGGTTGACTTAGATCACGGTAATGGCATCACAAGCCGCTATGCTCACGCTTCTAAGCTTGCAGTAAAAGTGGGGGATCAGGTTAATGCGGGTCAGACAATAGCCTTACTTGGATCCACAGGCCGCTCGACAGGTCCACACTTGCACTTTGAAATAAGATATAAAGGGATTGCACAAAATCCCTTACGATTTATTGGCCCTGCCACGAATGAAATTAATATTGCTGCGACAAAATCCGGCGATTGATCTTGAATTTTAATTGAAACGGCAGCATATACGGCGGATGAGGATGCTTATCCGCCGTTGTCACAATAACCGGGCTTAGCCCATTGCTGGTAGCTTTAGATGATTGCAAATTTGCTCAAAAAAGTTTTCGGAAGTCGTAATGACCGCCTGCTCAAACAATACGGCACCATCGTAAAGCAGATCAACGCCCTTGAAGCGGGCATTGCCGCTCTTTCCGACGATGACTTGCGCGCTAAAACGGCAGAGTTCCGCAGCCGCGTCGCCAAGGGTGAAACACTTGATCAAATTCTGCCAGAGGCCTTTGCTGTTTGCCGCGAAGGCTCTAAGCGCAGCTTAGGCATGCGCCACTTTGACGTGCAGCTGATGGGTGGCTTAGCGCTGCACCAGGGCAAGATCTCTGAAATGCGCACGGGTGAAGGTAAAACACTGGTTGCCACGCTGCCTGCTTACCTGAATGCACTCTCCGGCAATGGCGTACACGTTATTACCGTGAATGATTATCTGGCCAGCCGCGACGCGGGCATTATGAGCAAGCTCTATAATTTCCTGGGCCTGACTTGTGGTGTGAATCTGGGCCAGATGCAGCATGACGAAAAACAAGCTGCTTACGCCTGCGATATTACTTACGGCACCAATAACGAATTCGGCTTTGATTATCTGCGCGACAATATGGTGTTCACTGTGGGTGAGCGCGTGCAGGGCAAGCTGAACTACGCAATTGTCGACGAAGTAGATTCGATTCTGATCGATGAAGCACGCACACCGCTGATTATCTCTGGCCCGGCTGAAGACAGTATCGAGCTTTACCAGCTGGTTGACGATATTCCAGGCCAGCTGACCCGCCAGAGCGAAGAAGAATCAGAAGGCGATTTCTGGGTGGATGAAAAAGCACACTCGGTATTGCTTTCAGAAGCTGGCCACGAAAAAGTGGAAGCCATCCTCACCAAAAAAGGCCTGTTAAAAGAAGGCGACAGCCTGTACTCGGCCGGCAATATCAGCCTGGTCCACCATCTGTATGCAGCGATGCGCGCCCATGCCCTGTTTCAGCGTGACCAGCATTATGTGGTCACAGACGAAGGCGAGATTGTCATCGTTGATGAATTCACCGGCCGTTTAATGTCTGGCCGCCGTTGGTCTGAAGGCCTGCACCAGGCCGTTGAAGCCAAGGAAGGCGTGGAAATCAATCAGGAGAACCAAACTCTTGCCACGATTACCCTGCAAAACTACTTCCGAATGTATACCAAGCTCTCCGGCATGACCGGTACGGCCGATACTGAAGCTTACGAATTCCAGCAAATTTACGGTCTGGAAACCGTGATTGTGCCAACCAACCGCGATATGGTGCGGGACGACAGGCAGGATCAGGTTTACAAAACCGACCGCGAAAAATACAACGCCATCATCACCGATATCAAAGGCTGCCAGGAACGCAAACAGCCGGTGCTGGTAGGTACAACATCGATTGAGCAATCTGAATTACTCTCTGAAATGCTGACAAAAGACGGCTTTAAGCACAATGTGCTGAATGCCAAACAGCATGCGCGTGAGGCCGATATCGTGGCCCAGGCCGGTGCGCCTGGCGTGATTACCATTGCCACCAATATGGCAGGCCGCGGTACGGATATCGTGCTTGGCGGTAATATCGAGCGCGAAATCAAAGCCATTGAAGCAGATGCAGAATTAAGCGAGGCCGATAAAGCCGCCAAAATCACTGCCATGAAAGCAGACTGGAAAATCGTCCACGAAGCCGTTGTTGCAGCGGGTGGCTTGCATATTATTGGTACCGAGCGCCACGAATCACGCCGTATCGATAACCAGCTGCGCGGCCGCTCTGGCCGTCAGGGTGACCCCGGCTCCAGCCGTTTCTACCTGTCGCTGGAAGACTCGCTGCTGCGTATTTTTGCCGGTGATCGCGTAGCGATGGTGATGGATCGCTTAAAAATGCCTGAAGGCGAGCCAATTGAAGCAGGTATGGTTTCCCGCGCGATTGAATCTGCACAGCGCAAGGTTGAAGGCCGCAACTTCGATATTCGTAAGCAATTGCTGGAATACGATGATGTGTCCAACGAGCAGCGCAAAGCAATTTACGGCCAGCGTAATGAAATTCTGGAAAGCGCCGAAGTCAGCGAAACCATCGGTGCGATGCGCGACAGCATGGTTTCTGATCTATTCGACACCTATATTCCTGCTGATTCAATGGAAGAACAATGGGATGTTGCGGGCTTAGAGCGTGCACTGGGCGAGTTTAATATCGATCTGGCCATTGCTGAGTGGATCAAAAACGACACCACGCTGACCATTGAAGCCATGAAAGAGCGTGTGCAGGTTGCTGCCGCTGAAAGCTACAATAAAAAGGTTGAAACTGCGGGCGAGGACACTTTCCGTCAGTTTGAACGCTCGGTTCTCCTGCAACACGTTGATCAAAGCTGGCGCGAACACCTGTCGTCCTTAGATCATTTGCGCCAGGGTATTCATTTGCGCGGCTATGCACAAAAGAATCCTAAGCAGGAATACAAGCGTGAAGCATTTGAGTTGTTCTCTCAGCTGTTAGAAAACATCAAGCGTGAAGTAATTCAGATTGTGATGACCGTACAAGTACGCTCACAAGAAGATGTTGATGCCGTTCGCCCGCAAGAGCGCCCTGCTTCAGCATTGCAATTTAATCATCAAGAGCTGGAAGCTTTACTGGCAAGCGGTGATGAAGAGCAAATCAAAGCAGCGCTGATGCAAGCGATGGAAGGCGGTGCGAAAGTGCAGTTCTCCGGCGTAGGCCGCAACGACGCCTGCCCTTGCGGCTCGGGCAAGAAATATAAGCACTGCCACGGGCAAATTGCTTAATACCCTGCAGCCACAAAAAAACCCCGAAGCGCACTTCGGGGTTTTTTATTTATAAGCCCTTATAACAAAACCCAAATCATCAACTACGGAGAAAAAAAGAACACAGAGAACAATGTAATGAATAATATTTTCTCCGGGCAACTCTGTGTGTCCTGAGCCCTCTAAGTTACAAGAATGGGTTTTGCTGCATCACAGCTCTGCGAACAATCGGGTTGGCGGCGGGCGGGATTGGCTCGTTCCCCGCTCCGGCGAGTTTAAAGGAGACGTTAAAAAGCCCAATGCAAAGAGCGTGGTTGTTATGCTTTTTCAGTGTTTCCAAATAAAAAACAAAGTGCTTAGCGCACAGTGACGCCCGCCCAGCAGCACCCAGCCAGCACATCAAGGCAGCTTACCCGCCGCCAGCATTCTTGCCGCCAGAATAGACGGGCTGATCCAATCGGTGAAGTCGTCGTACTCTTCATCAGCGGGCGTTGCAGGGTCATCCTCTGCCCTGAGTTTGCTCACAAAATTAACATCATTATTGGTGTTTTCCTGCTCATCAGCAGAGCCTGCCACACCATTTGGCGGGCCATGGCGGTAGTGCATCACAACAACAGCGATAACATTTGAAGCGAGGGGTGCAGCGGCCCCCGATGTCGGGTAAATCAAAATATCCCCTGATGAGCAAAGCATAAAACTCATGCCTGCCGGAGCCACACTGCCCAAGGGGCAGCTGCCTGCCACACCCAGTGTTTGATTACTATCGGTCACCACAGGCGGCAGTGATGCGGGGCCGTTATCGGCAAAACCCAGCGTTAGCCGGTAAGTAAATGGCTTATTAAACGGATCAGTTGAACGCGGTAAACCCAGAGTTGCGCCTGGAATGCTGCCCTGGGCCCGGTTGCACGTGCCATTTGCCGCGCGATCTTCTGTAAAAGTCGCCAAAGCCGGATCAGCCGGGCAGGGTAAATATCCATGCTGCACAGCAAACCCCAGCAAAGACTCTTTAATTTCAGCCATCTGAGCCCGCCCGTCACGCATTCTCTGGCTGTCTGTTTGTGCCTTAAAAGCGCCCAGGCCCCCTGCCAGCATAATGCCAATGATCACCAATACAATTGCGATTTCGGCAAGTGTAAATCCCCTCTCCTTCATGCTCTTTCCTTTAGGGACGTAAAATCCCCTGAGCCACCCGCCTGCAGCTTGCCGGTGATCGCCGGAACGATGGTCATTTCAGCAGGAGCGAATCCCCGGTCCCTCATGGTCTGTCCTTTGGCGCATAGGTCCATTGGTTTGCAACACGATAATAAAGTCGATCATTACCAGCATCGGCAGGCCCAAGCTTGGCGTACTGATCTGTCTGCGGCGGCACCGCATCCCATGCCCGGCGGTTAATATCGGGCGCTGCGGCATAGCTGCTTACCGGGTCCAGGTAATTATTTAAGAGCGCTTTATCAGCAGCAGTCACACGGGTTTGCCCCGTTTGTGCAACCCCGGCCCCTATCATGACTGCATTCACAGCAGCTGCCGGCGTTTGCATATTTCTTAATGTAAGTGCGATGGGCGCAGGGCAGTTGGGTGTATTAGCCACAGCGTAAAAAAACATTTGCTCCCAACGATTGCGGTAGAGCCAGTCGTATTCAAGCAACACGTTTTGCCATGCCGCCTGGCCAGGCATTGCAGCGGGCCGGTTGGCCGGATTAACCAGATACTCAGGCAAAACAGGCAACAAACCCACGCCTGTCAGTGCAATCGATTTAGGGATGTGCCCGCGGCAAACAACAGGCGAAGGCGTACAGGCATTGCTGTTGACTGCCGCCGTATCCGCGCAACCTGGGTCCGCCGGGCTGGCCGGGTTGGGTAAAGACCCCGCTCCCGCCTGCACTGCCCAAAGATTAATCAGCTGCTGGTACTCCTGGGCTGCGCGTTTTTCTAAAGGGGCCAACAACTCACTGCGCCGGATGGTAATCAGGCGGTCATTCAGTGTTGGGTTCGCATTGGCATCCAGCCGCGGTCCATTCAAAAACCGCCCTTGTGTAGCGTTGTAATTTGCATAGTTATTGGGCGCACCAAGACATGCACCTCCCACAGTCAGCCGATTACATTCCAGATAATTATTCGCATTTCGCTGCTGTGCCGCCGTACTGCGGTTTTGCCCGCTAAGTGCCGCTCCGGGGGCCAGAATCACCACAATCACCGGATCTGCCGCATCTGATAAAGCCTGAGCACCATTATTGGCGGCAGCATAAAACCAGGGATTTGCCCCCGCAGGCGCAGTATCGCTATTGAGCGGAGTATTTCTTCGCTCTTGAAAACCATCCGCCACCGCCATCCAGAGCGGCTCGCCCGAGCTGTCGCGCAGCTCTGCCGCCTGATAACTTCTCCATGGAATACGGCCAATACGCGCCGCAGCGCCCGGGCAAGCTGCACCGTTCAAGCCACTCTGCCCATAAGCGGCTTCACCCGGGATATTCAGATCGGGGCAGAAGAATTCCCCTGGGCGGGTCACGGGCACAGTATTGCCGCGTTTGGATAAAGCCTCCGCCAGGAGTATTTTTTTGGCTTCTGCCAGCACATTTTGCGTTTGCTGCTCTCGATAAACCTCAAGAGCATGGCGGCTGAACCCTGCCAGTATCGCCCCGGCTATCCCCAGCCCTACTACCATTAACAACATCAGGGCAATGGCACCCTGCTGGCGTCGTTGCCTAAGGTGCGGCTTGATAAACATCACGCCTTACTCCGCGGCTTAGCGTTTGTCCTACCTTAAGCCCGGCAGGCACAGAGGCCGTGCTTAGCGCACCATTCAGCCAGCGTATTTTTTTGCCATTACGGCTAATTTCACCATCCAGCCTGAGCGAATCCGCGCCGGTGGCCTGTACTGATTGCGGCGCAGAGGCTTCACCACGCGCGACAGCCCGCTCTTCCGGGCTAAAAAATAAACGCCCCCACCCGGCATCAGCCAGCGGGCTGAGAATCAGATAAATCAAAAGGATGTATTTCATTGACTTGCCTCAGGGGCGGCCACCGGCCCTATGCTTAACCATTCAATATCACAAGCCACTTTCAAACCTGCACCGGCCTCTGTCTGGCGGGTCATCACACACTGCTCCGGCGCTGGCCAGCCGGATAAGCGCCTTAAACCTGCCAGCAGCTGCGAGAACTCATCTTCATCACCTGGCTCAAAGCTGAGCATCATTTTGCTGCCATAAAGCTGCACGGTTTCTGCGGTCGCGGTAAAAACGCGCTGCGGCTCAAAACGAAACAGAATGCTGAGCCCCGGCGAGCGTCGGTTCAGCTCGGTAAGATACTCAATCCAATCCAGCCGGTGCTCGCCATTGAGTATTCCGCGCTGACTGAGCGTCTGATAAAGCGCACGGTATTGCTGGGTGTTATTCCAGGCATTCTCCTGGCCATCGGCTTGCAGGGTTAAGCGTTGCACATTGCTGCGCAAAGCCTGCTGCTCATCCTGTGCCCGCCACAGATAAATGTGCGACAGCACAATCAGCAACACGCCAAGAGCAAGGGTTGCTCCACTCATAATCAGATCATGGCGGATCAGCTGCAGGGGCTGAAGATCAATTTTCATGTTTTTTTTGCTCCCAGCTCAGGCGCAGAAAAAAATCAACCCGCTGACTGTCCTGCTGTAATGGTTTTGCTTCAACGCCCGATTTAGAGCTGGTATTAAGGGGCAGCGTAACCGGCTGTACAGTCACACCGGGTAAGCCTGCCAGCCTGGCACTCAAGCGCTCCACACTAGCCAGCGCCTGCCGGTACTGCAAATCAAAGGGCTCTACCCGGCCTTTCAGCTCCATCACTACAGGGATTGTGGCGGGCGCCGATGCATCCGCGGCCTCTGCCTGATTAGCAGGGTCAACCGGACCACGGCCAGATTGCCAGCGCAGCTCATCAAGAATCAGCTCAGGAAAATCCAGCAAAACGTTGCTCACTTGCTGCGCCTGATCTTCCATATCCGGCCAGGTCAGAAATTCCCTGGTATAAAGCTCAACCGTGCCCTTCATCGCCGCCGGGTCACTTGCCTGGCTTTGCTTGAGCAGCAGATTAAAACGCCGTAAACGCTCATCAATCTGCCCGGTTTTTTTAAGCGACTGATGAATGGAAGCCTGAATCTCGCCAGCCTCCCAGATCGCCTGCCCGCTCCAGACACAGGCCAAAAATAAGCCAAGATATGCAGCACGGCGCAGCAAAATACCGCGTTTTCGCCATGTGGCATGAATAAGATGGCGGCCCTGCCCGTAATGATTGGCTGGCGGGTGCAGCTCCAGCCAGCTGCATAAAATATGCAGCAAGGAATCTGCCTGAGGCAGGTGCAGCTTACGTGCAAGTAAATCCAGCGGCACATCACTCAGCACAAACTGAGCGGCGTCCCCGCTGCTTGCCAGGCGGGCACGAATTGCCGGCAGGCAATCACCATCTGGCGAAAGCACCGCAAGCTGCAGCTTATCTTCACGCCCCAGCAGGCGCAGCGTGGATAAATACTGCCTGGCCCGCAGCGCCTCCACCACAATCACCTCAGCAAGGCGCTCTGTATCCTGCAGATTGCTGCCCTCGGGCAGGCTGCTCACACGGCTGAATTTAAGCCCGTCTGCGGCCAGATAAGTCTGGCGCATTCCGCCGCCGGGGGTAAATGAAACCAGCAGATAATGCGTCAGCCCCAGGCCTGATCTGTGCAGCATTTCTCCAGCCAGAAGGGCAGCAGAATAAATACCCTGCAAGACCATTTTTTTTGCCAGCAAAGCATTCACAATGGCGTCAACTGGTGCCGCCAGCGTTAATGCCGACATCAGCACCTTATCCTGCTCACCCGATTTAGCAAATGTCTGCACAAAAGCACGGCGGTAGGGCGTAGTCCGGTAGTTCTGATCCAGGCGTCTGGCCAGCAAGGCAGTGCGATCACTGCGCCCCAGATGCGGTATTGATTCCAGCTGAAAATCTTCCTCAACCACATCCACCAGCAGGCTGAATATGGCTTCTTTCCATGTATCCAGAAAAAGAGAGAATGCCGCAGCACCTTCATCATCCAAAGCAAAGCGCGCATGCTCCAGCAGCTGCCCCTTTTCGATATGAAAAGCGATCAGCCGGGTATTGGATAAAAAGAGTGTGTAGTGGCTCATCGCAATTTGCTGATGGTGTCAAAAATAGGGCCAAGCACCGAGGACATAATCCAGGCCAGAATCAGGCCCAGCACCACCGTGAGCGATGGCTCAATCAAAGCCTGTACGCGCTCTATGGATTCTTTTACGTCGCGGTTATAAAAGTAGGAAACATTCATCAGGGCATGATCCAGCTGGCCGGTGCTCTCGCCAACTTTCAGCATGCGCAGTACCAGTGGCGGAAACATTTTTTCCTGATTAAAACTCGCCGTCACCCCCTGCCCCTCGCGGATTTGCGCCTGAATCCGCTGCAGCGATTCTGCCACCATGCTGTTGCTGACAATCCCTTCTGATATTTTGATGCAATCTAAAATTGGAATCCCTGCCGCATACATCAGTGCAAAAAAGTTAGCAAAACGCGCCAGAATAATTTTATGCAAAATGGGGCCAAATGGCTGAATGGTGAGTTTCCAGCCATCAAAGCGATGGCGAAACTTAGCGTCATGACGCAAACGCAAGCGAAACAGCACAAATAAAATAATGGGTGTGCCAAATAAAGCCCACCAGTAATAAATAAACAGATTGGATACCGCAATTAAAATACGGGTATTCAAAGGCAGGGTTTGCTGCATGGCGGCCACAAAAGAAACTAATTGCGGCACTAAATAAATCATTAAAAAAGTAATCACCCCCACCACCAGCACGCCAACAAAAGCCGGATACATCACGATTTTTTTTGTTTGCGAAACCAGCTCGTCCTGCCACTTTAATGAATCAGATAAATTAAGTAATACTTCCGGCAATTTGCCGCTCGCCTCTCCTGCACGAATCAGATTCACATAAATGGCATCAAAAACCTGAGGATGGCCTGCCAGCGCCTGCGAAAACTGGTGCCCGCCTTCAATATCTTCAATTAAATTAGCGATCACTTCTCGAAAATGCGGCTCTTCCAGGCTATCGCGCAGATCAGATAAGCCTTCCAGAATCGATACCCCTGCGCGGGTCAGCTGCTCCATATGAAAAGTAAATGTAATCAGCTCGCGCCGGCTGACCTTTTTTCCACCCAGCCCGCCTCCTGGCGATGCGGCTTTCGCCGTAATCAGGCTCAGGCCAATCCGCTCCAGGCGCTGCTCTAAATCCGTCAGATTATTGGCCTCTGTTTTGCCCTTCTGAACCAGGCCCGCATTGTCTGCCGCACGATAAGTAAACTGCATTGGCTTTCCTCAGGGATCAAGCCACAGAGGGCTCTTTCCCCCTCACTCCGAAGGATTAAACCCGCGTTCCAGAAACACTCCGCCGCCCCTTGGCGATTCTTTTTCATAAAGAATTTTTTCCAGTTTCAGCAGGCAATAGGCGTTCAGGGTGAGGTTATGCTTGGCGGCCTGGGCAATCAGCTGCGCCTTGGTCATTTTGTCTATTCGCAGAGTCAGTGTGGTGGCGTCCGCTTCGCTGCTGGATGCAAAAATCTTTTCTTTACGCCACGGGCAGTATTTTTCTACCCACTCCTCAGCCTGCTCCAGCGTGATGGGTGTAAGGACATCAGTGGGTATACGTTTTTCAGTATCCATATGAGGATGAGGAATATTGTGCTCAACCAAAAAATACTGATCTCGCTTGGTGCGATAAAGCTCGATCAAATGCGGCACGCCTTGCTCATCTTTTGATTCGGTATGCATATGGCAATTTAATGCGGTGCGCGTGTTGTAGGTTTTGCCATCCACCACGCGCGAAATATGTTCGCGTACATACATTGCAATCCTCCTTTTTACTGGGGCACTTAAACCACCCTGTCGGTTAAATCAATTACACGGGAAATCTCTGCAAGCGAAGTCAGCCCATCCAGCACATGCCGGCATGCATCATCGGCCATGGGTCTGAAGCCCTGGGCTTCCGCCGCTTTTTTGATTTCCAGGCGCGTGGCATGCCGGGCAATCAGTTCATCCAGCTCGGCACTCATTTTTAAGACTTCCATCACGGTTAAACGGCCCTTATAGCCCTGGTGATCACACTTGGGGCAGCCACTGGCACGGTACAGCGTGATCGACTCACCTTCAGGCGCGATGCCCAATAAACGCCGCTCAAAAGCATCCGGCTCATAAGGCTCACGGCAGAGCGGGCACAGTTTGCGGGCAAGGCGCTGGGCGATAATGCCGATGATATTGCCTGCCAATACATCGGGCAGCACGCCGATATCCAGGAGGCGCGGAATCGAGCCGATGGCAGAATTGGTATGCAGGGTTGAGTAAACCTGGTGGCCGGTCATGGCGGCGCGAAATGCCATATCGGCGGTATCGCGATCGCGGATTTCACCCAGCAGGATGATGTCCGGATCTTGCCGCATCATCGAGCGTATGCCGTTCACAAAATCCATTTTGGCGGCTTCATTAACCGACGTTTGCCGCAGCATGGGAATCGGATATTCCACCGGGTCTTCCAGCGTCATAATGTTGACGGCTTCGGTGTTCACGCTGCTTAAAATCGAATAGAGGGTGGTGGTTTTACCCGAGCCGGTGGGGCCGGTCACCAAAATAATCCCCTCTGGCCGGGCAATCATCAGCTGTAATAAATAGAGGTTTTCTTTGCTCAGGCCCAGCTTATCCAGCTTCACCAGGCCTTTTTGCCGGTCTAAAATCCGCAGCACAATATTCTCGCCCCAGGTGGTGGGCTGAGCCGCCACCCGAAAATCCAGCGGCCTGCCTGCCAGGGTAAGCGAGATGCGGCCATCTTGTGGTGAGCGGGTTTCGGCGATATTCATATTGCTCATCACCTTCAGCCGCACCACCATCGCTGGCCAATAGGTTTTGTGCAGAGCGCGAATTTGCCGCAGCACGCCGTCTATACGGTAGCGAATCCGCACAAAAGACGATTCAGGCTCAAAGTGAATATCCGATGCGCCGCGCGTGCAGGCATCGGCCAGCAGCGCATCAATCAGGCGCACCACCGGCTGGTTGTACTCGGCCTCGGCGTGCTGCAGGCTGGCGTAATCAATCACCCCTGTTTCTATTTCATTCAAAATGCCGTCGATAGACAGCTCAAAACCATAGTATTGGTCGATGGCATGGACTAAATCAGATTCCGCAGCCAGCAGCGTTTCCAGCTCGTATTTGTCTTTAAGCAGAATACGAACCTGATCCAGCGCAACCAGGTTATTCGGATTAGACATCGCCAGCGTCAGCTTATTCCTCTCCGTATCCAGCGAGACCGGCAGCAGCATATGCCGCTTGGCCACGTCTTTGGGCACCAGCTTAATCGCCTGCGTGTCAGCCAGAATCTTGGACAAATCGACGCTGACCTGCCCCAGGTTTTCTGACAAGGCATCACGCAAAATACCTTCAGACACAAAGCCCAGCGACACCATCAGCTTGCCCAGTGGCACGCCGCTGCGCCGCTGCTCAAACAGAGTAATGCGCAGCTGATCCTCTGACAGCAGGCCTTTGGAAACCAGCAGCTCGCCCAGCGGAAGCTTTCTGACCGGCGCGTTCATAAGCGCTCCATGGCATGCAAGCTTGCTTCAGCAAACGCCCGCACCACCGAATCTGATCCGCTGTCTGGCGCTAACTTTGTGGCGGCAATCATTATTGCGGCTCCAAAGCTTTCAATCTTGCTTCGGCAATTGCCCGGTCAAAAGTCCCTTTGCCTGCTAAGGCCTGCCGGTAATACCTTGCTGCAGATTTGTTTTCTTGTAAGTGCTCCAGGCTGATAGCCAGATTAAATGCGTAATCTGCATTGCCTGCATCCAGTGACAATGCCTGAAAATACGCACCCTGTGCCTCGCTCCATCGATTTTGCCCTGCGTAAAGATTAGCCAGGGCAAATGCGGCATCGGCCTGCTGAGCCGAGAGCTGGCGCAGGCCTGCTTCCGAGCTTTCATTCGCAGGGGTCAGCGAATACAAAGCCGACTGCGCCACTTCATCTCTTGGATACAGCGATAATATTTGCCGGTAAAAATGAGCGGCCTCTGCCCCTGCGCCCCGCTTCATCGCCAGAGCGGCCATTCCCAGCAAGGCATCACGATTTCGGGCATCCTGCTGCAGCATGCGGCGGTAGCCCTCTTCAGCCGCCCGATAATCGCCCTGCTGAAACGAGCGGTATGCCATCGCCAGCGGCAGCGGAACGGCAGCCTCATTATTTTGGGTTTCAAAACGAATGCCTGCGCCATTGGGTGCGCCGGAACGCTCCTCCACACTGGCCGCATCCCCTTTGTAGCGGGCAGGAGCAGGCAGGGGGGGAGGAGTCAGCACGGCCACCACGGCACTGGCGGCCAGCACTGGCGCCGGAGTGGCTGGCACCGGGCTGGCGGCGGGTGTGGCCAGGGCCGCCTCTGCGATTGCTGGTGCTGGTGCTGGTGCTGGTGCTGGTGCTGGTGCTGGTGCTGGTGCTGCAACAGCAGACACGGTCAGGGCCTGATACTGCCACCAGAAATAGCCGCCCATTCCCCCCACAATCACCACGCCCCCCAACACCAGCCAGGGCAGCGTTTTAGAACGCTGCTGCAGCTTAAGCACGGGCGGCGGAGCAACGATGGGGGCAGGAGGAGGAGGCGTCATTGTCACAGGAGCCGCTGGCTCTTCCGGAGCGGCAGGCGGAGGTGTGCTTTTCAGCCATGTGAGATCTTCTTCAGGCTCTGGCTCATTAAGCAGCACTGGCGGTAAATTAGCCTCATCCACGGCTGAATTAACCTGACCGGTTTGATTGGCTTGACCGGCTGGAGCCGGATCGCCAGACGGAAGAGGCGGTACCAAATCATCTAATGGCAGCGGCACAAACTCCCATGGTGCATCAGCAGAAGGGGCTAAGGGCTCAGTATCTTCCAGAGATAAAAAAGTAGTTTCTTCCTCCTGCGCATCTGGCGCTGGCTCCTCAGCAGCATCACTTAGCTGCAGGGGGGCATTCAGATCAGCGGCCTGATCAGTTGCAGCATTGTCATCACCAGCGGCCAGAGCTGCCGCCTCACGCAGCCGTTTGGCTTCCTCCGCTTTTTTTAAGGCCTGCAGCAATAAGCTCATGGTTTAGTCCCCAAAGGAACACCTCCGGACTGAAATGCCGATAAATCATGATCTGCTTCATTCTTAAAAAACTGATCATTAGGTAAAAACTGCTGATAATTACCTAAATCGCTGCTGTCCCTGATTAAAACAGGGCGTAAAAAAACCACTAATTCAATTTTTCTGACTTTATCATTGCGATAGCTGAATAAATCGCCCACATAGGGCATTCGCGATAAACCCGGCACCCCCTGCCTGTCATTATTTAATGAATCCTGAATTAACCCGCCCAAAATAGCCACTTGCCCGCTGGCTACTTTTAAAGTGGAATCAAACTCCCTGACCTGCAATATCGGCACAAGACTTTTAATTTGCGTATTGTTGGCGGCCGCCAGAATGGCCACAGCAGGGTCTTCAATAAATGAATTAATATTGGTAATGGTTGGCCTTACATTCAGGGCAACCTGGCCATCTTCAGAAATTTGCGGCGTCACCTGCATCACCAAACCAATAGGCACTGTATGCAGCTCGCTGTCGTAAGTAGCCTGAGTGGTGACTTTTCCATCAGTTACAACGGGTGGTGTTACTTTAATTGTAAAATACACCTGCTCTTCCACAACCTTCATTACGGCCGTCTGATTATTTAATGCCATGATTTTGGGGCTGGATAGAACACGGGTACGGCCAAATTGCTCCAGCATTTTAATAGTGAAATTAAATGTGCCGCTTAAAATACCCCCCGTTTTGGTATATGAAAGAATACTTAAAGGGGCAGTACCCAGATTATTAGCCAGGGATTTCTGTTGAAAATTTAACTGATTATCTGTTTCGCCAATCCGGCTCCAGTCCACCCCCGCCTGATACTGATCAGATAATAAAACCTCTACAATCGTGGCCTCAATCAGTACCTGACGCAAAGCACCGCTTTGTACTGCATTTAAATACTCTGCTACTTTTGCGTGTTCTTTCTGGCTGGCCCTTACTGTAACAACACCTGTTTCCGGATTAAGAATAACGAGTCTGCTGCTATCTGCCGGCGGGCTGGTTTTATTAATGGGCTGCGATTCACCTGATTTTATTTTTTCTGTTTCTGCATTGGTTTTATTAGCCTGAGCTATATCTTTGGCCGCTTTAGCTGCTTCTGCAGCTGTTTTAACGACTTCTTTTTTATCAGCAGAGACATTGCTTTTAACAGCCTGCGCGCTTTGATCCTGCACAATAGCCCCCAGCTGCGCCCCGCCATTTTTCGCATCAGCAGATATACCCAGCAGCTCTTTTAAATTTAAATCGATCTGTTTCCACAGATGATGATCGGCCAGCATATCAATTTGCGTATTAGAGCTATTACCAGACCCGCCACCACTGCCACTGCTTACCGAATTAGCCAGCGTAACGTTAGATTTAACGTTTCTGGATAAATTAAAATAATTCATTCTGTAGGTTTTAAGATAAGGCAAATCTGGCGTAACGGTTAATACGCCGTTTTCTAATTCCCAGCGCAAATCAACTTGTTTACTCATCCGCTCTAATATTTGCGGCAGCGTCTGATTGATGGCATTTAATGTAACATTGCCACTTACCCCGGCATGCACATCCACATTTATTCTGGCATCCCGCCCAAGAGCAAATAAAATTTCATTTACAGGCACCTGATGCACCACGACGCTATAGGTAGCCGTTTTAGCAGCAGGCTGCGGTTTAGGTAAAACAGGCATTGCACTGACCGGTTTTGGAATCTCAGAAGAAACGGCTTTAGCTTCTAAATGGCGGCCAGTTTCCATCTCCAGGCCCGATTGACCGGCGCAGGCACTGAGCAAGAAAACCAGAATTAAAATTTGCCACCGCATTATTGAGCACTCATACAGAAACATCTGCTGTTTAATAGCCGGATCAATACATCATCAGGCCAGCCATTTAAGTTCGGCATGAAATAATTTATAGAATGGAATAATTAATAATTCCTGATTAATAGCTTATCTCTGCTATTTATTCACGCTTACAAATTCCACAATTCGTCCCGCATCCCTCCCACAGTGCGCAAAATAGGCTTATTTTTTCTGAGTGATTCCGGCAGACTGGCCATTGCAGCTTTGGCACTGTTTTTATCAGGAAAAAGGCCATAAACCAGGCCCCAGCCTTTACTGCCCCTGACTTCAGCGGGGTAAATTAATAATTGCTCATGGGGTAATAACAAAGCGGCCTGTGCCAGGAATTTTTCTAATTCAGCCGTTTTGGATTGAGAAGTCACCAGCAGCATAACCGCCGTATCACTCGCCTCAGCACGATTCATTTTTTGCCTGGATTCAGTCAGTTTTTGCCGCAAAGCTGCAGTAAGCGGCAAATCCGGGGCCAGGGCTTCCGGGCTGCTGGCTAATGCCAGAGGAGCCGATGCCACAATCACTTGTGCCGGCGGGTTTGCGGCTTGCATCAGGCCAGCCCACACACCTCCGGCCAGCCCCACAGACAGCACAATCCATCCCCATCCGGTGCGCTTTTTAACCGGTTTGAAAGCGCTGTCTTTCACCGCCGCGCTTACATGCTTTGCTGTAATTGAATGCTGGCTCTGGCAAAATGCAGCCATTAAAGCTTTATCCGCCAAAATATTTATCCGCCGGGTTAAACCTTCCGAAGCGCGATAAATAGACGACAAAGCCTCGGCTTGAAATAACTCTGGCCCACGATACCCAGCCGTGCGCATCCGAAAATCGATATAAGATTCAATATCTTTTGCTTTAAGCGGCGCCAGCTGAAATACATGGGTAATCCGCTCGCGTAATTGGCGTAAATCCTGCCTGGCCAAACGCGCATCCAGCTCGGTTTGCCCAAACAATACAATTTGCAATAATTTATGGTGGCCATGATCCAGATTTGAAAGCAGCCTGACGGCCTCCAGGCTTTCTGTTGGCATGGCATGGGCTTCATCGATCAGAATGACCACCTGCCGCCCTGTGGCAAAGCGCTCGAGTAAGGCCGCCTGTAAATCCCTGACTCTGCCACTCGTGTATGTTGCATCGCAGACTATGCCCAGATCGTCAGCAATCATCAGCATTAATTCATCCGGCTTCATGGCGGGATTAGCGATATAAACGCTGTCCACGCTGGCGGGTAAACGCTCCATCAACACCCTGCACAGCATAGTTTTGCCACTTCCAACCTCCCCCACCACTTTAACCAAGCCTTCTCCTGCCAGGACGGCATAAATCAAGGCATCCAGAGTAGCGCCCCGCTCAGCCCCGACAAAGAAAAACTCAGGGTGCGGCGTAATCCGGAAAGGGGGTTCGTTTAAGCCAAAGTGTTCCAGATACATTGATGATCCTGTCTATGGATGAACGCTTGCTTTCATACTAGTACGAGGATTCAGTAAAAATTAAACAAATATCTGGACGGACAAGCCTTTACCTGAGCGCAATAAAACGCTGCAGATGCAATGCTCATCAGTCGTTAAATAAAGCGGGGATTAAATTGACAACCAGCAGGAATAAATACGATAGAAATGTTGTTTTTTCGTGTGTTTGCATGCCGTTTTTGGCGGGTTTATCAGGGCAAAAAACACAATGAATCAGGGCTGATTCCGCGGCAGCAAAAGCGATACAAGACTTGCCGTGACAAGCCAGCTTTGCTGCATGGCAATAATTCCATACATTTTCATACAAAGTTAACCTACCTGATCAGGCCAGACACACCTACAATACCCCCTTTTTATGCCAAGAGTATCGTGAACCATGCCTTCCTCGCTGGTCCAGTTTGAGAATGTGAGCTTTGCTTACGGTGAACGTCCGGTGCTTACCGATGTATCGCTGAGCATCAAGCCCGGCCAGGTGGTCGCCATCATGGGTGGATCCGGCTCGGGCAAAACCACCATCCTCAAGTTGATTGGCGGGCAAATTCAGCCCCATATGGGCAAGCTGACGGTTGCCGGAGAGGATGTGGGCAGGATGAACGAGGCCAGTCTTTATAAAATGCGTAAAAAACTTGGCATGTTGTTTCAGTTTGGCGCGCTTTTTACTGACTTATCTGTATTTGATAACGTGGCATTTCCGCTCAGAGAGCGCAGCAATCTGCCCGAATCCATGATCCGTGATTTAGTGCTGATGAAACTGAACGCCGTAGGCTTACGGGGCGTCAGTGATCAGATGCCATCAGAGCTGTCCGGCGGCATGGCAAGACGCGTGGCACTGGCAAGGGCAATTGCCCTTGACCCTGCTGTGATGCTTTATGACGAGCCATTTACGGGTTTAGATCCCATTTCGCTCGCCACGATCGGCCAGCTGATCCGCAATTTGAATGATGCCCTTGGCACGGCATCGGTGATTGTGACGCACGATGTTGAAGAATCGCTGTCGATTGTGGACTACGTCTATTTTCTGGCCGACGGAAAAATTGTTGCCGAAGGCACGCCAGAACAAGTTCGCTCATCAACACACCCTTTTGTAAAACAGTTTATCAATGGGGAAACAGACGGCCCTGTGCCTTTCCACAAACCCGCTGTCCCCTATGCCAGCGATCTGGGATTGGAGCCACCCCGTGCTTAATTATCTGTTTAACGCCATCTCAAAATTTGGCCGGCCGTTCAGCAACATCATCATCAAGCTGGGCTTTGCCTGCCGCTTTATGCTGGCTATCCTGCGTCATTCCCCTACCTCCTTGCTCAGGTTTCAGCTTACAATGCGTGAAATCTGGTTTGCGGGTGTGCTCTCTGTATTGATTATTGCGGTATCAGGCCTGTTTGTAGGCATGGTCCTGGCCCTGCAAGGTTTTGATACGCTGCAGCGCTTTGGTGCTACCGAATCGCTGGGCATTTTAGTGGCCCTGTCATTGGTCCGAGAGCTGGGGCCTGTGGTGGGTGCTTTACTGTTTGCCAGCCGTGCAGGCTCGGCCATTACCGCAGAGATTGGCTTGATGAAAGCCACAGAACAACTGGCGGCAATGGAAATGATGGCCGTTAACCCCATCGCCCGCGTCGTTGCACCGCGTTTCTGGGGGGGCGTGATCTCTATGCCTCTGCTTGCGGCCATGTTCAGTGCAATGGGTATTTTTGGCGGCTATCTGATTGGGGTAAAGCTGCTTGGGCTGGATGAAGGCGCTTTTTGGTCGCAAATGCAAAGCGCAGTGGATTTTCGCCAGGATGTCATCAACGGCGTGATCAAGAGCGTGGTATTTGGTGTTGCCATCTCACTCATTGCGGTCTTTGAAGGGTATGATGCGCCGCCTACCGCTGAGGGCGTATCTGGAGCAACAACCCGTACGGTTGTGACCAGCTCACTTGTCATTCTGGCGCTGGACTTTGTGCTCACCGCCTTTATGTTCAGAGGAATTTAAGAATTTCCGGATGTCCCGGCTTATGGCCGGTGCATCCGCTGTTAAGTGTCTAAGGGGTATTAAAATGAAAAGAGGCATGATTGATTTCTGGGTAGGTCTGTTTGCCGCTGCAGGCATTGCCGCCTTGCTGTTTTTATCTTTGCGCGTCAGCAGCCAGACCACTTTACCGGCTTCCGACAGCTACGAGCTTACAGCTAATTTCGACAATGTAGGCGGGCTTAAAGTACGTGCCCCTGTGAAAAGTGCCGGGGTTTTGGTTGGCCGTGTGAGTAGTATCACTCTGGATACAGAGCGTTACGTTGCACGGGTGAAGCTGGATATGGATAGCCGCTATCATTTCAGCAAAGATGCTTCTGCAGAAATCCTCACCTCAGGTCTCTTAGGTGAACAATATATCGGCGTTACATCTGGCGCAGACGACAAAATGCTTCAGGCTGGAAATAGCTTCACCATTACTTCTTCAGCCATTGTGCTGGAGCAATTGATCAGCCGGGTGCTGTTTAACAAAGCAGAAACCGCTGCTGAGAAATGATCGTAAGCAATATCAATGGAGTACACAAAATGAAAAAATGGATCCTCGCCCTCTCAATGGGTTTTATCGCAACCTGCAGCCTTGCCGCGCCAGTTGAATCGCCAGAATTGATTGTAAAAAATGTCAGCCGTGATGTGCTGGAAATCATCAGGAAAAACGATAGGGATCAGCTGAAAGCCAGAGATTTAGTCGATACACGGGTTGCACCGCTGGCTGACTACAACCGCATGACTATGCTGGCTGTCGGGCGCAACTGGAAAACAGCAACGCCGGAACAACAGCAGGCTTTAACACGCGAATTCCGTACGATGCTGGTTCGCACTTACTTCTCTGCGCTGTCTATCTACAAAAACGCACAGGTTGATGTAAAAGGCACTCGCGCGGGCAACGACTCCAGTGAAATGGTCGTGCTGACCGAAGTCAGCCTGCCTGGCCAAAAGCCTATTCCGCTTGATTTCAGCTTTGAAAAAACCGATGCTGGCTGGAAAACTTACGACATCGCAGTTGATGGCATCAGTTTTATCAATAACAACCGCAATCAGTTTAATGCCATCATCCGTAAAGATGGCCTTGATGGCCTCATCAAGCAATTATCTGATCGTAATAACGCGCAGCGTAACGCCAGCAAATGAAAACCTTTCAGCCAGATGGTACGCTTACGCTTGAATCCGCAAGCCGCCAGCTCGCCACATTGCCCAGCCTGGGGCAAGGCGAGCAGCTGAATGTAGACTTAAGCCAAATCACAGCAGCAGATTCCAGCGCTGTTGCGCTGCTCTTACACTGGATGCGCACCGCCCAAAAGCAAGGGGCAGAATTGCAATTTTCTGGTGTGCCTGAGGGGCTGGCCGGTTTGATTCGCCTCTACGAAGTAGATGCTCTTTTACCACTGAGTAAGCAGATATAAATTTTCTGCCCCGATTGCACTGAGCGCCGTTCTATAAAGCAGCGCTCAGCTGCAAATCAGCCTAGAATATCGACCTTGCTCACTTATTTACGACACACATGCGCCGTCTTCTTCCTTTTTTTGCCCTCCTGCTTGGCGCATGTGCGACGCCACAGAATAACTACGACCCTATCGAGCCTGTGAATCGCGGTATTTATGCGTTTAACAACACGATAGATAAAGCCGTGGTTAAACCTGCCGCCGAAGCACACGAAAAATACTCCCCTGGCCCTGTTAAGCAGGGTGCGAGTAATTTCTTTGACAATATCGATGATTTCTTTGCATCGTTTGGTGCCCTGCTGCAAGGCAAAGGCAGCGAAGCAAGCCACAGCATGGGCCGAGTCTTGGTTAACACCACACTGGGCATGTTTGGCTTAGTCGACTGGGCCAGCGATATGGGCCTGAAGAAAAGCGATGAAGACATTGGTCAGGCTTTGGGCAGCTGGGGAATGGGTTCCGGCCCCTATTTAATGATTCCTTTTCGTGGCCCAACCACGCTCAGAGACAGCAGCGATTTAGCTGTACGCTTCTTTGCTGATCCGTTAGATATCTGGGATGGCTCCCAGGAGCTAAGCACACAAGTGATTCGCTATGGAGCATGGGGCATTGAGCAGCGCCGTCAGCTGCTGCCGCTGGATCAGCTGGTAAATTCACAAGCTGACCCTTACGCCTATATACGTGATGCCTATCTGCAACGCAGATACTTCAGAGTATGGGACGGCAACCCGCCCAAGCCTCTGCAATTAGGCCCGACAGACGAAGAGCTTGATGCGATTGATGCAGCGAAAGAGCAGCGTGCAAATGCATCTGCGGCAAGCGCACCTGCCAGCCTGCCAGCAAGCGCTGTTGCCGGGGTAGCCCCTTGAGCGCAATTGTTTTTGAATCAGTAGCCAAGCAATTCGGCGATTTTCATGCACTAAAAGGCGTGAGCTTTACGGTAGAGCAGGGTGATTTTTTTGCCCTGCTGGGCCCCAATGGTGCCGGTAAAACCACACTGATTTCTGCCCTTGCAGGCTTATCCCGGCCCACATCCGGGCATATTTCTGTAATGGGCTTTGATGTTCAGAAAGACTACCGCGAAGCCCGCCGGGCAGTAGGCATTGTTCCGCAAGAGCTGGTCTTTGATCCCTTTTTTACAGTACGCGAAACGCTGACATTCCAATCCGGCTATTTTGGCCTGCGCAATAATGGCGACTGGATTGACGAGATTCTTGCCAACCTTGGCCTCACCGACAAAGCCAACACCAATATGCGGGCCTTATCCGGCGGCATGAAGCGCCGTGTGATGGTGGCGCAAGCCCTGGTGCACCGCCCGCCCGTCATCGTACTGGATGAGCCCACCGCTGGTGTGGACGTAGAGCTGCGCAAAACACTGTGGGATTTTATCCGCCGCCTTAATAGTGACGGCCACACCATTGTGCTGACGACGCATTATTTAGAAGAAGCCGAAACTCTGTGCAACCGCATCGCCATGCTTAAAAAAGGCGAGCTGATTTCCCTTGAAAACAAAGACACGCTGATGAGCCGCGGTGCGGCGCGTGAATTGTTTATTAAAATCAAACCTGCCGTACTGCCTGCATCCCTTGCCCCGCTGCTGATTTGCGAACGTGATAACGGCTTTGAGCTCAAACTTGCAGACTGCAAAGATCTGGAAGCCATCCTTACCGAGCTCAGAAATAACTCGGTTCAGCTCAGAGATATCGAAGTAGGCAAGGCCGATCTGGAAACGATTTTTGTCGACATGATGTCTGGCAGCTAATTCGCCACCAGCACATCACTGCCCACACACCCTCTGCGACAAGAAGACACTATGCAAGGTTTTTACACGCTGTTTTACAAAGAAGTACTGCGCTTTTGGAAAGTTGCTTTTCAAACCGTAGCAGCGCCTGTGCTCACTGCGCTGATGTACCTGCTGATTTTTGCCCATGTGCTCGACAGCCATGTAGAGCCCTATCCCGGCGTGCAATACACCGCGTTTCTGATTCCGGGCCTTGTAATGATGTCGGTGCTGCAAAACAGCTTTGCCAATTCTTCCTCCAGCCTGATTCAGTCAAAAGTAACCGGCAGCCTGATTTTTGCCCTTTTGCCACCGCTTTCACATATGGAGTTTTTCCTTGCCTATATGCTGGCAGCCATGGTGCGCGGGCTTGTTGTGGGTGCGGGCGTTTTAGCTGTCACCATGTGGTTTAACCTGCCGGCTTTTGCTCATCCGCTGTGGATTTTAGTTTTTGCGCTGACCAGCTCGGCCTTGATGGCCGCCCTGGGCATCCTGGCGGGCATCTGGGCAGAAAAATATGATCAGCTGGCTGCATTTCAAAATTTTCTGATTATGCCGCTGACGTTTTTATCCGGCGTGTTCTATTCCATTCACAGCCTGCCTGCCTTCTGGCAGGGCGTTTCGGCCTGGAACCCAATATTTTATATGATTGACGGTTTTCGCTACGGCTTTTTTGGCGTAAGCGATGTATCGCCATGGCATGCATTAGCCGTTGCAGCGCTTTCTTTAGTGATCGTTGGCAGCGCTGCCTACGCATTGATTAAATCTGGTTATAAATTAAGGCAATAACCCCATGACTCCCGAATCAGTACAAGCCTTGCTTACCGATCGCCTCAGCGCCACTGCGGTTGAAGTAACAGGCGATGGTCATCATTTTTATGCGCGTATCGCATCCCCCCGCTTCGAAGGTCTTGGCCTGCTGGCCCGCCACCGTTTAGTAAAAGATGCGGTTAAACCAGAAATTGATTCGGGTGAATTACACGCCCTGTCGCTGGAAAAAACGCTCACGCCAGCCGAATGGGCAGAGCGTGCAGTGTGAGTAAAGAAGATCGCTTCAACCTTGATGGCATAGAAAAAAACCGCGCCAGGCTGGAACAAGCCATCGTTGACGCAAAAAAACCGCCAGACCGCAGCTCGCAAAAGCTGGCTGCCTTAACCAATCTGCCATGGCTGATCGCCGGCGTTGCCGCGCTGCTTTGGTATTGCCTGAAATAACTTCAAGAGTTCGACAAATGGACAAATTAAAAATTACTGGCGGCACCCCGCTGGCTGGTGAAATCTCTATCTCTGGCGCAAAAAACGCTGCATTACCTATTTTATGTGCCAGCTTACTGACTGCGGGCACTTTACGCCTCACCAATGTTCCCCAGCTTGCTGACGTAAAAACCACGCAAAAATTGCTGCAGGGCATGGGCGTGCGCGTCATGACCGATAACGTACACGAGTACGAAATCACCGCCAGTGAAGTCACTACCCTGATCGCCCCTTACGAGCTGGTTAAAACCATGCGCGCATCGATTCTGGTGCTCGGGCCTACACTGGCCCGCTTTGGTGAAGCTCAGGTTTCCCTGCCAGGTGGCTGCGCCATTGGTGCCCGCCCGGTTGATCAGCACATCAAAGGCCTGCAAGCAATGGGTGCCGAGATTGTGATCGAGCACGGCTATGTAAAAGCCACTGGTAAGCTCAAAGGCGCACGCATTGTTTGCGATATGGTTACCGTAACCGGCACAGAAAACTTGCTGATGGCGGCCACTCTGGCAGACGGTATCACCATTATCGAAAACGCTGCGCGTGAACCCGAAGTCGTCGATCTGGCAGATTGCCTGATCAAAATGGGCGCAAAAATCAGCGGCCACGGCACAGATACCATTACCATCGAAGGCGTAGCCGAGCTGCACGGTGCAGAACACGCCATCGTGCCGGATCGCATCGAAACCGGCACTTTCCTGATCGCCGCCGCCGTAGCACAGGGCAAGCTGGTATTACGCAATACCCGTGCGGATATCATGGAAGCCGTGCTGGAAAAACTGCGCGAAGCGGGTGCTTATATCGAAGCGGGCGACAACTGGATCGCCATTGATATGAAACAACGCCCTAAGGCTGTAAATATCCGTACCATGCCCTATCCTGCTTTTCCAACCGATATGCAAGCGCAATTTATGCTGCTGAACTGCGTAGCGGAAGGCACGGGCGTGATCACAGAAACCATTTTTGAAAACCGCTTTATGCACGCACCCGAGCTGATCCGCATGGGCGCCAAAATCAATACCGAAGGCAATACAGCCATTGTGACCGGTGTTGAAAAACTGGAAGGTGCTACCGTGATGGCCACCGATCTGCGCGCATCGGCATCCTTAGTGATTGCAGGCATGATTGCCAGTGGTGAAACCATTGTTGATCGTATCTATCACCTGGATCGCGGTTACGAGCATATCGAGCGTAAGCTGTCTGCTGTTGGCGCCCAAATCGAGCGGATTTCCTGAGTAAAACCGGGCTCGCATAAGCTGCCAGGGAGAGAAAACCCACCCTGGCAGGCTTAAACGCTCAGGCTGCTTTGCAAAAATACTTTTTCCTGGCCGCTTTGCATAAGCAGACAGATTAGGGTAAAACCTAGCCTGCACACACACCGACCCTGGGACATAACCATGCTGATTTTCAATCCCAAACCTGCCCCGGAAGAACAAGACAATAAGCCACGCCTGCCTTCACAAAATGAAAAAGGCGCAGCCGCTTTAGCCCACCTTGCAGGCGTATTCTGGCTCCCCATCCTGCCGATGGCGGTACTGGCCCTGATGATCCCCCTGATCGTGCTGCAATTTGCCCGTGTGCATTCTGACTATGTAGAGCAACACGCCATCAGTGCATGTAATTTCCAACTGCTGATGGGCTGCCTGTACGCCCTTGCGATGCTGGCTGGCTTTATTGTGCACAGCCCGCTGCCACTTTGGTGGATTGCCATTGGCTCAGCTATTTTTGCCCTGTGGGAAGGCGCAAAAGCCATCAACGGCTGGCCATCAAAATACCCTGTCAGCTTAAAATTATTTAAGTAATCCAATAAACGCCCGCACCCCCCCTCGCCAAAGAGATTAAATCTCTGAAACACGGGCTGGCGTGCGGCATGGGCAAAAACATGCAGTATCTGCGGCCTGTTCTCTGGCCTTCAGCCAGAGAGGCTGATTGCAATGCCGCTGCCACATTAAATCTACCGGACGTATTTATGATCACCATCGCGCTATCCAAAGGTCGTATCTTCGAAGAAACGCTGCCCTTACTGGCCGCTGCTGGAATTGTCCCTTCTGAAGCGCCAGAATCCAGCCGCAAGCTGATTATTGGCACCAATATGGAAGACGTCCGGCTGATTATTGTGCGCGCCACCGATGTGCCCACCTATGTGCAATACGGCGCGGCAGACCTGGGCATTGCCGGTAAAGACGTGCTGCTGGAACACGGCGGCGCTGGCCTTTATCTGCCACTGGACTTAGATATCGCCAAATGCCGGCTGATGGTGGCCGTGCAAAATGGTTTTGATTACGAAGGCGCGGTAAAACAAGGCGCCCGTTTACGCATCGCCACCAAATACACTGAATGCGCGCGCGAACACTTTGCCAATAAAGGCGTACACGTCGATTTAATCAAGCTCTACGGCTCTATGGAGCTGGCCCCGCTGGTTGGCCTTGCCGATGCCATCGTCGACCTCGTATCCACGGGCAGCACACTCAAAGCCAATAATCTGGTGGCCGTAGAAGACATCCGCGAAATCAGCTCGCGCCTCGTGGTAAACCAGGCCGCGCTGAAGCTCAAACACAGCAAGCTGCAGCCGATTATTGATGCGTTTGCAGCGACTGTTGCGGCCAGGCAAGCTGAGCATCTGACTTAGGTCGGGTGAAAGCCTTGAGCAAAGCTGAAAAATGCACGGGCTTCACCCCATGTGCACTGAGTACTATGTTTTTTCATTAAAAAACCGCGAAAAAACACAATAACCACGCTCTCTGCACAGGGCTTTAAAGTCCCCTTGAAACACGCAAGCTCCGAACAAGCGGGGCAGGAGATCGCTTGAGGGCGAGGCAGCGGGCCAATGCCAGCCGCAGCCGACGGTCCGCAGCGCAGGGGCCTGCGTGTTTCGTGAGATCGCCTTCTTTGCTTACTTTCTTGGCGAAGCAGAAATCAAATACTTCGCGGGGATTGCGCACCTAAACAACCTGCGTATTTTTCAACATTGCTCGCGGGCTTCTCCCGCCCTGCGATGATTCAATACTTGTAATGCTCCCCCGGCACACAACCACTTCATCGTTGTACTCCAAATAAACCAATCCAATATAAACTGAGTAAATTCATTTATTCCGCTTTGTCATAATAAAAATAATTAATTCCGCAGCCAACAACATGCCTTTCGCATTCAATTATTATTAATATTAATTAATCAAACAATTATTGTTGACATTAATTATCTGATCAGTAAAATGCCCTGCATATTAACTATCTGAGAGGCTGTCTGTGGACAACGACGGATGTAATCGATCTGTGTTGGTTAACCGCGGTATAGCAGGATAAACAGATTCAATCTGCCATATCCTGCAACGCAGGGTGTGGTGTCTTTGGGCTTAGCCCCGCTCACCTTCTCCATTACATAAAACAGCAAACTGCTGTTTTATGCCTGTGGCTGGGTTTCATCCTTATTGATATCAATCGTCCTCCCTTTATTTTTCGGAGGCTGAAATGCACTTTCTAAAACGACTTATCATCGCCATACGGGGCACGCATGCCCGTGAGATTCATCAATCACAGTATTTTTTAAATATCAGCAGCTCTGAATCAACGATCAGCGATCTGCGCAAGATGCTGATTCACAAGCTAAATCTGCTTGGATTTCAGGCTCAGCAGCTAAAAATCTTTCGTCAGCCCGAAGGCACATTCTGTCTTTCGGTACTGCTTAATTTATCGGCAGACTTGCGCCAGAGCTTTATCCAGATGGCCATAGGCTTAAGCCAGCATCAGGATGTGCGCCGTATTCAGTGGGGATTAAGAAGCAATAGGCCCCGCTTACGCAGCTAAAGATGCCAGGCATATATTTAATGATTTAACAGGCTCTGCTTAATTAAGCAGAGCACATAAATAAAATTATTCATTTTAAACATGAAAGGTATTTGCTCGCCTTAAACATTTTAAATTCATCATTATCATTTAAATCAGACAGGACATAAAAAAATGCCAGACGAACCGATATTGCCCGCTGAATTGCTATTAAGTTATTCAGCGGGCCAATTAAATCTATTCCTTTTATTTCAGCGCCCCGCCAGCGCGAAAGGGGATTGCTTTGCCTGAATAATGCAATGCATTCCTGCTGGCGCACAGGAAGATCAATATGCACCAAAACTACAGCACCGCCATCAGGCAGCCGGCACCACAAGCCAGCGCTTTAAGTGATGCAGCCGCCGCCGGGCTGCTCAAAACCAACGGCCTCAACGAGGTCGCTCACGACAAACCGCCTCACGCCCTCGTCCAGCTTTATCTCGCTTTTAAGAATCCCTTTGTCATGGTGCTTTTGGTACTTGCCTTTATCACCTACTTCACCGATGTGCAGTTTGCCGAAGCGGGCGAGCAAAGCTGGGTTGGGATTATTATTCTCACCACCATGGTGACTTTAAGCAGCTTATTACGCTTCTTTCAGGAATATCGCACCGGCAAATCAGCTGAAAAACTCAAATCTCTCGTCAGCAATACCGCAACAGTGCTGCGTAAACCCGCCAAAGGCCAGACCCGCAAGCTGGAAGTACCCATGAGCCAGGTGGTCGTCGGCGATATTGTCTGCCTGCAGGCGGGGGATATGATTCCGGCAGATATCGAGCTTTTAGAATCACGTGATTTATTTGTCAGCCAGGCCGTATTAAGCGGTGAAGCGCTGCCGGTCGAGAAATACGACACGCTGGGCGACGTGGCGGAGAAATCCGCCCAGACGGCATCCAGCGAAGATGTGACCGACAGGACATCCGCGAAGCCGGGTCATCGCAGCGATGAAAGCCTGCTTGATCGCAGCAATATCTGTTTTATGGGCACCAATGTGGTGAGCGGCATCGCCACCGCCCGGGTGATTGCCACCGGCAACCATACTTACTTTGGCTCGCTGGCTAAAAATGTACTCAGCCATAAACGCGCAGAAACCAGCTTTGATCGCGGCGTAAGCAGTGTTTCATGGCTGCTGATTCGCTTTATGCTGGTAATGGTGCCGCTGGTATTTATGATTAATGGCCTGACCAAGGGTGACTGGCTGTCGGCACTAACCTTTGCCATGGCCGTTGCCGTGGGCCTGACGCCAGAAATGCTGCCGATGATTGTTTCGGCCAATCTGGCCAAGGGCGCAATCGCCATGGCCAGGCGCAAAGTGGTGGTCAAACGGCTGAATTCGGTACAAAACTTTGGCGCAATGGATGTGTTATGCACAGATAAAACCGGCACGCTGACGCAGGATAAAATCATTCTGGAACAGCATTTTAATTGCGATGGCGAGCTGGATGAGGGGATTTTGCATCTGGCATGGCTCAATAGTGTGCATCAGAGCGGCATGAAAAACCTGATGGATATTGCGGTGATCGAGCGCGCCGCCGAGCTGAATAACCTGCCACTTGGCTATAGCAAAATCGACGAGCTGCCCTTTGATTTTATCCGCCGCCGCCTGACCGTTGTGCTGGAAAATCGCAAAGCTCAGCAGTTGATGATTTCCAAAGGTGCGGTCGAAGAAATGCTCGCCGTATCCACCCATTTTCAGGATGGCGATACCGTTCGCGAGCTGACACTGGCAGAGAAAATCCGCATCTTAAAGCAAACGCAGGATTACAACGCCCAGGGTTTCCGCGTGTTGCTGGTTGCCAGTAAAACCATCAGCAGCAATCAGAATCAATACAAAGTGTCCGATGAAAAAGATCTGGTGGTGCGCGGATTTCTAACCTTTCTTGACCCGCCTAAAGCATCCGCCGCCCCAGCGATTAAAGCGCTGCAAGAATATGGCGTGGCCGTCAAAGTACTGACGGGCGACAATCCGATTGTCACCAGCAAAGTCTGCCGTGATGTTGGCCTCAACCCTGGCACGCCACTCTTAGGGCCGGAAATCGAGCTTATGGACGATATCGGGCTGTGCCAGGCAGTAAGGGAATGCACAGTCTTTGCCAAGCTCACACCAATGCATAAATCACGCGTGGTGAAAGCCTTGCAAGCCAATGGCCACACTGTGGGCTTTTTGGGTGACGGGATTAACGATGCACCCGCGCTGCGTGATGCCGATGTAGGGATTTCAGTTGATAGCGGGGCCGATATTGCCAAAGAAACTGCCGATATTATCTTGCTGGATAAAGACTTAATGGTGCTGGAAGAAGGCGTCATTAAGGGGCGGGAAACCTTCGGCAATATTCTGAAATACCTGAATATCACAGCCAGCTCTAACTTCGGCAATGTGTTCTCGGTGCTGGTCGCCTCGGCCTGGCTGCCCTGGGAGCCAATGCTGGCCATGCATTTGCTGATCCAAAACCTGATTTACGATATCTCCCAGCTGGTCTTGCCTTGGGACAAAATGGATAAGGAGTTCCTGAAAAAACCACGCAAATGGGAAGCCGGGAATATTCGCCGCTTTATGGTCTGGCTTGGCCCGACTTCATCGGTGTTTGATATCACCACCTACATCCTGATGTGGACGGTATTTGGTGCCGGAGCCGCGTATTACGCCGACGGCGGTGGCCAGAGCATTATGAATTCAGGCTGGTTTATTGTGGGGCTGGTATCACAAACCCTGGTGGTGCATATGCTGCGCACCCGCAAGATTCCGTTTATCCAAAGCCGCGCCTCGCTGCCGGTCATGGTATCCACCGTTGTTGCCGTTGCTATCGGCTGCTGGCTGCCTTTCTCGCCACTGGCTGAATCCATCGGTTTTATATCGCTCGATTCATCCTACTGGTACTGGCTGGCCGCCACAATGCTGGGTTATATGATGCTGGCGCAGCTGGTAAAAACCATCTACATCCGCCGCTATGGGGTGTGGTTTTAAAATTGTAAGTATTTAAGCTTAATCACTTCACGGCTTCAAAGGCTCCCCCTTTGAAGCCATTTTTTTACCGCTTAAAACAAGGTGAATTTTTATGAATGCGCTCAGAAATTCAATTGAAGTTTTAAGTACTTGTTGTAAAAAAACAAAGAGATAGCAAAAATCAAACTACTTAAAATCGGTGTATCTCATAGCTTTTCCTCGTGTATTTCCCCCTTTTATATGCAATAAGAATAGCATTAAACTCTTATTTTCTGACTGCCAAAAACAGAAAAAAGAAAGCCTCATGTATATTTGTCTTGCCTGTATAAAGCCGTTTTATGTAGGAAATATTGGGACTTGCACTAATTTCAGTGCTTTTTTTGATCAACAATATAAGCAGGGATAGCTATTCATGAAGCTTAAAACCATTACTCATTCAATTCTTTTCGCCAGCGCAATCGTCTTCTCATCCAGCTCGTTTGCAGCAGTGATCGATGTCGACTTTAATAGCTATGCTGCAGGCACTCAAATCTCAAATCAAATTGATGGCGTTACTTTTGCCGTGCTTGGTGGCCCAGGCCCATCGGGTGCTGCGGTCATTAATCATGGCGGGCTGACCAATAGCACAGTTGGCAATTATCCAACCGGCTCAATTTTGGAGTTAAAGTTTACCGGGCTGGCTAATCTGGTGAACTTCACTTTCAATAATTATGGAAATCCAAGTACGGGTCGTGGAGCTACCTTTTATACTGCCTATGATGCTTTAGGCTCTGTGCTGGAAACCGGCAATGTGGGAGGAGGAGGCTCATTCTCCCTTGCATCCGCTGGCATTACTGACTTACGTTTTAACAACAATACTAATGGCAGCGAAAACTGGATTTTTGCTTTAAACACATTAAAAGCAAATGTCTCACCTGTTCCAGAACCAGAGACCTATGCCTTGATGGGCTTAGGTTTAGTGGGTTTATTTGCTGCACGCCGCCGCAAAGCAGTGAGCGCTTAATCCTCCTCACCAAGCAAAAAATCCAGCGATTTTCGCTGGATTTTTTGCTTTATACATCCTCACCTTATCAATGCCCCAGCAACAACTGTGATAAATCCAGCGCCGAGCGCACGCCCATTTTGGCAAAGACATTGGCGCGGTGGACTTCTACCGTGCGGATGGCGATTTGCATTTCGTCGGCAATTTGCTTGTTGAGCTTGCCCTGTAAAATCCAATCCATCACCTCGCGCTCGCGGGGTGTAATCGAGGCAAGGCGTTTTTCTAATAACTGCTGATTACCGCGCACAGAATGGCGGCCAATAGCCACCTCCAATGCATCATTAACCCGCTCCAGCAATTTCTTTTCACTGCATGGCTTTTCTAAAAAATCAAAAGCGCCCTGCTGAATCGCCTGCACCGCCATCGGAATATCACCGTGCCCAGATAAGAACAGCACAATCAGCTCGCTGCCCAGCTCGTACATCTGCCTGAATACTTCCGGCCCGCTCAAGCCCGGCATACGCACATCGAGCAGCACCACGCCTTCGCTGCCGGCATCGATGGCGGCTAGAAATTCTTCGCCCCCCTCAAAGGCATGCACGGTATAGCCATGGGAAAGCAATAACAGGCCAAGTGAATCTCTCACGGCAATATCATCGTCAACCAAATAAACTGTTTTCATCGTGGAAGGCTCATATAAAAATAGGTGCCGCCCTGTGGGTGGGCTTCAAACCATAGTTTGCCACGATGCTGCTCTAAAATAGAACGACAAATATTCAGCCCAATGCCCATTCCCAGCGATTTGGTGGTAAAAAACGCATCGAACATCCGGCTAGCCACTTCAGGTGCAATGCCTGAACCACGATCACAGACGGATAAATACACTGTCGTTTCGTCGCAATAGGTAGCCAGCCACACATCACGACGGCTTTGTGGTTGCTCACTGCTGGCATCCAGCGCGTTTCGCAGCAAATTCAGGACCACTTGCCCCAGCAAAACTTCATCCGCCGCAATCAGAGGCAGTGTGGCTCCCAAATTAAAATGTAAACGCACTCCCTGGCTGCGTGCACTGGCATCAATCAGCTCAAAAGCATTACTGGCAATATGATTGATATCGCAAGGCGCGCAATGAGGCGTGCGTTTTTGTACAAATTCGCGGATACGTTTCACCACGGCGGCGGCACGGTGTGCCTGACCAGCAATTTTGCTGAGCGTTGAATCCAGCAACTCGTGGTTATTCTGATTGGCAAACTGGCGGGCTGCGCTGGCGTAATTGCTCATCGCCATCAAAGGCTGGTTTAACTCATGCGCCAGAGTGGACGCCATTTCTCCCATGGTGATCAGCTTGCCGGTGTGACGCAGCATTTCCTCCTGCTCGCGCTCCCTTGCTTCAGCTGCTTTTAAGGCCGTGATATCCACCACTGAGCTCATCCAGCCTCGCTGCTTGCCAGTGGCATCAATCAAAGGCGTGGTGTAAACGCGGGTGGCAACCAGATGGCCATCCCGGTGCCGCACCATTGATTCAAACCCATCATGCGGCGCACGGCCACTGAGCACGATCTCGTTTTGCGCCTGATGCCCGGCAATATCTTCCGGATTCCAGTAAGGATAAGGCGGCAGCGCACCTATCAGCTCTTCGGCGCTATAGCCCACCATGCCGCAAAAGGCTGGATTTACATAGACAATGCGGCCATCCATATCGCGGGCGCGCATCCCTACCGAAAGCGAGTCTTCCATGGCGGTGCGAAATGCGTGCTCTTCCCTGAGCGCGTTTTCTGCCAGTAATCGCGCCTGCATCTGGCGGCGCAAACGCCACCAGCTGAACAGCACAATTAAGGCCAGCCCCAGCACACTGGCAATCAGCAGTTTTTGTACAAGCCCGGTTGGATGACGGTAAGCCGTGATGCGCAGCAGCAAGCCACTGCTGACTAAATCGAAAGGAAGCTGATAGCTGAGATTAGTTTCGTCTGCCTCGATTTTGGATTTACTGGCGACTTCCCTGCCATCCGCATCAATCATCTCCAGCCGGTATTTGTAGGCAAACCACCACGGCACCTGCTGCTCCAACAGCTTGTGCAGCGCAATGGATGCCACCAGCTCTAAATCATGCTCGGCCAAAATCAGCGCAATCATTCCCTTGGGATAAAGCGGCAAGGTATAACTTGGCCGCCCTATCCCCTGCGCCAAAGCAATCGGCTCACGGGTCACTTCTGCCGATAAATGCTGACCATAGCTAAAGCTCTGGTTTTTAGTACGCAGCTGAATGCCGGTAATCGCCGCATTTGCGCCAATAATTAAACGCGCACGGCTTCGAAACTCGGCCTCGCTTAAGCTGCCATCACGGGATTGCTCCAGGAGCGCGGCCAGGCGCTCTTCAGATTGCCCCAGCACAAAACGCAAATTCTGCTCTACCCACAGCACATCATTAATCAGCACCAGCCGTGCTTCTTCACGCTCGCCATGGCGCAAATAGGCAAATAACCCTAATACCGTGGCCAAAAACAAGACCAGTGCCACCCTGGGCAGAAACCAGGGGTGAGTACTCAGGCGAAGTGAAAGAGTAGTAAGCAAACGCATGCTCCAATGTTAGCACAGCGCAATTTCAGACTTACTGTGGTTTACCACAGTCGTGACAACCACAATTGAAAGCGCATTCTGACTGATCAACAATCATCTATACATTCAACAGCTTTGGAGATTGTAATGCGTACTTTACTAACGGCCATTCTGGCTCTTACTGTCACTTCTTCCTTCGCGGCCGAAGCGCCGATCGTGATCAAGTTCAGCCACGTTGTTGCCGTTGATACCCCCAAGGGCAAAGCTGCTGATTACTTCAAAAAAATCGCCGAAGAGCGCACCAAAGGCCGGGTTAAGGTAGAAGTTTATCCAAACAGCCAGCTGTACAAAGACAAAGAAGAAATGGAAGCGCTGCAATTGGGCGCAGTACAAATGCTGGCCCCCAGCCTGGCTAAATTTGGCCCGCTGGGTGTGAAAGAATTCGAGATTTTCGATCTGCCTTATATTTTTGACAGCTACGCCGAAGTCGATAAGGTCATGAAAGGCCCGATTGGCGCCAAACTGTTTACCAAGCTGGAAACCAAGGGCATTAAAGCACTGGGCTTCTGGGAAAATGGCTTTAAAAACTTCTCGAGCAACAAACCCATCCGCACGCCAGACGATCTGCGCGGCATGAAAGTGCGCATTCAATCCTCCAAAGTACTGGACGAAGAAATGCGTGCCGTGGGTGCCCTGCCACAGGTGATGGCATTTTCTGAGGTTTACCAGGCACTGCAAACCGGCGTAGTAGACGGCACCGAGCTGGAGCCATCGAATCTTTACACCAGCAAAGCCTTTGAAGTGCAAAAACACCTGACACTGACCAACCACGGCTTCCTTGGCTATGCAGTGATCGTCAACAAAACCTTCTGGGAAGGCCTGCCTGCCGACATTCGCGCCACGCTCACTACGGCAATGAATGACTCATCCAATTACGCCAACCAGATTGCCAAACAAGAAACCGACAAAGCTCTGGCCGCCATCAAAGCCAGCGGCAAAACCACCATCTACACCCCAACCACCGCCGAGCGCGCAGCCTTTCGCAAAGCCCTCATCCCCGTCCACCAAAAAATGTCCTCCCGCTTTGGTCAGGACTTGCTGACCGAGATTTATAAAGAGACCGCTTTTAAGCCGGTTGAGTAAATTGACTTAAGGGGGCTCAACGCAAAGTGGTTTGCATTTGCAAACAAATAGACAAGCAATAACCACGCTCTGCGAATGGGGCTTAAGAGCCCCCCCTTGAAACACGCCGAGGCGAGGAACAAGCGGGCGGGATTTCGGCGAGGACTGTTTGAGCGAGCTTGCGAGCGAGTTCCGCAGCCGCCGCTGTCCGCAGATGAGGGGCTTTCGTGTTTCGCGGGGTCGCCTTCTTTGCTTCCTTTCTTGGCCGTTCAAGAAAGGGAGTCCCCTGCGGGGGATTCCCGCACCTAAATCAACGTGCCGAAGGCACTAAAAAGACTTTTTTGACCTTACTTAGCAATCAAATAAAAACCGCGGCGTCCACCCGCCCTACGAGGGGCCACAAGCCCCTCTTAAAACAAAACCACCGTCCCTTCGGAGACTTTCATGAAAATACTCGATCACCTGGAAGAGTGGCTGATTGCCTCGCTGATGGCAGTGGCGACGCTGGTGATTTTTATCGCCGTGCTCCATCGCTACGCCTCCGGAGCCCATCTGCCCATCATCCAAAACTGGCTGCTCAGCATCAACCTCTCATGGGCTCAGGAGCTGTGCATTATTTTATTTGTATGGATGGCTAAATTTGGCGCGGCCTATGGGGTGCGCACCGGTATTCACGTGGGTGTGGATGTGATGATTAACCGGCTGGAGCCAAAATATCGCGCCACCTTTGTGATGCTGGGCCTGCTTGCTGGCGCACTGTTTACCGGCATTGTGGCCGTGCTTGGCTCGCAATTTGTTTGGGGAAATGGCGCGCACTATGCCTTTACCCACGCTTTGGGAATGACCGTGGGCAATCTCTACGAAGGCCCGACCACGCCTGATCTGGAATGGCCAACATGGATGGTGTACAGCGCCATTCCCCTTGGCACCAGCCTGATGTGTTTCCGGTTTTTACAAGTAGCAGCCACCTTTATGCGTACCGGCGAGCTGCCTCATCATGACGTAGCGCACGTTGAAGGCTTAGAAGAAGAAGAAGAAGAAGGAAAACCAGCATGAGCACCATTCCGGCACCAGAAGCGCACTGGTCAATCAAAATACCCGCCCTGCTATTTGGTTCTTTAGCCATTATCGCCATCGTTGGCGGCAAAAAAGCCGTTGTATTCTGTCTGCTGCTGGCGCTGATGGCCACCGGCATGCCCATATCTATTGCGCTGGGGCTGACCGTACTTACCTTTTTATTCACCATGACCAATGTGCCTATCGAATCGGTGGCACTTAAATTATTCACGGGGATAGAAAAGTTTGAAATTATGGCCATTCCCTTTTTTATTCTGGCCGGTAATTTCTTAACCCACGGCGGGGTAGCCCGCCGCATGATCGACTTTGCCACCAGCATGGTTGGCCACTTTCACGGTGGCCTGGGCCTGGCTGGCGTGCTGGCATGCGCACTTTTTGCTGCCGTTTCCGGCTCCAGCCCGGCTACTGTGGTGGCGATTGGTTCCATCCTCTTGCCCGCCATGATTAAGCAGGGGTTTCCACGTCAGTTTGGTGCGGGAGTGATTACGACAGCAGGCGCTTTGGGGATTCTGATTCCGCCATCCATTGCGATGGTGATGTTCTCGGTGGCCACCAATACCTCGGTGGGTGCGCTATTTATGGCAGGGGTGATTCCTGGCCTGATGCTGGCGTTTTTTCTGGGGCTGACCACCTGGTGGCGCGCACGCAAATTTGGTTATCCCCGCATGCCCAAGGCCACAGCGGGCGAGCGCTGGGGTGCATTTCGCCGCTCGGTGTGGGGGCTGATGCTGATCGTGCTGGTGCTGGGCGGGATTTACACCGGCGTGTTTACCCCAACTGAAGCCGCTGCCATTGCCGCCGTGTACGCTTTTATCATCGCCGTTTTTGTTTACCGCGATTTACCACTCAGCCGCGTGCCTAAAGTGCTGCTCGATTCGGCCAGCATGAGCGCCATGCTGCTCTACATCATCACCAATGCCGTGCTGTTCTCGTTTGTGATGACCAATGAAGGCATTCCACAGGCTATGGCAGACTGGCTGCTGAGCATGGGCCTTGGCCCGATTACCTTCTTGCTGGCGGTGAATATTCTGCTGCTCTTGGCAGGCAATGTGATGGAGCCATCGTCCATCATCCTGATCATGGCCCCTATCCTCTTCCCGGTAGCGGTTAAGCTGGGGATTGATCCGATTCACTTCGGGATTCTGATCACCGTAAATATGGAAGTCGGCATGTGCCACCCACCCGTGGGGCTGAATCTTTACGTGGCATCCGGCATTACCAAGATGGGGATTACCGAGCTGACCGTGGCCGTCTGGCCATGGCTGCTCACCATGCTGGGCTTTTTGCTGCTGATTACCTATGTCCCTGCGATTTCACTCTGGCTGCCAAGAGCGATGGGAATGATGTAAGCCCTTACTAACACTCAAACTACACAGGCCCCAGCCGCATTGATAGCGGCTGGGGCCTGTGTTAGTTTTAATCCTACCGCCGGAAAAAAAGCACAATGATCCAGCCCCGCTATCAGGCCAGAATCGACGCCCTGTTGGCCAGTGGCCAGCGCAAACTGCTCGGCATCGCCGGCCCGCCCGGCTCTGGCAAATCCACACTGGCTCAAGAGATTCAGCAGCTTTATCCAGAGCAAAGCATCGTCGTACCTATGGATGGCTATCATCTGGCCAATAACGAATTAGCCCGCCAGGGCAAAGCAGCCAGAAAAGGCGCAGAAGATACCTTTGACAGCGCAGGTTTTGCAGCACTGATTCAGCGGCTGAAAATCCAGCCTGCAAGCGAAACCATCTACGCCCCCGAATTTCGCCGTGAAATCGAAGAGCCCATCGCCAACGCCATTCCCGTGCAGCCTGAACACCAGCTCATCATTGTGGAAGGTAATTACCTGCTGCTGGATAGCGGCCACTGGGCCAGCTTACCCAGCCTGCTCGATGAAACCTGGTATGTAGACGTCAGCCATGCCCTGAGAGAATCCCGCCTGATCCAGCGCCATATGCAATTTGGCCGTAGCGAAGCCGCCGCTATCGAGTGGGTGCGTACCACCGATGGCCCAAATGCAAGGCTGATTGAAGCCAGTAAAGATCGGGCGGATGTGCTGTTTAGCTGGGAATAAATAACCGGCAAATCAAGGCAATAAGCCATGCAGATGATTTTCTGACGCAGAAGTGCAGTTGGGTATAATCGAAGCACGAAAATTTTTCTGGACTAAGCCATGTTGCGTCGCCTTGATTCTCGTTCTGCTGATTTCCAATCCCAACTCGCCGCCCTGCTGGCTTTCGAAACCTCGCAAGATCCGGATGTAGATAGCAGGGTTGCGGCCATTCTTGACGATGTAAAAGCACGTGGCGATGCGGCTGTGGTGGAATACACCCAGCGCTTTGATGGCGTAGCAGCGCAAACCATGGCCGGGCTGGAGCTGAGCCAGGCCGAGCTGAAAGCCGCTTTTGAGCGCCTGCCTGATGTGCAGAGGGATGCCTTAGTCGCCGCAGCAGAGCGGGTGCGCAAATATCACGAACACCAGAAAATGGCTTCCTGGCAATACACCGATGAAGACGGCACGGTGCTGGGCCAGCAGGTAACAGCGCTCGACAGAGTGGGGATTTACGTGCCGGGCGGCAAGGCCAGCTATCCATCCTCTGTATTAATGAATGCCATTCCCGCCCATGTGGCCGGTGTAGCCGAAATCATCATGGTAGTGCCCACACCGCGTGGCGAGCGAAACGATCTGGTGCTGGCCGCGGCCTTCGTGGCCGGTGTCAGCCGTGCCTTCTGTATTGGCGGCGCGCAGGCAGTGGGCGCGCTGGCTTTTGGTACCGAAACTGTGCCCGCTGTAGATAAAATCACCGGCCCCGGCAACGCCTATGTGGCCGCGGCCAAGCGCCGTGTATTTGGTGTGGTTGGCATTGATATGGTGGCGGGCCCGTCAGAGATTTTAGTGATTTGCGATGGCACAACCGACCCGGATTGGATTGCGATGGATTTATTCAGCCAGGCCGAACACGATGAAATCGCCCAAGCCATTCTGCTTTGCCCGGATGAAGATTTTATTCAGCAAGTCGCCGCCAGCATCGAGAAACTTCTCCCCACTATGCCGCGCCAGGACATTATTCGCGCGTCCCTCACCGGCCGCGGTGCTTTAATCACGGTAAAAGATTTGCACGAAGCCTGCAAAATTGCCAATTATATTGCGCCGGAACATCTGGAATTATCTATCGCTACCCCAGAAGTCTGCCTGGCTGAGCTGCGTCACGCGGGTGCGATCTTTATGGGCAAGTTCACCAGCGAATCTTTAGGCGATTATTGTGCCGGGCCAAATCACGTACTCCCCACCGCCCGCACCGCCCGTTTTGCCAGCCCGCTGGGTGTTTACGACTTCCAAAAACGCACCAGCATTATTCAGGTTTCAGAAGCCGGCAGCCAAAAACTAGGCCGCATCGCCAGCACCCTGGCCCACGGTGAAGGCCTCACCGCCCATGCCCGATCGGCGGAATATCGTCTGAAGGATTGATAAGTGAACAAGCTACGGCGAAAAGCCCGCCGCAGCTTGAAGCTGAAAACCCAAATCTTGAAACACGGAGAAAAGAGGACTTTAAATGAAGTCCTTTTCTTTGGTTTTAAGTAGTTTCAAAATGAATAATCTGAATTTTAATCACCACTCATAGCACAGGGCTTCAATATCCCCTTGAAACACGCCGTAGCGAGGAACAAGCGGGGCGGGGTTTCGGCCAGAGGCAGCGAGGCACGAGCGAGTCTCACCCGCCGCCGACTCGATTGTCCGCAGCGCAGGGGCTTTCGTGTTTCGTGGGGCGGCCTTCTTTGCTTCCTTTCTTGGCCGTTCAAGAAAGGGAGTCCCCCGCGGGGATGCCGCACCAAAATCAACGTGCCGAAGGCACTAAAAAGATCTTTTCGATTTACCCGACGCTGATGAAATACAGCCCACCACACAAAAACTCAAGCCATCCCCCCGCAACGCAACATTCAATCCCCCCATCCCACAACAGCTAAGCTAAAATGAATCACACCAATGCCCTAAGCCTTAATCACTTTCAAGCTAAAGAATGACCACTGACCAGACTAAACAATTAATTGAACAACTTGAAATGAAAATCAGCTCATTTCAATATGTACTCGCCTATCGCAATATTTTTGTGATTAGCTTTTTCAGCTCGGGCGAGATTCTGGATCACAATTACCCTTCGCACGAAACCGCCACCCAGCTGGATCATTTTAGCTTTCTGATTGGGCAGGATAATCTGGCGGCGATTAAAGCACTGATTAAAACCTCGGTCAGTGGCGCCGATGGCTGGAAATTTTATAACCGCGATTTAAAACTGCATTTATTCCGCGTTAATCAAACACTTTGGCATATCGAAGTCGGTTCTTTAGAAGAAGAAAACGACGCACATAATCCTAACTCCGATTTTGCCAAATTCTATAGCCTGACAGAAACACTGACCGAATTCAGAGAGTGGCAAAACAGCGGCGAAATTGATGAAGTTTTAGAGCGTATCCGTAACCAGCATCTGCCACAAATCAGACAGGTAAAAGCCACTATTTCTGATCCGATTTTAATTATGTGCCTCGATTTAATCGAAGGTATTGTGTCTTCCGCCGTAAATGATAATGGCGATATTGATACCAGCCTCTATGCCCTGCTTACGCCTTCTGAAGTGCAAGTCGCCAAATTTATTAAAGTAGGCATGTCGACCAAGGAAATTGCCCAAAGCTTAAGCGTTGCCTCCAAGACTGTTGAAAATCACAGAAACAGCTTAAGAAGCAAACTGGGCATTACCAACAAAGGGATTAATTTGCGAAATTATTTAATTAGTTTGTCAGTCTGACATCAGAAAAAAACACGCAACAATCATTTTCTTTTTAAGTAAACAATGCAAAAAAATTAATAATAATTGAAGCTGAATAAATAAGCGTTATTTTTTAAAAACAATTCAATTTATCAGCTATAGATATCAACAATAAATGATTAACCTTTTGGTTTTTCGGAGCTCACATGGGATTTTTTGATCGCAATAATCATCAGCATCTTGCTGAAATCGCCCAGCTTCAAACCGCTCTGGAGGAAAAAACCAGGGCGCTGGAAAATGCCAATCTAAGAGCGGCTCAAGCTGAACAAAAAGCCATTGCATGCGAAACAAAAGCTCAGATTCTGACTGATTTAATTACAAATCTTTCAAGCTTCTCCGAATCCCTGGTTGCCAACCAAACCTCGCTCGCTGTACTCGCCAGTGCCATGCGAAATGAAAAAGAAAATGCGGCTAATGCAAAACGCGTGTCGTCCCAAAGCAGCCAGGAAATTGATCAGATTGCCGAAAGCCTGGCTCAGCTCGCTACATCATCCAACAGCGCAGCAGATCAGATTGGCCGGCTTGATGCTCGGGCACAAGAGGTTGGCGGCATTGTAAGAATGATTAAAGAAATTGCCGAACAAACCAATCTGCTGGCGCTCAATGCAGCCATTGAAGCAGCCCGCGCCGGGGAACAAGGCCGCGGCTTTGCTGTTGTAGCAGATGAAGTCAGAAAACTAGCCGAACGCACCGCCAATGCCACCAATGATATTACGATTCTGGTTGAGCAGATTCGCAGCGACAGTGGCGACAGCCGTACAAAAATGAGCAATTTAGCCCAACAATCAGCAAGCTTTAGTCAGAATGGGCAAAGCGCATCCAAAACAATGCAAACCTTGATGCAAATATCGAACAATATGGAACAAAGCAGCGCCGCATCTGCCCTAAGAGGTTTTTGCGAGCTGGCCAAGGTAGATCATATTATTTTTAAATTCCGGGTTTATAAAGTGCTGTTTGGGCTTTCCAATGAAGATGAAAGCCAGTTTTCCAGCCATACATCCTGCCGCCTGGGTAAATGGTATTACGATGGCGAAGGCAAGGAGTGCTTTTCTAAGCTCAATGGTTACCGCGAAATTGAAACACCCCACATGAAAGTACACAGCGCAGCATTGAACGCTTTACGCGCCTATTTCAGCGGTGATTCGCAAAATGCAATTGCAGCCGTTTCTGAAATGGAAACCGCCAGTTTATCTGTGTTAGCTAATTTGGAAAGAATGTCCATTAGCGGCGAGAGAGACAGTGAAACGCTCTGTCAGCATGCATAAAAAACAAAGCCCTGCCAGATGGCAGGGCTTTGTAATCAAAACGGCTTAAAAACCATGCAAAGCTGCATGTTTATTGGCAAGCAGCGCCTTTAGTCCATACATCGTTTGTGCCTGGCTCATTGCCTTGTGTCCACCATTTATTGGTGTACTCAAAGCCTTTATGTGAAACCTTGGTTGGCGATGCGTAAACCTGAGTTGCAGACCATGCAGCTGCAGCGCAAGTATTTGAGCTGCCAGCTTCAAAACTAACTGCAACACTGCGTGGACCAGTCACATTTACCAGGGTAAATGAACTGCTGATGGCTTGTGCTGCACCATCTACAGTAATGCTCTTAATTTTGTAGCCAGTATTCGGTGTGATAGTGAAAACCTGATTGGTTTTTTCACGCACTTGCACCACGCCAGATGGTGCAATCACACCGCCAGTGCCAGCCGAAGCCGTTACCGGGAAGTAAACTGCAGTTGATGGATCATCAATCTTCATATCGCTGTAATTGCCGGTCACACCGTAGAAATTCTTGGCCGACAAATCAGAGATTTTCGTATTGAGTAAACGCAGCGCCTTCGTATCCCCGCCATTAGAAGCCGGGTTTAAGGTCAGCACCACATCAGCCCCCTCTTGCTTTAATGCTAACGCGCTAAAGTTGTAAGCAAATGCAGCTAAATTCACCGTTGTATTGGCGGCTTTAAAGTAATCCACGCTTTTTGCCTTGCCCCAGCCCCATGTGGTTGGGTTCAGCAGCACGGTGTACTCCAGCGCAGAATAGCTGCCGCTCATATTGCTGAACATATCTGAGGATACTTGTGCAGCGGTTACACCCGGCAATTCGATCCATGAATAAATGCCACCGTCAGCTGCTTGTGTACCAATAAACAAGCTGCCGTTGTCCTGGAATATTTTCAGGTGCTTAAAGCCAAGGCCAGCAGTACCCTGAATCTGATCCAGAGCCGGATTAAAACCAGTTGCGGTTTGCTTACCAGACCATGCCAGCTTGTACACGGCAGAAACAACAATCACGGCTGATGGATTAGCCTTTACAGCGGCAGCGGAAACTTTTTCAAGCAAAACAGACTGCCCGGCAAACTGCAGCAATGCACCACCTGCGCTATCTGTTACCGCTAAAGAAGCCAGCGGGTTAGAGCCTGTCCAGTTGCGTAATACAATTTTATCTTTACCCACCACAAAATCTTTTACTGTGGTTGTGCCGCCAGGGAACTGGCTCAGATAAATCGTGTTTTTGCCGCCACCGGTATAAACCGTGTCATTACCCTGCCCTGCAGATAAAACCTCATCCAGCGGGCCGCCACTAATGGTGTCATCGTTTGGCGTATCAATTTGCGTATCGTAATTACCAAATTTATCGATATATGTTGTTACGCAAGTACCTTGCTCATCGCAGGCTACTTTATTGGTGATCAATAAATCAGCCGCCCCCCATGCACCGCCTAAGTGAGCTGCAGCCAATAAACCGGACATAGTGGCTTTAATGGTAATTGGATTGCCGTTTTCATCTTTACCTGGCCAGGATTTAGCCAGGGCCTGTGCCCAGGTGATATTGGCAGCGGCCAGCTTTTCTGACATCACGCCATAGTTAAAGCGCATGGCATCACGAATCACATACTCTTGCTTGGCTGGATTTTTTAAATCAGCAAAGCTGTTCACGCCATTACGGCCAGAGAAAGTGCCTTCCCAACGATTATTATGTGTACCACGTACTTTATTACCGCCAGAACCAGGAATTTCAATTGTGGCTTCAGTAACACCGTTAGCCCATGTTGAATCAGGCGCGAAAATATAGAATTTATCCAGATTTTCTGTCGCTGAAACATATTTCACCGGTGAGTAATAACCGGTATCAATCATTAATGCTTCGCCAAGCTGATAACCAATAAAACCCCATGCATTCAGCGAGCTGTATTGCATTGTTTTAAACATGGCAGCCTGATCTGCTGCATTTGGATTGTAAATAGTATTAAGGCCCAGCTTAGTAAAGTACTGATTAACTGTTGTAGGCTCAATAATCAAACTACCGGTAGACGGATCACGCACCGGCACGCCTGGAGTAACAACTTTGGCATAGCGCAGAATCGGGGAATTAAAATTCTGTTTATAAAAATCGGCTTTAGCCGGATCAATACCGGATTCAAAAGCACGCATATTATCAAGGAAATCCTGAAAGGATCCCTTAGTTGCTGCAGGTGCGGCAATCGCAGCCATAGGCATAGAAACTAATAAACCAGCTAAAATGGTTAAGCGGTGTTTCATTGAATTTTTCATTCGTCTCTCTCAATTATTCAGGATAAATGCCGTTTAAAAAGCAAATTCTTTATATTTTTTGAAAAATCTAATACGCAAATCCAAAACCAGGTCTATTTAATTTCTGCACCTCCTTTTATAAAAAATAAAAAATCAAACCAAAGCCGCACTCGTCAATCAGCCATTCCCGCAGCCCTTTGCTTTAATCCAGCATAAAAAAGCCGGATCTGCGCGGGAATGGCATCACTGAATCAAACAGTCAGGCAAACCTGCGCCGCAGCCCGCGCGCTGCATTCACGGCTGCCGTAAGCGCAAACATGGCCAGCCAGTTCAGGCACAGGTTCATAGGCATTACGTAAACCGATCACCACCAATTGCGTGCCAAATTTAGCGGCAAGTTCCGCTACCAGTGCTGTTGATGCCGCTTGCTTAAAATCTTCACCAGGCAGCGGGTAGTTTTCGATGACAGCCAGAACCAGCTGATCCGCCGCTACGTTCACCTCAGCAAGCCATGCTTTGGCCCCGGTGTAATCCAGAATACTCAGCCTCTCTTCTGGCAGGAGGGTGCTGATTTCTGCAGCAAAATAATCAAAAGCGGGCGTTGCCTGATTTGGGCCAATACCGCGCGGATTCACCAGATTGGCGTAATCGGCCAATGGCGTGGTTTGCACAACAAATACGTGTTTATCCGCCTGAACCGGCAGATTACGTGCAGGGTCGGCCAGAATTTGTACGGCAGATTTGGCAGCAGCCTGCTCAACCTTGCGATTGGCCACCGGATTAAACTCACGGAACAGCGGCATACCCACCAGACGCGCCAGCTTAAAGGCCACAACGCGCTCTACAATCTGATTCAGCTCGGCTTCCGGCATACGGCCGTCTTCCACCGCGCTGACAATGGCACCAATCATGGCCAGCTGGTTTTCAAGGTAGTTATCGTTGTGATCGTAGTGCTCTTCAGAGAGCATCATCATGTCGATACCGGCTTTAAACGCAATAATGGCGGCCTCTACCGGCGGGAAATTACGGCGAATCGCGCCCATATTCATGCTGTCGGAAATCACAATGCCTTTGAAGCCCAGCTTCTCACGCAAGACATCCTGCAAAATAGCCCTCGATAAAGTTGCCGGATAAACCGGATCGATCTGCGGGTAGCAAATATGCGAGGTCATCATCAGCTCTACCCGCGCATCAATCGCGGCTTTAAACGGGGCAAGATCTTCCACCAGCAACGTAGCCAGCGATTTATCCACCACAGGGATTTCACGGTGGGTGTCGCCCGTAGTGTCACCATGGCCGGGGAAATGCTTGGCGCAAACGACAATTCCGCCATCGTGAGCGCCATGCACCGCCGCCCCCACTTGTACTGCCACTTGGGCTGGCACTTCACCAAAGGCACGGGTATCAATAATCGGTGAATTAGGTTTCAAATTAACGTCGGCACATGGGCCAAGCACGCAATTAAACCCGGCCGAGCGCATTTCGATACCAAATACGCTATACATTTGCGCACTGAGGGCTGGATTATCAGCACTGCCCAAGGCCAGATTGCCCGGCCCTGTTGTTGATTCAGGAGTAAGCACACTCCATGCACCTTCCTGATCCACGCCCAAGAGCATAGGTACGGCGTCTGCCCGCTGATTCACAATGGCGGCCATGGCCTGGGTGAGCTGACGTGCCTCGGAAAAAGTAGCAGCATTGTCCTGGCTCAGATAACAGCCGCCTAAGTTGTAGCGCTCGATCAAAGGGCGGGCTGCTTCGGCATCTTTGCCAGGGAAGGCCAGAATAAACAATTGCCCCACTTTTTCTTCCAAAGACCAGCCGCTTATTTTTTGTGCAGCCTGGCTGCGAAACGATTCAAACATACTAAAACTCCATTTTTAAGCAATAAGGGGCCACAGGCCATGTAAAACGCGGCCTGAAGTCAATAAGGAAACAGGTAAGTCTGGAAGAAAGATGTGCAGATACAGAGAACGCCGGGCGCACAAAGAACACGGAGAAAAACACACAAGCATTAGCTCTCAATTGTGTGCTCTGTGTTCTTCCCTTATCTCTGTTTCTGCAGACCTTTTTGAAGTTTGATCAGCGCTTTTTCTTGCGTAAATTGCCCATGGTCAGCGTCACGGCGAAGATGATAATCAGGCCACGGAAAATCATTTGCTGATCCACATTCAGGCCCATCAGCACCAGCCCGTTATTCACCATGCCCATAATCAGCGCGCCGATAATGGAGCCCATTACCGTGCCCTTGCCGCCAAACAGGCTGGTGCCGCCAATAATCACCGCAGCCACCACCATCATCAGGTCATTTTCACCCAGGGTGTAGCGGGCACTTTGCAGGCGGCCTGCGTATAAAATGCCAGCCAATGCAGCCAGTGCAGCGTTTAATACCAGTACATACAACTTGATCCGGTTAACGTTAATCCCAGAATACATCGCGGCGATTTTATTGCCGCCGCTGGCCAGCACTTCTTTACCAAAAGCAGTGCGGCGCAATAAAACATGGCCCAGCACGGCAATCAGCACCATCCAGATAAACAGCACCGAAACCGGGCCAATATCACCAGAGCCAAACACAAACACAAAGGTTTCATTCTCGACCGGAATCGATTGCAGGGCGGTAATCCAGCGTGTCACCCCTGTGATAATCCCCGCCATACCGAGCGTCACCAGAAAGGATGGAATACCGACTTTGGCTACAAACAAGCCATTAATCAGCCCACACAAAGAGCCTGCAAGTAAGGCTCCCAGCACCGCCCAGCCCATGCCATAAGGCATCAGCATGGCTGCGGTTACAGCAGACAGCGCCACAATTGCGCCAAAAGACAAATCAATCTCTGCGGCAGATAAAACAAACGTCATGCCCACGGCCATGATGGAAATCATGGCGGTCTGGCGGGCAATATTCATGAGATTACCCGCTTCTAAAAAGCCTTTGTCGTGCAGGGTAATTGAGAAAAATATAAAAATACCGATGAAAACCAGATAAATAACCGAGCTTTTCCAGTCTGTCTGGCGGGCAGGCACAACTGCTGCGTCTGCTTTATTTGCCGTGATGTCCATACCATCCCTCTTAGATTTAGGAATTAGATTTTCTTTTCGCATGAGCACTGCGCTTCGGGTGCGCCATGCTCTTTGATCCTGTCGCCTGAGTGCCTATACCCCTGATCCCTACTGCACCGCAGCCAGCAAACGCTCTTCTGTCTGGCCTTCTTGAATCAGCCCGGCAATCCGTCCTTTATTCACGATATATGTGCTGTCGCAAAAGCTGGCGATTTCGCTGTATTCGCTGGACACAAAAATCACGGCATTACCCTGCGCCGCGTATTCGTTCACGATGCGCATTATTTCGTACTTGGAGCTCAGATCAATACCAAAAGTAGGATCATCCAGCAGCATGACACGCGCATTGGTACTCATACATTTGCCAATGACTACTTTTTGCTGATTACCACCTGATAAAAATCTCACCACCTGATCCGGCCCGCTGGTTTTAATATGCAGACGTTTGATCAGGCTTTCGACTAATTCCCTGCCTCGCCCCTCATCCAGCAGTAAGGGAGACGACAATTTATCAAACAAAGACATTAGCATATTGTCAGCAACACTAAAATCTAAAACCAAGCCCTGGCTGCGCCTGTCTTCTGGCACAAGGTTAATACCCAGCTTAATCGCATCTTTCGGATTTTTAATTTTCACGCTCTGACCAGAGAGTAAAATCTGCCCGGATTCGATGGCATCAAGGCCAAAAATCGCTTCTAAGATCTCGGTACGGCCACTGCCAAGCAAACCAGCCAGGCCAACTACCTGCCCCGGATACACTTTGAAAGACACGTCTTCCAGTACCGAAGTCACTACATTACGCAGCTCCAGCAGCGGTGTTTGCTCCGTATCCACGGCTACGCGCTGCCAGTTTTCATTGGCATTACGATGGTGGCCCAGCATATCAGCAACTAATTCTTCGATATTGGTGGTGATCACCGGACTGCTGCGTACCAGAAAGCCATCACGCAGCACGCTGACCGAATCACAAATCTTAAAAATATCGCGCAAATAATGAGTGATATAGATAATCGAAACGCCTTGCGACTTCAGCGTGTTCACCACGGCAAACAGCTTTTCAATTTCTTTATCGGATAAAGACGCGGTAGGCTCATCCAGAATCAAAACCCTGGCGTTTTGCGAAATGGCTTTGGCAATTTCGATAAACTGCTGCTGCCCCATCGTCAGCTCGCCCACGCTCTGCCATGGGTCCAGAGCAATGCCCATTTTTTCCAGCACCGCCAGTGTGGCCTGCTCCATGGCGCGGTGATCAACCAGGCCGCCCCTGCCCAGCCAATTGCCCATAAAGATATTTTCGGCCACGCTCATGGTCGCAACCAGGCTCAGATCCTGATAAACCATCACGATTCCGGCCTCCCGTGCATCCCGCGGAGACTGGAAATCAACCGGCTGACCAAACAAAGACAGCTCGCCCGCATCGCGCTGATAATAACCATTAAGCAACTTCATCAGCGTTGATTTACCTGCACCGTTCTGGCCAACTATCGCATGCACCTCACCCTGCCTGAGGGTGAAATCAATGCCTTTCAATACAGCATTGCCATCAAACGCTTTAGTCAGCCCTCGTGCTTGAATTGCAGCTTCATTCATTGAGATGAAATCCCTGTTGCCTGGCGGGTTTTACCCGTCTTACAAGGCTGCACAAAAACCTTTGAAACACAGAGCGTACTCACAGCACACCACCTGCTGTAAACCGTCCGCTCTGTATTTAGATAATCAAGGTTTGTATCAGCCGCTCTGTATTATTTTTTTGCTGCCAGCGCTTTCACAACGGCATCAGGTGGCTGACGGAATAATGCTTTATTCCACTGCGCTGCCAGATTGCCTGAAGTCACCTTGATGGCGTCAACGGTCACAAAAGCGGGAGTAGGTTTATTGATCAGGGACATTGCGCCCATGGTGGCCAGGGTTTTACCCATATCGTAAGGCAGATCGCTCACAATCCCTGCCACATTGCCGCCCTTTACCATATCCAGCGCATTGGCCGCGCCCAGATCCATAGTGATCACTTTGACGTCTTTGCGGCCTGCGGTGCGTACTGCCGCAGTCACGCCTTCGGCAATCGCGTCCCATGGTGCGTAAATGGCTTTTACAGATGGGTTTTGCGTCAGAATCGCCGAAGCAATCACTTCGCCGTCATTTGGATTGGCAATGCCTTTATCGGCTACCACTTTGATATTTGGATAACGCGCCAGCACCGCCTTCACTGCGCTGTCACGCTGATTGGTGACATAGTAATTGGCCGCATGATGCATCACGGCCACATCGCCCTTGCTGCCAATGCTGTCTGCCATCAGCTCAGCAGCGGCCTTGCCCATGCCGAACAAATCGTCAGTCACAATGCCTGCGTAATCTTTACCCGCCTTAAAGCCTTGTGGTGCATTGCTGATAAACACCAGCTTCACACCCTGCTGAGTCGCTTGCTTAAACGCCACAGCGCCTGAAACGGGATCAATTACCAGTGAAATAATAATATTGGGTTTCAGCGCCAGAACGGTTTCAAGATCAGTGCGCTGTTTTTTAGGATCCATTTCTGCATCGGTAACAGCGACAACTTTAATTCCCAATTCATCAAAAACCTTTTTAGCACCCGCAATCAAAGCAATCGAAAAATCCGACGTGGTATGCATCAGAATCGCGGCTTTGTAATCCTTGCCCTTCAGCTGTGCCACATCCTGAGCGGCCAGTTTTACCTGAGTGTAAGACGTTGGTGTTTCACCATTTGGCCCTACGGTATGATCCACGGCCGCAAGGGCATTGGTACAGAACAGGGCAAGCAGCAGACCTTTTAAACTAGCACGCATTTTTCAACCTCTTGTTGTGGGTGTTCATGGGTGTAGTATAGGTGTTTTATAGGTGCCGTCAATCAATTGGCATGAAAAACACAAGATTTTGTTGGTATTCGTTCCCAGACTACATTTTCTTTTTTTAGTGGCAAAAAAAGCACTTCATTAAATATTTTATTCCAGAATTTAAACAAGCCACCTTAGACAAAAACAATATATAAAAAAAATTCCCCTGCCGGGGCAGGGGAATAAAATGCCGATTACCCGGCAGAGGAAAACTACAGGGAAAACTTTATTAAATTACTTTGCTGCAATACGATCATTCCATTTTTTAGCCGCTGCATCCAAAGCCGCTTTTGCTGACTTACGGCCTTCAATCGCAGCTTGCACTTCGTCATTAAACTCTTTGCTCATTGTTGTTGCATCTGGCATCAGTGCTGCTGGCAAGGTCAGCGTACGTGCAGCACCCATCGATTTAGCAACAGTTGCACGTGCAACAGCTACCGGATCGCCACCCTCTGCACCTGAGGAGAAGAAGTCGCTTTCAGCTGCTTTACGGGCAGACGGGAAGGTTGTACCAGTCGCTTTAGAGAAGCCTAATTGCTGCTCGCTGTTGGTCAGGAACAAGCCCAGTTTTGCAGCAGCTTCCGGGTTTTTGTAACCCTTAGGCTGTACAAAAGACATCAGCCAGGAACCCAGTACCAATTTACCTTCGTCCTGAGGGAAAGCCATAATAGCTGTTTTTTCGTAAGCTACTTTACTGCTGTCAGCCAGTTTGCCTAATGCGGTAGGTGCAGTTGTCATCATCGCAAGTTTACCTGCGCTGTAACCCGCAATTTCTTGCTCAAATTCAAGACGGAAGCTATCTTTTGGCAACACACCTTTCTTGTACATATCGGCAAATGTTTCAACTGCCTTGATGTGCTTAGGGCTGTTAAATACAGCTTTACCATTAGCAAAAATTGGCAGGCCCATGTATTGGAACCAAGGGATCATGCCGCCGTCGCCGCTCTTTGTTGCCAGCTTAGGCGAGAATGCAGCCACGCCGGTTTTAGCCGTAATGGTGCGGGCAGTGGCTACAAATTCTGCAAAGTTTTTTGGATTTGATTTAATGCCGCTCTTTGCCAACAATTCTTTGTTATAAGCAATAACCGATGCGGCATTGTAGAAAGGATAGCCATAGATCTTGCCGTTAACGGTCAGATCTTGCAAAGCGCCAGCCTGGTATTCTGCTTTGTTTTTGCCGATCAGTGCATCCAGTGGTTGCAGCAAATCTTTCTGAGCAAATTCATGCGTCCATGGCGTATTAAAGTTAACCAGCGCCGGAGGATTACCCGCAGCAATTGCAGAAATCAGCTTAGGCTGAATCTGATCCCAGTTCATATCAACCCAAACGGCTTCCAGCTCTGGATTTGCTTTATTGAAGCGCTGAACAGCATCGTTCCAGTATGGAGCAAACTTAGTAACGTTAAATGTCCAGAATTCAACCTTAGTTGCATCTGCGGCATGAGCAAATGTTGAAGACAACATAGCGGCCAGCAATAATGGACGGACTAACTTAAAGCGCTTTGACATGACTCTCTCTCCGGACTTATGAAGTGGGTTTTTAAACCCCACCATTTTTGGAATACGACGTTTTTTTACTCGACTGACAATCAGACATTTATTAAAAAACATCTATTTCAATTTTTTATCTGACAAAAAAATTGAATTTAAAAGCACTCAAGCAGCAAGCTGAATATATCGCGAGATAATGTATCTCAATCACTAAAAACGGCGCATATAAAGCACTTTGCTTAGGTGATTGAAAGCAAAATGTAGGCATTTTGTAGGTGCAAGTCAAGATATAGGCATATTCGTTGTATTTTTGGCATAAACCAAGCATCCACCTGAATGTAGCTTCAGCACCACAAACTACATAAAGTGCTTTTAATTCAAATAACTGAGATAAAAAATGCCAAAAAGAAATGAATTTGTAGAATTCCTGCTGGAACAGCTGGCCCCACTGGGCACATTGCGGGCAAAAGCCATGTTTGGTGGCTATGGGATTTACTGCGATGAGATTTTCTTTGCCATCGTGGCTGGCGACATCCTGTATATCAAGGCAGACGAGCAATCAAAGGCTGAATTTACCTGCCTTGGCCTCATTCCTTTCAGCTACAGCAAAAAAGACAGCTCAGTACAAAGCATGGCCTACTACCCTCTGCCTGAAGAGGCTCTGGAAGAAGCAGAAAGCATGATGTTCTGGGCCAGGAAAGGGATTGCTGCCGCCCTGCGTAAACGCTGATGACAGAAAAAACCATGCCGCTTTTAATGCGTGTAAACACTTAAGACTTCACGAAAAAGTCATTCTCGTAGACAATTGAAGACGAATGCACGGCCTTCAAAATGAGCAGCAAGTCATAATGAACGGAAGTGTTTCATAACCAGACTGCCATTTTTTGACTTGCCCCTTGATAGAGATTATCGAAATGCGTCAGATTACTGTTAGCCGTAATACGCTGGAAACCCAGATTACCGTCACACTCAATCTTGATGGAACGGGGGTATCTAAATTTGATACCGGCGTGCCTTTTTTTGAGCACATGCTTGATCAGGTCGCACGCCACGGCTTATTTGATATCGAAATCAAAGCAGTGGGCGATTTGCATATTGATGCCCACCACACAGTAGAAGACGTTGGCATCACCATGGGGCAAGCTTTTGCCCAGGCCGTTGGCGATAAAAAAGGCATCCGCCGTTACGGCCACAGCTATGTACCGCTGGATGAAGCCCTTAGCCGCGTTGTGGTCGATTTATCCGGCCGCCCCTGTCTGGAATACAACGTGCCCTACACCCGCGCCATGATCGGAGGCTTTGACGTTGATTTATTCGGCGAATTCTTCCGTGGTTTTATCAATCATGCCGCCATCAGCCTGCATATTGATAATCTGAAAGGGCAAAATGCCCACCACCAGGCCGAAACCGTATTCAAAGCCTTAGGCCGCGCGCTGCGTATGGCAGTAGAGCCTGATGAGCGCATGGCGGGCATTACCCCTTCAACCAAAGGTACACTGGTCGGCTGATGCCAAGGCTCATCGCTGTGCTCTGGCTCTTATTTGCCAGCCCCGCATATGCTGAACAATGGTTGCAATGGGCGCAGGACAGCGATTCCAGCAGCTGGATCGATACAGACTCGGTGATTGAGCGGCGAAACCATGTTTATTTCCGCTACCAGTGGCGCTATTTAAAAGCTCAAACCAGCCCCGATGGCGATTACGATAAACGCCAGACCAGCGCCGCTGTGGATTGCGGGGCCAGACGCAGCGCCAGCTTAAAACACCAGTTATGGCTGCAGGACCAGCCCGTTGCCGAACTTGCCGGCCATGATTTCATCACACAAAATCTTGCTGGTACCGTACATGCTGTTGCTTGCCTGATTGCAGAGCAGAAAAAACGTGGCACAGCCTTGCAACTGTGTCAGTATCAGGCAGATATCAATCACCCGATCTGTGGCGATGCGGCCCTGATCCAACACTGAAAACAACATGAAAATTGCTGTCGTCGATTATGGAATGGGTAATTTACGCTCGGTTACCAAAGCTTTAGAGCATGTCGCCGGTGATCATGCACAGATTGTGCTGACTGCAGACCCGGCCATCGTGGCTGCCGCCGATAAAGTCGTCTTCCCCGGCCAGGGCGCCATGCCCGATTGTATGAAAGAGCTGACCGGGCGCGGTTTAAAACAAGCCGTACTTGATGCCACCCGGGAAAAACCCTTTCTGGGGATTTGCGTCGGTGCACAGCTTTTATTTGAGCACAGCGAAGAAGGTGATACCGCAGGCCTTGGCGTTTTTAAAGGCAAGGTAGTGCGCTTTCCTAAAGATAAAATGTCTGACGCCCAGGGCCAGAAATTAAAAGTGCCGCATATGGGCTGGAATGAAATGTTTAAAGTGCATGATCATCCGCTTTGGGCAGGCATCAGCGATGCGGAGCGCTTTTATTTTGTGCACAGCTATCATTTTCAGCCTGATGACAATATCACCGTCTTAGAAAGCTGCTATCCATATCGCTTTGCAGCGGCGGTAGCAAGGGATAATATCTTTGCTATTCAATGCCATCCTGAAAAAAGTCATCAAGCTGGTCTAAGCTTATTAAAGAATTTTGTAAACTGGAATGGCAATACCTAAAAGGCAATGGTATGAAAACGCTTTGGATCAGTTGCTTTAAAGCACTACAAACAAGCTTGCTTATGACCGGTATTTTCAGCGTAATCAGCGTTTGTTTAGCCAGCAACTATTCTTTTGACTGGTATTCATGCCTTATTTTCTTTAGCTTTATGCTGATCTTTAATTTTTTAGTTCAAGCAAAAAACAACTTTTTTTCACACACAAAACAAAACCTGACTCCATCATGCTAATCATCCCTGCAATCGACTTAAAAGACGGCCAATGTGTTCGCCTGCGCCAAGGTGAAATGAGCGACGCCACTGTGTTTTCTGACGACCCGGCCAGCTTTGTAAGCCACTGGCTGGGCCAGGGCGCCCGCCGCATGCATCTGGTCGATCTCAATGGTGCATTTGCTGGCAAACCAAAGAATTTGGGTGCAGTAAAAAGTATTCTTAAAGCGATTGATGGCGAAGTGCCCGTACAATTAGGCGGCGGCATCCGCAGCTTAGAAACCATCGAAATGTATCTGGATGCGGGTATCGATTACGTCATTATCGGCACCGCCGCCATCAAACAGCCTGGCTTTTTGCACGAAGCATGTGATGCATTCCCAGGCCAGATTATTGTGGGGCTGGATGCCAAAGACGGCTTTGTAGCCACAGATGGCTGGGCCAAAATGACCGATCTGAATGTAATCGATCTGGCCAAACGCTTTGAAGGCTATGGCGTAGAAAGCGTGATTTACACCGATATCGGCCGCGATGGCATGTTATCCGGGGTGAATATCGAAGCCACGGTTAAGCTGGCCCAGGCGCTCACGATTCCCGTAATTGCCTCAGGCGGGCTCACTAATCTGGATGACGTCAGAAAACTTGCCGAAGTGGAGTCAGAAGGAATCGAAGGAGTCATTACCGGCCGTGCCATTTACGAAGGCACGATAGACTTTAAAGCGGCGCAAGAACTGGCCGACGAATTGTCTAATTAAAGTAAATCAGAAAAACGATGGCAACGCGCTCCGTTTTTCTAATGCACTTAAGACAGCGGGGTGCCCATGTCACAGCCTGAATGGTTTGATTGGGCACAAAGCGAGCGCAAAATTGGCGACTACCTGCAAGAGCAGGATCCCATCCTTTTTGCAGCAGTCTGCCAGTTACTCTTTGATTGTGATCCGATGATGATCCCGCTGGTGATGGAGCCTCAGGGCTATGCACCTGAAGTGGGCAGCATTTTGCGCATATTGCCGCAGTGCCAGTCCGAAGAAGATGTAAGAGAAGTACTGCACAACGTCTTTGTCCAGTGGTTCAGCTCTGAATTTGCGGGTGGCCTTGGGCAATATAGCGAGGCGGCAAATAAGCTATGGGCACTCTGGACCAGCCAGCAATCCGAATAAGCCCTCTTCTGAAGAAAACCTATGTCCCTTGCAAAACGAATTATCCCCTGCCTCGATGTGACTGCTGGCCGTGTTGTAAAAGGTATTAACTTTGTAGGCCTGCGCGATGCGGGCGACCCGGTTGAAATTGCTAAAAAATACGATGCTCAGGGCGCAGACGAAATCACCTTTTTAGATATCACTGCCTCATCTGATCAGCGCGATATTATTTTGCACGTCATTGAAGAAGTAGCAGCCCAGGTATTTATTCCGCTGACCGTGGGTGGCGGGGTGCGCGTGGTAGATGATATCCGCCGCCTGCTCAATGCCGGTGCCGATAAAGTCAGCATCAACACCACAGCGGTGACTAATCCGCAAATGGTGAAAGACGCTGCAGACCGTTTTGGCAGCCAGGCCATTGTAGTGGCCATCGACGCCAAGCAAGTCAGCCTGCCGGGCGAGCCATTACGCTGGGAAGTATTTACCCATGGCGGCCGCACCGCCACAGGGCTGGACGCCATTGAATGGGCAACCCGTATGCAAATGCTGGGCGCGGGTGAAATTTTACTCACCAGCATGGACAGAGACGGCACTAAAACCGGCTTTAATCTCCCGCTCACCCGTGCAGTCAGCGATGCGGTCGATATCCCCGTCATTGCCTCGGGCGGCGTCGGCAATGTGCAGCATCTGGTTGATGGCGTTATTCAGGGCCACGCCAATGCCGTGCTGGCCGCGAGCATTTTTCACTTTGGCGAATACACCATACGTCAGGCCAAAGAAGCGATGCGGGCAGCTGGGATTGAGGTGCGCTTATGAGCTGGCTGGACGAAATCAAATGGGATGAAAAAGGCCTTGTACCCGTCATTGCTCAGGATAAAGACAGCGGCCGGGTGCTGATGTTTGCCTACGCCAACCGCGAAGCCGTGGCGCTTACTGCCGAAAAAAACACGGCCCATTACTGGACCCGCTCCAGACAAAAACTCTGGCATAAGGGTGAAGAATCAGGGCACTTTCAAAAAGTATCGGCCATTCAGTTTGATTGCGATGGGGATGTGCTGATTTACCAGATCGAGCAAGTGGGCGGCATTGCCTGCCACACTGGCCGAAAAAGTTGTTTTTTTCGGACGCTGATCAATCAGGAATGGCAAATCACGGATGAAGTGATCAAAGATCCTGCCGATATTTATACTCACGGTCATGCTCACCCCTAATTACCGCCACAATTCATTGTCTTCTTAAGCCTTAGGTTTGAAAGTACGGACCGCTTAAGAAAAAGAATAGACAATCCGCAAGATTTCCGAAGAATCGCCACGTACTTGTAACCTAATGGCAATATAATCGGGTTCTGAATCGAATCAGGGATATAGATCTATGGTTTCCGCAGACATTCTGGAACGCTTATCGACCACGCTGGCCAGCAGGCATGGCGCAGATCCATCAAGCTCTTATGTTGCCAAACTGTTTCATAAAGGCACTGACGAAATCTTGAAAAAGGTGGGTGAAGAGGCGGTTGAAACAATTATGGCGGCCAAAGATGGCGACAAGCTGCATCTTGTCCGCGAAATCGCTGATCTGTGGTTCCATACTTTGGTGCTGCTTGAGCATGCAGGCCTGAGCCACGAAGACGTGCTGGCAGAATTAGCACGCCGCGAAGGTATTTCTGGCATAGACGAAAAGAATTCCCGTAAGGAGCAATAAAGTGAGTGACTGCCTTTTTTGTAAAATTGCAGCGGGCGAAATCCCGGCTAAGAAAATATATGAAGACGATGAAGTGATCGCCTTTCATGATATTCACCCTGTCGCCCCGGTTCATTTTTTATTGGTCCCTAAAACACATCTGGATTCTTTGGCCCATGCCGAAGCTCAGCATCAGGCCCTGCTTGGCAAAATGATGCTGCTGACCTCAAAACTGGCAGCAGAGCAGGGTTTGAGCGATGGCTATCGCACCATTATTAATACAGGGCATGGTGGCGGACAGACTTTCTTCCATCTTCATATGCATATTATTGGCGGCAAGCCGCTATCAACTAACATTTCAGAAATCAGCACGCAATAAGCGCGCTATCAGGAGATTGCATCATGGGTTCATTCAGCATCTGGCACTGGCTAATTGTTTTAGTGATCGTTGTACTGGTTTTTGGAACAAAAAAACTAGGCAGCATCGGTAAAGATTTAGGCTCTGCAGTAAAAGGCTTTAAAGATGGCATTAAAGAGGGTGAAACCCCTGCAGCCAAAACAGAAGACAAACCTGCCGATACCAACAAACCTTAAGGCTTGCCCGTGTTTGATGTGAGTTTTGGCGAGCTAATCACGATTAGTGCCGTCGCCTTAATCGTCATCGGCCCAGAAAAACTGCCTAAAGTCGCACGGACTGCAGGCGCTTTGCTGGGCCGTGTGCAGCGCTTTATCTCGACCGTAAAATCAGATCTGGATAAAGAGTTTCAGCTGGCAGAGCTGGCTAAAGTCGAAGCCGAGATTCGTGCCGAGGCCTCAGCGCTCAGCCAGACCATTCACCAGCCCCTGGAAGAAGCGGCTCAGGCCTTATCAGAGCCAGCCCCAATCCAGGAGATTGAGCTTGCTCCCGCCGGGCCTCAGGGTGATCTGTTTGCCCCGCCCGCAGCTCCTCCTTCAGGCTCCAGGCCAGATCGGCGTTAAACAATGACGGATAATCTCCAGCCCCTTTTAGTGCATTTAATCGAGCTGCGTACGCGCATTGTGCGCATAGCTGCGGTTTTTTTAATTGGATTTATTGCCTGTTTTGCTTTTTCAGAACAGCTCTATGATCTGATGGTTGCACCGCTTGCCCATGTTTTACCTAATCAGAAACTGATTACGATCGGCATTGCCTCGCCTTTTGTTTTGCAAATCAAAATCGCCTCTATGGCGGCCTTTATGCTTACTCTGCCCCATACGCTGTATCAAATGTGGGGCTTTATTGCACCGGGCCTTTATACCCATGAAAAAAAGCTGATTTTGCCGCTGGTATGCGCGTCCACCCTGCTCTTTATGCTGGGAGTGGGCTTTGCCTACTTCCTCGTTTTTGGCGTGGTGTTTAAATTTATTGTTTCGGTCGTCCCTGCCTCAATGCAATGGCTGCCCGATTCAGGTGAATACCTCGATTTTGCAATGGGAATGTTTATCTCGTTCGGGGTGACATTTGAAGTGCCCATTCTGGTGATTGTGCTGGTAAGAATGGGCTTTATCAGCGTTGCAAAGCTGAAAGAGATTCGCCCCTATGTTATTGTCGGGGCCTTTGTCATCGCGGCCGTTGTTACCCCGCCTGACGTTGTATCTCAATGCCTGCTTGCTATTCCTCTCTGGCTGCTTTTTGAAGCGGGAGTATTAGTTGCAGGCTGGATGTACCAGCCTCCTCAGAAAACTATCGAAAGCGCCCAATGATTCCGCAACTCCGAATATTTCAGACCCTGCTGTTTTTGCTTGCCGCAGTGCCCTGCGGCATTCCTTTTCGCTACCAGCCCAATCCGGTATTCCCATCCGAACTGGCCGCTTTAGTCCTGGCCGTACTGATGGTACTCACCGCCACAGCGCTGCCTTCCCGCGAGAAATCCAGCCCGCCCTATGCCAGCCTGATCTGGTTTGGCCTGGCTGCGGTGATTGGCTTGCAAATGGTATTGATGCCCGTGCTGTACTGGTCTGATCGCACCGAGCCTGTTCTTTATGCCCTGACCGCCGCATTCTCCGTATGGGCACTGGCAAGGGCGCGGGATCATTTTGGCAGCATGCAACTGGCTCCCTTTTTTGCATGGGGCTTGCTGGCAGGGGCGATTTTCAACTCTGCGGTATCCGTACAGCAGGTTGTAGAACTGCTGCAAAACGGTCCGAGGCTGATTTTTGGCCATTTGGGCCAAAAGAATTTATACGGCCATTATCTGACCTGGGGGTTAGCTGCCGCTGCATGGCTTACCGCCGAAAAAGAATTGCCTAAAACCTGGTTCTGGCCCATTGCCACCTGGCTGGCACTATCCATTGCCTGGAGCAGCTCCCGCTCGCCCTTTATGTATGCAGGCGCGTGGCTGGTCTTTGGTGCGTTATCCGCTTACCTTGGCAAAGACAGCGTACGCCGCTTTGGCCTGCTGCTTACGGCCAGTGCCGCGCTGATTATCGTAATGCAGTTTGTTGCTCCATGGATTAACGATGTGCTGCAATCATTGCTGCATGCCAAAAACGAAGTCCCTACCGGGCTGGATCGCCTTGATTCCAATGGCTCCCGCCGCCTGGTGGAGTGGCAAAAAGCATGGATAACCTTCCTGGCTCACCCATGGCTGGGTGTAGGCTGGGCTGCTTACCCTTCACAAAGTATTGCCCTGCAGGTCAACCCGGCTTTTGCCATTGTGCAGGAAAGCGTGCTGTTTACTCATGCGCATAATTCGCTGCTCAATATCATGGCCGAAACAGGTCTGGCAGGTACGCTGGTGATGGTTGGCGGCATGCTGTGGATGTTTATTGCGCTTCTGAAGCGCGAGCATGATCCGGTCAAAATTTTCGGTGCCGCTTTGGTGATTGTTTCGGTACTGCACAGCCTGGTTGAATACCCGCTCTGGTATTACCACCTGCTTGGCCCCTTTGCCCTGGCGCTGTTCTTTTTACGCTCTGATGCACCGCGCAAGCTGCAACTGCCTGATTGGGCAGAGCGTGCAAGCCTTGGTACTTATGGCGGAGCTGCACTGGCTACTGCGGTGTTTGGCGGCATGCTGTATATCCAGATTTATCCGATTATGGATCCATCTGATAAACCCGCTGAAAACGCTGGCCGGATTAAGACTTTACAAAAACTGAAGCAAAATCCATTAATCGATTTCTATGCTGATTTTGCGCTGTCGAATTACATCGTCGCCAGCAAGCAGGACATGCCCTGGAAACTGCAGATTCTGGACAGGCTGAATCAGGTACGCCCCTACCCTAGTCAGCTCAGCGATCAGGCCATTATGGAAACTATGCGCGGCAATACCAGCAAAGCACACAAGCTGATGCGCCAGGCCGCTTTCTCCTACCCGGAAAGCCTCAATTACTTCCGCGAAGCGATCATGGAATTCAAAGAGCCTGAAGTGCGTGCTTTAATCAAAGAAGTGGAAGACGCTGAGAAGTTATTTGGAAAGGAAAAGAAGTAAATACAGACTGTCGTTCTTCCTTAAATGAAAAAACGTGTCCAAGCCCTCAGCGCAGGGCTTTTACCCTCCCCTGAAAATACGCAGGGCGAGAAACAAGCGGGGTGGTGCCGTCGTCAGTTCGTGTTTGAGCGAAGCGAAATGACACAACGCCACTGTCCGCAGCGAGGGGATGCCGTGTTTTTAAGGTTGTGGCTTCGGTTTCGTTTCCTGGCCGCGCAAGAAATGAAGGCCCAGCGGGACGCCCGCACCAAAATCAACGTGCCGAAGGCACTAAAAAGGTCTTTTTGACTTTTTTAGTGCAAACAGGAAGCACGCCACCTCTACACCGCCAATGCATGAATAAAAAACTCGCGATTGCCATCGCCACCCGTGATCGGGCTGGCGAAGTAGTTTTGAGTTGCAAATCCAGCCGCTGTTGCGGCTGTTTTTATTTTTTCTTCTACCTGCGCATAAAGGCTTTCATCTTTCACAATGCCGCCACGGGCGATGCCGGCTTTGCCTACTTCAAACTGCGGCTTTACCAAAAAAAGCAGCGAGGCCTGCGGCTGCAGCATGGCGCGCAGTGCAGGCAAAATCAAGGTCAGCGAGATAAACGACACATCGCCCACAATCAGCTGCAGCGGCCCGTCCTGCACTCCGGCAATCAGCTCCGGCACTAAATGCCGGGCATTCACGCCTTCAAACTGCACCACTCTGGCATCGCTGAGCAGCCTTAGGTGAAGCTGGCCGTGGCCAACTTCCACACCAATCACTTTGCGCGCACCTGCCTGAAGCAGGCAATCTGTAAAGCCGCCAGTAGAAATCCCTACATCCAGCACCTGCCAGCCCGCTACATCCACACCGGCCTGCTCTAATGCGCCCGCCAGCTTGAACCCGCCCCGGGAAACAAAGCGATCACTCTCATCGCTTGCCACCGTGAGGGGCAAATCTTTATCCAGCCTGATACTGGCCTTAGTCAGCACTTTGCCATCGCAACTCACCCGGCCCGCAGCAATCATGCCTTGCGCGGCAGTGCGGGAAGGGGCCAGCCCCTGTTCTACCAATAAAACATCAACACGCAACATTAAAGCACCGGTTTTTTCAAACAGTCTTTAGCAACAACAACGGTATTACGCTCTAAAAAACTATCGCTGCCCTTAGTCCACCACAGCCACTGGCCATCGCCCCATGCCGCACCACTGGCCGTGCGCTGCTCATCCAGATCATAAATCCGGCCATCCACACGTAAACGTACCTGCGCCATATCAGCACTTGAGGTCACGTAAAACGACAAGCCGCTTTTGCATTGATAGGAGCCGGTTATTTCATTGGGCGTAGCGTAAGCCATGCCGCTGAGCAAAACGAAGACCAGCGCGCGCAGCATCAAAATTTCTCCGACGCCGATAAATAGCGCCATTTACCCGGTGGTAAGTCACCCAGCAGCACGCGGCCAATACGGATACGCTTTAAGCCAACAACTTCTAAGCCGACTAATTCGCACATGCGGCGAATTTGGCGCTTTTTACCTTCACGTAAAATAAAGCGCAGCTGATTTTCATTTTGCCAGCTCACGCGGGCCGGTTTCAGCGCCTTGCCATCCAGGCTTAAGCCATGATTCAGCTTTTTCATACCATCACTGCTCAGCTGGCCTGTGACACGAACCAGATACTCTTTTTCAACGTTCGAGTTTTCGCCGATCAGCGTCTTGGCTACCACGCCGTCCTGCGTCAGTACTAAAAGACCTACCGAATCGATATCCAGGCGCCCGGCAGGGGCCAGATCACGCATATGCGGCGGCACAAAGCGAATACCGCTGGTATCCCCTTCCCAGTGATTATCCGGCACCACCAGCGCCACAGCGGGGGTATAGCCTTTTTCGGCCTGCCCGGACACATAACCCACCGGCTTATTCACAAGGATGGTCACACGTCCTGCCTGAGTGGCTTTTGCCGCAGGCTCCAGACTCACCACCTGGCTGGGCAGAACCTTGCTGCCCAGTACATCAACGACTACGCCATCGACCTTCACCCAGCCCTTGGCAATATATTCATCGGCCTCACGGCGCGAGCAAAGGCCCAGTTCGGCTAAGCGCTTTGATAAACGTAATTCTTCCATAAACCTTTTATCCTTTCATTCCACTAACCCGCCCGGCAGGTAAGCTGCTTCTTTAATGACTGCAAAAAAACATCAATTCATTTAATGCCAATGAATCGCAATACTCAATGTCAACAGAAGCCATTAAGATGCAGAACTAACCATTTTCGCACGAGAGAGCCCTTCCGATGGAATATCTTGCTGTAAAACATTTGCATATGCTGTTTATTACCCTGTCACTGGGGCTGTTTTTGCTGCGGGGATGCCTGATGCTGGCTGAATCACCACGCTTGCAGCAGCGGTTTTTCCGCATTGCACCGCATATTATTGATACCGCACTTTTGATCAGCGGTATCAGCCTGGCCATGATGTATCCCGGCCCCAAAGCATGGCTTGCCGCCAAGGTAGCCGGGCTGCTGCTCTATATTATTCTGGGGACGATCGCGCTTAAACGGGGCAAAACCAAAACAATCCGCAGCATCGCCCTGGCCGCATCCGTGCTGGCCTTTGCCTATATTATTGGCGTGGCATTCAGTAAAAGCGCTTTACTGGGATTAGTTTAATTCAGGCAATAAATGCACCTGCCATAGACTGTCTGCAAACCGTGGTTTGAAAAAGCCAAAGTGTCCAATCTGCTTTACGCCAATATCCTGTGGCGACAGGCGTTTGGCACTTTGTGACGCATTCTGATAAAACGACTGCAATGAATTTGTATTATGAGCAGACATCAGCTCATCGTCGGTAAAGGAGAGCGCGGTAATATCCCGGGTAAACGCCGCAAACTGCTGCTTTACCGCCTCACCCTCCACCCCCAGCATATAGTCCGGGTGTAAGCACCATCTGCGCCACTGCTGCATAACACCACGCGGCAAATTGCCGACTTTACGTAAGCGCTTGCCTGGAAAATATCCACAAACAGGCAGCAGCACGGGCACCAGCACAAACCAAAGCCACCAGACTTTCCAGCGTAAACTCAGCGAATTTTCCAGCCAGTAACCGCTGCCACTGGCAATCGTAATGGCCTTGGTAATGCGCTCTGGCCCAGGCACAAGGCCAAGCAACTGCCCGCCAAGACTATGGCCCAGCCAGTAAAGCGGGCGGCCTGCCTGCGTCATCGTGCTCAGCATGGTGTCGCAATCAAACCTGGCCCAATCCAGGATATCGACTTCAAGCTGACGCAAATCGCCCTGAGCAGAAAGCCCCATTCCGGTGTAATCAAAGCTGGCCACCAAAAAGCCCTGCTCTGCCAGCCATGATGCCAGCGGCGCATAATAAGACTGGCTTACACCCATTGCGGGCACAATCAGTATCGCCGCTTTTGCTGCAGACTGAGGATAAAAAAACAAGGCCGTGATTTCCGAACCACGGCCTGTCATCAGCGTGTGAATTTGCCCTTGAATCATTTTATCTTCCACCATGCCGCAGCATTAAATTGTATGGCTGGCCTGCCAGTGCCCCGATTTACCGCCTTGTTTTTCCAGCAAACGGATCTGCGACATAATCATGCCCCGATCCACCGCCTTGCACATATCGTAGATGGTAAGCAAAGCAATATTGAGCGCCGTCAGCGCCTCCATTTCTACCCCGGTACGACCGACTGTTTCGGCCGTCACTTCACAACGAACCAGGCTGCCTGCCCTGTCTATGGTGAAATCGACGCTCACGCTGGTCAGTGGGACAGGATGGCAAAGCGGGATTAAATCTGCCGTGCGTTTGGAAGCCATAATTGCCGCAATTCTGGCCACGCCCAACACATCGCCTTTTTTATGGCTGCCTGTTTCAATTAAATGCAAAGTGGTGGGCAGCATACGAATCTCGCCCACCGCGCGGGCAATCCGGTGGCTGTCCACCTTGCTGCCCACGTCCACCATATGCGCTTCACCATTAGCATTAAAGTGAGTCAGGCCGGATGGAGCCGGCGTTTTCTGAGTCTGATCAGTAGCACGATAAGGCATAGGAATGGTGTCGACTCCCGATAAGCGGGCCGCACATACGGCCAGATCATCCTGAGTATTTAAATTAGGGAAGGCCAGCTCAGGAAAATCAACATACTGCAGCCTCAGGCTTTCCTGCCAGGCAGATAACTTAAGCTCTTGCCGCGACAACCTGTCCATTAAAGAGGCCAGTACATCATGGCACAGCATACATATTGTCGGATGAATTTGTCCGTCCGGAGTACGCGCCACCACCACGTCTGATTCGCCCAGCTCCAGCTGCGCCAATAGTTTTTCAACCAGATCAGCAGGCAAAAAAGGCACATCACAAGGCAGCACCAGCAGGTATTGAGCAGGAGAAGCCAGCAAGGCGGAATGAATGCCCGCTAAGGGGCCTGGATGGCCGGGGTAAACATCGCGTAATACAGGAGAACCAAAACGGGCGTAATCCGGCAAATTGCGATTTGCCGAGATCAAAATATGATCCACAAGCCGGGTCTGCCTGGATAAGGCTTCCAGGCTCCATTCAACTAAAGGCTTGCCTGAGAGCTCAACCAGACCTTTATCACGCCCTCCCATGCGACGCCCTTCACCGCCAGCCAGAATGACCGCATCCAAAATCATCTTAACCCACCCTTAAATACTGCCAGCGATCGAGCGCGCTCTGATCGCTCTCCCGTGCATCAAGCCATTTCAGGCAAGCGCCATTTCCTTCTTTTTTCCAGAATGGCGCCTGTGTTTTTAGAAAATCCATAATAAAGGCATTGGATTCATAAGCAGCCTGGCGGTGAGCCGAAGCCGTCAGTACCAGCACAATCTGCTCCGCAGCCTGTAAATCACCCACACGATGAATCACGGTTACGGCCTGTAAAGGCCAGTAGCCACAAGCCTCATCAACAATCTTAGCCAGCGATTTTTCTGTCATGCCCGGATAGTGCTCAAGGCTCATGGCAGAAATACTGCCGTCTAAATCCCTTACCCTGCCAACAAAAGCAACGATGGCACCCATCGCGGCATTGCCATCAAAGCGGGCGTATTCTGTGGCAAAGTCAAAATCTGCACTTTGTACCTGAATCCGGATATCAGCCATCAGCCATCAGCCCCCCGTTACCGGCGGAAAAATCGCCACTTCGGCCCCGGCGGGAATCTCATCCTGCAGGCGCGCCATTTCCTGATTAACCGCTACACGAAATACCTTGCCAGCCGATAATTCATCCGCCCAAACTCCGCCTCGCGCAGCTAAAACAGCAATCAGCTCTGCTACGGTAGCAGGCGCAGGCAGCGCTTCCTCACTACAGCCAAAGACATCACGCAGCCGGGCAAAATATAAAACACGAATCATTGTTTATTGCCTAAATAACAAGCACTTCGTTTAAATAAAAAATTTATAAATCGTTTGAGATCAGAGGGCCTGTAAACCAATACCGGTTTTTATTAGCCATAAATAAACTCAAATCTATACTCAGCGAATAAAGTATTAATTTATTGAAACACCATTTAATTGCTTAATAAACCAAACGTTTTTTTAGCCAGTTTGCCAGCCGCTGCCAGAGGATCCTGGCGAATAGCGCGCTCTTCTTCGGCAATCACCTGATATAAGCCATCCAAAGCTTTGCGGGTTACATATTGCTCAACGGTTGAATCTTCTGCTTTAAGCAGCCCCAAACCTGCGGCTTTACCAGCTAGGCGATTATATTGTTCTGCTAATTGCAGCCTGGAGGTTGTTTGCCGGACTATAGGTAAAAATTGCTCAGTTAGCGGCGCCTGGCTGGCCTGTTTAAAATATTGTGTGGCTGCATCATCTGCCCCAAGCAAAATATTTTTGGCGTCTTGTACGCTCATTTTTTTAATGGCATTAATCAGTAACTGCTTGGCCCTTGGTACGGCAGCCTCTGCAGCACGATTCATGGATGTTTGTAATTCATCTAAAGACTGTCCCAGCCCTAAGGTACGAAGCAAGGGTTCGGCCTGGCGCATGGCATCCGGCAAGGGAATACGCACTTTATCATTGGCTAAAAAACCATCGGTTTTACTCAGCTGCAAAGTGGCATTGCTTACGCCCTGTATCAATGCTTCTTTTAAACCACCCGAAGCATCGCGCTCAGAAAGCAAATCAAAACCACCCGCAAAAACAGGCCATGTCATGATGCAAAGTAAGCCAAGCAACAGGCTACGCCGAATATTTACTTTCATATTAAGATTCCGTAATTAACGCGAGTCTTACTTTGATCGAATAAATTGCAGCATAGCATTAATTAGCTCATTTAATGCAGGCCGCATAAGGAATAAAAGTAACCGTGTCTCCGGCGCTAATTGTTTCACCTGCGGCAATATCCACCAGACCCGTAGCCCAAACCAAAGAAGTTAATACCCCAGAGCCTTGATGAGGATAAATTTCAACCTGCCCAGCCGCATTTAATCTGCCGCGTAAAAACTCACGGCGATTTCCTGCTTTTTTCCATTCAAAAGCAGCACTTAGCTGATAACGCGGCGGAAATAAACTGATACATCCCTGCCTGGCCAATAAAAAGGGACGAACTAATAGCAAAAAGGTAACAAAGCTGGAAACAGGATTTCCCGGCAGGCCAATAAAATCACACCCGGCAATTCGCCCGTACGCAAATGGCTTGCCTGGCTTAATTGCGATCTTCCATAAGTTTAAGCTGCCCAGCTGCTCAACTGCGGCCTTAACATGGTCTTCTTCGCCAACGGACACCCCACCCGAAGTAATCAGCACATCATGATCCTGGGCTGCCTGCCACAAGATATCCCGGGTCTGCTCTGCATCATCTGGAACAATACCCAGATCAGTAACCTGGCAATCTGCTAATAAAGCGGTAATGGCGTAGCGGTTTGAATTATAAATCTGGCCCGCTGCAAGCGGCTGCCCCGGCTCTGCCAGCTCGTCGCCGGTTGAAAGCAGTGCAACCTTTAAGGGCCGCTTTACAGCCAGCTCAGCCACACCCACAGAGGCAGCCAAACCAATTGCGGCCGCGCTTAATCGTGTACCAGCGGGCAAAATCACGGTATCAGCCTGAATATCCTCCCCACGCAGGCGAATATTGGCACCTGCTTTTACCTTTTGAGCGATATACACCCGCCCTTCTTCACTGCGGCAGTCTTCCTGCATTACCACCACCGTGGCTCCGGCTGGAACCGGGGCTCCAGTGAAAATTCTTGCCGCCTCGCCCTCAGCCAGTGGCTGCCCCACTTCACCCGCGGCAATTCGCTGAACCAGCTCAAAAGATTCTGGCCAGACAGCGCCCACATTCAGTGCATAGCCATCCATGCCACTATTATCAAACGCCGGCACCGCCATTTGGGAAACCACATCAGCGGCCAGAATACGGCCAGCGGCCTGATTTAAAGATAAAGTTTCAACCGCAGTTTCTGCACGGGCCTGAGCCAGCAATTGGGATAAAGCAGAATCAAAATCCAGCATGGCAACTCGCAGCAATAAACGCTGCAATCTCTGCAGCCTGGTTAAGATCAAAAAGGGGAAGAGCACTTTCCAGCGAATAGTCGCTGGCAATCGCAATAATGTGCGGATCATCCAATGCAGGATAATCAGCCCGGCGCACTTCTATTTTAGGAATAGCGGCCGCTTTAAAACCTTCAACTAAAACTAAATCGACGGGTGCTAATCGAGCCAGCATCTCATGAAGAGGCAAGGCCCCCTCGTGAATCAGAGCAAACCCATGAGGCGTTGCCAGCAATACCTCGCCCGCACCCGCCGCACGAAAACGGGAGGTATCTTTGCCTTCCGGCTCAAACTGCACAGGATGGTGAGTATATTTAATCACGCTCACCGACAGGCCCAGCCGCACCAGCTCTGGCAGCAGTTTTTCAATCAGCGTCGTTTTACCACTGCCTGACCAGCCGGCAATACCTAATACGAACGGAGTGTGGGTAGCGGTCAATTAAATCCCGATAGAGAAATCTTGAGTTGGTAAGGCGCTGACCAGTGGCTGAAACTGCCCGCTTTCTTCATCAAAGCCCAATAAGGCTCCGTGTTCAAAATCAAAAAACCAGCCATGTACGCTCAGCGCATCTGTACCCAGGCGCTCTTTAATCCATGGGAATGATTCAAGATTCTGCAAGGAATCACGAATGGCTTCCAGCTCACAGGCACGGTAGCGATCAGCCTGATCACTATCTGGCAATTGCTGCAAAACACGCTCTTTTGCCTTGCTGGCAATGTGAATCCAGCGGCCAAGGAAGTCGTCTTTATCAACAATATCAGCGCTATCCATCAGCGCCTTAATCCCGCCGCAGTGGCTGTGCCCAAGCACCACAATACGGCTCACATTGAGCACAGTAACAGCGTATTGCAGCGCTGCAGATACCCCTTGATTGGTAGTACCCTGCTCAAAAGGGGGAACCAGATTCGCCACGTTGCGAATAATAAACATCTCGCCCGGCGCGCATTGGGTCAGGATGGCGGGATCAACACGGGAGTCACAGCAGCCTATCAACACGGTAGTTGGTGTCTGGCCTGCACGCAGACGGTCAAACAAAGCGGTTTCGCCAGCAAAATACTGCTGCTGAAATTCACGAAAACCTTCAATAAACTGATGCAAATCGGCCATAAGGGTTAACCCGTAAAAGAGACGGGCTGATTATCCACCAGTCTGGGCCAAAAATCGCATCCCGCCGTAAAATTACACAGGAAATTTAAATTTTTATCACTAACCCTGATCACCTGCCCGCAAAGGCGCATTTGCACCAGGATTAAAAATGGCCGGCATGGCCGGCCATTCTGTTTTGCACCAATAAGCGCAAAATATTCTTAGCAAAACAGATTTATACAGCCGCTGGCTCAGCGCCTGGCAGGGTGTAGCCTTCAATTTTGGCAGCATTAACCAAAGTTTGCAGATACTGATTCATTGCACGGCGGGTTGCGATATTGCTTAAAAACTCAGCCAGTTTTTCTTTAACTTCATCAAAAGCAACGGTGGCACCTGCTACTTTTTCACCCGCACGAATAATGTGCAAACCAAATTGGGTTTCCACCAAATCTGCAGCCACTTCGCCCGCATTCAGGCTAAAAACAGCCTGTTCAAATTCCGGCACCATCTGGCCGCGGCCAAATTGGCCCAGATCGCCGCCTTGCTGGCCCGATGGGCAAGCCGAGTGCTGACGGGCTAACTCTGCAAATTTTTCCGGATTGGCTTTTACTTCGGCCAATACGGCATTAGCCGTTTCACGAACGGCATCTAAAGACGCTTCTTCGCTTGGCTTGAACAAAATATGGCTGCCTTCAACCATTTCACCACGGACAAAAGACTGTGGATTATTGTTGTAATATTCCTGGCAAGCGGCCTCATCGGCATCGGTGATTTTTACTTCTGTCTGCAACAGCAAACCAATGGTTTCTTCCGGAGTTGCGGCCTCAATGGCCAGCGAAGCAGCACGTTGCAGTAAAAGCTCACGCAAAATAAGCTCTTGAATCGTTGCATCCAGCATCGATGGCGCATCTTGATGGTGCTGACTTTCGGCTTCGATCATTGCATCGGTAATTTCAACGCCATTAACAGTGATACTCATCATATTCCTTGAATGCTTGATTGGTTAAGAAACTGAAATGGGGGCTGAATGCGCAATTTCCAGCCCCCAAATTAAATTCCTTTTTACCGATCATGCCGCTCTTAATAATGATCAAAAAAGCCCTACATGCAGCTCATCAAACCAGTTAATAAAGCGTTCAACATCTTCCCCTGCATATACAGATCCATGCTGTGGACAGATCATGTCTATTTTTAAGCTTGCTGCTTTTTCGCACCACACCCGCTTTGCACTATTGGATCCCATCCAGCGCTTATGAAACCCTTCTGCAAAGCGAATATGGCGATCAAAATCGCTTACAAACAGATCGCTATTGCTCTCGGGTAAGAGCGCAGCACCTACATCCCCTGAAAATAAAATCTGGGCTTTTGGATCATAAAGATGAAAATTCCCGGAGGAGTGCAGGTAATGCGCAGGGATAGTGCTTAAATGCGCTCCGCCCACCACAATTTCACTGCCCAGATCAGGAATAGAAATCATGGTATCGGCCGATCCGCCAAAATGAGGAACAAATGTGGCCCATAAACCAGAGATATAGCACTTCATTTCCGGATTAAACTCCAGCCAAAGTGCCAGAGAAGAAATCACATCAGGATCCTGATGTGATGAAAAAATACTATGGATTAAGCGCGGATCGATCACCGTGCTCACCGCCGAAAACACCGAAGGAAAAACCTCCAGCCCGCCCGGATCGGTAATAAGCGCTTCATCGCCGTTGTTAATAACATATTCATTGGTATCGATTAAATAGCTGGGCCGCTCCGGATCGCGTGAAATAGCAAACCAGCGATGATCATCCTGCTCAAAAAGTATTTGTGCTTTTTTCATCTCATCTTCCCTGAAATACGCCGTAATTCTTCCAGCCTCGGCACGATAGAATCCACTTTTCTGGCGAAATCATTTGATAACTCTGCCAGTACATTGGAATGCTCACCTGAATAAGCTGATTCAATCCGGGCCGCACGCGCAATAACCACCCCAAACACGCAGGCCTGATAGGCTTCATCGATATATTCAGAAAGACGCTGGTGCACAATTCTTAAACGCTCTGAATGCTCATCAGCCGCCTTGCGGTTACGCCCCAGCGTTTCTGCCAGATACGTTGTGTTTTCTGCTGACAGCTCTGAAGTCTGAGCAAGCATCTGGCTGCGCCGCTCCTGGGTCATACTGTGCGACGATTCAGCCAGCATGTCCTGGCTGGCATTACTCAGCCGGTTCATACTGCCTTGCAGTTGCAAAGATAACTCACGTAATTCACCAGAAATCACACCAAAGCCCCGCGCCATTCTGCCAGCCCTTTTGGCCAATAAAATAGCGTTCAGGCCCATTAAATTAATTTCAAAGCAATTCCAAATCACCATCTTGATATTTTCATTTATCAAAACCGTGTTTTGTAATTCAGCTGCGATATCCGCCATGAGCTAGTCTCCACACAGCTCGTCCCTAATAACGAGCTATTCCTTTATAGATCACTAAGTCGATGGAAAGAAGAGCAAGTATTCATCCGGGCAAAAGCTGACAAACCAATCATGAAAACCATCTGAAAACTTAAATATTAAGCACACCCCAAAGCCGCACAGTAAGCTCGCACTGCAAATCGCAGACAAAAAAAGGGCCTTCCTCAGAAGACCCTTCTTGCAAAGTACCAACAATATATAAAGCCATTGTAAAAGCACTTCGCCCTGCATCTTAAATGAACAAGTTAATAGGCTTTACCGCTGGTAACTTTCTCTGCCTTGATTTTCCACTGCCCGCCCTGCTTTACCATCTCCAGAGTTTTCTGCACCACATCGGTATAGTCTTTAGATTTGTAGCTTTGGCTAAAGCTTGCTTCAGCCTGGGTTTCACTGATCTGTTTCAGCTTCATCTTGTCCAGAGTAATCGTCAGATCGCCCTGTTTACCCACGCGGGCGCGGCGGAATTCTTTCCATTTGGCGACGCTCATCCCATTACTTGGCACAAAGCTGTCTGCATAAAATGCCAGATAATCATCTGTGCGTTTTTCAGCCCAGGCTTTCGACCATTTATCTGCCAAATCATTACCAAACTGCACCAGCTCTTTGCTGACAGGGGCGCTGTCTTTAACCGCTTCAGGTGCTGCAACAGCAGCGGCCGGAACCAAAGGCGGCCGGGCGGCCATTGCTGCATCTCTGTCCATCACATAAGCCGCAGGCATCTCTGCGCTGCAACGAATACGCTCATCATCCAGCTGGCTGTCATTCAGCTCGTCTGGTACAGCAGCCTCAAGCGGAGCCAGTTTAAGCGCGGCCAGAATCTGGTGAGTCTGAGTTAAAATCCCTGCTTCGGACGTTTTTAAATCATAAACAGCAGCAACAACCGAACGCTTCGCAGTAAACAATTCGTTTTCGGTATCTAATAAATCCAGCAAAGTGCGCTGGCCAATATCAAATTGCTTACGATAAGCATCGCGGGATTTTTCAGTGGAAAGCTGATGCTGATCGAGGAACTTCATTTGCTCGTTCAGGCGGCGCACATCATTCCAGGCGATTTGTGTAGTCTGACGAATATCGCGGCAAGTTTTATCACGCAATTCATAGGCAGAATTAAGTTTTTCTACCGCACCGCGTGTTCGCGCGCTATCACGGCCGCCGCTGAATAAATTGTAATTTAAATTAAGCTGAATCGTGCGATCCTGGAAAGTGCCATTAATATTATCCCGATCGCGATCAATTGCCTGCTTTGCCACCAGCTCTAACTTAGGATAATTATTTGATTTGCGAGTTTCGGCATCGCTGCGCGCAGAACGAATATTGGATACCGCCGCCAAAAAGCCAGGATTTTGTTTTAAAGCAGTCGCTAAAGCAGTATTGCCTTCTTTAGGCAGTGCCGCCCGCAGATCCGGAGCAGGAGCCAGAGTGGCTGCAGGCGCTTCCCCTACAATGCGCTGAAAGCGTGCGGACACATCGTGTAAATTAGATAAGTCAGTCAGCCAGTTAGATTCAGCCAAAGCCAGGCGCCCTGAGGCTTGCTCCAAATCGACCCGGCGGCCAACGCCCGCTTTAACCCGCTCTTCAATCTGGCCTAAAATTTCTTTGTGCAACGCGAAATTGTCCTGAGCAAGCGCAACCAGCTCGCGATAACGAAGCACATCCTGATACGCGCGGACACTCTCATAAGCAATCTGATCAGAGGAAGAAAGCAGCTCGTAATAACGAGTCAGCCTTGCATAACCCAGTCGCTGAACTTCATTGCTTGTGGCAAAGCCATCGAATAACATTTGGCGCAGCGTTAATGTGGCCCCTGGATGATTAAAACCACCTGTATCGCCACTTGGACGCATTTCCCACTCACGGCCTGCATACGCCTGAAAATCAACCTGTGGCAAATACCCCCCACGCGCAGCAGAAACGTCTTCAGTTGATGCCCGGAACTCAAACCAGCGTGCACGCAATTCCGGATTGTTTGTAATGGCCCGCTCGGCCGCTTCCTGCAAAGTAGCAGGGGCAGCAGCCTGAACGCCCATTCCACTGAATGCCAAAGCAACGGCAAAGCAAAGTTTCAGGTTCATATTATTAATCCCATGTAATTCACAAGTAACATTTTTTATGCGCCGGCGGATTAAGCCGGATTATCTTTTTCTTAGCGGCAAACAAATTGTAACCTTACCATTATTCTTTCTGTCTTTATATTTATAATTGTAAGTTGGACAATTCTAGTGAATTAACCCACTATTAAGAATAGCTTCGTAAAACCATTCAGACTGATGCCGCAACACAACCTACTTCTCTTGCGTAAAAAAACAGTCGGGCTTTTAGCCATGCTGTCTTTCGTGTTGCATGCTGCCTCCAGCCTTGATTTTGACCGCTTGCAAAAATCACTGGTGCAGCGCTGGGGACAAACGCCTGTTCGTTTGTTTACCGACTGGCAAACCCTGATGAATGAAGCGCACAATGCACCTGAAGCCGATAAATTAAAACGGATTAATGACTTCATTAATCGCCGGATTCAATTTAGTGATGACCCCACTATCTGGAATGCGCCGGACTACTGGGCAACCCCACTAGAAACCATAGGCAAAGGCGCTGGAGATTGCGAGGATTTTGCAATTATTAAATATTTCAGTTTAAAAGAGCTGGGTGTTGCTAAAGAAAAACTTCGCCTTACTTACGTTAAGGCTAAAATTGGAGGCGCCACAAGCAATGTCAGCCAGGCGCATATGGTATTAACTTACTACTCCAGCGCAGATGCAGAACCTTTAGTTCTTGATAATTTATTAAATGATATTCGCCCGGCATCCCGCCGTCCTGATTTAACACCAGTATTCAGCTTTAATAGCGATGGTATTTTTACAGGAGCTGCTGCCCAGCCAACAGGCCCGGTTGATAAATTATCCCGCTGGAAAGATCTGATCAGCAAAATGAAAACTGAAGGATATGAAACTGATTAGGCATATAGTGCTTATATGGCCGGATTAAATGTGAACTTATTTAATTAAACGGGCGCTGAAAGATTAATTAAATGCCCAGCTCTAGCAAGGAAATACCATGTCACTCTTTCGCCAGCTATGGATGATGATTATTCTGGCTACCCTTGTGGCCTTTGCCGGTAGCTTTATCGTCAGTGTTTACACCGCCCGCGGTTATTTAGAGCAACAACTCTTTACTCAAAGTAATGACAACGCCTCGTCTTTGGCTCTTTCTATGTCGCAGCAAAGTAAAGACCAGGCGACCATCGAACTGAATGTGGCCGCCTTATTCGACACGGGGCACTTTGAATTAATCCGGTTTAGCGACAACCATGGAAAAACACTGGTTGAACGTAAGAACAACGATAAAGCCGATGGTGTACCCAATTGGTTTGTACAAACCTTTCCACTGCAGATTGCCTTTGGCAAAGCCCAGGTGAGCGATGGCTGGAAACAAGCGGGCACGGTGACAGTCGTTGCCCACTCCCGCTTTGCTTACCAGGCCTTATGGGAAGGAGCGATGCGCTTGTTTGTATGGATTATTGGAGCAGGCCTGGTCTGCGGGGCGGGTCTGCAGCTCTTACTCAACTGGGTTAAAAAACCCATCACTCAAATGGTAGAGCAGGCAGAAGCAATTAGTGAACGGCGTTTTATCACCATCCCTGAACCGCGTTACAAAGAATTAAAAAGCGTCGTCAATGCCATGAACACGATGGTCAGCCGCGTTAAAACTATGTTTTCCGAGCAGGCAGCCCGCATTGATGCACTACGCAGTGAAGCCAACCGTGATGCCCTCACCCAATTACCCAACCGCAGCTTTTTTATGGGCCGTTTGTCCCAGGCTTTAGAAGATGACGAAGCCGCTCCCAGCGGAATTTTACTTATTATGCGCCTGCATAATCTGGCGGAGGTCAACCGCCGCTTAGGCCGGGAAAGAGCCGATCAATTTTTGCAAATGGCCGCTGGACAGCTGGCATCTCTGACTGGCCAGGAACCAGATCGCTTGGTCGCCCGCCTGAATGGCGCTGACTTTGCTTTACTTGCCCCTGGTTTAGACCGTCAGCAAGGGCTGGATTTAGCCAAGGAGCTGCATCAGGGCTTAGCAGAGCTGCGTCAGCATGAGCTAACCGATGCCGATGACTTGGCCGCAATTGGGATCGCCACTTATCAGCACAATGACAGCATCAGCCAATTGCTGGCTGGCACAGACCAGGCGCTGGCTCAGGCCGAAAGCAGCGGAGCCAATGGCACAGGCCATGTCAGCAGCGCCAGTGCAAATCAGGCCTTGCCTGCCCAAGACTGGCAGCCCTTGCTGCAAAAAGCCTTTAAAAACCATAGTTTTGAATTGGCTTCTTTCCCCGCAATTATGATTGATGGCCAACCTCTGCACCGCGAATTATTACTGCGTTTACGCCACCCTGAGACCAATGAATTGCTGACTGCGGGTACTTTTATGCCCTTTATCAGCCGCCTCGGTATGAGTAACACACTGGACTTAGAATCAGTCCGGCTTGCCTGTGCCGAGCTAAAACTGCACGAAGCCCAGTTAGCAGTGAACCTTGAAGCCAAATCGATTGCAGACGAGCAATTTATTGAAGAGCTGCTCAGTATTCTGCAGCAGCATAAACATTCCACAGACCGGCTGTGGTTTGAAGTCAATGAGTTTGGCTTCAGAGATGAGATTACCGCCCTGGCAAATTTTGCCCAGAAAGTACGCCCTCTGGGTTGCAAAATCGGGATTAAACACTTTGGCCGCCACTTTGGCAGCATTCCGCAACTTTACGAATTGCAGCTCGATTACTTAAAAATTGATGGCAGTTTTATTCAATCTATTGATCAGCACCTGGGCAATCAAAACTTGGTTAAAGCCATTACAGGTATTGCATCAGGGCATGGTTTAATTACGATTGCCGAGCGGGTGCAAACTAAAAATGAATGGGAAATGCTTAAAACTCTGGGTATAAATGGCCTGAGCGGCCCAATTGCCAGCACACCATTGAGCTAAATAAACAGCAATTAAAAAAGAGGCCAGCATTGCTGGCCTCTTTAGTTTAATCAGTGATTAATTTACCCTTATTAAGCAGATCCTGAATGATGGCCGCATCAGCCAGACTGCCATTACTGGTTAAATCAACGCCCGACAAAATAACCCTCTGATCATCCGCACTTGAATTAAATGGCCCTGTGTAAGCACCCGAGCTGCTGACATGAACAATGGTATCGGTACCTGATTTTTCAAAATGCAGATACTGGGTAAGATTCCCCGTATTTACATTATGATTTTCACCCTGCAGTAAGTCTTTCAGATCCAGCCTGTCCCCTCCGGCGTTATAGCTTGCCACAGAGAAATCAGTGATTTTATCAATCACAGGTGCGCCCACAGCGCCCTTATCCGCCAGAGCCCAATGGAAGGTATCTGCCCCCAGACCACCAGTTAAGGTATCGCTGCCTGCACCTCCATCAAGCCGGTCTGCTCCAGCCCCTGCATTAATCACATCATTACCTGCTCCGCCATGGATAATATCGCGGCCAGCGGAGCCGGTAATCGTGTCAGACAGATTAGTCCCCGTAACCTCTTGCCCGCTGCGAACCAGATAATGCCCGTTATTGCCAGGGTCTTCGATAATGTCCTGCAGCTCGCTCAGTACAGGGGCTTGTGCACCATGGAACAAGGCCATGTCATCAATACCAAGGGTGACATAAGCACTGTCGGCTGAGCCTGAAGGTTTAAATTCTATTTTTAAAGCCGCATTACCACCCTGCTCCCAATACAGTACTTCAAGATTGTGCATCCCTTCACTGATAGCCACACCGGTTTGTACCCGCGTGGTTGGCGGCTGGTTCGCGTTATATTCAAACACAGACTGACCATCAACAGCGATACGGAAACCATCATCCGCATAAACACGAATATCGTAAGTGCCTGCCGCAAAGTAAGCACCACCCACCATACGCATAATTGAATCAGTGGTATTTCCGAATGTACTGGTTGCAGCAAGCCCGGCAGTATCGGCCCCTGCATTATTTGCACCAAGGAAGTTATACAGATTTCCCGACGTAATGGCCGAGCCTGCTGTTACAGCATTATTTGTACCCAAATTGCCGGTCACCGCTGGCGTAACGCCATATTTAATGGCATCGGCAATAAAGGTGGCATCACTGGCCGCAGCACTTGCTTCAGTTTGCGTGCCGACAATATTGCTGCCCTGACGGCCATTAATCACCGAAGTAATATCACTGATATTATCGAGATTGCCTACCGTGTTGTCCTGATTTTGTACGTTATATGTAACGCCTGCGCTCTTATCAGGATCATTGTTATAACCAAAGAACTCGCCATGCAAGCCACGGGCAGAATCAGCAATTGCCGTGGTTGAAGCCGACAGCTGCATCGTGTTGCCCTGAGCAGGCGGCACAATATTGATTGTAAGATGGCTGTTTGATGTATCCAGATCACCATCGTTATCAATTAAGGTAAAGCCTATGTTTTCGCTGGAGCCTGACGTTTTAATCACAGGCGGCGTATAGGTATATTTGCCATCATCCATATCAATGGCAAACTGCCCGCCCAGGGCCGTATTGACTTTTAATTGATGAGTAATCGCATCAAAGGTGTAAGTACCTGCAGCGGCGGAAGTCACCACTGAATTGTGTGCCACATCAAAGGTATATTTCACCCCATCAACCGTTATATCGTTCATATGCCCGCCATCAGCACCAAAGCCCGATGACGCGCCAGAAATAACGCCGCCTGTTAAATCACCCGAATCAGGCACTACGATCGTGTCGCGCAAGATGGGTGGCAGTTGTGCCAAATCAGTCACAATGATGGCATTGGCTTCAGATCCGCTGCCCGTACCATTGTAGGCAAGCGGATTCAGATTGGTTGCCGTTACTCCCGTGCCCAAGCCTAAAGCCAAAGAGTTAATATCTTTAGCGTTTAAGAAATTAGTCCAGGTGAGCGTTTCACCCGCATCCAAACCCAAGCCAGGATTAGGTGCGCCATCAGAGAAGAAGTAAGCAATATTCTGGCCTCCGGCAATCTTGCCTGCCTCGTCATAGTGCGTCATTACCTGCCCGACTGCAGCATCATAATTAGTCCCCCCATTCGCAGTGAGATTAGCCAGAATCGTTTTGGCTTCATCCACACTCATCCAGGTTTGCCCGCCACTTTGCTGAGTCGCTGCAGAGGTACTAAATGTAACCAGCATGACTTTCACGTCACCCAACACGTCATAGTCATCTATCAGCTTGGTAATTGCCTCTTTCGCAACCTGCAGCCTTGTTTTCCCTGGTATCCCGCTTGGATCCGCCATACTTCCGGATACATCGATTGTCAGGATCAAATTGCTGTCGACATTAGGGATCTGAACATCCGCTGTCTTGCTTTGCCCAACGGGTGCATCATCCTCAACATTAACAGTTAATGTGCCCGTACTGCTCAAGCTGCCATCTGAGACCTGAACACCAACATTAAATGATTTCACATCCTCAACACTGTTAACAGGATGATCAATCGGCCCGCTTAAAGTGACGGTATAGTGGCCTGCATTATCAATATGAATTGCCGCAATCGTTGTACTGCCCACTTTTGCGACCAGATCCTGCGTACCGCTGCCACTCCACACCAGCGCTTGCCCGCCAGAGGATAAAACATCGGCTGGTGCAAGCAGTGTTGTTGTTAAAGTTGTGCTGTCAGGATCACTGATCACAATCGTGCCAGAGCTGACCGTGCTGTTTGTTGTGTCAGTCGGGGAGCCCGTATTATCGATAATCCCGCCTGCCAAGCCCTCTTCTGAAACTGTAGCGCTGGCATTTGCAATAACCGGAGCATCATTTACTCCTGCAACATTAATCGTCGCTGTTCCAGGCGTTGCATCAATCAAGCCCGTATTGTCTTTTGCTGCATAATTAAAGTTGGTGCTCCCATTCCAGTCATGCGCCGGTTTAAAGTACAAAGTCAGGCTGTTGCTTGCCGCCGTTAAATCAGAGCCAGCAACTACCAATTGCGTCATTGCGGCATCGCGGTACAACGTGCCATTTCCAGGCAGATTCAATATTCTAAAGCCAGCTACCGTGCCATCTGCATCCGTACCACTTAAAGTGATCGCAATCGGCAGTGCCTGATCTTCAACCCCGGACGCGCTGACATTATTTGTATCCGGCGCAAAATCATTATCCAGAATTCCGCCGGTGGCGCTCACGCCGCCAATGGTCAGAGGAACGGTTTCCGGAGTGATTTCAACCAGTGCATCATCCACCGTTGGCAGAGTGACGGCGAAGTTGGTCACGCCTGCAGGCACGGTGATCAGGCCGGTGGTTGCGTTGTAAGTCACGCCATTGCTGAAGGTGGCTGTGCCGTAATCGGCGGCACTCGCTGATCCGCCACCCAGGTTAAAGGCATAGGTTTCTGGTTTTGTTGTTGCGGTGCTGAGCGAAACATTGAAGACAAGGTTATTACCTTCCACCACATTGTCATCGGCCACACCCGGATTGCCAACTTCGATGCCGGTAATGGCCGGGCTGTCGTTGTCCAGAATTCCGCCAGTGGCGCTCACGCCGCCAATAGTCAGAGGAACGGTTTCCGGGGTGATTTCAACCAGTGCGTCATCCACGGTTGGCAGAGTGACGGCGAAGTTGGTCACGCCTGCAGGCACGGTGATCAGGCCGGTGGTTGCGTTGTAAGTGACGCCGTTGCTGAAGGTGGCTGTGCCGTAATCTGCGGCTGAAGCGGATCCGCCGCCCAGGTTAAAGGCATAGGTTTCTGCTTTGGTGGTGGCGGTGCTGAGCGAAACATTGAAGACAAGGTTATTACCTTCCACCACATTGTCATCGGCCACACCCGGATTGCCAACTTCGATGCCGGTAATGGCCGGGCTGTCGTTGTCCAGAATTCCGCCGGTGGCTGAAACGCCACCTATCGTTAACGGTACAGTTTCCGGGGTGATTTCAACCAGTGCATCATCCACCGTTGGCAGAGTGACGGCGAAGTTGGTCACGCCTGCAGGCACGGTGATCAGGCCGGTGGTTGCGTTGTAAGTGACGCCATTGCTGAAGGTGGCTGTGCCGTAATCGGCTGCACTCGCTGATCCGCCGCCCAGGTTAAAGGCATAGGTTTCTGCTTTGGTGGTGGCGGTGCTGAGCGAAACATTGAAGACAAGGTTATTACCTTCCACCACATTGTCATCCG
>NZ_JAAOLX010000008.1 GCF_011601265.1 Iodobacter violaceini
AATCCCTTCGCTGCCATCCACCCGCTGAGGTAAAAGCTGCTCACCCCATGCTGCGCCATCGCCAAGTTGCAGAGAAATAAGCCGCTGGTTTTGTGAGAAAGCAGCGGCGAAGGAGGCGAGCAAATCATTTAGGTTCATAATGAATCAAGGGCTTACGCGAAGTTCACAATATTACACGAAACTTTACCCCTACATGCACATGTATTATTTATGCCTTACCCTAAAAATAAATAGCTCACCCTATTGATAAAAAAGGCACCAGATTTAGCGCCAAACAAAAACAACTTTTACAGGTAATCTTGCTCACAGATGGCATTATTCACCCAAAAAACCATCAGAAGAAGGCCGCATTTCCCGCCACAAAAGAGCACATCTGCAACACCACCCTGCCATCAAAAACCGATAGCCAATATCGCCCAAAGCGTAACTGCCGAGCCGACAAAGGCAATACCGTAGCAAAGCAGCCGCGCCACGGGGCCTGCGTGAATGCCGACATCATGCAGGCTATGAAAAATACGATGCACCGCATGCCATAAAAACAGCACGATAACCGCCAGAATCAAAGCCTTGCCCACAAGGTGCCGGGCAAAGTCCTGCATATTGGCGTAAGAAAACAGCCCGCCAGGCAGCAGGCCCAAAGGAGCGGCAAAGCTGGTGATCAAGACCAGCATGGCGCCAATCAGCGCAGCTAACATGCCGCCTGCACCAAAAAGCAGCCAAAAGATCGGCTCATTAGAGCGTTTTAAATTGGCTTTCATCACAATCCCCTTTGCATAAACCACAACACTGCAAACACCAGCGCACTCGCCCCCACAGCAGCAGCAATACCTGCCGCTGTGATGGTGGCTGCGGCGACTTTTTGCCCGCCGATTTTCATCGGAGGCAAGGTACGTGGCATGATTTTGAACCATGTGTAGCCGTGGTAAAGCATCGCGGCAAAGATGAGCAGATTGATGCTCAGCATCGGCCCGCTGGCCACAAAGGCCCGGTAGCTATTCCATGCCGCCTCGCCTTGTGTAAGGCAAATCAGCCCGGCGAGCAGCTCCAGAGCGTAAGCCAGCACAAACAAAGCCGTGCCTTCGTGCACCATATACTCAATAAAAAAAGGGTTGCGCTGCCACCAGCCGGCCATGGGGCGGATATAGGGTTTTCTGGCATTCATTTGCAGCCCTCTTTTTGATCGGGCGAGGGTAAAAAGCGAAAGAAAAAGTCGCGCGCGCTCGCCATCTTATTGATATTCACCGCATTGGCCGGATCGACCATTTTGGGGCAAACTTCGGAGCAATAACCCACGGCGGTGCAGTTAAATACGCCGACTTGCGAGTTAATCAAAGCCTTGCGTTCATCCGCCCCGCCATCTCTGGAGTCAAGGTTATAGCGCTGTAAAAGTGCAATTGCGCCGGGGCCGATAAAGTCGGGGTTCAGCCCCACCTGCGGGCAGGCGGCGTAGCACAGCATGCAGTTAATACAGCCTGCAAATTGCGAGTACACATCCATTTCGGCAGGCGTTTGTAAGTATTCGCCTTCCTGCAAAGACTTGGCTTCTTTTGGGATAAGGTAGGGCTTCACGCTTTCCAGCTTTTCAATAAAGCTGTCCATCACCACCACCAAATCTCGCTCGATCGGGAAATGCGCCAGCGCTTCGATTTTTACGCCCTTTGGGTAATCCCTCAGAAAGGTTTTACACGCCAAGGCGGGCTTACCATCCACCATCATGCCGCAGCTGCCGCAAATGGCTTGCCTGCAAGACCAGCGAAAGCTTAATGTGCCATCCAGCTCGCCCTTGATATAGTTCAGTGCAGCCAACAGGGATAAATCGTCAGCATAAGGGACCGCATAGTCCTGCCAGACCGGATGCTCGTCTTGCTCCGGGCGGTAGCGAAGGATGGATACGTTTACCTTGGTATTCATGCGTTTTTCTCCAACTTTTCGGCGGCGTCCCCTGCCGCGCCATAGGCACGCACTTTGGGTGCTGAGCGGGTGATTTTTACATCACCGTAAGTAAGTGTTGGTGCTGCGTTGCCCTGATAATGCGCCAGGGAATGCTTAAGGAAATTCACATCGTCTCGCTCTTCAAAGCCATCGAGGCGCTGATGCGCGCCACGCGATTCACGCCGGTGCAGTGCTGAGTGCGCCATGGCTTCGGCCACATCCAACTGATAGCCCAGCTCGATGGCCAGCAGCCATTCGCTATTCCAAACGGTGGATTTATCTTCAACACGGATATTTTTATAGCGCTGTTTCAGCCCGGCTAATTTGTGGCAAGTGGCTTGCATGCTGGCTTCCAGGCGATAAATACCGCAACCGTCTTCCATGGTTTGCGCCATTTCTCTGCGAATATCGGCCGCACGCTCGCTGCCCGCCTGCTGACGGATTTGCAGTGCGGGCAAGGCCGCAGCTTCGGCTAATTTCAATAGTGCATCGCTGTTTTTTGGCCCTGCATTTTTGGCATAGCGCGTGGCTGATTCGCCCGCCACTTTGCCAAACACCGACAACTCAGCAAGGGAATTTGAACCCAGACGATTTGCACCATGAATCCCCACGCTGGAGCATTCGCCCGCGGCAAACAGCCCAGGCAAAGATGCCGCACAGTGGATATCAACAGGAATGCCGCCCATGGTGTAATGCACCGCAGGGCGTACAGGAATCGGCTGGGTTACCGGGTCGATGTCCATAAATTCGCGGGCCAGCTCGCAAATTTGCGGTAGCCGCTCGTGCAGTGTTTTTGCGCCGAGGTGGCGTAAATCTAAATGCACTACTGCGCCGTAGCGGCCTTCAATGGTGCGGTTCTTTTGCATTTCATGCCAAAACGCTTGCGAGAGCCTGTCTCGCGGACCAAGCTCCATCGCCTTATTGCGTGGCTTATCTTCGGCAGGCCCCAGGCCATAATCTTGCAGATAGCGATAGCCATCTTTATTGACCAGTAAGCCGCCTTCACCACGGCAGGCCTCAGTAAACAGCAGGCCCGTGCCGGGCATACAGGTGGGGTGGTATTGCACGAATTCCATATCGCGCAGCGGCACGCCGTGACGGTAAGCCACCGCCATGCCGTCACCAGTGACAATCCCGCCATTGGTATTTTCGCGGAACACCCGCCCGGCACCGCCGGTAGCCATCACCACCGCGCCTGCCTCGATCAGGATAAATTCGCCGCTGGCAATTTCAATCGCCAGGATACCCTGCACGCAGCCATCGGCCACAATCAGATCAACCAAAAAATACTCATCAAAGCGCTTAATTGAAGGGTATTTCATTGAGGTTTGGAATAGCGTGTGCAGCATATGAAAGCCGGTTTTATCCGCAGCAAACCATGTACGCTCGATTTTCATGCCGCCAAAGGGGCGCACATTGATATGGCCGTCTTCCTTACGGCTCCACGGGCAGCCCCAATGCTCCAGCTGCACCATTTCACGCGTGCATTCGCCCACAAAATAGTCAACTACATCCTGCTCGCACAGCCAGTCACCGCCAGACACCGTGTCATTAAAATGGTGCTCCAGGCTGTCATGCGCCTGCACCACCCCAGCCGATCCGCCCTCTGCAGCCACTGTGTGGCTGCGCATTGGATAAACCTTAGACAACAGCACCACGGTTTGAGCCGGATCGGCCTCAGCCGCGGCAATGGCCGCCCGCAAACCCGCTCCTCCAGCCCCCACAATCACCACATCCGCTTTAAATACCCGCATACTTTGTTCGCTTACGCCATGCTTGGCGAGTCAAATCAGAAGCAATCAATGTAGGGCCATTTGCTTAAAGCTTGCTTGATCCTGGTCATCAGAGCGCGAAGTCGCAATTGTCATAAATGCGAAAGCAAGCTGGGATAATCCGGGGATGCAGCCGGCCATTGATGCGATACAAAGCCCGCTATCTGGCCAGTAAGTCCACCACAAATACAGGCATCACAGCGCACAATATGACTGGTGCAGTAAAATTGCCCTACCCTCAGCCCCGCTTGAAGCCTTAAAATTCTTTTACAAAAACTACAGCAAGCTTACTTCTGCGCTTTTAAAGATTGGATATTTAATGAAAAAGTATTTCATACTCGCCACCCTGCTCGCAGCGACCACCTTGGCAAACGCAGCCCCCACCCTTACGGGAAAAGCGCCTTTGGTGATTGGGCATCGTGGTGCTTCCGGCTATTTGCCTGACCATACGCTGGCAAGCTATCGCAAGGCCATTGAAATGGGCGCGGATTATATTGAGCCAGATTTAGTCTCAACTAAAGATGGCGTATTGATTGTGCGGCACGAAACCACGCTTAAAGACAGCAGCGATATTGCCTCCCGCCCCGAATTTGCAGCACGAAAGCGAAAATTTAAAATTGACGGCATCGAAAAAGAAGGCTGGTTTACTTTTGATTTGACGCTGGCAGAAATTAAAACACTGAGGGCCATTCAGCCCCGCGCTGACCGGCCTCAGGCGTATAACGGGCAATTTCAGATTGTAACCTTTGATGAGTTACTCACCTTGCGTGAGGAAAAATCTAAAGAAACAGGGCGTGAAATTGGCATCTATCCGGAAACCAAGCATTCCACCCTGCACCAGCAGCTGGGCTTACCCCTGGAAGAGAAGCTTGTTGCTGCGCTGGCTAAGCACGGCTTAAACCATAAGGATGCGCCTGTTTTTATTCAATCCTTTGAGACGCACAGCCTTAAAATATTACGCAAACTGACCCCGGTAAAGCTGGTGTTTTTAGTTGATGGCCACGATGTGCGCCCGGACGGCAGCATTGCTGCAAACCGGCCTTATGATTATGTAATCAGCGGCGACCCGCGCAGCTACGCCGATATGATGACGCCAGCAGGGCTGCATGAAATCAGGCAGTTTGCAGATGGCATTGGTCCGTGGAAAGCTTATTTAATCGGCTGGAAATACAAAACCGGAGCCGATGGCAAAATCATTGATTTAAATGGTGATAAAGAAACTGATCAGCGCGATGCGGTGCTCTTGCCGCCCTCAAATCTGGTGCATGAGGCGCATAAAGCCGGGCTGCTGGTTCACCCTTTTACTTTCCGAAATGAAGCAGGCCTTTTAGCGTCTGATTACAAAGGCAGGCCTGAAGCAGAATACCTTGCCTATTTTGCGCTTGGCGTGGATGGCGTGTTTTCTGATTTCAGCGATACGGCTGTTGCCGCCAGAAAACACTTTTTAACGCACTAAACAACGCCCGCCTGTGCTGCACCGCTTTAGCCTGAATAGTTTTGCCAGAAATTCTTCAAGGCTAAAGCCCTTACTCAAAACGCTGTCCGCTTATAAAAACAAAGCTTAAACCTGACATTTCCCCGCAGGTACAGACCTCCCTCATTGTGGATTTAAGCAATAGCCTCCTTTCACAAAAAACACAACACTGTTGCTTTGCGTTGTTTTTTGTTGATTTATTGTTTTTTAATAGGGATAAGCAATGAAGAAATGGTCTGTTGTAGCCATCATGATCGCAGCAAGCGGGGCCGGGCAAGCCTTCGCTGCACCAACATTAACGGGTAAAGCCCCCCTCGTGCTCGGGCATCGTGGCGCAGCCGGGTACTTGCCAGACCACACTCTGGCCGGATACAGCAAAGCCATTGAAATGGGCGCTGATTATATTGAGCCCGATTTGGTCTCAACTAAAGATGGGGTGCTGATCGTTCGTCACGAACCTAATATTAAAGACACCAGCGATATTGCATCGCACCCCGAATTTGCTGCGCGAAAACGTAAATTTAAAATTGACGGCGCAGAAGAGGAAGGCTGGTTTGTATTTGACTTTACGCTGGCCGAAATCAAAACACTGAGAGCGATTCAGCCGCGTGCGGATCGTTCTGCCGCCTATAACGGCCAGTTTGAAATTGTGACTTTTGATGAGGTGCTGGCCTTACGCGCCGCAAAATCAAAAGAAACGGGTCGTGAAATTGGCATTTACCCGGAGACCAAACACCCCACACTACATCAGCAGCTGGGCCTGCCGCTGGAAGAAAAACTGATTACAGCGCTTAAAAAATACAATCTGAATCACAAAGATGCCCCGGTTTTTATTCAGTCTTTTGAAACCAGCAATCTAAAAGCCCTGCGTAAGCTTACTCCGGTTAAGCTGGTGTTTTTAGTTGATGGCAACGAGGTGCGCGCTGACGGCAGCATTGATTCGGGCAAGCCTTACGATTTTGTAGTGAACGGTGATCCACGCAGCTTTGCCGATATGCTGACCCCGGCAGGCCTCAAAGAAATCAAGCAATTTGCAGATGGTATCGGCCCGTGGAAGCCTTATCTGATGAGCTGGAAATTTAAAACCGATACAGCAGGCAATAAAATAGATGTAAACGGCGATAAAGAAATTGATCAGCGCGATGCCAGCCTGCTGCCCCCATCCAGTGTGGTACAGGATGCGCACAAAGCGGGGTTGTTTGTGCACCCGTTTACTTTCCGCAATGAAGCTAAATTATTAGCATCAGATTTCAAAGGCAATCCGGAAGCGGAATACGAAGCTTACTTTGCCCTTGGCGTAGACGGCGTATTTTCAGACTTTAGCGATACAGCCCTTGCCGCCAGAAAACTCTTTTTAGCTAAGTAAATCAGGACATTTTTCAAAGCCTTGATCGTGGTTTAAGGGCCAGCCTCTGCCGTAAAACAAATCGATCAAGGCGCTTCCATGCTTTTAAAGCACAGCAAGAGCAGGCATTCGCTTTTTATCACGCTAAAGCCCCTCTGCAACAGAGTACAATCTGAGCTATGGTTTAATAAATTTATTCATGATTTAATGCTTGGTTGCCGGGGAGGAAATCACAATGAAATTTTTTAGTCGTGCAGACGTTCGGCAAGTAAATGCAAGAATGATGGCCCCTGATAGGAAAGCGGGGGCTGAGGGCCTGTCTGCCACCAGCCGTAAAATCATCCGTGAGACTTCGTTCTCGCGCAGCGAAATTAACTCCGCGTTCCGGCAAGCACGCCTGCGGACTGAGGGAGCAAAGTGAGCGGACAATACAGCGGTGTATACAAAGAACTCGTACAAGGCCCCGATGATGTTGTTGGGGCCTTAGCTTATGTGCTCTACAAACAACAAAAAATTGCGTTTATTGAAACAATCAACACCGACTTAAACCGGCCCCCCAGCGAAGATGAGCTGCGAAGCTTTCATACCTACACGCTTCTTCCTGAAACATTGCAGGGTTTTACCGACAGAGCCGAAGCACTTGCAGATCAGTTTCTTGAAATTGCTTTAGCCACCAAACTACAGCAGGCTGAAACCCTGCTCCGCCAATCAGTCACGGTTGAGGAAATCAAAAGAGCGGCATCAGATACCAGCAGAGAAGTCAGCAACGCAAAGCAGATCATCGAAACCAAACTGGATGCCGTCGCTTCAGAATTAAATGGCAAAAAGGGTTTCTGGGGATGGATGGGCGATGTAGGCGGCAATTTGGCCGTTAACTTTGGGACGATTTTACTGATCGGCATAATCATCATGGGCTATCAGGGGCTTGCAGGCTTTACGGCTCTGTTTGAAAAAGGCACCGGGGTCAGCGCGGTAAGCAATCCGCAACCCGAGGCCGGGCATGCATCAATGCCACTAGTGGCACCCTCTGAATCAGCGCCCAAGTAAGCCCGCATTAACAAAAGCGGCCCGTTTAAAAAAAACGAATTAAATATTTTTTAAAAAACAGCCTGTTTATTTTTATAAATTACAGCATAAAACGAGGCGACTAAGGCAATCAATATCTGTTTTACTGCCTTAGCCGCCTCAATATTCACCGCAGTTTAAGGTTTAATGCTATACAGCCACAAAGCTCCACGCCCTAGCCCGCCGCCCGCACAATCGCCATGCAATCGTCCAAAGTCAGCTTGCCACGCTCCCCAAGCGGAAAAGCCTTGTGCTTAGGCAGCAAATCACCAATGGCCCGCGCCACTTCATCCGCATTCAGCCCGTATGCAGCCAGGTGAGTGGGTAAACCCATACGTTCAAAAAAATCGACCGTGGCATTAATTGCGGCATTGGCCACTTCGCTGTCACTACCTGTAAATCCCCACACGCGGCGGCCGTACTGGGCAAGCTTGAGTAATTTATCGTCAAAGCAATAACGCAGTAAGCCCGGCAGCACCACTGCCAGCGTCTGGGCATGATCCATATTGTAGAGTGTAGTCAGCTCGTGGCCGATGGCATGGCTAACCCAATCCTGCGGCTGCCCAACGCCTGCCAGGCCAAACAACGCCTGATTTGCGCACCACATATAATTTGCCCGTGCGTCGATATCTTCAGGATTTGCCAGCGTCGTTGGCCCTACTTCGATCAAGGTCGATAAAATCCCCTCAGCCAATCGATCTTGCAGGCGCGCTTCGGCCGGGTAAGTCAGGTATTGCTCGGTGGTATGGATAAAGGCATCGACCACGCCATTGCTGATCTGGCGCGGTGGCAAGCTTTGCGTCAGCACCGGATCAAGCACGGCACAACGCGGGAATACCATGGCGTTTTTAAACGACATTTTATCTTGCGTAGCACGGCGGGAAATTACCGATGCAAAGTTACTCTCTGCCCCTGTTGCGGGTAAGGTCAGCACCACAGCAATTGGCAAGGCTCGCTTGATTGGCGTGCGATTACCCACAATCAGCCAGGGATCAATCTCCTTATCCAGCAATGCTGCAGCCGCAATAAACTTTGCCCCGTCAATCACCGAGCCACCGCCCACGGCCAGTACCCAATCCACTTCAGCTGCTTTGGCCTGAGCAACCGCCGGCATCAGCGTTTCGTACTCCGGGTTAGCTTCAACACCTGAAAATTCAATCATTTCGTGCTGGTGCAAAGCCGCGGTCACCTGCTGATAAACGCCGTTCTTCTTAATGCTTCCGCCGCCATAAACCAGCAGTACCCGGCTGCCTGCAGGAATCTCCACGGCCAGCTGCGACACCTGCCCCTGCCCAAAATGAATACGTGTGGGCGCGTAGAAACTAAAATTTTGCATCATTATTCTCCCAAGCCAAGTGCAAAGCTTACACCCACTCCAGAGGTTGGGGAGCAGATAAGCAGGAATGCCGCAAGCCCGGCACAGGCCATGGGTTTACAGCGCCCTCTTCTTTATTACAATGACATCAGCACGCAACATTTACAGATCTAAGCTATCGTCTCCAACTCACGAGCCCCAGCCATGACGACACATACCGTTGCCGACCATATCCGTAAAACAGAGCATGCCCGACTATCTGCGCTGGTTCAGGGCAATATCGAAGCGGCCAGCGCCTTGCACGCACCGGATTTTCAACTAATCACGCCGATTGGCGACACACTGAGTAAAGCCCAGTACTTAGGCGCAATTGCAGCAGGGCAGATCAAATATCTGAACTGGGAACCCGATTCAATCGACGTGCGCGTAGCAGGCACCGCGGCCATCATCCGCTACCGCTCAAATCTTTCTGTGGTTTTTGGCGGCTATAAGGTTCCACCCGCCCAATACTGGCATACCGATTTTTATGAGCTGCGGGATCACATCTGGCAGGTGGTCTGGTCTCAGGCCACCGAAATCCGCCCGGTCAGCTCAAGAGGCGAAGTGCTTACGGCCTGAGATCGCTGAGTGGCATGCATATTCAAACCACCCTAAGCTACGTAAACTGCCCGGCTTAGTAAAAATAAGGCTTGAACATGTCACTCAAAGCGACCTGGTATCAGGACAAGCTAAGGAAAAAAGCCAAACGCGGCTTTCAAGGCTATCCCATCGCAACAGTTACTTTTTATGGGCCTGACAATCAGCGGGCCAGCAAAGTTTCTGTGGGCATTCTTCAGGAAGAAGGCGGCAAAGTAACTGCGCTGGAACGCTGGCTGGATGAGGAAGGTGATATTCGCAAAAATGGAGCCGTTATCGCAGAAGTCCTGGCCTTCATCGCCCGTCACGATGCGTTCTCTGTAATCTCACCCGAGCGCATCTTAGGTTGTCCGCACGAAGAAGGCAGCGACTACCCCGCTGGCGAAAAATGCCCTGAGTGCGCTTATTGGAAAAACCGGGACCGGTTTACGGGTAAGTTGATTGCTTAAACAACATCAAAGGGAACACAAAGCGTGTTCCCCTTGGAACATATCACGCTTACAGATTGATAAAAACCATTCAAAAAATATAAACGAAGCCTGTAAAGACTTCTTAATCACATAAAATTCAGCCCGCCATGACAACGCTGAACTTGAAAAGTCTCTTGAGAAAAACCACGCTCAGTCATGCACCGATCAAAAAAGAGCCCTTCAGCATATTTTTTTGAACGTTGATTTAATTGCTCCCGCTCTTCGCCCAGACAATTTTCATAAAGCCTTGATCGAAATGCAATTAATTGAGGGCTTTGATTATCCAGGACCTTTCCTGAGCGGGAAACAAAAGTCATTTGTTCCTTGCTGTTTATCTCGGCACAAAGTTGTTCCTGTGTTTTTAAAGAATGTTTTTTCTCTTCTTGCACAGCAAGCTGCAGTGACTCGCTCTGGCATCGCTGCTCTGCTCTTGCTAAAGGCTCACTTGCACGCTCAGATACCCAGCGTGTTTCGTTAACCGTTGTTTGATAGCTGCAACACCCGGATATAAAAACAATACTTATAAACAATAGATATTTATACATTTCATTCCATAAAAAAATTCTAATCAAAATTTGATATTACCTGTTATAAGCCCATCTGCTTTTGCCTGATCGCAAGCAAGGCCTGGTTTCTGAGCGTTTTGAGCAGGTTTAACTCCTTACCCGCTATTTTTAAGTTTCCCGCCTTGGTTTTGTCGGCATAGAGCAGGCCAATTGTGCGTTTCTCCAGCACGAGAGGAAAAATAATAAAGGTTTGCGATGTCAGCGCACTGCGATACCAGCCCGGAATGCGGGTTTTGATTGAATCCACATTGATATCTTCAATAAAAATATCTGCGTTTCTTTCCAGCGCCACCTGAAAAACATCCACTGCCTTATCTAAATCAATCTGAAAACGCGGAATAATTTCATTGATATCCGTACCAAAACCAAAGCGCCCCACAATCTGATTTTTTTTAGGATCACGCGTCGCAATCAAAACATGCTCAAAACCCATACTCCGATACATGGTTTCTAAAATCATTCTGAGTAAATCATTTAATTTAAAACTCGTTACCAGCGTATTTGTAATATCCTGCACCCCCGCCGATAAAGATTCCGCCGCGGGCCGTATGGATTCATCCGGCATCAGCGTTTCTGCATTTGAATCAAACTGGCCGGTATGTAATTGCGCTCTTTCTAAAGTATCTGCCTGCTGCGGCGCATTCATTTTATTAGTCAGCACACCCGTTAATACGCGCAGCTGATTGGCGAAATCACTTTGCTGTGTATCTACCCCCAGTATTCCTAAATACCCAAGATAAGCCGATGCCGAATCCTTCAGTAAATCGCCCAGTTCACGCGCACTCCAGGCATAGGCGGGCCTGATCCTTTTTTCAACTTCTTGCAGGCCGCGCTCTGCGGCAGAAGGGGGTAAATGAATTAAAGGCACAAGTGCCGCGCCAACATTGGCAAATAAGCGCAGCCGGTCGGTTTGATTTTGCGGTGGCTTTACCGGCCCGTCCGGCAGATGACGCATACTGACCAGCATACGTTCAGGAAAATTCCAGCTTTGTGCCACGCCCATGCCCAGCTCTCTGAAACTTAAACCCAGCACCTGCACCGAAGCGTTTTCTTCATTGCCACCTGCCTGCACACGTTTATTAATTTCAATATTTTCTTCGTGAAAATAATAAACCGTCAGCAGCTTACCCAGCGCCGTAAACATGCCGCAAATAAGGGCTTCTTCCACATCGCGCGCGCCGCTTTTTTTACCCAGCTCCCGCGATAACACGCCGCCAAAAAAAGCGCTCAGCACCGCATCCTTCAGCGTAATGGCCTGTGCCTTATTGTGCATATGCTCAAACAGCAGCAGCGTAATCGCTAAATTACGAATGGCATCAAAGCCCAGAATTACAATCGCCCTGGAAATAGTGCTGATGGTGCCGCCAAAATGCCCAAAGCTGGCAGAGTTCACAATCCTGAGCAATTTATTGGTCAGCGAAAAGTCCTGCAAAATCACTTCAGATAAAACCTGTAAGCGCTCTGCATCGCCCTCGTTAATTTTATTGATGGCCGTTACGGCTTGCGATAAGGCAGGGAAATCAGCGGTGTGGCGCATACGCCTGAGCAGAAAATCCAGCGTGCTGTTGCCACTGCCCTCGCCGCCTTCCTGCTGATTTTGCCCGCCCTGCCATTCACGCAGCGCCAGCAGCATCTCCCTAGCATCGTGATAGCGCTCTTGCGGATTTTTAAACAGGGCCACCATCACCAGGTGATCCAGCTTTTCATCCACGCTGTCTTTCAGGCTGGATGGCGGCACAAACGGCTCGTTGGCCACGCGGTGCAAAATGGTATAAACCGATTCCCCTTCGGCGGCCGGTCTGCCCGTCAGCATCTGGTACAGCGTCATCCCCACCGCAAACACATCGGCTTCGGCATCCACCGGCAAATTCTGCATCATCTCCGGCGCCATATAGCCCGCAGTACCAATCATCTCGCCCGGCTCTTTATTACCACGCCTGGCGGCAATCCCAAAATCCATCAGTCTTGGGCGGTTCAGCTCGTCGAGCATTACATTGTGCGGCTTGATATCACGGTGAATCAGCCCTTCGGCATGGGCATAGGCCAGGCCTTCCAGCACACCACAGATAATTTCCACAGCCCGCACAGGCTGCATAGCCCCCTCTTCAGCCAGAAGCTGAGCCAGTGTCCGGCCATTAACATACTCAAACACCAGACAGGGATGACCATTACTAATCAGGGTATCGTAAAGCGCAACAATATTGGGGTGCTGCAAGCGGCTGACTATTTTAGCTTCATCAATACTTTTAGCAGAATGGCTGTGCAACACTTTAATCGCAACCAGTCTGTCCAACTGCGTATCATTCGCAAGAAACACCAAGCCCTGCGCACCTTGCCCCAGCTCTTTAACGACTTTAAACCGGCCCCCTCCAAATTCTTTCATAACGACGCTTTCCTTTTTCTTCTTAGCAATATAGCCTTAGCGCGCTTAAATCTGGAGCCTATTGTCTGTGTCTACGCTAGAAATCATTGGTTTTATCGCCTCTTTGCTTGGAATCTGGCTGGCAACACGCAGCCATGTGCTGACCTGGCCCCTGCAGCTGATCGCCAGCTTACTGTATGTATGGCTATTTTTTGATGCCAGGCTTTTTGGCGAAAGCCTGCTGCAATTTATATATGCCGCACTGGCAATTTATGGCTGGTGGATGTGGAAACGCAGCGCAGCGGATCACTCCCTGCCCATCAGCAAACTGAGCCGCCGCGAATGGCTGCTGATCAATGGTGGCGGCTTGCTGCTCACGCTTTTGGTGGCCCGTTTTCAAGTGCAGTTCTTACCTACCGACTTGCCCCTGCTTGATTCGGGTATCTTTGTGTTTGGCCTGATTGCCCAGTGGATGCAGGCGCGCAAGAAAATCGAAAACTGGCCGTATTGGATAGCTCTTGATCTGATTGCATCGGGTGTTTACGCCTATAAAGGACTGCACCTCACCGCCGTGCTTTATGTAATTCTGACCGCTCTGGCTGTCTCTGGCTGGATAAGCTGGCGCAAAGAAATCAGGCAAGCGGCAGCCAGCATATGAGAATCGCCATTGTCGGCCCGGAATCCAGCGGCAAATCCACACTCGCACAAGATCTGTCCACGGCGCTCAGTGCGCCGTGGGTGGCCGAATACGTGCGCGAGTACTTTGCCCAAAAAGGCAGCAATGATTATCAGCTCAGCGACATCATCGCCATTGCCCGGGGCCAGCTTGCCGCCGAAGCCCCCAGTGATGCCCCGCTATTGGTCTGCGATACTACGGCACTGGTGTGTAAAATATGGGCAGAGGTGCGCTATGGCCACTGCCCTGACGCACTCACCGCGCTCTATCGTCCGCATGACTACGCACTCCACCTGCTCACCCGCCCGGATATTCCATGGGAGCCAGACCCCCTGCGCGAAAACCCCAACGACAGAGATGATCTGTTTGATCTTTACGAAGCAGATTTAAAAGCCAGCGGCGCAAATTATGTGGTGGTGGCGGGTACAAGAGCAGTGCGGCTGGAGATGGCGCTGGAAGCGATCAGAGTACTTAAAAAAACGGATTAGATACCCAATAATCCCCCCCTGACAAGCACCAGCCCTTACAACACGGCCACCAGCTGCAAGCAAAATGCTAATATGCGCGCCTTAATTTTTTTAATTAAGGCGCGCAGATGTTTGGCATTCACGACCTGGGCCTGTTTATTGTTTCCGGCCTTTTACTGAATATGGCTCCGGGGCCGGATTCTCTATTGATTGTTTCACGCAGCGCAGCGCAGGGCTGGCGATCTGGCTCGGCCGCGGCACTGGGAATAGGCAGCGGCACTTTGGTGCATATTTTTGCTGCAGCGCTGGGCTTGTCTGCGCTATTAGCCACATCAGCGATGGCATTTACAATTGTGAAATACATCGGTGCTGCCTATTTAATCTATATGGGTGGCAAACTTTTATTAAACAGGTCAGCTACGCCAGTGATCAGTCAGCCAGTAGAAGCACTGGCTTACCGGGCGGTTTTCCTACAAGGTTTTTTCTGTAATTTACTCAACCCCAAAGTAGCCATATTTTTCCTGGCCTTTGTGCCGCAATTTATTTCTGATCATTCCCCTTCCAAAGCTCTTGCATTTATCTTACTTGGCTGCATATTCAATGCCAATGGCATGTTGTGGTGTCACTTTTTAGCCATCACATCGGCCAAAATCAGCCAGCGCATTCGAATCAGCCATACTTTTGCTTGTTGGACAGACCGAGCCATCGGGGCGATTTTTATTACTTTCGGAATCAGACTCGCCTTATTCAGCCGCAATTAAAACCAGCCACTTAAACATAATGGAGATAGGAATGGACCTTTGGGCCCTCTGGACGAATTTACTTGCAGAAAATATCAGCATGCTGACATCCCCCCTGGGCATTTCTGAAGCACTCTCCATTATGCTGATGACGTTCTGCGTGCGTGCCGCCCTGATGCCGCTGTCGCTCGCCTCGGCGCATCAAATGCATAAAAACAAGCTGGCTATGGCTAAGCTCAAACCCATGCAGGCCAGGCTAAGTGAGCAGCATAAGAGCAATCCAGGCGAGCTCATAAAGCAAACCATGGCGCTATATCGTGAACATGGCATTTCATTTTTTACTAAGGCAATGCTCGGCAATATGGCCTCGCGCAGTGCATTTGGCATGGGGTTTTTCCATGCTTTAAGCGGCACGGGCTTTACATCAAAGTTTCTATGGCTCGCCAGCTTAGCCAAGCCTGATTTTGTGTTAAATATTTTAGTGGGTGTACTGATGTTTTTCGGCCTGATCCTTATGCCCGGCGCAGCCAGTGATACCAGCAGCATGCTCGTTATGATGATTCCGGTGATTGTTTCCATCATCGCGCTCAGTACCCTGCCTGCAGCTATTGGCGTTTACTGGGCCAGCTCGAATATGGCGACCATTGTGCAGGCATTATTGCTAAAAGGCATGATCAGGCGGGCAGAGCAACGCGCCTTGCCTGTTTAATCTATTCACGCCTGTTTGTTTTGTGCATAAAAAAACCAGCTTACGCTGGTTTTTTGTAAGGCAATTAAGTATCAGGCAATGGCCTGAATGGATGTACTTGGCTTTGCAGGCTCCTGCGGCTCTGGTTTCGGCGCTGATTCTATTGACTGCTGCTGTTTATATTCAAACAAAGCACGTGCAGTTTGCCGGTTTTGTACCGTTTTCAAAGCATCCGCCACTTGCCCGGCATTTGCACCACCAGACTGATCGGCCGATGAATCCGTGCTGTAGCGCTCGTTTGCATTATTTGTACTGCGTGTATAAGTGTCATAAAGCTGCTGTGCCTGTTTAGAGATATACACCTGCTCAGCAACGGGCTTGATCTTGTCGCGTGTTTCCTGCGGCTGCACTCTGAGCGGCTCAGCAGCGACGCTGCCCTGAGAAACCGGCTGAACCGATGAAGAATAATTTGTTGTGACCGATGAGGAAATGGTAGTCATTGCTGCGCCCATTCAATACAAATCAATAGCTTAAGCATACACCTGCTTAATAAAAGTAACAGTAAAATATGACCGGCTTTAATCCGATGCAGGTTCAACAAAGTTGCAGCATACCGCCAGGCTAAAACCTGAAGGCTTAATAAGCAGCCTTTGTATTTATCCTGAACCAGCCAACACAAAAGCCACGATGCCCATCGATAACTCGGCAAAAATCTTACACCTCTGTTAATATTCGGCCCCGCCACACTGAAATGTTTCAACTTGTTATCTTGCACTCTGGAATCAAAGTCTTATGCCCAACGCCGTACCGCTTTCTGAACAACTTCAAGATTATTTCGGTTTTAGCCAGTTTCGCAATGGTCAACGTGAAGTCGTTGAAGCACTGACAGACGGACATTCGGCAATGGCGATTTTTCCTACCGGATCGGGGAAATCGTTGTGTTACCAGCTTGCAGCCTTACAGATGCCCCATCTTACCCTGGTGATCTCCCCCCTCTTGGCCCTGATCCGCGATCAGCTGGCATTTTTGCAAGGCAAGGGCATCGTATCGGCTGCTATTGATTCCAGCCAAAGCCGCGAAGAAACACAGCAAGTCATGAAAGATGCGCAGGAAGGCAAACTAAAGATTTTAATGGTGTCCGTTGAGCGTTTAAAAAATGAGCGGTTCCGGCGTTTCATCGCCCAAATCCCTGTATCACTGATGGTGATCGACGAGGCACACTGTATTTCCGAATGGGGCCATAACTTTCGCCCGGATTACTTAAAACTACCCGATTACAAGCGCGAATTAAAAATCCCGCAGGCATTGTTGCTCACGGCCACAGCCACACCGGCGGTGATTAAAGACATGGCCGCCAAATTTGCCATCAGCGACCAGCACGTCACTGTTACTGGCTTTTATCGCGCCAATTTACACCTGCATATCCGCCCCACCGAAAGCGCTCATAAAGACGCCACGCTGATCCATGTGCTGGGCAAAACGCCCAACGCCCCCTGTGTGGTGTATGTAACGCAGCAAAACACGGCCGAAGTTGTGGCCGCCATGCTGCAAAATAAAGGATATAAAGCCACGGCCTATCATGCCGGGCTGGATAATGTGGTTCGCCAGCAAATTCAGGATGACTTTATGCGGGGCGGGTCACAAGTGATTGTGGCCACCATTGCCTTTGGCATGGGCATTGATAAAAGCGATATCCGCCAGGTAATACATTACGACCTGCCTAAATCAGTAGAAAACTACAGCCAGGAAATTGGCCGCGCCGGGCGGGATGGCGAAAAATCACTTTGCACCCTGCTGGGCAGCCAGGATGGATTAAATCTGCTGCAAAACTTTGTATATGGCGATACACCAGAGCAGGCATCCATTGCCAGAGTTTTACAAAATATCGCTGAAAACACAGACAGCAGCCAATGGGAAATGACGCTTTACGATTTATCTTCGCAAAGCAATATTCGCCAGCTGCCTTTAAAAACCCTGCTGGTCTATTTAAATATGCTGGGCATCATTCAGCCGCTTTACAGCTATTACAGTGAATACCGCTTTGTACTGCAAATGAGTGAAGCCGATTTACTGGGCAGTTTTAAAGAAGAGCGCCGCGAATTTATTGCCTCTTTGCTCAGGCACTCAAGGTTGGCACGCACATGGTACAGCTTTGATTTTGACTCTTTCCTTGCAGAGTTTCCTGATCAGCGCCAGCGTGCCGTTACCGCACTGGAATACCTTGATGAAAGCGGCTATCTGCGCCTTGAAACCAAGCAAATGACTGATGTTTATCAGGTGCTCGCCGCCATTGATACTGAGCGCTTATCTGCACAGCTTTATCGCCAGTTTAGTGACAAGGAACAAAAAGAGATTGGCCGGCTAACACAGATGCTGTCTCTTTTTGAAAGCACAGAATGCCTTAGCCACTCGCTTGCAGTCTATTTTGGCGACGAAAACGCGCCAGCTACCTGTGGCCATTGCAGCGTATGCCATGGCAAACCTGCCACTCTCCCGGCGCCGCCAGCACTGGTACCAGTTAATGATTTAGATCTGGAAGCCATGTGTGCTGATCTGCAAAATAAAGCGGGCAAACCACTGAGCGCGCATATCTTAAGCTGCTTTCTCTGCGGTATAACGCTGCCCATTCTGACCAAATACCGTGCCAGCAAGATGGCTTACTTTGGCAAGCTGGCAGATTATCCTTTTGCCGAAGTCAGGGCGGCGTTTGCTGCTGTTTGATTGTATTTAAGCAGCCGTAAGCTGTGCAGGCCTGCGGCTAAAACATCGCAAAGCCTGCTCGCAAGCACGCTTTTTACGGCGTAGAATGCGGCCTTTTTGCCGAGACCCCGCCCATGGCCAAACTCTATTTTCGCTACTCCGCAATGAATGCGGGTAAATCAACGGCCATGCTGCAAGTTGCCCATAATTATGAAGAGCGCGATATGAATATTGCGCTCTTCACCGCCGCAATTGATGACCGGCACAGCGTTGGCACGGTGGCGTCCCGCCTTGGGGTCACGCGCCAGGCAGAAATATTCAGTGCCGAAACCAACTTCAGCCAACTATTCGAAAATAGAAAAGTCGCCTGTATTTTAATTGATGAAGCACAATTCTTAAGCCCCGATCAAGTCAGGCAATTACACGTTCTGGCGCATCAGCATAACCTGCCTGTGATTTGCTACGGCCTGCGCGCAGATTTCTTAGGCATGCCCTTCCCTGGTTCAGCCTTTTTACTGGCTCTGGCCGATGATTTGGAAGAAATGAAAACCATCTGCCTTTGCGGCAAAAAAGCCACCATGAACGCGCGAATTAATGCACAAGGCTTCCGTGAAATATCGGGCGAACAAATTGTGATTGGGGGCAATTCAAGATATTTAGCCATGTGCGCTAAATGTTATTACACTGCAAAAACAGTTTAACGATTTAATATCCATCTTGCGTGCTTTACTCTTTCAGGAAACAAAATGCCTGAGAAAGTGAGGCGCAAAAATCAAGAAAAATCCCCATGGCACCTCATTACAGAGGTGCTGTCTTTTTAGATTGCGCGTAAGTTAAAATACCTATACAAATCATACCGATAACAATAATCATTGTTATTTATATGCCATTTTTATGTACTTAGGGCTATGATCCGCCCCCTCGTTTGGCATAAAACATAAAAGACCGGTATGACGATTTCTAAAAGACTTATTATTCTTATTGCGCTGGCCCTCAGCGCCTCATTACTCATTGCCAGTATCGCCTGGCAACAATTAAATGATGCCAATGTATCCATACAAACCATCACCGGGCAGAATATTCCTGCTATTAACACACTGAATCAAATCAGCCTTTCATTTAAAGAGCGGCGGGTTCAGCTTTATCAGCACGTAATGGCTCAAGATACCGAAAGTAAAAAGAAACGTGAACCCCGTATTCAGAAATTAACACAGGAAATAGATGAATCCGTTCAAAAATTAAAATCGAATCACTGGGCGAACAATACCACGGCACTCAGCACCGCACTAAATGCCTATTTCCCGATTTTGACTGAAGTACTGAAGCTTTCAAAAGAAAATAAGGAAGAAGAAGCCCAGGCCTATGTGCAGCAATATGGCGCAAGCGCGGGCATGCAAGTGAACGCTGAATTAAAAAAACTAGCCGATGAAAATGCTATGGCCATCGCGCAAGCGCGTGAATCTTTTAACGCTCAGCAGCAAAGAGCCAAAATCATTTTTTTGAGCATTGTGATTATCAGTTGCATTTTATTACTGGGTTTTGGCAGTTATATTTATTTGCAAATCCGCAGGCCACTGCAAGATACCGTTAATACCATGCAAAACATTGCCAGCCATTTAAATCTTTCCTTGCGTATTCCGCAAAACAGCCATGATGAAATTGGCGGAATGGTCAAAACCATTAATCAGGTATTCATTCATATCCAGGGATCTTTCCAGCAAATTCAAAAAAACAGCAAGGATGTCAATCAGGCCGCAACTATGCTTGCGCAAATGGCAGTACAGCAGTCTGTTAATGCAGAAACGGCCAGTGAAACGGCATCATCTATGGCCTCCACCGTTGAAGAGGTCAGCAGCAGCATCAGCCTGATTGCCGGGCGCAGCCATGTCACGCATAACGTCAGCCAGACAGCTCACGCTCAGGCCGAGATGGGCATTACCATCATCGACAATACCGTTGAACAAATTTATGGCATCGCCGCCCAGGTGGATGAGGCGTCACGGGAGCTTGGTGAACTGCAGGAAAGCAATAAAGAAATCCAGAACATGGTGCAGATCATTAAGGAAATTGCCGATCAAACCAGCTTACTGGCCCTGAACGCGGCCATTGAAGCGGCCCGCGCGGGTGAAGAAGGCCGTGGCTTTGCCGTGGTGGCCGATGAAGTACGCAAGCTGGCGGAGCGCACAACCCGATCTACCCGGCTGATTGTGGATTCGGCAGACCGCATCCATCAGGGTGCAAATCGTGCAGCGGAGCGCATGCTGGATGTCGTTGGCCGGGTTGATCAGGGCGTCTCACTCGTGAGCGAAGCGGGCAATGCCATGCGTGAAATTCGCAGTGCAGCACACTCGGTCGTAGAGCAAGTCAGCGATATCTCGCTTGCCATCAATGAGCAAAGCGCGGCCAGCCACGCCATGGCCTTGCAGGTTGAGCGCACTGCATGCATGGCAGAAGAAGCCCATGCCGCAGCACTGCACGAAGCTGCATCAGCAAAAGAATTACGCACGCTTGCAGACACCATGCAAAAAGAAGTCAGCCGCTATCGTTTAAGCTAGAGCCAGGTCAGGCTGACAACATGGCTACGATGGCCATGAATGTATAAACAGTCTGAGAAATACTGATTTTAAATCGGGCATCCGCAGCAAGCGCCGGATGCCCGGCTGGCCAGCTGAACAATTAAGCATTAAGCAGCCTTTTGTGTATTCCAATTAATACCCTCAGCAGTCCTTACACAGGATGTTAAAATAGATGCATGCTTATCTGCCCATCCTTTTCTTCCTGCCGCGCTCTGTTGCTCCTTCTGCTCGTCAGTGCCTGCGGCACAGCCCCGCTTGGCGATGGCTTATACCAGGTTAAATCCGGGGATACGCTCTATAGCATCGCCAGGAGCACCGGACGCAGCGTCAGTGAGCTTCAGCGCTTAAACCAGCTGAGCGATAACACGATTCAAACCGGACAAATTCTTAAAGTGGGCCCGGGCAGCCCCGCTCCCCAGACCAGCACCCCGGCCAAACCCAAACCTGCGCCCCCGCCTGCAGCACCAGCCCCCGCAAAGGCACCTGCCATAGAGCTGGCCTGGCCCAATAAAGGCCCCGTTTTGCAAGGCTTTAATGGCAAAACAAATAAGGGGATAAATATTGGCGGAACCGCCGGATCAGCAATTTACGCGGCCGCCAGTGGAAAAGTCATTTATGCCTCGCAGGCGCGCGGCTATGGCAAGCTATTAATTATTAAGCACAATCAAGACTACCTGACCGTTTACGCCCATAACCAGCAAATTATGGTTAAAGATGGCGAGAGCGTTAAGCAGGGACAAAATGTCGCCCAAATGGGTAATAGCGACAGCGATAAGGTGATGCTGCATTTTGAACTGCGCTTTAAGGGCACAGCAATCAACCCCACACCTTATCTGCCCTAGTCAGACAGCAACCTTGCAGCTGCTGTTTACTTAAAACGAATAACCCAGCCCCAGTAAAATCACATCGGTATCTTTGTCATATGAAGTCACCGTGCGGTTCCACGCCACACGGGCGCGCCAGTGATCACTAAACCGGTAGCTTGTTGCGAGCGTAATCAGACCCGAAACTGCTTTTTTCTCTTCATCAGGGCGATTATTCCGGTAGCGTTTACCCAGGGAAAAATAAGGCCCTACCCCCAGACCTACACTGAATTTATCGTCAAAAAAGCTGGGCTCATACCAAGCCTGCAAAGCAATACCACTGCGGCGCAAACGATTCGTTTCACCTTCCTGGATAAACTCAGCCGAAGCCTTTACTCCGGGGGCAAAAGCATAGCGATATTCCAAAGCAGCCGCATCAGCCAGCTCTGAACCAAAGCTGTTTACAATGGTCTGCCCCAGATAAAGCACCACCTCCTGCCTGCCCCTGGCGCCAGGCCAACTGATATCATCAAAAGCCATAGGTGAAAGCTGATACCCCATACCCAGCATAATTGAATTGGTATCTATGCTGTGTGGTGTTTCAATATGATTCAAGCGCAGCTGATACTGCCAGTTACTTTCACCCTGCCAGGTTGCCTGTAAGCTAAAAATCCCCCCCCAGCCATGCTCGTTTAAATACCCACGGCTTTCAGACGTTCGCCGCGTGGTATCAAAATAACGATAGGGACCTAAACCTGCAGCCAGCGTTACATTGGGATGTGGTTTGGTTTTCCCCCACAATTGAAAGGTATGCCCGTCACGATGATGATCATCCACATGGCCTTCATTCAGCCAGGAAAAACTCACGGCCAGGTCTTCATTCAGATCATGCATATAAGACAACGTCCATGCGTAAGATGTCTCGTCACTTTGAGTACTCTTCATCCCACCGGCAAGAACCGACAAGTTGTCTGCCTGAGCCCATGGCGCACAGAACGCCACAGAAGCAAGACTGCATTTAATCCAATTACGCATATCCATCCTGATTTATCATGCAGGGCAGTGTAAAAACACTTGCGCCTGGCAAATACAATTTTAAAATCCCGCGTATTTTACGCAGCACTTACAGAAGAACATCATGCACGAGTTGGAATGGGACAGTGAACATCAGGCCATTTTTAATTGGCTGGAACACCCTCACCCCCCCTGCGGACTCATTTGCGCCCGTGCAGGCACAGGTAAAACCACCACACTGGTTGCCGCTTATAAAAAACTGCACAGCCAGGGCCATAGCCCGCTGGTGCTTACCTTTTCCAATAGCGGGCGGGATACCTTTATCAAACGCTGCCGCAGCCATTTTCCAGAATTGCCACCGCCGCAATCTTACACCTTTGATGGCTATGCCCTGCGGGTGTTTGCTCAGCATTCCGGCCGATCCAGGCTCAGGCCAAGACGGCAGCGGCCCGACGTGCTGGCCAATTTAATTGACCAGGCCATGAACGAAGCCATCGACATCCTGAACGATAGTCTGCCCGAGGACGAAGTGCGCATTCCCCGCGACAGCCAGTCTTTGGCCATGCTGCATCAGTTTATCGACGATGCAAAAGTAAGTCTGTCATTTAATACCCCCCCTTTCACACTGTGGGGTGAGCTGGACGAGGAAGAAGATGAATTAGATGTGGACGATGCGCTGATGCGCCTCGGCCTTAGCCGTCAGCGTTACCGCCTGTTTAAACGCTTTGAAAATGCCCGTGAACGCTTAGAATTTCTGGCCCCCGGTGATGCCGCATTTGATTTATTGCGGGAGCCGGAAATGATTGCCAAAGATCTGAAGCAGCTTGGCATTCGCTGGGTACTGGTGGACGAATTTCACGATACTAAGCCAGTACACGAACAAATTTTGCGCCATATGCAAGCAGCTGGCGTACGCATGCTGGTGGTGGGGGATGATGCGCAGGATATTTACGAATGGCGCGGCCTGACCACATTTTCGGCATTTAAAGCATGGGAAGCGCAATCCACACCCTTTGGTTTATCCCGCTCATTTCGCTTTGGCCGCCCCCTTGATCAGATCGCCAGCCGTCTGATTAAGCCGCTGGGCAGCCCGATTGAAGTGCGCTCCAAAGCCAGCCATTACACGCGTCCCAAGCTGCGCAAAGTTGAGCAGGAAGCCGACACCAGCGCACTTCTGGAAGACTGGCAGGCCACCGGTCGCAGCCTCAGCGAATGCGCCATCCTCGTGCGTGAAGCCGACGCCTCCAAGCCTATCGAAGACGCGCTGTTTAATGCGGGCATCGCCTACCGTATGGAAGGCAGCCGACCCTACTTTTTGCGTCAGGCCGCCCTGCTTTGCCAGGCCATCTGCTACCTGGCCAGCAACACACCCATCGTGCATGACAGCAGCGATGTCGATGCGTTTTTAGCACTGATCCAATCGCCGGCATGGGAAATCAGCGAAGAGCAAATCAGCAACTTTCAAAAAGAGCTGATCAGTACCGATCATGAAAACAAACCCCTTTACCGCCTGGACTGGCTGCCCGATGCCTACGCTATTTTAAAAGGACTGATCCCCGCGCCGATGGAGCATCTGGCCTTTGTCAGAATCAAAGAAGAAAAAGTGCCTTTAGCCCGGCGACTTGAAGAGCTCACAGAGCAGCTTAACTTAAAGCCTCTCGTCGCCCTTACCGCCCCTACCGCCCGCTCGGCCAAAGCACGCCTGCAACTATTCAAAACACTGATCGCCGAACTGGGCAAGGCAGGCACGGACGCCTACAGCAAAGACGGGCTGAAGCGCCGCCAGCGCTATCAGCAATTTAATAAGCAGCGCGTGGTGGTCAGCAGCGTGCAGCAAGCCAAGGGCCGCGAATGGGCTCATGTGATCTTGCCTCAGCTGGGGGATTGGGTACTGAGAGAGAGTGCAGATTCGGCCAATGAGCGCAGGCATTTTTATGTAGCCATCACCCGTGCGCGCGAATATTTAACGCTGCTGGCCAATCAGCAAAGCCTTGCACAAAGCCCATGGCTGGCAGAAACAGGGATTAAACAGGCGAAGGCGCAAAGTGACAATCAGGTCTGACTATAAACGGCAATGTATTTAATTTGCATACAGATCAGGTAAATCGCTTCAGGCAAAGCCGCTGAATTCTGCGCCGGTTTTTAACCGGCCCCAATGGCATCTGGCATTCAATTCATTGCTTAGCGAAATTGCGAAACCATTCTTTTAAATTCAGAAGATTCCCGCACTTTAGCCAGCGTGAGCCATATCTGCTGCGACAAACTGGTGTTGTTTTGATAAAAATGATGAGACAACACCAGATAATAATTTTTTTCAATTAAAGGCGGCAAAACTCTTTCAATCTGTTTTGAAAAATCTGCATTTAAACTCAGCTCCATATCTCCTTCATTCGTATGCAAAGCGACGGCGGCAAACCGGCCGGCTATTAATTTCTTAAAATTCACTTCTGCACTGCGTGACTGATCATCTACAGCCACACCCAACTCTTTTAATTGGCTAATAATCGTGAATCCGGTTTGAGCGCCAATAACGCCTCCATTTAAATGACTGATTTTTTCACCATTCCATTTCATTGCACTGCCTTTAATTTTATAAAGGCTGTAGCTGTCTGAATGCAGCCTTAGTGCAATATCAGGCTTATCTTCCAGCATGGGATACTGGCCCAGCGCCAGACGATCCGTGCTGAAACTCAGCTTAAATGCACCATCCACATGATTGTTTTTTAATTCATGCAGGCAACGCACCCAGGGCAAGGGCAACATTTTAAATTTTATATTTAATTTCACGCCCACCTTGTCTAATAACATCAGATCAAGCCCACGCCGGTTTTTTAATACCCAAGGGTAAGAGTCTTCTTCTTCGTGGCATAAAACCATATTCACTTCAGAGGGCTCGGCATAGCAAACCGGGGGCAGCATCCATAACATCATCAGTGTGATCAGCGGCTTCATTTCCATCCCCTTAGCAGCAGTGATCAGTCATCATAGGTGAGCCAGCCGGAGAACATCGAACTAAGCTTACTCTTGCCCGCCTCAAAGCGGTTTTCAGTGCCATATGCCGCTTGTATCAGACCACAGGGTATTTTTTACAAAAAAATACTGACACACATATTTCACCTTATAATAATTATCCACCGCATAGCTTACAATAACTCAGCGCACACCGGACCTCTTCACCCCTACTATGAACAAAACCCACATAAAATGGCTCCTGGCGCTTGGTGGCATTTCTGCTGCAGCGGCTTTTTGGGTATTTAAACCCGGCAAAGAAATCCCGCCTAAGCTGGATACGCCGATTATTGCGCTGGCTGCCGGCCTGGCTGCACCTGATATTGTGCTGGCGACCCCTGATTTAGCGCAGCTGCCTGCCGCGCTGATGCAAGTGCCGCTGTTTAAAAAAGTACTCACTGAAGACGCGGTGGATTATTACGAACACCACCCGGACAAACTTGGCCTGGAAGGCTCGCTCAGGCGGATTGCTTTTGAGCACGAGCTGAATCTGCAAGACCGTTTTATGAATGCACTGCTTTCCGAACCTGCCGAAATGGCGATGTGGAAAAGCGACGATGGCCGGCCCGGGCACTGGGTGCTGCGAATCACAAAAAACAATTTTGCCAGCCTGCTGCAATGGGTGGCTAAGGCTTCATTAAGCGACAATCAGCTCAGCGCAGATGGCAGCATAGGCAAGGTGCCACTGTATAAATTGCAATATGGCAATGACGACGCCATCTGGTTTTTCAGCCAAAATAATAAGCTGGTCGTGCTTTCTGATAAAAGCTGGCTGGAAGGCAAACAGGCCGCCGCCTGGACTAAAATTTTAGGCGGCCTGCTGGATGACAAGGCCAATCCTTTACTCCAGCATTACGGCATACAAGCCGCCAGCAGCGGCCATGCGGTGGTCGCGAATATGAAATATCTTTCATTTGGCTATCAAAGCCTCTTTGCCAATGTAAAAGCCTTGCGCATGGATGTCAGCAAAGAAAACGGCTGGTTCAGCCATGTACTGCTTAACCAGCAGACCCGCTGGGATGGTATGGCGCTCTGGCAATCTGCCCCCGATGGCGCGGCACTTTGTCTGTCCGCCCCTGTGGACTGGAAAACACTCAAGCCCGTCAGCAAAAAAGCCAATATCCCCGCCGAATGGCTGGCGCAGCTGGAGCCTGCCGCTGGCGTGTGCTGGTATCCGGATTCATCCATCTACGCCCCGCTGCTGCTGGCCCAAACCCGCGAACCCAAGCAATTTGCCAGACACGCCCCCAAGCTGTTTGACTGGCTGATTGGCGCAAGTGAAGCCAGCCTGCGTGACGAAGAAGCATCGCGTCTGCCGGTCAGAAAAAGCAAAAAAGATGATGGCCTGCTCTTGCAGCGCGCAGTGAGCGCTGACGATGGCAACCTGAGTAAAGACGCCAAAGACGCCGCGCCTGATGTCGACAAGCTCACGCTGGGCCGCTATTTTGACGTCAGCATGGCGCAATCCGGATCATCCATCGTGTTCTCGCCAGACAGCAAACTCGTCAGCACCGCCATGGCCGTACAGCAAAAACGCTACGCCGCACTGGCAGACAGAATGGAAGGCCCGAAACAAGGCTATATCGCCCCGGAAGCGCTCTCCAAACTACTGACCACCGCCACGATGGCCACGCTGCCAGGCAAAACACAGCCCCTGCTGCAAAACGCTGCCGTTACCTATCTGATCCCGCATATCACAGCGATAGGCGAGTTCTCCAACACCGGCCTGCAACTTAGCCCCAGCGCGGATCAGCGCAAAGATCAGCACTGGGAGAGACTGGAGTGGAAGAGTCCAAAGTGATTTATGGGGAAATGACAAACCCAAATCTTGAAACACGGAGGGCACAGAGAACACGGAGTTTCACTGAAAAAGGCAATCCTTAGGGTGGGTTACGGCCAAAATAAATCAGCGCCCTAATGAGCATCAAGAGCGGCCTAACCCACCCTACGATGACTGCGGGGATAGATAGCTGCTCGTAGCAAGGGGCTTAAATCTCCCCTTGAAGCACGCCGAAGCGAGGAACAAGCAGGCGGGGTTTCTTTGATGCCTGTTTGAGCGAAGCGAGTTCCGCAGACGCAGCTGTCCGCAGTTTCGTGCTGGCCGGGGCGGCCTTCTTTGCGTACTAGGATTTCTGGCCGTTCAAGAAAGTGAGTCCCACGCGGGGGACTCCCGCACCAAAATCAACGTGCCGAAGGCACTAAAACAAGATCTTTTTGAATTTGTTTAGCGTAAATAAAATGAAAACCGCCACATTTGGCAAATGCTCCAAACAACAGCGAATATCACCCCCAGCACAAGGAAACCAAGCTTCTGTGTTTTTAAGTAAATATCTCTGCACTGGCCTTATTTTGCTCAGCACCACCAGCCTTGCCGCTGACCCCGTGCTCAACCCGGCGCAAACGCAGGCTTTTCGGGGCTGGTTTGTGCGGATTGTGAATGAGCAGCTTCGCCAGGGCCCAAACCCGCGCTGGCAGCACAGAGATTGCGCGGGGCTGGTGCGTTTTGCGGTGGCAGAAGCCTTGCAAAAGCACGACGCGGCATGGCTGCAAAGTAATGGCATCAGCCGGACAGGCTTACCGCCAGAAGTGGATTTAAGTCCGGCCAGCCGCGATGCCTTACGGCACAACTGGAAGCAATCTGACGGCAAACGTGCCGCCTATGTACCCGCCTTCGGGCTGGTGCAAAACAATGCCCGCCTGATAGGCAAAGATATTAATCAGGCAGAGGCAGGTGATTTACTTTTTTTTGACCAGGGTGACGATCAGCATGTGATGGTCTGGACTGGTCGTTATATTGCCTACCACACCGGTACGGTCCACCCAAAAGACTCGGGTTTAAGAGCCGTAAGAATCGATCAATTAATGCAATGGAAAGACACGCGATGGCAGCCACGCAACGACAATCCCAATTTTATCGGCATCTATCGCCTGGCTTTCTTGCCCTTTGCCTCTTAATCTGCAGCCTGTTGAGTGCCCCCGGCTTTGCTGCCGATTACGCCGTACGCGGCAATACGTTTTATTTATTGTCTGATTCTGGCTTTGCCAGCACAGACGAAGCCACTGTGCGGCTGGAAGCATCCACTTACGATGCGCAAAGCTATGGCGGTGTCGATATTCTGGTTTATCGCGTGCCTAAGCCGCTGGATTTTCTGAAGCAACAAAAAGATCCGCATAAGCTCGATTTGAAGGGCAACTATCAGGGTGAAGGCGCGGCCAATGCACTGCGCTATCTGTGGGACCAATGGTATGCCCGCTCTCGTAAAGCATGGCAGCGGGTGTTTTCTGCGCCTGCCCGTGGCGCCGTCACCCAAGCTGCACCTGCACTCAAAACCCCGCCGCCCACCACCACCCGCTATACCGCAGTGCGACAGTATCAGCCGCTTAAAGGTTTTGAGCTGGTGAACGAGTTTCGCTATCCGCTGCATCTGGCCAAACCAGAAGCCGCGAATAAAGCCGGCCGTTTAGAAGGCAGCAGCAGCGAGCGCGGCGTCACGCCTGGCAATGTTCGCGTGCCTTTGGGCAAGCTGGCTCCGGGCTTATATATTATCGAAGGCTATCTGGGCAGCTACCGTGCAGCCACCCTGCTGTTTGTCTCTGATACCGCGCTGGTTACCAAGGTATCCAGCGAGCAAATGCTGGCATGGACGGCGCATAAACAAAGCGGCGCAGCCGTAGCCGACAGCGAGCTGGTATGGAGCGACGGCAATGGCACTTTAAAATCGGGCGACACCGATAAAGAAGGCATCACCGTCTTTAAAAAAACCGCACCCGAGCAAAGCTATGTTTACGGCACAGACAGCAAGGGCGGCGCAATGATTTCAGAGAATTTCTACTACCCTGCCGAGGTAAACAACAGCAAGCTGTATATCGTCACCGACCGGCCGCTCTACCGCCCTGGCGATGAAGTGAATGTATCGCTGGCTGGCCGCCAGTTTGAAAGCGCCCGCGAAAGCAGCCGGCTTAAATCTGAAACCGTGCAACTGATGCTGCGCGATCCTGCGGGCACCGAATTATCGCGTCAGGAAATCAAAATCAGCAGTGATGGCGCAATCAGCCGCTTTACCCTGCCTGATAATGCCGTGGCAGGTGGCTATGAGCTGAGGCTGGTTTATCAGAACACGCCCTATGCCGCGCCGTTTCGCGTATCTGAATACACCAAGCCGCATTACGATATCAGCATTGACATAGACAAGGCCGCGCTTAAAACCGGCGAAGAAGTCAGCGGCAAAGTCAGCATGCGCTATCCCGATGGCCGCCCTGTGGCGGGTGCCAGCGTAGAGCTGGTGCTGCGCAGCCAGCGGGTATCCATGGTAAATGCCGAAGTTCAATATCAAGGCTTATTCCCCCTTAAAGTAAAACAAGACACGCTCAAGCTGGATGCCAGCGGCAATGCCCGCTTTAGCCTGCCTGCCGCGACAGACCCCAGCCGCTATGTCTTGCGTGTGATCGGCAGCCAGTCTGGCGCTTACCCTGTAACGGCCAGCCGCGAAGTGCTGATCGACAGCGCCGCCAGCCGCTACCGCATCGTGCCGGACAAGCAGTTTTCTGCACCTAATGAAACCGCCCGCTTTAAGCTGATCAGCGATTGGCCGGGACAGAATAAACCCGCCAGCTGGCATGCTCAGCGCCTGGAAGATCGCAGCACACAAAGCGGTGCACTCACGGGCAATGCCCAGCAGTTTGATATTCAGTTTAAGCAGGCCGGTAATTACCAGATTAATTTGCTGGATGCTGCAGGTAAATCGCTTGGGCAAAGCAGCTTTATTGTCAGCGGCAAGGGGCTGAATGTGGCGCCTGGCTCGATCTCGCTGCTTTTTGATCGCGAAAACTATGCGGTGGGCGAAACCGCCGAAGGGGTGCTGAGTTTCCCTGAAGATGTAAACGATGCCCTGCTCACCTTAGAGCTGGAAAACGTGCAGGAAAAAGCCACGCTGGCTCAAGGCGGCGATTGGCTTAAGCTGAATAAAATCAACGCCCGTCAATGGAAAATCAGCCTGCCTATTGTTAAAGACTATCGCCCGAATATGACTTTCTCGGTGCTGTATATCAAGCACGGCAGCCATACCTTCCAGAACCGTGGCCTGGCGGTGATCCAGCCCAAAATCGACATCGCCATTAAGAGCGATAAAAAGGAATATCAACCCGGCGAGATGGTGACGCTGGAGCTAAACAGCAGCGTGGCAGGCAAAGGCGCAGCAGCCCAGCTTAGCCTTGGTGTGGTCGATGAAATGATTTACTTGCTGCAGCCTGAAATCACCCCAGATATTTATGACTTTTTCTACCACGCCCGCCGCAATGCGGTGCGCACCAGCGCCAGCTTAAATTTCTATGGCTACGATATGGCATGGTCGCCGCGCGCTGGGGGTGAGGACGAAATGCGCTATAGCTCGCGCTCGCAAAAAATGCTGGTTCGCCCGCGGCGCGACAATATGGATACCGCCTACTGGAATGGCGCGCTGAAAACCGACGCCAATGGCAAGCTTAAAATCCAGTTCCGCATGCCCGACGCGCTCAGCCGCTGGCGTATTACGGCCAGAGCGATTGATAACGACGGTGTAGTCGGGCAAAAAACCCACTATATCAACTCAAATAAAGCCGCCTATGTGCAATGGGCAGCAGCTAAAACCTTCCGCGAGGGCGACACACCCGGCTTGCAAATCGCCGTGACTCAGCAGGCCGAAAAAGCCCAGTATCAATTGGTGATGCGCGCAGGGAACAGCGTGCAAAAAGAGCAAACGCTTAACCTTAGCAAGGGCACCAGTTATATTCCACTGGAGACTGGCCCGCTGCAAAATGGCCAGCTGATCATCGAATTAAAACAGGGCGGCAAGCTGATCGACCGGCTGATTACGGATCTTAGCCTGCAAGCGGCGCAAGAAATGCACACGATCAGCCAGAGCATTCAGCTTAAAGAGGGTAAGGCCGACATCAGCCTGCCTGCCGATGCACAAGCCGTGCGCCTGCAGCTTTTAGACAGTGGCGACGCAGCATTTCGCAGCGTAATCGATGATTTGATTGACTACCCCTATGGCTGCGCAGAGCAAACCGCCAGCCGCCTGCTGCCCTTAAGCCTTGCTTACCAAAAGCTCAGCGACGCACCCGCGCCTATGCGTGCGGCCTTGCGCCAGCGCATCGAAAACGCACGTTTACGTTTACTTAAAATGAGCGGCAGCGGCGCAGTCTTTAGCTGGTGGGGCGACAGCACCGCAGGCGACCCGATGCTGACCAGCTATGCACGCCTTGCCGAATCGCAAGCCAGCCGTGCGCTGGGTTTAAGCCCAAGGCTGGCCAACAGCAAAACCTTCCAAACGCTGTATGCCAATCAAGTGAAATCCATGCCGCCGCTGCATCAGGCGCTGACTTTATGGATGGCTGCCGACACGGGCGAGGCAATTCGCACCCAGCTTTCCGGTCTTGTTGATCAGCTGGCAAAAACCAGCCCTTCGGCCAATACGGCCAAGGCCAATATCATGAACGCGCCCGATTCGGCGCAAGGCCAACAAGCCGCGCTGGTGCTGGTCAGCAAGCTGGCCAGCCAGCATAAGCTTGCGCTGCCGGACGCCATCAAAGCATCGGCCAAGGCAGCAACGCTCAGCCTTAAAAAATCCAATGAGCCATGGCTGCAGGCACTGGCAGCATGGAGCAGCGGCGAGCCAGCTGACACCGCACAGCTGCTGGCCACACTCAGCCAGAACACGCCAACACTAGAACGCTCCCTCGCCCTGCTGTGGTTGCAAGATGAGTGGAAAACCGCCAAGGCCAGCCCCCTTGCGCCGCAGGGTGCATGGCGCAAAAACGCGGGCAGCAGCGGCGGCATTGAGTGGCGTTTAAGCGGCAAAGCCATAGAAACATTGCCGGTTCAGGTGACTAAAGCACCGGCACTGCTCAACGCCACGCTGAAATACGATAGTGCCAGCAAGGCAGCAAGTGCCCTGCCAGTGAGCATTACCCGTCAGCTTTATGTATTAGAGCCTAAAGGAGAAGCAGGCTTTACCGCCAAACCCGTGCCGTGGACCAGCAAGCTGGCGACCGACAAGCTGTATATTGATGAAATCGTTCTGCAATCGAAAAAAACCTATCGTTACGGTCTGATTGAAGCGGCGCTGCCACCGGGCGCGATGGTTGAAGAGCAGCACTGGGGCTTAAATATCGACAATCTGCCGGGCCAGGATAAATATGAGGATGCCGAAGGAAACGAGCAAAATACCCTCGCCGTCCAGCCCATGCAGCAGCGCGCCTTAGGCTACGCCCAGCCTGTGGCGGTCCTGGATGGCAAAGTCGTGCAGCGGCAAATTATCCGCTTCACCCAGGCAGGCCGCTTTACCCTGCCCGCAGCACGCTACTTCAGAATGTATCAGCCAGACGAAGCCGCCATAGAAGAAGGAGCAGCCCGTGTTGTGGAAATTCGCTAAGCGCACGAAATACCTCCTGGCCCCCATAGACGCGAACCAAATTATTTTTTCATTAGCAAACAACGAAAAGCACACCAACCCCGCTCTTTGCAAAGGGCTTTTTAAAGCCCCCTTGAAACACGCCGGAGCGAGGAACAAGCGGGGCGGGGTTTCGGCCAGGGAGCGAGGCACGAGCCAATCCCGCCCGCCGCCGACCCGATTGTCCGCAGCGCAGGGGCTTTCGTGTTTCGTGGGGTCGCCTTCTTTGGCTTCGTTTCCTGGCGAAGCAAGAAAGGAAGGCCCCGCGGTGGCTAACCGCTCCAAAATCAACGTGCCGAAGGCACTAAAAAGCTCTTTTTTTGTATTTTGGTCAGCGCCCCCACCTTTTTTTCAAAAGGAGGAAGCGAGCTATGCAGCGCACAAGGGAGATGTTTGCTCAGCGCAAAACGGCGGCAGTAAGCACTACGCCTCCCCCTTTGAAAAAGGGGGACTGAGGGGGATTTGTCTTTTCATGCTACTGCTCGCCAGCAACCACGCCACAGCCAGCACACCCTGCCAGCCATTACCAGAAATCCAGCAAAAGCTGGGCCAACTGGCGCGTGGCTGGCATAGCACACTGGCACTGGAAACCGGCTATGCCCCGCCATCGGGCTATACCGTTTGCCAGTTAAAAAGTGGCCTTCCCTTTGCAGATCACCAGCTAAAACGGATTTATATCCACGGCCTTGCCGGCGAAAATGATGAAATCACCCTCGCCCACGAATACCTGCACCTCGCCTTCAGCCACCACCCGCGCGGCCACGACGAGGTGTTTATCGAAGCCATGGCAAGACGCCTGGTGGGAGTGCAGTGACTGGACTGGACTACACAACCCAAATCTTTAACCACGGAGGAAAAGGAGGACACGGAGTTACACGGAGAAAAGCAAAGTCTTGTCATCCTACGGCCCAAGTGCAGCGCACTATCTTGAAACAAAACGGCGTCATTCCCGTGTGTATATGCCGGGAATCCAGAGGCATTGCTGGATCTCCAATAGATTCACCTGGGGATGACGTGTTTATTGGGATTGGTTTTCTCCGTGAAACTCCGTGCTCTCTGTGCCCTCCGTGGCTCAAGGCGTGGGTTTAAAGATTTAGGTTTTGCTTGTATGCCTTAGCCCTGATGACAGACCATCATTTCCGCCCTAATACGCACTATCCGGACCCATACCATGAAGCCTTTAGCCCTGTTTCTCTGTCTTTTGAGCCCCTTTGCCGCTGCCGCAGGTTTGCAAATCGACGCCCCTGCTGGCGGCTGGCGCAATACAACGGGTAAGCCTGAGCGTTATACGCAAAACGTACAGTATCCGGCCACGCTGGTGAATACGCCTGAAAACCAGGGCAAGATGGCCCTGATTCGCGGGCATATTGGCAAAACGCCTAAGGAGCCTCCCAAAGGGGAAGACAATCCGCCTTATCGATTAATCGTCAACGGCGTACCGATGCCGCTGCGCGTTGATGCGGATGGCAGTTTCTCCCGCCCCTATTCTTTTGGCCGAGGCGCAAACAGTGTAGAAATTCAAAGCCCGGATGGTAAAGAGCGCGCGGCCACACAGTTTTTTGATAGCAATAAAGACCGCCCGCAAACCAAATTGCGCGTGGTGCTGTCATGGAATACCAACAGCACCGACTTGGATTTACACGTCATCAGCCCGGATGGCGAGCACACTTATTATGGCAACCGCGTCAGCAAAAATGGCGGTGCGCTTGATGTGGACGTCACCTCCGGCTATGGCCCGGAAATCTACGCCAACCCCAGCCCGCCCAAGGGCCGCTATCTGGTGTATGTGAATTACTACGGCGGCTACAGCGAAAAACCCGCCATGACCATCGCCCAGCTTTCCATCATCAACAACGAAAATACCCTGCATGAGAAACAACAGCTGTTTAATGTGCCTATGCGTAAAACAGGAGACTTAACGCTGGTGGGCAGTTTTGTTTATCCATAGCCTTAAAGGCTATCTGCCGGGCAAGTAGCATGAACACGGCACATGCAGACGGGGTCTGGATAAAAGCCATTGCAGACTAAGCCTCCCTAACTTTATATCGGACTGGCAAAAATGAAGCATCCGTTCAAATTCACAGTGATTTTAATGTGTATTCTATCCGGCCCGGTGATGGCCAAAGACATTGAAATCTCTTGCGATCAGGACGATTCTCAAAACCCGCGCGTCTTAGCCCTGGCCCCAAGCGGAGCAAAAAGAATCAAACCACATACCCTGCAAGTTAACTGGCAGGCAGGAAAGCATTTATTTAAAGATAAGCCCCCTTTTGATGAGCCGCTTTCCGGCCGGGCATGGCATTACTGTACTTACAATGCACAAACCCGGCAGCATCTGATCTTGGTAGAGGATGAGGGCATGTTTTCTGGCGAGCTGCTAAATGAGCGCACAGGAAAAATCATTGCAGCAGGCAAGAGCGTGCGTGTTACGAATGATTTATCTTTATATTTTTCCATCCAACAGCCCAGTGGTTTTGATGGGGAAGAGTGGAAAATCTTTAATGCAGAGGGAAAAGTGCTTTGGAATGGTTTGTCTGTCGCTGAAAACAATCATTCCATTACGGCCGAATACATTGAGCCTCGCTGGAGCGATAACAATCAACTTCAGGCCCGCCATCGTTGCACCATAAACAATCCGTTATCTAAAACCACGACCGTTACCTTAGAAAAAGTCCAGAACAACTACCAATGGCGCCCTCAAATCAAATGCCCCAGGTCATAAATTCAATGCAGTATCAAACCCATACAACGCTGGCCCGTTTTAAGCCTGCTTTATGCATCATCGCCCTGCTGGCACTGCTGATGCTCTGGCATGGCCCCATTGCTCAGCATGCGCATTACCATGATTTTGCGGATCAGCGCGCTGGCTTTGGCCTGCCAAATTTATCAGATGTGCTGTCTAACCTCGGCTTTGCCATCATTGGGATATGGGGATTAAAGCTCAGCTGGCCTCAAAGGGGCATCAGCCGTGCAGGCTGGCTTTTAGGATTTTTCAGCCTGATTCTTACCGCGCTGGGCTCGGCCTGGTATCACCTTGCCCCGGATGACACGCGGCTGATTTGGGATCGATTACCGATTGCACTGGCTTGCGCAGGCTTTTTAGCTGCGCTGGCCAGCCAATTACACGGCCAGCTGAAAAGCCAGTGGTTTGCTGTGCCGCTGGCCTTCTGGGCGGTGGGTTCTGTGGGGCACTGGGTATTCACACAAGATTTGCGCCCCTATTTATTGCTGCAGGCTTTGCCCTTGATTCTGCTGCCTTTGTGGCAATGGCAAATCAGCGGCAGGCGCCCTGCTTTCTGGCTGATGCTTTTTGCAAGCCTTTGCTATATTTTAGCCAAAATCACCGAGCTGCAAGATCAGGTTTTATTTAATGCGCTGCACCAGATTCTTTCCGGCCATACGCTTAAGCACCTTTTTGCCAGCATTGCCTGCCTGTTTATTTTGCAATCGAGAAAATATGAAACCGCGCACTCTCCTGTCTGAATCTTTCACCCAACGCGCCACCCGCTGGTTTCAGCCGCTGCTGGTCTCGATGTTGCTGAGCCTGCCTGCCCATGCGGCCAGCAACCTGCAGGATTTTCAAAGCCATATCAACGAGCTGATCAGCATCCGCTCTGAGGCTTATCGCTTTGCCGAGCTGCACCAGATCATCAGCAGCAGCGACACGCCTAAATTAAACCGCCAGCAAAGCGAGCAATTGCGCAGCATTATTCAACGCTATCTGGCTGCACGCGCACTTTTAATGCCCGAGGTAGAGCGCGTGGCACCCTGCTTTTCGCTCACCTCGCCAATACGCCTGAATATTCAGAGGCCAAGTACCGCAGGCCTGCCCGAGCTTTGCAATACCGCGCGCAGATGGGCCCCCTCGCTGAATCCCTATGATGAAGTGGGCAAAAACACCCTGCTGGATATCGAACGCGGGCTGGCGGCCGCACTGGTGCTGATGGACAGCTACCAGATTGCCATTGAGCCCTATGCGCAGAATTCTGAAATCCGCTATTTGCTGAATTACGATGTCAGAAACACCGTACAGATTGATCAGTTGATCCACCAGTACCGCTCTGGCGATGTGCATGCTCAATTGCGCCTTGCCAGTGATTTAGTCGACCAGTATTTTAAAATCCAGCGCGAAAGCGGCCTTACCCCCAATGCCACCGAGCAATATCTGTATACGCTCAGCCAAAGCACCATCTGGTATGTTAATCAGCGCAAAACCGCCTGGATCAACCCGCTGCAAATTACCGGCTTTATGCTGGAAGACTTTAACCAGCAAAAAAAAGTAGCGATGAATACGCTCAGCTTTGGCTTAAGCCTTGGCTTTGGCCAGATGGTGGGGCTGGTACAAACCCGCAGCGGCAAGCTGCGCAGCCTGGATAAAAACGCCTTATCTCAGCTTGAAGCAGAAATGAAGCCACTTGATATCCTGCTTGAGAAAACCCCTTTCCGCCTGACCGATAAAATGATTCCCGGCCATTACGGCCATATGGCGCTGTGGCTGGGCAGCGAGGCCGAGCTGAAAGAAATCGGCGCATGGGATCTGATTCCCGGCCAGTGGCAGGAGCAGGTACGCCAGGGCAAGCGGATTGTTGAAGCGCTGCGTTCGGGTGTCACCCTGAGCACCCTTGATCACTTTATGAATATTGATGATCTGCTTGTGCTGCGCGATCAGCGCCACACCGATAAAGATTACCAGCGCGCTGCCGCACTCACAGCGGTGCAACAGCTGGGTAAAGAATACGATTTTAATTTTGATGTGATGACGCACGAGCGCATTGTGTGCTCCGAGCTGGCCTATGTGGTCTTCCCTGATCTGGATTGGCCTCTGGCCCAGACACTGGGCCGTTACACCATCAGCCCGGATAACGTTGCCCAGCTCTCCATTGGCGAAGCCCCTATCTTCAGCCCGGTGATTATGTTCCATGATGGCAAGCGTGAGCCGGATCATCTGCAGGAAAAGCTCCTGGCGCTGATCAGCAAAGGGAAGCAGCAAACAGAGTGAAGTTGACAATTGTCATCAGAACACTGGCAAAATAGCTTTCCCATCTTTTGATTGGTGCTGACGTGATGATGACTCTTTACACCTTTGGCCCGGCTTTTGGCTTGCCTGATATGAGCCCCTTCGTAACAAAAACGGAGCTGCTGCTCAAAATGGCGGGCTGCGATTACCGGTGCCAGACCGGGGGCTATGCCAAAGCCCCAAAAGGAAAGATGCCCTATCTGCAAACAGAAGACAGGGTTATTGATGATTCCACGCTGATTCGTTTTTACCTGGAACAAAGCCAGCAGATTAACTTTGATGCTGCACTCAGCCCGGCCGAACGCGGTATTGCATGGGCATTTGAAAAAATGCTGGAAGAGCATCTTTACTATATCTCGCTCAGAGACCGCTGGGCCATTGATGCCAACTTTAATAAGGGCCCCAGGAAAATTTTCAAACGTATTCCAGCTTTGATCCGTGGCTTTGTCATCTGGAAAGTACGGCGGAAAATGAATACCAAATTACGCATTCAGGGCATTGCACTGCATAAAGAAACCGATATTATTCAGCTGGCAAAAAAAGACCTGGATGCGCTGGCTGATTTTCTGGCCGATAAAACTTATTTAATGGGCGACACACTGTGCGCAGCCGATGCAACGGTTTATGCCTTTATGCGCAGCGCACTTTGCCCGCTTTTTGATTCTGCTGCGCACGAATATGCGCTCAGCAAGCCCAATCTGATCGCTTACTGCGATCGCATCAGCAAAAAATTTTATCCTGAAGGCTAAAAATATTGGCGGGCGAAGGGCTTTTGTCCTAAGCTCGCCCTTTTGTATGAATTGGCCTCAACCGTGCTGCCCCGTAAACTCTCCCCCGTCTTGCTTTGCACCCTGCTTGCAGCTTGTGCCAGCGCGCCCATTAGCCCTGCGCCCGTCATCACCCCCGCCCCCGTCAGCGAGCCGGTTGCCTCAGCGCCAATAACAGCACCGCCCCCCGCGCCAGCTCCTGTGGCCCCGCCCCCTGTGATTGTTGCCCCGCCTGTACCGGTGGTTAAACAGATCAGCACGCTTGAAGCCCAAACGCTGGTTGCCAAATTGCTCCCCGCTAAAATCAGCGAGCGTAATGGCTGGAAAAACGACTTAGTGGATGCCTTTACCGCGCTGAAAATTCCTTATACCCCGGAATATTTTTGCGCCGTTATGGCGGTGATTGAGCAGGAATCCAGCTGGCAAGGCGATCCGACGGTGCCGGGGCTGGGCAAAATCGTCTGGAAGCAGGTTGAAGAAAAAGCGGGCAAGTACCACATTCCTTTAATCGCCGTGCAAACCGCCCTGCTAAAAAGCTCCCCCGACGGGCGCAGCTATAAAGAACGCATCGATAAGCTGCAAACCGAAGCGCAAATGAACGCTGTGTTTGAAGATCTGGCCAGCGACGCAAAACGCCTGAATCTGCCTTTTAATATGAGTAATCCCATCCGCACGGGCGGCCCTATGCAAGTCAGCGTAGAGTTTGCCGAAGGCCATGTGCGCGCCTGGCCCTACCCCTATGCACGCCGCAGCAGCGTCAGAAACGAAGTATTTACCCGCAAGGGCGGCGTGTATTTTGGCACCGCCATTCTGCTGCAGTACCCGGCGCCTTACAGCAAAATGATTTATCGCTTTGCCGATTTTAATGCCGGCCGCTACGCCAGCCGCAATGCCGCTTTTCAGGCCGCGGTGAATAAATTAGCAGGGGATTCAATGGATCTGGATGGTGATTTACTGCGCTATGAAAGAGGCTATGCCATGAGCCAGAGCAGTGGCACAGAAAAAGCTTTGCAAAAGCTGGGCAGACGCTTAAATCTGAGTAATGAAGAAATTCGCCGTGATCTTTTATTAGAAAAAGTCACAGGATTCAGCCAGACCGCACTTTACCAGCGGGTATTTAACTTAGCAGGCAACCCAAGCCGCGAAGTTATGCCGCAAATTGATTTGCACAGCCCTAAAATCACCAGAAAACTCACCACAGAATGGTTTGCCAAGCGCGTAGATGGCCGCTATCAAACCTGCCTGAGCCGTGCCCCGGCAATTTAACAATAAAAAAAGCCAGCTGATGCTGGCTTTTTTTATGCAAGGCAAACGGGCTTAAAAGCCCGACCCGGATATCAGCTGAACCGCAGCTGAGGCGGATGCAGGTAAGGCGAGAGGGAAAAACAGATGGCAGGTAATCACCATCCAAACCACAATCACCACCAGTGAAACCACCAGTTCAAACTTTTCTGAAAACACGAGGCACCTCCTATCCATCAGGAAACCCGGCTTCTGCTTTTACCCAACGCTCATTATCATTATGATTTCAAAGGCATTGCCGGCCATCTCATTCTTTCAATCTTTTTTTGCACATCATTTTGGGTATTTTCTGAATATTGATTACTCCTGAAACAATCTGTTTCAACCGTATGCCAAAATTTTAGTCCTCTTTATTTATCGAATCCTTAACAAAGATCAATTAATTCGTGTAAGTTATATACAAGATAACCCTAAGGCGCTTAGGGGAGAAAAACAATTGCTGCAAGAAATATAACGGGCAGAGAAGCGATAAAGCCAGTCATTGAAAAAGTGCTGAGTTGCCGCCTTACAAACGCAACACTTACACACAGCATCAATGAACCTTATTAAAATACAACGCATATGCAACAGATTTTTGTCTTTGCCACGACAATGCTGTCAGCATTCAAAAAAGCATTTACGATGAGGGCTTGTCAGTATGCTGGGGCATGACGTTGAACAACCTTAAATTTCGTACATCTTGCGCCTGTATTGCCATTATCTTATTTGCTGTTTTTTTGCTTATCCTGAATTTTGAGCGTCAGGCACAATTATTAGTCACAGAATTTAACTCCCCTGCGCAACGTAAAACATTAAAAGAAATACGGTCAGCCAACAAAGAATTCAGCTTTATTGAAAAAGCCATTCAGGATTACGAAGAGCTGCCGGATGCATCTCATTTACAGAATATAAAATTACAATTTCATATTTTTGCTGAACGCATCGAAAAATATCACAACGGTACATACGCAAGCTTATCTGAAAACAACAGGCTATTTCAGGAAAACCTCCCTCCTTTGGTAGAGTGGGTTGAAAAATACAAAACCATATTTAACAAAGAAGAAAAAATAAATATTAATGCACTGCAATTTTCAATGAATAAAACAGCCCCACACTTAAGAAAAGTAGTGAGCGCCTTAGATGAAAGAAATAATGAGCTGTTAGAAAATAATAAGAATAAATTTTCTTCAATGATTCAATCCAGAGTACTGCTGAATACCCTGCTGTTTTGTCTGATGCTTGGTTTTGCCCTGCTCGCTTTAAAAACCATCTGGCGTAATGAAAAAAATCTGGCGCAATTAAAAGATGCAGAGCAAAAAGCGCTGGCGGCCAGCGAGACAAAAAGTTTATTTTTAGCCAGCATCAGCCATGAAATGCGTACCCCTCTTACCACTATTCTGGGCTACACCGAGCTGATCAAAAACGCAGATGTATTGCCCGAATCAGAAAGCAAATACCTGGATCACATCATTCATTCCAGCCGCCATTTACAAAGCCTGTTGGGCAATGTTCTGGATATGAGTAAAGTCGAGGCAGGCCATATCTCCTATAACGAAGAAAATCTGAGCCTGCGCGCTTTAATCGTAGAAATTGAAGCCATATTTCAACCATTAGCACAAAAAAAAGGACTAATACTATCAATCGAAACCGCAGATCCTATTCCGGAGTGTTTATATTTTGACGGTGGGAAATGGCGACAGATCTTGCTGAATCTGCTTAGCAATGCCATTAAGTTTTCAGATTCAGGAAAAGTCAGTGTGTTTATTTCTATTGAACAAGTAAACGACGGGCCTTTTCATTTAAAAGCGGTGGTTAAAGATCAGGGAATGGGCATTGATAAAAGCGAATCGGATCTTATTTTTAAGCCTTTTGTTCAAACCCAAAGTGGTTTAAAGAAAGGAGGCACAGGTTTAGGATTAGTTCTGAGCAAAGAATACGCCCGCCATATGGGCGGTGATTTATCCTTTATCAGCAGCCGTGGTGCTGGCAGTGAATTCACCGTCACCGTACAGGTGAAGCAAGGAAAAAACACACCGGCAATGCCGGAATTTAACAAAGCTGATTTATCACATTTACATATTTTGCTGGTAGAAGATCAGGCGATTAATCGTGAATTAATGCGTTATATTCTGTGTGATGCCGGGGCGCATATTATTGAAGCAGAAAACGGCTCGATTGCTCTGGATTTACTGCACAGAAATCCGCTGATTAATGCTCTGATTATAGACAGAAATATGCCGGAGCCTGATGGCTTACAAACCATCGCTTTAATGCAGGACAATGGGTTTTTCTTACCCACTTTAATGGTGAGCGCAGGTTTACCCCCCAGTGAAGAAGAAATGCAGCGGGTTGGATTAAAAGCATGGCTGAGCAAACCATTTCAGGCCCGCGATTTAGTAAATTCAATTTTCAGGGTTTACCACCATTTAAATGAGCAGGCCCAGCCCACCAGCCCCACAGCCCGCCCATTACAGTTATTTAACCCGGCTGCCCGCTCACTGCTTGATTTCAGCACAGAGCGTTTTTCAACGCTTTGTCAAAAAGGCCTGATCCGTATTGAAGAGCTATTGCATGAGCTTACAGAAAATAATCTTCAGCATAACCGTCTTATTGCGCATACAGGCAAAGGGATTGCATTACAAATTGGTGCTGAATCGATTGCCGCACAGCTTGCTGATATTGAAAATACCCATGGACAATGTAAAGCAGATCAAATTTCTGAATTAAACTTTTTATTAGTCAATACACGGATCGCCATGCAGCAATACCATTACAGCAGCCCATCTGATCAATCTGTTTCTTTGTAATCTGTGTGTACAAGCCCCATGCACTACTGAAAGATTCCCCCCTAAGCTTTATCCCTGACCCAACAAAAGCCAGGTCGCCCTGTGAATAATTAATCGCGCGGCTTTTACCCGCCTCCGCTCAGCTTTTTAATTCCATTTTACTTGCTATTGCTCAGCGATTAATTTAATCTTCAGCTGACTTTTTCTGACAGCAATCAATTTAGTAATGTGATTTGCGTATTTATATTTTTAAAATCATAGATAAAAACCCCAATCCCGCTTTATTTTGATGATGAGCATTCAGAATGGCTTGGTCATTTAAAGTAAGCAAAGGACAAATATGAAAGCAAAACACAGTGGCCCGTCAGGTGCCTTTATTGGTGCATCATGGCTCGCCCTATTTATCGGAACGCTGACGTATTCAATCGGCCTCTGGAATGCCACTATGGCACTCAATGAAAAAGGCTATTATTTCACCCTGCTGTTATATGGCTTGTTTGCCGCTATTTCATTACAAAAATCGGTACGCGACCGCTTAGAAGATATCCCTGTCACCGGGCTTTATTTCGGGCTTTGCTGGGTTTCTATTGGTGCCGCCCTGCTATTGCTTGCTGCAGGGTTATGGAATGCAACGCTCACCTCCAGCGAAAAAGGCTTTTATGCAATGTCGTATTTGCTGAGCCTGTTTGCGTCGGTTGCCGTGCAAAAAAATGTACGGGATGTGGCCTTGTTAAAACCAGAATTTGCAGAAACTGAATCAGCAGACCTCAATACTTTCAAATAAAAATTTCAAATAAAAACAAGCGGTGGCTGACCTCAGCCACCGCTTGTTTTTGCTTCAACCTCAAGCTATATACACCTCTCTGACTCCATGCTGAAATTCGCTGCCTGCCTTGTACTGACTTTATTGATCAGCAACCCTTTATATGCAGAAACAGCCTTTCTTTCTGGTACGCCGCTGGATATTCCGGCACCGGCAGATTACCCGCCTGAATGGCGTTACCATTTGCAGGATGCGCCATTTTTTAACGGCAAAGTCTTTGTCATGCAAGCCGGAAACCCGCAGAACCAAAGCATTGTGCTGGTGCATGGCCTTGGAAACCAGGCCAGCCGGGACTGGCTGACTCAAATCCCCCGGCTAGCCCGTCATTATCATGTGGTGGCTTTTGATCTGCCAGGATTTGGTTTATCGGGCAATAATGTGGAGCGGCTTTCGCCCGCCCATTATGGCCAGCTGATTGATGCTTTAATTCAGCAATACACAGCTGATCAGCGCGTCATTTTAATTGGACATTCTTTAGGCGCGGCAATCAGCTTACGCTATACCTATAATCACCCGGAAAAAGTCAGCCATCTGGTACTGATTGATGCAGCAGGTATTTTGCAAAAAACGGTTTATTTAGATTATTTAAGCAAACTTAATTTTGAGCGGGCAGAAAGCAATTTACCCAATATGCTCATTAATTTTGCCACACGCAAAGTAAACCGCTTACGCTCCAGCCTGATTGAAACAGCAGACGATGTATTGCCCGATCCTGGCAGCCTGCTGCATAACGCCCCGGTCAGGGAGCATCTTTTTAAAAATATGCACACTTTTAATGCAGCGCTTTCCCTGCTGGACGAAGATTTCACAGAGGCAATCAGCCATACCCAAACCCCAACCGATATTTTCTGGGGAATGAACGATCCTGTTGCGCCGCTCAGAACCGCTTATTTACTGGCCGGCCGCATGCCTGTTGCCCGATTAAGCCTGTTTGACAACACAGGCCATGTCCCTATGGCAGAGCGCCCGGATGAATTTGCCGAGCGCCTGAACAACGCGCTCACGACGCCTGTTCCGGAAAAGACCACCTGGCCTGCAGCCAGCATCAGCAGCCGGAATCATCTTTGCAATAAAAGTAATCATCAGCGCTTAACCGGTGCTTATGACCGTATTGAGCTGAACGGCTGCAAACAGGTGTACTTGCATAATCTCAGCGCCCGCTCTTTGCTGATCAGCGATTCCAGCGTGTGGCTGGATAATGTGCAGATCAGCAGCCCGGATGCGGCGGTGATCAGCAACCGCTCGCAGATTACCGCCACCAACAGCCGCATAGAGGGCCAGCCGGCGCTGTCTGTTGATTCTGGCAATCTGGATTTTGCAGGCGTCTCTGTTCACAGCCAAACGATGCCGATTCAGGCGCGCGGGCGCAGCAAATTGTATTTTTCAGTCAGTGATATGAATATGGGCGGAATACAGCGCGTGCTGCATAAAAAAATCAATATCAGCGCAAAAGACTATCAGGCACTGCCAGAGTAAGCATCGGGGCTATTCCAGATAGCGGCGTCCGCCATAGCCGCTCACCCCCATCATCAGGCGCACCACAGCATGGCAAAGCCAGGGTAAAACCCGGTAAACCCAGCGATCCCGCTCAACATCGCTTTTTTTAATTTGTACTGCGTCCTCTTGCAATGCACGCATCAGATCGGCACGCAGCTCGCCGGCAAATTGCTTCTCACGCACAAAAACATTGGCTTCCCGTGCCAGAAGCAGGCTGAAAGGATCAATATTGCTTGAGCCTACCGTCGCCCAAACGCCATCAATCGCCGCCACTTTGGCATGCATAAAGCCTTTTTGGTATTCGTAGATTTCGATGCCCGCACTTAAAAACTGCTGATAAAAACCCCGGCTGGCATAGTGCAGCAAAGCGTGATCTACCCTGCCCTGCACCAGCAGCACAACATTTACACCGCGCTTAGCCGCATGAATCAGCGCATGACGCAAGCGATATCCGGGCAGGAAATATGCGTTAGCGAGGATGATTTCGCTTTTGGCACGCAAAATAGCGCGCAGATATTCACGCTCTATATCACGCCGGTGGCGCAAATTATCCCTGTATAAAAACAAGCCACGGGCGCGCCCAAGAGCCCTGTCTGAGGGTCTGGTCACACTTGTTTTTGCCCAGTTTTGTTTAAGCTGCACCCATGCGGTATGCCGCCACAGATGATCCACCGATTCATGCACCTGAGCCACCAGCGGGCCAACCATGCGTACCGCATAATCATAGCGCGGTGCTAATTCTGGCTGCCCTTGCTCAAAATCAGACAAAATATTAATTCCGCCAATAAACGCTACATTACCGTCAATAACGGCCAGCTTTCGGTGCAAACGGCGTAAACGTTGCCTGTCGGGCGAGAGTATTTTTACTTCCGGCCTGAAAAACAAAACCCTCACGCCCGATTCCGCCAGCTTCTCCCGCCATGACAAAGGCAAATGCCCGGCTCCAAAGCCATCAATCTGTAAATTAACCCGCACACCGCGCAAGGCTGCAGCGATTAAAGCCTCCATCACCGCCGTTCCTACTTCATCGGCCTCGAACAAATAGCTTTCTAAAAAAACTTCTTGTTGTGCCAGATTAATCGCATCAATCAGCGCGGGAAAATAATCCTGCCCGTTATAAAGTAATTTAAAGCGATTTCCAGCCACATACATAAGTCAGCCTCATCTGCCGTTGACACAACGTTTGCGTTTCTCATTATTCAGCGATAGAGCGCACGCCATTGCAACGCCCAAGACCCCGGCACAACCAGCGTGAATCAGACTGTCAGTACAGCACCAAAGCAACGCAAGATGCTTCGCAGTACGGGGTTTGATTTTTATTCTGGATTTAGCCGCATTTTTTTCACACAGTTCAAAAGCCACACAACAAACCATAAATCAGACCCGGCGGATCACTTACAGTTCAATAGCCGCCGCCCCAGGCCCACCCTCATTACGGTGTAATACGGTATAGAGCGGCGCATGATCCGACAAATTAGACCAGGGCACTCCGCCCAGCACATTGGCCACTTGCACCGTAAACCCCCGTAAATACACCCGATCCAGAGACAGGATGGGTAAGCTGGCCGGAAAGCTTTTAGCAGAAGTGCCATGCAAGGCATTAAAGGCCTCGATCAGGCCAAGCTCACGGGCAAACTGCAGGGTGGCCTCGCCGCGCCAGTCATTAAAGTCGCCAGCCAGCACAAGAGGCGCATCTTCAGGCACATCACTGATTACCCGTTCAATCAGCATTCTGACTTGTTTACGCCTGTCCATTGCCCGCAAATTAAGATGCACACAAAGCGCGTGCAGTGGCTGATGCCAGCCCGGCACATCCAGCTCGCAATGCAAGACGCCACGCTGCTCAAAACGATGCAGGGTTAAATCCTGATTATGCCAGCGCAAAATAGGAAACCGGGATAACAGCGCATTGCCATGGTGCCCCAGCTTATAACGGGCATTTAAGCCATAAGCCACATGTAAATCACCCGCCAAATACTCATGCTGCGGCGCAACAGGCCAGTTAGAAAAACGCTGTATCCGCTGACTGTGCGCGCCTTGCACTTCCTGCAAAAAAATCAAATCAGGCGACAAAGCCTGCAAGGCCTCACGAACATCATGCACAACCAGCCGCTGATTAAACAGCGACAGCCCCTTATGAATATTGTAAGTAGCCACTTTTAAAGACAAATGATTATTCAAAACAAAATCACCTACAGAGGCCATGAAAAAAGTGTTGTTTCAAGCTGCCCATCGCATTTTGTAAAACCACAGGGCCTGCTTTAAGCCTACCCCCAACGTTACCAAAATGTAAGGAATTTGTACGAATGCCGGATTGCAGGAACAACATTCTTCTCTTCTTTAGCTTTCAAACTTCCAGTAACTCATTCCAGCAGGTGGTATAACGCGGTGAGCGCCACTGCTGATTCATGTTGCTGGCGTGGCTCATCAGCTCGGCGGCACTGCGCAGGGTATGCCTGCCAAAATGTTGATTGATTAAATCCAAAGCTGCCATCAGCTTCGCCCGCTGAGGGAGGGGGCTGTCAGCAAACAAGTCCGGCTGTTGCTGCCCCGCAAGGCCCGCCAGCATAACGCCTGCTTTTTGATAAAGGGCGCCCTCCGTAAATAATGTTTTCAAGCCTGCCAGTGCTGCTTTTTGCAAGAGCAGGGTGTCATCTGTCGGCGCACTTAAAGGCAACACAACAGAGCGCTGTACGGGAGGCTGGCTGTAATCAGAAGGCTGGCTGCGTACAAATAAAGTAAGCTGGCTGGCCAGAGACTGCTGTTGCCTGAGCTTAGTGGCCGCAGCGGAAATATGCAGTGCCAGTGCGGCCTGCACCTCGCTGAATAAACATGTTTTACGACCAAATGAACGGCTGACCAAAATATGCTGCCTTGCCGCCGGAAGATCTTCCAGCTCTAAACAGACTTCGCCATTGAGCTCAGCAATGGTTTGCCCCACTAAAACGCCATGACGGCGGCGCAGCAATGAGGGGGACGCCTTTTTTAAATCGTAAACCGTAGTGATGCCATCAAATTCTAATTTGCGGGCAAGCCGGTACCCTATCCCCCACACCTCCCCCACAGGCAGCTTTTGCAAAATAGCATCCCAGACCTGAGGCTCGGTCTCGTAAAAATTAAACACCCCATTTTCAACCCAGGGCTGCATTTTCTTTGCCAGCATATTGCACAGCTTTGCCAGCGTTTTACTGGGTGCTATCCCCACACAAACTGGAATGCCCGTGCGCTGCTTAATGTCCTTTTTTAGCGTAAGACAATACGCCGTCACTCTGCTAAAGCCCGTTAAATCCAGAAAGCTTTCATCGATAGAATAGATTTCTTGCAGGGGAGAGTAACGCCCAAGGATAGACATCACCCGGCGGCTTAAATCGCCATATAAAGCGTAATTACTGGAAAGCACCACGACGCCATGCTGTGCAATTACATCCCTGATCTGAAACAAGGGCACCCCCATAGGGATACCCAATGCCTTGCTTTCATTGCTGCGGGCCACCACGCAGCCATCGTTATTTGACAGCACCACAATGGGCCTGTGATTTAAAGCGGGCCGGAATACCCGCTCGCAAGACGCATAAAAATTATTGCAATCCACAAGCGCAATTTGCCGCTGCATTACACACGCCTCGCAAGACCTGTGAGCACCCCAAACAGCGAAAGCTCCTGCTCTGGCCGCACAAAAATGGGCTGATACCCGGGATTTTCCGGCTGTAAGATTACCTGCTGCCCGCGCAAGATAAGCCTTTTCAAAGTGAATTCACCATCCAGAGCGGCAACAACAATATCACCCGATACGGCCTGTCGGCCCCGGTCCACAATCAGCCAGTCTCCCGCACAAATATGCGCACCGATCATCGAATCGCCCTTACAGCGCAGCAAAACGGTTGACTCCTTATCCTGAATAAGATGCTGATCAAGGCTGAGGTACTCTTCCAGATATCCCTCTGCAGGGCTGGGAAAACCAGCAGGAATCGGAGTGCTGCTATAAGGCAGGTAAACAGGCATGCAGCTTGCTGCTGGCAAGCTGACACCCTGAGAAGTATAAAAATCCGACATGGTCAACACCAAAGCAGAACGATCGTTCTATATTGAGCGTAAATATATCGCCGGTAAAGATAAAAATGACAAACGCCTCAAAAAAGCCATCATGGACGCGCCCCTCTCTTCGCAAAGATGCAAAGTGCCATACTTCAGGCCCCGCAGCTGATCCGGATCAAACCCCGGTCAACAACTCCTGACTATTGCTTTAAAAATACTAAAAAACAGATGGCTAAATAAAAATCACCATTTCTTAATTGAAATACGCATTCATTTACCATTTAAAATGACCTGCCACTATTTCCTTTTCCGTACAGATCATCAGCGTTTTCTCAGAGCAAAGACCAGCATGACTCTGTCAATAAACAATCAGCAATCGCCTGTTTACACACTGCAGGGTACTTAAACACACCAATGCCACCATAAATTACTGCTATATTGATTCAAAAGGGGGCGGGCCTTGCGTTATTTTCTCACCATTTTTCTCTTCATAATCTCTGCTGCCAGCGCACAATCCGCTGAGATGCGTGTTCGTATCGCCAGTGGCGAGTTTCAGCCCTATCTGTCCGAATCTCTGCAGGATGAAGGATTTATCAGCAAGATTATCAAAGAAGCATTCAGGCAGGAAAATGTAACGGTATCTGTCGCCTATTACCCATGGAAAAGATCATACGATATGGTAAAAAAGGGCGAGGCAGACCTCACCCCTTATTGGGTTAAAACACCAGAGCGCAGCCAGCTTTTTATTTTGAGCGATCCGGTTGATGTGGTCCAGTATGGTTTTTTTCATTTAAAAGATAAAAAAATAACGCAACTGAATTTTAGTAATTTAAACAATTACAAAGTAGGCGTAAGCATTGGCTACAGCTATGGTGCCGCCTTTGATACAGCCAGAAAAAAACAGCAATTTATATGCGATGAAGCCCCCAGCGATGAAATCAATATCAAGAAATTAATTGCCAGACGAATTGATTTATTTACTGCAGATAAAATACTGGGACAATACCTTATTTCCACCACGCTCTCCCCTAAAGATGCGGACAAAATCACTTTCTTCCCCAAAAACTTTGCCGAAGAACCTGTGTATTTATTAATCTCTAAAAAAATACCCAATGGCGCAGAAATTGCCGATAAATTTAATAAAGGTCTTAAAAAATTAAAACTGAGCGGCGAGTATCAGCGCATGATGCAAGAAGCAAAAAAGCAATAAAAAGGGGCTTTGTTTTACTCAAAGCCCCTTTTCTTATTTATATTAAATCTTTTGCCAGGTTTTTAATCAGCTGCCAGGCCTCCCGCACATGCCGCTCATTGACTTCAGTTTGGCCAATCACCATTCTCAGCGCCAGCTGATCGTTGATTTTGGTATGCGTCATAAACACTTTGCCACTGGCATTGATGCGGCGCAGCAGCTCCATATTGATCTCATCACTGGCTTTTAAGCGAAAGCAGAGCAAATTAAAATGCCGCTGAGCAAGCACTTCAAAATGAGGCTCTTGCCTTACCCACTGCTCCAGCCTGGCGCTTAAATCAATATGATGCGTAATTAAATCCCTTAAACCATTTGTGCCGTACCAGCGCAGCACAAACCAAAGTTTTAAAGCCCTGAATCGCCGCCCAAGGCCCACGCCCCAATTCATAAAGTTAGTCTGACCGGTGCTGTTGGGAGATTTCAGATATTCAGGGATCAGGCCCAGCGTAAATGTTTTCAGCAGGCTTTCTTTATCGCGGATAAAAAACGCTGAGCAGTCAAAATTGCAAAGCAGCCATTTATGCGGATTTACCACCATGCTGTCGGCCTCGGTATAACCCGCAGCCAATTGCCGCACCTCGGGCAACATCAGCGCCGATCCGGCATAGGCGGCATCGATATGAAACCAGATCTGCTGCGCCTTAGCGATTTTAGCCATCGCCGCCAGATCATCAACGGCCGTACTGCCTGTTGTCCCCAAGGCCCCCACCATAAAAAATGGCGTAAAGCCTTGCTCGATATCCTCAGCAATAGCTTGTTGCAAGAGATCAATCCGTATGGATTGCTGCTCGTCTACAGGGATTTTTCTTAAATTTTGCTGGCCGATACCGGCAATTTTGATCGCCTTCTCAATTGAGGTATGCGCTTCAGACGAGCAATAGGCGCTTAATTTATGCCCGGCTGCACCTGCTTGGTTAATGGAAAACTGCGTGGCCCGCTCTCTTGCCACCAAAAGTGCGACCAGGGTAGAGCTGGATGCGGAATCCTGAATCACCCCCGAAAACGCCTCAGGCAAGCCCCATAAATCACGCAGCCATTCCATCATTCTGATTTCTAACTCTGTAGCGGCTGGTGAGGTCAGCCAGCTCATGCACTGCACCCCCAGGCTGGCCACCAGCATTTCGGCCAATACCGAAGGCGGGCTGGTATTGGAAGGAAAATACCCAAGAAATTGCGGATGCTGCCAATGGCTGATACCTGGCACAATGATTTTTTTGAAATCAGCAAAAATCTCAGAGAAATGCTCAGCTTCTTTGGGAGCAAAATCAGGAATCTGCTGCAAAATCTCGCCGCCTTTTAATGCGGCCACAACCGGATAATCAGCAACATTCTGCTGATATGCATTCATCCATTCACTGACCCCGGCCAGCGCCTGTTTAAAGTCTTGTTGCATCATGTCGCCCCTAATTCCAAAGCAAGAGTGATTTTTCCTGCTGATAGCCGATAAACATTTGCGTCGTGATTCTGTCTTCACCCAAAAACGCACCAATGGCATGCGGTTTACGGCAATTAAAAATAATCAGATCACCCAGATTGGGTTTTATTTTTACCGGATCAGGTAATTGGGCCCGCCATTGCTCCGGGGCTTGGGTCAAAGGAGGCAGTGCAGGAATATCCCATATTTCCAATTCACCACCTGCATCCGGCACTTTTAAATAAATATTGGCGGCAAGCTGGGCATCTAATTGGGCATATTCAGGGGGTAGTGCATCAAAATGCGGCTCTGATGCGCTTAAATAAGATTGCTCTGCCCTGCTGATGCGCACAATACCGGCCAGCATTTTTTTATGCTCAAAATGAGCAACGGTTGCCCCCGGAATAAACAACTCATCTAATTCCAGCCGCAATTTATCAATGGGCGATAAGAAATGCTCACAATACCCGCGTAACCGTTCAATTTGCACACTGGCATTACGATAGTATTCATGGATGGTTTCAGGATCAGCAGCATTGTAAGTGCTGTTAAACGGAATCCCGATACGATCAACACCAAAATACTTTTGCAGCAGTTTTTCCTCTTCAATTACTTCATGGGTATAAGGATCTATATCCTGGCTGTGCAATATATTATGACTGAGTAAATTGCATAAATGCGTGGGGTAATACCCTTCGATAAGAACGGCAGCAATATCATCATGAATCAGTTCATCAATTAAATCTGCCGATAACTTCTTTGCAACTCTGACTATTCTTTGCCCCATAAGACACCACTCCCATGTATTGAAATACGAAGTCGCTTGAAAAAAAGGTCATGACTACGCCCTGGCAGCAAGAAGGAAAACCCGCCATGAGCTGTGCGGAGACTAGCACGCAAAACTCAAATTAGTAATGGGAATCATTATTATTTAAAGAACTAACGAAATAACCACTTTTCCTATTCGTTTGACATATGCATTACGCATGGCTGACTACCTAGGTGGAAGCCCCAGTAATCAAAGTGTTACTTTGTGCTTAACAATGGTCCTCCCTTTGACCTATTTCGCATTTCAAATGCGTCAGGAGAGAACACCATGCAAGAATGGGTGAATGCGATAAACAGCTGGATCTGGAGCTCTGCCCTGATCTATTTGTGCCTGGGCGTGGGGCTGTATTTTTCGATTCGCACCCGCTTTATGCAAGTTCGCCATATCCGCGAAATGATTCGGCTGATGTTCAAAGGCAAAGCCTCTGCGGCCGGTGTTTCATCGTTTCAGGCGCTGTCTTTATCGCTTTCCGGCCGGGTAGGCACAGGTAATATTGCAGGCGTCGCCACTGCTATCTCTTTTGGCGGGCCGGGCGCTATTTTCTGGATGTGGGTGGTGGCGTTCTTAGGCGCAAGCACGGCTTATATCGAATCAGTACTCGGGCAGATTTATCACGAAAAACACGAAGGCCAGTACCGGGGCGGCCCCGCTTTTTATATTGAAAAAGGACTGGGCTGGAAATGGTATTCCATGCTGTTTGCCTGTGTCACCGTCATGGCCTGCGGGGTACTGATGCCTGGCGTGCAGGCCAATGGAATTGCTGCAGGCTTAAAAACGGCTTTTGGGCTTAGCCCATCCGTAACCGGCGCCATCGTTGTGCTGTTACTGGGCATGATTATTTTTGGTGGTGTAAAACGCATCGCCAATGTAGCGCAAGTGGTGGTGCCCTTTATGGCGCTGGGCTATATCCTGATTGCCTTTGTGGTGATTCTGCTTAATATTCAGCAATTACCTGATGTTTTTATGCTGATTGTCCGCTCTGCTTTTGGCACTGAAGCGGGAATGGGGGCCATGCTGGGGCTGGCGATTCAATGGGGAGTAAAACGCGGTATTTATTCAAATGAAGCGGGCCAGGGCACCGGGCCGCATGCAGCCGCTGCAGCAGAAGTTAAACACCCCGCCCAACAGGGTTTGGTGCAAGCGTTTTCGGTATATATCGATACGCTTTTTGTCTGCTCTGCCACGGCCTTTATGATTTTAATTACCGGTAAATATAATGTGGTGGCTCCCGATGGGCAGGCTGTTTTCACAGGCCTGGCAGGCATGACGGCAGGAAGCGATTTTACTCAGGCTGCGGTAGAACAAGCCCTGCCCGGCTTTGGCTCCATGTTTGTCGGCATTGCCCTGTTCTTTTTCGCTTTTACCACAATTTTGGCTTACTACTATATTGCCGAAACCAATATCGCCTTTTTAGCGCGCAAAATCCCTTCTGCCGGACTATTTTTTGTTTTAAAAATAGCCATTCTCGCCGTATCGTTTTACGGCTGCATCCGAACAGCAGAGCTGGCATGGGGCTTGGGCGATATGGGGGTTGGGCTAATGGCCTGGCTGAATATCATTGCCATTTTAGCGCTGCAAAAACCGGCACTGGCCACACTAAAAGACTACGAGCAACAGCTCAGCCTTAAGCAAGATCCGGTATTTAACCCCATGGCTATGGGGCTGAATGTGGCTAAGCACTGGCATGCTAAGCATTCAGAATCTGAAGCGGTGCCAGAAGCGCCAAAAGCTTAGTAAGAAAAACGATGCCGACCCTATCTAGGGTCGGCATCGTTCTGGCTGGCGGAGTAAAACCCGCCTGCACCCGCCAATCATAAAAGACTTAGCGCAGCACTGTCGCCAAAGCATGTACACACACGGCAACATTTTCGCGTCGTGCGCCGTAGCCCATCAGGCCAAACCGCCATGCTTTACCGGCCAGCGCACCTAAGCCTGCGCCAATTTCAAGGTTGTAATCTTCCAGCAGCACCTTGCGCACCGCCGCGTCATCAATGCCTGCAGGAATATGCACGGTATTGAGCTGAGGCAGGCGGAATGCTTCATCCACCACAAACTTCAGCCCCAAAGATTCCAGCCCATAGCGCAGCAGCTGATGCATATCACGATGGCGCTGCCATGCTTTTTCTAAGCCTTCATTGGCCAGCAAGCGCAAAGATTCATGCAAGGCATACAGTGTATTCACCGGCGCGGTGTGGTGATAGCTGCGCTTTGCGCCACCTGCTGCATCGCCCCAATAGCCCATCACCAGGCTTTGATCTAAAAACCAGCTTTGCACCGGTGTTTTGCGCGCTTTTAATTTAGCCACGGCCGAATCAGAAAAAGACAACGGCGAGAGGCCAGGCACGCAGGATAAACACTTCTGGCTGCCTGAATACACAGCATCAATGCCCCAGTCGTCCACACGCAGCTCAACACCGCCCAGGGAAGTCACCGCATCCACAATACTCAGGCAATCGTATTTTTTAGCCAGCGCACAGAGTGTTTTGGCATCAGACAAAGCACCAGTCGAAGTTTCTGCATGCACAAAGGCGAGGAATTTAGCTTCAGGATGCGCTTTAAGTGCGTCTTCAACTTGATTTGGATTCACCGGCTCGCCCCAGGCGTTATCGACCAGCACGGCAATTGCACCCAGACGCTCGACATTTTGGCGCATACGCTCGCCAAATACACCGTTGCGGCAAACGATGACGGTTTCACCCGGCTCAACCAGATTCACAAAACACGCTTCCATCCCGGCAGAGCCTGGCGCTGAAACCGCCATAGTGACTGAGTTTTGGGTCTGAAATGCGTATTGCAGCAGCGTTTTAATCTCATCCATCATGCCCACAAACAGCGGGTCTAAATGGCCCACGGTGGGTTTGGACAATGCCGCCAGCACAGAAGGATAAATATCAGAAGGCCCCGGCCCCATCAAAATACGATGCGGAGGGAAAAAAGGCATAATCATCGGTGGCGTAAGCATGGGAGTCTCCGTAGTGAGTCATTGCATTATCAGACTTTTTTGCCCGACTTACGGCGGTGGAAAACACTTATGTTGCTGCAGTGCAAAAAGGTCCCCCTGATTAAGCCAGGTTTTAAGCAGACTGTCATCCGGTGGGCGTACACTTACACTGTAATCCGGTGGGCGTACACTTACACTGTATTTGACTGATGATGCCTCTTGTTCAAACTCCATATCAAAGCCCGGATGTGGGTGCTGCGCATAGCGCGGCCTGGCATAAGCCACAGTTTTACCCTGGCACTGCAACTTAAGGGAACTTATAGACTGGCCGGGCAGTCAGCCAGTTTGACGGAATGCCCGCACAATCCTTGTGCCGCCTGAATATTGGCTTATACGGGTTGATCCGCTCCAAAGCGCGCCCCCTGCAAAGAGACCCCATCCGAGGACAGCGAATGCTAAACGATCAGGAAATCAGGCTTTATCTGGAACGAATCAATTATTCCGGCAGCACGGCCGCCGGCCTGCCCACGCTCACCGCCCTGCATCAAGCCCATATGCGGCATATTCCTTTTGAAAATCTGGATATTCACCTGGGTATTGCTATTGATTTAAGCCTTCCCGCCCTGTTTGATAAAATCATATTAAAAAAGCGGGGCGGATTTTGTTATGAGCTGAATTATCTGTTTCTTGCCCTGCTTTCATCGCTTGGCTTTAGCACTCAGCTGATTTCGGCCCAGGTCTTTAATGGCAAAAGCTATGGGCCCGCATTCGATCATCTGCTTCTGCTGATTACCCTGGATCAGCAGCAATATATTGCCGATGTTGGTTTTGGCGATTCATTTCAAACGCCTCTGCTTATTCATCCGCAAAAAAATGATCATGCGGCTTACCAAATCATGCAAAACGATCAGACCTATACCGTGATGCAGAAAAAAAGTAATCATGAATATAAGCCGCAATACCAATTCACATTAAATGCATATGACATTACCGATTTTGCAGAAATGTGCATTTATCAGCAAACCTCCCCTGCTTCACATTTTACGCAAAAATCGGTTTGCTCAATCGCAACGGCTGAGGGACGCAATACCATTTCGAATGATTGCGTTATTCAAAGTAAAAATGGCCACCGCACGCTGCACCACATCGAAGACGTGGCTGAATATCGTCAGTATTTACTGCGGCTTTTTCAAATGCAGCTTCCTGGCAATGCAACGGTTGCGGCCCTGCTGGCCCCCCGCAAGATCTGCTGCCAGGCGCCTGCTTAAGATAACAGACAGACAGCCTAAAGCTTTCAGATTGAATACCGATACACCAGTCCTGAGGCAAGCTTAGCCAAAAGCTCAGGATTAGCCTTGCTAATTATCAACACCAATGTGGCCGCGCTGATGGTGCAGCGCAATCTGGAAAAAACACAGACGGCGCTGAATACCTCTCTTCAGCGCTTATCATCCGGCTTGCGTATCAATAGCGCCAAAGATGATCCGGCAGGGCTGTTAATCACTGAAAGAATGAGCGCCAAAATCCGGGGCTTAACGCAGGCAAGGCAAAATGCCAGCGATGCGATTTCGATGGCGCAAACTGGCGAAGGCGCGCTCACCCAGCAGATCGATATTTTGCAGCGCATACGAGAATTGGCGGTGCAATCGGCCAATGCCAGCAACTCGGCATCGGACCGGCGGGCGATGAATGCGGAAGTGACTCAGCTGCTTGAGGAGCTGGACCGCATCGCCCGGGACACCGAATTTAACGGTCAAAAGTTGTTCGATGGCTCATCCTCCATCATGTCTTATCAGATTGGCCCCAATGCCGGGAACACCCTGAGCACCCGTTTAAACAATCTGCGTACCGATCAATATGGCGCTTACACCATCGGCAGCAGCACGCCCGCACGGAGCGAGGCCAGCACCGGCACGCTCAGCTACACCGATGGCATGACAGGTACGATCAGCACCGTCAGTGGCGCCGTGTTCAGCAGTGGCACACTGCAACTCAACGGGCGCAGCATCAGCTTAAATGAGGCGGATTCGGCCCGAACTATTGCGGCCAAAATCAATCAGGCCAACACCGGCGTCACGGCCAGCGCCCGCACTGAAACAATTTTATCGCTGGGTTCGGGCAGCTATGCATTAACCGTGGCATCCAAATCCAGCAACTTTAGCGCCGTTAATTTTAATGTGGTGGATGCTAATAACAACGGCGTAATTGATCGCGATGAATACGCCAGCGCCATCAGCGCCTTTAATGCTAAATCATCAAAGACTGGTGTTCTGGCACAGCTGACCGAATTTAAAAACGCCAGCGGCAATGCGGCATGGGGAATTAAATTAAATAACAACGATGGCAATCATATTGTACTGGCATCCAACTCCGGTGCGGCCAGCGGCTTTGGTGCTGCAGTCTCGGTCTGGAATTACGACCCCGCCACATCCATGTGTAACAACCCGCGCATGACGGAATCCTTACTTGGCAGCCCGCCCTACAACTTATCCGGCTCAGGCAGTATCAGCTTTGCCGGGCAGGTGGCTTTAAACAGCAACACGGCTTATTCCTTACAGACCGACAGCACGCTGTCGGTCAGAAATGGCGTGTTTTATGACGGCAGCAGCAGCGGCACACTGCCCCCCGGCAGCACGCTCAGCCCCAGACTCAGCGCCGTTTCAGAACTGGATGTCTCCAGCGCCCAAAATGCAGCCTTGTCCATGATTATCGCCGATAAAGCGCTGGATACGCTCAATCAGCAGCGCTCCAGCCTTGGTGCATTTCAAAACCGCATTGCCTTTACCATTGCTTATATCGATAACAGCATAGAAACCACCAGCGCAGCCCGCAGCAGGATCAGGGATGCGGATATGGCCACAGAAATCGCTGCGTTTACCCGCTCGCAAATTCTGATGCAGGTTGGCAACGCCATGCTTGCCGCTGCCAATGCCGTACCAAATTTAATCCTGAGTTTATTGAAAAGCTTATAAGCACACCATAAAGCTGCAGCTCAAACCTGGATGCTTTCTAAAAAGAGTGCCCCTTAATTCAGAAACAACGGATTCATCAGCGCCTAGCCCAGCGTTAATATTAAATACATTGCAAAAGAACAGGGTTATACGTCAGTTTAAAAGCAGAGTGACCAACAACAACCCTCATACCGCCTGACGAATTAATTTCTTCAAGAATATGAAGTGCAATATAAAACGCTATACTGAAGGCAGACCATGATTCAGAGATTAAAAACAAGCGTATTACAAAACAGAGCCATCAGCAGCTGAAGGACATTCCATGAAACAAACAGAACAGACCCTGCTTGAGCAAATGCGGATCACTGATTTTGATATTGCCAATCGAAAAGAATTACTTTCACTGGATGAAGACGACTTCAAAAAATTACAAAATTTCCGTCCCATTATTGAAAGTAAAATTGATGCACTGGTTGATAAATTTTACCAATTACAAACTAATGTAGCCGAGATTTCATTATTAATTGGCGATGCAGACACTTTGGGACGCCTGCGCACAGCACAGCGGCGTTATGTACTGGATTTATTCAGCGGTCTTTATGATTTGGAATATGTAAATAACCGTTTGCGCATTGGCTTGGTGCATAAACGCATAGGCGTAGAGCCTAAACTCTATCTTTCTGCCATCAGCACCCTGAAAGCGCTGCTTCATGATGTTATTTACACATCACTCACTGAAGAAGCAGAGCGCCGTGCCACGCTGACGGCATTATCCAAACTCTTTTTATTTGACATTACCCTGGTCTTTGAAACTTACATCCGTAGTTTGGTTTCAGAAATTGAAATTTCAAGGGAAAAATCCGAATCCTACGCCAGTATTCTGGAAGAAAAAGTAAGAGATCGTACCTGTCAGCTCGAAGAAATGAGCCGAACCGATCCTCTGACTGGCTTACTTAATGTGCGCGGCCTTACAGAAACGCTTACTCGAATTCTACGCTCTGCACAGCGCCGCGCAGAGCCTGTTTCCATTGTCTACCTGGATATCAATAACTTTAAACTGATTAATGACAATAAAGGCCATCAATACGGTGATGAAGTCTTGCGCGCAGTTGGCCATGCTATCAGCGCCATTGCACGAATGGAGGACTGCTGCTTTCGATATGGAGGGGATGAGTTTTGCTTAATTTTGCCCAATTGCTTCTTACAGCAAGCAACCGATACTTATGTTCATCGTTTAAACGGCGAAATTAGCCAGCGCTTAGACAACATCACACTCAGTGCAGGCATTGTGCAGGCGGGGCCTGTATCCTACGAAGAGCCAGAGGCACTCATTCGGATAGCCGACGACAGAATGTACCAGGCAAAAAAAGAATTCAAGACTCAGCACTCTTTATAAAACAGCCTTGGATTAAATATAAGAAAATCATCATAAAGATTAATAAATCACAAATGAGCCATCACAAACAACGTATTGGCCCTATTCTTTTTATTTAACAGTGTATTTATCAAGCCGATTATTTTTTCTTACATCAAAAACTTACTTCTTTAAATGCAGACCCGCCGCCATCCCCGTGTCATAAGCATTGAAACGCACATTTTAAATTCAGCAAAATCAATTCAATCCATTTTCACCTTCCCCCTTGCCTCAACACACCGTGACCCGCATCATAAAAATGACTTTCCCTTGTTTTAATTGTTAACAATTAACAAAACAGCTAAAAACCGGCAGATGCCAATTAAAAATAAGCGCAATTCGCCACATTTCTTGATATCGCGCACACTCTTTATCAAATCCCTATTTTATGATTGCTCTGACATAAACACCTGCGGATGCCGACCATGCTCGACCTCTCAACCTTTTTTCTTGGACGCCCCCTGACCGCACCGCTCATGAACGCGTCCGGCGTTTGGTGCAATGTAAACAGTCAGCTTCATGCGCTCGCAGAGAGTGAAGCTGGCGCAATGGTTACAAAAAGCTGCACCTTATTGCGCCGTGATGGCAACCCTGAGCCCCGCTACCATACCCTGACCATGGGCAGCATTAACTCTATGGGGCTGCCCAATGAAGGGCATCAATATTATCTGGATTATGCCGAGCGGCATGATTATGAAAACAAACCACTTTTCTTTTCTGTGGCCGGATTAACGCTGGACGACAATTTAACCATTGTTGCGCAAATACAAGATGCCTATACCCCCGCATTATTAGAGCTCAATTTAAGCTGCCCTAATGTGCCGGGTAAAGCGCAAATTGCTTACGATTTTGATGCACTCGATGTTATTCTGGCAGAAATCAGCTCGGCTTATTCACGCCCATTTGGAGTGAAGCTTCCGCCCTATTTTGATATTGCGCATTTTGATGAAGTGGCTGATATCCTGAACCGCTATGAAAAAGTCAATTTCATTACCTGCATTAATTCAATTGGTAATGGCCTGATGATTGATATGGAAAGCGAAACCGTACTGATCAAACCCAAACAAGGCTTTGGTGGTATAGGCGGGGAATACGTTTTACCTACAGCACTGGCCAATGTAAACGCGTTTCACCAGCGCTGCCCTAAAAAATCAATTATTGGCTGCGGGGGTGTCAATACCGGTGAACATGTCTTTATGCATTTATTAGCGGGTGCAAGTATTGTGCAGGTAGGCACCGCTCTGTATGAGCAGGGGCCGGACATTTTTGTGCGCCTGAAAGCAGAGCTGGCCCAGATCATGCAAGAAAAAGGGTACAAAACAATCCGGGAATTTCAGGGTAAATTAAAGACACTTTAAACAGCCGTGTAATAGATTTCCCTATCAGGTATTCTATCCATATACGCCTGCCTCTTTACCAGAGCATCATCATCAACCACTGTAAATCTGCAGTAACTTATCAATGGGTCAGCGCAGTCAAACACTTGGCTGCGCCCCAGTCTGGAGAAAGGCATGCTTAATCAATGCGTTAAAACGGGTCTTACCCTTACCCTTATTTGTGCCGCTTTTACTGCCAATGCAGCAGACAAACTTCCAAATGTCATGATCCTTGCAACAGGCGGCACCATTGCAGGTACGGGTGCAACCAGCACCACAACTGTGGGTTACACCGCAGCTAAAATTGGTGTGGAACGCCTGATTGAAGCCGTGCCCGAATTGCAAAAAGTAGCGCAGGTAAAAGGCGAGCAAGTTTTCCAGATCGCCAGCGAAAACATGAGCAATGAGCACTGGCTGAAGCTTGCCAAACGCGTAAATGAAGTACTGAAAAAATCCGATGTAGACGGCGTGGTTATTACCCACGGTACTGATACCATCGAAGAAACCGCTTATTTTCTGAATCTGGTTGTTAAAAGCAAAAAACCTGTGGTGATCGTTGGTGCAATGCGCCCTGCCACAGCGATCAGCGCTGACGGCCCGATCAACCTTTATAATGCAGTGGCACTGGCAGGCAGCAAAGAAGCCGTTGGCCAGGGTGTCCTGGTTTCGCTGAATGATGAAATTCAGGGCGCACGCGATGTCACCAAAACCAACACCATGACAGGCAATACCTTCAGAGCGCCGGAGCTGGGCAGCCTGGGTTATATGGTATCGGGCCAGGCCAAGTTTTACCGCAGCAGCACCCGTAAGCACACCAGTGAAACCGAATTCGATATAAGTAAGCTGGAAACCCTGCCTGCTGTGGATATTGCTTACGGCTCAGCCAATGCCAACACCCTTGCAATTGATGCCTTTGCCGCTGCTGGCGATGTGGGTATTGTTTATGCAGGCACAGGGGATGGCAGTTTATCCACTCCGGTTCGCACCCGCCTGACCGAGCTGCGTCAGAAAGGCATCCACATTAATCGCTCATCCCGCGTGGGCAATGGCCCGACTGTACGTGGCGGCGAGAATGACGATGACAAAACCGACTTCACCGTATCTGATACCCTCACCCCACAAAAAGCCCGCATCCTGCTGATGCTGGCGCTGACTAAAACCAAAGACAGCAAAGAAATTCAACGCATGTTCTACACTTACTAAGCAAACAGCATCTGCTGCATTTAATGCAGCAAAGCGTGTTTCTGAGTATAAAAATGCGGCCTTTAAGGCCGCATTTTTTATGGTAAAGAATGAAACCATCCGATTATAAAATTACAAATTAAATAAACCGGCATGATGCACTAAGATCAATCAGGACAACGATTGAGGTATGCAGCCATGATCAGTAAAACAGGTTTGTTTGCAATAGGATTGGCGGCAGGTTCAGCCTTTGCCTGTAATGGCACAATCACACCTGACAGCTTACCTGTCAACAATCCTGATATTCATGGCGTAGCGGTTTTTTTGCCCGAAATTTTAGAAAATGCGGAGACCGGCCCTTTCCCTGATTTATTAAAAACCGTCAATAAATATTATCCTGAAGGCAAGATCAGCATCAGCATCGAGCCGGTAAAACGGGTTTATCTTGATACCAATAATAAAAATGCCGACTTTCGATTCCCAATTATGAAAATAAGCGAAGGCGCAGATAACTTCACGCCCTATCAGTTTTCAAAAGAAATGCTGGGAAAGGTCAGTTTTGTGCTTTATACATTCAGCAAAAAACCACTGACTAAAGAAGATATTTTAAAAGTATCCAACCTCGCCAAATATTCAATTGAAGCGCCACCCGTTAATTGGGGCTTTTCAACTAAAAGCGTCGTTAATTTAGAACAATCACTCAAAAAACTAAATGCCGGGCGAATTGATGCGCTCATCTGGGCGCAGGAAGAAGCTGATTACCTTATTAAAAAATTCAAACTCAATCAAATCCGCCGCGCACATTTTGATGATTATCCGGATGTGCTGTTTTTATCCTGCAATCAGCGGGGCGATTTTGTAAACAATGCATTAAGCAAAGCCATCTCGGCAGCCCGCGCCAGCGGTGAATTGCAAAAAGCCTATATCAAAGTCCACAAGCCCTACCAGGACTGGCAGCCCTGGTCTGCAAAAAGCACCCCATAGTTATTTTAATAAATCACTTTGCAAAAATGCATGTAATGCCTGCACCGCCGGGATTTCCAAAGCTTGCGCTGCATAGCACAAGCCCACACGCCGCGTTAAATAGGGGCCAGAGAGGGGGCGAATACAGATCCGGGGATGATCCACCAGCAAGGATTCAGGCAAGAGCGCCACTCCTAAGCCTGCAGCAACCATACGGGCAGCCAAGGTAAGGCTTCCCGCCTGCGCCGCAAAGCTCAGCCCCAGGCTGTTTTCCCCATGTAAAGCCAATAGCCTTTGATGTGATGAATGCGTCGGGCAGCTAATCCACCCGACTTGCGTCAAATGTGCCATTTCCAGCAAAGGCTCTGCCAGCAAGGGATGCCCGCCAGGCAGCGCCAAAACAAAGGCTTCTTCCCACAACGGCAAAAACAGCTCATCTTCACAGCGAGACTCCTCCGCAGCCAGCCTGGCATCGCCACAGCAACCGGCCTGAATATTGAGCAAGATGGCCGATGAAGCTTGCGCCGCTTTGCTCAGAAAACGCTCAATCTGGCTCTCCCCCAAATCATCATCAATTCCCAGCTCCAGCGGCATGCGCTGCTGACGCTGACGAAACTGCCCGCTGAGCGCCGCAGCCTGATCAACCAGACGCCGTGCTTGCGGATATAAAAGCCGCGCCTCTTCAGTAGCCTCTACACCGCGTGCTTGCCGAATAAACAGCACCGCGCCCAGATCGTCTTCCAACTGGCGCAAGGTGGCAGATAAAGTAGGCTGGCTAAGGTATAAGCGCTGAGCGGCCTGCGTAATATTGCGTTCTTCAAACACCACAATAAACGCTTTAAGTTGACGGATATCCATAGAAAATGCCGATGGCAGAAAGAGGAATTAAGTATTTTTCATTCTAACAGGCCCTGACTAAACTAGCGTCATTCCATAACTTACCAAGCCATACCATCCAATCACAGAAGATAATTGGGCAGTACCAGCAAGGAAGCCATCTACTTTACCGATACGAGGCAAGATATGACAAAAGCTCTGATTATTATTACCGGCGCAAGCTCCGGCATTGGTGCGGCCACGGCACGCTTACTCTCCAGCCAGGGGCACCCGCTCTTATTACTGGCACGTCGTCTGGACCGCCTGCAAGCATTAAATCTGCCCAATACCCTGTGTAAAGCGGTGGATATTACCGATCGCGCCGCGCTGCTGGCTGCAGTGCAAGAAGCTGAAACACAGTTTGGCCCGGCAGATGGCATTATTAATAATGCAGGCATGATGTTACTGGGTGAAATGAGCAAGCAAAACCCGGCAGAATGGGACAGCATGTTTGATATCAACGTGAAAGGCCTGCTCAATGGCATTCATGCGGTGCTGGCAGGCATGGTGGCACGCAAGCACGGCACCATTATCAATATCAGCTCGATTGCTGGCCGTAAAACTTTCCCCAGCCATGTAGCCTATTGCGGCAGTAAGTTTGCTGTACATGCAATTTCAGAAAACCTGCGTGAAGAAGTGGCCGGCAGCGATGTGCGCGTCATTACCATTGCACCGGGTGCCGTTGAAACCGAGCTGCTCAGTCATACAACGGATGAAGCGATCAAGGCCGGTTACGAAGAATGGAAAGACGGCATGGGCGGCGTACTGGCCGCAACAGATATCGCCCAAGCAATCAGCTACGCTTATCATCAGCCACAAAATGTGTGTGTGCGGGAAATTGTATTAGCAGCAACACGCCAGCCTGCGTAAATGAATCGCGGTTTCAAAACTAAAGGCCACTACCTTATCAAGGGTACAAAATAGATAAGCTATAAAAAATAATGGCCGAATTTATCTTAAATTGGGCCATTATTTTCGCTTTATATTTTCGTATATATACGGCACTTTTAATTATATTAATGAAGTTTACTTCTGCATTCATGTGGCACCACGGCAAGCAGGCATTTTCACATCTCAAACCAAGGCTGAAGTATGTCTGCTATGGCGGATCTATTGATGCCAGCTTTTAAAATCAAAAGGCTGTTAGCCATCAGGTAGTGGCCTACATCAGACCTGATTACATCCTGCAGCCGTTAGCATCAATTCAATGCACTATTTTCTTTTAATGCCTGCGCCATAAAATCGACAAAGGCACGGATCTTGGCTGAACCATGCCGGCCTTCACGATGCACGATATGAATCGGTAAAGGTTTGGCCTCAAACTCGCCAAGCACGGTTTTTAATTCGCCACTTTGCAAGAGTCCAGCCACCTGGTACGACAATAAGCGGGTAATCCCCGCGCCATGGCGCACCGCGGCAATCGCACCGTCGTTACTCGTCACCGTTAGCCGCGGTTTGATGCGAATTGCCTTATTGGCGTCATCGTCGCCAAATTTCCATTCGATGGCCGGGCTGATGCTGCTGGCCGCCACAATTTGATGTTTGAGCAAATCATTCGGCGTATTGGGGATGCCAAACTGTGCCAAGTACTCGGGCGATGCACACAACACACGCCGCACTTGCCCCACCCGTATTGCCCGCATCGAACTATCTGGTAAGGGACCGATACGAATCCCCACATCCACACCTTCTTCCAGCATATTCACCACCCTGTCCAGAAACAGCGCCGACACGTCTACATCCGGATAACGCCGCAAGAATCCCACCACACTTGGCATCACAAACTGCTGACCAAACAAAACAGGCGCGGTGACCACCAAATGCCCACGCGGCTCCGCATTCACCCCAGCGGCAACTTCATCGGCCTCTTGCACTTCAGCCAAAATCCGCCGTGCATCATCCAGATAGCGCAAACCTGCATCGGTTGCCCGCACATAGCGCGTGGTCCGATTGAGTAACTTTACGCCCAGTTCTTCTTCTAATGCAGCGACTGCCCGCGTCACTGCCGGTGGCGACATGCCGAGTTTGCGCGCGCCGGCGGCAAAACTTTCTGTTTCTGCAACGGCGACATACACGCTCATCTGATGAAATCGATCCATGGCTTTTATTCCAAATTTAGCAACAATCTATTGTGATACATGAGCATTCTTCTCTCAAGTGGCATTCGGCACAATGCACTCATTCACTGGCAACACAGCGAACCACTAACTAAACAGGAAGCACATTATGAGCCGCATTAACGTCGTTACTACTGAAACTGCCACTGCCGAACAACAAGCATTGTTCGACGCAATTCACGCTCAATTGGGCATCGTACCGAACTTCTTAAAAGTGTTTGCCAATTCACCGGTGGCACTTCGTTCTTTCCTCGGCCTTCATGGCATCGCCAACGGCGGCAGCCTGGATTTGCAAACCCGCGAGCGTATCGCCCTGGCCTTGGCACAGCAAAACTCTTGCGAATATTGCTTATCCGCTCACACCGCGATTGGTAGCAAAGCCGGATTGAATGGCGATGAAATCGCCGCCAACCGTGCCGGCAACAGCCAGGATGCCAAAGCCGCCATCGCTGTGAAATTGGCGCGCTCACTGGCTGAACACAATGGTGACATCACTACTGCTGAACTGACCGAAGCGCGTAATGCCGGTTTTACTGATGGCGACATCGTCGAAATCATTACCCATGTCGGCATGAATATCCTGACCAATATTTTGGGCAAAGCGTCACGCCTTGAAATTGACTTCCCAAAAGTGACTCTCGCTTAATTTTTTTACCCATGCGGTGCAATGCCTCCCTGTACAGGAGCCGCTAAACAAACCACTCAATGAACCCAAAGGAATGAACATGTTTAATGTACGCAAATCCATCCTCGCTGCCGCTTTAATTTCAGGCTTTGCCACTTTCGCCGTCTTGCCAAGCACCGCCATGGCCTATGACGAAAATTCAACCGCCGCAATCAACGTTGATGCCCAAGGTGTGGGCTTGCAAGGTTTTGACCCCGTGGCTTATTTCACCGTGAAAGCGCCAACGCTTGGCAATGCAGCTTACACCGCTAGCCACAATGGCATCACTTACCACTTCGCCAGCAAAGGCAACCGTGACAAATTTACAGCCAATCCAGCGCATTACGCCCCCCGGTTCGGTGGCTTCTGCGCCATGGGCGTGGCACTGGATAAAAAGCTCGATGGTGACCCACAAGCTTGGAAAGTCGTCGACGGCAAGCTGTACCTGAACGTGAACAAAGAAGTACAGAAAAAATGGTTAGAAGATGTAGCTGGCAATTTGAAGAAAGCCAATATGGAATGGCCAGCGATCAAAGATAAAGCACCGAAAGATCTCTGATCAAACCATAAACAATGGGTATATCAGTCCAGGCATTTATTAAAAATATCTAGATTGATATACCCACACACAGCCCAAATGGGCAAAGGACATTCAATATGTCAGCCATCACGATGTATAGCACCCGCTCTTGCCCATTTTGTGTGCAAGCCGAAAACCTGCTGCAGCGTAAAGGTTTGGCGGTCAATAAAATTCTGGTCGATCAAAATCAGGACGATTTTGTCACCATGGTCGAACGAACCGCTCGCCGCTCGGTGCCACAGATCTTTGTTGGTAATCGCCATGTCGGTGGATTGACCGACTTAGTGGCCTTAGATCAATCGGGGCAGCTTGATGAATGGATCAAGGTGGTGGAACAGCATGAATCGGTGTGAAGCGAATTTTGCATTTGGGGTGAATAAACTGCGCTCACCCTATTCGGTCAAAGCAACGATGGATCGGATTAACGACGCGCTGCTGCGTAAAGGCGCGACCATTTTTGCGCGCATTGATCATGCCGCCGCAGCTTAGCAAAACGATTTGTCTTTGCCGGAGACCTGGTTACTCATTTTTGGCCATCCAAAATCAGGTACGCCATTGATGAATTCGGCCATTAGCGCGAGCTTGATTTACCGCTCAAGGTTTTGGCAACGATTGATTGTGAACAGCAGGTATGGCTTTTGTTGAATAACCCGCATTTTTTGCAGCTCCGTCATGGATTTCGCGAAAATTTACCCGCGCCGTTGCAAGAGATTGATCTTTTACTCGCCCAAGCATTAAAGGACTGAAAATGAACCCGAAAACTCTCATGTTAGCCAGTGCGATGACCGCAGTACTTGCCCTCGCTGCCCAGCCCACATTAGCTGCCGGCACCAGCAAGGAAAAATGCTTTGGTATCGCCAAAGCAGGAGGGAATGACTGTGCCGCCAATGGCCATTCCTGTGCTGGCATGGCTAAAAAAGCCAATGATGGCAAAGAATGGAAGCTGGTCGCCAAAGGCACATGTATCGACTTAAAAGGCTCGTTGAGCCCGATGTAAATTTGTTTTTGCTGTGATTCTCCTCCGTAGCCGACCCACTTGCCCCTGCAATTCAGCGCCTTTTAAGGCCTTTGATTTGCAGGGAATTTTTTAAGCCACAAAAGTGTAGGCCCCTGCCGTTTCCCCCAGCCAAGAACTCAAACCGATTCAAGGATATTGCCATGCCCTTATTGCTACGACTTCAGCGCTTCGCCGAGCTCAAACCACTGAACACACTCGCGCCTGCCGCCGATTTGCTGCTGCGCCTCTATATCGGCAAAGTATTTTTCCTCTCTGGCCTGACCAAAATTGCCGATTGGAATACAACCTTGTTTTTGTTTAACGACGAATATCACGTGCCATTGCTACCGCCGCAACTGGCCGCCATTGCTGGCACAGCAGGTGAACTGGCTTTGCCCGTGCTATTGATACTAGGGCTATTTACCCGCCTGTCAGCAGTCGGGCTGTTTGCACTCAACCTACTCGCGGTCGCCTCGTATTACCACGTTTTAAAAGACATTCCTGCCGCGCTGCAAGACCATCTGGAATGGGGCTTGATGATTTTCACCTTGGCCGCCGTGCCGCTGAGCCGTTGGAGTCTGGATACGTTTTTGCAGCGCCGTAGCGTTTAATGCAATTCCATACAATGCAACAATGGTTAAACATCGCCTCGGTTTGTCCGCCAGTCGGGCTACTGGCGGACAAAGCCATGTCGATTCACAAGATTTAGAATCAAGCCGATTCAATTCCATAAAACGCAATAATAAATTTTAAAATACAGCCATTCTTCCTTTTTATATTAATAGGCACAATGTACTCAATCTAATTAACTTGCCTTTGCCATGACACTCCGCCCTCTGCAACACCCCCAGACTCAACCTGGTGAAATCGCCATGCCCTTCGCGCCCAGCGTGGTATTGAATAATGGGCAACAGTGTATTCCGCAGCATTATTTGCGCTATCAACATACGCTGGACAGCATTACGCAGCTGGCCAGCCAAATCGAATTTGACCAACACACGCCGATTTTTGCAGGGCAAGATCATAGCGGCTTGTATATCCAAGCGGGACTGATTGGGCGTGAAAATTATGATCGCAGCAATACCCTGCGCCCGCATAAGCTGGTGTACGGCCGTAAATGGCGCATTGATTCAGATACCCCAACATCTGAAATCATTCAAACCGTTTTCCTCTCCATTAAAAAAGCCCGCGAGCATGAAGTACGCGAGCTGCTCACGCTGCGCAACCGTGCAGGAAAAACCAGCGCGGCGCTGAGTAATCATCACGATTTACCCTTGATGGGGCAGCAACGTACCCAACTCCTGCGCGCAGCACCAGTCATTGCCGACCCAGCGGCCTATATTCGCCAACAGCTCGCCGAACTGCGTTTTGCACAGCGGAAAATTGAACTGGTCAGCGTAGAGATACGATCCAATCAAAGTTACTTGATTGATTTACAACTCGGCGAAGCGCCGCTGGCCCGCAAGCTAGAAGGTGATTTTTGCGAGTTTGATCAGCTGGCCATCACGCTGATCCTGCGGCTGGATCAATTGCACCAATTGGCCTATGCACTGATGGACGAATTGATTGCCCACAGCGATCGCCATGTGGAGGAGCAATTTCGCTTTCAAGGTTATCCTCGCTTTAGTCGCAACAATGATTTAATGGTCATCGCCAATCTATCGTTGCAAACACGGCCCTATGCGCGAGATATGGCGAACACATCATTCGAGCGCATCTTTCGCGCCAGCAATTACGATGTCGATGCCTCGCGCGCACCCGCGTTGGGGAGCAGTGAATTGGGGCGGAAAAATCGCCAGTTAATCGATGGATTCACCGATCTGCTCGGCCATTTACCGCAAGGTTATTTAGCGGCATCGCCTGCTCATGCAGTAAAAACAGCATAGATTAATGTTATCTTTGATGACCATCCGCCGAGGATACATGCAGTGAAACAAACCATTCATCTCATCGCCATTTCTGGCAGCTTGCGCTCTGCGTCGTGTAACACGGCTTTGCTGCGTGCGGTACAGGCAGTAGCGCCAAGCCAGATCAAGGTGACGCTATTTGAGCAACTTGCCCAAGTGCCGCCGTTTAACCCGGATATCGACATCGAAACCGTGCCACTACTGGCACAATTACGCGACCAGATTATTGCTGCCGATGGCGTTTTACTCGCCAGTCCCGAATATGCTCATGGCGTGAGTGGGGTGATGAAAAATTTACTCGATTGGCTGGTCAATACGCCCGCATTCGTCAATAAACCTGTCGCAACGTTAAACGCCTCACCACGAGCGCATCATGCTTTTAATTCGATAAGAGAAACGCTGACGATGATGTCGGCGCAATGGCTGGAAGCGGCGTCAATTACCGTGCCAGTGATTGGCGAAACCACGACGACTGAGGCGATTTTGCGTAATCCACTGCTGTGTGCTGAGCTGCGCCAGGCGTTAACCGTATTTACCAAGTTGCAACTTGAAACTGTGGACTAGGCATATAAAGATTTGAGTATCTTGCTATAGCTCATGATTAAAATACCCTTTATGCCAATACCCTTACAAATCTATTCGACTTCAGCGGCTTAAAACAAAATTATTTCCGCTTTGGCGCCAGCCCCATATTATCAAGCCGCAGCAGCATTTCAGTTTTCCGTTCATTTTTGATGTGCTGCCACGGCAGATTTTCCTGTGCACCGATGAGTGCGTACAGCATATTAAGCGGCACGTTTGGCATTACCTGATGCAGCCGCGCATAAACATCAAACACATCGGCGGTGCGTAATTGCCCGGCAGGGTCGATACCGATTTTCGCCAGCATCTCACTGCTTTTTTGCCCCAGACCTTTGAGTTGACCGACGGTTTGTATTGGTCACCACTCCGGCATTGATGGGTCGCTTTCAAGCCAAGGATAGCCATGAATAACGCGGCATGGCTATGCCTATTCTGCTTTATGCCGCTTGCCAGATATCGGCTTTAAAGACCTCGTCCAGCTCGGTATGGGCCACGCTAGTGGTGTAGTTCGACATGATTTTCAAGCTGGTTCCCAAGATAACGTCAAACACGGTTTGCTGACTGTAGCCCGCGGCAATCAGGCTGGCGATCTCTTGCTGTGTTGGCCAGCCACGGCTGGTCACGACTTGAATCGTAAATTGGCGTAGCGTTTCAAGCTTGCTATCTGCAATCGGCGTGTTGTCGCGCAGCGCGCGAATTACATCGGCGGAGACTGCTGCTTTGGCAATCGTGGTGTGCGCCGCCATGCAATAGTCACAGTGATGCAGGCGATTGGCCGTCATCATAATAATTTGCTTCTCGGTTTCGCTTAAGCTGGTTTTATTAAAAATCTGCGTAAGTGCCAGATAGCCTTCCAGTAGCGCCGGCGATTCGGCCATATTGGCGAATAAATTGGGCACAAAGCCGTAGTTGGCTTTGGCATTATTCAGTAATGCACGGCTTTGTTCAGGGGCGGATTCGATGGTGTGAGTTTGAAAGGTAGTCATGTTATTCCCTTACTCATTAAGATTGAACGTTGATCACGATTTTGCCGAAATGCTGCGCGCTGGCGAGGTAATCAAATGCTGCGCTGGCTTGCTCGTAGGCAAATTCCTGATCAATCACAGGAGTGATTTGGTGTTGGCTAAGGAAGGCATTGAGCGTATTAAAATGCGCCACCGAGCCAACCAAAATGCCGTTGATGTGAGCGTTTTTAAATTGCAACGGCCATAGATTGGGCGTTGGGCCAAAGCCAGTTAGCACGCCGATTTGATGGATATGTCCGCCTGAGGCCAGCGCATTGATCGAGCGCGCATACGTATCGGGGCCGCCCAACTCCAGAATATGATCAACGCCGGCGCCGTCAGTCAGGGCGAGCGCGACTTCATCCCAATCGGCTTGCTGGCGATAGTTGATCGTTTGCCATGCGCCGAGTGTTCTGGCGCGAGCTAATTTTCCATCGGATGACGAAGTGATGATGACTTTGGCGCCTTGCGCCACGGCCAATTGCAACGCAAACAGCGCCACGCCACCCGTGCCCTGAATCAACACGGTTTCACCCGCTTGCAGTTGGCCGCGTTCAAACAGCGCATGCCACGCCGTCACGGCGGCGCAGGGCAAAGTTGCGGCTTGTTGCAAAGTGAGATGCGCAGGAATGGCAACAATGGCGTCTTGGTTCGCAACAATATGCTCAGCTAACACGCCGGCGGTTTGCGAACCGCCCAATGCACCTTGCAGATAATGTTGAGCTTGATATTTTCCGCCGAGCCAGTTGGAGAAAAAGTTAGCAGCGACCCGATCACCCACTTGCCATCGGCTTACTTTGCTACCAATTGCAATTACTGTTCCTGCAGCATCTGAAAGCGGAATTTGCCCCTCCACCGTATCCTGACCGGCATTACGCAATATCAGCAAATCACGATAATTGAGGCTCACCGCCCCAACCTGAATTAAAACCTGATCATCCTCCAGAGCAGACATTTGGCGTGGTAAGCACTGCAATTGAAAAGCATCGCCTTTACGCTGCAGTTGATAGTGGCTGCTGTGATTGGTTTGAGCGTCTTTCATCTTAAATCCTTATTTATGTATCGAACGATACAAAATATAATCGAGCTAAGATGACGTCGTCAATAAATTTGTAGTGACCACTATGGAAATAAAAAAATCGCGAGGGCGGCCCAGGGCATTCGATCGCACGCAAGCACTTGAATTAGCGCTGAAATTGTTCTGGGCTAAAGGCTATGAAGGAACGTCGCTGAGCGATCTGACTAACACGCTGGGCATTAATGCGCCTAGCCTCTATGCCGCATTTGAATCTAAACCCGCGCTGTATCGCGAATCGATCAATCTGTATCTGGCGCAGCAGTACAAGCGTATTGACGCTTTGCTCGCACAAGCGGCCACGGCGCGCATCGGGCTGGACGCAATGTTGCGCGAAGCCGCAGAGCAATTTACCACGCCCGATCAACCACCCGGCTGCCCAATTGCCAGCGGTGTATTGCGCTGTGCCGAGGCCAATGCGGCAATCGCCCAACTCACTGCGGAACACCGGCGAAACACGCGAACGATGATGTTGAAACGGCTACAACAAGGCCAGACAGAGGGCGACATTCCTGCAGAAATTGATCTGATCGCGCTCGCAGGTTTCTACGCTGGCATGATTCAGGGCATGTCAGTACAAGCAATTGATGGCGCTAGCCAAGCTGATTTGCTAAAGATGACCGATATTGCGATGCAGGCTTGGCCGAGTAGTACGCAGGCTACTGACATCCGCTGACATTCAATGCGCTCACAATGGGCTCAGTGCATTTCGCACTTGATGAATACAAGGGAAATTCAGCATGAGTCAAACGATGGAATTAGTCGTATTTCAATTAAAAACGGGTGTCAGTCACGCTGCATTTTTACACGCGAATGCGCAAGTCAATGCTTGGGTTAAAACCCGGCCCGGCTTTGTTTCACGGACACTAACGCACAATGAAGCGCTTTGGCATGATGTAGTTTTTTGGCAAGATGCCAATAGCGCACAATCGGCCTCAAAGCAATTTATGCTCGATTTAATTGCAAGTGATTTTATGGCGATGATTGAGCCAACTAGCGTACAAATGTCACATCACACGGTGCAAGCAACGAGTACCGCCACCATTTTTAATGGTTGTGAATTTTCGGTGTTTAACGCCAAAGAAGGCGTTTCAGATGAACAACTCATTGCGGCGAGTTTAAAAATGGAGCAAGCATTTTTACACAAGGAGCCAGGCTTTATTCATCATGCCTTACTGAAAGGGGATCATGGCGCATGGGCGGATACGGTTTTTACGCATTCCAAAAGCGCCGCCGAGCAAATCTGTCAAAACTTTATGAGTCATCCTGCTTGCCTTGAATATTTGCAACTGATTGAAGATGGCAGTGCCAGCCTGACATTCTGGAATCGCGCGCATTAGCCAAGATTGCGGCTTATTCAGCCCGTGTAAACTACTTCAATGAATATAGCGTAACGTCTTTTTATCTTGGTCAATTTGCTGCAAGGGCGGCGGATTGCGCTCACCGCGCAGCAAATGGCTGAGCAGATGCAAGGTGCACGCCTTTACCGAACCGCACTTGGCTGCCGCCACACAATTAGCCGAACAAAAAATCCGCGCCATTTTGCCGCCCAGCTTGCAGCGTCGCGCCGAGCAACAAATCTATCGCATCCCTTACCGAAAAAGATCAGCCTTTGCGTAATCGGCATGGCTTGATTCGCCGGGCGTGTGAGCAGCATTTCAAAATTAACCTGAGCTATTCCAACCACGCCAGCCAAGCCAGTCAGTGAATCGTTTGGCCTTTGGGCATTATCAGCTTGCATGGTTCATGGCTACTGCTGGCTTGATGTGAATTGCGGCAAGATTATCGAATGTTTCGTTTTGATCGTATCTTTGAACGCTCCATTTCAGAACAGTCCTTTCAAACTACTTATGAAATCAATTTACAGCATTACCTTACAAGTGGAACAGGTATATCAAGCCAGCAATTATTGCTTAATACCTTTGTGGATATACGTAGATTTAAACTTACATCGTAAGCGAATAATGTATCTTTTAGCCAATGCACGAGTGCAATTCTTGTTTGTATCAAAGCCTGTTTATAATGCAAATTTGCAATGCGATACTGCAACTCCACACCCAATCTATGGAGACTTGCAATGCATACTCAATCACAACTTTTTGGAAACAGCCTGTTACGCATCAGCTTTGGCATCATGTGGATTGCCCATGCATTACTCAAACTATTTGTATTTACCTTACCGGGCACCGCGCAGTATTTTGCAAGCATTGGCTTGCCAGCAAACCTTGCGTATCTGGTCTTTACGATGGAACTATTGGGCGGTACTGCGCTGGTACTCGGCATTTATGCGCGGCAAATTGCATTGCTGTTATTGCCGATCATGGCCGTGGCAACGTGGGTACATCTTCCCAATGGCTGGGTTCACACCAGCGCGGGTGGGGGCTGGGAATATCCATTATTTCTATGTTTGGTATCCATCGTTATTTATTTGCAGGCCGATGGTGTATTCACACTTAAACGCAGCGATCATTTTCTGCTTAACTGATTCTGACGTACATCGGCTAAGGCACGAAACAAATCAGTCCAGCTGAATGTTTTGCGCCAAATGACTAAACACCGTCGCAACGCGGCGCAGATGGCGGGATTCCGGGTGAGTGAGCAGCCAGAGATCGGTAGCACATTCATCCAGAACACCCGTTAATGGACGTAAATCAGGCCGCGATGCAGCTAAAAATGTCGGCACCAAACCAACCCCTATCCCGCGTTCAATCAACTCCATCACCGTAAGGATGCTGTTAACGCGATAGCGCGGCATCAGTTTGGGATAGTGTTTTTTTCGCCAAATCACGGATGGGTGATCTGGTAATGCATCGTCAGGGGCAATCCATGCAGCATGTTGACTCATGGCAGCAGTCAAATCCTGCCAGGGGCTGCTATTTGCCGCATACAGCGCTATTTTCAGGGTACCAAGGTGCTTGCCTACCAAATGCAGTGGTGGTTTGCGGGTGGCGCGAATAGCAATATCGGCATCGCGCCGGCTTAAATTGGCCAGCTCATTACCGGTATGCAAGTCAAAACTCAGCCGCGGATGGCGTGTTGCCAGCGTATTGAGCGCGGGAGCGACTAAACCATGCAAAATCGAATCGGTGGTGGTAATGCGGACGCTGCCAGCAACATCTTCGGGCTGCAATTGTGCCGCCGAGCGCGCTGATTCCAGCGCGATTTCAAGTTGCTCAGCGTGTCCCGCCAAAATTTGCGCCATTTCAGTTGGGAAATAGCCCGTTTTACTGCGCTCGAACATGCGTTGACCAAGGCCTTTTTCGATTCTTTGGATGGTACGAAACACGGTTGAGGCATCAACGGCCAGCCGTTCTGCCGCCGCAGCCAAGGTACCGCCCCGCGTAACAGCAAGTAAAAACTCCAGATCCTGGCTGCCTAAGTGATATTGTGATTTTGCATTCATGGCCTGCAACCTTGCTTATTTTCAGTGCAATTGCGCAAGTCTACACTAGCTTAAACCCTAAATAGCAAGGAAATTATCATGTCTCAGCCACTCACTTTAGTCAGTCATTTGCTATGCCCATACGTACAACGCGCTGCAATTGTTTTATTGGAAAAAGGCGTTTCTTTTCAGCGTAAAAATATTGATTTGGCCAATAAGCCAGAGTGGTTTTTAGCGATTTCACCTTTAGGTAAAGTGCCGGTCTTACAAGTAGGAGAGGTGGCTATTTTTGAGTCGGCGGTCATTTGTGAATATCTGGATGAAACCCATGCGCCGCACCTGCATCCGCAAGATCCATTACTGCGTGCTCAGCATCGCGGCTGGATGGAGTCAGGCTCGGCCATTCTGACTGATATTGCAGGATTTTATTCGGCCGGGGATGAAGCAGCATTGCAGCAAAAAGCCACACAACTGCAGCATAAATTCTCTCGAATCAACGCGGCACTGGGCAAAGGCCCGTTTTTCGGGGCTCAGGATTTCACCATGGTCGATGCGGTATTTGCGCCAATTTTCCGTTATTTGGATGCGTTTGATGCAATTGGATATACGGACCTGCTGGCAGGACACCAGCCGATTCAAGCATGGCGGCAAGCCTTAGCATCGCGCCCATCCGTCCAGCAAGCCGTGGTCGCAGAGTATCCGCAGTTGTTGAATACTTTTCTTAAAAACAGACACTCCGCGTTGAGCTTACGCATCAACGATATAGCATTGAGCAAAGATTGATCCCGCATTAAACAATGAGGATGTACATCTAAGCCGCACATTCAAATACACAAAAGAAAATACCTGAAGATATCAAGGAGTTCATTTGATTTATTCCACTAAGCGAAACAATAAATTCAAGATTGTGGTGATTCTCCATTGATGCTGACAAATGCATACTCATGACATCAGATTAATGTTTGCGTACGCAGAGGAGTTTCATCATGCCACGCGCTTTTGCCGCCATTACTTTTACCGACAGCGTCAAAGCTGCACAAACCCGTTATCACAGCCGTGAGAGTAACCGTGGCTTTGAGCTGGCTGAAGATACGCGCAGTGAGATGACGGAACGCGAAGCTGAGTTTATTGCAGCGCGCGATAGTTTTTATATGGCAACCGTCAGTGAAACGGGCTGGCCCTATGTGCAGCATCGCGGCGGGCCGGCGGGCTTTCTGAAAGTACTGGATGCCAATACGCTGGGCTTTGCCGATTTTCGCGGTAATGTGCAGTATTTATCAGTCGGCAATCTGAATGCCAACGATAAAGTCTCGATCATCCTGATGGATTATGCCAACCGTCGTCGTCTCAAAATCTGGGGACGGGTACGCATTGTGCACGAGTTAGAAAATCCCGAACTCATCGCCGCACTGGAAGATCCGGCCTGCCGCGCTCGCATCGAACGGGCAATGGTGATTACGGTTGAGGCTTGGGACTGGAATTGCCCACAGCACATTACACCTCGCTACACCGATGCCGATATTGAGCAACTGATCGCGCCGCTACAAGCCGAACTGAAAGCATTGCAGGCCAAACCTGCTGCATCTGCACCAATCACAAAATTGGGCGAAGGCGCGCTGGAACTGGTCATTAGCGGTATTCGCCAACTCACACCACAAGTGCGTGCGTATGAATTGCGCCACCCGGCAGGTGAAGATTTGCCTGCTGTCACTGCCGGTTCGCACCTGAAAGTGCCAGTGATATTGAAAAATGGCCAAACCAGCGTGCGCAATTATTCCATCGCCTCCAATCCTGCCCGCCGCGATATCTACGAGATTGCGGTGCTACGACAAGACCATGGTGATGGCGGATCAAGCTTTGTACATCAGCATTATCAACTGGGAATGACGCTGCATTGCGGCCTCCCACAGAATAATTTCACCTTGGTTGAAAGTGATGCACCGGCGATTCTGATTGCGGGTGGCATTGGCATTACGCCGATAAAAGCCATGGCACAAACGCTTAAAGCACAAGGTCGTGCATTTCATTTGCACTATGCCGCCCGCAGCCGCCGCGAGATGGCCTATGGCGATCGTTTGCTGCGCGATTTGGCGGGGCAAATTACGCGTTATTTTCAAGATGAAGGCCAAATCCCCGATATTGCCCAAATACTGAAATCGGCCAGCGATACATCCCCTGTGTATGTGTGCGGGCCTTCCGGTTTAATGGGCGCTGTGCAAGAGACTGCCGCCCTGCTCAATATGGCCGCCGGGCGAATTCATTTCGAGCGTTTTGCAGCTGCACCGCAGGCAAGCAACACGCCGTTTGAAGTGGTACTGCGCCGCTCGCAACGGATTATTCCGGTTGCAGCCGATCAAACCGTATTAGCCGCAGTGCAAGCGGCCGGTATTGATACGCTATCGGATTGTGGCGTGGGCAACTGCGGCACCTGTGCAGTTAAAGTGCTGAGTGGCGAAGTCGACCATCGCGATAGCGCGCTGAATCAAAACGAGCGCGAACGCGCCGGGCTGATGTGTATTTGCGTGTCGCGGGCAACATCAGCGCGACTGGAGCTCGATTTGTAATTTCAATCATTCATACAGGAAAAATCATGATCAAACTCTATGAATTTGCCGCATCGGGCAATTGCCACAAAGTCAGGCTTTTACTGTCTTTGCTGGATATACCTTATGAATCCGTCATTGTGAATGGCGCGGCACGCGAACATAAATCGGCTGACTATCTGGCGATGAATCCGCTTGGCCAAGTTCCCGTGTTAATCGATGGCGATGTGATCTTGCGTGATAGCCAAGCGATTTTGGTCTATCTGGCGCGGCAATATGGCGCGGAACAAGCGGATTTCTGGTTACCGAACGAGCCTGCAGCTTTAGCACAAGTGGTCTCATGGCTGGCAACTGCCGCAAATGAAGTGACTCGCGGACCCAATGCACTACGTTTGCATCACAAATGGGGCCGCGCGATCAATCTCGTTGAAGCCGAAGCCATTACCGAACAACTCCTTACGATGCTCAATCAACACTTAGCACAATCTGCATGGTTAGCGGCCGCACATATCACCATCGCCGATATCGCCCTCTACCCTTATATCGCCCTCGCAACCGAAGGCAAAGCCGATCTGCGTGGCTTTCCGGCAATCGTGACTTGGATAAAGCAAATCCAAAAATTGCATGCTTACGTGAGCATGGCTGGCATCGACACTTATTAATTCAATTTTGATTAAGGATTAACCATGACCACCGAACTACGCCCACCACTCCCCCCATTCACCCGCGAGACGGCTGCGCAAAAAGTGCGCATGGCTGAAGATGGCTGGAATTCGCGCGACCCGCAACGCGTCGCCCTGGCCTATACGCCCGATACGATTTGGCGCAATCGCCATGAATTTCCGAGTGGCCGTGAACAGGTCATTGAATTTCTCACTCGCAAATGGGCGCGTGAAGTGGAATACCGTCTGATCAAAGAGCTATGGGCTCACGATGACAATCGAATTGCGGTGCGTTTTGCTTATGAATGGCTAGACCACAACGGCCAGTGGTTTCGCTCTTACGGCAATGAAAATTGGGAATTTAATACCCAAGGCTTGATGCATCGCCGCTTTGCCAGTATCAACGATTTAGCCATCGCAGAATCTGAACGACTATTTCATTGGCCCCAGGGTCGCCGGCCTGATCACCACCCAAGCTTAAGCGAGTTGGGTTTATAGCACATTGAATGCATAGCAACACTTGGGCAAACTGAGGCCAAACACTAAGGAAAACAGTGAAATGGAAGCCGCCGGTTTGAGGCTGAAGTAGCAATGGGAATACATCGGAATTTTTTCCATCGCCAGCGGGGCCACACGCGCCTGGGCAATCAGTACCCTGCCAGATTGCCACAAAAATTCAGCAGGCAAGCGGGCGGAATTTGAGAGCGTTATGTCTAAGTTTGCCAGGGCAAATCACAATGCCAATGCCGTAAAAAAAGCGAAAGCATTACACTTTCGCTTTTTTTCCAACATGCTTATTTAACGCGAATAACCTTTTGCCGGAACAATCACAAGGCCCGCCCGCTGCCCTATTTCAATATAAGGATTGGGAAAAATCATCCGGGCATCGTCTTCATCCACCACATGCTGAATGTCACCATCCTCGGCCAGCACAGTGCCAACTGGCAATGGCGTAAAGTTATCCATTTTGGCGTCAACACGTAAAACAAAAACATCGCTCTGCTTAATGATTTCGCGGGAAACTTTATACAGGCCAATGTGAGCCGGCACCCCATCATAATCAGGCAGCTCACCGCTGATTAAGCCCTCTAAATAGGACTGCATTTTACTTAAATCAATATGGGTATTTTGGCCAAAAGGCATGGCCCTCCCCAGCTCAACAGTAAATGCGGCTGCGCCACAATGCTGGCTGGAAAAAAACGAGAACGTTGTCGACGTTGTAGATTGCAACAGCACAGCATCCACACCTGCACAGGCAAGACGTGCAACCTGCAAAGGATCAAAATCGCGGCCATGCGGCGGCAGCGGATAAATGGCAAATTTTTCAATCAGTGAGCCATGAATCGCCGTATGCAGATCGTAATGCAAGCGGGGCTTGCCATCCTGGATCGACCTGGAGAAAAAACGCATCAGCTGCATTTCCAGCATAGCGGCCCGGCGGGCTTCATCACCATCATCCACATCCGGCAAACGGCAAAACAGGCGGTTCATATCCTGAGCCACACAGCGCACCCCCTGGCGCATTGCCTCTACATTACCAAACACAAAAAGCACCCGTGCGCGCACCCTGAGCTGGCCGTCAAGAATCTGACTAATCAGCTGATCCAGCAACTCTACAGGTGCCGTTTCATTGCCATGAATGCCGCAGCTCAAAACCACATCCAGCTGCCTGTCACCCGGATCTTTAGGCTCAAAGCGGATCACCCCTTCATCCATTACCTGCACATGCGTGCCATTGGGTAAACAATAGGGTAAGGAAATACAGGTTTTACCTGCAAGAACCTGCGCTAAAAAAGACGGTTCTATAGAAAAGTTACTCATTTCTGGTCTGATTCTTTTGGGTAGTTTATTAGTCTAGCAGATTGTTACAGCGTGCATTACCGCCTGTCCCCTTCTGCTGATTGCCCCTGGGCCAGCAGAAAATCATATAAAAGCACCAGACAGACATACGTAAGCAAAAGTCGCAGCAGATAACAATCAAATCATTTCCAAAATGAAAAAAGGCGCATTAAGCGCCTTGTTTCATTGTCTTATCAAGCCAGCTGGCAAGGATAAACAGAGCCCAAATGTAAAATCTGAGTCAGCTCATCCAGCGCCGTGCGCACTTCAACAATCAGCTTAGGATCGGCCAGATCAGCCTCGGTGAGGCGATCCCGGTAATGCCGGTCTACCCAAGTGTTTAATTTGGCAAACAGCACATCATTCATCCAGATATGCGGGTTCACCGCGGCCAGCTCTTTCTCCTGCAAGGCCACACGCAAGCGTAAGCAAGCCGGGCCTCCGCCGTTTTGCATACTTTGCTTTAAATCGAACACCATCAGCTCGGCAATCGGACCATTACTGGCCAGCAAGCCTTGCAAATATTCCCAGACAGCAGGTGTCGCACGGCATTCATCCGGCACTACCAGATTCTGGCGGCCATCAGCACGGGCCAGCAGCTGGCTGTTAAAGAGATAAGACTTCACCGCATCAGCCACACTGACCTGTGCCAGTGGCACTTCAATCACCTGCAAACCACCACCCAGCTTAGCGTCCAGCTCGGCATAAACAGCCGCCTGCTGTAAAAACGCCGTTTCATGGGCAAACAGCACATTCTGGTTACCTACCGAAATGACATCATTATGAAATACACCCGCATCAATAACGGCAGGGTTTTGCTGGGCAAACACCAGCTTATCCGCGCTTAAGCCATGCAAACGGGCAATCGCCTCGCCCGCTTCTCTGGTTTGGCGGGCCGGGAATTTTTGTGGCTCAGCCGAGCCGCCCCAGTGCTGGCGGCCATAAACAAAGAATTCAACGCCAGACTGGCCATAGTCGTGACAAAAGCGGGTGTGGTTGGCCGCACCTTCATCACCAAACACCGCCTGCATGGGCAGCGCATCATGATGGGCAAAGACCGCATCATGATTAAACATGGCTTTGAGTGAACGGGTGGTCTGAGCGTACTCGATGGCACGGTGAAATTTATTTTGCAAATTGGCCGCAGTAAAGTGCACCCGGCCATCCGCCGTATCCGCTGAAGGGCTGACGGTTGCAGCATTGGCGGTCCACATACTGGATGCAGACGACACATTGGCCAAAAGGCCTGGCGACGCTTTAGCCACCGCCGCCAGCACGCTGGCGTCATCCCCGGTAAAGCCCAAATCGCGCAACAGGCCAATGGCCGGGCGCTCTTGCGGCACAAATACGCCCTGCTTATAGCCCAGATCGGCCAGCGCTTTCATTTTGGCAAGGCCTTGCTTAGCCGCTTCACGCGGATTGGCAGCTTTATTGGCGTTGGATGTGGAGGCCACATTACCAAAAGAATGGCCGCCATAATGGTGGGTTGGCCCGACTAAACCATCAAAATTAGCTTCAAAACTGGTCGACATTTTTATTCCTTCTGATGACAAAACACAGGCAGCGGCCTCATTGCGGCCACCACCGTGTTTGCTGATCCATTAATCAATAACCATACCCGGCGGTAAAATCACGGGCATCGCCAGTAATTCTGTTTCTAATGAGGCAACAGGGTAAGCACAATAATCTGCTGCGTAGTAAGCACTGGGCCGGTGATTGCCACTGGCCCCGATTCCGCCAAACGGCCCGGCACTGGAGGCCCCGGTCAGCGGTTTATTCCAATTGACAATGCCTGCACGAGATTCGCGCCAGAATGTTTTATAACGCTCGCCGCTGTCAGAAAGCAGGCCGGCTGCCAGACCAAAGCGGCTGCTGTTGGCCATGCGAATGGCCTCATCAAACTGACCATAGCGCTGCAGCTGCAGCAAGGGGCCAAAATACTCTTCATCCGGCAGCCCGGCGACCTCACTTACATCAATAATCCCTGCGGTCAGCATCGCGGCATCCGCGTTTAAGCGGCACATTTTCAGTAAGGATTTGCCCCCCATTTCCATCAGGGCAGCCTGTACTGACAGCATTTTATCTGCCGCAGCCATCGAAATCATGGCCCCCATAAAGGGCGCAGGCTCTGCATCCCACGGGCCAACTCTCAGCTCGGCGCTCACATCAACAAGGCGCTCTAAAAACAAATCGCCCCACTCGCCTTTGGGCACAAATAAACGCCTGGCACAGGAGCAGCGCTGGCCTGCGGAGATAAACGCAGACTGAATCACATGATGGATTGCCGCCGGCAAATCCTGCACCTCATCCACGATCAGCGCATTATTGCCGCTCATTTCCAAAGCCAGGATTTTATCGGGGCGGCCAGAAAACTGCTGATGCACCGCAAAACCCGCAGCCGAGCTGCCCGTAAAAAACACGCCATCCAAATCAGAATGTGCCGCAAGCAAAGCGCCCGTTGCAGCGCCCCCCTGAACTAAGTTAATCACACCAGCGGGCAGGCCTGCGGCCAGCCAGAGTTCTACCGTTTTTTGCGCGGTCATTGGCGTGTATTCAGATGGCTTGAAAACCACCACATTACCCGCCAGCAGCGCCGGCACAATATGGCCATTGGGCAAATGGCCCGGGAAATTATAAGGGCCAAGCACGGCCACAACACCATGCGGGCGATGGCGTAAAATCACGCTGGCATCACCCTGCGTGGATTCTTTGCGAAAGGTGCGCTCTTCAAATGCCCGGATCGAGATCTCCACCTTACTCACCATACTGGCCACTTCCATCGCGGCTTCCCAGCGGGGTTTGCCGGTTTCAAGGCCAATCGTCCCAGCCAGCTCGTCAGAATTGGCCTGCAATAAATCAGCAAAACACCGGAGCACCGCAATCCGGTTACTCAGCTCTGTATCCCGCCACAGTGGAAACGCTGATCGTGCCGCCGCAACAGCCGCGTCAATTTCCTGAGCACTTGCTGCATTACCCACCCAAACCGCCTGCTGGCTTACCGGGTTACGTGATGTCCACGCCACCCCTTTGCCCACAGACCAACGCCCATCGATCAGCTGCATGGCTACTCCCTGGCAGATAGCGGTACTGCGCGCACGCTGTCTCCCGCCGCAATACCCAGCCGTTCGAGCACAGACTGAGTCAGCTGCAGGCCATTTTCTGTTTTCTGCCCGATGGCAATCACGCAGCGAAAGCCGACCAAACGGCGGTTGGACACCAGCCACGGCACACCCGCCTCTGCGCTGACCAGCTGCGCTTCGAAGCAGCCGCTGGCCCTTACCGCACGCACCTGGTCCAGCTCGCACTCCAGGGTTGGGCCCGCATCAAAAATATCGACATAACCCTGGTAATGAAAGCCTTCCGCTTCCAGCATGGCCCGGGCGGGACGTGTAGCCTCGTGAACTTCGCCAATGGCAAGCCGGGCTTCTTCATGCAAAAAGCAGGTGTAAATCGGATGCTGTGGCATCAGCTCAGCAATAAAAGATTTACTGCCCACATAAGACAGAAAATCCGCGCGGGCAAAATCCATACGGAAAAAATGACGCCCCAGGCTCTCCCAGAAAGGAGAGCGCCCCACTTCATCTGAAATACCGCGCATCTCGGCAATAATGCGGTGTGAAAAGCGGGCACTGTGCTCGGCCATAAACAAAAAGCGTGCTTTTGATAAAAGGCTGCCATTGCCGTCTTTACGATAATGGGGCAATAAAAACAAAGAGCAAAGCTCGCTTGAGCCCGTCATATCACTATTTAAAAACAGCGTTTCCAGCTGCTTATAAATGCCCAGCTCGCGCGAAGCATGCACATTGATGCCCACCCGGTAGTTGTACCAGGTTTCATGCATGCCCACCGCAGCCTCAATGGCCGATGTCCCTACAATTTTGCCGGTGAGCTCGTCTTCGAGTACAAACACATAACTAGCATCTGCCGTATCAGGGGCTTCAGCGTTGAGTGAGGTTTCACTTGCTAAAATTCGCGCAGACAGACGTTCAGGATTGGCTTGCAGCGTGGTCACACCCACCCCTGCTTCTTTTGCCAGTGCCAGCAACTCAGGTAAATCTCCAGTCTCAATCGGGCGAATCAACATTCACAAAACTCCTATTAAATCGGGCGCCAGCCACGCCAAAGGCTAAAAACGCTCAGTGCGGGCAATTTACAGCAGCAGAATCAGGCCGGAAAAACACGGTAAAACGCCTTAAACCAGCGCTATTTATTATTCAGTACATTCAGAAAAGACCACCCCAAACGTTTTAAACCGGGCCTTTAATCACCGCACGCTCAACCCGAAGGGAGCATGTAACCACCTTGCCCCATCCCCGCAAATACACCAGTAAACAGAGAAGGATGACGTTATACAGACAAAAACACGGCCCGCCGGTTAAACCGGCCGCCGCGATATTTTGATTATCCCTAATCCTATTTTTTCAATCTAACAAAGCAGGCCATTCATTACATCGGGACAAGCCCCAACTGTTGAGTATGCCCTTGTAAACAGACAGTAATTTAATTAGTGGCTTTCAAGTTCGATCAAGATTGACTATGAATAAGTTACCGATCAAGACAATAAAAGCCTTAAAAATGAAGCGTGCGCCTCTGTTAAGCAGTAAAAAAACAATCCGGAGCTGCATTTTCAACCAGCAGCCAGGACATAAAGCATATAGCCGCAGAGTGTTACTCCTCAACACGGCCCCCCACCTGCAAAGCAAAAACCTTTCAGCCCTGACGTTACTGTCAGCAACTTAAAGCGCGCTTTCTCAGGCCAACACCGCAGGACGAATGCAATGCCCATCACTCACAAAATTCAAAATGAGAGATGCACCATTTCAATCAGTGGTGAAATCTCCATTTACACCAGTAAATTAATGCAGGAAACCCTGCTCGAATTATTACAGACAGAAAAAACCATTTATATCGATTTATCTGAAGTCAATGAAGTAGACAGTGCAGGCATTCAGCTTTTAATCAGTTTAAAAAAATATGCTCACGATAAAAAAATAACACTGCAATTTCAGGAACACAGCCAGTGCGTACTTGATGTCATTGATCTTTACAATATTGCCGCCGAATTGGGTGATCCATTAGTACTGACACTGCGTTAGTCCCGGCAAAATCTGAAAATGACTCAGGGCATAACCCGGGAGTAACAAATGGATTTAGACAGCGCCAGAGGAGCCCTTATCGAAGAAGCGAGAGATTTGCTTAACTCGATGGAATCCGCACTCCTGACCATTGAGGGCAGCAACGCCAGCAGTGAAGAAATAAATTCGCTTTTTCGTGCCGCGCACACCATAAAAGGCTCCGCAGCGCTATTTTCGCTTGAGCATATTGTAGTTTTTACCCATAGCATGGAAAGCCTGCTGGACCGGGTCAGAAGCAATGAAATCGCTATTGATGAAAAAATGATCTCTATTTTACTTGAATGCAAAGACTATCTCAGCCTCTTAATTAATGCCGTTGAAGACAAAACAGAAAACATGGATCCGGATCCGGAAAACCGGGCAAACCTGCTCAGGCAGCTTGATGGTTTTTTGTTCTCAACAAGCAGCGTACAAACCATAGACCCCACCGGCTCCATCGAAAAAGACGAACACAAACAAACCGGCGACAGCCATTGGCATATCTCACTGCGCTTTAATAAAAATAATTTAATGAATGGCATGGATCCGCTGGAGTTTATTCGTTATTTAGCAACATTAGGTGAAATAAGTTACATCTGTACGCTAACCGATAACATACCCGCACTGGATAAAATCAACACAGAAGACTGTTATTTAGGCTTTGAGATTGATCTTGAATCGGATAAAGATAAACAAACCATCGAAGGTGCATTTGACTTTATCCGTAAAGACAGCACGATTCGTATTTTGCCCCCGCATGCAAAAATTCAGGAATATATTGATCTGATTCACTCACTGCCAGAGCCCCCGCAGCTTTTAGGAGAAATCATATTAAAAGGCGGATCAATTACACCATTAGAGCTTGAAGAAATTCTGCATATTCAAAGCACAGAACCTGACCGGCAATTAGGCAGTATTTTTATTGAAGAGAAAATAGTTGCGGCCCCGGTCGTCGCTGCCGCGTTGCAAAAACAGAAACAAGCCGAAGATAAAAAAAGCAATGAATTGAAATATATAAAAGTAGAAGCAGGCAAACTGGATGCTTTAATTAATATGGTCGGCGAGCTGGTTATTGCGGGTGCTGCGGCAAATTTAATTTCTAAAAAAACAAATGATCCAGCCATGAACGAAGCATGTGCCAACTTGTCTGAGCTGGTTGAGCAAATCCGGAACAATGCACTCAACCTGAGAATGGTGCAAATAAAAGAGGTATTTGAACGATTCCCAAGGGTTATACGTGATTCGGCCAGAGACTTAAACAAACAAATCAATCTTAAGCTTATAGGAACAGATACAGAGCTTGATAAAAGCATGATAGAAAAGTTAAGCGACCCGCTGATGCACATCGTCAGAAATGCTGTTGATCATGGCATTGAGTTCCCGCACGAGAGAATTAGCAAAGAAAAACCCGCTGCAGGCGAAATCATTCTGAATGCTTTTCACGATTCAGGCAGTGTTGTCATTGAAGTAAGTGACGATGGTGCAGGTTTAAATAAAGAACGCATTTTAAACAAGGCCATTGAAAAGAATCTAATCAGCAAAGAGGCTGTTTTAAGCGAGCATGAAATTTATCAGCTTATTTTTGCCGCTGGATTTTCCACCGCAGATAAAGTCACTCACCTTTCCGGGCGTGGCGTAGGCATGGACGTAGTAAAACGCAATATTGAACAATTACGCGGTGAAGTAGAAGTTTTGTCTGAAGAAGGAACAGGGAGTATTTTCAGAATCCGCCTTCCGCTGACCATGGCCATTATCGATGGATTTCAAGTCATGGTGGCTGATGCTACTTTTGTTATTCCACTTGATCTGGTTTTGGAATGCGCCGAGCTGACACCTGACGACGAACAGCATAATTTTGTTAATTTACGGGGAAAAGTTCTTCCTTTTGTACGCTTACGCAGCCTTTTCGACTTCCCTGAGAACAAAAGCAATAAAGAAAATATCGTTGTTATTCAATACGGCCAGCACCGTGCAGGATTAGTCGTTGACAAATTAATTGGCGAGTTTCAGGCCGTTATCAAACCTCTGGGCCTGCTGTTTAAAGAATTAAAAGGAATCAGCGGCTCTACCATTTTAGGCTCGGGCCAGGTTGCGCTTATTCTGGATGTCGCTCAGCTGATTCAATTTGCGCATAAAAAATCTGATTACTCTCACCATTCCAGCAACAAGGCAATGCTGCTGAGAGAGCATATATCCATGATAACAAACAGCCACTTTGGAGAATAATATGGATTGGATTAACCACTCAAAAATCGGGAACAAACTGCTTGTTTCATTTCTGATCATTGCAGGAACCTCTCTGCTGACCGGGGCAATCAGCATTTATGAAATAAAACAGCTCAATCAACTCGTAAACAATATGTACACAGATCAGCTAATTCCGATTAAAGACAATGCAAAAGCCAATTTAAACGCTGTTTATATTGTAAGAAAACTCAATTTTTACCTCTTAGCCAAAAATGAAAAAATGCAAAAAGACCTGATTACAGAAATGGATGGTTATGAAAAAACAATGATGGATCTTATTACTAAATTTAATAACACGCAGCAAAATGAGGAAGCGCAAAAACTCATCCAGGCGCTGCCTTCTGATTGGCAGGAATTTAAACTGGCCCAGAAAAAGGTCATTGATGCGGTTAAACAGCAACAAGATATCGACCTTATTAAAGAGATTATTATCAATGAAGTTAGGCCCAGTTTTCAAAAATTCGACGATGCCTTATCTGCCCTTCAGGATATAAAAGAGGCACAAAGCAAGCAATTTTTTAACCATGCCAACGAAAATTCAGAACAAATTACCCTGCTGATAAGCAGCATTATCATTGGCTCATTTTTACTTTCGCTAATCATTGCTATATTTATCAGCAGACAGATTGTGCGGCAAATCGGCGGCGAGCCCAGTCTTGCAGTTGATATTGCAGAACAAGTGGCATCAGGCAATTTATCAATTAATGTCGCGCTGGCTCATGAAGATCAATCCAGCATTATTTTTTCTTTAAAAAAGATGGCCGGCACGCTTAATCAAGTGATGGGCGAAATTTATGCCACATCAGATGCGCTTGCCAGCTCCTCCGAACAAGTCAGTGTTTCATCACAAAATTTATCTCAAAACGCCTCCGAGCAGGCCGCCAGCATCGAAGAAACCAGCTCATCTCTTGAGGAAATCACCGCAACAATTTCACAAAACAATGAAAACGCCAAGATTACCGAAGGCATCTCGGGCAAAGCATCGGTTAAAGCCGTTGATGGTGGGGCGGCGGTAAAAGAAACCATATGCGCCATGAAACTAATCGCGGGCAAAATTAAAATCATCGACGATATTGCTTATCAAACTAATTTACTGGCCCTTAATGCCGCCATTGAGGCAGCGCGTGCAGGGGAACACGGCAAAGGGTTTGCCGTTGTGGCTGCCGAAGTACGAAAACTGGCAGAACGCAGCCAAATTGCGGCACAAGAAATCAGCGAGTTAGCTGACAGCAGCGTGGGACAAGCCGCCAGCGCTGGTGAGCGACTGGAAGAAATCGTGCCGTTAATCCAAAAAACAGCTGATTTAGTTGAAGAAATTTCAGCCGCCTCAGAAGAGCAATCAAAGGGTATAGAGCAAATCAGCAGTGCAATGACGCAAATCTCACAAGCCACCCAAGGCAATGCGGCTGCGGCCGAAGAACTCAACTCAACGGCCGAAGAGCTGTCTGTCCATGCCTCGCACCTGCAAGAAATGATTTGCTTTTTTCGCACAGAACACACCACAAAAACAACAGGAAAAACGGGAATTCTCAACCAGCCCCCCCTATCCTGAGCCGTGCTTTTTTGGCGATCACCAAGGAACAAATCCATGAATATCCGCAACCTGAGGAAAAACAAAGAAGAAGGCCTTACTCCTGCTCCCGCAGAAGAAAAGCAGTATCTTACTTTCACCTTAAATCAGGAGCTTTTTGCTGTCATTATTCATAATATAAAAGAAATCATTGAATACGCTGGCGTCACCGAAGTGCCGCTTATGCCGCAATTTATGCATGGCGTAATTAATATGCGTGGCGCGGTGGTTCCGGTGATTGATTTAGCTGTGCGTTTTGGCAAAAGCAGCAGCAAGATTGGCCGCCGCTCTTGCGTCGTCATACTGGAAGTCTTTTTTGCCGGGGAATATCATGATATTGGGGTACTGGTTGACTCGGTCAACGAGGTTATTGAAATTCCCGCATCCAGAGTAGAGCCGCCTCCCGAATTCGGGGCAAAAGTACGCAGTGAGTTTATTGCGGGAATCGGCAGCATCAACGATAAATTCGTCATTATCCTTGATGTAAACCATGCGCTATCCTTAGGCGAAATGGCTGATCTCGTTGACGAAAACGTCCACCTCAGCTTGGAGCACCATGCCAATTCCGACTCCCGCGAAACACAATAAACGAGTTACAACACCGCCATGCCGGTTAAGCGCATTGTTCTGCTCCCTGGCGAAGTTCGCTTCTCCCAATCACCTGACCAGCTTTACACGCTGCTGGGCTCCTGCCTTGCCATCACTGCATGGCATCCTCAGCGCCTGCTTGGTGGCATGTGCCATTTTTTGCTTCCCGAACCCACGCAAAATGCAGCATTAGACGGCCGTTACGGCAGCGATGCTTTTAATTTGCTTTGCCAGTTTATGCAGCGTAATACCACCTCCCCCAGCGAATACCGCTACCACATTTACGGCGGCAGCAATATTTTGCAAGCAGAAGTCAGATCCTTATCCATAGGCAGCCGCAATATTTACGCTGCCAAGCAAATATTACTTAATGCGTCGCTCAATATTGATTTTGAAGACACGGGAGGACGCCATTCCCGCAGAGTATTACTCGACCTGAGCACGGGCAAAATCATTGTTCACCGATTATTGCATCAGGCCGAATAACGCAAAATCACGACCAGACTGGCAGGCAATCTCAACTCAAAAAGCGCAATCTGTATTAACACCCTATAACTAAGATTATGCTCATTAAGCAAGGCTAAACCATGACCATTAAAGTCATGATCGTTGATGATTCTGCGGTGGTGCGGCAAGTCATGCTCGACACGCTTTCAAAAGCCAGCGACATCGTAGTGATCGGTTCTGCACCAGACCCCATTTTTGCCCGCGAAAAAATGGAAAAAGAATGGCCGGATGTAATCGTACTGGACATCGAAATGCCCCGCATGGACGGGCTGACCTTTTTAAAAAAGATCATGGCCGAGCGCCCGACACCCGTGGTGATCTGCTCTTCGCTCACAGAAAAAGGGGCGGAAATCACAATGCAGGCCCTTTCGGCAGGAGCGCTGGCCATTATCACCAAGCCCTCTCTTGGCGTGCGTGATTTTATTCAGGACAGCTCGGCCGATCTGATTCATGCCATTCGTGCCGCTTCCATGGCAAGACTGCAACGGCTGCGCCCGTCCACAGCCGCCACGCCGCAAGCCCATCACAGCAGCCCGCCTGCGGCACCGCCCTCAAGAACACCTTCAGCCCCGGCATCATCGGCCAGCATCATGCAGGAAAGAATGAGCTCGCCAAAGCTTTCGGCCGATGCGATTTTGCAGGCTGCTGGCAGCCAGAGCACCATACAAACCACGCAAAAAATCATCGCCATAGGCACATCAACAGGAGGCACACAGGCACTTGAAAGCATTCTGCCCGAGCTGCCTAAAACCTCGCCCGGCATTGTGATTGTTCAGCATATGCCCGAAAAATTCACCGCCACTTTTGCAGCAAGGCTAAACAGTCTTTCGCAAATTGAAGTACGGGAAGCCAAAAACAATGATCGTATTTTACCTGGGCTTGCACTAATTGCGCCGGGTGGGAAGCATATGCTGGTTAAGCGAAACGGCACCCAATATCATGTGGATGTCATTGATGGCCCAATGGTCAGCCGGCACCGCCCGTCTGTCGATGTGTTATTCCGATCCGTCGCCAACGCAGCTGGCCGGAACGCAACCGGGTTTATTCTGACCGGCATGGGGGATGACGGCGCCAAAGGCTTAAAAGAATTGCATGACACAGGTGCCCGTACCTACGCGCAGGATGAGGCCAGCTGTGTGGTTTTTGGCATGCCTAAAGAAGCAATAAAACTGGAAGCAAGCGACGAAGTGATTGCTCTTGAGCGAATTCCTGACGTGATTGCAAAACTTTCCAACCGGTGATGATTATGCCCTTCGAACTCAATGTTTTTATTGTAGAAGACAGCCTCATTCAAAGAATGCATGCCGCCACACTCTGCGCCGAGCTGGGGCTGAGCGTGGTGGGTGAAGCATCCGATGGCAATGAGGCTCTGCTTCTTTTGCAAAACTCCCCGCTTCCGGATGTCATGCTTATTGACCTGGAAATGCCAGGAATGGATGGCATTGAGCTGATTCAGGAATTAGCACACCGGGACATTGCGGTATCGGTGATTGTATCCAGCGCCAAAGAAGACGCATTGATTTCGTCGGTAGAAACCATGCTGCAGGCTTATGGTCTGCCTGTGCTTGGCGCCATCAAAAAACCACTCACTATTGAGCAGCTCAGCAAATCATTCGATCATTTCAAACCCATCAGCAAAGACAGCCCGCAATCGAGGCCAGAAGTCGTTATGGCGGCTTCTGAAATCACGAAAGCGCTGGTTGAACATCAGTTTCTTGCCTATTTCCAACCTAAGATTTCCATCAAAACGGGCGTCATAAAAGGGGTTGAAACTCTGATTCGCTGGCAGCACCCCGAAAAAGGGCTGGTCATGCCTTCGCAGTTTATTTCCATTGCAGAAGAGCAAGGATTAATCAACGAGCTGACGATGGAGATTCTGGACCTGGCCCTTCAGCAGTGCCGGCACTGGCATGAACGCGGATTAAAAATTACCGTGGCGATTAATTTATCCATGCTGTCTTTATCCAACTCCACTTTTGCCGAGCATATCGCCCAGAAAGTAGCGAGCTATGCCATCGACCCCAGTTTTATTGTGCTGGAAATCACTGAAACAGCCGTAATGGGCGATGTAGGCAATGCGCTGGGAACGCTGGCAAGGCTCAGACTTAAAGGCTTTGGTTTATCGATTGATGACTACGGCACGGGTTTTTCATCGATGCAGCAGCTTTCCCGCATCCCCTTTACCGAGCTAAAACTGGACCGATCATTTGTAGATGGCGCACATGCCAAGCCTCATCTGCGCGCCATTCTTGCCAGCGCCATTGAGATCGCTAAAAAACTGGAACTCAGAAGCGTGGCTGAAGGCGTTGAGTGCGTAGAAGACCTGGTCGTCTTACAAGAGCTGGGCTGCGATATTGTCCAGGGCTATCTCACCGCCAAGCCCATGCCCGGCGATGAAATCGTTCCCTGGCTGAAAAACAACAACCAGCGGCTCAGAGAACTTTGCAAACCAGCGCCCTGAAGCCAGTGCAGCCCGGACGCCACGTTTTGACCGTGGCGTTTATTGTTTTACTCCACCAATACGGGCTCTGGCTCCCCTTCCAGCTTCACCTGCTCGATCTCCACAAAGCGGCGCGAAATTTTATCGCTGGTGATACTCACCTGCTGCACATCGTCATTCACCTGGCGAATATGTGTCGCTAATTTTTTCATCCGGTCATCAAAACGGGTGAACTCCTGCCCCAGCTTACCCAATGCCTCTTTGATGATATGCACTTGCTTGCGCGTTTCCACGTCTTTAATCACGGCCCTAGCCGTATTGAGCACTGCCATCAGGGTGGTGGGCGAAACAATCCATACCCGCTTAGCCATGGCATGCTGCACCAGCTCAGGGTGATAGGCATGGATTTCAGCAAACACCGCCTCCGCAGGGATAAACATCACGGCGCCATCGGCTGTTTCATTCGGGATAATATATTTGCTGGAGATATCGTCGATATGCTTTTTAATATCGCCCCTGAAAGCTTTCGAAGCCACAACCCTGTCCAGGGAGCCATCAAACATACGGTGATAGTTTTCAAGCGGGAATTTAGCATCCACAGCCACCGTGCCCGTAGGCTCAGGCAGACGCAAAATACAATCGGCGCGTGTGCCATTACTTAAAGCCGACTGAAATTCGTACACTTGGTTGGGTAACACATTGCGGATCAGATGTTCCAGCTGCACCTCGCCGAACGCGCCACGGCTGCGTTTATCACCCAGCAATTCCTGCAGGCTCACCACATTGGTGGTTAAGCCATCAATTTTCTTCTGTGCCTCATCAATCGTGGCAAGGCGTGCCATCACGCTGGCAAACGTTTCATTGGTCTTTTTAAATCCTTCATCCAGGCGTTCCGTGACTTTCCCGGAAATCTCACCCAGTTTTGCATCGGCTGTTTTGGTTAATTCCCCCACGGCAGCAGTCAGCTGCGCGGTGGTCAGCGCCAGGGCATTTTGAATCTGCTCCATTTCGCGCACCGATTGCTCGGCCAGCATCTGGGAAAGTTTTAATAAAATTTCTTCCCGCAAAGCATCTTGCTTACCCGACAGCTGGCTGGAAATATCGCTCAATTGCTTAACCACCAGCTCGCGTGTTTCCGACAAAGTTGTAGTTAAAGACAGGCGCATGGTTGAAAGCGATTCGGTTTGCGCGGTTTGCAAGCGCGTCAGCGATTCACGCGTTTCTTTTAATTCACTGCCTACGCCACTGCGCACCCGCTCAAATGCTTCGGTCATGGTATCACGCAAGCGCTCTCCTGATCGCGTAACCGCATCAGACAATTGCGCGCCCTGCTGCGTTAAGGCTGCATGCGTGCTTTCTGTTTGCCGGCTTAAGCCCTGATGCAAATCAGAGAGCATTTCCCTGTGCTTTGCCTCCATATCCTGCGTCAGCGTATCCAACACATCTCTTTGCGACTGTGCCAGCTGCTGCAAACGCGCAACCACCAGAGCGCCAGCCAGCAAAACCACCAGCGTTGTAATTCCAAACAATAGATCTAACATGGTTTTCCACTTATCCCGCAACGCCACGATTGTAGGCGATGTACGGCAGTACGCCTATAATCACTTCCATGAGACCTCTGCTATTTACACTATTTGCACTATCCACCTGTGCCGTTCATGCCACAGATATCGCCGCCATTCAGCGTGCGGCGCAACAATGGCTGGATCAATCCCTCGCCAACAGCAATGGTGTGCCGAGCTATCAGCTCAGCCAGATTGATAAACGCATCCAGCTTGCCCCCTGCAAGCAATACGATGTGGGGCTTCCCAGCGGCTACCGGCTTTTAGGCAACACCATGCTCAGAATTCAATGTGTGGACGGTGCCAGCTGGGGCATCAATCTGCCGGTTAAAGTTTCTCTGCTGGTGACCTATTACACCGCAGCACGTCCTCTGTCTGGCAATCAGGAAATTGCCACAGGCGATCTGTCTGCTCAGCAGGGAGACCTGGGCACCCTTCCCGGATCTGTGATTATGGATCCCTCCCAGGCCGTGGGCCGTGTGCTCAACACCGCCGTTGCATCGGGCAAACCCCTGCGCAGCGAAATGCTCAGAGCCGCCATGGTGATCCAGCAAAATCAAAAAGTACGGGTCATTTATCGTGATGACGTTATTGAGGTGGCAAACGAAGGAATTGCCATGAATAATGCCGCCGAAGGGCAATCGGTGCGCGTGCGCGTGGGTACAAGACAAATCATCCAGGGCATCGCCACAGCAACAGGCAGCGTGGACGTGAGCCATTGAAATAGCCTGTAAAACGAACTCAGCAGAGTACCCGTCCGCGCAAAAATCCAGCAATAATCACCCATCTTCATATGCGAACTGACAAAACGCTCGCCAGCCGCTACAATTTACGGCTTTGTAAAGTCAGCCTAAGCGCTTAAGCATGCAAGTTTTCAGAAGCGTTTCCGACGCACACCTTCCTCCTGCGGCAATCACCATCGGTAATTTTGATGGCCTGCACGCTGGCCATGAAGCCATGTTGGCCGAATTAAAATCGGCAGCGTCAATGCACGGGCTCAAAACCTGCGTACTTACCTTTGAGCCCCACCCGCGGGAGTTTTTTGCACCAGCTTCAGCGCCCGCCCGCCTCACCAGCCTGCGGGAAAAGCTGGAGCTGCTGGCAGCCAGAGAGATTGACTACGTGGTTGTGCAACGCTTTGACCGCAAGTTTTCATCTTTAAGCGCGCTGGATTTCAGAGACCAGGTTCTGGCTCAAGACTTAAATGCCCGCCATGTGATTGTGGGCGACGATTTTTGCTTTGGCGCAAAACGCGCAGGCGATTTTGCCCTGCTGCAAGCCAGCCCGGATTTCAGCACCTGTAGTCTTGCCACCGTTGCAGACGGTGGCCTGAGAATTTCATCCACCGCCGTGCGCAATGCCTTAGCCGCTGGTGATATGAATTTAGCCGCGCACTATTTAAACCGCCCTTACTCGATTTCCGGGCGGGTTGTTAATGGTGATAAAATTGGCAGAACGCTTGGTTTTCCAACGGCCAATATTCAGATAAAACATAATCACCCGCCTTTATTTGGCATTTTTGTAGTGGAAATCCACGGGCTTGAAAAGCCATATCAAGGCGTAGCAAGCTTAGGATTTCGCCCCACCATCCACGGCGGCGACCTCTACCCTAAATTAGAAGCGCATTTATTTGATTTTAACCGGCAGATATACCGTCAGCATCTGCGTGTAGACTTTCTGCATAAACTGCGTGACGAAGAAAAATATATTGATTTGCCGACTTTAGTCGCGCAAATCGAGAAAGATTGTATCGCTGCCAAAGAATGGTTTGCGGTAAACAAAAATGCCTCACGTCATAAAGACGCCCGCAACAAATAAAAAACCAGAGGTCGTTGCAAAGCATCGCCCCTTACTTTGCAACCACATCGCTATTTAAGAGATCACCATGTCGACCAAACCCGTAAATAAGTACCCCGTCAACTTACTTGACACGCCATTTCCTATGCGTGGTGATTTAGCAAAACGCGAACCGGGCTTTTTAAAAGACTGGCAGGATAATGCGCTCTACCAGGCCATTCGCAACAAAGCAAAAGAAGAAAACCGCCCTAAATTTATGCTGCACGACGGCCCGCCGTACGCTAATGGCGATATCCATATCGGCCACGCCGTAAATAAAATCCTGAAAGACATCATTATCAAAGCCAAAACGCTGGATGGCTTTGATGCGCCCTATGTGCCGGGCTGGGATTGCCACGGTCTGCCGATTGAGCATCAGATCGAAAAAATCGTTAAATTTGATAAGCAGGCGCTGGCAGCCAACCCAGGCATTTTTGAGCGCGTGCAGGAATACCGTAAGGCCAATGGCCTTGATCCAAAAGAAACACGCCTGCCTGCGGCATTTACCCGCGAGCTGTGCCGTGATTACGCCGCCATCCAGATTGAGCGCCAGAAAGCGGACTTTATCCGTCTGGGCGTTTTAGGTGACTGGAACAATCCATACCGCACCATGGATTTCAAAACCGAGGCGGATATTGTCCGCACCTTAGGCAAAGTGCATGCCAATGGCTATCTGATCCGTGGCCAAAAGCCGGTTCACTGGTGTGTAGACTGTGCATCTGCTCTGGCTGAAGCCGAAGTCGAGTACGAAGACAAAGTATCCCCTGCCATCGACGTGGGCTTCCGCGTCCGCGACAACGCGGCGCTGTCTGAAGCCTTTGGCGGTGTCAGCGTGGGCGATGTACCCGCTTTTGCCCTGATCTGGACCACCACACCGTGGACTCTGCCAGCCAATCAGGCCGTATCGGTTCACCCGGAACTGGTTTACGATCTGATCGCCACTCCGAAAGGCCTGCTGATTCTGGCCCGCGATCTGGCCGAAGCCACCATCAAACGTTACGATATCGAAACCACCGAAGTCATCGCCCAGGCTAAGGGTGCAGCGCTGGAATTCCTGCAACTGCAACACCCCTTCCTGGAGCGCGTGGTGCCGGTTATTTGCGGCGACCATGTAACGACCGATGCCGGTACGGGCCTTGTGCACACCGCGCCCGCTCACGGTCTGGAAGACTATGTAGTCGGTTGCAAATATAAAATCCCAACGGATAACCCGGTGGGTAATGATGGCCGCTTCTACAGCAATGTAGAATTCTTTGCGGGCAAAACAGTTTGGGAAGCCAATCCGCTGGTGCTTGCACTTCTGGAAGAGCGCGGCGCATTGTTTGCCAGCAAAAAACTGGAACACAGCTATCCGCACTGCTGGCGCCACAAAACACCGATTATTTTCCGCGCCACCAGCCAGTGGTTCATCGGCATGGAAACCGCAGGCACCGAAGGTAAAACACTACGCTCACAAGCCAACACAGCGGTTGATTCAACAGAATTCTTCCCTGCATGGGGCCGTGCCCGCCTGGAAGCCATGATTAAAAACCGCCCGGACTGGTGCGTTTCCCGCCAGCGTAACTGGGGCGTGCCGATGACTTTCTTTGTGCACAAAGAAACCGGCGAACTGCACCCGAACTCAGGCGAGCTGCTCGAAATCGTGGCTAAGCGTATCGAAGCCGAAGGCATCGAAGCATGGTTTAAGCTTGACGCAAGCGAGCTCCTGGGCGACGACGCGGTTTACTACGACAAGCTCAAAGACACACTGGATGTATGGTTTGACTCTGGTTCCACTCACTACGCCGTATTGCGCCAGAGGGAAGAGCTCACCTGGCCTGCAGACTTATATCTGGAAGGCTCAGATCAGCACCGCGGCTGGTTCCAGTCGTCCCTGCTCACAGGCTGCGCCACAGAAGGCCGCGCGCCCTACAAGCAATTGCTCACCCACGGCTTTGTAGTGGATGGCAAGGGCCTGAAGATGTCCAAATCCAAGGGCAATGTGATTGCGCCGCAAACTGTTATTAATCAACTGGGCGCTGATATGCTGCGCCTGTGGGTAGCGTCAACCGATTACTCGGGCGAGCTGTCAATCTCAGATGAAATTCTGAAACGCACTACTGATTCATATCGCCGCATCCGCAATACACTGCGCTTTTTGCTGGCCAATATTTCTGACTTTACCGAACAAAATCTGCTGCCCGCTGAAGAACTGCTGCAGCTTGACCGCTACGCTCTGGTTGAGCTGGCTGCATTCCAGGAAAAAATCACTGCGCTATACGGCAAATACGAGTTTCACCTTGCCGTGCAGGAAATCCACGCTTACTGCTCGGAAGACCTCGGCTCTTTCTACCTGGATATCATTAAAGACCGCCTCTACACCATGGGCGCAGACAGCCAGGGCCGCCGCTCGGCGCAAACCGCGCTATGGCATATCAGCCAGGCGCTGGTGCGCTTACTTGCGCCGATTCTGTCTTTCACCGCGCATGAAGCATGGGGCACACTCAATAATGAAGAAAATGTATTCCTGTCTGCCTGGCACGCCGTGCCTGCCGTCAGCGATGCAGAGCAGCTGAACGCCCGCTTTGTGCAGATCCGTGAAGTACGCGCTGCTGCACAAAAAGAGATCGAGCTGCAACGCGCGGATGGCAAACTGGGATCAAGCTTACAGGCCGAAGTAGAAATCACTGCGGCAGGCGACACTTATGCTGCTCTGGCCGATTTAGGCGACGAGCTGAAGTTTGTCCTGATTACTTCACAAGCCCGCCTGGTGAAAGGCGATGCAACCCGCATCAGCGTGAGTGCATCAACAGCCGCCAAGTGCGATCGCTGCTGGCATTACACCGCCAGTGTAGGCACACACGCAGAACACAGCACACTGTGCAGCCGCTGTAACGACAATCTGTTTAAGCAAGGCGAGGTTCGTGCTCATGCTTAAAAGCGGACTGGGGCGCTGGCTTGCCATTGCGCTGCTGGTTCTGATCCTTGATCAGGCCAGCAAACATGCGATTGAAGCGCTGTTTCAGTTTGGCGAGCAGCGCGCCATCATTCCGGGTTTTTTTAATCTGACACTAGCCTATAACCCCGGCGCAGCGTTCAGCTTTCTGGCTGATGCAGGTGGCTGGCAACGCCATTTCTTTACCGTGCTGGCGCTGGGTGTTTCTGCGTTTATCGTGTTTTTGCTTAAAAAACATCATACCGAAACCCGTTACGCGCTGGCATTAGCCTTGATTTTAGGCGGTGCACTGGGTAATGCCATCGACAGAATGCTGCTGGGCCATGTGATCGATTTCATTCAGATTCACTATCAGCAGCGCTGGTATTACCCGGCATTTAATATTGCCGATTCAGGCATTTGTATTGGCGCAGTTTTAATGGTGATCGATTCATTCCGCCGTGAAACGCCATCGGAGAAAACAGTATGATCATGAATATTGTTCTGGCACAGCCACGGGGCTTTTGTGCTGGGGTTGACCGCGCAATTGCCATCGTAGAAAAAGCACTGGAGAAATTCGGAGCACCAATTTATGTGCGCCACGAAGTGGTTCACAATAAATTTGTGATCGAAGATCTTAAGCAAAAAGGCGCGATTTTCGTTGAAGACTTAGCCGATGTGCCTGCAGGCAATACACTGATTTTCTCTGCGCACGGCGTTTCACAAGCCGTACGCGCTGAAGCAGCTGAACGGGGCCTGACAATTTTTGACGCCACCTGCCCACTGGTCACCAAAGTCCATCTCGAAGTGAAACGCTTAAGAGAGCAAGGCTTTGAGATCATCATGATCGGCCATAAAGGCCATCCTGAGGTAGAAGGCACCATGGGCCAGGCTCAGGGCGGCATGTATCTGGTTGAAGAAGTCAGCGATGTTGTCACTCTGGCTGTTGAGAGCGATAAGCTGGCTTATGTTACCCAGACCACACTCTCTGTGGATGATGCACAAATTGTGATCGACGCCCTGCGCGCGCGTTTCCCAAATATCGTTGGCCCTAAGAAAGATGATATTTGCTACGCCACCCAGAATCGTCAGGATGCCGTCAAGCATTTAGCCAAAGAAGTCGATGTGGTTGTGGTTGTTGGATCGCCCAACAGCTCTAACTCTAATCGTCTGCGTGAAGTCGCCGCCAATTTAGGCATCGACTCTTATATGGTCGATAACGCCAGCGAGCTGAAAGCGGAATGGTTTACCGGCAAAACCAATATCGGCGTGACTGCAGGTGCCTCTGCGCCGGATATCCTGGTTCGTCAGGTGATCGCTCAGGTAGAAAGCTTTGGCGCGGGTCATATCCGCCAGATGGATGGCATAGAAGAAAACGTCATCTTCTCGCTGCCTAAGGGCTTGGTGTAAACCAGCGATCATTTAATGGCTTACATCTGTAAAAAAGATCTGCAGATACAGTGCTAAATAAGAACACAGGCGCACAGAGAAAAGAATGACGGTAGTGCAGCAGGCGGGCCTTTACCTCTGCGAATATTTTGTATGTGGCAACGCATTGCCAGTCAAATTCACTCCTGTTTCTTTGTGCTCTCAATTTCCCCTGATGTTCTCTGTGTCTGCAGACCTCAGGGTTAATGTTTTTATCATTTCTAAGGCTGTCCACGCCGCATGATCTCCCGCACCGACTGCTTCCACTGTGGCGAAACGCTAAGCCCAAACGAATCCTTCCCGATTATTTACCGCCAGACAGAGCAGCCCACCTGCTGTGCCGGATGCCAGGCCGTAGCCAATACCATTATCCAAAGCGGGCTCGACAGCTATTACACTCAGCGGGATAAACCCGCCGACCGAGCCAAACCGCTGCCTGACGAGCTGCTGGCCCAGCTGAAGCTATTCGATGATGTCAGCTTACAGGCAAGCTTTGTACTCAATATTGATGCCGATGTACGCGAAGCTGCGCTGATTTTAGAGGGCATCAGCTGCGCGGCCTGTATCTGGCTGAACGAGCGCCATCTTCAGACCTTGCCCGGTGTACTTTCAGCCAGCATTAACTACAGCAACCACCGCGCCCGCGTACGCTGGGATGAAAAGCAGATTCAGCTCTCCACCATTTTGCAAGCCATTGCGGCCATCGGCTACCGCGCCCAGCCCTATGATCAGGCAAGACAGGAAGAAGGCTGGCAAAAACAACGCAAAAGTGCACTCTTCCGCCTGTGGGTAGCGGGCTTATCCATGATGCAGGTCATGATGTTTTCAGTGCCCGTTTATATGTCTAAAGCAGGCGAGATTGCTCCTGAATGGCTCAACCTGATGAATTGGGCGAGTCTGGCCCTCACCCTGCCCGTGGTACTTTATTCTGCAACGCCTTTTTATGTTTCAAGCTGGCGCGATTTAAAACGCCGCCGCACCGGCATGGATCTGCCGGTAGCGATTGGCGTGCTGGCGGCTTTTACAGCCAGCTGCTATACGCTGATCACAGGCCATGGCGAAATCTATTTTGACTCCGTATCCATGTTTGTCTTTCTGTTGCTCACAGGCCGCTATCTGGAGATGGGTGCAAGGCGCAAAGCCGGTGCAGCCACCGAGCAACTGGTCAAACTGATTCCCGCGTTTGCCCACAAAATAGATGAGCAAGGCACAAGCGAAGTCACCGTCAACAGCCTGAAGATTGGCGAGCAGATTTTAGTTAAGTCTGGAGAAACCATCCCGGCAGACGGTATTGTCCGCCAGGGCAGCGGCGAAGTCAGCGAAGCTTTACTGACTGGTGAGAGCCTTGCGGTTCCTAAAACAGCAGGCATGCACGTAACAGGCGGCACGCTCAATCTGGCAGCGCCCTTGCATATTGAAATCACCCAAATCGGCGAAAACACCCGCCTTGCCGCCATTGTGCGCTTACTGGATCAGGCGCTGGCACAAAAACCCCGCCTTGCCTTACTGGCAGAGCAGGTATCAGGCTGGTTTATCAGTATTTTATTAGTGACCGCAGCACTGGCATGGCTGTACTGGCATTTGCACGACCCTGTCCATGCCCTGCCCATCATGGTGGCTGTACTGGTGATTTCATGTCCCTGCGCGCTCGCACTGGCCACCCCGGTTGCCCTGACCGCGGCCACCGGCCACCTGGCTCAGCTTGGGCTCATGGTGGCACGCAGCCCGGCGCTCGAAACAATGTCACAAATCACGGATGTCATGCTCGACAAAACCGGCACCCTCACTCATGGAGAGCCGCGGATTCAGCACTATATTGCCAGCCAGAGCACCGAAGAAAACACACGCCGGATTGCCGCATCACTGGAATCAGCCTCGGCCCACCCGCTGGCCCGCGCCTTTGTGCAGGCCGGTGCGCCACTGGCTCAAGAGATACAAACCTATCCTGGCGGAGGTTTAAGTGGCGTAGTGAATGGGGTGCTTTACTTTATTGGTCATCCTGAATTTGTAAACCGCCAGTGCGCCATGCTGATGCCCGATGCCATACGGCATGCAGGGGGCAGTCTGGTTGCTATCGCCAGCACAACAGAATGGCTGGGCGCATTTATTGTGGCGGATACGTTAAGAGCCGATGCGGCAGATGCCATTGCTGCCTTAAGCAAAGCAGGCTTACGCCTGCACCTTGTATCGGGTGATAACAACGCTACAGTGCAAGCTCTGGCTTTAAGCATGCATATTGAAAACGCTGTCGGCAGAGCAACACCAGGGGATAAGCTTGCTTACATTAATACACTTCAGCAACAGGGCCGTTGTGTATTAATGATTGGTGATGGCGTCAACGATGCCCCCGTTTTAGCAAAGGCAAATGTATCGATGGCAATGGGAGCGGGAGTGGATGTTGCTCATGCTGCCGGCGATATGGTTTTACTCAACAATCAGCTGGACCGGCTCCCCAAAGCGCTGGCCCTCGCAAAAAAAACCCGCATAATCATCCGCCAGAATTTAGCCTGGGCCATTGTTTATAATCTGGCAGCCCTGCCTCTTGCGGTATGCGGCCTGATCACCCCCTGGATTGCAAGCCTTGGCATGGCATGCAGCTCACTCCTGGTGGTGCTTAATGCGCTGCGCCTCAGAGGAAAAAACTAAATGGAAAGCCTTTATTTACTTATTCCACTATCGGTCTTGCTGGTTTTTATAATTGGAATTCTTTTTTGGTGGTCGGTTAAAGGAGGGCAATTTGATGATATGGAGGGGCCTGGCTGGCAGATTTTGCAAGATGATGACAGCATGCTCGTAGAGAAAAGTTCCTCTGACGAAAGAAAAAACAAGGAATTAAAGTCTGACGGGGTGTAAAATGCCGCGATCTGACGAAAGGCATTGATGTTCGTCAATAAGACCGCCTGCTGAAGCAGCTAAAGTTCAGTTGGCATAATTACATAAGAAATATTCACAACCAGCAAAAAGCCAGCTTTTCCTTACAACTGGCTAAATGCAGGCAGGTTGTACATTTTTCAAGTCCAAATTTTCAAAGTCCAAGCTGTTGGAGATCAATCGGAGCTCGCATGGAACACCAAGGTACATACAACTACAAAGTGGTGCGGCAATTTGCCATCATGACAGTCATTTGGGGGATTGTCGGGATGCTGGTTGGCGTGATCATCGCTGCCCAGATGTACTGGCCAGAACTTAATTTTGGCCCCTACTTTCACTTCGGGCGCTTACGTCCTCTGCATACTAACGCAGTTATTTTTGCGTTTGGTGGCTGCGGATTATTTGCAACGTCTTACTACGTGGTTCAGCGCACCTGTAATGTGCGTCTGATCTCCGACAAGCTCGCCGCCTTCCATTTCTGGGGCTGGCAGCTGGTGATCGTTTTAGCCGCCGTTACCTTACCGATGGGCTTAACCCGCGGTAAAGAATACGCAGAGCTGGAATGGCCAATCACCTGGCTGATCGCAGTGATCTGGGTGGCCTACGCGATTGTGTTCTTTGGCACGATTGCCAAACGCAAAGTGAAGCATATTTATGTAGCCAACTGGTTCTACGGCGCATTTATTCTTGCTGTAGCGCTGCTGCACATTGTGAACGGTCTGGCGATTCCTGTATCGGCAACAAAGTCTTACTCCGTTTACTCTGGCGCAATTGATGCCATGGTGCAATGGTGGTACGGCCACAATGCCGTAGGCTTCTTCCTGACCGCTGGTTTCCTTGGCATGATGTACTACTTTGTGCCCAAGCAAGCAGGCCGTCCGGTTTACTCTTATCGCCTGTCAGTCGTTCACTTTTGGGCACTGTGCTTTACCTATATGTGGGCTGGCCCTCACCACCTGCACTACACCGCACTGCCAGACTGGACACAGTCGCTGGGTATGGTGTTCTCCCTGATTCTGCTGGCACCAAGCTGGGGCGGTATGATCAACGGGATTATGACACTGTCTGGTGCATGGCATAAGCTGCGTACCGATCCAATCCTGAAGTTCCTGGTTACTGCGCTGTCGTTCTACGGCATGTCCACTTTTGAAGGCCCGATGATGGCGATCAAAACAGTGAACGCACTGTCGCACTACACAGACTGGACGGTAGGTCACGTTCACTCCGGCGCTTTGGGCTGGGTGGCAATGATTACTATCGGTTCGATTTACTACCTCATCCCGCGCCTCTTTAATAAAGAAGAAATGTACTCGGTCAAACTGATCGATACCCACTTCTGGATTGCAACGATTGGCGTCGTGCTTTACATCTCATCCATGTGGATTGCCGGTGTAACGCAAGGCTTGATGTGGCGTGCAGTAAATACAGACGGCACTTTAACTTATGCCTTTATTGATTCAGTTAAAGCATCGTATCCGTATTACTTTATCCGCTTCTTAGGTGGCCTGTGCTTCTTGTCGGGCATGTTATTAATGCTTTACAACGTGCTGCGTACCGTTTTCTCGGGCCAAGCCGTCGATGCCAAAATTCCGGCCATCGCTCAACACGCCTGACCGAAGGGAGAGAAAACCATGAAAAACTTTATGAACCAGCTGCAAAAGCGGGTTGAAGAAAACGTTGCGTTCTTAATCATCCTCACCCTGATTACGCTCAGTATCGCGATGCTGGTTGAAATCTTACCGCTGATGTTCAGCAATTCAACCACCAAGCCTATTGATGGCGTTAAGCCATACTCTGCACTGGCTTTAGCCGGGCGTGATGTTTACATTCGTGAAGGTTGCTACAACTGCCACTCACAAATGATCCGCCCTTTCCGTGCAGAAACCGAGCGCTATGGTCATTACTCGGTAGCAGGTGAATCTGTTTACGATCGTCCGTTCCAATGGGGATCTAAGCGTACAGGACCGGATCTGGCTCGTGTAGGTGCGCGTTACTCGGATGAATGGCATCGTGCTCACCTGATGAATCCACGTGATGTAGTGCCTGAATCCAATATGCCTGCTTTCCCGTGGCTTGCTGCCAATAAAGTAGACGCGGCCATTATGCCCGCCAAACTTAAGGCACTAAAGACACTGGGCACACCCTATACCGATGCTGAAATTGCAGACTCTGTTAAAGCTGTAGAAGGCAAAACAGAAATGGAAGCTGTGATTTTCTACCTGCAGGGTTTGGGTCTTGCGCTCAAAAACAAAAGGTAATTCATCATGGAAATGCTCAACGATCTGCGGGTTTTATCAACCGTAGTCAGCTTTATCTGCTTTGTAGGCATCCTTGTATGGGCCTGCAGCAAAAACAGCAAAGCATCCTTTGATGAAGCAGCGCAGCTGCCATTCCTTGACGATGATCTGCCCTCATCAAACAAAACCTCCTGATTTCTAGAGGATATAAAAAATGACAGATTTTCAAAGTATCTTTTGGGATTATTGGATCGCGATCATTGTGATCGGCGGTATTGTGGCAATGACTTTGCTCTTAATGAGCCAGGGTGTTGTTAAGCTTAAGAAAGGTGAAAATGCCGAAGTAACCGGCCACAAATGGGATGGTGATTTAGAAGAATACAACAACCCGCTGCCTGGCTGGTGGGTCATGATGTTCTATATGACCATTGTATTTGGCGCGGTTTACCTTGTACTCTACCCAGGTATCTGGGGTGGTTTGTGGAAATGGACCTCGGACAATCAGTACGGCAAAGAAGTGGTTCAGGCTAATTCCAAGTACCAGGGCCTGTACGACAAGTATTCCAAAATGCCGATTGCCGCTGTTGCACAGAATCAGGAAGCCAAGGACATGGGTAAACGCCTGTTCCTGACTTATTGTATCCAGTGTCACGGTGCTGATGCACGCGGTGCCAAGGGCTTCCCGAATCTGACTGATGGCGACTGGCTCTACGGCGGCTCACCAGAAAAAATCCTGGAAACCATTGCTAACGGCCGTCATGGTCAAATGCCGGCATGGGGCGCTGTACTGGGCGAAGAGAAAGTGAAAGACGTTGCCAACTATGTACTGCAGCTGGCGGGCAAACCACGTAATGAACTTCGTGCCAGCCGTGGCGCGGAAACCTTCAAGCAAACCTGTGTGGCTTGTCACGGTGCAGAGGGCAAGGGCAATCAGGACTTGGGTGCACCTAACCTGACTGACAATACATGGCTCTATGGCGGCTCTGAAGCAGCAATCATTGAAACGGTGACCAATGGTCGCAGTAATGTGATGCCTGCATGGAAAGACTTCCTGGGAGATGCCAAAGTGCATTTACTGGCTGGCTACGTTTATGGCCTTTCAAATAACGGAAAAGCAAAGTAAACATGCAGACCGGAGTGTCCTTGCAAAATAGCGCAAAGACACTCACAAAACACCACTAAAACGGGCGGGGAATATCCCGCCCGTTTTTCCTTGATCGAAATCTTTTGCATACTAGTTCATGCAAAGCGTTTTGCCAGGAGCAGGTAAGAAAATGAGTAAAAAGTTACGTGATATTCCCGTCACCGTCATCAAAGACGATGGCGAATACGAAGAAATCCATCTTTACAGCAAGCATAAAAAAATCTACCCGCGCTGGGTTAATGGCTTGTTTAATCGCTGGCGCATTCTGTTTGTTGTGATCACTCAGCTTTTCTTCTACGGCATGCCATGGCTGCAAATGAATGGCCGTCAGGCACTGCTCTTTAACATTACCGAGCACACTTTTTATATCTACGGCTTTGTTTTCCTGCCGCAAGACTTTATTTACCTCACCGCCCTCTTACTTTGCTCTGCCCTGGGTTTGTTTGCCTGGACCACGGCCGGGGGACGGCTATGGTGCGGTTATGCCTGTCCGCAAACGGTTTACACCGAAATATTTCTCTGGATAGAGAAATGGGTTGAGGGCGATCGCATGGCGCGTATCAAGCTTGACAATGGTCCAGCCACAACAAACAAAATACGGAAGAAAACACTCAAACACAGCCTGTGGATTTTACTTTCCCTCTGGACAGGGTTTACCTTTGTTGGTTATTTCACCCCTATTCGCTCACTCTGGGGCGAGATCATGCAACTTGGTCTTGGCCCATGGGAAACCTTCTGGGTATTTTTCTATGCCTTTGCCACCTATGGCAATGCCGGCTGGATGCGTGAGCAGGTCTGCAAATATATGTGTCCCTATGCCCGCTTTCAAAGCACCATGTTTGATGCGGACACCTTAATTATTTCTTACGACGCAGAACGGGGTGATGCACGCGGCAGCCGTAAAAAAGGCACAGATTACAAAGCAGCCGGTTTAGGCGACTGCATCGATTGCACAGTATGCGTGCAGGTTTGCCCTGTCGGCATCGACATCCGCAACGGCTTGCAATACGAATGTATTGGTTGTGCTGCCTGTATTGATGCCTGCGATGAAATTATGGATAAGATGCAATATCCGCGCGGGCTGATTCGCTACACCACCGAAAATGCGCTGGAGCACAAATACCCTGAACGCGACATCATCAAAAAAATCACCCGCCCCAGAGTCATCATGTATCTGCTGGTATTGCTCATTGTACTGGGCACAACCATTGGCTCTTTAGTCTTGCGTAAACCGATTAAAGTGAATATCTCACGGGATCGCGTTGCCATGGTCAGAGAGGCCGAGGATGGCTGGCTGGAAAACAGCTACCGTTTGCAAATTCAAAATGCGGATGAAAAAGCCCACAGCTATATCATCACGACGGATGGCCTGCCCGGATCAAGAACTATTATCGAAGGCACAGGTCAAATTTTTGTACCTGCCACCGGCAGCCAGGATATTGGCGTACGCATTCAGGTAGACCCTGGCAAAGCGGGCCCTGGCGGGCATGAAATGCACTTCATTATTACGGCCAGCGACAACCCAGCCATTCAAACACGCGAAAAATCCAGCTTTATAGGACGATAAGATGCAAAAAGATCCAATGGAAAATCAGCCCTGGTATAAACATCGCCATGTGTGGCTGCTGATTCTTTTTCCTGTTGTTGCCGTAATTGGTGGCATCAATATGTTTTATCAGGCTATCAAAACAGATGATGGTCTGGTGAGCGATGACTATTACAAAGAAGGCCAGGAAATCAACAGCCAGATTCACCGGGATACCAAAGCCACTACGCTGGGCCTGAGCGGCCAGCTGATGTTGGGCGAAGATGGTAAATCAATCCGCATTCAGCTCAATAAAATGGTTAAAGATGATCTGGTGCTTAAACTTATGCACCCTACCCGTGCAGGCAAGGATCAAACCATTATCCTGACCAGACAAGCGCCGCAGTTTTATGTAGGCAAACTGGAAAACGCACTCACCCAACCCCGCTGGCAGGTTGAGTTAAGTGATACAACCCGGCAGTGGCGCTTAAAAGCAGAGTGGAAAATCAGTGATGCCGAGGCATTACAGCTTAGCCCCGCGTTGTAAGATTCGCCCTTCAAAAAAAGCCCGTTTAAATAAACGGGCTTTTTTTATACTGGTCGTCATACTTCAGCAAAGAACAGATTTTATTAAATTACAGTTATCGGAAATATAAAACAGATTTGGTGTAAATTAAAAACTGATCAACATACACTAAAGCATCAGCCCGCTGTCATTATCTGACGCAAACTGCTTCAACAGTTGCAGTGGCATGAAACGACCTGCTGGCTATTTCGAGCCGCCTGCTTATTGCGCGACCCGCTCTTCGCCTTACTTGCTTCAGGAGCAAATATGAATATTGCAGACATCCGGCGCAAGGCGTTTGCCATGCCACTGACCAACCCCGCTTTTCCACCGGGGCCTTACAAATTTGTAAACCGCGAATACCTGATTGTGACCTACCGCACTGATCCGGATGCACTGCGTGCCATATTGCCTGAGCCGCTCAGCTTTGATGTACCTGTGGTGAAATATGAATTTATCCGTATGCCAGACAGCTCCGGCTTTGGAGACTATACCGAATCGGGCCAGGTGATTCCTGTTCAGTTTGAAGGTAAGCCTGGTGGCTATGTGCATTCAATGTATTTAAATGCAGAGGCTCCGATTGCCGGTGGCCGCGAGCTGTGGGGCTTTCCTAAAAAGCTCGCCTCGCCTTCACTTTCCGTCGATAAAAACACCTACCTTGGCACACTGGACTATGGCCCTGTACGCGTGGTCACCGCCACCATGGGCTATAAATATCAGGCTTTAGATCATGCCAAAGTGAGGGAAAGCCTGCTGGCGGCCAATTATCTGCTAAAGATTATTCCGCATGTGGATGGCAGCCCGCGAATTTGCGAATTAGTTCGCTACTATCTGGAAGACGTAACTGTAAAAGGCGCATGGACAGGCCCTGCCGCCATCGAGCTGGCACAACATGCCCTGGCACCTGTTGCACAATTGCCCGTACTTGAGGTGCTCAGCGGCACCCATATTCTGGCTGATCTCACCCTCGGAATGGGCAGTGTGGTGTACGACTATCTGGCGGCTCAATAATGCAGCTACAGCAAGGGCTGGCCGCAATCAGGCTAATAAAAGAAATTTTAAGACATCAAAATGAAAGATACCTGACAAAAAAATAATGAATAAATAACATACGTACACAGAAAAATCAGACGCTTCAGTGTGAATGGCCAGCCAATTAGCATACAATCATTTATCACTCTTTCCTTGTCACAATGTGCGCGAATTTATTCTGACTACTCAGTGGCACGAAATCATGGGCGTTGGCGTGCTGTTTTTTGCCGCGCTGTATTTTGGCTTTGGAGGGCTGACCTGGTTTTTAAGCCATTGGCTGCTGCCAAAAATCGCCTATGGCCATGTACTTGACCCCCGCCCTCAAGGGCCCGAGCAACTGCGCCGCGAGCTGAGCCTTTCACTGCTCTCTGTTTTTTTATTTGGCACGGGAATGATTTTCCCGTGGGGCTTATTGCAGCTGGGCTGGGCACACCTGGCCTTGCAGGCACCGGCGGTACAGTTAGCCATTGAAATCAGCACCTTAATCATCTGGAATGAAATCCATTTTTATCTCAACCACCGCCTGCTGCACACCCGCTGGCTAAAGCATTTTCATCTGCCCCACCACCGCTCAATTGTCACGACCCCCTGGTCAACCTATAGCTTTCACCCCATCGAAGCCATCATGCTGGGTAATGTGATTATGCTGCCGATGCTGGTCCATGATTTCTCGATTTATTCACTCGCGGCGGTGCCTGTTTTCAGTATTATTTTTAATAATATCGGCCATTCCAATTACGATTTTCTGCCCGATGCCCATCATGATCGCTGGTGGCTTAATGGCGCGCGCCGCCATCATTTGCACCATGCTTGTTTTCATGGCAATTACGGCTTTATGTTTCCTTTTATGGACCGCCTGTTAAACACCGCCCTGCCACCGGATGCCGCCGATAAGCAGATTAAACGCCATGCTGCGTAATCAGCGCGACTGGCAAAGCGTGCTTTATCTCATCCTGCAGCCGCTGCTGGTGGTCTGGCTATGGCGCACCGGGGTGGGTACTTTAATCAACCTGGCTCTTTTCGCCCTGATGCTTTTTCTCACACTGGGCATCAGCGTTATTCACCATAATCACACCCATCTGCGGATGTGGCACAGCAAATGCCTCAACCGGGCCAGCGATTTCTGGATCACGCTCTTGCAGGGCCACCCCACCTTTGTGTTTTATCCGGCGCATATCTGCAATCATCACCGCTATCGCCACGGCCCCAAAGACGTAGCGCGCACTTATCGCTTTGGCGGCGACAGCAACAACCTGACTGGCTACCTATTACATCCACTGCAAGCCACGATCGTGCTTTACCCACTGTTTATAAACTGGCTATTGGGCTTAAAACAGCGGCATTCTGGCGTATTTTATTACTGTCTGCGTCAATACGCCGCCGTACTCTTGCTCTGGGGTATTCTGGCCTGGCTTAACTGGCAGAAGTTTCTTATTTTTGTCTTACTACCGCAGCTCTATGGCCTGCACTGGCTGCTCGCCACCAATTACCTGCAACACGCCCACGCCGACGGCAACTCGCCAATTAACTTTGCCCGCAATTTTGAAGGCTGGGTGAACCCGCTGCTGTTTAATATTGGCCTGCATACGGCGCATCATCGCCACCCGCGCGCGCACTGGTCGGCACTCACCCAACTCCATCTGCAATATCGTGATCAGGTCGACCCCCGCCTGAATGCCGGCCCGCTGCTCTGGTATATGTGCCGCAGCTATTTTCTAAGCCCTGTTTTCCCGCGCTGGCGTAGCCATAGCCTGATGAAACCCACTAAGGAATCCTGATGCCTATTCAGTTTGAACATGTTTACCTTGCCGCAGCAGGGCTGCATCTGCCGGGGCCAGCCATCAGCAACGAAGAAATGGATGCCTATATTGCACCCATCAACCGTATTTCCATGCGCATCAAAAGCCGCATTCTGGCTGAAAACGGCATCCAGACACGGCATTACGGCATTGATGCACAGGGCCAAACTGTTGAGAACCACGCACGGATGGCGGCAACCGCAGTGCATCAGTGTTTAGACAAAGCACAAGTATCGCTGGATAAAGTGAGCTTGCTGGCCGTAGGCTCATCGGGCGGCGACGCGCTGATGCCGGGCTTTGCCAACATGATTCAGGGTGAGCTGGCTGCGCCACCGATGCAAACCGTTTCCTGCCAGGGCGTATGTGCGGCAGGCGTCAGCGCGATTGAATTTGCTGCGCAAGCGATTGAGCTTGGCGCTCATCAGCAAGCACTGGCTGTAGCCGCCGAAATGCCATCGCGCATGTTCAAAAAAAGCCGCTTTGCCCCGCGCGGCTACCAAAGTGATTTTGACGCACACTTTTTGCGCTGGATGCTATCCGACGGCGCAGGCGCGCTGCTACTTAGCCGCCAGCCCAAGGCAGGGCTGAATATCAAGCTTAAATGGATACATCAAAAAAGCTTTTCTGGCGATTATCCGGTGTGCATGCAGCTGGGGCTGACGGAAGACCGCAGTCAGTCGTTCCTCGATTTTGCTTCTTCTGGCGAGGCCGAAGCAGCAGGCGCGATGTCGCTGCGCCAGGATATCCGCATGCTGCCGCAGCTGTTTGATGTGTGTATTCATGAGTATGTAAAACTGGTTAATGAAGGCTGGATTAAATCGAGCGATATCGACCATTTTCTTTGCCATTACTCATCAGCTAAATTTATGCCGGTGGTTGAGGATTTACTCGCCAAAGCAGGGCTGAGCATCCCGCCAGAGCGCTGGTATAGCAATCTGGCAACGCGCGGCAACACAGGTGCGGCGTCTATTTTTATTATGCTGGCCGATTTTTTACAAACCAAGCCGCTTAAAGCCGGTGAAAAGATTTTCTGTTTTATCCCGGAATCAGGACGAATCAGCGCGGCGTATATGTTGTTTGAAGTGGCCGATGAAGGCAGCAGCAGCCAGCCTGTCGCTCCCGCCATCGCCCCCACTCGCACCTTCGATCCAGATATCCCAGCGCCGCATCAGGCAGCAAATGCCCCACTTGCGCTGCAACCCCTGCTCACTCAGCTAGCCAGCCTCTGGCAGGACTATCGCTCGCAAGTCTGGCGCAGCCCTGTGATATCACAACTGGTAAGCCAACGTTTTGATGTTGCAAGCTACCGCAACTGGACCGCCGCTTGGGTGCCACAAGTACGCGAAGGCAGCTTGTGGATGAGAGAAGCGGCCGCCTCATTAAGCGGCGACTTTGCCCCACTCCGCAGCCTGATTGAGCTGCACGCCGATGACGAACAACACGATTTTGAAATCCTGTATCAGGACTACCAAGCCGCTGGCGGCGAGCTGCCGCTGGCCGCACTGAAACGCAACCCCGGTGGCGAAGCGCTCAACAGCTATCTGCACACCCTTGCAGCCACCCCCAACCCCATTGGCCTGTTGGGCGCAATTTATATCATCGAAGGCACCGGCCAGCGCATCGTACCTGCGCTCTTGCCCATGCTGCGCCAGCAAGTAGCCCTGCCACCACAAGCCTTTAAATTCTTGGAATATCACGGCAGCAATGACGAACACCACCTGGCCCGCTGGCTGGCTGCCGTAGAAATCACCCTCGCCATCGATCCCAAAGCAGCTCACGCCATACTCAACACCGCCAAACGCTGCGCACAGCTTTATTTAATGCAGTTTGAGCATATTGAGTAAAACCCATATCTTGAAACACGGAGTTTCACGGAGAAAAACAGGCTTTGAATTAAGATATTTTCCATTAGGTTTTAAGGATTTTTGAAGCCCGGAGACTCTGGACATTCAACACTGCGAGTGGCACGGGGCCTTCGTGCTGGTTGGGGCAGCCTTCTTTGCGTACCAGGATTTCTGGCCGTTCAGAAATTAAATACTTCGCGGGGATGCCGCACCTAAACACCGAGCCGAAGGCACCAAAAATAATCTTTTTGAATTTGCTTGTGCATTTGAGGTAAGAGCAGTCATTTATCTCAAATGCTCCGTATTCGAACCTCCACCCCAAAACCGGAAACCGCCCATGCCTAAAGACGACTTCTTACAAGCCGCCCACGACCCACGCGATCCTAACCCTTGGCTTGCCATGTATCTGGATCAAAGTACCCCGCTGCCCGATCATGTCAAACGCGCCTGGTTATGCGAGCTGGCCTCGCCTTCGCGCCAGTATCTGCTGCCCTTTGTGCGCCCGCTAGCCCGGCTTTGCATGATTCTGATTCAGGTTTTAAAAGTCATTCTGCCCAAGCACTGGTCTGCCTCCAGAATGCTGCACCGTATTTTGGTCCGGGGGCTAAAGGGCTTTGTATCCCCCGAGGCCAACTGGCTGATCCTGCGGCATTTTCATTTAGGCGCGCAGATTATTGAATTTATCGAGCGCAATGCCCCCGTCAGCGTACCGCTTTCATCGCTGCGGCCACTGACGGTAGATGATCTTACTGATGAACTATTTCTGAAACACGATTTAAACCTGTTCAACTTTATCATCCGACTGAACCAAGCCTTGCGCGATGAAGACAAAACGCTCGCGGCCGTTGCAAATATTGATTTCAGCATGATCAACGAACCACCTCTGGCGCTAAAAACCATGCCGCAGGGGCGCTTAAACTGGATAGATGTACAAACTGCGATCGAAATATTCACACCGGTCTATCAGCTGTTCCTTACAGATAACGACTTCTGGCGCGCGGCCAACTCGCTGCAAATGGATGAAACCATGGGCGTCTATGTCGCCACCCTGCTCAATACGCCACAGCATTTATTACTTTTAAATAATAAGCACCCGCTGGTTCCACTCTCGACCTTACACGCAGGCCACCGGCTGGTTTTACATGGGCTATCAACCGAAATGCTGCATTGCCTGCTTAGCCAGATGAAACATGCCCAAACCTGAGGGCATGATACTTTTTCTTGCTAACGTCATTATTTCTGACAAAGCAAGCCACACCACGGGCTAAAAAACATGCTCTTTGAGACTACCGGCAGCTGAACGAAAGGGATTCCAACATCATGCGACATCTTTTCGATATCATCATGGAAGCAAAATTCAGTTCATATTTTTAAGTGTAATTATTACGCTAAACCAATGTTAATAAAGGAAGTTTGACGAAAATTAGCATTCTGTTATGCTGGCAGCCGGTCGAATTTAAGACTGTTCTGTAACAAAAATCAGATAAAACCTGTCTGCCTGCGTTACTCCAGCCATTCACCCTTGCAGCCTGCCGGCCTTAAGCTGTTTAAGCGGGCAAACCACTCACCGGCGCCAAATTTACCGTGCAATGCCCATAAAGCGGGTCAGCAACGCGGAAAAACAGGCGCCGGCAAGGTGATCGTGCCGCCAGCTGATGCGATACCAGGCAGTCTGTCAGACGTATGAAACCGGATCAAACCGCCCTTTCTTCTTATAACGAACGCCCTGCTACCCAGATAGCCAGTGCATTTTATCGGTCATCCTATGCCTCGAATGATTCAGGATTTTGTTAAAAGAATAAGTACCCGCTCTGCCAGCATCACACCCCGCTTTATTTCACGCAGTTGGCTTATTGTATTGATTCCCTCCTGCATTACTCTTACCGCCTATGGTGTGGCAGAGTTTGGGCCAAAGGAAGAAATCACGCTCAATACCCAAACCGAGCTGATTGCAACGCCGCCCTTATCGTTCGCCCAAAGTGACAGCCCCATCTGGCACGAAGACGTCATTCGCGCAGGTGACACCTTGTCAGCAGTGCTTAACCGGCTGAATGTGGACGACAAAGAAGCCAGCCAGTTTATCAAAACCGATCCAGTTGCCAGATCGCTGTATGAGCTGCATACCGGGCGCAGCCTGCGTGCTAAAACAGAGCGCTCTGGTGCCTTGCTTGAGCTGAATTATCTCAACAATAAAAGCCAGGAAATCAAAATCACCCGGCAAAAAGATGGCTTTAAAGCCAGCATTGATGAGGCCACTACCCAGCAGCACACGGTGGTTAAATCCGGTACGATTAATAGCTCGTTTTACGCCAGCACCGATCAGCTGAATATTCCTGACGATGTCACCCGGCAATTAATCGATATTTTCTCCGGCCAAATTGATTTTCACCGTGGCTTGCAAAAAGGTGACCGCTTCAGCGTAGTCTATGAAAGCTTTACCCACGACGGAGTTGAAATTAAAACAGGGAAAATCCTGGCTGCTGAATTCAGCGATAAAAACAAAACACTGCAGGCACTCTGGTATACCCCGCCGGGCAGCACAGAAGGTGCGTATTACACGCCGGATGGCAATAGCCTTAAGCAATCTTTCCTGAAAAACCCGGTTGAATTTTCCCGTATCAGCTCAGGCTTTAAGCTGCGCTTTCATCCCGTGTTAAAATCATGGCGCCAACATAAAGGCATCGATTTTGCGGCGTCCACCGGCACCAAGATTATGTCCACCGCAGATGGGGTAATCAGCAAAATCACTCAGGACAATAGCGGTTACGGTAAGCATATTGAAATTAACCATGATGGCAAATACAGCACGCTGTATGCGCATATGTCGGCATTTACTCCGGGCTTAAAGCAAGGTTCTAAGATCAAACAGGGCGAAGTCATTGGCCTTGTGGGGGCAACTGGCCGTGTGACAGGCCCGCACCTGCATTACGAATTTAAAGTAAACGGCCAGCAGGTTGACCCGATTGCACTGAAGCTGCCGACAGCAAAACCCATTGAAAGCCGCTACTTGGCACATTTTCAGCCTATCGCGGCTCAAACCAGGAACCAGCTGGCTTTCTTGCAAAGAATTGAGCAGGCCCGGGCCGAATAAATATGCAATTCACATCAAAGAACACATAACAGAGATCATAAATTGAACGGGCAACGGCTATTTTTAGGTTTAATGACAGGTACCAGTCTTGATGGCATTGATGCCGCTCTGGTGGATTTTTCCAGCACGCCGCCCCGTTTGATTGCAGCCCGGGGCACGCCATTAAGCGATGATCTGCGCAGCCGGTTGCTTGCCCTGCAATCGCCTCAGCCCAACGAGCTGCACTTGGCTCAGCTGGCAGCCAACGATCATTCTGATGCCTGCGCCGAAGCCATCCATGCCCTGTTAACAGAGGCAGGCTATGCTGCCAGCGATATCGAGGCCATCGGCAATCACGGCCAAACCATCCGCCACCGGCCGGAATGTGGCTACACCCTGCAAATTGGCAACCACGCCCGCCTGGCCGAAAAAACTGGCATCAGTGTGGCAGGGGATTTCAGATCGCGCGATGTGGCTGCGGGCGGGCAAGGTGCGCCACTGGTGCCCGCGTTTCATCAGGCACTGTTTGCCAGCTCCACGCAAAAACGCGCCTTGGTCAATATCGGCGGCATCGCCAATATCTCCCTGCTCATCCCTCAACAGTCTGCCTGCGGCTTTGATACAGGGCCGGGCAATGTACTGATGGATTTATGGATTCACCGGCATCAGGGCCTGCGTTACGACAAAGACGGCGCATGGGCGGCCAGCGGGCAAGTCTTGCCGGATTTACTTGCGCAATTTTTGCAAGACCCCTACTTCTCCCTCAAAGCCCCAAAAAGCACAGGCAGGGATTTATTTCATCAAAACTGGCTTGATATGCATCTAAGCCAGCGCAGTGATGCCCCCTGTGATGTACAAGCCACGCTCTGCGCCCTCAGCGCCCGCAGCATTGCCGATACGCTCAGGGCAGATGAGATCAGCACGCTTTATGTCTGCGGCGGCGGCGCACACAACCCAACACTGATGCGCATGCTGGCCCTGGAGCTGCCACAAACCCAAATCACCACCACGGCAGCACTGGGTGTTGCGCCAGACTGGATGGAAACCTACGCCTTTGCCTGGCTGGCAAAGTGCTGTCTGGATCGTCAGCCCGCCAACCTTCCCGGCGTAACCGGCGCTCGGGGCTTACGCATACTCGGGGCAATTTGGCCCGCATAAGCACAACACCCCATAAGCCCCTCAGATTCAAAGACTTAAGCAGGGTTTTGCACGCTTTACCGCGCATAAAACGGAATAAAAAGAGCAGATTCAAACCACAAGCAAAAAAAGCCGTTCTATAACACCCCCTTCTCGGTTAGACTTGGGCGAAATTCCCTGCGGATAAGATTTTATGCACCAGACAAACCAGTTCGATCTTCTGAAGTCACGTCGTTTCCTGCCCCTCTTTATTACGCAATCCCTGGGCGCATTTAATGACAATTTATTTAAAAATGCCTTATTGGTGATGATCACATTTCATGGATTATCCGCAGCAGGGCTAAGCGCTAATGCACTGGTCAATGCCGCTGCAGGTATTTTTATTCTGCCTTTTTTTCTATTTTCTTCATTTGCAGGGCAATTAGCAGAAAAATACGATAAAGCCCGTGTTGCACAATGGGTAAAGCTGCTTGAGATTGCCATTATGCTGGCGGCCGGCATAGGCTTCTGGCAAAAAGATGCTGCCATACTGATGGGCTGCTTATTTATGATGGGCGTTCATTCAGCACTATTCGGCCCATTAAAATACTCCATATTGCCGCAATATTTAAAAGACCAGGAATTATTAGGCGGAAACGGTCTGATTGAAATGGGCACTTTTGTGGCTATTCTTTTGGGGCAAATTGCCGGCACCATGATTATTCAACACCAGCCGCATGGTGAATCTTTAATTATCTGGGCTTGTCTTGGCGTCGCCATTTTAGGCTGGATCAGCAGCAGAAGCATGCCTGCAGCGCCAGCCCCTGTTAAAGACCTTAAAATCAACTGGAATGTATTTGTCGAAACATGGCAAATTATTAAGCATGTCAAAGAGAATAAAACGGTATTTAACAGCTTGTTAGGTATTTCGTGGTTCTGGTTTTTTGGTGCAGTTTATTTAACCCAGCTTCCCAGCTTATCCAAAAATATTTTAGGTGGTGATGCCGCAGTTTATACCCTGCTTGTGGCCCTCTTTTCGATTGGCGTAGGTTTAGGCTCTGTGCTTTGCGAGCAGCTTTCCGGGCGGAAAATTGAGCTGGGCCTGGTACCATTTGGTTCTTTAGGACTTTCTTTCTTTGGCATTGACCTCTTCTTTGCCATTGGCCACCCCTCAGGAACGCATTACTCTTTATCCGAATTTATCAGCCTGGCCTCCCACTGGCGCATTATGGCCGACATTGCCCTGATGGGCGTCTTTGGTGGTTTATTTATTGTGCCGCTCTATGCGTTGGTGCAAATGCGCACAGAGAAAGAATTCACATCGCGGGCTATTGCCGCCAATAATATTCTGAATTCGCTGTTTATGGTGGTGGCTGCCGGTGTCAGCATTGCCCTGCTAAGCAATGGCGTATCCATACGCGGATTATTATTAATTGTTGCGCTGATGAATATCGGCGTATCTATTTATATCTACACACTGATTCCAGAATTTATGATGCGCTTCCTGGTGTGGGTCATGACGCACACGCTGTATCGCGTCCGCCATCAGGGCCTGGATAATATCCCTGAAAAAGGCCCGTGCGTATTAGTCTGCAATCATGTGAGCTTTATGGATGCCATGATTATTGCGGGCGCCATACGCCGCCCTGTGCGCTTTGTCATGGACCACCGTATTTTTAAAATTCCGGTGCTGAATTTTATATTCCGCACGGCGGGCACTATTCCTATTGCCCCCATGCGTGAAGATCCAAACATGAAGGAACAGGCTTTTAATAAAGTGGCTGAATACTTAAATGATGGTGAAATCATTTGTATTTTTCCTGAAGGTAAAATCACTCATACTGGTGAGATCAATACCTTTAAGCCCGGCATTGATGAAATTATTAAGCGCACTCCCGTTCCCGTTGTGCCCATTGCATTGCAAGGTTTATGGGGAAGCTTTTTCAGCCGCAAAGATGGCGCAGCCATGATGAAGATGCCACGCAGCATCTGGGCCAAAATTGGCTTTATGGTTGGCGAGCCTGTACCGGCTGAGCTGGCAAGCCGTCAATATTTAGAGCAACAAGTCAGAATATTACGCGCCGACTGGAAATAAAAAAACAGCCAGAGAAATTCTCTGGCTGTTTTTTTATTTAAAATTCAATGCTTATTCCTGGCTTATCACAAAAACAGTCACCCAAATCCAATCCACACCTTTTTCAATCACAGAGCCAAGGCGCACCATAAACACCCGTTCACGCGCCTGAACACGATAAATTTTATCCGTGCCATAATCAGCAGAATGCAAAATCAGCGTATTCACATTTTTACCATCCATTTGATGCGGCAAATAGAGTGCAGTACGCACATGCGGCAAATCAGCAACCCCCAGGGTGGAATCTGCAGCTAAAGAAATGTGTTCGCGGCGCTCTTCTTTCTCCAGATATAAACTAACCGCAATGGGTGTAGCCGCAAGCGATTGAATGCCCACATAAACCTCATCATCCCCCAGGCGATTTAAACGGCGAATGACGCCTAAATGCCAATTCTCATTTCGCCCTAAGCGATTTGCCAATAATAAACCCGGCCTGATCCACTCATTTTCTGAAAGATGAACAACGGCACCATACCCCCCCACACTTTCATTCTCTATATTCCAGACCTGCCAGTCATGCGGTTTATTCTCAACCGCTTTAGATGGTGCGCCCTTTTCTTTTGTGCGGGTAGAAACAAAACCATAGAGACGCATATCCATGATTTCATCATAATCGACTTTGCCACGGTCATCGCCCGCATTTCTGCGGGTATTTTTATCATTATCCAAACGCACATGCGCAATAATTGAATCAAGACCGGAAATGATATCAGCTATTTTCGCAACCTTTTTACGCTCACTTCTTTGCACCACGCTGTTGCGGATACTCATCAGCCAGAAAAGATCGAGGTGTTTAAGCAGCTCAACAGCAAGTGGAGCCGGACACTCCTTCCCCATTCCCAAATCACGGGGCGTAGCACCATTTTCCAGCCTGCGCAAAGTATCTTCTAATTCATGCATTAAATCATGCAAACCCCAGTATCTGAATGGCTCACCCTCGCTTTCTGCCTGAATTTTTTGCACGCCTTCTGCTGCCTGCAAATTCACACATAAATGATAGCGGCCTTCCTGGAATTTCCGTGACAATTGAATTAATTTAGACCACTGATTCAGCCAGTGATCCACCCAGTCAATTTGCCTGACTGATAAATTATTATTGGATAAAGAGCCCAGCATTAACATCTGGATATATTCATCTGCGCATGAAGTCACTTCATTTGCATGGGATGGATACAAAGGGAAAGGATTACTGTCACAACCTTCGATTTCAGAAAGGCGATAAAGCTGATGAGAAAGAGTCCATAATTTAGGAGGCACTTTTTCAAAACGAAAATAATGCCATTTTGCCTGAATGGATAAATAATGCAGGCTGCGTGCCAATACTTTAGGCATTAACAATGCTAATTCAGCTTTTTTGCTGCCTTCCATTTCTGACTGAACAAACAGCTGATATACCGAAGACATATCCGCAGCAAAACTGGTAATTTGCTTCCATAAACGGCTTTCGATATCTTTAGACATCCGCGGATTAGCAATATATTGGTAACAAACAGCATCATACGAAGATTGTGCCGCATCATCGATCAGCAATAATGCCTGCAGGCCATCTGAAGTTGCAGCCCTGCCTTCGCTGATAAAGGCAGTAACTGCATCATGAATTTTTAACTGCTGGGATTGCGTATCAATTTCTTGCAGGCGTTTGCACCACGCTGTAGCTGCTTTCGCATTTACAAATGGCGATTTATCTTTGGAAAAAATAGCAGAGAGAATATTACGCATAAAATCGCCTGTCAGGCATTAGTCGCCCCATTGAGGTCGGTTTCTTCCATCAACCAAGTTTTAGCATCGTCACTATCAGTAAACATGCCAATTTCTGCATCCGTAAACAGACGGCTTATCCATGCGGACCACGTCACCCACTGGTCAGAGCTCACAACCGCAACCCGCTGAAATATTTGCCCATGCTCGCGGACAAACTTAATTTCTTCCAAAGCCATGTCAAGCGTATAGCTCAGCATTTCATGTAAATCAAATAACAAAGCAACTGGTCCGTGAAATTCAGACTGGTAAAGAACGGCCTGCTCAAATTCACGATAGTCCTGCAGGGTAAATTCACCAAAAACCACGGTCTGAATATAATCATTTTCATGTGAAATGCTAATCATCACGTACTCCCATCAAGGAAAACTTACGAATACATGCCAGCTCTTTAAACAATAGTCTGTGCTTAGTTTACTGAGCTTCCCCCTGCTTCGACAAGGACTACATTTATTTTAATTATTTATACCATCTATTTACAACTTTACCCGCCTTTATTATTTTTTTCCCTTGCCATGGGCAATTATCATGCAATGATAATTGCAAACACGCATTCTGAATTTGAATTTTTGACTATAGGTAATTGATTATATTGATAGCCATCAATTGATAACAGAATATAAAACAACACTTGCGCGTATGTAATGGCAAGTGCTTTGACTTTTATAACTTTTGCAAATCAATTAATAGCTGGCGGGTATGCAAAGGCGCATCTCCCAAAACCGCAGAAAAAGCCTGCCTCATCAATAATTTACCCTGGGCTGCAGCACGAATGTAATCACCCGCAGCAAAAGCCAATAAAGCACTGCCGTCGTATTGCGGATAATTCATCCTCGCAGGGACGATACCTTCAGTAGGATCAAAGCTATACCGCTGCCCGGCCTCAAGCGGCTGATCGATACAATGCAGCCAGTCTGCGCCATAGCCCATTTCATCCAGCAGGATGCGCTCAAATTCACGCAATACCGGCTCCACGGCCCCACTGGCAGGCAGAACCGAGAGCGCTCTGATCGCCTCAAAATAGCTGGCAAACAGCAGAGGATGGGATTCATCACGGGGTAAAAGACGTAAAAGCAGCTCGTTAAGATAAAAGCCGCAAAGCAAGGGCAGGCCACTCAGCTGCGGAATACCGCCCTGCCAGTCTGCCGAGTGCAGCGTTTTAAGCTCACCCACGCCAAACCAGGATAAAAGTACCGGCTGAAAACCAAGAAGAATACTGCGGAGTTGTGAACCGGGGCGTTGGGCACCCCGGGCCACCATCATGATGCGGCCATGATCCCGGCTGAACACATCCAGCAGGCGGCTGGTTTCTTTGTACGGGTACTGATGCAGTACAAAGGCCGCCTGATTATCAATGCGTAGCTTAGGTCTTGCCACAGTGCTTATTCGTAGCCGTACTGACGGACAAGACGTGTGTCATCTGCCCAGCCACTTTTCACTTTAACCCATACTTCCAAAAACACCTTGGCATCAAAGAGTTTTTCCATATCCTGACGTGCTTCGGTGGCGATGCGCTTGAGCTTTTCACCATTCTGACCAATCAGCATGGCTTTTTGCCCGTCACGATCCACCAAAACAGCCGCATGGATGCGACGCAATTCACGCCCGTCTCTGGTTTCATCGTCTTCAAACTTTTCGATTTCAACAGTCATGGAGTACGGCAATTCTTCACCCATCAGGCGGAAAATCTTTTCACGAATAATTTCAGCGGCTAAAAAGCGCTCGTTGCGATCGGTTACCTGATCGACATCGTACAAAGGCACTGATTTTGGCAAAAGTGGCTCAACCACTTTCAGCAAGACATCAATACTCAGATTTTTTTGCGCAGAAATAGGCACAATCGCATGAAATTTAAAACGCTCATTCATCGCTTCAATAAACGGGAACATTTCGTTTTTATCTTTCAGCTCGTCAATTTTATTGAGCACTAACAGCACAGGGCGATTATCAGGCAATAGCTTTAATACTTCTTCGTCTGCAGCGCTGAAATATCCCGCCTCAATCACATATAAAATCACATCGACATCAGCCAAAGTGCTGGTGACGCTGCGATTCATCGCCTGATTAAGTGCATTTTGATATTTGGTTTGAAACCCTGGCGTGTCAACAAACACAAACTGAGCCGTATCAGAGCTATGCACACCCGTAATACGATGACGTGTAGTTTGTGCTTTACGTGAAGTAATACTGATTTTCTGACCAATCAGCTGATTCAACAGTGTTGATTTACCCACATTAGGCCGGCCCACAATGGCCACAAAGCCGCAGCGAAAATCAACAGCTTCGTTTTGGATATCCATCTCGCTCATACGCGTTTACCTTTTGCTGCCGGCTTGGCAGCGTGTTTACTTTTTAACGGGGCGCTGTCCGGGCTTTTATGCTTGCCTGGAAACTGCTCCCTCAGAATGGCAAGAGCGGATTCAGCCGCCAATTGCTCAGCAGCGCGGCGGCTGGTGCCCACGCCTTTAGTCAGCAATTCGGCCTCTGCAATGCAGCAACTCACTTCAAAAATCTGATCCGGCGATTCGCCGTCCTGCCTGAGAATAGTGTACGCCGGTAATGTATAACGGCGGGCCTGCAGCCACTCCTGCAAGCTGGTCTTGGCATCTTTTGCACCAAGCAGCGGATCAATGGCAGCAATCCTGGAAGCAAATAAAGCATTGACCACCGTATCTGCCGCATCAAAACCACCATCCAGCCAGATGGCACCAAAAATAGCCTCAAGTGCATCGGCCAGAATAGAAGGCCGGCGATGACCGCCACTTTTCAGCTCGCCTTCACCAAGCCAGATAAAATCACCCAAATTAAGCTCGCTGGCAATACTGGCCAGCGCTTCCTGACGAACCAGGCTGGCCCGAAGACGCGATAAATCACCCTCAGGCAGCTTAGGAAACGTCAGATAAAGCGCACGGGCAATCAGCGAATTTAAAATACCGTCGCCAATAAACTCCAGCCGCTCATTATGCGTAGAAGAAAAACTACGATGGGTTAAAGCTTGTTTAAAGAGTTTTGGCTCTTTAAAAGTATAAGAGAGCACCCTTAAAAGGCGCTCTGGGGGAAGAACAACACTCACGACTAATTACCCGCAGCTTGCTGCGTATTCGATTTTTGGATATCAAAAGCGAACAACAGACTCATATTACCCACGATTGGAACAACCCGCTCGTAGCTTAAACTTACCGTGGTATCACTGCCTGCCTGAGTAACTTTTAATTCAGCAGCACTGATATCCCGAATATTATCAACCGACGCCTGGCGCATAAAACCCTCACGAATTGCTGCGGGTTGCTGTGCACCATATTCTCTTACCGTGCGCTCAATGGCTTTTTTTACAGTAAAGAATTCCAGATAAGTAGGAACAACTTTTAATGCTGTAATTGCAATCACGGAGCCCACAATTGCAAGCATTAAAAAAGAACCGAAAGATACACCACGCTGGCGATTAAGCATGATTTATTCCTTTAGCGAATCGAGGTGCCAACGCGCCCCAGATCTTTAAAATTAAGCCAGATAAGAAAAGCTTTACCCACCACGTATTTATCAGGAACAAAACCCCAATAACGGCCATCGGCACTGTGATCGCGATTATCGCCCATCATAAAGAAATGGCCTTCAGGTACTTTGCAGCTGAAACCTTCTTCATCATAGCGGCAATTTTCCCGGTATGGAAAATCGCGCACTTCCCCCAAATTAACCGATGGCACGTCTGCCATTGCTAAGGTTGAATAATCATGCGTACCCAGTTTTTCATTAAACTGTTTATTATTAATCAGGTAAGTACCCTGCTCAACATACTCATGATCGGGTAAATCGGCAGTTGGAACCGCCTTCCCATTAATGGTTAATTTTTTATTTCGATATTCAACGGTATCGCCCGGTAAACCAATGACGCGCTTAATATAATTAAGTGAAGGATTTTCCGGATAATTAAATACCATCACATCGCCATGCTCTGGCTTACCCACCGGAATCATTACATTATTAATCACGGGAGTACGCAGGCCATAAGCGAATTTATTCACCAGAATAAAATCGCCCACCACTAAACCCGGGCGCATTGAGCTGGATGGAATTTGAAACGGCTCAACCAGAAAAGAGCGCAATACAAATACCGCAAGCAATACCGGGAAGAAGCCGCGACCGTACTCAACCCAGTCTGCAACTGGTTTTTCACCGCGCTTTTTCCCCCAGACAAACCGGTCCAGCCCCCAGATCACTCCCGTCACCAATACAAAGATCAGCATCGCCGCAGAAATCGAGCAGTATTGCACCAGCACAATAAACAGCCCCATTACCACGCAAAGATAGCCGTATTGCACTAAAGAAGGCGGCTCACTGCCTTTACGCTCATGCTTGGCGCCAATACCCACCAGGACCGGCCCTAAAATGACGAAAACAATCCCGAGAAACAACCAGTTCATCCGTTTTCCTTTTTATTTGTTAAGTACTTAGGTAAAAGTTTTCGGGCAAGGCATCCTTTGAGGCCAGTATCAATACCACGGCGGGGAAGGATAACGACGCCCGAAGACTTTTATTAGGGCACTTATTTATCGCTCACTTGCAAAATCGCAAGGAAGGCTTCTTGTGGGATTTCAACGTTACCAACTTGCTTCATGCGCTTCTTACCCGCTTTTTGCTTGTCGAGCAGTTTACGCTTACGCGAAACGTCACCACCATAACATTTTGCCAAAACATCTTTACGCGTGGCTTTTACCGTTTCACGCGCAACAATCTGGCTGCCAATAGCTGCCTGCACGGCCACATCGTACATCTGACGCGGGATCAGCTCGCGCATTTTAGCCACCAGCTCACGGCCACGGTACTGGCTGCTGCTGCGGTGAATAATCAGACTCAGGGCATCCACACGCTCGCTGTTAACCAGCACATCAAGCTTAATCAAATCAGCGGCCTGGAATTCTTTGAAATCATAATCAAGCGAGGCATAACCACGGCTGACAGACTTAAGACGATCAAAGAAATCCATGACCACTTCTGCCATTGGCAGATCGTAGCTCAGCATGACCTGACGGCCCATATACTGCATATTGCGCTGAGTACCACGCTTTTGATTACACAGCGTCATCACGGCGCCCACATAATCCTGTGGCACCAGAATCGTTGCCGTGATAATTGGCTCACGAATTTCTTCGTATTTAGAAGGATCCGGCAGCTTGGACGGGTTTTCGATATGAATCACTTCGCCTGATTTCAGCAGCAGCTCGTAAACCACTGTGGGTGCAGTGGTAATCAGATCCATATCAAATTCGCGCTCTAAACGCTCCTGCACGATTTCTAAGTGCAATAAACCTAAGAAGCCGCAGCGGAAACCAAAACCCAAAGCCTGTGAAACTTCAGGCTCGTAATGCAGGGAAGCATCGTTGAGCTTGAGCTTTTCCAAGGCATCACGCAGTTTTTCGTAATCGTGACCTTCAATTGGGTACAGGCCCGCAAACACCTGTGACTTTACTTCTTTAAAACCAGGCAAAGGCTCGGTTGCCGGATCTTTAGCCGTGGTGATGGTATCGCCTACCTTGGCATTAGCAATTTCTTTAATACCCGCAATAATAAAGCCCACTTCACCGGCTTTCAGTACGGTTCTTTGTACTGTTTTTGGCGTGAATACACCGACTTGTTCGCAAAGATGCTGCGACTTATTCGACATAAACATGATTTTTTCTTTCGGGCTGAGCTGGCCGTCCACCACACGCACCAGCATCACCACGCCAACGTAATTATCGAACCATGAATCGACAATCAGTGCTTTCAGCGGGCCATCCGGATTACCCTTAGGCGGAGGCACTTTGGTAATCAGAGATTCAAGAATATCTTCAATACCGATACCGCTTTTAGCAGAGGCATGCACGGCATCCGTGGCTTCAATACCGATGATGTCTTCAATTTCCTGAATGACACGCTCTGGATCAGCTGCAGGCAAATCGATTTTATTTAAAACCGCCACCACCTCAACGCCCTGCTCCAGCGCGGTGTAGCAGTTGGCCACAGTTTGCGCCTCAACACCTTGCGAGGCATCAACAACCAGCAACGCGCCTTCACAGGCGGCCAGAGAGCGGCTCACCTCATATGAGAAGTCAACGTGTCCCGGGGTGTCGATCAGATTAAGATTATAAATCTCACCATTACGGGCTTTATATGTCAGCGCAGCGGTCTGCGCCTTAATTGTGATACCACGCTCTTTTTCGATATCCATCGAATCGAGCACTTGTGCGCTCATCTCCCGCAGCTCAAGGCCGCCGCAGAATTGGATAAAGCGATCAGCCAGCGTGCTTTTGCCGTGATCGATGTGAGCGATGATCGAGAAATTACGAATATGATCCATTGGCCTGCCAGATATTTCACGAAAAAGGGGTACGCGATCGTACCCCAAATATTAATTTCCGCTGATTTTAACGGAAATTAGCAATATAGGCATCAAGAGCCGCTTGATCGAGGTGGTAATGGCAAATTTCCACCCCGTCAGACCCCGCCAAAACAGGCACCCATTCGCCATATTGCGCTTCCAGATGATCGACATCATCGATATCAATCCACTCCAGCTCAAAACCTGCTATCCGTGCCTGCGGCTGCAAAAGATCCCGCATCACATGGCACAGACTGCAATATTCTCTTCCATATAACTTAAGCTGAATCATTTGGCAGGTGCACGCAAAGTCAGAAACATAGAGGCATCGCCACGGATCACACGCAGTGCCGTTGCTTCATTTGGCTTTAAAGCGGTCAGTATTTGCTTAAGCTGGGCAAGGCTGGTCAGCTCCTGATTTGCAACGCCTACAATCAGGTCTCCTCCCTGCAAGCCAGCCTTAGCGGCAGGTCCGCGGGCTGCCTGCACCAGCACCGCAAACTTCAGCCCCATTCCCTTCAGCTGTGCCGGATCAACCGATTGCAATGACAAGCCAAAGCGCCCGCCCTCGTCATTCTGACCACCACGATACTCACGCTCAGCGGTGGTACGATCAGATTGTTCCAGCACGCCAATCGTTACACTCACATCACGCAAGGCTTTATCGCGCCAGATTTGCACCGGCACTTTTGTACCAGGGCGCACGGCAGCCACATACTTAGGCAGATCACTGGCTGAGGCAATGGCCTGGCCATTAAATTTCAGAATCACATCACCTGGTTTTAGGCCGGCCTTATCCGCCGGGCCATCTTTCTCTACGCTGGCCAGAAGTGTGCCGTTGACTTTACTCAGGCCAAAACTCTTTGCCAGATCGTCATTCAATTCCTGAATCGCCACACCAATACGGCCCCGTGTAACTTTACCGGTCGCCTTCAGCTCATCAGCAACCTTCATCACCACATCAACCGGAATCGAGAACGACAAGCCCATAAAGCCACCCGAACGGCTGTAGATTTGCGAGTTAATCCCAACCACTTCGCCGGCCATATTAAAGAGCGGGCCACCCGAATTGCCGGGGTTAATCGCTACGTCAGTCTGAATAAAGGGCACAAAGGTTTCATCAGGCAGGCTGCGGCCCTTGGCTGAAACAATCCCGGCGGTTACCGTATTTTCAAAGCCAAATGGCGAGCCAATTGCCACGACCCACTCACCCACTTTTAATTTATTTGCATCGCCCAGCGTGACTTTAGGCAGGCCTGTGGCATCAATTTTCAGCAAAGCCACATCGGTACGGGCATCCGCACCAATCACTTTTGCTTTAAAGGTGCGCTTGTCTGTGAGCTTTACGGTAATTTCATCGGCCTGAGCAATCACATGGGCATTGGTCAGAATATAGCCATCGGCCGCCATAATAAAACCAGACCCCAAGGATTGGGCCTGGCGCTCGCGGGGCTGCTGTTGCTGGCCATTTCGCGGCAACATCCGTGGCACAGGAAAACCAAAACGGCGGAAGATATCCATGCCATCTTCATCTCCAATCTGCTGGGGCTGCTCCTTAATCGTAGAGGTCGTAGAAATATTGACCACTGCCCGGCCTTCTTTCTCAACCAGCTGAGTAAAATCTGGCAAGTTAGCCGCAATGGATGAGACAGAAACAAAGCCCAAAGTAAGGCTTAACAGTAATTTTTTCATCATGGTTTACGTTTCATCTGACAAGGACTAAGAAACGGCGGGCCAGACACTGCTTTGCCCGCCACAATGACTGGCTCGGCCGAAGCCGCCAGCTGGTGCTGCTGTTTCAGCAACACAAAACCCACTACAAACCCAAGTACGCCACCCAGCACCGCACTGGCAGGCATCTGAGGCGCAAGCCACTGACCCGCTGCAGCGCCGGCAATCAGCAAGAGCAAAGGCACTCCATAGGCCCACACGGCACTTTTAAGCAGCATTTGCTCTTCAACTGCAACCGTCACCCAATCCCCTGCCTTAAACGACAAAGGATTTTTAACCCTGAAGCCATCTTGCGACTGAGCAAACATGCGGCTCAGCGCCATAGCCTTGCAGCCAGTTTCTGGATCGCAACGGCCACAGGGGGTATGTGGCTTTATTTTCACCCAGGCATGAACGCCATCCAGCCGCTGCACCTGAGCCTCTGTTTCAATCATTTTTTGTCACTAACGGGGTTGAAAAGCAAGGGCAAATGCCTTAACTGTTTCAGCAGGCACTTCACCCAATACGGTGACCATTTTTCCATCAATTTGCCGCACCTGCATATGCATCGCACCCTGATGCGAAGCCCCTTCTCTGGCTTCTGCCACAGCAGGCTCCAGAAAGACCGAAACGGTCACAAGACCATCACTGTACAGATGCTGTACCACCGGCATTTCTTTACCGATCAGTGTGCGCTGAATACTTTTCATAAATCGAAAACCGCGGGGCAGATGATCGATAATCCAGGCGGGCTCAACAGGCGCACTGGCCACGCCCTGATTCGATTCGATCACTACAGGGCGCAATGGATTAACCGGGTTCAATAATGCGCGGTCAACCTTACCGAGGGTGAGTGCAGAAAAAACAAACAATTCAACCGGCTGAGAATACGGCCCCAAGCGCTCAGACTTTAAAATCAGGCCACTATCAATATGCATCCATAAACGCAGCGGAAAACGGTAAACATCTCTGGGTTCAAGCTCATAAATTTGAGCATTTAAGCCTGCAACCCGCTCCATACCGCCTTTTTTAAGCTTGTAATTCAGCAGTACCGAATCGGCGTTTTCCGGCAAATGCTGGGGAAATAATTTGGAGCTGAAACGCCGGTCTAAAGAGACTGCCCGCTTAGATGGCAGATAAATGCTGACGTGATCACCCTTGCGATAATACTCGCGGCGCGGACCATCCAGCGACTCCCGGCGCTCAACCTCCACCGGCTCACTCCCTACATGCACAATTCTGAATGTTTCCGTGGAGTCACCATGCTGATGCGTGAAGAGACCCTGAAAATCATTCTGTTTAGCCGCAGCAGACATCCGGTTCAGTACAATCACGGCATCTGTATTATTCAGCTCTGCTGCGGCCATGGCGCCCACAGGCAAAAACAAACTAATACACAGCAAAAATGGCTTTAATCTACCCAGCAAGTCGCTCATCTAGCGCATATTCTCCGTGCCAAAATCCGCATAAACAATATCCCGCTCAGCCAGTACATTGCCAGATTCCTGACTATGCGCAGCCAGGTAGGCGCGTATGGCAGGTGGTTTTTTATCCACGGGCTTCGCATTTTGTACCGCCACCATGGCAGGTGCAGTATTAAAGTTTGTTTTAGTCTGCCAAGCCGCCACGCCCACAAAGGCGATTGAGGCAGCCGCAGTTAAAGGAACCAGTAATTTTTTCATTACCGAGCTGCGTTTCAGACGCTGCGGTGCCACCACCGTAGGTTCCGCCGCCAGCCGCGCAGAAAATCGCGTCATAAACTGAGGAGAAAGCAAGGGGTGCTCCTGCATATTATCGCTGAGCTGATGCCAATCGTACCAATCCTGATTCAATGAGGCATCGCGCTTCATTTCAGCAAGTAAACCATCGATGTCTGCCACATCAAGCTCGCCATCCATTAAGGCGGAAAGTTTTTCTTTCATCACATTACCCTCTCATATCCTTCGAAGCTTACCAGCGCTTATCTTTTCCGACGACATCCAGTAAAGGCCTCAGCTTATTTGCGATAGCCTCACGAGCGCGAAAAATCCGAGAACGAACCGTGCCTATGGGGCAATTCATCACGGCGGCGATATCTTCATAACTTAAACCATCCATTTCGCGCAACGTAATTGCCGTTCGCAACTCGGAAGGTAACTCATCAACCACTGCATTTACTGTAGAGACAATCTGCCGGTTAGAGAGTTCAGTTTCAGGCGTATGGTAATCCGGTATTTGTGCAGCAGCATCCAGCGACTCCCCCTCTTCATCTTCATCTTCATAAAGGCTCGCCAGCTGCGGGCGGCGGCCCAGGGTAGCCAAATGATTTTTAGCCGTATTAATGGCGATACGATATAGCCAGGTATAAAAAGCACTTTCGCCACGAAAAGATGGCAAAGCGCGATAAGCCTTGATAAACGACTCCTGAGACACGTCCTCGATCTCTGACTGATCGCGAATCAGCCGCGACAAAAGACGTGCGACACGCCGCTGGTATTTCACTACCAACAGTTCAAAGGCTCGCTTATCTCCCGCCTGAGCCCGCAGAACAAGCTCCTGATCGATATCACGATCGGTTCGCTGAATCAAAGATGTCTCCAAAAGATATTTACACTCACATGGGGTTGACCATGATTTTTATCAAGCCAGCGCATACAAAAGCCGACAGATTTGGCTTTATACACGGCGTAGACGGTCTGGCCTCTGTTAATATTCCATTTTTCTGGGAATGGAACACCTGCAATGCGTGAATTTGATGCATTAATCATCGGCAGTGGCCTTGGCGGAATGACCATGGCTCTGCACTTAGCTGACCACATCAAAGTGGGTCTGGTGACCAAGCGCGAGTTGCGGGACGGCGGCAGCGGCTGGGCACAGGGCGGCATTGCAGCAGTACTCGATGGTACCGACAGTGTAGAGCTGCACATTCGGGACACCCATGTCGCCGGCGCGGGACTGTGCGATCAGGAAAGCACGCGCTTTATTGTTGAGCATTCCAAAGAAGCCATCGACTGGCTGATCCAGATGGGCGTGCCCTTCACTAAAGACACCGAAGGCGACAGCGCCTACCAGGGCTATCACCTCACCCGCGAAGGCGGGCACAGCCACAGACGCATCATCCACGCGGCAGACGCCACCGGCGCAGCCGTCATCGATACACTTGCGCATAAAGTAGCGGCCCACCCCAACATTACCGTACTTGAATCGCATATTGCCGTTGATTTAATCACCGATCAAAAATTGGGGCGCGAAGGCAAGCACTGTTACGGCGCCTATGTTTACGATAAAGAAACCGACCGTGTTGAAACCATCGTGGCAAAGTCCACCGTGCTTGCCAGTGGCGGCGCAGGCAAAGTCTATCTTTACACCACCAATCCGGATGTAGCAACGGGCGACGGCATTGCCATGGGCTGGCGCGCAGGCTGCCGTGTGGCCAATATGGAATTCATTCAATTCCACCCTACCTGCCTCTATCACCCCCACGCCAAATCATTTTTGATTACCGAAGCCGTACGCGGTGAAGGCGGTATATTAAAACTGCCTGATGGCACACGCTTTATGCCTCAGCACGACGAGCGCGCCGAGCTGGCACCCCGCGATATTGTGGCCCGTGCGATCGACTTTGAAATGAAAAAAGGCGGTTTTGACTGCGTTTACCTGGATATCTCATATAAGCCCGCCGCCTTTATTAAAGAGCACTTCCCTAATATCTACCTGCGCTGCCTGGAGCTGGGCATCGACATCACTAAAGAGCCTATCCCTGTCGTACCGGCAGCGCACTACACCTGCGGCGGCATTGTCAGTGATACCGCCGGCCGCACTGATGTGGCCAATTTATATGCAGTAGGCGAAGTGGCCTGCACCGGCCTGCACGGCGCCAACCGTCTTGCCTCTAACTCCTTACTGGAATGCATGGTACTTGGCAAAGCAGCAGCTGCAGATATTTTACTCACCACTCTGAGTGAACGCCCTGCCATCCCTGAATGGGACGAAAGCCAGGTAACCGATCCAGATGAAGAAGTCGTGATTTCACACAACTGGGATGAATTACGCCGCTTTATGTGGGATTACGTCGGCATTGTGCGCACCAACAAACGCCTGGAGCGCGCCTTACACCGCATCGAATTACTGCAGCATGAAATTGACGACTACTACAGCAATTTTCGGGTCTCTAACGATTTGATCGAGCTGCGCAATCTGGTGCAATCGGCCGAGCTGATCGTACGCTGCGCCATGGCACGGCAAGAAAGCCGCGGCCTGCATTACAGCCGAGATTACCCCGGCATGCTGAGCGAAGCAAAAAGCACCGTCCTGAGCCCGGACTAAAAACCTTCCTGATCACCCGAACAAGGCAAAACAGATTGGATAAACCCATAAAAACGATTGAAAATGGCATTTATCAGCATTACAAAGGCCCGCTTTATCAAGTAACCGGCGTAGCCAGGCACAGTGAATCAGAAGAAGAAATGGTGGTATACCGCCACCTTTATGGTGACTTTGATCTTTGGGTGCGGCCACTTGCAATGTTTACTGAAGAAATTACTCACAATGGTGAAACCATGCCACGCTTTCGCTGGCACTCCAGGTAAACCAAAGCGGCATTCAACCAGCCGTCTTCAGAAACAAAAAAAGGAAGCTGCATGCTTCCTTTTTTTGTTTCTGCCCGTGCCACCCGGCTTTTATTGCCAATTAAGAGCACTTTAAATTACTGACAACAGCTTTGCTGATGAGCTCACCACGATCTTTAGCAATTTGTTTGAACGATGCTTTAAATTTAGCGCGCTCACCCGACTTATAACTTTTTGACATTGCCATGCTATTACCCAGGGCAGAGCCATTTGCACTATAAAACCGAACATCCATGGTTAAAAAAGAATGGCATGATTTCGTATACGTTACATAACCATTTAAATCAAAACGATCATCCAGCGCGGCTTCCAGCTTTAATTCTTCCAAATTTGCCACTTTAGTAACTTCAGGCGCCACTTCAATTTTAATATCCTGAAATCCGTTACGCACTGAAGTACGAAGATTATTAATGCCATCCCGAACCGGGTTAGCGCAGCCAAATAAAAAGCACAGCGACAAAAGAGGCAAAACTTTTTTCATACCCATCCCTTTTAATTAAATAGAAACAGATAAAGTGTAAGAAATAATCAGTACACCTTACCAACATGCTACATACACCTGAACAAACACCAAAATTTCAAGACAAAAGCATATCAAAGTTTGACCCATACACGAAGAAACTTTAAATACCGCATTCTGACTACGTAAAACCACAGAAATAAACCATCAGCCCTGCGGGCTATTCTTACATGTACGTTTTTCATTAAGTGGCGAAAATAAACAAGTTTGACCAGAAGTAGAAAACATCAACGTGCAAATTTGATCAATACTCAGTTGCAGCAAAAAAATATTTTGTTGCTGAAACCGCAGCAATTTTTAATTGAGCGTACAGCGCTTCCGGTACTCAACACCGGCACCTGCATGTAATTTTATTTTGTAAGCCAGGACATTTCATTACGATGAAACTAACAGGCGAATAAAAACCCGCCGCAGCGGGTTTTTATTTGTCACCATTAAATATCAATTAAAAATTGTATTTAGCAGTGTAAATCATTGCATTCTGATATGAAGCGGAGCCCAGCTTCTGATCCGCATAGCGGTATTGCAAGCCTGTTGTGAATTCTTTGCTGACATTCCACCACAACGATACCGCGCCATTCTGGCCAGTTGCATTACCCTGAGTCACGCCGCCCGCCGGGCTGCCCATAGTCAGGAATTTATCATCACGATTAAATTCTGTTTCATGCCACTGGGTAGCCATAAAAGACTGACCAAACATTTGGAAGCTGTAACCCGCTACATAACCCGCCATCACGCCATTAGCGTGAGCGCCGATATTACGATCAAATTGCTGATGGCCGCCAATAAATGGCTTAATCCAGAAATTACCATTTGAAAGACTGGTACCCAAGCCTAAAACACGGTTTTGGCTAAAGAAAGTACCATGATCACGGGCATCATAAAGGTGAACATAGGCTTGTACGGGCACGCCACCTAATTGCACTAAATTAAAACGAGCAACGGCTTTTGCAGCATAACGACGCTTATCACGGCCATCTGTTTCACTTGCGCCCTTAGTTGGGTTTTCAACATCGAAGAAACCGTATGCCTCACCCCAGTCGCCACCGAAGCCACCTTCAACTTCTAAAAAGGCAAAATCTTTTTTGCCGGCAAATGCACCCGCATTAGTGCGGGTTTCAGTGCCATTAGACCAATCAAGCCAGTTCACACTGACATTTTTAAAAGACCAGTCGTTGCCGGCAAATGCAGCAGGAGTAGCAAGAATGCTGGCTGCGACTAAAATATTGCGTAGTTTCATATTAAGCTCATCATTTTATTATTTAATTCGGTAAAAATCTGTAAACCTTCTTCCCCCAACCGACACAGGGGAGCGCAGCATAACGAGTTTATTTACGCCAGTAAATAAAATACGTTTAAAAAGCAGATTAATGGATTTGAACGGTAATATTATTGATTAACCTTAAGAAAATCGCACTCACTCTAAATAACACGCTGACAACCCACACCAGATACATGCCAAATAAATACACAATAAATAAATACCCCTACAAAACAGCATTTACAGCACCAATTATCCCGCGATTAAACACGATCAAATAAAGCATCACTACCCTGCTATATAGCGATCAACTAAACACGCAGCAATCAGATTCAATGACTTATTTGTGCCTTTTATCCTAAAAAACAAACCCGCCAGAATAGTCTGGTTTTTTACCCTTAAATAGTACTCATTAAATCCGCCCGCCCAAAAATCAAAGCGCGGGCGCCAATACGAACAGAAATCTGCACATATAGTGCACCTGCCCTTCACACCCTGCTTGCCTCAGACGTACTCAGCCCTGCCGCTGAACATGTTAAAATTCACCCCTTTCATATCTACTTGCTCAGGGAAATCTTATGCGTATCGGCACACCGCTCTCCGCCTCTGCCACCAAAGTAATGCTGCTAGGCAGCGGTGAGCTGGGCAAAGAAGTGATTATTGCGCTGCAAAGACTTGGCGTTGAAGTGATTGCCGTTGATCGCTATGCAAACGCGCCTGGCATGCAAGTAGCGCATCGCAGCCATGTCATTAATATGGCAGACCCCATTGCGCTGCGTGCCCTGGTGGAGCTTGAACGTCCGCATTTAATCGTGCCCGAAATTGAAGCCATTGCAACCTCCGCTCTGTTAGAAATAGAAGCAGACGGCCTTGCAGTGGTCATCCCAAGTGCCCGCGCTACCCACCTCACCATGAATCGTGAAGGAATCCGCCGGCTTGCAGCTGAAACGCTGGGCTTACCTACATCCAGCTACCAGTTTGCTTCGTCACTGAATGAAATGCGGGCCGCGATCGAGACCATCGGGCTGCCCTGCCTGATTAAGCCGGTAATGTCGTCTTCAGGCAAAGGCCAGTCTTTTATTCGTGACGCAGCAGAAATCGATGCGGCCTGGGATTACGCCGCCAGCGGCAGCCGTGTTGATCAGGGCCGCGTGATTGTGGAGGGCTTTGTTGATTTTGAATACGAAATCACGCTGCTCACCATCCGTGCACCAGGCCAGTCCGGGGAAATCGAAACCTTTTTCTGCGACCCGATCGGCCATGTCCAGAAAAATGGCGATTATGTAGAAAGCTGGCAACCCCAGGCTATGCGCCCGCTGGCATTGGAGCGCGCCCGTGATATCGCCAAAAAGATCACGCAGGATTTAGGCGGCCGTGGCTTATTTGGGGTGGAGCTGTTTGTGAAAGGCGACGACGTTTGGTTTTCTGAAGTCAGCCCGCGCCCGCACGACACGGGCCTGGTGACGCTTGCCAGCCAGCGTTTTTCTGAATTCGAGCTGCACGCCCGAGCCATCTTAATGCTGCCCATTGATGCCACACTGCGTGAACCCGCAGCCAGCGCCGTCATTTATGGCGGCATGGAGGAAAAAGGTATTGCTTTCGAAGGGCTGGCAGAGGCGCTGGCAGTGCCCCGCGCCGATCTGCGCCTCTTTGGCAAACCGGAGAGCTTTACCCGCCGCCGCATGGGCGTAGCACTCGCGGCAGGGGCAGATACGGATGAAGCACGCAGCCGCGCCGGGCAGGCAGCCAGCTTAGTTAAACCAGTAAAAGGTTAAATATGCAAGAAGTAGCAGAAATGACGCCCTACCAGCTTTTAGGCGGCGACGCTGTATTGCGGCAATTAGTTGATCGCTTTTACGACATTATGTATAGCGACCCGCGTGCCAGCGGCATTCGCGCCATGCACGCCGATGACAGCACAGTGATTCGCGATAAGTTTTTTGATTTTTTATCCGGCTGGCTGGGCGGTCCGCAGCGTTTTATCGAAAAATATGGCCATCCAATGCTGCGCGCACGCCACATGCCTTTTGCTATTGGTGAAGACGAGCGTGATCAATGGCTGATGTGCATGTTTCAGGCCATGGAAGAAATTCCAATGGAAACCGCATTGCGTGATCACCTGGAAGATGCGTTTTTTCGTACAGCTGATTTTATGCGTAATAAATAATGCCGCATTAATTCAAACGCATCAAACACTGACTTTTATTGTAATTAATATAATTAACTCAATCACCTGCAATTAACGCCCGATTGACTCAGACGCCTCCCTGCCAATACCGTATTCATGCAATTGAATACGGTATTTTTTTGCACAAAAATAATAAAAATCTCCCTTCGCCAGACTATTTATCAACCTTCTGCGCTTTCTGCTGGCAATACGCTAAATCAACTCTACAATCTATTTCAAAGCTTCCCTTTGGAGAATTCCATGCTCTCAAAATTTACAATTGCCGCAAGGCTAATAGGGGGATTTGCCCTCCTCTTGCTTTTACTCATCAGCGTGGGTGGTCTGGGACTATGGGGCCTCAATCGCCAGTCGAATCTCACCATCAATATGCTTCAGCATGATTTAAACTATTCGCTTGATCTGATCGAAGCCCGCCATCAGGCTACAGATTTAAGGCGTTTTGAAAAAGATATTTTTTTAAACTTCGAAAACACTGAAAAAATCAAAGAATACGATCAAAAATGGCATATTGCCCTTGAAAAAGCGAATGCAGCAATAAAAAGCGGCTCTGCCAATGCAAGCAAAGAAGATGTTCAAAAATTAAATGAGTTGTCACAGAACCTTAAAACTTATGCCGATGGCTTTAGCCGGATATCCGATGAAGTAGAAGCAAAAAAATACCAAAAGGCAGCTGAAATCAATGCCGAGTTTTCAAAGTACAAAGAACCTGTCCGTTCTATGCAAGAAGGCCTGACCGCCCTGGCCGATGACGCCATCACAAAAGCAAAAGGCATGGAAAAAACACTGGACACCATTACTACAGCCACAATCAGCATCTCTATTACACTCATGTTTTTTGCCATTTTAATCGGCGTTGCCAGCGCACTGATTATTATTCGCAGCATTCGAAAACCTTTGGCAGCTTTACAGGCCGTGATTACTGAGATTGATCAGACGGGTAATTTAGCACTCAGGCTAAACCAGGCTGGTATAGATGAAATCAGCCAGTCATCGGCAGTCATTAATCGCCTGCTGATTAATATGAGTAAAGTCATCAGCGAATCCCGTAAAAACTCCAGCCAGTTGCTAAGCTCATCTGAAACACTATCAACAGCAGCAAGACAAATGACTGATTCATCAGAAATTCAGTCTTCCGCCTCAAGCGCTACAGCAGCAGCCGTTGAAGAACTATCTGTCAGTGTAAATATGATTTCATCCAGCGCAGAAGGTTTAAATGCTGAAGCCAGGCAAGGTGCGTCAACAGCTGCCGAGGGTGCGCATTCTGCCAACCGCACTGCTGATGAGATTCGCCAGATTGCCGAAAACATCAATAGCTCCGCTGCAGTCATCGATCAGCTTAACCAGCGTTCAGGCGAAATTGGCAGCATTGTGATGGTAATTAAAGATATTGCGGACCAGACCAATCTGCTGGCCCTCAATGCAGCCATTGAGGCCGCGCGCGCCGGGGATTTAGGCCGTGGTTTTGCGGTAGTAGCAGATGAAGTCAGAAAGCTGGCCGAGCGCACTACACAAGCCACCACTGAAATCACCAGTAAAATTGAATCAGTACAAAGAGACACCAGTACTGCATCTGAGGGCATGCAGCACGCCAGCCGCATGGTAGAAAGCGGCGTACGCAATACGCAGAGCGTAGCCGAATCTTTGGCACATCTTGAGCAGCAATCTAAAAACACCGTCAGCGATATCGCCCAAATGGCCGACGCCATTGGTGAGCAAAGCTCCGCAAGCCAGGATATTGCGAACAATATCGAGAAAATAGCTCAGGCCAGCGAAGAAAATCACGCCACAGCCAGCAGCACCAGCGAGCTTTCCGAAGAGCTTCGCCAAATTGCTATCACACTCAACACCTTAATCAGCCAATACCACACCTGAAATCCATCGCTACAGACAAAAAAACACCGCTGTTGATATCAACAGCGGTGTTTTTTTACAAAGCCAAACAATTAATCAGCCTGGTATGGATAAGGTTTTTGCTGAACCTTTGATGCAGCAGTGCGTACACGCTCGTCTAAATCCAGGGGGGCTTTATCCCAAAGCAGTGCACGGCCCTCAAGCTGGCCCTGAGCTACCTCGGGGTTATCTCCTAAATAGCCTTGCATGAATTGGGTGAATTCTGAAACGTATTGTGTGTTCTTAAACATGGCATTCCACGTTAGATGTGACGAATAGAGCCATTATACCGCGTTCAGCAGAAATGGCAGTGCTGCCGCGTGTAATACCGGGTTGGCTGCAGCTAAAACCTGCCCTTCACTGTGAATATCCAGTGTCTTTCCCTGCCAGTCAGTCATCATGCCACCTGCCCCATTAACGACAGGAGCCAGTGCAGCAAAATCGTGCAATTTTAAACCTTCTTCCACCACCAGCTCCAGCCAGCCACTTGCCACCTGCGCATAGAGATAGCCATCCCCCCCATAACTGGTAAAGCGGCACTCAGCGGATAATCGCGCAAAAGCTGCAGCGCCAGCAAGCAGATACTGAGGCCCGGTTGTTCCCAACCTTGCCGCCTGCAACTGATCAATCTGGTTGGCCACAACCGGCTCACCATTGAGCCATGCACCCTGGCCGGTAATCCCCAGCCAGCGTTCATTCTGTACAGGCTGATTAATAATGCCCAATACCGGCTTGCCATGATGCAAGAGGCCAATCAGTGTCACAAACAAGGCCCTGCCCACCGTAAACGACTTGGTGCCATCAATCGGATCCAGCACCCATACCCACTCGGCATCTTCACGCTCCCGGCCAAACTCTTCGCCGATAATGCCATCTTGCGGGCGCTTTTGCAGGATCAGCCCGCGCATTACACGCTCTGCGTCTTTGTCTGCAATGGTGACAGGGCTATGATCATTTTTATCGTCAATCGCCAGCGGGCTGCGAAAATAAGGGCGTATTACCGCAGCGCTTACATCAGCCAGTTGATGAGCCAGGGCAATGATTTCATCAGGCAATACCATAAACACTCCTAAATTCACGATTATCTTCAGCAAAAAATAACATAAATAAGTCACAAACAATAATAGTTTTTATTCTCCGCCCGAATTATAAAGCTTACTTATCCAATGAAGTGCTTTTCATTTTTAAATATCATTTCATTAAGAAAACAAGAACCATTCTTAATAAAAAATATAAAACGCTCAATGGTAAATTATGGGCTGGCAATAAATAATAAAAAGAATAGAATAACAGCTGATAAATCAGGGAAACTGATTTTTAATTCCCACACAGAAAGAAGGGATTTAAAACTGACAAATACCCCGCCACTAATAGATTTAAAATTAGACAGGGGCCATGGAGAATACACAATGCAAGGTAGCAAACTCGTCCTTAACTCGCTCAACAGCGTTCTTGGCAATGAGCTGGTCGCCATCAATCAATTTTTCTTACATGCGCGGATGTACCGCAACTGGGGCTTAAAAAAACTGAATGATGCGGTGTATCACGAATCGATTGATGCCATGAAGCGTGCAGATAAACTCATCACCCGAATCCTGATGCTGGAAGGCCTGCCTAATTTGCAGCAGCTTGGCAAATTATATATCGGTGAAAACACGCCGGAAATGCTGGATTGTGATTTAAAACTGGTCAGCAACCACCTCACTACTTTGCGCCAGGCCATTGAAACCTGTGAGCTGGAGCAAGACTACGTTTCCCGCGACATTTTGGAAGATCTGCTCGAAGACGAAGAAGAATACGTTGACTGGCTGGAAACCCAGGCCGAATTACAAGTATCCCTTGGCCTTGCCAATTACCTCCAATCACAAATCGACGCATAAGGAAGATCACCATGCAAGGCAAACAAAATGTTATTGCTGGCTTAAAAGAGCTGCTCGTCACCGAGCTCACCTCTGTTGATCAATACTTTGTGCACAGCCAGATGTATCACAACTGGGGCTACAGCAAACTTTATGAGCGCATTGATCACGAGCGTCAGGATGAGATTGGCCACTCCACTCTGCTGATTGCCCGTATTTTATTTTTGGGTGGCATCCCCGATGTAGCCGGGCGCGACGCACTGCGAATTGGCGCAGATGTCCCTGCCATGCTGCAAAATGATTTACTGACTGAATACGATGTAGCCGCCGCACTGAAACGAGTTATCGCCATTTGCGAGCAGGAGCAAGACTATGTCAGCCGTAACATGCTGGTTAAACTTCTGGACGACACCGAACAGGATCACGCCCACTGGCTGGAGCAACAGCTTGGCCTGATCAAAGCCATAGGCCTGCCAAACTATTTACAAACACAGCTCTAAGCTTTTTTGCATTAATAAACAGCCGCCCACTGCATTGCATGAGCGGCTGTTTTTTTGCCATGCCACCCAATCTGACAAATAGTTCACCTTTTACCCGCCCCCATCCAACAAACTGACCATACAACTTAAGCCGTCAGCTATAAAACAGAGCGCATTTGATACAAACGCTCATCCAACACGCGGGAGTCTGTTCATGCCCCTCAAGCCTTTTATTATGCTGGATGCAATGGCCGACCTCACCAGTCTGGATGACAGAGACGCACTTTTAATCAGCCTTGGCATCAGCCTGCAAGAAATATTCGATTTAGAACGGGTCGATTTTTATCATTGCCGCCCCGGCACGGAGCACTCTCAAGCCGGCTGGCAAATCAAAAAAACACTGAGCCTGTCTAATGGAGAAATTCAGCAAGCGTGGCAATGGAGGGCGCAAAACACCCTGAACAGCGATTCTGATGACTTTGACCCTCTCCTTAAAAGCGCTCTTTCCGACTTAAACACTGCGGAGAGCATCCACTTCCGTCTGGTACGCACGCTTAAAATGAACGATCAGCCCCATGTTTTAATCGACTGTCAGGGCAAACATCTTTTTAAGCAGACAGATTTGCGCGCCCTGCAAGGCATGACCCGCATCTATGAAAACCATTTATCCCTGCTTAAATACAGTGAAACAGATACGCTTACAGGCTTACTTAATCGAAAAACACTGGAACGCCAATTCCAGAAAATCATGGGCTTACAAGAAAAAATGCCCGCCATCAGCATCGGCGACACCCCTGCGGAAGAAGACAGTAACCGGCGAAGCCAGCAAGAGGATGATTCCTATTTTTTAGCCGTGATGGACATTGACCACTTTAAGCGTATCAATGATCAGTTTGGTCATATCTATGGCGATGAAGTGCTGCTGCTGATTGCACAGCTGATGCAGGCAAGCTTTCGCAGCGGCGATTACTTATTTCGTTTTGGCGGGGAAGAATTTGTGATCCTGATGGGCCCGCAGGGTGAAAGCAACGCCTTTTTTGCAGTTGAGCGTTTCCGGGAAAAAGTAGAGCAGACAACCTTCCCCCAGGTGGGTCAGGTCACCATCAGCATTGGCTTCACCCGGCTGCTTCATTCCGAGGTACTTAGCACGGTACTTGGCCGGGCGGATGAAGCGCTGTATCAGTCAAAAAGTAATGGCCGCAATAAAGTCACCATTGCCCCGGTTGATGCGCTTAACCTTCATCACCCCGTAAACGGAAGTATTGAATTATTTTAAGCCAGCAGTTCTGCCTGATTTAATCAAAAAACGGAGGCCTCAGCCCCCGCTTTTTTGACAAGGCTTAAACAGCCTAGTGCTTGCCTGTACTGCCAAAGCCACCTTCGCCACGGTCTGACCCGGCAAACTCATCGACCAGATTAAATTCCACCTGCACCACAGGCACAATCACCAGCTGGGCGATGCGCTCCATAGGCTGAATTGTGAAAGGCACCTGGCTGCGATTCCATACTGAAACAAAAATTTGCCCCTGGTAATCTGAATCAATCAGCCCGACTAAGTTACCCAACACAATACCGTGCTTATGGCCAAGGCCGGAGCGAGGCAAAATCATTGCGGCAAGGCCCGGGTCGTCCAAATGCAGCGCCATACCCGTTGGCACCAGCTGGGTCGCCCCTGGAGCCAGCTCCATCGGCACATCAAGGCAGGCACGTAAATCAAGGCCAGCGGAGCCTTTGGTGGCGTATTGCGGCAAGTTTTCTTTCAATCTGCCATCTAAAATCTTTACATCAATTTGAGACATTTTCTTACCTTTTTTGATAAAGCCGCGCGATATGGGCAATTAAACGGCGCGCCACGTCGAGCTTGGGGGCGCGAGTTAAACGGGTTTCGCCGTCATCATCAAGCAAAATAATTTCATTTTCATCCGCGCCCATTGCGTTCTGCACTAAATTTGCAGCCAGCAGCGGCAGTTTTTTGCGCTTACGCTTGGCTTCTGCATACTCCAGCAAGTTTTCAGATTCAGCAGCAAAGCCCACACAAAATGGCGGATTCTCCCTTGCTGTAATATTGGCCAGAATATCCGGATTAGGGCCCAGCTCCAGGGTAAGAATGTGCGCGTCTTTTTTAATTTTTTGCTCAGAAGGGTTAAGCACATAGTAATCAGAAACGGCCGCCACACTGATAAAGATATCAGCCTCTTCTACTTCGGCATTCACCGCCTGCAGCATTTCCTCAGCGCTCACCACATCAATGCGGCGGCAGCCCAGCGGCACAGGCAAGGTGGTTTCACCAGAGACCAGCACCACATCAGCGCCAGACTCCCAAGCCGCACGGGCTATGGCATAGCCCATTTTTCCAGAGCTGCTGTTGGTAATGCCACGCACGGCATCGATACGCTCAAAAGTTGGCCCTGCAGTAATCAATACGCGTTTGCCAGACAGTAATTTCAGCTGAAAAAATGCATCAATATGCTGCAGCAACGCTTCAGGCTCCAGCATCCGGCCAAGGCCCACTTCACCGCAGGCCTGCTCGCCCTCGCCAGGGCCCAGAATATGTACTCCATCTGAAATCAGCTGCGCCACATTGCGCTGATTAGGCGGGTTTTCCCACATTTGCCGGTTCATAGCAGGCGCCAATAACAGCGGGCAATCTCTGGCAGCCACCAAAGTAGACAGCAAATCATCGGCAAAGCCATTGGCTACTTTCGCCATAAAATCGGACGTTGCCGGCGCCACCACAATGGCATGTGCGCCACGGGTTAAATCAATATGCGCCATATTATTCGGTGCGCGGCCATCCCACAGATCAACAAACACAGGGCGGCCCGATACCGCTTGAAAGGTCACCGGCCCGACAAATTTTGTTGCGGCTTCAGTCATCACCACCTGAACTTCATAAGACGCTTTAATTAATAAGCGAACAAGTTCAACTGATTTATACGCGGCCACGCCACCGGTTACCCCAAGTACGATGCGTTTTTGGCTCATTGCTAAGCGCTCTCTTCATTTAGTCACAGACGATAGTTTAACTGAGGATAGACCATAAGTACTGTTGGATAGGAGTAAGCCGGTACAAGGCACTTGAGGCAAAGAGGCTGAGCCTTCCTGACACATCTCTTGAGCGGCCTTCAGCCAGCCAAAATAGAGCGCTAAACCTCAAGCCACAGAAAAAACGCTGGCACAGATTCCACCGAAATCACCATCACATGATTAAGCTTTTTTCTCAAGCAGGCTGCTGCTGGGTGGTGCAATGAATCCCGCCGCCGCCTGCGGCTATCGCATCAATATTAAGCTGCACTATTTCACGTTTCGGGAATAAATCGCGCAGGGTATCGCGTGTATTTTTATCCGCCCTGGCATCACCAAATTCAGGGGCAATCACAGCGTGATTACACACATAAAAATTAATATATCCTGCCGCAAAATCTTTACTTTCAAATTTTTTACGCAAAGAAGATGGGCCTTGCAGCACCACTACTTTTAGCTTACGCCCTTTGGCATCGGTGGCTTTACGCAGTATTTCCAGGTGGCGTTTGGTCACAACATGATCATAAGAAGAAGGATCTGCATCAAAACCTGCCACCACCACACCGGGGCTGGTAAAGCGTGCGTAAAAGTCGGTATGCCCATCGGTAATATCACGCCCAGCAATACCAGGCAGCCAAATGATTTTGCTGACGCCAAGCAAACGTTTCAGCCCGGCCTCGCACTGGGCCTTGCTCAACATGGGGTTACGATTAGCGTTAAGCACGCAGCTTTCGGTGATAATGGCCGTACCCTCGCCGTCCACCTCAATGCCACCCCCTTCTAAAGTCAAGCGTGTTTCCAGCATTTTTGTTTTGCTATATTGCCCGACAAAACCGGCTACTTTTGCATCTCGCTGATACGCCTGTTTATTGCCCCAACCATTAAAATTAAAATCAACCGCAGCCATTTGCCCTTGCCTGTTGCGGACAAAAACTGGCCCTGAATCACGGATCCATAAGTCATCTACCGGCTGCACAATCAATTTAACCCGGCTGCTGCATTTACTCGCAGCCACATCATAATCTTCCTCACGCACCAGCATATTCACGGGTTCAAAAGCAGAAATAGCGGTGGCAATGGTGGCCAGATTATCCTGTGCAGCAGAGGTCAAACGCTTTCCCCATATCTCTTCACTTGGGCCAAAAGCCATCCAGGTTGCAGCATGTGGCTCGCCTTCATCGGGCATAGTCCAGCCTCCTTCATCTGCTGCAGCAAAAATTAATTCATTGAAGGGCGCTGCCATTGTCCCTGCCAGCAACAGCCCGGAGCCTAATAAGCTTCGCTTTAGAAAAGTACGCCGTGTTGTCATTTTATTACTCCTTAACAAACAGATTTATGCCGGCTCTTGCTGCGTAATGCAATGAATCCCCCCGCCACCTGCGGCAATCGGATCAATATTAATTTGCACCACCACCCGCCCCGGAAAAAGAGATTGCATTTGCAGCCTGACCGTTTCATCCGCCATGGCATCACCAAATTCAGGAATAAACACCGCCCCGTTCGCCACATAGAAATTAATATAACCCGCGGCAAAATCTTTATTTGCGTATTCCGGCCGAACTTTCACAGGGGCCTCAAGCACATGCACCTGCAAAGGCCGGTCATCGGCATCGGTGGCGGCACGCAAGATCGCCAAATGTTGCTGAGTCACGGCGTAATCAAAAGAGACGGGGTCCGTTTCTAAACCACAAACCACCACACCAGGCTGGGTAAAACGCGCGTAAAAGTCGGTATGTCCGTCGGTAATATCCTTGCCCGCAATCCCTGGCAACCAAATTACCTTGCGAATGCCCAACAGCGTTTTAAGTTCGGCCTCGCAAGCCGCCTTGCTCAAGCCGGGGTTGCGATTGGCATTCAAAACGCAGCTTTCGGTGATAATGGCCGTGCCTTTGCCATCTGCCTCGATCCCACCGCCTTCCAGCACCAGCTTAGTACTGAGCATTCTGGTGCCCGCCTGGCCTGTGATCGCGGCAGCGACCTGAGCATCCTTGCTAAACGCCTGCTTCTTACCCCAGCCATTAAAGTTGAAATTGACACCTGCCCTTTCCCCCTGAACATTCCTCACAAAAACAGGGCCGGTATCACGCAGCCATAGATCATCTAAATCCTGCACAATCAACCTCACCTTTGGGTTCAGCTTCTGTTTTGCCAAGGCAAGATCCTGCTGACGCACCAGCATATTCACTGGCTCGTACTGCACAATGGCATTGGCGATGCGGGCCAGTGTATCTTGCACCGGCCCTTGCAATGAACGCCCCCAAATCGCTTCATCAGCAATAAAAGCCATCCATGTAGCCTTATGCAGCCTCCCCTCATCCGGCATCAGCCAGGCCATAGGCGGGGCTATCGGGGCAATCGCACCACTGTCTCCACCGCCACCACCGCAGGCACTCAGCAATGGCCCAAGGAATAGAAGGCTGCCCCCCTGAAAACAACGATTCAAGAATAAACGACGGGTGTTCATCTTTTACACTCCTTACTTTTTTGCCTTATTTTTACAAGGCTTAAAACAATATGAACTCAAGCATCAATCGCGATATGCCAGACAGGGAAACATTGTGCATTCATGGCATACTTGACGAATACTGATATTTATTGCCACAACCAATTAGGTTTTCTCATATGTCTGCCCAGCGCATTCCTTCGCTCAAGCTTTTGATCGGTTTTGAAGCAGCTGCCCGCCTCGGGCATTTTTCGCGTGCAGCAGACGAGCTTTGCCTGTCGCAATCGGCGATCAGCCATCAGATCAGTGATTTAGAAAAACAACTGGGCCAGCCGCTGTTTCACCGGGTTGGCCGTGGCGTAGAGCTCACCGTGGCGGGTGAAGTACTGCAACGCAGCGTGCGGCAATCGATTGATATGTTACAAAATGGTTTAGACAACATCGCCACCTACCTTGATCCGGGCCTTGTCACCCTTGTTTGCCCCGCCCCACTCTTGCACGGCTGGCTACAGCCTAAACTGGACCTCTTACAAGCGGCTCTGCCTGATCTTTGCCTTGTGCTCTCTTGCGATGAAACAGCGCGTTTTATTGATGAAGTGGATGTTGATATCGCGATTGGCGACCGGCCGATTCAAGAGGCGGGCTTAGCGGAGCGCCTTTTTTTGCAGGATGAATGGATTACCGTCTGCTCCGCTGCGCTTGCCCGGCAACTGGCAGAGCTGCCGCTGGCACAGCATTCTTTGCACACTGGCCTGTTGTGTTTAGAAAGCATGCTGACAAATGACCGCACGGCAGGGCTGTTTCGCGGGCAGTTTGGGCATCTGCGTAAAAAAGCCATTTACGACGACCCTCGTCTGCTGCTCGATGCTGTATTACGCGGGCGGGGCATCGCCTGCCTTCCCCGCCTGCTGGCCACGGATAATTTAGACCAGGGACGCCTCGCCATCCTTACCGATTACCCTTGCCTGAACGGCCCTGGCTGGTGGATATCCAAGGTGGCGGGTCAGCCGCGGGCAGAGATTGTGCAGCAAGTATTTGATTGGTTATTGCTGCAGGCATTTTCCACTACTGCGCAATAGAAAATGTCACATTAATGAAAAACCTGCGTCACTTTAGGAAACTATGATCCCCTACTTTTTGTAAGGATCTGAGATGTTTTCGAAAGAAAGGCGAAGTTTTCTAAGTTATGCCACGGCCACAGCAGGCACAACTATTGCCGGTGGCTGGCTGCCCGGCTTAATCCAGCAGGCACTGGCAATCCCTGCCAATAACGCCACAGGTACCATTGCCGATGTAGAGCATGTAGTCATTTTTATGCAGGAAAACCGCTCTTTTGACCATTATTTTGGCTCACTCTCCGGCGTACGCGGTTTTGATGATCCACGCGCCATCACCCTGCCCGGCGGCAAACTGGTCTGGTATCAGCCTGATGCCAATGGCGGCCATGTTTTACCCTTTCATTTCGATGCTAAAAACACCAGCGCACTCTCAGTAGGAACCAATCACTCATGGAAAGGCTCGCAAGCCACCTGGCAGGGCTGGGACGCCTGGGTGAAGCAAAAAACACCGCAAACCATGGGCTATTTTGACCGTGGAGACCTGCCTTTTTACTATGCACTGGCCGATGCATTTACCATTTGTGATGCATATCATTGCTCCATTTTTGGCGCTACCGATCCTAACCGCATGTACTCTCTGACGGGTACCAGCCAGGGCTGGCTGAGCAGCATGGGGAGCTTATATAACATCAATGCTGCTGGTTATTACCATGCAGACCCGAAGTACGACAACCTCACTCCGGGCGTCACTCAAAGCGCACCAAACTGGCGTACCTATGCAGAAACCTTAGAAGCCAACAATGTCAGCTGGAAGGTTTATCAGGAATGGGATAATTACGGCGACAATTATCTGGCTTACTTTAAAAATTTCCGTGTAAACGCTGACGGCAGCGCCCTTGGCAGCCAGTCGCCCCTTTACCAGAAAGGACGAGCATTAGCCGCAGGATCAACAGAAAGCAATGCGCCTGGCACCAGGGGAGACTGGCTGGTCAGTGCCTTTGCCGATGATGTTCGCAATAACCGTCTGCCGCAGGTTTCATGGATTTGCGCCCCCAATGATTACACCGAGCACTCTCCTAACTCGCCCAATGCAGGTGAAAACCTCACCGCGCGCCTGTTAGCGGCTTTAGTGGCCAACCCGGATGTCTGGTCCAAAACCGTGTTTATGCTGATGTACGACGAAAACGACGGCTTCTTTGACCACGTTCCTTCAGATCTGGCCCCGCTGAATGACAATATGGGCAAGACTACGCTCAACGATATTGGCCAGTATGAAAGCTATCATGGTGAGCCGGTCGGCCTCGGCCCGCGTGTACCCATGCTGATTATCTCGCCATGGAGTAAAGGGGGCCGGGTGTGCTCACAACTCTTTGACCATACTTCCAAGATTCGCTTCCTTGAAGAATGGCTGGTCGCGGGCCTCGGAAAGAAACGCAGCGAGGTACAGTGTGATCTGATTTCACCATGGCGCCGCACCGTCTGCGGAGATTTAACCTCGGCTTTTGATTTCAAAAGGCCCAATAGTGCCTGGCCTGCAAGCGTGCCTAAAACTGCAGCCTATCGTTTAGTCACAGGCAAGCCCTACCCTCAGCCACCTGTCAGTCAAACACTCCCCATACAAGAGCCTTGCCCAACCGCCACTGGCACCCGTTACGCCTGTGCCCTGCCCTATGAATTATCAGTGGAGGCTTATGTTAATCACAGCAGGCAAGTCGAGCTGACCTTTGGCAACACGGGCAATACGGGGGCTGCTTATATTGTTTACTCCGGTATTCGCAGCGATGGCCCATGGTATTACACCGTTGAAGCAGGCAAGCGGATCGAAAAAGAAATCTGGAACTGGCAAGCCGATCTTTACGCCTTAAGTGTGCGTGGCGCGAATGGGTTTTTACGTGAATTTAAAGGCAGCCTGAGTGCGCTCTCTGGTAACGCGCAGCCTGAAATTCAAACCACCTATGATGCACTGAACGGCAATCTGTGGCTGACACTATCCAACGCCAGCGGAATAAAGGCCTGCCAGCTCACCATCAGCGACAACGCCTACGGCATCGCCAGCGTAAGCTACAGCCTTACTCCCGGCCAGACACGTAAAGTGGAATGCAAACTGAAAGCCAGTTTTGGCTGGTATGACTTCAGTATCCGCAGCGATAGTGATGCTCAATACCTGCGCCGTGTGGCAGGCCATGTGGAAACGGGCAGCGCCAGCCGCACTGACCCCATCATTGGCACCAATCGGAATAAAACAGAGATCACTCCGCTTACCACAGCGGCCCTCAATATCAGCCGGGGCTCAGCAATTGAATTCAACTACACCGCCCCCAATGGCCAGCTTGATTCGCAAAACTGGATTGGCATTTACGCTAAGGGCACGTCGCCAGGCAATGGCAATGCACTGCAATGGCAGTACGCTTCTTTAGTTCGCGGCGCAGTCACTTTCAGCAGTCAGGATCTGCCTGCAGGCGATTACACCGTTTGGTATTTATATAAAAACGGCAATGCAGTGCTGGGCGGACCGGTCAGTTTCAGCGTGCATGCCCTTTCAACCACAAACGCCAGCGTTAAACAAGGCACAGCGATCAGCTTTGATTACGCTGTGGCCCCCTCAAAACTCAGCAGCAAAAACTGGATCGGCATTTGGAAAAGCGGCATCACACCCGGCACGACGGGCTCAATCCTCTGGCAATACACCGGCAAAGCCAATGACAGTGCCCGCTTTGACACCAGCAAGCTGGCGCCTGGGCAGTATGCAGCGTGGTGCTTATACAACGATGGCTACACCCCGCTCAGTGGCCCCTGCCCTTTTACCGTTATTTAAAACCCGCCGTCCTTTATCAGCAAAGGGCGGCTTTTATCGCTGCCACACAGAGAACATCTATGCGTAATCAACTGAAATACATCACCTTAGGCTTACTGCTCAGCGTATTAAGTTTCGCCGCTTCGGCAGGCATCATTTCATTTAACAGCCGGGATTTATTTAACCGCCAGGGGGATATTCATTTCAACAGCAACTTCGATGATTTTGCCGAGGGCTTTAATTACCCCGGCACCCCCTTCAGTCTTGGTGACATCACTTATCTCTCTGAAGAGAACCTCACCATAGGCCGTGGCACGCAATACTCTATCGGCAACAGCCAGACTGTTTTATCAAATGAATACTTTTCACCCATCAAAGGGGAAATAGCGTCGCTTACACACTACACCCTGTTTGGATTTGATGCCGCGCTCACACACGGCCTGGCGAGCATCGTTCTGGAAACCAACCTGAGCCGCTATACCTTCGCAGATCTAAGCCTGCCCGATGGCAATGATGGTCTGGGATTTAATGGCTTTAAAACCAATCAGGCAGGAGAGTACTTCACCGGATTCAGCTTTGCTGCTTTGGAATACCATGCTTTAGCTGGCATCAGCAATGTGGCCCTTGGCACCGTATCCCCCGTACCTGAACCAGAGAATATGGCCCTGCTGTTGATCGGAATCACTGCCTTTATTGCCCGCAGAGCGTCAAAAAAAGCAAGCACATAACAGCCAGGGGCTCAGCCAGCAACGCCGGGCCCCGCTGATTATTACGTGACAGGCATAAATTCATCACCGGCTTGGTTTTTGCAAAACCGGCCACTGCCAGCGCAGCCAGATTCGCCACTGGCGCAGGCAATCAGCCGGTGCGCTGTCAGGCCAGAGCACCAGATTAATTCGCCGCCCATCCACCATAAGATGCAAAACAATCAGTACGCCCAGCACCCGGCTGGATGGCAAAAGAGAGGCATCCATCTCTTTGCCATCCATCATAGTCAGCCTGAGCTGCCCGTCAGGCAAAGCCATTACGCTGCAAGGCGCAAGTGACTTACGATAAAGGCTGCAATACAAAGAAAAGGCCACCACAAGTGTGATGGCCCATAACCAGGGAGAAAAAACACAGGCGAGTGCTGCAGCTGCGTGGCTTATATATACGCAGCGCCGCTCCCAAAGGGAGGCAGTCAGCACAAGCGGCGCGGGGCTCATTCGCTGATTTGAATACTGCCTGAAACATTGGCGGTTAAGCGGCTGTCACCCGACTCAATCGGCGCATCTGCCCTGCCGGACATTTCCATCATAGGGCTGCTTTTCATCATCATGACAGGCTGCGGGCGATGACCGCCTGAAGTATTCACATTCACATTTATCATCTTCCATGCCTTAGCAGAAAAACCCTTCTGAATCAGATCAGCACGTTGCTTAAACGCCTGCAGGCCTTCCGCAATCAAGCCTTCTTCAGCTTTTGCGCGTGCCTCATCCGAAACCCCATAGCTGACATTAGCCAGCTGCATCGGCAAGCCCCCGGCAAGCGGCTGCTGCAGCTGTGCCAGTAGTTTAGACAGCACAGCAAAATCGCGGGATGAAATACGCAATTCACCACGGCTGCGCCAGCCCTCTTGCTTGTTGGTTTTGCCATAAAGCGGGTAAGTGGCATACGCCGTACCGCCGCTTTGCACCACACTTTGCTGCTTAACCAGTTTTAAGCCCGCACCCAGCGTTTGATTGACTTTCTCACTTAAACGAGCCGGATCAGTATCTGTAAATTCAACAAATAAGATGGCACTGGCCAAATCATTGGGTACTTCGCGCGTAACGCTGGCATCCAGATTGACAACATTAAAAACTGGCGCTTCGTTTGCCGCCATTGCGGATGTCATTGCAGCCAGCATTGCCGCAGAAAGAAAATATTTCATTTCAAACCCTCCTCATAACTTACAAGATCAATCCAAGCTCTGCACTTTAATCAAAATAAACAAGAAAGGTATAAGTAAAAAATAACATCAAGATGATTATAGCTTGTCCTAAAAAACCAAGCCGCCCACAATACTTACTACATCATTTCTTAATCCGGTCATCCTGGCCTTAAGCACCATCCTTATACTCACACAGGCGTATTTGTAATACTTACTCGTCATGATTACTTTGCTTGCACCGAAACGAGGAAAACAAGGGCTTATTTAAATGCTGCTGCAAAATAAAAGGGCGATAATTCGCCCCTTTATTACACTCAATAAGTAAATATACCTAGCAAAAGCTTTATACTAGCGTCTAGTGGTAGCCATGGTCTGTAGGGGTGTTGTGAATATCTTCTGCTACAGCATCCATAACACCCAGATGCACTTCAACATCAAACCATTCCCAGAATGTTTTGAGATTTCGCTTCTCTGGCCAGTGCTGTTCTTCAGCAACCCAGGAAGCAAGCTCCATTTCAAATAATTTTTCAGCAATTTCATCAATGAATGCGATGCCGTCTTCAGTTTCATTCGCTTCAGGGATCAAAATAGAGGTACAGTCACAACGCACTTCTTCTAAAGTCAGCTGGATGTCATTTCCAGGCAACTGATTGAGCCAATCGAGAAAAGGTTGCCGTGGCTTAATGATAGCAACCGAGCGATCGACGATAAACATGCAGAACTCCTTGGTTAAAAGTATATCTTTACCGCAGTGCGGTATTCAGGCACAAGGTTAGCACGACGAGTGCTACGCTGTATTTTCAACGGCAAATAAATCTGCCCATTTTGATAAGCATCATGAATCAAACAACTGATACTCGTTCTCGTAAAAAAGTAAGCTGGCGCGCGGCCATGGTCACGGCTCCCAGTGTTCCGCCTGTCTATGGTATTGCAGTAGAAGTGGCCGAACACAACCTCATTATCCTTGCAGATAAAGAAGTCAAAGTGGGGACTTCCTGCCATGTTTATCTGGATATTCCAGGCACACAAGTCAATAAAAAGAACTACGTCGACTTCACTGGCAATATCAGCTGCACCTCACTGATGGGGCAAGTCAGCATGTTCCGCCATATTGTGCAAATTAAAGAGATCAACACCATACAGCGTGAAAACTTACTTAAAGCACTTAAATCCACCTAAAAAGCCCCGCCAGTAAACAGCCCGCCGTCAGCGGGCTGTTTTGATTTTGGAGCATAACTTACTACGGTTTACGCTTATTCGGCGCAGCATCCACACCCTCTGCCGTCACCTCCTTAACAACAGCAGGCTTAACCCTGGGCGCACGCGGTTTTCTTACGGCGGATTTTACAGCCTCAGGTGCAGATGGCGGCGTTTTCTGAACCGCCTTAGCCACAGCGGGCTGAGTGACTGCGGGTGCTTTAGTTACTTTAGGCGCCGCCGCTTGTTTTACAGGCACGGCTTTCACTGCTGCAGGCTGATTGACTACTGATGTTTTAGCAACCTTAGGTACAACCACCTTTTTTGCAGGCACTGCCTTCGCAACCACAGGCTGATTAGCTACTGATGTTTTAGCAACCTCAGGTGCCACTGCCTTTTTTACCGGCACTGCCTTCGCAACTACAGGCTGATTGGCTACAGGTGCTTTAGCAACCTTAGGTGCAACCGCCTTTTTTGCAGGCACTGCCTTCACGGCGGCAGGAGCAGCCTCCAGATTTCCCGGCCCGGAAACCTGACGTACCACAGCTTTTTTCCGCGCATTCTTTGCTGCAGGTTTCGCTAAGGCCGGATTTGAGGCCGCTGCTTTCGGGGGGGCCGCTTTAGTCCTGGTCACGGCGGTTTTTCTGCCAGACAAATCAGCGACGGGTTTTGCAGCACTCTTGCTGGTTTTTTTAACAACAGCAGTGCGCTTAGTTTCTGTGACCGTTGTTTCAGCAGGTGAAGGCGGAGCAACCGGCTTACCACCGCGCCTTGGCGCCGGGCTGCGCGGTGGTGCATTACGACGACCTGCAGGCACTTCGGCCACAGGCTTATCGCCCCACATGGGTTTTTCTTCTACCAGCATAAAATCAATCTTGCTGGTTTCCAGAGAAACACGCGCTACTTTAATTTTTACTCGGCCAGTCATACGATAAACCTGCCCCGTACGCTCGCCCTTCAGCTCTTTGCGGACTTCATCAAAGTGGAAGTAATCTGTGCCCAGCTCGGAAATATGCACCAGGCCTTCTACAAACACATTGTCCAGCAGAACAAAGATCCCAAAACCGGTGACAGCGGAAATCACGCCTTCAAATTCTTCACCGACCTTATCCTGCATGTAATAGCACTTCAGCCAGTTTTGCACATCGCGGCTGGCGTCATCCGCACGGCGCTCTGTCATTGAGCACTGCGTGCCCAATGCTTCCCACTTCATGGCGGGTGTGTATTTTTTACCTGCCAGAATAGCCTTAATTGCGCGGTGCACCAGTAAATCCGGGTAGCGGCGGATCGGCGAAGTAAAGTGGGTATAGGCCTCGTAGGACAAGCCAAAGTGCCCTTTATTATCAGGGCTGTATACGGCCTGAGAAAGTGATCTGAGCAGCATGGTTTGCAGCAGCGGCGCATCTTCGCGCAGCTTGATTTTCTCCAGCAGCACAGCGTAATCACCTGCCACAGGGTCCTCTTCGCCATCCAGCGTTAAGCCCACGCTCTTGATATAAGTGCGCAGATTTTCAAGTTTTTCCGGGGTTGGCCCTTCATGCACACGGTAAACGCAGTCGTGCTCTTTTTTCAGCAAAATATCTGCCGCACACACATTCGCCGCCAGCATGCATTCTTCGATCAGCTTATGTGCATCATTTCTGACAACAGGCACAATTTCACTGATTTTGCCCTTATCATCAAAACGCATTTCTGTTTCAACGGTTTCAAAATCAATGGCACCACGCAAGGCACGTGCGGCAGAAAAAGCTTTAAACAGCGCATAAAGTGTATCGATCTGCGGCAATACATGCTGATATTGCTGAGCCATTTCACCTGCAGGGTGCTGAATCATATCCCACACTTTGGTGTAAGTCAGGCGCGCTTTTGAATGCATCACAGCGGGATAAAAGCGATATTTTTTAATCTCGCCCTTCGCCGTAATCTGCATATCACATACCATGCAAAGGCGCTCTACATCCGGCATTAAAGAGCAAATGCCATTAGAGAGAGCCTCGGGCAGCATCGGAATAACCCGGCGCGGAAAATACACCGAATTGCCACGCTCAATCGCCCCTACATCCAGCGCATCTCCCGGCAAGACATAGTGGCTGACATCGGCAATGGCCACGATTAAGCGCCAGCCCTTACCTTTTTTCTCGGCATAAACGGCATCATCAAAGTCTTTGGCCGTTTCGCCATCAATGGTGACCAGCGGCAAATCACGTAAATCCTCACGCTCTACCGTATCAAGTACTTTCTTCCAGTCTTTTTTACGCACTTTGGCGGGCGTGTCTTCGCCCTGCAAAATAGCCTCAGCAGAAAATTCATGCGGCAGATTATGCTTACGCAGGGCAATTTCGATTTCCATGCCCGGGTCAGCATAGTTACCCAGCACCTGAACCACCCGGCCTACCGGCTGTGAATAGCGCGAAGGCTGCTTCACCAGCTCTACCATCACCACCTGGCCGGATTCAGCGCCCATCGTGCCATTTGGCTCCAATAAAATCTCATGACTGATGCGCTTGTCTTCGGCGGTAACCGTAAACACGCCGTGTTCACCATGTAAGCGCCCCACTAATTTTTGAGTGGATCTCACCAGCACTTCAACAATACTGCCTTCACGCCGCCCCCGGCGATCCAGGCCCATTGGGCGGACTAAAACCCGATCACCATGTAACACCTTGGCCATTTCCTTAGGGCCAAGGTAAAGATCGCTGCTGCCATCATCAGGCACTAAGAAACCAAAGCCATCGGCATGGCCTTGCACCCGCCCTTGTAAAAGATCAAGTTTATCCGGCAGGCACAGTGCGCCTTTGCGGTTAATCATCACCTGTCCTTCGCGCTCCATCGCCGCCATTCTGCGATGAAACTGTGTTTCTTCTTCCGGAAGGATGGCTAACATGCTCATTAATTCATCAACAAAAATCGGTGCACCGTGCTCAGTGAGCACTTGCAACACAAATTCTCGTGAAGGAAGTGGAAATTCATAGCGTTCGCGTTCGCGCTCCAGAAATGGATCAGACGCGCGTATGCCTTTGATTTTTTTGGAACGGCCGCTCATAGACGGGGCCTCCTGCTGGGGGATAGTGGAAATTCTTGAAGATTTCTTAGGTTTATTTCTTGACATGGAGTCCGCTTTTAACAATAATCGCCCCCTCTTAAGTGAGGCGCAGCAACATTCTAACGCTTTATAGAGCGCCCAGGTGGCGGAATTGGTAGACGCGCATGGTTCAGGTCCATGTGCCTTCGGGTGTGGAGGTTCGAGTCCTCTCCTGGGCACCACGTTCTATAGAATCACTTATGATGTATTAAAATGTACTTAAGTAATGCCCAGATGGCGGAATTGGTAGACGCGCATGGTTCAGGTCCATGTGCCTTCGGGTGTGGAGGTTCGAGTCCTCTTCTGGGCACCATTACTTAATGCAGGTATTATCCGGAAAGCAGTTTATGTATTGCCCAGATGGCGGAATTGGTAGACGCGCATGGTTCAGGTCCATGTGCCTTCGGGTGTGGAGGTTCGAGTCCTCTTCTGGGCACCAGTAATATGTTGTAAATGGGTCTGCTTTATAAATGACCCAGCAGTAAATTGTAAGCTTTGCTTCAGGCATTGCCCAGATGGCGGAATTGGTAGACGCGCATGGTTCAGGTCCATGTGCCTTCGGGTGTGGAGGTTCGAGTCCTCTTCTGGGCACCAGCAAGACCAGACAATTACTTAGCTTTAATAGCTCAGGAATTCTGGAAAAACATTCAGGCATTTTACTGGCAAGCTCAAAACCTGCCGGTAGCAAAACAACCCAGCCAGACTGGGTTTTTTTTACGTCTGCCAACCCCTCTCTGCCCTATCCCTCGTACCCGGCAACCAGTTGGCGCTCAAAACCCCTTCTTTACATCCATTACGCTCACGCTTTCCCCATAATCAGGTAATGGTTAATATACACGTCAATTTCCTCTTGCCAAACTACGATGACCGACTTAATTAGCAACGCCCGGGCGCTTATCGCTGATGATGCGCCAACTGTTCGTCAGTCCTTACGCATGACACTTGCGCAAGTGGGCATCACCCGCGTAGACACTTCCAGCAGCGTAGGGGAAACCCGCCGCCGGCTGCGCAATGCTGAATACGACGTTATTTTGTGTGATTACGATTTTGGCGAAGGCATGAACGGCCAGGAGCTGCTTGAAGAAATCCGCAGAAATGGCGAGCTGCCACTCAGCACAGTGTGGTTTATGATCACCGCAGAAGCCTCTTATGAAAAAGTGGTGGCCGTTGCCGAAGTTGGCCCTGACGACTACCTGATCAAACCTTTTTCAGGGTCTCAGCTGATAGACAGGCTCAATATTGCATGGAAAAAAAAGAAAGCCCTGCAGGTTATTTATGACTGCATCGCAGAAGACAATATGCAGGGTGCCATTGAAGCCGCCCGCGGCCTTCTGGCCAAACCCGAAGTCCCTTATAAATCAGATCTTCTGCGCCTGCTGTCCACTCTTTTACTGGAAACAAATCAGCTGGAAGAAGCACGCATTTTATTCGAAGAAATTCTGGCCAGCCGCCTTGTTCCATGGGCAAAGCTGGGGCTGGCCAAGGTTTACAATAAACAGGGCAATAAAACCAAAGCCGATCAGCTGTTGCAGGCATCTATTGTGCAGCACAGCCAATACGTTGACGCCTACGAAGAGCTGGCAAATATGTATATGAACGAAGGCCGCCTCGACGAAGCCATGGTGGTCTTTGATAAATGCCTAGCGATTACACCCAACAATATTAATCGCCTGCAAAAAGCAGGCAATTTAGCCAATATGCTGGGAGACAGCGCCAAGGCCAAGACACTCTTAAGCCGGGCGGTAAACTGTGGGGGCAACTCCACCGCCCTTTCTGCCAACACCATTTTACAGCTGGCAATTGCAGCAAAAATAGAAGATTCACTTGCTGATGCCGAAAAATACCTGCGTATGGTTCAGGAAAGAGTACGTAAAGACGATTCCCACCAGAACAGAATATCCGCACAGCTTGCCTCGGCTATTTTTAGCGGCAAAACAGAAGACCTCAGCAAAATAGAAACCGCAATGACAGATGACGACTTCAGTATGGAGCTGGCCATCAGTTTTATCATGACCGCGCATTTAATTTGCCCGCCAAGCAACGAAACTGAAACCGCCAACAGCAGCGCCCCGCCCTACCGCTGGCTGTCTATCCTCTCCAAACGCTTTGTGACGACCAAAAATATGTCCGGCATACTGGAAAGCACGGCCAATCAAAGACCTGCGTGGAAGCAATTTATTCAGACCACAGGCCAGGAAATCACCGATGTAAATAATACGGGCGTGCAACTTATGCTGAAATCGCGCTTTGATGAAGCGGTTGCCTTGCTCGTCCCGGAGGCACAAAACACCCGCAACTCGCGCCTCACCCTGTCTGCAGCCCACGCCAGTGTTAAATACCTGAAAGCTGATGCCCCAGCCGAAATGCGGCCAGCACTGCTAAAAACCGCCAACGAGCTCATCAGCAGGCTACGCGGGCATGTTGATGAAAGTGTTTATCTCAGCCTGCGCAATGATCTGGATGAATTACTCAGCCCGCCCGAAAAGCCCGGCAAAGAAACCACCGAATAGGGCGTAAAAACCCTCAATATCAGGGCATTTCAAACCATTGATGGACTCGTTTACCTATATCTATATAATTAAGACATGTTTAATTACTATAGATATTGATAAACATGAGTGAAAAAAGCGCGCCCGACTGGCACTTTCAGCGCCCGGAACTGGCTGACTACTACCTTAAAAGCTTTGCATTAAAGCTCAGCAACAGCCGGGCACTGTTTGCACGGCGACGCATGGGAAAAACCGAATTTTTACTTCAAGATCTTGCCCCGCTGGCCAGCAGGCAAGGCTATCGGGTGATTTATATTAATTTATGGGAGTGCCGGGACAACACCAGCGAGGGCGTTGCAACGGCCGTGATTCACAGCCTGCAAAACAGCGACGGCTTACTTGACCGCCTGAAAAAAATAAGCAGCAAAAAAATTGGCTCCATCAAGCTCAACGCCAAAAGCCCGCTGGCCGAAGGCAGCCTGGAAACCCGTTTTGAGAGCGACGCGGCCACGTCCAGCCTGATCAGTAAAATGTGGCAAAAAATAGACCAAACCTATGACACCATTTTACTGCTTATCGACGAGGCGCAAATTTTAGCCAGCGCCAGCAACAACGATTTAGCCGCAGCGCTGCGCGCCGGGCTGGATATTCGCAAGCAGAGAATTCACGTGATATTTACAGGCAGCAGCGAGCACACTTTGCGTGATATGTTTGCCAAATCCAATCAGCCTTTTTACAACTGGGCGCCAGTAGAGCCCTTCCCGCTATTGGATAATTTATTTGTCCAATATATGATCAATGTAAGTAATCATATTCTGGACAGCAACTACCACCTGAGTATTGAAGACGGCACATCTGCATTTGATCAGCTCAAACAAACCCCCGAATTATTCCGGCGTTTTTTAGAAGAATATTTAATTCGCCCCTTTTATGGCTGCGAAGCGGCCATAGAAAGAGCACTGGCTAAAACATATACCGATCAGGGCTTTGACAGCCTGTGGAATGAATTACTCCCTGTAGATCAAATCATTCTGCAATTTATTGCAGCAAGGCAAACAGGATTAAGCAGTAAAAGCACACGGCAAAAACTAGGCGAACACTTAGGACTTGGCGAGCTTGCTAACCACACAGTCAATAATGCGCTGGCCCGCTTATTTGAAAAGCAGCATTTATCCAGAGAAGACCGTGGCATATACCGTTTTGAAGATGATCATTTTGAAGAATGGATACAAACCGAACACCCTTTTTCATAAAATAAAAAGACTGAACGGCATATTTTTTTACACATTACACAGGGGACTGCCGCGCAAACGGGCAATCCCCTCTTATATAAAATACTTACAAAAAAATAAAACAATTATTTTAATTGAGAAAAGACTCAAAAAAAAACACCCCTCAATCTAAAATAATCTATTGCAAGAATAACGATGACGCGCAACAAAAATTCACATACACACCTGATTAAGCAATAAAACAACCAACAGTCAAAACAAACGGCTACTTCAAATTAAAAACCACACCCCCATGCCTGACCACAGCAAATACAGAAAAATTAATTCTTACTAAAAAACTTTCTGAAAATTTAAAAAGACAATCTGCCCCTCCTGCGGAAAAACACATAATTTATTAAAAATACAACACAAAACCATGCATTTTTTATTTCATGCAAAAAACGAATAGAAATAAATACTAATCTATTTAAAAATACCTAACATAATGTTTACAGAACAACCGGGGACAGCCATGTCTTTACGCTTACGCTTAATCCTGATGAGTGCTTTGGGAATTATTGCCATAATGATTACCAGCCTGATTGGGCTCAATGGCATTTACCAGGCAAACCAGACCATGAATAGTATTTACCAGGACCGCGTTGTGCCATTACGCGATCTTAAAAGCGTAGCAGATCTCTACGCGGTGAATATTGTGGATACAAGCCATAAAGTGCGAAATGGCAGCCTGACCGCAGAACAGGGCATTGCCCTGATCAATACAGCAGAAGCAGGAATCAGCCGTGACTGGGGCAATTATATGGCCAGTAAAATGGATGACAAAGAAAGCAGCCTCGCGCATGAAAATGAGCAGCGGATGAAACTGGCCAATCAGGTCAGCGGCAAACTTAAGCAAGCGATGCAAAACAAAGACACGGGCGCATTAGATCAATTGGTTGTTCGTGAAATGTATCCGGCAATAGAGCCGGTATCCGACAAAATATCGGAGCTCATCACCTTGCAGCTTGATGTGGCCAAACAAGATCACGAGACATCTGAGCAGGCCTATCTGTCCACCCGCACGTATAACATCTTGCTGCTTGCCGCAATCACCCTCATCCTGGTTGTGATATCAGCATGGCTGATCCGTGATATCAGCCATGCTGTACGCAGCACCACGCTCTTTGCCAGCATCATTGCCTCAGGCGATTTAAGCAAAGACAAGCCCAGTTCAAGCAAAGACGAGCTGGGCGCATTACTCGACAGCCTTGGAAATATGCAGAGCAGTCTGCGAAGCGCCGTACAGGAAATCGCCAAAAGCTCCAAAGCCATCGGCAGTGCATCGAATGAGCTAAGCCAGGGCAGCACACAAACATCATCGGCCATTGATTTACAGAATCAGGCCTCCGCTTCTTTGGCCTCCTCTGTTGAAGAAATGACCGTCAGCGTATCCATCATCACTGATAACTCAGAAGAAGTAAGTGCATCAACCAATATTGCACTGGCTGCCACCCACACCAGCAGTGAAGTGATTCAGTCCACGCAAACCGCACTATCACAAATGAGCGACACCATAGGCTCGGCAACGCAGCGCATTCTTCAGTTGCAGGACCGCTCTAACGCAGTAGGCCAGATTGCGCGGGTTATTCGCGATATTGCAGACCAGACCAATTTACTGGCGCTGAATGCGGCTATCGAAGCCGCACGCGCCGGAGACATGGGCCGGGGCTTTGCAGTTGTTGCGGACGAAGTCAGAAAACTAGCCGAACGCACAACCCAATCCACGCTGGAAATCAATGAGACCATTAATGCCATTCAGACAGGCACCACCGAAGCCGCAACTATCATGAATCAGGCTCTTAGCGAAGTGCAGATTGGGGTGCAGCACGCAGGCGAGGCCGCTCAATCAGTGCAAAACAGCCATGATGCGGCCCAATCCGTCCACACCGCCATTCATGCCATCGTGGATTCACTGCGCGAACAGCGTCAGGTCTGCAATCTGATCAGCCAGAATATCGAGCGTATTGCGCAGGCCAGTGAAGAAAACAATCTTGCGGTACAAGCCAACACGGACACCGCACTGGAGCTCGATAAACAAGCGCTGATGCTTAATACAGTGGTTGCCCGCTTCAACCTGTAAGCTTTTAACCTAAAATAAATCTAAAGATTCACGCTCATAAAAAGAGACCGCCTCAGCGGTCTCTTTTTATGAGCAACAGCTCCTGCCGTTGCAGGTAAATTAAATAGATATTTTTGCAAAAAGCACCGCAACAGATTTGCTGCGTTTTGATTGGCAGGGTGGCCATTTACTTTGCAGCATGACGATCGGCCCATTCGCTCAGTAAATCGTACAAACGATGCTGATTTAATTCGAGCGCCAATGAACAAGCGGACTCACCACGCTGATTGCGTAAATAGGGGTCGGCGCCGTGTTCAGCAAGCCAGAGCGCCGCGCTCACTTTTTTGTTCACCGCCGCCTTATGCAGCGCCGTCCAGCCCTCCTTACACTGAGTGTGAACAGCCAGCATGCCGCACTTTGCAACAAGCAGTTTCATCACCGCAACATGATCACCAGCCGCCGCCTGCATCAGTGGCGTAATCCCTTTACTGCTCGTTTGCTGCGGATTTAAATCATAAGTCATTAAGAGCGCAACAAGATCGGCATTGCCGTTCAGCGCAGCCCAATGCAGCAAAGTATATCCATAGCAATCTGTAACCAAGAGATTGGCATTGAGCTCAATCAGTTCAACGACGATATCAAGTCTTCCGGCAAAACAGGCGTGCATGACGGGCGTCCAGCCCGCATCGTCTGCCAGCTCAACGGGCATTCCCGCACGGACAAATTGCGGCAGCAAGTTATAGTGGCGTTGCTCAATAGCCTGATGCAAGCCTTCGGAACTTACACCAAACCCATATTGAGCCAGAATAGCCTGGGCATCCCTGCGTATTTGAGCTTGCAGAGCGGCCTTAGACAGAGGATAAGCCTTTGCCTCCGGATTAACCTTGGCTTCAGGGATATCGCCCCATAACTCCAGCGTTTTCTTAGGAACGGCATCGAGTGCAACTTGCAGGCGAAAAATCTCCAGAACGATTTCCCCGGGAAATTCATCCTGCTTTTGCTGCCCCTGGAGCAGTAAATCATTAAAACAAGCATCGAGCTGATCCAGCTCCCAGCTATTCATTATTTGCGCTAAAACGCTTGGATAACGCGCCTCCAGCTGAATGGGAAAGTGCTCCGGACTTATATTTTTTCTGAGTTGGTCAATGAGAAACTGGGCATTCATGACACGGCACATTTAATAGTTAACACAACAACATTTAAACATTGATCACGCCATTCTTACGTCAAAATAATACCAGTCAAACTACACAAAGACAGATTGACATTATTTCCTAATATACGAGGGAATAAGCCCTGCAGAGTGCGGCATAGATTTTCAACCCACGCTGGCAGCTTGTCTCAAGCCAAACAAGGAGAAAGAAGGAGAATAATATGGCCGGCCTGTATTCCGCAGACAGCCAAGAAGCCAAGAAGCCAAGAAAATGTAAACAAGTGCAGGGCTAATAAATATCCAGATCAGCAAATCAAGGGATGTCCAGCCCCACTCCGGTGACAAAGCCCGCTTTGCCCTCATCCCTGCGCAAAAATCACACTACCATCATTCAATTCCATCTTTTTTATGATGGTAGCCCAATCGTATTTACGGGCCATGAGATTTTGCTGATGCTCAATAAAGAAACAATCACCCATCCTGAACAAACCAACAGAGTGGCTTTAACTCACCGGAGTGCGGCTTCAACGATTTGCGCTTTAAGTATTCGCATTAATTCAGCGGGGGCCAGCGAAACCAAATAGCCCCTACGCCCGCCGTTAATATAAATCAGCGGCAAATCAAGAATTGTTTTCTCAATATAAATTGGCATTTTTTTCTTAGTTCCAAATGGGCTCGTCCCCCCCACCAGAAAGCCGGTATGCCTGTTGGCCACCTCAGGTTTGCACGGTTCAATTTTCTTGCAACCAACCTGACGCGCCAATTCTTTGGTCGATACTTTGCAATCACCATGCATAAGCACAATCAAAGGTTTTCCTGCTTCGTCTTCCATAATTAAAGTTTTTACTACACAGTTTTCTTCAACATCCAGCTCGCGCGCAGACACCTTCGTGCCCCCATGCTCTTCATAGGCATAGAGATGGCTGGCAAAAACCGCCGCCTGTTGCTTTAAAAACAGGGTTGCAGGGGTTTCAGGAAAATGTCGCATTTTGGTTTTCTCCAATATTTTTATGTGTGAGCAAGTCATCAGGCAGACTGGCATTTTTCGCTGATTTCCCGCCTCAAAACGAGGTGTAAGCGTTATAATACCCGACTAAATTACTCAAGCTTAACGCGGTTAATCCATGACAAAACTTACTTTTGACCAAATTTTACTCACACCGCGTTTTGGCCGTCTACCCGGACATTTTTACACTCGCATCCAGCCAACGCCTTTGCCTTCCCCATATTTGATTGCATGGAATGCCGAATTAGCCAATGAGATGGGCCTTGCCAGTGACGCAGAGCAAACAGCCAGCCTCGCGGACTATCTCTGCGGCAATCGCTTACCACAAGGCAGCGAGCCGGTTGCCAGCGTGTATTCCGGCCATCAGTTTGGCGTCAATGCGGGCCAGCTGGGCGACGGGCGAGCTATTTTGATTGGCGAATATCTGGCGGACAACGGCCAGCACTGGGAAATGCAGCTTAAGGGTGCGGGCCCTACGCCTTATTCCCGCCGCGCAGATGGCCGGGCCGTACTCAGATCGTCGATTCGTGAATATTTATGCTCTGAAGCAATGCACGGGCTGGGCATTGCAACCACCCGTGCCTTAGGGATGGCCGGATCAGCTCAGGGCGTATGGCGGGAAAGCATGGAAACCGCCGCAGTTGTATTGCGGGTTGCGCCCACTTTTGTGCGCTTTGGTCATTTTGAGCACTATCGCAATGACATTGATTCACTCAGAGAGCTGGCCGATTGGGTGATACAACATCACTACCCGGCATGTGCCTCTGCCCCTAATCCTTATGTGGCCCTGCTCGAAAACGTCGCAGAGCGCACTGCTGTCATGATTGCAAAATGGCAGGCCACCGGCTTTTGCCATGGCGTAATGAATACCGACAACATGTCGATTCTGGGTCTGACGCTTGATTATGGCCCGTTTGGTTTTATGGATGGCTTCGATGCGGGGCATATTTGCAACCACTCTGATGACAGTGGCCGCTACGCTTACCAACAGCAGCCGGAGATGGGCCTGTGGAATCTGCAGGTATTGGCGCAGGCCTTACTTCCTCTGATGAACAGAGAATCAGCACTGCATGCCCTGCAGCAGTATCAGGGGCATTTTGAAAGCCACTTTGCCGATTTACTGCGCCAGAAGCTGGGCCTGCTTTGCTGGCAGGAGAGCGACTGGGGGCTGATCACCATACTGTTTGAGCAGATGCATCGCAGCCGCTGCGACTGGACTTACTTCTGGCGCAATCTGCCACAGCATGGCGCAAAGCTGCGTGACCACTTTCAGGACAGAGGCGCATTTGATATTTGGTTTGCTGATTATCAGATTCGCCTCAGCACCGAAAACCGTGACCCACACGAGCGGCAAGCCGCAATGAACCGGGTTAATCCCAAATATGTTTTACGCAACTATCTGGCTGAGATTGCCATCCGCAAGGCAAGAGACGAAGGTGACTTCAAAGAAATCAAAGCCTTACAGCAATGCCTGATGCATCCCTTTGATGAGCAAACCGATTTTGAACATTATGCAGAGCTGCCGCCAGAGTGGGCGGCACAGATTGGCGTTTCTTGCTCGTCCTAAAAGCAGTAAATATTTTATAAAGAATATTTACTGCAATACAGCTGAAATCAAAACAGGTTAGGGCCTTTTTGGGGCATAATCGCGCCGTCATCACTCATTTACCCCTACCATGCCCGATATTTTTAGTGGCCTTGACTATGGCGTTGCCATCAGCCTGGTTCTGGCCCTTGGCTTTGTACTTACCTACGAATTTATTAACGGCTTTCACGATACGGCTAACGCCGTTGCCACCGTCATTTACACCAAAGCAATGCCTCCGCATCTTGCCGTGGTTGCATCGGGCATCTGTAATTTCTTTGGTGTATTACTCAGTGGCTTAGGCGTTGCCTATGCCATTGTTCACCTGCTGCCTGTTGAGCTTTTACTGAATGTAGGATCCGGACAAGGCCTTGTGATGGTCTTTGCGCTGCTGGCCGCAGCCATTATCTGGAATCTGGGTACATGGTATCTGGGGCTGCCTGCATCAAGCTCGCACACGCTGATTGGCTCTATTCTGGGCGTGGGCATTGCCAATGCATGGATGACAGACATCCCCCTGCTTGAAGGCATTAACACCCAGAAAGCAATCGACATTATGCTCTCCCTCCTGATCTCCCCTACCGTGGGTTTTCTGGTGGCCGGTGGCCTGTTGCTGCTTCTGAAAAAATTTCGCGCTGATTCGCGCATGCACAACACCCCTGACGAACGCAAAGCACTGGATGGCAAAAAACATCCTCCGTTCTGGACCCGCGTTGCGCTGATTTTATCTGCACTGGGCATCAGTTTTGCACACGGCTCTAACGACGGGCAAAAAGGTATTGGCCTGTTAATGCTGGTTCTGATCGGCATTGTACCGGGTAAATTTGTGGTGGATATGAGCAGCACTACCTACCAAATTGAGCGTACTCACGACGCAGCATTGCATTTACAACAATTTTACAGCCGCAACAGCTACCGCCTGAACGACTACATTGATCAAAATGCGCAAGATCCGCTGCCACCGCAATTTAAATGTGACTCGAAGCAAACCATGCCCGCCAGTAATGAGCTGGTGACCAAGCTGGCTGGCATTCATAACTACGAACAACTTTCTGAAACAGAACGTATTCGCGTACGCCGTTTGCTGCTCTGCCTTGACGACACCGCCAAAAAAGTAAGCAAGCTGCCAAGCATCACCTCAACTGAAAAAGCCGATCTGGACCGCTTACGTAAAGATTTATCCGCCACCACCGAATATGCACCACAGTGGGTCATTATCGCCATTGCGATGGCACTGGGGCTGGGCACGATGATCGGCTGGAAGCGGATTGTACTGACTGTTGGCGAGAAAATCGGCAACAAGGGCATGACTTACAGCCAGGGGATGGCCGCGCAAATCACCGCCGCATCTGCAATTGGTATTGCCAGCATCACCGGCATGCCTGTTTCCACCACCCATGTATTGTCTTCTGCAGTAGCGGGGACCATGGTGGCCAATAGCAGTGGCTTACAAAGCCAGACCGTAAAAAACATTCTGCTGGCATGGGTACTGACCCTGCCGGTATCGATGGCACTCTCTGGCGGGATGTTTATTGCCGCCAGTCACTGGATTAAATAGTAACAAGGCCATGTCATCCGACATGGCCTTTTTTTTAATTCAGGGGCACACTTTGCGAGGTCTCAACCCCGCTGGGAAACTTCACTTTCACCACCAGTTGCGCATCAGCCGGAATCGGGCAGGCCACTGCAGATAAAGTACCGGTAAATTGCGGAACAACCGCAGTACTTGGCACAGTAAAACTACTCAGGCCGCTTAACTGCGCGGGGTTATTAATCGCGTTCCCCAGCGCATCGACCAAAACTGTTTGCGTTATTTCCAAATCAAGCTGTGTTTTAGCCGGTAAAACATTGCCATTCGCATCCCTCAAAGCCAAAGCAAACTGGCTGAGCAGGCTGCCTGACGCACAAAGCCGGCCTGCACTCAGAGGGTAAGTCAGCACATTACTGCCAAGGGCACTTGCCGACCAGATCACCACTCTGCTGCTTGATACATGGATCGTTTTAGCAACCGACCCCGGAATACTGGCCGAGCGCAGCACGCCGTTATATTGCCCATCCGGCCCGTTGTATACGCCATCGCCATTAAAATCAATAAAGGGCTCAACATAGCCAGCCCCATCAACCGCCAGCAAAGTCATAGGCGCAGCGTGTGCAGTTTCATCGGCATTTAAAAAAGCCTCGCCCTGATCCGACCAGCTTTCCCCTGTATCAAACACCCCGTTGCCATTCAAATCATTAAAGCTTTCTTCTCCCACCATATGCGCCAGCACGGTCATTCGCCCGGCTCCCACTAATTTTTGCCGGTTTCCCGAGCTGACCAGGGTGACACTGCATGCCCCATTTGCCATGGTGCAGCGCGGCGTAATCGTCCCGATACCGCCCTCAGTCATAAAGCTCACAGCAGAGCCATCGGGCACAGGATTACCAAAACGATCTGATGCCCTGGCTGTCAGCACAATGCTATTGCCATCAATGGTATAAAACTCCGGGTTCACAATATCTGCCGATAAGCTAAAGCCGTTCTGATGCGGCAAACCAGTTGAAATCGTTAACGCATTAGACTGGCTGCTGATTGCAGGATTAGCCCCCCGCAGCGTAGCCGTTACCCGCACCACCGTACTCACCGCCCCGGCATTCACCACCACTTGCACGAGGCCTGAGCCAGGCTGGCTTTGCGCGGCACTTTGCACCAGGGTGATGCCACCAACCGTGGTATTCAAAGCAAAATCGACCCATTGCCCGCCCAAGGGGCTGCCTTGTAAATCCTTCACCTTAAATTGCACCACGGCACTGGTATTGCCGCCTGTGCCCGGCAAAGAAATCAGCTCAGGAACAGCACTTACAAATTCAATATTGCCCGCCGAGGCCGCCAGTACAGACAGCGTGGTTTTGGCCGACCGGCTCACGCCCCCAAGCGTCGCCGTTGCAGTAATTTCATCGCTGCCCGCACAGGATTTATCCTGGTAAGTACTGGATGCCACCGCCGTTTTTACGCCATTAACCGTACTCACTACCGACAAAACCGGCGAAGACAGCAAGGCCTTGCCTGCATCAGCACAAGGCGAGCTAAAACTTACGCTAACAGGTGTTTCCAAGGCCAGGCCTGTGTCACTATTGCTCAGATTGACCGACACCCCCACGCTGCCGCCTGCCGATACGGTACTCAGATCCAGCTTGGGCGTGCTCAGTGCAAAATTAAGCGACCTGACGCTGTAATTAAACGCGGCGCTATACGATTTGCCATCCACATCAATACTGGCATTGATCGAATCTGCCCCCGTATTGTCGTTGCTTATCAGCTGAGACTGCGCCCGTCCTGATGCATCGGTTAACACCGTATCAGGGCTGATTTTACTGAGGGAAGAAGTACTTACGCCAAGTTTAACAACGCGGTTACTCAGGGGCTGCCCCTTCGCATCACTCAGCGTCACCACCAGGGCAGAGATGGAATTTGCATAAACCGTTGCGGAGGTTTGCCCGGCACTGTCTTGCAGCACCACAGAAAGCTGAGCCGCACCACTGGCCACAGCCACCGCACTGGCTGCCCCGCTGCTTACATCGCCCGCCCCGCCACCACAGGCAGCCAGCACAGCAAACAACAGAAGTATGAGAAAGCCCCGCATCTTGCTGTCCACTTATTGTTATCTCAGTGGCATTTATAGCAAAGGTGGGACACAGAAGCTTGTCAGATTATCGCAAGTAACAAATAAAGGTGCGCCCCTGCCCGAATACCCATTGAATATTCCACCGCAGAAGCAAGAAGAAGGCTGTGCGGCAGAATACTCAGCAGCAAAATGGCTGGTCCGGAAGCACGCAATGACATTAAAAAACAAACAAGGGCATGCAGCCACAGCCTTAAGCAATGCACTGGATTACAGCCCAATCAGCCCCCTGATGCCCACGGGCATGCTGATCTTTTCCCCCAAGCGCAATTGTGAATCTAAGGTCAACAGCACCTAAATATCAGCCAGCTCTTTAATATGCGCCGCCACACTGCGCCCCAAGGCCGAAAGATCATAGCCGCCTTCCAGAAAAGACACGATGCGCCCGTCTGCATATTGATCGGCCACCTTCATCAGCTGCTTAGTCACCCATGCATAATCGGCCTCCACGAGGCCCATGGTCGACATTTCGTCTTCTAAATGCGCATCAAAACCTGCTGAAATCAAAATCAGCTGCGGAGAGAACTCATTTAAAACGGGCAGCCATTTTTCCACAACCAAGTCACGGAACTGCGCACCCGTTGTGCCGCGCGGCATTGGGAAATTACGCATATTCGCGCCACGGGGCACATCCCCTGAATAAGGGAAAAAAGGGTGCTGAAAAAAGCTCACCATCATTACCCGCTCATCTTCACAGAAGATATCTTCGGTGCCATTGCCGTGGTGCACATCAAAATCGACAATCACCACCCGCTCCAGACCATATTGATCGAGAGCATGGCGCGCAGCGACCGCCACATTATTAAAAAAACAAAAACCCATCGCATTATTTTTTTCTGCATGATGCCCTGGCGGGCGCACCCCGCAAAAAGCATTGGCTGCCTTACCCTGCATCACCGCATCGACCGCCGCAATGCCCGCCCCGGCCGCATGATAAGCCGCCCTCAGGGTAAATGGATTCATCGCCGTATCCGGATCGGCATGCACAAAGCCATGCGTAGGGGAAATCATCGCAAGGCGATCCAGGTATTCAGTGCCGTGTACCCGCGCCAGCTGCTCCCGTGTGGCAGCAGGCGCATCAATATGCCATAAGAAATCCCATATCCCTGCCGCCATCAAACGATCTTTAATGGCCTCTAAGCGCTCCGCGCACTCGGGATGCCCCTTGCCCATATTGTGCATCGCACAGGCGGGGTGACTAATATAAGCGCTTGGACCACTACTCACCGGCACTACCCCTTTCAAGTCAGGCTGCCTTCGCTACCTGTTTAATCCGCCCTGATTCAGCCAGCAACAGGCTGCATCAATCCTTAGTACACGCTATTCTGACTATTAGTTTACGCCTTGGGCAAATACACTGGCAACGAAAGCGAATAGACAGTTTGCGATTCATGGTCAACACTGAAGTGATAAATAAACAGGAAGCCATACCATGGCCCCACGCCTGCCTGCGGTGCTCAAGCAACTTGAAGCCATTATTCTGGGCAAACCTGTACAAATCCGGCAGGCGCTTTCCTGCCTGCTGGCACAGGGTCATTTGCTGATTGAAGACCTTCCCGGTGTAGGCAAAACCACGCTGGCCCATGCACTTGCCCGCACACTGGGCCTGAAATTTCAAAGGGTTCAGTTCACCAGCGACCTGCTTCCTGCCGATCTGACGGGGGTTTCTATTTATGACAGAGAAAACCAGCGTTTTCAATTTCACCACGGCCCGCTTTTTACGCAGCTGCTGCTTGCAGATGAAATCAACCGGGCCTCACCCAAAACCCAGTCTGCCCTTTTAGAGGCAATGGAAGAAGGTCAGGTCACCGCCGATGGCACAACATGGCCCCTGCCCGAGCCTTTTTTTGTGATTGCCACACAAAATCCATCACATCAGATTGGTACATTTTTACTTCCCGAATCCCAGCTGGACCGGTTTTTAATGCGTATAGAGCTGGGTTACCCCGATACGCAAGCCGAGCGCGCCATGCTGGCGGGGTCGGACCGCCGCCATTTAATCGAATCATTGGCAGAAGCAATCAGCAGCAGCGATTTACAAGCCAGCCAGCAAATCGTGCGGGATGTTTATATCGCGCCCGCGCTGCTTGATTATGTACAAATGCTGATCGCGGCATCGCGCCAGCCAGGGCGCTTTATGTGTGGCCTATCACCCCGCGCCGCCTTAGGGCTGTTACATGCAGCCCAGGCATGGGCATGGCTGGATGGCCGTGATCTGGTTTTACCAGAAGATATTCAGGCGGTTTTTCTGCCGGTAAGCCAGCACAGGCTGGTGATGCCAGGCAGCGGCAAAGCGGCCATTGAAATGGTCAGGGCATTAATTTTAGAAACCCCCATCCCTTAATAATGCTTAAGCTTCTGAGGCAAAGCCGGCAACGCTGGTTTAACAAACGGCACCCAGCCCAAAGCAGCGCGCTCGTGCTGAAGTATGATCGTATCTATATCTTACCCAGCGGCTTTGGCTATGCCTTTTGCTTTACGGCCATCCTGATTTTGATCGGGGCGATCAATTACCAGCTGAGTCTTGCCTATTTATTTGCCTTTACCCTGCTGGGACTGGGGCATGCGGTGCTGCTGCGTACCTTCAGAAATTTACTTAAATTGCGATTACAGCTTTTTGATGCTCCGGCCGTTTTTGCCGGTGAAGTGGCCTCTTTTCCACTTCATATCAGCCACCACAGCAGCTTAAGCCGCCACGCCCTTATTTTTCAGTTTTCAAATCAAAACAAAGTGATCCTTAACACGCTTGAGCAAGAGGCCGAGCTGGCCATTCCTCTTCTCAGCCATGAGCGCGGCTGGCTTCTTGCCCCTGCCCTGCATTTATCCAGCTTTTATCCCGTGGGCTGGTGCCACGCCTGGAGCTACCTCAACAGCCCTGCACGCTGCATTATCTGGCCCAGCCCGGAAAACGACCCGCCCCCATGGCTTACCGAAAACAATCAGGGCAACAGCACAGGACGCAGCGAAGAAGACTTTGCAGGTCTGCGGCCCTACCAGACAGGCGATTCACTCCGCAGGATCGCATGGAAACAAGCCGCACACAGCGAATCACTGCCTGTTAAATTTTTTGATTCGCAAGGCGCAGCCTCTCAGATTTTCAGCTGGGAGCAGCTCGCCGGCATGGACACAGAGGCGCGCTTATCCAGGCTATGCGCATGGATCTTAGTGGCCCAGCAGATGGGCACGCCTTTTGGCCTGTCACTGCCGGGCGTGCACATCGCTCCGGCACTGGGTGAGTCCCATCAAATCAATTGCCTGAATGCACTAGCCCTGTTTGATGAGCAAGCGCCCCACAGCGCAGGCGCCGGGCCATCATGAATACGCCGCTTGCCCGTAAACCCATGCAATATCTGATTGCTACCCAGGCGCTGGTGCTGGTGCCGCACGGACTGCAATTCAGCCCATGGCTGACACTGGCCCTGGCGCTGCTTTTGCTCTGGCGCGCCTGGATTGCCTATAGCGGAAAAGCCCTGCCCCCGGCCTATTTTGGCCTGATTCTGTCTGTGGGCTTATTTGCATTAATCTGGCTGGATTATCAAACCTTAATCGGCAGGCAAGGCGGTGTAGCCACGCTGGCCAGCCTTGCCACCGTCAAGCTTTTTGAGACCCGCACGCCAAGAGACATCAAAGTAGTCAGCCTGTTAGCCTATTTTTTGGTGGGTGCAGGTTTTTTAAGTGTGCCATCCAGCTGGATATTGCTCTGGGCCAGCCTTTCCATGCTGGCCATCACCGGGCAATTAATGCAGTGGCAAAGCCTGCAATCACTACAGACACTCGCTAAACAGCTCTTTTATATGCTGTGTGAAGCCCTGCCCTTTGCCATATTCTTATTTGTTTTTTTTCCACGCCTGCCCCCGCTCTGGAGCATGCCCGACGAGCAGCCTGTTGCCCGCACGGGTTTAAGCGATGAAATGCGCCCAGGCGATTTCAGCAAACTGGCAAGAGACGAATCCGTGGCATTCAGGGTAGAGTTTGAGGGCCCCGTACCTAAGGCGCAGGCAAGGTACTGGCGCGGCCCGGTCTTTGATCTCTTCGACGGAGAAGCCTGGCTGCAAGTACCTGTCACGGTTGCGGGCGGCCCCTCCATCACCCACCAGGGCCCGGCTATTGGCTACACCATGACCATGGAGCCGCATAATTTAAACTGGCTGCTGGCGCTGGATATCCCAGGCACACTTCCAGACAGCGCACTGATGAGTAATCGCCTGCAGGCGGTTAACAGTGCTCCCGTCAGCCAGCGCCAGCGCTACCACTTAAGCAGCCATTTACTCTGGCGGACCAGCGAGGACGACACCGTACAAAGTGCATTACAACTGCCGCCGGCAGGCAATCCCCAGACCCGTGCACTGGCAGCAAGCTGGCGTTCACTTCCCCCGCCGGAGCGCGTCAGGCAAGGCTTAAATTTTCTGAAGCATGGCGGTTTTAGCTACACCCTGCAGCCACCGCTCAATAAAGGCCCCAATGCCATAGACACTTTCCTGTTTAAACATAAGCAAGGTTTTTGTGAACATTACGCCAGCAGTTTTACCTTTTTAATGCGCGCCGCAGGAATTCCCAGCCGGGTTGTGGGCGGCTATCAGGGAGGGGAATGGAATAACAACGGCAAATACCTGATTGTGCGGCAAGCCAATGCACACGCATGGAGCGAAATATGGCTGGCACAGGGGGGCTGGCAGCGTGCAGACCCCACTGCCATGATTTCGCCCTCGCGCATCAGCAACGGGCCGGATATCAGCCTCAATCAGGCCGACAGCCTGCCTTTTATGGAAGGCGCTCCTCCCGAATGGATACACCATCTGCGCCTGAACTGGGACAGTCTTGTGAATGGCTGGAATCAGTGGGTAATGGGTTACGACTCACGCAAACAGATGCAGTTGTTCAAAAAGCTGGGCATACCCGATGTATTGTCCGGCGAATTTATTCTGCGCATGGCCCTTGGCAGCAGCATCGTGCTTGCACTGCTCTTTTTCCTTGCCACCCGCAGCACAGCAGCCAGGCGCGATCCTGCAAGCCGTGCATGGCAAACCTTTTGCCGTCAGCTTGCCGGCAAAGGCTGCCGCCCCCTTCCCCATGAAGGCCCGCTTACATTTGGCCAGCGTGCCAGCTTGCAATTACCCCAGCATCATGAGCAGATTCATTACATCACCCAGCAATATATTGCGGCCCGTTATGGAAAGGATACTGATGCGCTATTAAAGCTGCAGAAAGCAGTGCGTTATTTCTCGTGTAATCAAATTAAACAGAGCCTGTTATGATTCAGAAAAACAATCCGAGCCCATTTCTATGTCTTCATTTCTGCCTGAACCACCCTTTCGCCATGATCAAGCCAGCCGGATCGGCGTACTGCTCGTCAATCTTGGCACCCCGGAGGCACCTGTTCCCGCAGCGATCCGCCCCTATTTACGCCAGTTTCTGTCGGACCCCCGTGTGGTAGAAATACCAAGACTGGTATGGCTGACCATTCTGAATGCTTTTATTTTGCCTTTTCGCCCCAAAAAAACGGCCGCAAAATATGCAAGTGTATGGATGAGCGAAGGTTCCCCGCTAAAAGTCTGGACAACAAAACAGGCTAAGCTTTTAAAAGGCTGGCTGGGCGAGCAAGGCCACAAGGAGGTTTTAGTCGACTATGCCATGCGTTACGGGCAGCCTTCAATTGCAGCGCAGATGGATAAACTGAAAGCTGCAGGGTGTGAAAAATTACTGGTTCTGCCGCTCTACCCCCAGTATTCAGCCAGCACCAGCGCCACCGTCATTGATGAAGTGGGCCGGGTACTCGCCACCTACCGCAACCAGCCTGCGCTGCGAACTGTACGCAGCTTTCATGATGACGAAGGCTATATTAAAGCGCTGGCCGGGCAGGTACGCGCTTACTGGCAAGCCAAAGGGCGCGGCGACCATTTGCTGATGAGCTTTCACGGCGTGCCGCGCTACACACTGGATAAGGGCGATCCTTACCACTGCTATTGCCGCAAAACCGGCCGCCTGTTAGCAGAAGAGCTGGGCCTTGCCGAATCTGAATACACCGTAGCCTTTCAATCCCGCTTTGGCCGTGCCGAATGGCTGCAACCTTATGTGACGGCCACCATAAAACAACTGGGCAAAGCAGGTACAGGCAGGCTGGATGTAGTCTGCCCTGGCTTTGTAGCTGACTGCTTAGAAACACTTGAAGAAATAGCCATCGAAGGAAAACAGGACTATTTACAGGCCGGTGGTAAGGAGTACCACTTCATTCCCTGCCTGAATGATTCCCCTCTTTGGATAGATGCTTTAACCGCGCTGACAAAAAAAGAACTTTCTGGCTGGCTACTTACTGACAACACTGCTATAGACAATACACAACAATGCACATTAAGCAGGGCCCGGGCTTTAGGTGCACAAAATTAACTTGGGTATTAAAGAAATTACAGTTAAACTGCCGGTAAGCTTATTCTTACAAAACGAGGTTCAGAACATGAGCACAAAGCTCTTTCTCGCTGAAGACGACCTAATTCTCGCTGACGCTCTGAAAACCAGCCTGTCTCAGGCTGACTTTCAAGTTGATTGTGTTAACGATGGCGCTCTAGCCTTACAAATTTTACTGCACAATGACTACGAAGTTGTGGTGTTGGACGTTGGCCTGCCAAACATGGATGGCCTGCAAGTTTTAAAAAACGTCCGTCAGCATAAACCTTCCCTGCCTATCCTGATCCTGACGGCTCTTGATGGTCTGGAAGATCGCGTAGCCGGCTTAGATGCAGGTGCCGATGATTATCTGGCTAAGCCTTTCGAGTTCTCCGAACTTGAAGCGCGTTTGCGTGCCCTGCTTCGCCGCAGCAAAATCTTACCGCAGTCCGTGCAGCAACTGGGCAATCTGCGTTTGGATCGCGCTGGCCAGCGTGCATGGTGCAATGACACACCGCTCGATTTATCTGCGCGTGAACTCACCGTATTGGAAATCTTAATGTCCAATATTGACCGTGTAGTCACCAAAGAACAAATCGTGGGTGAGCTGGGCTCAGAAAATGCTGAAGTTGGCCTGAATGCCATCGAAGTTTATGTACACCGCCTCCGCAAAAAGCTGGATCCTTGCGGCGTAGTGATCCGTACTATTCGTGGCCTTGGCTATTTACTTGAGAAGCAACCTAGTCAAGCGCAGGATGTTGAGGGGTAAATTCTCAATCAAGCGTCAGCTCCTCCTGTGGTTACTCATACCGCAGGGGGTGCTTTGGCTTGCCGGTGCATTCTTAAGTTATAACGTAGCCCGGCATTATACCAATATGGCGATCGACGACAGCCTGCTGCAAACAGCACGCTCGATTGGCCGGCAAATCAAGCCCCAGGACAATGGGCTGATTATTGATTTCCCCCACGCTCTTCAGCTTTTACTGGATGACGACTCAGACGAGCGCCTGTTTTATACGGTATCGCTCAATACAGGCGGCATTATCTTCAGTAATAGCGAGCTGCCCGCGCTGCAAAGCCATTTAAAGCCCGACAATCAAATTGTTTTTTATGATTCACGCATTCAAAACGAATCGCTGCGCATTGTTTCGCTCTATTTCCCGGTAGAAATTACCCAGCAAAAAAAGTGGATGCACGTACTGGTGGGCAAAAGCACCGAAGCACGCAGCCAGCTTTCTAAAGAAATCCTGATTGCCATTGCCGCACCGCTGGCCCTGCTGATTTTTGCCATGAGTTTTCTGGTCTGGTGGGGCATAAACCGGGGTCTGCGCCCCTTAGCCCGCCTGCAGCGCAGGGTTGAAGAACACTCAGGCCAGGACCCATCCCCTCTGCAACTGGATGATGAACCTGAAGAAGTGGGCGCGCTCACTTCGGCACTTAATCAACTCTTAAGCAGCACCAATGAAAGTGTGGCCCGGCAACGCCGCTTTATTGCCGATGCTGCGCATCAGCTCCGCACCCCTCTCGCCGGCTTAAAATCGCAAACCGAGCTGGCCATGCGCGAAACCACACCAGAAGGGCTAAGCAACCGCCTGACCATGGTGCACACCAGCGCCAACCGCAGCATTCACCTTGTTAATCAGCTACTTACCCTTGCCAGATCTGAGCCGGACAGCGCAAAAGGCATGCCGCGCGTCCCGCTTGATTTAGCCAAACTAATACGCGAGCTGACGGCAGAATGCGTGCCACGCGCCTTGGCTGCCGGCATGGATCTGGGCTGTGACACCGATGTATCCGAAGCGCCCATGCACGGCAACTCCGCCCTGCTGAGGGAGCTGTTTACCAATCTGATTGAAAACGCCATCAAATATATCCCGCGCGGCTGTAATATCACCGCCCGCCTGAGCATCGAAGGCGAGAATTACGTGGTTGAAGTAGAAGACGATGGGGCCGGAATTCCGGATGCCGATAAAGAGCGCGTGTTCGAGCGCTTTTACCGCCGCGAGCAAACCGGTAATGGCTGTGGATTAGGGATGGCAATTGTTAAAGAAATCACCGAAAGGCATCGTGGCAGCATCCGCCTGCTTGATGCCAAGCCACACGGGCTGATTGTGCGCGTTCTGCTGCCGATTAAAGCTGAATAAACCCTCGCCCTCAGCACATTGCTTTATTCGCCCGAATAAGCTCAGCCAATACTTTCATCGAATCGAAATGAATAACCCCGCCAAAAGGGCAAGCTTCACCAAAAGGGTTATAAAAATACGTTTGAATCCCTGCCTTAACGCCTGCCTCCACCCCAAGTAATCCATCTTCAACAACGATACAATCAGCATTAGCAAAGCCCATATCTTGTGCTGCAAACTGATAAATACCCGGGTCTGGCTTCCAAATACCCACTTCATACGAACTATATAAATTCGGGCCAAAGTATGAAGATAAGCCGCAAACATCCAAGGCTTGCCGTATTTTATTTAAAGGGCCACTAGAAACAACCGCCTTCATTTGCGGCATATTGCTCAGCATCTCGAGCACACCATCAACAGGCTTAAGCTCCGTCAGAAAAAGCTGTGCTACAACTGCCCTATAAGCAGGAATAAAATCATCTGTCAGAGCAAGATCATTTTCCATACTTAATATTTCTAAAATTCGTGCAAGTTTCCAGCCTCTAAAGCGAAGTACTAATTCATCAGCATCCAGTGAAACACCCAACTCTTTGAATTGAATCACCAAGCCCAGATTACACAGCCATTCGCTGTCAACGAGCGTGCCATCGCAATCAAACAACAAACATTGATTCATTTGTTTCTCTGAAGTTGATTGAAATAAAAACACAGCGCATTGATTCCACCAGTTTTTACACGCAAACGCACTGGTAAAAACCTGGTCTCCGGCAATTTACATCAACGCCTTCTCAGCCAGACAATCCTTGGAATCTGATCGCCTTTGCGCTCCAGCAGTGCCTGAAAGCTCATATTAACCCGGCCAAAATGCGCGTCCACTTCGCTGATGAAATAACGGCTTTCTATGGATACGCCATCCAGTGATACGGTGGCTTGCAGGGTCTGGGGCAAGGCCAGTTTAAATTCTTCAATATTTTTAAAATACTTGCCTGAGCGTTTGGCCACAACACCTTGCGCGGCAGACACTGACAGGCCCGGAATAATCGCCGCCAATACTTCCGGCCCGGCAAAATTGACATTCACGGGCGTTGCCTGCGGTAAAACACTGATTAAGGGCTCCAGTCTGGCGATCACTTCGGGCGTGAAGCCACGAATACGGGACAAGCCCTGAATATCCAGCAAAGCGCGGTTAGCTGCGCGGTAGGGTTCGGCCATCGCCAGATATTCAACATCTTCTGCCCCTCCCGGATAGCGGGTCAGGTTATCTGCATCCAGCCAGTCGACCAGTGCATTAGCGATATCCGGCGGCAGGCCCAGCGTTTGCACAAGACGTTGAAAAGCCGCGAATGCGGACTCATTCAATACCCCGTTTTGCACTACATTGTTTAAATTAAAACGCCCCTGCTGCTCTAATAAACGCCCGCCTACCCGACCTGTTTCAACCGGAATCGCCGGAATCGGAATATTCCATGGCTCAAGCTGATGATCAATCTGATTATTGCGGGCGTCATCCCTTAGGGTGAGCCTTGCCAGGTTAATGGAAGCGCGGGCTATGCCGCGTGCCTCGGCCAGATCAAACTGATTTTCCAGTTGCCGGAACCACAGCTGCTGGCGCCAGGCAATGGCCACCGCCAGGGTGGTCACCAGCGCAGCAGTCAGCACGGCGGTAATGATGGCAACGCCTTGTTGTTTGCGCATCATGGCAGGGTGTATATCCTTTCTACGGTAGTGTCATCGGCGAGCGTCAGCTTAATTTTCACACCCCGTGGCGGCACTTTACTATTGCCTGCGGGCGGCCAGCTGGGCTTCCACTGGCTGGAGGCATCTAAAAAATTCACTTCAAACCCGCGGATATTTTCCAGCAAGGTGTGCACCTGCGGCTCTTCACGCGGCCCCAGATCAAGCGCATTCCACAGCAGCAGCTCTAAGCGGCCATTATTCAAACGATAGGCCACATGAAAAGCATCCCGGTTGCGATCCAGGCGAATCAGTTCCAGTGGCTGATCATCTTTACGCTCCGGTTTATTCGTGCCACGCATTGCGGCCTGCTCTACCCCGCCCTGATCCCGCCAGGGGCGATCCACCGCCTGGCTGACATCCTCTTCCATGCGATCAAACACCAAAGATAAATCGCGCCAGCGCTTAGCCTCGGCATCCAGAGCAGAACGCGTTTGCGCCACCGATTCCAGGCCTTTATATGAAATCAAAGTCACCACGCTAAATACCGCCAGCGCGATTAAGATTTCCAGCAGGGTAAAGCCTGCATGCCTGGGTTTAAACACCTTAATGGGGAACATGAGCAAGATAACTTACCAGAGTCGCTGCCGCGTGCTGATCATCACCGGCAGAAAATACTTTTATTTCGATGCGCCGAAAGCTGCGGTTGGGGGATCCGCCAGTTTCTACGCGCCAGACAAAATCCATGCCCGCTTGTGATTCTTTACCCTCAGCCGAGCCAATATCGGGCCATGCCCCCATGGCAGCCAGCTCGTTTAAGCGGTTTTGCGCCACCCAGCCTGCTGCCGTGCGGCTTTTCAGCTCAATCGCATTATTAGTGCTTGCCAGGGTCGCTTTCATCGCGGCCCCCATGGCAATGGCAATCACGGCCAGTGCAACCAGCACTTCAATCAGGGTAAAACCTGCATATTTACGCATGAGGCAGGGCCGCAGGTGCCGAGGCATCTGGCTGGTGAACTTCAACCCGCCCCATCACATCACCCTGCAATTCCAAGCGGCTGTTATTTAAGCGCAGCTGCAAGCGAAAAGGGGCATTCACACCCGAAGGCTCAAACACCAGACGTTCTCCCAGGCGCTGCTCACGCAAATTAACAGCAAAACCTTCCACCCTGACTTCTTCTAAAACATGCGGATTAAGCAAATCATGCGTGGCAATCGATTGCCAGTTGTTTTGTGCATCCTGCAACCAGAACTGATACCCCAAACCATCCGATGACCATGCAATGGCCTGCCCGCTGGTAATGGCCTCATCCCGGGCGGATTCAAATAACGAAGCCAGGCGGCTGGCCTCGCGCTCCACCCTTTGCCCGTCTGATAAATCCAGACGCACCACGGCCAAACCCATAATGATGCCGATAATACTGAGCACCACAAGGATTTCTATCAGGGTAAAGCCACGCTGAACCATCGCTTTCATCGCCCGGTGCAAGCCATCATCTGTTGCTTAAAGGGCATCAGTTATCCCAGGAGCCAATATCAGCATCTGTACCTTCACCACCCTGCTGGCCATCAGCACCATAGCTCATGACATCAATTTCACCCTTAATGCCCGGGCTGAGGTAAAGATAATCACCACCCCATGGGTCTTTAGGCAGCTTTTCCAGGTAACCACCGGTTTTCCAGTTATTTGGCACAGGAGCAGCACTTGGCTTTTCTACCAGTGCCTTTAAGCCCTGTTCGGTACTTGGGTAACGGCCGTTATCCAGCTTATAAAGCTTGAGCGCCTGGACCACAGAACGGATATCTTGTTTAGCGGCCACAACGCGGGCCTCATTCGGGCGATTCATAATTTTAGGCACCACTAAAGCGCCCAAAATAGCCAGAATGGTAATCACCACCAAAATTTCAATCAGCGTAAAACCGCCTTGCCTGCGTTTCATTTCATACTCCCCTTTATGAAAGCCATTACGATTTGTTCGTATTCGGCTTTTTATTTAACCAATTGATTCATTTCAAAAACAGGTAACAGAATCGCCAATACAATCACAAGCACCACGCCGCCCATTAACAGGACCATCAGCGGGCCAAGCAGCCCGGTAAAGGTTGAAACGCGATTTTCTAATTCTTGCGTTTGCTGCGCAGCAGCTTTTTCCAGCATATGTTCAAGGCGCCCCGTTGCTTCACCGCTGCCGATCAGATGGATCAGCACGGGCGGAAACATTTTGCTTACCGCCAGTGCACGCGACAAGGTCATCCCTTCACGCACCTGCCTCGCCGCTTCAGCCACCGCATCGCGCAGGGGCAAGCTGCCCAGCACGCCACTCACAGCCTGCAAAGCATTCAGAAGCGGCACGCCGCTTCCTACCAGAATCGCCAAAGTAGAAGCCAGCTGAGCGGTATTTGCAGTACGCTCAAAGCGCCCAATCAGAGGCAGCTTTAAACGCCATGCATCAAACTGCCGTCTTACCGCTTGTTTTTTAAGGGCATGCCAGCCTGCTGCCGTGGCTATCGCCAGCAGCACAAAGAAAATCAGCCCCCAATCGCGCACAAACTGGCTGGCCCAAAGCAAAAGACGCGTGAGCAGAGGCAGCGTTTGCTTGGCACTCTGAAACACCGTCACCATCTGCGGCACAACCCAAGTCAAAAGCCCGACAATCACCAGCGCCGAAACAAACATCACCACAGCGGGGTAAATAAAGGCCAGCCCCACTTTTGAGGCCAGAGACGCACGGGATTCAAGATAATCGGCCAGGCGCTGCATCACGGCAGCCGCTTTGCCTGATTCCTCTCCCGCGCTGACAATCGTACGGTAAAGCTCCGGGAAAACACGGGGATGACGTGTAAGCGCCTGAGAAAGTGAGGAGCCAGCCAGAATCTCGCTGCGCAGCGCGGCAACCAGCTGCTTTTCGCGCTCGACTTCACTTTGCTCAATCAAAACAGAGAGCGCCTGCTCAATAGGCAAACCCGCATCCAGCAGGGTGGCCAGCTGGCGTGTGAGCAAGGAGAGCTTTGCTGTGCCTAAGCTGCGCTCACCTTTTGCCCCGGCAGAGGCGATTTCTTCCAGCTCGGAAACCCACAAACCCTGCTGACGCAACAAACCCTTGGCTAAGCGAGACGTTTCCGCCTCGATAACGCCACGCGCAGCCTTCCCGCCCTCGTTCACAGCGCGGTAGCGAAAAGCGGTCATACGGAAATACCAGAGAGATGAAGTACCCAACAAATTATCATTTTTATTATTTTGTTCAGGAGTGGTTAATTAAACTGAGGGTTTTATAATTCATACAAAAGCCGCCCCTGATTTTATACAAGAAATCAAAGACGGCCCGCATTCTCTTTAAATATTTAAGAGAAAATCACCGTTTTCTTTGCATAAACCAGAATCCGGTTTTCAAGATGGGCCCGTACCGCACGTGAAAGCACCATTCTTTCCAAATCACGGCCTTTCTGAATCAGCATATCTATATCGTCACGGTGCGAAATACGCATCACATCCTGTTCGATAATCGGGCCATCGTCCAACACCTCGGTGACATAATGGCTGGTTGCACCAATAAGCTTTACACCACGGGCAAATGCGCGGTGATAAGGCTTTGCCCCTTCAAATGCGGGTAAAAATGAATGGTGAATATTAATCACACGCTGCGGATAAGACGCGGTAAATTCGTGGCTTAATACCTGCATATACCGGGCAAGCACAATTAAATCAATCTGACTGGCTTCCAGCAATGCACGCTGGGCTTGTTCTGATTCGGCTTTATTGTCTTTAGTTACGGTAATCACATGATAAGGAATGCCATAGTAATCCGCCAGGCCACGGCAATCTTCATGATTAGAAATAATCAGCGGAATATCGCAGCGCAATTCGCCGCTCTTATGCCGGTGCAGCAAATCAACCAGACAATGGTCATATTTAGAAACAAAAATAGCCACTTTGGGGCGGCGGGCAGACAAGGCCACCGACCATGTCATCTGGAAGCGATCAGCAATAGGCTGAAAAGCAGCAGCGAACGCGCTCATATCCAATGAAAAATCGGTGACATCCCACTCTACCCGCATCAGGAAGAGATTTTCTGTCTCGTCCTGATGCTGATCGGCGTGAACAATATTGGCGTTATAGGTATACAGAAAATTGGCAATCGCAGCAGATAAACCTTTTCGATCCGGACAACTAATCAGTAGTGTTGCGGTATTCATTCAGTGACTCTAGTAAAATCTATTCCTAATTCTAACAGCAACACCCGCCTTAAGGCATTAGTCCAGCCATGGCAAAATACGCTCAATGATGATTCTGCGCAGAGAGACAGTCTTTTTGTTTCTGACGGCACTGCTCTACCATTCGTTCTCCATCTGTTAACAGCTGCTCAAACGGGGTGCTGAAACGGTGTTTAGGTATTTTTGCTCTCCAGACATAGCCTTCCTCAGGCACGTCCAGCAGATCCACCGGATAATTAAACATGGCTGCATAAATTGCAGAACCCACACCGGAAATACGTGCGGGGTTGAAAGATCGGCCATCTGGCCCCATCATCTCGTGATCGAGAGACCTTAATGCAACAGCGATGGTTTCTTCAGGAGACAATTTATCCTGTAAGGCCACACGTACAGCGGCAAGTAAAATTTCTTTTTGAATCAAGTCCATCACTCCCCCAAAATATTTACTATGTTGTTTTATTCTGGGTTTCTATCTGTTTAATACAAGGCGTTTCGCCTGCCACCTGTCAGCCCACATATGTTCCATATTGTCTTATTTCAGCCTGAAATCCCGCCTAATACAGGCAATGTTATCCGCCTCGCCGCCAATACGGGCTGCAGCCTGCATTTAGTCAAGCCACTGGGCTTTGAGCTGGATGACAAGCGTATGCGTCGTGCCGGACTGGATTACCACGAGTTTTCCAGCATGCAAATCCACGAATCATGGGCAGATTGTCAGCAATCTTTAGCTGGCCATCGTTTTTTTGCCATGACTACAAAAGGATCAGCAAGGCACGACCGCATTATCTACGAGAAAGGTGACGTTTTTGTGTTCGGCCCGGAAACGCGGGGCCTGCCAGAGGAAGTTCGCGCAGAATTTGCAGCAGACCGCCGCATTCGCCTGCCCATGATGCCGGATAATCGCAGCTTAAATTTATCAAACGCAGTGGCCATCACAGTGTTTGAAGCATGGCGGCAAATGGATTTTGCCGGGGCAAGTTAAAACTTCATTTCAAAAAAAGCAGCGCAGAAGAATTAATCTTCTGCGCTGCTTTTTTTCAGCGTAGCATCAGGCCAGTATACATGCCGCTTGTGTTTGCTCTGTCAGCGCCCGCAACTGAGGAATATCTTTAGAGCACTGATCTGATGCCTTAGGGCAACGGGTTCTGAATACACAGCCAGATGGTGGATTAATTGGGCTGGGCAAATCACCCTGCAAGATCTGAATCACCTTATTTTTCTCACGCTCTGGATCAGGGATAGGAATCGCAGACAAAAGTGCCTGGGTATAAGGATGGCTGGGATGCGAATAAAGCGCTGCTTTCTTTGCCAGCTCCATTTCATGCCCAAGATACATCACCAGAATCCGATCACTGATATGCTTAACGACCGCAAGATCATGAGCAATAAAAATAAGTGCAAGGCCCATTTCACGCTGCAATTCTTTAAGCAGATTCACAATCTGCGCCTGAATCGACACATCCAGCGCTGAAACAGGCTCATCACAAACGATCAGCTTAGGCTTCATAATCAGTGCACGCGCAATACCAATACGCTGGCACTGCCCGCCCGAAAATTCATGCGGATAGCGATTAATCTGCTGCTCACGCAAACCAACCCGCACCATAATCGCTTTTACCTGAGCCATTACCTCGGCTTCTGAGATATGCGGGTAATGGGTCTTAAGCGGCTCTGCAATAATCTGCGCCACGGTCATCCGCGGATTTAAAGACGCCAGAGGATCCTGAAAAATCATCTGAATATCTTTGCGCGCCTCCAGCCAGTCTGCGCTGCTGGCGCCGCTCATTTCCTTACCCATCCAGACAATACTGCCGCTGGTGGCCGGAATTAAATTCAGCACAGCACGCGCCAGAGTCGACTTACCGCACCCCGACTCACCCACCACGCCCAGCGTTTCACCCGCATAAAGATCAAGTGATACACCATCCACGGCTTTCAGCGTTTTACTGGCTTGCCAAGGCCATTTCACGCCCTGACGCACAGAAAAATGAACTTTTAAATCACGAATAGACAGAATCGGTTGGCGTGTATCAGACATGAGCCTCCTCCAGCTTGGTTTCTTCTACCGGCTTATGACAAGCACGCAAAACACCGCCCGCACCAACAGGCAGCAATAAAGGCAATTCGCTGTGGCAGCGCGCCACCGCATGGTTGCAGCGCTCGCTGAACGGACAGCCAGGAGGCATATGCGCCATATTCGGCGGGTTGCCCGGAATAGAAATCAGGCTCTCACTGTCATCATGATCAAGGCGCGGCAGCGCCCCAAGCAGGCCAACGGTATAGGGATGCGTTGCGTGATAAAAGATATCACTGGCATTGCCCTGCTCCATGACACGGCCACCATACATCACCAGCACTTTCTCGCAGAGGCCGGCCACCACACCCAAATCATGCGTAATCATCACAATGCCGGTACCAAAATCACGCTGCAAGTCTTTTAACAGCGCAATAATTTGTGCCTGCACCGTCACATCCAAAGCGGTTGTCGGCTCGTCTGCAATCAGCAGCTCCGGCTCGCATAAAAGTGCCATTGCAATCATCACCCGCTGGCGCATCCCGCCAGAAAACTCATGCGGATACATCATCACACGGCGAGCTGCTTCAGGAATTTTTACCGCATCGAGCAGCTCTATCGAGCGCTTTTTTGCATCGCGGCGGCTCATGCCCTTGTGCAACTCCAGCACTTCGGTCATTTGGCGCTCAACCGTAAGATAAGGATTCAGGGACGTCATCGGGTCCTGAAAAATCATCGCCACACGATTACCGCGAATCTTATTCAATTGCTGAGCAGGCATCGTCAGCAAATCCTGCCCATCAAATAAGGCACGCCCCTGGGTCTTGCCATTTTTAGCCAGCAAACCCATCAGGGCCAGCACAGTCTGGCTTTTACCCGAGCCTGACTCACCGACAATACCCAGCGTTTCACCGCGATTGAGCTCAAAAGATACGCCATTGACCGCGCTGACCGAGCCATCATTGGTGGCAAACTGCACACCGAGGTCTTTTACAGATAATAAACTCATGATGCTGCCTTTAATCCAATTTGGTCACGCAAATGATTGCCGCCCAAATAATGAACACCCACAGATAATAAACACACGATACTGGGCTCCGCTTACCGATCTTTCGGGTCAAGCGCATCACGCATGCCGTCACCGATATAATTGGCACAATACAAAGTGGCAGACAGCATGGCCGCCGGGAAGAGCAATAACCACGACGTGGTTTCCATTACACTGGCGCCATCATGAATCAGCACTCCCCAGCTGGTCATCGGCTCCTGAATACCCAAGCCTAAAAATGACAAAACCGACTCAGTTAAAATCACACCCGGCACGGTTACCGTCGTGTAAATCACCACAATACCTAAAAGATTTGGCACAACATGACGGAAAATGATTTTCCATGTTGGAACGCCAATAGCATGGGCAGCTTCAATATATTCTTTTGATTTAATGGCTAAGGTTTGCCCGCGAACCACACGAGCCATATCCATCCAGCCAAATACCGTAATTGTTAAAACAACCAGATAAAATTCACGGCCTAAAAGGGTAACCATTAAAATGGCAATCAGCAGATAAGGAATTGCATACATCATATCGACGATACGCATCATCACGGAATCCACTTTCCCGCCAAGAAAACCGGCAGTCGCCCCCCATATTACGCCGATCGCAACCGAAGTTAAGGTAGCCAGTACACCAATCATCAGAGAAATGCGGCCACCAATTAAACTGCGGACTAATAAATCCCGGCCCAATTCATCCGTACCAAACAAGTGCCAGTTTTGTAATGTAGGGGCTAAACCCATTGCACCAAAATCAGTATCTTCATAAGAATTGGGCAATACAAATGGGCCTAAAATACAGGCAATTGTAATCAGCATTAAAATAATGGCGCTGATCACTGCAGCCTTATTTTTAAAGAAACGCCGGCGTGCATCTGCCCAGGGGCTGCGGCCTTCAACAGGCAAGCTTTCCAGCGTAGCGGCGAGTTTTTTATTTCTGAATAACATGACAACCCCGCCTGTTAGTAACGAATTTTAGGATCGAGCAGCGCGTAGGCTAAATCGACTAATAAATTAAGCAATACAGCAACCACAGTCACCAATACAACCAGCCCTAATACAAGGGTGTAGTCACGATTACTTGCACCATTCACAATTAACTTACCAATACCGGGCAAAGAAAACACCGATTCAGTGACAACCGCCGCAGTAATGGATGAAATAGCCAATGGGCCTAATACAGATACAACAGGCAATAATGCCGGCTTTAAGGCGTGACGAAACACAATCGTTTTTAAAGGCAGGCCCTTAGCGCGTGCTGTACGAATAAAATTGCTGCTCATCACTTCAATTAAGCTGCCACGCATCACTCGCGCAATGGTCGAAACATTAATAAAAGTCAGCAGGGAAAGGGGTAAAACAATAAAGCGAAGATTGAATTCATCCCAGCCGCCAGCAGGTAAAATCGGAACCCAGATAGCAAATATCAGAATTAATACCGGCCCTAATACAAAAGAAGGGATTGTGCTGCCAATATTACCAATCAGCATCACAAAATAATCAATAAAACTATTTTGCTTAAGTGCAGCGGTAATACCCAAGCCGACACCAATAATTATTGACAATAAAATGGCCCCGCCACCAATTGTCAGGGATACAGGCAAAGCCGCAGCAACCAGATCATTAACACTCCAGTCGGCATAGCGAAAAGACGCACCTAAATCACCGTGCAATAAACCTTTCAGGTAATATAAATATTGCTGCCAAAGCGGCAAATCCAAATGGTATTTAGCTTGTAAATTAGCCAAAACAGCTTCAGACACCTTGCGCTCGGTATCAAACGGGCCGCCTGGTGTTAAATGCAGCAATAAATAGCAGATAGTAATTACTGCCAGCATTGTAGGTATCGTCGCCAAAATTCGGCGGAATGTATAAGCCCACATCGGCATTCCTTCCCTGGTTCTTATGTTTAATCAAACTGCTTTCAGTGTGAGCCGCTCTCTGGCTGCGCTACACAGACAAAACAACGCCGCTTTGAGCTATAGCCCAAAGCGGCAACGCATCACAAATTTAAATCTTAATGCTTAATAATATAAAACTCTTTGCTCAGATAACGATCAACCGGGTTCTTGGTTGAATAGCCACCCACATAAGATTTAACCAGGCGTGGCAGGGTATATTGCAATAATGGAATCATTGGATAATCATCCATAATCATTTTTGCAGCCTGAGTCAGCAATGCTTTACGTTTTGCCACATCCTGCTGCTCATTACCCTGTTTAATTAATTCCTCTGCTTTCGTATTGCAGTTTGCATTATCATTTTGTGAAGAACCACACTGAACTAAAGTAAGGAAAGTTGTGGCATCATTGTAATCAGCCAGCCAGCCATTACGTGCGATTTGGAAATCACCATCGTGGCGTTTCTTTAAAAGCACTTTAAATTCGAGGCTGTCTAATTCAGTATCCAGGCCAAGCTTGGTTTTCCACTCAGAAGAGGCAAACAAAGCCATTTTCTTATGGTAATCATCGGTGTTATAAGTAAATTTAATTTTTGTGCCTGGTTTAACGCCTGCTTCAGCCAGTAATTTTTTAGCTTCTTCCACTCGTTTTGCCATTGGCCACTTGACCCAGTCATAAGTGGTTACATCAGCACCTTCAAGGCCTTTAATCGTCACGCCATACGCAGGAATCTGGCCATCAACCGTTACTTTTTGTGCGAGAATATCGCGATCCAATACCATAGACAGCGCTTTACGCACGCGCACATCTTTCATCATTGGATCTTTATTATTTAAAGAATAATAACGCAAACCCAGGATAGGGCCATTCTGGATTTCCTTAGGGAAATCTTTTTTCAGCTTTTCGTACTGACCTGCAGGCAATTGGTAAACAAAGTCGTTATCGCCTGACTGATAGAGTTTTAATTCTGCATTGCCCGCTTCAACAGGCAAATAGGTTACACGTGTCAGCTGTACATTTTTTGCATCCCAGTATTGGGCATTTTTTTCCAGCACAATTTTGCTGTTCACTTTCCAATCTTTTAATACATAAGCACCATTGCCAACCATATTGCCCGGCTTGGTCCAGTCTTTACCAAACTTATCCACCGTGGCTTTATGTACAGGCGCAAATTGCGAATTAGCTAATACACTTGGCAAATAAGCAATTGGATTAGGTGTTTTTACTTCCAGGGTATATTTATCAATGGCCTTAACACCCAAAGTACCAGGCGCTTTTTTGCCTTCTGCAATTTCTAAGCCATTCAATACAAAAATACCATATACCGTGCCGTAGGTTGATGCAATTTTTGGATCAAGGAAACGTTGCCAGCCATATACAAAATCAGCCGCTGTAATCGGGTCACCATTAGAAAATTTAGCGTCTTTACGCAAAGTAAATACCCAAGTCGTTGGGTCTTTTTGCTTCCAGCTTGTAGCTACACCTGGTTGTAAGCGCCCTTCATTATCACTGGTGGTTAAACCTTCAAACAAATCACGGGTAATGTTATTCGCACCAACAGATTCAGCAAGATGAGGATCCAGTGTTTCTACCTCGGACCCATTATTACGAATCATTTCTTGCTTGTCGCTAAGCTTAACGCCCGCAGGCACAGTTGCTGCGAATGCTGCTCCGCCTAAGGCAAGTGAAAGCGCGAATGTCACTGATTTCATAGTCCAGCTCATTGTGTCTCCTTAAAGGGCGATACCCGATTATTGCAAGATAAATAAGCCACTCCTTCGATCTGAAGAAGTGGCTCAAATGAAGATACACGGCTTAAACCCGTGTTACATCAGATAAAACGACTACTTAGAATAAAAGAATCATACCTGCGCTGATTACTTTAGGTGTTTTTGTCAGGCCTTTGCTGACGCTGGTTTCAAACGCATTTTCATCTTTATTCTGAATTACTGAGCCTTCTACGTACAACAAGGATGATTTAGACAGGTTGTAATCAGTACCGATTTCAAACTGATTAGCCTTAGCAACCGCCTTAGCGCCACCAATCTTACCTTCACCCTGGTAAACATATCCAACACGTGGAACCCACTTACCGATTTCGTATTGGGCCATTACAATAGCGCTATCACGCTTGAACTCGCCACCAGCAAGCATATCTTGCTTAGTGTTTTGATATAACGCACCAATTTGCAGACCTTCAATTGGGAATACTTTTGCGCCCAGCAAGTATGAAGTCATCTTGCCATCGCCCTTAAGCGAAGTACCACCAGTTTCACTTGTACGTGCTTGGTTTTTCAAGCTATTAACACCGCCATAAATTGCAAACTTACTGTGGGTATAGTTAGCAGTAGCATCGTAACCTTTTTGGCTACCGGCAAGATCAGCGCGGGTATCAATCACAGCATTTACCGAGGCAGAAAAACCACCCCATGTAGGTGTTGTGTAATAAGCAGCATTTTCATGACGTGTGCGGTAAGTTGCGTCCTTAAAGGTGCTAGCCAGCGTTGTATTGCTTTCAAACAGATCAAAAGTTTCTACCAGCAGGTCATAAGCACCTTTGCTTCGACCAAAACGCACAGTGCCAAGATCTTTTGTTTCAACACCAATCCACGCTTCACGAGTACCAAAATTGCCACCAACATCTGACTCAATTTTCCATAGTAAATTAGAACCATTATCCAGTTTGTCCGTACCCTTAAAGCCAACACGGCTGCCAATATCTTCAAGCGAGAATTTGTTAGCTTCGTCAGTACCGCTTACAGAATTGCCGTAATCAATCGATTTTTGTGCAATACCGTAAAGTGTTACGTCTGCCTGGGCATAAGAAACAACACATAAACTTGCTACTGCTACAGCCAGAATTTTCTTAACAGTCATTTTTAATTCTCCTTAAGGTCAATAAGACCACCATATGTGTAAAGAACAATATGCTTTTTCTTTACCTGATGACTAGCCCCTGCAGCGTCGCTCTTTCTGCTTTCCGCACCAGAAAGAAAATTAAAAATGAAACCACTAATTGCAAACAGCCTGGTTTTCCAGTTGTAAAAACGGCACCTCATTTAATACGCACCAAAATAGTGCGAAAAAGAAAAACACTACCAAGCCCGACGCACAATAAAGCCCAGCTTCTTACACCGCCAACAAGGAACAATTCACATTAACACTGACTTAATGTAAAACCACGCACTTGCAGCAAAAGCCAAAAACCGCACCAAAACAGTGCACGAACGACACAGCTTATCTACCGACAAGCAAGTAAATAATTTACAAACACACCCAAACTGCGAAAAAAATATTTAAAAACACCATAAAGCACAAACATGCCACACATCAAACAAACCGCCAATCAGATTTACACGTCCAGCATCGAAAAAATAATCACAAAAAATACCGAAAAATACAAAAAAACCCCTAGACAAATATCGAGTCTTTTTTACAACAAAAAAACAATTCAAATCATTAAAATTAAATCAAGCAACAAAATACCATAAAAAAACATATCCATCACCAGATAAAACCATGAAAGCATACAAATTTAGTACTATTATGAAAAAATTTTTATAAAAAATTCATCATCTATCTGCGGCTCATAAAAAAACCCGCATCAGCGGGTTTTTTTATGAGCACAAAAAGTATCAGCCGTTATAAGGATGACGTAATACGATTGTTTCTGTACGATCCGGGCCAGTTGAAATAATATCCACTGGTGCACCACACACTTCCTCAATGCGCTTCAGATAAGCACGGGCATTGGCAGGCAAATCTTCCAGCTTTTTAACGCCAAAAGTAGACTCAGACCAACCCGGCATTTGCTCATAAATTGGCTCACAACGTGCAATCTGCTCTGCACCAACCGGCAAGATGTCGATAATTTCGCCATCCAGCTTGTAACCAGTACAAATACTAATCGTTTCAATACTGTCCATCACGTCCAGTTTTGTCACACACAAGCCTGATACGCCGTTAATCTGAATAGAGCGCTTCAATGCTGCCGCATCAAACCAGCCACAGCGGCGGGCACGACCCGTTACAGAACCAAACTCATGGCCACGCGACGCAAGACCCGCTCCTACATCATCAAACAACTCAGTAGGGAATGGGCCAGAACCAACGCGCGTGGTGTAAGCCTTCACAATACCTAAAACATACTGCAACATTTGTGGCGCAACGCCTGCACCTGCTGATGCAGCACCCGCCACGCAATTGCTGGAAGTCACATATGGATAAGTACCATGATCGATATCAAGCAATGTGCCCTGCGCACCTTCAAACAACAACGGCTGACCCGCTTTATTCATATCGTAAAGCGTACGTGAAACATCACCCAGCATAGGCTTGATTCGCTCAGCGTAAACCAGTGCTTCATCGTAAACCGTCTGGAAATCGACTTCTTCAGCCTTGAAGTAGTTCTTCAGGGCAAAGTTGTACCAATCAAGGTTTTCTTTCAGCTTGGCTGCAAAACGCTCAGGGTGATACAGGTCTTGCAAGCGAATTGAGCGGCGAGCGATTTTATCTTCGTACGCAGGGCCGATACCACGACCAGTTGTACCGATCTTCATCTCGCCTTTAGCCGCTTCACGCGCCTGATCAATGGCAATGTGATATGGCAAAATCAACGGGCAAGCTTCTGAAATGCGCAAACGGCTTGCAACATCAATACCCGCAACCTCCAGCTCATCGATTTCTTTGAGCAGTGCCTCTGGTGAAATCACCACACCATTGCCGATAAAACAAGCCTTGCCTGCATGCAAGATGCCAGACGGAATTAAACGCAGAACGGTTTTTTTACCGCCTACCCACAGTGTATGACCGGCATTGTGACCGCCCTGAAAACGAACCACGCCTTGTGCGTGATCGGTTAACCAGTCAACGATCTTGCCCTTACCCTCGTCACCCCACTGGGTACCAATCACGACCACATTTCTGCTCATGCCAAACCTCACTATTAAAACCAACGTAACCAAAACACGCGATATCTGAGTACCACGTAATGCACTAAGCGGCGCACTCCATCACAGAAGCGCCACGGGGAATCAATCACTATTACCATCAGGCAGCGGCAATACCTGCCACTGACCATCTGCCCATTTAAGCTCACGGTCAACACTCACTTCGGATGTATTTACACCCAAATCAACCATGACAATTTCACCGGCATTGCGCAACAAGCGAATTGCCGCAAGCAAGCCCACATCATCTCCTGCCGGGGCCAACACACCAGAGCGCAAAGACGGAAAAGGCAAAGACGAAAACTCACGTAAATCCATACTAAAACCAGTAGCAGGGCGGGAGCGGCCAAACTTCTCACCCACACTATCATAGCGCCCGCCACGCGCTACCGCATTGGTAAATCCATGAGCGTAAGCAGCAAAAACAAGGCCCGTATGATAATAGCAGCTGCGTAATTCAGCTAAATCAAAGTGCACCACAATACCGCGCAATTTCAATGCAGCAGTCAGTTGATCAAGGCTATCAAGTGCCGAGCTGATGCCTGGCAGCGCTGGAAGCTCAGCACGTGCACGGGCAAGCACCTCGCTGCCACCATAAAAAGAAGGCAGCAGCAGTAATGCGGCCTGTAATTCAGCAGCAATACCTGACGTTGTTTCACGAATGGTCGGCAAATCTTTTTGCTGCAGAGCCGCAAAAACTTCTGCACGACGATTTCCAGCAAGCCCAGCCTCATCCGCCAGTGCATGAAACAAACCAATATGCCCAATATCTAAACGTGGCGACTGCAAACCTGCCAGAGAAAGGCTCTCAAACATCAGCTCAATCGCCTCTACATCCGCAGCAACACTGGCACAACCGTAAATCTCAGCACCGATCTGACGCGGCTCACGCGTTGACAACACCCCTTCCGGCCGGGTATTCACCACTGAGCCTGCATAACAAAGCCTCGCCACACCCTGGCGATTTAAAATATGCGCATCAATCCGAGCCACCTGGGGCGTGATATCTGCACGCAAGCCCATCTGACGGCCTGTTAATTCATCCACAAGTTTGAATGTTTTTAAATCAAGGGCACTGTCATCTTGTGTAAATAATGATTCCACATACTCGATCAGGGGAGGTGCAACCTGCTCGTAGCCATAACAAGCAAAAAGATCGAGTACTTTACGACGCAAAGCCTCTATTTGGCGGGCTTCGGAAGGTAAAACATCAGAAATATACTCAGGGAGAATCCAGTTGCGCATAGTCATTTGCTTTAAAAAACAAAGCCCTTCAAACAAAGGCCCGCCTGTGCAAATTGCACAGTGCGGGCACACACTTCTTAAAGAGATAGTCTAGCGGGACAATAAGGCCAGCACTAAACCTGCGAACAAACACCCCAAACCAATTAAACGAATTTTAAAGTCGTCCAACTCTGCCATTTTCTGCATTGTACTACGCCATACAGAAGGAAACGCAAAAGGCATGATTCCTTCAAAAATCAGCATCAGTGCAAAGGCTGCAAGCAAAGAATCAATCACTTCGCTTTAGGGTTTTTCATATATTTGAAGAATTCAGAGCTAGGATCCACCACCATCACATCGCTCTTCTTCGCAAAACTTTGCTTATAAGCATCCATGCTCTTATAAAACGCATAGAACTCTGGATTACGACCGTAGGCTTCACCATAAATAGCTGCCGCCTTTGCATCACCCTCACCCTTAATTTGCTGGGCCTTATTGTACGCATTTGCCAAAGTCACTTCACGCTGGCGATCTGCATCGGCCTTAATTTTTTCAGCTTCTGCGGAGCCTTCTGCACGCATCTGATTAGCAACAGCCTTACGTTCAGACTGCATACGCTCATAAACAGAGTTAAGCGTACTGTCTTCAAGCTCAACGCGCTTAATGCGCACATCGATCACTTGCACACCAATCCGTCCGGCATCTGCATCAGCCACTTTACGCACTGTTTCCATGACTTCATCGCGCTTGCCGGAAATCACATCCTGTACGGTACGCTTACCAAACTCATCGCGCAGCATATTGTTTACCGTATTGCGTAAGCGCTCAACCGCTTTACGCTGATCCACACCCACGGCTTTGTAATACTTCTCTACGTCGATGATTTTCCATTTAATAAAGCTGTCTACTTTTACGTTCATTTTTTCGATGGTCTGAATACGCGCAGGCGTTTCTTCATCAATCGTTAAAATGCGCTTATCAAAGTAGCGAACTTCCTGGAGCAAAGGTATTTTAAAATTAATACCTGGATTTTTAATCACGCGCACCGCTTCAGAGAACTGAAACACCACGGCGTACTGACGCTGATCCACCGTAAAAAACGAAGCAGATAAAACAAATAAAGCCAACAGAACCAAGGCTAAAGTAGAAAGAATTCGATTCATATTGCTCTCCCCTTAGCGGCCATCGCGCACAGTAGCGCGAACGTTACGATTAACAGCTGCATCGGCAGCAGGCTCAGCCACTTTTGCGGCCTCTGCAGCGGGAGCAGGTGCAGCCGCTGGTGAAGTCATTTGCATCAATTTATCCAAAGGCAGATAAAGCAAATTGCCATTCGATTTCTGATCGATCAACAACTTGGTTGTGTTCTGGAAAACCTGTTGCATCGTGTCAAAGTACATCCGGTCACGCGTCACTTGCGGCGCTTTTGCATATTCTGCAGCTACCTGTTTAAAGCGGGACGCATCCCCTTCTGCTTGTGATACAACGCGGGAGCGATAACCCTCTGATTCTTCGGAAAGACGCGCAGCCATACCGCCCGCTTTCGGAATAACATCATTTGCGTAAGCCGTACCTTCGTTAATCAGCCGTGCCTTATCCTGACGCGCTTTAACTGCATCAGAGAAAGCAGCCTGAACCTGATCTGGCGGCTGTACATCCGAGATATTGACACGAGACACCGCAACGCCCACGCCGTAGCGGTCAAGCAGGCTTTGCACGATTTCCTTGGTATCTTCACCAATCTTGCCGCGCCCTTCATTCAGCACGTAATCGACTTTATTCTTACCTACGACTTCACGAATCGCAGTTTGTGCAATCTGCTTAACCAAGTCTTTAGCATCACGATCAGTTGTGCGGTTAAAGAATACAAAGTCATGCGCAGATTTGAGGTTGTATTGCACTTCCAGACGCACTTCGAGGATATTCTGATCCCCGGTAAGCATCATGGATTCATCACCCGCACGGCCTTCGCCACCTGGACTGCCTACTTCCAGACTGCGAATTTCAGTCATATTCACGATTTCACGTGATTCTACCGGCCACGGTAAATGCCAATGCAAACCCGGCTTTTCAACCGTTTCCACATAGCGGCCAAAACGCATAATGACGGCATTTTCGCGCTCATCAACAACATAAAAGCCAGATGCCGCCCACAGCACAGCAACTGCGACGGCAACAACCACAGCAGCACCAGCGCCGCCCCGGCTGCTTCCTCCGTTTGGAGGCGCACCATCGCCACCTAAAAGGCGGGATATTTTGCCAGTGATATTACGAATAATTTCATCCAGATCAGGCGGGCCATTACGGCGACCACCCCATTGCGGGTCATTTTGACTCATTAGTTAACTCAGCTGTTTTTAGTGGATGGCTTAAAGCCTCAAGCAGCGCGGCGCGAAGTGCATCGAGCCCTGTCCCTTGGGTAGCACTCAAACGCACAGCGCAAATTCTACCATACTCGTCGTGATCAACACTCGGAGGCATGTCGCGCAGATCAATCTTATTATTGACCATCAATTGTGGAATACGTTCCGCACCAATCTCACTTAATACTTTATTCACCTCGATAATTTGCATATCGCGTAATGGATGATTGATATCCACCACATGCAAAAGTAAATCGGCCTGAATCGTTTCTTCTAAAGTAGCATGAAATGCGGCAACTAAAGTGTGGGGCAATTGGCGAATAAAACCAACCGTATCCGACAATACAATCGAATGCTCAGGATCAAGAAACAACTTTCTTGATGTTGTATCTAAAGTTGCAAACAACTGATCTGCAACATAAATTTTTGATTTAGTTAATGCATTAAATAAGGACGATTTACCCGCATTGGTATAGCCCACAATTGCAACACTAAACTGCCTGTTGCGCTCACGCGAACGGCGCTGTGTTGCCCGCTGCTTTTGCACTGTCGCCAGCTGATCCTTCAGCCGTTTAACACGCCCGCCCAATAAGCGGCGATCTGTTTCAAGCTGCGATTCACCCGGCCCCCGCATCCCGATCCCGCCTTTTTGCCTTTCAAGGTGAGTCCAGCCGCGAATCAAGCGTGTAGAAATATGCGACAGTTGCGCTAATTCCACCTGCAATTTGCCTTCTGCAGTCCGTGCACGCTGTGCAAAAATATCTAAAATCAGCGTCGTGCGATCCACAACCCGGCACTGTAAAACCTTTTCTAAATTGCGCTCTTGCGATGGTGAAAGCTGATGGTTAAAAATAACCAGTTCCGCCTCATGAACCCGTACCACTTCAGCAATTTCCTGCACCTTGCCTGTACCCGCAAAGTAGGCACGATCAGGCCGGCTGCGCTTACCCTCAACCGTTGCAAGAATTTGGGCCCCTGCACTTTCTACCAGCTGAACAAACTCTTCCACTCCATCCTGATAATCCACCTCACCAAAATCAAGGCAAACCAAGACGGCTCTGTCTCCACCCTTATGGCGTTCAAACATGCATGACCTTTTAATCAACAAATACCGTGCAAAGCTGTTTTAGCCCAACACAAAAAACCCCGAAAGACCCAGTCCATCGGGGTTTTTAAACCGTACTGCTTTTACTGAAGCCATTTCAATGAGATCAGCAGATCCTCAGGCATCAAGCACAACATCAGTCACAGAAGGTAACTGACCTGCATGCTCATGCGGAATAGATACCGGACGTGAAGGCACTACAGTCGAAATTGCGTGCTTATAAACCATCTGCGTCACATTATTACGCAGCAAAACAACGTACTGGTCAAAAGACTCAATTTGCCCCTGCAACTTAATCCCGTTTACAAGATAAATGTAAACAGGCACATGCTCTTTACGCAGTACATTCAAGAATGGGTCTTGCAACATTTGCCCCTTGGTGCTCATTATATTTTTCTCCAAATTCTTGTTATATCTTGATAGAGACAGATGGGTCTTACGCTTGTCAGTCCATTGAAAAGCAAAATCAGCACCGAGGCCATAGTAAAAAATGCTAAAAAACAGGTCTTTTTATAGTAAAACACAGTTATTTCAATATTTTTTGACCCAGTCTTAGCGCATTACTTTGCATTTCGACGGACTGTTATAGTACAAAACGCATTCTATGCCAAGCGTGAAAATTCCGAAATACTTTCAAGCTTTATCAGCGTTTACCGTATTTTTTTGGTTTCGCACCTTTCAGATGCGCCATAGGCATAGGCTTGGCACCCGCTGGCTTTTTCTGCTCAAACGGATTAACGTTCTTTTTAAACTGCACACGCAATGGCGTACCTTGCAAATTGAACATCTTCATAAAGTGATGCTCAAGATAGCGCCAATAAGAGTCCGGCACTTTTTCCAGCGCATTGCCGTGAACAATCACCACAGGCGGATTAGTGCCCCCCTGGTGGCAATAACGCATTTTAGGGCGGATTTTACCGGCAATAGGCGGCTGCTGACGCTCAAGCGCAATTTCCAGACCGCGAATCAGCTTAGGCGTAGGAATTTTAATCATTGCAGCAGCATAGGCCTGGTCGATAGAGCCAAACAACTCACCCACCCCCTGCCCTTGCAATGCAGAAATATAATGGAATTTAGCAAATTCCAGAAAGCCCAGCTTCCGGCTGATTTCACGCTTAATCATATCTTTCTGGAATTGATCAGCAGATTCCCACTTATTTATGGCTACAACCAATGCCCGGCCAGTCTCAAGTACGAAGCTGGCAATACGTGCATCCTGATCAGATACTTCCTGCGTTGCATCCAGCACCAGCACAGCCACATTTGCATCTTCTACCGCCTGCATGGTTTTAATGACCGAGAATTTCTCGATCACATCAGTCACCTTGCCGCGCTTTCGTACACCAGCCGTATCAATAATCGTGTAATTACGGTCATTCCGATCAAACTCAATATAAATCGAATCACGCGTTGTGCCCGGCTGATCAAACGCAATCACCCGCTCTTCACCTAAAATCGCATTTACCAATGTAGATTTACCTACATTAGGGCGACCAATAACGGCAAATTTAGGGTGATCCGCGTCTTCTTCTTCTTCAGGCTCCGGAAAGTCTTCCAGAATCTCATTAAACAGCAGACGCACACCTTCACCATGCGACGCAGAAATCGCCACGGGATGGCCTAAACCCAGCTCAAAGAAGTCCGCACATACAACCGATGCATTCATCCCTTCAACTTTGTTTACCGCAACCCAAACAGGGCAAGTCGACTGACGTAAACGATTTGCAATAATCTTATCTTGCGGAGTAATCCCATTACGGCCATCCACAATAAAAACAATGCAATCTGCTTCGTCAACGGCCTGCAAGGTTTGCCTTGCCATTTCAAACATAATGCCTTCATCGACAACGGGCTCAAAACCGCCAGTATCAACTACCAGGTAAGGCTTCTCACCGACCAGACCGTGTCCGTAGTGACGGTCACGCGTCAGGCCGGGAATATCGTGAACAAGAGCGTCGCGCGATTTGGTCAGTCGGTTAAAGAGCGTGGATTTACCGACGTTGGGACGACCAACCAGCGCAATTGTAGGTTTCATTTATTTACTTAAGCCTATTGAAAAAACATTGCCGGATAGCGTTTGCACCAGCAAATGCTCTCCAACCACTAAAGGACTAACCGCAATGCGCGCACCATCTGTAGCCTGCTGCGCGGCAAAGCTGCCGTCTTCTGTATTTAAAAAGTGGGTGTAGCCTGCAAAATCAGCCACAACCAGATACTTACCCAATACTGCCGGAGCAGTCACTGAGCGGGCGGCCAGTTTGTCCTGACGCCAGACACTACGGCCACTTTCACGCTCGAAAGCGTTCACATTTCCCGCTGCATCTACCGCATAAACATAGCGATAATCCATAGCCAAACCTGACCAGCTGGATAGTTCACGCGTCCAGGCCGCGCTGCCGCTCACCGCATCGAAACACGCAACACGTCCCTGATAAGCAACGGCACACACTAAGCGCCCATCAACAACAGGCGGAGCCACCACATCAGTCACCCGTTCAAGCTCAGTGGCACCGCGCGGAATAGCAACAGGGCTATCCCATAACACGCGGCCATCCTGCAGTGACAAAGCCACCAAACGCCCGCCTGATAAACCAGCATAAACCACATTGCCAGAAATAGTGGCGGCAGCATAATTACGCAAAATCAAGGCAGGCAGTTGTTTTTGATATTGCCACAGTTGTTTTCCGTCGGCTGCAGCATATGCACTTACCCGGCCATCGCCGGTTTTAACCACAACAATCCCTTTGGCAACAGCTGGCGGAGCCATGATTTCGCTCGATGCCTGCGTACGCCAAAGAAACTTTCCGCCGCGATCATACGCTAAGACGACACCCTTTACCGAGCCAACGGCAATAACATCGCCACCCAACCCTACTCCACCTGCAATCTCCTGCTCAGTTTTGATTTGCCAGCGGCTTTTACCACTGGCGGCATCAAGCGCCTGCAGCTTATCAGGAGAACCCGCGACAACGATCAAATCACCATCCACCGCTGGCACAAAACGGAACAATGTTTTATCGCCAGCCGAAGCACGCCACTGGCTGGAAACAGACAAGCTTTGTGAAATCACCGGCAAGGGTGATGGCTCTGGCGCATTGCTGACCGTACTGCAAGCCGATAAGCCTAATAAAGAAACAGCAACAACTAAGCGATAAAGATCTTGCATTAAGAATTCCCCAGGGCTTCCAGTTTCACTTCCACAAACTTCACGTTAGGTGCTTCTTTTGGCAGCTTAGCCACAGCTTGTTTATATGATTCACGGGCAGCAGCCTTATCACCCTTAATCAGTAATACATCGCCTTTCGCTTCAAAAAACAAACCTGCAAAACTTGTTTCTTCGTTTGACTTCAGCGTGGCCAGGGCGTCATCAAATTTTTTCTGATCCAGCTGCACTGCAGCCAGACGCAAACGGGCCACGTCACGCAAGCCTGCCTCTTTCGCATTCGCAATCACCCACTGCAACTGAGCCACAGCAGCAGGCACATCATTGGCTTCTGCACTGGATTTAGCTAAAAGCAAGGCCCCGCGGGACGCAAAAGCAGTGCCTGAATAGTCTTTCTTTAACTGCTCGGCCGCAGGCTTCATTTTTGCAAGATCTTTAGCCTGTGCCTGCTTATCAAGCTCTGCATAAATGACACCCGCTTTAGCAGATTGCGATGCAAGATAGGCATTCCAGCCCTTCCAGCCTGCATAGGCCACCAGAGCAGCCAGCAAACCCAAAGAAATCAACTTACCCCAACTGTCCCACCACGCTTTGAATTCCGCAATTTGTTCTTGTTCTTGTAGATCGAAAGCCATGTTTTACTTCCCTTCGTGTGTATTGGAGATAATCATTGCAAGTTCAGCAAGGGCGACCGTGCGTTGTTCGCCCGCGCCCTCACCATTAAGCGTTTTAAGATTTGCAGACTGTGTTTCTGCCTCTGTTTCACCAATGACTACAGCATACCGCGCCTGACTGGCATCGGCTTTTTTAAACTGAGATTTAAAACTACCACCACCACAATGCAGGACCACTTTCAGCCCTGCAGCGCGCAACTGCTGCGCAGCCGCAAAAGCCAGCCGCCCTGCAGCATCGCCCAGATGAACAATATAAGCATCAGGCGCTGCCAGAGGCACAGCCACCGCCTGCTCTTCAATCAGCAGCAGAATGCGCTCGATACCCAGACCAAAACCAACAGCAGGACAAGGCTTACCACCGAGCATTTCAACGAGGGTATCGTAACGGCCACCGCCCGCGATTGTGCCTTGCGAGCCTAAATCAGTAGTAACCCACTCAAATACAGTACGGTTGTAGTAATCCAAACCACGCACCAGCCGCGGATTAACGCGATAGCTAATCCCAGCCACATCAAGCAAAGCTTTCAAGCCCTCAAAGTGCTGGCTTGATTCTTCACCCAAAAAGTCACTCAATTTTGGCGCATTTTCAGCCATTTCCTGCAAAGCAGGATTTTTTGTATCCAGAACACGCAACGGATTTGAATAAAGACGGCGCTTACCATCTTCATCCAGAATATCAACAAACTGCTCCAGATAGCGGATCAGCGCTTCGCGATGCGCAGCACGCTCTTCTTTATCACCCAGAGAGTTGATTTCCAGGCTGACATTTTTCAAGCCAAGGCGCTGCCAAAGATCGGCCAGCATCAGCACAATTTCAGCGTCCACATCAGGGGTAGCCATGCCAAAAGCTTCTACACCGATCTGATGAAACTGGCGGTAACGGCCTTTTTGCGGGCGTTCATGACGATACATCGGGCCCATATACCAAAGGCGCTGGGTTTGATTGTAAAGCAGACCATGCTCAATGCAAGAGCGTACGCAGCCTGCAGTCCCTTCCGGACGTAATGTCAGCTTCTCACCATTAAGCTTGTCTTCAAAGGAATACATTTCCTTTTCAACAATGTCAGTATGCTCACCCACGCCACGAACAAATAAATGGGTTGATTCAACAATCGGCATACGAATGTTTTTATAGCCATAAGCCGCCAGCCAGTCGCGCGTTACTTGTTCAAAATAAAGCCATACTGGTGACGCATCCGGCAGAACATCGTTCATGCCTCTGATACCCTGGATTTGATTAGACATTTATTTTTTCTTAATTATGGTTTACTTGAAATGTAAAATACATCACCTGAAACTGATCAAAACAAGGCTGCGCAATCTGACACACCTGCCCGCTTATCACTCAAACCTCTAATCCTTCCTGTTTTGACCAGCAACTCATCCTTCTTTATTCTGGCCTGCACAATAAAACAGACCTCAGCCATACAGGCTTAAATCGCCTTCAGGGGAATAACTTTGGGGCGTAATTCCTGGCGCTTTGCACCGCCTTCGCCATAACGGGTCTGCACATAATCCAGCACAATCGCCTGGAAAGACTCGCTAATCTGATCCCCTTTCAGGGTCACGGTTTTTTCACCATCTACATAAACAGGGCACACAGGAATCTCGCCTGTACCTGGCAATGAAATCCCCACATCAGCCAGTTTGGATTCGCCCGGGCCATTCACCACACAGCCCATAACGGCTACCGTCATATCGGCCACACCAGGGTATTGCAAGCGCCACACAGGCATTTGCTCACGCAGGAAGGCCTGAATGCTGGAAGCTAATTCCTGAAACACAGTAGAAGAAGTGCGGCCACAGCCGGGGCACGCCGTTACCAGCGGTGTAAACGAGCGCAAACCCATGGTTTGCAGAATTTCCTGCGCCACAACAATTTCTGTACAGCGATCACCACCCGGCTCTGGCGTAAGAGAAATACGAATTGTATCGCCGATCCCTTCCTGCAAAAGCACCGACAAGGCTGCGGTCGAAGCTACAATCCCTTTCGAGCCCATGCCGGCCTCTGTCAGCCCCAGATGCAATGGATAATCACAACGAGCGGCTAATGAACGGTAAACCGAAATCAAATCCTGCACATGCGATACCTTGCAGGACAATAAAATCTGATCCGGGCTCAGGCCCCAGCTGATCGCCTGATCTGCCGATTCCAGCGCCGATACAATCAAAGCCTCGCGCATCACCGCATCTGCAGGCAATGGCTTATCCAGCTTCGCATTGGCATCCATCAGTTTCACAACGACAGACTGATCGAGAGATCCCCAATTGACCCCGATACGAACCGGCTTTTTATATTTAACAGCCTGCCCGATCATAAACGCGTATTTTTCATCGCGCTTACTGCCCTTGCCCACATTACCCGGGTTAATCCGGTATTTGGCCAGTGCCTGCGCGCAATCAGGATAATCGCGAAGCAGCCTGTCACCATTAAAATGAAAATCCCCCACCAGCGGCACATCGCAACCCATGGCATCCAGGCTGGCGCGAATAGTGGCCACCTGAGCAGCCGCCTCAGGGCTGTTAACCGTAATGCGCACGAGCTCTGAGCCAGCCTTCCACAGCTCATAAACCTGCTGTGTTGTTGCTGCGGCGTCGGCAGTATCAGTATTGGTCATGGATTGCACCACCACCGGATGATCACTGCCCACCCATACATTACCAACCTGAACTTGGCGTGTTTTACGGCGGGGGATTGAAATCGTTGTCATGTTCTGCTTCAGCTAAAAGGGTTTTATTTCAACTCGAACGTCGCTACATCGCCACGGGTATAAGTGGTTAAATCGACAATTTGATTGCGGAAAGTCAGTTTGGTATGTGGCGCATTGCCGATTTTTAAACGATAAGGCGGAACACCCGACACGCTTCTGGCCATTCCCGGCCTGAGCAGCTCGCTGACTAATTTAGCTCCGGTTGAGTCTTGCACCTGCACCCAGGAATCCTGCTGCACAGCAATAGTCAGCTCACCCGGCACAAGCGCCTGCGCTGCACTGGCAGGGGCTGCAACAGGCGCACTGGCAACGGCTGGCTTGGCAATGGCCACGGCACTTGCCACACTGGCGGTTTCAGTTGCCACAGCACTTGCCTGCAAACTGACCGTCTGACTTGCTGACTGAGCGGCTACTTCACTGGCTTCATCCAACACCACCACTTTGGGCAGTGTCGCAGTAGCAGAGGCAAGGAGCTCAGGCTGAACAGGCTGCTGCAAATACCAAACCACGCCTGCAGCGCCAACCGCTACGCCAATGGTTACCACTGCGCCCAGCAAAAAGGTATTTGCCTTACCGCCCGACCCAAGCAAGACCGAGGCATCTTCATTTACGCGGGGCAAAGCAGCTTGTTGTCTTTCCTGAGGCAGGCACGTTTCTAAATGCGCCAACAACGGGGCCATAGGCAAATCAAGGAAGCGGGCGTAATTACGCACAAAACCACGGACAAAAGTATTGCCCGGCAATTCATCAAAACGCTCGCTTTCTATCGCTTCAATTTGACGGGGAGTCAGCTTAAGCTGGGCCGATACTTTATCAAGTGAATAACCCAACTCAAGCCGGCGCGCCTTTAAAGCAGCACCCGCAGTCTGGACAACACTCTGTGGCGCTGAAGAGGAATCAATTATTTCGGTCATACACGTCCGTTAATCAATCATAGGAACCGCTGGATAGGCGGGCCATTTCTTGCGAATCGGGGAATTTCTTGCGTAATTGCTCTGCCAGTTTATTTTCTGACTCTTTGTTGCCTGCCTGATGCTCAAGCTGAATACCCAGCCAAAGCAATTCTGCGCTGGCCGGGGCCAGCCTTTGCAGTTCAGAATAATACCGTTTCGCCAGCGCCAAATCTTTCGTGCGCATGCCGTATTCAACCAGCTTTGCTCTGGCTGCTAAATTATCCGGGCGGATGCGTAATGCGCGTTCAAAATAAATGCGCGCATTGGCTTCATCACCACTTTTTAATGCACATTGCCCTGCGGCCAATAAGGATTTATCCGGTGTGCTGTAAAGCGCATTTTTTTGAGTTGCTAAAAGAAGCTGTATTCCTTCTGCATACTGCCCTTTCTGGCACAGATACCAGCCATAGTTATGATTGATATCCGCATCATTAGGCGATAACTGCACTGCACGGGCAAAAGATTGTCTTGCTGCCTCGTCTTCACCCAATTCAGCATGAATCAGGGCCATAACATTATGAGCGGGGGCATAAGAAGCATTGACAGCAAGGGCTTTATTCACCTCATCAAGCGCTACTGCGTACTGCCCCCGTTTTAAATACTCTGCACCCAATTGCGTTCGCAAAGAGGCTCTGTCTTCCTCACCTTCTGCAGCACCTGCAAAAGAAGTTACAAGCAGAGCGGCCGTCATTACGAACACGGGTAATTTCATCAGAGATCGCCATTTTGAGGGTGGAAAATAATGGCCTGGGCATCACCTGCCAGGCGCTTTTCAACGCGGCGGGTCTTATCCAATACCTGCCCGGCAAGCTGACCACAGGCAGCATCAATATCGTCGCCCCGTGTTTTACGCACGGTGGCCACATAACCCGCGTTAATCAAAATATCACGAAACCGCATAATTGCATCCCGCTGCGAGCGCTTATAGCCCGAATTGGGGAATGGATTAAACGGAATCAAATTAAATTTACAAGGCACATCACGCACCAGTGCAACCAGCTCACGCGCGTTTTCTACGCTGTCATTAATACCATCAAGCATCACATATTCGAAGGTAATAAAATCACGCGGCGCTTTTTCCAAATAACGTGTACACGCTGCCAATAACTGGCTCAGCGGATACTTTTTATTGATCGGAACAATATCATCACGGATTCTATCATTAGGCGCGTGTAAGGACACCGCTAATGCGACCGGACAATCTTCACGCAGGCGATCCATCGCAGGCACAATACCCGAGGTTGAAAGCGTTACGCGGCGGCGGGATAAACCGTAAGCATTGTCATCGAGCATCAGCTTCATGGCAGCAACCACATTATCGTAGTTTGCCAGCGGCTCGCCCATGCCCATCATTACCACATTAGACACAATGCGGGTATCACCATTTCTGTTGTCTTCCAGGCCAGCATCACCCAAGCGTGACGCATCCAGCGACATACGGCGATTGGCCCACCACAGCTGACCAATAATTTCTGCAGTACTTAAATTACGGTTAAATCCCTGACGGGCAGTAGAGCAAAAACTACAATCTAAAGCGCATCCCACCTGACTGGATACGCAAAGCGTACCGCGATCGTCTTCAGGAATAAATACCGCTTCAACACCATTACCAGTACCCACATCCAGCAGCCACTTGCGCGTGCCATCTTTGGCAATTTGCTCGGCCATCAAAGCAGGTGGCGTAACGGCCGCGTCCAAGGCCAGTTTTTGCCGAAACGATTTGGCGATATCGGTCATTGCATCAAAATCCGGCTCACCACGCTGATGAATCCATTTCATCAGCTGCTTGGCACGAAACGGCTTCTCGCCATATTGCGCCATCAGGCCGGCCAAACCCGCCGCATCATAGTCCAACAAATTAACTGACATTACTTTCTACCCAATATAAAAATCACTACCCAGCCACTACAGCTGCAAGATGTGCCAAGCAATTTACTTTGCAGCTTACTGCTCAGCACATTACTCACCAGCCAGCCGCCAGGCATAAAACAGACCTGGCGGGCTAAATTAATCAGCGGCTGTAAACTTCGGATGAAGCAAAGAAGTAAGCGATTTCGATTGCTGCATTTTCAGCAGAATCAGAGCCGTGCACTGCATTTGCATCGATAGAATCAGCGAAATCAGCACGGATTGTGCCGGCAGCTGCTTCTTTAGGATTAGTTGCGCCCATCAGATCACGGTTTTTCAGGATCGCGCCTTCGCCTTCCAGAGCCTGAATCATGACAGGACCGGAGATCATAAAGTTCACGAGATCGTTAAAGAAAGGACGTGCAGCGTGTACAGCGTAGAAGCCTTCAGCTTCAGCGCGGGACAGTTGTTTCATCTTTGCAGCAACAACCTTCAGGCCTGCTGATTCAAAACGATCGTAAATCTTACCAATTACGTTTTTAGCAACTGCATCAGGTTTAACGATTGAAAGTGTGCGTTCGATAGCCATGTAATTCTCCAGAGGGTGGTTTTATAAGCAAAATATTTGCAGCGTATAAAAAACTCGGCTAGCCTGCTTGCAAATCATGCAAGCTATACCGGAAGTCAGATCCATTTTTTATACATAAATTCAATTGCCCGCAGGTAAAACAGTGTCTCGACAACTCTGCCTTACCCGGTAAAAATTGGATTAGCCGAACATTATAACAAATTCAGGCAAAACCGGCTGATGAACTATCCGCTTCCGTGCAAGCAAGTTAAAACTTAAATATTCGGGCAGAGGCAATATCAATAAAAAAACACGTCTGCCCTGTAATACCCGCAAAGCGATTGAGTAAACACAAATAATAACTCCAAGTGAAATCGGCCAATGAACGACGCTCTCGACCCAATCCTTCAGCAAGAAGCTCAACGAAAATTAAAAGTCCAATTAGCATGGCGGCTCGGTATTGCCGCCACATTAATTGTACTGGCTCTTTTTGGCATTAACTGGCTGGATCGTCAGAAAGACCTGCCCCCCCCTGCCAGCACGCCCGAGCCCATTGTTCAGCCAGCAGCAGAACCAAAACCGGAAAAAATCGCGCTTCCAACACCGGCAGCCAGCGCAGCGGTGGAAGCCAGCAGCGCTTTAAGCATCAGCACACCCATTGCATCCAGCTCAGATTCCGGCGTGATTGCAGGTGCTGCGCATAAAAGCCCTCCCACACCCAGCCCCGCCCCCGGCAACAAACCCACACTAAAGCTGGAGCCTGTGCCACCAGAGCCCGGCAGCAAACCCAGCTCAGTTATCCAAACCACCCCGCTTCCTGTTAAAGCACCCGCACCCGTTATTGCGCCGCCCGCCGCAGCTGAGCCTGCTCAAGCCCTGATCACTGCGGCACCACAAGCCGCCTATCCTGCCGCACAGCACACGCGTGACGGCTATACCGTACAAGCCGGCGTTTTTCTGCAGGCACAAAACGCGAACAAACTGCTCAGCCAGCTTAAAGCCGCCGGCATTCCTGCCTATACCGAAACCCGCGTGCAAATTGGGCCGTTTAAAGATAAAGCCAGCGCAGATGCTGCGGCCGCTAAGCTTAAACGGCTGGGTATAGAGCCCATTGTGCGCAGCAATTAGCCCCGCACCGCGCTTTATTTATAGCCAGATACTGAGGCGAGCCACTGCACCAGTGGCTCGCCATCTTCATCAATCAGCCAGGCTCCCCGCTCAAAACCCAGCTTTTGCACCACGCAAACCGAGGCGATATTTTCCGGATTAATTTGCGCCAGTACTTCGTCCGCCTCCACGCTTAAAAATGCAAGGCGTAACAGCGCTGCCACCGCCGCCGTTGCAAAGCCCTGCCCCTGATGCACAGCCAGCACAGCGTAGCCAATTTCCACCCGTCTATGCTGCGGTGCCTGCTTGAAACCACAACTTCCCACGGCAAGTAAATCACCTGGGCGCAATATATAAAACGGCCTGGCCCAGGCCGCTGCCACACCCGCCTGCAGCATCTGAGCAGCACGCTCAGCCACAAGGCACAGCCTCCCTGCTTCAAACCCTGGCATGCCGTGCCTTGATTCCTGGCAGTCTGCAGATTCTCATCCGCCAGTGGCATCAGCTGCAATGTCATTCATTCCTCTCTTTTTATTTATATTGCATAAATTATTTTGCAAGCCTGGGGTAAGCCCTCAGTTCAATGCACATTGCGCCCTTCTACACTGATATTAAACACCCAATTTATTTCGTCATAAATCTTACAAATAAACGTAATCATTGCTTGCTACGCTGCGCCACCGCTACAGACCCACCCTAATCCACCACCATGACGTCCGCTTGAGTCAGTTACGGAGCAAAAGATGAAATTTGTTTTAACCGCATTCGCCCTCGCTTGCTGTTTATCCGCCCCTGCTCAAGCCTGGGATCAAACCACCCACAAGCGCATCGTTCTTGATGCCATGGCCTTTATTAAAAACAACCCCGGCAGCAATCAATATCAAAAATTAGCCGCAGGAATCAGCAAGGCAGGCTTTACCTGGGAGCAGTTTGCCGAAACGGTGGGCCAGGGCGCTTACGATGTGGATGACTTTGCTGACACTTATCTCTGTGGCGCCACGACCGGCAGCTGTCAGATCTCACCTGTATACAGCACACTAAAAATTGCGCAATACACCTCTTACTGGCACTTTCAAAACCACACCTCCGGCCCCGATGTGCACGGCAATAAATTTGGCGGCTACAACTACGCCAAGCTGACCGTAGCTGGTGATATCGACAAGCTGGCAAAAACCTGGTTAATTGGTGATTACCTCGACGATGGCGCAGGCGGCTTAAAAGGCTGGTTTGGTGACAGCTCTAAATACAATAGCTACGGGCTGACTGAAGCGCACTACCGCCTGGGTGGCAATTCATCGGCCAATATGTACGCCGACTTTGAAACCATGCCCTTTCAGCCCATCGACAACCTGGGACAGTACTGGTGGCAGCAATTTCTAGCCCAACCCAGCGCGCAAACACTGGGCTTTGTCATGCATACCACCGATCTGCTGCAACCCCACCATACATGGACCACCTCGGCCAATAACCATTCCGGCTGGGAGACATGGGTGAAGGATTATTACGACTCCGAACAACTGAATAACCCTGCCCTGATTACGGCCGCCTTAAAAGACTTTAGCCCGCTTAAAGCCACCGATACCGATATCCGCACGCTGCTTACTGAGGGCGGCACCTATTCTTATAAAAATGGTGGCATTGTTTTATCGTCTACCGATCATGGCGACCGCGTTCGCGTCGCCAGGCAGATGATCCCGCACGCCATTGCCATGGTGGTCCATATCTTAAACCGCTCAGCAGAACGCCTCGCTCAGTAATTTAATACCAGCAACACGGCCCCGGCCGTGTTGCGTTCTATGGATATTCCCTATGTTTAAACACATCGTCTGGCTGATGCTGGCGCTGATCAGCAGCAGCCCCCATGCGCAAATCAACTATCCGCCAAGCCACATTGCAGCAAAACTGAACGGTGAGGCGCTGTTGCAATTCAGCCTGAGCAATATGCAGCAGCTGGGCAGCGACAAACCGCTTAGCGCCGCAGACCAGCTGGCCCAAATGCTGCGCCAGCGTTTGCTTGCCGTCGAAGCACGCCGCCTGTATCCGCCCGAAACACTCCACCCCGCCAGCCGTATTGCCTTTGCCCGCGACACCGCCATCGAAGACAGGCTGGCCTCCTCATTGCGCGCCCTCTACGGCAAAGAAATTGAACAATCAGTCAAAGCCCTGCCCGGCAGCACACTCAAAAGCCTGTATATCGAAGAAAACACCCTGACTGCAGCACAACAGCTAGCCGTTTTTGGCTCTAAGCAACAAATCAGTCTGGAATACGCCTTAAACCCTGAGCAAATCAATCAGGCCAAAGAAATCACGCTATTACGCTATCAGCTGGCAAATAAAGGCAGCCTCACCCTGTACGATATTTACCACCGGCAAAATGTACAGGGCCGGATCGAGCTATACGCCAAAAATCAGGAATATTTAAATCAGCAAATTCAAATTGCCTTTGCCAATTTATTTACAATTGATTGGGCAAATAAAAAATTTGGCACAGCAGCCGTCAATGATTACCGCCGCAGCCTAAAAGACCAGGAAGACGCTGAAGCCCTGATGAAAATTTATGGGATTGGAGATCAGCACGATCGCAGTGAACACTTGGAACAGCTGGCTAAAAAAACCAGCCCTGCTGAAATAGCCGATTATTATCGCAAGCATAAAAATGAATTCAAGCGCATCGCCAAAGTAAAAGCCCGGCATATCCGCGTGAATAATGAAGCACTGGCCAAAACGCTGATTCTGCAATTAAAACTGGGCGAAGATTTTGCAGGCATCGCCCGGCAACACTCAATGGCCAGCGACGCAGACAAAGGAGGAGATTTAGGCTGGATTACGCATCAGGGCACATTAAACTGGGTTGAACAAATTGCTTTCAGCCAGACCGAATTATCGCAAGCCTTTCGCGCCCCTGTAGGCCCGGACGAAAAAGCCACATGGGAAATCATTAAAGTAGAGCAGCGTATTGAAGATTATCAGGCTGCAGATTCAGAATCAGTGCGCTATGCCGCCAGCGCACAAATTGCACTGCAAAAATCCAGAGCGCAATTTAAGCGCCTGCTGGATCAGCAATGGCAACATGCAAAAATTGAAGTCAACCCATCCATTGGCAAAATCAGGCTGAATTAAAATGAAATATCTTATCTTTTCAGCCTGCCTGATTGCCGCTTTTTTCTGGCTGCAAAACAAGGATGAAAGCGATACACCAGCCACAGCCATCACCTCTGCCAGGGTAAACGCTTCGGCAGCCTCTGAAAGTAAAAAACACTGGCTGGCCCGTTTTTACCCGGAAGCAGGTAATCAAGCCGCCCATGCGGCAGACCCCCCCGCCGCCGAAAGCATGGCAGAGGCCCGCATCAACGGTGAATCACGCACCCCGCCCATCATCAGGCAAGCGCAAAACATCGCAGCGACTCCCGCAGAGCTGGCCGATCACGCCGCCTACCAGCAATATGAAGCGCGGCAAAATATGCAGGAGCTGGCGGCCTTCAGCAAAGCCGTGCCAGCACAGATCGCGCAACTGCAGGAGGATATTCGAAAAGGCAAAGCCCTGGGCATCGCACCCGAGCTTATCGCCCAGCAGGAAAGAAAAGTGGCCGAGCTGCAAGCCATGCGCCAGCAATTGTTAACGGCGCACCCTGAAATCAATACTGGCCAATAAGCCGCGCATTTTAATTTAACTGCGCCAACCTGCCAGGCACATAAAGCACCAAATGCGCTTCATGAATAAATACGCCATCCACCAGCATGGCGTTTTTTTCCAGGCCGTACTGCTCAAACCCCATGGATTCATACAGTGATTTTGCATTGTAATTTTCTGTATTTACACTCAGGGTGATTTGCACAACGGAGGGATCAGAATACGCATCATCAAGCAGCGTTAATAATAAGCGTCGGGCAATGCCTTTTTTTCGCTGAGCGGCCTGGGTATAAACACCAAATATATTGGCTTTATGTTTTAATTTTGCTGCGCTATTTCGCCTTAATCCGGCAATTGCAATTAAATCATTTTCTATAAAAACACCATAAACGACATCTTGCGGATCACTCAGCAGTTGCGCAAAGCTTTCAATACTTCGGGCGCGCACTTCTTCTGCATTGGGCATAAAAGAAGAAGGGGAATCTTGTACCGCTTCCAGCCGGATCGCCCTGAGGGCTGCGGCATCATGAATCGTCAGTTTTCTAATGAGCATAGCAAACCCTTTTCAGGCCATGAATAAATCAAACAATAATAAAATAAATATATAGTCCCCTGAAAATAGCAGCACCAGGAGCGGCAATTGCGGCCAACTTATGCGCGCTTAAACGCAATCACATGATCAATTTCTAAGCGAATACCAATATCCTCGCCTACGGCATGATTGTGGTGACTGGGCACCAGCGATAATACTTTCTGACCTGACGGCAGAGCTAAGGTGTAAAGAAATTGCGCGCCACGAAAAGCCTTAGCCAGCACGGTGGCTTTTGTACTGCTTGCATCGTCATGCAACACATCATCAGGGCGAACCAGCACATCCGCCGTGCAGCCCAGGCAGCAATCCTCCGGCATAGAGCCATCAATCACACCCAGCTCAATTTTTACTTTTCCGCCTTCAGCCACTACGCCGGGCAGCAGTACACCTTCGCCAACAAAATCCGCCACAAAACGATCCAGCGGCTTATGGTACAAATCATAAGGCGTGGCCCACTGGCGGATTTTTCCTTCGGCCATGACCCCTACTTTATCGGCCACGGCAAAAGCTTCTCTCTGATCATGGGTGACTAAAATCGCCGTCATGCCCGCTGCCTTTAAGATGGCGCGCACTTCCTGCCCCAACCTTTCGCGCAGCTCCACATCTAAATTTGAAAACGGCTCGTCCAGCAATAACAGCTGCGGGCGCGGGGCCAGTGCCCGGGCCAGTGCCACACGCTGCTGCTGGCCGCCAGATAATTCATGCGGATAACGATGCTCAACATGCCCCAAACCCACCAGTTGCAAAGCATCGGCCACGCGTTTTTCTTGCTCTGCTTTGCTTTCACCTCTCAGGCCAAAGGCAATATTACCCGCCACAGTAAGGTGAGGGAAAAGCGCGTAATCCTGAAACACCATGCCAATCTGACGCTGCTCCGGCGGCAGCATTTTAGCGGCGCTGCTGACTTTATGGCCCGCCAGCGTCATCTCGCCCGCTGCCGGTTTTTCAAAACCTGCAATAGCCCGCAAAACAGTAGTTTTGCCGCAGCCGGAAGCGCCCAGCAGACAGCCAATTTCGCCCACTTGTAAATGCAGCGATAAGTTTTCCACCACGGTACGACCGCCAAGGGCAATCGTAAGATCAGATATTTTCAGCATATAAACCTTTAAAACAGACCAGACCAAACCTAAGTTCCGCAGACACGGAGAACACAAAGAACAACTAAGAGGGGCCACAACTTATATGAAGATTATTCCCCCTCGTGGCTTTCTCCCCGTACTCTGTGTTCTTTGCTTTTCTTATGTTTCTGCAGATTTTTTTGACTTCCCTTTATCAGTCTTCAGTTTTTCTGACCAGCAGAATCACCGGGATCAGGCCCATCAACACAATAAAGAAACTCGGCAGTGCTGCCCGCTCCCACATGCCTTCCGAAGTCATTTCAAATACACGCACCGCCAGGGTGTCCCAGCCAAAGGGGCGGGTCATCAGGGTAATGGGCATTTCTTTCATTACATCAACAAAGGCAATCAGTAAGGCTGTCAGCAGACCGCCGCGCAGCAGCGGCAAATGCACGCGTCTTAATACCTGCTTTGATGACAAGCCTAAAGACCGGGCGGCATCTTCCTGATTGCGGGTAATCCGCTGCATGGCGGTATCGATGGGCGCAAAGGCCACAGCCATAAAACGCGCGGCCAGCGCCAGCAGCATCACCGCCAGAGTGCCTTTTAAAACTTGCGTCGTCACAATGCCAAAGTAAGCCAGCAGAGGGATAAGCAGATTATCCAGCCAGGCAATCGGGATAAACACGCCCACCGCCAGCACCGTACCCGGCACGGCATAGCCCAGCGTGGCAATACGTACCAGCCAGCGTGTGTCGTGGTAACGGCGCTGCGCATAAACCAGGATCAGACCCAAGCCCGTGACCAGCAGTGCCGCCATCCCGCCAATGGCAATCGAGCGCAAAATAAACCAGGGATAGCGCTCATCAAAATCAATCGCCCACACGCTTTTTACCCAAACCAGCAGTTGAATAAAGGGAATCACAAACGCGATAAGCAGCACCACGCTGCACCAGGCCAGCGCCAGATAGCGCCCAGCACCGTGCAAAACAATCCGCTCTGCTGATCCGCCACGCACCGCATAATGCCTGCGGCCACGCCCCCATTGCTCGGCCACGGCCAGCGCCAGCACAAACAGCACCAGGATGGATGCCAGCTGTGATGCGGCAGGCAAATTAAATAAAGAGAACCACGATTGATAAATTGCGGTGGTAAAGGTGTCGTAATTAAAAATGGAAACCGTACCAAAATCGGCCAGTGTTTCCATCAGCACCAGGAGCACCCCGCCAATCAGCCAAGGCCGCGCCATGGGCAAAGACACCCGAAAAAACGCCATGCGCCTGGACATGCCCAGCATTTGCGCGGCCTCTATCCCGCGCTTGCCCTGGGTTAAAAACGCATTTCTTGCCAGCAAATACACATAGGGATAAAACGCCAGGGTGAGCACCAGAATCACCCCGCCGGTTGAGCGGATACGCGGAAACCAGGATGAATCCCCTGTCCACTCCCTTAATAGTGTTTGCACCGGCCCGGTAAAATCCAGCAGACCCACCTGCACAAAAGCCAGCACATAGGCTGGCATGGCCAGCGGCAGCATCAGGCTCCAGGCAAAAAATCGCCGCAGGGGGAATTCACAAACGGCAGTGAGCCAGGCAAGGGAAACGCCCAGCAGCAGCACACCTGCCGATACACCCAGCATTAAAACAGCGGTGTTTTTCAGCACGCGTGGCAAAACATATTCGGAAAGATGCTGCCAGACTTCTGGCTGCGGATGCAGAAAAGAAGACAGCACCACCAGCAGGGGGATAAGGGTCAGTAAAGCGATCGGCAGCGTGTACAGCGATCCTTTAGAGAACAATTTTTGCATCATTAAGAAAACCCAAATCCTGAACCACAGAAAACACAGAGGAGACAGCGCCCCACGAAAAAACCACAATAAGCAGGTTTATCGCTGCCTTTGGGGGCAAAGATAAGGCACTGGTCTTTAACGCAGCCGTGCAATTTTTATGAAGAGAAACGGGCAAGACAGAAAATCTGCTTGCCCGTACTATGCAACGCCCCACACTCACTTACAAGGAACAAACCTTATTTGCGTGCCTGGCGTTATTTAATTGTAACGTTTGATACGCTTAACGATAACCGGCTCTGTCCATCAGACGTACCGCAGTCGATTGCAACTCACCGGCTTTAGATACATTGATCACATTGGATTTAAACGGCCCCCAGCTTGCAACCAGAGGGGAAGCCTTGATTTTTGGATTAGCCGGGAATTCCATATCTTTATCAGCATAAAGATTTTGCGCTTTATCTGACGACAGCCATTCAAGCAGCTTAATTGCACCCGCCTGATTTTTAGCATAACGCGTCACCCCAGCGCCAGACACATTCACATGTACGCCTTCAGCCTGCTGGTTTGCCCAGAAAATGCTGACTGGCAAATTAGGCTGCGCCTCAATCAGGCGGCCAAAGTAATAAGTATTGGCAATACCCACATCACACTGGCCTGCTGCAATTGCTTTCAGCATGGCGGTATCGTCCTGAAATACATCAGTCGCCAGGTTATCTACCCAGCCACGAACAATTTTCTCGGTTTTAGGCTCGCCATACTGGGCAATCATCATACCCACCAAAGACTGGTTGTACACTTTTTTGGAAGTACGCAGGCACAGCTTGCCTTTCCACTTTGGATTAGCCAGATCTTCATAGCTGGATAAATCGGCAGCTTTTACCTTGTTCTTATTAAAGAACATTGTCCGGGCGCGCACCGACAGGCCATACCACTCGCCTTTTGGATCGCGTAAATGCGCGGGGATATTGTCATTTAAGGTATTGGACTGAATCGATTTCAACAGCCCCATTTTAGAAGCCTGCCACAAATTACCTGCATCCACGGTAATCAGGGCATCCGCCGAGGTGTTTTGCGCTTCTGCGCGCAGGCGCTCAAGTAAAGGGCCTTCTTTATCGGTAAGCAGCTTAACTTCAATACCCGTTTCTTTAGTGAATGCATCCAGTAAAGGCTTTAAGAGCTGTTCATTGCGGGCCGAATACAAAGTCACGCTTTCAGCATGAGCAAGAGAGGTAGCAGCAAGCAGGGAGGCAAGTACAAGACGCTTCACGGGAAATCCTTCTTTAAAATGTAAACAACACCACAGATGATTAGAAACCATTCTCAATTCGCGACAAGAATGACATAGACGCGCACAGAAAGGAAGACACAAATCACTTAAAAGAAGCGGCCGGAGCCACGTTTTCACCCAGCAACAGATCAAAACTTACACGCTTTCGTCATTACTGAATGGGTTTAGCTCCCCGCAGCGCGCTCTTTTCCACACAATTTTAGGCAAAGCCCGCAAGCCATGCCGAAAAAGATGCGCTTTGATGAGGCCACAAAGACCTGCCACATGCACAAGCACTTCACTCCCCCGCAGGCTGCAAAGCGGCTGAAGCATGCCAGCCCCCTGCTCCAAAGCCTTCATGGCATTCATTTTTTCTATACATGTAATTCAAATCATTTAGATATGTCAAATGATCAGTTCAGGCTACGCTGCTGACTTGCTGGCTCACCGGTTTAAAAACGGCAGCAACTGATTTGCACTTCAAATAAAAAAATGAATCACTACACCACGGGATATATATATGAACTTACTCAAACAAAGCGCATTCGCTTTATCAATCGGCCTGCTGTCGGGCTACTCTTTTGCTGCTGATGGCATGGCGCTGGCGCAAAAAAACAATTGCCTCGCCTGTCACTCGGTGGACACAAAAATAGTCGGCCCTTCTTATAAAGACGTGGCGCTTAAATATAAAGGCAATGCAGGCGCTTTAAATATGCTGATGGCCAAAGTAAAAAATGGCGGCGGTGGCGTATGGGGATCGATGCCTATGCCGCCTAATCCACAAATTAATCCGGAAGACATGAAAACGATTGTGAGCTGGGTTCTAAAACAAAAATAAGCTGAAGCAATTCAAAGCAGGCTATTTATCACAAGGCGCTCATTATGAAAAAAAATGAACATTCATTTTTCAGCAGAAGAACCCTTCTTAAAGGGGGGCTTGCCTCTGCCGTATCTGCAGGCATGCTTTCCTTTCCTCATAAATCGTGGGCACTTTCAATGCTTGACCAGGGTTTTGAGAACGGGCGAAGGGAATTAGTACCCTATCCGCAAAAACATCCATTACTCAGAATCACCACCCGCCCCGTTCATTTAGAAACCCCTTTTTCTTATTTTGATCAGAGCCTGATTACGCCCAATAAAGCGGTGTTTGTGCGTTACCACCTTGCCAATCACCCGCTTAATATCGACGAAAGCACACATCTTATAAGTATTAAAGGAAATGTAAACCATCCGCTTAAACTCAGTATTGCAGATTTAAAACAGCGCTTTAATCAGGTTTCATTCAATGTTGTGATGCAATGCGCAGGAAATGGCCGTGCATTGTTTTCACCCCGCGTGCCAGGTGCACAGCTCGGCAATGGCTCTATGGCCTGTTTTAAAGTGACAGGCGTCAGGCTGGCTGATGTATTAAAAGCAGCAGGTATTGGCCCCAATGCCAAGCAAATTAAATACCGGGGGCTGGACGAGCCGGCCTTGCCAGTTACCCCGGCTTTTATTCGCTCTTTGGATATTGATAAAGCATTATCTGATGATGTTTTAATTGCATGGGCCATGAATGGTGAACCCCTGCCCATGCTGAATGGATTCCCTGCTCGCTTGGTTGTACCAGGCTATTTTGCCCCCTTCTGGATGAAGCATCTTTCAGAAATAGAAGTCATCAACACCGAATTTGATGGCTGGTTTGCAAAAGAAGCCTATATGGTTCCGGACACAGAAAACAATGGCATCGCCCCCAATACCCCCATTAAAAACAAAATCCCGCTAACCAAACTCAAAGTTCGATCGTTAATTACCAATATCGAAAACGGCAAGAAAATAAAATTAAACAATGGTGAATTAACGCTGCGGGGAATTGCTTTTGACTGTGGCAGTGGTATTCGTGCTGTAGATTGCTCTGCCGATGGCGGGAAAACATGGCTTCCAGCCGCACTGGGCAAAAACATAGGCCATTATGCCTTCAGACCATGGAGCATCACCCTGAGACAATTGAAAAATGGCCCGGTTAATTTAATGGCAAGGGCAACAGCCAATAGCGGGGAAATACAGCCATTAGAGCAACCATGGAATCCGGGTGGCTATGCACGCAATGTGGTTGAGCGCGTACATGCGCAGCTTGAATCATGAGGCCTGCCATGAAATATCTCAGCCTGATCATCGCACTGTTTGCTTTGATCAACCCGGCACTGGCGCTTGAAATAAAACTCCCGGCCGAAACCAGCATGTATCCCGCCAATGCCAACCCGGCTTATGTGACTACACTGCAAAAATGCTTAATTTGCCACTCCGCCGATTACGCTTTATATCAACCCCATTTATCTGAAAAAGAGTGGTTTAAAATCACAGAAAAAATGCGCCTCTCCTTTAAAGCGCCCATTACTCAGCAGGAAGCATCACAGATAGCGGCCTATCTTTTTCAAGCTCAACAAGATCGTGTCAGGCCCGCCCGGCAAAAATAATTCACAAGTGATGGAATAAAAATCCGGTGCCATACGTCCACCTTTGTAAGAGGCGCTTTGTATACCGCAAGGCCCTTTACTTTTGACAGGATCGATATGAAGCACCCTTTTCGTACCACCGCAGCCCATCTGTGTACTGCCCTTTTATCCATGACTTGCAGCTCTGGTTTATGGGCCGCTGACACCAACTCCGTAAAATTTGACAGCCAGATCCGTAACAATTCGCTGGCCCTGAGCCCTGATGAAAGCACGGCGGTCGTCTCTTATAGCGAGCGCCCGGAGTTGCTTGTTTACGATCTTAAAAAAGGGGAGCTTCGCCAAACCTTACCTGGTTATATCACACCAAGAAATATTGTTTTCGCTCCGGATGGCAAATCGTTTTATGTCTCCGACAGCAGCCTTGGTGAAATCATAAAAACAGACACCGCCACCCTGCAAGTCCTGTCGCGCATGGCCGCAGGCCCGGGCGCCTTTGGCACGGCGATCAGCAAAGATGGCCAAAATTTATATCTGAACAACCAAGCCTCAAACACTGTCACCCGCTTTGATACCCACAGTGGGCTGGCGCGCAGTGTAATCACCGGCTTTGCTCAGCCCCGCCAGGGTGTAAAGCTTAGCCCCGATGGCAGCAAACTCTATGTCACCAATTTTCTGGGCGACAAAGTCACAATTATTGACACTAAGACCGACAAAATTGAGGGGGAGATCAAAGACTTCAGCAAGATTCGCGCAATTTCAATCAGCGCAGACGGCAAGACGCTGTTTGCCGCCAATAGCGGCACACACACTCTTGCGGTTGTTGATATTGCCAAACGGGAAATCAAAAACCTCGTTGCTGTTGGCCGCGAGCCTTACGGTGCAGCGCTCTCGCCGGATGGCCGTTTTATTTATGCGGGCAATCTGGCCGATCAGACCGTTTCGGTGGTTGATATTGCCACTCTGCAGGTAGCGGCCACCATCACCGGCTTTAAGCAGCCGCGCCAGGCCATTGCATTTACCCGCGACGGCAAACTGGCCTATGTGCTCAATGAAGATCTCAGCATTGCCAAAGTTGACCGCGACAGCCAAAAAATTGTGCAGCAAATTGTTGCCCCCCAAAAATCAGCCTCACTTTAATTAAGCAGCTTAAGCAAAGCAGGCAATGCCCCGCCCAGCCGGCTGTTTCCACACCCGATAACACACAGGATTGATCACCATGCTTAAACGCGCCCTTTTACCTGCAGCCCTCATTTTGCTGAGCGCTCATGTTTTTGCCTCGCCCGCAGAAGACAGCCGCGCTCACTTTCAAAGCATCGCTTCAGGAGATGTTGCACAACTGATGCAAAGCTATACCGAGCAAGCCCAGTTCAACTGGATAGGTGGCCCTATTGATGGCCTCTATGCGGGCAAAACAGCCATCAGCACGGTATGGAATAAATTCACCCAGGCGCAGGGCACGCAAAAAGTCAGCATCGGAAAACTGGAAGAGTCACTCAACCCCAAAGGGGCAACCGTCACCGCCAATGTTTTCTTTGAAGGCAAAGCCAACATCAAAGTCCGCTATGTACTGATCTGGCGTGAAGGAAAAATCATCAATGAAACATGGCAAATTGATCCACAATTAAATTTTAACTAAGCGCGTTCCATGCAGTGCGACGAGCGCGAACTGCTGAATATGCTGCCGCGCCTGCGCAGATATGCGCGGGCGCTGGTGCGGCATAAAGAAGAGGCCGACGATCTGGTGCAAGACACACTGGAACGCGCATGGCTGAAATCCAGCCTGTGGCGAGGGGTTGCTGATATGCGCGCCTGGCTGTTCAGCATCATGCATAATCTGCACGCTGATGGTGCACGCCGCCCGCGGATTAACACGGTTGAGCTGGATGACAACACCCCGGAAACCCCTGTTTCTGCCCGGCAAGGAGAACAGCTGGCGATGCGTGATTTACAAGCGGCACTCAATCAGCTGCCCGATGAGCAAAGAGAAGTATTACTACTGGTGGCACTGGAAGAAATGGCTTACGCAGATATTGCCAAAACATTAAATATTCCTGTCGGCACGGTGATGTCCCGGCTATCACGAGGCCGTGAGCGCTTACGCATCGTACTGGAAACACAAGCTAAGCCTGTCCGCTTAAAAATCGTCAAATGAGCCCCCCGATGAATCCAACGCACACGGTGACTGAAGCAGAACTCCACGCCAGTATTGACGGACAGCTTTCCTCAGAGAGACAGCTTGAAGTTGAAGCATATCTGGCAGCGCATCCCGAAGAAGCACGGCGCATGCAAAGCTATCAGGCGCAAAAACAAGCTTTGCGTGATTTATATCATCCCGTGCTCAATGAAAAAATATCCCCACGCCTGCAATATGCAGCCAAGCCGCCAAAGCAGTGGCATTTGCAAAGGATTGCCGCTGGCATCGTCATTGCAATCAGCAGCGCCGGGTCCGCATGGGTAGCAAGGGGCATGGCCGATGAAAACCTGTTGCAAACCGCCTTTATACAGCCCTCTGCCGGGGATGATGCCCCCCATAAGCTGGCTGGCTTTGCCAGGCGGGCTGCCGTGGCCCATGTGGTTTACAGCCCGGACACCAGCCGCCCCGTTGAAGTTGGCGCGGATGAGGAACAACAACTGGAGCACTGGTTATCGCGGCGCTTAGGCTCCCCAATCAAGCCGCCCAGCCTGCAATCTGTTGGCTACACACTGATCGGGGGCAGGCTATTGCCGGGCGAGCGCGGGCCGGTCGCCCAGCTGATGTACCACGATGCATCAGGCCAAAGGCTTACGCTGTATGTCACCCGGGAAATTCCTTCTCAAACCAAAGCCAGCTCCGCCTTTCAATTTGGTCAGGACGGACCGGTAAATGTGTTTTACTGGGTGGATAAAAGCATGGGTTATGCGATTTCAAGCGGCAGCGCTCAGCCGGATTTACTCCGTGTGGCAAAAGTTATTCATCAGCAAAAAATAATGATGTAAGCCCGCCTGACAAGCAAACTCCAGACGCCTGCCTTTGGCGGCATGCTCCCAAGCAGCCCCAAAATAACACTCCGCCATTTAAACCACCTTGCTGCAGGCAAATTTTTGGCTGGACAATCGTCCCGCTAACGCTTAATTTATCGCCCATTGAATACCGTAAAATATCAACCCTGATCTCTGAGCCGCTTTAGCAAATGCTCTGTAAGCAATCACTCCCCTCACTGCCTTTAATCGAGTTTCTGCCATGCTCTGGTTTCGTAATATTCAGCTCTACCGCCTTAGCCCCGAACATGCACTTTCGGCCGAATCAATTGCCGAATGCTTAATTAAAAAGCCATTTTTCCCCTGTGGCAGCCATGATTTGATGAGCCAGGGCTGGATTCCGCCTGCACCGCATGTGCCGGATGAATTTATTTTTGCCCGCCAGGATATGGTTTTAGTCTGCTTAAAAACAGAAGAAAAAATCCTGCCTGCCGTGGTGGTTAAGCAAGAAGCAGAAGAGCGCATCCGCCATATAGAGGAAGAAGAAGCGCGTAAAGTGGGCCGCAAAGAAGCCAAAGATATTCGTGAGCGCGTGGCAGAAGAACTTCGCCCGCGCGCCTTTACCCGCGTCAGCACCCACCGCGCCCTGATTGATTTAAAGCTCAATTTAATTTTGGTGGATAGCGCCGCAGCCGCCAAAGCTGAAAACCTGCTGGTCAGCTTAAGAGATGCGCTGGGCAGCCTGCCAACGCGATTGATTCAAACTCAAATCACACCACAAACCGCCATGACCAGCTGGCTGGAAAACGAAGTGCCGGTGCCTTTTGAGCTGGATGCCGATTGTGAATTGAAATTCCCCGGCGACGATGGCGCAATTGCCCGCTTTGTTCGCCAGGATTTACATAGTGATGAAGTTAAGCAGCACCTTGCCACCGGCAAGCTGGTCAGCAAAATGGGCATGGCGTGGAATGAGCGCATTGCATTCCAGCTGACTGAAAAGCTGGAAATCAAGCGCATGAGCATGCTGGATGTATTAGAAGACGAGCTGAAAGACGCCGATGTGGATACGCAAGACGCGATGTTTGAATCCAGCTTTGCGCTGGCCACCGGCGAATTACGCCAGTTTATTCCTGAGCTGATCACTGCGCTGGGTGAAGAGATGCCCAGCTAAGCACTCCGCCCACACTAAAACGCCGCTCATTTGAAGAGCGGCGTTTTTTTTGCCCCCGGAATCAGCCAAAGCCAGAAACGGCTCCGTAGTGCCAAAAAGACCACAGCGCACACAGAAAATCCATCGCGCCGGTGTGGTTCTCCATAAAAACGCCATGCTCACTGCAAAAGCATGGATTCAAAACCTTGCAAACGCTGCTTAAAGCCCAAGCACTTTGATCGTCAAGCAAGCCCTTGATTCCCAATCAAAAAGCCCCGGCTACTGAGGCATATTGCCCCTCATTTACACATTTCCCTGCTATTTTCTGCCATGTTTACTCCTTACTCCACGCCTTATATTCCAAATAAGTATATATAATTAATTTTATATTCTTTTTGGTAATTTTAAACACTCGTTATAGTGTTTCACACCTTACCAAGAAAGCAATGCCATGCAAGCAAATCTCTTCCCTCTGATCGCCCTGCCCAACAGCCACTGCTGCTGCCGCTCTCTTTAAACCTTATCCCTGCATAAAAAATGCGCCTTGCTCAGACAAGGCGCAGGGACAAACTTTGCCTTTTTTCAGCTCCACAGAGATGTACCGAGGATAGTATGTTTAAACCATTAGCCATCGCGCTGGCCATTAGCGCTGCTTTTCCTGCTGTTGCAGCAGAAACCACGCCCAATAAAGTAGAACGCGTGACCGTAACCGGCTCTAATATTCGCGTCAGCCAGAAAGCCGGCGCAACCGCCGTGCAGGTGATCAGCGCCAAAGAAATTGCCGCCAGCGGCAAAACCAGCGTCTCTGAAGTGATCCGCTCTATCTCTGCCAATAGCGGCAACAGCTATAACGAGCAATTTACCGGCAGCTTCTCCGCAGGCACCTCCGGCGTTTCCTTACGCGGGCTTGGCCAGAAGAACACCTTGGTGCTGATTAATGGCAAGCGCATCAGCAGCTATGCCACGGCACAAAACTTACAAGAAACCTTTGTTGATCTGAACAGCCTGCCAATGGCGGCCGTGCAAAGAATTGAAGTGTTAAAAGACGGCGCATCGTCTGTTTACGGCTCGGATGCCGTGGCGGGCGTAGTGAATATTATTTTATATTCAGAATTTAAAGGCACCGAGCTAAGCGCCGAGCTGGGCTCATCCACCGAAGGCACCGGGCAGACCGAAAAGAACTTTTCGATCAAAACCGGCTTTGGTGATTTTAATGAAGACAATTTCAATGTCGTATTTTCTTTAGACGGGCAAAAGCGCGATCAGCTCGACCAAAGCGATGTGAGCTGGATGAAAGATGGCGACTTCAGAAACCAATCGGGTGGCAGCCTGAACCGGGTGATCACTAATTACTACGATGGCGACCCAACCAAGCTATTGGGCGGCCCGCAAGGCCCGATCAGGCTTACAGACTACAGCAGCATTACGAACGGTAAAACCGGCCAGGTTTTGGCCTATAACGATGCTCCCTACAGCACGCTGATTCCAGGGATTGAGCGCTATCACGCCTTTGCCCGCGCCAATTTGCGGATTAACGATGATACGCAAGCCTATGCAGAATATTTATATGGTTTCTCCCGCGCTAATCTGACTTTTGCCGCTCCACTCACAGTTAGCAGCACCTTGCGCGCATGGAATAATCAGAAGCAAGCTTTAGACACCATTAATAATAAATTGCCAGTCGGCCACCCCAATAACCCTGGCACCACGCCGCTGGATTTCACCGCCACGCTGTTTGATTTGGGTAAACGCCTGAAAACCGATGAAGTGACCCTGCATCGTGTTTTATCCGGCATCAAAGGCACGGCCTTTGGCTGGGATTGGGATGCATCGCTTGGCTATTCACAAAGCTCGCTGGAAGAAACCGTACAGAATTTTGTAAACCGCTATGAATACGAAAAAGTATTAAAAGACGGCAGCTACAACTTTGCCGATCAATCAAAAAACAGCGAAGAAGTGCGTAACCGCCTGCGCCTCTCTACCCTGCGCCCGGCCAAATCCAGCCTGATTACTGCTGATATCAGCGCATCCTCGCCCGAATTGTTCGAGCTGCCTGCTGGCAGTGTGGGCTTTGCCACCGGCGCGCAGTTCCGTCAGGAGAAAATGGATTCACGCACGTCCGATGCCGTACTTTCAGGCACCGAGCTGCGCCCGGCGATTAATATTATCGATGGCGAACGCAAAGTCTCCGCCGTCTTTGCCGAGCTCAACATTCCGGTGATTAAAGACTTAAACGTCAACCTGGCAGCACGGGCCGATCATTACAGCGATTTTGGCAATGCCTTCTCGCCTAAAGCCAGCGCCCGTTATCAGGCTGCAGACTGGCTGCTGCTGCGCGGCTCTGCTTCACGCGGCTTCCGTGCGCCCTCTTTGCCAGAAATCACCAAAAGCTCGGCAGTCAGCTATGGCGCTGTGGTTGATCCGCGCGACCCGATTGCACCGACCAAATCACGCGGCGTAACCAATATTATCGCCGCCAATAAAGATCTGCAGCCGGAGCGCTCGGATAACTTTAATCTGGGCTTTGTGCTCTCGCCAACAAACGACAGCAGCATTGGCCTTGATTACTACAACATTAAGCAAAGTGGTCTGATTGGCACGCAAAGTGGCGTGGATATTATCGCCAACGAAAGCCGTGATTCAGGCAAAATTGTGCGCGATGATAAGGGGCGCATCAGCACGCTTTATCGCCAGTACAGCAATATGGGCGATCGCGAAACATCGGGCATTGATCTGGATTTACGTCAGCGCTTTAACAGCAAAGACTACGGCAGCTTAAAACTGGGCAGCCAGATCAGCCATGTTTTAAGATTTGCTGAGCCGCTTTCCACTGGCGAGCCACTCACCGATGGCGCAGGCAGCAACCAATTTGGCTCGATTCCAAAATGGCGCGCCGTCAGCGATGCCACATGGGAAATTGGCGCATGGTCCACCACCCTGACATGGAACTATATTGGCGGCTACGATCAGGCTTTTGCCAGCGACACCGATACCGCCAAATATGTTGACTCATTCAACACCTTTGATCTGACGGCCAGCTGGAAACTCGCCAAAGACACCACGCTGACCGCCAAAGTCATCAACCTGAGTAATACCCGCCCACCGTGGGATTCTTCAACTGATTTCTTTGACCACACCCAAGCAGACCCGCGCGGCCGCTTTGCCTCGGCCAAGCTGACTTACAAATTTTAAAGAGCCCCCTTCTCTGACTTAGCGCTCTATATATGCCCCGCATGATTCGCGGGGCATATACCGCTTTGAACCGTTTGAGATTTTGCTCAAACCTTTCATCAACAAAATGCGGCCCCGGAGGCCGCATTTTTATTGCGGTAAGTAATCAGCCTGCAGAAAAGTTAATTGAACATGACAGTGAATGCACCTTTATTCATACTAAACCAAGCCAACTCCTTACATCCCACCACAAAAAATCAACCACCAACCTGACTCAACAGTAGTGGCAAGGTGGAAACATCCGCTCAATCGGGTGTAGTATATCGGCATAAATCACTTCGGGCCGCGCCCAGCAAGTGATTTAAAGGGAGTGCAGCGTTTTTATGCACAAAGGACGGTGGTTTTCTGCCGTTTTAGGGTGTCTACTTCTTGTTAGCGCCAAAAGGAACACATGAAAGCCCCATGCACTCTCATTGCAATTCTCGCAACATATTTCCTTATCAAGGTTGCAGACGCTTTTCTTACTGGACAGATTTACTCACTCGCTCCGCTGGCGATTTGGGGAATCGCAGGTTGGAAAGCGTATAAGGGCAGTCAATCATCAACTTGGGTGCTCGGCGGTCTTTTCATTATCGGTGCCGCGTTTACAAGCTATGGAGCTCTGGTCTCTTCAAGGCTTCCCACTGTAGATAAAGGTTTCAACTACGGGTATGCGCTGTTCTTGGCCGGCTCGGCAGCATATTTGTTCCTCAGCCCCAAGTTAAAAGCATTCCAAGAGTCACATATGGCAAGCCCGTATGGGCGCTAACATGGGCTCAAGCTCAACGACTGAAAAAACCGGCCGTCCGCATAGCCCAGCGTTAGGCACAATGACTCCCGAACAAAGAATAGCTCGATTAAAGCGTTTGGTTTCTGCCGCAAGGGCGCTACTTTCTTTTGAGGTGGGTATGGCTCATGGCGCTCATCGAGTGGTAAATGCGCTCTATCATTTAGGACCAGAATTTAAAGATTCACACAAAGTATTCCGGCAGTTTATTGAGGCAATTCCTCTTGACATCCCATTTGGCCCTCCGCGCTTGTACATGGAGCACAAATATCTTTTGAAAACCGATAAAGTTTTAGCAAAAATCGAGTCGAAATATCGGGAGCTGATACTTGTAGAATGTATGGAGGTAATTGCGAAATATGGCTAACAATTCAATCAACTTCGCACCTTCTGCGCCGGACACGCTAAAGCGCGTCGGTTATTTCAAGCGTTAGGCATTTATGTCCGCTGTAATCACGAATGAAAGCTACGCTTTGTCCGTTCACAAACGCGTAGGCACTGTAGCGTTTGGCATGCTCAGTGGCGAGGTTGGATTTATTGAAGGTGCGATTGAGTTGGCATCTTTGCGCCATGAAGCCGCAGTCGAAGAAAACGACCCTGACTTTATGGCTTTTGTTGTAATTGCATCCGAAACGGATAGTCTTCCCATTGGTACATCAAGAGAATTATGGTCTAAAGAAGCTTTAGCTAAGCATCAACCCGAAATTGATGCAGCTACTGTGTGGGCAAAAAAAGTGGGGTTAGCAGCCTGTCAATCTCTTGCGGAGCGTTTCCATGCCTAACCTGTCATTCAAGCGGGACGCACTAAAGCGCGCCTCTAATGTCAAATGTTAGGCCGCGCAGCCAGCATTCAAGGACTTCAGTGTATGCACTCAACCAGCTCTCGTGCGATGTCGGTGGGTCAACGGGTTCGCTTGGCGCGCATCGCAGGTGCGATGTACCTTGCTACCATTGCATTCGCTCTCTTCGGTGAAGCATACGTTCGCAGTTCGCTGCTGGACGGCAGTAGCGCAGCACGGTCAGCCGCAAACTTGATTGCATCAAATTCTTTGTACCGGATCGGCCTTGCGACTGATCTTCTCACCTTTGTTGGGGTCGCAGTCCTTGTATGGGCATTGTTTCTCTTGCTCCGGGAAATCGACTCTCATTTGGCGGTCCTGGCGCTCATCTTCCGAACGATTGAGCTGGGCGTCCACTTCTCTGCCATCGCTTTCGGCATGGTAGGCATGTCGCTGCTTGGTGGCGGCGAGTACACGGGAGGGTTAACTCAATCTCAACTTCACAGCATGGTGGGCATGGTGTTGCACGGTCAGATGGCAGGGCTTGGTATTGGCTTTATTCCACTAGGCCTGGGCTCCGCAGTTTTCGCCTTCTTGCTGTTCCGTTCAGGCTACGTCCCCAAGATCCTGGCTGCGTGGGGGATACTTGCATCAGTTCTTCTCGCCAGCTATTCCTTTGGCGTCGTCTTGTCGCCCAACACCAGCGACTACTTTGTCGCCGGCATGCTCCCTATGTTCATCTACGAGGTCTCGCTCGGCTTCTGGCTGCTTTTTTATCGTGGCGCTGCCAGGTTGCAAAGCACGGCCTAAGCCATCGCTCAACCGGCCCGCAACGGCATACCGGTTAGCTCAAACATTATGTGCAGTTGATTTTGGAAGGAATGGGTGATGCCAAGCAATAGTCTTAATGCACGTATACCAGCTTACAAAAGCGTATTTTCCAGCGGAGAGCTCCAGAAAACCTATCAAGACTTAGTTGGTATTGTTCAAAATCTAAGAACTGAATTCTTAAAAAAATACCAAGGTGAATTCTCGGTAGCGAATGTGCTGCATGGTTACATAGATTTCACATACTTTTACTTACAAAACAATTATCTCAAGACTAGAAAGCTAAAGCTTGCATTGGTTCTAAACCATAAAAACGCAAACTTTGAATTGTGGCTGCTTGGACAAACAAAGGATGTGCAGATCCTTTATTGGAAAAAACTAAGCGATGTGAAGTGGGTGAATAACGAGGCAATGCCGGAGTATTCAATTTTCGAAGCTCCTCTGCTTTCGGCACCGAACTTTGATAATGCAAAAAAGTTATCGGAATCAGTGCACAGTCAATTTAAAACTTTGGTACAGGACATTTTCGAAACGCTGAAGGCTTACGAGTAATGCCACATAACCCTGCAGCCGGGCGGGGCAACCGCTGCGCTTTTGGTTCCCGGTGCTTCGCTCCGGCGGCCCCTCACTTGCAACTTAGGTACAAGCATTTCGGCGATGATAAATAAAGAACAAAATCCTGTCGGCTGGGCCATGTTGATGCATGAGTTAAATGATGCAAGAGAGCATCTAAGCAACCTCATTACGGAATCTCAAAACACCCCGGAATATGATGAAGTCAATTTGAGAGTTGATTTAGGCCATGTTTATTCGCATTTAAACCGGGCTTGGCATCATCGAAATAAAAGCGGAGATATTTCCGAACCCGAATGGGTTGAGTCCTCAAAATTTCCCACCGATTTGGAGCCAATCTAAATGCCATCTAAACCTAACCCGTCCATCAAGCGGGATGCGCTAAAGCGCGCCTCTAATGTCAAACGTCAGGCCCAGCAATGAAACAACCGAACATCTTGTTGGTTTACCTGGCCATACTGATAGCCGTGGCAGGTGTGGTCATTCACGCAGGCGCCGTCATTGCCGGTCCGTCCTGGTTCGCCTTTTTCAATGCCCCGCCATCCGTGTTTGCATCTGCTCGTGCCGGAACCTAGCTGGCTCCGGTCAGCGCACTGACTATTGCCGGGCTGATGGCAATCTGCGCGTTGTATGCTGCGTCCGTGGTTGGGCTGGTTGGCCGGCCACCGCTACAGCGACTGGGCCTGTTGGGCATGGCAGTGGTCTGCCTGCTTCGCGCCATGATCCTCCCCCCGCTGGCCATCAATCATCCCGAGCTGCGCAACACCTTCGAAGTGGTCAGCACCCTTATCTGGTTCTTCGCAGGCTTAGGCTTTGCCACCGGCTTTCGTATCGCAAAAGCAGGGCCAAACAATTCATTAAAGCCAAATCCGCTTCGCGGGCCGGCTTAATTCAGACGTCAGAGGGGATTCACATGGATGAGTATCAACAAACATACGAAAGCAACAGCATCCCAAAAAATGAAAAGGCAATGACTGCCCATCGTATTTTGGCCATTTTCTATACGGCCATTGCCGCTATTGTTTTTGCTGTTTTCGTATTTAGATCTGAAAGCATTAAGGACTTCGCCGTTCCTTTGATTTTCTGCATCCCGGTTATAGTCCATGGACTAATCGCCTATGGCGCCGCCCGCGCAAACTCAATAGCGCAAACAGCCTCCATCATCGTTGCACTATTTATGCTCGCTGGCATTCCAATCGGCACGCTCATCGGCATATATCTGCTTCGTAATTCGCGCTGGGAGAAACAGCTTTTCAACAAGGGCAAAGCCTGACTCATCAATCAGGCTGACTGGCCGGAACGTGCGGCTTTTTGATTCAATCGCAGCAAAAACCTAAAGAGAAAACCATGGCTTCATGCTCATACTGCAACACAACAATTCTTTTCGGAGGCAAGCGCACTGGCGATCTTCGCTTCTGCAATGAGAAATGCGCGCAAAAAGGGGCACTTGCCTTAGTTGCGAATCAACTTTCACCTGCGGACGTTGCCTCTTACATCTACCGGGTCTACCAGGGCAGTTGTCCAAAATGTTCAGGCCCCGGTCCAGTCGATGTACATACGTCGTACCGGGTTTGGTCAGCACTGGTTATGACCTCGTGGTCAAGCAGGCCGCTGGTTGCTTGCAAGTCATGCGGCACAAAGCAGAAGCTGGGCGATACCGCTTTCTCACTGTTTCTTGGCTGGTGGGGATTTCCATGGGGCATCATTATGACCCCGGTTCAACTAGGAAGAAACATCTTTACGCTTCTGAAGGCTTCTGATCCAAACGCCCCTTCACCTGCGCTGGAAAAGATCCTCAGGCTTCACCTCGCTGCTCAGCTCGTGGAGCATCAGCATCAAGAGCCTGCAGCCTAGCCCTTAGGTCAAGCGGACACGCAACGGCATGCCCTCGCGCGCCGCTCACCTCAAACGTTATGACATTCACGCCTATGATTAACACACTCTTATCAAAAATCAGTGATCTTCTCAACGAAGGCGCGCTGAACTACTCTGTATTTCTACGCACTTATGAGATGGTAGCTCGCGAAGGTATTTCTTCGTCAGAGCTGGTTTGCCTGGCGCTTGGGCCGAGTGTGGTTATCAATGGCATCCGGAACATTGCCGTCACTGATATTCTTCCTGAAATAGAGGCAAGTCTTACCTATGCAGGCGATAGCGGTGCGGGGCCATCCGCTGATGTACTGAATTCTGCGAACTTCAAAAGCCTGCTAGCCGAAATATTGGCTGACGTTCGAAATACCATAAAAGAGTCACAAAGAGTCGAACAGTTTTGGCTGGAAGAAGGCCACCCAGCCTATCCTGTTTTCTGGGATTTTGCCTTTTTGTTCCGCAGCAGTAATAAGGCAGTTATCTTCATTGGGTCGCGTTCCGACTGATGTCTAACCCAGCGCTCAGCCTCGCTCCTTTCAGCCGCTGGACGTTGCTGATTCAAACAGACTGATTCAAAAAGCCGGCAGATCACCGGTTACCTTAACGTTAGCCATTACCTAAAAGGGACAGTATGCGCATACCATTTCTTCAGCTCGCAATGATTTGCTCACTCGTGGCCCATGCAGATCACAGTGATGCACTAAAGGCCTGAACGCTTTTTCAGGCGGCCCGGTCTGCAGCGCCCTAAATAAAACTTTAGCAATCTGAAGGAGTCTTGCGTGAAAGTTGAGTTAGCCGATCCCGAATCTCCAGAGGCTCAGCAGCTTCTGTCCAGCCTCTCCCAGACGCTACAGCAGATTACGGGCAGCAGCGGTACGGCGTCATTCGATATAAGCGACGTTAAAGTTGAAGGAGCTTGCTTCGCCATTTGCCGCTTATCTACCGGCGTTCCAGTTGCATGCGGCGCTCTTCGCCCGCTCCAGCCTGGTGTGGCCGAGCTCAAGCGCATGTTTGCTGTGCCAAATTCTAAAAGTGCAGGTGCTGCTGTTCTCGCGTTTCTTGAGCAAATGGCAAGCGAGTTTGGCTATGGCGAGCTTTGGCTGGAAACGCGCAGGGTTAATGAGCGGGCAGTCTCGTTTTATGAGCGTCATGGTTACCACCCAATCCCCAACTTCGGCCGCTACACCGGCAGGGCCGAAGCCATCTGCCTTGGCAAGCGGGTATCTTCCGTCCCTTTGCCACCACAGCCAGCTACCCAATCCTTCCATGGGGCTTCTTATGGCAAGCCGCAAAACGATCCTGACGCCTGAGTATCTTACCCGTTTGAGCCATTAGCAATTTGAATATACAGGTAAAAAAATGAAAGTTCTGTCGTTTCTGTTAAGCCTTTTCATCCTTACAGCTTGTGCGTCGACTGATACAAAGCCAAAGCAATATTTGATCAGTCACATCATGTGTGCCACTGAACAAGAGGCCAATCAGGCACGTCTCCGTGTGCTGGCCGGAGAGCCATTCGAGGATGTGGCTAAAACCATATCGACCGACCCGGGTACAAAAAACAAGGGCGGGCGAATCGCTCAGTGGTCTGCTGCCGGCGCCTTTTCTGCAAATTTTGCCGATGAGGTAAAGCAGCTGAATATTGGTCAGATATCAGCGAAGCCCGTTAAAACGGAATTTGGCTGGCATGTAGTAAGGGTGGACGCCATTCACTAAAAACTTCAAAAGTTATTATGTGTCTCAATCGCAAGCAGCCCAAACCTAAGCTATCCGGCGGCCCCCTTTCCTGAATGGGGCACATTACCGAACGCAGTAATGCGCAGGTGAGTCTGGATTTGCCATCATTAAATACATGTAAAAAACATCAAATCCAACCTGCCCCTGGAGGGTATATGTCAACAGAGCAAAAAGTTAAAGGCCCCGCATCGTATTTTCCTTCGATAGAGAAAAATTACGGACACCCGATAAGCTATTGGCTCGAATTACTTAATCATTCAGGCGAGCGCAAACACATGGAATATGTAGCGATGCTAAAAGAAGAACACAAGATAGGCCACGGGCATGCAAATGCCCTGGTTGCATACTTTTTGTCAAAAAAATAAAACGCCTCAACAGAATTGAAAGCAAGCTGGCGCTATCCCGCCACCGCTGAAAAAACAATCAGACAAAGCCAGATTCTTACGCCGCCTTTCACTTGCTTGCAAAAAGCAATGATCAAATAAATTTACGTGTAATATTGTGTACTATATTTACACAAAACACGTCAGGCTTCGCCCTCAAGGGAACCAAGCCTGGCGCGTTTGGGTCCGGTGGTTTTTCTGGCATGTGAAGGAATTACTGTCTTGTCAGGTACGTTTTCCTTGGAAGACTTTTAATTCCCTGGCTCTGTTTTAGTGACTCACTTACTTCGTTTTTTGAGTTTGCGGCATTCAGGCAGATGAGCCGGGGCCTGCGGCTTTAACGTAAATGCCGCGCAGAACAGCGGCCTTGTTTGACGTCAAAGCTGCAGCAAAACACTAAAACCCACCGCCCTGTTAACCATGAAAGAGAGCTGGCAATGGATATCGATGCGCTGATAAAAATTTTGATGGGGTTTTTGAATGAACGCCATGGGAGTTTCTATACGTCGACCAACCTGCGCGACAATCCTGATGTTTGCCATGCCAGTTGCCTTTGGTTTTTGGAACACGTCGCAACAGACGGCCTCATGGAGACGCTTTCAGCGCTGAGCTCGATGAGCAAAAGTACTTTCAAGCTGGCCCAAAAACATGCGATTTCCGGCCCCAAAATGCCGAAACAGATGCTGGATAAGGTTAGGAGCAGCGGCCGCAATATTTCAGATAAGGATGTGCAGGCCATCCAATACGCTATTTCTGCCCATCAGCAGCCACGCTCATACATTGGTGATGTGACTACATTCGTGGCCAACGTTGTAATCAGCATGATGACATCAAGCCAGGACAATATGATGATCTATATGCTGGGAGGAGGAAGCAGTGCCGGGCATGTTATCTGCCTTCGCCGCCACGTTGGGGGGATACTCATCTACGATCCCAATATGGGCGTGATGAGCGCAAGGCTTGCCGATACGGATACGTGGGCTGAAGTTCTTCGGCGAATCCTGTCCTGGTACCGTGACCAGATGCAACTGACCCGCTTCGGATACCTGTTCAAGTAGACACAGGACTCAAAAAGACACCGAATCAGGTCTTATGTTTGAAATAAAGCAGTCAATTCAGACGGTTTTGCAAATTGCTGTAAATTTTATTTTTGTGTGATGTAAAACCCGGCCCTTTTGCTTCTGTTACTTTCGGCTCCACGATTATTTAAACCGGAGTCAAGCCAGCCAAAACCAGCTTATCTTTACCATTTTTAACTAAACCATTTATTTAAATGATGAATACATGGCCCGGCCCAATAAAAAATAAAGATATAAAATAGTTAAGTCATAGAAATCATCTGCTTTTTCAGACCATTCAATTATTAATCTGAAAAAGCAGCGAAACCAGCAATAAAAACAACTGTACGTTTTTATTAAAACGGGCAACTCGCAGGCAGGACGGCAAGCCCCCCCCCTGTTTTATTACAGGCTCAGGCATGCCCGCACCGGATTATTTCCTTACAGGCTGGCGGAGTAATGTGTTGTGGCGATTCTCTTCATCATTGCGGCTGTCTTTTACAACCTTGGCCCAAGCTCACAATTTTACTTAAATAGCCTGCTTCCTATAGAATCATGAAGTATTAAAAGCCGCGCGGATGATTACATAAAATTGTAATCGAAAACCCATATACAGCTGATTACCTATATTGAGATTAATCCGGCTTATTAATAGTCATTAATTAATAAAAAAAACACACCTTCACATGGCATCGAGCCTATTTTGAATATTCTGTCTATTTATCGCCTGGCTGATTTACCCCGTATCGCAGCCCTCAGTTTTTTGCTTTTTCTATCCACTCAGCTCACTTTGGCTTATCTGAGCTTTGATGGCAATGCCTCTGTTTTCTGGATTCCCTGCGGATTAGGCTTGGCTATTTTGTTAATCAAAGGGCAAAAATACTGGCCGGCGCTGTTTATCAGTGCGCTGGCCAGCGATCTGTACCGGGGAACACCGGCGCTGGCTTCTTTGATTATTGCCATCACCATCGTGCTCGAGGCCTTGCTGATTGCGGCCCTGCTGAATAAATTAAGAATAAAAAACACCTCATTCAGCCCCCTGCTTTGCCATAGCCGTGATTATATTTATTTACTGCTGATTGCCGCCCCCTGTGCTTTATTAGGGGCATTCAGCGGCGCGGGTACGCTCTGGTTAAATGGGCTGATCGGGCAGCAGCAGCTCTTCAGCAGCATGCTGAACTGGTGGCTGGGTGATGTGCTGGGCATTGCCACCATCTGCCCCTTGCTTTTAGTATGGCAACAGCGCGCCAGTATGTGGCACCAGCGTAAAATTGAAGCATCCTTATGCTTTGGCCTGGCCTTTTTACTTGGGCAAATTGTTTTTGCAGGATGGTGGCACCAGTCGCTGGGGCATATTGCTCAGTCTTTCTGGGCTTTTCTGTTTGTGATCTGGGCAGCCACGCGCTTTGGCCGGCATGGCAGCTTATTGCTGGTCGTCATGACCACCACGCAGGCCTTGTTTGGCGCGCTGCACGGCATCGGTTTTTTTGCTGCCGATCTGGCTCAGCATCGTTTTCTCAATGTCTGGCTCTATGCCATGGTGCTGAACTTGGTGGGCGTGCTGCTGGCCTTGCTGATTAATGAGCGCAAACATGCTGAAGCACTGGCGCAAGAGAGCGAGCAGCGCCACCGTACTTTGGTTGAATGGTCACCGGAAGCCATTGCCGTGCACCGCCATGGCACGCTGATTTATATGAACCCGGCCGCCATTGCGCTGGCTGGTGCCAGGGATGCACAAGCGCTCATCGGCCAGTCATTACTCAATTTGGTTCACCCCGATTATCACCAGACAGTACAAAACCGCACCAGGCTGATTTCTGAGGGCGGCGTGGCCGAGCGCATGATCGAAATCAAGCTGATTCGCCCTGATGGCGTGGTGGTTGATATCGAAGTACAAAGCACTTTAATCACACTGGATGGCAAACCCGCTATCCATGCGCTGATCCGGGATATTACCCAAAGAAAACAAGCCAGCCAGTACGAGCAATTTCGTAACCGCACATTAGAGGTATTAGCCAGCGGCGCGCCTCTTTTACAGCAGCTAACGACGCTGGCTCTGGGCGTAGAGCAGCTTTATCCCGCCATCAAATGCAGCATTTTATTACTGGATCAGGAAGGCCAGCATCTGCGGCATGGCGCGGCCCCCAGCTTGCCGGATTTTTACAATGAAGCCATAGATGGGGTAGCCATAGGAATCGGAGTGGGCGCCTGCGGCACAGCTGCTTTTACAGGGCAGCGCGTAATTACTGCAGATATCGCCACCCATCCTTTTTGGGATCAGTATAAGCAGCTCGCTGCTGACGCAGGCCTTGCCTCATGCTGGTCTCAGCCCATTATTGCCTCCAACCACCAGGTACTGGGCACTTTTGCCATTTACCATGCCATCGTCCACTCACCTAACCCTCACGACATCAGGATCATTGAGCAATCGGCCCATTTAGCCAGTATCGCCATTGAAAGAAACATTGTGGCCGAGAAGCTCAGCGCCAGCGAAGCACACTATCGCTTACTCACCGAAAATGTATCTGACGTAGCATGGCGGCAGGATATCAATAACAACTACACCTATATCAGCCCTGCAGATGAAATACTGAGGGGCTATCCGTCTCACGAAGTGGTTGGCCTGCATATTTTTGAGCATCTCACACCTGAGGGAATCGCTTTTATCAAACAAAAAAGAAAGCAGAGGCTGCAGGAAGAAAACAGAGGCATTCAAACCGGGCCTTACACATTAGAAATTCAGCAGCGGTGCAAAGATGGGCGGCTGATCTGGACCGAAATCCTTTCTACCCCGGAGCGTGATGCGCAAGGCCAGATTACCGGCTATTACGGCATCACCCGGGATATTACCCAGCGCAAGCAGGATGAGGCCGAGCTGCGCATCGCAGCAATTGCCTTTCAGTCACAAGAAGGGATGTTTGTGACCGATGTAGACTGGCACATCTTGCGGGTAAACCATGCGTTTACCACCATCACGGGCTACAGCCCGCAAGATGCACTGGGGCAAACGCCGATTATGCTCACCTCTTTACGCCATAAAGCCGCTTTTTACAGCGGGATGACCCATCACATCCGGCAAAAAGGCACATGGCAAGGGGAAATCTGGAACAAACGCAAAAATGGCGAGATCTTCCCTGCCTGGCTGATTCTGACCGAAGTGAAAGCCGAAAATGGCGAAGTCACCCACTATGTGGCTACCCTTACCGACATTACCTCACGCAAAGCCGCAGAAGAACAAATCCAGAGTCTGGCTTTTTATGACCCGCTCACCGCCCTGCCCAACCGCCGCCTGCTGATGGACAGGCTGGCCCAGGCCATGACACTGGGGGCACGGCATGAAAGCAAAGGGGCCTTGCTTTTTATTGATCTGGATAATTTCAAAATTCTGAATGACACCCTTGGGCACGATACAGGCGATCTCTTGCTGGTAGAAGTAGCCAAGCGGCTTTCTGCCAGTACCCGCCAGGGCGATACCGTGGCAAGGCTGGGCGGCGATGAGTTTGTGGTCATGCTGGAAGACCTGAGCGTTAATGCACTCGAAGCGGCCACAGAGGCAGAAGCTGTCGGTGAAAAAATCCTCAGCACCCTCAATCAGATTTACCAGCTTGCCGGTTACAGCCATCACAGCACGCCCAGCGTAGGCATCACGCTGTTTGGTGAACAAGCCGAAAGCATAGACGAGCCATTAAAACGCGCCGATCTGGCCATGTATCAGGCCAAAGCTGCTGGGCGCAATACGCTGAGATTTTTTGATCCGCAAATGCAGGCCGATGTTACCCACCGGGTAGCACTGGAAGCGGGCTTAAGGGAGGCACTGGAGAGCCAGCAATTTATGCTGTTTTATCAGGCACAAGTAAAAGGGACAGGACAGCTAACCGGCGCTGAAGCACTGGTACGCTGGCGTCACCCTCAGCAAGGCATGATCTCCCCCACAAAATTTATCCCTTTAGCGGAAGAAAGCGGCTTGATTCTGGCGCTGGGCAACTGGGTTTTATCAGCCGCCTGCAAGCAACTGGCCCGCTGGGCCAGCTCACCTGAAATGAGCCACCTCACCATCGCCGTTAACGTCAGCCCGCGCCAGTTTCATCAGGCCGATTTTGTTGAACAGGTCCTTAATATCCTTGCCCGCACAGGGGCCAGTGCACAGCAGCTCAAGCTTGAGCTCACCGAAAGCGTGCTGATTGCCAATGTAGAAGATGTCATTCTTAAGATGAGTATTTTGAAACAGCAGGGCGTGGGATTTTCGATTGATGATTTTGGCACCGGCTACTCCTCGCTCTCTTACTTAAAACGCCTGCCGCTGGATCAGCTTAAAATTGATCAGAGCTTTATCCGCGACATTCTGACCGACACAAACGATGCCGCCATCGCCAAAATGGTGATTGTGCTGGCCGACAGCCTGGGCCTGAGTGTCATCGCCGAAGGCGTAGAAACCGAAGCTCAGCGTGATTTCCTGGCCAGCCAGGGCTGCCAGTCCTATCAGGGCTACCTGTACAGCCGCCCCCTGCCCCTGCACGAATTTGAGGCTTACGCCCTGTCAGAACTGATAGAGACTTAATATGACCATTCAGCAACTCAGCCACCTGACCTTTATTGTTAAAGATCTCAATCGCATGGCACAGTTTTTATGCCTGGGCTTGGGCGCGATTGAAATCTACGACAGCCAGAGCCAGCACTTCTCGCTTTCCCATGAAAAGTTCTTCAGCCTAGGCAGCATATGGATTGCCGCCATGCAGGGTGATCCACCTGCAGAACGCAGCTATCAGCATGTGGCATTTAAAATTGAAGAACACGAGCTGGCAGACTGCCTGGCCAGGCTTGAAGCCCTGGGCGTTGAAATCAAACCACCCCGCCCCAGGGTAGAAGGCGAAGGGCAATCGCTCTACTTCTACGACTTTGATAACCACTTGTTTGAGCTTCGCCAGCTCAAACCCTCACAACTCATTGATATAATTATACTAAACAATAAAACCTTCTAATAAAAAAACATCAAACAACATGCCTTTAAGCCGCATTTTTGCTAGGGCCTCTTTCTACTTATTAGAACCGCCCATCAAAAAATCTACTGAGATCTTTTCAGCATATACCAGCATACCCAAGCCCAATGTGCATTAATTACATCAGCTTACCTAGCCAATACACCCTACCTCTTATTGTGGGCCTAGTAAGCAAAGATTAAGATTATTGTACTAATCTTGGTCCCTTATAGGTAGCAGGCATGAAAAAAGTAATACGTTTAGGCGACCAAACCAGCCATGGCGGAGCGGTTGTCAGCGCGGCCCCCAAGTCAGTTTTCTTTGGCAAAGCAGTGGCGAGAATAGGCGACACGGTAACCTGCCCCATTAATGGCCACGGTCCTTGTACGATTATTGAGGGAGACCCATCGTGGAATATTGATGGTAAACCGGTAGCACTTGAAGGCCATAAAATAAGCTGTGGCGCGGCACTCATATCCAGCATGCCGCAATTAGGCAGAGCATATGAGGGAATGGGTGCAATACAAGAAGGCTCCGCCGTTAGTGAAGCGCTTAAAGCAGTTGCTAAATCAGCCCCAGGCCTAGCCGCTGAATTTAATCAGCACGTTATTTTTCAAGACCACGAAGGAAAGCCCATTAGCAGCTTGCCCTATCAAATAAAAGGCCCGGATGGCGCAATAGTAGAGGGGAAAACAGACGCTAGCGGGAAAACCCACGTAGTAGCAGGAAAAAGTGGGGATGCAATGGACTATGACATAACAAAGCAGGATAAATAATGGCAGACGCTTCCACCGCCAGCTCAGTAAAACTGACCCCCAAAGCGGACAAAGCAGGCGTTAAAGTAACGTTTAAGGTTTTCTGGAAAACAACGCGCTTTTGGAAAGAAGAGGACATCTTAGACTTTCAAAGAGCTGTGCCTGCTATTGTCGAGCGACTGCGTACAGAACAATACTGGGACAAAGAAGGCAGTATCAAAGAAAACAAATTCACCTGTGAAGACTTCGCCATTAGAGTCTTGTGCGAATATGCAGCCCCCAAAGGCTTACCCGTAAAGTTAACTACGGGAGTCAGAACTTATTGGAATATGGAAGTTTACAACCCCAAGGCGCATGCAGATTATCAATCTAATGTTTACGGCTTTTCTGAAATGGTCATGCTGTCTTATGGTGCACCCGATATGCAACGCCTTGGTGTCAATACTGAGGCGGTAAAAGATCCTGAATCACTTAAAGCAGGTGATATTTTAGCGCTTGCGCATGACTGCAGGGACCGATAACGTTGACATCTTTTTCCGATTTAGTTGAGCCAGCCCGCTGATTAGAAAGGCCACCTGTTCCGGTTAAGTTGAGCCAGTGTGCTGGTTCGTGACTGGCAGCGCTTAACACGCATTCTGAGAACAGAAGATCACCTATACAGTTGCGCTGCAAAAATGGTCATGAACTAGTAAAGAGTGTTGGGATGTTATTGTGGCAAAGGGTGTATACAGTGCTTGAAAGATTCCTGGCCTTCTCTGGAAACGGCGCATAAGGTGTCAAAAGCACGTGAGGGGCATTGCCTCTCTGATTACTATGTGAATGCAAATACGAAAATCACTTAGCAATGCCATCGTGGACATATCTGGGACGCTATTCCTAGCATGGTTTTTAGGGGGCATTGGTGTCAGCAAGGTAGCTTTCTAATACAGATTAATAGCCCCCGCAGCAAGTTACAGAAAAAGTATGCGGTTTCTGAATGGCACGGGTCTTAGAGCAGATGTTTTAAAAATTAACCCTTGGTCCAGTTGAAGTAGGTTGCCAAATAAGGGTGCCTTTATTTTTCTGAGCAAGGTGGCGCTATTTCTTGCAATTGCACTGAACCATCGTCCTGAAATTGGCAATCGAGAACATCTCCCTCGACCCACCCCATTTCTTCCAATAAACCATCAGGAAAGAGCAATATGCCATCGCCGCTACCAGCGTCTTGAATTGTAGTGCACCACCTTTTAGCCATTACCATTGTCCTTACTCCAAATGAAAATGCCACTTCAGGGCAACTTCTTATCAAGGTGAGTACTTTAATTAATATTCTAAATGACAGCCATGCCATTTTATCTTTACGCAAAAAATAGGTTTCTAAATTAAATGTAAGAACAAATTATGTACCTTTTGCTGTAGAAACGTAGCGCTACCCATCAATTCTTGTGATGGTGGAGCGGTAGTACAATGGACTTGCCTTGTGTTTTTGATCAAGTGAGATGGTTACTATTTTGTCATGGCTGCGTGGAGCTGTTCTGCCGGGGATGATGCCTTAGCAGCCGTGTGGATTTAAATTAATCACGCATTGGGCATGGCAAATGTCATGTTCACAGATCATCTCTCGATACTTGATCATTCCTTAAACTGTTTGAGTCAGGAGTTTGAAATGGAATGCCCTAATCAAAATTGTTATTGGGTAGCAGCAGGACAATTGCTAGCGGGTGAATATCCACGTGATCAAGACCTCAAAACATCACAACAAAAACTGCAGAAATATCTAAATGCTGGCGTGAGTTTTTTTGTGGATTTAACGCAAGAAGGAGAGCTGTCTCGCTACGATAATTTGCTGCCAGAGCTAGCTTTAAATGGTCAGCCAGTTAGATACTTGCGCTTTGCCATTCCGGATAAATCAGTTCCTGGCAACAAACTGTTGATGCGGAACATTCTGGATTCGATTCATCATGCAATCGGGCAAGGACATTGTGTTTATGTTCATTGCTGGGGTGGCGTTGGGCGAACAGGCACCGTAGTGGGCTGCTACTTAATTGAAGGGGGGATGTCAGGGCAAGAAGCGCTCATTCATTTACAGCAACTATGGTCGTCCGTCGATAAAATACATCGTCATCCAATCGCTCCTGAAACACAAGAGCAACGGCAATGGATTTTAGATTGGGCTAGCAATTAGTGCGTATCAACTGCTGTACTGGGCCACAGTAATCACATATATGGCCCAAGCCGCGATTGTTATGAGTAGAGCCTGATGAATTGCTACCATGCTCCGGGCAGGGTGAGCCGCACTGGTTAGAATAATCCCGCACTTTGGTCGGGTATTTTAACCCACGAAGGTATTCAGAAATAGATGTTCACTTCTGCCACGTATTGTCTTATTGAGTTATTTGGATCCACAGCAGACACATGTGCCCCCTACAACGCTTATGCATATTCAAGCGTCGTCCCTTCCTGTTCTGCTACTTGAATATGCGTAGTGGTGACATCATTGCACGTCTTCAGCTTCGTTAGCTTACTGGTAAAGATTCTCCAAATATGATCACTACTATTTCGGTGTGACTCAGGCTTTCTGAAACGCCCCAGATATAGGACGTCGTTAGGAGGGCTTTGTACTGCAATTAGAATCTACCGACATGTGATGTCCTTAATTATTGGATTCACTGCTCCGTTTTCTCATCGCTTCTAAGCGCTCTTCAAGTGACAAAATTCGTGGTTTTGGCTGATCAAATGGGAATAGAAGATTTAAATAGTGACAGCGATCTAAAGCGCTGAGAGCTTTCAGAAATGTTTCTAGATGCCCTTGGCCGTATGTTTCAAGCCGTTTATAGGTTCTTAATGCAATGCCAGCTCGTGCAGCAAATTGTACTTGTGACTCTTTGCGTAATTTACGACTCCGCCGAATTTTTGCAGCTAAATATGCACACAACTCCTCATTAGAGGCTTGTTTTAAGTGCTGAGATTCTTGTTCAGGAGTCATTTTTTTTGAAATAGGCCAAATTTGGCACCATTGTAGCGGGTGTTTAATTCAGCTGTTAACAAACATCAAGCAACCTGCTAGCATTAGTGTCGTTAGCTAAACAAAAACACTACATCTTGTGTTTTTGTTTAGAAACCACGCAAAAACCAAAGGCCGACATGACGTCGGCCTCGGGAGTTTCTTAAACTGCTTGAGAACAATCTGAATTAGATCGCTTCAGTGGGGACTGCAAGCATACCTCTGATAAGGATCATTCTCAATAGGCGGTGATGGAAGGCGTGTATACCCACATCAACTATGAGATCTAACAATGTCTAATTTAAAGACAACCGGAAGTAAAGCTGCAACGGCAGCTTCTAAAACGTTGAATAACGGTTCTACAGGCGCAAATTCGCGTACAGCCGCAGCAAGTGCACTTTCTCAAGCGCACACACCACAGAAACAGACATCCGCAGCAGCCGCAACTGCTGCATCCAAAGTTTTAAGAGATGGTCGAACCAGCGCAACCTCAAAATCAGCCGCCGCCAGTGCACTTGCGCAAGCACGTGGAGGTAAAAAATGAATATCAATTTGGCCCATTTAAGAGTGCAAGCAACAAATGGTGGTTGGATTGATTTTGCCGTGTTTGATGCAAAATCAACGACTGGAAATAATAGTGCGCTTTTAGCCCAGCTAACAAATTCAGCTCGTCAATCTGGGCTAAAAGTTGATCAATCTGCTTTGGCATTTCAATCAAGTGGAAGACTACAGTTTGTTGGTGATACAAATCTAGTTTCATACTTAGCAAAGAGTTGGCGCCCTCACTGGACGCATACGATTAACGTCTAATTATTTAAGGGGGAATACAATGTTATTCCCCCTTATCTTTGCATCATCACGATCGTTCTTACCACGCGGCGAGATTCTAACCTCAGCAGGCAAACCTATCATTGTTCCACTCATATTAATAAAGCCAGTAGCACCTTTGTGCGAGCATAGAAACGGATGAACACACTAAGGTGACCTTTTAAATCTCTGTAAATTTTAAGCCCCCACCGTAATGATAACCACACCTATTTATTGCTGATGATGTTTAGCCCAACCACCAAAAGGGATATTTTGGCTGCGAGCATGATGAACAGGCGAAGCTTCGTAACTCGTGCTGGTGTTTTCCATTTTATTTACATCATTACTGACCTGCTGCTTATGGTGTTCATTCCAACCACCAAATGGTGTTGCTTCGCTCATCGCGTGATGTGAAGACGGCGAGGAACTCTGCTTCTCTTCAGTAACCATGGACGTGGTTTTTTGTTCGGTAGCGGCGCTTGTTAAGGAAGCCCCTTCAACCCGGTTGCCATCTTTAGCAGAAGCAGAAGCAGACATCACCGCTGCAATCATCAAAGCAAGCACAAAATTGGTTTTCATAATCAAAATTCCTTTATGTAGAAAGAGATATGCAAAAATAGCCTTGTGAGAGAGCGCGTTTTTGGGCGTTTGCAATCTCGCTCACCATGACCAGCACTTATCGATCAATGCCGCATCACATCAATCAAATGCTTACCTCTAGTCTATAAAAGTGATCCCAACTGTAGCGTTGCCGCCACGTTACAATTTTGTCATTTGATAGTATTTTTTAATATAAATATCAAGATACGAACTCACCCTTTACTATTTTAAAATAAAGCACGTAATTCTTATTAAGAATAAGATTTCAAATTTGTCATTCAATGGCAATCTCATTGTTAATGAAGATCTTCTACACTCCATATGGCACACATAGTTAATATGTGTAGCAATTCACTTTAATTATGAAAGGAATACATATCATGCTGAAAGTTATCGTATTAATCATGGCATTAGCCTTTACAGGAAGTGTGATGGCAAGCCCCGGCCACAATGCCTCTGATCAGCATCGTGGTTGCACAAAACCGCCTGCTCAATGCTGATGTTATGGCCTTATCTTGAGATAGAAAATGCTAAGGTTGAAGCCGCTTCGTGAGCGCTTTTAAAGAACAGGGCAAAGATAATGGACATCAGAAATATTGAGCATTTCTCATTATTACAAACGGCAGCGAAGCCAGTCCCTAGGCTAGAGCCTACAACAGCACTCAACCCTATCTCTACAGTGGAGCGTACGGAAGGAGCTCGTGAACAACCTAAAGAAGTGGGTAAAGGGAATACAATTGATACTTATGCCTAACATTCAGCATCCTGCTTAAACCGGCAAAATATCTGTTTGCCGGTTTTTTTATATGGCATTAGAGGAATTGTTTTACAGTCGCTACTTAATTCAAATAGCAGCAATATGTCAATTCACTTTGACAAGTAAGTCATTTCTTTCGCCCAAGCCACGTAATTCTTGTGGTATTCAGCTAAGTCTTTTTGCCCTGCAGTTTTTATCACAAAATAATTTAATATTGGCAGTTGTTGCCGAGCAATCTGCTTGGCTTCAGTATTTCTGGTCGCCGTTAAAAATGAAGATAAGCTGGTTACGACTTGGCCAGCTTTCGCTTTAGCGGAGGCTTGGACCAAGCTATCAACAATCAAGGGCATATATTTCAAAATATAATCAGCATAGACGCGTATTAAAGGAGCTTGTTGCAACAAGACTTGTCGCTCCTGATCAAAATCTTCACGCATGATGATTTTCTTTTCATAAAAGACCACGGGGGCTGCTTCTGATGTATCGCATTCCCAGCCAGGTCGAGGTGTTAATAGCTCAGCTTGATATTGCTCTTCACGGTAAGGGTAAAACGGCATAGTGCGGCAGCGAGATGGTTTGTTCGCATGAATACTGCAGAGATTGTCTTGTCCCAAGGCCGGGCATGCAAAAGAGGAAGGGATGTAGGAGCTTGGAACAATCAGCACAGCTAACTCTTTGCGATTAGCGAGCTTAATAGTGGTGCCTAAGCGGGATACCATCGGGTAATCCTTGCTTCCTTCTCGCAAAGGCGTCCAGATCATCGCTAAAGGAAAGCGATCTGCATGCAGAAAGGCATCCGCAATCGTTAAAGGTAATTGCCCATAGCAGCACTTACCACATGCTGTGCATAGGAAATTTTTAGCCATCAGTCTTGCTCATCTATATCGATGACGGTCGTCGTTCCGCAACACTTTTTGGCTTTTTTACCTGATCCACAATGGCATGGATCATTACGCCCCACTTTAGTCACATGGCGTTGTGGCCCTTTAGGATTAAGCTCCCCACTAACGTAAAACCATTGGCCATCTTCGCGGCGAAAGCTGGCCAACTCAGCCTGGATCATCTCTTGCTGATCTCGTTTAAAGCGAATAGCAAACTCAACTTGTGCTGTATCTCCTGTTTCTATCGCCCGACGAATATCTAAACGCCGCCACTCACATTCTTCAGATAGCCTTTCTGCTTCTGCACGATTGAAATCGGCCCGTACCTCAGGCGCATGAGTACGCTCAATATGATCCAGCGAGCCTTGAACAAACGCCGTATACCGTGATCGCATTAAAGCCTCCGCCGTCACTGCCGGTGTACCTGCAATAATGGGACCACAACATTCAGAGAAGTTTTGTTTGGAGCCACAAGGACACTGGGTCATAGAGAATCTCTTTTCAAAAATATTACGAGTAATAAAAGAAAAATAATTGCTTAATGTAATCCAACCCAGCCATGGTAGCCAACATATAAGCCGACAAGCAGAATCAGCCCACCAGAAAAATACGGCGCTTTACGGGCAAACTCACCAAATCCGCTCCAGCGTTTTGAAACATGTTTCACGCTTAAGGCGGCAACTACACCTGAGAGCACCAAGGTTAAGGCAAGGCCAATACTAAAGCCTAAAACCAGCGTTGCACCAAGTGCAATTTTCTTAAGTTGCAGGCAGAGCAAAAGCACGGTGACCGAAGCGGGGCAAGGGATCAATCCTCCTGTTAGGCCAAACATGACGATTTGCCCCGTTGTGACTTCGCGATTTGCAAAGCGGCGACGGATATCGTTGGCATGAGCTAGTTCATGCGGGTCTTGATAGCCCGGAGCAGAGATATCTAGCTGCTCGTAATCTGCGATCGCATGATGATGATGCTCAGTAAACTCCACATCATAATCATGGCTATGATGTTCATGCCCTAAGCGTAAGCGAGCTACAAACTGATGCGGCTCAGGGATTTCTTGCCTTGATTCAACAAAGCCATCGCGCTGTTCAAAACTAAAAGCTTGCTTGCTACCATCTGGGCGTTCTGTCTCTATATTAACTTGATCAGCTCGCCAGTTTTGGCCGGTCGGGCTATGGCGGTACAGACGAAAGCGTGGTGGCACACCCTCTTCGAAGACTTCTAAACGCACGACACCATGCCCAGTATCGATATGTTTTACTTCGTCATGGTGGTGATCATGGTCGTCGTGCTCATGTGCCGAACGCTGTTGCTGCCAAGTTCGCCACATCATCCACAGTGCCGTCGCAACAATCAGCACGGCAGAAGCCAGTTGCAAATAAGGCTCGCTGGTCTCGGCACTCCAGCGCTGGCCGAAGTACATGCCCCCCATCGCAATCGCCCAGACGACGGCGGTATGGGATAGCGTAGCGGCCAAGCCCAGCAGAACAGCTTGTGTGAGTGTGCCGCGCACGGCCACGATAAAAGCCGCCATCATGGTTTTGGAGTGGCCCGGTTCCAGCCCATGTAAAGCGCCCAGTAAAATAGCACTGGGAATAAAGAGCCAAGCGTTGCCTTGCTGCAGCAAGGTTGAAAAATCTAGCATGATGCGTCCTTATAAATACTTGGTAATGGCTTTAAATTCGCGAATAGTGTCGTCCATACTCTGTATGCCATCGCGTACAACATGCTCAAGGCAATGGTCGATGTGATCATGGACCAGTATTTTCTTTGCATTGGCGACAGCGCTTTCGACAGCCTGAAGTTGCTGAGCAACTTCCAAGCAGGCTCGCTCTTGTTCAAGCATGGTAATCACGCTGGCAAGATGGCCGTGAGCGCGTTTGAGGCGCTTGATGATGTCGGGGTGTGAAGTGTGTGTGCTCATGTATTTACCTTATCCTATCCTGCAGGGTAGGATAAGGGGGGAGCGAAAAGACGGCAATCTATTTTTAATCGGCCACTTATGGGGCATAAGTGGCCAGCGTAAATTGAACCCCATTTCCCAAGAAGAAAGTCATTCAACTTACACTGTGATTGTTTTCTAAATACTTTTGCAACAGCAGGCCAATTATTTAGCCACTTGAATCTCTGTAACAAGCAGCTTGCCATTCTCACTAACCGCTTTAAATTTCACCTTATCGCCCGCTTGCAAAGGCTCCAGCTGAGCCAGGTTTTTGGCAGTAAAAACCATGGTCATGCCTGGCATATCCAGATTTTTAAGTTCGCCATGCTTGAGCGTAATTTTTCCGGAAGATTTGTCGATTTTTTTGATTTCGCCATCGCTAAGGTCATCGCTATTAGCAAAAGATGTGTTTAAAGCAAAAGCCATTGCCAGTACGGCGATTAATCGGGTGCTTTTCATGATCTAAACTCCAGTATTGAATCGTTTATTTAGCGGCTGTTTTTACAATAACAAAACCCTTCATGCCTGCTTCGTAATGGCCAGGACTCAGGCAAGAAAAGTTGATTTTGCCAAGCTGAGTGAATTGCCAAATCACTTCACCACTTTTACCTGCTGCTAAAGACAGCATATTCGGTTCGTCATGCTCCATTTCTGGGTGCTTTTTCATCTCTAAGAGATGCTCTTTGATTTCTTTCTCAGAATTAAGAATAAATTCATGCTTCACTTTGCCCGTATTTTTTACAGCAAAACGGACTGTTTCCCCCTGTTTAACTTCAATATTCTCTGGGCTAAAACGCATGGTATCGGCCATTTCAACGGTGATCGTGCGCGTGACTTTACTGGCAACACCGGGCTTGCCAATATTGTCACCGTGGCCACCGGCATGATCGCCGCTGGCAAAGGTCAAAGAAGAAAGAAACAGGGTCGTGATTGCGAGTAAAGGAATGGTTTTCATGGTATCTCCAGGGGCTATTTATCATTAATGGCCAGATTGGCCTTTAGGTTTACGGACTTGTACTTCTACTGCGGTTTTCTGCTTACGTGGCATGCTGGCGTTGCCCTCGGCTTTAAAGCGGGCTGGCTCGGCGAGCGGGCCTTGATATTCATAAGCCACCGTGCCTGCAGGATGCTTGTACCAGTCAGGGTTTTTGTAATCGCCCGCTTTTTGATCACGCCTGACTTTAAGCATGCTAAACATGCCGCCCATTTCGACCGAGCCAAATGGGCCTTCGCCGGTCATCATCGGTACGGTGTTATCAGGAATCGGCATTTCCATTTCTGCCATATCGGCCATGCCACGCTCGCCCATCACCATATAATCGGGAATCAGCTCGGTGATTTTCTTGGCGAGGCCTCGGTGCTCTACGCCGATCATGGTCGGCAAGTCGTGGCCCATGGCATTCATGGTGTGGTGGCTCTTGTGGCAATGAAAGGCCCAATCGCCTTCTTCATCGGCTAAAAACTCGATCTGCCGCATTTGCCCTACCGCCACATCGGTGGTGACTTCCGGCCAGCGCGTACTTTTAGGCGTGGGGCCGCCATCGGTGCCGGTCACCATAAACTCGTGCCCATGCAGATGAATGGGGTGATTGGTCATGGTTAAGTTACCGATGCGGATGCGTACCTTGTCGTTTAATCGCACATTTAAAGAATCAATGCCTGGGAAAATGCGGCTATTCCAAGACCACAAATTAAAATCACTCATGGTCATGATTTTTGGCGTGTAGCTGCCGGGGTCGATATCGTAGGCATTCAGCAAAAACACGAAATCCCGATCGACTTCTGCAATAAGTGGATGCTTGGTTTTAGGATGGGTAATCCAAAAACCCATCATGCCCATCGCCATTTGCGTCATTTCATCGGCGTGGGGGTGATACATAAACGTGCCGGGCCGCCTTGCTACAAATTCATACACAAAGGTTTTACCTGGTTGAATCGCTTTCTGATTCAAGCCCGAAACGCCATCCATGCCATTAGGCAGGCGTTGACCATGCCAATGCACGCTGGTGTGCTCGGGGAGCTTATTGGTTACAAAAATCCGCACCCGATCACCCTCAACGACTTCGATGGTTGGGCCGGGCGATTGGCCGTTGTATCCCCATAAATGCGCCTTAAAGCCAGGGGCCATTTCCCTGACGACGGGCTCTGCCACAAGGTGAAACTCTTTCACACCCTGATTCATGCGCCAAGGTAAGGTCCAGCCATTTAAAGTCACTACCGGGTTGTAAGGGCGGCCGTTTTCTGGAATCAACGGCGGCATAGTATCCGGCAGCGTTTGGCTCACCGGCTCCGGCAAGGCCGCCATCGCCACTTTACTCACACTGGCGGCAATCACTGCACCGGCCATGCCGGCCGTTCTTAAAAAATCTCGTCTTGAATTCATCACTGCTGCCTTTTTAATGAATGAGCTTAATGCCCTGCATCTGCACTGGCACTTCCCGCTGTCACTGAGCTGATCATTGATGCACTGGGCTTGCCCATCAGTTCGGCTTGTAAAGCCGCATCACTAAGCCAGAACTGCTGCTCTGCCGCGATGGCTGAAATAACACTGCTAATTTGCTCACGAGAATCTGCTAATAACTCAAAGACACTGATCAGCATGCCGTTGTAACGCAGGGTATTTTCTTCTGCGATGACTTTTCGTAAAGGCAGCACTTCATCTCGGTAGTGACGGCTCATATCGTAGGCTGTTCGATAAGCGGAATAACTGCTGCGTAAATTTGAGCCCGCTGCCCGCACAGTGGCTTCCAAGCGATTGGCCGCCACTAATGTTTGGGCATTCATAGCATCGCGTTGGCCACCACCCCAGTCAAATAGCGGTAAACGCAGCGCAATTTCATATCCCTTGCGATTCTTTTTTGTCCTTTCTGCATTATCAAAGACAGTGTCATGGCGTACGCCTAACTCGATATCAATTAAGCTGGTCAGTCCATTCAGCCCCTGCGCCTTTGCTGAAGCATCAAATGTGGCCTTGGCTAGTTTGATATCTAGCCGTTCTTTACTGGCCAGCTGACTAATTTCTTCTGCACTACGAGGGCTCTTAGGGAGGTCGGGTAATTTATTGGGCAATTGGAGTTGAGCCGCTTGGGCATCATTTAAACCCAGTACCCGAACTAACTCTTCACGGCTAGCAAGGGCTGAATGTTGTGCAGCAGCCCATTGCGTAGCAGACTCAGCATAAAAAATTTGCTGTTTTGCATGCGCTAAACGACTGTAATTGCCTACGGCTAATAATCGCCGGGCGAGTTCGGCACTGGCTTCTGCTGTATCAAAAACTTGCTTGGCATATACCAAGCTCTGCTGCGCTGCAACCGCCTTTACCCACACTTGACGTATCTGAGTCACTTGCTCAATCGTATCTAAGCTCAGTTGCAGCTGAGCCTGCCCGATACGACGCTGCGCTATATCGTAGCGCTGTGGCAAGGTGAGCAAATCCAGTAGGCCAAAAGACAATAAACGGCCCAATTCAAGCTCACTCCCTAGTGTGACCCGCTCAAAAGTGAATAGCGGATTAGTGATACGTCCAGATTGCGCGGCGCTTGCCGCATCGGCCCAGTTTTGCGCCAGCATGGCCTGCACATTGGGGCTATTGAGCAAGGCCAAATAAACAGCACTATTTTGGTCTAATGGCTTTTGCAGTAAATCAGTCGCCGCTTTGTCCATCTCAGTGCGCTGTACTGTCGTCGTCGCGAGGGCCAGCTTGCCTTGGGTAAAGGAGGCAGCAGTTTGATTGCTTTGAGAGAGTGATTGCTCAAAATCGACACTGGCACACGCTGTTAATCCCAGAACAGACAGGCTAAGGACGATAAGCCCCATTCTCGACCCCCGAAATAGTTCACTCATGAGCAGCTCCATGACTTGCATCGGGTTGAGTCTGAGGCGCAGAAGCTTGCCTTGCCTCTTTGGCATACATGCGCCAACCACCTATTTTGGCGACCGTATCATTTGATTCACGCCAGGGAATAAGCACCTGTTCTCGATATGGCTGATATTGAGTAAGCACCGAGTGATACTCCAAACGAGGGATAGGGGCTGGGGCGCTGGTTTCATCTGATTGGGCAGCAGCCGTCGTCAAAAGCAAACTGATGAAAAACAGGGATATGCATGGTTTCATGGCTGCCTCGACCCAATGGTTGGTTAAACTGACTAAGTCAGAAGTATAGCCACGACATACCCACTACAAAGATGACCCAAACATTACAAATTTGTCATAAACCAAAGCAAGAGAAGATTCAGGATAGAATTTAAGCAACAAAGGGGAATAGAAATGCGCATCTTAATTATTGAAGATGAGAGCAAAACAGCCGCTTATTTAAAGCAAGGCTTAAGTGAGAGCGGCTATGCCATTGATATCGCCAGCAATGGCATTGATGGCTTACATAAAGCACTAGAGGAAGAGTTTGATTTAATTATCTTGGATGTGATGTTGCCCCTACTTGATGGTTGGGGTGTGCTTGATGGCCTGCGGCGCAGCAAGCAAACACCGGTACTCATGCTCACTGCACGTAGCCGGATTGATGATCGGGTGCGCGGGCTAGAATCGGGTGCGGATGATTATTTGCCTAAGCCCTTTGCCTTTCCTGAACTGCTAGCTCGCATTAAGGTACTGCTTAAAAGAAACAATAAAGTGAGCCCCGCCGAAACTCTACAACTGGCAGGGCTAGAGTTAGATCCTGTTAAACATAAAGCCTACCGTAATCAACAACAGATCGACCTGACCGCCCGCGAGTTTGCCCTGCTGCATTTGCTGATGCGCCGCCATGGTGAAGTGCTGACACGCACGCTGATTGCTTCCAATGTTTGGGACGTTAATTTTGATACCGACACTAATATTGTCGATGTAGCCATTCGCCGTTTAAGAGGCAAAGTAGATGATGGCTTTAGCCCTAAGCTCATTCATACCGTGCGTGGTGTGGGCTATGTTTTTGAAGCAAGGGATGAAGAATGATCGTCGCGCTCAGTGATCTTTCTTATGCGAGGCTTCAAGCATGAAAGTGCCGAAATCTTTGGCTTGGCGGGTAGGCGGCATGGTGGGGGTATTCTGTGCAGTCTTGGTTTTTTTAATTGCGATTGGAACAGATCACTTATTGCGTTTAGCTTTAGATAAACGGGCCAAAACGGAACTGATCGGCAAAATGGAAGTTTTGCAGCAAGTGCTCAATGCCAATACGAGCACTGATGAATCCAAGCTCTCCGCACAATTAGTCGGCCATCCTTATTTACACTGGGCCCTCGTTTCAGACTCGACCGTTTTAAAAAGTTCGGACCCTTTTGCCAGAGAGCAAGCCCTTGCCCAAGCCCGCCCCCAATCTAAATGGATTGCTGGTGTGTTCGCTAGAAAAAACAACCTAGGCGATCCTATCTTACTAGGCATTCAAGCGCACCCTACACAAGCGCAATGGTTGCTGGTTTTTTTAGAAAGGGAAAGTGATCAAAAACTGCTGCTTCTATTTCGCCAATCTCAGGCTTTAGCGCTACCATTTGCCGTGTTATTTATTGCGCTAGGCTCATGGCTGGTTGCTAAGCGCGCTTTGCAGCCCTTGCAAACCTTTAATGCTTTGGTGAGCAGTGTGACCGCCGCATCATTACATGCCCGATTAGGTATTGAAGCGGTACCAACCGAGTTACAAGAACTAGCAATCAGCTTTAACGGCATGTTGCAGCGCTTAGAGAATAGCGTTGAACGGCTATCACAATTCTCTGCCGATCTAGCGCATGAAATGCGTACGCCCTTGAGTAATGTATTGGGCGATATTCAGGTCAATCTAAGTAAAACCCGTGAGGTGGCAGATTATCAGCGAGTATTGGCCTCGGCCGAAGAAGAGCTACTGCGGCTAAATCGTTTAATTAATGATCTCTTGTTTCTAGCCAATGCAGAGCAAGCCGAACAGGCTTTGAATCTAGAAGAAATAGACTTAAAACCGCTAATTGAAATGTTATTTGATTTTTTTGATGCGCTTGCCGAAAGCAAAAACATCCAATTACTCGCAAGTGGTAGCGGTCAAATATTAGCTGACAAATCCATGCTGCAACGCGCTCTGACCAATTTACTATCTAATGCCATTCGGCATGCTGATCTTGCCAGCAAGATTACGGTAGACATAGAGCAAGACGCACACAGGCTATTAATATCCATCAGTAACCAAGGCGAGGTTATTGCAGCGGATCACCTAGCGCATCTATTTGAGCGTTTCTACCGGGTGGACTCCGCCCGTAGTCGTAACGACGGCGGCTCAGGCCTTGGCCTCGCCATTATTTCCTCGATTATGCAGCTGCATCATGGGGAGGTAACCGTAAAGAGCCACGCCAACACCACCACATTTTGTTTGAAGTTTTATGATGTTGCTGGGTGTAGATGAAGGGATCTTTCTGAACTAACCCACTGTCATTTTTGAATATTTTAATTGGAAGTTCAAAGCGATAAGACACATTTTTTTTGGGGGGGAGTAACAAGCTAAGGAGTATGGTGTTTATACCTATCAATAATAGGCGCACACCGTTTTTATCTTGAGCGGCATACCCAGCAATATTATTGATAATTGAAAGCATGATGTACTGATTTTGTATTTTTTTCTGTTGAAACTTGAAAGCTGCTAGTATCTGTTTGGCATTTTTCTGTGGGCGAACTAATCATTTCTGTTCGTTTTGTCTGCACTTTTAAGCAATAGTGTGGTTTCCTAATTCGCCCTTCAAGAAAATTGGCTACCTTATTTCAACTGTAGAGATTATTGATGGACATAACTTGGCTTCAAGGATTTACGCTAGGAATTGCATTGGTAGGTGCAGTGCTTGGCATTATCAATACATGGCATAGCCTAGACAAAGTACGTGTAAAGCTTAAAGTCGTACCAGCACATGCAATTCCCTATGGCGGCACGAATGAATTGCTTCAATTCTGTATTGAAATCACAAATCTTAGTGCGTTTCCCGTAACGGTAAATGATGCTGGCGTATTCTTTCATGGGACAGCAGAACGTGGAGCGATAGTGGCACCCGTTTTTACCGACAATGGGCATTGGCCAAGACGATTAGAGCCAAGAAGCTCGATTACGGTTTACAGTCAAATGCCGCGCGCTCGCCTTAACCACAAGATAAAATGTGCATATGCAAAAACACAATGTGGCTATACGCAAACAGGTAGCAGTCCAGCCCTAAAACAAATTGCGGCTAATTTCTAACGTTGTAACAATAGGACTAGCAGAGCGTCACTTTCGCACTAAGCTTATTCAATCTTCACAACAAAGAGCGATGTTCTCTTATGAAACGCGACATGGATTTAGTGCGATCAATTCTTCTAGACCTAGAGGCTCGTACACCAAACCTAGCAAACAAGGAGGATTTTGGGTATAGCCAAGTACACGTTGCGGAGACTCTTAGTACAACTAAAGAAGCGTTGTTATACCACTTGATACTATTGTTTGAAGCCAGCCTTATTGACGGTTGGGCACTCAGGGGACTAAATCATCCTCCAGGTAAATCCTTACGCTTAGATAGTGACTATGTATTTCATGTCGTACCCCGCCACTTGACTTGGGAAGGTCATGAGTTTCTTGAGTCAGTTCGAGCGGATGAGATATGGAAGCAAACAAAGGGGGCGGCGCTTAGCTTAGGATCCTTTGGTATTGATACGCTTAAAGAATTAGCGCATGGGTTTATTAAAACGAAAATTAAAGCACTCACGGGAATAGAACTCGATACAGAGTGAGTTCAAAGTAGCGCCTGCCCCTGCTCTCAAGTAATCGAAATTAAAAAAACAGACCACAGATAATTTTGTGATCTGCTCCTTACTTTTTAAAATTTAATTCGCCTTACGGTTTTCTCCCCGTTCTGTTTTTAAACTGTTCTCCGTGTCTACATATCTTAGGTTTTTAGGCATCAACGTTTCCTCCTGCGCATCAAGTAATACGCCGCAGGAATCACAAACATGGAGAGCAGCGGTGCAGTGATCATGCCGCCAACCATGGGGGCGGCGATTCGGCTCATAACTTCTGAGCCTGCACCGCTGCCCCATAGAATCGGCAACAGACCAGCCAAGATGACTGAAACGGTCATGGCTTTGGGGCGCACTCTGAGCACCGCGCCTTCACGGATTGCATCCAAGATCACAGCTAACTCCAGTGGTCCATCTCCTACTTGCCGCTTCTCTAATGCTTGCTTGAGATACAGCAACATAATCACGCCAAACTCAGCGGAAACCCCAGCCAGCGCAATAAAGCCGACTCCGGTGGTGATGGATAGGTGATAGCCCAGCATATACAAAAACCACATACCGCCCACCAGCGCGAAGGGCAGCGTGGCCAAAATTAGCAGGGCTTCATCGATGCGCCTAAAGGTGAGATAAAGCAGCACAAAAATAATCATCAGCGTGGCCGGAATCACCAACTTGAGCTTGGCATTGGCGCGTTCTAAAAACTCAAACTGCCCTGAGTAGCTAACACTTACGCCGGGACTGAATGTGACTTGCTTATCAATGGCGGCTTGCAAACGATGGACCACGCTGACTAAATCGCTATCTCTTACATCGATATAGATCCACGAGGCAAGGCGGCCGTTTTCACTTTTAAGCATGGGCGGGCCATCGGTGATGCTGATTTTAGCGACCGATCCTAAGGTAATTTGCTGGCCCCCGCTCGTCACAATCGGCAGATTGCGCAGCGCCTCGGGCGAGTCTCTTAGCTCACGCGGATAACGCACATTGATCGGGTAGCGGGCCGTACCTTCTACCGTTTCGCCGACGTTTTCACCACCAATCAAGCGGGCGACTACCGATTGCACATCGGCCACATTCAGGCCATAACGAGCGGCGGCTGCGCGGTTGATATCCACATCGATATAGCGCCCACCGCTGAGGCGCTCGGCCAAGGCGGATGAAACACCGGTGACGGTTTTGGCGACTTGTTCGATGGCAATCGCGGTGACGTCAATGCTGGCGATATCGGTGCCTGCCACCTTAATGCCGATGGGGCTTTTAATGCCGGTGGCCAGCATGTCGATACGGTTGCGAATCGGCGGCACCCAAAGATTAGCAAGGCCGGGGATTTTCACCGTGCGGTCGAGTTCTTCCACCAGTTTTTTAGGCGTCATGCCGGGCCGCCATTGATCTTGCGGCTTGAAGTGAATGGTGGTTTCAAACATCTCCATAGGCGAGTTATCGGTGGCGGTCTCTGCTCGGCCCGCTTTACCGAAGACGGTGGCGACTTCGGGAATGGTCTTGATTAGGCGATCACTTTGTTGCAGCAACTCGGCGGCTTTGGCTGCAGAAAGGCCGGGCAAGGCGCTGGGCATATACAGCAAATCGCCCTCATTCATTTGCGGCAGAAACTCACCGCCTAATTGGCGAGCAGGCCAGAGCGCGGTGATAAACACCAAGATCGCCACGATTAAGGTGGTTTTAGGGCGCTTGAGCACCGCTTCTAGCATCGGGGAATACAGCTTGACCAAAAAACGGTTCAAGGGATTACGGTTTTCATCGGGAATGGCGCCGCGTATCCAATAGCCCATCAAAATCGGCACTAGCGTGATTGATATCCCCGCCGCCGCCGCCATGGCGTAGGTTTTGGTAAAGGCGAGCGGGCCAAAGAGTCGGCCTTCTTGCGCTTCTAAAGTAAAAATCGGAATAAAAGACAGGGTGATAATCAACAGGCTAAAAAATAAAGCAGGCCCCACTTCGGCGGCGGCGTGGCCGATGACTTGCCAATGCTCGGCCCCAACTAGCTTTTGATCAGGATGCGCATGCGCCCATTCTTCGAGCTTTTTATGCGCGTTTTCTATCATCACCACGGCGGCGTCGACCATGGCCCCGATGGCAATGGCAATGCCGCCCAGCGACATAATATTCGCGTTCACGCCCTGATAATGCATCACGATAAACGCCGCTAATACGCCCAGCGGCAGCGAAATAATCGCCACCAGCGCCGAGCGTAGATGCCATAAAAACACGGCACACACGAGGGCAACGACGATAAATTCCTCAAGTAATTTATGGCTGAGATTTTCCACTGCATGATCTATCAGCTGGCTGCGATCATAGGTGGTGACAATTTCCACCCCAGCGGGCAGGCTTTTTTTGAGCTGCTCTAGCTTGGTGTGCACCGCGCTAATTGTGGCGCGGGCGTTTTTGCCTGAGCGTAAAATCACCACGCCACCGGCCACTTCGCCTTCACCATTTAGCTCGGCAATGCCACGGCGCATTTCTGGCCCAATTTGGATACGGGCTACGTCCCCCAGCTGCACCGCCACGCCATTGGCCGATGTTTTAAGCGGGATGGCTCTAAAATCATCCAGCGTTTTTAAATAGCCGCTGGCACGCACCATATATTCGCTTTCGGCCAGCTCAATCACCGCACCGCCGGTTTCTTGATTGGCCTTTGCCATTGCGTCGGTCACTGCATCATGGCTGATGCCAAAGCTGGCTAATTTCAGCGGATCAAGCACCACCTGATATTGCTTGACCATGCCGCCAATCGACGCCACTTCGGCCACATTAGGCAGGGTTTTAAGCTCGTATTTAAGAAACCAATCTTGCAAGCTACGCAGATCTGCCAAGCTATGCTTGCCGCTTTTATCGACCAGCGCATATTCATAAATCCAGCCCACCCCCGTGGCATCTGGCCCTAGGGCTGGGCGAGCTGCGGCGGGTAGTTTTGCTTGCACTTGATTTAAGTACTCTAAAACGCGGGAACGCGCCCAGTAAAGGTCGGTGTTGTCATCAAACAAAACGTAGACATAAGAATCACCAAAAAAAGAAAATCCCCTTACGGTTTTGACGCCTGGTACAGAAAGCATGGTAGTGGTAAGCGGATAGGTGACCTGATCCTCAACAATCCTCGGCGCTTGCCCCGCATAAGGCGTGCGAATAATCACCTGCACATCGGATAAATCCGGTAAGGCGTCGATAGGTGCATTCTTTACGGCCCAAACGCCCCAAGCCACCAGCATCACGGTTGCAAGTAAGACAAGAAAACGATTACGAATCGACCAGCAAATGACTTTGGCAATCATGGCTGACCTCCCGTGGCAACGACCTTAACGCTTTGCACCACGCTGCCCTGCTCAATAAAGGAGAACTTCACCTGCTGGCCGACGCGAATTCCCTTGGTTAGATTGGGGGTGGCCAAGGGAAAAGGCATGGTCATGGCGGGCCAGTTGAGGGAAGCAATCGCACCGTGCTCTAGCGTAATTTGCTTGCTGTCGATGGCTTTAACGATGCCTTGGCCTTGGTGTGTCGCTTGAACGGGGGCGGTGACGGTGTGGTCGGAATGAGCTGAAGTGGCGGCAGAAGCCGCAGGATTCATCCTTGCCAATACCCCACGTAAGCTGGCCTCTGAATCAATCATAAATTGCCCAGAAACCACAATCTGCTCGCCTTCTTTAAGTCCAGAAACAATCTCGGTTTGCCCTTGGTGCTCGCGGCCCGTTTTAACATCGCTGGGTGTAAAGCGTCCTTGACCGTCGCTCATAATCACCACGCTGCGTTTGCCGGTGGCGATAATGCTTTCGCTTGGCACCAGCAAGACCGCTGCGCTGTCAGGCTTAGCCAAAGAAATACGCGCAAACATGCCGGGGCGGAGTAGCCCCTTAGGGTTAGGGATCTCGGCCCGTACCCTGAGGCTGCGCGTTTCTTTATTGAGTTCTGGCACGAGAGCAGTAACTTTGCCGTTGATCGGCGTATTAGGTAAGGCCGCAAAAAGGGCGTGAATCGGTGCGCCGATTTTGAGCGTGGCGGCTTGGGCCTCAGGCACTTCGGCCTCGATCCACACGCTGGCCAAACCATTAATCCGCGCCAGAGGCGCACCAAGGCTCAGTACCATGCCTTGCCGCACGGATAGCTCAGCAATCATTCCGCTGCGGGGCGCTGTGATAGTAATGGTGGCTTGCGGATGGCCGCTTTGTTTTAGGCGAGCAATCTGTGCTGGGCTCATGCCAAGCTGCTGAAGGCGAGAGAGCATTGCACCGGCTAGCTCGGCATCATGGCGTAGTGCTAGATATTCATTTTGTGCGGCCAGCCATTCGGGCACGCGCAGCTCGGCAATCGGTGCTCCGGCTTGAATGATATCGCCAGTTGCGAGTGGATATACCCGCTCCACAATGCCATTGCTACGCGCTTGCACAATGGCGACATCTCGATCGTTAAATACCACGCTACCGGGCACTTCTATCCCCTGCGATATCGTGCCGCGCTGAGCCGTGGCCAACTTAAGGCCGGTGTTTTGTATGAGACTGGGGTCGATCTTGATACTGGTATTTGCCGTTGAAGAAGATGCATCAGGAGCATCCGCATAGCGAGGCATCAGCTCCATGTCCATAAAGGGAGATTTACCTGGCTGATCGAAATGCTGTTCTGGCTTCATCGGGTCGTACCAATAAAGGGCTTTGCGTGCCTCGACGGGGGCACTGGCGGTGGAGTGGCTTGGCGTTGGTTTTAGCCACCAACCTGCGGCACTTCCGATAAAAAGGGTGACAATGGCTAAGGCGATTGTGTTGTTGCGATTCATGATTAATGGCCTCCAGTTAGGAAGAATATTTGCGCCTGAATGGCTGCAAGGCGGGAGGTCAGATCAAGTGCGCGTAATTGGGCTACTCTTTTCGTTTTGCGCGCTTCAAGTACCGCATTGCTATTCGCTTTGCCAGATTGCAGGCCCGCTAAGGCCAGCTCAGTTTGCTTTTGAATTAAGGGCAGTGTTTGTTGCTTTAGCCTTTGCAACTGGCTAGTCAGCGCATCACCTTGCGCATTTAACTCGGCATATTGCTGACGATAGCCCGCACTACGAGCGGTTTTTTCTGCTTCGGCTCGTTGCAAGTTGGCGGTAGCGGCGGCGATTTTGGGGTCTTGCCGTGAGGCGGTAAAAAACGGCAGGTCAAAAGAAACCTTCACCATCGCTTGGTTTTGCCCCATATCGCTGCGCTGCAGCGCCAGCTCCAAGCCCCAGTCAGGCCGCTTGCCTGCTTCCATCAGAGCCAATTCGGCACGGGCGGCGCTAATTTGCGAGCTGGCCGCGTGCAGATCAGGCTGCTTGCTAAATTGGTCAGATTGATCTTCGGGGGAAGGCTGTGCTTGCCATACAGGCAGTGGGCCACTTACGGAGTCCGCTACGTGATCTGGCCCAATCCAGCGCGCCAATAGCGCCCGTGCCTGTTGAACTTCGCTCTTTAAATCATCCCGCGCATCGGCTAATTGCTGGGTTTCTAGCTGTGCGGCTAAGGCACTGTCGACTGTGCCACCCCCAGCTATAGCTGCGCGACTGAGGTTTAAGCTGTTTTGATTTTCGATGACTTGCGCATCAAGAATCTGAGCTTTTTCTTGCGTGTAATAGAGGCTTAGCCAAGCGAGTGTGGTGGCGCGTTGTACATTAAGCTGTGCAAAGCGATACTGGGCGCTACTGGCTTGCCACGCTGCCGTGGCGATTTGGCGCTCCGCTGCCCGCTTGCCCGCATTAGGAAACTCCTGCATCAGGCCAATGCTGCGCATTGATTTGCCAATACGGTATTGGTCTTCTCCCTCTAGCGGAAGGTTATCAATGGCAAAAGAGAGCTTAGGGTCAGGTAAAGCACCAGCAGATAGCGTTAAAGATTGAGCTGCAGCAGCGCCTGATCGACTAACAATGAGATCAGGGGCGTAATTTTGAGCCGCAACGAGGGCCTCATCTAAGGTCAGTGCCTGTGCGCTGGCCACGCAGAGTAAGAGCACAATGCTGCGAAGTGCATAAGGAAACATGAGTGTTTCTCCAGATCATACTGAATACGAAACACCAAGACATGAAGGCGAGCGAAGACACGCCGCAGTCCTAGTGATGTTCAAATGGATCAGAGAAATAGGCTAGTTGCGAAAGACTTGATATTGGATACGTAAGGGCGGGGAGGATGCGAGCAGTGTAGGTGGCGCTGTTAATTGCTGATTAGCCATCGGCAAATAGCTATCGAATAAAGGCGCAAGATAAAACAGGGTAAATAGCTGTGGGGCAGGCAGATCAGGTGTTTTGTGTGCTTCTAATTGCGAATCTTTTTGGCAGTGTGCTTTACACACTAAAGGCTGTTGATTGGCCTTCATTTCGACACAATCACTCATGTCGGCCATTTGCATCATAACAGGCGCAGTAGGCAAGCTTGCTAGAGCATCCGCGCAGGCATACGCCGCTACAACGAACTGGCTGAATGTCAGCAAGATCATCATAAACAGGACTGCGAGCGGATGAGCTAAAAAGCGATGTTTCATGAGCCTAGCTTCAGTAAGTACAGTGTGAGCTTACAGTAGTGTGGCACATACTTTTTGATAATGCTTAAGATTGGCCGTTATTATCGCTTAAAGCGGCATACCAACAACTCCTTTAAAGGTGCGGCTTGGGAGCAAGTCATGTCGCAAACAATATTCCCTGTTTTTATGCTTTCATAAAATACTTATTTTTTTAATTACTTCTACTCAGTTCTTAGGGCCAGTCTTTTGCAGGTCAATGTCCCTGTGATTGGTTTCTTTGACCTTTATTTTTCTTTCTCAGTAATGACCATCTCACGAATAGACACAAGCAGAGCTAACTTCTGTTCTTCACTTAGTGCTTCAGCAGCCTGAAGAATAGAGGCAGTCAATTCATCCTCACAGTAGAAATAAGCCACTGGCACATCAAGCACGTTCGCAATACGTTTAAGCGTATCGAAGTCGGGTGTGTGCTTCCCACGTTCGTATTGGTTCATGCGTGCGCTAGCATTACTGGGATCAAGGCCCAGTAACTCCCCTAGTTTTTGCTGTGTGAGCTGTTTCAAAATTCTCACCTGCTTTAATCGAGCGGGTAAGGGGTGGAGCTCAGGCATGAAATTACCGCTATTGGGTCAACATGCCTAAGATTCTCTTAGTGCTGCAGTCTAAGGTATACTAAGGATTTCTTAGTCTGCAAGTCTTATGATGCCGTATTCCTTAATATTTAAGATCGAAGTCCTTCGCTATGTCGAAAAAGTGGGTAGCGTAGCCAAAGCAGCACATAAATTTCGAATGCATCCCTCAACAATTTACAGCTGGAAATACATTGGCATACAGGAGTTTCAAAACAGAGCAGGCACTGTGATTTTGCCGCCACCTATGGCAGAAAATAACAGTCAGAAATTGGAAAAACGTCTACATTTTCTAGAAAAAGAAAATGCTGTTTTAAGGGAGGCTACTAAATTGTATTTGAGCTATTAAGATCTAATTCTTATTGAATTATTCCTTCCCACATATTTAACTCCTGAATGATGTCTCTGACTAAGACGTTATTCAGGTTAATTAAAAATTATAAGAAATTATATTGATTCTAGCGAAGGGAATCGTAAGGGCGGTGTATAAAAAATAAGGAGATAGATTCCATGGTCACCATTGATCACCTTATACATCGACCGCATGACATCAATAGGTTTAGCTTCGACTGTACTAGAACCTTTTAATTTGTGATAGTGATAAATAAGCATTTCAACTTTTTGATTAAAATTAAAATCATCAAAATCAAAAGAGCAATGTTCATTACGAAGCAAAGAGAATACATAAATTTTAAATAATTTAAATACCTCATTACACAAATAATAGAAGGGTGATTGAGTACAAACAACTAACAAAACTGAGTAAAGTGATTGCGCTATGGCAAAAGCAGTACTTTGATCCCCTCGCTCTACAGCCCCCCTTAATAACAGGGTTAGACATGTTAGAGCATCAATCCCTCCCTGACGTTCTAGCCTCTTTAATTGACTGTGTTTGATATGAGCAGGCATTTCACCCGTCGTTTGACCTAAGTGGTCTAAAGCAACGACCACCCTTAAAATTTCTGGTGCAAATTGCGCAAGGCCGTTGGACCAAAGCTTTCCGATAGGCTTTTTTCCTCTGATGGCTTCCCAGAGTACATTGTTGAGTAAAACTGCAGATTGTGGGACCTGCTTATTTGCTTGGGCAACGATCTTCTTTCGGGGGACGTGTTGACCGATGCGATAAGTTGACCACAAATTTTTATGGTTGAGATCGCCCGTTTCTTCTTTCCTTCTAAATGCCTTCGGGTCTACTTTTTTTTCAATGGCGTACGCTGTAGGTACCCCTAAATAGTTCTTAATTAACAAGAACCAAAGAGCTACACGAATCACATCAATGCGATCGCGCCGCGGCGTATTTGCTGAATCCAGCTCATTTTGCAGAGCAGAAAAAAAATGATCCCAATCGGCGTTTTGCTTTTCAATACAAGGAGTTTTTGTCTTCATAACCGAGTGATAATCAGGGTGATTGTCACTTTCTAGCGCAAAGCGCAATAAATCGCTACCATTTTGTAGTGACCAGATAGGACTAATCCCAATGCAACAACCCCAAATTGAGTTGGCCAACGAGATTGAACGTAATTTATTTGAGCGACATGGCCCGATGATTGCGGATGACGCGCTCTTACAGGCATTGGGGTATTGCTCAGTGGATGCATTTCGTCAGGCATTTACCCGAGGAACATTGCCTATACCCGTTTTTGCGATTAAACATCGCCGTGGCAAATATGCATTAGTTAAGGACGTTGCTCAGTGGATTGCAGAGCAGCGTTTTCTTGCAACGACAACAAACGCTGTAAAGCCGGATGCAGGATGCCAATAGCAACAGGGGTGAGCCATACAATTGCAATTAAACTCAGGGGACCCTCCCTTGATCGGAGGCGGTAGCGAAGAGATAAACATATTTCATTTCCCTAGTCGCACAAAAAGCCCAAAGTGGCAACTTTGAGCTTTTTGCATGAGACAAAGAAAATCAGTTGAGGAAACTGAGTTCTTATTCTCTGTGACGGGTGGTCGGCTGTCAAGGCCGAAGAGGACGGGCTTTGCCTGCATATTCATGATCCCCCTCATTCTGTTCCATAAAATCGATGGACGGGAGCACTTTTATGAGAGTAAATATTGAAGCGCAACGGCTGCGCGAGTTTTTACGCCTATATGCCGATACAAAAATCACAACACGTGAGCTCGCTCGAGCTACATCAATGTCGCGTAATACCGTTCAACGTTTGCGCAGGCATCTTGAAAATATTCAGTTTGATTTCGGTGATTTAGATCAACTTGATGATGATCAGTTGCGGTTGCGGCTGCAACTCACCTCATTGGAGGGGCGGAGGAGAAAGCCCACGCCAGACTGGGGCTGGGTTCATACCGAGCTAAAAGACCCAGATGTCACCCTAGAACTACTCTGGCGAGAGTGGCGTGCCGTTGAACCCAACGGGATTGCGTACTCTCAGTTCACTGCAGGCTATCGAGCATTTAAATCACAGCGCCCACTTGTTATGCGGCAACTCCACCTACCAGGAGATAAGCTTTTTTTAGATTTTTGCGGCAAAACGATGCCGGTATATCTTAAAGAGGAAAGTACACCACGTATGGCGCAAATTTTTGTTGCGGTACTTGGTTACTCAAATTACACATTTGCTTGCGCTGTATGGACCCAGCAGATCGTCGACTGGGTTCAATGCAATATTGACGCGTGTGATTTTCTAGGCGGCGTACCTCGCATATTAGTACCTGATAACCTAAAAGCAGCCGTTATTACACATGGTCATTATGAAGTCATTTTAAATCAGGTTTACCTTCAATTCGCCCAACATTATCAAACCGTGGTTATCCCTGCCCGAAGTCGACGACCGCAAGATAAAGCAAAAGTCGAGACTGGCGTGAAAATCATTCAGCGCTGGTTGCTTGCCGCATTACGCCATCAGCGTTTTTTTAGTTTAGAAGAACTTAATCAGGCCATTGCTCGATTATTAGAACAGTTCAATTTACGCCCATTCAAACGCCAACCAAATCAAAGTCGGCGAAGTTTATTTGTTGCACACGAGCAAAGTGTTTTAAAGGCATTACCACCGCAACCCTATGAACATGCAGACTGGCGTTTTCATATACGTGTTCGCAATGACTACGCCGTTGAATATGCAGGACACTATTATTCTGTGCCCAATAGACTAGTTCAGCAAAAGGTCGATATTAGGGCAACAAGATGCGTCATTGAAATCTTTCATAACCACCTCCGCGTTGCCAGTCACGAACGTAAGGACAATACCCCAGGCTTTAGCGTACAGAAGGAGCACCAACCACTCAATCATCAGTTTCATGCAGATAGTACACCTGAAGCACTTACGAAATGGGCGCTAACAGTGGGGCCCGCTGTCACCACTCACATTCATTATCACCTTCATGAACGTCCTGATCCAGTAAACGGACAAAAAGCGGCCAGTGCCCTACGTCGAGCTGCACAGCAACATGGGAACTCTAGATTGGAGGAAGCATGTGCATACGCAATTACGCTCAAAACCTTTGCATTAAAAAGCCTGCAGTCAATCTTACGTGAGCAGCCTGATAAACGTCCCAATCAACAATTATTAACAAGCTCTATTCCTGTCGTTCACGCCAATTTGCGTGGCGCTGATTATTTTTCTTCCGCCGAGGTCAAGCATGCTAAACCAGCAGACACTGAATAATTTTGAGCTTCTGAAACTCCATGGGATGGCGAAAAATTATCGGGAGCAATTAACAACACCCACGTTACAAGCGCTCTCATTTGATGAACGTTTAGGGCTAATGTTAGATCGGGAGCTGATTGAACGAGAAAATAAGAAAAGCCAGCGTCTACTTAACAACGCTAAATTACAATACCCTGCCCACTTAGAGGACATTGATTACAGCAGCACTCGCCGGCTAGATCGGCAACTGATCAGTAATCTTTATGGTTGTGGATGGATTGAGCGGAATCAAAACATATTCATAACGGGTGCAACAGGGACAGGGAAAAGCTGGCTTGCTTGCGCGTTTGGAAGTCAGGCTTGCAGACAAGGTTTTTCTGTCAGCTTCAAACGTGCTTCTAAACTTTATGAAGAGCTACATATTGCAATGGGTGATGGTTCTTTACCCCGATATCGAAGTGCATTAGCTAAGGCACGATTGCTGATTATTGATGATTTTGGGCTTGCTCCCATTGAACCGACAATTGGCTATACGCTGCTTGATATTGTCGATACACGCATGCATGCAGGGTCACTCATTATTACGAGCCAACTATCGAGTGATCATTGGTATGGATTGTTTTCGGAAACCATGTCAATCAGCGTCCAATACTTTCCACCCGTCAGCGTCCAAAAGTTTCCAGTTTGTCAGCCCGTTTTCTGCCCCTTTTTACGCTGTTTAAACCTGAACGAATCATTGCCTGTTTCCAGAATTTCACA
>NZ_JAAOLX010000009.1 GCF_011601265.1 Iodobacter violaceini
GCGGGTTCGAGTCCCGTCCGCTCCGCCAAGTATTATTATTGTTGTTCAGTGGGTGATTAGCTCAGTTGGTAGAGCGTCTGCCTTACACGCAGAATGTCGGCGGTTCGACCCCGTCATCACCCACCACTTAGTCGAATAAGTGTGCAGAAAAAATTAGTTATGCAAAGAGGAGTGGTAGTTCAGTTGGTTAGAATACCGGCCTGTCACGCCGGGGGTCGCGGGTTCGAGTCCCGTCCGCTCCGCCAACTCATAACTGGTTTGTTTTAAAGATTTATAGTCTTACAGTTTTACAAATGGGTGATTAGCTCAGTTGGTAGAGCGTCTGCCTTACACGCAGAATGTCGGCGGTTCGACCCCGTCATCACCCACCAAAAGCTAGTGTAGTAAAGATTTAAAATATACCGCTGCGGAGTGGTAGTTCAGTTGGTTAGAATACCGGCCTGTCACGCCGGGGGTCGCGGGTTCGAGTCCCGTCCGCTCCGCCAAGTATTATTATTGTTGTTCAGTGGGTGATTAGCTCAGTTGGTAGAGCGTCTGCCTTACACGCAGAATGTCGGCGGTTCGACCCCGTCATCACCCACCACCTCCCTTCTTTTTGCCTTTCCCCCAAATAATAAATCCTTTCTCATATATTGCATTTTTTTTCACCTAACTGAAAAACAATGTCACTATTATTATTTTATATCCCAATTAATTGATCATTTGTTGTTTCGCAACCACTATTTTTTGTTTTTTTGTGATTCATTCATCGCAAATAAGAGATTCAACCGCTAAACTAGCAGCCTCTTAGCAAGGTGGTCACAGCATATGAATTCTCCCCTTGCCATGATCGCAGCGCTGTCAACGCGCATGATCTGCCTTGCACTGGCTGCAGGTATTTTGGCATTGCACTTTCTTTTAGCACAACAGCCAAGCCCGGTGGGCTATGCGCTGGAGCTATGGTTTCTTGCCTGCGCCCTCGCCCTTTTTTTGCGAAAAAAACAAAAAAACATATTATCTAATCCAGATACAGAAACACGGCTTGCCGATGATTTCTCAGCATGCCTGCCCGATTTAATCTGGTGCATCAGCTTTGCTAATCGCAGTGTTAATCCGCTGAACCACAGCTTTGCCGACATTCATCCCCAAGCCACCGCCGAAAATAAAAAAATATCCAGCCTGTTTCCAGCCCGAATCTCCCGCCAGTACCTGGAAGCCTTAATTTCTGTGCAAAGCACACAAAAACCACAAACCTTTGAATACCAGTATGGGGGCAATGATCAGGTTAAGCGTTATTTTGAGGCCCGTTTATTGCCGCAATCCTCAAGAGACTGCATGGCCGTTATTCGTGATATCACACATATCAAAGATACCGAGCAGGCATTATTAAACCAGCAATTGTTTGTGCATCAAATTATTGATTCCAGCCCTAATTTAATTTTTGTGCGGGATAAACACGGGCGTTTTCTGCTGGTTAATCACGCAACACAAACGCAACTTGGCCATGAGCTTTTAGTGCAATCGCATATGGGCTTAGTTGATTCACCCCAGCCTTTTACGCTGGGTGATGCAGATGTACTGGAAAAAGGCGAAACAATCCGCCATTTAGATTCGTGGCTGATGCCGGATAATCAGGTTCACTGGTTTGATATCACCAAACTGCCGATTGTGCGCGATGAAAATACCTATATTTTGTCCATCGCAATGGATATTTCGCATTTAAAAAGCACAGAAGCAGCAATGGAAGATATCCAAAGCCTTATTCGCAACGTAGCCGATGCGCTGCCTGTGTGCTTTGTATTAATTGAACAGGGTGTGATTACCTTTGCAAACCAGGGCGCTGAAGCTTTATTGGGCCAGACCAATAAAGAACTCACCGGAAAAACACTGACAAGCTTAATTGATCCCAATGGTGATTCCAGCAATTATCAGATTATTGAGCTGACTAATATGGCAAACCAGCTGGTGATTTTTAAATAGTCCCCCTGTCGCCAGCCCGCAAGGCGCAAAAAAGGGTCTGAGACCTTTTTTGACCCAAGCCTGAAAATAGCCACATTCTGCGATGTGGCTATTTTTTTATGCAAAAAATACAGAACACTTCATTTTGAATCGTATTGCTATCCCATTCATGCACAGGCCTTGCCAGCAAAGGCTGAAGTCCCGCCCCCCCCCTGCCTTCAGCAACAAATAAATAATATTAAAAATATAAATTAGTCATACTCAAAAAAAACTTAATGGGGCACTTATAAAACTTAAGTTTTTTTTAATCCGCAGGTCACCCCTCCTCCTTATGCTAAGCGCCATAAACAGCATTCAATATGCTCAGAAAATTGATTGATTTATTTTTAAATCCATCGTTTTACACGCGCCCGAGGAAGATCTCTCCAATGTCTAAAAGTATTTATTTATCAATCACACTCGCACTCTCCAGCGCCATGATCAGCGGCTGTAATTCTTCTGAAGATACCCCTCTCAGCACAAGCCCTGGCACACCAGGCAGTGTAACCACCCCCAGCCCGGTGCCTCCCCCTGTTGTCACCCCCACACCTGCCCCAGAAAACCCCAATCCAACGCCAGACCCTGTTCCCACGCTGGCCCCGGTTCCAAGCAATGTACCCACCTTGCCACCGACACCCGTTCCAACCACGCCTCCCAGCCCACCCCCTGTACCAACGCCCGCTCCCGTTCCGGGCACTCCGGTGATTCCTACACAAATACCGCAGCCCCCACTTGGGCCTGCCACTAAAAAAGCACTGCTGATTGGTGTGGATGGTGTCCAATACGATGTGCTGCTTGATGCACTCGCAAATAAGCAATTAAACAATATTGCACAGCTTAATTTAAGCCCAAGTTATGCAGGCGGAATTGCTGGCTCTGCCACTCAGCAACAAACCCTCAGCGGCCCGGGCTGGGCATCCATCTTAAGCGGGGCCTGGGCCAACCGCCATGAAGTGCGCTCTGATTACGCGGGGCAAGTATTCAAAACAGATTCAGTATTCAAACAATTAAGCCAGGCCCAGTCCACCAGCATTGCCAGCTGGGGTACCTTAAATAAATTATTAAAACTGGATATCAATACCGGGCAATTAAGCAATGCAATTGATTGTGCAGGTTTTGACAGCTGTGTGGTTTCATCCACCCAAACTGCCATTAACAGCGGCAATTTTAATTTAGTGGTTTCCAATCTGCACGCCCCGGAAGAAACAGCATTACACAGTGGCCTTGCAAATGATTACAAGCAGACACTCAAAACATTAGATCAACAAATTGGCGTTTTAATTGAAACGATTAAAAAACGCCAGGAACAAAACAATGAAGACTGGCTGCTGATCCTGACCTCCAGCCACGGCCTGAGCGAAGGAGGTAACAGCGACGGGCTGCCAAGACCTTCAAATCAGGCAGGCTTTATTGCTATCAACAAACCCCTTGCTGAAAAAGTAGCGGGCGTGCCGCTTAAAGCCCCGGCAAATATTGCAGATTGGTATAGCTATGCCAGCCAGGCCGATATTGCACCTACTCTGCTGAATTATTTAGCAATCAGTAACACAGCCGAAAACCATAAAATGGATGGTGTTTCTTTATTAGAAGCCCCTGCGGTAAAACAATTACAAGCCCGTGCCAACCCGGACCGCAGCAGCATTACCCTTAGCTGGAAATCACAACAGCCAGTGCGTATTTATCGTAATGGCAAGTTAATTAAAGAGCTGGCGGCAGGTGTAAATAACTTTACGGACAATGCTTTGGATGTTTCCAAAAACGGCTTGTATAAGTTTAATTACACCTTAAGCGCAGGCAAAACACTTACCTCTTATCTGGCTCAAATTGACTATATAAAACCAGCCACACTGGATGAAAGTATTTTAGTGGGCTTAGCCCAGTATTTCTCTTTAGACAGCACCCTGAACGCCAATAAAACTAATCCTGCGTTAACAAGCTTTATTGCCGGGCGTACCGCCAATTATGTAAATGGCCCATTTGCAAATAAAGCCCTGCAATCAACATCCAATGGCAGCACACCAGTCTGCGCCAGCTGCGATGGAGGGTTTAAAACCCCCTTAATCGTTGATTTCACTAAAAATCCAAGTTTCTCTATTGGCTTTTGGTTCCGCTCTGATGCGCTGCGTAATGATGTGCCGGTGATTGCCAATAAAGATTATAAGAGCGGAGCCAATACAGGCTTTGCCTTTGGCCAGTATTTAAACAGCATTAAATTTAATATTGGTGATGGCAAAAACCGCGTTGATCCGCAGCTTTCATTTACCGCTAACAGCTGGGTTTATTTAGTAATGAGTGTGGATTCAATTAAGAAAACCGCACAGGTGTTTATTGCCGACCCTAATCGCCCATTGCAAACAGCAACAGCCAATCTTTCCGCTTTTGATTTAAGCAAATTTACCGGTCTGAATGTTTTAGGGATTAATGAAGACGCACAGGGCAATTATGTAACTGCAGGCAAAGGCGGCACAGCAGGCTCATTTGATTACAGCGATTTAGCCATCTGGAATCGGACACTCAGCCAGGACGATGTTTTAGGCCTTGCCACGACCGGTAAATCACTTAAATCGTTTAATCCTTAATCAATGGAAAGCATGATGCACATCACCCGTAAACGCTTGCTGAGCCTTGCCAGCAGCCTGCTTTTGCTTGGCCTCGCCGCATGTAACAGCGATGAATCCCCCGCGAAAGATAACGCAAAACCCGCATCTGCGGCTGCCGCAGCGGCCTCCGCGGCGACAAGCTCTGGCAATAAACCCCAGCCACCCGCTTTGCACTGCGCCCCTTAATTCTGAGCGACAGGCTCCTCAGAAGCACAACAGGTTATTGATAAAATGAACGCAATTAATCGCAGAAATTTCTTAAGCCTTGCAGCAAAAACAGCGGGAGGCGCAACGGCGCTCTCATTTATCCCGCCAAGTATTATGAAAGCACTGGCTATTCCGGCGAACTCCCAAACCGGCACAATCAACGATATAGAGCACGTGGTGATCCTGATGCAGGAAAACCGCAGCTTTGATCATTATTTTGGCACCCTGCATGGCGTGCGTGGCTTTGGCGATAAGCTGCCCATTCCTCTGCCTGGTGGCAAATCGGTCTGGAACCAAAAAGATGGCACAGGCAAAGAAATGCCGCCATTCCATCTGGATACCCGCCTCACCAGCGCACAACGTGTACCCGGCACGCCCCATTTAATGCCTGACGCACAAAGTGCATGGGCGGGCGGGCGCATGGATGAATGGCCCAAATTTAAAACCCAGTATTCGATGGGCTATTACCGCCAGGAAGACCTGCCTTTTCAATTTGCACTGGCCAATGCCTTTACCATTTGCGACAGCTATCACTGCTCGTTTCACGGCGGCACCAATCCAAACCGCCTGCATTTGTGGACCGGCATGATTGATCCAACAGGCAAAAACGGCGGCCCTGTCATTAATAATGACGGGGAAAGTAAAACGTCCCCGGCTGAATACTCCTGGACTACCTATCCGGAGCGGCTTGAAGAAGCCGGTGTCAGCTGGCGTATTTATCAGGATGCTAACGATAATTTTGGCGATAACTCGGTGGAAGGCTTTGCAAACTTCCGCCGCGCCAAACCAGACAGCAGCCTGTGGCGAAATGCCATGTCCACCTGGACCATGGAGCAATTTGCCACCCACGCAGCTGGCGGCACCCTGCCGCAAGTGTCCTGGCTGGTTGCCCCCGCCAAATACTCCGAGCATCCCGGCCCATCCAGCCCGATCCAGGGCGCGGAATACACGCAGCAGGTGCTGAACGCACTTACCGCCAATCCCGATACCTGGAGCAAAACGGTCTTGTTTGTGATGTTTGATGAAAACGACGGCTTTTTTGATCATGTACCACCACCTGCCGCCCCTGCCAAAAATAACGATGGCAGCTTTGCGGGTAAATCAACCGTTGATACCCGGCTCGATTACCACACCAACGGGCAGATTTATGGCCTGGGGCCTCGCGTGCCCATGTATGTGATTTCCCCCTGGAGCAAGGGCGGCTGGGTAAATTCAGAAGTATTTGATCACACCTCGGTGATTAAATTTCTGGAAAACCGCTTTGGGGTATTCGAGCCCAATATCAGCCCATGGCGACGTGCAGTGTGCGGTGATTTGATGTCGGCATTTAACTTTGCCGCACCCAATGACACTACTGTGCCGCCCATGCCCAGCACCAGCCAGGCCGATACGATTGTGCTTAACCAAAGTAAATTACCTAAGCCTGCAGCGCCGCTGATACCGGTATTACCAAGGCAAAACCAGGGAACCCGGCCATCCCGTGCCCTGCCTTATGAATTACACACCAGTGGCCGCAGTGAAGCTGCCAACGGCAAAATGTGGCTGATTTTTAGCAATACCGGCAAGGCAACAGGCGTGTTTCATGTTTACGATCAGCTGCATCTGGATCGTGGCCCGCGCCGCTATACTGTCGAGCCAGGCAAGTTGTTATCAGACGATTGGAATACCACGGGCGATCAGGGCTTATACGATTTATGGGTGCTGGGGCCAAATGGCTTTCACCGCCACTTTAAGGGCAATACCAACAGCCAGGATAATAATCCGGAAATCCGCGTTTGCTACGACTATGTGAATGGCGATGTTTACCTGCAGCTGCAAAACACCGGCAGCAAGGATGCGGCTCTTACCATCACCGCCAATGACTACCGTACCGACGGCCCATGGCCTGTCAGCATCGCTCCTGGCGCAAATGCAGAACACTCGTGGCCTTTATACGAAAGTGGCCACTGGTACGACTTTAGCGTAACAGGCAGCAATGGCTTTGTAAGGCGCTTTGCAGGCCGGGTAGAAACCGGAAGACACTCTATCAGCGACCCGACCAATGCAGGAACAGTGATGAGGTATAGAAAACGAGCCAGCTAAAACGCATCATTTCAACAGCCCTCAGGGGCTGTTTTTTTATGTGAACAAAACCCAAATCTTGAACCACCAAGAACACAAAGTTACACAGAGAATACCCTGAGAAATAACTTATCTATTTTGTGCCATTCATATTCTTTATAAATATCTCCCTTAACGCGCCTGCGTCATTACGCCTGAACACGCCCTAAGCTAAAGGCTCAATATGCCGTAAAAAAGCGGCAATTAAAGGCACTTTTTCTCTGTCTTTCAGATAATAAAGATACTCATAAATCAAAGGACTGGTTTGTCTGAATGGCAAAATACAGAGTGCCAAATGATCAGGCACTTCACCTTCAGACATAATGCTCGCGCCAAAGCCATGAATAATTGCCTGCCGGATCGCCTCGCCATTGGCAATACACGAACTTGATTTGGGCTGAATCCCATGTTCCTGCAAAAATTGCTGAGTCAGCTTTTGTGTTTCAGAGCCTTCTTCACGCAATAAAAGATGAACTCTGGCTAAATCAGCAATATCCAGGTCTTTTTGCTTTGCTAATGGATGATCGCTTCTGATGGCCAAAACTAAAGGCTCTGCAGCCAGCAAAATACAGTTTAAGCGGGCATCTTCCATTTTTTTTGAAGACACAGTGATATCAATTACATATTCATTTAATGCCTTCAGCATTTCTTTAGAATTACCAAATTGCATAGAAAGCTGAATTTGCGGATGTGCCGCATGAAAACGGGCAATGCTGTGGCTAATAAAATAAGGCCCCGTTGCACCAATACGCAAATTACCCTGCTGAGCGCCTCCTGCATTTCGCAGAGTAAAATCAATATTGGCTTCTTCCTGCAATAAGCGCTCTACCATAGGCATCAGGCGAATGCCCGCATCGCTGAGTACCCAGCGTGCGCCGCCCCGGTAAAACAATTCAATTTGATAAATTTCTTCTAACTGGCGAATTCGTGAAGTAATGGTTGGCTGGCTTAATTTAATCTGCCTTGCAGCTAATGCCACACTACCCTGGCGGGCCACTTCAAAAAATGAGCAGAGTAATTCACTTAACATGATTTCATTTAATCATAAAAAAACAAGCAGTTTAAGAGCCGCTGATTACAATCAAGCGATGATTTAAACTGAGTCCCCCTGATCAGTAAAACGCCCCTTCATTCAGGCCCTTGCTATTTATCGCCTTAGCATCATGGGGCCAGCATGGTAAAATCGCCGCCTTCTTATCTGTACAAGCTTAACCCCAGCGATGAATTCCACGGCCACCGGCAGCGCGTCTAGTCCTCTTCCAGAGCAAAACTACCTTCAGCAAATTGCCAACACGCAATTAACCGACAGAGGCAATCTGGAACGCCTGCTGCACCGCCTGAATCAGCGGCAAGCCAAACAGCAGCCTTGCGATAAAGAATTGCGTGAGCTGGAAGCGGGTATTGCCAAATCGCTGGCCAAAAGTGAGCAGCGCAGAAGCCGTCTGCCCCGCCCGGAATTCGATGAAAATCTGCCGGTTAATCAGCGTAAAGACGAGCTAAGCGACGCGATTGCCAAACACCAAGTTGTAATTGTGTGCGGTGAAACCGGCTCGGGTAAAACCACCCAGCTGCCGAAAATTTGTCTGGAGCTGGGCCGTGGTGTGCATGGCCTGATTGGCCACACTCAGCCGCGCCGCCTTGCCGCCAGATCGGTCGCAACACGTATCGGGCAGGAATTAAAATCTGAAAACGCCGTTGGTTTTAAGGTGCGTTTTACCGATAAAACCACCGATGCCAGCTATATCAAACTGATGACAGACGGTATTTTGCTGGCCGAAACGTTATCTGATCCTTACCTATTAAAATACGACACGATTATTATCGACGAGGCGCATGAGCGCAGTCTGAATATCGATTTCTTACTCGGCTATATCAAGCAGCTGCTGCCCAAGCGCCCCGAGCTGAAAGTCATCGTTACCTCCGCAACGATCGATGCCGATCGCTTCAGTCAGCATTTTGCCGGAGCACCTGTCATGGAAGTCTCTGGCCGTACCTTCCCGGTGGAAGTGCGCTATCAGCCACTGCACGCTGTGGATGAAGACGATCAGGAACTGGAAATGGAAGAAGCCATCGTCCAGGCCATTGAAAATCTGTGGCGGATTGACGGCAGCGGCGATGTGCTGGTGTTTTTGCCGGGCGAGCGCGAGATTCGCGAAACCGCCGAAGAGCTGCGCAAAGCCAAACTGCGCGACGCCGAAATCCTGCCGCTGTTTGCACGGCTTTCTAACGAAGATCAGCAGCGGATTTTCCGAAGCTCCAGCAGTGGCCGCCGTATTGTGCTGGCCACCAATGTGGCCGAAACCTCGCTCACCGTACCAGGCATTCGCTATGTAGTGGATTCGGGCCACGCGCGGATTAAACGCTATTCACCCCGCGCAAAAGTAGAACAGTTGTTGGTTGAGAAAATCTCCCAGGCCTCGGCACGCCAGCGTTCTGGCCGTTGCGGCCGGGTGGCTTCCGGTATTTGCGTGCGGCTTTATGATGAAGCTGACTTTAATAACCGCTCCGAATTTACCGATCCGGAAATTGTTCGCTCGTCTTTAGCAGCGGTTATCTTGCGTATGGCGGCGCTCAAGCTGGGCCATATCGACAACTTTCCTTTCCTGGAAGCGCCATCCAGCCGTTTAATCAGCGATGGCTATCAGCAGCTGCGTGAGCTGGGTGCGGTCGATATCGCAGACCAGCTGACCCCCATTGGTAAGCAACTCGCCCGCCTGCCGGTGGACCCGCGCATTGGCCGTATGCTGCTGGCCGGGCGGGATGAGCATTGCCTGGCCGAGATTCTGATTATTGCCTCGGCACTGTCGGCGCAAGACCCGCGCGAGCGCCCATTTGACGCCAAAGAAGCCGCGGCCCGTGCCCAAGCCAAATTTGTGGATGATAAATCCGACTTTTTATCTTTCCTGCGCATGTGGGAATTCTTTAACGAGGCGCTGGAAAATAAAACCAGTAATCGTCAGCTGATTAACCTTTGCCATGAACACTTTTTATCCTATCTGCGCCTGCGCGAATGGCGGGATTTACATCGCCAGCTGGCCGAAATTTGCCAGGATATGGATTTACAGCTGAATGATTTAAAAACAGCGCCGGGCACTCCTGAGCAAATTTTAAAAGCGCTGATGACCGGCTTGCTGGGCAATATCGGCTTTAAGCAGCCAGAAAACGATGAATACCTGGGCGCGCGCGGGATTAAATTTAATATTTTCCCTGGCTCCGGCCTGAAAAAAGCACGCCCCAAATGGATTATCGCCGCCGAAGTGGTTGAAACCACCAAGATCTATGGCCGCTGCGTGGCCGCCATCGAGCCGGAGTGGGTGGAGCGCATCGCCGCCCACCTGGTGAACCGCCATTATTTTGATCCGCACTGGGAAAAAACCTCCGCGCAAGTGAATGCCAGCGAGCGCGTTACCCTCTATGGCCTGCCGATCGTGCCCAAACGCCGCGTGCATTTTGGCAAGATTGATCCTGTGGCCTCACGCGAGATTTTTATCCGCGAAGCCATGGTGAACTTTAATTACAACAGCCGCGCCAAATTTTTTGAACACAATAAGACGCTGATTCTGGATGTGCAGGATTTAGAACATAAAGCCCGCCGTCAGGATGTGCTGGTGGATGATGATGCGCTATTTGCGTTTTTTGACGCCAAAATTCCAGCCGATATCGTGAATGGCGCTGGCTTTGAAGCATGGCGTAAGTTGATTGAAAAAGACAATCCCCAGCACCTGTTCCTGGCCCGCGATGATTTAATGCAGCACGGCGCAGCTGCGGTGACAGAAGAGCAATTCCCGGAATTTTTCCGCCTGAACGACGCCAAGCTGCCGCTCTCTTATCGCTTTGAGCCAGCACACCCGCTCGATGGCGTGACCATCACCCTGCCCCTGCATCTGTTAAATCGCGTGAATCACGCTGTTTTTGACTGGCTGGTGCCGGGCATGATCCGCGAAAAAATCACCCTTTTGATTAAGTCCTTGCCCAAAGCAATCCGCCGCATCTGTGTGCCGGTGCCGGAATTTGCCACCAAAATGCTGATTGAGCTGGATAAAGCCTCCAGAACCGAGCCGCTGCTGCCGCAACTGGCGCAAGCAGTGGGCCGTGGCGCGGGGCTGATTGTGCCCAGTGATGCTTTCAGCCCCAAGGATCTGCCGCCCCATCTGCAAATGAATTTCAGAATTGTGGACGACGCAGGCCAAGAGCTGGCGCAAGGCCGCGACCTGATTGCGCTGCGTGCCCAGCTGGGTGAAGCAGCACAAATGACCTTCCGCGATGCGGCGGACGACAGCGTCAGCATCGAAAAAACCGGCATTATGAAATGGGATTTCGGCGATCTGCCCGCCAAAATCAATTTCAAACGCCAGGGCCGCTCAATTACTGGCTTTCCTGGCCTTGTGCCTGAAGAAGATGCAGTAGCGATTCGCCTGTTTGATACCGAATACGCCGCCGCTGCAGCGCATCGGGACGGGGTAATTTGCCTGCTGAAATTCGAGCTGAAAGACCATGTAAAACAGCTGCCTAAATCGCTGCCAACTTTTAATCCATTGGCTTTACAGCTGCGCGGTGTATGCAATGGTGACGAGCTGATGGAAGATATCGTGGCCTGCATTTGCGATCGCGCCTTTATAGGCGAAGACGATGCGCCGCGTAAGCCCAAAGAATTCGACGGCCAGAAATCCCGCGCCAAAGTACGCCTGCCCTCAGTGCGCGATGCCGTAATGCGCATCCTGGCCGAGCTGACCCAGGAATACGTGACACTGAATAAACTGATCGCCAAACCATCACCCTTTGCCAGCGCCATGACAGAATTACTTGGCCAGCTGGTATTTAAAGGCTTTTTACACAAAACCCCCTGGGAGCAATTACCCCGCCTGCCCATCTATGTAAAAGCCATGCGCATCCGCGCTGAAAAACGCGTTGCCAATCCACAAAGAGATGGCCAGCGCGGTGCGGAAATCAACGAGCTGTATAAGCGCTGGGAAACAGAGATGCTGAAATGGGAAAAAGAAGGCCGGGATACCGCGCCACTCGCCCCTTTCCGCTGGATGATAGAAGAGCTGCGCGTTGGCCTCTTTGCTCAGGAGCTGAAAACGCCTTATCCGGTATCGGTAAAGCGCTTAAGCAAAGTGTTTGAAGATTTAACTAAACACTAATCAGTAAAAAGGCCGGCGAAGCACCGCCGGCCTTTTCCACACTGCATCATTGCTTGTAACAGCAGCCACTCTGCTGCTGAACAGGCACTTCAGTTTCGCTCTGATTCAGCGTACTTCTTTTGCTAATTTAAGCAATTGCGCACTCATCACCAAACCAACCTGATTAGCCTGTGAGCGGTTAATTTTAAAACTGATGCGGTTGGGCTCGGTCACCAGAACAATCATCGCTTTTTCTTCAAATGCTTCTGCATTTTCACCAATCACTAAAATAGGTAAAGGCAAAACCACCGCCAGATTAATCCGCTCTTGAGCACCAATAAAAAGCACATTACAGTCTGTTGCCGATTTCACAGACGAAACCTTTACAACCTTAACCGGATTACCATTTATTCTTCTGTCTTTAAATTTATCCAATTCATCATAAATACCTTTGGCCCCTAAAACACAAAGCAGGGTTTCTTTATTCGGCGGCAGTGGCCAGGTTGTAAATTGAGCAAAGCGAAAAATAAAATTCGCTTTTAATTCAGTTTCATCTGCAGCAGCCCATACGCGGGCAAAGAGCAGTGAAAATAAAAGCATCAATATCAGCTTAGCCATTATTAATACCTGACATTGATTTTAAGCCGGATATCACGGCCATCTTGTTTTAATGAAAACCGATCAAAATTAACATACCTTGTCGCCTCCTCATACGATACATCCGCAAGATTATGCACAGAGAGTGATACAGCGCAGTCTTTACTGATATCACCATTCAGCGCAATATCTGCCAGCCATTGTTTTGGCAGCTCACCAAAGAAAATATCTCTGCCGCTGATATATCTAAGCTCAGTGGCTAATTTCCAGCGGGAATCAGCAAATGGCAATAAAAGTTTTAAATTCAGCATATGCCGTGGCGAATTAAACAAGGCTATATCATTACCAATTTCAGTTTTTTGTAATGAATAAGCCAGCTTTGCCTGAATTCCTGCCTCAAACCGCTGCTCCAGCTCCGTTTCAAACCCCGTACTGACTACTTTTTCTAAATTGGTGTAAACCAGACCATCCTCTGCAGCAGCCTGACCAATTAAATCATTCATTTCATAATGATAAACAGATCCATTTAATTTAGTGCTGGGTGTTAAATAATGCTCTGCCACCAGCTCCAGCGTTGTAATTTTTTCTGCTTTTGCTTCAGGGTAGTTAATTGCGGTATTACGGGTTTGCTCAAAAAAATTAGGATTTCTAAAGGCAGAGCCATACAATAATTTGATATTTGTTTTATCCAGCGGGTTCCAGATCAAACCCAGCCGGGGATTAAGATACTCACCATATTCAGTATGATCGTACCTTGCCCCCGCAATAAAAATAAATCCATCAGCAAAATTGTATTCATCCTGAGCAAAAAAAGCATAATGACTGGAGGACTGCTCTATTGGGCTTCCTTCATTTAAGCCCTCGGTATAGTTATTCCAGAATTGCTCAGCATTCACCCGGCCCTCCAAACCCAATAAAATTTTATGCCCGGGCAGCTGATTATATAAAGCATGCAATTCACCATCCCACCAGCGGCCATTTGCATTTTCTTTATCTACAAACATCGTTTCAGAATTATAATAGACTGGAAAACTTCCTTTATATTCTTCCTCGTGGTAACTCAATCGCGCCTGCATATTCCAATCTGAAAATAATTCAAAATCATAGCTTAAGCTGATCAGCGAACGCTGGCTCTCATTTAAAGTTGTGCCATTTTTAATACTCAGCACAGGCGAATCAGCGGAGCCAAATAAAACTGGATTGGTTTTTTCCCTGCTGGAAAATACCCCGGTCAGCTGCAAGCCATCCATTGATATTTTAGTAAAGAGATAACGGCTTAAATCGCCGTCTGTAACCGGGTCTCCATTAAATTCCGGTGCTGGAACAGCGTAATCCATGTAATAAGGATGGCTGGGGCCGCCTCTGTAAAACTGGCTGGCCGAAATTAAATACTCAAGACCATTATCTAAACGATTCGCCATACTGGCACGTAATTTACTGGTATTAAAACTTCCATATTCAAGCGAAGCTTCCGCACCACGCAAGCTGGCCGCACCGCGCGTTAATACATTGACTACGCCTAAGAAAGCGTTATTACCATAAATAGCTGACCCAGGGCCGGGCACATATTCTACTCTGTCGATTAAATCCACATCGAGCGGAAATTCATTTCCCACAAAAGCACTATCAAATACATTATTATTTAAACGGATTCCATCAATTAAAATTAATACGCGGGTATTGTAATCGCCCGGAATAGCCACACCGCGGGCCCCCAGAAATGTATTCTGCCCGTCATAGCTGGTAAACAGCCCTGGCATACTGCGTAATATTTCCCCAAGAGTACGATAACCAAACAGCTGGATATCATCACGGCTGATCACCCGAACTGCCGATGGCGCATTTTTAACCCCCTGAGAGAATTTAGATGCCGTTGAAACATCCACATTATGAGGAGGATTAATTAAAGCCGTATCGAGTAAATCCTCAAGGCTGGGACCGCCAGAATCTGCTCTGGCAAGGCTGAATAGAAATAATAAAAGAAACAGTGATTTCATTTTTTTTCAGAATAAACACAGAAAGTATTTTTGCCTGCCTTTTTAGCCTGATACATCGCCAGATCAGCATAGTGCAGCAAAGTTTTTGGATCATCGCTGTGTAAAGGACAACACGCAATACCAATACTAATACCGACCGGCATGACTTCACCATGAACAATAATTGGCTGCTTTACACCGGCGACCAGTCTTTCAGCTAAAATCTTAGCGGCTTCTTCATCTGCGATTTGCGGCAAAATAGCCGCAAACTCATCCCCGCCCAAACGGCAAGGCATATCGGTACTGCGCAGAATATTTTTTAAACGCTGGGAAATAATAGTCAGCACTAAATCACCGGCCTCATGCCCGAATTGATCATTTACATATTTAAAGTTATCTAAATCAATAAACATCAGTGCTGAAAACTGATCCTCTAAAATAGAACGCCCCACCGTTGTTGCTAAAGCCTGATGAAAATAATGGCGATTAGGCAGCTGAGTTAAATTATCATAATTTGCCAGAATATCTAAACACCGCTCTGACTCCTTGCTTTGATTCAATTCTTCTTTAATATCGTTTTCCCATTTCTCAATTTTTGCCAGCATCTGATTAAAATGAAAAGACAATCTGCCTAACTCATTATTGCTGATATAACCGGAGCGCAAACTGTAGTTGCGCTGTAAAGCAACATTCTCTGCAACAGTAGACAGCTCAAAAATAGGAGCCAATGCCCTGACCTGCAGGCGGTTTAAAATATAGGAAGCCGTTACTATGGCAATAGCCGTTAATATCAGCCCCAGTAAAAAGAATTGTAGTGTTTCTCTGTAAACTGCATCAAAACCAATCTGTAATTGCACGGCCCCCAGCAACTCACCATCCAGCGATACAGGCACCAATACCGCGATATGATCAAAAGACATATCTGTCTGAGGCTGATTAGAAATATGAGTAAACGAAAAGAGCTGGCTGTCCTGATGCAAAGCGCCCCAGTCCGCAAAAATTTGGTTTTGCGAATTTACAATGCTTAAATAGGCAAGATCCGGCATAGTGATAAATGAGTGGACTAAGGTTTTAGCTGCTTTCTGATCGTTAAAAACCAGCATAGGCGCAATATTTGCAGCCAGAATATTGGCATTGACGATGGCCTCAGTTTTTAAACGCTGCACGGCAAGATAACTATAAGAAACAGAAAACAAGGCAAGGCAAACGAGCAATGTGCCAGCAATACCAAGCACATTCAGCAGCAATAATTCTTTTGCCAGTGGTAGATTTTTAATTCTGCTCTTTTCCATTTAAAGCCTTATTCATGAGCCCAAACATACTGTGATTGCCACATTTTTACACAAAGAGGCTATCGATGCTGAAATATAGCGCACTGGCTGATTTATCCTAAGCCACTTGCAAATATTTATTAAACAGGCGGACCAGTGATTACATTACAAGGCAGATTTTCTATCAATACGCTGCGCTAATAAGGAAGTAAATCCCGCCATTCTATCCATGCCCGCTGTATGCTTTTCAGTGTATTGAGTGGCTCCATTACAAAAATACATTCCCTCTTACGTAAATTAAGTAACAATGGCATGTTATAGTCAACATAATGTAAGGAGAACCCATCTGATGAAAACCCGTTTATTTGCAATTGCGCTCTGCTTTGCCGGTTTCACGCATGCACAAGCCGAAGCGGCTGCCGCTGCGCCCATCACAAAGCTTGAAGTAATTGATGTAAAAGCCGGCAACGGTAAAGAGGCCACAGCAGGCAGCACAGTCACTGTGCATTACACCGGCTGGCTTTATGATGCAAAAGCCGGTAAAAATCACGGCACGCAATTTGACAGCTCAGTAGGAAAAACACCATTTAGCTTTCCGCTGGGTGCAAAACGCGTCATTAAAGGCTGGGATGCGGGCGTGGCAGGAATGAAAACAGGCGGCAAGCGCACACTGATTATCCCCGCAGAAATGGCCTATGGTGAGCGCGGTGCGGGCAATGTCATCCCACCCAATGCCCCCTTAGTGTTTGATGTTGAGTTGCTGGATGTAAAATAATTTTCACCCTGTAAAAAGGCAGGGCCGGTCACGGTGCCCTGCCTTTTTTATCCACTGCATCAATCAGACTGACACGCCCTTCGCCTTATCAGGGTAGCGTTTTGCAAAACGCTCTGTCTGCGGATAGGGGTAAAAATCTTCAATAAAACCCTGTTTGATTCTGTCTTTTGCATGCTGCCAAAAACGCACGGTAAGCAAATCAGCGTGATGCTGCATAAAGATTTTTTTGACGTCCGGGCGGCCTAACAAAAAAGTGCCGAATTCTTCCGGATACACTTCATTCGGATTGCCGCTAAACCAGGTATCACTGCTCATTTCAAATTCTGGTGCAGGTGGGGGTGGAATACGGCGGAAATCACAATCCGTCATATATTCAATTTCATCATAATCATAAAATACCACCCTGCCTTCGCGGGTCACGCCAAAATTTTTAAACAGCATATCGCCAGGGAAAATATTGGCAATGGCCAGTTCGCGCAGTGCATTGCCATAATCTTCAATCACGCTGGCAATTTCTTCATCATGGCGTTTCTCTATAAAGATATTCAGCGGCGTCATCCGCCTTTCAATATAAAGATGGCGCAAAATTACTTTATCTTCGCTTTCCTCTAATATTGATGGCGCTAATTTACGGATCTCGTCTAAAAGCTCTTCATTAAAACGCTCTTTGGGTAAAGCCACATCCGAGAATTCTAATGAATCGGCCATTCGCCCAACCCGGTCGTGCTGTTTCACCAATAAATATTTGGCTTTTACTATCGCCCGGTCTACCTCTTTGGGTGGTGCAATGACATCCTTAATTATTTTAAATACAAAAGGAAAAGATGGCAGGGTAAATACAATCATCACCATGCCCTTGGTGCCTGGCGCAAACACAAAGGAATCAGTGGAATGCCGCAGATGATGAAACAGCTCACGGTAAAACATGGTTTTACCCTGCTTGCCCAAACCCAGCATGGTGTAAAGCTCGGCACGTGATTTATCCGGCATAAGCTTTTGTAAATAGCGCACATAGGCCGATGGTACTTCCATATCGACCAGGAAATAAGCACGGGATAAGGAAAATAAATGGCTGATTTGCCATGGCTCAAACAGCGCGGCATCCAGAAATAGTTTTCCATCAGCATCACGGCAAAGCGGCAGGGCAAAAGGGATTTCTAAATCTTCATGAATGGCTTTGCCAATAATATATACCGCTTTATTGCGATAAAAAGGTGAGGCTAATACCTGAATTTGGGTATTCAGTGCAAACTCTGGCCAGCGGCCTAAAAACTTGTGCAGGGCCCGCAACAGGCGGCGCACATCGCGCTCTAAATCTACAAAGGGCAGCTCAAAATTAAAATCAGTAAACATATTGGCCAGCGTCGCATTCAGCCCTGTCTGAATAGGGTAATAGCTGCGATAAATAGGTGGCTCTGATTCTATATATTCTGTAGAGACGGCCGGGCGATAAAAAATAAAGTCATTATGAAAATAAGTGCGGTGCAAAATACGGCAGCATACCGAATTAAAAAATGTTTCAGCCAGCTCAGGCTGCTGATGATTAATCAGTAAACCAATAAAATAGAGTTTTACTTTAGACCATGTCGCATCCGGCAAGCTGTCTGCATTAAAATCCTGCTTAAGCCGGTCTGCCGTTTCTATGACACGCAAATCATAAAAAGCGATTCTGTCGCGTACTTCTGCACGCTGAGCATGAAAATCACCTTCAATAAAATGAACTTTGGCCTTACGGCTGGATTCCCTGAATAAACGATAGTGCCAGTCAAAACCTTCCTGCAGGGCAAGCGCAATTGCGGCGACTTCCCAGTGATCAGGGTTAGGGCTGTCCAGGCTGGAATCCAGTCTTACGCTATTCATTGGCATAGGTACTTTCCTTTTAAATAAAGTAACCTTTTATTTGCATCATCAGATGATATTTACTTATTTATAGACAATATCTTTGCCGGCAGCGCATCTTTAGAAAAAATGCTCTTTTTTACTGCAATTTCAAAGTTTTAAAATGATTGAACCAAGATACACGATTTATTTTTTCTGCTCATTATGTAAATCCCTAAGAAAAAAGCCCCCGGCATATCCGGGGGCTTTTTTCGGGGATTAAAAAGATTAAGCCCGCTCTACTGCCAGTGCAACGCCCATACCACCACCAATGCATAATGTAGCAAGGCCTTTTTTAGCATCACGGCGTTGCATTTCATGTAATAACGTCACCAGAATACGGCAACCCGATGCACCAATTGGATGGCCCAAAGCAATTGCACCACCATTCACGTTTACTTTATTTAAATCCCATTTCAATTCACGGCCTACACCAATGGCCTGGGCTGCAAATGCTTCATTACCTTCGATCAAATCAAGATCATCAATGCTCCAGCCCAAGCGTGCCAATACACGTTGTGTGGCAGGCACCGGGCCCATACCCATAATGGTTGGATCCACGCCGGCAGAAGCCGCCGCGCGAATGGTAGCCAGAGGCGTTAAGCCCAGTTCTTTCGCTTTAGCCGCGCTCATCAGCATCACGGCTGCAGCGCCATCGTTAATACCGGACGCATTACCTGCTGTGACGGTGCCTTCCTTATCAAAAGCGGCGCGCAATTTAGCCAGCGATTCTGCTGTGGTGGCAGGTTTGATAAATTCATCCTTATCAAACACAATTGGATCACCTTTCTTTTGCGGAATCACAACAGGGAAAATTTCTTCTGCAAAGCGGCCTGATTCCTGAGCTGCAGCGGCTTTCATTTGTGAGGACAAGGCCAAAGCATCTTGCTCTTCACGCGTAATGCCATATTTTTTGGCGATGTTTTCGGCAGTCACACCCATATGGTAGTTGTTATAGGCATCGGTTAAGCCGTCATACACCATGGTATCGACCAGTGCAGTATTGCCCATACGGAAGCCATCACGGCTGCCTGGCAGAATATGCGCCGAAGCAGACATGTTTTCCTGGCCACCCGCAATCACAATCTCACTTTCACCAGACAGAATGGCCTGTACGCCTAAAGCCACTGCTTTTAAGCCTGAACCACATACCTGATTAATGGTTAAGGCAGGGATTGCATCTGGCAGCCCTGCACGGCGCAGCGCCTGACGTGCCGGGTTTTGGCCCAGGCCCGCAGTCAGCACATTGCCTAAAATCACTTCGCTGATTTGGTCTGCTGCTACACCGGTCTTTGCCAGCAGGCCACGAATTACTGTCGCACCTAATTCTGCAGCCGGCACTTTAGCCAGCCCGCCACCAAAATTGCCCAGAGCAGTACGACCAGCAGCAACAATCACGATCTCAGTCATGCGGTATTTCCCTTTTAAAAGGCTGTTTTGGGCATTGACCCAACAGCTGATTAAGCAATGCATTTATCAGCAGAATTAATCTGCCATCATTTACAGCGTAATAATCGCTTATTGCTGTTTCAGTTTTTCAGGCTAAAGCAGCTCAGCGACTCTTTTAATTAGTCTAAGCGCTCTTTTACATAACGGCCCGGCGCGGGTTCTATCGGTTTGAAAGTAGCATTTCCATGCGTTTTAGACGCGGCAACCTGCTCACCTGAAAATGGAATCAGCCATTGGCTCCAATCCTGCCACCAGCTGCCAGGCCGGGATTCAGCACCTTCAAGCCACGCTTCTGCATCACCCGATAAATCTTCATTTACCCAGTAATTACGCTTATTTGCTTTTACCGGATTAATCGCGCCTGCGATATGGCCGGAAGCCCCAAGTACGTAGCGCAGCGGGCCTTTAAAAATACGTGTGCTTAAATATGCAGATTGCCATGGCACAATATGATCTTCACGCGCCGCAAAAATATAAGTAGGCGTAATGATCGTGGTTAAATCAATCGGCACACCGCAAAGGCTGAATGAATTAGGCTTGGTAAGATTGTTTTCCAAATACATATTTCTTAAAAAGAAAGTATGCATAGGCAAGGCCAGATTAGCCGAATCGTTATTCCAGTAGAGTAAATCAAATGGCGCAGGTGTTTTGCCCTTCAGATAATTATTAACCACGTAATTCCAGATCAGATCATTTGAGCGTAAAGCAGAGAAAGTACGTGATAACTCTTTACCACCAATCACACCACCTTCACTTAACAGGGCCTCACGCTTGCGGATCAGATTCCAGTCAATAAAGTGCTTGATATCACCCGGCTCAGTATGATCAATCATTACGGTCATTAAAGTAACCGATTCAATCCAATCCAATCCACGCGCCTGCATTACCGGCATGGCAGTAGAAACCAGCTCGCCGCCAATGCAGAAAGACAGCACATTTATTTTTTCTGCCTTGCCAATTTTACGCACCACATCACACGCGGTGATCACGCCGTTTTCAACGTAATCATCCCACTCAAGGTGGCCCATTTCAGGCGTGACCGATTTCCAGGAAACCAGAAAGGTTTTAAAACCCTGGCTCACAGCATAGGCAACAAGAGAATTATCAGGCTGCAGATCCATGATGTAGTACTTGTTTACACATGGCGGCACAATCAGGAGGGGGCGAGAATAAACTTTGGCGGTAGAAGGGGTGTATTGCAGTAATTGGAAGAGATCATTTTCGAAGACGACTTGTCCGGGGCTGATGCCCAGATTTTTTCCGACCTCAAACTGAGATTCATCCGTCATGGTGATAGTGCCTTTCTGCATATCCGCCATTAACTTCTTCATGCCTTCCTGCAAGCTTTCACCTTTACTCTCCAAAGCCAGCTTCATTACTTCAGGATTTGTAAAAGCAAAATTTGCCGGGCTCATTGCATCGACATACTGGCGGGTAAAAAAGCTCATTTTCTCGCGAGCGGCATCATCCGTATGCGCTTGCTCAACCATTTGCAAGAGCCAGCGGGAAGTCACCAGATAATTCTGTTTGATGTAATCAAACAGTGGTTGCTCCCATTCCGGCGCATTGAAACGGCGGTCCCCTTTCTCCGGGACGGCTACGGGTGCTTTTTCTTTGGCACCAATCAGCCCCAGCCACAAATCAAGCTGCTGTTTATAAAAATCGCTGTGTTGTGCGATAAAAGGATTACTTTGCGTCAGACCGGTCATTATCTGCTGCATAGGTGCCAGGTCAGCGGCTGGCTCACCTGGTTGTGAAAGGTTAACCCAGCTTTGCAACAGTTTCTGGTTGGTCTCAGTAAGCTGCTGGAAGAATTCATCCATCGATTTGTTATTAAACATCGGTTTTCTCCGAAAGCAACTCGAAAGGAACACCATTCTAGCAAGTTATTGCTGCACCGCAACAACTAACTAGCGTCAGTAAAATAAAAACGTGAAAAATTATTCTAATCCCATTTCTAACAAATCGTACCGTACTATTTGATTTAACATGACATTTTAAAAATCATTGCGTAAAATAAGAGCACAATTATGAAGGATGACGGTGCCATGTTCCGGCCATCCCTAGCCTCGGAGTTACTATCTCATGCTGTACCGCATTTTTTCCTGCTGCACTCTTGTTGCAGCGCTGGGCCTGACGGCGCCAGCCTTTGCGGCGGCACATACTGACCATAAAACGGTCACAAAAACGTCAGCAAAGAAATCAGCAACCCAAACAACAAAAAATACTTCAAAAGCTAAAACAACAAAAACCAGCAAAGCGTCTAAAAAATCGAATACCAAAACATCAAATAAATCCGAAAGTGTTGCAAAACAAGGCAATAAGCATGTTACAAGCCGTGCGATTGCCAATGCCCGCAAAGATGTTTCGATTTCACGCGCTTTAGCTTTATCCACCACGCTGGATAATCCGGGAGTGCAATCAGCAGGTGTGCTGGTGCTCAATGAGCAAAATGGCGAAATCATGTATGAAAAAAACGCCGATTCGCTCACCCCAATTGCTTCTATTACCAAATTAATGACGGCAATGGTGACGCTTGATGCGCAACTGCCATTAAATGAATTACTCACCATCAGCCAGGCTGATGTGGATACTTTAAAAAACACCAGCTCGCGCCTTACCGTGGGTACAACACTCACCCGTGGTGAATTACTGCTTTTAGCGCTGATGGCCTCTGAAAACCGGGCGGCCTCTGCATTAGCCCGCACATTTCCTGCAGGCCAGGCGGTTTTTATTCGAAAAATGAATGAAAAAGCGCTGTCATTAGGAATGAAAAACAGCCGGTTTTATGATTCAACAGGCTTAACACCTAATAATGTTTCCACCCCACGTGAATTAGCTTTAATGGTTAAAGCGGCGCACCGCTATCCTGAAATTCATGATTTCACAACCAGCAGCGAATATAGCTTTATCTCTAATCAATCAGGCAGGAATATGGCGTTTCACAACACCAACCCGCTGGTTAAAGAAGTCGATTGGAATATTGGTGTATCAAAAACCGGCTTTATTAATGAAGCAGGCCGCTGCTTAGTTATGCAAGCCACCATTAATGGCACGCCAGTAGTGATTGTATTGCTCGATTCAAATGGCAAATACACCCGTATCGGTGATGCGCAACGTGTTCGCAAGTGGATTGAAACCACATCGCTGAGCAAATCACGCGCTGGCTGATATTCAGAGCACTAAAAAGCCCGAATTAATTCGGGCTTTTTAGTGGCTGCGTGCAAAATCAGGTGTTTTTCTGAATCACAATCTTGGGAAACTTGCTGGAGAAATCCTGTGATTTAGCCGCAATTTTAACGGCGGTTTTACGGGCAATGGCTTTATAAAGCTCAGCAATTTTGCCATCAGGATCGGCAACGACCGAAGGCTTTCCGGCATCTGCATTCAGGCGGATCGATAAATCAAGCGGCAATTGGCCCAGTAATTCGATCCCATAATCAGCCCCCATTCTGGCCCCTCCCCCCTCGCCGAAAATAGGCTCGGCATGCCCGCAATTGCTGCAGATATGCACGCTCATATTTTCTACCAGGCCCAGAATAGGTACGCCCACTTTTTCAAACATTTTAATGCCCTTACGCGCGTCCAGCAGGGCAATATCTTGTGGCGTGGTCACGATAACAGCACCGGTTACCGGCACTTTCTGGCTTAAAGTGAGCTGAATATCGCCGGTGCCTGGTGGTAAATCAATCACCAGATAATCTAAATCACCCCAAAGTGTTTCATTGAGTAATTGCGTTAATGCCTGCGTAACCATAGGGCCGCGCCAAACCATAGGCTGTTCGGTATCAATTAAAAATCCAATCGACATCGTTTTAATGCCGTGATTTTCAACCGGCAAAATATATTTGTTTTCTACGGCTTCAGGCTTTTGTTCGGCCACGCCCATCATAGTGGGCTGCGATGGGCCATAGATGTCGGCATCCAGCAAACCCACACTTGCGCCTTCTGCCGCTAAAGCCAATGCCAGATTCACTGCCGTTGTCGATTTACCCACCCCACCCTTGCCACTTGCCACCGCAATAATATTTTTAATGCCTTTTTGCAGCGGCAGGCCGCGCTGTGCGGAATGAGCAACAATATGACTGGAAACTTTCAGCTGAACCGAACTCACACCTTCCACAGCCTTTAATGCCTGCTCAATTTGAGCCGAAATTGCAGCGAACTGGCTTTTAGCCGGATAGCCAAGCTCAACTTCAAGACTAGCCACACCCTGGGCAAATTTTAAATTTTTAATACATTTAGCAGAAACATAATCACGGCCCGTATTGGGATCAATAACAGAGCTAAGGGCTGCAAGTAAGAGGTCGGGCATGGCAGATGTTCCAGTGGTCTTACGAAAGAGACGGTCAAGAAAGGTCATAATCAACTTGGGGCAATAAATTTAAATGTACCAGAGGGGCTACTTACAAGGCTGGCGGCACATCAAACCTTGCTCAATCAGAAATATGGGGATGATCAGGCGCATTTCAAGCCGCCTGAATACCGGTTCAGGCGGCCATCAGGCTTACTTCTTCAGGCAGTTGCTCATAAATGCTTTGCGCTCATCGCCCTTCTTACCTGTTGCATCTTTATTACACTGCTTCATTTTATCCTGCTGCGTCATTGCAGGAGCCGAAGCAGGAGCAGCTTTCAGGCAAGTACTCATAAATGCTTTACGCGCATCGCCTTTTAAAGACTGAGCTCCGGCATCTTTATTACACGATGCCATTTTCTCCTGCTGAGGCCCGGCGTAGGACGTTGCAGCAAAAGCCAGTAGCATTACACCACCAAGCAGACTCTGTTTTAACATAACCCTCTCCTGAAAAAAGTGTTTTACTGATTAAAATTGATTACCCAGCATCAAATAGTAACGCAATTTTTTATTATCGCCGTAAGCCGCGCCTAAATAAAACGGCCCCAAATAAGTATCCGCTGCCCAGAACCCCGTAACAGATGTATGCCAGCCTTCCTGTGTCTCATCCAGCACATTAAACATCCGGCCCGTCTCGATGGCGGCTCCCAAATAACTGCCGCCTACACTTAAGCCCAATAATGAAACAGGAGAATAAAGCTGCGCTTTTGCATAAATTGAGTTTTCACCCAATAACTCATTTTTACGATAACTGGACAGATTTAAAAACCCGCCTAAAGACTGAAAATCAGGCAAAAATGGCGCATCTTTGTAGCTATAGCTCCCCTGTACGGCCAGATTCCCTTTTACACCATTAAAATTAAACGCGTGCTCTGCTTCTATACCAATCCGGCCATATTTACTAAAATCACCCTGCCCTTTTAATGCGTAATAAGCATTGATATTGACCAGATCCCCCTTGCCAGGGAAATAAAGGTGATCCAGCTGATCGTAATAAACTTTCAGATTAACGCCATAATCCCCATCGGTACTGTCTGAAGCAATTGCAGCACCAATTTGCTTAGCCGCATCAAAATGCTGATAAGAAACACCTAATCTCACCTCACCAAAGCGAGTCAGGCTGGAGCCAAGATCAAGCCCGAAACGGGATTGTGCATAGCGATATTGAGCAAGGTTTTCTCCGCCTTGCCAAATGGAAACAGGGCTTGATTTATAACTGAATGAAGGCGCAATAAAGGCATAACCATCGAGCTGTAAAGGCTGATAAAACTCTGTCTGAAAAGCCATTGTGTCGCCCACCCGAAGAGAAGACTTCCACTCTGCCCCCAGAGAATTAATCCAGGTTCGCTTATACATTGCGGTTAATGCATAAGGATTATTGCCTTCAAAATCGGTCCCCATACCCATACCAAAAGACAGGTAATTAGGGCCCCAGTCTTTTTCCCTTGGCACCAGCGTTAATTGCTGTGCGCCATCATGATCAGTCAGCTCATAATCCAGCTGAGAAAAATCACCGCGTGCATAGACTTCTGCCAGGCGCTTATGAAAATCATCGCTGTTTAATTTCTGCCCAATTTGCACATCGAGCGCTTCTTTCAGCACATCCGGATTCACATTACGCATCGGCACAACGTCCACCATTTGCACGGGCTGAGGCTGGAGCTTGTGCGCTAATTTATTTTTTTTCCATGCTGCATAATCTGCTTCAGATAAGGAATACTTACTCAGCTGATATAAGCTCAGCGTTGCAGCTTCTTCTCCCTTCGCAATAAATTCCTGGCCCTTTTTGAAATCTGCCGAGCTTAAAGTACCTAAATTAGGCGTAATTAAAACATCTGTCGGTTTTAAGCTTTCTAATTGTGGCTTCACATTTTGCGCCACCATTAAACGGGTATATTGATCAGCCGTACTTAAAATGCTATTGATCTGATCCCGGTTTAAAGGCTGCGCGCCCACATCCACAGCAATGATCACATCGGCACACATCGAACGTGCCACATCTACCGGCACATTTCTGGCAAGGCCGCCATCAACTAATAAACGCGAATCCCGCGCTACGGCCGGAAATAAGCCAGGTACAGCCATACTGGCACGCATTGCGGTCACAATATCGCCATCTTTAAGCACCACCATTTCGCCCGTTTCAATATCAGTAGCGACCGCCCGATAGGGAATGCTCAGAGAATCAAACGAGGCAATAGTCCCGCCAAAAGTCATTTCACGTAAAAACAAGGCAATTTTCTGAGTACTGATTGCTGCAGAAGGCAAAGCCACTTCGCCACTATCCCGCATGCCCAGCTCTATCCCCACCAGATTAAGCTTATCGTCCTGTTTTTTTCTGACCGCACTCAATTGGCGCGGCAAGCTTGAGCTGAGTAAATCATCCCAATTTGCTTCAACAGCCCTGCTGGCTAATTCTTCCGGAGTACGCCCGGCTGCGTAGGCCCCGCCCACCAGGGAGCCGATACTGGTTCCTACCACACAATCAACAGGCACACGGGCTTCTTCCAGGACTTTCAGTACACCAATATGGGCTAAACCCCGTGCGCCGCCACCGCCCAGCACCAGCCCGATCCGGGGGCGTTCGGCTGAAAACGCCTGCAGGGAAACGCAGCTGAAACCCAGTACGATGATAAATGCAGATTTACTCAGAAAACTTCTGGCACGAAGCATGCATCGCATCCTAAAATTGAAATATTCATTTTTTCCAAGAGTGTAACCGATTCTATGTTGCGACTTGCACATCGCGGTTTACACCGCACAGCCCCAGAAAACACGCTTGCGGCTTTTGCTCTGAGCTTAACGGCCGGCTTTGCTGGAATAGAAACAGATGTACGCTTATCTGCAGATGGGGAAGCCGTTTTATATCATGACCGCAATGCACCCGATGGTACGGCCGTAGCCACATTAAACCGCAGCGAATTATCCCATTTATCCGGTTATATCGTCCCGACTTTATCTGAAGCACTCGATGCGTTTCCTGATGCCTATTGGAATATTGAAATCAAAACGCCCTCTGTTTTACCTGAATGTCTGGCTATTTTGAACAACTATATCCATAACAGGCAACTTCTTATCAGCTCGTTTCACCACGAAGTTGCACTCCATATTGAAAAAGAGCTTCATCTGGATTGTGCTTTTTTAATTGCACACCGCCCGGCACAATTAAACGAATTTCTATTGTCTGCCATGCCACACCCGCGCCTGCGCACCCTCATATGGGATTATGAAGTGCTTGATTTGGAATTACTCAATCAAAGCTATGCACAGGGTTTTAATAATTTTGTTTATGGCGCTCAGACAGAAAAAGAGCATCTTATTTGCAACGCCTTTCCCCTGCAGGGCATGATCACTGATTACCCGGAGTTCGTTGGCCTGACACCGGGGTTTGCACGCCAGTAGCTTTAATCATAAAAATGATAAAAATCACCTGAAAAGGTAAGAAAATGAAGCTCCGTTTATTATCTAAGGCAATCGCATTCAGCCTGATGCTGGTGCCTCTCAGCTATGCCAGCGACCCGATTAAAATCCGCCTTTCCAATCAGGAATGGGCCCCTTATATGGGCAAAGATTTAGCTGAATTTGGCATTTTATCCAAGCTGGTGTTCGAAGCCTTTGCCCGTGAAAATGTGCAGGTCAGCTACGAATTTTACCCAAATAACCGCACGCTTGAAGTGGCCAGAAAAGGCATTCTGGATGGCAGCTTTGGCTGGGCTATTTCGGCCGAAAGACAAAAAGATTTGCTCTATACCGACCCGGTACTTTCAGCCACCATGGTATTTTTTGAAAGAATTAATGATAAAAAACCATGGAAAAAATTAAGTGACTTAAAAAACAACCGGATTGGAGTCACACTGGGAAATTACTACTCAGATGAATTTGCTCTTTTAGAAAAGCAAAAAATTTTAAATACAGACCGGGCGGCCGATGATTTAACAGGCTTCAGAAAACTAATTGCCGGCCATATTGATTTATTTCCCATTGATATTGAAGTAGGCCAATATTTATTACAGCATAACTTTGCACCGGAAAAACGCGTTCAAATCACCTGGCAAAAACAACCTTTCTGGCTGGCCCCAATGCATGTGGTTATCTGGAATAAACATCCGCGTGGTAAAGAATTAATTGACAGGTTTAACAGTGGTTTAAAAAAACTGAAAGCAAGCGGTGATTTTCAAAAAATCGTAGATGAAACACGAAATAAAATCAATCAATAAAAGCATTTGATAAGTAAGCAGGCTGGAAAAAATACCATTTACATTGCCGGGCAAATATCTGCCGGGCAGCGTTGCTTAATCACCATGATATAAAAATGCAGCTTATCCCGCCACGCTTACAATAAAAGCCGTAAAATACAACTCTTCCCGCTTTTGTAGAATCTGCACCATGCTGCCTTCAATTCACCAACGTATTGCCACCGAAATTGCCTGCCGCGAAGCACAAGTGATTGCTGCTGTCAGCCTGCTGGACGATGGAGCCACCGTGCCATTTATTTCCCGCTACCGCAAAGAAGTCACCGGCGGGCTGGATGACACCCAGCTGCGCAATCTGGAAGTGCGCCTTGGCTATTTACGTGAATTGGAAGAGCGCAGAATTGCCATCATTAATAACATCACCGAACAGGGCAAGCTGAACCCTGAATTAAAAATACAATTACTCAGCGCAGATAATAAACAGCGCCTTGAAGACCTTTACCTGCCCTTTAAACAAAAACGCCGCACCAAGGCGCAAATAGCCAGAGAAGCGGGCCTTGCACCACTGGCAGAGCAACTGCTTGCCAATCCGCAGCTCAGCCCTGAACAAGCCGCCAGCGCATTTATCAATGCAAAGGCAGAGATCAAAGATGCCAAAGCTGCGCTTGATGGCGCGCGCGCAATTTTGATTGAAACCTTTAGTGAAGACGCGGAGCTGATCGCCCGGCTGCGCAGCTTTTTGCAAGGCAATGCCAGCAGCAAAACATCGGTGATCGCAGGCAAAGAAGCTGAAGGCGCTAAATTTGCGGATTATTTTGATTACCACGAAAAAATCTCTGCCATGCCTTCGCACCGTATTCTGGCTATTTTGCGCGGCAGAAACGAAGGCATTCTGAATTTATCAATTCTATTACCCGAAGAATTAGCCGCCAGCCTTGCAAACGAAAAAACGCGAAACAGCGCACCCAATATTTGCGAAATGCGTATCGCAGAGCGTTTTGGCATCAAAAACCAGGACAGGCCTGCAGATAAATGGCTGATCGATACTGTAAGACAATGCTGGCGCACCAAAATCTTTTTAAGCCTGGAATCCGAGCTGTTAAGCCAGCTGAGAGAGCAGGCTGATATTGAGGCCATTAAAGTATTCGCCAGCAATATGAAAGATCTGCTGCTGGCCGCCCCCGCAGGCCCTAAGGTCACCATCGGCCTTGATCCTGGCCTGCTTACCGGCGTAAAAGTAGCCGTGGTTGATCGCACCGGCAAACTGCTGGACACCGCCACAATTTATCCGCATGAGCCGCGCAAAGCGTGGAATGAATCGCTGGCCACCCTGGCCGCACTGGCAAAAAAACACGGTGCAGAGCTGATCTCTATTGGCAATGGCACGGCCAGCCGTGAAACCGATAAGCTGGCTATCGAGCTGATTAAGCTGATGCCGGAGCTTGCCATGCAAAAGCTGGTGGTGTCTGAAGCGGGCGCATCGGTTTATTCTGCCTCTGAGTTTGCCGCCAAAGAATTTCCTGAGCTGGATGTCAGCCTGCGCGGTGCGGTATCCATTGCCCGCCGCTTGCAGGATCCGCTGGCCGAATTAGTTAAAATCGAGCCCAAAGCCATTGGCGTGGGCCAGTATCAGCATGATGTAAACCAAAACGAGCTGGCACGGATGCTCGATACCGTAATCGAAGACTGCGTGAATGCAGTAGGTGTGGATGTGAATTCGGCATCGGTGCCGCTCTTAAGCCGCGTATCAGGCCTGAGCGCCACCATGGCGGCGAATATTGTGGCCTACCGCGATCAGCACGGGGCTTTTGCTGAGCGTAAAGCGCTGCTGAAAGTGCCACGCATCGGCGATAAAAGCTTTGAGCTGGCAGCCGGATTCCTGCGCGTGATGGCGGGAAAAAACCCGCTGGATGCTTCTGCCGTTCACCCGGAAGCCTATCCGCTGGTAGAAAAAATCATCGCTAAAGTGGGCAAAAACATTGGCCAGATTATTGGCGACAGCAGCCTGCTTAAAAGCCTGAATCCAGCCGAATTAGCCGACGCGCAATTTGGTGTGCCCACCATTAAAGATATTCTGACCGAGCTGGAAAAACCCGGCCGTGATCCCCGCCCGGAATTTAAAACCGCCAGCTTTCTTGAAGGTATTGAAAAAATTGCCGATTTAAAGCTGGATATGGTGCTGGAAGGCGTTGTGACCAATGTAACCAACTTTGGCGCATTTATTGATATTGGTGTGCATCAGGATGGCTTAGTGCATATCTCGGCGCTATCCAGCCGCTTTATTAAAGATCCGAGGGAAGTGGTTAAAACCGGTGATGTGGTCAAAGTTAAAGTGGCTGAAGTTGATGTCGCCAGAAAACGCATTGCGCTGACCATGCGTTTAAGCGGCAGCGCCACGCCAGGTGGTGAACCGGTGAAGCAAAGCATGACAGCCAGGGATAAAAAAATAGTTGAACGTCAGCCGGAAGCACAGGGTGCGATGGCTGCGGCACTGGCAGCTTTAAAAACCAAGCGCTAAAAATAGACGAAAAAAAAGGCAGCCACTAGGCGGTGGCTGCCAATCCTGCTCCTGATTCCGTCCCCGTGACAGAAGATATGGCCCGGTAGCTGGCCAGGGCATTTTCTATCCTTTGCGGATGGCGGACTGAAGACGCCGCCATATCCTGCCTTGCAGAGTTCATGGCCAGCTGAGGCCAATATAGTGCAGAAGCCATCAGCATTTGCGACAGCAGCAATTGCGTATCAAGCGTCTTTGTTTCCAGCACACTCCGGTGCACTTGCAAATCCAGCGGCTGTGACTCATCCGCCTTCAGCTCACTGATTTCATCTTTGAAAGCGCTTTTTTCCGTGCGCGCAGCCATCCTTTGCAGGGAAAACTGCTGCCTGTTGTGCACGTCATCCTGTTGATTACGTACACTTCCGCTTGCCGGTGAAGTTTGAATTTGGGTATCCATCTCTGCATCATCAACGATTTTTCCGATTGATGACCAGGAAGGATTACCCAAAGCGATGGGTAATTTTTCTTTATATTACAAGAGGATATGAGACAAAGCGAAGCCAGATCCCACTGAAACCGCCGAGCAGACAAGGCCTGGCAGCATAAAGCTGTGATTCAGTAAATACTTGCCAATCCCGGTTGTACCCGTGCGGTCAAAGTTAATTGCAGCGATCACAGTTGGGTAATTAGGGATAAAGAAATAACCGTTTACACTAGGAAACATCGCAATTAAAGCCGGAGCAGGAATCCCAAGGGCAATCCCCAGGGGAAGCAATGCGCGAATCGTTGCGGCTTGTGAATACAATAAAATCGACATGCCAAATAAGGCGATTGAAAACAGCCATGGCTGAGCAGTCACAATCTCTTTCACCGAGCCGGAAAACAGCGCCATATTGGCTTGAATAAAAGTGTCGCCCATCCATGCCACACCAAAAATCCCGATCACTGCAGCCGAGCCAGCCCTGAATACCGAGCCCTTCACAACTTCATCTGGCTTCACTTTGCAAAAGAGCAACATCAAAGCTGCTGCAGACAACATTACAATCTCAATTGCCTGCGCCATATTCAGCTGCACGCTTTTGCCTGCTACCAGCCACTCTGGCCTGAGTGCCGGAAAAGTACCCAGCATCACCACAGAAAACACCGCCAGTAAAAACAGCCATACCGAACGGCTGGCTTCCTTTGGTAAAGCCAGGCGCTCCTCAGCTTGCAAAGCCTGAATTTCACCCCGCTCTAATCTGCCACGATAAACAGGATCAAGTTTCAGCTCGCAGCCCTGATGGCTGGCCGCAAATGCCCCGGCCATCGTCCCCATCAGAGTGGCAGGAATGGCAATCATCAGAATATCGCCTAAATGAATTCCGGATGGTGAAAGCAGCGAAAGCAAGGCGACTGTTGCTGCAGAAATGGGGCTGGCTGTAATAGCGGCCTGCGATGCAATCACAGCAATCGATAATGGGCGCTCAGGCCGTACACCCGATTCATGTGCAACCTCGGCGATGACCGGTAAAACCGCATAAGCCACATGGCCGGTACCTGCGAAAAGCGTAAAAAAATACGTTACCAATGGCGCATAAAAGGTGATGCGTTTTGGATCGCGGCGCAGCAGTTTTTCAGCGATACGCACTAGAAAATCCATCCCCCCCGCGGCTTGTAAACAGCCCGCCGTTGTGATTACGGCAATAATCATAAGCATTACATCAATTGGCGCAGTTGTAGGCTGCAAACCAAAAATAAATACCAAAATGGCCAAACCCAAACCGCCCATTACCCCCAGGCCGATTCCAGAAAGCCTGGCACCCAGTAAGATTGCGGCAATCACCACCAAAAACTCTAGTGCAATCACAATATATATCCTCAAAAATTCTATTTGCTATATTGCCATGGCCCGCAATAGCACAAGCTGAGGCAGCGCAAACCCGGCCGATATAGGCTGAGCCCAACCGCAGGTCTGTGCCGGGGCGCTTCAGCATTGAAGGCAGAGCCTAAGCAGAGTATGGTTTAAGAGAGGATTGTCTTGGGAGTAAATATCATGGCTTTAGGAATTTCTGCTAACTTGCCATCGCTCAATGCACAGAATAGTTTAAACAGCACAGCGCTGAGCAAATCACTGAGTGAGCTGTCTTCAGCCAAACGCAGCAGCCAGGCCGACCCGGCCAGCACCGTGCTGATTGAGCAATTTGCAGCACAAATTGCGGGCAGCAACCAGGCCAGATCCAATTTAAACGACGGTATTTCGCTGACTCAGGTTGCTGACGGCGCCTTAAGCACCATTCAGGATAACACCCAGCGTATTCGTGAGCTGACCATTGCTGCGGGGAACGACACCCTCAGCCCCCAAGACAGGGCCGCCATCCAGGAAGAATCCAATCAGCTGTCTTTAGCTAATAGCGATATTGTGCAAAACACCAATTTCAATGGCACTGCTTTGTTACAGGGGCAGGGAAATTTAAATTTTCAGGCGGGTGCCAATGCCGGTGACCAGCTTGCGCTGTCAAGGCCAGATCTGACAAAACTTAACAGCAGCAACGGCCAGATTGATTTATCCAGCGCAGCAGCAGCCGGGCAGGCTTTATCCAGGCTGGACAGTGATTTAGCTTCTGTTTCCAGCGCCCGCTCCGATTTTGGTGCGGTCAGCAACCGCCTGACAGCCAGCGCGGCTAATTTGCAAAACCGCTCTGAAAACCTTTCTGCGGCAAAAAGCAGAGTAGCCGATACCGATTACGCCGCCGCAACCGCAAACCTTGTACAGCAACAGGTTCGTGCACAGGCCAATATCGCGGCTCAGGCTCAGGCCAATGCCGCCCCGCAGCAAGTGCTCTCACTTCTTCGCTCATAAATAAAAACGCGGCACTTTAAAGTGCCGCGTTTTTTTTCAGACTACAGCAACATCCTGAACCACACGATTACGCCCGGACGTTTTTGCCAGATAGAGCTGAATATCTGCCCGCTGATACAAAGGGCTGGCATCTGAGCCGTGCGATGCAGCGATTCCCATACTGACCGTAACATATTCAGAAATTGTTGAGGTCTGATGCGGCATTTTAAGCGAAAGCACAGTTTTTCTGATTCGCTCTGCCACAATATATGCCCCCTCCAGGCTGGTTTCCGGTAATAAACAAGCAAACTCTTCCCCGCCAATTCTGGCGGTTAAATCAGCCGGGCGTCGCAATTCTGCTGCAATCACCGCAGCAATCCGCTTTAAACATTCATCACCCGCAGGATGGCCATAATAATCATTAAAGTGCTTAAAAAAATCGACATCAATGAGCACCAGAGAAAGCTGCCCGCCCTGCCTTTGTAAACGCTGCGTTTCCTGCTTCAATGCTTCATCAAAATGCCGGCGGTTGGCAAGGCTGGTTAAACCATCCGTAATGGCCAGACGATGCAAAAGCTCTCTTGTACGCTTCATTTCCAGCTGATTACGAATGCGGGCCTTAATACTCAGTGCCCGGCAAGGCTTCACAATATAATCAGCCCCGCCCACGGAAAAGCCTCTTTCCTCCTGCTCAGGGTCCCCCAGTGAAGTCACAAAGATCACCGGAATATCCAACGTTGCAGGGTCTTCTTTCATTCTTTGGCAAATGGCATAGCCATTCATATCGGGCAGCATCACATCCAATAAAACCAGATCAGGTTTAGGCAGCTCTTTCATTGCGGCTAATGCATCCTGGCCGCTCACAGCGAATCGCAATTCGTACTGATCATCCAGCATCACAGCCAGCAATTCAATATTACTTGGTTCATCATCGACAACTAAAAGAATAGGCTGGTGAATCAAGACTAGCTCCGGTACATTGAACAAAATTTAAAACTTGCTGCTGGCATATGATACATGAATACTATTTCAATCAGACTAAGTCTCTTTTAATATCAATAGATTGCAATGTTTCTCTGGCACTTTGATAATCCAGCTGATCCAAAGCCATACTCATTTGCATTGCTTTATCTTTATCCAAACGTACTAAGCCAGCTTGAAACTTCATAAAACACTTTCGTGCACTCAGGCTTCTTAGCCTGAGTAATTCATCTAATTCCTGCAAATCATCAAGAGAAAGCCGGATATCCCCTAAAACGCCCTGCAAAGCAGGTAGATTTCCATCTGCCAGCCAGCCACTAATACTGCTCACCACCTCTTTTAAATCTCTGTCTAAACCGCAAATTAAATCTTCAATTGAGGTATTTGAACTATGCAGCTGATCCTCTATTTGTTGAGAAATTTGATAAACCTTCCCTGCCTCTAATGTACCCGCGACCCCTTTTAAAGAATGCGCAAGACGCTCAGCCTCATAAAGCTGGTTAGCGTCAATCAACTGCCGCAGGCGGGCTGGTGTATCAAGATATTGCTCTCTTAGTCTTGGCAACATTCTTTTAAGTAAAGCAAGGCTGCCAAGGCGATCAAGCGCTTTTTCCAACCCCAAACCGGGCAAATCCGGCAAGCTGGCAATCATTTCATCGGTTTTTAATAAAAGCTGGGGCTGATGGCTCAATTTATTGGTCCAGTGCAGTAATACTTTTAATAAGTGCTGCGGATTAATCGGCTTAGCTAAGTGATCATTCATGCCAACTTCCAGGCAACGACGTCGCTCTGCTTCCATCGCATGAGCGGTTAAAGCAATAACAGGCAATTCAATGGCGGATAATTGAGTACGGATAATGCGTGTGGCTTCCATGCCATCCATTTCAGGCATTTGTACATCCATCAAGACAACATCATATGTTTTCTGCTGATTTAAAATCAAATCCAGCACTTCTCTGCCGTTTCCAACAGCCTCTACAGAAGCGCCTAATGAGCTCAATAAAGAAACGCTCATTTCACTTAAAAGCGGCGTATCTTCAGCCAATAGAATTTTAACGCCATGCAGCGGTTCTCCTTTTATTTCCGGATAGCCCGCTGTTTTATTCACAGAAAGGCGGTTCAAATCCAGGCTGCGGCTGATAGTTTCATACAAAGAAATAGCGACAATAGGCTTACTTAATGAATAAACAAATGGCCTGGCCCCCCAATGCCCCATCACTTCTTCATGACTTAAAATCGTGGTCAGCAGGATAATCGCCATATCCTCACGGCTGCCCCACAATTTTTGCATGACTTCTGGTTTAGCCTGATCAAAGATACAGGCATCCACAATCAGCAAATCAAAAGGTGAAGCATTGCTTTGCATCTGTGTTATCACTTCAAATTCCGAGCATGCATCACTGACATGCATGCCCATTTTTTCCAGATACAAACATAATTGAATCCGGCTTGCAGGATGCTGATCGGCAATCAGCACACGGCGATCCGGAAACTGTGGAATCACATAATCATGCGAGCTTATTTTTTTCAGGCAGAGGGTAAAATGAAAGACAGATCCTTTGCCCTGAGTACTCTCAACGCTGATATCCCCCCCCATAATATGAGCCAGTTGTTTGCTGATTGCCAAACCCAGGCCCGACCCGCCAAAACGCCGGGTAGTCGATGAATCTGCCTGAGTAAAAGGGCTGAATAAACGAGCCAATACATCCGGGCTGATTCCAATTCCTGTATCATAAATACTGAATTTCAATTCACACAGATCATCTCCTTTATCACGAGATAAAACCGCAAGCTCAACTTCACCCTGATCTGTAAATTTTATGGCATTATTAATTAAATTAAGTAAAACCTGCCCTAATCTGAGCGAATCCCCAATAAAGCACTGCGGTACATTGACATCAACACTATATATCAGTGCTAATTTTTTATTTTCAGCCTGAATAGCCGCAACACCCGCCAGATTTTCCAGCAATAAACACAGATTAAACTCCGATTCTTCTAATTCTAATTTTCCAGCTTCAATTTTAGAAATATCCAGAATATCATTAATAACACCCAGCAGCAGATTGGCTGATGACTGAACTTTTGATAAATAATCTTTTTGCCGGTTGGCAAGCGGGGTATCCAGCATTAAATGGGTATAGCCTAAAATAGCCGTTAAAGGCGTTCTGATTTCATGGCTCATATTCGCCAAAAAATCCCCTTTAATCTGTAAAGCCGCTTCTGCCTGATCCCGGGAAATGATGAGCTCTTCTGACTGGGTTCTCAGTAAAATGCTTGCATCTCTGAATACCAGCAAGCTCTTTGCCATAACAGATATCTCATCCTGCCCTGCCACATCGATATCCACATCAAACTGACCTTTTGCAATGCTTTGCATATTTTCCGATAAAACAACCAATCTTGAGCTGATTCTTTTTCTGATATAAACAGAACCGATCCCAAAAGAAATAATCATACTAAACAAGGCAAGGCCCGCTAACAGCCATGTACTTTTTTCGAGGCGGACAGACAGCATGAACATTTCATCATTTAATTCATGCTTAATCGTTTGTCCTGTCAGCTCGGCATGATTAAGCAAAAGCTGCATCGCGCTTCTGTTTTTTACAATAAGCTGCTGCAATTCATTATTTAATTTTAATCTTTTTAAGCTGACGGAAAAAACACCCTCATTTTTCTCTGTCAGGGCAAGCATATTATTCAATTCACGCTTTAATATCCCGGCCCCTTCCCCCTGATTAATTTTCCCTAAAATAGTTTTTGCATTTTCTGTGGTTTGAATAAAAGAACTTTGTATTTCTTCAAGACGAATCACGCTTGGCGCATTTGCGGCCTGAGTAATCAGGCTGGCTAACAGCAAAAAATCTCCCCGAAAATGTTGTACCGCACTCAGTGAAGACACCTGCTCTGCCACCAAAACAACCACAGCATTGGTCGAATCCAGGGTGATCTGATCACTGCGGGAAATCATTTTTATAGTAATTTGATTAATTAATGGCAGCAGCACTCCATCAAATGCGGCTACTGCGCGCGCCACATCTTTGCGTGAATCTGCCATTGGAGCTTGTAAGCTGGTGGCCAAATTGTTCCCTGCCTCCTGGGCCAGGGGGTCCGCTTTTTGCAGATGTACCTGAATGCCCGCAAGCAGGCTGGCACTTCGCTTACGTAAGGAAGTTTCTCCCTGCTCACCAGCGATGGCCATCAGGCGGAACGCATCTGCCCTTGCCTGCTGCAGTGCATTTAATTCTGAAAATTCATTATCAATCAGTGAATGCACAGAAGCACCTGCTGCAACGGATGCCTTACGCGTTGCAGACAATAATTCCGCATTTTTTGCCATCAGAACAGGGTCGATCGCATCCAGAAAGCGCTGCTGCACATCACCAGCCTGCTGCAGAATATTATTTTTGCGCTCGTCCAAATCTAATTGCTGGCTGACCAAATCTGCCGTTAATGGCACATTTTTTGATAATTCCACCACCAGAACCGACAGCTTTTCTGCCTCGCTCGGGCGGCTGGCCATCAGGTCATTAATTTGTCTGGGCAAATCAGCAAGAGCCAGCTTTGCTCTGGATAAAGCACTGTCTCGTGCAGGGATATTCTGCGCATTGGCAAGGCTTGCCAATGCAGAAGAGAACTCTAAGCTGCTGGCCTCCAGCCTGGCCGAAGCAAGGGAAGCCGGAAAACTCTGCTTAGCCACAATTGAATAGGTACTGTCTACCGAGTGAAAAACCCACAATGCGGCACCAGATGCCAGCAGCGTGGTTGCAGCCACAGCACCAAAAGCCAAGCGTAAACGCAGCGCAATCGACTTTCGAAATGGGCCTTCTTGTGCTTGCATTCCCCCTCGCTCCGGCGGCCAGTCATCCTTAATAAAGCAGCAGGCTTTTAATTGTCTGCAATCTTGCAATTGATATTAATATATACCTCATAAACATTCACTTAAATTTCCAAATTCTTACAAACAAAAATTTTTTTATGATTTTAAAATCATTCAAAAATACGCTATGAAGGTAGTTTATGTGCAATCAATTTCTGGAGTCTGTCATGTCTAGCTCTTCTTACATGTTTGCAAATGTACCTTCTAATTCAGGATCATTACGTGCAGCTTATGAAGCATGGCTAAAAGCCCGCTCACCACAGCAGACTGAACAGAAATCTTCTCCTTCAGCCAATATCCGCGTTGGCATCGTAGGTGCGGGGATGGCCGGGCTTTATTCTGCTTTACTACTGAAAAGCCGGGGTATAGATTGCCGTATTTTTGAAGCCCACCCGGATCGCCTTGGCGGCCGCGTTTATACCCACCGCTTTAATCAGGAAGCCAATCAGTATTTTGAAGCGGGGGCCATGCGCCTGCCACAAACGCCGGAGCAACAGCCTGTATTTGACCTGATTCATTATTTAAATGAACAAATCCCCCCTGAATCTAAAATAGATTTAATTCCTTACCAGCTTTACGATCCCACTGGCAACCTGGTTTATGTGAATGGTAAACGTGCATTTGGCGGTGCCACCATGACACTTAATTACGCCAATGAGCACCCGGAAGCACTGGGATTTAATCTTGCCCCGGAAGATCGTAATAAAACGGCCTCTCAGCTGTTAGATGAAGTATTGCAGCCGTTTTTTGATTTGCTTGCCGTTAATTTTGATCTCGGCTTTGCCAAAATTGTGCAATACGATAATTATTCGCTCTATACCTACCTGACTGAAATAGCCGGCTGGAGTATGGAGAAAGTCAATTATGTAGAAGTCATGAATTCTGCCAGTAATCAGTTTCAAAGCAGCTTTACAGAAATGGTGATTGAAAGCATGGATTTCTCCGGCGCGAAATGGAGCACCATCGCCAATGGAATGGACAGGCTGCCCAATGCCTGCGCCTCTCTCATCGGGGCAGAATCCATCACCATGAATGCGCCGGTGCGACAAATAGAAAACCTGCAGGATGGCCGTGTTGCGATCCATTATGGCGACAGGGGTGAATTTGATACCTTTGACCGTGTGATTCTTGCCCTTCCCCCTGCTGCACTGCGCATGATTGCTACCCCACAGTGGTCGCCCACTAAATCACAAGCGATTCGCAGCATGCATTTTGAGCCGCTGTATAAAATTGGCCTGCGATTTAAAACCCGCTTCTGGGAGCAATTACCGCAAGCCGCTATGGGCGGGCAATCCAGCAGCGATCTGCCTATGCGCTGGTGTGTCTATCCTTCTTACGGTTTAGGCGATGCCGGAGCAGGCGTTTTGCTGCTGTATTCGTGGATGACGGACGCCTATAACTGGTTGCCACAGAGCCCGGAAGAGCGTCTGCGATTAGCCCTCAGAGACTTACAAACGCTGTATCAGAATACCGTTGATATTAACGGGCAATTTATCGAATCCTTTGATGTAGCCTGGCCTTCGGAATGGGCCACAGGGGATGCGATGTTTTATCCGGGACAATTCAGGCAGCTTTTTAATACTGCCCGCCAGCCTGAGCAGAATATTTATTTTGCCGGTGAGCATTTAAGCGTTCACCACACATGGATTGTGGGCGCACTGGATTCTGCCCTTTATGCCTGCCAGCAACTTCTGGGAGATGAAACACTCGAGCCGCTGCACCCATCCCAAACGCCGCTCACCCCGCATCTTCACGATTACAGCCAATGTGTAGCTGCCCCCTTTCTTCATCGCTAAGGACAAAGCCATGCTGCGCAAATCGTTGCTAATTTTAACTTTTCTGCTCAGCAATCAGCTCCGGGCTGAAGAAGAGTTTGCTCCCGAGCCATTAAAAGCCATTGGCTCCTGGAGCATGCTCAGCCAGTTTAAAGATTATGAAAAACCGTTCTGGACTGAGCAACTGCCAAAGCTCAGTGAGGGCAGAATCAAGGTTCGGCTCAATGCCTTTAATGAAGTAGGTCTAAAAGGCAGTGAAGTGCTGCGCCTGATGAAGCTGGGCATGACAGACTTTGGCACAACTATTTTGTCGTATATCTCCGAGCAGGATCCGCGGGCTGAGGCCGTGGATCTGGCAGGACTGACCACAAGCGCAGAAATGGAGCATCGTGTTGTAAACAGCTACAGCCCGGTGCTCAAACAGTATTTTGAACAAAAACACGGCATAAAGATGCTTGCCATGTGGCCTTATTCTGCACAGCTGCTGATGTGTAATGAGCCCATTAAAAATCTGGAAGGTCTAAAAGGAAAAAAAGTAAGAGTCAGCATGCGCACCACCAGCGACCTGATTGAAGCCTATGGCGCCGTTACGCTCAGTGTTCCTTTTGATCAGGTTTATCAGAAAATGAAAGATAAACAGCTCGATTGCCTGATTACCTCGGCATTGGCTGCACACACGGCACGTTTTTATCAGGTAGCAACGCATATTTATAATTTGCCATTAGGCTGGAGTGTGGTCATGCTGGGCGTGAATCAGGCCTCATGGGCTCAGATTGATATTCAGGACCAGAAAATAATCGAAGCAGGCATTAACCGCCTTGCAGAAGATTTATGGCAGGTTGCCGATAAACAAACCGCGCTCGGGCTGGCTTGTAACACGGGGAAAACATGCTCTCTGGCCGAGCAAGGCTCAATGACGCTGATTAACCCCACAAGTGGTGACGAGGCTCGCCTTGCTAAAACAGTGCGCCAAGTTGTACTCCGGCGTTGGGCAGAGCGCTGTGGCAAAGATTGCGTAGCAGAATGGAATAACAGCATAGGAAAAATACTGAATATCACGCTGCAGCCCTAGAATTGTGAATGAAACGTCAACAACCCCCAGAGTAAAAAAGTGTGTCCGCAACTTGCATTTTACAAAAAAACAACCGCCGGGCCGCAGTGCACAAAAAATAGGCAAGCCATTTTTATTCAAAAAATACAATGAGTTAGCATTTAAGCTAACAGCTTATCCACAGACCGGCACCACCTTTTGGGGGATAAAAGCCACAATGTCCACAAGTGATTTAAGCCGCTGCGCATGGTGCAGCAGTGACCCGCTTTACCAGAATTATCATGACGATGAATGGGGCCAGCCACTCTTTGATGATCAGGCACTGTTTGAGCTTTTATGCCTTGAAGGCGCTCAGGCAGGCCTGTCGTGGATCACGGTACTGAAAAAACGTGAGCACTACAGGGTAGTATTTGATCACTTTGATGCAAATAAAATAGCCGCTTACGATGCAGATAAAATAACCAGTTTACTCAGCGATGCCGGCATTATCCGCAACCGGGCTAAAGTCGCCGCCTTTATCAGTAATGCAGCAGCCTATCTGCAATTAAAACAAGAAGGACGCTTCAGCGATTTTCTATGGTCTTTTGTAAATGGCAAAACGATTGTCAATCAATGGGCAAACATCGCCGATACCCCCGTTGCCACAGCAGAATCAATTGCCATGAGTAAAGCCTTAAAAAAACGCGGCTTCAAATTTGTTGGCCCCACCATTTGCTACGCCTTTATGCAGGCCAGCGGCATGGTGGATGACCATAGCCCAGGCTGCTGGAAACGAACCCAATCTGTTTAAGATGGGCAAAATGATTCCACACTCTGTAAAAAAACCTGTACAGCCTGTTTACTGCTGATTAAACAAGCAGCCATGGCCGGCTCAGCCCGCCCGCCATGGCTGAGGTAAAACACATGCTCCTACAACAAGTACCTTCTTATTATTGCAAGGAGCCCGCTGCACTAAACAAGCACCCGCATTCTTTATCCAGCCTGATCATATTCAATTGATTGCAGTCATTCATTTTTATCCCCCTTTTTTGTAAGACTCTGAAAATTAATCAAACAAAAATGATAAAGACCTTGTTAGCCAGTTCATAATCTCCTATGAAAAGAATAAGGAGCCTTGTGCACAGACACAAAGGTGCCTGGCAAGCCATATCCTGTGGTATTGCACAGCAGCAAGGACAATTGCGTGCATGACTCCCTTACGGCCATCCCTGATCATTTCCTCAGTAAATGGCAAAATACAATCAATGTAATGGCCAGCCTCTTTAATGTGCCTGCTGGTTTAATGATGCGTGTATTGCCCGGGCAAATTGAAGTCTTACTTTCCAGTGAAACCAAGGGCAATCCTTACGAACACTCGGAAAAAGCCAATTTACATACGGGCCTTTACTGCGAAACGGTCATGGCAAGCCAGGATTTATTACATGTGCCTAATGCGCTGGAAGATGAACATTGGAAAAACAACCCGGATGTTGCTTTAAATATGATTTCCTATCTTGGTGTACCACTCTTATGGGAAAAAGATGAGGTATTTGGCACCATTTGCGTGCTTGACAGTAAAACGCGCCATTTTCAAAAAAAATATTTTAATTTATTGTGGGAAATAAAAAAAAGCATAGAAGCGGATTTCAAAATCATCCAGCAACAGGAAAAACTAGCTGCTTTTAATACGAAACTACTCCTTAATAACCAACAGCTCATTATTGCAAAACAGGCAGCAGAATTCGCCAACCAGAGCAAGAGCAACTTCTTAGCCAATATGAGTCATGAAATTCGCACGCCCATGAATGCCATTATTGGCATGTCTTATCTTGTGTTAAAAACAGAATTAAATGCACGGCAAAGTAATTACATCAAAAAAATACAAGGCTCCGGGCAGCACCTGCTTGGCATCATTAACGACATTCTCGATTTTTCAAAAATTGAAGCAGGTAAATTAACGATAGAAGGTATTGAATTTGAATTAGAAAAAGTACTGGATAATGTGGCTAATCAAATCAGTGAAAAAGCCGTCAATAAAGGTTTAGAGTTTATTTTTAATATTGACCAAAATGTTCCGCCCAGCTTATTTGGAGACCCGCTTCGGCTTGGGCAGATTCTGATTAATTATGGCTCAAATGCGGTGAAATTTACAGAAAGGGGTGAAGTTGAAATCATTATTCAAAAAAAAGAAGAATCTGCACAAAGCGTATTACTTTATTGTGCCATACGTGACACCGGCATAGGGCTGACTGAAGAGCAAATCAGCCGTTTATTTCAAAGCTTTTCACAGGCAGATACCTCGATTACCCGCCAATTTGGTGGTACTGGCCTTGGCCTGGCTATTTCTAAAAAACTGATTGAGCTGATGAATGGAGAAACGGGAGTAGAAAGCGAGCCAGGTAAGGGCAGCCTTTTCTGGTTTACTGTCAGGCTTCAAAAAAGCAGCGTTCAAAGCAGGAAATTATTACTATCCAGCGATTTGCAAAATAAACGCGTCTTAGTTGTTGATGATAATAAACAGGCCCGTCTGGTATTAAATAAGCGGCTCAAAAATATGCAATTAAAATCAGATCATGTTTCATCCGGCTATGCGGCAATCGAGGCAATTAAGCAGGCAGATACAAAAAATACACCTTATGAAATTGTGTTTATCGATTGGGAAATGCCTGAAATGGATGGCGCAGAGACCGCCAGACAAATCAAAGCTCTTGATCTTAAATTAATGCCGGCAGTCATTCTGGTCTCTGCTTATGGGCATGAAGATGCCATCAAGGCCACAGAAGGCGCAGTCGTCACCCACACATTAATTAAACCAATCAATGCCTCCCAGCTCTTTGACAGCGTAGTCAGTGCATTAGGTGGAAACATTGAAACGCCATATATCTCCAATCATCAGAATGATTTTGCTTTGCAATTGAATTCAATCCGGGGGGCCCGGATTCTTCTGGTTGAAGACAATCATATCAATCAGGAAGTAGCCCGCGATTTATTAAACTCAGAAGGCTTTATTGTCGATATTGCTGAGAATGGCCTGCAGGCTTTAGAGCAGCTGCAAAAAAGCCACTATGATATTGTATTAATGGATATGCAAATGCCCCTTATGGACGGCTTAGTGGCCACACAGGAAATCAGGAAATTAAATGATTTCAATTCATTAGCCATTGTGGCAATGACAGCCAACGCCATGCAGGGTGATCGGGAGCGCTATCTTGCCGCTGGCATGAACGACCACGTAACCAAACCTATTAACCCTGAAGAACTATGGAAAGCTCTGCTTAAGTGGATTAAGCCAGAATACATCGTGCCGGCAACACGCCTCGTTATTTCAGAACTCTGCGCACAAAATGAAGAAATAGCCATTCCCTCAGAGATTAACGGGCTCGATATTGATTTAGGGCTTAAACGTGTATTTGGTAAAAAGAAACTTTATCTCTGTATTTTAAATCAATTTATAACAGAGCAAAAAGACTGTATTCCTAATCTTTTTCATGCAATGACAAACAGAGACTGGCCCACTGCAGAGCGTATCGCCCATACGCTAAAAAGTGTTGCCGGGCTGATTGGAGCAGAGCGCATCCAGAAACAAGCAGAGCAAATAGAAACAGCACTGCGCCAGGGGCATACCCATCAGCAAATCAGGCCCCTGCTCAACAAAATAGCTCATCCACTGGGCCATCTTATTACAGAGCTGGAGCATAAACTCCCTAAACAACAAGATCAGTCAAATATAATAATTGACCCTCAGAAACTAAAAGAAGTCTGCCACCAGCTTGTTTATTTGCTGGAAGATGGTGATTCCGAATCGATTAATCTGTTTAAAGCCAATGCAAGCCTTTTACATACCGCATATCCAAAACACTTTCGCATCATCAATGAAAAAATACAGTCATTTGATTTTGATATCGCACTGGAAGCCTTAAAAATTGCGATGAGTGCAGCAGAATGCTAGATCAGCCGCCTTCTACATTACTCATTATTGATGATTCAGCCACAAATCTCACCATGCTCAGCAGCCTGCTGCAGGATCAATATAAAGTAAAAGTAGCCATTAATGGAGAGAAAGGCTTAAGGTTAGCCAAAGCATCACCGCCCGATTTGATTTTGCTCGATATCATGATGCCTGTTATGGATGGTTTTGAAGTTTGTATTCAGCTTAAAAATAATCCTGGTACTGCTCATATCCCAATTATTTTCTTATCAGGAAAAAACGAAATAAGGGATGAAGAAAAATGCAGGCAACTTGGCGCAGCGGGCTATATTGTGAAGCCCATTGATCCAGACAAGCTCTTATTAAGTATTCAGCAGCAACTGCTAAAAAAACAAGGTGCCTAGCCAACGCTTAGCACCCTGTTTTATTTACTGCATTTCAGTCAACATTAAGCAGCTAATTCTTCTGCCGTGAACAAGCGTGAAATCAGCGCTTTTTCAAAACCGGCTTCCATAGGAATCGAGATTTTTACACCATTGCCTGCAGCAATTTCGCAAGGATTGCCGCTCTTATCGCGCATTTCGGCCAGCGTGATAATGCGGTTGCCACTTGGGTGAATAATTTCGAGCTGATCGCCCACGGCAAAGCGGTTTTTCACCTCAATCCTGGCCCAGCCATCCTGCACACTCAGCACCTCGCCCACAAACTGGCTTTGCTTGGATTTGGAATGACCATCCAGGTAATTCTGCGCTTCATGGGTGTAATGGCGCTGATAAAAGCCATCGGTGTAACCACGGTTGGCCAGGCCATCCAGATCAGCCAAGAGTGCCGGATTAAACGGCCGCCCCGCCACCGCATCATCAATCGCCTGGCGGTAAACCTGAGCGGTACGCGCCACGTAGTAAAGCGATTTAGTCCGGCCTTCGATTTTGAGCGAATCAACACCGATCTTGGTCAGACGCTCAATATGCTGCACCGCACGCAGATCTTTGGAATTCATAATATAAGTGCCGTGCTCGTCTTCCATAATCGGCATCAGCTCATCCGGGCGGCTTTGTTCTGCGATCAGATAGGTTTTATCCGCAGAAGGATGGCGCTCAGCACCACCACAGGCGGCAAAACTCTGATTAGCGTCTTCCATGGCTTTATTAAAATCAAACTGAATCACCTGCGGTTTCACGTCCCCCGCATCGTCCTCCACCGTGTCATTCATTTTGTAATCCCAGCGACAGGCATTGGTGCAAGTGCCTTGATTAGGATCGCGGTGGTTAAAGTAACCCGATAAGAGACAGCGGCCAGAATAAGCAATACACAGCGCGCCATGGACAAACACTTCGAGTTCCATATCCGGGCACAGCTGACGGATTTCTTCCACTTCATCAAGGCTCAGCTCGCGGGATAAAATCACCCTCTCCAGCCCCAGTGACTTCCAGAATTTCACCCCGGCGTAATTCACGGTATTGGCCTGCACGGACAGGTGAATCACCTGCTCGGGCCATTTTTCCCGCACCATCATAATCAGACCAGGGTCGGCCATAATCAGCGCGTCCGGCTTCATGGCGATCACTGGCTCCATATCGGCGAGGTAAGTTTTAACCTTGGCGTTATGCGGCAAAATATTGCTGGCTACAAAGAACTTCTTGCCACGCTGATGCGCCTCGATAATCCCCTGGCCAATTTGTTCGAGCTTAAATTCATTATTACGGGCACGCAGTGAATAGCGTGGCTGGCCGGCATAGACCGCGTCTGCACCGAAATCATAAGCGGCGCGCATTTTGTCCAAAGTGCCAGCGGGAAGAAGAAGTTCTGGGGCTTTCATGATGATCCGATCTTATAAGCGCCTGCAGTAAACCAAGCAAATGGCTGCCATGCAGATTGTAAAAAACGCGATTATAGCACGGACTTTTTGCCTATTTTTTAATCAGACATAAAAAACACACTGAAAACAGCAGCTTAATTGGCTTATCCACAAGCCATCCACGGACTTGCTGGATCAATTCTTGGATAAACGGCAAATACTGCTTAAAAAATATGCAGTACAAAAAAAACCTGCCGGAGCAATGACTTGCCTGACTTGTCCACAGGGCGTGCACAGGCTTGTTCGCGCATGACGGGGATAAGCTGAAACTTTATGACACAGGCCCCGGCTGTGCAAAAACGGGGCCTGTGTGCACATCAAAATAAACGGATTAAATGGTTGTAACTCAAAGCCACATGGCCAGGCTTAGCCCTGATCAATCAGCAAAGCGGTCAACTTTTTTACTAAGGGCAAAACCAAGAGCAGGGTAGGAAAAGCCACCAGCCAGGATAAGCCCCAAGCGCTTGGCCAAAGATCAAACAGCCTGGAGGTAAAACCCACACCACGCAAAGTGCTGATCAATGAAACAACGCAAGTCATTAATACAGAGAGTAAAAAAGGCATGACCAAATTGGCGTGCCTGGCGGGAATAAAGCCTGACCGGCGACGAGCGGAAGGATTTGATGATTTCATAGTAACTCCATAAGCCGGACAAACAAGCGCCTTTTTGCAGCAATGCGTCTTAAGCCCTTACCCAAGGGAAAAACGCTCATAAGAAGAAAAATTCTTATGGTCAGCAGCAAAAAACAAGCACCGGAAATATCCGGCGGCTTTAGCGCGTTGATTGACGTAAACGCTTACGGTAAATCAAGAGATGACTTACGCAACCATCATATATAAAGCAGCAAGCAAGTTCAAGCTTAAAATCCAGCCAGTAATCCCTGGATTTTCCAAGCCCAGCGGCGCACAGGCGATGTATCAATGAGGTGTATTTCTGCCCCATCGCCTGCCAGGCTCACCCAGCCTGCTTCATCAATTAATTCAAATTCGCCTTCAAGCAATACCCGGGTCTGGGTCAGTAAACACTCCCCCATATAATGCGGCGAATATTGAAGATGCAGCTTGCCCTGCAGCACCATAATCTGCGTGCCTGCCCTTAAATAGCCACGCAACACCTGCCCTTTTCGTAATACTTGCCGCTTTTCCATCACTTTGCTCCACCGCTTTTTGATGCAAACCATCTTAATGAGCAGCAAGGTGTAAAAACAGCGACAAGAAACGGTCATCTGCTACGCAGCAGAGGTGTTTTTTTTAATCTGTTATGGTGTGGTTTATTGCGATCTATATCTATGTAAAAGCACGCTGTTACCGCATGATTCCCCCACAACAGGCGGAGCCGTTTATGGATTACCTTTATCAGCGCTGGGCAGCGCATTATCTCAGTGCCATTGTCTCTGGCACGCTAAAAGCAGGCGAGCGCATGCCTTCATTGCGGGAGCTCATGCGCCTGCATGGCATCAGCCTTTCTACCGCCTTGCAATTGTGCCGCCAGCTGGAAACCGATGGCTATCTGGAGGCAAAGCCCCGCTCTGGCTATTTTGTCCGCCAGAGAATGCGTATCACGCCAGTGACTGAGCCAAGGCTGGAGATCGATCAGGCTCAATATGTAGGGATTCATGCCCGTGTTTCTGATTTTATCGCCCGTGGCAGGCAGCAGGCGATACAGCATAATTTCTCTGTAGCCCGCTGCTCGCCTGACCTTTACCCCGGCGAAGCACTTAAAAATGCAGCGATTCGGGCCATTAAGCAAAATCCTGGTTTATTTGTCAGCGCCGTCCCAAATAAAGGCCATCCGGCATTTCGGGCTGTGCTGGCAAAGCGCGCAATGCGGATGGGTGTGCTGATGTCACCCGATGATGTATTGATTACCCACGGCTGTATCGAGGCGCTGAATCTGGCGCTGCGGGCCGTTACTCAGCCAGGCGACACCATTGCGGTTGAATCGCCGACCTTTTACGGCCTGCTGCAAATTTTAGAAAGCCTGGGCCTGCGTGCAATTGAAATCCCCACCAGCCCGCAAACGGGTATATCCATTGAGGCACTGGAGCTGGCCTGCCAAACTTACAACAATATCAAAGCCGTGGTGGTGGTGCCGCATTTACAAAACCCGCTGGGCAGCATCATGCCCGAGGCACATAAAGACCGGCTGGTGGCGCTCTGCGAAGCGCAGGCGATTCCATTAATCGAAGACGATACTTATAGCGAGCTGATCAACGAAGATATTCCGCTGCGCGCCTTAAAAGCGCGGGATCAAACCGGCAACATTATTTATTGCGCATCGCTGCATAAGATTTTAGCGCCAGGCATGCGCTTGGGCTGGATGAGCGGCGGGCGCTGGCAGGCGCGGATTGAAATGCTGAAGTACGCACAAACGCGCGATAACGAGGCATGGTCGCAAATCGCTGCAGCCGAATTTATGGGCTCCAGCGCGTACGAGCGGCATTTGCGCAAGCTGCGCAGCACGCTTAAAACCCAGCGCGAACGCACTGCTGAAGCCATTGCCCGCTATTTTCCTGCCGGCACGCGGCTGAATGTGCCCCATGGCGGACTGGCTTTATGGGTAGAATTACCCGATCAGCTGTCATCAAAACACGTTTTTGATGCGGCTCTTAAGAAAGGCATTTTAATTGCGCCCGGGCTGATGTTTTCTAATTCAAATCGCTTTGAGCACTTTATTCGCATCAACTGCGGCTGGCCGTTCAGCCCGGACATTGATCGTGCTTTACAAAGCTTAGGCAACCTCATTCATGAAATGAGCCGCCTGAACACCCCTTATCCTGCTTAAATTTCCCGCAAATGAAAGACCAAGTCCTTTAATGCTTCTTGCGATATGCCATCCAGAGCGGGTGAACGGCGCTCTATTTCATTGGCAAGATCAAAGAGCATCCATTCCATTTCACTCAGCATGGCTTGTAATTCAGCCAGCATCTCCGGGTCTTCCAGCCCATAGGCCTGCACCGCCTGTACATCGTCTGGATTTAAGCCCGCCTGAACAATCAGCGCACGAATACTCTCCATTCGCTCAAATAAAAAACCAAGCGGTGAATCGTGGCTTGCCCCTTCATTGATTTGGCCTTCCAGCGTGGCATGTAATGCCAGCCATGATTGAAGAAAATCCGCAATATGCGCTAATTGCACAGAGGTATCCCTGACCACCACAGCCTGATGCTCTTCACTGCTCATCGAGCCTAATAAGTCTCTTAAGGCCTTTACCGCAGGAGGGTCAAAACGGGAACGCAGCAAGGTAAACAGAGCATCCAGTCTTTTTAAATCAAAACGGTGCAATACCGCATCGCTTACATCAGCAATAGCAATAATCTGCGCTAAACGGCTGATCGCCTCCTTACGCAAACCATAGGGATAGCCACTGCCATCCAGCCGCTCATGATGCTGCAAAATGGCATGGCAGGCAGCAGTAGAAAACGCTGGAAAAGAGTGCACTACCATATAGCTGGTAATCGGATGCACATGAATATAACGGCGCTCTTGTGGCGTAATAACATGCCCGGAGGTCAGCAGCTCCGGGTCAGTATGCATCTCACCCAAATCATGGCATAAAGCGGCCAGCGTTAATGCCGTTTTATCGGAGTCTGATAATTTAAGCTGCTGAGCCAGCGAGTATGAAACGATGCAATTCCTAAGTGCATGTGCAAACAAACTGGGGCGCTGATCATGCATCACGGTCAGCCGAAATCGAATCGGCAGAGGTAAAACAAGCAGAGCAAGCTGATGCTTAATCGCCAGCACATCACCCGATCTGCTCACTATTTTTGCAATCAGCGCATCTTTTTCGATGATTTTCCCCGCTTCAAAAGCCAGCTGCTGGCCATCAACCGGCTTGTCGGTTGCCAGCGCCTGATCAAGCGGAGTAGATAATTTATGCCTGGTCAGCAAATCAAACTGATGGCTGCTGATCTTCGCCCCCTTTGCCAGCAACTTCATGCCGTTTTCCGCAAAGATATCCTGATCGGCGATCACCTCACGCTTATCGCCCATTTTGGTTGCTGCGCGAATATAGTGAGGGTTTTCTTCGGGAAGCTCAGAGATTTGAGCAAGCGGATCAGGCAACATCATTGCGCCTTAAAGCCGGAAAGCTTAAGAAAATAAATATAACCATATTCATCAGGCCTTAATAAATATAATTAAATAAGAAAAAACTATCAGTACTTATAAATAAAATAGCATTAGGGAGCGCGTATTTCACGCAATTGCTGCACTAATTCTTCAAACATATTGGGCGGTATGCCATCAGATAATGGCGAGCGCCGCTCTATTTCATTGGCCATCTCGTTCAGTATCCATTCCATTTCATTGAGCATCGTTTGCAACTGCTGCTGTAAATTAGGGTCCTCTTGCGCCACTGTTTGCATGCCATGAATATCGTCCGGGTTAAACCCCATTTGCAAGACCAGAGAATGCACCCCATCCATGCGCTCAAATAAAAACCCGATGGGGGAGTTTTGAGCCGCGCCTGCTTTCATTTGCACACACAACATTGCGTGCAATGCCAGCCACCCTTCTAATAAATCGGCAATATGATGCAGTTGCAGGCTGGCTTCACCACTCTTACAGGCCAGTTGCGAATCAAAAGGCAGATCGTGCACCAATTCTCTGAGCGCTTTAATCAGCCGGGCATCAAAACGTGATTTATTCAGCGCAAATGAGATTTGTAAACGCAGCAAATCAAAGCGCCGCAAAATGGCGTCCGCCGTATCTGCCACGGCGATATATTGTGAAAGCGGGTGGATTCTTTCTTTTTGCAAACCATAGGGATAACCACTGCCATCCAGCCTTTCATGGTGATGCAAAATGGCCTGTGCGGCCATTCCGGAAAAATCATCGACTTTAGACACCACCAGATAGCTGGTAATGGGATGCACATGCAAATAACAGCGCTCAATCAGGGTGACGCTATGGCCCGAAGTGAGCAGCTCCGGATCAGTATGCATCTCGCCCATATCATGGCAAATGGCAGCAAGCAGTAATTGATCACGGTAAATCTCAGGCAATTTAGTTTGCTGAGCCAGAGCATGACACCAAATACTCACACGTATCACATGCTCAAACAGATTAGGCCGCTGCTCTTTCATGACCGTCAGCCTGAATTGAACCGGTGAAGGTAAAGCCAGCTGCGCTAATGCCTGCCTGACCATCAATACGCCACCAGCTCTGGCCACCATTCGGGCCAAAAAGATATCTTCTGCCAGAATTTTTGCCGCATCCGCAGACAGCTGATCCGCATTCACAGCATTCTGGACCAACAGGCTCTGATCAATAGAAATAGATAATTTATGCCGGGAAAGCAGATCAAACTGATCGCTGTTAATCCGAGAACCTTTGGCCAGCAAAGGAATGCCTGCCAAGGTCAAGATATCCTGATTGGCAATCACTTCTCTGGAATCGCCCATCTGAGTCACGGCACGTAAATAGTGAGGTGTTTCTTCTGGCAGCTCTGACACATGAGCTAAAGAATTTTGCATTGTTTTCAGAATTCGCTAATGAGACCTTATTAGCTTAGGATATTTAAATCATAAATTAAGCAACGCCAGCCAGTAAAACAACAATTTCAGCATTTATTGCAAAAATCATCCGGCATATCAGTAAAAAATATATCTGAAAACAAGAATCAATTTGCAGCTAAGCTTGCATCACTGATATTGACCGCCAATAAAAAAACGAGGCATCGCCTCGTTTTTTTATTTCAGTGCAGCCGCTTAAAGCGTCCAGCGCTGCCGGATACCCGCCTCAATACCTGCCGCATCCAGCCCGCATTCTGCCAGCTGCACATTCTGATCAGCATGCTCGATATAGCGATCAGGAAAGCCCAGCTGCAAGACAGGCTTGCACAGCTCCTGAGCCATCAGACTTTCAATCACGGCAGAGCCTGCTCCGCCCATAATGGCGCCTTCTTCAACCGTCACCAGATAATCATGGCTGGCAGCTAATTCAGCAATCAGGCTGATATCAAGCGGCTTAACAAAGCGCATATTGACTACAGTTGCATTTAAAGCTTCGCCCGCCTCTAAAGCAGCGGCCAGCACCGGGCCAAATGCCAGGATGGCGATCTTGCTGCCCCGGCGGCGCACTTCTGCACAGCCCACAGGGATGGCGGTCATCTCGCTTTGCACCTCAACACCAGGCCCCGTTCCGCGGGGGTAGCGCACTGCGCTTGGGCCATCGTGCAGAAAAGCGGTGTAGAGCATCTGACGACATTCGTTTTCGTCCGATGGCGTCAGCACCACCATATTGGGAATACAGCGCAGATAGGACAAATCAAATGATCCGGCATGGGTCGGGCCATCTGCCCCGACCTGGCCTGCACGATCAATCGCAAACACAACAGGTAAGTTTTGCAGGGCAACATCATGAATCAGCTGATCATAAGCGCGTTGCAAAAAGGTGGAATAAATCGCGACCACAGGTTTTAAACCTTCACAGGCAAGGCCACCCGCAAAGGTCACCGCATGCTGTTCGGCAATGCCCACATCAAAATATCGATCCGGATTTTCCTGTTCAAAACGCACCAGCCCGGAGCCTTCACGCATGGCAGGGGTAATGCCTAATAAGCGTTTATCTTTTTTGGCCATATCACACAACCAGTCACCAAACACCTTGGTGTAGCTGACTTTGGCTGCCTTCGCGCCTTGCATGCCATCTTCTTTTTCAAACGGCGTCACCGCATGGTATTTCACCGGATCAGCAACGGCTTTTTTATAACCTTCGCCTTTACGCGTCACCACATGCAAAAACTGCGGACCTTTAAGCTGCCTGATATTAGCCAGCGTGGTGACCAGGGTATCCAAATCATGGCCATCAATCGGGCCGATATAATTAAAGCCGAACTGCTCAAACATGGTGCCGGGCGTCAGCATACTTTTTACATGCTCTTCGCCTTTTTTTGCCAGCTCTTTCAGTGGCGGCACGGCTTCCAGCACCCGGGCAGATTTGCTGCGGATGCCGTTATAAAACTTACTTGATAATAATTTAGACAGATAATTGGTCAGTGCGCCCACATTGGGTGAAATCGACATTTCATTGTCGTTCAGCACAACCAGTAAATTCACATCACGGTGGCCCGCATTGTTCAGTGCTTCAAAAGCCTGGCCAGCCGTCATTGCGCCATCGCCAATCACAGCAATGGCGTGGCGGTCTTCGCCCTTGAGCTTAGCGGCTTCGGCAAACCCCAGTGCCGCGCCAATCGACGTACTGGAATGCCCCACGCCAAAAGTGTCGTACTCGCTTTCTTCACGCTTTGGAAAACCCGCAAGGCCATGCTGTTTGCGCATGGTATGCATTTGCGCGCGGCGGCCCGTTAAGATTTTATGCGGGTAGCTTTGATGGCCCACATCCCAAACCAGGCGATCGTGTGGGGTATCAAATACATAGTGCAGCGCGACGGTCAGCTCCAGCGCGCCCAAATTAGAAGCAAAGTGCCCACCGGTCTGGCTGACAGAATCAAGCAGGTAGTTGCGCAACTCATTGGCAAGCTGAGGCAAATCGGCTTTGGCCAATTTTTTAAGCTCCAGCGGGCAAGACACTTTATCAAGCAGGGGATAACTCATATCGAGTTTCTTCATTAGTTAACGCGTTCCACAATAAAATCGGCCAAGAACACCAAACCACGGGCTTTTTCACCAAAGGGCTCAATCGCCGCCAGCGCCTGGGATTTAAGCTCCGCCGCCTTTTGCTTAGCCGCCGCTAAGCCAAGCAGGGAAACGTAGGTGGGTTTATTATTGGCCGCATCTTTTCCTGCTGTTTTGCCAAGAGTGGCCGAATCAGCCTCTTCATCCAGCACATCATCAACCACTTGAAATGCAAGACCAATACATTGTGCGTAATCATCCAGACGGGCACGCTCTTCATCGCTGATAGCGGTACCGCAATAGGAGCCCAGCAAGACCGCGGCGCGAATCAAAGCACCCGTTTTTAAACCGTGCATTTGTTCCAGCTCGGGAAGGCTTAAGGCCTGGCCTACACTGTACAGATCAATCCCCTGGCCACCGCACATCCCCATGCTGCCTGACGCACGAGCCAGAATGCTGATCATTTTAAGCTGATCAGCCGGCGCATCGGCCAGCGTATATGAGCTGAGGACATCAAATGCGGCCGTTTGCAGCGCATCGCCCACCAGTAAGGCAGAAGCTTCGCCAAATGCGATATGACAGGTCGGCTTGCCACGGCGCAGCACATCGTTATCCATAGCCGGCATATCATCATGCACAAGAGAATAAGCATGAATTAACTCAACGGCAGCGCCCGCATATTGCAAGCGCTCAGGAGATGCATCCACTACGGCACCTGCGGCAAAAGCCAGCAGAGGGCGCACACGTTTGCCACCATCCAGTACGGAATAGCGCATGGCAGTATGTAACTGAGGAGGAATATGATCCTGAAGAGGCAAAACAGCCGCGAGCGTCTGCTCCATACGGGACTGGACGTCTTGCATCCAGCTTTTAAAATCTGATGTCATTTATTCTTTATCCGCAGAGAAAGGCTTGAGCTCCGCACCTTCAAGCACACGAATCCGTTGCTCTGCATCGGCTAAGCGGTTTTCGCAAAATTGCAACAGTTCGGTGCCACGTTTATAAGTAGTGAGGGCTGTTTCCAGCGGTAAATTACCCGCTTCCATTTCAGCAATCAGGCCTTCTAACTCCTGAAGTCCTGCCTCAAAGCTAACGGGGCTTTTAGTTGCTTTCGGCATGCGCTAAATATCCCGAATAAAACCGCAAACTTTAGCCCTCTGAGGCTATGCAGTCAATATTGATCAGAGATTTACCCAGGCAATAGCAGGGGGTTCTGCACGATTTCACCCGTATTAATAACAGAGGTTTAATTACCTGGCTCTGCATGCTGTCTTTAATTTAATTTTTCTGTGCTTAATTATCCCCGGATCCCTCTGCCAGCCCGCAAAAAAACCAACAGGCCGGATGTGCCGTAAGGCTTGTGCTGCGCCACTCACAGCACTTCAGGACATTCAGAGTATTACGCCCGAATATTAGCCTTTGTGCATAAGATCGTTTATTTAAAAATGATTCAGGTTAAAATTAAAACTATTTATAAAATGGAAATCCGAATGCGTATTGGCTATTTAATCCTGAGCCACGCTCATCCCGCTCAATTGGGCCGGCTTTGTCAGCAGCTTTTTGCTGAAAATACCCGGCTTTATATTCATGTTGATGCCAATACCGCAGCCAGTGATTTTTCCGCTATGCAAGCCGCAGCCCCTGAAGAGGCACAATTTATCGCAAGGCAGGCTTGCCGCTGGGGAGGTTTTTCACTGGTAGCAGCAACGCTTGCGCTGATTGAGGCCGCCATCAAAGATGATTGTGACTATATGGTTTTGTTATCTGCCCAGGATTACCCGCTTAAACCGCATGCTGAGATCGTCCGCCAGCTGAAAAACCACACCGGGTTTATTGAATTTCGCCGCCAGCCAGACCCTGACTTTGATATCCGCTACCGCTACCAGAGCTATCACCCTGAATCACTGAAAGGCAGCCTCGCTGGCAAGTTATTGCAAAAAATACAACGCCCGCTCCTGCGATTCGGACTGCTTCAGCGCAAGCTGCCCGCTTCACTACATACGGTTTATTCCGGATCTCAATGGTGGTGCCTGTCCAGACGGGCCTGCCTCGCCCTGATCAAATTTTGCCAGGATCATCCGGATGTAATCGCCTATTTTCGCCAAACGCTGGTGCCGGACGAAATGTTTGTGCAAACCATTCTGATGCATACGCCTGTGGCAGCAGAGCTTATCAATGATTCACAACACGATCTGGAATGGGAAAGTGGCGCATGGTCGCCCCGCACATTTACCCCGGACGATCTGCCCCGCCTGCTGGCCAGCAGCTCATTATTTGCCAGAAAATTTGCTGCGGACGGAGAAGTCAGCGGGCTGCTTAAGCCCTATTTATGCCCAAATCAATAAAAGCACGGCTGCCTGCTCAATTGCTTAAGTAAAAAAAATTTTATATCAGATAATTAAAAGGAGAAACACAATACCGGAGCAAGAAAATGGGCGCTTTGCTTGGAATGATTTCGCAAGAGAATGTACTGCAAAATATCAGCCAGCAGCTTCACCCTCTGATTGAACAAGGGCATTGCAGCGCAACATTAATCAGCGATCAGGCATCAGCACAAATTTTATCCTGCCCAACCCTTACCTTACACCTGCATCTGCACGGACAAAGTGCTCATCGTGTACTGATCCGCTTCGATTGGGATCAACCCCATCACTGCAGCATTGCCAGCAGCCGTGACTCAATTACCGTGTGTTGCCGTGGTCTCATTGAAAACAGTGAAGCCTTGCAGGATAAATTATCCATTCTGGGTTATATCAGTGAGCCAGCCAATACAGCACAGCTGGCGGCTGACTTAATTCACTGGCATTACCGCAGCCAGCACGATTTATTAAAAGCCGTCCATTTAGCGGCCAGTGAAATCATTGGCGTTTACGCCATCAGCGTGATGTCTGCAGAACATACTGGCGAGATCATCTGCACCTCGCGCCACATTCCCCTTTTTATTGCCAAAGGGGTGCGCTGCATTGCTTTTTCAGACCAGCCTCAGGCTTTACAAGGCATTGCGCCAGAAATGATCCGGCTGGGGCCAGGGGACACCGCCAAATTAAGCAGTAATGAATTTACCCTCCTCAACCCGCTGGGGGAGCCTTGCATCAGAGCCACCGAAAACTTTCAGCAGACCCAAATCAAGCTGCATGGTTTTCATCACTATATGCAAAAAGAAATCAGCGAACAGGCAGGCATTTTTGCTGACATTCTGGATGACACCGGTTGCGACGCAAACTTAGCCCAATTACTCGATAACGATGCCGCGCGTATTTTGTGCGATATCGAAGGGATTACGCTGCTGGCCAGCGGCAGCAGCTACCACGCAGCTTTAACAGCCCGTTATTGGTTTGAATCGCTGGCCGGATTACCCTGCACAGTAGAATTAGCCAGCGAATACCGCTACCGGGATGCAGTGCAACACCACAACACGCTAATCATTGCTGTTTCTCAATCCGGCGAGACCGCCGATACCATTGCTGCGCTGAAATATGCACAAAGCCTGGCGCATGAGCACACCCTCGCCATATCAAATGCATCCCCCAGCAGCCTGATGCAATTGGCCCGGTTTCAGCTGTTTTTAGCGGCAGGGCCAGAAATCGGGATCACCTCAACCAAAACATTCAGTACCCAACTGCTTACTCTGTACCGGCTGGCGCTCTGCTTTGCCAAATTACGCGATCATCTTTCTGCCGCTGCAGAAGCGGCCGCCATTGATGATTTACGCCGCCTGCCACGAGCCGCTACCGAGCTTTCAGCAATTACCGGGCAATTACAAGAATGGGCGCAGAAAATCTTTAGCAGTAAACAACTCTTTTTTGTTGGCCGCCATCTTTATTACCCTCTGGCCCAGGAAGCCGCCTTAAAAATGCAGGAAGTGGCCTATATCCACGCCTTTGGATTTCCTGCGGGTGAGTTAGTCCACGGGCCACTGACTTTAGTAAACAAAGACTTGCCCGTTATTGCATGCCTGCCATGGAATCGCTTAACCGAAAAACTACTCGCTAACTTGCAAGAAATCAGGGCCAGAGATGGGGAGTTATTTATTTTGTCTGATGCCGGGCTGTCGTCTGCCGAGCACTATCATGTGATTTGCATGACCAATAATTTGCATGATCTGAACCCCATTTTGTATGGCATAGCCTTACAAACACTTGCATATAATACGGCCATCCTGCAAAAAAATGATGTAGATACACCAAGATTTCTAAGTAAGTCCGTAACTAAAACATAAGCATTAATGCGCGCTAAAAAATACTAACGACAGGCTGTAGAAAGCGAGCAACAATCAATTAGACCAGCAGTTTAAAACTCTCGTTTTTTGTCATGCAAATGCAACACAATAGTCATAGTCTTCGCCGGTTTCTTCCATATTGAGTTAATGAAATCCGATGAAAATGGCCACGCAATTAAAATGGGTGAGTGGATTTACCGTAGCCGCCCTCGTTTCCCTCGCAAGCTGGATGACATGGGAAAGCAATGCACTGACGCGTGATTTTCAATTTCATCACCATAGCCAGACGGCCGTCGCCGCCTTAAATCATACCCGCAGCACCATGCTGTTGATTTCCAGACTGGATCCTCTGGCTGAAAATGCCAAACAGCAACTTGAGGCGGCCGGGCAGACGGTACAAAGCGCGGTTCCCATCATCAAACCTCATCTGGCAAATACAGAGCAGCAACAGCTGGAAGCCGCGCTCAGCGGGCACTGGAAAAACTATCTGACCCAATTTCAGAGTGCCATCACCATCGCCAGTGACAGCCCTCAGGATGCACTCAGCATTCCAGAGCAAATCTATAAGAATGATTTAGAGCCCACACTCAGCGTTCTGAACCAGCTTGAAAAAGGCTTACAGGCCCAGTCTCAGCTCGCCAATAAAGCAATTAATTTGCGTATCGATCAGCTTCTGCTGACCGTGCTTTTACCACTGTTGCTCAGTGCATTATTAATTGTGCTCAGCCAGCTGCATTTTGCGCGCAAGCTCAAAAGCCGCTTGCACGATATGGCGGCTGAAACGGCGAAACTTGAGGCGGGAGATTTAACTTCGCGTATTGCAGAAACGCCGGACGAATTAGGTGAATTAGGCCGTGGTATGAATCGCTTTATCAGCCAGCTGGAAAACACGCTCCAGCAGGCCAGACAAGCCTCACAGCTATCACGTGAAGAAGCAACACATGTCACCCATCTTGCTAAGGCTAACCATGACGGTGCGACTTTACAAAGTCATCATTTGTTAGAAATCGGCTCCAGCAGTGTGCAATTGCAAAACTCGATCAGCCATATCAGCGAGCAAGCCGTCCGCACCGCCAGCATCAGCCAGCAATCACTGAGTAATGTGCAGGCGGCCCATTCAGCAGGACAGGGTTCAAAACTCAGGCTGGTAGCCCTCTCGGGCGATTTTAATCAGATAGAAACCACGATGCAGGCGCTGACTAATGCCATCCAGCAAATCGTGAATGTAGCCAGCATGATTGAAGATATTGCCGGACAAACCAATCTGCTGGCGCTGAATGCCGCCATCGAGGCAGCGCGCGCCGGTGAGCATGGCCGGGGCTTTGCTGTGGTTGCTGATGAAGTACGTAAACTATCGCAACTTACGGCCGAATCCACTAAGGATATCCGCCGGATACTGAATGACACGCAAACGTGTACGCAAGAAACACTGGAGGCGATGCAATCGGCGGCCAGCCGTGTAGGTGAATGCCAGCAGGACAGCCATACCATCAGCCAGGTATTGGAAGAATTAAACCAGGCCGCCAGCACCGTGAATAAGATGATGATGACGATTACGGCCTCTGTTGAAGCGCAAAGCGCTTCCAGTGAAGCGATCAATGAAAGATTGCATGATATTGGCGGCAATGCCCAAGCCAGCAGCCAGCGCAGTGAACAAATGCTTAGTGAAATGAATGAGCTCACGCTTGCGGCAAACCATTTGGACAGCCAGCTGGCCTTCTTTAAATTTCACCGCCTGATCGCTGCAGCTTAAACCCAGCTTGTGAATTGCATTTTGCCTTAAAAAAAGCCGGATCATCGTCCGGCTTTTTGCTTTCATCGACACTTTATCATTCTGGCTGCCTGCGCTTTTTTATCACAAAACGCGCAATCTGCAGCGCCGCCAGAGCAAGTGCAAGATGCTTCTTAATACCTTCAGAGCGCAGAGCCAATCTGGCCAGCTTTAACCAGCCCAGTACGCCCCCTGTTGGCTGGCTCATTGCCAGGCCTTCTTGCAATAAATTCACAGGCTGAGCAAAAGACTTAAGCTCTTGTCTGAGCGCCTGGCGCTGCTGCTCAGCTTTAAGCTGCAAAAACTGCTTGCGGTAGAAGCGCGCTAATTTCATGCCTCTTCCTCAGCGGCAATATGAAGCAAAGCCTTGCGATCACGGACCAGCTCGGCGCAGGTTGCGGGGAATAAATCCGGAGCATGCTTCAGGCGGTGTCTTAAATAGCAGGCAAAAGCAACCGCCCCGCCGCCGTAAACCAGCATCAGCCCCACCGCGACCGCAATGCGGTGACTGTCCCAGAAAATAATCAGCAGTAAAACAGCTGCAAGCGCAAGGCACAGGCCTCCCAGCACAACAGCGACAGCACCCAGAATAAAATCAAACACCAGCCGCTGCAAAGCATCCTGCAGCTCCAGGCCAAACAGCTCAAGATGCGTGCCAAGTAAACCTGCAGCCTGCGCCAGAATCCGCCGCACGCCCGCTAAAAATGGAGGCGAAGATTTCACGATCAACGACGCGAAATCAACATACCTACCAGTGCACCAACCGCCGCAGCCACACCAATGGCCTGCCACGGATGATCGTGCACATATTCATCCGTTACTTTTGCAGCCTGTTTTGCCTTAGCAACAGCAACTTGCTCAACTTCATACAGGCGGGTTTTTGCAGCACGCAAACGTTCCACAGCACGGGCATACAGCGCCTCGGCATCTTTGCCCCCTGCCTGAGAAGCTTCAGCCAGCAATTGCTCTGCTTCTTGTAAGATATCTTGTGATTGATCGAGTAATGTTTCACTGTTGGTATTCATAAGAAAAACTCCTTAGAACTACATGAGAAAAAAACTGACACAAGCTAAGAGATAGCGCAAAAGTTCCTTACTTACACAAAACGCATAGAGAGATCTACCGCCTGAATATCCTTAGTGAGCTTGCCAACAGAAATACGCTGTACGCCTGTTTCGGCAATCTCCCTGACCGTGGTTTCATCAACCCCGCCCGAGGCTTCAAGCACTGCACGATCGCCAGCAAGAGCGACCGCTGCGCGTAAATCAGTCAGGTTCATATTATCGAGCAAGACTAATTTAGCCCCGGCATGTAACGCCTGCTCCAGCTCATGCAGGGTTTCTACTTCTATCTGAATACTAACACCAACAGGTGCAAGTTTTTCGGCTGCATGTAAGGCTGCGGCAATACTACCAGCAGCCATAATATGGTTTTCTTTAATCAGTATGCCATCGTAAAGGCCAATGCGCTGATTCTCCCCTCCGCCTGCGGTGACAGCATACTTCTGTGCAAGCCGCAAACCCGGCAGCGTTTTGCGCGTGTCATGGATTTTTGCCTTAGTGTGTGCAATCAAATCCACATAACGCCGCGTTTCAGTGGCTACAGCAGAGAGCGTTTGCAGAAAATTCAAAGCACTGCGCTCTGCCGTTAATAAACTGCGCGCTGCGCCCTCAATACGGCAAAGCGGCTGATCTGCAGCAATTTGCTCCGCTTCTTTGATCAGCCATTCTACTTTTACCCCGGCATCCACCTGACGAAATACTTCATCAAACCAGGCCTGGCCGCAAATCACCGCGCTTTGCCGGGCTATGACCGTGGCTGTGCCCTGAACATCGTCCGCAATCAGCATAGCAGTCCAGTCACAAATTCCCAGATCCTCCTGCAAAGCAGCAGAGACTTGGGCGGCAATAAGGTGCGAAGCAGGAATCATTGTTTTTCCATCATTCAATCTTTTGGGGATAAGTGGCCTTGCTGCCCTGTTCAGGATCAAGGCCTTAGAAATTACTCACAACAGGGAAGCACTAAAGGGGCAATGGCGGCCGCCAGCTCTTGCTGAATTCTCGCCAAGCCCTGCGCCGTTTGCGCCTCCATTCTGAGTGTAAGCACGGGCGTTGTATTGGACGCCCTGATCAAACCAAAACCATCCGCATATTCAATACGTAATCCGTCGATTGTAAAAATACGTAAGGCACGCGGAAAAACTACATTTTTAGCAATATCAGCCACAAGGCTATGGCCATCCTGCTCTAAAGCCACTTGTAACTCGGGGGTAGAAACCGACTGAGGCAAAGCCGCGAGCATCTGATCTAAATCACCGCCGGCAATCATGCTTAAAAACCGCGCACCTGCAAAGAGCGCATCATCATCAGGCCAGTCTTTAAAGGCAAAATGCCCGGATAACTCCCCGGCCAGCAAAGCCTTTGAAGCGTACATATGCCGCTTCATATGACCATGCCCGGTTGGAATCGCAGCGCATGTGCCGCCTTTGCTGCTCACCCACTCACCAATTAAGCCGCTTGATTTCACATCATATAAAATATGCCCCGGCTGCTTTTCCAGCAGCGCCGCAGCAAACAACATCAGTAAGCGATCGCCGGGAATACTTTCACCGTGACGGGTAACCACGCCCAGACGATCGCCATCACCATCAAATGCGAGACCAATATCCGCCTGCTGCTCCTGCACCACCTGCTTTAAATCGGTCAGATTGGCTTCCACCTGAGGATCAGGATGATGGTTTGGAAAAGCGCCGTCCACCTTGCAATAAAGCTCAACCACCTCACAGCCCAGAGCGCGGTATAAATCCGGCGCAAAAGCGCCCGGAACACCATTACCGCAATCCACCACAATTTTAAAGCGTTTAGCTATGGGACATGCTGCCAGTACAGCCGCATAATACGCGTCGGCAATTTGCAGCGTTGTATGCTCACCCTGCCCCCGGACAAAATCATCGGCTTCAATTCGTTGCCGTAAAGCCTGCAAAGCTTCACCGTCGATGGTTTCGCCTGCCAGCGTAATCTTAATACCATTATAGTCAGCAGGATTATGGCTACCTGTAATCATCACCCCCGATCCTGCAGCATACTGGCGCGCAGCAAAATACAGCAAGGGCGTGGCGGCCAAGCCTAAATCCAGCACATTTATCCCGCTTGCCAGCAGCGCATCAATCAATGCCTGAGCTAATGCGGGGCTGGAAAAACGTCCGTCTCTTGCCAGCGCAATTTGCTTTACACCACGCTGATGTGCTTCAGCACCGATACCAAGACCAATAAAATAGGCAGCTTCAGGGGTAAGCAATGAAGTTTGCGCACGAATATCATAGGCTTTAAAAAGCCGGGGAGAAATGACTGGCACGTGTTATTCCTTAACGGGGTAACGGCAAGTGGCTCTGAAAAAAACGATGCAGGGTTTGAGGCAGCCATTGCAATTTACCCGGCATAGCGCCCGATGCAAAGCCCACATGGCCACCTTCCAGAGGTTGAACCAAAGTAACGTGCCCGGACACATCGCCTTGCGCGGGTAAAGATTCTGCCGGGACAAAGGGATCGTTTTTCGTATTAATGACCAGGCTGGGCAAGCTGATTTTAGATAAATAAGGCTTACAGCTCGCGCTTTGCCAGTAGTGCTCTACACTCTTAAAGCCATGCACCGGAGCCGTGACCAAATGATCAAACTCCCGCAGCGTTGTGGCAAGACGCAGGCTGTGCTGATCCAGAAAGGGGTTATCGACGAGTTTCAGTTTAGCAAAGGTTTTCTTACGTAAGCTGCGCAAAAATTCACGCGTATAGACCCTGCGATTAAATCCCTGATCCAATGCATTGCCTGTGGCCGTTAAATCCATGGGCGCGCACACCGCTGCAGCCGCATTAATAACTGCCGCCGCTGCATCGCCCTGCTCTCCCAGCCATTTAAGTAGTGCATTCCCCCCCAGAGAAACACCTACAGCAAAGATAGGCACATCAGGATGCTGGGCACGAATACGGCAGAGCACCCAATCTATTTCCCCAGAATCCCCCGCATGGTAAGCCCTGGGTAAACGGTTGATCACATTGCCACAGGAACGAAAATGCGGCACAACACCCCGCCAGCCTTGCGTATACAGAAAATCAAACAAAGAGGTGGCGTAATGACTACGCGAACTCCCTTCCAGCCCATGAAATAACACCACCAGCGGCGTACCTGCACGGCCATCGACCCAATCCACCACAATGGAATCCAAATCAGGTGTAATCCAGGATTCCCTGCGATATGCAGGTGCTTTTTTCCACATCAGCGTGGCAGGATAAATGGTTTGCGCGTGCCCGCCAGGTAACCAGACAGGGGCCGAATAAGCCGGTATAGCAAAGGGAAAAGCGCGAGACATAGAATGAAACCCGGACAAACAACAGAAAAAAGGGGCGAATTAACGCCCCTTTATTTTACTACAAATGCTTACACATCATTTGCTTCAGATTTCAAATAAATAACATCTTTGCAATTGATCCTGCGTTTAATCAAGACCACGGCTAGCAAGGTAATCCTCATAACCACCCACATAGTAGTTATATGTGCCATCACCATTCAGCTCTAAGATTTGCGTAGCCAGCGAGCTTACAAAAATCCGGTCATGGGATACAAATAACAGAGTGCCTTTGAATAAATCCAAAGCCAGATTCAAAGATTCGATCGACTCCATATCCATATGGTTAGTCGGCTCATCCATAATCAGCACATTAGGTGTCTCTAAAATCAGTTTACCGTACAGCATGCGGCCTTTTTCACCGCCTGACAGCACTTTGACCGATTTTTTAACATCGTCACCACCAAATAATAAGCGGCCTAAAATACCGCGGATCACTTGGTCATCGGTGCCTGGCTGGCTCCACTGCTTCATCCAGTCAAACAGCGTGATATCTTCTTCGAAATCAGCTTCATGATCCTGAGCAAAATAACCCAGCTGCGCTTTTTCTGCCCATTTGATCTTGCCGCTATCGGGATGAATCACATCCATCAGCAGCTTCATCAGTGTGGATTTACCCACACCATTACCACCAATTACGGCAATCTTCTGGCCCGCCTCCAGAATCAGATCAAGATTTTGAATCAAAGGCTGATCAAAAGACTTGGAAACCAGGGAAAGCTCAACAGCCTGACGATGCAGCTTGGCTTTTTCATCCACTTCAAAACGGATATATGGATTCTGACGGCTGGATGGTTTGACATCCACCATGCCCTCTTTAATCTTATCAGCCAGCTTCAGACGGCTGGTCGCCTGACGAGCTTTGGATTTATTAGCAGAGAAACGCGCAGCAAAGGAATTAAGCTCAGCCACTTTTTCTTTGGCTTTCTGATTATCTGTCAGCAAACGCTCACGTGCTTGCGTAGAAGCAATCATGTAATCATCGTAAGTGCCCGGATAGATGCGAATTTCACGGAAATCCACATCCGCCACGTGAGTACATACCTGATTCAAAAAGTGCCTGTCGTGCGAAATAATAATCATGGTGGAATCGCGCTCATTGAGCGAGTTTTCCAGCCAGCGAATCGTGTTGATATCCAGGTTATTCGTTGGCTCATCGAGCAGCAACACTTCCGGATTAGAAAACAACGCCTGCGCCAGCAATACGCGAAGCTTCCAGCCCGGAGCCACATCACTCATCGGGCCAAAATGCTGCTCAATCGGAATACCCGCCCCCAACAGCAATGCGCCAGCGCGCGCTTCAGCGGTGTAACCATCGTATTCGGCCACTTTGCCTTCCAGCTCAGCAGCACGCATATAATCATCTTCTGTTGCTTCTAAATTAGCATAAATCGCATCGCGCTCAGCCAGTACCGCCCACAGCTCTGTATGGCCCTGCATGACCACATCAATTACGCGGCAGTCTTCAAAAGCAAACTGGTCCTGCTTCAGCTTACCTAAGCGCACACCTGGCTCTAAGCTTACATTCCCGGCAGTTGGCTCTAAATCGCCACCCAAAATCTTCATAAATGTAGATTTACCGCAGCCATTTGCACCAATCAAACCATAGCGATTGCCATCACCAAATTTTACTGAAACCTTTTCAAATAAAGGCTTTGCACCAAATTGCATTGTAATATTAAAAGTACTGATCATGATTCGTTTACCCTATTGCTGCACACAAACACCGTTGTATTATTTAAAAAAATGATGGCTTGCCGCTTTCGCACAGATTCTTAATCTGCAATATTTAAAGCACTCATTTTGCTTTGTTGACTATGGCTCAGACACAGTGCTGTTTTCTAAAACAAACACAAAGCGGCCCCTTGCTTACTTATATAAATCAGCCAAGCATGCCAAGTGCTGTCTACCCTGTTTCCATACAGATACATCATTGTATTTTAAAGAAAAATATCTTTTGCTATTTTGCCTGGCAAGATACAGCAGCCATACACAATGTACTGATTTTCCTCTTTACAGCGCACAAGCATCATTAAGAGTTATAAACGGGTATGCGCCACCGCAAAGCTATGCAGCCTGTTGCGCCAGCATAAAGGCGGGGATTTTATCACAGCACGGCCACTTGATCGCCATGCCATGCATACCAACCGATCAGATGCAGTACAGAAAGGGTGAAAACAATGGCTGCAGCGGCATTAATTCCGTAAGCAAAGCTTTAATCAGCCAGAGCTGCGACGCTATACTAAAGCGACTTCCTTTCAATTTACCTATACTCATGTGGTACTTATCACAGGCAGCATCTGCTGTTGTAAAGCAGAGAATAATGACAAAAGCATATTTCTTTCTATTTATGTAAAATAGCGCGGCATTTAGCCTGAATAATTAACACAATTAGCTTTCAATTATATTAAGAATATAAGTTATTCAGCATATTAATATCGCCACTTACTGAGTCTTCATTCAAAAAAAACTAATTAAATATCTTTTAACCACTTTTGTGCAGCAAGGTAGGACAAGCAATGTTTGATATCAAAGGCCTTGTAAATTCACTCTTTCAGTCTGCCCCGCAAGAGGGCGTTTTTGATTTAAAGTCAGCCACTATTTTTATGGAAGAGCTGCCTGAAAGCGATATTTTGCAAGCACAAATAGAAATTGTAAAAGCGTTAAAACAACTCAATAGCAATCCTAAAATCAGCATGAACGAACGCTTCAAGACGATTCCCTATCTTGAAGAAAAAGCCCAGCCACTGCAAAGCCACCTTTTAGATATTTATCATGGGCGCGTTATTGAAGAAGGCACCACATCTCACCAGGTGCTGCCTGCCATTTTAAATTTCTGGTATGAAATGGCAACGGGATATTTAAGCTGCATTAAGCAAGGCAGCCAGAAGAAATTTATCTCATCACAAAAAATTGAATATTTCACACTCAGGGCAATGGATCTTTATGCGATCCAGGCACAGTATGCTTATATGCGCCATTTAGAAATTGACCACCATATTTGGCGCAACCTTAACCGCCTTTATCTGTTTGCCGAGCAAGGTGGTTTTACAGATAAACCCCAGATCAGCCAGGCCAATATCAGTATTTATCAAATCTATGTGCAAGCACTGATGCTCTCTTTATCTGCTCCGGAAAAAATACAGTCCGCACAAATTGAGCTTATCGCCATCTGGCTTAAAAAATGGGCTGCTGATCTGGTTTTAGATAAAGAACTCAAACCTCATCATCACTTATTTGCCATCAATATATCTGGCAGCACGCCCCCAAAAAGAATCCGCCGGGATATGGTTGGGGAAAACTGGCGCTACTGGTCTGCAGATTCAATTACCGCGCAAATCACGCCATTAATTGAACAATTCAGCAAAGGGCAAACCCCTGCAGCCTTAGGCCTGCCGGCTGAATCGAACTCTCCTTCCAACTTAGAACTATTGCATACGCTGCGTAATTTGTGGTCCCGTGATGCGGTTACCCCTGTCAGAAAGCACGAAAGGCAAAGTAATAATAAATCAATCAGGGTGATTACTGGCTTACACAACATCGTGCCATTTATAGCCCAGCAGGGAAAAGTAGCCACAAACAGCGCAGATCAGATCAATGCAGAAAAATGGGAGCTGGGAGATGAAAGCAGCAGCGGATTTGGCTTAAATTACCATAGTGAAACTCAAATTGAAGTGGGTGAGCTATTGGGCCTGAACAATATAACAAACCATCCGTTTACAATTGGCATTGTGCGGCGCTTTAACCGCAGCCAAAAAGGCTATGTCAGCGTTGGTGTAGAAACACTGACTCAAAGCCCGATTATTGTTGAGCTTACCCCCTTGCTGGCCGAAGAAAGTACGGCATGCATTTATGCACCGGAAGGCCCAAGCAGTAACCCTGCACGTTTTCTGATTATTCCTCAGGCTATTTTTGCAGATAGCAGAGAGTATAAATTTACTGCGCAGGGAAAAAGCTACCGTATCCGCCTCTCCCCCGCACTGGAACACACGCCCAACTTTGTACTAGCCAAATTTACAGTACTGGAAAAGCTCTAAGCCCCCTGCCCAATATTTTTTATTTTTTTAACAAATTTCTTTACACATTCTAAAAAGTTCCGCTATAATGCGTTCCTGTCTGAGTCGCAAGACAAAGACCCCAAGGAAGTGTGGCCGAGTGGTTTAAGGCAGCAGTCTTGAAAACTGCCGAGGATGCAAGTCCTCCGTGGGTTCGAATCCGACCGCTTCCGCCAGGATTCAAAAACCCCCTGATGAAAATCAGGGGGTTTTTTCATTTGTATATCCCTAAATAGACAATCTCAAATACTCCTCCCCATTACTCGAAATAGAATCAACAACGCAAAAAACCCCGCCGAAGCGGGGTTTTGATATTGTTTATTACTTAAACAATTAAGATTAGAAGCCTGTCCATGTACCAACAACCAGACGTTGCATGCTGTCTTTGTTGCCAGCAATACCTTGGGCTTGCCATGTGAAACCAACTGGGTTCTTGCCTGCATCGCCCAATTTGATGTAACGGTATTGAACAAAAGCCATGGTGTTTTTAGATACATTGTAACCAAGCTGAGTGCTAAACTGATCAGCCTTGTTATCGCCGCCACCGTTATCCTTGATGTGAGTCCAACCTGCATTCAAAGACAATTTGTCATTGAAGCTGTAACCAACTTTACCGTGGATCGCATCTTCTTTCACATCAGTACGGTCAAACTTGTCATGAGCCCAGTCCAAAGACAATGTAACAGGGCCAAACGCACCACGTGCACCAACAAAGAATGTGCTGTCGTAACCACTTGCAGCAACATCCGGGTTACCGGCAACTACCTTACCAGATGAATCTACCGAACCAGGAGTGGCATAAGAACCATTCTTTTGAGCCAGGTAAGAAGCATCTACGTGGAAAGCACCGAATGTTGCACCACCACCCAACTCATAACCTTGTGTGCCATTCTTTTTGTCTGTAAAGCCATTACCCAGATCAACAGATGCAAAAACGTTTACGTTGCCAAAAGTACCTTCGTAGCCAACTGCGTTGTCAAAGAATGCACCCGAACCCACACCACGGTCTTCACCAGTGTTACCCGAACCATCTGTCAGATAAGGCCAGTCTTTTTGCAAGTAAGTTTGTTGGAAAATACGACCAAACTTAACTGTACCAAAACCACCTTTTACACCAATGAAAGCTTCACGGCTACCAAATGTTTGGCCAGGAGCAGCTTTACCATCAGCAGAATAACCAGTTGCCTTGTCACTACCGCCAGGGCCTGGTTTTTGTGAAATGCGCCAGATAGTTGACAGACCATTATCCCACTTATCTGCGCCATCAAAGCTGATAATTACAGGAGTATCAATCGCGAACTTACCCTTACCATCAGCAGTTTGGTTGGTGTAATACATTACATCCAGTTCAGCAGAACCACTAATTGTAACTTCTGCGTAAGCAGAAGCGGAGCATGCTGCTGCAACAGCAGCAACGATCAGAGCACGTTTAAACATTATTCATCTCTCTCTAAAAGGGAATATGGTTTTTTTTAACTTCAGTACATCAAGGCATATTTGCTTGTGTTACGAAGCAAGAATACTCAATAGGTACAAACCCATGCAATATTGCGTCGCGTATCTGCAACATTGTGTATCCCAAATGCAACATACCCCTCATGAGAATGGCGTAAATGCTGGCACGCATGAAAAAACGCCACGATTTACATCGTGGCGTTTTTTTAGACTTTAAAGCGTCAGACCAACATTAAATGCCAGCCCGTCACTCTTATGGCAGGTTCTGAATTAGAACGCTGTCCATGTACCTACTAACAAGCGTGTTGCATTTTTCTTGTTTGAACCAACAGAACCATCCAGCTGCCAGTCATTTTTCATCACACTAGCCTGACCAGCTGTGTCGAACATGTGATGGCGAACTTGAGCAAAAGCTACAGTGTTTTTAGACAGTGTGTAGTTGTACTGAGCGTTGATAACGTTCATACCGTCATCGTACTTAGTGCCATCAGTTTTGCTGTCTTGAACGCGTTGGTAGCCAAGGTTGAAGTTGTTTTTACCCATTGTGTAACCAGCAGCCACCAAGAATTGGTCAACTGTAGTTTTTTCACCTGGGCCTGCGTTCAGATTTACGGCACCATTCCATTCATTGCGTTTGTAGCCGGCTTTGAAATCGAATGCACCCATTTTATAAGCTGCATCAATATTGTAAGTACGCAGTTTGTTTTCTGCAGCACCTACAGTGAAATCACCTGAATGACCCCATTCATTACCACCGAATACCATAGGCTCGGAAGAAGCGTGCTTGCTGTTTTTAGCTTCAGAAGCGCCAGCAGAAACATTGAAACCGTAGCCTGTGTAGTTAGCTGTCAGTTCCATTGCACGTGCTGAGTTACGACCGTTACCTAAATCGTATTGACCAGCAAAGCTGAAGCCACTGAATTTAGGCGAGAAGTAGCTTACGCCATTCGCGTATTGAACTTGGTTAGAACCAAAGTCAGCCCACAGGTTACCTTGGCCTGAAGATGCAAAACCATCTAGCTCAAGGTATTGGTTAGAGAACTGGTTACCGAAGCGAACTTCACCGAATTTAGTTTCGTAACCGATCCATGCTTCACGCTTACCAAAGCTGTCGTAACGACCTGGAGTCGCTACTTTTTGAGCAATGCGCCATTTGAGTTTATCGCCAGAATCCAGTTTGTCTGAACCATCAACATTGATAACTACAGCGATTTCTTCTGCAAATTTGCCCTTACCATCTGTACCAGCCTGGTTAGTCTTGTACATCAGATCCATTTCAGCAGAACCGCTGATTGTTACATCGGCGAATGCAGGAGCTGCAAACATTGCGGATACGGCAGTAGCGATAAGAACGCGCTTAAACATACTGAGATTCCTTTATCAATTTTAGAGCCACGAATTCATAATTGAATTCGGATCCATAGGATTTGAAAGACCACTCAGCAGCGCATTTTATTTAAAGCCAACTCAGTAAAAAAACCGAATCTACTTAATTAAAAATTGAGCGAGCTAAGTGCTCCGAAGCCCGTATATAACCACAGCGTTTAATTTTGTTCTGCTGTAAAAATACCAAACCCCTATACGTAAAAATACCAACCCAATATCGATATGGCATACACTAGGTAATACACTTTATATATTGATAATCGGGCGCAAAAATACATTAAAATACAAAACAAATGTTGGAAATAATTGCAAAGAAAATTAGTAAATATTCAGCTTTTTTTTAATTGGAAATAATATATGTAAATCAGAAAAAATGAATTATTTATTTAAATGTCATTCACCCGTGACGTAATTATTTTCCCTGACTCAGCAGATAAAGCTCTTAAAAAGACCTCAGGATCTGCCAGCAATACAGCAATAAAACAGGACGACAGAACTCTCATGTTGCACATTTGCAACATGGTTTTTGCTTAAAAACTGACACTTTAAATGCTCAGTTTTAATTTACAGGGGCCCTGCCAGGCTAACTGTCGCTCATTCCCACGGCAAAGTAGCGCCCCCCAATCACACATAGAACAGCACAGGGCATACGATTAGCCATCACCATTCACTCTTAGTGTGAGGCCCTGCTAAACGGCCCCGGCACCGCGATAATAAGTGCTGTTGAAGCGTCCATGCATTGGTAAAGCCCAAGCAGCCCAAGCCCCGGAAAACAGCAGACAAAAAAATACCCGCATTGCTGCGGGTATTTTTTTAAACCGGTTAAAGCTTTAGAAGCGCTTATTTAGCGTTCCACAGAGCCTTAGTGGTATCAAGCATACGGTTGGAGAAGCCCCACTCGTTATCGTACCAGGACAATACTTTCACCAAAGTACCGCCGGAAACCTTAGTTTGCGATGCTTCATAGGTAGAGGATGCTGGATCATGGTTGAAGTCGATCGATACCAATGGCAGGTCGTTGTAGTTCAACACGCCTTTCATTGGGCCTTCGGACGCTTCTTTCATGATTTGGTTGATTTCTTCAACAGTCGTTGCACGTGCAGCAGTGAAAGTCAGATCAACCAGAGATACATTGATTGTTGGTACGCGAACAGCGAAACCATCCAGCTTGCCTTTCAGCTCTGGCAATACCAAAGCAACCGCAGCGGCAGCGCCAGTCTTAGTAGGGATCATCGAATGCGTTGCAGAACGGGCACGACGCAAGTCTTCGTGATAAACGTCTGTCAGAACCTGATCATTGGTGTAGCTGTGGATCGTGGTCATCAAACCAGAAACAAGGCCGATTTTATCGTTCAGAGGCTTAACCAGCGGCGCCAGGCAGTTGGTTGTGCATGAAGCATTCGAAATAACGGTATCGCTTGCTTTCAGCGTGTCGTGATTTACACCGAACACGATGGTTGCATCAACATCATTACCACCTGGTGCAGAAATAATGACTTTTTTCGCGCCAGCAGTAATGTGTGCTGAAGCTTTTGCCTTGCTGGCAAAGAAGCCGGTACATTCCATCACGACATCAACGCCGATTTCTGCCCATGGCAGATCAGCCGGATTACGCTGAGCACAAACACGGATTTTGTCGCCGTTTACAACCATGAAATCGCCATCAACCGATACTTTGCCAGCAAATTTACCATGCACGGTATCGTATTGAGTCAGGTGAGCATTGGTCTTAGCGTCGCCCAGATCGTTAATTGCCACGATTTGGAATTCATCAGTACGGCCAGACTCATACAAAGCGCGCAGTACATTGCGACCGATACGACCGTAGCCGTTAATTGCGATACGAATTGCTGCCATTGCCTGGTGCTCCTCAGAGAGTTCAGAAAAAACGCGCCCGCTACTGAGACGCGCATAAAAAAATTGAATACAAAGAATACCCAACTGTCGTCTTGCTGACGATATGGCTATTCCCTATAAATAATGAAATATTGATGTAAATCTTAGGGCAGGCAAATTTTTATACCCACGCACAGAGCGATGAAAGACGCGCGGGAAAAAATCAAACCACCATACTTTTATGACTTAGCTAATGCAGCTGCGGCACGGGCCAGCGCAGTAATACCAGCCCAATCGCCAGCAGCAACCATTTCTTTAGGGGCCAGCCATGATCCGCCCACACACCCAACATTTGGCAAGGCCAATAGCTTAGGTGCTGATTCCGGGCTTACACCACCAGTCGGGCAGAATAAAATTTGCGGCAATGGGCCACCCATTGCTTTAAGCATGCTTAAACTGCCTGCTTGCTCGGCAGGGAATAGTTTCAGTGCATCGAAACCTTCTTCCAGTGCTGCAATCGCCTCGGATGGTGTCATTACACCGGGCAGTAATTCAATTTTTGCTTCGCGGGCAGCAGCAGCCAGCTTAGGGGTCAGGCCAGGTGTCACCGCAAATACCGCACCTGCAGCTTTAGCTTGTGCAAATTGCTCCGGGCGAACGACGGTGCCCACACCCACAATAGCACCGGGCACGTTATCCACAATGGCACGCACAGCAGCCAAAGCGGCATCGGTACGCAGAGTGACTTCCAGTACACGAATACCGCCTTCAACCAAAGCCTTGGCCAAAGGGACTGCGTGCTCTACTTTCTCGATTACCAAAACCGGCATCACCGGACAAGAGCGCATGATTTCGCGAATTTGCATGGGGTTGTTCTTCCTGTTCTCGTAAATATTTAATAGATCAGATTGCTTAAATTCCATTTTATATACTTAAGGGCGACTTAGCCGCCCAGAAAGCAATGGAATCAAACCAATCTGAATGACTTCATTAATGGGCAAGGCCCATGCTGATTGCGCCTTCTTCAGCGCCAGTTGCTGCAGCCCGGAATGTGGCGAACAACTCGCGCCCCATACCATGCTCATTAGCGGACAAATCCGCTGTATCCACGGTACGCGCGGCCCATTCAGCAGCATCGACCTTCGCTTCAACCACACCCGCATCCGCATCAAGGCGGATGATGTCACCATTTCTCACCTTGCCCAGAGGGCCGCCATTCAAGACTTCTGGCGTCATATGAATAGCAGAAGGCACTTTGCCCGACGCGCCAGACATACGGCCATCGGTCACCAAAGCCACTTTAAAACCACGATCCTGCAAGAGGCCCAGCACAGGAGTCAGCTTATGCAGCTCCGGCATCCCATTGGCACGCGGCCCCTGGAAGCGCAGAACCACCACAAAGTCTTTTTCCAGCTCACCGCGCTTAAATGCAGCCAGCACATCGTCCTGATCATCAAATACAATGGCTGGCGCTTCTACACAGCGATTTTCTGGCTTAACCGCAGAAATTTTGATGACAGAGCGGCCAAGATTACCCGCCAGTAAACGTAAACCACCGTCAGCACTAAATGGGTTGCTTGCATGGCGAACCACATTATCATCGACAGGCTCAAGAGGAGCCGGACGCCATACCGCTTTGCCATCTTCGCCAAGGAAAGGCTCGTTCGCATACGGGCGCAAGCTCTTGCCAGCTACCGTCAGCACGTCTTCATGCAACAAGCCCGCGTCGAGCAATTCACGTATTAAAAAGCCCATTCCGCCCGCTGCATGGAAATGATTTACATCGGCAGAGCCATTTGGATAAATTTTTGCCAGCAAAGGAATAATGGCCGATAAATCGTCAAAATCGCTCCAGTCAATAATGATGCCCGCAGCCCGTGCAATGGCAATCAAGTGAATGGTGTGATTGGTCGATCCGCCCGTGGCCATCAGACCAACAATGCCGTTTACGATACATTTTTCATCGACCACTTTACCTACTGGCGTAAATTCATCGCCTTTATATGTAATAGCAATCGCACGTTGCGCCGCAGCAACAGTCAGGGCTTCGCGTAAGGGAGTATTAGGATTAACGAAAGCTGCGCCAGGCAAATGCAGGCCCATCACTTCCATTAACATTTGATTTGAGTTGGCTGTACCAAAAAATGTACAAGTGCCTGCTCCGTGATAAGAGCCTTCTTCAGAAGCCAGCAGTTCTTCACGCCCGCATTTGCCCTCAGCAAATAACTGACGCGCTTTGGCTTTTTCACTATTTGCAATACCCGAAGTCATCGGGCCGGCAGGAACAAAAACTGTTGGCAGGTGGCCAAACTGCAGGGCTCCAATCAGTAAACCCGGCACAATCTTGTCGCAGACCCCTAAGCAAACCACGCTATCAAACACATTATGCGAAAGCCCCACAGCGGTGGACATAGCAATCACATCACGGCTGAACAGGCTAAGCTCCATGCCTGGCTGGCCTTGCGTCACGCCATCGCACATGGCGGGAACACCACCTGCAAATTGAGCGGTAGCCCCTGACTGACGCACGGCTTCTTTAATAATGGCGGGAAAGGCCTCAAAAGGCTGATGCGCCGACAGCATGTCATTGTAAGCAGAGACAATTCCCAGATTGGGCTGACGCATTTCGCGCATCATAATTTTGTCGTTTTCTGGCGCTGCAGCCCAGGCATGAGCCTGATTAGTACAGGCTAAGCCTTTACGCAGCGGCTCCTTACTGGCAGCCTTCTCAAGGCGTGCTAAATAACGGGAGCGTGGGCCTTGGCTTCTTGCGATAATACGCGCAGTGACTTCGGCAAGCTTGGGATGAACAGACATAGACAAAGGCTCCGAGTTACGGCGCGATCACAGCACGCCACGTGCATTTCTATAAAATTGATCGTAGTTTTACTACAAAGCACCTATAACTTCAACCGCAGCAGCTTGGAAATTTCATTTCATTGCGCTGCATCAATAGTCAACATTTACACAGGGTTACCATTCTGCGCTACGTGTTAACCCCCACCATTCATGGCCCTTGGCGAATTTCGTTTGCGCCGCTATTTAGCTGTGTAGTAAGATTACAAAGTCTTACGTGCCCGCCAAGGCCCGAAAACCGACTCAAGAATAAGGACTCTCGCGGATGACTCAGATCGACGCTTTCGACATGGTGCTGTTCGGCGGCACTGGCGACTTGGTAATGCGCAAATTACTTCCTGCGCTCTACCATCAACATCAAGAAGGCAATCTGCCCCAGGAAGGACGCATCGTCTGTTTGGGCCGCAGCGTTCCGGATACTGCCGCTTACCTCAAAAAAGCCCATGCTTTAGCTGTAGGCTATCTGGGCAAACACTACAACGACGCCGACTGGGCAACGTTTGCTGAACGGATTGAATATCTGCAACTGGATGCCAACCACCCTGCAGAATTCACCAAGCTGGCCGATGCACTTAATGCCTTTCCAAAACGCGTTCGTGTGTTTTATCTGTCAACTGCACCTGATTTATTCGCCCCTATTTCTAAAAGCCTGTCTGAAGTTGGCCTTGCCGCTGGCAATGCCCGTGTGGTGCTTGAAAAGCCGCTGGGACACGATTTAGCTTCATCAAACAAGATTAATGATGAAGTCGGTGAGTATTTCCAGGAACACCAAATTTATCGCATCGACCATTATTTGGGCAAAGAACCTGTTCAGAACTTAATGGCTCTGCGCTTTGCCAACACCTTGCTCGAGCCACTATGGCGCAGAGAATGGATTCGCGATGTACAAATCACCGTGACCGAGCAGGTCGGTGTTGAATCGCGTGCCGATTTCTACGATAAGACCGGTGCGCTGCGTGATATGGTACAAAACCATCTCTTACAGCTGCTGACAATTGTCGCCATGGAGCCGCCTGCATCGATCGATGCCGACGCGGTTCGTGATGAAAAGCTTAAAATTTTACGCGCCTTAAAACCCCTCTCTACTGAAGATGTGCACACCAAAGTCGTGCGCGGTCAGTATCGTGCAGGTGCCGTGGCTGGCAAGCCTGTACCGGGTTATCTGGATGAGCCGGATGTTCCGGCTGGCTCAAAAACCGAAACCTTTGTTGCTCTGAAGGCTGAAATCCAAACCTGGCGCTGGGCAGGCGTACCGTTTTATCTGCGCACCGGCAAACGTTTATCCGAGCGCCTTGCTGAGATCGTGATTAATTTCCGTGAAGCGCCGCATTCTATTTATGGCCGCACAGCCAGTACGCCAAACCGCCTGGTCATTCAGCTGCAACCTGATGAATCCGTACGCCTCTATATGATGGCAAAAGAGCCAGGTAATCAGGGCCGCCTGCGTCCTGTTCACCTGGATATGGATTTCAAAGAAACCTTCAAAACACGCAGCCCTGAAGCCTACGAGCGCCTGTTGCTGGATGTGATTCGCGGCGATCTGTCGCTGTTTGTACGCCGCGACGAGCAGCGTGCCGCATGGCGCTGGGTTGAGCCTATCATTGATAACTGGGAAAGCAGCTCTGATGGCCCTAAGCCATACACTGCAGGAACATGGGGCCCGGCAGCATCATCCGCCCTGTTGTCCCGTGATGGCCTGTGCTGGCACGAAGAAGATTAAATCAAGTATTTGAATCAGGCGGGCCGGTTTTCTGGCCCGCTCTTTCATTATCATGAGGTAAAGCATGTCATCACTGTCATGGCACGAATGTTCATCCAAAGACGAATTAGATCAACAACTGGCAGATTTTATTGCTGAGCAATTAAGCACTGCCATTGCTGCACGCGGCCAGGCGGGGATTGCTGTCTCAGGTGGCAGAACACCTGCAGGCATGTTTAAAGCGTTGCGGGTAAAAGAATTAGACTGGTCAAAAGTCATCGTTACCTTAGCGGATGAGCGCTGGGTTGCTCCCGATCATGCAGACAGTAATGAGCGCCTGACGCGTGAAAACCTGCTGCAGGACAATGCAGCCAAAGCGACTTTTATTTCGCAAGTGTCAGATGCCAGCTCCGCCCATGAAGGCCAGCCAAGCATTGAAGCACGCCTCGCTGCACTGCCCTCGCCACTGGATGTCCTGATTTTAGGCATGGGAGATGATGGCCATACCGCATCGCTGTTCCCCAATGCTGCAGAGCTTGAAAGCGCCTGTGTATCCAGCGCCCTGTGCGCAGCCGTCACCCCTCCGGCAGCGCCGCATCAGCGCATTACGCTCACCCTGCCTGCGCTTGCCAAAGCGCGGTCGGTAATCGTACATATCACTGGCGGGAGTAAAAAAGCATTATTGCAAGTGGCACTCTCTGAACAAAAACCACTTACAGAGCAATACCCTATCCGCCGTGTTCTGGATAAGGCAGAAAGCGCCAAACACGTGTTCTGGGCAGCCTGATTCGGATGCTTCAACTCCCTGATAAGTGCTTTTGCAAAATTTTCCCGGCAGGTATTCACTGCCAGGAAGATTTTACACAAGGGCTTCACCCCCATAAAACTCGTGTTTGAGTGAGAAAAAGACATGCTCGAACGTATCAAGGCCGCACTCGATAGCCTCAGCAAATCAGAACGAAAAGTGGCAGAGCTGGTTATTGAACAACCTAATCTGGTTGCCAATGCTCCGATTGCGCAAATTGCCGACTTAGCGCTTGTTTCACAGCCTACCGTGATTCGTTTTTGTCGCTCACTCAACTGCTCCGGCTTGCAGGATTTCAAGCTGCGCCTCACACGCAGCCTGGTATCCGGCGTGCCCTATGTGCACTCCATGGTGAGCCGCGACGATTCAGCACACGATTTGGCACGTAAATTATTCGACAACAATATTTCGCACCTGCTGCGCTGCCGTAATGAGCTCGACACCGAAGTACTGGAGCGTGCCATTACGATCATGTCGAATGCCAAAAAAATTGAAGTTTACGGGCAGGGACAATCGGGTGCCGTCGCAATAGACGCACAGAATAAGTTTTTCCGCTTAGGTGTGCCTACCGTCTCCTATACCGACCCGCATATGCACGGCATGAGTGCATCCATGCTGGGGCCGGGGGATGCCGTTGTTGCTATTTCCAACTCGGGCCGCACGCTCGATTTATTGCGCTCAGTAGAAATTGCCCGCGATGCCGGGGCCGATGTGATTGGGATTACCCATTCCAAATCACCACTGGCCAAGCGTTGCTCGCTCTGCCTTTTTGCCGACACGATGGAAGATCCTGATCTTTACACCCCAATGATTACCCGGATTGTGCATCTGGTGATTATTGACGTACTTGCCGTCGGTGTAGCACTCAGGCGCGGACCAGAACTCATAGACCAACTCGAAAAAATGAAGCGCAGCCTCAAAGAAAAGCGTGTTCGTGGTCATGACAACTACAGCTGATTTTTAAGGACTTATCCACACATGCAAAACCTGACACAAACACCAGCCTGGCTTGCTTTAGAAGAACACTTCAATGAAGTGTCTTCTTTGCATCTGCGCGATCTGTTTAAGGACGATCCACAGCGCTTTGAAAAATTTTCACTTGAATCAGGCGGCCTGTTTTTTGATTACTCAAAAAACCGCATCACAGCAAAAACCATGACTTTGCTGATGGATCTGGCCCGGCAATCCGGTCTGCAAGAACGCATCAAAGCCATGTTTGCAGGCCAGAAAATCAATACCACAGAAAACCGTGCCGTATTACACACTGCGCTTCGCAACCTGGATAAACATCCATTGATTGTGGATGGCGAAGATGTCATGCCTAAAGTGAATGCCGTAAAAGATAAAATCGGCGTTTTCTCGGATAAAGTCCGCTCGGGTGAATGGCTGGGTTACACCGGCAAGGCGATTACCGACATTGTAAACATCGGTATTGGCGGCTCGGATCTGGGCCCGCTGATGGTTTGCCAGGCGCTGAAAGATTACGGCCACAAACGCCTGAAAATGCATTTTGTTTCCACCGTTGATGGCGACCAGGTTGTATCCACACTGGCAGAACTGAATCCGGAAACAACGCTCTTTATTATTTCTTCCAAAACATTTACCACCCAGGAAACGCTGACCAATGCCCGTACATCACGCGCATGGTTTGTAAAAGCTTCGGGTGATGAAAAACATATTGCCAAGCATTTTGTGGCCGTTTCAACCAATGCCAAAGCCGTCAGCGAATTCGGTATTGATATTGAAAATATGTTTGAATTCTGGGATTGGGTAGGCGGCCGCTATAGCCTGTGGAGTGCGATTGGTTTACCGATTGCTATTTATCTGGGCAAACACAATTACCAGGATCTTTTGCATGGTGCATATACCATGGACCAGCATTTCTGCAGCAAGCCATTAGAGCAGAATTTGCCGGTGATTATGGGAATGCTTGGTGTTTGGTACGTTAATTTCTTTGGCGCATCCACCCAGCTTATTTCACCCTATAACCAATCGCTTTATCGCTTCCCTGCGTATTTGCAACAACTGGATATGGAATCAAACGGTAAAACGGTTGATTTGAATGGAAAACGCGTGAATTATCGCACCGGGCCTGTTGTATGGGGCGATACCGGTATTAACGGCCAGCACGCGTATTACCAGTTATTGCATCAGGGCAGCCAAATCGTACCCGTCGATTTTATTGCCACAATAGAACATCCGGATATTCCTGAACCGCACAATACCATTCTGATGGCTAATGTATTTGCCCAGACAGAAGCGTTTTTACGCGGTAAAAATGAATCGGAAGTTCGCGCAGAATTAGATGCACAGGGTATTACCGGCGAAGAACAGGATGCTTTAGTTCCGCATAAAGTATTTGAAGGTAATCGCCCGACCAATACCATCTTAATGCAGCGTTTATCACCGCGGCGTTTAGGTGCACTGATTGCTTTGTACGAGCACAAAGTATTCGTACAAGGCACGGTCTGGAATATTAATTCCTATGACCAATGGGGTGTTGAATTAGGCAAACAATTGGCAAAAGCCATTGAGGCTGATTTAACCACTCCGGGTTTAACCACTAACCATGACGCTTCGACCAACGGTCTGGTGAATTATTACAAGCGAAATACCCCCCGTTAAACGGGATGTATTTTTATATGCCTATTACAATGCAGGCCTTTTAAAGCAGGCTGGTCCACACAACCGGCCTGCCTCCGCATCAAAATCTGCGGAGTTATTAACCCACTCACAAGGTAGAGAGACCAATGGCAGAGCAGCTTCATGACCTCGATCCCCAAGAAACGCAAGAATGGCTGGAGTCACTCGATAGCGTCCTCGAAAAAGAAGGCGCAGAGCGCGCCCATTTCCTGGTTGAAAAGCTTGTAGATCATGCACGCCAGGATGGCGTCAACATTCCGTACACTGCAACTACCGCTTATATCAATACGATTCCGGCGTACCTGCAAGCCAAGCACCCTGGCAAGCCTAATTTGGAAGAACGCATTCTGGCCTATACCCGCTGGAATGCAGCCGCAATGGTGGTAAAAGCCAACCGCGACGAAGCAGAGCCGGGCGGCCATATTTCCTCGTTTGCTTCGGCAGCCACTTTATACGATGTGGGCTGGAATCACTTCTGGCATGCACCAAGCGCAAACCACGGTGGTGATCTGGTTTATTTCCAGGGCCACTCTGCGCCTGGCGTTTACTCACGCGCCTATCTTGAAGGCCGTATTACCGAAGAACAACTGAATAAATTCCGCCGTGAAGTAGATGGCGGTGGTTTATCGTCTTATCCACACCCTTGGCTAATGCCGGATTTCTGGCAATTCCCAACGGTATCGATGGGTCTTGGCCCGCTGATGGCGATTTACCAGGCCCGCTTTATGAAGTACCTGGACGATCGTGGCTTTAAGCAAAAAGGCGATCGTAAAGTTTGGTGCTTCTGCGGCGATGGCGAAATGGACGAGCCAGAATCGCTGGGCGCGATTTCCCTTGCTGGCCGTGAAAAGCTCGACAATCTGATTTTTGTCATCAACTGCAACCTGCAGCGCCTTGACGGCCCAGTGCGCGGTAACGGCAAAATCATTCAGGAGCTGGAAGGCGACTTCCGTGGCTCGGGCTGGAATGTAATTAAAGTAGTCTGGGGCACAGGCTGGGATGCCATCCTTGCTCAGGACAAAAAAGGCCTGCTGCAAAAACGCATGATGGAAGTGGTCGATGGTGAATACCAGACTTACAAATCCAAAAACGGCGCTTATGTACGCGAACACTTCTTCGGTGCTTACCCGGAATTACTCGACCTCGTTTCAGCCATGTCAGATGACGATATCTGGCGTCTGACCCGTGGTGGTAACGATCTTTACAAAGTTTACGCTGCCTATAAAGCCGCAGTTGAGCACAAAGATCAGCCAACCTTGCTGCTGGTTAAAACAGTAAAAGGCTTTGGCGTTGGCGCTGCAGGCGAATCGCAAAACGTAGCGCACAACACTAAAAAGCTGTCGGACACCGATCTGCTTTACCTGCGCGACCGCTTCAATATCCCGCTGACCGACGAAGAAGCCATTGCATGCAAATTCTACCGTCCTGCTGATGACAGCCAGGAACTGAAGCATATGCACGAGCGTCGTGCCGAGCTGGGCGGCTTTGTGCCATCCAGAAAACCGGTAGATGAGCCTTTGCAAGTGCCGGGCCTTGATGCATTAAGCGGCCTGCTGGGCAGCACGGGTGAGCGTGAAATGTCCACCACCATGGCTTTTGTCCGTATCCTGAACACTTTGGTGAAAGACAAGCAAATTGGTAACCGCATCGTGCCTATCGTGCCGGATGAATCGCGCACCTTTGGTATGGAAGGCATGTTCCGTCAGCTGGGTATCTGGTCTCACGTGGGCCAGCTGTACGAGCCACAAGATGCTGATCAGCTGATGTTCTACAAAGAATCCAAAACTGGCCAGGTATTGCAAGAAGGGATTAACGAAGCTGGTGCGATGAGCGACTGGATTGCTGCGGCAACGTCCTACGCCAACCACGGCGTCACCATGATTCCGTTCTACATCTACTACTCTATGTTTGGTTTCCAGCGTATTGGCGACCTGGCATGGGCAGCGGGCGATTTACGCGCCCGAGGCTTCCTGGTAGGCGGTACAGCGGGCCGCACTACGCTGAACGGTGAAGGCTTACAGCACCAGGATGGTCACGGCCATCTGTTTGCTGAATTTATCCCGAACTGCGTGTCCTACGATCCAACCTTCGCTTACGAGCTGGCGGTGATTGTGCAGGACGGTATGCGCCGTATGTATCAAAACCAGGAAAACATTTATTACTACCTGTCAGTAATGAATGAAAACTACAGCCACCCGGCCATGCCAGAAGGCTCGGAAGCCGGCATCCTGCGCGGTATGTATATGTTCCGGGAAGGTGCCAAAGACGCTGCTCTGAAAGTACAGCTGATGGGTTCGGGTACTATCTTCCGCGAAGTCATTGCTGCGGCTGAACTATTGAAAGCCGATTTCGGCGTGGATGCAGATATCTGGTCTTGCCCAAGCTTTAACGAACTGCGCCGTGATGGTATGGCGGTTGAGCGTCACAATATGCTTAACCCGCTGGCTGCGCAGCAAGTGCCTTATGTTACTGAATGCCTGACTGGCCGTACTGGCCCTGTGATTGCGGCAACCGATTACAAACGCGCGTTTGCAGATCAGGTTCGTGAATACGTTCCTGCAAAATATGTTGTGCTGGGTTGTGACGGCTATGGCCGCTCTGATTCACGTAAAGCATTGCGCAGCTTCTTTGAAGTGGATCGCTTCCACGTAGCGGTTGCTGCACTGAAAGCCCTGGCTGACGAAGGCAAAATTCCTGCAGCGAAAGTTGCAGAAGCCATCGAAAAGTACGGCATTGCAAACCGCCCGGCGCCTTGGACCGTGTAAAGCAGTGAGGCTTTGCCTTCAGGCATCAGGCTGAAAGGCAAAGCACCATGGAGGGACAAGTGCCCTCCTCCTCACTCCATACCCCTCACAGGATTCGTATATATGAGCACATTGATTGAAGTAAAAATCCCCGATATCGGCGGCCACGAGGGCGTTGAAGTAATCGAGGTTTTTGTAAAAGCTGGCGACACCATTGAAGTAGAGCAATCGCTCATTACATTAGAAACCGACAAAGCGACGATGGAAGTGCCATCGACCCACGCCGGTATTGTTAAAGAAATGAAGATTAAAATTGGCGATAAAGCCTCTGAAGGCAGCATCGTTTTACTGCTCGAAGCAGCAGACACCGCAAGCACAGCAGCGCCTGCGGCGGCTCCGGCAGCGGCACCTGCCGCAGCGCCGGTTGCAGCGCCGGCAGCCAGCAGCGTGGCCAGCAGCATTGAAGTGCGCGTACCGGACATCGGTGGCCACGATGCTGTAGATGTGATCGAAGTCTTTGTAAAAGTCGGCGATGTGGTGGAGAAAGAACAATCACTGATCACACTGGAAACAGACAAAGCCTCGATGGAAGTACCATCCCCGGAAGCGGGCGTCGTTGAAAGCATCTCCCTGAAAGTGGGCGATAAAATCAGCGAAGGCGGCCTGATCCTGGTACTGAAAGGCACAGCTTCAACAGCAGCGCCCGTAGCTCCCGTAGCTCCCGTAGCTGCTCCGGCACCGGTTGCTGCCCCAGTGGCCGCAGCCCCTGCTCCGGTCGCAGCGCCTGTTGCAGCAGCTGCAGCACCACGTACCATCAACGAAGCAGGCTTCAAAAAAGCCCACGCCTCGCCTTCGATTCGCAGCTTTGCCCGTGAATTAGGCGTTGACCTGAGCCTGGTTAACGGCACCGGCCCTAAAGGCCGTATTTTGCATGGCGATGTACAAGCCTATGTGAAATCAATCATGAGCGGCGCAGCAGCCGCACCAAGCGCAGCCGCTGCTATTGGTACTGGCTCAGGCCTTGATCTCTTGCCATGGCCAAAAGTTGATTTTGCCAAGTTTGGCCCGATCGAAACCAAGCCGCTGACGCGTATCCAGAAGCTTTCAGGTGCCAACCTGCATCGCAACTGGGTAGTGATTCCGCACGTTACATTTAACGATGAATGCGATATCACCGAGCTGGAAGAATTCCGCAAATCCATCGGTAAAGAGTGGGAAAAATCAGGCCTTAAACTCTCGCCTCTGGCCTTTATCATTAAAGCCGCTGCCGAAGTGCTTAAAGCCTTCCCAACCGTGAATGCCAGCCTCGATGGCGATAATCTGGTATTGAAGCAGTACTACAATATCGGTTTTGCGGCAGACACGCCAAATGGTCTGGTTGTACCGGTAATTAAAAACGCCGATCAAAAAGGCCTCAAGCAAATCGCCAAAGAATTGACCGAGCTTTCCGCCCTGGCGCGCGAAGGCAAGCTCAAGCCAACCGATATGCAAGGTGCAACCTTTACCATTTCCAGCCTTGGCGGCATTGGCGGCACAAGCTTCACGCCTATCGTTAACGCACCGGAAGTGGCGATTCTTGGCGTTTGCAAATCGCAAATCAAGCCGATCTGGAATGGCAAAGAATTTGTACCACGCCTGATGTGCCCATTGTCCTTGTCCTTCGATCACCGCGTGATCGACGGTGCACTGGCTGGCCGCTTCACAGTGCAACTGGGCAAGCTGCTAAGCGACATCCGTCGCCTGGTGTTGTAAGCAGATAAAGATAAAATTTCTGTAGACTCAGCGAACACCGCATTTGTAAGTTGGGTTAGCGGTCTGCGTGCGGGATTTACCTCGCTCAGCGATCGCATAACCCAATCTGCGATGCTACAGAATTTTTTGATTTTTACTGCCTTAGCCCCTTGCACAGATCAAATGGAATAAATGATGAGCAATCTAATCGAAATTAAAGTCCCCGATATCGGCGGCCATGACAATGTGGATATCATCGAAGTCTTCGTAAAAGCCGGCGACACCGTGGCTGTTGAAGAATCCTTGATTGCGCTGGAAACCGACAAAGCGACGATGGAAGTGCCTTCCACCCACGCGGGTGTGATTAAAGAAGTGAAAGTGGCCGTGGGCGGCAAAGTATCCGAAGGCAGCCTGCTGGTGATTTTAGAAGTGGCAGCTGCTGCCACTGCTACTCCAGCCGCAGCGCCAAGCCCGGCCGCAGCTGCGCCATCCCCGGCACCACAAGCTGCTCCTGTCGCTGGCAGCCACAGCGGCGCTGCCGACTACGAATGCGAAATGGTCGTGCTCGGTGGTGGCCCCGGTGGTTACTCTGCGGCTTTCCGCTCTGCTGACCTTGGCATGAAAACCATCGTGGTTGAGCGTTTCTCTAAGCTTGGCGGTGTGTGTCTGAATGTAGGTTGTATTCCTTCCAAAGCCCTGCTGCACAATGCAGCGGTAATTGACGAAGTAAAACATCTGGCTGCCAACGGGATTAAATTTGGCGAGCCGGAAGTCGATATCGACGCACTGCGTGGCTTTAAAGAAAAAGTCATTGGCAAGCTCACCACGGGTCTGGCTGGCATGGCCAAAGCGCGCAAAGTGGAATTTGTACGTGGTATTGGCCGCTTTATTGACCCGCATCATCTGGAAGTGCAAATCACTTCGGGTGAGGGCAAAGAAATCACTGGCGAGACCAAAATCATCAAGTTCCAGAAAGCGATTATCGCCGCTGGCTCTTCGGTATTTAAGCTGCCTTTCGTGCCAAATGATCCACGCGTAGTGGATTCAACTGGTGCGCTGGAGCTGAAATCCGTACCCAAACGCATGCTGATTCTGGGCGGCGGGATTATCGGTCTGGAAATGGGTACGGTTTACTCCACACTGGGCGCACGCCTGGATGTAGTAGAGATGCTCGACGGCCTGATGCAGGGCGCAGATCGTGACCTGGTTAAAGTATGGGAAAAATGGAATTCCCACCGCTTTGACAACATCATGCTCAAGACCAAAACCGTTGCACTGGAAGCCAAAGAAGACGGTATCTGGGCGACTTTCGAAGGCGAAAACGCCCCGAAAGAACCACAATGCTACGACCTCGTACTGCACGCCACTGGCCGCGTACCTAACGGTGGCAAAGTAGGCGCAGAAAACGCCGGTGTGATCGTGACTGATCGCGGCTTTATCCCGGTCGACAAGCAAATGCGCACCAATGTGCCGCATATTTTTGCAATTGGCGATCTGGTTGGCCAGCCTATGCTGGCGCACAAAGCCGTGCACGAAGCGCACGTGGCCGCTGAAAACGCAGCAGATCACAAAGCCTTCTTTGATGCCCGCGTGATTCCGGGCGTGGCTTATACCGATCCGGAAGTGGCCTGGGTAGGCGTGACCGAAGATGAAGCCAAGAAAAACGGCATCAACTACGGTAAAGGCGTATTCCCATGGGCAGCTTCTGGCCGTGCGATTGCCAATGGCCGCGATGAAGGCTTTACCAAGCTGATCTTCGATCAGGACACCAAGCAAATCATCGGCGGCGCGATTGTTGGCCCGCACGCTGGCGATATGATCGGTGAAATCTGCCTTGCCATCGAAATGGGTTGTGATGCCGTGGATATCGGCAAAACCATCCACCCTCACCCAACTATGGGCGAATCGATTGGTATGGCCGCCGAAGTATTTAAAGGCGTATGTACTGATCTGCCTCCGCAAAAAAAGAAATAATTTCTTTTGCTCAGTAAAAAAACCCGGCTTGCCGGGTTTTTTTACGTTTAAACCTCTGCAATTTCTAAAACGAACAAAACGCCTAAGAAACCATTCGGAAATTCTTACAATAAAAAAACAAAAAATGACTAATTTCCAACTAAAAATATACCTTTAAATCGGTATTAAATTACAAGTAACTTGAAGCTTGTCAAGACTAACCTAAGCTATAAAAGGAAATAACAAACAAACCACTCAAGAGACACTCTTAATGCCTGCCGTGTTCAATGATACAAGCCAGCTGCAACTTATCGATCAGATACCTAGCTGCATTTATTTGTGTCATGCCAGCGGGCAATGCCGCTACACCAACTCAGCCTTACAAACGATGTTTGGCCTGTCAGCGGAAGAATGCGCGGGCTATGGATGGATGAAAAGTCTGCACCCTGATGACAGCAAACTAGTGCACGAACAATGGCTGCAGGCGCTCAGGACACAAGCTGATTTTGAACTTTCCTTTCGCATTTTGCCGCCGGATCAGGACATACGATATGTCCGCGCAAAAACCCGCCCGCTTTGGGATGCTCACGGGCAAATTTCCGGCTATATCGGCTCAATAGAGGACATCACCTTTGAGCACAGCCCTCTGAAACACAGCCTGCACCTGATTGAAATTTCCCCCATCCCTCATGTGCTGTTCAATGCACAGGGTGAAATCGTTTACCTGAATCCGGCATTTAGCAACAGCTTTGGCTATGTGGAAGCAGATCTGCCTCAACTAAGCCGCTGGTGGAAGCAAGCCTTCCCCGATCTGGCCCGCTGGCAAGAGGGTAATGCTCAGAATATACAAGTTGCCCCGCTCACCACAGACCCCGTTTCCCCGGCTTCAGAGCTGCAAATTAGCTGTAAAAATGGCGGCTTTAAAGCAGTTAAAGCCAGCCAGACCCTGTTAACGCTGGGGCAAGAGAAGGCACAGCTGATCACCCTGATCGATCTAAGCGAGCTTTATCAGCAAAAATCTGATTTGCAAGAACAAGCGCAGCGTTATCGCCAGCTGTTTGATAAAGCAGATCTGTCGATCTGGAATCAGGATATGACGGCGCTTTTAACCCACCTCACCGCTCTGCGTGAAGCGGGGATTACTGATCTGGCGGCCTATCTTGAAGAAACACCTTCTTCCTTACTGAATATGATCAGTATGTTCAAAGTCATTGATATCAACCCAGCCACACTGGCCTTATTTGAAGGCACAAGCAAGGCTGAGTTTATGCAAGGCTTTGCAAGTTTATTTGGTGAAAGTGCGCTCACTGTTATTCGCCAGGAGCTGCTGGCTTTCTGGCGCAAGGACACTATTTTTCGCAGCGAAATTAATCTTAAAACACTTCAGGGCAGATCTTTTCAGGCACTGATCTCCTACCCTATTCCTGCGACTGAAGAAGAAGCCTGCATTGTACCGGTGAGCATTCAGGACATCAGCGAGCTTAAAGAGAGCGAAAGCCGCTGGCAATTTGCAATTGAAGGGTCAGGCGATGGGCTTTGGGATTGGGATATAAGCAGCAATACTATTTTTTACAGCCGCCGCTGGAAAGAAATGCTCGGCTTTACGGATGAAGACATTAACAATACTTATCAGGAATGGGAAAAACGGGTGCACCCGGCAGACTGGCCCAAAGTGATTAACAAGGTAAAAGCTCATCTGAAAGGCGACACACCATTTTTTAGTAATGAATACCGTATCCGCAGCAAGGAAGGCAACTGGAAATGGATCGTTGATCGCGGCATGGTGGTCTGCCGCGATGAAAAAGGCCTGCCGCTGAGGGTGATTGGCACTCACCATGATATTACCGAACGCAAAAACAACGAAAATGCACTCTTAGCCAACCGGGCCCAGCTGGCCGGCATGATTGATTCGGCCATGGATGCCATTGTCACCACCGATGCTGAATTCAACATTATTCTGTTTAATCAGGCAGCAGAAAATATGTTTGGCTATCCGGCCCAACAAATGCTGGGCTGCCCGATTGAAGTACTGATTCCCGTTAAGCTGGCAGCACAGCACCGTGAGCAGATGCACAAATTTGGCGGGCAAGGTGAAGGCCATCGCAAAATGGGTGGCAGCTCGGCACGCCAGGTGATGGGCAAAAGAGCCGATGGCAATGAGTTTCCTATCGAAGTGGCCATTTCTTATCTGGATAATTTTGGCAGCCCCATTTACACCGCCATGGTGCGCAATATTACAGACCGGCTGGCCTACGAAACCAGCTTACTGCAATTAACCACAACGCTGGAACAGCGTGTTATTGAGCGTACCTATGAATTAGAAGCCGCTAAACAACAAGCCGAAAATGCCAATCTGGCAAAAAGTGCATTTTTGGCCAATATGAGCCACGAGATTCGCACCCCGCTCAATAGCGTACTGGGCATGGCGCATTTGGCCCAACTCACCCCTTTAAATACCAAACAAAGTGATTACCTGCAAAAAATAACGCTCTCCGCCAATCACCTGCTTGATCTGATTAATGACATTCTTGATTTTTCAAAAATTGAAGCCGGTAAAATGGAAATCAGCAGCCATGATTTTTCTCTGCATGAGCTGATTGACCATGTACGTGAATTAATTCAGCAAAAAGCGGAAGAAAAAGGCCTGCAACTTCATATTGTAATTGGCATACAAGTTCCCTCATTCTTGCAGGGCGATGATTTACGTATCAAGCAGGTGCTGATTAATTTACTCAGTAATGCCATTAAATTTACTCAGGACGGAAAAATCACTTTAACCGTCAGCCTGGATTCAAATGAAAATGTGGCTTTTAGTGTTTGCGATACAGGAATAGGGATTCCCGTTTGCGCACAGGCGCAATTGTTTCAATCATTTCAGCAGGCAGATAATTCAATTACCCGCAAATATGGGGGCACAGGCCTGGGGCTTGCAATCAGCAGCCAGTTAGTACAGCTTATGGGAGGGGAATTAACCGTCACCAGCCAGCCGGGTCAGGGCAGTGAATTTAAATTCAGCCTCAGCCTTCCAAAAATTAATGCACTGGCTCCTTCTCCGGCCCATCAGAATCATTCAATCAGCGATCATTTCCTCGCAGGGAAACATATATTACTGGCCGACGACCATCCGTTTAATCAGCAAATTGGTGCAGAGCTGTTACAAATAGCAGGCGCTGAAGTAGTGATTGCCAATAACGGGCTTGAAATACTGCAATTAGCCAAACAACACCATTTCGACGCGATTCTGATGGATGTACAAATGCCTCAGATGGATGGCATTACAGCCAGCCTGGCCCTTAGAAAAATGCCCGCATTTGATCCCGTCCCCATTATCGCCATGACCGCCAATGTATCGCGCGAGTATCGCCAGAATTGCCTGAATGCAGGTATGAATGACTTTATCGGCAAGCCCGTGCAGGCAGAGAAAATCTACCAGACTCTGGCTTACTGGCTGGGGCCGCAGGCCACAAAGCTGCCCGCTATAAATCGCCCTCAGCCGGAAGCAGAGCTTCCCCGTCCGGAAGAAGCATCCCAGACCGGCAGCGCCAGCAGTGAGTCTGGCCAGATTATCGATTTTTCAGAATTACGCAGTATGCTGGGCGATGATGCCGACCGCCAGCGCAAATATTGTGCAAAATTTGCGCAATCTTTTGAAGAAGGACTGGCCAGCATTCTTTATCTTCATGAAAGCAAGAGCCTGATAGGCCCGGAATGCCACAGACTGAAATCGATCGCCCGTACGGTTGGCGCAATGCCATTAGGCCTGCAGCTTGCCTCCATGGAAAAACTCGATCAATCCACGCCATCCGATGTGCAATCAGAAAAAATCAGGCAGCTGAAATCTTTATTTCAGCAAAGCTGTGAAGTGCTGCAAAAAAATGGCTTGCTGGATGGTGCAGGCAGCCCCAACCCAGTCGCAACGTCTGTACTGGAGAACAGCCCGCTTTGCATTCTTTTAGTAGACGATGACCGCTTTATTCTGGAAATCATCCAGCAACATCTGAATGATTTAGGCATTACACAAATCCTGTCATTTTTAAAAGCAGAAGATGCACTTAAAAGACTTGCCCTGCCCCCTCAGCCTGACTGGATTTTTTGCGATTTACAAATGCCCGATATGGATGGTGTCGCCTTTTTGCGCCAGCTGGGTTTACTGCAGTACGAAGGCTATATCGCCATTCTTTCCGCAATGGATAAGCAAGTATTAAAAGCGGCAGAGCGGCTGGCTCATTCTTTTCACTTAAAGCTGGGCGGATCGCTCACCAAGCCGGTCAAAAAAGAAGAGCTGGCACAAATATTACTCCTGCACCCCGCGCATTCAGGCACAGAGCACACTGGCAGCCACATGCCCCAGCTGCAACTGCTTGAAGATGAAATACGCAACGGCCTTGCTGCAGGTGAGGTTGAACTCTATTACCAGCCCAAAGTCAGCACCAACGGGCGCGGCGTACTTGGGGCAGAAAGCTTAGCCCGCTGGCGTCACCCCCTGCGCGGGCTGCTTGGGCCACATTTATTTGTTCCGGCCATTGAAGCTTTAGGCTTAATCGATGATCTCACCCTCTGTGTATTAAGGCTGGCCAGCCGTCAGCTGCGAATATGGCTCGATCAGGGTGAGCACATCAAATTATCGATTAATGTATCGATGGGCAATCTGCACCGGCTGGAGCTGCCAGAGCTGTTTCAGGAAGTACTGCGCGAAAGCAATATCAGCCCCGAGCTGATTACGCTGGAAATCACCGAAACCCAGCTTACCCATGATTATGTACTCAGCCTGGATATTCTGACCCGCTTGAGGATCATGGGTTTTGGCCTCTCTGTAGATGACTTTGGCACGGGCTTTTCAACCATGGAGCATTTAATTCAGATTCCATTTACCGAATTAAAAATCGATAAAACCTTTGTCAGCGGCGCCACATCCGATGCTTCCGCCCGAACCATTCTGGAACACAGCGCAGATTTAGGCCGGAAATTTTCCCTTAACCTGGTAGCAGAAGGCGTAGAAACGCAGGCCGACTGGGATTTGGTTTCCAATATGGGCTGCCACGAAGTACAGGGCTATCTGATCGGCCACCCTATGCCCGCAACCGAATTTATACACTGGAAAAAAATGTGGGAAAGCCATCTTTCCAGCGTCAAATAAGCGGCAAGGTAATGAATTTTTTATTCTGCAGATCCATTCAAAACCTCAGGCCCTGAGCCAAGGATCAATATCATGAACGACAAGCCACTGGTACTCATCGTTGACGACGATCTTTTTATGCTGGATTTTATCTTTGATGCCCTCAGCGAAACATGTAATGTGATTACGGCAGAAAATGGCAAAGCAGCTTTGCAGCTGGTGCAGCAGCAGCACCCGAAACTGGTATTGGCAGATGTAAAAATGCCGGAAATGGATGGCTATGAGCTGTGCCGCCAGATCAAAGATGATTTTGATATCAGCGATACGCCTGTACTGTTTTTATCCGCGCTGGATGGTATCGAGGACAGGCTGCAGGGCTTTGATGTAGGCGGAGAAGATTTTGTCCTCAAGCCTGCTAACCCTAAAGTATTGCAAGCCAAAGTGGCGCATGTTCTGCAATTGATTGAAGAGCGGCAGCAATTAAAATCCCAGGCTCAATACGCGACCAATACCGCCATGCTGGCCATGGCCAGCATGAGTGAAACGGGCTTACTGATCGAAGGGATTAAGCGTTTCAATAATTGCACTACCCCGCTCGATTTAGCCAAGGCCTTAATCAGCGCCATTGCCCTGTTTGAAGTTGACAGCGTTGTTGAGCTGATTCTTCCCGAAGGAGGCTCTTTAGCGGTCAATGCGCGGGGACCGGCGAGCGCATTGGAAACCTCGATCATGCACCATATGTCCACGATGGATCGTATTACTCAGTTTAAAAGCCGTATGGCCATTACTTACCCGCATATTCGTGTGTTTATCAGCAATATGCCCGAGCATGACAATGATCTCTGCGGACGCTTGCGCGATAACCTGGCCATTCTGATTGAATCAACCGAATACCGGCTTGAAGCACTCAATATCATGGTCAAGGCTAAAGGACGGGATATTACGATTGGAGCGACAATTAAATCGCTCACAGATGCACTTAGTAAAATAGACGAGCAGCAAAGAAACGGCCGAACCTCAATTGCAATTATTCTGAGCACAGTCACTTCCCGCATTGAAGCTGCCCTGGTTGGTTTGCAATTAACCGAACGCCAGGAAAGCTCATTAATCGACATTGTGAGCCGGGGTTTAGATGAAGTCTCTAATACCATCAGTGCCGATGCTGATTTTCAGGATCAGCTGAGCAATGCAATCAAAGCGCTCCAGAACACCATGAACAGTTAATCAGATGATGAATCAACGCCAATAAAGAACCAGCAATTTTTCACATATTTTGCCCAATACAAAGCTCAATTTCTCAAAGTTGATAACACTATGATCTTAAACCGGAGACCTCTGCGCTCACTGCAAAACAGAATCATCTTATTAATGCTGTTACTCTTTGTTGCTTCGATTCTATTGCTGACATTCTATGCAAAACGTGTTTTTCAAAAAGAAATGCAGTATCTGGTCAGTAATCAACAGCTCTCCAGCGTGAGTATTATTGCCAATGACATTGACCATCACTTACAAGAAAACATCAATGCTCTGGAGTATTTTGCAAAAAAAATAACCGCACAATCCTTAAAAAACCCGCCAGCCCTTCAGTCCGGGCTTGAAAACCACAGCGTGCTGCAGGAGTTATTTAACACAGGCATTTATATCAGCACACCCGAGAACCATTTAATCATCCCTTCTGTTTCCCTTACCCGTCAGCCCATCAGCTATGCCCTCCATCAGCCATCTGTTGCACAGTCACTGACACAGGGAATCAATTCGATTTCTGCTCCACAACAGGATCAGCAACAAAAAGCCCCTATATTTGTGATCACGGTTCCAATTAAAAATAATCAGGGGCAAGTAATTGCAGCCTTATCCGGAGCCATTAATCTGAACAAACCCAACTTTATTAATGAAAAAATCAAAAACAATAATGGTAAAACCGGGGGCTATGCCCTGATCTCCCCAGAGCAGCACTTATTCATCGCCGCCACCGATCAACGTCTGGTCATGAAATCAACGCCACCCGCAGGTGTAAACCCCGTTATTGACCGGATGATGCAGGGCCAGGAAGAATCAGGCATTTTTGTTGATTTACTCCAAACCAAAGTACTTACCTCAGTTAAAAAAGTAAACCTGGCTGGCTGGTATGTTGCAGCGACCCTTCCCGCTGCCGAGGCGTTTTATCCTATTCAACAAGCAGAGCGGCATATTCTGGGTGTTATTTTATTAATGACCCTGATCCTATCCCTGCTGATTGCCTGGATTTTAAAACAACAACTCTCTCCATTACACACGGCAATTAAGTGCCTCAATACCATGGCGGATAGTGACATTCCTCCCCGCCCGCTTACCATTACCAACAACGATGAAATTGGAAGCCTGCTCAGCAGCGTTAACCACTTACTGACCACATTGGGTAAACGGGAAACAGCACTGAAACAAAGTGAGTTATTCATCCGGACAGTAACCGAAAACATACCGAGTATGCTGGCTTACTGGACAGCTGATTTACATTGTTCTTTTGCAAATAAAGCCTATTGCCAGTGGTTTGATCATAGTGTGACCCAAATTCATAATATCGCTATGCAAGATTTACTAGGCCCTGAGCTGTTTCATGCCATTAAACATTACATTCACGGGGTGCTGGAAGGTAAAGAACAAAACTATGAACGCTCATTAATTAAACCCGATGGCAAACAAGCCTATCTGCTGGCGCAGTATATCCCTCATTTTCAAGCAGAAAAGATTCAAGGCTTTTTTGTATTACTTACGGATATTACTGCAATTAAACAAGGAGAAGAGCAATTAAAATTAAGTGATGCTGCTCTTAAAGCAATATCACAAGGCGTACTGATCGCCGATGCCAGCCGGAATATTATTTCAGTCAATCCACCACTGCTTGCCATTACCGGATTCAGCGCAGAAGAATTTATTGGGCGTAATTGTAGTTTTTTACAAGGACCTATGTCCAGTCCTGAAACTATCAATGCAATTCGTAATGCACTTAATTCCGGAAAAGAATTTAATGGCGAAATTATTAACTACCGCAAAGATGGAAATTCATTCTGGAACGATTTGAGCATTTCACCTGTATTTAATGAAAATGGCGTTTTAACTAATTTCATAGGCATTACCCGGGATATTACCGAAAGAAAAAATTCAGAAAAAGAAAAATTAAACAAACAAGAGCAACTCTTAGGCATGATTAATACTGCCATGGATGCCATTGTAAGTGCAGATGCACAATTTAATATCATTTTATTTAATCCTGCAGCAGAAAAATTATTTGGCTACTCTGCAAAAAACATACTGGGTCAGCCGATTGAATGTTTACTTCCAACAGACCTTGCAAATGGGCACAGGGAAGAAATGATACAATTTGCAAGAAATAAAGAAAAACCAAGACAAATGAAAGGCCGCTCTGTAAGACCAGTAGTAGCAAGGCATCAGCAAGGGCATGATTTCCCGGCTGAAATTGCAATTTCTTATTTAGAAAACAATGGGGAACCTATTTTTACCGCAATGATCCGCGATCTGACTGAGCGTAAATTACTTGATGAAGCACTCATGCAATTTGCGGCTACTTTAGAGCTGCGTGTTATTGAACGGACACAAGAACTGGAAGCAGCCAAGCGACAGGCAGAAAACGCAAATCAAGCCAAAAGCGTATTTCTGGCTAATATGAGTCATGAAATTCGTACGCCACTCAATAGTGTGCTGGGTATGGCTCATCTGGCACAGTTAACCGAATTAACACCAAAACAGCGTGACTATCTGCAAAAAATAACTTTATCTGGCACGCTCTTGCTTGATTTAATCAATGATATTCTGGATTTTTCAAAAATAGAGGCTGGTAAGCTCGATTTAAACACTGTAGATTTTAATTTATCTGACCTTATTCATCATATTAGCGGGCTTATTCAGCATAAAGCCACAGAGAAAGGCCTTATGCTTAACATTCAAATCGATAAAAACACCCCGCTTGCATTGCATGGTGATGATTTACGTATTAAACAGGTACTGCTGAATTTACTCAGCAATAGCATTAAATTCACCGACAGCGGCAGTATTACGCTCATTGTCCATCCTTATAAAGATGATTACACTTTGCAATTCAGCATTATCGACACAGGCATAGGCATTGCTCCTGAAGTGCAAAAACTATTATTTCAGTCTTTTCAACAGGCAGACAATTCCATTACCAGAAAATATGGTGGCAGCGGATTAGGACTGGCAATCAGCCGTCAGCTGGTACAACTGATGGGCGGTGAGTTGTCTATGAAAAGTGAATCAGGCAAGGGCAGTGAATTCACATTTCATATTGTGCTTAAAAAAGCGGAAATGACCCCATCCGCATTAGAAATACCAGATAAAGTAAAAAATAATGAATTATTCTTTAAAGACAAACTAATTTTACTTGCAGACGATCATATTTTTAATCAGCAAATTGGCAGTGAATTATTAGAGCTAAAGGGCGCTAAAGTAATATTGGCAAACAATGGGAAAGAAGCTGTTCAATTAGCACAGCAATACCATTTTGATGCCATATTAATGGATGTACAAATGCCTGAAATGGACGGCATTACCGCCAGCCAAATTCTAAGAAAGAATCCCGATTATGACGCAGTTCCAATTATTGCAATGACGGCCAATATTTCAGCAGAGTACCGTCAGCGTTGCTCCCAGGCGGGCATGAACCATTTTATTGGTAAACCTGTACAGGCAGAAAAACTCTATCTTGCATTAATGATGTGCTTTAGACAGCAAACAGAGCTGGAATTGCCTTCTTCAGCAAGTACTAAAAATATTGCCCCCTCTTCTGAAGGCCAGTGGATAAACCAGCAGGAACTGCAAAGCATGCTGGGTGAAGAAATAACACGCCAGCGCAAATACTGCGAACGTTTTTCAGATGCCATGAAAAACGGGCTTGCAACCATTGACGACGCCCTGGCTAATAATCAACTTGATTTAATCAAAACAGAATGCCACAGACTTAAAGCTATAGCGAATACAGTGGGCGCACTGCCACTCGGTGAACTACTCGCCAAACTTGAGAAAAACGAGCACACTTCAGAAGAGCTAAAGCAAGCAATAGCACAATTAAAATTACATGTTCAGCATAGCTGCGCAGCGCTAAAAAACATGGATCTGCTCGATCATTCTTTAGAAATTCAATAAGCAGACAGCTCAATCTGGTTTACTTACCACGGTTCGTCCTTAACGCCACAAGGATTTTTATATGCGTATCCTCGCCCTGCTTGGTTTCTACAGCTCCATCAGCCTGGCCGCCTGCCCGCCTTTGCTTGATTACCAAAGTAAAACGCTCAAAGGCGAGGCTTTTGATTTTTGCAGTTATAGCGGCAAACCTATTTTAGTGGTGAATACCGCCAGCAAATGCGGCTTTACCCCGCAGTTTGATAAATTAGAAAAAATCTACGCCAAATATAAAGACCAGGGGCTGCTTGTGGTTGGGTTTCCTTCCAATGATTTCAAGCAAGAGCTGGCCGACAATAAAGAAATTGGTGATTTCTGCCGCCTCACCTATTTTGTAGAGTTCCCCATGCTGGAGAAATCCAGCGTACGCGGCGCCAATGCAAACCCTCTGTTTAAACGGCTGAGCACTGCTGCCGAGACCACACCCAAGTGGAATTTCTACAAATATTTAATTGCCCCCGATGGCAAAACAGTCACAGCCTATAGCTCGATCACCGAGCCTGACGATAAAGAAATCATCAGTAAAATTGAAGGCTGGCTGAACAAATAATCCATATACAGCGCCATCCCCATGCTCTGCTAAGCAAAACGGCCAGGGCCGCAGCATTTTTCAGGGTTGGCCTGACCACTCAAACGGCTGATCAAGGATAAGTGACTGAAGCCATACTGCTTACTCTTCATTCAGCAGGCTTGTTTTCTACTCAGGCAGATACAAAACAAACGACACTTGTAATTAAACATAAGTATTTTAACCACAAAACCCCAATTGAGTTTTCTCATGTCTTTCAATAAGCTGATTATGGTTATTTGGCGCAGATCAAAAACCATAACCCTTATAAACAATGGATGAGAAAACAATGAATAAATATGCTCTGCCCGCCCTGCTGGCCAGCCTGCTGGCCCCGCTTGCCAGTGCCCATGGCACCATGGAAGTGCCAATCAGCCGTATTTTAAGCTGCTTTAATGAAGGCCCTGAAAACCCCAAAACGGCAGCCTGCCAGGCCGCAGTGGCGCTCTCCGGCCCGCAAATGCTTTACGACTGGTCTGGTGTAAATCAGCTGCCCAATGGTAATCACAAAGCTTTTGTACCGGATGGCCAGCTTTGCGCCGGGGGAAAATCAAATTATGCAGGGATGAACCTGGCCCGTACTGACTGGCCGGTCACCCCCATTGCGCCTAATGCCAATGGGCAATTTGATTTCATTTACACGGCCCCCGCCGCGCACCAAACCCGCAACTGGCAATTTTTTATTACCAAAGATGGCTGGAATCCAAATAAGCCTTTGGCTTGGTCTGATCTGGAAGACACCCCGTTTTGTACGCTTGGTAATACCGCAGCGGTGGATAAAAAGTACAAACTCACTTGCCCGCTGCCCAAAAAAACCGGCGTGCATATTATTTATAATGTGTGGCAGCGCAGCGACAGTGATGAGGCGTTTTACTCCTGCTCTGATGTCAATTTCTCTGGCAACCTCTCCACCTATAAAGAGCTGGGCCAAATCCGCGCTCAGCAGGATTTAAAAGCAGATACCAAGGTGACTTTCCGCCTGTTTGATAAAGATGGCCGTGATGTGGAAAGCTTCTCGGTCACCACTGGCTACGATAGCCAAACCGGTGAAAATACATCTCTGGCTGCTAACTGGCCTTTCTATCTTGCCCAAAAAGTAAATATCAACTCACGCTATATCAGCGTGGGTGTACTGGCGGGCAACGGCAGCATATCCCCGGTTAAATCAGTACAAGACAACCGTGTGTATGTCAGAAACAATGGGGAATACAGCTTTAAGGTAGATATTGGCGGCGTGATTGTGCCAACACCAACGCCGACACCTGTTCCGACTCCGGTTCCTACACCTGTACCGACGCCAGTACCAACCCCGGTTCCTACACCGGTACCAACACCAGTGCCAACCCCGGTTCCTACACCGGTACCAACACCAGTGCCAACCCCGGTTCCTACGCCAGTACCAACACCTGTTCCAACCCCGGTTCCAACACCAGTACCCACTCCGCCACCATCAACAAGCTGCGCACCTGATTGGAAGGCAGGCAGCACCTATGCCACGGTCAACACGAAGGTCAGCCAGAACCTGCATAACTACCAAAACAAATGGTGGACCGTCGGTGAAGAGCCAGCAAAAAGTGGCCAGTGGGGCGTGTGGCAAGACTTAGGGGCTTGCAAGAAGTAAATCTTGTCAGGGCCAGCTGTTTACAAGCTTTTAAGACTTAAATCTGGCGGTTTCAGCCCCCCTGAACATGATGCATTGCTTGCTTATGAGTAGTAGAAATAATGACAAACAGCCGCGAAAACCCACAGGTCTTCGCGGCTGTTTTTTGAAAGATGCTTAGCTTTAACTACGCATCAAATGATCAAATGCACCAAGAGAAGCTTTTGCACCATCGCCCATGGCAATCACGATTTGCTTAAAGGGCACGGTGGTTACATCGCCTGCGGCAAATACACCCGGTAAGGAGGTCTGGCCACGGTTATCCACTTCAATCTCGCCATGTTTGCTTAAACCCAGCGTGCCTTTCAGCCAGTCGGTATTGGGCAGCAAGCCGATTTGCACAAAAATCCCGGCCAGATCGACCTGATGCGATTCACCGCTCTGGCGATCGGTATATTGCAGGCCGCTGACCTTCTGCCCATCGCCCAACACTTCCGTAGTTTGCGCTTGCTTGATCACCACCACATTGGGCAGGCTGTAGAGCTTTTTCTGTAATACCGCATCGGCACGCAGCTCTGCACCAAACTCCAGCAGGGTCACGTGTTCCACAATCCCGGCCAGATCAATCGCAGCTTCTACGCCAGAATTGCCCCCGCCCACCACGGCCACGCGTTTGCCTTTAAACAGCGGGCCATCGCAATGCGGGCAATAGGCCACACCCCGGCCACGGTATTCTTTTTCACCCGGCACATTCATTTCGCGCCAGCGTGCACCGGTCGCAATAATCACCGACTTACTCTTTAAGGTTGCACCACTGGCAAGGCGAATCTGGCTGATGCCGTTTTCATCCAGGCTCAGCGCTTCGGCGCGTTGCAGATTCATAATATCCACATCGTATTGCTTAACGTGCTGCTCCAGTGCGGTAACCAGCTTAGGCCCTTCGGTTTCCTGCACCGAGATAAAGTTTTCGATACTCATGGTGTCCAGCACCTGGCCACCAAATCGCTCGGCCACCACCCCGGTGCGGATGCCTTTACGTGCCGCATACACCGCCGCTGCCGCGCCAGCTGGCCCGCCACCAATCACCAGTAAATCAAACTGATCCTTGTTGGAGATCGCCTCGGCTTGACGCTCAACCAGGCCGGTATCCAGCTTAGCCACGATTTCTTCAATGCCCATGCGGCCCTGGCCAAAAGCTTCGCCATTCAGATACACCGAAGGCACGGCCATAATTTGCCTTGCGTTCACTTCATCCTGATACAAGGCACCATCAATCATCACATGGCTGATTTTAGGATTAAGCACCGCCATTAAATTAAGCGATTGCACCACTTCCGGGCAGTTTTGGCAGGTGAGCGAGATAAAGGTTTCAAAGCGCAGCTCGCCCGGCAAAGCCTTAATTTGCTCGATCAGCGCGGCTTCAATCTTGGGCGGATGGCCACCGACTTGCAGCAGGCCCAATACCAGAGAAGTAAACTCATGCCCCATCGGAATCCCGGCGAAACGCACGCGGGCTTCCTCGCCAACACGGGCAATCCCGAATGAAGGCTTGAGTGCGGCATCAGCAAAACGCAGAGTGATTTTGTCTGAAAGCTCGGTAATTTCTTGCAATAAGCTTTGCATTTCCTGAGCAGCGGCGCTTTCGTCCACAGAGGCAATCAGCTCGATCGGGAATTGCAGTTTTTCTAAATAAGCAGCAAGTTGAGTTTTGATATTGGCTTCAAGCATGATGAATTCTCCGAAATAGTTTTTATTGAAAAAGCGCCTGGCGCCAGTTTAAAAAGTGCTTTTGCAATAAAAGCGATCATCGCAGGGCGGTTGAAAACCGCCCCACGCATTTAATTAACTCATTAAATCTTGCCAACTAAATCAAGCGACGGTGCCAGTGTTTCTGCACCTGGCTGCCATTTAGCCGGGCAAACTTCGCCTGGGTGCTTGGCAATGTATTGAGCGGCTTGCACTTTGCGCATCAGCTCAGCTGCAGAGCGGCCAATACCGTTATCGTGGATTTCGCACAGCTTGATTTGGCCTTCCGGGTTGATCAGGAAAGTGCCGCGCAGTGCCAGGCCTTCTTCTTCGATCATCACATCAAAATTGCGGGTCAGTGTGCCGGTAGGGTCTGCCAGCATCGGGTAGTTAATCTTTTTGATGGTATCTGATGTATCGTGCCAGGCCTTGTGGGTGAACTGGGTATCGGTAGAAACCGAGTAAACCTCTACGCCCATTTTTTGGAATTCCGGGTAAAAATCAGCCAGATCGCCTAATTCGGTAGGGCAAACGAAAGTAAAGTCAGCCGGGTAGAAAAACACTACCGACCACTTGCCTTTCAGATCAGCTTCGGTCACGGAAGTAAATTTACCTGCGTGGAATGCGTTTACTTTGAATGGTTTAATTTCGCTGTTAATCAATGACATGGTGTAACTCCTGAGTAGAGAAAGTGTTGTTTGTGAAGCAGTGAAGTCATCTTAATCCCCCGCTTCTCTCAGGTCTAATTGATAGTTTAAATCTTGCGCATTGAAAATTGCTATACACAAAATCTATTCATATATCATGGCAAGAGCGTCTCTGCAACACGCACAAGCGTGCTGAAAATGGCGGTTGAGAAAGCCCGGCCTGATTCAGCTAGAATGGAAAAAACAACTTAAATGAGCAGCAAGAATGGGCAAAACGCGTTTGGAAGCATTTAGTGACGGGGTGATCGCTATTATTATCACCATCATGGTTTTGGAGCTTAAAGTACCGCACGGGGAAGATGCCCATGTGCTCTTGCCGATGATTCCTATTTTTCTGGGCTATGTATTCAGTTTTATCATGGTGGGGATTTACTGGAATAATCATCATCATATGCTGCATATCGTGCACAAAATAAACGGCCCCGTTTTGTGGGCCAATTTGCACTTACTTTTCTGGCTGTCTTTAATTCCGGTTACCACCGCATGGATGCAGGAAAGCCACTTCGCCCCACAAGCAGTCGCCCTGTATGGCTTTATACTTTTTATGGCCAGCGTGGCCTGGCCAATACTGGCCCACTTTCTGATTAAAATTCACGGCAATCAATCCGAGCTGGCCATCGCTTTTGGCGAAGACCGCAAAGGAAAAATATCGATGCTGATGTATCTGCTCGCCATCCCGCTTGCCTTTCTGAATGTATGGATAGCGATTAGTCTATATATTGCAGTGGCCGTGATCTGGTTTATTCCGGATCAGCGAATTGAAAAAAACCTGCATCACGAATAGAGGCAGGTTTTAGACTGGTTTTCTTTAGCGAAAGCGCGCTTATTGATTGAGCTGCCAGCGGGCAGTCAGGACGGGGATGCGCTTTCTTTGCTCCATGCAATCAAAATCTCCCTCCTGATAATCCCGGCAAATCCACGGTCTTTGCTCATAGATCGTACACATCATGCTGCGGCGATCCAGCGCCGCGCACCAGCCATCCTCCAGCCTGTGCATAATCTCGCCGCCCCATGCATCCTTCTCAACATACTCCGGCGGCACATCATCATCCCCGGCAATCAGCATCACTTCCAGCTGGCAACAACAGGCTTTACAGGTACTACAGGATACGGCGGAGGACATAAAGTTACTCAATTGTGCGGTGTTTTATAGGGATTGCATCATTTGCAGAGCGGGTGAAACCCGCCTGACTTGTTGTGAGATTATAAGTTCGGCGGATTTCGCTCCAGCGCACCAAACAAAGTCAAAAAGATCATTTTTACTAGTGCCTTCGGCACGTTGATTTAGATGCGGGAGTCCCCCGCATGGGACTCCCTTTCTTGAACGGCCAAGAAAGGAAGCAAAGAAGGCCGCCCCGAACAGCACGAAGGCCCCTCACTGCGGACAATCGAGACGGCGGCTGCGGGACTCACTCGCTTCGCTCGCTCAAACATCCTCGCCGAAACCCCGCCCCGCTTGTTCCTCGTTTCGGCGTGCTTCAGGGGAGATTTAAGCCCCGTGCGACTAAGCGTGATGAAAGCCAAGGTTAGTCAATTTGATAATGCCTAAGATCCAAAGAAAATAGCTTAATTCAATGCCTGCTTTTCTCCGTGAAACTCCGTGTTCTCTGTGCCCTCTGTGTTTTAAGACTTGGGTTTTGCTACAACTCCTTCACCACCCACTTCAGCCCATTGTCTTCCGGGTGAGTCTGAATCGTGAAGCCAAGGTGCTTCATAAAGGCCAGCATGGTTTTATTGCTGGTCAGCACTTCGCCTTCGATGGTCGATAAGCCCATATCGCGGGCGGCGGTGAAGAGGGCTTCCATCAGGCGGTTGCCAAGGCCCTTGCCTTGCCAGGCATCATCAATCACCACGGCAAATTCACAGCTGTCTTTATCGGGATTGGCAGTATAACGGGCCACGCCGATAATTTGCTCGCCCTGGCCTGCCTGCACCGTGGCGGCAATGGCCATTTCCCGTGCGTAATCCAGATGGGTAAAGCGCGCCAGCAGGCTTTGTGGCAGCGACTTAAGCACGCTCATATAGCGGTTGTAGCGCGTCTCATCAGACAGGCGGCTGACAAACTGAATCAGCAAGTCTGCGTCCTCCGGGCGGATCGGACGCAAAATCATAGGCATACCGGTTTTGAGCTGGGTAAGCTGCATTAAATGCGATGGATAGGGATGAATCGCCATATGCGCATAACGGCCCGCTTTAGAGTCGACTGCAGCCACGATAATGCTGGCATCTACCGCAATCACGCCGTTTTCATCGCTGATCAGCGGGTTGATATCCAATTGCTTAATCTGTGGCAGCTCGCAAACCATTTCAGACACGCGCAGCAGCACATTTTTAACCGCCTCAATATTCACAGCGGGCTGGTTTCTGAACGATGCCAGCATTTTTTTAATCCGCGTGCGGCGGATTAAATGCTCGGCCAGATAATCATTTAAGGGCGGCAGAGATACCGCAAGATCGTTGAAAACTTCTACAGCAATTCCACCAGCACCAAAGCTAATCACCGGGCCAAAGGCAGAATCGTTGACCACCCCTACCATCAGCTCCCTGGCGTGCTTTTTGCCGTGCATAGGTTGCACTGTCAGGCCGCGCACGCGATCAACACCCAGCTTATCGTGGGCACGACTGAGCATTTTATTGGCTTCGCTGGCCACTGCAATCAGGCTGTTTAAATTAAGCACTACGCCGTCGATATCGGTTTTATGCATCAAATCGACGGCGTCTATTTTCAGCACCACCGGCAGTCCCATGCCCATGGCAGCATTCACTGCATCATCGGCGCTATTGGCACGTACCGTCATGGCAACGGGAATATGAAACGCTCTTAGAATCGCTTTTGATTCAATTTCATCCAGCAGGCTGCGGCCATCGGCCAGCACTTTATCAATCACCATATGCGCCGTTTCCATATCCGGCGCTTCCCACTCACCCAGCGGTGCAGGGGTTTGCAATAAAAGCTGCTGGTTATGCTGCCATGCGGCTAAAGAATAAAACACTTCTACAGCGTGCTCAGGCGCAGAAAAGCTGGCACAGCCTGCCTTCACCAGCAGCTTGCGGCTGGCATCAACTTTTTTACCACCTATCCACGCCATCAGCAGTGGCTTATCGCTGGTTTTTTTCAGCGCAATCATCGCTTCGGCAGTACGTAAATGATCGGTGCCTGCCTGCGGGGTAAACACCACCAGCACGCCATCAATATTTGGGTCGGCCAGTACGGCCTCGACCACCAGTTTGAATCGCTCCGGCGAGGCGTCCCCCAGGATATCGACCGGATTATTACGGCTGGCTTGTGCGGGCAGATTTTTAGCCAGCCAGGCCACAGTGGCGGAAGAAAGCTCTGGCAGCTGCACATGTAAATCACGCGCCCGGTCTACCGCCATCATCCCGGCCCCAATGCCGTTAGTTACGATAGCCAGACGGCGGCCCTTGGTTTTAAACGTGCCATTTAATACTTTTGCAGCCGTAAACAGCTGATTTATTGAGCGTAAACGCAACACCCCGGCCCGTTTAAGCGCGGCATCAAATACATCATCACGGCCGATCAGCCGCTCTGAATGAGTACGGCCATGCGCGGCAGAAGCATCGTTATAGCGCCCTACTTTCAGCGCCATCACCGGTTTGGAGCGCGCCGCAGCCCGCACGGCCGACATAAAGGTGCGTGCCTCGTGCAGGTCTTCGATATACAGCAAAATGCTCTGGGTTTTAGGGTCGGCCACCAGATAATCCAGTACCTCGCCCACATCCACATCGACGGCCGAGCCTAAAGACACCACAGAAGAAAAGCCCACATCGTGCGATTCGGCCCAGTCTAAAATCGCCGAGGTAATCGATGAGGATTGTGATACCAGCGCCATGCTGCCATTTTTTAACTTGCCCTGATAATTACCCGCCATTAATTTAGCGCTGACACGGCACAAGCCAAAAACAGTAGGGCCAATAATCCGCAAGCCATAATGCCGGGCCCGCTCCATGATTTTTTCCAGCAGAATCTGGCTTTTTTTATCTGTCCCCACAAAATCGCAAGACATGATCACGGCGGCTTTAATACCCCTTCTGCCGCTTTCCTCAATTAAATCCATCAGCGTTTTGGCGGGGGTAGTGATAATGACTAAATCCACCACCATCGGCAGCCTGGCTAAGGATTTAAATGCTGCAACGCCCTGCACCTGCTCGTGATGCAAATTAACCGGGAATAATTTCCCCGTGTAACCGCCATCCAGCAAATTGGCAAACACGGTAGTACCTACCGCGCCAGGCGTTTCAGACGCACCCACCACCGCCACAGAGCGGGGATCAAACAGAGGAGAAAGATAGTGTGGTTTCATGGCTGACAGATCATAAAAGGCTGACCCCTAGTGTATACCGGCAATGTGCTTACTGCAGTGTAGGTATTACTTTTATCAGGCAAATTCTCACTCACCTTTATGCCAGCACATGCGGGCCTTCCTTTTGCGCTTTATCATAAGAAAGGCTTAAAAACTTTTGCCCAGGATAAGGCACGCAAAATACCTGCAAGCAAAGGTGCATGCACCCGCTGCAAGCCTTATAATTGCCGCCGTTCTCAATTGAAACTATGGAATCATCCAATGGACATCAGCAAAATTGCCGCAGGCAAAGATTTACCAAACGATTTCAATGTCATTATCGAAATCCCTGCTAACGCACCCCCAATCAAATACGAATTCGACAAAGCATCAGGCGCGATTATCGTCGATCGTTTTGTTGGCACATCGATGTCCTACCCAATGAACTACGGCTTTGTGCCGCACACCCTGTCTATGGATGGCGATCCTGTGGATGTGCTGGTTCACACTCCATTTCCATTGCTGCCGGGCATGGTGATCAAATGCCGCGCAATCGGCGTATTGGGCATGGAAGACGAAGCCGGCATGGACGCAAAAGTGATTGCCGTACCCGTAGAAAAAGTATGTGCCATGTACGCACACATCCAGAAACTGGAAGACCTGCCAGAACTGCTGTTGGCTCAAGTAAAACACTACTTCGAGCACTATAAAGATCTGGAAAAAGGCAAGTGGGTAAAAATCACTGGCTGGGGCGACAAAGCCGCCGCCCACGCAGAGATCATGGAAAGCTACGATCGCGCACAGAAGTAATTCATCTCTGGCAAAGGGCAGAAGCCCGATGTAGCATAAAAAAACGGCGGATTTTTCCGCCGTTTTTTTATGTGCAAAATCTTATTCAATTTCTCCCCCAAAACTCATCAAACCTCGCCACCCAGCTTACCAATTTAGCCACAGCCAAACTTGGATTACAGCTCACTTTGATTGAAGGGTTTAAACTATGCCACAGGCCGCAGCCGGCCAGAAGCAGACACCGATTTGTATTGCTCAGGTTCTAGAGAGATTTAACGTGAAAAAAAGAAAAAGAGCATCTACAGCGCCCAAAGAGCCACCCGCTCGTTATCAAGAATGGATGAACTATATCTTTTCTTTTTCAGCCAGTTCGTTTTGGAGCTTAGATGCTGAATCCGAAATCTCTACATTTGACGCCACAGATGCAGAGCTAGTGGATTTGGCTACATACATGCTTGAAAATTGTGGGCGGGAGTTTGCTAGTTATTCAAATGAAAAAATAAGCTCAGCTTTGGAATTTGTTTTTAACAATTCCTATTCTGATATTGCTTTCAGCCTTATAAGTGACTCCGTTTCATTGGAGAGTCGCTTGCGCTTGATTAAGTCTATCTACTGCCTTTACTGCGATTGCTTTGATGTACGGTGCGCAAAAGTCTTGGGGCACCTAAGTGAAACGACGGACAATTCTTTAAACCAAATCTGCTATATGTTGTGGGATGTCTCCCCAATTGCATATTTAGGTGACAGAAAAAACAAGCAGCTGCTATACGACACAATGATTGATGTTCTTGAAGAATGCCTGAGCTTGGCCAATCCCGCTTGCGTGGAAAGTGCACTTCATGGACTAGGACATTTGTATGGCGTAAGCGAGGACAGAATCGAAACTCTGATTGCATCCAAGCTTAAAAGCATAGTTTTTATACCAACTAGTCTTAAATCATATGCTGAACTAGCAATGAAGGGGCGTGTTCAATAACTTTGCGCTTCGAAGATACAATTCCGCTTTGGGTCGAAAGCAGAAGTTTATTACTAATTATTTTTATTAAAGACCAGTGAATCCGGAATCAGGTCTTGCATTAACACATTTGACAACAAACAGTTTTAGTTTATTCAAACAATTGAATCGCAATGTTTGGCCCTCCTACTACTTAATAGTAAGAACCCCGCTCTTTGCATAGGGCTTAAACCCCCCTTGAAACACGCCGAACGAGGAATAAGTAGCTCGGGGTTTCGGAAAAGGGGTAGCGAGGCAGCGAGCGAGCAGCCTTTTCCGCCGAGTTGCTTATCCGCAGAGAGGGGCCTTCGTGTTTTTGAGGTTGCGGCTTCGCTTCCTTTCTTGGCCGTTCAAGAAAGGAAGGCCCCCGCGGTGGCCAACCGCACCAAAATCACTGTGCCGAAGGCACTAAATACATAATCCGGCGCGCAATTTACCGACGCCGGCTATGTATGTTTCAGCTATAGTTGGGCTTAGCTATGCTCAGCACCAAACTAGCTGCGATTTGCCTAATTATGGAATTAAATATTAATGGATTTATTTACACCTAAAAACGCACTAATGCGACCAGCCTTAAAAATATTAAGGTTAATCGCCAGCATATCAATTGCATTGTCTCTATTTTTTGCTACCTATTTCGCCACAGCGGTATCAATCCCATACGGACTATCAATTCCCAATTCACTACTTGGGTCATCAGTAGCTGCACAGTCAATATATATTGTCATTATTCTTATTGGCCTTATAGCTTGGATTATCCTTTTTATCTTGTCCTTCAGTTGGGCATTGCAATTTAAAATAAAAAGGCGCACAGTGAAAATTGGCATAATAATAGGCATTGCTTCTTCTATAGCACTGGGTTTGATTTTTATAACAATAATTCCAATTTTTTTTACTTGGCTGTTTGCACTATTTTTATACAGAAATCAAGAAAGAATGGGGCTAGTAGAAAACACTTCTTCTAACAAAGACATGCCTTGAACCGGCATCGCCTTCGTGGAAATCCGGTATCAGGTCTTGCATTAACATATTTAACAACAAATAGTTTTAGTTTATCTCCAACAACGGCTATGCCCATACAAAGCCGGTGCAGGTTAATTCCGCACCGGCTTTTATATTTAGTGCCTTCGGCACAGTGATTTTGGTGCGGTTAGCCACCGCGGGGCCTTCCTTTCTTGAACGCCCAAGAAAGGAAGCGAAAGAAGGCCGCCCCACGAAACACGAAAGCCCCTCTCTGCGGATAAGCAGCTCGGCGGAAAAGGCTGCGCGCTCGATGCCTCGCTACCCCTTTTCCGAAACCCCGAGCTACTTATTCCTAGTTCGGCGTGTTTCAAGGGGGATTTAAGCCCTATGCAGAGAGCGGAGTTCTTAAGGCATTGGCGGTGTTGGGTCTTGCCTTAAAACATTTCCAAATCGATAAATATTAAACTGCTCGCAAATAAAAAAACCGGTGCAGCATTAACTGGCACCGGCCTTAAATAAATTACTAAATATTCAATTGCACTTTGGTTGAAATACTTTAAATGCCTAATTACAAGACCAAATGCTGTGCATGAAAACGCAAATGCGCTTCAATAAAGCTGGCAATAAAGTAATAGCTATGGTCGTAGCCCAATTGAATATTCAAGGTAAATGGCCATTGCCGGGCTAGCGCAATTTGCTCCAAGGCCTGCGGCTGCAATTGCAGCGGCATAAAGCTGTCCTGATCGCCCTGGTCGATCAGGATGGGCAGCATCTGCTTGGCTTCGCGCATTAAATGGCAGCTGTCATAAGCTAGCCATTTGCTTCTGTCATCGCCCAGATATTCGCTAAACGCCAGCTCCCCCCATGGCACTTGCGCCGGGTTGACAATGGGGGCAAAGGCCGAGGCGGATTGGTAGGCCTGCGGGTTTTTCAGGGCGATCATCAAAGCGCCATGGCCGCCCATGGAGTGCCCGCTGATGGATTTATGCTGGGTCACCGGAAAATGCGCCTCGATTAAGGCGGGTAATTCGCTAACCACATAATCGTACATCTGGTAATGCGCCTGCCACGGGGCCTCTGTGGCATTGACATAAAACCCTGCCCCCTGGCCCAGATCATAGCGGCCCGCATCGGCCACATCGCTGCCGCGTGGGCTGGTGTCTGGCATGACCAGCGCTATGCCCAACTCTGCGGCCACGCGCTGGGCACCGGCTTTGGTGGCAAAGTTTTCGTCATTGCAGGTCAGGCCAGACAGCCAGTAAAGCACCGGCACCTTTTTGCCTTCTGACGTCTGCGGTGGCAAATAGATGGCAAAGGTCATTTCGCAATCATTGCTGCTCGAATGGTGCTTATAACGTTTATGCCAGCCACCAAAACTGCGGTTACTGCTAATCAGTTCCAGAGACATGAGTATCCTTTGGATCTATAGACAAAAAACCTTAAAACAGATCTGTAGAAACAGAGAACACAAAAAAAAACACCAAGAAAACCTTTAAGAAAAAGCAACTCTAAATTCTTTCGTTTTCCTCTGTGTGCTCTGTGCTCTCCCCGTTCTTTGTGACTACAGACCTTAGGATTTTTATAAACGGATCAAACCATTAAAAATGGATCACCGAACGAATTGATTTGCCTTCATGCATTAAATCAAATGCAATATTGATGTCTTCCAAAGGCATGGTGTGGGTGATGAAATCTGAAAGCGCAAATTCGCCTTTCATATAGCGATCCACAAAGCCTGGCAGCTCGCTGCGGCCACGTACACCGCCAAAGGCCGAACCGCGCCATACCCGGCCGGTAACCAGCTGGAATGGCCGGGTAGCAATTTCTTCCCCTGCCCCTGCCACACCAATAATCACCGATTCGCCCCAGCCCTTGTGGCAACACTCCAGCGCTGAGCGCATCACATTCACATTGCCGATGCATTCAAAAGAGAAATCTACCCCGCCATCGGTCATTTCGACGATCACATCCTGAATCGGCTTTTCAAAGTCTTTAGGATTGATCACATCGGTTGCGCCCAGCTGTTTGGCCAGCTCAAACTTGCTGGTATTGATATCGATCCCAATAATGCGGCTGGCCCCGGCCATACGCGCGCCAATCACGGCGGACAAGCCAATGCCGCCCAGACCAAAAATCGCTACGGTGTCGCCGGCTTTTACTTTGGCGGTATTCATCACCGCGCCCATGCCGGTGGTCACACCGCAGCCCAACAGGCAGACTTCTTCTAAAGGCGCTTCTTTATTAATTTTTGCCAGCGAAATTTCGGGCAACACGGTGTATTCAGAAAAAGTAGACGTGCCCATATAGTGATAAATCGGCTGGCCGTCTTTATAAAAACGCGTGGTGCCATCGGGCATTAAACCCTTGCCCTGGGTGGCGCGAATTTTCTGGCACAGATTGGTCTTGCCCGAGGTGCAGAATTTACATTCGCCGCATTCCGGGGTGTAAAGCGGAATCACATGATCGCCAACCGCAACGCTGGTTACGCCCTCACCCACCGCCTCTACCACGCCAGCGCCCTCATGCCCCAACACCACAGGGAAAACCCCTTCCGAATCCTTGCCCGATAAAGTGTAAGCATCGGTATGGCAAACCCCGCTGGCCACGATACGCACCAGCACCTCGCCTTTTTGCGGCGGCATCAGGTCCAGCTCTTCAATCACTAAAGGCTGATTAGGGCCCCAGGCTACGGCTGCACGTGTTTTAAGCATCTTCATGGCGAATCCTTGTGTTTAATTGCAGCCATTTTAAGCGTTACCCAATTAAAGATAATTAGCCTAATAAGAAAGATATTGTTACTGGTGTGCAATAATTGGAGGGAATAGGAAGCAGGTGGTGGCTGTTGACGATAGTTGGTACTTAAGATTCTTTTTATCCGCAAACAACCCAAAAAATACAATAAGCACGCTCTCCGCATAGGGCTTTTTAAAGTCCCCTTGAAACACGCCGAGGCGAGGAACAAGCGGGCGGGGTTTCTTTGATGCCTGTTTGAGCGAAGCGAGTTCCGCAGCCGCCGCTGTCCGCAGATGAGGAGCCTTCGTGTAATGCTGTTGTCGCTTGGCTTCGTTTCTTGGCGAAGCAAGAAAGGAAGGCCCCGCGGTGGCTAACCGCTCCAAAATCATCGTGTCGCAGACACTAAAAAGAGTTTTAGACTTTAACCAGCCGAGAATCAAACCATGCAATGGCAAGGAATTGTTGAATTTATCAGCGTGGCTGAAACGCAAAGCTTTACGCTGGCAGCGCAAAAGCTGGAGATGTCGGTAGCGCAGGTTAGCCGCCAGGTCAGCGCGCTGGAGCAGCGCCTTGCCGCGCGCTTATTGCACCGCACCACACGCAAAGTCAGCCTTACCGAGCAGGGCCAGCTCTATTATCAATACTGCCGCCCGCTGCTCGATGGCCTGCACGAGGCCGAGCTGGCGCTGCTGCAAACGCAAGACAAGCCGGTTGGTAAATTACGTATCACCGCGCCGGTTTACTATGGCGAAACCGTGGTGGCCCCCATCCTGCACCAGTACCTGATTGATTTTCCCCAGCTCAATGCAGAATTACTGCTGGATAACCGCAAGGCCGATCTGGTGGCCGATCATATCGACCTGGCGATCCGGCTGGGGCCGATGGATGAATCATCCCTGATGGTGACGCAGCTGGGCAGCCGTATCCACCATGTATGCGCATCGCCGCAATATTTAGATCAATATGGCACCCCGCATACGCTGGCCGAGCTAAAGCAACACCAGTGCTTGATTGGCGCGGTGAATATGTGGCGGTTTAAGGAAGGCATGCAGCACCGCGAAATATCCGTCAGCGGGCGTTTGCGTTGTAATAATGGCAGCAGCCTGGTACAGGCGGCGCTAAAAGGGCTGGGCTTGGTGCAATTGCCAGATTATTACGTCGATGCTTATTTGCAAAGCGGCCAGCTGATCAGCGTGCTCGAACCCTTTGCGCTCACAGACGGCATCTGGGCCATCTACCCCCGCAGCCGTTTTATCCCCCCCAAAGTCGGCCGCTTTATTGAGTACTTGAAAGCGGCTTTATTGGCAGAATAAAAAAACGGTAAAACCCAAACCTTGAGCCACGGAGGGCACGGAGTTTCACGGAGAAAATCTGGCTTTAAATTAAGCCACTTTCTTTAAACTTTAAACAAATTCAACCTGCCATTTGATTCAATACCTGCAAGCGGCGGTGGCAGACTGGGATAGCCATTAATTTAAAGCATGGCTGCAGTGCTGTTCACTTAAAGGTTTTGACCTTAGCCTCCCCCTTTGTAAAAGGGGGAAACAAGTACACCAAACTTCTATAGATGCTTATGCCCTCGAAGCCGAGTTAGAAAGCCTCATTCCCGAGAGCTTTTATAATTGATCCAGCCCAGCGACTGGATTCCCGCCTTGCGGGAATGACAGGATAGTCAGCCCCCCGCCCGCTTCACCACCCAGCCCTTAGGCTTTAAGAATTCCAGCACCACATCGCAATGATCGCCCTGCACTTCAATCACGCCGTCTTTCACTGTGCCACCTGATCCGCAGCGGGTACGCAGCTGCTTAGCCAGCACGGCCAGCTCATCATCATCCAGCGGCACGCCTTTGATCAGCGTTACGCCCTTACCCTTGCGGCCCTTGGTTTCCCTGGAAACGCGCACCACACCATCGCCTGCCGGGCGTGGCTGTTTTTTACATATGCAGGCATCTTTGGGCTGGCTGCAGCCCGGGCACATCGTGCCGTGTTCGGTGGAATAAACAAGACCACCTAAAGCTTTTTTCATCATGATATTTTTAGGGTAGAAAACCAGACAGCGGCAGTCTAGCAGCCTGCAGCACTTTCGTGTTCATTGCGCGGTAAGAGGCCAACAGGCAATGCAAACGCACCGAAACCACGCAGGCCCGCTATTTCTGACTGATTTATGAATAAAAAATGACTAATTTATAGTAAGGGTGTTGACACACGGCCAGAGGGGTCGTATTATTCGGGCCTCTGTGGGGGGGTTACCCCAGCGGTCAACGGGTCCGGACTGTAAATCCGGCGGCTAAGCCTTCGAAGGTTCGAATCCTTCCCCCCCCACCAGAAACCAAAATCAACAGGCGCTCAGCCTGTTTTTTTTCGTCTGTACATTTCAGAATGTGACCATTGCATACAGGCACAGCGCCACTCCTAGCGCGGATGCTTACCCCATAGGCGAAGCAAATTAATTTTGCATTAGCAAACAACGAAAAACGTGATTACCTAAAAAGATCTTTTTGAATTTAGTTGGCATCAAGCTCCCCCTCAAGACCTTCCCCACACCGCCCTTTCATTAACAAACTGATAGTAGCGCAGCAGCATAATCTGGCCGCGCTTATCCAGGAGTGGCACAGGCACGGGGCCGAAAGTGGCGGAGCGTCTTACGATTTGCAGGGCGGCTGCATCCAGAGCAGGGTTACCCGATGATTGCTCTAAAGTCAGCGATGCAATATTGCCATCACCATTGAGCACCAGCCTGAACTGCAAAGTGCCGAACATTGAGCGCCCATATTCATCTTTAGGGAAGTTCATTTGCCCGATTCGCTCTACCTTCTTGCGAATTTGCGGCTCCCAGATATTAAACAACGCCTGGGTATCCACACTTTGCTGGGCGCGGGTTGCGCCGTTTTCCTGCTGATCTTCTTCTCTTGGCTTTAAATCGGCATAACGAGTAATCAGCTCCGCAGGCTTACTACCCGGCTTGCCACTGAGCGCGTCCCCCAAATCAATCTCCACTTCCTTACCTGGCACAGCTTTGGCAGCCACCTGGCTGGCCGGGCGTGCAGGCACGGAGTAATCTTTTTTCACCACAACTTTAGGCTTCGCTTTCGTCATAACCGGCGGCGGAGTAGGAACAGGCGTGGGTTCGGGCGTGGGCTTTGGGGCCGGAGCAGGTTTAGGCTGCAATTGCAGCTGAATTTCCTGGCTGCCCGCTTGCTGCGGCAATGCCTTTGGCCCGGCGGCAGGCAGCAGCAAAAATAAGAGATGCACAAGGATAGAAGCCGCTAAGCCGTACCACAGCCAGGACGAATGTCTTTGATAATCGTGTGATACGGCAATATTCATAGCGCTCGGATAGAAAACTGTGCGAGGCATTCTACATAAGGCACAGCATGTATGGCAGTAAACTTATTTCATTCTTCAGCCCGCGCGCCATTAATACCCAAGCGCCTTAAGTTTCAATTCATATTCATAGCGCCCAATAGGGTCATTCATTCAAAGACGAATACGCCCAATGAAACCCTTACCGATACTCTTACTGATCAGCACCCTGCTCTACAGCCTGTGCAGCTATTTGCAAAACGGTATTCCTGCCAGCTATTGGGATTGGCGACATGAATTAGTGTTGCTCAGCGGCGTGCAGCTAATGACGGTGATGTCTGCCGCCATGCTGCTGGCCACCCGCCCCGCCTGGCTGGAAAAACCCCTGCGCGGGCTGGATAAAATGTATGGCCTGCATAAGCAGCTGGGCATCGCGGCTGGTATTTTGCTGGCATCGCACTGGCTGATTAAATTATCCCCCAAGCTGGTTATGGCGATGGAATGGGCTGCCCCGCGCATCAAACGCAGTGGCAGCATTAAAGACCCGCTGGTTTCTTTTGCCAAAGATATGGGCGAATGGGCCGCATGGGCCGTGCTGGCGATGGTGATTTTGGCGCTGCTGCGCGCCGTGCCTTACCGCTTTTGGCGCAAAGTGCATAAGCTATTTGCACCGCTGTTTTTAATGGGCGCGTTTCACGGCCTGATCCTTATGCCACGCAGCATGTGGCTGACGCCTGTGGGCGCACTGATGGCGGCGCTGCTGATAAGCGGATCAATCTGCGCGGTGTATTCACTGCTCGGCAAAATCGGCAAAAGCCGCCAGGTAAATGGCCACATCAGCCAGATCACCCCACTACCCGCCAATCAGCTGGAAGTAATTTGCCAGATGAACAGCAACTGGCCCGGCCACCAGGCAGGCCAGTTTGCCCTGGTCAGCTTTAATCCAGGCGAAGGCGCACACCCCTACACCATCGCCTCGGCCCCGCGCCAAAATGGCGAGCTGCGCTTTATTATTAAAGCGCTGGGCGATTACACCCGCACCCTGGCCCAGGATTTAAAAGTGGGCGGCGCAGTAACAACAGAAGGCCCTTACGGCTGCTTTGATGGCGGGGCCAACAGCCCCCGCCAGGCATGGATAGCAGGCGGCATCGGCGTAACGCCCTTTTTAGCATGGCTGGAAAGCCCGGATTTTAAAGGCCAGCAAATCGACTTTTACTACTGCGTAAAAAGCGCCAAAGATGCCGCCCGCCTGGCAGAAATCCAGGCCGCCTGCCAGGCCAAAAACCTGCACCTGCACCTGATAGAAAGCGACGCCGGCCAGCGCCTGAATATCGCCGAAATCCAGGCAGAAACACTCGGCGATATCTGGTACTGCGGCCCGCAAAGCCTGGGCAAAGCCATCGCCCAGCACCTGGCCCAAATGAGCAAACCACCGCGCTTTCACCACGAAGCATTTGCCATGCGCTAAAGATACGGCTTGAAACACCCAGGCTTTTGCCCCTGGCCTATCCCTTAGTAAAAGGAGATTAAGGCCATTGCCATTCACTTTAGTGATTTTGACTTTAGCCTCCCCCTTAGTAAAAGGGGGATTGAGGGAGATTTGCTTTTGAATCAGCTTTCGCCCTTTTATCAAAAGAGGCAGCGCCAAATCCCCGAGTGCATTTGTCGGCGATCCGGCTATACCGGCGGGCATACAAACCGCTCCTCTTACGCACCGCCGCTCAACGCCAGCGCAGCAAAACCCACACCAAAGCCGCGCAATTCACCAGCACCGTGGCCCAAAAAACCCGCAAAAACGCAGTCTTTTTAGATTTATGCCTGAGCACCCGCTGCGCCAGCAAAGCCCCAGGCCAGCCCCCCAACAGCGCCAGCAAATGCAAAGTGCGCTCCTCTGTACGCCAGCGATCATTCCTGGCGGCGGATTTATCCAGCGCGTAAGCAATAAAAGCCACAATGCTCACAGCCAAATAGCCGCCTGCAATCCACCACGGCCAATTGCCCCCATCAAAAAACACCATCCCAACTCCCTGCTTACGAGGCATATATAACTGCTGAATGAAAGGCGCAAGGGTAACTACATTTTGTAAGCCGAGCAAAAATCATTCCTTTCCAAACATGCTGTATATCAATCCCAATACCAAAACCCGTTTCTCTAAACAACGAATGCAAGCCAATTCCACGACATATTTCTGATCTGCCTGTGCGGCAGTGAACGACATCCCCGTTTAAATCGGGTGACAGATCGCTTTCTGAGCTGCCTGTGCGGCAGTGAACGTTGATAATTGGTTGCGAACTCGGCAAAGTGTTTTCTGAGCTGCCTGTGCGGCAGTGAACTTGTGGGCGTGGGATCAAAGACTTCGGGTGTATTTCTGAGCTGCCTGTGCGGCAGTGAACCCGGGGGCGTCGGGCGGATTACCTGTGTTTTCTTTCTGAGCTGCCTGTGCGGCAGTGAACGGCGCAAGCCAAGTGCAGGCTGATTGGGACAATTTCTGAGCTGCCTGTGCGGCAGTGAACTAGCTGTAACGCTCGATACTGTAATCGATATATTTCTGAGCTGCCTGTGCGGCAGTGAACAGCCGCCAATGGCAGCGCTTTGTAAGTCGGCCTTTCTGAGCTGCCTGTGCGGCAGTGAACCACAAGAGGAGCTGGAAGCTTTGCCTTGTGTTTTTCTGAGCTGCCTGTGCGGCAGTGAACCTTGATTTCGTCGATGCTGCGCTGATTTATTTTTTCTGAGCTGCCTGTGCGGCAGTGAACGAGTACAAAATGCACCATTTCAACCCGCTCAGTTTCTGAGCTGCCTGTGCGGCAGTGAACCGCATGGCCGGCAATTCTGTCTGCCCGCCACTTTTCTGAGCTGCCTGTGCGGCAGTGAACAAGGAGGGGGTAATCAGATGGCACTAGGCTGTTTTCTGAGCTGCCTGTGCGGCAGTGAACGTCAATGCGGGGTAGCATGCTACCCGTTGATTTTTCTGAGCTGCCTGTGCGGCAGTGAACCCCATATGCGTAAGTCTTCGGGCGAAATTTCGTTTCTGAGCTGCCTGTGCGGCAGTGAACATGACGACGACGAAGGCAGCAGCGGCGGGGCTTTTCTGAGCTGCCTGTGCGGCAGTGAACCTGACTTACGACCGGCTAGGCCGCCCCTTGGCTTTCTGAGCTGCCTGTGCGGCAGTGAACCATTAGCTTTGGGGTGGTTCGCATAGCGCCTATTTCTGAGCTGCCTGTGCGGCAGTGAACTATATTGGATCAGATGGTTTGCACTTGAATACTTTCTGAGCTGCCTGTGCGGCAGTGAACGGTACGCCGATGGGTGACTTTATGGCTGCCGTTTTCTGAGCTGCCTGTGCGGCAGTGAACGCGCTGCGCTGTCGTAAAGCCACGGGCCTGCATTTCTGAGCTGCCTGTGCGGCAGTGAACCTTAAGCGCTTCGGCTTATGGATTCGCCTTTATTTCTGAGCTGCCTGTGCGGCAGTGAACGCGGAGGGTGCTGGTGCGGCGCAGGTAGCTCATTTCTGAGCTGCCTGTGCGGCAGTGAACAAATCAGAGTAGTTTTTCTGGAAAACAGCATCTTTCTGAGCTGCCTGTGCGGCAGTGAACGAAATTGGCCGGGGCATGAGCGTATTGGTATCTTTCTGAGCTGCCTGTGCGGCAGTGAACGCCCCGGCCATTACCTAAGCTTCGGCCATTGTTTTCTGAGCTGCCTGTGCGGCAGTGAACCCTTCAGTGAGCATACGGGCGGCTTCCGTGCTTTTCTGAGCTGCCTGTGCGGCAGTGAACGATGCGATCAACAATAAGAGTTATTACTTGGCTTTCTGAGCTGCCTGTGCGGCAGTGAACAATGCTGAAAAAACCATTTCAAGGGCGGGCATTTTCTGAGCTGCCTGTGCGGCAGTGAACCTGTTATCGATACGCTAAAATCCTCAGTTGCTTTTCTGAGCTGCCTGTGCGGCAGTGAACGTTAATTGGGCGAGTGTGGCTGATGATGTTGTTTTCTGAGCTGCCTGTGCGGCAGTGAACGATTGCGGAGAAGTAAATGTAACAGGCAGTCCTTTCTGAGCTGCCTGTGCGGCAGTGAACTTGGATGACAGACCTGCTGCAGTCAAGCTCAGTTTCTGAGCTGCCTGTGCGGCAGTGAACCCTAAAAGCGATACCTCCGCGCAGCTTTAAAGTTTCTGAGCTGCCTGTGCGGCAGTGAACTGGTATTGATATCGCCGCTGGAACCAGTGCCTTTTCTGAGCTGCCTGTGCGGCAGTGAACTTCAGCATACAGGTGAAAACAATATCCCATTATTTCTGAGCTGCCTGTGCGGCAGTGAACTGGATTTACGCCGGATCACCACTTCCCCGCTTTTTCTGAGCTGCCTGTGCGGCAGTGAACAAACAATTCTCAAATCTAAAAGATGAATTTGCTTTCTGAGCTGCCTGTGCGGCAGTGAACCTAGCAGGGCTATTTTGACGCATCCAGCTTTCTTTCTGAGCTGCCTGTGCGGCAGTGAACTCGCATTTCCAGGCGACTGGCCGGGCGTTCATTTTCTGAGCTGCCTGTGCGGCAGTGAACTTATCCAAGGCAGCCGCTGAGCTGCGCCGCTTTTTCTGAGCTGCCTGTGCGGCAGTGAACGTAAGCGGCTGGCCAGCTGCAAATTGCGCTTTTTTCTGAGCTGCCTGTGCGGCAGTGAACTGCGACCATGAGTCAGGACGAATTTTCATGCATTTCTGAGCTGCCTGTGCGGCAGTGAACGCCACCTACCACGGGCGCAGTGCGGTGAAATGTTTCTGAGCTGCCTGTGCGGCAGTGAACTCCTAAACAAGCCAAGTGTCTGGGCTGCCATTTTTCTGAGCTGCCTGTGCGGCAGTGAACCATGATATCCAACATGTGCAAGAGCATCCTCATTTCTGAGCTGCCTGTGCGGCAGTGAACGGCGCTTTCGCGCAATGCAAAAAGCCCGTCTCTTTCTGAGCTGCCTGTGCGGCAGTGAACGCCGATTTGGTAGACCTGTACGGCCTGCCCAATTTCTGAGCTGCCTGTGCGGCAGTGAACGAGCGGGGGGAACTCAATTACTGGCGCGGTGATTTCTGAGCTGCCTGTGCGGCAGTGAACAGTTGTTATTTAAACACATGTCTTTCATTGTTAAAGAACTTCCCTGCTTTCTCCCAAAAAACCCTTAATTTCACCCGCCCTTACAACCCATTTAAAATCAAAGAGTTACAAAAGCAGGTAAAAAGAGGGTTAAAAAACGGGAATGGTCGCTACAGGGCTTAGACCATAATCGCTGAATGTGCCTGCTACCGCTTCAGCTTGCAAAGGGCCTTGCTGGATAAAGAGGCAAAACGATTGGGCAGTAGAATTACTTTTCATTTGAATAAAGGGCAACTTCAGCCTTGCTTCATTCGCAAATGAAATACGTTCTAGCGCCTCTTGCTCACTTAGCCTGCCATTACGGACTGATCTGCGGCGCAGGCGTTCGGCACTGCTTTTTGCTTGCACTCTTTTAACCACCCTATGCTTTGCACTGGCAGGCACAGATAAAATGGCACTGGCTGTGGTGTAATCCCTCAGGCCTTTTAACCAGCTTTCTGCCATCAACTGCTCCAGCGCAGCGTGCTTGCCATGCAGCCGCAAGATGGGGCCCAAGGTTTTATCTGCCAGCGGAAAGCTCACCCCAATCTGCCCCTGCCCTACATCGGCCAAGGCGCGGTGCAGCTTGGCAAACAGGGCATTAAACAAGGTGGCCACCTCAAACTCGGGGTCGGGCAGCACCTTAATTTCCAGGTAGTGATCCATGCCAGCCCCTTAACCCGCTTCACCAAAGACACCACCGCGTACCAAGGTGGCGATCACATAATGCTGCTGCTCTGCAGCAGGCACTTCGCCTTTGATAATCCACGCATCTAATAGATTGTAAAAATCCTTTTTAACTCTTGGCTGGCGATAGGCTTTGCCACGACTAGTCACCGAGCCGTAGGGCTCTACCGCAATTGGGCCTAATTCTTCTGAATCAGGGTACCAGGTATCAATAGTGCGTAAGGCATTGCCAATTTTCTGCGAATGCATGGCCGCCACTTCATTCACTTTATAAAGATATTTGCTTTTAGTGCTATCGCGCCCTCCATCTAAAACCAGCTCTTGTGATGGAAATACTTCTTGGCCCGCGCCAAGGCGTACAAAGCCTTCTACTTGTAAAAATGCAAATGACTGGCCCATTAGCCCAAGGCGAATCACTTCAGCCAATTCGGCTAAATCGCCAGTTGGCTGAGTAAACTCACGTAAATTAAAATCCTGGCTATTAAATACCCAAGTGGTTTTTTTATTGTCAGCTTGATGCGTTACCCGCACTTCAACCGATTCTGCACCCACCCGATTGCGCCACAAGAAACGGCCATTGGCGATATTTTCTGCATAGCGCGCGGCCAGCTCGGTAAATTGGTGCTCGGCAATATAGGCATTAATCTTTTTAGCCAGCTCGGCTTGATATTCCTGATCATTACACGCCGATGGCAAAACCAAATTACCCAATACACGCAGGGTAAAGCTCACTTTTAAGGTGTCTGCATCAAAAGGCAATGCAGCCATATCAACGCGCTGTAAATTAGCTTTTTGAATCTCGGCATCTAATTTAGCAGGATCGCTGGCCACAGCATTTTTAAGCCGGTTAGATATCGTGCCACGCACATCTTTGCTTAGAATTGCCAATGCAGGCCACTGCCCACTTATTGCCCGCTCTTCCCATTTGCCCGCGTGCATTACCGCATCAGAATTAGATAACTTGCGCTCAAATGCCAATACAGAAGCTGTTTTAATTGCCATGGTCTATTTTCCTTATTGAGTTGATTTCGCAGGTTGATATAGGTTTTTGCATAGATAGGCTTCATCGGTACATTGATAACGCCAAATCAGTGATTCAATTTCATGAATACGGTGCGGGCTAATCCATTGCCCTATCGAATAGGCTGATTCAACAAAACGAAATGGCGTATTGGCATCCCTTGCACTTGCCACTTCGCCTTGAGCATAGAGCGGTGAAATTGCGTGATAGCCCATGCTAATTGGCACTAAATACCCAGAAGCAGGCTTAGGTATGCGTTGCCAGGAGGCTTTGCTTTCCTCATTTGGATTATCTTCTGTGCTAATGGCTTGGTATTTCAGTGCAGAAAAATCCAACCATGCATCAATTAAATCGGCATCTGGATTGCTCGCTTGCAAAGCCTGATGGTGGGCTTGCAATACATCAGGCCGATTAACCAAAGCAAAGCCAGGCAATAATCTTAATAATTGTTTGCGATTAAATTGGTCGCGCTTTTCAATATCTTGAGGAATTTCAGCAAACTGTACTTGTTTAATGCTTTGAATTGTTCCTCCAGCCAATCTTTGCATCAGCACTTTTTGAGTAAGATATTGCTCTAGCCAGGCAATATCGCCCTTCGTGCTGCCCGTATCAAAATCAAAATCGTAGCTGGTGAAATCGCATTCAATCAGTAAAGAAACATCCATACTCATGCGGGCTTCTTCGTTAAAAGCGGCCGTTTTAGCTTCTTTGGTCAATGGATTACGCGTCAATGCAAATACATAATCACCCCAGCCTGCGGGTTGATAAGCCTGCACCGCATGCTGATGGCAAATCACTGCGCAGCCACCCAAAACTAAGCCATGATCTTTTTGCAAAGTTCTGGATAGCGCATGGGTAAAACCCAAAAAATTGCTAATCGCGGGGAAACCATAAGTAAGGCCTGCAATGGCATTGGCATTTTTTACGGATAAATGGTGCAATATAATGAGTGATTTCATTAGGCTATTTCCTCCTGACCAACACCCAAATCAAAACGCAAACGAACCAGTTTTTCTTCTAAGGTTTTAGACCAAACCTTATGCTCTACATCTTTCATCAATAATTTGTCATCCATCAGCTTAAAATTAAGCCAGCTGGCAAATTGATTGGCGACATCGCTTTGCCAATCCTTAGCTGCGTAATCGGCCTTAAAAGCCGCATCCCACTGCCCGCGCCAAGGGTCCAGCCATAATTGCTCGGCTTTACTTAATTGAGATAAAGCGCTCCAGCAGCGGAATTCTTCCTGCTCACCCAATTGCTGAATTTCTGCGGCAAATTGCAATAGTGATTCAATCAAATCATCCACAAACGCGGCCCGCCGATCACGGCGAGGCTTGGTGCTATCCAGCTCTTTAATACTTAATAAATATTCTTTGAATACTCTTGAAATACGGCGAGTGCGCCAACTATATTCACGCCAAAATGCATCTTTTTTATCTGCAGGCGGCTTCGCTTTTTTATCCCAAACAGGCGGGCGGCAAGAAAGTAAAAATGCTTGTCCACGGCGGCCACTGTTAAGCAAACTAATATTTTGAGGCTTAGTTCCTCCGTAAGTTTGCACAGCCACATTGAGATAATCGACTGTAATTTGCTCGCTAAATTTCTCTTCCCGTTTAAGCTTACGTACCGCCTTAGCATCTTCCGAATAACGGCTGGCAACGATCCGCTCATGTAATGCTTGAGCAAGGGCAGACGAAAATAGCGGGCTAATCAGGTGATAGCTATCGCTGGCTACAGGAAAATAAAGCTGCTTAGCCAGTGCATGCGATCGCAATTCTTTTACCGATAAAGCCAACTTAAAACCTTGTAACCACTCGGCCAGTTGGGCTTCGTCAGAGGTAAAAGGCTGTAAGGAAGACACATCATCTTGTGCAAGCTGATTGGCTAAAGTAACACCACCCACGGCCAGCTGCAGTAAGCCTGCTACATCTAAAGCCGCCGCATTCCCCACCACATCAATGGCTGGGGCTTGCAGGGTAGCAGTGCAAAGATAGGGCCATGCTTGCTTGGAGTCTGCAATATAAACGCTACTGCCCTTGGCATCGCTATGGGTAAATTTGGGTGGGTGAGTCGCAAAACTTATTTGCTTTGCACGAATAGCTGCATCCGAAAGCCATGCATTCACGCCGTATTTAGCTGCCTCATCCAAGCGCTGCTTGGCCAGATTCTCCACCTGCTCTGGCGACTCTTTTTTCTGAGCATCTTTATCAAGCTTCTCCAGGCGAGTATCAGCTCGCCCCTGGATGTAGTTTTTTATGAGGTCAGACATGGTGTTATTCATACTCCCTCCCAATATTTTTAATTCTTACATTATGCTTGTTATTTAATTCAATTAATACAAAGATTTACTAAGATATTTCTGACTACCTCAGTTCACCATGCACCCCAAACCACTCTTGATACAGCCACTTTTCTTCCGTCACCCGCAGGCGGATTTCAGCAAATTTTTGGCTGGTTTCCGCTAAACCCAAATTCAGCTGCTCTGCTAATTCTTCAATTAAAGCGCTGGCGTTATGACTCATCCACGGTTGCACGCCTGCCCCAAGTGACACTTCATAGCGATGAAAGCGGCTGCTATCGACCAAGCCTTGCTCGCCTGATTCAACCACTAAATAAAACTGCGCCGCCTCTCCTTCTTCTTCCAGATAAAGTAAAAAAACGTCATCTTTAGCAGATAGGCGAAATGGCGTTTGCCTTTGCAGCTCAAAACACCAACTTGCAGAATGTCCCCACCAAAGTGCGGCATGAATGGCGACTTTTGCAGAGCCAAACAGCTTTGCTGCCAAATGCGCATGCTCTAAATCGACCAAATTATGCTGCTCATCCAAGGGGCTGCGCGCCTGAATACGTGGCGTGGCGCTGAGGTACTGGTATTGCTCAGTGGTTAAAATTTCTGCCAAATCTTTGCTTTGCAGCTCAAAACCCTTTGCTTCAAACCCCGGCTGGCTATAGGCAATCCCCTCGCCTTTTAATGCTCGGTAGTTCTTATTCAAAATCAGTAAATTGGCCGCCTTGGGAATTTGCTGGCGGTGGCGTTGAATACGGCCAGCCAGTTGAATTAAAGATCGCATCGAGCTGGGTTCGGCAATCGCCCAGTCGTAATCGTGATCCCGACCCACTTCGGCAACGGCGGTGGCAAAGACAATAAAAAGTTGATTGGGCTCTGGGCAATCAGCAATAGCCGCTTGCACGGCAGGCACTTGCCAAACGGCATTGGGATCATGGCGGCTAAGCGCAGCATCAAGCTGCCGCTCAATACCGGATCGCACCAATAAAGGGTGCTGGCTGTGATAAATACAAAAATGAATGCGATATTGATCTGGAGCTGCCTGGCTCAATAACTGACGGGCAAGGGCAACCATCGGTTTGATATTGGCCATGCGTACCAAACCAATCGACAGGCGCTTGCCACTGACATGCACCTGATGATGAGCTGTATGTAAACGCTGTATGCCGTTATAAATAGCATCGCTCATGGCCTGTAAAACATCCGGCGTCGATTTAGAAGCGGCCAGCACCGGCAAAAGTTCGGCATGGCGCAGAGTAGATTGCCTGGCTAAAGCTTTAATCCGCTGAGCTACAAAAGCTTGATGGGTAGTAGTAAATTCGGCCAAATCGGCGTGATCGCTTTGCATGGATTTATGTTCATCAAACCATGCACAGCACACGGGCAATGGCCTTGCATCACCACACGCCGCATTAAACTGGCTGCGTCCAGCTTTGTAAGCATCAAACAAAGCCTGAATCAAGGCGGGTGGCAAGGTTGCGGAAGAGAGTAATACTCTGGAGCCCAGCATTCCTGCCCAATTGACTAAGCGGCATAAAGCGGGCAAATCGGCCAAATCAAAATCATCTGGCTCATCCAGTACTAAATCAGACGTAAGCAGGCGCAGCATTGGCGCAATTTGCTTACCACCGCGCTCACCTTCCGTAGCTGGAATCAGGTGATCTATGGTGCTGACCAAGACCGGCGCACTGAGTAATTGCAAGAGCGCAGGCGATACTTTTAGCCATTGGCTTAAACGCCCATCATCCAGGCTGCCGTCGTAGCTGACATATTGATGCTCGGCAAACAAGGCCTCGGCCGATTCACTGCCAGATTGCTCGGCGGTGAGCGCTTTACCCTCCTCAAGCGCTTGCTCCTTATTCAACTCGTGCAATTGCCGCACAGCTTGCGAGCCAATCAACACCGCCAAATCATCATTTTCCAGATGCAAACGCGCTTGCAGGGCATCACCCGTTTGTAAAGTCAGTGTACGCAAGCCAAGAGCCACGCTAAAACGGCAGCCCAATTTTTCATCTGCCAAGCCATACATAATGCGGGCATTGGCAAAGGTTTTTCCGCAGCCCGTCGATGCCATATTGACGCCAAAAAAACCCTGCGTCTTACTTCGCTCACTCAAGCCTTTAGCCAGCTCGTAGGCCTTATCTTGCCAACGATATTTTTCATCGGTACTGCGCTGCTTAAAGCCTTTATGGCGAGTAATAGCAGGCAAGCTTTGCCGTAATTTAGGCAGGCTTTTTGCCAGTAAAAACGCATTATGACCTACGCCAATATTGTGCTCGTCCAGCTTTTGTTTTAATTCACGGGTTTTACAATCTGTATTGGCAAAAGCTTTATATTTTTTATCCTGCCAAACTAATTTTGGCTCACCTGCCGAATAACAATGATCCGCCAGCATCAAAGATAAGCGTGCCAAATGACTTGAAAAATTATCCTGCAACCAATCCATTTCTTGTAATTGGCGATGCTTAAGCGCCCGCTTGGCAATACTTTTTGCCTTATTACACCAAGTTTGGCTTCGCATAGGCGTTCCAAAATCAAACTGCCAAACTTTTTGCCAATCAGCCGCTTGCCAATCATCAAATTCACACTGCGGCGAATTCCATGCTGCAGACAAAAACTTACCCGTCATCCATTGATTAATATAATCAACGCGAGGCTCGTTTTCTTTCTGATTAAATTTTGGTAAACGGTGATGCGAAACAATCAGCCAGGTAACACTGCGGGCCAAGGGGGATAAAGATTTAAAAGGGTTATCAAATCTTTGTTCTGGACGATCTTTTATCAGCCGCTCAAACATCACAGCTTCATCATGAGGACTAATTACAGCTAATTTAGCCAGCCATTCTGCATCGCTTTGCTCAGTAACAAAGGCTTGAAATAAACGCAGTGACACCCATTCATGCCGGTAAGGCTCAGAGCCCTTTGATTTTTTATTAGGATTTAATTTGTCCTGAAACAGACGATTCGCTTTACCAAAATCATGAAATAAACCAGCTATTGCAGCCAACAAAGATATTGATTCAGCGGTGTGCCATTGGTTTTCATCGGTGCTACGCAATATATCTTGGCTGGTGGTATTAGTGGGCACCGTGCCCTGCTCATTAAACTGGCGCAAATTACCAACAATCCATAGCAATTCTGTTTGATTCGCACCTTTAATCCAATGGCAAGCCACTGCAGTATTACGCTTAGCTGTTTTTTTCAGAAGTTTGCGTAAAGTATCTAAGCCCTGCAGGGTAATAGCTGTTTGCCAAGTACGATCGCCTTTTCGCTCAGCAAATTGATCTAAAATTCGCCTTGTTTCAGTTAAAGCCCGTTTATTGCATTGTGAAACCAGTAAAATATTCATTTACCCACCTGACTGCATGCCAGCGCGGTGTCTTTAATGCCATCAATCATCACATCCAGTGCTTCTGCCCTGGAAAAGCCTTCCATGCAGCGGCGTCTAAAGTCTTGCTCCTCCTCCCCCGCCATAGCCGCAATAAATGCCTGCGGTAAAATAAGCGCATCTTTAATTAAATCTGCAACATCAAATACCAAACCACCCCGCCGTGTTTTACCATGCAATACTGCCAAGCCATGCGGCAAACCAATCACCCAAACGGCTGTGGCCGCTAATCCATACGCCAAATAATTACCATGATCTAAATAACGATTTGCAATATCTAAACCAGAGCCACGTTTAGCACGGGTAAATTCGCCATATTGAGCGGCATTGGCTGCTAATTTATAAAGCGCTTTTGTTAAGCTGGCTTCTTGGGCAAGAATATCGTTGCTGCTTTGGCAGTTATTCAAGCTATTTTGGAATTTATCTAATAAGGGAACCAGCTGTGATTCAGTCACAGCAAAGCCATCTTCACGCTGCATACGACTAGATAACCAGTGCTTACGAATCTGTGCGATTCGTAATAATTGAAATGCTTTAGCTGCAGCTAATCGCTTGCTATCATCAAACCAAAAACTAACCCAATGTTGCAGATATTCGGTTGGACGGTATTCGCTTTGCGGAGTAAGCCAGGAAACATCAACCTCTGCCTCATTAGCGGCAAATAAAGGTGAGCCACCTCCTCCACAAAAACCGACTAAGACACCCGCCTTAGCAAGCTCCCGCATTGCTGCCTGAGTAATTGATGTACCTGTACCTAATAAAATAGAAGTGGTATTGGCAATAGGGATATTCCAATAAAGCGATTGCTTACCTTCATCAGTCACATATTCAACCCGGCCATCATTAACTAATACACGGCAGTGCTGCAAATAATAGAGATTAGCTCTTTTTGAATGAAGAATCGTTTTTAAATCTGAAGGCGAGAATGAATCCATACACGAGCTCCTGAGCCATTTAAATTTGCAAATCAGAAATGACGAAACAAGAAGATAAAACTGAGATTTAAAAAGCGCTGCAAATAATGCTTTCTAGGAAAGAAAGGTACACCAGATAGTACATCATCGCAAAATTAGATAAAAAAAATGGCGCTGCTTTTAGCAGCGCCATTTCAATTCAATTGCGGGTAAATCAGCTGCGGCATGTGCGCCAAGGCACAGCGGGGCTGCCGGTCCAGGCCTGGCCATCGGGGATGGTTTCGCCTTTGACGACCAGGGTCAGCGGGCCGAGGCGTGCGCCGTTGCCTACGATGGCGTCGTACAGGATGGTGCTGCGCGGGCCGACGTTTACGCCAGCGCCGATTTCTACCCGGCCGATTTTCATGATGCGGTCTTCAAACAAATGGGTTTGCGGGCCAGACCATGCGTGCAGCACGGTATCGTCGCCGATACTGACGCAATCGAATTCTGTGATGTCGGTGGTATCCATAAATACACCGCTGCCAATCTTACAACCCATACAGCGAAACGCCATAGGCAGCCACGGGGTGCCGCGTAAAAAGTTAAAGAAGTTGGGCACGGCGATGGATTCGTAAAGGCTGGTCAGTGCTTCGCTGCGCCATACAAAGGATGTCCACATGGGCGCTTCTTTGCGGCGGTAGCGGCCTATCATCAGCCATTTGAGCGCCACAATAAAGATAAAGGAGCCCACGCCGTATAAAACACCGGCAATCATCAGCGCCCAGAATACGCCGTGAAAATCTTCCTGCTCGGCAAAGGGCATGACTTTTAATACGGTGAGATAGCCCACGGTGATGATCACCGCCAGCGGCATGACGGTGCGCAGCGCTTCAACAAAGCCGCGGGCCAGGCGGCGTGCAGGGCTGGGGCGGAAGGTCAGGCTGTCGGCAAAGCCGCTGACTTGCTCGCGGGCTGGCAGTGATAATGCCGGGCTGCCCAGCCATGTCTGGCCGGATTGCATACGATCATTGGCCGGGGCGCGGGATTGCACGCCGATCAATACATCGTCGGGGATGATGCTGCCATCGGGCACGTAAGCGCCATTGCCCACAAAGCTGCGATTACCTACCACTGTGGGGCGCAGCGTCATCCAGCCGCGATCAATTTCCTCATCCCCCAGCATCACCGCATCGGCAATAAAGCTGTCTTCTCCCAGGGTGAGCAGATCGGGCACCACGCCAATGGCGTTGGATATCTCGGTGCCGCGCCCTACTTTTGCCCCCAGAAGGCGATACCACCAGCCTGCGTAAACCGATGCATACAGGCCGTGCAAGATATTAAGGCTGGATTCCTGAATCTGATTTGTCAGCCAGCGGCGGTAATACATGGGGCCAAACACGGGCCAGCTGCCTAGCGGATTACGCGGCAGCAGCAGCCAGCGCACAGCGGCAGAGCCGATCAGTGTCAGCACAATCAGCACCGCACTGGCGGGCAGCGCCAGCATCAGATAAAACATAAAGGCTTCGGGCAGCGCTACGCCTTGCTCGGTCAGATCAAACCAATGTGCGTCCAGCCAGTCAATCAGCAAAAAGCTGGGGAAAACCGGCACAAAAAACAAGATGGCCACAAGCGCTGATCCGCCCGCATAAGCCAGGCCATGCAAGCCACGCAAGGATGAATTACGCACAGGCCGTGCGGGGGCTTCTGGCACGGCATCGGCGCTGCGCCTTGCGGGCGAGCCGCTCCACACCTCGGATGCGGCAATTTTTTGCCCTCGGGATAAAGCCGATAAGCCTTCCAGGCGGCCTAAATCTGCGATATGGGTGTCTGATTGCAAAACGGCATAAGAGCCAATATAAGCATCCTTGCCTATCGTAATTGGCCCAACTTCCCAATGATCGCCATCGACTCTGAAGTTTTCAAAATTAACCGAGGCGCCAATGCTGGCCCCTTCACCAATGCTCAGCAGATCGTAAGCACGCACGCTGATTGCAGCAAGGGCAACATTGCTGCCGATTTTGGCGCCCAGGGCGCGTAAGTAAAGCGATTGCAAAGGCGAGCCGGTTAAAAAATACAGCGGGCAGTTATCCAGCAGGCGATCGACCAGCCACCAGCGGAAATAAGTCAGCCCATAGAGGCGATAACGCCCCGCTTTCAGCCGCCCCAAAATCAGCCATTTGCCCGCAATGGCAATGGCAAAGCTGAATAAAAGGCTGCCTAAATAAACCAGAATGGATACGCCTACGGCCAGCCCAAGGCTGTCGCCCTCTTCCCCGGTCATAAAGTGATAGCTAAAAAACGGCGCCAGCCATAACAACATGCGCAGGCCAATTAAAAATGGCAGGCTGGCCAGCTGTGCGCTGCCGCAAATCAGCCTGCGTAAGAAAGGCACTTTGCGAATCGGTTCTATGGTGATTTGCTCTGGCTGCTGCAGTGCCAGGGTATCCAGGCGGGTAGCAATCACTTGTAAGGTGCGGCTTTGGTAAATCTCTTGTACTGTCATACCGGCATAAGCCGGATTGCGCCGCAATATAGAGACTAATCGCGCGGCCAGTAAGGAATGCCCGCCAAGCTCACCAAAGAAATCATCCACAAGGCGCAACGGCTGGCCGGGGAATAAGGTGGTAAGCGCCGCAAACAGGGCTTTTTCTGCATCGCTGACGGGCTCATCGCTTTCCAGATTTTTGCCGGTTGGCAGAATCAGCTCGCGCGCTTTCAGGGTTTTTCTGTCGATTTTTCCTGAGGTCAGCCTGGGTAATTCGCTCATAAATTCAAAGCGGGCGGGAATCATATAGGCTGGCAAGCTGCGTTTCAGCTCGTTTTTTAAAGCCGCCGCATCGCTGCTTTCTGCCACCACAAAAGCCACCAGCTGATCGATGCCTGCCAGCTCGCGCAGTAAAACAGCAGCCGTGCCCACGCCTGCTATCTGGCAAAGCGAGGCTTCAATCTCGCCCAGCTCTACCCGAAAGCCGCGCACTTTTACCTGATCATCGGTGCGGCCCAGGCATTGAACCTGGCCTGCTTCATCGATGCGCGCCAAATCGCCAGTGCGGTACAAACGCCGCTCATGCGGGAATTCTTCGAGATTTGAAAAGGGATTATCAAAGAATTTTTCAGCGGTTAAATCAGGGCGGCCCAAATAGCCATCGGCCACGCCGGGGCCAATAATGCACAGCTCGCCAGTTTCACCCTGCGGCAATAAGCGGCCATCTTCACTGCGCACCAAAAGACCATAATTAGGCAAGGGCTTACCAATGGTCACCGGCTCGCCACGGCGTAATTGGGCCAGGCTGGCCGATACCGTGCATTCGGTTGGGCCGTAAGTATTAAACACTTGCCGCTCTGGCGTAGCCCAGCGCTCAACCAGCGATTCCGGGCACATCTCGCCGCCCAGATTAATAATTCGTAAGCTGGGGACTTCCTGGCTGAACAGCGCCAGCAGAGTTGGCACAGCGTGCAGTACGGTCACTTTTTCCTGGTTTAATACCGCAGGCAAAGCATCCGGATCGCCCGTTAGTATTTTAGGGGCCAGCCACAGGGATGCACCCACCAGATAGCTGATCCAGATTTCTTCAAACGACATATCAAAGGCAACAGAGAAGCCCTGATACACCTTGTCATCCTGACGCACACCCAACACAGAGTTTTCGCTGCGCAAGAAATGGCAAATACTGCCCTGACTAATCGGCACGCCCTTGGGCTTGCCGGTTGATCCCGAGGTGTAAATCACATAGGCCGGATGGCTGGGCAACAGGCCCTGGCGGCGAAGTAAATCGCCCGCAACGGGTGCAGACAATTGCGCGCTGCCCAATACCGGCACACCCGCACCAGCCAGATCGCCATCGCCTACCAGCAACACGGCCGCCGCATCTTCCAGGCAAACCTGCATGCGATCAACCGGCGTATCGGCCTCAAACGGCAGCCAGGCCGCGCCCGCCTTGGCAATTGCTGCCTGCATAATCAGCAGCGCAGCACCACGCGGCAGGCACAGGCCAACAATCTGCCCCGCTTTCACGCCAAACTGAATTAAATGATGCGCGGCCAGATCGGCACGGCGGTTCAGCTCGCTATAGCTCAGCACTTCATCCTGCCAATAAATGGCCGGATGATCTGGAATACGCTGTACCGTGCTTTCCAGCAAATCAGCCAGCGTTTCTGCACGCAAAAGTTCAGGAAGATATGGGCCGCGAAGAATCATAAAAGTAGCTAGTGAGCGTCAAAAGAAGACTGAATTCTAACCAGGTATTGCCTGAATCATATTTTTATATTTCAGGCAATGACATTGGAATCAAAACATGATGAAAGCTTATTGATCCGCCTGCGCCGTGGCCTTACAGCACTGATCACAAATGCTTAGCCGCCTCTCTGCGGCTGAGTGGCGATAATTGATCGCCCATTTCCAGTAAAAACGCGCGAATAGCCGCAGGATCGTGCCAGGCGTACTCTCTGAGCGCCCAGCCTATGGCTTTCCTGATAAAAAACTCACCTTCGGGGGCTAGCTGCCTGGCGTAGTGTTGCAAGCGGATCAAATCAGTCCCGCCCTTCCAGCCCAGCTGATGCAGCATGGCAATGCGCCTGATCCAAAAATCCGGGTGAAGCAGCGCGGCGTCCATCTGGCTTTGCTGGGTTTTATCTGCTTTTGCAATCGCGCCAATCACTTTCACCAAGCCATCTACCGTATCCCACCAGGATTTCTGCTGAGCCAGGCGAAGTAAAGCCGGGATATCTGCACCAGTTAAAGCTTTGACATGCCTTGCCAGCAAATCCACGGCGATGTATTGGTATTCGCGCTGCGGAAAATCCCAAAGGCCCTGCGCTTCAGCAAGTAAAGATTCGGCACTGGCTGGCTTGAACGATTTGATCAAGGGCATGGTTGCGGCACGCCGCGCGGGTGCAGCCACGCCCAGAAATTCAAACTGATCACGCTGATAGGCACGCATGGCGATGGCGGCTGCATCATTTGCAATAGCTTGCATGGCGCTGTGGATATGGTTTTGAAAGGAAGTCATGGAGCCTCTTAAATTGTTTTTCAGGTCTGGTTTATTTACTTATAAATCCCCATGCCCCCCTTTTTTAAAGAGGGGAAATAAACATCATTCTGAACTTTTGAAGTAGATACGCCAATTGAATCAATCTTTATCCCTTCTTAAAAAAAGAAAAACTTGAGCCGTTGCTTGCCTTGGCTTTTACCCCCCTTTGAAAAAGAGGGGTAAGGGGGGATTCGCCTTTCAACTGCCGGTATATGGCCCAAAGATATTACGCAGCGTCATCACCAAGTCAGGCTGAGCCTTTATAATCCCCATACCGCTCATCCTCCGCCCCGCCTGGAATACCCATGAACCTTCGCCCCTTAAATCTGTTTGAGATGCCATTAGCCGGGCCGCATATGATCGAGGCCAGCGCGGGCACGGGTAAGACTTGGACAATTACGGGTTTATATACAAGGCTGGTGATTGAACACGGTTTAAAAGTACCGGAGATTTTGGTCGTCACCTTTACCGAAGCCGCCACCGCCGAGCTGCGCGATCGTATCCGTGGGCGGCTTGCCGAGGTGCTGGAATCTTTCGAGGGGGAAGAAGCGCTTGATCCGTTTTGTGAGCAGCTATTAATTCAGCATGCAGATCGGCGAACTGAGGTGATGCGCCGCTTGCAGCGTGCCATTGCCAGCCTGGATGAGGCGGCGATTCATACCATTCACGCTTTTTGCCAGCGGGTGCTGATCCAGTCTGCCTTTGAAAGCGGCGCTGATTTTGGTATGGAAATCCTCAGCGATACCGGCCCGGTGCTGGATGAAATTGCCGCAGATTTCTGGCGCGAGCAGGTTTACCCTGCTGATGCGATTTACACCGAATACCTGCTTAAAAGCAAAGCCAGCCCGGAAGAATGGCTGCGGGTGGTTTACGGCCATTTAGGCCAGCCACTGCTGCATACCGTGGAGCTGGGTGTGGCGGCCGATACCGCAGAATTAAGCGCCGCCCTGCCCGCAGCTTTTGAGAGCTACCGCCAGCTTTGGAGTGAGCATTCAGCGGTTATTAAGGACATGTTGCAGGGGCTGTCTGCCAGCAAGGCCTTAAAGCAAACCAGCTATAAGCCAGAGCAATTAGAAAAAGTCTTTTTGCTGATTGATGACCATATCGCGGGCAATGGCGGCTGGCAGGATATCGACAGCAAGGAGCTGGTGAAGCTCAGCAGCAGTAAGCTCATCAGCGGCACAGCCAAAGGCAAAACACCGCCTGAGCATGCTTTTTTTGATGCGGTGGAGTTACTGGCCAGCTTAATTAATGATCTCAGCACAGCTTGTGAATTGCGGCAAAAGCAAGGCCTGGCCGAGCTGCGCCGCCGCTGCGATATCGAGCTGCCAGAGCGCCTGGCCCGCCGTCAGCAATTGTCTTTTAACGATCTGTTGCTGCGCGTGTGGCAAGGCCTTACCGCAGAAGGCGGCGAGCGCTTAGCCATGGCCATGCGCCGCCGCTACAAGGCTGCGCTGATTGATGAGTTTCAGGATACCGACGGTATTCAGTACGATATTTTCTCGCGCGTATTTGCAGATGGCAGCACGCCGCTGTTTTTGGTGGGGGACCCTAAGCAGGCGATTTATAGCTTTCGCGGCGCGGATATTCACGCCTATCACCAAGCCGAAGCCCTGGTGGATGCCAAGGAAAGCCTGGACACCAATCAGCGCTCGGTGCCCGCTTTAGTCACGGCGGTAAATACCCTGTTCGAGCGGCCTGGCGAGGCTTTTGTTGATCCGCATGTCAGTTTTAGCGCGGTAAAAGCGGCGAGTAAACCCCGGCCGGAATTGATTGTTGATGGCGAGAATGACACACCCAATATAAAGAGCGCCCCTTTTCGCTTTCAGTTTTTACCCGAGCCTGAAGGCGTCTCAGAAAAAGGCGTGCAAATCAGCTGGCCCAAGGAAACGGCCAATCATCTGGCCGCCCAAATCACCGCACAAGAAATCGAAAGACTGCTGCGTTTGGCCGGGGAAGGCAAAGCCAGGCTGGCAGATAGTCCGCTCTCTGGCGGCGATATGGCCGTGCTGGTTCCTGATCGTTTTCGGGCTAAAGCCATGCAGGATGCGCTTACCCAGCTGGGCGTGCCCAGCGTGCTGCGGGTAAGAGACAGCGTTTGGGAATCACAAGAGGCCGTTGAGCTTTACTCTGTGCTGGCCGCGATCAGCGAGCCAGCCAATCAGGGCCTGGTACGCGCCGCGCTGATCAGCACCCTGCTGGGCAACAATGCCGCCACCCTGCTGCGCCTGGAAATCAACGGCTGGGATCAGATTGCCGACGCTTTTGCCCATTGGAAAAAACTCTGGCAAACGCAGGGCTTTATCCCAATGTTCAGAGAATGGCTGGAATACCAGGGTTTGGATGGGCGCAATGTGGCGCAACGCTTACTTTCTTTAACAGATGGCGAGCGGCGGCTGACTAATCTGCTACAGCTGGCCGAGCTATTGCAAGCGCACAAAGCCACCGGCCTGGAGCAGCACCTGGCGTGGTTTAGCCGCCAGAATAAAAACGCAGGCGATGAAGCCCTGTTGCGCCTGGAGAGCGATGAAGACCGTGTACGCATTGTTACCCTGCACGCCAGCAAGGGCCTTGAATATCCCATCGTGTTCTGCCCGTTTTTATGGGATGGCCGCCTGCTGGGCAAGCACACAGAGGCGGTGCGCTATCACCAAAACGACAAAGCCTGGCTGGATTTAGGCAGCGAAGATTTTGATGAGCATAAAGACAGCGCCAAGCGGGAAGCCTTTGAAGAAAAACTGCGCCTGCTTTACGTGGGTCTGACCCGGGCAAGGAATCGCTGCTATATCGTCTGGGGCAATATCGGCCTGAAAGATGGCCGTGGCTATGCAATCAGCGACGGCCTGTCGCAATCGGCCATGGCCTGGCTGCTGCATCCCCTTGCCGGGGAGCATGGCGATGTATTAGAAGCACAAAAAGAGCATCTAAAAGCTTACGATCATGAAACCCTGCTGGGCGAAATTACGGCAATGTGCGCACAAAGCCCCGAAGTGTTTGCCCTGCACGATGCGCCCAGCGGTGCGCGCACCGGCCTTAAAACCGCCCCGGCCGAGCCACTGGTGTTTAAGCCCTACCTCGGCAAAAAACTCTACCCCACATGGCGGGTGGCCAGCTTTTCAGGTATGACCGCGCACAATCATTCCGAAGGGCCAGACAGAGACAGCACCAGCAATACGCCGGAAGCCGATTCATCCGCAGCGCCAGAGGGCCGATCCGTATTTAGCTTTCCAGAGCGGGAAGCCGCCGCCACCGTGGCCGGTACTTGCCTGCACGCCATTTTAGAAGAATGGGATTGGCAGGATGCGGACACGCTGCTCACCACCACCGCCAAAGAGCTGGAGCGCCATGGTATCCCTGAGCACTGGCTAGAAATCGTCAGCCAAATGGTACAAGACACCGTTTCTGCGCGGCTGGATAGCAAGGCACTCACCCTCGCCAGCATCCCGCCGAAAAACCGCGTAGCAGAAATGGAATTCACCTATAGCGTAAGCCACTGCCAGCCCGAACGCTTAATTGCAGCGCTGCAACATCCATCGCTGCCACCTGAGTTTAGAGCCGCCGCCAGCACGCTGGATTTCTTCCATATCAACGGCTTTTTAAGAGGTTTTATCGATCTGGTGTTTGAATACGAAAACGCATTTTACGTGCTCGATTACAAAAGCAACTGGCTGGGCAATAGCGTGGCCGATTACGCCCCCGGCAAACTCATCCCCGCCATGGCCCAGCACCACTATTATCTGCAATACCTGATCTATTCTGCGGCAGTGCGCCGCTTCCTGCGCCAGCGCCTGCCCAATTTTAGCAACGATCAATTCGGCGGCGTTTACTACTTATTTATGCGCGGGCTGGGTAAACAAGACGGGCAAAACGGCGTGTACTTCAGCAAGCCAAGCATGGAGTTACTGGATGATATTGAAGTGGCGCTGATGGGAGTGTCTGCAAAAACCTAAGATCGTTGCCACAGAGAACACAAAGTTTTAAAGCAGCACGCGGGGCAGCCAACACCATTATTTGAAAGTATTGTTATATGGAAAAATGTAAATGAAACTACAGCAATTAAATATTGCTGCCTGAAAGATATTTCACTTAATAAATTCGCAGTCCAAAGTGCTGGCTTTTTTCAATTACCCGTTGAGGAAAACCAGCTAAAAAAATCTGAAAAACAGTTTATTGAGCTTTTGATAGAAACAAGCCCCTTAAATCGTTGCGATTGGTTTTTCACTCTAAATGAAGCAGTAAACCAATTTGATCATGACTTTTCTTCATACTCGTAAAGGATCTGGAGCGAGCAACTTGCAACCCCGTCCCCCCCGTGTGATTTTATCGTGGGGCCAGCAGCGCGACTGGATTCCCGATAAAATCATTCGGGAATGACGCTGCTCTTAGAGACCAATGTGGGTATAGATCCACCCTATAATTCATTTAAAGACCCCATGATTTCATTCAACCGTCCTATCGTGATGCTGGATTTTGAAACCACCGGCATCAGCCATTCCGACCGCATCACCGAAGTGGCTGCACTGCGGATTGTTGACGGGCAGATTACTGATCGCTTTGTATCCCTGGTCAATTGCGGTGTGCGTATTCCCTACTTTATTACCCAGCTCACCGGCATCAGCCAGGCCATGGTCAACAAGGCACCACCTGCCAGCGAAGTGGTTCCGGCGCTGATCGAATTTATCGGCAGCGATGCGCTGTCGGCGCACAACGCCAGCTTTGATGCGAAGTTTCTATTGGCCGAAAGCCAGCGCGTTAATCTGTTGCCGCAATACCAAGGCCTGCACTGCACGCTTAAACTATCGCGCCGCTTATTCCCCGGCATGAGCAACTACAAACTCGCCACCCTGGCGGCAAGCTTGGGCATTCGCTTTCAAGGCACCGCCCACAGGGCCGAAGCCGATGCAGAAGTCTCGGCGCACTTGCTGATCCATATCGCCAGGCATCTGGCCAAAACCTGCAAAATGCAGCAGATTGATTTGGACCTGCTGGACAAAATCAGCAAAACAGCCGCCGCCAAAGTGCCTGATTTACTCAACAAACAACTCGATATGCAAAATGAGCTAAATCTTTAACCACGGAGGAAAAAGAGAACACAAAGGGCCATGGACAAAAACATGAGAAATAAAGGTTTTCTCAGTGAAACTCCGTGCTCTCTGTGGTTCAAGATTTAGGTTATCCATTAGGCTTTTTTACCCGTTTCGCTTTAAGAGCACCCCATGCCAGATTTTGCCTTTGAACTAAGCCGTAGTTTTGAACGCCTTTGCGGGCCGCAATCGGATGAGCTGAACGCCACCCTCGCTAAGCTGTGTGCGGCGCTGGCGGCGGGGCATAGTTGCATTAAAACTGCGCCGCTCAGCAGCCCCTTAATCGGCAGGCCGGGCGAGTTTAAGCCCTTAACTCAGGACAAAGACCGGCTCTATCTCACCCGCTATTGGTGGTATGAATCGCAGCTCGCGAAACGCCTGAGGCAATTGGCCGGGGAAAAATGTGATGTGGATCTGGCCAGGCTGGCCACACTGCTGGATGAGCTGTTTCCTGCATCCGGCATTCAGCCAGACTTACAAAAAGTAGCGGCTGCGGCTGCGGTGATGCAAAAGCTGACGGTGATTTCCGGCGGGCCGGGCACGGGTAAAACCACCACCGTACTGCGCATTCTGGCCGCTTTGCAAATTATGGAAGGCAACACCCTGAGCATTAAAATGGCCGCGCCCACTGGTAAGGCTGCGGCCAGAATGAGCGAATCGGTGCGGGAGAGAAAATCCAGCCTGGCTGTATCGCCTGCCACACTGGCCGTTATCCCGGAAACCGCTTCCACCCTGCACCGCTTACTGGGGCCGCGGCCCGATGGCAGTTTCAAACATCACGCGGCTAATCCGCTGGCGCTGGATGTACTGGTGGTGGATGAAGCATCGATGATCGACTTGGCCTTGATGGCACAGCTGGTAGAGGCCCTGCCCGCGCACGCCCGGCTGATTTTACTCGGGGACAAAGATCAGCTGGATGCGGTGGATGCCGGTGCGGTATTTGCCGAGCTGTGCAGTTTAAAATCCCCCGGCGCCGATTTTATTCAGGCGCTCAAAACCGCTACTGGGGTGGAGATTGCCCGCAGTAAAGCCCTGGCCAGCAGCGTGGGCAATGCAGTGATGAATTTAGAACACAGCCACCGCTTTGCCGCAGGCGGTGGCATTGGCAAGCTGGCGAGCCTGGTGAATTCGGGCGACGCCAGGGGCGCATTGGCACTCTTGCAGCCGGATGATTTATTTGCCGAGGCAGAAACAGAATTAGGCTGGCAGCCCAATAGCAAAACGCTGCTCAGCCGCTGCGATCAGGGCTACGCGGCTTACTGGCAGGCCGTGCTGGCTGGCGATGTGGGCGCGGCGTTTGCCGCCTTTGATACTTTCCGCGTGCTGACTGCCCTGCGCGAAGGCCATGCGGGTGTGATGGGGGTGAATCAGCAGTTAGAAGCGCACTGGCAGGCCAGAAACTTCATCCCCGAAAACAGCCTCTGGTACGCAGGCCGCCCGGTGTTAATCACGCAAAATGATTACGGCGTGCAGCTCTATAACGGCGATATCGGCCTGACCTTTATCCTGGAAGGCGCGCCCCGCGTGGCCTTTAAAGGCGAAGGCAACACCCTGCGCTGGTTCAGCCCCGCCCGCCTGCCCGCCCACGAAACCGCACTGGCCCTCACGGTGCACAAAAGCCAGGGCTCAGAATTTAACGAGGTGATTTTATTACTGCCAGACCAGCCGCACGAGCTGCTCAGCCGCAGCCTGATCTACACCGGCCTTACCCGCGCCAAAAAGAAAGTAGAGATTTGGGGAAGCAATGACGTACTGAGCAAAGCCATTGCCAAGCAATCGATTAGGCAGAGCGGGCTGGCAGCGGCGTTGAGGTAGTACAAAATCCCCCCTGGCCCTCCTTTTTCAAATGGGGGAATAAATACATCAAACTTATCTAGAAGTTGATTCTCTTCCCCTATTCAGCATTGCAGCCTTCCCCTTAGTAAAAGGGGGATTGAAGGGGATTTGCCTACCCCGGCATCCCATCCACAAAGCACAGCAACTCACCCGGCTGCATTTTGATCCAGGTTTCATTGTCAGTCAGCGGCTGGGTGGCGATGACGGCAACCCGGTCGTTTTGCGTGGTCACTTCGGAAAAATCGACGCTGACATCCGTGTCATTCAGATGCGCCAGCGTAAAGGGGGCTTTGCGCACGATGTAATGCAGATCGGTACTGCAATGGGCAAATAAGGCGCGGCCATCAGAGAGCAAAAAGTTAAATGTGCCCACTGCCATTAAGGGGCTGGCCAGCTCGGCCAATGCCTGCTTCAAAACCGGCAAGGGCGGGCAGCTTACAAAACGCTGGGCAAGCTCAGATAAAATCCAGCAAAAAGCGTGTTCGCTGTCGGTATTTCCAACCGGCATAAAACGGCTGCTGCTTAAATCCGGCCGCTCCGGCAAATTGCCGTTATGGGCAAAAATCCAGTAACGCCCCCACAGCTCGCGGCGAAACGGGTGAGTATTGGCGAGGCTGATCTGCCCCTGGGTAGCCTTGCGGATATGGGCAATCACATTGGTCGATTTAATCGGGTAGGCGCGCACCAGATCGGCAATTGGCGAGCTGGCCGATGGCAGATAATCCAGAAACATGCGGCAGCCGTCGCCTTCAAAAAAAGCGATTCCCCAGCCATCAGAATGATGATCTGTCTGCCCGCCGCGACGCCGGAACCCTTCAAAAGAGAACACGATGTCGGTAGGCACATTGCAATTCATACCGAGTAGCTGGCACATGGCCTTATTCCTTGTACATATAAATGCAAAAAACGCCCGGTAGCGGGCGTTTTCAATGGAGTAAAAGCTTGATCAGCTTTCCATCGCGCCCGCGCCGTGGCTAAAGCCACAGTCCACCATCACCACTTCGCCAGTCATACCAGATGATAGGGATGACAACAGGAAAGCAGTTACATTACCCACTTCTTCTTGCGTTACATTGCGCTTCAGTGGCGTGCCATCGGCAGCGCGTTTTAACAGCGTGCTGAAGTTAGCAATACCTGCCGCAGCCAGTGTTTTGATCGGGCCTGCTGAAACAGCATTCACGCGAATAGCGCGATCGCCGCCTAAAGCCGCAGCCATATAACGTACATTGGCTTCTAATGAAGCTTTAGCCAAGCCCATTACGTTGTAATTAGGGATAGCACGCTCTGCGCCCAGATAAGTCATGGTCACTAAAGAAGCGCCTTCGCTCAGCATTGGGCGGGCAGCCTTGGCCAGTGCCGCAAAGCTGTAAGAGCTGATATCGTGCGCGATGTGGAAAGCTTCGCGGCTAAGGGCATCAAGATAATCGCCTTTCAGCGCTTCGCGCGGAGCAAAGCCAATGGAATGAACCAGACCATCCAGCTTGTCCCAGTGCTTGCCAAGCTCAACAAATACTTCGGCAATCTGCTCATCACTGGCCACATCACAGGGCAGAACCAAATCAGTATCGAAGTCTTTTGCCAGATCAACTACGCGCTGGCGCAAGTTTTCACTTACATAAGTGAAAGCCAGTGTTGCGCCTTCACGTTTAGCTGCCTGAGCAATGCCGTAGGCAATAGAGCGGTCTGATAACAAACCGGTAATCAGGATTTTTTTGCCGGCGAGAAAGCCCATACAAACACCTTTAATATATGTAATTAAGATACAGAGGGCGGATTATAGACGAAACCGCGCCCATTGACGCCAATGATCATCGTGAACACTACTTTAAGCTTTGATTACACGCTGTAAATCAAAGCTTAAAGCGATGCTCATCGGTTGATCTTATAAAGAATAAGGTAGATCAAGCATTTCCAGCTGCGGGCCATCTGCTGCAGCTAAATGTAAACCATGCTCCAGGCTGGCAATCTGAGCCACCAGCAAGACTTCCCACACGCCTTTTGCTGCCTGTGCAGCCAACACCAGCTTACCACTGGCTTGACCATTCATTTCACTACTAAATACATCCTGCCCTGCTTCGGCCAGCTCTGTTGCAATACGGGCACGATACATACGGCGTTTCAGCTTACCCAAATATTGCGTTCTGGCCACAATTTCCTGCCCCGGGTAGCAGCCCTTGGTAAAACTCACACCGCCAATTAAATCCATATTGGCCATCTGAGCCACAAAAGCCTCCTGTGTGGCAGCAGTAATCCAGGGTGCACCAGCACGAATATCACTCAAACGCCAAAGTGATTCTGCTGCAGCCACAATACCTGCAGCGGCTAATTGCTGCCAGAGTGCAGGTGCCGCATCTGCACTGATCACCAGCTGATAACGCTGGCCTGGCAAGGCAATCACGGTGCAGTTTTCTTTATGTACGCTGCTAAAATCAGCATCGGGCAAAGCGCCTAATACTGAAGACAATTTTTCAGCGGCCAAAGGGCCCGCAACGCCCAATAAGCAAAGCTCGCTGCTTGCATCTCTGGCCTTGGTTTTTGAGCGCATCACAAACATAGACAGACGCTTTTGGATGGCCTCCTGCAACTCTGCCGCAATCTGCAGGCAGTAATCATCCCCACGGCGAAACACCAGAAAACTAGCCAGCATACGCCCCTTTGGTGTGGAGTAGCTTGAGTATTGCGCCGAATTTTCGCCCAAAGCCCGCACATCACTGGAAAGCTGGCCCTGCAGGAAAGGCTCTGTTTCTGCCCCGGTAAAAGCAATCACCGCAAAATTTGACAGCGGGCTCATCACAGCATTTTCTGCTAAGGCCTGCAGCTCATCTGCGCCATGTTGCAATTCGCCCTGTAGATCTGTCCAAGCCATGGAGTGCCCTGCTGTTTGCTAGAAAAACGCCATTATAAAGATTTTCATGATGAGCAAGCGAATTGCCCGGAGATTAGCGGTGTAAATTTTAATGCAGAGTGTAAACAGCCCTAAGTAAGCGAAGCCCTGCAGAGAGCATCAATCACTGATGCACTCCGCAGGACATTTATATCCGCTTAAAAATAAGGTGTTTTATCCAGGGAAAGCTACTGAAGCAACTCATCAACTGATGTTGCAGGAGGCTGCTCACCTGTTCTGGCCGCATTACCAGAATTTAATGCAGGCTTGCTAAGATCACCAGACAGGCGAATTTGATTTGCAATGGCTAACACACCCGCTTGCAAGCGCCCCGAAACCGAGCCATTAATCCGGCCTGCGGCAATTTGCACCGCGCCCTGAGCATTAAATTTACCCGCCCCCAGTGCCATGCCTTGCAACTGCACGCTGCGATCACGGATCAACATTTTTCCTTTTAGGGTATCAAAGCGTGTTTGCCCGCCCCGGCCAGCGGGTGTTTCACCCGCACGCAGCTGGGCTACTAAATCCATATTATGAACGGCCCCATCACGCAGCAAGAAACTGGCATCAACCTGCGGATGCGCAAAAAGCTTTAAATAATCTGCCGCGCTATATACAAATTGCACATCTGCATCCATGCGGCCGGAAACAAACGTAGCCGGGCTGAATATTTTGCTCAGCGGCTCGGTATGAATCCCTTTTGCCAGCAGCTGCCCTTGTAAGTTCCAGTCTGTTTGCCGGGTTAGCTGTGCCTTACCACTTAAAACGCCACCATAAGTTTCACCACGGATATCGTCAATCAGCAGGCCTTCCGGTGAGCCTTCGCCGCTTAAATATAATCTTTCAAATACCACCGGATAGCCAAGAGGAAGCTCCCAGTTACTGGCTTGTACCGTTACGCCAATATTGTCGCCCTTAGGTTTGATATGCACATCAAGATGGCCTTGCTTATCAGCCAGCTGCAAATCGTCCATGGCACCATTTTTGGCAAACCGGATCACGCCATCAATCGGCCCCAGCTCACCCTGATCTAATAAAACGCTGGCCTTCGTCAGCTCCACATCACCTAAAGTAATGCGATCTTGCTCGAGTGCGGCAAAGCGTTTTGGCAAAGTAAATGCAAGCGCAGGCTTTAATTTCACCCCTGCCACTGTTACATTTTTCAAACTTTTACCATGCTGAAGCACATTAAACAGGCTGAGCGGCACACTTATTTGTTCAATTTTCCCTGCTTCACCATCAATTTTTACGTTATTCAGCGTGAAAACGGGCCAGGGCTGATAGGAAAACTCGACCGTTTCGAGAGAAACTTGCGCTTGTAACAGCGAAGAAAGACGTTTTTCCAGCTGAGGTTTATAGTTATTCAAAGGCAAAATCAGCGGCAGGCATACAATTACTACAAAGAATAAAAGTAAACAAAACAACAGTGTTCTTGTTTTTTTCATCATAACGTCTCGAATAATTCATACTTTATGTTGACAGAAAGGAGTTCGGATTCTACCATACGGGCCTTCATCGATTCCCTGATAGCTCAGTCGGTAGAGCGACGGACTGTTAATCCGCAGGTCCCTGGTTCGAGTCCAGGTCGGGGAGCCAAAGAATCTTACGATACCAGGCTGCGATGATAAAGTAGGTAAAAGCTGTTATTCCCTGATAGCTCAGTTGGTAGAGCGACGGACTGTTAATCCGCAGGTCCCTGGTTCGAGTCCAGGTCGGGGAGCCAAATATTTAAAGGTGCTGCTGAAAAGCAGCTTCTTTTTTCTGAGGTATAGCATTTAGCGCTCAGAAATAAAAAACAGTTTTATTCCCTGATAGCTCAGTTGGTAGAGCGACGGACTGTTAATCCGCAGGTCCCTGGTTCGAGTCCAGGTCGGGGAGCCAATATTTAGAGGTGCTGCTGAAAAGCCGCTTCTTGTTTCTGAAGACAAGTATTTAAGTCCTCCGAAATAAAAAACCGTTTTATTCCCTGATAGCTCAGTTGGTAGAGCGACGGACTGTTAATCCGCAGGTCCCTGGTTCGAGTCCAGGTCGGGGAGCCAGTTAAAAAACCACAGTGCAAACTGTGGTTTTTTTTCGTCTGCTGTTTGCCCGCCATGCTGCCTTAAACACCTCCCAAATTGAGCATTTACGCTATGAATCCAAACGAATTCACGGGCCTGCAATTACTGCAAGCCATGGCCGATGGCAAACTGCCTGCGCCTTCCATTGCCCAAACCATGCCGATGAGCATGGTGCATATCAGCGAAGGCCTGGTGCGCTTTACCGCACAGGCCGATGAGCGACATCTGAACCCTATGGGGGGTGTACACGGCGGTTTTGCCGCCACCGTGCTTGATTCAGTCACCGCCTGTGCTGTACACAGCATGCTGGAGGCAGGGGCCAGCTACGCCACGGTCGATTTAAATGTAAAAAGGGTGAAAGCCATTCCTAAAAACACTGAGCTGCTGGCCGAAGGCAAGATTTTGCATATTTCGAAGAGCATCGGTGTTTCAGAAGGAAACATCAAATCAGCCGATGGCACCCTGCTGGCCCATGCCACCGCCAACTGCGTGATTCGGCGCCAGGGTCTGTTGACGTTTCATTCACCATTGCGCCGGGCCGGAAAACGGCCAGGCACAAGGCATGCGACGAAGGCAATAACGGGTTATTTCCGAGGAGCATAACGCAGTGAATGGCCATTTTCCGGCTCAGCCCTTCGGGTTTAGCCCATTTTTGGGGCTGTACTTAGTTAAAAATCGCTCATGGTACTCGTACCATGTCGCAATTTTCTCCTTGTTCAGCCCCCAAACGGGGCCAAACGCAGCCGTGAATGAAACGTCAACAGACCCTAGCCCCGGCTCAATGGCAAATAGCCATCGAAGCGCGTGCTTTCCCCGCCAAAAACAAAATCAGGCTTCACACCAGCCATAACCGGAGCAATGCGCGGGCGCTTTACAATCACGCGTTTTTTGGCCATTTGCCTTGCAGGAAATAACAAATCATTCGCATCCGGATCATCGCCAATCACGGTTTGAAACGCGGCCATTTCTTTTTTAGATTTGGCGCGTTTTGTAGGGTCTGGAAACATCGGGTCTAGAAAAACCACATCAAATTCGGGCGAGGCAAGCGGGGGGTTAAATAAATAAATAACCCCCTGCCCGGCCAGGAATTTAGCCAGCTCCTGATGGCCATCGCCAAAAACCAAACGCATTCTGCCGACGATCTTGCCGATAGCTGCATCGGCCTGTGCGCGGCGTAAGCCATCTAATAGCAGCGCAACCGCCACGGGAGAGCGCTCGATCAGCGTGACTTCACAGCCTAAAGACGCCAGGACAAAAGCATCCCGGCCAAGGCCTGCCGTGGCATCCAGCACTCTGGGCACGTATTCACCTTTAATCCCTACCGCTTTGGCCACCGGCTGACCACGCCCTCCGCCAAATTGCCGGCGGTGCGCGGCGGCTCCGCCGACAAAATCGACTGCTACCGTGCCTTTTTCGCCAATAGTCACCAGCTCCAGCCGCTCATTTTGCCAGCAAAGATAATGGGCAGCGCCCTCGGGCAATTCATTCCAAAGCGGCAAGCCCAAAGCCACTATTTCTTCACATAGCTCAGGGCTGGCCCCTGCTTGCAACAGGCCCATCATACCCAGCCCCCCATCATAAACACGGGTCTGTACTGATACTGCGGCCTGCGCGCAGCGGGGTCCTGGCGATAAAATAAACTCAGTTGTTGATACACGTCGGGATAACTCTCAAGCAATAAATGGGGGGCAGCAAAGAACGTTTCGCTGCACACAGCCAGACATTCTGCCGGATTTTCTGCCGCATAGAGATCAATTGTGCCGGTTTCGCCCATCGCGGCCTGCCGGCTGATGGCCTGAAATGCCTTAGAAAACACTTTTTTCCAGCGTGCATAGCTCATGCCCTGATGCAGCGGCGGGCAGCCATTGGCGCTGCCGGAACGCATATCCAGCTTATGCGCCATCTCATGTATCACCACATTGCTGCTGGGGTGATAAGGCGCTTCAATCACATCCATCATCGATAGCAAAACGGCTCCCTGATGCCGCGCCTGCCCGGATAAAACACGTATTTCCTGATGCACAAGGCCGATTGAATCAGTGTAAAGATCACGGCTGATAAAGCGGCCCGGATACAGCACCACCTCCTGCCAATCGTCATACGCATCAAAGCCCAGATTAAGAATCGGCAGCGTGGCCTGCACGGCAATCAGCAAGCGCAGCTCATCGTCGATCTCTAAACCATGCACCGGCGTAATAGTTTTGGTATGTAAAAACCATGCGGCGTGATCTTTAAGCAGGGCCAGATCCGCCTCATTTAAACCACGCAATAAAGGCAGAAGCAGCATCTTTTGCCACAAATGATTTTGTACAGGCTGGCTGGCCAGATAACGCCGCCGGCTGCGCTGGCGCAAAAAATTAAACATAGGGCTCATCCAGCAAAGGGCATATCCAATGAGATGGGCATGGTTTTATGCAAATCAAGCGGGCAACGGCGGCCCGGAGGTTTTCTCCCTGGCAATATCAGGTAAACTCGCAGCCCTTACTGAATCGATCAGATGACAATGACGCTAAAAGGCCCCTCCCTGCTGTTTGGCTTAGTTGCAGCATGCTTACTGGCTATCAACTACCAAAAAAGCCCTGCAGACATGCGTTTTGCGCTTGCAAAGCAGCCACACATCTCCGCCAGCACGCCACAAATGGAAGTGCAACGTTTACGCGCACCTGTGCCTGCTGCGCATAGCGCCAGCATTATTTCGCTGCCCAACGGAGAGCGCATTGCTTTTTGGTTTGGCGGCAGCCGTGAGGGCGCTACCGACGTGAGCGTCTGGGCTTCGCGCTATCAGAATGGCCATTGGATTAAGCCATGGATCGTGGCCACGCCTGCTCAAAGCTCTAAAGATCAGTGGCGCTATATTAAAAAAGTAGGTAACCCCGTGCCGGTGCTCGATAGCCAGGGCCGCCTGCAATTATTTTATGTTTCGGTGTCAATGGGCGGCTGGGCCACCAGTACGCTCAACCGCATGATCTCGGCCGACAATGGCCACAGCTGGGGGCCCGCTAGTAAAATCATCACCAGCCCCTTCTTTAATTTATCTACCTTAGTGCGCACCCATGCTGCCCAGCTTGAAGATGGCGGATTCTTGCTGCCTGTATATCACGAGCTGGCGCGTAAATTTGGCGAAATCCTGCAGTTTGATAAAGACGGCAAACTGGTACGCAAAATCCGGATGAATGCCGAAGGTGAAAACCTGCAACCCGGCATCATTGCCTACAGCGCCACCGACGCCTTTGCTCTGTTCAGAAACAGCGGGCCTTCCCGCCAGCTTTTACTGCAGCAGACGCATGATGGCGGGGCCAGCTGGTCGCCGATTCAAAATCTAAATGTAAAAAATCCTGATTCGGCCATTGCCGTAGAACGCATGCCGGACGGCAGGCTGATCATGGCGCATAACCCGCGTACAGACGGGCGCAGCGAATTGGCACTCAGCGTATCGCCTGATGGTAAAAACTGGAAAAAAGTAAAAGTGATTGAAGACACCCGGGGCATGGAATTCTCCTACCCCACCCTGCTGGTTAACGACGAAATCATGGATCTGGTCTACACATGGGAGCGCTCTGAAATCCGCCATGTACGCTTTAACCGCGCCTGGCTGGATGGAGAAAAATCATGATTGCATCTCTTACAGGATTACTGCTCTGGGGTACTACCGGGGCGACGCTGGCCGCTGCGGGCTGGAAAAAAAATCGCTTATTAATCGCCGCTGGCGCACTCCTTATCCTTGGCTCGCCATGGTTACTGGGCCTCTTGAGTATGCCCAGCCTGGCTACGCTGGGCCTGGCCTGCGGCGTATTATTCAAACAAAAACTACGCCCTGTATTAGCGGGTTGGTTGCTGATCAGCGGCATTGCACTCTATTCGTCGGCGCTGGGATTTTGGGCTTTTGATGTGTATGCGCTGGGCTATGCGCCGCAAGTGCTGCTGATCTGGTGCGCCATCTCGCTGGCTCTTGCCTGGCAGCAGGGGCATAAAGCTTTAGCAGTTGCCTGGCTGCTTGCTTTGGCACTGTTTCCGCTTGGCGTGCTGGAAAGTGCCAATCTGTGGGATGCCCTGCTCGACCCGATGGCAATGATCACTGGGGCTGTGGCTTTATTGCTGAGATTAAAATCAAGGCCTGATTAACTGGCATTATGCAACAGCAAGCCAGATTTTGAGGCTGTGCCGAAGGCACTGCAAAGAAGATTGTGCTGAGTAGCATCCGTGATTAATCCAAAGTACGCCGGTAAAACTTCAGCGCAATCAGCATAATCAGCGAGGCAAAGGCAAAGAGTGGCCAGATGTCGGGCCATAAATCAGCCCAGCTGTTGCCTTTCAGCAAGATACCCCGAATCAGCCGGTTAAAGTGGGTTAAGGGCAATATTTCACCGATTGCTCTTGCCCATGCAGGCATGCCGTTGAAAGGGAACATAAAGCCCGACAAAAGCAAGTTGGGCATAAAGTAGAAGATCGTCAGCTGCATGGCTTGCAGCTGATTTTGCGCCAACGATGACAGGGTGATTCCAACCGTCAGGCTGGTGGCAACGTAAATAAGCGTCACGCAATAAACCGCAAATAAGCTGCCCTGAAACGGCACTGAAAAAGCCCAGTGTGCGGCCAGCAAAATAATGCTGCTTTGCACCAGGCCGATCAGCACATAGGGAATGATTTTGCCGCTCATGACTTCCAGCGGCGTAACGGGCGTGGCCAGCAGGTTTTCCATGGTGCCGCGCTCTCTTTCCCGCGTCATGGCCAGCCCCGTCATCATCACCATGGTCAGCGTTAAAATCACCCCCATCAGCCCCGGCACCACATTGTATTGTGTGATGCCTTCGGGATTGTAATGCCGGTGCACATTCACGCTAAAAGCCGGCCCAGCACTTTGCCACTCCTGCAAAGCGCGCTCCTGCCCGATCACCGCCTGAGCAATTTGCTGCACCGCGCCCAGCGCCATGCCGGTGGCAGCAGGATCAGTGGCATCGGCTTCGAGCAGCATTTCCGGCTGCCCGCCACGCAACAGCTCACGCGTAAAGCCGGCGGGGATATGCAGCACAAACTGCACCTTGCCCTGAGCCAAAGCCCGCTCTGCAGCAGCTTCATCGGGTATTGAGCCGACAATTTTAAAATAATCAGAATGCGCCATTGCGGCCACAAAGCTGCGGGTGATTTCGCTATGGTCGCTCAGCAAAACAGCGGTGGGCAGCTGGCGCGGATCGGCGTTGATGGCATAGCCAAAGAGAATCAGCTGCACAATGGGCAGGCCAATAATCATGCCGAAAGTGACCCGGTCCCGCTTAAGTTGCAAAAACTCTTTGCACACCATCCCCCACCAGCGCGTCCAGGACCAACTCATCGCTCACCCCCAAAATTATCCTGAGAGCGTTGCATCAAATAAATAAACACGTCTTCTAATGAAGTGGCAATTGGCGTGGCATGGTTAATCCCCAATGCAGCAAAGCATGCTTCAACCCCGGCCGCATCGTGGCCGCTGACATGCAGCATTTCGCCAAACAGTACCGTTTGGGCAATTTCAGCCCGGGCACGCAGCTGATTAGACAAGCCGGTTAAATCCTGACCTGCTACCTGCCAGGTCAGCAGGTTTTGCTCTGCAATAATTGCACTGGCACGCCCTTTTGTGAGCAGGCGGCCATAGGCGATATAGGCCAGCTGATGGCAGCGCTCGGCTTCATCCATATAGTGGGTGCTCACCAAAACCGATACGCCTTGAGCGGCCAGTCTGTGCAACTCTTCCCAGAAATCCCGCCTGGCGGTTGGATCAACGCCGGCGGTGGGCTCGTCCAGCAGCAGTAGTTTGGGCTGGTGCAGCATACAGGCGGCGAGCGCCAGCCTTTGCTTCCAGCCGCCTGATAATGAGCCGGTAAGTTGCTTAGCCCGGGATTGCAGCCCCAGGCTTTCAAGCGCCCTGTCCACCACTTCGCGACGATTGGGCATTTGATACATGCGGGCGACAAAATCTAAGTTTTCCCGGATAGAAAGATCATCCCAATAAGAAAACTTTTGCGTCATATAACCCACATTGCGTTTAATTTCGGCGGCCTGGCTGCGAATATCAAACCCTAAGCAGCTGCCACTGCCAGCATCCGGCGTCAGCAAGCCACACATCAAACGGATTGAAGTGGTTTTGCCGCTGCCATTAGGGCCTAAAAAACCATAAATCCCGCCCCGCCCCACCTGCAATGACAAATCATTCACCACATGTTTATCACCAAAGTGCTTGTGCAAGCCTTGCACATCGATGACCCAATCACTCATGGAAACACCAAAATGCTTGTGCACGCCTTTCGATCACCCGATCTCTCATGGAAACACCGTAACCGGCTGGCCGGGATGCAAAGCCTTGGGGTTTTCAAGTGCGGCCTCAAGGCGATAAACCAATTTGCTGCGTGTTTGCTCGCTGTAAATCACCGGTGGGGTGTATTCAGCAAGGGCAGAAATATAATCCACTTTGGCCAGGATTTGAGCGGCGCACTGATCGCAAGTGGCCTTGATTGGCTGGCCAAGTTTAAATTGGCTTAAGGCGCTTTCCGGCACAAAAAAACGCAGCTTAATCTGCTCTGGCGGCAACAGCTTAACCACGGGCGCACCGGCTTTAACCCATTCGCCCTCCCTGTAAAGCGTGTCCACCACCAGGGCGGATTTGGGCGAAGCCACGCTTTTTTGCTCTACCAGCCACCTGGCTTGCTGCAAGGCGGCCTCAGCAGCTGACCATTGCGCCCTGGCGGCTTTGAGCTGCTGATCGCGGGCTGGAAGCGCTGCAACCTGCTGTTGATTTTGTAATTCGCGCACACGGGCGGCGCTGCTTTCAGCGGCGGCAAGCGCCTCATCCGTCTGAGCTTGCGAAACGGCGTGCTCGGCATAGAGCTGGCTGATGCGATTTTTTTGCCGTAAAGCATCATGTGCGGTGGCTCGGGCCTGAATCAGCTGCTCGGCAATCACAGCGATTTCCGGGGCGCGTTTTCCAGACTGCAAATCCTGCCATTGCGAATGCGCGGCCTCAGCCTGCTGCTGTGCCTGATTTTGGGCGGCCATTTCTTTTTCGGCATCTAAGGCAAATAAGGGCGCTTTGGCAGGAACCTGCTGGCCCCGCTTCACCCAAAGCTGATCGAGTCGTCCTGCCTGAGAAGAAGCGATGTACACATAATCCCCTTCCGCATAGCCCTGATAGCTGGCCCGCTCTGGCGCGCTGCATCCGGCCAGCAGCAAAACCAAGCCGTAAACCCAAGATGGCCGCATACGTATCCCTGTGAAAACTTTCTTCAGACTAGACCTTACACCAAAGAAAGTCATAGCAACTGCGATGGCGTCAAGCTATCCTCTCAGGCCCATAAAAAAAGGTGCAAGAAAAATCATTTTCTTTGCACCTTTTTTAAAACAAATGGCAAATAAGCCGTTTACATCCCCGCCTCTGCCAGCATTTCACGCGTCAGCAAGAATACAAAACCATCACCGCTTTCGGTATCCAGCCACACAAAAGGCAGCTCTGGGAAGCTGGCTTCCAGCTCATCGCGGTTGTGGCCGATTTCTACCACCAGCACGCCCAGCGGATTCAGGAAGCGAGTCGCTTCTTCCAGAATACGGCGGGTAATATCCAAACCATCTTCACCGCTGCCTAAGGCCATTTCTGGCTCGTGCAGGTATTCTGGTGGCAGCTCTTCTACAGAATGCGCGTCTACATAAGGCGGATTAGAAATAATCAGATCGTAGAGCTCGCCCTCCACTGCGCTGAATAAATCAGAATCCATCAGATCAATGCGCTCACCCAGGCTGTATTCCAGCACATTGATTTCGGCCACATCCAGCGCATCCGGCGATAAATCCAGCGCATCAATCGCCGCATCCGGGAAGGCATCGGCCATCACAATCGCAAGGCAACCCGAGCCGGTACACAGATCCATCGCACGGTGAATCAGCTCAGGGTATTCAATCCACGGTGTTAAGCCGCCTTCACGGATAATCTCGGCAATAAACGAGCGCGGTACGATGGTGCGCTCATCCACATAAAATTTATACTCGCCCAGCCACGCTTCCTTGGTTAAGTAAGCAGCTGGTTTGCGGGTTTCTACGCGCTCTTTTAATACCGCCAGCACTTGCGTTAATTCTTCTGGCAGTAATTTTGCGTCGTACATGGGCTCTAAGCGATCAAGCGGCAATTTCAGCGTGGCTAAAATCAGATAAGCCGCTTCATCCCATGCGTTGTCAGTACCATGGCCATAAAACAATTCGGCCGCGTTGAAACGGCTGACCGCAAAGCGATGTAAGTCGCGCACGGTGGTTAAGTATTGCGAAGCGTGATCAAACATTGCGCTATTCCGTCAGGTTTAAATATGGGCGTTAGTTTAACCGATTGGCGGACTTAGAGCCTGTTTCACTGTTGTCCGATGGTCGGTCAGGGTATGCAGCGGGCCTCGCTTCGTGTAAATTGGAACGTTGTTCTTATTTTTCGGAAAGAAACACGCATGACATTCGCATCGCTCGGGCTGGCTCCGGAAGTGCTCAAGGCAGTCGCCGAGCAAGGTTATGAACATCCGACGCTGATTCAAGCGCAGGCCATCCCTGTCATTCTGTCCGGACGCGACGTTCTCGGTGCAGCACAAACAGGCACCGGTAAAACAGCTGCGTTTACTTTACCGATACTCACCAAACTTGCTAAACACGCGAACACCAGCGCGTCTCCTGCCCGCCACCCCATCCGTGTATTGATTCTTACACCGACCCGCGAGCTGGCCGATCAGGTTTCTGAAAGCGTCACCACCTACAGCAAGCACATGCCGCTGCGCAGCCATGTGGTGTTTGGTGGCATGGATATTAAAGCTCAAATCCCAAAACTGCGGGAAGGCGTTGAAATCCTTGTCGCTACTCCTGGGCGTTTACTCGATCATATCCAGCAAAAATCGGTTAATTTATCGCAGGTTGAAATTCTGATCCTCGATGAAGCCGATCGTATGCTCGATATGGGTTTTATTCTGGATATCCGCAAGATTTTTGAGCTGTGCACTACGCGCAAGCAAACGCTGCTGTTTTCAGCAACCTTTGCGCCAGAAATCAAAAAGCTGGCTGAAGACTTTATGCACGACCCTGAAGTCATCGAAGTTGCGCGCCAGAATTCAGCCAATGAATCGGTGAAGCAAGAGCTGCACCCGGTAGAAAACAGCCGCAAAAAAGCCCTCGTTGCCCATCTGATCCGCACCCACAATATGGGGCAGGTTATTGTATTTTGCCGCACCAAAATTGGCGCAGAGCAATTGGGCCGCGAGCTGAAACGCGCAGGTTTTTCCGCCGAAGCCATTCATGGTGACCGCACACAGCAATCTCGCTTAGAAACGCTGGCTGCATTTAAAGACGGCACGCTTAAAGTATTGGTGGCCACCGATGTGGCCGCACGCGGGCTGGATATTAGCGAGCTGCCCTTTGTGATTAACTTTGAGCTGCCAACCAATCCGGAAGACTATGTTCACCGCATTGGCCGTACCGGCCGCGCAGGTGCCTCAGGGATTGCCATTTCTCTGGTGGCCCCGGAAGAAGAGAAAGCTTACCTTGGCATTCAAAAAATGCTCAAACGTGATCTGCCTCTGATTCCGGTTCCGGGCTTCTCGCCAGGCACTGTACCGCTCGAAACCGCTCCTCAGCCAGGCCGCGGACGCGACCGTATTCCTGCTGCACGCTCTGCTGCTGCACCTGTTGCAGCACTAACCCGCAATATGAATACGCCGCCAAACAGCCGTGCCCGCGCACAAAGCTACGACGAAATGCCGGATGCTCCACTGTCTAAGCTTAAGCGTGCACCGCAAATTGCCGCGCTCTTTTTGCCGCCAAAGTATCAGGTCACTAACTAAGCAAGCCATGAATGATTTTTCCCAACGCTGGACCACAAGACTGCATGAGGGCTTTCCTCTCTTAAAAGCCATGCAGGTTCAGCTATTGGGAGATCAATCCGGCTGGCAGCTTACTGCGCCCTACGGCCCCAATCAAAACGATCATCACAGCGCATTTGGCGGCAGCATCAGCACGCTGGCCACTATCGCTGGCTGGTTGTGGGTTTCAGAATTAGCAGGGCCCGGTGTGAATGTAGTCATTCAAACTGGCAACACCCATTTTTTAAGCCCCTTGCAGGCTGACCTGATCGCACACGTATGCCCGCCAGAAGCCAGCCAGACCGCACGTTTTTTGCATACACTGCAACGTAAAGGGCGCGCCAGAATGGCACTGGAAATCACCGTGGGCGATGCAGCGGGTCTGATTGCGGCGCGATTTAATGCTCAGTATGTAGCAGGCTGATGTTTCAGGCGCCTTGCGGGCAGAAAAAAATTAAAGTACATTGAGCCTTCCCCCATTCTTATTGCCAAAGTAATGATGATGCAAACTACCCCACTCATCCAGACAACAGCCCCGCTGCTGTGCCGGCACGTGGTATGCATCAATCTGCCTGGCAATAATAAACCGAAGAAACAGCTGTCCCTCTGACGGAGCAGCCTTCCCGTCAGACGACAGCCGACGGGAATCAGTAAATCAATCCACCTCATTTATTCCCTGAGCGCTTCAAGTCTGAAGGTTTGGCCTCCCATGGTTTCGCGCACAGGAGCAAGAATATGACCGGGTTTTCTGGTATTTGGGTCCCCATGGTGACCCCCTTTTTCAATGGGCAAGTTGATCTGGCCGCCGCCAGCCGCCTCGCAAAGCATTTAGAAGAGCAAGGCGCAGATGGGCTTATCGTCTGCGGCACCACGGGTGAATCCGCCACGCTTTCCCAAACTGAACAGCATCAGCTGCTCGCTGCTGTTATCCAGGCAGTCAGCAAGAATTACCCTGTAGCCTTTGGCATCAGCGGCAACAATACCGCAGAGGTGATTGAAGCTGCAGCAGCACTGAATGATATCCCTATTGCCGCACTGTTAGTTTCTGCCCCCTATTATGTAAGGCCATCCCAGTCAGGGATTTTGCAGCATTTTGAAGCCATTGCTGCCGCCAGCCGGCACCCTGTAATTATTTATAATATTCCCTACCGCACCGGCGTAGCCATAGAGCTGGCCACCATTAAAGCACTTAGTCTTAATCCACAATTTGCAGCCATTAAAGAAAGTGGCGGCGGACAAATAGAAGCTATTTATCAAATTATTAATGAAACCCCGCTTAAATTTCTAAGTGGTGAAGATCATCTTATTTTTATTACCAGCTGTATGGGTGGCCACGGTGCAATTGCTGCGGCCGCGCATATCCGGCCTGATTTGTATAAAAAGATGCTGCGCTATATCCAGGAAGGTAATTTAGCCGCAGCCAGAATAATTGATCTGCAATTACGCCCGCTGATTAAGCTGTTATTTTCCGAACCCAACCCTGCAGTAATTAAAGCAGCACTGGCCATGCAGGGCTTAATACATGACGAGCTCCGCTTACCGATGACGCCTGCGTCAGCAGAAACGAAATCAAAATTAAGCACGCTGCTCGCTGAAATCAGTGCCATTTAGCATCTGCATAAAAAAAGCACTTATTGTGTATAAGTGCTTTTTTCAACAGTTATTTCTGAGCGCCCCATTTTGCTTTAATTTGTTTTAACTTACCGTTATCAGCAACTATTTTATAGCCCTGCTCAAACTGGCTAAGCGCCCATAAGCCTTTGGGATGCTTAATACTAAAGCCAATAAATACATCTTGTTTGGTGCTTGGAAATATCGTTTCTACCTGGCCTGCCACGCCCGCGTTTTCTGCCCAATAACCAGGAATCTGTATTTCATTTGCCATGACCAGAGCAGCATCCAGGCTTTTGCCTGCCAATTGTTTTAAATTAATTTGCTCACTATTGCCCATCACAAAAATAATTCCTTTTTTAGGCAGCTGGCTGGCGCTTGGCGGATATTCATAGCCATTGACCACACCTATTTTTAAGCCAGGTTTGAGCTCTGCCTCGCTCTTTGCCGCAATAGGATTCGCTTTATTCTGAAAATAAACCGGTGTAACCGTATAAAGCGGCACGCTGGGGAATTTGACTTTTCCATTCAATGCCGGCTCCCATGCCATATTAAAACAAGCAATAGCGCGAGCCTCTAAAACCATATTTTTACAGCGCGCATAAGGCACAACTTTAAGCTTTGCTTCTATGCCAACTGCAGCATAAACAGCCACAATCAACTCATTGCTATAGCCTGTGCCATCTGCTTTAGAAAAAGGCTCTGCCGCATTTTCTACCATCAGCTCTACCACCGGCCCGGCAGAATAAGCGGATCCCATCAGCAGGCTGGCCAACGCCCCACAACACATTAAACGCATCACGCCACCCCGCGTATTATTCCAAATCTAAATTTAGTTACATTCTGAGGCTTAGCTTTATATCTGCAGGGATTGCCAGACAAGCGAAGCTGCAGTTTCCACCTTGCTTTCAGCAGTGAATGCCCTTTTTTAAAGTATATTTAGTTCTTAAATACTGAATTAAATAAAGAAAAATGCGCAATCTCATTGACATGCCATTTTATGGCATTAAGATACGCCCATTAGTAAATCAGGATTTAATGATATGCAATTAACCCGTATAGCACTGCTTCTGAATTTCGCTATCGCAGGCTATACGCAAGCCTCGGTGCTTGATTTGGGTGCAGCTCATGCATACAGCGGTTTTTTCTTTGCAGATGTCAATATGGCGGCTTACGCAGAAGGGCGTCTGGCAGTGGGCGGCAATTTAAATGCCGGATTTGACGTGGGCTATCGCAATGCTCACGACTCCTCTGCCCCCACTCTTGTGGTGGCAGGCAATGTATTGCTGAGCACGGCATGGGGCAAGGCAGGCATTATCTCGAATGGCCCGGTCAAAAACACAGATACAAACACGAGTATTGGCCTTAGCCCCGCCAGCTGGGTGAGCAGAGGGCCTAATCGCCCCAACGGGTTGCAAATGGGCGATGTGGTCTATGGTGGCCAGCTCAACGCAGCAAGCTGGCAATATTCAGCAGCGGTTCAGAATCCCTCATTCATTGATTTTTCTGAAGCAAAAACTCAGCTCACTGCCTTGTCAAAAAAATTAGCCCAGCTGCCCTCAATCGGGCAATGGCGTGCAATTGCCGAAGGCGTGGTGCTCAGTGGAAATGGCCAATCCGATTTACAAGTTTTTAACCTTGGCGATGCTGCTCTCACCAATGTTTACCTCAATAATATCAAGCCTGGCGCACATATCATCATCAACAGCACGCTGAGCAAAGTTGACTTTTCTGGCCATTATGGCGGAGAGCACGCAGATTCTGCTGACGCAATGGCAAAGCACCGCGATCGTATTATCTGGAATCTCAGCCATGCGCGGCAGATAAATATCAGTCGTTTTGTAAACGGCAGCGTGCTGGCCGTAAACGCCGATGTTATTGGCTCCGGCCATATAGAAGGCACACTGATTGCCAATTCGCTGAGCAATGGCAATTTAGAATTAGGCTACGAGCCATTTCAAGCAATGATCATGCCCTCGCCAATCCCAGAGCCAGAATGCTACGCACTGATAAGCTTTGGGCTGGCAAGCATCGTCATGGGGCTTCGCCGTAAAAAACAGAGCAAATACCTGGCTGAATTAACTTACAGAGCTCAAGTCAACACCCTTTCCGGATGCGTATAGACAGTAAAACGCTGCCCGCGCACAAAGCCCAGCAGGGTGATATCAGCCAGCCTTGCCTGTTCAACAGCCAGATGGCTGGGGGCCGATATCGCAGCGATAACAGGCATTTGGGCACGGGCTGCTTTTTGGATAAGATCGTAAGAGAGGCGTGAAGTCATCAGCAATACACCATCCGGCCTGTACCGCTTGCTGGCTAAATGGCCGATCAATTTATCTAAAGCATTATGGCGGCCCAGGTCTTCAAACACGGTTAACTGCCCTGCCGCCCACCAACCAGCGGCATGCACGCCGCCTGTTTGCTGGTTCATGGTTTGCAACTGACTCAAAGCCTGCATCCCGGCCAGAATAGCCTGCGGCTCAATTTGAAAATCGGATTCTATCGGTTGCGGTGCACGCATCACCTCAGCCAGCTGCTCACTGCCGCACAAGCCACAAGCAGTACGGCTTTGCAGATTACGGCGACGGCTGCGCAGCTTGGCGGCAAATTGATTGGGAATTTGCAAATGCGCCTCATAGCCATCGTGGCTGGCTCTGATTTCCACAGCCAGTATCTGGTAATAGGCATCCACAATGCCCTCGCTCAGGCTAAAGCCAATGGCCAGTTGCTCCAGATGAAGCGGGCTGCACAGCATCACCAGATAGGCCACGCCGTTGTAAACCAGAAGCAGCGGCACTTCTTCAGCCACCTGCTGCTCCAGCACTTGTAAGCCATCATCAGAATAAAAATGTGCTGTTACGGTTTGAATGCCCTCGCTCATGCTTGCAGATACACCACTAAGGCTTTGCTGGCCGGTGTCATCGCGTCAACAGCGTAATAATCCAGGGGCACCAGCGGATTGGTTTCCGGAAAATACGCCGCCAGACAGCCGCGCGGCGTATCAAAAGGCTGCAGGCGAAAATCATTCACCTGCCGCTCGCGGTCAAACCACACTGAAACGATATTCACATACTGATCGGCCTGTAAGCCCAGCTCAGCCATATCCTCAGCATTAATAAATAAAACTTTTCGCTCATTCTGAATGCCGCGATAGCGGTCATTTCTGCGGTACACCGTGGTGTTGTACTGATCATGGCTGCGGATGGTTGAAAGGAGCAGCAGCGGATGCGTGGTTAAGCCCTGCAGCTGATCACGAACAGGCGCTTGCAAGGCATGCACTTTAAAACGCGCCTTGCCCACCGCCCAGCGCCGCTCTCTTGCGGTATTGCCCAGATAAAAACCGCCAGGCACGCGTACCCGCTGATTAAAATCGGTAAAACCCGGAATCGCGATGGCGATTAAATCGCGGATCAAATCGTAATCCTGAATCAAGGCCATAAAATCTACCGGGCTATTATTCAGCGTGGCGGCCGCCATACGCGCCACGATTTCTGGCTCGGACAATAAATGCGGGGACGCTGGCGTTTTAACGCCCTGCGTCAGGTGCACCATACTCATCGAATCTTCAACCGTAATGCTTTGTGGCTGCTCATTTTGCAGATCGATTTCGGTGCGGCCAAGGCAGGGCAAAATCAGCGCATCCAGCCCCGGTAAAAGGTGCGATCGATTCAGCGTGGTGGTGATATGCACGGTCAGGTTTTGCTTACGCAATGCGGCATGCGTGCGCTCGGTATCCGGCGTGGCAGCGGCAAAGTTCCCCCCCATGGCGATAAACACCTTGCCCTTGCCTGACTCCATTGCAGCAATGCTTTCCACCACATTGCGCCCTTGCTGGGATGGCGGCGTAAAGCCACAAGCCTTGCCAAGCTGCTGCAAAAAGGCCGCACTGGGGCGCTCATTAATCCCCATCGTGCGATCGCCCTGCACATTGGAGTGCCCGCGCACCGGGCAAACTCCCGCACCGGGCTTGCCGATATTGCCTTTCACCAGCAGCACATTGCAGAGCATCTGGATAGTCGCCACCGCATGCTGATGCTGGGTAATGCCCATACCCCAGGTCATAATCGTGGCTTTGCTCCGGATATACACATCACCCAGCTGCTTTAATTCTGCCAGTGTTAAGCCGCTATGGCTGACCAGATCTTCCCAAGAAGTGGCGGTAATATCGGCCACCAGCCCGGCATAGCCTTCGGTATGCTCCGCAATAAAAGCCTGATCTGCCGCGCCTGCCTCCAGCACCGATTTAAGCAGCGCCTTAGCAATCGCCAGATCGCCGCCCAGCTGCGGCTGCACATACAGCGAAGCAATAGGGGAAGCAGAGTTGCGCAACATTTGCAGCGGATTTTGCGGATCCTGAAACGAGACTAAGCCGCGCTCTTTCAGCGGGTTAATCACCACAATCTGACAGCCCCGTTCTGCCGCTTCATGCAAAGTGCCCAACATGCGCGGATGATTTGTGCCGGGGTTTTGCCCAAAAATAAAAATCGCTTCGGCGTGATCAAAGTCTTCCAGCGTCACCGTGCCCTTACCCACGCCAATGCTGGCATTGAGCGCAAAGCCGCTGGGTTCGTGGCACATATTCGAGCAATCAGGCATATTATTCGTGCCATAAAGGCGCACAAATAATTGATATAAAAACGCCGTTTCATTACCGGTACGCCCTGAGGTATAAAAATGCGCCTCATCGGGTTTTATCTCTTTCAAATGCCTTGCAATCAGTTGAAACGCATCATCCCAGCTAACCGGCACATAGCGATCACTTGCCGCATCAAAGCGCATTGGCGCGGTCAGCCTGCCCTGCTGCTCCAGCGAATAATCATCCCATAGCTGCAAATCGCTGACGGTATACTCTGCAAAAAAATCAGCCTCAAGCCGCTTTGATGTAATCTCGTGGCCAATCGCCTTAGCTCCGTTCTCACAAAATTGCACACGGGTATTGGGTTTGTCCGGCCAGGCACAGCCCGGGCAATCGAAACCATCGGGCTGATTGGCGTTAGCTAAGGCAATTACGGATTTGCCCGCATGACCTGGCTCGATGGTAGCAAGCGTTGCTTTTAGCGCGCCCCAGCCGCCCGCTGGCGATGGATTTTTCTGCGACATTCTGGCTTTCCTAAGCTCAATTGCATATTGAGAGCAAAACACGGCTCCGGTGTGGATAGCGTGATTTGCACCGGCCCATCTCTTGTGTAATCTTACGTAAGCAATACACTTCAATCCACCTATCTTTAAGCCAATATTCACGTAAGTATTTAAACAGCAGCAAACCGCCTTCTTTGATTGTAACAATATGCTCAGCCTGAAATCACAAATCCTCTGTACCCGCTTCATTCAAATAACGGTGCCCGCCCGCAAAAGATGGCATTAGAATAGCGCCCACAAAAATGATTCTTAATCAGGTTAACAATATGAGTTTGGCTGCAAACTTCTTTCGCTGGCATCGATGGATAGGCTATCTGGTGGCATTTCAAGTTTTGGCATGGATGCTGGGCGGGCTGCTGTTTGCATGGCTGCCTTTTCAGGATTGGATTAAATGTGGCGAAGTGATGGAAAAACCACGCCAGCCACTGCCTGCAAATTGGGCGGCCCAGATCGGCCCCATGCCCACTGATAAAGGCGCTTTGCTCGGCGTACAAAGCATCGCCACCGCCACCGGCCCGGCACTTAAACTGCGTTTTGAAAAAGAGGAGCTGCTTTTGAGCGCAGCAGGCGGAGCAGTCACCGCAGCCAACGCCAGCAATATCAGTCAGTTTGCCCGCAGTATCTATAAGGGCGAAGGCAAATTAGCTGAAGTTATCAAAATCAAAGAAGCCCCCCGCCGCCTTGGCATGGTGCATGAGTTTTCTGCCCGCCAGAATGTATGGGTAGCACGGTTTGATGATGCCCTGCAAAGCCGTTTTTACTTTGACGGCCAGAGCGGCGAGCTATTAGCAGCACGCAATGAAGCATGGGTGATTTACGACTTTTTCTGGCGTTTACATGTGATGGATTACAGTGAGGGCGAGGATTTTAACAACAGCCTGTTGCGCGGCACCTCCATCGCCGCCATGGGGCTGACCATCACCGGCTTTGTACTGAGCTTTTTTGCGATCAGGCGGAGCTGGCGAAGGAGGAAAACATCAAAGACTTCAGTCCGGGTGTAGGCCACATAGCACAAAGCTAAAATCCAAATCTTGAACCACGGAGGACACAGAGAACACAAGGTATCACAGAGAAAACCAAAAAGTTTTCTCCGTGTCTTTTGTGTTTTTCGTGGACACACGTTTTTATCATCACTGGCTTACCTCCAAAACGGCAGAGACTTTAAAACTAAGCCAAGCAAAGCACACACCGCAATCACATGAATCACCGATATTTTATATCTGAACAAAGCCACGGCCGCAGCCAAAGCAATCAGTGCTGATAGCCAGTCAAACGCGCCAGCAAAGCCTTTAGGCCACAGCACGTGATAGCCAAAAAACAGCGCCAGATTTAATATCACCCCAACAACCGCAGCCGTAATAGCGGTGAGCGGCGCGGTGAATTTCAAATCGTTATGCGTTGCTTCCACCATAGGGCCACCGGCCAGAATAAAAATAAAGGAAGGTAAAAAAGTAAACCATGTGACCAGGGTGGCCGCAGCAGCGCCTGCCCAAAACAGGCTGTCCGGCCCGAATAATCCCTTGCTGTAGCCGCCAATAAATCCCACAAAAGCCACCACCATAATCAAGGGGCCAGGGGTCGTTTCACCCAGCGCCAAACCATCGATCATTTGCACCGGCATCAGCCAGCCATAATGATCCACCGCGCCCTGATACACATAGGGCAGCACCGCGTACGCTCCACCAAACGTCAGCAAGGCTGCCTTGCTAAAAAACCAGGCCATTTGCGTAAAGGTGCGATCCCAACCGTAGCTTGTCAGCAGCAGCCCCATAGGAATCAGCCAGAGCAGCAAGCCCGCCATGGCGATTTTGATGAAGCCTGCCCAGCTAAAACGTGCGTGTTCTGGCCTTGGCGTATCGTCATCAATCAACGCGGGGCCAAAAGATACATCAACCTTGCCGTGGCCACCGCCCATGCTGAATTGCTCAGGCGCCATACGCCCGCCGACATAGCCAGCTAAAGCTGCCGCAGCAACAATCACGGGGAAAGGCAGTTTTAAAACGAAAATGGCGACAAAAGACGCAGCGGCAATCGTCCACAGCATATTGTTTTTAAGCGCCCGAGAGCCGATACGATGCGCGGCTTGCAGCACAATCGCCGTAACCGCAGGCTTAATCCCATAAAACAATCCCGCCACCAAAGGCTGATTGCCAAAAATGATATAGGCCCAGGAAAGCGCAATCAGAATAAATAAAGAGGGCAAAACAAACAGCACACCCGCAGCGATGCCGCCACGGGTTTTGTGCATCAGCCAGCCTATATAAGTCGCCAACTGCTGCGCTTCGGGGCCGGGCAGCAGCATGCAGTAGTTCAGCGCATGCAGAAATCGCCGCTCAGAAATCCAGCGCCGCCGCTCTACCAGCTCCTGATGCATGATAGAAATCTGCCCCGCAGGCCCGCCAAAGCTAATCAAACCTAATTTCAGCCAGAATAAAAAAGCCTGCCAAAAGCTCACTGCTTGCGGTGCGACTTGGGGCGTTTCAAGCTGGGGCATACGATTCTCTGGAAGCAGGGGATTGAATGGGCAGTATTCTTATAAACGCATTTCTAAAACCGCCCTCGCCGTCATCTCGCTTTGGCTGGCAGTCGTTTGCTGGCGAACTCCGTTTTGATCTGCATAAAGAGATTCGGCGATATGGTCCTCAGCAAGAATATTGGCAAATGAAATACGCAATTGCATCGCCGGGCTGATTTTCCATAAACCATATACATCAAGCGTTCGCTTAGCGGGGTTGATTGCAGTCTGCGTATTAGAAAGCCGGGTTGTCGCCGCACTCTGAAAATTATAATTGCCACCTAAAGTCAGAAACTCACCTGGCAATTTATAATCCACGCCAAAATTAGCACTCACAGGCGTTTGCTGATCCAGGCGATTATCCGGCCCTGCTATTGATTCAACTTCCGACCAGTTGGCCGCCACATTGGCGCGAATATCTAAAGCAGGCGCATCAGGCCAATGCTGTTGTAAATTAAATTTGGCTTCTAATTCCAAACCACGCAAATTGGCACGGCCCTGATTAAAAGGTTGAGAAACCCACTGACCATTTATTTGCATGAGTGATGGCAATATCACATCATCAATTTGACGGGCATAAATGCTGGCACTGAGCACGCCGCCTTTTTCCAGGTAATGCTCAATGGCCAGATCAGCGCCCCAGGCTAATTCTGGGCGTAAATCCGGATTACCCTTAGTGTCGGGCGTGGTAGCACTATTATCATTAGCCACATTACGCCGTGGAATTAAATCGCGGGTATTGGGCGCTTTATAGGTACGGCTCAGCGCAAATCTCAGCTGATCTTTTTCAGCGAATTTCCATAGCGTTTGCAAAATAGGGCTAAGCACCGTGGAGCGATTAACCACGTCATCCAGAGTATTGCCCTCGCTTTGCGTAGCAATCCCTTCCCAGCGCATGCCCATATAGAGCGACCATTGCGGCAAGATCTCCCATTCATCCTGAGCAAATACAGCAAGGCGCTCTACCCTGGCGGTATATGAATCATCACGATAAATACTTGGCCTGCCATAGGCTTTTTCCTGCCTGAGCCTATCCTCGGCGCGCCAGTTATATTCGCCTTCCCAGCCGGTAACAAAAGAATGGCCCTCTATATAGCCATTTAAATATTTGCCACTCAGGCTAACGCCGTAATCACTGGCCAGCGAGTTGATATTGCGGCTGAGCGCAGGCAAAGCTTTTGTATCAAAACCTTCAAGCTGGCTATCTGATTCCCGCCGGTTATATGTGGCACCCAGCTTGAGATCAAGCTTGGCTCCGCTTGCAAGCTGGTGCAATACAGTCAGTTTGCTTCTGAATTGGCGGCTGTCTGAAATGCTGCGGGTAAAATCCTGAACCAAAGGGGGCTGCTCACCCAAGCCAGTCAGCCTTAGCTCTTCACCACCGCCTTCAGAATGCTGCAGGCGTAATAAACTCTCAAGATTAATGCTGTCACCATGGCCTAAATCCCACATCAGTCTTGGCGCAAGATTAAGCCTTTCGCTTTGCCCAAAGTCTCTTTTACTGGTCACTCGTGCCAGCCGCAGCTGGCCAGCCGCATTCAGCTCCTCTTGATCGACTTGGGATAAATCTACATTTTTGCTGCGGCCAATTCCACCAGAAATCGTATAGGAAAACTCACCATCACGATCTGAAAAAAGACCATCGATGCCAAAGCCAGGTTCGCCACCATCGCTGGAAGCCGCCAGCTTGATATCGCGGCGGGCCATATCCACTTTTCTTTTTAAAATGATATTAATCGAGCCTGCAATCGCCTGCGTGCTGGCATCCGCGGTGGCAGCACGGGCCACTTCGATACGCTCGATTAATTCAGGGGAAATAGAATCTAAAGAAAACCCGGGAGGGGCGCGCTCGCCATTGAGCATCACCTGCGTGTAGCCACTGCCAAGGCCACGCATCCGCACCTCGCCGCCCTTGCCCTGCACCCCGCGCACGCTAATTCCTGGCACGCGCTTTAAAACATCAACAAGGCTGCTATCACCATAACGCACGATATCCGCCTCTAAAATAACGGTTTTTGTCGCCGTTGAGCTGCGTCTGTCATCCGCATTTTTATGCCCAAGCACTTCAATGCGCTGCACTTTATTAGTTGAACTAACGAAATCAGGGGAATCGCCCAAGCGCTCTTCAGCTTTGGCATTCAATGCAATAAAACAAAGAATCAGAAAATGAATTGGGGCGCGAAGAGTCATGACTAAACAAGGAAGATACAATATCCGTACTATGCCATGACAATCTAAGTGACATTCTATTTATATCGCATATAAATAGATTAAATAATGCAATACAACAGATCAATTACATTCAAAGATGAATGATTTATGACTGATTGATTGCATTGATCCATTTTAACAATCCCACTTCTGCAGTCTCTTCCATACAAACCACACCATGCGCTTTGGCAGCGGCAGGAATATTCTTATCAATAAATATAATTTGCGGGGACTTTCCTGCTGATCGGATCATCGCAATCGGATTCACCACATTCAGGCTGGTACCTACAATAACAAAAGTATCCGTACTTTTTAAATCTTCAATCAGCCAGTGTAAAGCTTCATATTCCGGTGCCATTTCACCAAAAAATACAATGCCGGGCTTTACCATTGCACTGCCACAGGCCACACATTCACCCGGCTCAAATACATGATTTGCGATATCCCAATAGTGATAACACTGGGCACAAGACATCTGATCCACTCTGCCATGCAAATGTAATACGCCAGCCGTACCCGCTGCTTCATGTAATAAATCGATATTGGTGGTAATCACTTTAACAGGCTGTTGTTGCTGTAATTCTGCAATCGCTAAATAGCCAGCATGAGGTTTTGCCACAGCATATTGCAATTTACGCTCGTTATAAAACTGAAAAGTTAAATCACGAATATTCTGCTCTTTAATAAACCGTGGGAAATTACATACCTGATTAATATCATAATTCTCCCAAAGCCCGCCGGTATCCCTAAAAGTAGGCAACCCCGAATCCGCCGCCATTCCCGCACCGGTAAAAATATAAATCATCGCATTCGCTCCTGTCTGGCCTTAAATATCATGATATTAATCATACGCTCATGCTGCTATTACGATCGGCGGGTGTCCATTTTGGGTAGGTTTGAGGTAGGTTTTGTTGGTTGGGTCAGCGGCTTTATCGCGTAACCCAACAAGCCCCCCCACTGCCAGTTGCTGCTCCATTTCTTAGCTTTATCGCGCAAAGCAAAACCCCCGCCTCTTTCGAGTACGGGGGTCTTGTTTACTGCTTTAGGGTGTCTGGCAATGACCTACTTTCACACAGGTAATCTGCACTATCATCGGCGCTAAGGTGTTTCACTGTC